>NZ_CP084559.1:0-2400000 GCF_044358315.1 Arthrobacter sp. FW306-04-A
ATGACGGTAGACGACGCCAACCACGCCAACACGGTCGGAAGTTCCTGGCGGCGGGTGCTGAGCCTGCTGGAACAAGACGATCGCGTCACGCCCCGCCAACGTGGTTTCGTTATCCTCGCCCAGGCGCAAGGCCTCATCGGATCCACCCTCCTGGTGGCCGTGCCCAACGAGCTGACCCGCGAGGTTCTCCAGACGCAAGTCAAGGACGCCCTCGACGACGCCCTCCGCAATGTCTTCTCCGATGACATCCGGTGCGCCATCGACGTCGACACAGACTTGGTGCCCATCCACGAAGAGCCGGCCCCCGCCGTCGAGCTCTCTTCCGCGAACGACTTGGCCGTGGAACTGAAGCCGCAGCCCACCCCGCCGAGTACTTCGCACGAATTTGGCCGACTGAACCCGAAGTACGTCTTTGACACCTTCGTGATCGGTTCGTCCAACCGCTTTGCCCATGCTGCTGCCGTCGCGGTCGCCGAAGCACCCGCCAAGGCGTACAACCCGCTGTTCATCTACGGTGATTCCGGGCTGGGCAAGACCCACCTGCTGCATGCGATCGGCCACTATGCCCGCCGGCTCTACAGCGGCATCCGTGTGCGCTACGTGAATTCCGAGGAGTTCACCAACGACTTCATCAACTCCATCCGCGACGACGAGGGTGCCAGCTTCAAGACCACCTACCGCAACGTCGACGTCCTGCTGATTGACGACATCCAGTTCCTGGCAGGCAAGGACCGGACGCTCGAAGAGTTCTTCCACACCTTTAACGCCCTGCACAACAACAACAAGCAGGTGGTCATCACCTCGGACCTTCCGCCCAAGCAGCTGGCGGGCTTCGAAGACCGCATGAAGTCCCGTTTCGAGTGGGGTCTGCTGACCGATATCCAGCCGCCGGAACTCGAAACCCGCATCGCCATCCTCCGCAAAAAGGCGCAGAGCGAGGGTTTATCCGCCCCCGACGACGCCCTGGAGTACATCGCTTCCAAGATCTCCAGCAACATCCGCGAACTCGAAGGCGCGCTGATCCGCGTCACTGCGTTCGCCAGCCTCAACCGCCAGGCCGTGGATGTAGCCCTCGCCGAAATGGTCCTGAAGGACTTGATCACCGACGACGGCGCCCAGGAGATCACGGCTGACCAGATCCTGAAGCAGACGGCCGAGTACTTCAAGCTCAGCATGGAAGAGCTTTGTAGCAAGTCCCGTACGCGCACCTTGGTGACCGCGCGGCAGATCGCCATGTACCTGTGCCGTGAGCTCACGGATATGTCCCTGCCCAAGATCGGTCAGGAGCTTGGCGGCCGCGACCACACCACGGTGATCCACGCCGACCGCAAGATCCGCGAGCTCATGGCCGAGCGCCGTGTGATCTACAACCAGGTGACAGAGCTGACCAACCGCATCAAACAGCAACAGCGCGATTCGTAAGCGGCCACTACATACCTTATTAACAGGCGCATGTGGATAAGCCTGTGGATACTTAAGGGGACAAGCGCGGTTAATGGGCTTAAAACCCTTAAGGCATCTGTGGATCATCAAAAACGGGCCCGGGGGTTATCCACGTCCACACCCTGTTTAAAACCCAGTCACCCACACATCGTGAACAGGCCTTAACCGCGGAACTGCGGGTCCAGAAGCAGTTATCCACAGTTTCCACAGGGGTTATTAACACTACTAATCCCAAAAAAATGAATTCCCTTAAATAACAATCTCCTTCCGCCCACTCACCGACGCAGCCCGCGGCTGCTCTGAACCACAAGCCAGCAAGCCAAGGATGGGTTAATGCCCGAACTTCCGGCTAAGCTGTCTGCATCGCGTCCATCCTTGGCGCTGCTTTGTAGTTCGTTTACTGCGGACCCTGCAGCTTTCGGGTTTCGGGCGCTGGTTTTCGGGGCTCCTGGGGAGTTTCCGGTAGAACACTGGCAGCAGCAATGAAAGGCGGCACCCTTCCGTGAAGTTCAGAGTCGAGCGGGATGTCCTGGCAGAAGCCGTCACGTGGACAGCCCGGTCGTTGTCTCCGCGGCCGCCCGTCCCGGTCCTTTCAGGTCTCTTGCTCAAGGCAGAAGCCGGAACAGTGAGCCTCTCGAGCTTTGACTACGAGACCTCTGCCCGTCTTGAGATTCCCGCCGACATCACCACCGAGGGAACAATCCTGGTTTCCGGGCGCCTCTTGGCCGATATCTGCCGCAGCCTTCCATCGGCGCCCGTCGAAATCGAAACCGATGGCAGCAGGGTCACCCTCACGTGCCGTCGAAGCAGCTTTCATCTCGCTACGATGCCGGAATCCGAATACCCGCCGCTTCCCGCACTTCCCGCTATCAGTGGAACCTTGCCCGGCGACGCCTTCGCCCAGGCAGTCTCCCAGGTCATCATCGCGGCCAGCAAGGATGACACCTTGCCGATCCTCACCGGTGTCCGGATGGAGATCGAGGATGACATGATCACCCTCCTCGCCACGGACCGGTACCGCCTCGCCATGCGGGAAGTACCGTGGAAGCCCGTTACTCCAGGAATTTCCACCAGTGCCTTGGTGAAGTCCAAGACCCTCAACGAAGTGGCGAAGACCCTCGGTGGCAGCGGTGACATCCACCTCGCCCTCGCCGATGACGACAGCCGCCTGATTGGCTTCGAAAGCGGCGGACGCACCACCACGTCCTTGCTCGTGGACGGCGACTACCCCAAGATCCGTTCGTTGTTCCCGGATTCCACGCCGATCCACGCAACTGTCCAGACGCAGGAGCTTGTAGAAGCTGTTCGCCGCGTTTCCCTGGTCGCCGAACGAAACACCCCGGTCCGCCTGGCGTTCACCCAGGGCCAGCTGAGCCTCGACGCCGGCACTGGCGAAGACGCCCAGGCGTCCGAGGAACTGGAAGCCCAGCTCAGCGGGGAAGACATCACAGTAGCCTTCAACCCGCACTACCTGGTGGAAGGCCTGGGTGTCATAGAAACCAAGTTCGTGCGTTTCTCCTTCACCACGGCCCCCAAGCCGGCCATGATCACTGCCCAGGTTGACGCCGACGGCGATGACAAGGGCGACTACCGCTACCTCGTGATGCCCGTCCGCCTGCCCAACTAGTCCCCACCGCCACCCTCGCCTCGCAAGTCCCCGCCGGCGAGGGAACCCTGGCGGGGTGGGCCCAGACAGTTGTTGTCGTTCTGGGCCCCAAAACGACAACAGTCGGGTAAATACCACAACCACCAACGCAGAAAAGAGTTCACACCGTGCACATCGGACTGATCGGCCTTGGAAAAATGGGTTTCAACATGCGCGAACGCATGAGGAACGGCGGGATCGAGGTCACTGGCTTTGACCGCAATCCCGACGTCGCCGACGTCGCTTCCATCGATGAACTCATCGCCGCGCTTCCGGCGCCACGACTGGTCTGGGTCATGGTTCCTTCCGGCGACATCACCGATGCTGTGATCAGCGAACTTGGTGAGAAGCTCTCTCCCGGGGACATGGTGATCGACGGCGGTAACTCACGCTTTACCGAAGACCAGAAGCATGCGGCTTTCCTGGGATCCAAGGACATCCGGTTTGCCGATTGCGGCGTTTCCGGTGGCATCTGGGGCCTGCAAAACGGCTACGGACTCATGGCAGGTGGCGCAAATGAAGACATCGAGCTCGCTATGCCGGTATTCGATGCGCTCCGCCCCGAGGGCGAACGTGCCGACAGCTTCGTCCACGTGGGTGGCGTGGGTGCAGGCCACTACGCCAAGATGGTGCACAACGGCGTCGAATACGGTCTGATGCAGGCCTACGCCGAAGGCTACGAACTGCTGGCGGCCAAGGACATAATCAAAGATCTTCCCGGCACCTTCCGCGCCTGGCAAAAGGGCACGGTTGTCCGTTCGTGGCTGCTGGATCTCATGGTCAAGGCTTTGGATGAAGATCCGGGCTTGGCCTCCATCGGCGACTATGTCGAAGATTCAGGCGAGGGACGCTGGACCGTCGAAGAGGCCATCGCCAACGCCGTTCCGGCACCGGCCATTACTGCTGCGCTCTTCGCGCGCTTCTCCTCCCGGGAGGACAGCTCACCGGCCATGAAGATGGTTTCGGCGCTGCGCAATCAATTCGGCGGACACGCCACCCGTCCGGCCAATTAGGCCCAGGGCAACCAGCAGTACGCGTGTACCTCGAACATCTTTCCCTCACCGATTTCCGCAGTTACGCGCAGGTTGACCTCAAGCTCGGCCCCGGGGTCACTGTCCTGGTGGGGTCCAATGGCATCGGCAAGACGAACCTCATGGAAGCCATTGGATACCTGGCCACACTGAGCTCGCACCGGGTCAGCACGGATGCGCCCCTCTTGCGCTTCGGCACCGAACGGGCTTTGATTCGCGCGAAACTTGTCAGCGGCGAACAATCGACGGTGGTCGAACTCGAAATCAACGCGGGACGCGCCAATCGTGGACGAATCAATCGCGGGAATCCGGTGCGCGCCCGCGACATCCTGGGCATTTGTCACACGGTGCTGTTCGCCCCTGAGGACCTTGCCTTGGTCAAGGGTGATCCGTCCAACCGCCGACGCTTCCTCGATGAACTTCTGGTCAGCCTCATGCCGGTGCACGCGGCGACTCGCAGTGACTACGACCGCGTGCTCAAACAACGCAACGCCCTCTTGAAATCGGCTCGCACCGGGAAGTTCACTTCGGGACATGAAGCAACCCTCGATGTCTGGGACCAGCACATGGCCCGGGCCGGCGCGGAACTCCTGCACGCACGGCTGGAACTCGTGGAGCGGCTCCGCCCCCACCTCAGGAGCGCTTACGCGCAACTGACGGATGGCACCAAGGAAGCCGGTGCGGTTTATCGCTCCACCATCCAGGGGGTGTTGGACGACGACGGTGGTCCCGCCGAGCACATTGACGAAGGTTCGAACGGGGTTGAGGACCTCCGCTTGTTTTCCGTGGAACAGCTCACCGAGCGCTATGTCGAGGCCTTCGCCGCGTCGCGCCGCAAGGAATTGGAACGTGGGATCTCCCTGGTTGGACCGCACCGCGACGAACTCGAATTGGTTCTAGGGCAAGCTCCCGCCAAGGGCTATGCCTCCCACGGCGAAACATGGTCGATGTGCCTTTCCCTGCGCCTCGCCTCGTACTACGTCATGCTCGACGACACGCGGACCGGCGGTTCGGCCCCGATCCTCATTCTTGACGATGTGTTCGCCGAGCTGGACGTGCAGCGCAGGCGTAAGCTGGCTGCAATAGTGGCCGGCGCCGAACAGGTGTTGGTGACAGCCGCCGTCGACGCCGACATTCCCGAGGAACTGGCCGGGCGGCGCGTGAAGGTAGTGCCCGGAGGCATTGATGGAGAAGGATAGCCCCGGCGCACGCCAGCCGGGCAGGGACCCTGACGAGATTGACGCTGCCCAATCGGCACTGAACCGGATGCGCGAAGCGGCCGCCGCACGGGGCGAAATCCGGCGTGCTGCGCCGCGTACCGGTGCCGCTCCGAAACGGAAAGGCGTCCGTGATACCCGTGGTTTCAGCCAATTCCATGGCAGTGGCCGGGACCCTCTTGGTTTGGGGAAAGTCGTGGGGAGGCTAGTAGCTGAACGGGGTTGGACGTCCCCGGTGGCTGTCGGTTCCGTGATGGCGGAATGGGACGCCCTGGTGGGTCCGGAAATTTCGGCGCATTGCACCCCGGAGAGCTTTACCGACACCACGCTTCACGTCCGCTGTGATTCCACGGCCTGGGCGACGCAACTTCGGCTCCTGAGTACCAGCCTTCTGGAGATGTTCCGGAGGGAGCTCGGCGACGGTGTGGTGACGTCAATTCAGGTGCTCGCGCCAACCGCACCGAACTGGCGAAAGGGCGGCCGCAGCGTCAATGGACGAGGCCCCCGGGATACCTACGGGTAACTTCCCGGGCACCCGCGTCAGCCGGGTTCCTTGAACGGCGCACAGGGCGAGAAACCTCCCCGGACCGTATAGCTCCCTAGAGGGTGCTCTTTTGATGGCTTGCAGATGGGGCCAGCGGCCTCCCACAGGTACATTCGTCAGCATTAGCGCCGGGTTTTGCAAGGAACAGCGCTCAGTCACGATAGAATCGGGCATAGACAACTGGGCGCCGGTGAACGTTGATTGGCTTCGCTGAACAGGAATGTAAAAGCGGATCCGCCAGTCACGAAGTAGCCGGCGTTAGCAGTGACGTCCCTGTTGGCGGCTGCCGTATCCCTGTGGTGTGTCCTGACGGACGTGCTTCCTTGGTGCGGTGACGGCTGGCGACCATCGAACACGGAGGAGTCGAAAGCGCCTGTGGCTAACGACAATGCAGAAACCTTGGCAGTAGAGCCCGCGAAGGAGAACGCCCATAAGCCTGACACACCCTCAGGGTCCAGGGAGTACGGTGCAAGCGACATTACTGTGCTTGAGGGTCTCGAAGCGGTGCGCAAGCGCCCCGGTATGTACATCGGATCCACAGGCCCGCGCGGCCTCCATCACTTGGTGTACGAAGTGGTGGACAACTCGGTGGACGAGGCCCTTGCCGGGTACTGCAGCCACATTGAAGTGACCCTCCAGGCCGACGGCGGCGTGAAGGTGGTAGACGACGGCCGCGGCATCCCGGTGGATATGCACCCCACGGAGAAGAAGCCGACCGTTGAGGTTGTCATGACCATCCTGCACGCGGGCGGTAAGTTCGGCGGCAGTGGCTATGCCGTGTCCGGTGGCCTCCATGGCGTCGGTATTTCCGTTGTCAACGCGCTTTCGCGCAGGGTAGACACCGAGGTGCGTCGCCAGGGCCACGTTTGGCGGATGACTTTCGGCGACGGCGGCAAGCCACAAGGTGGGCTCGTCAAGGGCGAAGCAACCGACCAGACCGGAACGTCCCAGACGTTCTACCCGGACGGCACCATCTTCGAGAGCACTGATTTCGATTTCGAGACTCTCCGTGCACGCTTCCAGCAGATGGCCTTCCTCAACAAAGGCCTGCGCATCACCCTCACGGACGAACGTCCTGTGGCAGGGGCAGGCGACGATGACCTGGATCTTGACGCAGTTGCTACTGACGGCGAAGTGGCGGCAGAACACCGCACGGTCATTTACCAGTACAACGACGGTCTGCTCGACTACGTGAAGCACTTGAACTCAAGCAAGAAGGTGGACGTCGTCCACGAGGACGTTATCGCCTTCGAAACCGAAGACACTGAGCGGCACATCGCCGTCGAGGTCGCGATGCAGTGGACCACGGCCTATTCCGAGAGTGTCCACACCTACGCCAACACCATCAACACGCACGAGGGCGGCACCCACGAAGAAGGTTTCCGCGCTGCGATGACGTCGCTCATCAACCGCTACGCGCGCGAGAAAACCATCATCAAGGAAAAGGAAGACAACCTCACTGGCGACGACATCCGGGAGGGTCTCACAGCCGTTATCTCGGTGAAGTTGTCTGAGCCCCAGTTCGAGGGCCAGACCAAGACCAAACTGGGCAACTCAGAGGTGAAGGGCTTCGTCCAACGCGTGGTCACCGACCAGCTTGGCGACTGGTTGGAACGAAACCCCGGCCCGGCCCGCGACGTCATCCGCAAGGCCGTCCAGGCTGCCCAAGCGCGCATGGCTGCCCGCAAGGCCCGCGACAACGCACGTCGCAAGAGCCCCCTGGAATCCTTCGGCATGCCGGGCAAACTGTCCGACTGCTCCTCCAAGGACCCCGCGCGCTGCGAGGTCTACCTTGTGGAGGGTGACTCCGCAGGCGGTTCGGCCAAGCGTGGACGCAACCCCGAAACCCAGGCCATCCTGCCACTGCGTGGCAAGATCCTGAACGTGGAACGCGCACGCCTGGACAAGGCCCTCGGCAACAATGAAGTCCAGTCCATGATCACGGCCTTCGGCACGGGCATCGGCGAGGACTTCGACATCTCCAAGCTGCGGTACCACAAGATCGTCCTCATGGCCGATGCCGACGTGGACGGCCAGCACATCACCACGCTGCTCATGACGCTGCTGTTCCGCTACATGCGTCCGCTGATCGAGAACGGCTACGTCTACCTCGCTCAGCCCCCGCTATACCGCATCAAGTGGTCGAACGCCCCTCACGACTATGTCTATAGCGACCGTGAACGTGACGCCAAGCTGGTCTCCGGCCAGGCGGCTGGCCGCCGAATCCCGAAGGACAACGGCATCCAGCGTTACAAGGGCCTAGGCGAAATGGACTACACCGAACTTTGGGACACCACCATGGACCCGGACCACCGCACGCTCTTGCAAGTCACCATGGACGATGCCCTGGCAGCGGACCAGACCTTCTCCGTGCTGATGGGTGAGGACGTGGAATCGCGCCGGAATTTCATTCAGCAGAACGCCAAGGATGTCAGGTTCCTGGATATCTAGAGACTTCAAGGCCCTAGGAATATTCCAGAACTGACATATACCTGAAACGGAAATCATAGATTATGAGTGAAGAAACACCCGAGGTTCCGGCTGAGTCGGCCGGCATTCCGGAACCGGTACTTGAGGGCGATGTGTTGACCGACCGCATAGACCAGGTAGACCTGCAGACGGAAATGCAGCGTTCCTACTTGGACTATGCCATGGCCGTTATCGTTGGCCGTGCGCTTCCGGACGTCCGCGACGGCTTGAAGCCGGTCCACCGCCGAGTGCTCTACGCGATGTTCGACGGCGGCTACCGCCCGGACCGCTCCTTCAACAAGTGCGCCCGCGTAGTGGGCGAGGTCATGGGCCAATACCACCCGCATGGTGACACCGCGATCTACGATGCCCTGGTCCGCCTCATCCAGGACTGGACCATGCGCTATCCGCTGGCGCTGGGCCAGGGCAACTTCGGTTCCCCCGGAAACGACGGGGCCGCAGCTCCGCGATACACGGAAACCAAGATGGCCCAGCTGGCCATGGAAATGGTCCGTGACATCGACGAGGAAACTGTCGACTTCCAGGACAACTACGACGGCAAGAACCAGGAACCCACCATTCTGCCGGCGCGTTTCCCCAACCTGCTGGTCAACGGTTCCTCCGGCATCGCCGTCGGCATGGCCACCAACATTCCGCCCCACAACCTCCGCGAGGTTGCCGAGGGCGTGCAGTGGTATCTAGCCAACCCAACGGCGAGCCGTGAAGAGCTTCTTGAAGCATTGCTGCTCCGCATCAAGGGCCCGGACTTCCCGACCGGGGCCACCATCCTGGGCCACAAGGGCATCGAGGACGCGTACCGCACGGGCCGCGGCTCCATCACCATGCGTGCCGTGGTGAACGTGGAGGAACTCCAGGGCCGCACGTGCCTGGTGGTCACCGAACTGCCGTATCAGGCGAACCCGGACAACCTGGCCATTAAGATCGCCGAACTCGTCAAGGACGGCAAGATCCAAGGCATCGCGGACCTCCGCGACGAGACGTCCGGCCGGACCGGACAGCGACTGGTGATTGTTCTCAAGCGCGACGCCGTGGCCAAGGTTGTGCTCAACAACCTCTACAAGCACACCCAGCTGCAGGACAATTTCGGCGCCAACATGCTTGCGATCGTCGACGGCGTACCCCGCACGCTGAGCCTGGACGCCTTCATCCGGCACTGGGTGATCCACCAGATGAATGTCATTGTCCGGCGGACTCGCTACCGGCTGCGCAAGGCCGAGGAAGAGGCGCACATCCTGCGCGCACTTCTCAAGGCGCTGGACATGCTGGATGAGGTTATCGCGCTCATCCGAGCGTCCAACACCACCGAGGCTGCCCGCGATGGCTTGATGGGGTTGCTGGAGATCGACGAGCTTCAGGCCCGCGCCATCCTCGACATGCAGCTCCGCCGCCTCGCCGCGTTGGAACGGCAGAAGATCCAGGACAGGCACTCCGAGCTTGAGGCCATGATCACGGAGTTCAACTCGATCCTGGCGTCCGAACAGCGCCAGCGCGACATCATCAGTCAGGAACTGGCTGAGATCGTGGCCAAGCATGGTGATGACCGCCGGACCCACATTCTCATGGGCTTCGACGGAGACATGTCCATGGAAGACCTCATCCCCGAGGAAGAAGTGGTGGTCACCATCACCCGCGGCGGGTACGTCAAGCGCACACGGAGCGACAACTATCGTTCGCAGCAGCGCGGCGGCAAGGGCGTCAAAGGTGCCCAGCTGCGCGGCGACGACGTCGTGGAACACTTCTTCGTCACAACCACGCATCACTGGTTGCTGTTCTTCACCAACCTGGGCCGCGTGTACCGGGCCAAGGCGTACGAACTTGCCGAGGCCGGCCGCGACGCAAAGGGCCAGCATGTGGCAAACCTGTTGGCCTTCCAGCCGGACGAGCACATCGCCCAGGTCCTTGACCTGCGCGACTACGAGCAAGCCCCGTACCTGGTGCTTGCCACCAAGAACGGCCTCGTGAAGAAGACGCGCCTGGAAGACTATGACACCAATCGCACCGCCGGCGTCATCGCTATCAACCTCCGGGATGGGGACGAGCTCGTCTCGGCGCAGCTCGTGTCCGAGACCGACGATCTCCTCCTGGTTTCCCGGAAGGGTCAGTCCATACGCTTCACGGCCACAGACGAGGCGCTGCGTCCCATGGGGCGCGCGACCTCTGGAGTGACAGGCATGAAGTTCCGCGAAGACGACGAACTCCTCGCGGCCGACGTCGTCCAGGACGGCTCGTTCGTGTTCGTGGTGACCGAAGGCGGCTACGCGAAGCGCACTGCCGTCGAGGAATACCGGCTCCAGGGGCGTGGCGGCCTGGGCATCAAGGTGGCCAAGCTTCAGGAAGAGCGCGGCGACCTCGTTGGTGCCCTGATCGTCAACGAAGAGGACGAAGTCCTGGTGGTCATGGAGGGCGGCAAGATTGTCCGCTCTGCTGTGGCCGGTGTTCCTGCCAAGGGCCGCGACACCATGGGCGTCATCTTCGCGAA
This sequence comes from Arthrobacter sp. FW306-04-A, assembly GCF_044358315.1. Taxonomy (GTDB): domain Bacteria; phylum Actinomycetota; class Actinomycetes; order Actinomycetales; family Micrococcaceae; genus Arthrobacter. Next base: position 10,850 of record NZ_CP084559.1, read on the forward strand.
GCCGGACAAAAACGATCGCATCATCGAGGTGGCCCGAAACAGCGAACGCGGCCTTGATGGCGAGGATACCGACGACGAGCACGGCGATGGCGCTGACAACGACTTAGCCGCCAATAGTGTCGAAAATCCTCTTGGAGGACCGTCCGAGGCGGCCGATGACGTAACGTTGGCTGCAAACGGCGGCGCCGATGAGGCGACCGCAACGGCCGAATCGGGATCGGCCGCAGGATCCGGTAATGGGTCCGGCGTCGAGCTGAACGAAGACAACACCGGAGGTAACGAGTGAGCAATTCGGACTCATATCCCAAGCCGAGTACGGGTGTCCCTGGAGGATTCCGGCAGCCGTCGGCTACTCCGCGGGTAGACGCACCGGCCCGTCCCCAGCAGCGCCCAGCGGCATCTGCTTCGAGCCCGGCAGGAACTGGCGCGGAGAGGGTCCCGGGTCAACGCCCGGCCGTTCCCGGCCAGCGGCCGGCACAGGGTCAGCAGCGCCCGGCAGGGCAGCGTCCCGCCGTTCCCGGACAGCGTCCTGCACCCGGACAGCGTCCTGCACCCGGCCAGCGGCCCGCGCAGGCTCAGCAGCGTCCGGCCGCAGGGAATCCGGGGCTTGTGAAGCCGGCACCGAAGGCAAAGGTCCGCCGCGCCCGCTTGCTGGTCAGCAAAGTTGATCCGTGGTCGGTGCTGAAGATGGCATTCCTGCTGTCCGTTGCCTTGGGCATTGTGACCGTGATTGCAGCGATCGTTCTCTGGACCGTTCTGGACCTCACTGGCATTTTCAACCAGGTGGACAGCCTTCTGGGCACGCTGGCAGGTTCGGAAAGCGGTGGCTTTGAACTCAAGAAGGTCGCATCGCTCGGACAGGTTGCCTCCTTCGCCACCATCATTGCCGTGGTGAATGTGGTCCTGCTGACCGCCCTCTCCATGCTGAGCGCCGTGCTGTATAACATTTCGGCAACACTCGTGGGTGGCATCGGAGTGACCCTCACAGACGACTAGCCCAAACGGTCGGAAAAAGAGGGAAACTGCTGGAAAACAGTGGTGAAAATACCTCGATTTGAGATCGGGCCGGGATGTGCTGTAAAGTCATGTCTCGGCCCGAAGAGGTATCGGGGCGTATAGCTCAGGCGGTTAGAGCGCTTCGCTGATAACGAAGAGGTCCCAGGTTCAAGTCCTGGTACGCCCACGGAACCTGCACAGGTTTTGCTAGAGGTTCAGGAAACTGAATCGGAACGGGGTGCATGTGAAGAAGTTGCTCATAGTTGCAGCTGCGGTCGCAGGCGTCCTGCTCTACAAAAAGGTGCAGGAATCCGAGGCCCGGAAAACGGTCTGGAGCAAGGCAACCGACACGGTTGACTAGCCCGGACGCCTGGTCTGGACATGGTGAAAACCATCGAAGGATCTAGGGTAGTATGGATGGGTTGCTTCTTATGGGGGCATGGCGCAATTGGTAGCGCACCTGCTTTGCAAGCAGGGGGTTCGGGGTTCGAGTCCCCGTGCCTCCACCATAAGAAAGAGTCCCGGTCAGAAATGACCGGGACTCTTTGCGTTAACCACTTCACTAAGGTTGAGCTGTGAACTTCATTGTTGCTGCTTTGGGCGTGCTCGGCGTCGCATCATCCGGCCCGCTCATCGCGGGAACCCTCGGCGCCACGTCTGTCACGGCACTGGCTATCGCCTTCTGGCGCAACGCAATCGCCGCCGTCGTCATGGCCTCCCCGGTCCTGATCCGCGAACCACGGCAGTTCCGGAAGATTACGCGTCACGAGTTCACCTGGTCCGCCGTCGCGGCAGTCGCGCTGGCCTTCCATTTCGCATGCTTCATCACCGCGCTTCAGTTGACGTCTGTCGCTGCCGCCACCGCCTTGGTTTGCCTGCAGTCGGCGTGGATCGCCGTCTTCCAGTTCCTTCGCGGCACGCGGCACCGCTGGCCGGTCCTGGTAGGCCTGGGCATTGCACTGGGTGGTGTCGCCGCAATCACGGGCTTCGATATGGGAACCTCACCGAAAGCCTTCCTTGGTGACGTTCTGGCCCTCGCCGGAGGCGCACTGGCCGGGCTCTACACGTTGGCCGGAGGCAAGGCGCGCCAGAGCATGGGGACCGGGACCTACACGACGCTTTGCTACGGGATCTGCGCGGCCATTGTTGCCGTATTGGCCCTCGCGGGCGGCCAGCCGCTTGTAGGGTTCGACGCCGGCGGCTGGCTGGGGATTGTGGCCATCACTGTGTGCGCGCAACTGGTGGGCCACACCGCCTTCAACCACCTTCTGGCCACGATGAGCCCGCTGTTGGTCTCCATGATCATCCTGCTGGAGATTCCCGGCGCAGCCCTTCTGGCCGCGGTATTCCTGCGCGAGACCCTGCCGTCCGGGACCTATGCGGGGCTAGCCTTGATCCTGGCCGGACTCGCCGTCGTCGTAATCGGTCAGTGGCGCGGCAAAGCCGGGCCCGAAGGCAAGATCGCTGAGCTGGGTACCGACTGAGCCCGGTACCGATTGACGCGGAAGGTCACCGTGCGCGCTGCTACATGCCGCCGCGGCGCGCGCCCTGGCTCGTGTTGGCTGTGTGAATGGCCCGGAGCAGTTTCGCCGGGAAATAGACCGAGAAGAACACCACCATCGGAGCCTTCAGTGCCATTTTCTTGACGTTGTGGGCCTTGTAAGTGCGGTCGAAGCGGGTCACGTAATAGCGGTAGTCGCGCGGTGAGTCCTCGAGCCTGCGGGCAGACATGCCGGAGACCATTTGCGGCCAGTACTGCACCCTGAGATCGTGGTCGGCAAGGTGCAGGGAAAGATCGATGTCCTCATGCATCTCGTCCTTCTCATCCAGGCAGGTCTCATCACGGATGGTTTCCCACGCGGAGCGGCGAAGCGCCATGTTTGAGCCAAAGAGGAAATGGTACTGGTGCTTCGCAAGCCGAAGCATGAGCTGGCGCATTTTGTCGTCGGCTTTGAGCCCGAACCTACGCATGGGCATGTCGTAGTAAACCACGGGACCCGTAGCCGCTTGGGCAGAAGGATCCGCGAAGGCTTTCTGGACTTGCTCAACCCAGTCCGGTTCCAGGACGGAGTCGGCATCGATCCGGCCAAGGATCTCCGATGTAGCGTTGTTGAGGCCGAAATTGCGGGTAGGGATGAGTCCTTGTATCTTGTCCTGGCTCAACAGGATGATGGGGCTCTCGGGGTACTCCTGCTGCATCTGCTGGACGATCTGGGCAGTGCGGTCCTTGGACATGTTGTCCACGACGATGATCTCGTCCGCAGGCACTGACTGATAAACGGCTGCGATAAGGCATTGCCGGATGACGCTCTCTTCGTTGTACGCCGGGATGACGATTGAAACGCTCGGCTTCACGGGTGCGACGGCTGCGTTACTGGCTGCATCTGCGGAATATCTATCGGCTGGCATCACCATAAATCTAGCATCAGGCCGGTGTCCGCTGAGGAAGTCTTCGATGACATGTGGCCAAACAATTGAAGGGACCCCGGCGAACCGGAATCCCTTCAACGTGAAGCGAGTATGGCTTTCGCCTAGTCCTCGTGTTTTCCTGCTTCGTCCGTGGCTGCCTCGTGCTTGCCGGCCTCTTCCTTGCCTGCCTCGTCCTTGTGCAGGCTGGCGGCGATGTTCTTCACTGCGGTCTTGGCGTCGATTGCCACCTTTGCAGCGGCATCCTTGGCGTCCTCGACGGCGTCCTTTGCCTTTTCCGTTGCAGTTTCGGTTTTCTCAGCTACCTTGGCGGCGGCTTCGTTGGCCTTCTCAGCAATCTTCTCTGCTGCCGCGGCGGCAGGAACCGGTGAAGGGGTGACTGGGACCGGGGTCTTCCACGGGTCCTCCACGGGGCGGCTGGCCTTCCATGCGGCAACTCCGGCTGCCGCCGCTGCTGCCAGAACCGTGAAGATCAAGAGTCCGCGCTTCTTGGGCTTCTTGGTCTTGGCGAGTTCGTTCGAGACCGCCTTTGAGGCTTCCTCGGCCGCGGTTTTCAGCTGGGCCTTGGTGGCCTGTGCTTGCTCCTGGAGGTTGTGCACCACTCCCGAGTCCACCAGCTTCTGGGCGACGGCATCCACCTGCGCGGGTGCGTTCTCAAGGACGTGGTGGACAACTTCGGAGGCTTGACCCAGCTGCTCGGAGAGCTTAGGCAGGTACTCCTCAACAACCTTGTCCCTGGCGTGACCGAGAGCCGGTGTGGCCTTATTGAGTGCGTCTTGGATCTTGGGCGAGGCGTCCTCGACGGCGTCATGGATCCGCGGTGCGAGGTTCGCCAAGCCTTCCTGGAGCTTCGGCGTGACGGTCGCAACGCCGTCGGCGAGGTTGTGCGCGGCCGATTTCAGGCCTTCCTGGAGCTTCGGCGAAGCGGTGTCGATGCCTTGCTGGATACGGGGAACTGCCCAGTTCACAGCTGCCTCGACGCGCGGCGTCGCCCAGTCCTTGGCATTCTCAACACCATGCACAACGGTGTGTTCAAGTTCGCGGGCAATCCGGTCCGATTTCTTCACAACTACCTCCCGATTATGATGCTCGTTTGTTGTTAGCCTACGTGGCTTGACCGGCACCGGCTATTGATCCAGCGGATTCATGGAAGATTTCACCGAGCGCGGAACCGGCTTCCTGGCCGCCCCGCCGTTGACCCTGCATGAAAGAATGGCGCTATGACCATCGCAACCGCAAAAGCAACTTTCCACACGAGCCTCGGCGACATCGTGGTTGACCTCTTCGGCAACCACGCGCCAAAGACGGTCGCCAACTTCGTTGGCCTGGCCACCGGCGAGAAGTCCTGGACGCACCCTGAGACCGGCGAAGACAAGACCGGTACCCCGCTTTACAACGGCACTGTTTTCCACCGCATCATCAAAGACTTCATGATCCAGGGCGGCGATCCCCTCGGCCGCGGTATCGGCGGACCGGGCTACAAGTTCGACGACGAGATCCACCCGGAGCTGAACTTCAACGCCCCCTACAAGCTGGCCATGGCCAACGCAGGCGTCCAGATGGGCAAGGGCACTAACGGTTCCCAGTTCTTCATCACCACGGTTAACACTGACTGGCTCTACGGCAAGCACTCCATCTTCGGTGAGGTTGCCGACGAAGAGTCCAAGAAGGTTGTCGACGCCATCGAGGCCGTCCGCACTGGCATGGGCGACCGCCCCGTTGAAGACGTCGTCATCAACAGCATTGACATCGTCAAGCTCTGACCCCCGGAGCCTGAGCCACATATGAGTTATGGAATCCCGGCGGCAGAGCCGTCCGCAGACATTCCGGTGTGCCCAAGGCACCCGGACAGGCCCTCCTATGTGCGGTGCCAGCGTTGTGGGCGTCCTGCGTGCCCCGAATGCCAGCGGGCGGCCGCCGTCGGGTTCCAATGCATTGACTGCGTCAATGAAATAAAGCGTTCGACGCCGGCCGTGCGCTCGGCGTATGGCGGCGCGATTTCGACAGGCCGGCCCCTGGCGACGTATGTGATTATTGGGCTGTGCGCCCTTGTGTACGTCCTGCAGTGGTTGATTCCAGGCAATGTGGTGGAGGATCAACTCGCCTTCGCGTCCGTCTACGCCACTCCGCAGTTTGGAGCCTTCGAACCCTGGCGGATGCTGACCTCTGCCTTTGTCCATTCCCAGGGTTTTGTCCTGCACATCGTGCTCAACATGTACATGCTCTGGATCTTTGGCCAAGTCCTTGAGCCCGTTCTGGGGCGCATTCGCTTCCTGGCCGTTTATCTACTGTCCGCAGTCGGCGGCTCTGTGGGTTTCCTGCTCCTAACACCCATGTTGCCTCCAACCGGAGTGGAAGGCGCTTCCGGCGCGATCTTCGGCCTGTTTGGCGCACTCATGGTGGTCCAAAGCCGGCGCGGCGGAGACACAAGGCAGCTGTGGATCCTCATTGCCATCAACGGAGCCATTGGCTTCCTGGTCCCCGGTATCGCCTGGCAGGCCCACTTGGGCGGGCTCGTTACAGGTGCGCTCTCCGCGGCCGTCATCGCCTTTGCCCCGCGTGGACCGCGCCAGGGATTGTTGCAGGCTGCGGGCATGGCAGTGGTGGCCGGGATTCTGATCCTGGCCACCGTCCTTCGGGCCACGGCAGGCTAGCTGCTCCTCAAAGCTTTTACCCGAGGATTTCCTCCAAGCGATCCATCGATTCCTTGATGCCCGCATCCATGCCGCTGGCTACCGCCATGTCCCGGGCCTCGACCGAGGGAAACACCGAGCGCTGCACGACGCGCGTGCGGCCCCCGAGATCCTCGAATCTGGTGGTATCCAGGGTGACCTGACCGGGGGCGCCGTCGAATTCGAAGGTCTGGATGATCCTCAAGGGTTCCTGGACTTCGTGGAAGACTCCGCGGAAGCCGAACTCGTTGCCTTCGCCGTCCGAATGTACGTAGCGGTAGCTACCGCCGGTCCGCGCGTCGTAGGACTCTAGACGCATTTCCAGGCGCCGCGGGCCCAGCCACTTGACCACAAGTTCGGGATCCGTGAAGGCCCGGAACACGCGATCCGGTGCGGCGTCGAAGTCGCGGCTGGTGTCGATGAACGGCGTGCCGCCCGCGACGTCAATGGTTGTTGTGTTGGTGCTCATTGTTCCTTCTCCATTTCCGGATAGTCCCCTTCGGCCGAGTCGGCACTGGTCTCTCCGGCTGACCGGGTTTCAGCGGTCAATAGCTCGTCCAGCCGGGAGAAACGTTCTTCGGCCTGAAGACGGTAGCTCTCGATCCACTCGGCCAAGGGACCCAGCGCCGTGGTGTTCAGGTGACAGGGACGGCGCTGCGCTTCCCTGCTTCTAGTGATGAGCCCGGCGCCTTCCAGCACCTGTAGATGCTTTGAAATGGCTTGGAGGGTGACGGTGAATGGCTGGGCGATCTCAGTGACGGTGGCGTCGCCCAAGGCCAATCGCGCCAGTATCCTGCGGCGGACAGGATCGGCGAGTGCCATGAAGGCCCTGTTGAGCTGGTCTTCAGGATCCAGCACTGCTGCTCCAACAGTCTCTGGCATGCGTCTCCCCTGCCCGGACTCAGGCCCGAGCGTCGCGGATGGCTTTCCGCCGCACTCAAGCACTCTGCTTCTTCTAGCTGCTTTTCAATCGAGTTATTCAAACAGTCGGTTTATCAATGAGTTCATTGAATAAAACCAGCCTAGGACTGTGTCCGGAGACCGTCAAGACCTTGGATGTGTTTTCCACAGGGGTTATCCACAATGTGTGTAACTTACAACCATGTAGTTCCTTTGTGGATTGGCTGTGTGGGCCGAGATGACGGGGGTGTCGGATTCCGCTGGGATTAACGTCCACAGCTGTGGATAACTTTTGCCAACATGCCTGTGGTTATGTGGATAAGACGCCCGTAATTCAGGGGTATGTGGACAACCTCACTGTTGACAGTGGTCGGGACGAGGTATCAACAGGGTTATCAACATTGTTAATAACTCACACGGTTGTAGTTCGCCGATTCCCGGTAGCCCTGGAAGTGCGCCGTTCCGGGAGTTTTCCACGGTGAAGCCAATACTTTTCCCCAAGTGTGGATAACTTGTGGGTAGCTGCCTGTTGTTAAGTGTGTAACTCCTGCGATTGCAAGTCGCGTACATCACGCCATACCTCCAACAATCCTGCGCCCCGAACTGCTGCTGCGCAGGTCCGGGGCGTTCGCAGCAGCCCGAAATCCTTTGCGGGATCGACTTGTGGTGCCGGGTGGGTCGGGTCTGTCAAGATGCATTGTTTCCTGCAGTAGTGAATGACATTCGCCATGCCAACGTCGAACACCTCGAGCTCCGGTGCGATTCCTTGCCGGCGCATTCGACCCGCCAGTGCTTCGATGGTTTCGGGAGAGTTCACCGACGGGCCTGATGGAAAGTTCATTGAGCCGAGGGTGAGCGACGCGATTTCGGGTCTTGCAGTCCCCTGGGGATCGAGGGACTCAGAGCGTTTGTCGATGTCCTGCCAACCTCCTCCGCTGGTAGTGACGACCAAAACGATGTCAGGAACGGCATCGACGACGGAGGCGATAATTTCTTCAAAGCGTTCGCGCCGCCATGTAGGGGTGCCGTCGTCCTCTCTTGCGTGTAGATGCACCATGGATGCTCCGGCGTCAGCGCATCGCCGAACGTCGGCGGCTATCTCTTCGGGCGTGATTGGAACATGAGGCACGGTTTCCCTGCGTGGAACCATCCCGGTTGGACACAGATTGATGATGGCTTCGCTCATTGGCTTACGTTCCCATCTGATGCTTGAACTGAATCGTGCTGATGCAAATCGTTCAAATCCGTGTCTTGCGGCCATTTGCGGACCGCCCCGACCACTGAAATGGCAAGCACGGCAAGTGCTCCCCAATAGGCCGCGTTCCAACCAGCAGCTTGGGACACGGTGAACACCGCGCCGCCAACGAGGCTGCCAACAGATTCGCCGATGCTCGTGGAGATTTGTCGCATGTTGAAGAGCTCGAGTTGCGAGCGGTGACCGCCGATGCCTGCGAAAACGGTGTTCAACATGGGTGTAAAGAAGGCTTCCGCTATTGAGAAAACAACCACCGCAAGCAGGACTCCCGGAAGTGTGACCCCTAACAGGGCCATGACAAAGTACGCGCTGGCGAAGATAGAAACTCCTCCGCGCATGAATGCAAAGGGGGGCGTTCCACCGCGCATTCTTCTGTTCATGAGCATGCTGATGGGAGCCTCGATGGCCACAACTAAGAAGGCGTTTACGACAAAAACCAACGACCTTAGTGGGCCGGACTCGGCAACGGAGAGGAGGTGGATCGAGATCGCTGAGAAGAGCTGCGCGTAGAGGAAACAACCAGTCGCGGAGGTGATCGCGGCAGCACGGACTTGCCGATCCAGGACAATCGCGGCGAACGTTTCTCTTGTGAGCGGTGGCCGTTCCTTAGAGGTGCGCGGTCGCGTTGAGGGAACGAAAATTGCAGAAACGATGGCAGCGGCAACGTATCCTGCCGCAACCGACCAAAGAAGAGCAGCCGTTGAGCCGCTTAGGAGCAGCGTACCCAGAAGGGGGCCAGCTGCTGCAGCCAGATTTGCGCCCACTTGGATTGCGGAGAAGACGGTCGTTCGCCGATCGGAGGACTGGAGTGATTCTGTGGCGAAGACCCGAAGAGCCATTCCGCTGACACTGATCCCTACGCCCGCGACAGCAAGGAGAACAACGACGATGGCAACCTGGTCAGCAAGACCCAGGGATCCGAAGGACAGTGCTGCAATGCTGAGCCCTCCGCAGACGGACCGCCGCAAGGGCCATGTCCGAATTATTTCCAGACGGGCGTCAGGCCGAGACGTGTTCGTCCTGGGAAGCGATCGTTTGGGGCCTGCGGGCTGCGTCACTGATCCGCAGCAGCAAGGCGACGATGATCCAGTTGGCAAGGAGGGAGGACCCCCCAGCGGAGAGGAAGGGCGTGGTCAGTCCGGTGAGGGGAATGAGACGGGTGACGCCGCCGATGATGATGAAGCACTGAAGCGCCATGGTGAAGGACAGCCCGCAAGCGAGGAGCTTCCCGAACGCATCCCGGATGCCCAGCGCCGCCCGGAATCCCCTGGTGAAAAGCAGCAAATAGAGCAGGACGATGGCGAACAGCCCTATCAGGCCGAGTTCTTCACCAAGGGACGCGACGATCATGTCGCTGTTGGCGAAGGGCACGAGGTCAGGGCTTCCAAGCCCAAGGCCTTTTCCGATCAGGCCGCCGTCGGCCATTCCGAAGAGGCCTTGGACAATCTGGGCGCTGCCTCCGGGAAAGCGGGTGTACACCTGGGCGTCGAAGGCATTGACCCAAGCGTCGATTCGCAAGCCGACGTGGGAAAAGATCTTCGCCGCGGCGTATCCGCCCACAGCCATGAGCACCAGGCCGAGAACCAGCCAGCTGGCTCGGCTCGTGGCAACGTAGATCATCACCATGAACAGCCCGAAGAGCAATATGGACATGCCTAGATCGTGCTGGAAGACCAGTACGCCAACGCTCGCGGCCCAAGCGGTGACCATCGGTCCCGTGTCCTTGATTCTGGGAAACTGCAGGCGCCCGAATTTCCTGCCTGCCAACAAGATCAAGTCCCGGTTGGAGGACAAATATCCCGCGAAGAAGACGGCGAGCGTGATCTTCACGATCTCCCCGGGCTGGAACTGCAGGGACCCGACGCGTATCCAGACATTCGCGCCGTTGATATCGCCGGCGGAAATGCCCGGGACGAGGGGAAGGATGAGAAGGGCGGCGCTGACGGCAAGTGCAATGAAGGTGTACCGGCGCAGTAACCGGTGATCCTTCAGCAGCCACAGCACGGCGGCCGCGACCAGGACCGAGACGATCGTCCAGTTGAGCTGATTGGTACCAGCAGTGCTGCCGGTTGACGCGTCCAAGCGTCGGATCATGGCGATGCCCAAGCCATTCAAAGCCACGACGATCGGGAGGATCACGGGATCCGCATACCGTGCCTTGAACCGCAGGACAACGTGGAAGGCCCCAGCCAGCGCCGTCAACGTTCCGGCTTGGAGCCAGAATCCAAAGTCGAGGGCCTCTTTCTTGTCCACGCTGGTCATTGCGATGGCCCCGATGCCGACGCCAAGGGCGACTACCAGCAGCACCATTTCTACGTTCCGGCGAGGCTTCGCCAGAATCGCTTGCTGGCTCATTGGCATCTTCTTTCGTGGATTTCGGGCGGGACGGGCGGGTCCCTCTCAGCGGGTCCATGTTCAGTGCGTCATCATAGCCCGAGCAGCTAGGCATCTGTTGGGAGTGGACCCCGGCCGTCAGCTGGCCGCCCCTGTCACAGGCTGTATCACCACGTCGTCGAGCTTTGGGAGCGCGCGCTCAAGCTGATGCCGGGCGTCATCGACTGTTTCTTCCACCGCTGAGAGGGTTGCGTTGGCGACGACGATGGTGGCCGCTCCCTGAAGGCGATGGCCAACCCAACGGAGCTGCAGCTTCGGCACGGAAAGGACACCAGGGGTCCTTTCCAAGGCCGCTTGGGCGTTGTCGAGGAGTTCGGGTTCTATTCCGTCCATCAGGCGCCGTCCGACGCTGCGTACGGTGCCCCAGAGCAGGACGATGATGGTAGCCGAAATCAACAGGCCGACGATGGGGTCGGCCAAAGGGAATCCGAGCAGCACGCCGCCGGCGCCAAGTACCACGGCGAGGGAGGTGAATCCGTCGATGCGGGCGTGCACGCCGTCGGCGACAAGTGCAGCGGACCCGATCTGCCGGCCGACCCTGATGCGGTAGACGGCCACAATTTCATTGCCCGCAAAACCTATGAGTCCGGCCGCGAGAACCCACCACAGGTTGTGCAGGGGTTGCGGGTGGAACAAGCGGTCAATGGACTGCCAGGCGGCGACCACCGCAGAAAGTGCAACCACGACGACGATGAACAGTCCCGCAAGATCCTCCGCCCGCCCATATCCATAGTTGTAGCGGCGAGTTGCCGCTCGACGTCCCAGGACGAACGCGATCCACAGGGGCACAGCGGTGAGTGCATCCGAGAAGTTGTGGATGGTGTCGGCCAGCAACGCGACGGAGCCGCTGATAAGGACCACGAGAAACTGCAGGACGGTGGTGGCAAGGAGTATGAAGAGGCTGATCTTAAGAGCGCGAACACCCTGTGTACTGGACTCGAGGGCATCGTCGATGGAATCTGCGGCATCGTGGGTGTGTGGGACAAAAAGCTCGTAGAGCCAGCCCTTCAGACCCCCGTGGTGCTCATGCTCATGGTCGTGTCCGGCGTGCTCATGGTCATGGTCATGATCATGCTCATGACCATGAGCGTGGTCGTCGTGATGATCAACTTGCTGGTGACTGCTCATGCCGTTGCCTGTTCTGCGCGGTGGTGTGCAGGGGTGCCGCCGAGGGCATGTTCTGCTTGGAAGATGGCATCTGCCACCAGTTGTCGGGCGTGCTCGTTCTCCAGCCGGTACATGACCCTGGTTCCGTCCTGCCGCGTGGAAACCATCCTCGCCAGGCGCATTTTGGCAAGGTGCTGCGATACGGCCGCCGGGGACTTCCCCACGAGGTCCGCCAGCGCGCCGACGGCCATTTCGCCGTCGCGGAGCGCCAGGATGATCCGTACCCTCGTGGCATCAGCCAGCATCGCGAACACTTCCACGGCCAGCTCAACGTGCTGGCTGTCGACACCCAGCGAGCAGGCACTATTATCTGCATTCATACGCAGATTCTTTCACACATCGCGACCAAAGCCACATCGAGGAGCCGGGAGCGATCCCCGGAAGGCCATCGGGCGGTCAGAGGGCTGGATGAAGTTCTCAATGCATCCGCGGTGAACTCTCGATGAACCCGGGAACACTATCCACAGCGTTATTCACACTGGGTAAAACTTCATGTGAAAAGAGTGCAGGTCCGGAATTCACCTGAATCTCGCGGTCTTTCGCGCAATGTGCGTGGATGTCCACATGAATTGTCCACAGCTGTGGATAAAGTTACGCACTTCTGTGGAAAGAATATGGGGGTATCAGAGCCAAACTCCAGAACTGCCACGACGATGGCTATCCACGAGATGGGTATCGATGATGCCGATCGCCTCCATCAACGCGTACATGGTGGTGGGCCCGACGAAGGCGAAGCCCTTTTTACGCAAGGCCTTGGACAAGGCGACCGATTCCGGAGACTGGGTGGCGACATCGGCAAAAGTATGCGGTTCGGGCGTCGACTCGGGTTGGAAGGACCACACGAAGTCCACCAGTCCGCCTTCGCTGCGTAGGGCGATGGTGGCTTTGGCGTTGGTTATGGCCGCGCGTATCTTGAGGCGGTTGCGCACAATCCCTGGATCTTGCATCAGCCGTTCGATATCCGCCTCGGTGAAGGCCGCCACGCTTTCCGGGTGGAAGTTCAAGAAAGCGGTCCTGAACGCAACGCGCTTGCGCAAGATAGTGGCCCACGAGAGACCTGCTTGGAAACCCTCAAGGCTGATGCGCTCGTACAAGCCCTGCTCGTCCCGCACGGGCATGCCCCACTCGTGGTCGTAGTATTCGCGCATGAGCGGGTCAACGGATGCCCACAGAGGCCGGGCGAGGCCGTCGTCGCCAATGATGGTGCCGTTCTCGGGCGGGGTCATGGGTATTCCTCCACAGGAAGCTGGACAGAAGTTGTTGTTGACATTGTGCTCCAGCCCTACGACATCCCAGTGACGCGCATGGTGATATTGATCCGCCCACTGGGCAGTCCGCAGCCCTCGGGGGCCGTTCCGGGGTGGACCTTGGTGATGCCGTGGTATGCAAAACGCGATGCACCGCCGAACACGAACAGATCGCCTGAGGACAGTTCGACGTCGTTATACGGATTGGTGCGAGTCTCAGCGTTCCCGAATCGGAAGACGCAACTGTCACCGATACTGAGTGACACCACAGGGGCACGGGATTTCTCATCTTTGTCCTGGTGCATTCCCATCTTGGCAGCGACGTCGTAGAAATTCACCAGCGCGGTGTCCGGAGTATAGCCGGCGGCTTCGGCGGCGTCGCCATATGCCTCGAATAATGCTTTGCGGCCAAGCCGCACCATCCAGTCGGGAAAGTCCAGTACCCGCCGTCCGTTGACGTCGAAGGCTTCGCGTGTGTACTTGTAGGGCCGCCAGTGCCAGCCCAGGCAAACCGTCCGGACGGACATCGGGTGCCCGCCGGGAAGAACGGCGGCACGCAAGGGGACGGGACCCCGCGTCCATTCACCGAAACGGGCCATGATCCACCTCTGCTGTTCCAGGCTCAACCAGCCAGGAACGTGCACGGCGCCGGGTGCGATCTCCCGCGGACCGGCGTCGGGCGCGTCCGGCAACTCAAGCGGGAACAGCGGTTCCGTCCACCCCGAGCTCATGCTGCCTCCAGGGCCAACAAGGTGCGCTTGGCGTCCGTGCCGCCGAGGTAGTTGCCAAACGATCCATCGGATTTCACCACCCGATGGCAAGGAACAATCACCGGCAGCGGGTTGGTGGCGCAGGCAGTGCCGACGGCGCGCACGGCTCGCGGGCTTCCGGCCGCCAGGGCCACTTGAGCGTAGCTTTCCGTGTGCCCATACGCGATCTGCGGCAAATGCTCCAGGACGCTGAGCCGGAATCCACGCGAAAGGCTGAAATCCAAGGGGAGGTCAAAACTGTGGCGCGTCCCGGCGAAGTATTCATCCAGTTCGCGGGCAGCGGGATCCAGGCGGCCAGCTGAGAAGAGGATTCGCGGACTGAGCTTTTCAGCGAGCAGTTGCAACACGGCGTCGTGATCTTCCACTTCAAAGGCAACGCGCACCATGCCACGCTCCGTTGCCGCCAGCAACAGTTTGCCGATCGGGGAATCCACGGTGCGGTAGGCAATATCGAGGGTGTGTTGCTCCACGGCCGCAGCTGCAAGGCGGTCGTGGAGCCGCTGCATGACGGCCGGTTCCACGGATTCGAAGGGTGCGAGGAGCTCGGAGACGTCCGGTTCGTTGTGGTCGATGGTCATGGGGTCTCTTCTTTCACGTAGCTTACGTAGCTATCGACGAGAATCGTGCGAAGCGCCTTGACGCCGTCGGCACCTGCTCGACGCGCTGCGTCGGGGGTTCCGCCGAGAAGCACGGCGACGTCCTTGTATGGAAGCCCGGCGAGGTAGTGGTAAGCCACTGCCTGACGCTGTTTCGGCGGAAGCTGCCCGACGGCGTCGAGCACTTCCGCATGGCCGTCGCCGGGGATGCCGAGCCGGGAGTGGCTCACAGGCAGCACGTCCACGGGAACTGGCCGGCGACTCCGCGCACGAACGATGTCGATGGACTTGCGGTGCGCGATGGTGACGAGCCAGGCCTGGACGTTGGCGCCTGCTGGAAGCTCAGGATAGGACCTTAATGCGGAGAGGAACGTCTCGGACCAGCCGTCTTCCGCGTCGTGGGGGCCAAGAACCGCGCGGCATACACGGAGCACCGTGGGCCCGTGCTCCCGGACGATTAGCTCGAACGGCTTCTTGGGCTCCATCAGAAGAGCTTGCTTTCCTTCGCCGCCGCTGGTTCCTCGAGTTCCAGGAGGAACCGCTTGTTGTCGAGTCCGCCAGCGTATCCGGTGAGCCTCCCGTCGTGCCCGATTACCCGATGGCACGGAATGACGATACTGAGCGGATTGCGGCCAACCGCCGAACCGACGGCCTGGGAAAGGTTGCGATCACCAAGTTCGGTGGCCAGTTCCCCGTAGCTAACGGTTTCCCCATACGGAATTTGTCCGAGCCTGGCCCAGACCCGCTCCTGGAAGGGATTCCCGGAAGCCTCGAAAGGGACGTCGAACACCGTCCGTTCGCCGGCCAGGTATTCGCTGAGCTCAGCGGCGGTTTGCTGGAACAGGGATTCGTTGGCCGGGACGGCTTGACCGAAGAATTCCGGAGGCGGCATATGCCAGTGACCCTCGAAAAATATGCCCGTCAAAAGCCCGCCCCGGGCAGTCAGTGTGAGCTGGCCCAGTGCGGAATCAATGGTGGTGTGCCTGGTGGTCATGCCTAGTAGACGGTGCAGGCGGCTGAAATGTGAGGTCGCCGCTTAAGAGCGCCAGCGCGTGGTCATGAGGAAGCCGACAATCGCGATGCCGAAGCCTGCCACGATGTTCCAGGACCCCCACGCCGGCACGGGAAGTTGGCCACTGGTGATGTAGAAAGTGATGATCCACAGCAAGCCAATGATCATGAGGCCGAACATAACTGGCTTGTACCAGACGGGGTTCGGCTTGTACTGCTGGGTGGTAGCCGCCTCGGTGGGGCGGGCGGCCCTCTTGCGGGGCTTGGACTCGGGCACGGATCCTCCTGGGCCGGCTGAATGAATGGCCACGCGCCAGCTTGATATCCTGCAGGAAGGAAAATTCCAGCGGTCAACGTGCACGCGGCAATTCCGGGTTCGTACTAGCAGTCAAGTCTAGCCGGATTTCGGAGGCCGCTCGTCGTCGGGCGTCCGTGCCTGTGAAGAGGAGATCCAGTGGCGCAGCAGCAGACGCAGCAGGCCGCTGCGGTGCCCGACGACGGCACAGGGACCGGCGTCGAAGGTTCCCGGCGGCCCCGCTCGGGGAAACGCAAAGGACGGCCGAGCCCCGGTGACGTTGTGCGCAAAATCGTCCAGATCATCGGCGAACTCCTCCTCACCGCAGGAGTCATCCTGTTGCTCTTCGTGGCGTGGGAGCTGTGGTGGACCAACGTCGAAGCGGACGCGAAGCAAAGCCAGGCCATCCAGGGTTTCGCCAAGGACTTTGCAGGACCGGTGGCGCCGGTTGCCCCCGCGGACCCTGCCAAAGCGCCGGACTACGGGAAACCGGTCGTTGCGCAGGCTCCCGAGCACGGCGGAATGATCGGCATCATGTACATTCCCCGATTCGGCCCTGATTACTCGCGGCCCATCATCGAGGGAACCGGCTCCGACATCCTGGACACCCTGGGCCTGGGCCACTACGGGACCACCAGCATGCCCGGGGCGACCGGCAACTTCGCCGTCGCCGGTCACCGCCAGACCCATGGCGCGGTGCTGGACAACATCCATCTCCTGGTACCGGGCGACAAAATCTATGTGCAGACCAAAGATGGCTACTACACGTACGTTTTCCGCAACAACCAGATCGTGCTGCCCTCGCGGACGGACGTCCTTCTTCCGGTCCCCACACAGCCTGGCGCGACGCCTAGCGAAAGCTACTTGACCATGACCAGCTGCAATCCGCGCTTCGGTTCGGAAGAACGCATCATCGCGTACTCCCTTTTGGAAAGTTGGCAACCCGCATCCGCCGGCCCACCACAGGACATTGCCAAGCAAGTCGCGCAGACGCGCGGAAAGGGCTAAGCCATGTACGGATGGATTTTCCGCCACCTTCCGGGACCGCTTTGGGTGCGTATCCTGACATCAGTGGCCCTCGTGGCATGCGCGCTTGTCCTGATGGTCCAGTTCCTCTTCCCTTGGATGTCACAGTTCACTACCTTCACCGACTCAACGATTGGTTCAGCACAGCAGCCATGAGCACAACAAAAATCCTCGTCGTGGACAACTACGACAGCTTCGTCTACACCCTCGTCGGCTACTTGCAGGAACTCGGCGCTGAAACCACAGTGGTCCGCAATGATGATGTCACCCTCGCCGAGGCGATCGAGCTTGCCGACGCTCGGGACGGCGTTCTGATCTCCCCCGGTCCCGGCACCCCTGCCGAGGCCGGCGTCTGCATCGAGTTGATCAAGTGGTGCGGCGACAACAACAAGCCGATGTTCGGCGTCTGCCTTGGCCACCAAGCGCTGGCGGAGGCGTACGGCGGAATCGTCACACATGCACCGGAGCTAATGCACGGCAAGACTTCGCCTGTGCACCACGGGGGCAAGAGCGTTTTCGCCGGGCTGCCATCGCCGGTGACGGCCACGCGCTACCACTCGCTGGCAGCTGTGCGGGAGAGCATCCCGGACGTTCTGGAAATCACCGCTGAAACCGCCAGCGGGGTGGTCATGGGTCTGCGGCACCGCACGGCACCGCTGTGTGGTGTGCAGTTCCACCCGGAATCGGTGCTCACCGAAGGTGGCTACCTGATGCTCGGCAACTGGCTCGAATCACTCGGGATGTCTGGTGCGGCCGCTCGTGCGGCCACCCTTAGTCCCCTGATCCAGCGCTAACCGCCCAAGCTGCCCAACCCGCCCAAGCTGCCCAACCCGGTTCCGCGGCTCCGGGTATCACTGGGGGAGGGTGTCGGGCTGGGGCTAGGGGGTGGGGCGGGAGCCTTCGCAACGATCACACTGATGGTTTTGCCTTGGTCCACAAGGGACTTGAAGGCATCCCCCTGGCTCGTGACCTTTCCAGGCGTTACCTGCGAATTCTCCTGCTCGGTGACGGCGATCGCCAGGCCGTTCTCCTTGAGCAGGGCCTCGGCATCCGCCACATTCAAACCGACGAGTTGGGGCACGGACACCTTGCCCGTGGATACCACCAAATCAACGGTGCTTCCCGCGCCCACAACCGCCCCTGAAGCGGGTTTAGTGCTGATGACGGAGCCTGCGGGAACTGTAGGACTGTTGGCTACGGCGGTGGATCCGCCCACGAGGCCAGCTTGGCGCAGGAGGTCACGCGCCGCGGCTTCGGTCACACCGCTCAGGCCCGCCGGCACGGTTACGGAGACCGGACCGTCTGAAACGTTCAGTATGACGTGTGAGTTCGGCGCCACTTGAGACCCTACACTCGGGTCGGTGTTGATCACTGTGCCCTTGGCGATGGTGTCATGCGGGACCTTGCGCGACTCGGGGCTGAGATTGGCGCCATAGAGCGCTTGCAATGCCATGGCCTCGCTCATGCCGGCCACTTGAGGTACCGCGACCAGCGCCGGCGGCGCCGGTTTCTGGTTCACCGTGTTGTACAACCAGAATCCACCGCCAGCCAGGACAAGCAGCGTAAAGATGACCACAACTGCGGCCCACGCGCGACGGCGGGACTTCTGCCGAGGGGAACGCTCGCGTTCGGGGCTGAAACCAAGCGGCATGGCGCCGTCGTGATCTGGCTCCGATCCCGGTTCGCCGGCATGCTGGGCCAACAGAGTGTCCTGGTCGCCGGCGTCCTGGGCATGGTCCAGCCTCCCGTTCAGGGTGCTGTCCAGGAATTCGGCGCCCGTCAGGCCGCGCGCCAAGCCACCTTCGGGAAGGTGCTGCGTTGACGGTACGACGTCCTGGGAGTCGGTGGGCCCGGGGGAAAACGCAGGGACTGCAACGCCGTTCCTGGCGGCACGCAGGGCACGGCGGAAGGCAGCCGCATCCTGGAAACGGTCGGCGCGGTCCTTCTGCAAGCCCTTGGCCAGGACGCTGTCCAATGCCTCCGACACTGCCGGATTGAACCTGCTGGCGGGCTCGGGGATTTCTCGGACGTGCTGGTAGGCCACCGAGACAGGACTGTCGCCGGTGAACGGGGGCCGGGACGTGAGCATCTCAAACAGCAGGCACGCCGCAGAGTACAGATCACTACGGGCGTCCACGGTCTCGCCGCGGGCTTGCTCGGGCGAGAGGTACTGGGCTGTTCCAACCACGGCCTGGGTCTGGGTCATGGTAGCCGCCGAGTCAGCCATGGCCCGGGCGATGCCGAAGTCCATGACCTTGACGTCGTTTGAATCCCCGGACACCATGACGTTGGCTGGCTTGATGTCACGGTGGACGATTCCGGCTTTGTGGCTGTATTCCAGGGCGGACAAGACGCCAAGGATGAACTCGATGGCTTGATCGATGTCCAGTTCCTTGGCACGGATCAGGTCGCGGATAGTCCGGCCGGACACGTATTCCATGACGATGTAGGGGACCCGGACGTCCTCGCCCGGACCACCAGACACCGTGTACTCGCCGGTGTCAAAGATGGCCACGATTGAGGAGTGGTTCAGGGCCGCCACTGCCTGGGCCTCGCGTTTGAAGCGAGCATGGAACTGCGGATCGCGGGCAAGATCGGCGCGGAGCAGCTTCACCGCCACGGTTCGGCCGAGCAGGGTGTCGGTGCCCTTGTAGACATCCGCCATACCGCCACGGCCGAGCAACTCACCGAGTTCGTACCGCCCGTTGAGGACGCGCTGGTTTGTCATTGGAATGCTGTCCTCTCTGTGGGCAGGGGTGGAGCGTCCGGTGGTCATGGTGTCCTACGGGGTCTTAGGAGAAGGAGACGAAGACGCGGTGGACTTGGACAGGTGGTAGGTAACTACGGATCCGGAAGGCACTTTCTGTCCGCCGGCGGGATCGGAGCTGACAAACGTTCCAGGGGCTTGGCCGGTTGCTCCATCAACAGGGGTACCCGCGACCCACCGTAGGCCGGCACCTTCGATGGCAGCCTGCACTTGTGCCTCGGTGGCGCCCTTGCCAATGGTCGGAACCGAAACCATCTGCGGACCCTTGGAGTAATTGACGGTGATGGTGGTCCCCTTGGGCTGGGGGCCTGACGGGTTGATGTCGATGACCGTGCCCGGCGTCGAGGGATCGAAGACCTGGACTCCGTTGACGCCCATGCCGAGCGCGCTCAGGTCTGCACGGACCTTGTCATACGGTTGGCCCTTGTATGCTTCCGGGATCAGGTTGACAGTCTCCACAGTGGGTGTGGTGGGCGTCGGGGTGGCCGACGTCTCCGTGGCGCTCGGACTCGCCGAGCTTGGCGGCGCGCTCGAGGTTTGGACCGGAGAGTTCGAGGTGGCCGGGGCCGGATTCCTTGGCGAGAACAGCCCCGACTGGGACAGGATCACACCAACCAGGGCGAAGAGCAGGAGCACGATCAACGCGACGAGGGGCCAGGTCCACGGGCTGCGCTTCTTGCGCTGGGGCCCCTCCTCGTATGTTTCTTCTTCCGTGAGGTAGTGGTCGTGCGCGTCAGCTTCCTCCAAGCTGCGTTCGGCGGCCAGGGCATTAGCGCGGGAGAGCGCATTTCCACCCTCGGCCGCAGCCCCTGCGGCGGCGGCCCCCGCTGCTGCGGCGCCGATCACCGGAAGGGCCGACGTCGACGTCGAACGCGTTTCCTTACCGTACGGCGAGGCGACAATGCCCGTGGGGGCGGTGGCGAGGTTAGTCGGCGCGGTGATGGGGCCCGTGGCGGATTCGAACAGCAACATTCCAGGCACGGCGGCGTGTGCAGCGGAAATGTCGCCTGCGCGGATAGCCTCTGCGGCCTCGGCCAGCTTGATCGCGTCTGCGGGACGGTTCTTCGGATCCTTGGCGAGCATCGACATCAGCAGGGCCCGTACCGGGGTAGGGAGGCTCTCAGGCAGGGGCGGCGGAGCGTCGTTGACCTGGGCCAGCGCAATGGCGATCTGAGATTCACCGGAGAACGGACGATGCCCTGTGAGGGCTTCGTAACCGATAACCCCGAGGGAATATATGTCCGAGGACCCCGTTGCCGTCTGTCCCGTGGCTTGTTCCGGGGCCAGGTACTGGGCAGTTCCCATGACTTGGCCGGTCTGCGTGAGGGGGACTTGGTCGGCGAGGCGCGCAATGCCGAAGTCGGTAACCTTGACGCGGAAATCCGGCGTGATCAGGAGATTGCCCGGCTTGATATCCCGGTGGACCAGGCCTTGTGCGTGCGCAGGGGCCAGCGCACGGGCGGTCTGGGAAATGATGGACAGCGTGCGGTCCGGCGAGAGGACCTGCTCGCGTTCCAGGATGCTGCTCAACGGCTGTCCCGGTACGAGCTCCATGACCAGATAGGCGGATCCGTCTTCTTCGCCATAGTCGAAGACGTTGGCGATCCCCACGTGGTTAAGCAATGCCGTGTGGCGGGCCTCGGCGCGGAAACGCTGGAGGAACCCGGGGTCACCCGTATATTCCTCTTTGAGTACCTTGATCGCGACGATCCGGCC
The DNA here is from genome assembly GCF_044358315.1 of Arthrobacter sp. FW306-04-A. Classification (GTDB taxonomy): domain Bacteria; phylum Actinomycetota; class Actinomycetes; order Actinomycetales; family Micrococcaceae; genus Arthrobacter. Next base: position 32,089 of record NZ_CP084559.1, read on the forward strand.
AAGGATCTGGTCCTTGGCCCTCCAGACCTCTCCCATGCCGCCAATCGCAATGCGACTGGTCAGCTGGAACCTGCCGCCGAGGGTGATTCCTGACGTAGGTCTCACTTATTCAACACCGCCTCAAAAATCTTCTTCGCGTTCGGACTGGTTAGCTTTGCGCCGGTAGACACGTCAACACCTTGCATGACAATGGTGACGGCCACTTGCGGGTCATTGGCCGGAGCAAACCCGGTAAACCATGAGTTGTTCAGGCCCGTGTCTCCCAACTGCGCGGTGCCGGTCTTGCCGGCCACCTGGACTCCGGGAACTGCAGCGCCACTTGCGATGCCCTTGGATACGACGTCGGTCATCCACGATGTGATCTGGCCGGCGATCTCGGGCGTGGTGGAGGTGCGCAAGGTCTCGGCTTTCGGTTCACTGATGACGCGGAGGTCGGGGGCGCGCACCGTTTTAATGAGGCTCGGCTTCATCTGGACTCCATGATTGGCAATTGCTGCGGTCATCAGCGCGATCTGCAGCGGAGTGGCCCTGACGTCACGCTGCCCGACGGCGGACTGGGCAAGCTGCGCCTGGTCCAGGTCCTTGGGGAAGACGCTGACAGCGGACTGGAGCTTGAGGAGGTCCCCAAAATCCTGCCCGAAGCCAAACTTGCCGGCCTGGTCCGCAATGGCCTTCTGCCCCAAGTCCAAGGCGATGCTGGCGAACGGAGTGTTGCAGGACTGCTCCAAGGCGAAGGCGAAATCGGCCGTGTTGCGGGTTGAGCAGTTGCCGCCGGCATAGTTGGGCAATGATGCATTGGAACCGGGCAAGGGCAAGCTGTCAGGGTTCGGCAGCACGCTGTCCTTGTTGTACTTTCCGGAGTTCAAGGCAGCCGCGGTATCGACGAGCTTGAACACCGAACCGGGCGCCAGCAGCGCACCCGTGGGTCCGCTCACGGATTGGTTCAGGTTGATCCCGGGAACCTGGTTGAGTTGCTCGTAACTTGCCTTTTCCTTCGCAGAATCATGCGTGGCGATCAGGTTGGGATCGTAGGACGGCTTGGAGACCATGGCAATGATGGCGCCCGTCTTCGGATTGGTGACCACGATCGAGCCACGCTGGCCGTCAGGAATGAGGTCGTAGGCGAGCTTCTGGATCGCCGGATCGATGGTCAATTCCACCGAGGCACCCTTCGGCTGGCTGCCGAGGAAAATCTGGCTGACGCGGTCCAGGAAAAGTTGATCGGAGCTGCCGGCCAGTTCATCGCGGAGCTGCTGCTCAAGTCCGGTGGATCCATAAGTCCTGGAGAAGTATCCCGTGATGCCAGCGTAAAGCTCCGGCTGCGCGTAACTGCGCTGGTACTTGCAGGTTTCGTCACCGGCAACGGATTCGGCGATGGGCTTGCCGCCCACGATGATGGCGCCGCGGTCGTTGCAGTAGTTCGCCAGGACGGCACGCTGGTTCCACGGATTGTCATTGAGGTCGCCAGCGCCGATGACCTGGACATAGCTGATGGCGCCGAAGAGGAGGGCGAACATGGCAACGGCTGCCATCCACGAGTTGCGTATGGAATGGTTCATGGGGTCTTCACCGCCTCTGTGGGGGCATGGGTAATGGGCGTTGTGTCCACCGGGCCTCGCGCGGTGTGGGAAATCATGAGCAGCAGGCCCACGATGATCCAGTTGGCAAGCAAGGAGGAACCGCCTGCCGCAAGGAACGGCGTGGTGAGCCCCGTGAGCGGGATCAGCCGCGTGACGCCGCCGATCACCACGAAGCACTGAGTCGCGATGGCAAAGGACAGGCCGCAAGCGAGGAGCTTGCCGAACGCGTCCCGCGCGCCGAGGGCTGCGCGGAAACCGCGGGTGAAGAGGAGCATGTAGAGCATCACCACGGCGAAGAGACCGATCAGTCCTAGTTCCTCACCGACGAGCGCGATGATCATGTCGCTGTTGGCGAAGGGCACAAGATCCGGCCTGCCTTGTCCGAGCCCCGTGCCTACAAGGCCGCCGTCGGCCATGCCGAAGAGGCCTTGGACGATCTGTCCGCTACCGCCCGGGGACCGGTCGAAGACTTCCGGGGTGAACGCGTTCCACCAGCTGTCCAAGCGGAATGCGACGTGTGCGAAGAACTTCGATGCCAGGAATCCGCCGCCCAGGATCAGTACGAGGCCGATGACCACCCAGCTGATGCGGCTTGTTGCCACGTAGATCATGACGATGAACAAGCCGAAGAAGAGGACCGAGGTGCCGAGGTCCCGCTGGAAGACCAGGATGCCGATGCTCACGAGCCACGCCGTGATCATTGGGCCAAGGTCCTTGAAACGGGGCAGTTGCATCGGGCCGATCTTGCGGCCGGCCAGCAGGATGAGATCCCGATTGGAGGAAAGGTAGCCCGCGAAGAATATGGCCAGCGTGATCTTGGCGATCTCGCCGGGCTGGAAAGTCATGGGACCCAGCCGGATCCAGACGCTGGCGCCCAGCACGTCGCCGGCGGAGATGCCGGGAACGAGGGGCAACACCAGGAGAATCGCGCTGGCCGCCAGCGCGATAAAGGTGAAACGACGAAGGAGCCGGTGGTCCTTGAGGAGCCAGATCACGGCGATTGACACCGCCATGGCCAGGAGGGTCCAGCGAAGCTGGTTGTTGCCGGTGTCCTCTCCGGGCTGGTCCATGCGATGGATAAGGGCCAGCCCCAAGCCGTTGAGCGCAACCACGATCGGAAGCATGATCGGATCGGCATATTTTGCGCGGAACCTGAGGACCATGTGGAAAGCGAATGCGGCCACTACCAGAAGACTCGACTGGAACCAGAAATCGCTGTCGAAAGCGGCCGCGCTGTTGAGCCCGACCATGGCGCTTGCACTGATTCCCACGGCTAGGGAACCGATCAAGAGGACGAGCTCCACATTGCGGCGCGGTCTGGGTGTGGTTAGGGCCTGAATCATGGGGACACCGCGCACGAAGGGACCGGCGTGGACGTGGGTGACGATGTCGGCGCGTTCGAAGGGCTTGGGCTTGCCGTGGTGGCGGGGCCCGCCGTGGCGGTGGGGCTCGCCGTCGGCCTGGGCGTGCCTGTAGGGCAATTGGCTGGCAGACCGGTAGTGCCCGTATCTTGCAGGTTTTTTACAATCTGCTGGGCATCAGCGAGATCGCGTGCCGGAACGGTCTGGCGGATGCTCTGTCGCGAGTATTCCGGCAATGAGTCAACGCGGATCTCTGTAACGGCCTGCACTTTCGAGAGCTGGAGTGGGCCAAGGCTTTGCGAAATGCCATTGAAGATCGCCACCCGGTGGTCGAATTCACCGACGTAATACCGCGTCTGGGTCCACGCATAACCGAGCCACAGCCCCGCGACCACAAAAATGGCCAAGACAGCGGCGATGGCAGGCGTCAACCAGCGCCGCTTCCGGGCGACAAACGGTTGTACCTCCGGGCGGTCCTGTTCGGCCTTGTGCGTCAGTACCGTGGCAGCGCGGCGCGCAACGCTGCGTCCAGCCACAGTAGGGATCGAACCGGTTTCGGCCGCCGTAGCGGCAGCGCCCACCAATTCGTGGGGCCTGCTTGAGAGTTCTTCACGGAGGATCTCCGCCGACAGGTGTTCGCCCAAATGGGGGTCTGTCGCCGTCGGAGGTTCAGTCGGAGGTTCAGTTGCCCCTGCGGGTTTGGCGGGACCCGCGGCGGGGGAAGCTCCGGCGTCGAGAGTTCCTTCCCTCGGCTTGGCCGCCGGTGTGACCGTCGGCGAGGCCTGGCTGGACGCAGGTTTAGTGGCTGAGGGGCCTTTGGCAGGCGCTTTCGAGTCGCCGTCGCGTGTGGTCTCCTTGCTCTGACCGGCCTTCGGCGCGTCTGCGATTGGCGCGGCCGGGTTGGGTGCGGCCGCTGTTCCCGGGGTGACCGTTCCGGGGGTGACGACCTCGACGGCGGCCGTGCTGAGGTCGTCGGCCGCCCCTTCCACGATTTCCAGGAGCACCACCGTGACGTTGTCCGGAGCCCCGTTGGCCAGTGTGAGCTCAATGAGGAGCTCGGCGCAATCGGCGAGGTCCTTGGTTTCCCGAACCACCTGTTCCACGACTGCCCCTTGGACATAGTTCAGGCCGTCGGAGCATAGGAGCCAGCGTTCGCCGGGTTCGACGTCGAGCACGTCCAGGTCCAGTTCGGGGCTCGCATCCACGTCGCCCAGAACGCGCATGAGGACGTTCTTGTGCGGGTGGGTTTCAGCTTCCTCCGGGCGCAGCCGGCCTTCGTCGATCAGCCTTTGGACGAAAGTGTGGTCCACGCTGATTTGCTCGAATTTGCCATTGCGTAAGCGGTAGGCGCGGGAATCGCCGATGTGCGCGAAGTGCAGCCGCCTCCCTTCGAGGAGAAGGGCTGTGACAGTGGTGCCCATGCCTGCGAGCTTCGGGTCTACATGGACAAGCTCCGAGAGTAGGGAATTGGCGGTCTGGATTTCGTCCGCCAACACCGTTTCGGCGCCGTCCGGATAGGAATCGTGATCAAGGTGGATCATGTCCAGCACCGTGGATGCCGAGGCGACGTCGCCGCCCGCATGCCCGCCCATGCCATCCGCAACGACAGCAAGATGGCGGCCGACATAGGCGGAGTCGTCGTTCTTCGAGCGGACACGCCCGACGTCGGACCGCGCCGCGTAGCGCATGATCATGGAGCGTTCCGGAGGCAGAGACTTGCCCTCGGAAGTCTGGGGGGAAGCCATGGGCTACGCCCTCAATTCGATGACCGTCTTGCCGATCCTCACGGGGACGCCAAGCTCCACCGGCAGGGCGCGGGTCAATTGTTGGTCGGCGAGGTAGGTGCCGTTGGTAGAGCCGAGATCTTCGATGAACCATCGGCTGCCTTGGGGGAAAAGGCGCGCATGCCGCCCCGAGGCGTAGTCATCCTCAAGGACCAGTGTGGCCTCTTGCGCCCGGCCCAGCAGGATGGGGCTCGCGGCCAAAGGAACCGTGGTTCCCTTGAGCGGACCCTCGACCACGACGAGCTGACGAGCATGCTGCTTCACAGGCTGGGGCGGCGCAGGGGCGAGTTCGGGATGCTTTCGCACCTCGCGCGCGGTCGGCGTTCCCATGGCTGCTTTGCGGCCGATCACGAGATCTCGACGCATGGTCGAGACGATGCTGAAGATCAGCACCCACAGCAGCAGCAGGAAGCCGAAACGGAGTGCGGTGATGGTCAGTTCGCTGATGTCGCTCACGGGCGCCCACCAGCGGGCAGGGAAAGAAGTCTGAAGATGATCTTGGTCCGTCCCATGGTGATGGTGGATCCGTCAGTGAGTTCCACGCTGCCGTCCACCTTGTGGCCGTTGACGTAGCTTCCGTTGGTGGAACCGAGGTCGACAGCGCGTATGACTCCGGCCGCCGTCTGGATTTCCAAGTGCCTTCGCGAGACACCGGTATCGTCCACCAGGATGTCGGCCTCGGATGACCTACCCAGCACTACGGACGGTGCGTTGAGGGAATAGCGTTGTCCGCCAATGTCCAGGACAGGCTGGGGCCTTGTGGGTTCGCGGCTCGGCGCTGCGGGGACATTGGGCCGCGGAGCAGCGGGCGCGGCGGACCCGCTGGATTTCTCAGTGCTGGAGGTGATTTCGAAGTGGCCCTCGCGCTGGGCTTCGTCGTGAAGGAAGGAAATCCGTACCGGCCCCTGGAGGACATAACCCTGGCTGCGCACGTGCTGTATCACGACGTCGCACAATTCTTCGGCCAGGGGAGTTCCCCACTCTTGGGCGCGACCGAAGTCTTCATTGCTCAAGAGGACCTCGAAGACGTTGGGGGCCAACGTACGGCCAGCGGCGATCGTGATGGACTTGTTGTCCAGTTCACGGCGCAGTTTGCTGGCGATCTCCACCGGCTCCACACGCGCACGCGATCCGGTGGAGAAGACGCCGCGGACGGCCTTTTCGATGCCGCGTTCAACCCTGTCAAGCAGACCCATGGTCCTTCTCCTTCCGTTTCGTTGCCCTGCAGTATAAGTAGTCAGGACGAATCGCTGCAGTTGCCGGAGCGCACGCAAAGACCCTGTCCTCAATCCCGATACTACTGGGCAAGACTGTGAATGGCCTTATTTCACAACGCCCGGAAGGCCGGAAAAGTTCGCTTGCACACCCCGTTTCGGTTCGCTTTCCGCCTGATTTCCGCGTCCCGTGAGGACCTGACAATCCGCGGATTTGCAGGGTTTTTACGGTCCCATCGTTGGTCGATTGGTGTTTTCAAGTGATTGTCCGTTATGCTTGATCTCGCTGCTTTCGCAGGGGTGAGGCCGGGGAAACCTGGTACGGCCCGGGCGGAAGAAGTTGCGCGCGAGTGGCGGAACGGCAGACGCGCTGGCTTCAGGTGCCAGTATCCGAAAGGGTGTGGGGGTTCAAATCCCCCCTCGCGCACGCAATTTTAAAGGAACCCCGGTCTTTGGACCGGGGTTCCTTTGTTTAAACTGATGGACTGCTCCCGCTAAGCCCGCTAAGCCCGCAGCGCCCCGAGCCCGGCGATCAGCGCATCCAAGCCCATGCTGAACGCGAGGTCCGAAGGATAGTTGTTCCGCTCGGGGCCCAAGCTGCGGACCGCCGACGTGAAGTGCGGGGTAGAGTTCGCCAGCCGGCCGGAATCGAAAATGTCCGCCGGAGCGTTCGCGTCGAAAGCAGCTCCAAAAATGTAGGCCTCAAGTGCCACGATGCACGGGATGATCTGCTTTTCCGGGAAGCCCGCCTGCAGGAATCCCTCGGTCACGGCTTCATACATGGCGAGGGTCTGTGGGGCGTCTGTCACCGGAAGAACAGCGATCACCGAGATAAGCGGGGTGTGCCTTGCGAAAATACCGCGGTAGGAATAGGCCCATTGCCGTACGGCATCCTCCCAGGGCAGCGTGCTGAAACCGCCGAAGTCCACCTTGGACATCAGATCCTCTTCCACCAGCTTGAGGACCTCGTCCTTGGAGGACACGTGGTTGTAGAGGGCCGACGGCGCCACACCAAGGGAGCGGGCGAGTGCGGCCATGGTGAGGCCGTCGTAGCCCTTCTTGCTGATCAGTTCAAGCGCCGCAGCGGTAATTCCATCCTGGTTCAGGACCGACGCCATCGGCCGGCCCGCCCTGCGGCGCGCTTTGGTCTCGCCGGGCGCGGGTGTGGGTGCGGGCATCGCTGACCTTTCTGAAGGGTTGTCATCAGCATTATTCCACTGGGGTCTTCACAGCCGTGGGCAATCCAGCTACAGTTGAGATAAATGAACGTCATTCATTTATTGGTCAGCCAACGGGGGCGGCCACAGAAAGGACATCATGTTGAATCTTGATCGCGACGTCGTAATTGTCGGCGCCGGTCCGTCGGGGTTGACGGCCGCACGCGAATTGAAGAAAGCCGGACTCAGCGTTGCGGTGCTTGAAGCCCGTGACCGCGTCGGTGGCCGTACGTGGACTGACACCATTGACGGGGCCATGCTGGAAATCGGTGGACAATGGGTGTCCCCGGACCAGACCGCCCTCATGGGTCTCTTGGACGAGTTCGGCCTGAAGACGTACTCCCGCTACCGTGCCGGCGAATCCGTGTACTTGGCACCGGATGGCAGCCGCACCCGCTACACCGGGGCTTCCTTCCCGGTCAGCGAGACCACTGCGGCCGAAATGGACAATCTCACCGCCATCCTGGACAGCCTCGCCGCAGAGATTGGCGCCGAGGAGCCCTGGGCGCACCCCAAGGCCCGCGAACTGGACACCATTTCCTTTCACCACTGGCTGCGCCAGAACTCGACGGACGAGGAAGCCTGCAACAACATCGGCCTCTTCATCGCCGGCGGAATGCTCACCAAGCCGGCCCACGCTTTCTCGGCGCTGCAGGCTGTGCTGATGGCAGCCTCGGCAGGTTCCTTCTCCAACCTCACTGACGAAGACTTCATCCTGGACAAGCGCGTTATCGGCGGCATGCAGCAGGTCTCCCTGCTGATCGCCGCGGAACTGGGTGACGACGTCGTACTTAACAGCCCGGTCCGCACCATCAATTGGGAGCCGGCCGGCGAAGGCCACCGCGTCAGTGTTGAGTCCGAGCACGCAACCGTCAACGCGCGATTCGTCATCATGGCGGTCCCGCCGAACCTCTATTCGCGCGTGTCCTTCAACCCACCGCTGCCGCGCCGCCAGCACCAAATGCACCAGCACCAGTCCCTCGGTTTGGTCATCAAGGTCCACGCCGTGTACAGCACGCCGTTCTGGCGCGAAGACGGCCTGTCGGGCACGGGATTTGGCGCTGGCGCCCTGGTCCAGGAGGTCTACGACAACACCAACCACGGAGACACCCGTGGCACCCTGGTGGGCTTCATCTCGGACGAAAAGGCAGATGCCGTCTTCGAACTCAGCGCCGAAGACCGCAAGAAGGCCGTCCTTGAGTCCATCGCCGGCTTCCTGGGCGAGAAGGCCCTGGACGCCGAGGTTTACTACGAATCCGATTGGGGTTCCGAGGAATGGACCCGCGGAGCCTACGCGGCCAGTTACGATCTGGGTGGTCTGCACCGGTATGGCAAGGACCAGCACGCCAACGTTGGACCTATCTACTGGTCCTCCTCCGATTTGGCTGCGGAGGGCTACCAGCACGTGGACGGCGCAGTCCGTATGGGCCAGGCAACGGCCGCCCGGATTGTCACCGCCAACAACCGCGTCGCCGCGGTGCCAGTCTCCTAAGTAATTCACAGGTGAGGTCTCGGCTCTTTCGTTCGTTGAAAGGGTCGAGACCTCACGTCCGAAATTCCGTCCCGATCCCAACGGCAAGATTGTTGAACAATCTTGCCGTTTCAGGCATGATGGTGGGGTATTCAACCTGAGACGGGGATCACAATGCCTTTTATCGACCTCAACAGCGACGTCGGAGAATCCTTCGGCAACTGGATCATGGGCGACGACGCCGCCGTCTTCCGTTACGTGTCCAGCGCCAATGTGGCCTGTGGATTCCACGCCGGAGATCCCAGCACCATCGCCAGTACCTGCCGCGAGGCCGTTGCCGCCGGAGTGACCATCGGCGCACACGTAGGCTACCGGGACCTCGCAGGATTCGGCCGACGCTTCCTGGACTGCTCCGCCACGGAACTGGCCGACGACGTTCTCTACCAACTCGGCGCGCTCCAGGCCCTGGCCCACGCGGCCGGCTCCGGGATCAAATACGTCAAGCCGCACGGCGCCCTCTACAACGCGATCGTCCACCACGAGGTTCACGCACAGGCAGTGGTCGACGCCGTCCATGCCTTCAGTCCCGGACTTCCACTCCTTCTCCTGCCGGGTTCGGTTGCCCTCGCCAAAGCCGAAGCGAAAGGCCTCCGTGCCATAGCCGAGGCGTTCGCCGACCGCGCCTACAGTCCTGACGGCACCCTCGTTTCCCGCCGCGAACAAGGTGCCGTGCTGCACGACCACGCTGCCATCACCAAGAACATGGTCCGTCTTGCAACGGAGGGCAAGATCGTGGCCCGCGACGGTTCCGTGCTGGACGTCGACGCCGAAAGCATCTGCGTCCACGGAGACACTCCCGGCGCCGTAGCCATGGCAGCCGCCGTCCGCAGCGGGCTCGAAGCTGCCGGCGTCACCGTTCGGAGCTTCGCTTGAGCCTCACAGGAATACGCTGGGCAGGTCCGCGCGCCCTGCTGGTGGAACTCTCCGACCTCGCCTCCGTGCTGGCGTTTCATTCCCGACTGCTTGCCGAGCCGCTGCCCGGCCAGCTTGACGCGATCGCAGCGGCAGCGACCGTACTGCTCAAGTTCGGCACGCACGCCGAGGCACTCGCGGCGCGCACCGCCGTCGGGCATGTTGACCTGCACGAGGTGCCGCAAAACAGTCCCCGCGAGGTCACCATTGAGGTGGTGTACGACGGCGAGGACCTCGCTGAGGTGGGGATGCTCACCGGCCTGGGGGCGGACGGCGTCGTGGCCGCCCACACCGGGCAACTCTGGACCGCCGCGTTCGGCGGATTCGCCCCGGGATTCGCGTATCTGCTCGGCGAGAACCACAGCCTCGACGTTCCCCGCCGTAGCTCGCCCCGCATCGCTGTTCCAGCTGGTTCCGTAGCGCTCGGCGGAACGTTCTCCGCCGTCTACCCCCGGCAGTCCCCGGGCGGGTGGCAATTGATCGGGCGTACGACGGCGGCGCTTTGGGACCTCGAGCGGGAGTCGCCTGCGCTTGTCCGCCCGGGAGATAGGGTCCGGCATGTGGCGGTCCGCGAGGCCGTTGCGCTGATTCCAGCACTCCCTGTGGCCCGCGAAGTCATTGGCCCCGCCCTGGTGGTTGGATCACCTGGTCTGCAATCCCTGATCCAGGACCTCGGCCGCCCCGGCCTGGGGGATCTGGGAGTGTCCGCCGCGGGTGCCGTGGACCAGCAATCGGCCCGCCAGGCCAACCGTTTGGTAGGCAACAAACCCGGTGCCGCTGTGATCGAAAACGTGCTGGGCGGACTCTCCGTCCAGGCCGACGGGGACCACGTGCTCTCTGTTTCCGGAGCCGTTGCGCCCCTGGAAATCCGCGATGAATCGGGCGCACCGGTACGCAGGGCCACCATGTGCAATCCGTTCGCCCTGCTGGACGGCGAAACCCTTAGCCTGGGCGCGCCCACGCTCGGAGCTCGCAGCTACCTTGCTGTCCGTGGCGGGATCGATGTGCAGCCGGTTCTCGGCAGCCGCTCGAGCGACTCGATGTCAGGAATCGGACCCGCACCGCTGTCTGCCGGGATGCGCCTGCCCGTGGGGAAAGCGCCCCTGTTCCAGATGGTCGGCGCTCCCGAGGAATCCACGCTGCGGCTGGGAACGGTCTTTACCGAACTACGCATCACCTTGGGCCCGCGGGACGATTGGTTTGATTCCCGTGCCCTGGAGTCGCTCACCGGGCAGGACTGGATCACCACCGAGCAGTCCAACAGGATCGGAGTGCGCCTCGCGCCCGGCGGCAGCCGTGCCCTCGAACGCAACTGTGACCCGGAACGCGGCGCCGGCGAACTCCCCAGCGAGGGCGCCATCGCCGGTGCACTCCAAGTGCCGCCCAGCGGACATCCCGTCCTCTTCCTGGCCGACCACCCGGTGACGGGCGGCTATCCGGTGATTGCCGTCGTCGTACCCGAAGACGTTCCGACGGCGGCCCAATTGCCGCCCGGTCACAGCATTCGGTTCACGATCGTGGACCCCGCAACCCTTGAACCCCTTGAACTTGCCGCTACCGGCGTCGTCCCCGAAGGAACCCAGCCATGAAAAAGGTCCTGATCGCCAACCGCGGCGAGATCGCCGTACGGATTGCCCGCGCCTGCTCCGACGAGGGTTTGCAATCCGTTGCCGTGTACTCCGACCCCGACGCCGATGCCCTCCACGTGACGTTTGCCGACGAGGCCTACGCGTTGGGCGGATCCACCGGCGCCGAGACCTACTTGGACATCGCCAAGCTGATCGACGTCGCCCGCCGCGCCGGTGCCGACGCGGTCCATCCCGGATACGGCTTTCTGTCCGAGAACGCCGATTTTGCGCAGGCCGTGATCGACGCCGGACTCACATGGATCGGCCCTGCGCCGCAGTCGATCAGGGAGCTAGGCAACAAGGTGACGGCCCGCGAGATCGCCGTCCGCGCCGGGGCTCCGCTTGTCCCGGGCACCGATGGGCCCGTGGCCAACGCGGCTGAGGTCCTTGCTTTTGCCTTGGAATACGGCATGCCCGTGGCCATCAAGGCGGCTTTCGGCGGAGGCGGACGGGGGCTCAAGATTGCGCGACGCCTGGAAGACATCGAGGACGCCTTTGAATCGGCCGTCCGCGAATCCAAGGTGGCGTTCGGACGCGACGAATGCTTTGTGGAGCGCTTCCTGGACCAGCCAAGGCACGTCGAAGCCCAGGTCTTGGCCGATATGCACGGCAACGTTGTGGTCCTCGGTACCCGCGACTGCTCCCTGCAGCGCCGCAACCAGAAGCTCGTGGAAGAAGCCCCCGCGCCGTTCTTGAGCCCTGAACAGCGCACCCTCATCCACGAATCGGCCAAAGCCATTTGCCGCGAGGCCGGATACTACGGCGCAGGAACCGTCGAATACCTCGTGGCCGTGGACGGCACCATCTCGTTCCTGGAGGTTAATACGCGCCTTCAGGTCGAACATCCTGTCACCGAGGAGACGTCCGGCGTGGACCTGGTCCGCGAGCAGTTTCGGATCGCCGCAGGCGGCGTGCTCTCCCTGACGGAGGACCCTGAGCCGAGGGGCCACGCCTTCGAATTCCGCCTCAACGCCGAGGATCCTGCGCGAGGCTTCCTGCCTAGCCCCGGCACCGTGGACGTGTTCGAAGCGCCCACGGGGCCAGGCATCCGCGTGGACTCCGGCGTTCGATCCGGCTCGGTGGTTCCTGCAGAATATGATTCCCTCCTGGCCAAGCTGATTGTCCGCGGCGAAGACCGTCAGCAGGCCCTGCGCCGCGCCCGGGCTGCCCTGGACGAGATGCAGATCAAGGGACTGCCCACCGTGCTGCCCTTCCACCGGGCAGTGGTCCGCAACGAAGCCTTCACCTCGGAAGACAAGCTCGGCGTCCACACCACGTGGATCGAGACGGAGTTCGCCGAAGCGCTGGCTGCGTCTCCCGAGATCGCACGGGTGACTCCGGGTTCCGAACGCCTCACGTTCACAGTGGAACTCGACGGCAAGGCGGTCCAGCTTGGCCTCCCCGTCCGCCTATTTGAAGCGCTGATGAATGGTGGCGGCGCTTCAGTCGCTGCGGCTGCGGCTGCGGCTCCGGATGTGGCCGACGACGCCGGGCTGGCCTCGCCGATGTCCGGCTCGCTGGTGAAGTGGCTGGTTGAGGACGGTGCGGCCGTGGAAGCTGGTCAACCCGTGGCCGTATTGGAGGCCATGAAGATGGAAACCACCGTCCCAGCCCACCGTTCCGGCACCGTGGCGCGAGGTCCACAAGAGCCGGGCACCGCCGTCGGGCGCGGAGAGGTGCTCGCGAGCATCGGCTGAGGAGGCGGCACATTCTGCCGGATCATTCGCGGCGTCACGGATTTTTGCCGCGGATTTCCGGGCCGCGTCCGAGGACTGGACGGAATGATCCAGCAAAATCCGTCGGCGTCGCCATTCGGTAGATTGATGGCATGCCCATGAACGCTGCGCTGCAAGGAATCGCCGACGCCGGCCACGCCACCCACGCCCACACTGGAGCGTGGGTTGCCGCCCAGCTTCGGCAGCGCATCTCAGACGGCCTGTTGCCGCCCGGCACGAAGCTTTCCGAGCAAGCATTGTCCGAGGCACTCGGCGTTTCCCGGAACACCCTGCGGGAGGCCTTCACCGTGCTTGCCGGTGAATCCGTAGTCCAGCGCATCCCTAACCGTGGGGTGTTCGTCGCCGCCCCCGGAGCCGACGACGTCCGGGAAATCTACCGGGTGCGCCGCCTTATCGAACCAGCGGCCGTTCTATGGGGAGACGTCCCTGCCGAAGCCCTCGACGCCATGGACGTCATCATCGACAAGGCCCGGGCAGCCCTCGTGGAGGGATCGGTTGCCGGCATGGCAGACGCCAACCAGGAGCTGCACAGAGCTCTGGTGTCGTTGTCCGGAAGCGCGTCCCTGGACGCCCTGATGGAGAAGGTGCTGGCTGAGATGCGCTTGGTCTTCCACGCCATGGCCACCACCCCCGACTTCCACAGCCATTATGTGGAACGCAATGCTGCCTTGGTTGCCCAGATCCGTAATGGTCAGCGCGAAGAGGCCGCAGCCGAGTTGCGCCGCTACTTGGACGGGGCTGAGCATGAACTCCTGGTGCACATCGGGGCTATTCCCTAAGAAGTCCGGGCCGGGTTGGCGACGCAATACGCAAAGAGGGTCCCCAGCCGTTTAGGCCGGGGACCCTCTCCCTCTGCTAGTTGTGGAAATGCAAGGCCCGGTTAGCCGTTGTTGATGGTGAAGCTTTCAACGCCGCACGCAGACGATGCCGATTGGTTGTTGCTGTCTCCTGAGTAGGTTGATGCCCAGCGCCACGTCCCGGCGGTGGTGGAGTGGAACGCGTTGGCGCCGGTGTTGGTGGTGCTGTACGTGGTGTTGCTGCTAATGCCGGTCACCGTTTGGGTAAACGCTGGAGTGCTCGAGCAGTCCCCGGCGGCATTCGGGGCGTACAGGTTGAAGGTGATTGTCCCCGTCCCGTCAAGATTGACTCCGCCCGACAACGTGAAGTTGTCGTTCGGGATCAGGTCCTGTGCGGTGGTTGCGCTGGGCTTCGCCTTGCTGACCACGATGGTCTCCGAAGTGCAGGCGCTTGTGGCGGGGTTGTTGTTGGGGTCACCGCTGTACACCGCCTGCCAGTAAAAGGTACCCGCGGAGTTGAAGGTGATGGTGTTCGAGTTGGGCACTACACCGTTCGTGACAGTCACGGTCCCGGCAGCCTGGGAACCCGCGGAACCCGCGGTGCAATTGCTGTCTGTATAGACCGTGTATGTCACGGTGCCGCCCGCAGTGGACGTCGCCCCGGTGAGGGCAGCGGTATCATACACAGACCCACCGACCGTGACCGACGTGGGAACCAACGTCGTAGTGATTGTTGGACTCACGTTGATGTGGTTGGTGTAGGTGCAGTCGACGTTGCCGCCCGCACCCATCGTGACGGTCACCGTGGCCCCGCTTTTCACCACGCTTGTGCCCGCTCCGGTCACTGTGCCGCACGTGAGGTCTTTGAACGTCCAGCCCGCCGCTATCTGTGCTGCAGTGAGATTCTCGGTGATCGATGAGTCTCCAGTTTGGACACTGGTGTATTGCTTCTGCCCACCATTGTTCAGCGTGAACCCGGCGGTCCCGATCTTGCCCGTGGTGGCGTAGTTGAAGGTCGAGTCTCCATTCTCCGTGATCTTGTGGATCGTGATCGTTCCACAGTTGGCAATATTTACGGCGACAGGTGCAATGAAGTCCTTGATCTCAGCCGTGAACGACGACGACGAGCGGCTCTTGACGAACGCGCTGCCGAACGCCTCGCAGGTCCCTGGAGGGAACACACCGGCAGCGGTCAAATCGATCGATGCCTCGCCGAAGAGGCCGACGCCGAGGGTTGCGTTTTGAATCGGATCGAGAACCGGAACGGTGTTGACGGCGCCTTCAGACGACGCAGAGCCGAGGGTCGTGTGGTTGCCCCAGCACGGCAACGTATTGGCGGAGAAGCACTGACTTACAGTGTTGCCCGCTCCGGCCGTGAGCCACGTGTTGATGCCGAGGGTCGGGGTGCCGCTACCGGAGAAGTCGTAGTTGACCAGAAGGTCGCCTGCTGTCCGGTTGAGGGTCACCGGCCCTGTAGTTGATCCGGTGAAACCCGCGGTGCTGGCTTGGTTGATTTCGAAGTCGAGGTTGGCGTTGCCGATGTTGACCAGCCGCTCCCACCCCAAATAAAGGAAGGTGTGGCCGTTGGATCCCAGTTCGGATGCCTCGTAGAACCTGGTGAGGTCGTTCTTGTTGGGTGGGATGGAACCATTCACCACGGTCACCGCGGAGTTGTCTTCTTTGGTTCCTTGGCCGAAAGCGTTGTCGCCGCTGCCTGACGGAACATCGATGCCCGTGTGGCGGCCGGCCACGTTGCTCCAGTCGGTGTTGCCGGCAGTGTCGACGATCAGGTTTCCATCATTGCCTTCGAAGGTGCTGCCGCTAAGGGGCGCCGGGGTCACGGCCGCCTGCGCGGCGGTGACCCCGGCGATAATTAGAGCCAGACAGGCGGTACCAGCGCCCAGATTTCTCAGTGATTTGTTTCTCATGCGAATGCTCACTTCCGAATAATCGATAGTGTTTAGTTGAGCCGGACGGCTCCGTTGTCCTTTCCAGTGACTACGCCCCCCCGCGCAGTCGAGCCTATGGTTGGCCCAGCCGGGGGTCACGAGTGATAGGCACTCGTTTTGTTGGCCAATCAACACGCCGAACCTGCATTTATCGATTGATTTTCGGCGTATTACCTGTCCAGCTACTTGTTTTTTCTACGAGTGGAAAATCAAGCAAACGAAGGGCACCTGAATTGGCCCAGATGCATGTGTTTTGCATTCCCACCAAGCCGCGCGCCGCAGGACGTTTTTGGGCTGGGATCCTTGCAATTGGGGGTGACCCCGTATCGCGGAATTCAATGCACACCAGTACCGGGTGTGGTTAATTACTAAACGAATTGATTAATTCCGAATGGTGCGTCCATGAGGGTCTTGCCAGCCACGGTGAAAGCGAGCCCCGCACGTACAGCAGCTACTGGTGGCCTCCGACGAGGCCGCTAGGGGCACAAGGCGAGAGCCGTCAGGCGGCTAGGGCGCAGAAACGCCGGCGGCTGCTTCGGCTTCGGCCATCGCAACGTCCAACTGCTCGACGGCGCGGGCGTAGTCCGTCCCGGCGGCGATGCGGCAGCGTTGGGCTTCTTGGAGCGCGCGGACCAACGCGGCGGTTTGGGGAACGTTGACGTCGCTCATGCCTGGGAAGTCGATGCCCTTGGCGGGGTCCAGTTCGTACCTTTGCCAGCGAGCCAAGAGGGCGTCGTGGCGGGCAGCGGCTTCGGCATACCCTGGCCGGTTTTCCGGCCTGCTTTGACGCTTCTGCTCCAGTTTCCGGCCGACGGAGAATGCCGCAAGCGCGGCGCCAACGCCCAGGATGAGCATCAGGAGCCCGACGGCGGGCGAGGCCAACGCGGGGATGACGACGGCCGGGACAACCACCACCAGCCCCGCGAAGACGTTCCAGAAGACGGCGTCGGGCTCTTTGACAAGGTCACGGTCGCGGTGGGTGGGCGGCCCGGCCAAGGTGACGCGTCCGCCGTCGGGAGCTCCTTGTGCGACGCCCTTACGGACAGCGTGGACCGTCAAGGTAACAGCGCACATGAGCAAAATTGCCCACAGTCCGATCTGCCAGACCGTCAGCTGGACCCCAGTTGTGGCGGGCATCGGACCACCTCCAAGCGAATGCGCACCGCTTTAAATTCAGTATGCGCCGAGGAAGCGTTGGAGGCGAGGGCCTGATCGGGGCACAACGCAGGAAGGCAGATCCCCCCTGGGGGTGATCTGCCTTCCTGTTGAAATCGGGTGGAGCTTAAGCGTGGTCCCGCTTGGATGTCTTGGGTGCGTCCCGCTTGGCTGAGGCGTTTGCCTTGGCTTCCTGGGTAGCTTCCTTTTTGGCAGCATCTTCCTTGATGCGCTTCGCCTCGGAGCGCACGGCTGCGTGGGTGGCGCGCTCGACGACGAGCCACTGAGGCGGGGCTTCCAGCAGTTCGGCGATTTCCGCCGTCGTCAGGGGCTCGGTGATGCCGCCCCGGGCGAGACCGCTGATGGAGATGTTCAGCTTCTGCGCAACCACGGGGCGCGGGTGCGGACCTGTCCGGCGGAGCTCGGCGAGCCACTCCGGTGCGTTGGCCTGGAGCTCGGCGAAATCGGCGCGGGTGATTTCCGAATCCTGGAACTCCTGGGGTGTTGCGGGCAGGTAGATGCCAAGTTTCTTGGCAACGGTGGCCGGCTTCATGGACTGGGAGTTTGCAGAGGTCATGGTTCAAGGGTATCTGCCGCCGCAGCGAAGTGGCACAGCGGCTGGCGGGATCGCCCGGGCGCAGGGCCCGCGCGCTAGGCGACGGAGGGATCGGCCGACAGCCGGTCACAAGCGGTTTTGCGGCCAATAGTTCTTATCCAAAGCGCATATGAGGTTCTATTATGAATTCATGCCGCATATACGAGTCTCTGAGGCCGCCCGTTTCCTAGGCGTGAGTGACGATACCGTCCGCCGTTGGATTGATCACGGAGCCCTCACGGGAACGAAGGACGAGTCCGGCCGCCTGGTGGTAGACGGACTCGAGCTTGCCCACCTGGCACGTGAGCAGGCAGCGCTGCCCGAGGACCCCAGCAAAGTGGGCCGTTCTGCGCGCAACCGCTTCGTAGGCCTCGTCACCGGCATCACCACGGACAAGGTAATGGCCCAAGTGGAGATGCAATGCGGACCCTTCCGCGTGGTTTCCCTCATGAGCAGCGAAGCCGTCCGGGAACTAGGACTCGAGTTGGGGTCCGTTGCGACGGCCGTCGTCAAGGCCACTACCGTCATTGTTGAAACAGCGCAGGGAAAGAGCATCACGTGAAAATCGCCCGCAGGAACGTTGGGGTTTTGTTGGCAGCAGGGAGCCTGATTGCCGGACTCGCTGGCTGTGCCGGCACGCCCGGAGCCGGTTCGCCCAGCGCCCCTAGCAGCAGCGCCGAAAGCGCCGGTTCACCAAGCAGCAGCTCGCCCCAGCTCTCCGGCACCGTCACGGTATATGCTGCCGCGTCCCTCAAAGCAACATTCACCAAGCTGGCTTCCGAGTTCGAAGCCAGGAACCCCGGCACCAAAGTTGTCCTGAGCTTTGCAGGCTCCTCGGACTTGGTCACGCAGATCACCCAGGGAGCCCCCGCGGATGTGTTCGCTTCCGCGGACACCAAGAACATGGGCAAGCTCTCCGACGCCTCCCTCGTCGACGGCAAGGCAACGAACTTTGCCACGAACATCATGACCATCGCCGTCCCGCCGGCCAATCCGGCGTCGATCGCTTCCTTCGCGGACCTCGCGAAGCCCGGCGTAAAGGTAGTTGTCTGCGCCAGCCAGGTACCGTGCGGGGCTGCCGCCCAGAGCGTGGAAAAGGCCGCCGGCACCACCATCAAGCCCGTGAGCGAGGAGTCCTCCGTGACCGATGTCCTGGGCAAAGTGAGCTCGGGCGAGGCCGACGCAGGCCTGGTCTACGTCACCGACGTCAAGAGCGCCGGTGACAAGGTCAAGGGCGTCCCGTTCCCCGAGGCCAGCAACGCCGTCAACACCTACCCGATCGCCACTGTGGGAACCAGCAAGCACAAGGACTTGGCCGGCGCATTCATCAGCCTGGTCACCGGCAGCGAGGGCAAGAAAGTCCTGGGAGACGCGGGCTTTGGCGTACCGTAGGCGTTGATGAACTACAGCGGGGTTCCACGGTGGGTCTACGGCTTGGCGGCAGTGGGTGGCTTGTTCGTCCTGCTGCCGTTGGCTGCCATGGTGGCAAAGGTCGATTGGTCCCGGTTCATCCCGCTGGTAACCTCCGAGTCCTCGCTGACGGCGCTGGGGCTCAGCCTCCGTACCTCCGCCGCGAGCACTGCCCTCTGCGTCCTCTTCGGCATCCCCTTGGCCCTCGTCCTTGCGCGCCGGCCGTTCCGCGGGCAGCGACTCCTCCGCGCCTTCGTCCTCCTGCCCTTGGTGTTGCCGCCGGTAGTGGGTGGCATTGCCCTGCTTTACACCTTTGGGCGCCAAGGGCTTCTGGGGAAGAACCTTGAACTCGCGGGGATCCAGATCGCCTTTTCGACGACGGCGGTGGTCCTGGCCCAGACTTTCGTCGCCCTGCCGTTCCTGGTAGTCAGCCTCGAAGGCGCCCTGCGGACGGCGGGCAACCGCTACGAAGCCGTTGCCGCGACACTAGGCGCCCGCCCCACCACTATCCTGCGGCGCGTGACTGTGCCTATGGTCCTTCCCGGGCTCGTCTCCGGAGCGGTATTGTCCTTTGCCCGCAGCCTGGGGGAATTCGGGGCCACGCTGACTTTCGCAGGGAGCTTGCAGGGTGTCACGCGAACCCTGCCACTGGAAATCTACCTTCAGCGCGAGACCGACGCGGATGCCGCCGTCGCCCTTTCGCTGGTGCTCGTCGCGGTGGCGGTGATCGTCGTCGGGCTGTCCTATCGGCGTCCGCACCGCGCCGACATTCCGGCGGAGGCCGCGGCATGAGTTTCCACATCGACGCCACCGTCCGCGCCCGCAACGTGGACATTTCATTGAGTCTTGGACCGGCGGAAACCGTCGCGATCCTCGGACCCAACGGGGCCGGAAAATCAACGCTGCTGTCAGTCGCGGCGGGGCTCCTGCGGCCCGACGCCGGCTCCGCCCGCCTAGGGGAGCGGGTCCTGTTCAACCTCGACGGCGGCAGCCGGGTGTGGACCCCGCCGCACCTTCGGGGGACGGCCCTGCTTGCCCAGGAACCGTTGCTTTTCCCGCACTTGAGCGTCCTGGACAACGTGGCCTTCGGCCCGCGCAGCGCAGGGGCCTCGCGGGCGCAGTCACGCGAAACGGCGCGGCACTGGCTTGCCGAAGTCGATGTCACGCCGCTTGCCGAACGGAAGCCGGGTCAGTTGTCCGGTGGGCAGGCCCAGCGCGTCGCCGTGGCGCGGGCGCTGGCAGCGAGCCCCGAGTTGCTGCTCCTTGACGAGCCGATGTCTGCCTTGGACATCCATGCCGCTCCGCACCTGCGCCGGCTCCTCAAGCGCGTCCTGTCCGGGCGTCGCGCCCTCATCATCACCCACGACGTCCTGGATGCCCTCATCCTCGCGGACCGGGTGATCGTCATGGAAAAGGGCAGGATTGTGGAGGAAGGCGCCACCCGTGAGGTATTCCGCCGCCCCCGAAGCCAATTCGCCGCGGGATTGGCCGGGGTGAACCTCCTCGCGGGCACGGTGACGGAGGATGGACTCAGGACGTCCGCCGCCACGGGCGGCGCCAGCCTTGCAGACAGCGCCAGCCTGCATGTCGCGGGACATCTGGACGATGAAGCGGAACCGGGCCAGCCCGGCGTCGCCGCCTTCCCGCCGTCGGCCGTTTCAGTGTTCCTCGACGCCGCGCACGGCAGCCCGCGCAACTCATTCCCGGTTGCGATCACGGATCTTGAACCGCACGGCGACCACATCCGGGTCCGGGCCGGAGATCTGGCAGCGGACATCACGCCCGCTGCGTCCGCCGAGCTGGGACTCGAACCGGGGTCGCGCGTCTATTTTGTGGTCAAGGCCACGGCAGTCCAGGTGTATGCGGCGTAGCTTCAGCGGGCTCTGCGTTGCCGGACGGTGCGCGGTACTGTGAACTGGTGCCTGCCGATCAAGAATCCCTGCCCGACTCCGGAGCCCCCGACGCCTCCGATGCCGAATCCAGCGGTCCCCGCGAGCTGCGCTTCGCTTACGTCGCCGGTGTGACGCCCGGGAAGTGGATCCGGCGCTGGGAAGAGCGCATGCCTGGTGTTCCGCTGCACTCGTTCATGTCCGACGACGGCGCTCAGCTTGCGGTGTTACGCGACGGTTCCGCGGACCTCAGTTTTGTGCGCTTGCCAGTGGACCGCGAGGGGCTCAACGTCATCCCGCTCTACGAAGAGCAACCCGTGGTGGTGGCCCCGAAAGGCCATGAAATCTCGGTGTTTGAAGAGGTGGCACTGGAGGATCTCGCGGAGGAGAACTTCCTGGATGTCGGCGGGATGGGCGGGGCCGAGATGGCCATGCAGGTGGTGGCCTCCGGTGCCGGGCTCGTGATCCTGCCGATGTCCGTGGCCCGGCATTTCAACGTCAAGGACACGGTGGCGCGTCGCCTGACCGGGGCGGAAGGGACGCAGATCGCCTTGGCGTGGCCGAGCGACTCCACGAACGAGGTCATTGAGGAATTCATCGGCATCGTCCGCGGCCGCACGGCCCAGAGCTCGCGGCAACCTTCGGCTCAGCAGGAGAAACCGAAGAAAGCCCCCAAGCCGGACAGGCGCGGCACCGGCGCCAAGAAGCCGGCTGTGGCCCAGCGCTATGCTCCGAACCCGGATAAGGGACGCGGCAAGGGCTCCCGCAAGAAAGGAAAGCGCTAAGTCATGGGACTTGGAGCGAAGCCGACCATCCGGGACGTCGCCAAGAGCGCCGGCGTCTCCCTCACCACCGTGTCCTATGTGTTGTCCGGACGCCACGGCGGCACCACCCGCATCAGCGAGTCGACGCAAGCGCGCGTGCAGGCGGCTGCCAAGGAGCTGGGATACGTGCCCAACCAGGCAGCCCGCGGAATGCGCCGCGGCAAGACCGATCTGGTCGCGATTGCCATCGGTGATCTCGAATGGCCGTGGGACCGTGCTTTGGCCACGGCTGCTGCGCGCATCTTGCCCGAGCACGGCTACCAGCCGGTGATCCTCATCGGGGAAGGGTGGCGGCGGTTCATGCTCTCCGGCGGTGCCGATGGCGCCATCATTGGTGCCCTTCCGGCCGGCACTCTTCTTGACCTCACGGTGGGCGAGCTCGCCCGGCGGGGAGTAGCCCAGGTTGTCATCTCGGACGCTATGCAGCCTGCCGGATTCGATGTCCTGGCCCCGGGAACTGCCGGTGGGACCCCGGAACCGGAAGCCCTCGAAGGAGCCATCGCGCTCCTCCTGGACCGGCTCTCCGGCCGTACAATCGGCGTTGGAACTACCATGGCCGCGCCTTGGGAGTTCCGGACGCCGTAGTCGTCAGCCCTCCCTGAGCGGCTTCCGCGCCAACCAGGCTGCGACAATCGCGCCGGACACGTTGTGCCAGAGCGAGAAAACTGCGGACGGCAACGCGGCAAACGGGGTGAAGTGTGCCGTGGCCAAGGTGGCGGCAAGGCCGGAATTCTGCATGCCGACCTCGAAGGCCAGTGCCCGGCGTGCTTTGTCGTCGAGGCGGCCCAGCTTGCCCGCCAGGTAGCCCAGGCCGAGGCCGAAACCGTTGTGGAGCACCACAGCGAGGAATACGATGCCGCCCGCGGCAACGATCTTGCTGGCGCTACCGGCCACCACCACCGCGACGATCAGTGAGATCACAACGGCGGACGCCCAGGGAAGTGCCGGCAGCACCTTGGCGACGAGCTTCTTGAGGAAGAGACGGGCAGCCAGACCCCCGATGACCGGGAGGAGGACCGTCTTGACGATGTCCAGGACCATGGAGCCGGCATCGATGTTCAGGAACGACCCAGCGAGGAAGAACACCAGCATAGGGGTCACAATCGGTGCAATGAGGGTGGAGACTGACGCGACAGCCACGGACAGGGCAACGTCGCCTTTCGCGAGGAAAGCCATGACGTTGGAAGCGGTGCCGGACGGCGCGCAGCCCACCAGGATCAGGCCAACTGCCAGCTGGGGCTCAAGGTTGAGCGCCACCGCAATCAGCCAACCCGCACCCGGCATGATGACGTAGTGCGCCACGATGCCCAGCACCACGGCCCACGGACGTTTAGCCACTGACGCGAAGTCCGGTGGGGTAAGCGTCAGGCCCATGCAAAACATAATGACGCCCAACAGGTACGGCACGCTGGGCCCCAGTGGTTTGAAGGCATCCGGAAGCAGGAAACCGGCAACTCCGGCGAGAACGACGAGCAGGGGGAAAACCGTGACCGCAATCCGGGCGATCTTGGCTTCAGCGGCCAGCGCCGGATTCAAGACGGGGGTTTGGGTGGGGTTGGTTGTTGCCTCAAGCATCTGTCTATCGTGGCACCGCGGTTGAACGTAGGCCCAATCCGTGACCCAAATCGGGAAAATATGTCAGATGACCGTCGTTTTCAGCCCGGCAGCTTAGCTATTGGTCAGGCGGTACCGTTCAATCTGCTTGAGGCGCCGCTGGAGGCTGTCCCGCCGGGGGTGGGGGACGACGTCGGGAGCCTCGGCTGTCAGGTCGATGTGTTCGGTGCCGTACTGCCACAGCAGGAGATCATCCAGGAGGCGGTCCGGTCCGGGGGAGTAGCGATGGTCCAAGGCCTTGCGGACCTCGGTGATCCGGTTCGCGCTAAGGAGTCCGGCGAGCTCAACGGTCTTGTTCAGTCCGTGTGCGGCGAGAAGCTCCGCAGCCCAGCCCCAGTCGTCATCAACTTTACGGTCAACGTGCGGAAGTAGGGTCCGCCATACGTCCCGCACACGGTTGGGCGTGAGAGGCATGGAGCCTTCGCCTTCCAGATCCCAGTAGCCGCGGACTTCCTCGTAACGTTCGTGGAGGTCGGCGAAGGCGCTCTCAACGGTTTCCAACATGGCCGCGGTTGCGGTGAATTGGCGGTCGAAGTGTGGCGTCCAAGCGCGCGGATCCTCGGCCTTGAAGCGGATGTCGTGCTCGATCTCGCTCCAGGCGTGCGCAAAAACCGTGCGGATCTGGCATTCGAAAAAGTAGCTGCCATTCGGCGGAATTTCCGGATTGAAGACCTGCTGGTAGGCCTTCACGGTTTCGTTCTGGATGGTGCGAAGGATGAGGTGGCGGCTCGAATATCCGTAAGTGCCGGACTCGATGGAGCCGATGTCCTTCTCAAGATCGCCACGGCAATCGAAAAGCTGGCGCTGGCGCTTGATGAGGTTGGCCACCGCGGCGTTCTCGGCCGGAAGCTTGGTGATGACGCGCAGCCCCACCATGTCATTCAAGGTCCGGAACGGGTCCGGGAACTTCAGCACCCGCGGGCCGCCCTCCAGCGGCACTTCGGTGCGCGAAATCTTCTCCCGGAAGGATTCGACCGTTTTGGTGCGTCCCGTGACGAAGAGGGGCACGGACTCGCTGTTCTTGAGCATGTCCCTCAGAGTCAGCAGGACGTCACGGGTGACAAGCTTCAAGGCAGGCCGGACGCGGGCATAGAGCTCCACATTCGCCTGTACCGATTCGCGCAGCTCAGGATCCAAGCTGTCCCAATTGCTAGCCATGCCTCCAGCTTACGGGGACGGGCTGACAGTTTCGGGAGCTGGCTGCGCTAACGATATGGTCAGCCTTGTCCTCCAGCTAGATCGAGGTGGTGCAGGCGTTACCGATGCGACACCTGGAAGCACGCGACATCGTATTGGGAAGTAGGGGAGTAGTTCTGCCCGCCCACGCCGCCGTTGGTGCTGTTGATGCCTGGCTCGTTGAACGGTGATCCCGGGCTGTTGGCGGCGTTGCCTGGCGTGTTCGGTTCCAGCGATTGGCAGGACTGATTAGGCCGCCCGGTTCCAGGCGGGTTTGCCGCTGATGCGGGCGAAGCAACGGCCAGCACACTCAAAGTCAATGCCACAAGAACCGACGCGGAGATACGACGGATCATTGAAATCACCTCCGGATTTGGAGCATTTCCCGCTTGCCGCGGGAACTGAAGCGAAGGTCGCGCTTCACCCCCGAGATTACGCTCGCACAGTGTGCCCCGGAAGGCTCCGCGGGGGCGCTATATTCCTCGGCTCCCCCTCCGTGCCGTCCCTCCACGATAGGCTCGGCACAAAGGAGGACACGATGAAGCGGCACAAGTACTACTACGGCGACCACTCCAGTCAATGGGGCGAGCTGTTCGTACCGGACAACTCGCTGGAGGCGCACCGCAGTCGGCACGACGGAGTGGTGGTGGTGATCCACGGCGGCTATTGGCGCTCGCAATACGGCGCAGAGCTCGGTGAGCCGATTGCCAGGGACCTCGCAGCGCATGGAATCGCCGCCTGGAACCTTGAGTACCGCCGGGCAGGAAACGGTGGAGGGTGGCCGCACACGTTCGAAGACGTCCTCGATGGAATCGACCATCTGGGGGAGATTGCCGGAACGCACGGACTCAACCTGGACAAAGTGGTGGCGCTGGGACACTCTGCGGGCGGCCACCTTGCGGTCTGGGCGGCCGGCCGTGAAAAGCTCTCCAAGATTGGCGCCCCCGACGCCGATCGGCAGCTCCATCGGCACGACAACGGCACAGCAGTACGGCTGACCGGCGTCGTGAGCCAATCAGGGCTGCTGAACCTGGCCGATGCCGAGCGGCTCAACCTGAGCAACGGCGCCGTCGACAACCTTATGGGCGGCGACTCCGTAAGATACCCCAAACGGCATATTTATGCCGACCCCATGAGGTCACTCCCCATCAGTATTCCTGTCTTCGCCGTCCACGCTGCCGCTGACGAAGATGTTCCGTGCAGCCAGTCTGAGGCCTATGTTGCTGCTTCCACTGCGTCCGGAGGCGCAGCACAGCTCCTTAAGGTACCGGGGGACCATTTCGACCTGATCGACCCCAGGGCGGTTGCGTACAAGAAATGCCGCGAGTTGGTGCAGCGGCTGCTGGCGTGACGGGCTTGTGACAAGTCACCAACTGTCATTGCGAGACGCGCGCCACATCTGCGTGGCAGAGTTGTGCCATGCTGACAGTCATAGGTGAAGCACTGGTCGATGTAGTCCAGCGTTCCTCGGGAGTCGACGCCCACGTGGGCGGCAGTCCGCTCAATGTTGCGGTGGGGTTGGCCAGGCTGGATCACGCCGTTCAGTTCATCGGCCGCTTCGGCAAGGACGCGTACGGGGAATCGATCGCAGCCCATCTGCGCTCCAGTTCCGTCATGGTTCCGCTGCCGCCGGACGAGAACCCCACCAGCGTTGCCACTGCCTTGATCGACGACGACGGCGCGGCCAGCTACACGTTCGACCTCACCTGGGAGCTCCCCGGCTTCGCAGCGCGACTACCGTTCATGCTTCAAGGGACATCCCTCCTGCACACCGGTTCCATTGCCACCATGTTGGAGCCAGGTGCAGCGGAGGTCCTTGCCGCCGTCGAGCATGCCCACCCGAACGCGACCATCAGCTTCGATCCCAACTGCCGGCCCAGCATCATCACAGACCGGGACTATGCTCGCGCCCAAGTGGAGCGCTTCGTTGCGCTCTCGGACGTAGTCAAGGCATCCGACGAAGACCTTGAGTGGCTCTATCCCGGCGTCGACGTCCTGGAATCGGCCCGGCGCTGGCTCCGCTTGGGCGGTAGCGCGGGACCCGCCGTCGTCGTGGTCACACGGGGAGCGGACGGACCGTGGGGAGCCACGGCCTCGGGCGAGGCCCGGGTGGACGCCCCCAAGGTAGCCGTGGCGGACACGGTGGGAGCAGGCGATTCCTTCATGGCCGCGCTCCTCTCGGGGATCGTCGATCATGGACTGGCCGGGGCGCAAAACCGGGACGAGCTGCATGCCATGCCTGCCGAAGTGCTCGAAGGGATTCTCAACCATGCGGCGCGCGCCGCGGCTGTCACAGTTTCCCGGCCAGGCGCGAACCCGCCGACACGCGCGGAACTCAACGCCCTGAGTGCCCTTGAGGCTGGGGCCAGCATTGAAAGGCAGCCATGAGCTACGCCGATCTTCCCCGAGTCCCCTCCTTCCACCTCGCCAGCGAATCGCTCAGGGATGGTGACGCACTCAAACCGGCACAGACCAGCAAACGCTTCGGTGTGGCCGGGGGCAAGGATGAATCTCCGCAGCTGAGGTGGAGCGGAGCACCGGATGGCACCAAGGGTTACGTCGTTACCGTCTTCGATCCCGATGCCCCCAAAGCCGGTGGCTACTGGCACTGGGCCGTGGTCAACGTCCCGTCGAGTGTGCGCTCCTTGCCTGCCGGCGCGGGCACCCAGGGTGGTTCTGACCTGCCGTCCGGCGCTTTCCAGTTGAAGAACGACGCCGGGTTCTCCGGTTATCTGGGTGCCGCGCCTCCGCCCGGGCACGGCCCGCACCGGTACATCGTGGCTGTGCACGCCGTCGATGTCGAAGAGTTGGGCCTCGACGCCGGTGCCTCCACCGGTGCTCTTGTCCGCAAGCTGACGTCACATACCTTGGGCCGGGCCGTGATCACGGGCCATTTCGAGCGCCGCTAACTCCCAGCCGCGCTCCGAGGCTGACCGCACGTAGACTGACATAATGCGGCTCGTAGCAAGTGACATCGACGGCACCATCCTTGGCCATGACGGCAAGATAAGCAGCCGCACCATCCGGGCTTTCCATGCTTGCCGTGACGCGGGCATCGAGGTGGTGTTCGTGACGGGGCGGCCGCCGCGCTGGCTCTACCCGCTCCGCGAACAGATCGGCCACACTGGCACCGTCATCTGTTCCAACGGAGCCGTGGTGTGGGATCTTGAGGCCGACAAGCTGATTTCCGCCGATGCCTTGAGCATCGAGTCCGTGCTTGAGGCGCGCCGGATCATCAAGCAGCTCCGCCCCGACGCTTTGTTCGCGGCCGAAACCCTCACGGGATTCCACCTTGAGCCGGGTTTCATCGAAAACGAAACGAGTGAGCTCCTGGCCGAGTTCACGCCCGCTCGGTTGGATGAAACCCTCACCGCGGATGACGCCGTCGTAAAGTTCCTTGCCGTGACCCGCACCGGTACGCCGGATGATTTCCTGGCAGAGGTGCAGTCCGCCGTCGCGCATCTTGTGGAGACTACCCATTCCGCGCCGCGGACCGCACTCCTGGAGATGTCCGCCCCCGGCATCAACAAGGCCGTCACGCTGGCCCTATACGCGGCATCCAGGGGCATCGCGGCCGCTGAGGTAGTGGCTTTCGGTGACATGCCCAATGACGTCGAGATGCTGCGCTGGGCCGGCGACGGTTACGCGATGGCCAGCGGCCACCCCGAGGCCATCAGCGCCGCGGGCCAGCAAGCACCGCACTTCGACGACGACGGCGTGGCCCAGATTCTCGAGGCAAAGCTCGCTTCACTGCGGGTCTAGTCAGTCGTGTAAACGGCCGGGACTATCCCTGAGTCCGCAGTCCGTGGCTGTGCGCCAAGGCAATGGCCTCTGTTCGTGAACCCACGCCGAGCTTCCTGAAGATATTCCTGACATGGAATTTAACCGTGTTTTCGCTGATGTGCAGCTTCGAGGAAATGGCCCGGTTGCGCTGTCCGGACGCCAATAGTTGAAGAACTTCCATTTCGCGCTCCGCCAGGCCCCATCCGCCGATATCGCCTGAGGGAGCTGACGGTGGATCCAGCGGCAGGACCACCTGAACGTCCGCTCCCCAGCCGGCCATGACCTCGATGTTCATGCGGCCGTCCAGTGCTGTCACTCTGCTGTTGAGCCGGGCAATGTTGGGCGAATCCGCAGCCAGCTCACCCAGGCCGTCGTCGCGCACATTGATGAGGAGGTTCACGCCGTCGCAGTCCCATTGCACCCGCACACGCCTCACCGCGGGTTGCTCCACGATGGCCAGTACCAGACCCCGCACGATCGCCCGGGCAGCATGGGCTACTTCGCCGGGCAAGGCACGGCCGTTGACCGGTGGCTCGATGAACTGGATGTCGAGCCCGCTGAAGTGCATGAGTGGCCGCAGGTCCTCCCGGAGCCTTTCAAACGCGGTGGCCACAGGCTCTTCCACGAGATCCGATGTGCGGTCGCTCAACGTCCGCAGATTGACGAGGGAGGTAGCGGCGAGATCCGTGACGGCCTTGCGGGCGGCAGCGTCGTCGAGGGAGCCCGATCGTAGCGCCGCCAACATAGTCTCCAGCGTGGTGGAATGCTTGTCGACGAGTTCGGCCGTGACGCGGAGCCGCTCGGCGGAAGCCGCGCGGGATTCCAAGAGGTACGACGGCGGCGCGTCCGCCACCTTCTCCTGGATGCGCCGCGCCGTCAGTTGCCACAAGTAATCGAGCATCCGCAGCGCTGACTCACGCTCCAACGGTTCTTCGGGCAGGACCGGTTCAGTAAGGGTCAGCAGCGCATTGGTCTTGGACGTCAAGGCAAGAACGGGACGCTGGCCTCCGGCGATGGTCGCCTCTCCCTTCCAGGCCTCGCCTTCGGCAACACGGGAGCGCAACTGGTCCAGTTCAGGAATGGAGACGCGGCTGATGATGCCCTCCGCCCCTGCCTTCTTCTGGGGCCGGCCAGTGCAGTCCTCGGTGAAAATGACCAGCGCGCTGCTGCCCACGTAGGGCAGCGCCGCTTCACGAAGTCGCTCGGCGATGCTCATCAACGGGGCGTTCGCTAGTTCGGCAACCGCTTCCATGAGGGTCCACGTGCTTGGAGTCATCCCGCCACTTTAGCTTTATCGTCACGATCTTCACTACCCAAACGGATAGCAAGGACTGCCCATGCTCAGCGTTACGCCTATCCGTTCAATCCTGAACGATTGATTCAAACGGAGCAATCAACTGAGCAGGAGGTAACGCATGACCACCACCGCAGAGACTGTCCACGCCGGATCGGACCAAGATCGCATCCCGGCTCGCGGCGCCCAGGACGTCGACCTACGCCAAGACATTGACCTGAGCCTGGCCCTCGTAGGTAGCGAGATAGCGGAAACCGCCGCTGAAGTGGACCTGCGGCAGCTGTCCCGCCTGGCCACGGAAATCCGGACCGCGGGGAACTCGGTCACCGGCCGGATCTTTGTTGCAGGAGCCGGCCGCAGCGGCCTTGTGCTCCGAATGGCTGCGATGCGCTTGATGCACCTCGGCTTCGACGTGCACATCGCCGGGGACACCACGACGCCGGCTATCCGCTCGGGCGACCTCCTGCTGCTTGCCTCGGGCTCCGGGACGACCTCAGGCGTCGTGCGCTCTGCCGAGACCGCCTCCAAAGCCGGCGCCAGGATTGCTGTGTACACCACGAACGCAACGTCCCCGCTCGCGGAACTGGCCGACGTCGTCGTCATCATTCCCGCTGCGCAGAAGACAGACCACGGATCTGCAGTGTCCCGCCAGTATTCCGGCAGCCTGTTCGAGCAGGTGCTTTTCCTTGTTGCCGAAGCAGTCTTCCAGACCTTGTGGGACAACGACGCAACCCCGGCCGAGGAACTCTGGCTCCGCCACGCCAACCTCGAATAGCCCTTGATTTCCCCTCACCAACAACACAACAAACTACGGAAAGAGACCCCCTCCATGAAGCTGCAAGTCGCTATCGACGTCCTCACCACCGAAGCTGCCCTCGAGATCGCGGGCCAGGTGGCCGAATACGTGGACATCATCGAACTCGGCACTCCCCTCGTGAAAAGCGAAGGCCTGTCCGTAGTGACCGCCATCAAGAAAGCCCACCCGGACAAGATCGTCTTCGCCGACCTCAAGACCATGGACGCCGGCGAGCTTGAGGCCGACATCGCTTTCAAGGCCGGCGCAGACCTCGTTTCAGTGCTCGGCGGCGCAGACGACTCCACCATCGCCGGTGCAGTCAAGGCGGCCAAGGCACACAACAAGGGCATCGTGGTGGACCTGATCGGCGTTGCGGACAAGGTAACCCGTGCTAAGGAATCCCGGGCACTCGGTGCCAAGTTCATCGAGTTCCACGCCGGCCTCGATGAGCAGGCAAAGCCGGGCTACAACCTGGACGTCCTGCTGAGCGCCGGCGAGGAAGCCCGTGTGCCGTTCTCCGTGGCTGGCGGCGTGAACCTCTCCACCATCGGAGCCGTCCAGCGCGCCGGAGCGGATGTCGCCGTCGTCGGCGGTTCCATCTACGGCGCAGACGACCCCGCGCTGGCCGCGAAGCAACTGCGCGCCGCCATCATTTAGCAGCACTTTCCAGCCGGGCCGGCCCGCTCACGTATTACACAGCTTCAGTCCAACTGCCGTTCAACTTGCCCCCATAGTCTTTTGCCATTCGATACCGAACAAATATGGGGACAAGATGGCAAAGAGAAAGACGACCGGGTGGCCCGACGCTCCGGTTCGCCGCGCAGCGCCGGCTGAACATTGGAAGCAGTTGCGCCGCGGGGACCGCGTGAGAGTCAAGGTCGCGCCGGGGTTTGAGAACCTCGGACAGGTGGACGCCGTTTCCGGTGACCACAGCGTTGTTTGGGTAAACCTCGATGGCGGCCGCGGCCGCACCCTGGTGCACTGCGGCGACGGCGTGGAGATCGTCCCGCAGGAATCCTGACCGGATCAGCCTGCCGCGCAGCTATGGGCCGCCCCGCCGCGGGTTACGCTACCCGTGTGAGCCTGAACTTGCCTTTCTTCAGCCGTCCTGACGGACAAACCGCGCCGCTTGGCTTCGCGCATCGCGGGTTTTCGCCGGACGGACTCGAGAACTCGGCCTCGGCTTTCAGGGCCGCGCTCGAGCTTGGCTTCACGCATCTGGAATCCGATGCACGCACTTCCGCCGATGGGGTGGTGCTCCTTTTCCATGACGAGACGCTGGAACGCGTCACGGACCGCCACGGCCGGATCTCCAGCCTCAGCGCT
This sequence comes from Arthrobacter sp. FW306-04-A, assembly GCF_044358315.1. Classification (GTDB taxonomy): domain Bacteria; phylum Actinomycetota; class Actinomycetes; order Actinomycetales; family Micrococcaceae; genus Arthrobacter. The sequence continues at coordinate 63,660 of NZ_CP084559.1, forward strand.
GCTGAGGTTGCCGAGGCACGCATTGGCGGCCGCGAAGCGGTTCCCCTCTTCGCAGACATCCTTGCCGAATTTCCCGAGGCCCGGCTGAATATCGACGTCAAGGACTGGCACACCGTCAAAGCCCTCGCCGGGGTCATCGAGCAGCTTGACGCCCATGACCGCGTGTTGATTGCTAGCTTCTCCGATCGCCGGCGTCGTGCTGTCCTGCGCCTGCTCGGCCGTCGTACGGCATCCTCGGCGGGCATCGTCTGCAATGCCGTCTTCACCCTTCTGGGACCGCTTCTTCCAGAGCGATGGCTGGCGAAGATTCTGCACGACGTCGACGCCCTCCAAGTGCCGGTCCGCTACGGACCCTTGACGGTGGTGACTCCCGGTTTCGTGCGGAGGGCGCACCGGATCGGGCTGCAGGTGCACGTCTGGACGGTCAACGACTCCGCAGAGATGGCCAGGCTGCTGGATATGGGCGTTGACGGGATCGTCACCGACCATGCGGATCGTCTGAAGTTGGTGCTGCAAGGCCGGGGGCAGTGGTGGTGAGCGCCCGGGCCCGCGCGTCCAGGAAGTCGCGCTCGGCTTCGTTGGCTGTGCGCGCCTGCGCGGCGCGGTAAGCGGCGACAGCTTCGTCGTCGCGGCCGAGGTGCCGGAGCAGGTCCGCCCTCACGGCGTGGAACAAGTAGTAGTTGCCCAGCTCAAGGACGTCGACGGCGGCAAGACCCGCGGCGGGTCCTTCCACCTCAGCGAGGGCCACGGCTCGGTTCAAGGCGACCACCGGCGTCGGCTCCAAGGCCAGGAGTTGTCCGTACAGCGCCAGGATTTGACGCCAATCGGTGTCCTCCGGCCGGGCGGCATCGCTGTGCACGGCGTTGATGGCAGCCTGCAATTGGTACGGTCCGGGCTGGTTCCTCTTCAAGCATTGCCGCACCAACAGTTGTCCCTCGGCAATCAGCCTGGTGTCCCAGCGGCCGCGGTCTTGGTCCGCGAGCAGTACCAGGCCGCCGTCGGGAGTTGTCCGGGCGGCACGCCGGGAATCGAGAAGCAGCATGAGGGCCAAGAGCCCCTTGGCCTCGGGTTCATCGGGCATAAGGTCCACGATGAGCCTGCCGAGACGAACGGCCTCGCGGCAGAGATTTTCGCGCACCAGTCCGGCGCCCGAGCTCGCCGCGTAACCCTCATTGAAGACCAGGTAGACCACGGCCAGCACCGACTTCAGCCGCTCAGGCAGTTCGGCCCCGGTCGGCACCCGGTAGGGGACGTGTGCGTCGCGGATCTTGCCCTTCGCCCGCACCAGACGCTGGGCCATGGTGGGCTCGGGCACCAGGAACGCGTGGGCAATTTCGGCAGTAGTGAGCCCACTCAAAAGTTTGAGCGTCAGCGCCACCTGGGCAGCCCGGTTGAGGGCCGGGTGGCAGCACGTAAAGATCAGCCGGAGCTGGTTGTCCTCCACCGTGTCCACCTCGATTGCTTCGGTTTCATCGCCCTGCAGGAGCGCCACTCGGGCGAGTTTCTCCCTGCCGGAAGCCTCGCGGCGCAGCCTGTCGATGGCGCGATTGCGGGCGGTGGTGATGATCCAACCGGCCGGGCTTGGCGGCAGTCCGGTGTCCGGCCAGCGGGCCACGGCCTCGGTGAATGCATCCTGGACCGCGTCCTCGGCGGCGTCGATGCTGCCTAAAACGCGGACCAGGACGGCCACGGAGCGTCCATACTCTTCGCGGAATATTTGACCGATCTCCGAAATATGGACCATGGGGAAACTATTCCCGGTAGCCCGCGAAGGGCCGGACTTCGATTGGCAGGGTGGTGGCTTGGGCGGCTTTGCGTCCCCACTCAAGTGCCACGTCCAAGTCCGGGGCTTCGATGACCCAAAGCCCGCCCACGTGTTCCTTGGCCTCGGCGAACGGACCGTCGGTCGTGAGCACTTCGCCGTCGCTCACCCGCACCACAGTGGAGGTGCTGGCGGGGTGCAGCCCACCTGTGAAAACCCAGGCGCCGGCGTCGTGCATTTCCTGGTTCAAGACGTCAAGATCGGCCATGATTTTGTTGAGGACGTCCGGTTCCGGAGTGGGGCCGTCAGGTTGGTAGATGCTGAGCAGATAGCGTGACATGACTGTTCCTCCTTGGGATGTGGCGCAGGCACCTTGCCCGCGTCTCACCCTCTATACGAACGGCGCGAGCTGTTTTCGACATCTCCACGCACGAATCTGCGAAAAGCTTAGCCCCGCTGGCAGGATGGGAGGATGCGCATCCTGATTGCCCCGGACAAGTTCAAAGGTTCCCTCACTGCTGCCGAGGCAGCATCGGCCATGGCCGAGGGGGCATTGCGGGTGTATCCGGATGCCGTGGTGACACAGTTCCCCATCGCCGACGGTGGCGAAGGAACGCTCGAAGCGGCCGTCGCGGCGGGGTACGAAGAGCGGATCAATGCAGTCGTCGGCCCCATTCTCAAGCCGGTGGGCGCCGCGTGGGCCATCCGGCAAAATGCCTTCGGCGGAGCCACCGCGGTGATCGAAACAGCACAAGCATCCGGATTGGCGCACATGGAGCCGACGCCGGAGAACGCCTTGCGCGCCCACAGCTACGGCTGCGGCCAACTCATCGCAGCGGCCCTGGATGCCGGAGCCACGGAAATTGTGCTCGGCTTGGGCGGTTCCGCGATGTCCGACGGCGGCAGCGGCGCCTTGCGCGCCCTCGGGCTCAAACCCCTGGATGCGGCCGGGAACGTGGTTCCGCTTGGCGGAGGCTCGCTCGCCGACGTCGTATCCCTCGACCTCTCCGGGCTGGATCCGCGGCTGACCGCGGTGAGGTTCCGGATCGCCGTCGACGTCCAGAACCCGCTCTTTGGCGACGACGGCGCGGCGCATGTTTTCGGTCCGCAGAAGGGCGCGGACCAGGACGCCGTGGAACTGCTCGACGCCGGCCTGCGTAACTGGGCGTCCCTGCTGCGGGAAGCGGGCGGACAGGACGTCAACGTTCCCGGAGCTGGCGCGGCGGGCGGATTCCCGGCGTCGTTCTTGGCCTTCACACGGGCGACGCTGGAAGGCGGTTTTGCGCTCGTGGCGGGACTGACGGGTCTTCCTGAACAACTCGGCGGCGCGGACCTGGTGATCACGGGCGAAGGCTCCATGGACTCGCAGTCGCTGACGGGCAAGGCGCCCATCGCCCTGGCCGATTCGGCCCACGATCACGGCATTCCGGTGATTGTGGTGGCGGGCAGGATTCTGGTGACCCCCGAGGAACTCGCGGGCCATGGGGTGGTGGCCGCGGCACAGTTGCTCGACATTGCTAGATCTAGGGACGCAGCGCAGCGCAAAAACGGACTGCCCGACGCCGATGACGCCGTAGCGAATGCCGCCAAGTACCTCGCATGGGCTACGAGCCAGGTGCTGGAAGGGGTCTAGATCGCGGAATGTCGGCCCGCGGGACATGCCCCCCGGTGGATGCGAAGAATGGACATAGTGCGAATATGTCCATTGCTCACAGCTAAGAGGGGGCATGCTCGGTGCTGGATTGCGGGGTTACTCGGCGTCGTCGCGGGGCAGATAATGAATGTACAAGTCTGGGCCTGACTCCAGCCATGCACCTACGATGCGACGACCCTGCGAGGGACGCCGTCACCCCCTGCCGGGCTGGCAGCCGGCCAGCACGGCATCATCGAATCGAGGAGCACACCATGTCCACCTTGAAGGAGCGGCTGCACGCAGACGTCGTGAGCCACATGAAGGATGGCAACCGCATCGCCCTGAACGCCACGCGCAACGTCCTTAGCGAGATTGACACCCGTGAGAAGGCCGGCCAGACGCCGATCCACCTGGATGACGCCCAGGTCACGGCTATGTTGCAGAAGGAGGCTTCCCAGTATCACCAGGTCGCCCGCCTTTACGAGGAGGCCGGAGAGTCCGAGCGTGCCACCACGGAGATCGCGGATGCCGAGGTAATCGAGGCCTATCTTCCGAAACCGCTGACCGCCGAAGAAGTCGAGTCCATCGTTGACGAGACCATTGCCTCGCTCAAGGCCGACGGCGTGGAACTGTCCCTTATGCACATGGGCTATGTCATGAAGCCGGTCTCCGAAAAGGTCGCTGGGCGCTTCGACGGCAAGGCAGTCAGCGAGATTGTCCGCAGTCGCCTGTCATAGCTGTGTGTTCGGCGGGGAGGGAAACCTTCTCCGCCGAACACGTGAATTGTCCCGAGGAAAGGCCTCTACCCCTTCTTCCGGCTCCTCTTTGCCGCCGCATTCATCGCTGCCTTCGCCGCCGGCGGCAGCCCTGCCGTCTCCATCTCGGGCTCGGCGACGGTACCGCGCCAACGCGCCAGGCCCTTCATGCCGTGGTAGACCACCAGGGCGGCTGCCGAACCCAGCGCGATGCCCGTGAACTTCAGTTCCCCGATGGTCCAGGTGTAATCGGCAATCCCAATAATCAAAGCGACCGCGGCCGTGGTCAGGTTAATGGGGTTGGAGAAGTTGACCTTGTTCTGCACCCAGATCTTCACGCCGAGGACGCCGATCATCCCGTACAGCATGGTCGCGGCCCCGCCCAGAACGCCAGCGGGGACGGTGGCGATGAGTTCGCCGAACTTGGGCGAGAAGCTCAACAGGATGGCGAAGGTCCCCGCAACCCAGTAGGCCGCCGTCGAGTAGACCTTCGTGGCCGCCATGACGCCAATGTTCTCGGCGTAGGTGGTGGTGCCGGAGCCGCCGCCGAATCCGGCGAGGACCGTCGCGACGCCGTCGGCCATCAACGCGCGGCCAGAGACGTCGTCGAGGTTTCGCCCCGTCATCGCTGCCACAGACTTCACGTGCCCTACGTTCTCGGCCACAAGCACCAAGACAACCGGCACGAACAAGCCCACGACGCCGAGGTGGAACTCGGGCGTCTGGAAGTGCGGCAGGCCGATCCACGAGGCTGAATCCATTTTGGAGTAGTCCACTTCACCGCGCCCCATGGCGGTGACGTAACCCACCACCACACCCACCAAGATGCTCAGGCGGCCCAGAATGCCGCGAAAAAGGACGCTCACAAGGATGATCGTCACGAGCGTTACGAGGGCGGTGATCGGGGCCTTGTCGAAGTTCGCCTTCGCGGCCGGCGCAAGGTTCAGCCCGATTAGGGCAACGATCGCGCCGGTCACGATGGGCGGCATGGTCCGGTTGATCCATTCGGCGCCGAACTTTTGCACCACCGCACCGACAAGCGCCAGTACGACGCCGGCAAGCACCACCCCGCCCAGCGCACCGGGAACGCCGAACTGCTGCTGGGACGCCATGATGGGAGCGATGAAGGCAAAGCTCGAGCCAAGGTAGCTAGGTACGCGGCCCTTGGTGATGACCAGGAACAACAGGGTGCCGATGCCGGAAAAGAGCAGCGTGGTGGCCGGCGGCATCCCCGTGATGATGGGCACCAGGAAGGTGGCTCCGAACATCGCGACGACGTGCTGCATGCCGACCCCGATGGTCAGCGGCCACGCGAGCCGCTCCTCGGGCGCCACTACGTGTCCGGGCCGGATCGTCTTGCCGTTGCCGTGCAGCTTCCATTTGGTTCCGAGCATGCTCATCGACGGGAGCCTTCCCTGAAAGTTGTGATTGTCCGGGTGCAACCTTACCGCCCGGACCGCCCGCCGCTTTCGCTGTGTGGAACGTCACGTGGCTTCCTGGGAAGAGGCGAGGGGAAGTTGAAGTTGCAACCATGGAAAGCACAAGCGCCCGGCCCTTAATGGCTGCGGGCCCAGCGAAAGGTACGCGAATGACAATCGCCCATGAAGAAGCAGTGATTGACGCCGCAGCAGTCGACGCCATCTTTGCCGAAGCCCGCACTGCCAACTCCTTTGCCGGTGAAGTCTCCGAAGAGCAGGCCCAGGCCATCTACGAACTGACCAAGTTCGGCCCGACGGCGTTCAACTCCCAGCCCCTGCGCGTCACGTACGTCCGCTCGGACGAAGCCCGCGCCAAGCTCGTCGAAGCCCTCTCCCCGGGCAACAAGGCGAAGACCGCCTCTGCCCCGCTGGTCGCCGTGCTCTCCTACGACACTGCCTGGCACCAGCAGTGGGACAAGTTCCTTCCCGTGTACGCCGCCCCGAAGGCCATGTACGACGCCGACCCCGAGTTCACCGCAACCACGGGCAACAACAACGCCCACCTGCAGGCCGGGTACTTCATCCTCGCGGTCCGCTCCCTCGGCTTCGCTGCCGGCCCCATGACCGGCGCCGACTTCGCCGCGATCGACGCCGAATTCTTCCCTGCCGGGGACCAGAAGAGCTTCCTCGTGGTCAACATCGGCCAGCCGGGTCCGGACGCCTTTGGTGAAGCCAAGCCGAAGTTCGCGTACGAGGACGTTGTCCGCACCGTCTAACGCCCCCGCCCCATGTGACCCTCGATCACTTTTGGCGACCTTTTCGCCGCCGGCGCTCGCTCACGTCTTGTGAGCGAGCGTCGGTGCTTAAGGCCGGATATGTGATGGAGGGTCGGTGTTTCTAGCCGATAAGTGAGCGAGCGTTTGCCTCGACAGGCTCTCTCCCACCTGCGGTGGCAAAATTTCCTTATGCGGAACCTGATTCTGGTGGCGTTCGTCGAAGCGGTGACTGACGGGTTGGTCTTTCCGCGCAGCGACTGGCCCCTGCACATCACCTTGCTGAGGTTCGACGTCGAGCCCTCCGATGGTGACGACGTCGCCACTCGTCTCAGCGAGCTTGTTTCAGCGCCCGCGCTGGGTGCCCTCGGGGCGGAACTTTCGGTGGGGCCAGACGCCGGATTCGGTCACCAAGGTTCCATCCGGGTCAGCCTGGTGGACCCCCATCCCATTTTGCAGGGCTTGCACGAGGAACTGTTCGACGCCATGGAGAGCGTTGGAGGGCGCGCGGCGACCCCGCGCTACGTCCTTGACCACTACCGTCCGCACATTTCGCACCACGACGGCAAGCGTCCCAAGCCGGGTGACGCCGTCGTGCTCGACCAGATCGCGCTGGTGGACATGGCGCCGGAAGGCAACCACACGATCCGCAGGATCCTGAAGCTGTGGCGCCTTCCGGCGGAGTCCAGCTAGCGTTAGGAAATCACGCCGTCCACAAGCGCCTTGGCCTCTTCCTGGACCTGCTTGAGGTGGTCGGCGCCCTTGAAGGACTCGGCGTAGATCTTGTACACGTCCTCGGTTCCGGAGGGACGGGCCGCGAACCAGGCGTTCTCTGTGACCACCTTGAGCCCGCCGATTGACGCGCCGTTGCCGGGGGCTTCGGTCAGTTTGGCGATGATTTCCTCGCCCGCCAGCGTGGTGGCAGTAACGTCCGACGACGAGAGCTTGCCGAGTGCGGCCTTCTGCTCGCGCGTGGCGGCAGCGTCGATCCTGGCATAGACGGGCGAGCCGAACTGGTCCGTGAGGCCCTTGTACAGCTGGGACGGCGACTTGCCTGCGACTGCCGTGATCTCCGATGCCAGGAGGGCCAGCAGGATGCCGTCCTTGTCGGTGGTCCAGACGCTGCCGTCGCGCTTGTTGAACGAAGCACCCGCAGACTCTTCGCCGCCGAAGGCACCCTCGCCGGAGAGCAGGCCCGGCACGAACCACTTGAAGCCCACCGGAACTTCCACGAGCTTGCGGCCCAGCCCTGCGGCCACGCGGTCAATGATGGAGGAGGACACCAGGGTCTTGCCGACCACGGACTGGGGGTTCCAGCCGGTCCGGTTGCGGTACAGGTAGTCGATCGCGACGGCGAGGTAGTGGTTCGGGTTCATCAACCCGCCGTCGGGCGTCACGATGCCGTGGCGGTCGGCGTCGGCGTCGTTTCCGGTAGCGACGTCGAAGGCACCCGTGCCGGCCGACGCGCTGTCCGACATGCGCTTGATGAGTGAGGCCATGGCCGACGGTGAAGAGCAATCCATGCGGATCTTCTCGTCCCAGTCGAGGGTCATGAAGGCCCATTGCGGGTCAACGGTGGGGTTGACCACCGTGAGGTCCAGCTGGTGACGCTCGCCGATTTCACCCCAGTAGTCCACGGATGCGCCGCCCATGGGGTCTGCCCCGATGCGGACGCCGGCCTTGCGGATCGCGTCGAGGTCCAGGACGGCCGGGAGATCGTCCACGTAGCTGCTGAGGAAATCGAACTTGCCGGTGCCCTCCGCTTTGAGCGCGTCGTTCAGCGGAATCCGTTTGACGCCGCGCAGACCGTTTTCCAGGAGTTCGTTGGCGCGGTTGGCGATCCAGCCTGTGGCATCCGTGTCGGCAGGGCCGCCATGCGGGGGGTTGTATTTGAATCCACCGTCGGCAGGAGGGTTGTGGCTCGGGGTGACCACGATGCCATCCGCCTGGGGCTGCCCCGGGCCGGCCTCATTGTTGTACTTCAGGATCGCGTGGCTGAGCGCCGGGGTGGGCGTGTAGCCGTGCCGCGCGTCGATCAGGACGTTGACGCCGTTGGCGGCGAGGACTTCAAGGGCGGAATTCTGCGCTGGTTCGCTCAGCCCGTGGGTGTCCTTGGCCAAGAAGAGAGGGCCGGTGATGCCCTGGCCGGCACGGTATTCCACGATCGCTTGGGTGATGGCGAGGATGTGCCCTTCGTTGAACGAGGCCTTCAGGCTCGAACCCCGGTGTCCGGAAGTACCGAATGCAACACGCTGGGCGGGATCACTGAGATCCGGCGTCACGTCGTAGTACGCGTCAAGAAGAGCGGTGATGTCTACAAGGTCCTGGGGAAGGGCAACAGTGCCCGCACGGCTAGCCATTGACCCAGCATGCCAGACGGTCCGGCGCGCTTGAAGAGAAAAACCACTATTGCGGCGCCTATGACATCGTATTTCCGCTTCGCTAACGAAGATTCACTACCCGTTTACCGGAGTGCGGCACGGGGTTTGGGAGTTGGGGCGCCGGGAGCTTATGTGCGCCTTGGCTCGGCGGTAGGCTGGCAGAAAGACTCACGAGGGGGATTTTCCATGACAGACCAGCCAGCTAAACCCGAGAACGCCCCCCAGGGTGATGAACCGCCCAAGGGCTACGAACCGCCGTCGTTTGGGCCGCCGGTACCCGAAGCCAGCGAAAACCCGTACGGCGAACAGCCGTTTGCCTCGCCAGCTGCTCCGGGCCCTTACGGCCAGCCCGAAACGCAGCCCCAAACGGAGCCCCAACAGCAGCAGCCGCAGGAACCGTATGGTCAGCCCCAAGGCGGTCCGGCCCAGTTCGGGCAACCCGCTTATGGACAGCAACCGGCATATGGCCAGCCCGCTTCGCCTTATGGTCAACCTCCCCAAGGCCAGCCTGCATACGGGCAGCCCGCCAGCCCCTACGGCCAGCCCGCCTACTACGGCATGCCCGTCGAGCCGAAGGGCCTGAGCATCGCCAGCATGTGCTGCGGCATCGCCGTCTTTGTGGGCTTTGGCTTCTTTGTCCTTCCGCAAGTAGCCGCCGTGATCCTCGGGCACATGGCCCTCAAGAGGGAGCCGGCGGGTAAAGGCATGGCCATCGCGGGCCTCGTGATGGGTTACCTGGGCATTGTTCTCGTGATCATCTTCTGGATCTTTATCGCCGTAATCGCCACCACGGCTTCGCGTTACAACTACAACTACTAGCAACGACGACGACGACGGCCGGCGCGCCTGGTGGGAATCCCGCCAAACGCTCCGGCCGCCGTCGTTGTATGAGCTTTCCTTGTTAAGGGACTAGCGGACGCCGCCCATCAATTTCTTGATGGCGGGCGAGCCGGCAGCCAAGGCCACCGCGATCACAACGGCCGTGCCACCGACGCCAAGGAAGTAGGGCAACTCGTCGGCCGGGTTGTAAAGTCCAGCCAGGATGCCGGCCAGCGCGGTGCCGAGGGACACCGAGAGGAAGAACAAGGCCACCATCTGGGTGTGGAACGCCTTGGGGGCCAGCTTGGTGCTCACGGACAGGCCGATGGGGGACAGGAACAACTCCGCCAAAGTGAAGAGGAACAGGATTCCCACCAGCACCAGCAGGGGTGTCTTTCCGGCGCCCGTCAGGGGGATGAAGGCCAGGAACGCCAGGCCCATGACGAAGAGTCCGGCAGCGAACTTGATGGGGGATCCCGGCTGCTTCGGACCAAGTTTTGTCCACAGGGCAGCCATGACGCCGGCAAAGATAATGATGAATACAGGGTTGATCGACTGAATCCAGGCGGCCGGCATCTCCCAGCCGAAGAGATTGCGGTCCAGCTTCTCCTCCGAGTACACGGCAATGAACGTGAACTGCTGCTGGAAGAGCGCCCAGAACGCTGCTGACGCGATGTACAGCGGAATGAACGCGACAACCCGTTTGCGCTCAAACGGCGTGACCTTCTTGCTTCTGAAGATCAGCGCGAAATAGATCACCGAGGCGACAATAGCGGCGTAAGCCATGCTGCGGGCCAGGTTGCCCGGATTCACCACGCCGGTCAGCAGCAGAACAGCGATAACGACGGCGATGCCCAGGAAGATCAGCCCGTAGCGCCTCCGTTGTGCCAAAGGAAGGGGGTTCGGGACGCGGTGCGCTTCTTCAGGGAGCTTGTTGCGGCCCAGTGCATAGACGCCCAGGCCGATCGCCATGCCGACTGCGGCTGCGCCGAAGCCCCAGTGGAAGCCGCTGCTTTCCTGCAGCCAACCCGTAACGAGCGGTCCGATCAGGCCGCCAATGTTGATGCCCATGTAGAAGATGGAGAAGCCGGCGTCACGGCGTTCGTCCTTCTCGCCATAAAGGGTGCCAACCAGCGCCGTGGCGTTCGCCTTGAGGCCACCGGACCCAACGCCTACCAGTACCAAGCCTGCTACCAGGCCGGGGATGCCGGGCAGGAGCGCCAGCGCTATGTGGCCGGCCATGATCATGATGGCCGAGCCGAACAGTACCCGTTCCGAGCCGAAAATCCGGTCCGCCAACCAAGCGCCCAGGATTGTGGAGAGGTACACGCCTCCGCCGTAGGCGCCAACCAGTCCGGCCGCGAGCGACTTGTCGATCGCGAGTCCGCCCTGGTCCGCGGTGAAGTACATGTAGTACAGCAGGATGCCCTGCATGCCGTAGAAGGAGAAGCGTTCCCACATCTCCACGGAGAACAGGCTGGCCAGCATCTTTGGGTGGCCGAAGAAGGACGTATCGCCCGTGATTTTGGCGGGCGCCGCCGTGTCTAGAGATGTGCTCATTTATCCCATGCTGGCATTGACGACGCATTAAGTCATATTTCCGGATTCCCTGGACAAACGTTCAAAGGGGCCGGACGGCCGTTTTTTCCCGAGCTTCAAGCTGTGCTGCGAGCTGCAGGAGCAGGAGCTCGGATCCCGGTTTTCCAATGAGTTGGATTCCCATCGGAAGCCCCTCGCGGGGCGTCGCTCCGGTCCAGTACACGGGCAGCGTGATTGCCGGCAGCCCGCACACATTCACCATGGAGGACCAAGGCGCAAACTCGCACTGCTTGCGGTAGTCATCGTCCGCGTCGCCGGGCCAGTCCGGGGCAGGCCACTGCTCTCCACCGGGGTCCTTCCCGGTGAACCAACCCACGGGTCTTGGCGTCTGCGCCAGCGATGGCGTCAGCACCAGGTCCCACTGCGCGTACTGGATAACGGTGTCGTGAGTGAACTGCCGCAGGAAGCTGGTGGCCTCGTTGACCTTCGCCGCGCTCCGTTGTTGCGCTCGACGCCGGAAGGTCCGGGTCAGCGGGGTCAGCAGGGCCTCGCGCTGTGGCAGGATGCGGGCGCTTCCGACCCCGGCGGTCCAGGCAGCGGTGAACGCTTCCGGATAGCGGTTGTCGTAGCGGATCTCGGCGTCGAACACTGAATGGCCGGCGTCCGTCAGCAGCTTGATGCCCGTGTTGAGGGCATCCAAGGCTTCCTGCTCCGGGGTGAAGGGAAAGGTGGTGGACCATGGGCTGTCCAAGCTCACGCCGATGCGCAAAGCGGCCGGCGCTTCTCCAACGGCCGCAAGGTAACCCCGTTTTGGCTGGCTTACGCGTGGAACCAAGGCGTCCATCATGAGCGCGGCATCCGCTGCGGAACGCGCCAACGGCCCGGCAACCACCAAGCGCGCGGCGTCACCGACGCTTTCGCCAGCGGGCACCAAGCCGCGGCCCGGCTTTAACCCCAGAAGGCCACATGCCGCAGCCGGAATACGTATGGAACCACCGCCGTCGCTCCCGGGGGCGAAGGGAACCAAGCCAGCGGCAACCGCGGCAGCGCTCCCTCCTGATGATCCGCCAGAGCTGCGGCTCAAGGCGTGCGGGTTGCGCGACGGCGGTGCGATGCGGTTTTCGCTGTAAGCCGTCAGCCCGAATTCCGGAACCTGGGTCTTGCCCAGTGAGATCGCGCCGGCGCCCTTGAGCGTAGCAGCGAGGGCTCCGTCCTCAGGTGCGGGTTTGCGGTCCAGCGCCGCACTGCCGTGGGTGGTCGCGACTCCAGCAACATCGGTGAGGTCCTTGAACGCCAGCGGCACACCATGCAGGAGCGGAAGTTCTGCTCCTTTGCCGTGCTGGCGAACATAGCTTGCATCGGCCGCCCGGGCGTCGAGTATCGCTTGGTCCGCCGTCACCGTGACGAAGGCGCCCAGCGCGTGGTTGTCCTTCGCGATCCTCGCAAGGAAGTGTTCCGTTGCCTCAACAGCGGACAGCTGGCCCGATGCCAGGGCTTCGCGCAACGCCACGGCGCCGAGTTCGTGGATCTTACCCAAGGAAACGGGATTCCAAGCGCTCTTCAACGGCCACAGGGTTGGCGGAATCCCCGGCCGCCGCGGTGACCCGATACGCGGCCTTACCCCTGACTTCCGCAACTACGTCCACAAGTTCCGTGCCGCGGTAGACGAGCCCGACGCCGTCGTCGGTGCAGTGCGTTTCCCCCAGGACCCCTCCGGCAACAAGGCGATGGACCAGCGGCCGCCGGCCCGGCTCGGAGTCATAGTGGACGCCGTTGGCGAAAGGGAGGAAACCGAGCCCATTGGTCACGGCGCGCAGTTCAGGGCCGTAGGAATCCGTGGTGCCACCCCGGAACCAGCAAATTGAGCCTGCGGACACCCCGGCCAGGACCACTCCCTGTTCCCAGACGCGCCTCAGAATGCCGTCCAGTCCATGTGCGCGCCATACGGCCAGCAGATTGACTACCGAACCGCCGTTGACCCACACCACGTCCTGTTCCAAAAGGTAGGCCTCGGGGTCGCTGTAATTGGGCATCGTGAACAGGTTCAAGTGGCTGAAGTCGAAACCGGAAACCCGGGAGGCCTGGTCCAATTCCGCGGCGAACCAACGCTGGTCTCCGGATGCTGTGCCGATATGCGCCACTCGCGGGGCTCGTCCGCTTACACCGGAGAGTTCGACCGCGTGGTGCACCAAGAGATCGAACTCCATCCTGGTGCGATGACCGGACATGTACCCGCCGGACGTGGCAAGGATGGTGGGCTCGCGGGCGGCCAAGTGGCCTCCTCCCCGTCTTGTGTGGTCGCGGTGTTTGCAACGGTAGGCTTGATTGTAGATCTGAATCAACTGGAGGGAACTCACGTGAGCGATTTCGAGACAGTGCCTGTCGGCGATGTTCCGGCCGAGGCGAAAATCTTGGATGTCCGGGAGGACTACGAATGGGTGGCAGGCCACGCTGAGGGCGCCCTTCACATTCCGCTTGACCAGATCCCGGCGCGGCTTGACGAACTTGATCCCGACGATGACCTCTTTGTCATCTGCCGCACGGGCGGGCGGTCCTACCGGGCCGTTCAGTGGCTCGTGGGGCAGGGTTACACCGCCACGAACATCGCCGGTGGCATGGACATGTGGTTCGAGTCCGGCCGCCCCATGGTTTCTGAGAACGGCCTCAAGCCGGTCGTCCTCTAGCCGCGACGCATACCACCTAAGGAATATTTGATGTCGGCATCCGCGCTCACCTACACCTTCCTCGGCCCGGAAGGCACCTTCACCGAGGCAGCACTTCTGCAGGTCCCCGGCGCGGCCGAAGCCAACAGGGTGCCGTGCACCAATGTGAACACGGCCTTGGAGCAGGTTCGGCGAGGCGAGGCGGACGCGGCCATGGTGCCGATCGAGAACTCGGTGGAAGGTGGCGTAACAGCCACCCTGGATGCAATCGCCACCGGAACTGAACTTCGGATCATCAGTGAAGCCCTGGTGCCCATCACGTTCGTCCTGGTTGCGCGCCCCGGCGTGAAGATTTCAGACATCCGCCGGGTCTCCACCCACGGCCACGCGTGGGCCCAGTGCAGATTGTGGGTCGACGAAAATATCCCCAATGCGGAATACGTGCCGGGATCCTCGACAGCGGCTGCCGCCGTCGGGCTTCTCGAAGGTGAGGCGCACTATGACGCGGCCATCTGCGCCCCCCTGGTCGCCGCCGAACGGCCCGGCTTGAATGTCCTCGCCGAGAACATCGGCGACAACCCCGGCGCGGTCACCCGCTTCGTCCTGGTCAGCCGGCCCGGTGCCCTGCCCGAACGCACGGGCGCGGACAAGACCACCGTCGTCGTTCCACTCCCGGAAGACCGCCCCGGTGCCCTGATGGAGATCCTGGACCAGTTTGCCACCCGCGGAGTCAACCTCAGCCGGATCGAGTCCCGGCCCACCGGACAGTACCTGGGACACTACTTTTTCAGCATCGACGCCGACGGCCACGCCTCCGACGCCCGCATAGCCGATGCTTTGGCGGGCCTGCACCGGATCAGCCCGGCCACCCGCTTCCTGGGTTCCTACGCCCGGGCAGACGCACAACAAACGTCGGTTGCTCCGCACACTTCCGACGCCGCCTTCGCGTCCGCGCATGCGTGGGTTCGCGGCATTCTGGGCGGGGAATCCGCTGCGCAAAGCGTTGGATAATTGACTCTTCAACCCCTATCGCGTGGATAAAACTGTGCGTATGCTTGCTTGATCCACAATTGATGGACGCATGCCCCTAACGGAGGGAGCGGGCCATGTCGGGAAATAGCAATGACACCAGCGGCCAGGGAATGATCGTCAACCCGAAGCCCAAGGCGGACAATCAAGACTGGGACGGCGACGACGCCGACCGTGCTGATCGCTTGCGCTTTGAAGAAGAGCAGGCCATGATCCGCGAGCAATCGGAAGCGCGCGCAGCCGCCAAGGCCCTGGCGGAACACAAGGCAGCGGAAGCGGCGAAGAACGCCAAGTAGCGTCCCGCGCTATCGCACGCACGCCGGTTATTGCACGCGAACCAGAAGAGAACGCGGCTCCACCTTGACGGTGACCTTCGTGGCCTCACCCGAGGGATCACCGTCAAGTTGCGTGGCCATAGGTTCGTTGCTCTGGATGACCACCTTGCCCGAACGGTAGAAGTTCATGACCGGAAGGTTTCGGTTGTGCTTGAACAGGATCTTGGCGTACACGGCGAGCCAGCCGATGGCGCTGCGGGGGCTCATCACCACAACGTCGAGGACGCCGTCGTCGATCATGGCCTCGGGAATGAAATCGATGCCGCCAGGAATCAAACCGCAATTGGCGAACAGGACGCTGCGGATCTTCCGCGACTGCTCGGGTTCGTCGTCCATGGCGATCGTGACTCTCTTGCGTCGGCCGGGTAGGTGGCGGACGCCCGCCTCCGTGTAGGCCAGCCAGCCGACTGCCTTCTTGAGGTCATCGTTGGTGTCACCCACAACCTCGGCATCCAGGCCCATGCCCGCAATCACCAGGAAAGCATGTTCCGACGAGGCACCCGTCCGCTCATTGAGGATGGCCATGCGGGCCGTGTCGATGTAGCGCTGGTGTCCGAAGAGGGCGGTGTGGACGTTCCCCCGCAGGTCGTTGACGTCCAGGTTCACGTTGCGTGCCAACAGGTTTCCGGTCCCCAATGGAATCAGGCCCATCGCGACATCGGTGTGTGCGAGCGTCTCTGCCACCACGCGGACGGTGCCGTCGCCGCCGCCCACTAGTACGACGTCGGGCCCATAGGCCAGGGCCGCCTTCGCTTGTGAATAGCCGGGATCGTCCGCTGTCGTGTCGAAGAATCGGGGTTCGTCCCAGCCGGCAAGATGGCAGGCTTCCCGGATGATCCTCCGGGCGTCTTCGGCCTTGGCCTTAACAGGGTTGAGGATCACGGCGACCCGCTGTAAACCGGGATCGGGCTTGTGCGCGTCTTCGCGCACGGCGCTGCGGGCGTGCCTGGCCCTGAGCCGGCGCACACCCCACCAACTGGAGACGGCGAAGACCACGCCCCCAGCGAGAATCGCGTACAGGATCCAATCGCTCATTGTGATTCAACCCTATCCCGCCGCGGGGTGCAGCCGCGTATGCAGAAGGGGGCGCCTGCCGCCGTCGAGCGCTGGCCACAGAGCGGCGCCCTCATTCGATACTCTTGTCTGGTGATCGACGTAAAAGACCTCAGCGAAAACCCGGACAAGTTCCGTGCCAGCCAGCGCGCCCGCGGCGCCGACGAGTCCGTGGTGGACGCGATCATTTCCGCCGATGCAGACCGCCGCGCAGCCCTGATCCGCTACGAAAACCTCCGTGCGGAGCAGAATGTCTTTGGCAAGAAAGTGGCACAAGCCAAGGGCGAGGAAAAGCAGGCGCTGCTGGCCGAGGTCAAGGAACTCGCCAATGCGGTCAAGGCTGCTTCTGCTGAGGCGGACGCAGCCCAGGCCAAGCAGGAAGAGCTGCTCCGTGTCATCCCCAACTTGATCGTGGACGGGGTGCCAGAGGGCGGCGAGGAAGATTTCGTGGTGGTCAAGACCGTCGGCACGCCGCGCGAATTCCCGGACTTCGAGCCGAAGGACCACTTGGAGATCGGCGAGCTCATTGGCGCGATCGACATGGAACGCGGTGCCAAGGTGTCCGGTTCGCGCTTCTATTTCCTCCGCGGCGTGGGTGCGCGCTTGGAGATGGCGCTGCTGCAGATGGCCATGGACCAAGCGATCGAAGCCGGCTTCGTGCCCATGATCACACCCACTTTGGTGCGTCCCGAGACCATGCAGGGCACCGGATTCGATGTGAAGCACGACGCCGAGATCTACCGTCTCGCTGAAGACGACCTTTACCTCGTGGGAACCTCGGAAGTAGCCCTCGCCGGTTACCACGCGGACGAGATCCTGGATCTTTCCGCTGGCCCCATCCGCTACGCCGGGCAGAGCTCCTGCTACCGCCGCGAAGCCGGTTCGCACGGCAAAGACACACGTGGCATCATCCGCGTCCACCAGTTCAACAAGGTGGAGATGTTCATCTACACCACAGTTGAGGAAGCCGCTGCCGAGCACGAGCGCCTCTTGGCCTGGGAAGAGGAAATGTTGGCCAAGGTGGAGATCCCGTACCGGGTGATCGACACGGCGGCCGGCGACCTCGGCATGTCCGCGGCCCGCAAGTTCGACTGCGAAGCCTGGGTTCCCACCCAGAACGCGTACCGCGAGCTCACGTCCACGTCCAACTGCACCACTTTCCAGGCCCGCCGCCTCAACATCCGTGAGCGCGCGGTCAACGAGGACGGCGTTGCGAAAGGCACCCGTGCCGTCGCCACGCTGAACGGCACCTTGGCCACCACCCGCTGGATTGTGGCCATCCTGGAGCACCACCAGAACCCGGACGGCTCGGTCAACGTCCCCAAGGCGCTCCAGAAGTACATTGGTGGGCTCGAGGTCCTCCCGGTTCTATAGCCCTCCTGGACGGGCGCAGCTCTAGCCCAAGGCACTGATCCCGCCCTTGTTCGCTCTCCTCCGCGTTGTGCGGTGGGAATTTCGATCAAGGGCGGGATTCTTCGTTTCATCTTGTCCTCGACAGGCAGTGTCGTCCACATAGAGGTTCCCGCCCGATGACCGAGCGCGGGCCATGAAGCATGGTGGAGGGATGGATATTCCCAGCGGCCTCATCGATACCTCGGCGATCCGGCGCACAGGAGCGCGTACCGATTCCATCCACAGCCAGTTCAAGTCCGGAAAGTTGGTAAGGATCCGGCGTGGGTTCTATGTTGAGGTTTCACATTGGCTCGATGCGCGGCCCTGGGAACGATTCGCGTGGTCTGTGGCCGCGGCGAACCGTTCCATCCCGGGGGCAATCTTGTGCAGGGAATCGGCAGCGCTGGTCAGCGGAATTCCGGTCCTGCGAACTCCGACGCACGTGGAACTCCTCACTCCGCATCAGTCGCAGTCCGGCAGGCGGAAACAAACCTTCCAGGTCATGGGAGACGGCCCATCAGCCAAACAGATCAGGAGCAACGGCGACTATCCGCTCCGGTACTACGCGCTCCCGGACTCGGAATGCGAAACGCACGGCGAATTTCGTTGCACCGGGCTATTGCAGACCGCTTTGGATATTTCATTTTCCACGCGTCTCAGCCAGGCCTTGGTTGTTGCGGATGGTGTTGCGCGGGCGCTGTGGAAACGCGGCGAAATGAACCAGGAGGGTAGCTTGCTCGATGTCGACGCGATTGGTGCGGCATTGGAGGACCATCCGCATGAGGCCGCCCGAAAACGTGCCCGGATCGTACTTCGCCTGGCCCATCCAATGGTGGAATCGGCGGGTGAATCGTACAGCCGCGCTGCCTTTCAATATTTGGGATTTGAGCAACCTGTTCTGCAGCACGAAATCAAGGATTTGGGGGGATTCGTTGGCCGAAGTGACTTTTGGTGGCCGGGACAAGGCCGGGCCAAGGGCGTCGTGGGGGAGTTTGACGGCAAAGCAAAGTACGCGGACGCAGATCTGCGGAACGGACTGACCGCGGAGGAAGTCTTATACAGGGAAAAGCTGAGGGAAGACCGGATACGCGATCTTGGATACGGTTTTGTGCGCTGGGGTTGGGCCCATGTCCACAATCCCGAGAGACTGCGTCAGAAGCTGCTCGGTGCAGGATTGGCCCCATCCCTAGGTGCATCCCGAAGAAACCCGTTCTAGTTCGCGAACCATGCCGTTGTCCGGTGGGAACATCGAACAAGGGCGTGTTTCGAGGGCAACCCCAGCCAAAGTAAACACTCACACTGTGGACAACCTGGGAGTATTCACCCCGTGTTAATCCCTTGCTGTGGCCTGCGTCCTAGCTGGTGTCGGTGGGGGTCTGCTTCACTGTAGGCATGACTATTTTGACTGGTACCTCAGTCGCTGGCATCGATGACCAGCGGAATTTCAATCACAAACTCATGGTCGCACTGGATGTTGACGGAACCCTCGTGGACCACGATGGCCACATGTCGCCGGGAGTCCGCGACGCTGCAAAGGCCGTCGTCTCCGGCGGTCACGACGTCCTGATCGCCACCGGCCGTTCACTGAACGCCACCTTGCCCATCATCGAGCAGATCGGCCTTGAACGGGGCTACGCGGTGTGCTGCAATGGCGGCGTGACGTTGAGGCTCGATCCCCAGTTGGTTGCCGGCTACGAGATCATCCACAAGGCCACTTTCGATCCCGCTCCGGCGCTGATGGCTCTCCGCGAGCAGCTTCCGTCCGCAAAGTACGCGCTCGAGGATGAGGACGGGAACTTCCTCTCCACCGAGCGATTCCAGGACGCGAGCTTCGGCGTAGAGGCAATCGGCGTCGATTTCCAAACCATGCTGGATGCCACCGCGGTGCGCGTCGTGGTGTTCAGCAGCGAGAACACCGCCGAGGAATTTTCCACCGCCATCCGCAAGATCGGCTTGTCCGGAGTCACCTACTCGGTGGGCTGGACGGCCTGGCTGGATATCGCCGCCGCCGGAGTTACCAAGGCCAGCGCCCTTGAGCAGCTGCGCCAGCGGCTCGGCACCCACCCGCGCCATACGGTGGCGGTGGGAGACGGCCGCAATGACATTGAGATGCTCAGCTGGGCCGGCCGCGGCGTTGCCATGGGCCAGGCACCCGAAGAAGTCATCGCCGTCGCGGACGAGGTCACGGCTTCGGTCTACGACGACGGCGCGGCCCTCATCTTGCGCGGCCTGTTGTAACCGTACGCGGCCGGGCTTCGCGGTAACCGCTGCCCTGAAACTCCAGTTCAGGGGGAGTCAGAGATCAGGGTGATGATACGCCGGAGGCTCATGGCGACCGACGCCGTGGCGGTCACGGATGCCTGGTCGGCAGCGGCCTCCGTGACGACATCGCCAAGGGCTTCCACGCTGTCCCTCGCTTCTGCCAAGCTGCTCTTGAAGTCTTCTGCGTCTCCATCCCTCCATTGCCCGATCACCACCGCAACGTCCTCCAGTGCCCCAGACAAATTCCCTGGGACCCCCTCCGGAATAACAGTTCCAGCGTCTTCTTCCCAGATCACGCTTGCCAGGACGTCGGTGATGTCCTGGATTTGGAAGGTCAGCCGTTCCACTGTGTCCAAAGCGTCCAGGTCGCCAGCCAGGCGCTTTGCCCGACGGCGGGACCGCGGGTTCGCTTTAGCGCTCAGCTTCGCCTCGTCAATCACCGTCCGCACAGCGGCAGCGGTCCGCGCAAGCTCGCCGTTGCGACTCGCCCAAGCCTCATGGTTCGGCGGCCAGGATTCCGTCATGGCGGTGGCCATATCCGCGAGTTGCTTGGACAATGCCCGTTGGTGCCCGTCGATGGCCGGATCGATGCCTTCAAGATGCAAGGGAGGGAACACCAGCCAGTTCACGGCGAAACCGACGGTAACTCCCATGGCCATTTGCAAGACATATGCGAACGAGAAACCCTGCGCATTCGAATAACCCAGGACCAGGACAAACAACGCCGCCATGGGAACCCATTCGGAGGCACTTCCAAGCCTTGGCAGACCACCGATGACCACGCCCAGGCCGACGACGACGGCCACCGCCAGTGCGTTCGGGGCGGTAACTGTGGTCACGGCGAAGGCCATGGCAATGCCCAAACAGAGTCCCAGCAGGCTCTGCAGCCCGTGTTTGGCTGAAGCCGCAACAGTGGGGTGCATGCTGACCAGGACGCCCAAGGGCGCGTAATACGGATAGGCGGCGGCAGTCCCAGGCATTAGTGGCGCGAGGTACCAAGCCAGTCCTGCCGCGACGGCCGTCTTGGCAGCAAACAGGAGACGGTGGCCTGTGGCGGCCTGCCTGAGCGCTCGAAGAATCCGCCGCACATTTGGCTTGGGGGTCATGGACCCAAGGTAGGCCGGGAGGGTTGGACGTGTCGAGGACGGGTTCAGTAAACCTCGAGGATCAACTGCAGCAAGCGGGCCGCTGCGGGCCTGGCAGCATGCTCCTCCACCCACTGGGCACGGGCAAGTGCCTTGCTCACGGCTTGGGTACTGATCCCCAGTTCCTGGGCCACGGCCTTCTGTTGTCCGCGAACGCCCGGCGTCAGCAGATCCAGCACGCGCCACTCGGCAATGGTCCGGTGCTGCACGATGTGTCCCAGAAGCCGCAGCACGGCCTCCGACTCGGCGGCCAGGGCAGCAATCGGACCCTCAACAGCCACGGGGATGCGCTCCTTGCCGTTCCGCAAACGGTCCACGGCGCGGCGGGCGTAGACCAGCCCGTGCCCGGAGGCGTCTCTGATCTGGTTGGGCAGGGGTTCGTTCACCGGCCCGACGCCGATCCCCACGTACCACTGCCCGCTCCGCAACGCGATGAGCGCCGTATCCACAGCGTGGTGCGGGGAGTCCACGATGCCCTGGACTTCATCCTCCACCGAGCGGTCAAAGTCCAGGCGCGCAGGGATGTGGCGCAGGTCTTTCAGCAGCTGTGGAACGAGGTCTCCGTTGCCGCGGCTGTCGCGTTGGTTGATGGTCAGCGTGAACATTGTGGATCAAACATTACCGGCAGGTAGCTGACTTTCAAGCGGTTGATCGAGAGCCGTCTTGCTCGTGACGACGGCGGGCGGCAGCGATTGTGAGGCGACCTGCTCCGCGATGGGGACCTACCAATTAACGACGACGGCGGCGGGTGCGGTTCACATGGAACCGCACCCGCCGCCGTCGTGTACTTTGGCTGGGCCCACGCCGCCAGGGCTCCCTGGCCGAGCGGAGCGAGGTTAGCGTGGCGGTGGGGACTTAGTGGGAGACCGGAACGTAGCGCTTGATGGAAGCTTCCAGCTCGGCTTCGGCAGCTGCGCGATCGGCCCAGCCCTCGGCCTTGACCCACTTGCCCGGTTCAAGGTCCTTGTAACGGGTGAAGAAGTGCTCGATTTCCTTGATCAGGAATTCGCTGACATCCGAGATTTCCTGGATGTGGTCGAAGCGCGGGTCGGCCGGAACGCACAGGACCTTGGCGTCTCCACCGCCGTCATCGGTCATATTGAACACGCCGATGGGGCGGGACTCAACAATGACGCCGGGGTACAGATCGAAGTCCTGCAGGAGCACGAGTGCGTCCAACGGGTCGCCGTCCTCGCCCAGGGTGTTCTCGAAGAACCCGTAGTGGGTCGGGTACTGCATGGACGTGAAAAGGACGCGGTCCAGGCGGACGCGGCCGGTCTCGTGGTCAACTTCGTACTTGACGCGCGACCCCTTGGGGATCTCGATCGTGACGTCGTGCTTCATGGAATGCTCCTTGACGGTATTGGCATGGGCGCGGCAACAGAGCAGCCGACGCCGCCGACTACTATTGAGGATATAGCGAGAGGCCCAAGTTTCTTGAAACGGTGGGGACATTCAAGACTTTGAGGACTAAAGCTGCATGAAGGGCGTTGACCAGGCGCGGGCTGCAAAGCAGGCTCCGGAACAGCAGGAGACTCCCGTTCTCAGGCCGAGGAAGAGCAGACCCGGGAAACCGGCGCGGAAGGGCTTTGTCCGCTTTCTGCCAGTGATCTTCCTGACTTTGGTCATGGCTGCCTTGGCCGTGCCGATGGGGCTGGGCGTGGCGCCCGGATTCTTCGGCCCAACGTTCCTGGGGACCGCCAGAACGCCCACGCCCAAGGCGCCGGCCTGGCAACAGATTCCCAACGAGCTGAGCCGCGCCCAGGTAGTTGCGCCCTTGGACCCTTCAGCCCCGGTCCCGCTACCCGCCGATGTCACCCGGCAGCTCAACGCCACACTGACGCCCGACGGCGGAGGAGACTTCACCGGCGTCGTCCAGGATGCGTTGACCGGACTTCCGCTTTACGATCGCGACGGCGCCAAGAACCGGGTCCCGGCGTCCAACATGAAGCTGCTCACCGCCGTCGCGGCGCTGCGGGCGATCGGCCCGGAGACACGCTTCAGCACGCGGGTTCTGGCGGGTCCCTCGGCGTCGACCATTGTGCTGAGCGCGGGAGGTGATGTCCTTCTCGGCGCGGGCCAATCGCAGCCCGGCGAGGTGATGGGGCATACCGGCCTGGAAACGCTAGCGGCGGATACGGCCAAAGCGCTCAAGGACCGCGGCGTGACAGGTCCGGTCACAGTGCAGTTGGACGACGCGATCTTCAGTGGACCAGCATTGAACCCGGCGTGGAGCCTCGACGACGTCGCTGCCGGAGAAACGGCGCCGGTCTTCCCGCTCGCGCTGAACTCGGCGCGGAGCAGCCCGGGTGCCACCACTGGTCCGCGCCCGCAGGACGCAGCGCTCACGGCCGCGGAGGCTTTCGCCAGCAAGCTCCAAGCCGCGGGTGCCGCTGCGGGCTTCACGGTGTCCCCGGACGTGGAACGCGCCAAGGCTCCTGCAGGAAAGCAGGACGTCCTCGCCAGCGCGGAATCTGCCACCGCCCGCGAGCAGATTGACCTGATGCTGGAAACCTCGGACAACTACCTCGCCGAAACCTTCGGCCGGATGGCTGCGCTGTCCTCGGGAAAACCAGGATCCAACGACGGCGCCACCGCGGCCGTGAGCGCCCAGTTGGCGGACCTGGGGATCGCCACGGACTCCATGCACTTGGCAGACGTCTCCGGCCTTGCATTGGCCAACCAGGTATCCGCCCGGCAATTCGCGGACGTGGTCCGGGCCATTACCTCCGGACCGGACACCCGCCTCCGTGCCGCGCTCGCCGGATTCCCGGTGGCCGGACTGACCGGGACGCTCGGCGACCGCTACGGCGACGCCAGCACCTCCCAAGGGGCCGGGTTGGTGCGTGCCAAGACCGGAACCCTGAATTCGGTCATCGCCTTGAGTGGCTATGTGGTGGACGCAGACGGCCGTCTGCTGGTGTTCTCCTTCATCGGCAACGGGCTGACGCCGGGAGCGGCCGGGAACAAAGTGGCGCTGGACAGATCGGCCACCGCGCTCGCCGCGTGCGGTTGCTCTGGTGGTTGACGTTCGTCGCTGCCTGACGTTCGCCGTTGAGCGAACTTAAGGGCGCAGATTCAGCCTGCTGTGTTCTGATGGATTGTATGGAGTCTCAGCAGCAAGCCCAGTCCCTCATCAACTGGGAGCTGGCCGCCTCCACGGCTGCCCGGCTCGCTCCCCCCGGTCCGGCCATGAGTCCGGGCGAAATCGGCAAAGCCGTGGATAGCCTGCGTTTCAGTGCGGACATCTCGGTACCGCATGTGCATGACATCACCGGTTTGGAAGCCGCACGCGATCTCCGCGATTCCCATGTCCTGGTGGTGGACCGGGCATCGTGGGCGAAGGCGAACACCCAGAGCTTTTCAGTGATGCTCCAGCCGGCCCTTCAGCAGATGCTGGATTCCCGCCGTGGCCCGGCGATGACACCGGCGGCAGCGGCCGCGAGCGGCGCCATCACGGGAAGCCAGCTCGGAGCTGTCCTTGCCTTCTTGTCGAGCAAGGTCCTGGGCCAATATGATCCCTTCGCGGCGCTCGCCCCGGACTCGAAAGCGCCTCCAGCCGGTCGACTCCTCCTGGTCGCCCCGAACATCGTCTCCGTGGAGCGCGAGCTCAACGTGGACCCGGACGATTTCCGGCTCTGGGTCTGCCTTCACGAGCAGACCCACCGCGTGCAGTTTGCCGCCGCGCCTTGGCTCCGGACCCACATGCTTGAGGAGATCGAGCGGCTCAGCACCAACCTGCTAGGCAATGTGGACTCCATCATGGACCGCGCCACGGCCGCCGCGAGGTCCCTGCGCGACCGCTCCACTGGTGCCACGCCCGGCCGCGGGGCCATCTTGGATCTGCTTCAGAACCCCGAGGAAAAGGCCTCGCTCTCGCATCTCACAGCTGTCATGAGCTTGTTGGAAGGCCACGCCAACGTGGTGATGGACGCCGTCGATTCCACCCTGATCCCTTCAGTGAAGACCATCAGGCAGCGCTTCAACGCACGGGGCAAGGACCGCGGCGTGATCGAGAAATTCATCCGCAACATCCTCGGCCTGGATGCCAAGATGCGCCAGTACAGCGACGGAGCCAAGTTTGTCCGTGAAGTGGTTGCGGTGGCTGGCATGGAGGGCCTGAACCGGGTATGGGAATCGGCCGAACAACTGCCCACGGAAGCCGAAATCCACGACGCCAAGCTGTGGCTTGAGCGGATGGGTCTGTGACCGCGGGTACCGAATCCAGCCCCGTGGGGCCAGGCAGCAGCCCGGAAAGCAGCGGACGACGACGTCCCGGGCGTTTGGTGCCGGTCGTCGGCAAAGCACGGAACATGTTGCAGGACGCACTGGCCTCCGCGGGCTATCCGGAGCGAATCCTGGTGGCTTGCAGCGGCGGCCCTGACTCCCTGGCCCTCGCTTCCGTGGCTGCCTACTTCGCTCGTCGCGGCCACGTGCACGGCCACCCGGTGAGCGTGGCCGCCGTCGTGGTTGACCACCAGTTGCAGGAAGGCTCGGGTGAGGTTGCGGCACGAACTGTCGAGGTCTTGCAGGAGCTGGGGCTTTCGCCTGTCCAGCTGCGGACCGTCGACGTGGCGGCCACCGGTTTTGGACCCGAGGCCGCCGCGCGCGACGCCCGGCACGCAGCCCTTGAAGCGGCCGCCACGGAGCTTGATTGCCAGGCAATCCTGCTCGGGCATACCCTGGATGACCAGGCGGAACAGGTGCTGCTGGGCCTGGCTCGCGGCTCGGGAACCCGCTCACTCGCCGGAATGCGACCCGCCCGCGGCAAGCTCCTTCGTCCCTTCCTCGGCCTGCGCCGCGCGGAAACACTCGAAATCTGCGAAGTCGAGGAGCTCGAAACCTGGCACGACCCCAGCAACGCGGACCCCGCTTTCGCTCGCTCGCGGACCCGGGTGGAGGTGATGCCCTTGCTTGAGGACAAGCTCGGACCCGGCGTTGCCGAATCGCTCGCCCGCACGGCCGCGATCCTTCAACAGGACGCTGATTTCCTGGAACAGCTTGCCGCGGAGAGCTACGCCGGCCTCGTGAACCGGACCGACGACGGCCTCTGGCTCCCCGAAGATTCGTTGAGGGAGTTGGCCCCCGCGCTGAGGTTCCGGGTGATCGCCAAAGCAGCCGCCGACGTCGGGGGCCAGCAGCCCGGCTACGGGCGGCTCCAGGCAGCTGAAGCGTTGCTGCGCCGGCAGGGATCGGCCGGTCCCGTGCAGCTTCCCGGAAGCGTCAGCGTCTATCGGGTGTCGTTGAGTGAATTGGAGCGGGAGGCCTCTGCGCAGGGAGATGCCGTTCCCCGCGAAGGCGGCGGCTGTGGGAAGCTAGTATTCCGGCAACACAAATCGCCCCAACACTAGCCGCACCCACGCATCAACACAGGAGCCATTGGTGGATTCAAACGACGTCCAGGCAGACCTCAAGCACGTTCTCTACACCAAGGAGCAGATCCAGCGACGAATCGGTGAGCTGGCTGCACAGATCGACAAGGACTACGAGGGCCGTGAACTTCTGATCGTGGGCGTGCTCAAGGGTGCCGTCATGGTCATGGCCGACCTCGCGCGCGCGCTTCACAGTCACGTAAGCATGGACTGGATGGCCGTGTCATCGTACGGCTCCGGTACGCAGTCCTCCGGCGTCGTGCGCATCCTCAAGGACCTTGACACCGACCTCATGGGCAAGGATGTCCTGATTGTCGAAGACATTATCGATTCCGGGCTGACGCTCTCGTGGCTCAAGACCAACCTCGAATCGCGCGGCACCGCTTCGGTGGAAATCTGCACGGCTTTCCGCAAACCCACAGCCGCCAAGGTGGAGATTGACGTCAAGTACGTCGGCTATGACATTCCCAACGAATTCGTCGTCGGCTACGGACTGGACTATGCCGAGAAGTACCGCAATTTGGACTTTGTGGGAACCCTCGCCCCGCACGTTTACGAATAGCCTCTCTTGCCGCGGTATTGCCGCGAAATGAAAGCTGGGAGAAGTCGGCCGCCCCATTGGGAGGCCGACTTCTCTTTTTAACTCATTCGGGGCGGGAACGTTCACAGCCAGCTCGTTCCAGATAGGAGCTATGACTTCGAAGTCACCATGAAAGCGTCGGCAGGCAACTCCCTGCAAGGCACCAATGTTAATGTCACATGGGAAATCAAGGGGACGTCCGACTCACGACTGTCGCCGCAGCACCGACAGTCCCGCAGCGGAAACGCAGCCATCACAGGCGCCCAGCCGACGTCGTACGCGAGACGCTCCTTAACCTCGCAGCGGTCGGCGGCGGCGTGGCCGTTCTCACGCTCAAAGACGACGCCAACTCCGTGGAGGATCTGACGCCCGTGGCCTCGGGGAGCAGCTTGGCCACCACCGGTCCCGTTAATGGGGTGTACACGACGCAGTTCAAGTCAGGCATCCTGAGCGGATTGCTCGGCGGAACGTATGGCGTCTATCTGCAGACGAAGGTCGGCTCGGGATGGGTCTCCACACTGGCAACGGCAAACGCTTCCATGGGACCGGCCGGAAGCAATCCGGTGTGCACGGTGAACTAGGGGAGCGGGCGCGGAAATGGGTTCTGGTTAGTGATGCCGAAGGTGCTGGAGGACCACATATTTCCGGGAGAGCCTGCCCAAGTGCACGTCCGTGTACGCCTAGAGGGAACTTTTGCCCCTCACTATGCGTGAATCACTCCGAACGGTGTAAAGCTAGAAACTGACGCAGCACCACACGCGCGCAGAAGCTGCGCCGTGCAGCACTACCAGGAGGGACGGGGCGGAGCCCCCGAACAGATGAAAGCTAAGAGTTTCTTAAAAGGCCCGGGCATCTGGATTGTTGTCGTAGTCGGCTTGCTCCTGGTGGCATTTGCAACTCTTGCCCCCGGCGGATCAACCCGTATCGACACCGATAAGGGCCTTGCGCTTCTGGCCCAAAGCGGCAAAGTGGAGCAAGCCAAGATTTACGACGCCGAGAACCGCGTTGATCTGACGCTGAAGGACAATCTGGTCATCGACGGCCAGGATAAGGGCAAAAACGTCCAGTTCTTCTATGTCACCCCCCGCGGCGCAGACGTCGTCAAGGCTGTCACCAACGCCCAGCCAGCCAAGGGCTTCACTGACCAGCCCGTCGAGAACAACTGGTTCTCCGGACTGTTCTCGCTCCTTGTCCCTGTGCTCCTTCTGGGCGTCCTCTTCTGGTTCCTGCTCTCGCGCATGCAGGGCGGAGGCTCCAAGGTCATGCAGTTCGGCAAGTCCAAGGCCAAGCTCGTCAACAAGGACATGCCACAGGTGACCTTCTCGGATGTCGCCGGTGCGGATGAAGCCGTCGAGGAGCTTCAGGAGATCAAGGAATTCCTCGCTGAACCGGCAAAGTTCCAGGCGGTCGGCGCAAAGATCCCCAAGGGCGTGCTGCTGTACGGCCCTCCAGGCACGGGCAAGACCCTTCTGGCCCGCGCCGTCGCAGGCGAGGCCGGAGTCCCGTTCTTCTCCATCTCGGGCTCGGACTTCGTTGAAATGTTCGTCGGTGTCGGTGCGTCCCGCGTCCGCGACCTCTTCGAGCAAGCCAAGGCCAGCGCGCCCGCAATCATTTTCGTTGACGAGATCGACGCCGTCGGCCGTCACCGTGGTGCCGGTATTGGCGGCGGCAACGACGAGCGCGAACAGACCCTCAACCAGCTTCTGGTTGAAATGGACGGCTTCGACGTCAAGACCAACGTCATCCTGATCGCGGCAACCAACCGTCCGGACGTCTTGGATCCTGCCCTGCTCCGTCCTGGCCGCTTCGACCGCCAGATCACTGTTGAGGCGCCAGACCTTATTGGTCGCGAACAGATCTTGAATGTCCATGCCAAGGGGAAGCCGATGGCGCACGGCGTCGACCTCAGGGGCGTCGCCAAGAAGACCCCAGGCTACACAGGTGCAGACCTCGCCAATGTGCTCAATGAGGCCGCCCTCCTGACTGCCCGGTCCAACGCCAACTTGATTGACGACCGTGCACTGGACGAGGCGATCGACCGCGTCATGGCCGGTCCGCAGAAGCGCAGCCGCGTCATGAAGGAGATGGAGCGGAAGATCACGGCCTACCACGAAGGCGGCCACGCCTTGGTGGCGGCAGCACTGCGCAACTCCGCTCCGGTCACGAAGATCACCATCCTGCCCCGAGGCCGCGCCCTCGGCTACACCATGGTTGTCCCCGAGGACGACAAATACTCGATCACGCGCAACGAACTCCTGGACCAGATGGCCTATGCCATGGGTGGCCGCGTTGCAGAGGAAATCGTCTTCCACGACCCTTCCACGGGCGCCTCGAACGATATCGAGAAGGCCACCGGAACCGCCCGCAAGATGGTCACCCAGTTCGGCATGAGCGAGCGCATCGGCGCCGTGAAGCTTGGCGTGGGTGGCGGCGAGCCCTTCCTGGGCCGCGACATGGCACAGGAACGGAACTACTCGGACTCTGTGGCGTACATCGTTGATGAGGAAGTGCGCCGCCTGATCGATCAGGCCCACGACGAGGCCTACGCTATTCTGACCGAGAACCGCGACGTCCTGGACCAGTTGGCCCTCGAGCTGCTTGAGCGAGAAACGCTGAATCAATCCGAGATCGCCTACATCTTCCGTGACATCCGCAAGCGGGACTTCCGTGAAGTATGGCTTTCCAAGGAATCCCGTCCCGTCCAGACCATTCCGCCGGTGGAATCCCGTGCGGAGAAGGCCGAACGCGAGGCGCAGGAAGAAGCCAAGGCAGCACGCCTGGACGAACCACTGGACGCCCAGTCCCCGCATCCGCAAGGAGTCAGCAGCCAGGAGTCGTTCACGGGTCACGGACCTGACGCGGGCACCGACGTTTCGCATCAAGGCTAAGCTTTCTGCTGTGACTCACATCGACGACGACTTCAGCAGTGCCACCAGTGATGCCTTCGGCGGTTCGTCCGAGGGGCATTCCACAGCATCCCCAGGCGGCCACGGCCACGGACACCACTCGCACAAGGTCGACCGCCCCCGCATTGAGGCGGCTGTCCGCGAGATCCTCATTGCCGTGGGCGAGGACCCGGATCGCAGTGGCCTGGTGGATACGCCGAAGCGGGTTGCCAAGGCGTACGCTGAGGTCTTCGCGGGCCTGCACCAGGATCCCGAGGACATCCTGTCCACCAAGTTCGACCTCGACCACGAGGAACTCGTGCTGGTCAAAGACATCCCGTTCTACTCCACGTGCGAGCACCATTTGGTACCGTTCCACGGCGTCGCGCACGTGGGGTACATCCCTTCCCATGATGGCAAGGTGACGGGCCTGAGCAAGCTGGCCCGTCTCGTCGATATTTTCGCCCGTCGTCCCCAAGTGCAGGAACGCCTGACCACCCAGATCGTCGAAGCGCTCGTGACCCACCTCAAGCCCCGGGGAGCGATCGTGGTCGTCGAATGCGAACACATGTGCATGTCCATGCGTGGCATCCGCAAGCCCGGCGCCAAGACCGTCACCAGCGCAGTGCGCGGGCAACTTCATGACCCGGCCACCCGCGCCGAAGCCATGAGCCTCATACTCGGAAGGTAACAAAGACCATGGATTCCCTCGCAGCAGCACCAGGAACGGGCCCGGCTACAAGCCCCCTGCCCATTCTCCGTAAACCCCGTCCAGCCGCCCGTTTCGCGGACCTGCCGGCCGACCGCACGCTTGTCATGGGAATTCTCAACGTCACGCCGGATTCATTCAGCGACGGGGGCAAGCACCCCACGGCGGATACCGCGATAGCGCACGGCTTACGCATGTTGTACACGGGCGCGGACATCATCGACGTCGGCGGCGAATCAACCCGCCCGGGCGCCGAGCATGTCTCCCCGGAAGAAGAGCAGCGCCGGGTCCTGCCCGTAATCCAGGCGCTTGTGAAGGCCGGAGCGCTCGTCAGCATCGATACGACGCACGCTTCAACGGCCGCCGCGGCCGTGGAAGCCGGCGCCGCGATCATCAACGACGTTTCCGGGTTGAGCATCGAACCTGAGATGGCCGAACTCGTCGCACGCTCCAAGGTGCCCTACGTCCTGACGCATCGTCGGGGCGACGCCGAGACCATGAACAGCCTTGCCGACTACGGCAATGTCGTGGAGGAGGTCATCGAGGAGCTCAAGGGCGTCCGCGACAAGCTCTACGCGGCGGGTGTGTCACCGGAACAGATCATTGTGGATCCGGGCCTCGGCTTCTCCAAGGACGAAGACCAGAACTGGCAACTCCTCAAGTACGTTGGCAAGCTGGATGAACTCGGCCACAAGGTCCTGATCGGAGCTTCCCGCAAGCGCTTCCTCGGAACGCTTCTGACCGTTGCCGGCAAGGCGGCGGCCCCGGAGGAGCGGGACCATGCCACGGCTGCCATCACGGCCATCAGCGCCGCGAACGGCGCCTGGGCCGTGCGAGTCCACGACGTCGGCCCCAGCCTTGACGCTGTCAAGGTTGCCGCGCGCGTCAGACACTAAGCTTCGTGAGCAGAGGGGGAGGAACCGGTTTGGACAAGATCACACTGACCGGCGTGACCGCCGTCGGGCATCACGGCGTCTTCGACTTCGAGCGCCGGGACGGTCAACCGTTCGTCGTTGACGCCGTGCTGCACACCGATTTCAGCAAGGCCGCGGAAACCGATGACCTGCAGTACACGGCGCATTACGGTGAAGTGGCCGGGTACATCACCTCGCTCATCACAGGCGAGCCTCTCAACCTGATCGAGGCCCTCGCGGTGCGGATCGCAGAGGGGATTCTGGCCGGCTTCAAGGTCGCCGCCGTCGATGTAACCGTCCACAAACCCAAGGCTCCCATCGAAGTGCCGTTCGGTGACGTCACCGTCAGTGTTCACAGGGAGCGCGCATGACCTCCCGTTTCACGAAGGCGATCCTTGCCTTGGGCAGCAATCTGGGCGAGCGGAACGATACCCTGTCCACCGCCGTCGCGGACCTTGTGGACCGCCCGGAAATCCGCCTGCTCGGGGTGTCTCCCGTGGTCCAGACCAAAGCTGTGGGCGGGCCCGCAGGGCAACCGGACTTTCTCAACATGGTGATCGCCGTTGAGACCACTCTTGCGCCGCTGGACCTGCTGCAGCACTGCCACGACGTCGAGCAAAAGCACCACCGGGTCCGCGAAATTCGCTGGGGTCCACGCACCTTGGACGTGGACATCATCCTTTACGGGGAGCTCACAAGCGATGACGAAACCCTGACCTTGCCGCATCCTCGGGCCGCCGAGCGCGCCTTCGTGCTGTATCCGTGGGCCCTCCTGGACCCTGCCGCTCGGCTCAACGGGGAGAGCGTCGCCGAACTGGCCGCCAAAGCCGAGGACTTTCCCGGGCTTCGGCCCTTCGATGGTTTCGACGGGTCCGGCAGCGTCACTGCCGCCGGAGCGGTGGATTAGCCCATGAAGGCCATGCGTCCACTCTTGTTGGCGATCATCGCCGTCGTGCTTGCCGCAGTTGGTTGGCTGACCACTGTGCTCACCACGCGTTACAGCATGGCGACTCCGGTGCTTCCTCCTTCCGCATTGGTGACTATGGGCTTCATCGCCGTGCTCACGTTGATCATGGGGATCCGAGTCCTGCGCTGGCGGAACGGCAAGAAGAAGACCATGCTCAACCCCATCCTGGCCGCGCGGACCCTGATCCTGGCCCAAGCCTGCGCCTACGCGGGCACGGTGTTGCTGGGCTGGCACGCCGGAATCGTGATTGAACAGCTCCGGATCTGGAACCTGCGAAGCGACCAAACAATCTTGTGGCTTGCGCTCATCATGGGTGGCGGCGGGCTCATCATGACCATCGTGGGGCTTGTAGTGGAGCGGTTTTGCCGGATTCCTCCGGAAGATCTCGAAGGCGGCCCCGGTATCCAGGATCGCCGCCAAGGCGAAGCCAAGGGCGAAGGCGAGTATGCATACCGCGGCGATTGACCCCCCTGGTATTCAATGGCTGCGCGTTTCGCCCAAATTCGTGACTGTGCGGCTGGTCGAGTGGGCCATCGGCAACGTGATCATGATCGGTCTGTTCAGCCTGCCGTTGATCTTCGTCCAACTGGGATGGTGGAAATGGCCGCCGCTGTGGCTCGCCGTGGCCGTCCCCTCAGCCCTGCTGGTGCTTGCCCTCTGGAGGCTCCTATTGATCCCGAAGCAGGTGCGGGCCATCGGCTATGCGGAACGCGATGACGACCTCTTGATCCGCCGCGGCATCTTCTTCCAGCGGACCATGGTGGTTCCTTACGGCCGGATGCAGTATGTCGACGTCTCCGTGGGGCCCGTCGAGCGGATGCTAGGGCTTTGCACCCTCAAACTCCACACCGCTTCGGCCGGAACCAACGCCCATTTGCCGGGTCTCCCGGCCGCTGAAGGAGCACGGCTGCGCGAGCAGCTTTCGGCCCGCGGCGAAGCGAGGCTGGCCGGGCTGTGACGCAGGAACAGACCGCCGTCGACGGCGACTGGCACCGTGTGCACCCGGCGTCGCCGTTCGTGCGTGGATGGGTGGCATTGGTTGCGATCGTCTATTTCTTTGGCCGAGACACCTTCGAGCGAACCCTCCAGGGCCGCGGAACCATCGGCGACAACATCAACGAGCGCACCGTCTGGTTGCTGGTCGGGGGCGGCGTCGTGCTTTTGCTGGCCTTGGGGTCCTTCGTCCTCAGTTGGTACTTCACGCGTTATCAGCTGGCCGAAGGTTTCGTCCGGGTCAATACGGGCTTTTTGTTCAAACAGCAACGCCAGGCCCGGCTTGACCGGGTCCAGGCGATCGACATCGTCCAGCCCTTGCTCGCCCGTATTTTCGGGCTCGCCGAACTGAAGTTCGAGGTCGCCGACGCCGGCCACTCGGCCATGCGGCTCTCTTACCTCAAGCTCGCACAGGCGAAACAGCTCCGCGCCACCATGTTGGGCCGGGCCGCCGGCATCGCCGATGGGAGCGAAACGGTCGAGGTTCCCGAGGCGCCAGAACAAGTGGTGCTGTACCTCCCGCCCGGAAGGCTTGTCGGTTCGCTGATCCTGAGCGAGCAGAGCTTCTTCATCGTGCTCAGCGCCATTGCATCCGTGCTGATCTCTGTGTTGACTGAGTCCCGCGCCTTCATCCTCTACTTGATTCCGGCAATCCTTGGCTTGGGTACCGCGTACTGGCGCTCCTTCAACAAGGGCTACAACTTCACAGCGGCGATTTCCCCTGACGGCATCCGCCTGCGCTACGGCCTACTCGATACCCGGGCCCAGACCGTGCCACCGGGCCGAATCCAGGCAGTCAAAGTCAGCCAGCCCCCGTTATGGCGCATTCTTGGCTGGTATCGGATTCGCGTGAATGTCGCCGGCTACGGAGAGCACCACCGCAACGAAGGGGAGCACCGTACAATGCTCCTTCCGGTCGGACGGCAGCCTGAGGTGATGATGATGCTCTCCCTCGTCCTGCCCGATCCAGGCACGGCCGACCCGGAGCGCGTGTTCACGGCCGGACTGAAAGGCCTGGATTCCGACGGCGGTTTTGTCACCACGCCGAGGCGTGCATGGCTTCTTTCGCCGTTGGGTTGGCGTCGAAACGGCTTCCGCGCAACGGACACGGCATTGCTGCTGCGCTCGGGGCGCTGGTGGCGGCATTTGGTGATGGTCCCACATCAGCGGACCCAGTCCATGGCCCTCCACCAAGGTCCCTTGGCCCGGCTGTTCGGTGTGGCTGATCTCGTGCTGCACACGACCCCGGGTCCTGTGGCGCCCAGGCTCATCCAGGCAGCCACTGAAGAAGCAGTCGGATTGTTCGACCAGCAGGCGGCCCGGGCCAGGGAAGCCCGCAAACTACAGAACCTGGCACAGGACAATTCCGAGCACTGGCTAGCCCAGCTTCCACCGGCGGCGATACCGGTGCTCCCGGCTCCGCCAACAACGCGAGAAGTACAGCACGCAGCAACCCAGGAGGAGCAGGACCATGGCTAGGCCAGGACGACTCGGCGTTGGAATCATTGGCGCCGGCAAGGTGGGTGCCGTCCTGGGCGCGGCGCTACGCGGCGCCGAGCACGCTGTCGTTGGAGTTTCCGCGGTGTCGGAGGCGAGCCGGGAGCGGGCCGAAACCCTTCTTCCCGGTGTCCCGGTCCTTGAGATCCAGGACATCGTGGAGCGCGCCGAGTTGGTGCTCCTTGCCGTCCCGGACGACGCTCTTGGCGAACTCGTGGAAGGACTGGCCAAGCTCGGAGCGTGGCAGCCGGGCCAGCTCGTAGCGCATACTTCCGGCCGTTTCGGCGTCGGGATATTGAAGCCGATCAGGGCCGCCGGGGCCATCCCGCTCGCCCTCCACCCTGCCATGACGTTCACGGGTATGAGCCTGGACCTGACCCGGCTCATGGACTGCACGTTCGGGGTCACTGCCGACGCCGCCATGTTGCCCATTGCGCAGGCCCTCGTGGTGGAGATGGGCGCCGAACCCGTGGCCATCGCCGAAGCCGACCGGACGCTCTATCACGCGGCGCTCGCGCACAGTTCAAACCATCTAGTCACGCTCGTGGCGCAGGCCTCCCAGCTGCTGCGGGAGATCGGCGTCGACACGCCGGAACGCATGCTCGGCCCGTTGTTGCGCGCCACGTTGGAGAACGCGCTGGCCTCAGGCGAGTCCGCTTTGACCGGACCCGTGGCACGCGGAGATGTGGGGACCGTCGCCGCCCATGCCGAGGCCCTCAACGAGTACGACGCCGGTTCCGGCGGCGATGTTCTCGCCGCCTACCTTGCCATGGCCCGGGCAACGGCCCGCCGCGCGGTCAACCGTGGCCTGCTCAAAGAAGGGCAGTTCGACGAGATCAACACCGCCTTGGACGGCTCAAATACGCCGCACAAAGGTGAAGACCCTCCAGGCAATGACGCTGCCGGGGCGCAGGAAGGAAATTGAGAATGGCCATCAAACTCGTCACCACCGCGGCGGAACTGCGGGCCGAAAGCGCCCGGTTGCTCGCGGAAAAGCGGGGCAGCTCGCAGGGCCTCGTCCCCACGATGGGAGCCCTGCACGCCGGTCATGCAGCGCTGGCCCGCGCCGCCGTCGAGCAGAACGACGTAGTAGTGGCTTCCATCTTCGTGAACCCGCTGCAGTTCGGCGAGGCCGCGGATCTTGAACGCTACCCGCGCACCCTTGATGCGGACATGGCACTCCTCGACGCCGAGGGCGTGGATCTCGTCTTCGCCCCTTCAGTTGACGAGGTCTACCCAGGCGGTGAGCCGCTGGTCCGCGTGACCTCGGGGCCGCTGGGCGAGAAATGGGAGGGCGCCTCGCGGCCCGGGCACTTCGACGGTGCCCTCACGGTGGTCGCCAAACTGCTGCACTACGGCTTGCCCGGCGGTCCAGCCGTCGACGGCGGTGCTGCCGCGTACCGCGCGTACTTCGGCCAGAAAGATGCCCAGCAGTTGGCCCTCGTGAAGCGGATGGTTGCCGATCTCAGTTTCCCCGTGGAGATCGTGGTGGTGCCCATCGTTCGCAATGCGGAAGGGCTCGCGCTCTCCAGCCGGAACCGTTTCCTTTCCGAAGAAGAGCAGGAGGCGGCCTTGGTGCTGTCCCGTGCCCTTCGCCTTCTCGAGTCCCGCGCCCTGGCGAACGAACCGCTGGGGCTGGACTCCGCCGTCGCACTCGTTGAATCGCAACCCCTGGTGCGATTGGACTATTTCGACGTCGTGGATCCAAGAACGCTGGAACCGCTAGCCGAAAACTGCAAGGACACTCCGTTCCGGGGCGAAGGGCTCGCGATCATCGCGGCGAAGGTTGGTCTCGTGCGGTTGATCGACAACGTGCCGCTGAGTTCCTGACCGCTGAGTTCCTGACCGCTGAGTTCCTGACCGCTGAGTTCCCGAGCGTGGTCACTGAACGTCTGGGTGCCGGCTCACAAACGTTGGATTAACTGCTGACGGGAATGCCGTTGAGGCTTAGACTGTTGCAGTCTTCACCGGTGCCGAGCGCCGGAACAACCGCACCCAAAGCTGAGGGATCCTCATGTCTACCGACGTCACGTCAGGCGCGTACGGCAACCCCGTGCCGGAAACGGGGACACGACAAGCCAGCGACAAGATGTCGCGCGAGTCTGTCACCGTTATCGTCACGCTCCTCATCGCCACCTTCGTGGTGATCCTCAACGAGACCATCATGAACGTCGCCTTGCAGCGGCTCATGACGGACCTCAACGTTGACGCACCCACGGTCCAATGGCTCTCCACTGGATTCATGCTGACCATGGCTGTGGTCATACCCACCACGGGCTTCATCCTCCAGCGGCTCACCACCCGAGCGGCTTTCCTCCTTGCGATCGGGCTCTTCAGCGGCGGCACTCTGCTCGCGGCCCTGGCCCCGGGATTTGGCGTGCTCCTGCTGGCGCGAATCGTCCAGGCGGGTGGTACGGCGATCATGTTGCCGCTGCTGATGACGACCATCTTGACGCTCGTTCCTCTGTCCCGCCGCGGCGCGGTGATGGGCAACGTGACCATCGCGATCTCGGTTGCGCCGGCCTTGGGACCCACGGTTTCCGGCATCATTCTTGACCACTTCTCGTGGCGATTCATGTTCGTCTTCGTGCTGCCGGTCGCCTTGTTGGCCATGGCCATCGGTGCCCGCTTCCTGACCAACGTGGGTGAACGCGGCAACGTCAAGCTGGACTTCGTCTCGGTGGTCCTGACCGTCCCGGCTTTCGGTGGCCTGGTCTATGGTCTGAGCCAGATCGGCGGCCATGGCGGCGCAAGCGCCCTGCCGGTTGCTGCCCTGGTGGTCGGCGTCTTGTGCATGGTGGTTTTCGTTTTCCGCCAGCTCAAGTTGCAGAAGTCCGATTCGCCTCTGCTTGACCTGAGGGCTTTCAACTTCCGCATGTTCACAGTGTCGGTACTCCTCATGGTGGTTGCCATGATGGCTCTCTTCGGCGGAGTGATCCTGCTGCCGCTCTACCTGCAGAACGTCCTCCACCTGCAGCCGATGGAGACCGGCCTGGCACTCCTTCCGGGAGGCCTGGCGATGGGTCTGCTCGGCCCAGTGGTCGGCAGGCTGTTCGACAAAGTCGGTCCGCTCCCGCTCACGGTGACCGGTTCCGTGATGCTGGTCCTCACGCTGTGGCAGTTCTCGATGCTCAGCGCGAGCAGCCCGTTGTGGTGGGTCGTCGTCCTCTACGCGGTGCTCAGCTTGGGACTGGCTTTGCTGTTCACGCCCGCGTTCACCACGGGCCTCAACCCACTTCCGCCCCACCTCTACTCGCATGGCTCGGCCATCATGAGCACGCTGCAGCAGGTGGCGGGCGCTGCAGGCACTGCACTCCTGGTCTCGATCTTCGCCGTGGTGTCGACCGCGTCCGGTTTTGTGGCCGGAATGCAGGCCGCCTTCCTGACGGCAACCTTGATTGCAGTGGTTGCCGTGGTGCTGTCCGCCATGATGCGCAAGACCGAGGGGGCAGCGGGGCACTAGATCGCTAACCCGGGCCTTATCGCTGAAGCCCTTTCGCTGGTGCCCTTTCGGTGGTGCCCGACGGCGCCGCTCACTTTTCGTGATGCGGCGCCGTTTTGCTGCTCGGCGAGCCCGCAGTGAAGGGCGCGGGTTGATGTGACGCACGGCATGTTCGTGGATTGCGACTCGAAAGGCCCCATGGCTGGTGGCACTGGGTGCGAAATCGCCGTGTTGTAGAGGTTTTGGAGGCCCAGGGCCGTGATATCGGAGCGATTTGCCTGTGGTCTTCGGGGTGTGTAGAGTAATTCGAGTCGCCGCCGCTGATGCGGAAAAATTGCGACAGACTCCCTTCCAAATGGAAACCAATTTTTTGGTTCGCTTTCTTGCGTTCCGGTGTGGTTTCGGGGGGTCGTGGATGGTGTTTTTGTCCGGCGGTTCCCGGTTTCGGGGGTTGTGCGGAGAGGGCAGGTCTGGTAAGTTTGGGAAGTTGCTCCGGAGCGATCCCGGGCCCTTTGTGGGTGTGGGTGGTGTCGGGTGTGTCTGTTGTTTGAGAACTCAATAGTGTGCCAAGTTTGTTGATACCGATTTTTTATTAAATTGGTTGTTTTGGCTGGTTCCGTGTCACCTTCGTGGTGCGGGGCTGGTTTTTTACAGCTGGTTTCAAATTTTGTGCAGCCGTTCCGCCGTTATTTCCGGTGGTTGTGGTTGTGTCTGTTTTTGTTTTACTTCAACGGAGAGTTTGATCCTGGCTCAGGATGAACGCTGGCGGCGTGCTTAACACATGCAAGTCGAACGATGATCCCTGGCTTGCCGGGGGGATTAGTGGCGAACGGGTGAGTAACACGTGAGTAACCTGCCCTTGACTCTGGGATAAGCCTGGGAAACTGGGTCTAATACCGGATATGACCGTGCCGCGCATGCGGTGGTGGTGGAAAGCTTTTGCGGTTTTGGATGGACTCGCGGCCTATCAGCTTGTTGGTGGGGTAATGGCCTACCAAGGCGACGACGGGTAGCCGGCCTGAGAGGGTGACCGGCCACACTGGGACTGAGACACGGCCCAGACTCCTACGGGAGGCAGCAGTGGGGAATATTGCACAATGGGCGGAAGCCTGATGCAGCGACGCCGCGTGAGGGATGACGGCCTTCGGGTTGTAAACCTCTTTCAGTAGGGAAGAAGCTTTCGGGTGACGGTACCTGCAGAAGAAGCGCCGGCTAACTACGTGCCAGCAGCCGCGGTAATACGTAGGGCGCAAGCGTTATCCGGAATTATTGGGCGTAAAGAGCTCGTAGGCGGTTTGTCGCGTCTGCTGTGAAAGACCGGGGCTCAACTCCGGTTCTGCAGTGGGTACGGGCAGACTAGAGTGATGTAGGGGAGACTGGAATTCCTGGTGTAGCGGTGAAATGCGCAGATATCAGGAGGAACACCGATGGCGAAGGCAGGTCTCTGGGCATTAACTGACGCTGAGGAGCGAAAGCATGGGGAGCGAACAGGATTAGATACCCTGGTAGTCCATGCCGTAAACGTTGGGCACTAGGTGTGGGGGACATTCCACGTTTTCCGCGCCGTAGCTAACGCATTAAGTGCCCCGCCTGGGGAGTACGGCCGCAAGGCTAAAACTCAAAGGAATTGACGGGGGCCCGCACAAGCGGCGGAGCATGCGGATTAATTCGATGCAACGCGAAGAACCTTACCAAGGCTTGACATGAACCGGTAACGCCTGGAAACAGGTGCCCCGCTTGCGGTCGGTTTACAGGTGGTGCATGGTTGTCGTCAGCTCGTGTCGTGAGATGTTGGGTTAAGTCCCGCAACGAGCGCAACCCTCGTTCCATGTTGCCAGCACGTCGTGGTGGGGACTCATGGGAGACTGCCGGGGTCAACTCGGAGGAAGGTGGGGACGACGTCAAATCATCATGCCCCTTATGTCTTGGGCTTCACGCATGCTACAATGGCCGGTACAAAGGGTTGCGATACTGTGAGGTGGAGCTAATCCCAAAAAGCCGGTCTCAGTTCGGATTGGGGTCTGCAACTCGACCCCATGAAGTCGGAGTCGCTAGTAATCGCAGATCAGCAACGCTGCGGTGAATACGTTCCCGGGCCTTGTACACACCGCCCGTCAAGTCACGAAAGTTGGTAACACCCGAAGCCGGTGGCCTAACCCTTGTGGGGGGAGCCGTCGAAGGTGGGACCGGCGATTGGGACTAAGTCGTAACAAGGTAGCCGTACCGGAAGGTGCGGCTGGATCACCTCCTTTCTAAGGAGCACCATCATCGCCCCTTGTGCTGTCCGCATGGATGGTCCGGGGGTGGGTGGAAGCAAAGCCCATTGCGCAGGCGTCTGTTCTGCGGTGGGTGCTCATGGGTGGAATATCAGCAGATAGCGGCCGGTGGTTTCTTTTCCGCCCTTAGTACGGATGTTCTTCCCTTCGCGGGAGGGGTGTTCTGGAACGGTGCGGGGCGGGGGTCCCGGTTTTCCGTGTTTGGCACACTGTTGGGTCCTGAGGCAACAGGGCCATGGTCCGCGGGCCCTCCTTTGTCGGGGGGTGGTGCGGGGTGTGGGTTTTGGTGTTTCCGGTTTCCTGGCTGCATTTGCCTGTGCGTGGTGGTTGTCCCTTTGCGGGGGTGGCTGGTGCGGGGGGTGTGGTACGGGGTTGTTGTTTGAGAACTACATAGTGGACGCGAGCATCTGACACGGGCAGGCCTTTGTGCTTGTTTGTGTCTACAGCAATTTCTTTTTGATGGACCTGGATCCGGCCGTGCTTCGGCGTGGTTGGTTTCCGTGGTTCTCTCGGAATGTTTTTGATCTTTGTGTGGTCAAGTTTTTAAGGGCACACGGTGGATGCCTTGGCATTAGGAGCCGAAGAAGGACGTAGGAATCTGCGATAAGCCTGGGGGAGTCGATAACCGGACGTTGATCCCAGGATGTCCGAATGGGGAAACCCCGCCAGGCGCGTTTGCGTGGCCTGGTGACCCGCATCTGAACACATAGGGTGCGTGGGGGGAACGCGGGGAAGTGAAACATCTCAGTACCCGCAGGAAGAGAAAACAAGAGTGATTCCGTTAGTAGTGGCGAGCGAACGCGGATGAGGCTAAACCGTTCCATGTGTGATAGCCGGCGGGCGTTGCATGGGCGGGGTTGTGGGACTTTCCGTACTGGTTCTGCCGGACCGGTGGGGTGAGAGCATGGACATAGGTGAACGGTCTTGAAAGGCCGGCCGTAGAGGGTGGGAGCCCCGTAACCGTAATGTTGTGTGCCGCCTGGAGAGGATCCCAAGTAGCACGGGGCCCGAGAAACCCCGTGCGAATCTGTCAGGACCACCTGATAAGCCTAAATACTTCCTAATGACCGATAGCGGACCAGTACCGTGAGGGAAAGGTGAAAAGTACCCCGGGAGGGGAGTGAAACAGTACCTGAAACCGTGTGCTTACAATCCGTCGGAGCAGCCTTAGTAGTTGTGACGGCGTGCCTTTTGAAGAATGAGCCTGCGAGTTAGTGTTACGTCGCGAGGTTAACCCGTGTGGGGTAGCCGTAGCGAAAGCGAGTCTGAACAGGGCGAGTGTAGTGGCGTGATCTAGACCCGAAGCGGAGTGATCTACCCATGGCCAGGTTGAAGCGACGGTAAGACGTCGTGGAGGACCGAACCCACTTCAGTTGAAAATGGAGGGGATGAGCTGTGGGTAGGGGTGAAAGGCCAATCAAACTCCGTGATAGCTGGTTCTCCCCGAAATGCATTTAGGTGCAGCGTTGCGTGTTTCTTGCCGGAGGTAGAGCTACTGGATGGCCGATGGGCCCTACAAGGTTACTGACGTCAGCCAAACTCCGAATGCCGGTAAGTGAGAGCGCAGCAGTGAGACTGTGGGGGATAAGCTTCATAGTCGAGAGGGAAACAGCCCAGACCACCAACTAAGGCCCCTAAGCGTGTGCTAAGTGGGAAAGGATGTGGAGTTGCGAAGACAACCAGGAGGTTGGCTTAGAAGCAGCCATCCTTGAAAGAGTGCGTAATAGCTCACTGGTCAAGTGATTCCGCGCCGACAATGTAGCGGGGCTCAAGTACACCGCCGAAGTTGTGGATTTCAGATAGTAGACAAGCCTTCGTGGTTCAGTCGTCTGGAGTGGTAGGGGAGCGTCGTGTGGGCGGTGAAGTCGCGGTGTAAACCAGCGGTGGAGCCTACACGAGTGAGAATGCAGGCATGAGTAGCGAAAGACGGGTGAGAAACCCGTCCGCCGAATGATCAAGGGTTCCAGGGTCAAGCTAATCTGCCCTGGGTAAGTCGGGACCTAAGGCGAGGCCGACAGGCGTAGTCGATGGACAACGGGTTGATATTCCCGTACCGGCGAAGGACCGCCCATGCCAAGCGGGGGATACTAACCGCCCGGAGCCTGCCCAAGCACCCTTGTGGTGTGCGGGTTTTGGCCGAGCGCGGGACCTGATCCCGGGAGGTAAGCGTATTAACAGGTGTGACGCAGGAAGGTAGCCGGGCCGGGCGATGGTTGCCCCGGTCTAAGGATGTAGGGTCAGCGATAGGCAAATCCGTCGCTGTGTCTTTGATGACGTTCCTGAGATCTGACGGGACCCCCGCGAGGGGGGATCCGGTGATCCTATGCTGCCTAGAAAAGCATCGACGCGAGGTCCCAGCCGCCCGTACCCCAAACCGACACAGGTGATCAGGTAGAGAATACCAAGGCGATCGAGAGAATTATGGTTAAGGAACTCGGCAAAATGCCCCCGTAACTTCGGGAGAAGGGGGGCCCCAACCTTGAACACCACTTGCTGGTGGGAGGGGATCGGGGCCGCAGAGACCAGGGGGAAGCGACTGTTTACTAAAAACACAGGTCCGTGCGAAGTCGCAAGACGATGTATACGGACTGACTCCTGCCCGGTGCTGGAAGGTTAAGAGGACCGGTTAGCCGCAAGGCGAAGCTGAGAATTCAAGCCCCAGTAAACGGCGGTGGTAACTATAACCATCCTAAGGTAGCGAAATTCCTTGTCGGGTAAGTTCCGACCTGCACGAATGGAGTAACGACTTCCCCGCTGTCTCAACCATAAACTCGGCGAAATTGCAGTACGAGTAAAGATGCTCGTTACGCGCAGCAGGACGGAAAGACCCCGAGACCTTTACTATAGTTTGGTATTGGTGTTCGGAGTGGCTTGTGTAGGATAGGTGGGAGACGTTGAAGCCCGGACGCCAGTTCGGGTGGAGTCATCGTTGAAATACCACTCTGGTCACTTTGGACATCTAACTTCGGCCCGTGATCCGGGTCAGGGACAGTGCCTGATGGGTAGTTTAACTGGGGCGGTTGCCTCCTAAAAAGTAACGGAGGCGCCCAAAGGTTCCCTCAGCCTGGTTGGCAATCAGGTGTCGAGTGTAAGTGCACAAGGGAGCTTGACTGTGAGAGAGACATCTCAAGCAGGGACGAAA
Source organism: Arthrobacter sp. FW306-04-A (assembly GCF_044358315.1). Lineage (GTDB taxonomy): Bacteria > Actinomycetota > Actinomycetes > Actinomycetales > Micrococcaceae > Arthrobacter. The sequence goes on from NZ_CP084559.1 coordinate 107,396, forward strand.
GTCGGGACTAGTGATCCGGCGGTACATTGTGGAATGGCCGTCGCTCAACGGATAAAAGGTACCTCGGGGATAACAGGCTGATCTTGCCCAAGAGTCCATATCGACGGCATGGTTTGGCACCTCGATGTCGGCTCGTCGCATCCTGGGGCTGGAGTAGGTCCCAAGGGTTGGGCTGTTCGCCCATTAAAGCGGTACGCGAGCTGGGTTTAGAACGTCGTGAGACAGTTCGGTCCCTATCCGCTGCGCGCGCAGGAAATTTGAGAAGGGCTGTCCTTAGTACGAGAGGACCGGGACGGACGAACCTCTGGTGTGTCAGTTGTACTGCCAAGTGCACCGCTGATTAGCTACGTTCGGATGGGATAACCGCTGAAAGCATCTAAGCGGGAAGCTCGCTTCAAGATGAGATTTCCATGCACCTCGTGTGTGAGAGGCCCCCAGCCAGACCACTGGGTTGATAGGCCGGATGTGGAAGACAGGACCAAAGACTGTTGAAGCTGACCGGTACTAATAGGCCGACAACTTACACCACACAAACACCAGCTGCTTGCGTCCACTATGTGGTTCCCGAACAACAAACCCATGTTGTCCCAGGAACCGACACAACTGAATAACAACACCACAATGTTGTAACCAGTCTTCCCACCCCGCACCCGTGCGGGGACGGGCAACAGGGTTACGGCGGTCATAGCGTGGGGGAAACGCCCGGTCCCATTCCGAACCCGGAAGCTAAGACCCACAGCGCCGATGGTACTGCACCCGGGAGGGTGTGGGAGAGTAGGACACCGCCGGACAACCATTCAGGTCGAGACCCCCCAACCACACGGTCGGGGGGTCTCCCGCATTTAAACACCCACCCCACCGGACCCCCCTCACATACGCACCGGAAACCCCGGACCCTCCCTCACATAAACGCCGGAAGCCCCCAACGCTCCTTCACATCAACGCCGGAAGCCCCGGACCCTCCTTCACATACGCACCGGTCACCACCAACGCTCCTTCACATACGCACCGGTCACCACCAACGCTCCTTCACATACGCACCGGTCACCACCAACACCGACCCGTACAATGTCAGCATGAGTAGCATGCAACAGGTAACTCCCGGGGTGTCACTTACAACACAGGTCAGGGAAATGCTGCGCGCGGCAATCACCTCCGGCGAGATGACGCCAGGGGAGCACTACTCCGCGATTGGGCTGGCCGAGAGGCTTGGCGTGTCCCGGACGCCGGTGCGTGAGGCCCTGCAGTTGCTCGAAAAAGAAGGCATTGTCCGGATCGAGAAGAACCGCGGTGTTCGGGTACTGCAACTTTCACTTGACGAGATCGTGCAGATCTTCCAGATCCGAATCATTCTCGAGCCTCCCGCCGCAGCTCGGGCCGCCGAGGTTGTCACTAAGGAAGACCTTGAGCATTTCCGCATGCTTCACGGGCGCATTCTGGATGCGGCAGCCGGCGATGACGGCCCTGGCACCCTCCAAGCGGACAAAGAATTCCACTTGTTTCTGCTGGGGTTGGCGGGCAATCCGCGGCTGACGGCATTGGATGGTGAGCTGCGTAATCTCGTTCTTGCGCATGGTCTAGTGACCATCCCCTCGGTCCGCAGCAGCCAGGATCTGGCTGATGACCGGCGCGATATTCTTGAGGCATTGGAACGGAAGGATCCGCAGGCTGCCTCGGCTGCAGTTCGTGAACATGTCACCCGCACTGCGAGACTTCTCATCACAGGCGTGTGCGCCAAGACGCCGGGGCTTTCTGCAGACGCGTATTTGGCGAAGCTGGAACAGCTGACGAATTTCCGCGGCTGACCTCGACACCTCGAATACTGTTTACAACCTCTATCACTTCCCCTACAGTGGCATGCAACATACAACTATCGGAGGAGATGCAACGTGGCATCCACACCTCAGAGCAATCAAGGCGTTCCGTCGCCATTGGCCGATATACGGATCGCTGATTTCTCCCGCGTTCTGGCCGGACCGTTGTGCTCAATGATGCTGGCAGACTACGGTGCCGAGGTCATCAAAATCGAGGGCCCAGCCGGCGACGATACCCGCGCGTGGATTCCGCCTGTCGCGGCCGACGGCACGGGCACCTATTTCGCGAGCGTCAACCGAAACAAGAAGTCCGTGATCGCCGATCTCACGTCCGACGATGGGCTGAGCTATGCCCGTGAACTGGTGGCTGGCTGCGACGTCGTCATCGAAAATTTCCGCCCTGGAGTCATGGCGAAATTTGGGCTGGATTATCAGACCGTCGCCAAGGATCGCCCGGACATCGTTTACTGCTCGATCTCGGGCTTCGGGACCGGTGCTGGCGCGGATCTGCCCGGCTACGACCTCCTGGTTCAGGCACTCGGCGGCCTGATGAGCATAACTGGCTTCCCGGAAGGGGAACCCAGCAAGGTTGGGGTCGCTCTGGTTGACGTCCTCGCCGGGCAGAATGCCATTGCGGGCATCCTGATGGCACTGCGGGTGCGCGATGCTACCGGGGCCGGCCAGCAGGTGCAGGTTAGCCTCCTTTCCTCGCTCCTGGCAGCTCTGGTGAATCAAGGCGCCGCGATGTTGGCCACGGGCAACTCACCTGCCAGATTGGGTAACGCCCATCCGAGTATTGCCCCCTACGAGACCTTTCGCACGGGAGGCGGTACCCTCGCCGTTGCGGTCGGTAACGACCGGCAGTTTGCGGCGCTGGCCTCCGCGCTGGGACTCCCTGGCCTGGCTGAGCAAGCCAAGTTCCTCACTAACGAACGCCGGGTGGGGTCCCGCGCGGGGCTTCGCGCCGTGCTTGAAGGTGCGTTCCTCGCCGACACGGCTTCGCAGTGGCAACGCAAATTGCTTGCAGTCGGGGTGCCTGCAGGCAAGGTCAACACAGTCGGCGAGGCTTTCGAGCTCGCTGACAGCCTGGGTCTGGAGCCGTCGATTGTTGTCACCGATCCCGCCACCGGCCGGGAATCCCAGCAGTTGGCCAGTCCGATCCGGCTGTCCGCTGCGGCACCGAGCTACCGGCAAGTTCCCCCGGCTCTTGGCGAGCACCAAGGATCCACATTCGCCCTAGAATTTCCAGCAACTTCCGTGAAAGGTTCATAGATGTCTGACCTCAGCGACCTGATTGACTTCGATTCCCTACTCAGCGCGGATGAACGTGCGCTGCGCGATTCCGTGCGCTCCTTCGTGGACGGCGAAATCAAGCCGAACATTGCGGGTTGGTACGAAGAGGCTGTCTTCCCGCTTGAAATTGTTCCTGAACTGGCCAAACTGGGTCTCCTCGGCATGCATCTGAAGGGTTACGGCTGTGCCGGCCGATCCGCCGTCGAGTACGGACTGGCTGCCGCCGAACTTGAGGCCGGCGACTCGGGGTTGCGCACTTTCGTCTCGGTGCAGGGCTCGTTGGCCATGAGCGCCATCTTCAAGCACGGTTCGGACGAACAGAAGGCTGAATGGTTGCCGACGATGGCCAGGGGAGAAGCGATCGGCTGCTTTGGCCTGACTGAGCCAACCGCTGGATCGGATCCGGGCAACATGGCTACTTTTGCGCGCCGTGCCGGGAGCGATTGGGTCCTCAACGGATCAAAACGCTGGATCGGCCTGGCGTCCGTGGCCGAAGTCGCTATCATCTGGGCCCAGGCCGACGGCGGGGTCCGCGGTTTCATCGTGCCAACGGACACTCCCGGATTCACTGCCACGCCGATCGACTCGAAATTGTCCATGCGAGCCTCCATCCAATGCGACATCGAATTGTCCGAGGTGCGCGTGCCCGGGAACGCGGTGCTGCCCAACGTCGTCGGGCTAAAGGGCCCCCTCTCATGCCTGAACGAAGCCCGCTATGGGATCATCTGGGGTGCCATGGGCGCTGCTCGCGACGCGTTCGAGGCCGCGCTCGACTATTCCAAGGAACGGCTTCAGTTTGGCAAGCCGCTTGCCGGCTATCAGCTGACCCAGCAGAAGTTGGTTGACATGGCTCTGGAGATCAACAAGGGATTCCTGCTTGCCCTGCATCTCGGCCGTAGGAAGGATGCCGGCACGTTGCAGGCGGACCAGATCTCGGTCGGTAAACTGAACAACTGCCGAGAGGCCATTAAAATCGCCCGCGAGGCCCGGACGATCCTCGGCGGCAACGGAATCACGCTGGATTACTCACCACTGCGTCACGCGAACAACCTGGAATCCGTTCGCACCTATGAGGGCACTGATGAGGTCCACACACTCATTCTGGGCAAAAAGCTCACTGGCGTCGCCGCCTTCCGCTGAACGCAGGGCCCGACGGCGGAACTCCCGTTCCGCCGTCGGGTCTTCTGGGCGCGCCGAACGGACCTCCCGCTCCCCTTGGTTTGAGAAGCCGAAGGAGTGCCGGGCGGGCGGATTTGCGTAGAGTGTTGGAGCCGTGTAATGTCTTCTAAGTCGCCGCGAGGGAGACAGCCTAGAGCTGGGAACCACGGGTGGCCAACCCATTCGAATCGAGCCTGAAACGGCTGGCGCTTCTTGCGCCGCGATTCGAGGGAAATTCGAATTGTTCCTGTGAAATTGGTTGAAACACTGATTTGCAAAGCGGTAATGATTCGGGTAAGTTTGGGAAGTTGCTCCGGAGCGATCCCGGGCCCTTTGTGGGTGTGGGTGGTGTCGGGTGTGTCTGTTGTTTGAGAACTCAATAGTGTGCCAAGTTTGTTGATACCGATTTTTTATTAAATTGGTTGTTTTGGCTGGTTCCGTGTCACCTTCGTGGTACGGGGCTGGTTTTTTACAGCTGGTTTCAAATTTTGTGCAGCCGTTCCGCCGTTATTTCCGGTGGTTGTGGTTGTGTCTGTTTTTGTTTTACTTCAACGGAGAGTTTGATCCTGGCTCAGGATGAACGCTGGCGGCGTGCTTAACACATGCAAGTCGAACGATGATCCGGTGCTTGCACCGGGGATTAGTGGCGAACGGGTGAGTAACACGTGAGTAACCTGCCCTTGACTCTGGGATAAGCCTGGGAAACTGGGTCTAATACCGGATATGACCGTCCCGCGCATGCGGTGGTGGTGGAAAGCTTTTGCGGTTTTGGATGGACTCGCGGCCTATCAGCTTGTTGGTGGGGTAATGGCCTACCAAGGCGACGACGGGTAGCCGGCCTGAGAGGGTGACCGGCCACACTGGGACTGAGACACGGCCCAGACTCCTACGGGAGGCAGCAGTGGGGAATATTGCACAATGGGCGGAAGCCTGATGCAGCGACGCCGCGTGAGGGATGACGGCCTTCGGGTTGTAAACCTCTTTCAGTAGGGAAGAAGCTTTCGGGTGACGGTACCTGCAGAAGAAGCGCCGGCTAACTACGTGCCAGCAGCCGCGGTAATACGTAGGGCGCAAGCGTTATCCGGAATTATTGGGCGTAAAGAGCTCGTAGGCGGTTTGTCGCGTCTGCTGTGAAAGACCGGGGCTCAACTCCGGTTCTGCAGTGGGTACGGGCAGACTAGAGTGATGTAGGGGAGACTGGAATTCCTGGTGTAGCGGTGAAATGCGCAGATATCAGGAGGAACACCGATGGCGAAGGCAGGTCTCTGGGCATTAACTGACGCTGAGGAGCGAAAGCATGGGGAGCGAACAGGATTAGATACCCTGGTAGTCCATGCCGTAAACGTTGGGCACTAGGTGTGGGGGACATTCCACGTTTTCCGCGCCGTAGCTAACGCATTAAGTGCCCCGCCTGGGGAGTACGGCCGCAAGGCTAAAACTCAAAGGAATTGACGGGGGCCCGCACAAGCGGCGGAGCATGCGGATTAATTCGATGCAACGCGAAGAACCTTACCAAGGCTTGACATGAACCGGTAACGCCTGGAAACAGGTGCCCCGCTTGCGGTCGGTTTACAGGTGGTGCATGGTTGTCGTCAGCTCGTGTCGTGAGATGTTGGGTTAAGTCCCGCAACGAGCGCAACCCTCGTTCCATGTTGCCAGCACGTCGTGGTGGGGACTCATGGGAGACTGCCGGGGTCAACTCGGAGGAAGGTGGGGACGACGTCAAATCATCATGCCCCTTATGTCTTGGGCTTCACGCATGCTACAATGGCCGGTACAAAGGGTTGCGATACTGTGAGGTGGAGCTAATCCCAAAAAGCCGGTCTCAGTTCGGATTGGGGTCTGCAACTCGACCCCATGAAGTCGGAGTCGCTAGTAATCGCAGATCAGCAACGCTGCGGTGAATACGTTCCCGGGCCTTGTACACACCGCCCGTCAAGTCACGAAAGTTGGTAACACCCGAAGCCGGTGGCCTAACCCTTGTGGGGGGAGCCGTCGAAGGTGGGACCGGCGATTGGGACTAAGTCGTAACAAGGTAGCCGTACCGGAAGGTGCGGCTGGATCACCTCCTTTCTAAGGAGCACCATCATCGCCCCTTGTGCTGTCCGCATGGATGGTCCGGGGGTGGGTGGAAGCAAAGCCCATTGCGCAGGCGTCTGTTCTGCGGTGGGTGCTCATGGGTGGAATATCAGCAGATAGCGGCCGGTGGTTTCTTTTCCGCCCTTAGTACGGATGTTCTTCCCTTCGCGGGAGGGGTGTTCTGGAACGGTGCGGGGCGGGGGTCCCGGTTTTCCGTGTTTGGCACACTGTTGGGTCCTGAGGCAACAGGGCCATGGTCCGCGGGCCCTCCTTTGTCGGGGGGTGGTGCGGGGTGTGGGTTTTGGTGTTTCCGGTTTCCTGGCTGCATTTGCCTGTGCGTGGTGGTTGTCCCTTTGCGGGGGTGGCTGGTGCGGGGGGTGTGGTACGGGGTTGTTGTTTGAGAACTACATAGTGGACGCGAGCATCTGACACGGGCAGGCCTTTGTGCTTGTTTGTGTCTACAGCAATTTCTTTTTGATGGACCTGGATCCGGCCGTGCTTCGGCGTGGTTGGTTTCCGTGGTTCTCTCGGAATGTTTTTGATCTTTGTGTGGTCAAGTTTTTAAGGGCACACGGTGGATGCCTTGGCATTAGGAGCCGAAGAAGGACGTAGGAATCTGCGATAAGCCTGGGGGAGTCGATAACCGGACGTTGATCCCAGGATGTCCGAATGGGGAAACCCCGCCAGGCGCGTTTGCGTGGCCTGGTGACCCGCATCTGAACACATAGGGTGCGTGGGGGGAACGCGGGGAAGTGAAACATCTCAGTACCCGCAGGAAGAGAAAACAAGAGTGATTCCGTTAGTAGTGGCGAGCGAACGCGGATGAGGCTAAACCGTTCCATGTGTGATAGCCGGCGGGCGTTGCATGGGCGGGGTTGTGGGACTTTCCGTACTGGTTCTGCCGGACCGGTGGGGTGAGAGCATGGACATAGGTGAACGGTCTTGAAAGGCCGGCCGTAGAGGGTGGGAGCCCCGTAACCGTAATGTTGTGTGCCGCCTGGAGAGGATCCCAAGTAGCACGGGGCCCGAGAAACCCCGTGCGAATCTGTCAGGACCACCTGATAAGCCTAAATACTTCCTAATGACCGATAGCGGACCAGTACCGTGAGGGAAAGGTGAAAAGTACCCCGGGAGGGGAGTGAAACAGTACCTGAAACCGTGTGCTTACAATCCGTCGGAGCAGCCTTAGTAGTTGTGACGGCGTGCCTTTTGAAGAATGAGCCTGCGAGTTAGTGTTACGTCGCGAGGTTAACCCGTGTGGGGTAGCCGTAGCGAAAGCGAGTCTGAACAGGGCGAGTGTAGTGGCGTGATCTAGACCCGAAGCGGAGTGATCTACCCATGGCCAGGTTGAAGCGACGGTAAGACGTCGTGGAGGACCGAACCCACTTCAGTTGAAAATGGAGGGGATGAGCTGTGGGTAGGGGTGAAAGGCCAATCAAACTCCGTGATAGCTGGTTCTCCCCGAAATGCATTTAGGTGCAGCGTTGCGTGTTTCTTGCCGGAGGTAGAGCTACTGGATGGCCGATGGGCCCTACAAGGTTACTGACGTCAGCCAAACTCCGAATGCCGGTAAGTGAGAGCGCAGCAGTGAGACTGTGGGGGATAAGCTTCATAGTCGAGAGGGAAACAGCCCAGACCACCAACTAAGGCCCCTAAGCGTGTGCTAAGTGGGAAAGGATGTGGAGTTGCGAAGACAACCAGGAGGTTGGCTTAGAAGCAGCCATCCTTGAAAGAGTGCGTAATAGCTCACTGGTCAAGTGATTCCGCGCCGACAATGTAGCGGGGCTCAAGTACACCGCCGAAGTTGTGGATTTCAGATAGTAGACAAGCCTTCGTGGTTCAGTCGTCTGGAGTGGTAGGGGAGCGTCGTGTGGGCGGTGAAGTCGCGGTGTAAACCAGCGGTGGAGCCTACACGAGTGAGAATGCAGGCATGAGTAGCGAAAGACGGGTGAGAAACCCGTCCGCCGAATGATCAAGGGTTCCAGGGTCAAGCTAATCTGCCCTGGGTAAGTCGGGACCTAAGGCGAGGCCGACAGGCGTAGTCGATGGACAACGGGTTGATATTCCCGTACCGGCGAAGGACCGCCCATGCCAAGCGGGGGATACTAACCGCCCGGAGCCTGCCCAAGCACCCTTGTGGTGTGCGGGTTTTGGCCGAGCGCGGGACCTGATCCCGGGAGGTAAGCGTATTAACAGGTGTGACGCAGGAAGGTAGCCGGGCCGGGCGATGGTTGCCCCGGTCTAAGGATGTAGGGTCAGCGATAGGCAAATCCGTCGCTGTGTCTTTGATGACGTTCCTGAGATCTGACGGGACCCCCGCGAGGGGGGATCCGGTGATCCTATGCTGCCTAGAAAAGCATCGACGCGAGGTCCCAGCCGCCCGTACCCCAAACCGACACAGGTGATCAGGTAGAGAATACCAAGGCGATCGAGAGAATTATGGTTAAGGAACTCGGCAAAATGCCCCCGTAACTTCGGGAGAAGGGGGGCCCCAACCTTGAACACCACTTGCTGGTGGGAGGGGATCGGGGCCGCAGAGACCAGGGGGAAGCGACTGTTTACTAAAAACACAGGTCCGTGCGAAGTCGCAAGACGATGTATACGGACTGACTCCTGCCCGGTGCTGGAAGGTTAAGAGGACCGGTTAGCCGCAAGGCGAAGCTGAGAATTCAAGCCCCAGTAAACGGCGGTGGTAACTATAACCATCCTAAGGTAGCGAAATTCCTTGTCGGGTAAGTTCCGACCTGCACGAATGGAGTAACGACTTCCCCGCTGTCTCAACCATAAACTCGGCGAAATTGCAGTACGAGTAAAGATGCTCGTTACGCGCAGCAGGACGGAAAGACCCCGAGACCTTTACTATAGTTTGGTATTGGTGTTCGGAGTGGCTTGTGTAGGATAGGTGGGAGACGTTGAAGCCCGGACGCCAGTTCGGGTGGAGTCATCGTTGAAATACCACTCTGGTCACTTTGGACATCTAACTTCGGCCCGTGATCCGGGTCAGGGACAGTGCCTGATGGGTAGTTTAACTGGGGCGGTTGCCTCCTAAAAAGTAACGGAGGCGCCCAAAGGTTCCCTCAGCCTGGTTGGCAATCAGGTGTCGAGTGTAAGTGCACAAGGGAGCTTGACTGTGAGAGAGACATCTCAAGCAGGGACGAAAGTCGGGACTAGTGATCCGGCGGTACATTGTGGAATGGCCGTCGCTCAACGGATAAAAGGTACCTCGGGGATAACAGGCTGATCTTGCCCAAGAGTCCATATCGACGGCATGGTTTGGCACCTCGATGTCGGCTCGTCGCATCCTGGGGCTGGAGTAGGTCCCAAGGGTTGGGCTGTTCGCCCATTAAAGCGGTACGCGAGCTGGGTTTAGAACGTCGTGAGACAGTTCGGTCCCTATCCGCTGCGCGCGCAGGAAATTTGAGAAGGGCTGTCCTTAGTACGAGAGGACCGGGACGGACGAACCTCTGGTGTGTCAGTTGTACTGCCAAGTGCACCGCTGATTAGCTACGTTCGGATGGGATAACCGCTGAAAGCATCTAAGCGGGAAGCTCGCTTCAAGATGAGATTTCCATGCACCTCGTGTGTGAGAGGCCCCCAGCCAGACCACTGGGTTGATAGGCCGGATGTGGAAGACAGGACCAAAGACTGTTGAAGCTGACCGGTACTAATAGGCCGACAACTTACACCACACAAACACCAGCTGCTTGCGTCCACTATGTGGTTCCCGAACAACAAACCCATGTTGTCCCAGGAACCGACACAACTGAATAACAACACCACAATGTTGTAACCAGTCTTCCCACCCCGCACCCGTGCGGGGACGGGCAACAGGGTTACGGCGGTCATAGCGTGGGGGAAACGCCCGGTCCCATTCCGAACCCGGAAGCTAAGACCCACAGCGCCGATGGTACTGCACCCGGGAGGGTGTGGGAGAGTAGGACACCGCCGGACAACCATTCAGGTCGAGACCCCCCAACCACACGGTCGGGGGGTCTCCCGCATTTAAACACCCACCCCGGCAAACCCGCGCCCACCCCGCGGCATCCCGGAACCGCGGCAGGGACCGGCCGGAAGGCCCCACAGGCGAGCGGGCGTCGGCCCAGGACCGGCCACAGGTGAGCGAGCGTCCGCCCCGGACCTTGAGCAGGACCAGCAGGCTAGCCCGAGAAGAAGTCGGAAAGCTCGGCGATGAGTTTGTCGGGTGCCCGGATCACTCCGTCGTGGCCGTGGCCGGGGAGGATGGTGTAGCTCGATCCGGAGAGAACGTCGTGGATTTGACCGCACGCTACCCCGAAGTACGCCGGGCTCTTTTCGCCCACTACAATGAGCGTCTCCAACGGGAGCTCCAGGAATGGCTCTGCGGGCATGTCGGCGGCGATGACCGCCTTGATCTCGCGTACGCCGGCCTGCATGAGTTCGCGCATTTGTTTACCCATGGGGGTCCCCGACGTCAGCTTGTTGACGAGGGTCAGCATGGAGAGCGGCATCCGGGCAAAGGCACCCTCGGTTTCGACGCCCTTCACCAGCACTGCGAGCCCGCGGTCAAAGTCTCCAGCCGCCGTCGCACGCTCATATTCGCTCGTCCACCCGGCCTTCACGCTGTGGTTGACCGAAACTGCGGGGTCGTAGACCGCCAGGCGTTCCACGGGCAGCGTGCGCGCCGCGTGCAGGGCCACTGCGCCTCCGAAGCTGTGCCCGAAGACATCGGTGCTAGCCGTGTGCTTCATGATCTCGGCAAGATCCCGGATGTCCACGTCGAGTGTGTAGTCGTCAGGCTGCGGAGACGATTCGCCGCGGCCCCGGCGGTTGAAAGTGTGCACTGGGCGGCCAAGGGCGGCGCTGAGCTTCTGCGCAAACTTGGAGTAGTCTGCGGCGGTCACCATGGAGGCAGGCACGACGACGACGCCGGAGCCGGCAGTCGCCAGGTCACCGCCCGTCGTGAAGAGCTCGAGGGTTCCGCCGTCGGCCGTTGTGATGTTCTCGCGCGTCATGCTTCGAGCCTAACGGAGCCGCAGGGTTCCGTCAGTCCTTGAAATAGCTGGAAATGTCCGCCACAAGTTCCTTCACTGCTGCCGGGATCGATCCGTGGAAGCCTTTCGGCGATACCACCAGCGAGCTTCCGGGAACCGCTCCGTACAGCCGTTCGGCGGTCACCTTGTAGTACCCGGGGCTCTTACCACCCACCATGAACCGCGTGTTTCGAGGTAATACGGAGAAGTCCCGGGGGCGGGCGGCCTCGTCGTAGGCGGCTTTGAGCTCGGCCACGCCCGTTGGCATGAGTTCCTTGAGGACCTTGTTGACTTTCGTCCGGGAGACGATGGCCATGAGGCCGGCCAGGATGGGCTCCGGGATCCGGGCCAAGGCAGTGCCTGACTGCATGCCCCTCTTCAACCGGGCCATGGCACGTCCCACATTTCCGCTATCCACGGACCGGGCAAAGCCATCCAGCCAACCGGTGTCCAGGCTGCCGTCGATGTTGACTGCGGCATCGTAGACGGCAAGTTTGTTCGGCTCGTAGCTTGTTCCTGCAAACTCCTGCACGGCGTTCAGTGCCACGGATCCGCCAAGGCTGTGGCCAAGGATGTTCCGTGCGCCCGTTGCGTCCAAGATGCTGCGGACGTCCGCGATCTCCGTGGCCATGGAGTAGTTTGCGGGTAGCTCCGTTGAGCTGCCTCGGCCTCTGCGGTCGTAGACGTCAACCGCCCAGCCCTCACCGAGTCCACTGGCCAGCGCCATTGAAAAGGGACGGTAAATGAGTGCGGTCAGGAATGCGCCGCCAATGAGCACGACGCGGCGCTCTCCGGGCGCGTCCACGGTGCCGTAACTGTATAAGGCCAGCTTCCCGCCGTCGGGCGTTGGGACCTCGCGTTCTCTCACCGTTTCATCCTAGGTTGCCGGCGTCGCCGGGCCCTTGGCCAGGTAGCGGGTGATTCTCACCGCGAGCTGCTTCCCCGGCCGGAGGGGACCCTCATGGAACTGCAGGGGGACTATCGCGAAGTCCACCACTGGGATGGCAGCGGCGAGCAGCCGGCCGGTTTCGGCAAAGTAGGACGGGCTCCAGCCGCCACTCAGCATCAGGGTCGGCGTTTTCATCTCCGCATAGTCTTGGATGTGTGAGTCGGCCTGGATGATCGCACGCATCTCGGACACCGCCGTCGGCAACAGATCCCTCATCTCGGATCCCAGTCTGGTCTTGGCGGAGAGGATGCTGAGCACCCGCAGCGCTCCGAGCGGCAGATAGGAAATCGGACCGGCGGTAGCAAGCCCTTGGACCAAATGCGCCCAAGCGTGGTCAAGCTGGCCAGCTGTGACGGCTTCTTCCAGTTGCGGACGCCAGCGCCCGTTCAGGCTGCCGGACAGGGAAACTGCAGCGTCGTAAGTGACGAGCCGTGAAATGGGTGCGCGCAGGGCTGCCTGGAGTGCCACGAATCCGCCATAGCTGTGCCCAACAACATCCGTGGAGCCACTGGCCTTCATCACGGCGAGAAGGTCGCTGGTCTCAGTCGCGGCGGAGTAGTCGGGGGGCTGCGGCGCCGAGCGGCCGCGGCCGCGGCGGTTGTAGGAATGCACCGGCCGGCCAAGGAGGACATTGAGGTTCCTGGCGAATGGCCAGTAGAGGGAATCGGTCACCAAGGTGCCGTGGACAAGTACGACGCCGGATCCCTCAGCCTTGCTCGGCGCGCCCGGAATGGAGGCCGCGGCCCCCGGACGGAAGGAGTGCACCTCAAGGTGACCGCCGTCGTCGTCTGTTTCAACTGTCCATGTCTCCACAGCCCGAGTCTATGTCGGCGGTCGCCGGGAGCGAGGGTAGGGAACTCCAAGGAATCCCCGGTAAACTTGGGGATTGTGACTTCCGCAAACACCCCAGCCCAGCACAACGCCGCAGAGCCCGCCGACGCCAGCGAGCAGATGCGTATCCGCATGGAAAAGCGCAGCAAGCTGATCGAACGCGGTGCCGAGGCCTACCCGGTGGGTGTTGAGCGGACGCATTCCCTCGCCGAGATCCGCGAGAAGTACGCCCATCTCCAGGCTGACGAGACCACCGGCGACACCGTGGGCATCACTGGCCGGGTCGTGTTCGTGCGCAATACCGGCAAACTCTGCTTCGCCACCCTCCAGGAAGGCGGGGTGGACGGGAAGGGCGTACGTCTGCAGGCCATGCTCAGCCTGGCGAACGTCGGCGAGGAGACCCTCGCGGACTGGAAGGCGCTGGTGGACCTCGGAGACCACGTATTCATCAAGGGCGAGGTCATTTCATCCCGTCGCGGCGAGCTGTCCGTCATGGCCGACTCCTGGTCCATGGCCTCCAAGGCATTGCGCCCGTTGCCGGTGCTGCACGCCGAACTCAACGAGGAGACCCGAGTCAGGCAGCGTTACGTGGACCTGATGGTCCGCGATGAAGCCCGGGAGATGGTCTACACCCGCGCTGCGATTACCCGCTCGGTGCGCGACACCTTGGACCGTCACGGCTATGTCGAGGTGGAGACGCCCATCCTGCAGCTCGTCCACGGCGGTGCTACGGCCCGCCCGTTCGAGACGCACATGAATGCCTTCGACCAGAAGATGACGCTGCGCATCGCCACCGAGCTCTTCCTCAAGCGCGCCGTAGTGGGCGGAATTGACCGCGTTTACGACATGGGCCGCGTCTTCCGCAACGAAGGTGTCGACTCCACCCACAGCCCGGAATTCACCACCTTGGAGTGCTACGAGGCGTGGGCGGACCAGTTCGTCATGGCCGAGCGGATGAAGGAAATCATCCTCAACGTCGCCGACGTTGTGGGTACCCGAACCATCCAGACGGACGCCGGAGAGATCGACCTCGACGGCGAATGGGCTTGGGTGGCTGTCTATCCGGGGCTCTCCGAGGCGATTGGCGAAGAGATCACGCCTGAGACCACGGTGGCCGAACTGCTGGCGATTGCCGCCAAGCACGAAGTCAAGGTGGACCCCAAGTGGGATGCCGAAAAGCTGGTGGTCGAACTGTTCGGTGAGATCGTCGAGCCCACGCTGCTCAACCCCACCTTCGTCTACAACTACCCGCCCTCCGCGCAGCCCCTTGCCCGCCCGCATCGGGAGGACGGCCGCTTGATCGAGGCTTGGGACCTCATCATCGGTGGCATGGAACGCGGCACAGCCTTCTCAGAGCTGATCGACCCCGTCATCCAGCGCGAACGGCTCACTGAGCAGTCACGCCGCTCCGCCGCCGGCGACGTCGAAGCCATGCAGTTGGATGAGGACTTCCTCCGCGCCCTTGAGTACGGTGCTCCGCCCATGGGCGGCATCGGCCTGGGCATCGACCGCTTGGTCATGCTGTTCACCGGAGCAGGCATCCGGGAAACCATCTTGTTCCCGCTCCTCAAGCCCGAAGGGCACTGACCATGGAATACATTGCCGTTCTTGCGCCGTCCGTTGTTGTCGGGCTTCTCTTTTGGTTTGCCATGAAGGCAATCTTCAACGCGGACAAATCGGAGCGCCAGGCAGAAGCACGAGCCCAGGAAGAAGCCGGTTTCGGAATTGCCAACCCGGCGGGCGACGGCTCAACGTCTGCCAAATAGCTCTTTCCTGAGTCGTCCCACAAGATTTAATAGTTCCTTTGACGATCTGCCATGTTCTGGACGATAATGTTTTATTAGCAGTTCAGCTATTTTGTATATCCGGCCCCTCCAAAAGAGAGTCTTTTCATGGCACAGAAAGTCAAAATTATCCTCGTCGACGACCTGGATGAGGGCGCCGCGGATGAAACTGTCCGCTTCGGCCTTGACGGAGTCAGTTACGAAATGGACCTGTCCAGTGCCAACGCTGGCAAGCTGCGGGACGCTCTCGGGCCGTTTGTAGCCAAAGCGCGCAAAACTTCGACCGGTCGTGCAACGCGCAGCCGCGTTGCCGCAGGGAGAAACCAGGACTCCGCACAGATCCGTCAATGGGCGCGCGAGAACGGTTATACCGTAAACAGCCGTGGCCGCATTCAGGCCGAAATTCAGGAAGCCTACCAGAAGGCCAATTCCTGACACCAAGTATCAATACCCCGGCTCTAGGGCCGGGGTATTGTCATTTCCCCGCCCGTTTCGTACGGCGACCGGTATCAGTTTGACTGACCGGCTGGACTATTCATCGGAAGGCTTGGGGCCGGCTGTGAATGTCCGGTATGGAGTCACTGCGTTTGCTGAGAACAACGACAGCGGGTAGCCGGCCCGCGACGACGATGGGGAGAAGCCCCGCTCGGCTGTGGAACATCTGGTGTTAAGTCCACCAAAGCCGCGCCAAGGACCCTTCATGGCGCGAGTGAACTTATTCCCGGTGCGCCCATGTTTCCCCTGTGGCGAACACGCCCCAAAATTCCTGCGTTGCCACGTAGCATCAAAGTACGTCGTAGCTAGGAGTGTGGCGAAATGTTTGAGAGATTTACGGACCGTGCCCGTCGCGTTGTTGTGCTTGCCCAAGAAGAGGCACGCATGCTCAACCACAACTACATCGGTACCGAGCACATCCTCTTGGGTCTGATCCACGAGGGTGAAGGCGTTGCCGCCAAGGCGCTTGAGTCCCTGAGCATTTCGCTCGATGGCGTCCGCGAGCAGGTACAGGAGATCATCGGCCAGGGCCAGCAAGCCCCATCCGGTCATATCCCCTTCACCCCGCGCGCCAAGAAGGTACTTGAGCTTTCGCTCCGCGAAGCCCTGCAGCTCGGCCACAACTACATCGGTACCGAGCACATCCTGCTGGGCCTCATCCGTGAGGGCGAAGGGGTTGCCGCGCAGGTGCTTGTCAAGCTTGGCGCGGACCTCAACCGGGTCCGTCAGCAGGTCATCCAGCTGCTCTCCGGCTACCAGGGTAAGGAAGCCGCAGGCCCCGGCTCAGGACCTGGCCAGCAGGAAGGCACTCCGGCTGGTTCGGTGGTGCTGGACCAGTTCGGCCGCAACCTCACCCAGGCCGCGCGTGAAAACAAGCTCGATCCGGTGATCGGCCGCGAGCTGGAGATGGAACGCGTCATGCAGGTCCTCTCCCGCCGCACGAAGAACAACCCCGTCCTGATCGGCGAGCCCGGCGTCGGCAAGACCGCCGTCGTCGAAGGTCTCGCCC
Organism: Arthrobacter sp. FW306-04-A; assembly: GCF_044358315.1. Classification (GTDB taxonomy): domain Bacteria; phylum Actinomycetota; class Actinomycetes; order Actinomycetales; family Micrococcaceae; genus Arthrobacter. The sequence goes on from NZ_CP084559.1 coordinate 123,817, forward strand.
AGGCGATCGTCCGCGGGGACGTCCCGGAGACCATCAAGGACAAGCAGCTTTACACGCTCGACCTCGGTTCCCTGGTGGCGGGTTCCCGCTACCGCGGTGACTTCGAAGAGCGGCTGAAGAAGGTCCTCAAGGAAATCCGCACCCGCGGCGACATCATCCTCTTCATCGACGAGATCCACACCCTCGTCGGCGCCGGTGCGGCCGAGGGTGCCATTGATGCTGCGTCGATCCTTAAGCCGATGCTTGCCCGCGGTGAACTCCAGACAATCGGTGCCACCACGCTGGATGAGTACCGCAAGCACATCGAGAAGGATGCCGCCCTGGAGCGCCGCTTCCAGCCGATCCAGGTCAAGGAGCCTTCCGTCGCGCATGCGATCGAAATCCTCAAGGGCCTGCGTGACCGCTACGAGGCGCACCACCGCGTGACCATCACCGACGGCGCCCTTGCTTCAGCGGCAACGCTGGCCGAGCGCTACATTTCGGACCGCTTCCTGCCGGACAAGGCGATCGATCTGATCGACGAAGCCGGTGCGCGCCTCCGTATTCGCCGCATGACGGCTCCGCCGGAGCTCAAGGCCATGGATGAGCGCATCGCCGAGGTCAAGATGGAGAAGGAATCCGCCATCGACGCTCAGGACTTCGAAGGCGCCGCCTCGTTGCGCGACAAGGAGCAGAAGCTCATTGCCGAGCGTGCCGAGAAGGAACGCAACTGGAAGTCCGGCGGCATGGACGATATCTCCGAGGTAGACGAAGACCTGATCGCCGAAGTTCTCGCGAATTCCACCGGCATCCCGGTCTTCAAACTGACCGAGGAAGAATCCAGCCGCCTGCTCAAGATGGAAGACGAGCTGCACAAGCGCGTCGTTGGCCAGGACGAGGCCATCCGTGCCCTCTCCCAGGCCATCCGCCGCACCCGTGCAGGCCTCAAGGACCCCAAGCGTCCGGGCGGTTCGTTCATCTTCGCCGGCCCCACCGGCGTCGGCAAGACCGAACTCGCCAAGGCCCTCGCCGAATTCCTGTTTGGTGAAGAAGATGCCCTCATCACGCTGGACATGTCCGAATACTCCGAAAAGCACACGGTTTCGCGTCTCTTCGGTGCCCCTCCGGGCTATGTCGGCTACGAAGAGGGCGGGCAGCTGACCGAGAAGGTCCGCCGTCGTCCGTTCTCCGTGGTGCTGTTCGACGAAGTGGAAAAGGCCCACGCCGATCTCTTCAACTCGTTGCTGCAGATCCTGGAAGATGGCCGCCTGACCGACTCCCAGGGCCGTGTGGTGGACTTCAAGAACACCGTGATCATCATGACCACGAACCTCGGAACCCGCGATATCTCCAAGAGCGTGGCGACCGGCTTCCAGTCCGGCACGGACACCACCACCGGCTACAACCGGATGCGGGCACGGGTCACGGAAGAGCTCAAGCAGCACTTCCGCCCCGAGTTCCTCAACCGCGTTGACGACGTCGTGGTGTTCCCGCAGCTCACGCAGGACGAGATCATCGAGATCGTTGACCTGTTCGTCACGCGCCTTGAGGGCCGCCTCAAGGACAAGGACATGGGCATCGAACTCACCACGGCCGCCAAGGTCCTCCTGGCGACCCGGGGCTACGATCCCGCCATGGGTGCCCGGCCGCTGCGCCGCACCATTCAGCGCGAGATTGAGGACCAGCTCTCCGAGAAGATCCTCTTCGGCGAGCTGCACCCGGGTGACATTGTGGTGGTTGACGTGGACGGCGAAGGCGACGACGCCAAGTTCACCTTCGCCGGCAATGCCAAGCCGCGCATCCCGGAAATCGCTCCGACCGCGTAGGCTCCGGTTCAAGAGCCCCGTCCGTTCCGAAAGGAGCGGGCGGGGCTTTTGCGTTCCCGAACTCCGAGGTTCGAACCGGCTCCGGGTAAACCCCCGGAATATCTGAAAGCACCGTTTCACTCTCAGTGAACCTTTTGTGATCTGGCACACATTGCGTGTTGAATCGGAGCATGGATTCCAATGCCTCAGAGACCCCGAGCACACAACCCGAAACTCCTTTCCACGATCTCGACCATTACCTGGCCATCCCCCGGGTTGGCGGCCTGGCTCTTAGTCCGGACGGAAGCCGCCTGGTCACCACGGTTTCCACCCTCAACGCCAAGGGAACGGAATACGTGACGGCTCTTTGGGAGCTTGATCCGGCGGGGAAGAAGCACGCGCGCCGCATCACGCGCAGCGCCAAAGGCGAGACCGGCGCGGTGTTTGCCGCCAACGGTGACCTCTACTTCACTTCGGCCCGCCCCGACCCAGACAGCCCTGAGGCCGATCCTGTGAGCGCTTTGTGGCTCCTCCCGGCAGACGGCGGGGAGGCCCGCGTGGTGCACTCCCGCGCGGGCGGGGTCGGGGGCGTCATGGCCGCGTCAGCCGCTGATGCCACTTTCGTGACAGCCTCGGTCCTTGCCGGTTCCACCGATGAGGAAAATGACGAGGAACGGCGCAAGCGCCGCAAGGACAACAAGGTAGCGGCCATTCTTCACACGGGCTACCCGGTTCGCTACTGGGACGCCGATCTGGGCCCGGCGCAGCCCAGGCTGTTTGCGGTGGAAAACGGGGACGTGGCTGAGTCCGGAAAGCCCGCGACAGTGGATGCTACGGTGCCCCTGAAGCTGCGCAATCTGACTCCCGACGTCGGCGGCAACCTCCGCAACACCCACGCGGTAGTCAGCCCTGACGGCAACACGATCTACACGAGTCTGGCCAAGCCGCTCGCGAAGGCCGATATGCGCTTTGTGCTCGCCGCCGTCGATGTCGCTTCCGGGTCCGTCAAGGTGCTTTTGGACCATGAGGGAATGAGCTATTTCCCCGGCCCGGTCAGCCCTGACAGCAACAGGATTGCGGTCGTCAGCGAGAGTGACAGCACTCCAGGGGAGGCCCTCCAGGTCAAGCTCCACGTTTTGAACGTCGCGGCCGGAGAAACCCTTGACCTTGAGCCGCTCGCACCCGGTTGGGACCGCTGGGGCAGTCCCGCTGCATGGCTTCCGGATGCGCACTCGATCCTCGTCACAGCCGACGACGACGGCGCCACGCCTGTCTTCCGGGTCGGCGTCGCTGACGGTACCGTCACCAGGGTGACGCATGACGCGGCGGCGTACACCGACGTCGTGGTTTCCCCGGATGGGCTGAGCGCCTTCGCGCTGCGCAGCTCTTACGAATTCCCGGCGGAAGCCGTGCGGATCGACCTCGCGACGGGGGACGTCGCGCGGCTCCCGGCGCCGGCCCAGCGCCCCGAGATCAAGGGCTCGTTGGAGCGGGTGGAGGCCACCCCGGCCGACGGCTCGCGGGTTCCGGCCTACCTAGCGCTCCCCGAAGGGGCATCGGAGGCTAATCCGGCGCCGCTGCTGCTGTGGATCCATGGGGGGCCTCTGGGCTCATGGAATGCCTGGACCTGGCGATGGAACCCTTGGCTGCTCGTGTCGAAGGGGTACGCCGTGCTGCTGCCCGACCCCGCATTGTCCACCGGGTATGGGCAACAATTCATCCAGCGCGGCTGGGGGGAGTGGGGCAAGGCTCCGTTTACGGACCTCATGGCTATCACCGACGCGGTGATCCAGCGGCCCGACATTGACCAGACGCGGACTGCCGCGATGGGTGGGTCATTCGGCGGATACATGGCCAACTGGGTGGCCGGACAGACGGACCGTTTCAAAGCGATCGTGACCCACGCCAGTTTGTGGGCTCTGGACCAGTTCGGCCCCACCACGGACGCTTCGCAGTATTGGCTCAAGGAAATGACCGCCGAGATCGCCATGGAGAATTCGCCGCATCTCCATGTTGGAAAGATCAATACGCCCATGCTGGTGATCCACGGTGACAAGGACTACCGGGTGCCTATCGGTGAAGGCCTGAGGCTTTGGTACGAACTGCTCTCCAGTTCCGCACTGCCCGCCGACGAGAACGGCGAGACCCAACACCGTTTCTTGTATTTCCCGGACGAGAACCATTGGATCCTGCAGCCGCAGCACGCCAAGGTCTGGTACGGCGTGGTGGAGCACTTCCTGGCTAAGCAGGTACTTGGGCAAGACATCCCCGTTCCTGAGGACCTGGGACTATAGGCGCCGCCGGTTCGGAGGCTGGTGCTGAAAGTCGCCCCGAGCGCGGGGGTAACCGTCCCGGCCTCCCTCGCCTCGTAAGATTGGGCTGTGACTTCGACGTTCAGTATCCGCCCTGCCCGCACCGGCGATGTTGCCGCGATCAAGAGGCTTGTGGCGCCGCTGGCAGAGCAACGAATCCTGATGGCCAAGGAGACCGTGGCCTACTACGAAAGCCTTCAGGAGTTCCGGATTGCCGAATCGTCCGACGGCGAGGTGATCGGTTGCGGGGCTTTGCACGTGATGTGGGAGGACCTGGCGGAGGTGCGCACCTTGGCGGCGGACGACAATTGGCGCGGCAAGGGCGTGGGCCACGTCCTTGTCCAGCAGCTGCTGGAGGACGCGCGCGCCTTGGGGGTTGCTCGGGTTTTCTGCCTGACCTTCGAAGTGGACTTCTTCAAGCGCCACGGATTCGAAGTCATGGCGGACCAAACGGCAGTTGACCCCCAGGTCTACTCGGAATTGCTCCGCTCCCATGACGAAGGCGTGGCCGAGTTCCTCGATCTGGCGCGCGTGAAACCGAACACCCTGGGCAACACCCGCATGATCAAGTTCCTCTAGCCCCCGGTATTTCTCGCGGGTTCCGTAATGTCCTAGGCATCAAGTCTTTACGTATATCAACTTGATGGATAAACTAGGGAAGGCTCGGTTGCGGCGAGCCAGCCATACTGTGGAGGCGAGAAATGAAGTACCACGTTATGTTTCCAGACTTTTCAGGTTTCCAGATAGACATGCCGCGCCCTGGCTCCACACCGGAGTCGCGCAAGCGGGGGACCGGGGGTTGCATGCGGGAAGCGTGCACGGATCTCTGGCCGGACTCGCTGGCCAAGGGCGTGACAGCTCAGGACCCCAGCACCGGCCGATTAAAGGTCGGCGGGCCGCCGCACTAACGCTGCCGCACCAACAAGATGCAAACCGGAAAGTTTCAGAAGGGACAGCCATTGGGGGCTGTCCCTTCTGCGTTTCTGGGTTCGCAGCTCCCGCCTAGGGAACCATTCCCCTACCGTGCCCGGGGCACTGGTAGTAGGGTCAAATCACCTACCAGCCACGTCCCAGGAGCACGTCATGAAAAAGCTCATCAACGATCCCCGTTCCGTGGTGGACGAGTCCGTCGAGGGATTTGGCATGGCCCATGCCGAGCTCGTGGACGTCCATACTGATCCCATCTTCGTCGTTCGAAAAGGGGCACCCGTGGCCGGCAAAGTGGCGCTTGTGTCGGGAGGGGGGAGCGGCCATGAACCGCTTCATGCCGGTTTTGTTGGGCATGGAATGCTCGACGCCGCCGTGCCGGGTGCCGTCTTCACCTCGCCCACGCCTGACCAGATCATTCCGGCCACTGCGGCAGTCGATTCGGGGGCCGGCGTCTTGCACATTGTGAAGAACTACACCGGTGACGTCCTGAATTTCGAGACAGCGGCGGAGATGGCCCAGGCCGAAGGAATCAGCGTCCGCACGGTTCTCGTCAACGACGACGTCGCGGTGGAGGACTCGCTGTACACCGCAGGCAGGCGCGGAGTGGGGGGCACCGTGCTGGTGGAAAAGATTGCTGGAGCGGCCGCCGAGCGGGGGGATTCGCTGGACGCGGTCGCGGGAGTGGCAGAAGGGGTTGTCCGCAACGTGCGCACTATGGGTGTGGCCTTGTCCGGCTGCACCGTGCCTCATGCCGGGGTGCCCAGCTTTGAGCTTGCTGACGACGAGATTGAAATCGGAATAGGGATTCACGGTGAGCCTGGCAGACACCGGATCGCCATGGAGAGCGCCGACGCCATCACTGCCCGCTTGTTGGATCCTGTCCTGGACGACCTGGCGATCAGAGCCGGTGAAGAAGTGCTGCTCTTCGTCAACGGCATGGGTGGTACGCCCCTCAGCGAGTTGTACATTGTTTACCGGCGGGCGGCCCAGATCCTCGCCGAAAGAGGAGCCAAAGTGGAGCGCTCGCTGGTGGGCAACTACGTCACGTCGCTTGAGATGCAGGGCTGCTCCATATCGGTGCTGCGGCTCGATGACGAACTGACTGCCCTGTGGGATGCGCCCGTCCACACTCCGGCCCTGCGTTGGGGGATGTGACTGTGCGTCTCGGGGTCGACTGGGCGGTTCAATGGCTAACGCTTTCCGCGCGTCTCATGTCCGAGCATCGTGAGGAGCTGATTGCGTTGGACCGCGCGATTGGCGACTCGGACCATGGCGAAAACATGGACCGCGGATTCCGGGCCGTCATGGAGAAGCTTGCCCAAACCCCGCCGGAAACACCTGGGGCGGCACTGAAGCTGGCCGCGATGGCCCTGATGTCAAAGGTCGGTGGGGCGGCCGGTCCGTTGTACGGAACCGCATATCTTCGGGCCGCGTCCGCCCTGGGAGAAAGCGCAGAGATTGATGCTGCGGCGCTCGCCGGAGCATTGACCGCGGCACGTGACGGAATTGTCGCCCGTGGCAAGGCGGAACTGGGCGATAAAACCATGGTGGATGCGTGGTCCCCGGCCGTCGAAGCAGCGGATGAGGTCCTGGTGGCCGGCGGAGATGCCGTGGCCGTGCTGGCGGCTGCAGCCGAGGCTGCCGAGGTGGGCGCCGTGACAACTGATCCCCTGGTGGCGCGAAAGGGCAGGGCAAGCTACCTCGGTGAACGCAGCGCAGGCCACCGTGATCCCGGGGCCGCGTCGTCGGCGCTGTTGCTGCGGGCAGCCGCCACCGCCGCGGGGTTCCCCGAGGGGGCCGCTGAATGACGGTGGCCTTGGTAGTGGTCTCGCACAGCCGGAAGATCGCGGAAGGCGCGGTGGAATTGGCCGCACAGATGGCCCCCGATGTGAGGTTCTACGCGGTGGGTGGAACGGATGATGGCCGGATTGGCACGGACCTAGAGAGAACAATCGCCGCATTAGAGGCCGGACTTGCGGATGCTTCCGGGGACGGGGTGGTGGTTCTGACTGACCTTGGCTCCGCAGTCATGACGGCGGAGTCAGCGGTGGAGTTCTGCAGTGAGCCGGATAGGGTTCTCCTTGCCGACGCTCCGTTGGTGGAAGGCCTCGTTGCCGCTGCCGTGGCCACCCAAGGTGGGGCAGTGGCCGCCAGCGTAAAGGCCGCCGCAGAATCGCTTCGATTCGGTCCGGAGCCCACTTTTGACGCCGCGGGGTCGGCTCAATCCCAGGGCAGGGGTGAGCCCGCGGAAAGCGACGAATTCGAACTCATCAACCCCATGGGAATGCACGCCAGGCCTGCGGCGAAAATTGCGGGTGGACTGGCCGGCCTGGACGTCGAGGCAACGGTGAACGGTGTCGATGGCACATCAATCATGGAACTTATGAGCCTTGCCGTGGGCCAGGGCGGCAAGCTCAGGGTCGAGGCCTGGGGCAAAGATGCGTCGAAAGCCGTGAATTATGTCCGGCGACTCGTGGAACAAGGCTTCGGGGAGATCTGAGGGGGCTCCGGGAAAGGAGCGCAGAGGTGGTTCCTGTCGGTTTTGAGGATCCTGGAGCTCACGCCTGGCGTAGACCGTTGGCGTCCAGCAAGAGGCTTGCCGTGATGACGGTGGGACACTGTTCGCCCCAGGGTTTGGCGCTCTTGGGCGTGAAGTCCAGTGTCCTGAGCGGCATGGGCCTGCCGTTGGCGTTGGAACCCGTTACCTCGGCATTGATGAGCGACGCCGTCAGTGTCCCCATGTTCAGGAAACCGTAGCGTGTGCCATCCGGCGACGAAACGGCCGAGCACGCCCCCTCGGGCTCGGGACCACAGGATTGAGGAACGGACACACTGCCCTCGAGCAGTTCCAAATCGGTCTCACGGCATTTCCCGTCCTGGCAGGCCTTCAAGTGCACGGTTTTGACGGTCGGCGCGTACTCTGCCGCAATGGTCAGGGACACCACCGGGGCCATGGCAATTGCCGGGCACACGGTCACTTGAGGCTGGCATCCCGAACCGAGCGCCGTCGTGATCAATGCGATAGCGGCCCATAACCTTCGCATAGTTTGAGGGTATTCCTGCGGCGGCTGCCCGGACCGCCGTTCGGGCAACTGGCAGGAACATCGTTACAGATATCCATGGACCGTTGCAGCTCTGCGACCTAACGGCGTTCGGCGGCAGAGACCCCACGGCGCAAGCCCGCTGCGAGACTTCTGGCCGGCCGAAAAGCAGTAGGGTTCTGGGCATGACTGAACTGGGTATGGCTGAACCCGCGGACGCGCACGCCACCCGTGCCGCGTACAACACGGTAGCTGCCGACTACGCCGAACTCCTGCGCCACGAACTAGCCTCGAAGCCGTTTGACCGGGCCATGCTCGGCACCTTTGCCGAACTCGTAGAGGCGGCTGGAGGAGGGGCAGTTGCGGACCTTGGTTGCGGTCCCGGGCGGATTACGGCGCACTTGGACTCGCTTGGCCTCACGGCTTTCGGCATCGACCTGTCCCCGGAGATGGTGGCGGTAGCCCGCCGGGATCACCCCGGCCTGCAGTTTGATGAAGGGTCCATGGAGGCCCTGGACCTGGCGGACGGCGCGTTGGGTGGCATTCTCGCGTGGTATTCGATTATCCACACTCCGCCGGCACGGCTGCCCGGGGTGTTCGCCCAATTCCATCGGGCCCTCCGGGACGGCGGCCTGCTCCTGCTTGCGTTTCAGGCGGGAGACGAACTCCGGCACCTGGATTTCGCCTACGGCCACGAGATCGACCTCGATGCCTACCGCTTGCCGCCGGGCCGCATCACGGACCTCCTGCGTCAGGCCGGCCTTGTTGTGGAAGCGCAGCTGCTTCGCGAACCAGACGGCAAGCATGAAAAAACCCGCAGGCCTATCTTCTAGCCCGCAAGCCGGCCCGCGAGCCAGCGCGCGTGAAGGAGGCAGGGTAAAGGAAGCAGCGCCCAACGGAAGCTTAGGCCGGGAGTCGCAGTCCGCCGTCGTGCATTTCGGCCAGACCGTCGCGCAGGAGTCCCTCAAGCGCCCGTTCCAGCTGCTCCGGGGCCGAATTCAAGCGGTGCAGGGCAGCCAGGGGCACCCCTATGCCGTCTGCGGCGAAGCCAAGGTCGGCTGCGGGGCGCTCGAACAGTTCCCGCGCCACCGGCGAAGCAGCCACACGCAAGACGGCCACGACAGCACCCCGGAGCTGCCGATCTGTGCCGTGCCAGGCCTGGCCTTTGGGTGTGTACGTCGGCCCAGGCTCGCCCGCGGCAAGCCACGCGCAGGACTCGCGGACCGGGCAGTCGGAGCACTTGGGGGAGCGGGCCGTGCATACCAGCGCTCCGAGTTCCATGACGGAGGCGTTCCACTGGACGGAGAGCCGGGCGTCGTCGGGCATGAGGGATTGGGCGAGCCGCATCTCGGACGCCGTGAGCGCCGGCGCTGGCAGCGCCAATCCCGAAATGAGCCGGGCATGCACGCGCCGGATATTCGTGTCCACCACGGTTTCGCGGCGCCCGAACGCAAAGGCGGCCACAGCCGCGGCTGTGTAGTCGCCGACGCCGGGAAGGCTTAGCAGCGCACCATGCGTGTCCGGGACCTTGCCGCCGTGCTGCTCCACAATTGCGACGGCGGCCGCGTGGAGCCTGAGTGCGCGGCGGGGATAGCCGAGCCTTCCCCAATGTCGCACGGCCTCGCCCGAGGGCTCGCTCGCGAGATCCGCAGGTTCAGGCCAGCGTTCCATCCAGTCTTCCCACACTGGCAGGACCCGAACTACCGGAGTCTGCTGCAGCATCACCTCGCTGACCAGGATTCCCCACGGGCTGCAGTCCGGTGACCGCCACGGCAACGCCCGGGCCATCTCGGAGAACCAACGATCCATGGACAGGTGTAAGTCCGAGAGGTGGTGGGTGCCGGCAAGTTCAGCGGCGCCTGGCAATAGCATATGGATCCTCGTCGGCGTTCGTGGCAGGCCCTGATGGCGGCCGATTCCTGCCATCCACTGTAGTGGAGCCAGCCAAGGATGACCGACGTCATACTGGCTCCGATCGGGCCTCGGCGGCGTGGTGCGACGCCATCCCGGCCCGGTGTTGCCTAGCCTAGAAGAATGGTCAACAGGGGCAAGCAACCGCCAAGGGCGCGCACGTCGCCGTCGGCGAAAGGCACTGCCCGGACCGCAGGCGCTGCCCGGACCGCAGGCACTGCCCGGACCGCAGGCGCAAACCGTTCAAAGAGTGCAGGGCGGCCCCAAAGGCGCCGGCCGAGTCCCGCGGTTTACCGCCGTCGGCGGCTCGTAGTTTTTGGTGCCCTGCTGGTGGTCTTGGCGATGCTTGTGGCCGGGGCTGTAGCCATGAGTTCCTCGCTTGCAAGCAAGGCTGATTCCGCCGCGTCCAAGAACGACCCGAGCGGCGCGGCTCCCGTGGTCCAGATTCCTTCGGCGGATCCCATTGCGGCCACGACGACCCCCTCTCCGACCCCCATCTGCGACCTCAACCTCGTGACGGTCACCGCGTCCACGGACCAACCCGCCTATGCGGCAGGGCAGAACCCGGTGCTGAGCATGAAGATCACCAACGGCGGAGCCGCTCCGTGCCAGGTCAATGTTGGGACGTCCCAGATGGAGTTCCTAGTGATGAGCGGCGAAGACCGGATTTTCTCTTCGAAGGACTGCCAAGCGAAGAGCGAAGACCTCGTGAAGCAGATTGATCCGGGCAAGAGCGAGACGGCCAACTTCCCCTGGCAACGTAACAGGACGTCGGAAGGCTGCGGGGCGGTCTCGGCTAAGCCTGGTGGTGGCGGCGCTTATTACACGTTCAAGGCCGTCCTGGGAAACAAAGCGAGCACCAAGGCCATCTTCCAGCTCGGCTAGTCCCACCCACCCAGCAATGGATGCAGAGGCTAGAGGAACCGGTCCAGCAGGCTGGCCTCGGCCATGCGGCTGAGCCCCTCGCGGACGGTCCTGGCGCGTTGGTCACCGATGCCGTCCACGGTCATGAGGTCGTCGATAGTGGCCGCCATGAGGTTCTGGAGACCCCCGAAGTGTTCCACCAGACGGTCGGCTACGGCCTTCGGAACCGACTTCAGCCCGGACAGGAGGCGGTACCCGCGGGGCTGCACACCGGCGTCGAGCACATCCATTCCCCCGGCGAAACCGATGATGCCCGCGATCTTGGCCAGGTCAATCAGCTCAGTGGGGCCAAGGTCAAGGAGGGCCTGCACGGCGGCATCGATCTCCTCCGGTGAGGCATCGGCACCGGCGTAGTCGCGGATGATGACGTCGCTGCCCGGGCCGCGGCCCATGGTGAGCTCCTCCAACTGCAGCGAGAGCAGCCTGCCGTCCTCGCCCAGTTCCAGGACATACTGTGCGATTTCCTCGGCGATGCGCCGGACCATTTCCTGGCGCTGCAGGGTGACTGCCACATCCCGGACGGTGACCATGGCCTCGATCTCGAGAGCCGAGAGGGCGCTGGTGACCTGGTCCAATCGGGCACTGTAACGTTCGAGCGTTGCCAGGGCCTGGTTGGCGCGGGCGAGGACCTTCTCGGAGCCCTCCAGCACATGCCGGAGACCGTTGACATAGAGGGCGATGATCTGCATGGACTGGCTGACCGAAATCACCGGCACCCCGGTCTGGATGGCCACGCGCTCGGCTGTCCTGTGACGCGTTCCTGATTCCTGCGTCTCGATGCTGGAGTCCGGCACGAGCTGGACTGCCGCGCGAAGGATGTTCCCGGCGTCCTTGTCGCAAATGATGGCACCGTCCATCTTCGCGAGCTCACGGAGTCGCGTCGGGGAGAAGTCGATGCCGATTTCAAAGCCGCCGGAGCAGATGGACTCGATGGTCCGGTCAGTACCCAGCACAATCAGGGCACCAGTGCGCCCACGGAGGATGCGTTCCAGGCCGTCGCGAAGCGGCGTTCCGGGGGCCACCCTGCCCAGAGTCGCCTTCAGCGATTCTTCGGGGCTCCGAGCCATAGGTGTTCCCTTCAAAGGTGCAAGCAGACGCGCCCGCGATTATGCCGGTTTTCAGCAGTGAGCCGGCAGGATCAAAGTACAAGGTTTCCCGCAAGCTCAATGATAGAGGTATAGACCGGCAAGAACCGCACAGGCAAGCCTTAAAGTGCCCCAAAGAAGGTCACGTGGCGGGCGCTTCGAAACGCGTCCGACGGCGGCCGCCAGACCGCCACTTTGTGCTCGGTTCCCGGGACCTCAGGGAGCCGTCCGGAGCCGCGCGAGTCGCTCAAGGTCCCGTCGTACACTCAGTAGCGCCGCCTCCCGCGCCGGACCCCTTCCCGCATCCGGGCGTACCTGCCTAGCAGGAACCTGGGTTCCGCTCGGGGGATTGTCCGGGCCGTGTCCCTGCCGGCTCCTGGCCGGAGCGGTGCTCATAGTGGTGCTCGCGGCTGAGCTCGGACCGGAGGAGGGTCCGAGGGGATCGTAGAACAAGTCATTCCCTGGTGTCATTGAAGCCTCGTCCTTTCGTGCCATCGCCGGCTGATCGAGTGTTTTTTGGCGGGTACTTCTTCGCAGTCCTGATGAGCCGGACCGCCGTCATTTCAAGTTATCGGCTGGGGATTTCGGGGGTTTGTGCACCTCGTTTCGATCCTGTTAAACGCCGCCTTCCAGAGCCGCCTTCGGCTAGATCCGCGGGCTGGGATAAACTTGGTATCTTGGCTGGCGCATCATCGTGCCGCTCCCTGAGTTGGCCCCCGGCCGGCGCAGGGCCCGTATCCAGCCTCCATTCCACGTTTGGCCCGTCATTCCTCAGCGCGGGCAACGCCCAGATCGCAGCGAAAGTAGCACCGTGTCCCAAGAAGTCCTGAGCCCCGCCCGAGTCCAGGCAATTCACCATGAGGCCTCCCGGCGTCGGACTTTTGCGGTCATTTCACACCCTGACGCGGGTAAGTCCACTCTCACGGAAGCCCTCGCCCTGCACGCCAAAGTCATCGGTACCGCGGGTGCGTCGAGCGGCAAGGCCAACCGCAAGGAAACTATTTCCGACTGGATGCAGATGGAGAAGGACCGCGGAATTTCCATCAGTTCCGCAGCCTTGCAGTTCTCCTACCGGGATACCGTGATCAACCTGCTGGACACCCCGGGCCACGCCGACTTCTCCGAGGACACCTACCGCGTCTTGGCCGCCGTCGACTGCGCAGTGATGCTGGTGGATGCCGCCAAGGGGCTGGAAACGCAGACAATGAAGCTCTTTGAAGTCTGCAAGCAGCGGAACCTGCCCATCATCACCGTCATCAACAAATGGGACCGCCCGGGCCTGGACGCCCTCGCATTGATGGACGAGATCACGGAGCGTACCGGGCTTCAGCCGATGCCTTTGACCTGGGCGGTGGGCATTTCCGGCGACTTCCGCGGAGTCTGGGACTTGCGCAACGACCGCTTCGCCCGGTTCGCGCGCAATAACGCCGGTGCCAACATCGCCATCACCGAGTACTTCACCCCGGAAGAAGCGGCGGAAACCCAGGGCAACAACTGGAGCGACGCCGTCGACGAAGCCGGACTCGTGATCGAATCCAACCTTGAGTTCGATGTGGAGAGCTTCCACGCCGGAACGGCAACGCCCATTCTCTTCAGTTCGGCTGCTTTGAACTTCGGCGTCAAGGAAATCCTCGACGCCCTGGTGGACTTCGCGCCCCCGGCCGCGCCGCGCCCGGACGTCGACGGCGAGCCCCGTTCCGTTGACGCGCCCTTTGCTGGGTTTGTTTTCAAAGTTCAGGCCGGCATGAACAAAGCCCACCGCGACCACGTCGCCTTCATCCGCGTCTGCTCCGGCGTGTTTGAGCGCGGGATGGTGGTCACGCAGACCCGCACAGGGAAGTCCTTCGCCACCAAGTACGCCCAGCAGGTGTTCGGGCGTGAACGCGAAGTCATCGACGAGGCCTATCCCGGCGACGTCGTTGGCTTGGTCAACGCATCCTCACTGCGCGTGGGTGACAGCCTGTTCTTGGACCAGCCGGTGGAATTCCCCGCCATCCCGCTCTTTGCGCCCGAGCATTTCCAGGTGGCCAGGTCGCAGGATCCCAGCCGCTTCAAGCAGTTCCGACGGGGCATTGAGCAGCTTGAGCACGAAGGCGTCATCCAGGTGCTCCGCTCGGACGTCCGCGGCGATCAGGCACCTGTCCTCGCCGCCGTCGGCCCTATGCAGTTCGAAGTGGTGGAAGACCGCATGGCCCACGACTTCAACGCTCCGATGCGTTTAGAGCGCCTCCCGTACTCGATGGCGAGGATCTCGACGGCGGACGCCATGCCGGCGCTCGCGAACGTCCCCGGCGCCGAGGTGCTGTTGCGGTCCGACGGCGAATACCTGGCCTTGTTCAACGACGTCTGGGCGCTGCGCCGGATCGAGAAGAACCACCCGAACCTCACATTGGTGCCGATCGGCACGCACAATCCGGCGAAATAGTCCTCCGGAAACGAAGTAATCCTCTGGACATGCCCCCCGTTCCAGCCGAGGACTGGACATAGTGGCATTATGTCCAATGCCTGGTTCATGCAGGGGGCATGTCCGGTGGATGCGGGGTCGGTAGCGGGCGGGCTTTGGAACGGGCTTAGTAGCGAGTGGCCTTAGTAGTTCACCTGGCGCTCGAGCTTGTTTCCCAGCCTCATCATATGGCGATCGTGGCGGTGCCTCTCGTGGCGTCGTCGAGCTCGCTGGGACGCTTGCCAACAAGCACGCGGTAGCCGCTGACCAAGAGCACCGCCGAAGCGAAGATGTTGGACAGATTGGTGAAGTAGCTGAAGAAGTTCCACGCGTCGAAGCCCAAGCCGATGTGGACCGTGAGTTGCGTTCCCACGGCTACCAGGGTCAGGAGAGCAAAGAAGAGGCGTCCCCCAATGAGCACATTTCTTTTGGTCATAGGGACAATCTTCCGGTGGTCGTAGCGACCCGACGCGCCCGACACTCCGAGGCTGACCCTGCCGTTACGTAATCAGCAGCTCCAGGGCTTCCGCCAGATGCCCCACCTCGCGGACCGAGAACCCCTCCGGAACCGGCCCCGGTCCATTGGGGCTTGCGGGCACCACGGCGTGCGTGAAACCAAGCCGCTGAGCCTCGTGGATGCGTTGGTTGATCCCGGGAACAGGACGGACCTCGCCGGCCAGGCCAACCTCGCCGAAGGCAATCAGCCGCTGCGGCAGCGGCTTGCGGGCCTTCGCCGAAGCCACAGCAAGCGCCACTGCGAGGTCGGTGGCCGGTTCGCTCAATTTCACCCCTCCAACGGTGGCTACGTAGGAGTCGTCCTTGTGCAGGATGCAGCCCGCCCGCTGTTGAAGCACGGCCAGAAGCATGGAGACGCGCGAGCTATCCAGGCCGCTGGTGGCCCGGCGAGGCTGTGAGCTGGCACTTTCGGCCAGGAGGGATTGCACCTCGGCCAGCAGTGGCCGGCGCCCTTCCATGGTTACGGTGATGCAGGTGCCGGAGACAGGCTCGCGTGTCCGGGAGACGAAGAGGCCACTGGGATCCGCGAGGCCCTCGATGCCGGCTTCGTTCAGGTCGAAGCAGCCGACGTCGTCCGTGGCCCCATAGCGGTTCTTGACCGCGCGCAACAAGCGGAGCCGGGAATGGCGCTCGCCTTCGAACTGGCACACAACGTCCACCAAGTGCTCCAAAAGGCGCGGTCCCGCAATGGAGCCGTCCTTCGTCACATGGCCCACCAGGAGGGTGGTCATGCTGCGGCGCTTGGCAGCGGCGATGATGGACGCGGCCACTTCGCGAACCTGTGAAACGCCGCCCGCGCTGCCTTCGACATCGGCGCTGCTCAGCGTCTGCACCGAGTCCACAATCAACAGCTTCGGCTCGAGCTTCTCCACTTGACCGAGTGCCTGGCCCAGGTCCGTTTCCGCAGAGAGGTAGAGGCTGTGCGCGACGGCGTCGATCCGCTCCGCGCGGAGTTTGACCTGCGCCGCCGATTCCTCGCCCGTGACATACAGGACGTCCTGGCCCGTGCGGGCGAACCTCGCCGCCACGTCCAGGAGGAGGGTGGATTTCCCGACGCCGGGTTCGCCGGCAAGCAGGATCACCGCCCCGGGGACCAAGCCTCCGCCCAGGACGCGGTCCAGTTCGTCGACGCCGGTGGGCAAGAAGGCGGCCGTGGTGCCGTCTACCTCGGCAATGCGGCGCGCGGGCTCCAAAACTGTTGTTGCCGGCGTCGTACGCGCAACAGTGGCGCCGGTTTCCTCCACGGTTCCCCACGCCTGGCACTCACCGCAGCGGCCCACCCACTTGACCGTTGTCCACCCACATTCGGCACATTTGTACGCGGGTGTCTTGGAAGTGCGTGAGGTCTTGGAAGCCATGCGTACAAGGCTAATGGAGGGGTAGGACAGTCAAGTCCCCTCACTGCAGGGGAGGCAGCACGTCCCTTGCCTCGAGGGGGTCCATGCCTGCGGCTTCGAGCAGGTCAACCATGAGCGGGCGGAAGAGCATCACCACCGTTTCGCCCTCGAGTTTCTGGACGTGGAGCATTTTCGGATGGAGGCGGGTAGCAATGTCGGCCAGGTCCTGGCGGGCACCGCGCATGTGGGCGCGGCGGGCGCCGTCGTGGACTTCCGCGAGACCGAGCGATAGTTCCTCGACGGCGGCAGAAGTCTCCTGCAGAACTTCGGAGATACTGTCCGTTGCCTCGTCGGTCAGAGCCGCATGGTTGATGGCGCTGGTCAGCCGCCGGGCGAAAACCCGGCTGTTGCGGAGGGCCAGATCGATGGAATCCAACGACTCCTCCAGCATGGTCAGCTCGTCGCGGTGCCTCCGGTATGCAGGAGCAAGGGTCGCCACCTCACCGGACGCCTTGAGGGATTGGCGCATCCGGTCCACGAGGGGCTGGCAATTCCTGCCACGGATAAGTGCGTGCCACGCCTGGGTCGAGTCGCTGTTGATCAATGCGTCGGCACACTCGCGGAGAACTTCGGAGAGTTCGTGAAGGAGCTTGCGGACGTCCTGGCGGGGCTCCCGGCGCGGGTCCTTCGGGACCAGCATGGTGACCAGGAGTGCGAAGACCCCGCCCACCACGGCGTCGATGCTGCGAGTGAACGGCCCGCCTTCCGGCGCTGGCAGCAGGACCACCAGAAGTGACTGCAGGCCCAACTGCGTAGTGAAGATGGTGCCGCTGTCCAGGAAACGGGCCAGGAGGATGGAGAAAAGAAGTACGACGGCGGCCTGCGGGATCCCGGGGCCCAGCCAGTGCAGCAGCAGATCGCCGATGACTATCCCGAGCGTGCAGCCAAGCCCGACTTCCATGACCCGGCGAAGCCGTGGATCCCGCGAGAAGCCGAGGGCGATCAGGGACGAGGTCGCGGCGAAAAGCGGTCCCTTGTGCCCCAGGATGTATTCAGCGAACGCGTAAGCGCCCACGGCACACACGGTCATCTGGATGGCTGGAACCAGCGAGTTCCGGCTGCGGACAAAGCCAGTGCGGAGGCGTGCCCGCAGGAATTTCTTGCTTGCTGAAAGTCCTTGGGGGGCGGCCATGTCTCAAGTCTATTCAGGCGACGGCATCGGGACGCCGCAGGCCGAGCTCGTGGAAAAGTGAGGGGTGTCACTTAATCCCTCTTATCGTCCCGAGCGCAAGGGCAACGCTGCACATGTAAGCCAATAGTTCACAGCCGTTCACCTTCCGTTCACTTTGGACCGCCGGTCCCGTTACCTGCGGCTCCTACCGTCGATCAAGGTACAAACTCGTACGCAAATCTTTGGTAGGCCGACTTTCTCCCTCGGCACGCATCAGATAATCCCTGGAAGGGGTACATCCAGTGAAGGTAACTCGCTTCGGCCGCAACGCGGCAATCGCGGTCCTCGCAGTCGGCGCCCTTGCGCTGACCGCTTGCGGTTCGGACAATGCAACCAACACGCCGGCAGCAACCCAGTCCGCCGCGGGCGTCAAGGTCACCGGCACGCTGACCGGTATCGGCTCCTCGGCGCAGGGCGCCGCAATGGACGCCTGGAAGACCAGCTTCGCTTCGGCCAACCCGGGTGCCACGGTCCAGTACTCCCCGGATGGCTCGGGCGCAGGCCGCAAGGCCATCCTTGACGGCTCCGCTCAGTTCGCAGGTTCTGACGCCTACTTGACTGACGCCGAGCTCGCCACCTCCAAGACCAAGTGCGGCACCGACGGCGCCATCAACGTCCCGGTGTACATCTCCCCGATCGCCGTTGCTTTCAACATTCCCAACGTCAAGGACTTGAAGCTCGACGCAACCACGGTTGCCAAGATCTTCCGCGGCCAGATCACCAACTGGAACGATCCCGCCATCGCCGCCCTGAACGCCGGCGTCACGCTTCCGGACCTCAAGGTCACCCCGGTCAACCGCTCTGACGATTCCGGAACCACCCAGAACTTCACCGACTACCTGGCCGCAGCGGCTCCGGACGTCTGGACCGACAAGGCTGCTGGCCTCTGGCCCGCATCCCTGAAGGGCGAGAACGCCAAGGGTACCTCCGGCGTCGTCAAGACCGTCACGGACACCCCGGGTGCCGTAACCTACGCTGACGACTCCGCAGTCTCCGGCAAGCTTGGCACCGCGCAGATCAAGGTTGGCTCGGACTTCGTCAAGATCTCCGCCGGCGCTGCCGCCAAGGCTGTTGAACTCGGCAAGCCCGTTGCTGGCCGCGCAGCCAACGACCTCTCCATCAAGCTTGACCGCACCACCACCGCTGCCGGCGCCTACCCGGTTGTCCTTGTTTCCTACCATGTCGTCTGCACCACCTACGACAAGAAGGAAACCGCTGACCTGGTCAAGGCTTTCGAGAGCTACGTAGTCTCCGACGCCGGCCAGCAGGCCGCAGCCGGCTCTGCCAAGTCCGCTCCGCTGTCCAAGGCGCTGCAGGACAAGGCAAAGACGGCTGTTGACTCCATCAAGGCCAAGGCCTAAGGACCACAATGGGGTAGTGGTGCTGCGGACCGCGGCACCACTACCCTGAATACCGAGGTTCCCTGTCCCGCACCGGTGAAACATCGCCGGGCGGGGCGGGGAACTTGGCCATTTTTGAGTGAATCTGAAGGATCGTGAAGTGACCACCAACTCCTTGACCACTTCCCAAGGTGCCGGACGCGCCGGGGACAAGGTCTTCTCCGGAGCCACCCTGGCCGCGGGATGCCTGATCCTCCTGGTCCTTTTCGGCGTCGCACTTTTCCTTGTAATCCAAGCCATTCCGGCCCTTGTGGCTCCACCTGCCGATATCCAAGGCGGCCACGGCTTCTTCGCCTACATTGGGCCGATCGTGGTGGGAACCCTGATTGCCGCCGTCATCGCGCTTGTGATCGCTACCCCCGTTGCCATCGGGGTCGCCTTGTTCATCTCGCACTATGCGCCCCGCAAGCTTGCCTCGGGCCTTGGCTACGTGGTGGACCTCCTGGCTGCCATTCCCTCCGTTGTCTACGGCGCATGGGGTGCGGCATTCCTTGCCCCCCAGATCTCGCCCGCCTACAACTGGCTGGCCAGCACCATGGGCTGGTTGCCGATTTTCCAAGGGCCGGCCTCGGCTACCGGCAAGACCATCCTGACCGCGAGCATCGTCCTCTCCGTCATGGTCTTGCCGATCATCACTTCCCTCTCGCGTGAGATCTTCCTGCAGACCCCGAAGCTCCACGAAGAAGCCGCCCTGGCCCTCGGCGCGACGCGTTGGGAAATGATCAGGATGGCTGTTTTGCCTTTCGGCCGCCCGGGTATCGTGAGCGCCATCATGCTGGGCCTCGGCCGTGCACTTGGCGAGACCATGGCCGTAGCGCTGGTCCTGTCCTCCGGGGTCCTGACCGCAAGCCTGATCCAGTCCGGCAACCAGACCATCGCCGCGGAAATTGCCTTGAACTTCCCTGAAGCCAGCGGACTCAAGGTCAGTACGTTGATCGCAGCCGGTTTGGTATTGTTCGTCATCACCCTCGGTGTCAACATGATTGCACGCTGGATCATCACCAGGCAC
Source organism: Arthrobacter sp. FW306-04-A (assembly GCF_044358315.1). Lineage (GTDB taxonomy): Bacteria > Actinomycetota > Actinomycetes > Actinomycetales > Micrococcaceae > Arthrobacter. Next base: position 143,740 of record NZ_CP084559.1, read on the forward strand.
AAAGAATTCTCGGGAGCCAACTAATGACTGTCACAGCCCCCGTGGCGCGCAAACGCTCTGCCCTGACCAAGGGCCAGTTGCCCGACTTCGCACCTTACGTCGTCCTTGCCGTTGCCTTGGTACTCGGCGCAGCGATCCTTGCACTGATCGGCTTCAACGCCTTCGGCTGGGGCCTCGTCTCCGCCATCCTCTTCACGATCGGGCTGGTCGGCTGGAGCGCGGCCGTAGAAGGCGGCCGCAAGGCGCGCGACAAACTCGCGACTTGCCTTATTGTCGGCTCATTCCTTGTGGCGCTGCTGCCCCTGATTTCGGTGATCTGGACCGTCCTGGTGAATGGCATCCCGGGCATCATCACCCCCGGCTTCCTGACGACATCCATGAATGGCGTCACAGGCGCCCTCGACAACAAGAGCGTCGATGAAGGGACCAAGGTCCTCGGCGGCATCTACCACGCGCTCCTGGGCACCGTGCAGATCACCCTGCTGGCCACTGTCATCTCGGTGCCGGTGGGCCTGCTGACTGCGATCTACCTCGTCGAGTACGGCAACGACCGGGCCCTCGCCCGTGCCATCACGTTCTTCGTCGACGTCATGACCGGGATCCCCTCGATCGTGGCAGGTCTCTTTGCCGCGGCCTTCTTCTTCGCCGTGGTCGGCCCGGGCACCAAGACCGGTGCGGTCGCCGCCGTCGCGCTTTCAGTCTTGATGATCCCGGTTGTGGTTCGCTCCAGCGAGGAAATGCTCAAGATCGTCCCCAACGAGCTCCGTGAGGCGGCTTACGCGCTGGGTGTTCGCAAGTGGCGCACCATCCTCAAAGTGGTCATCCCGACGGCGATTTCCGGCATCGCTTCCGGCGTCACCTTGGCGATTGCCCGCGTTATTGGCGAGACGGCACCGATCTTGGTAACCGCAGGTTTTGCCACGACCATCAACAACAACGTATTTGGCGGCTGGATGGCCTCGCTGCCTACATTCATCTACACGCAGATCCTGAACCCGACCTCGCCGTCCAACCCGGACGCGTCGAGCCAGCGGGCATGGGGTGCCGCGCTGGTCCTGATCATCCTGGTGATGCTCCTGAATCTCGGCGCCAGGCTGATCGCCCGGATCTTCGCCCCCAAGGCCGGCCGTTGAGCCGCCAGGCCACCTGCAAACTTCCAACCACAGCACCGAAGGAACACCATGTCTAAGCGGATCGACGTCAAGGATCTGAACGTCTACTACGGCAGTTTCCTGGCCGTTGAAGGCATCAACATCAGCATCGAAGCCAAATCGGTCACGGCGTTCATTGGCCCGTCCGGTTGTGGCAAGTCCACCTTCCTGCGCACGCTGAACCGCATGCACGAGGTGCTGCCGGGCGCGCGCGTCGAGGGTGAAGTCTTGCTCGACGGCGACAACCTCTACGGTGCCGGCGTGGACCCGGTGACTGTCCGCAGCCAGGTGGGCATGGTTTTCCAACGCCCCAACCCGTTCCCCACGATGTCCATCCGCGACAACGTGCTGGCCGGCGTCAAGCTGAACAACAAGAAGATCACAAAGGGTGCGGCCGACGCGCTCGTGGAGAAGTCGCTCCGTGGCGCCAACCTGTGGAACGAGGTCAAGGACCGCCTGGCGAAGCCGGGTTCCGGACTCTCCGGCGGCCAGCAGCAGCGGCTCTGTATTGCCCGCGCCATCGCTGTGGAACCGCAGGTTATCCTCATGGACGAGCCCTGCTCCGCGCTGGACCCCATCTCCACCTTGGCCGTCGAAGACCTCATCAATGAGCTCAAGGACGAGTACACCGTGGTGATCGTGACCCACAACATGCAGCAGGCAGCGCGCGTTTCCGACAAGACGGCGTTCTTCAACATTGCCGGCACTGGCAAGCCGGGCAAGCTCATCGAGTTCGCGGACACCACCACCATCTTCAACAACCCGTCCCAGAAAGCCACGGAAGACTACGTCTCCGGCCGCTTCGGATAACCACTTCGGAATCTCCATCGATTGCTGAGCAACGGTCGTTTTAGACGTCCAAAACGACTGTTGGGGAGCAATCGATGCGAAAAGCCCGACGGCGATGGTCACCTTGGAAGGTGACTGCCGCCGTCGGGCTTTTGCGTGCCTAGCTGGGTGAGTATGTCAACCTGATTCAGGACCATGGAGGCGGTCCGATCCAGGACCACCCACGACCTTGACGACCAGCGCCAGCGAAGCGCGCTCTACCGATCACGGTGTGCCGTCCGCGACCTGCTCGGAGCGGACAATGGGAAAGGCAGACCGCATTCGTCGAAGATACTGGGCCCCTTCCCGACGGTCATAAACACGCCGGTGCGATGCCAGCGGCGAACCAAGAGCTGCATATCGAGTACCCTGTGGTCTTGTCTGGGAGGGCGTTGCGGCTTGCATAGTGCCCCACCGGCCCAGACTCGATTGAATAATTCTTGGGGGAACAATTGAAAATCAAAAAATGGGTCGGAGGCTGTACAACCGTAGGGTTGGCAGTTTCCGTTGTTTTGTCGGGCGCGACGCTAGTGGCCGCGCCCGCTTCGGCCGCAATTCCGGCCACAGTCCGACTGGCCGTTTCGGATGGTCCGTCGTGGACATCAACCACGGCCAAGGCAAATTTTGCTCCAGGCGTATCAACAGTTCTTCTTGTGAAGAACACCTATCCTGACGCTATCGCCATTGCCACTCCTTTGGCGGCTAAGCTCGGCGCGCCGTTGCTCGTCGTTGACGGCGGCGGAGGTAGCCAAGACACCGCTACACTTGCGGCGCTCGACTATCTGAAGCCTTCCAGGGGTCTGCTCATCGGTCCAGACTGGTCGCCGAAGTTCCCGATCTATGGCTCTATCGCTTCCAAAGTTGCAACCGTCGAGATGATCAACGGCCCTGGGCGAATCGGCCTGTCAGAGGCCGTCGCCCAGAAGTTTGCTCAGAGCTCAAGCGATGCCTTCATAGCCAGTGGGGTGAACGCAAGCGACACGGCGACGGCTGCAAGCGCAGCAGCAGCTCTGCGTGTTCCTTTGGTTCTCACTGAGACGGCTACAATTCCTTTGCCGCCGGCCCCGTGAACGAGCTGAAGAGGCTCGGGATCAAGAACACATATCAGGTCGGCGCCTTGCCGGCTGCGGACAGTGAAGTCCTGATGAAGGCTTTCTTTGAAGCGAAGATTGAGAATTCGCAGACTTCTGGCGCAACTCCAGAAGACCGAAATTTTGAGATCGCTTCGGTTCTTGAGGTGAAGAACGTCGATACCAGCAAGATCTATGTTGGTTCGACTTCGTATCCGCAGGAAGCCATTACGGCAGCCGCTCAGGCGCACGTGGCACCGCTACACTAATCGGCATTACTTGCGCCAACGAATACACAGACGCTGCGCCAACAACGTCGTTGCAGAACATGTATGAAGTCATTCCGGTCGGAGAGCCCACCAACAATGCCTGTGGAGCGGCAATAGCACCGCCATCGGCACGAGTGGGCTTGGCTTCTACGGCGTTGAGTGTGCCTACTCAGCTGCCGGGTGCAACGACGTCCGCAGTCTCGGCCTTCGCGGTGGAATCATCAGCAGAGGCGCCGCGCGCGACTCCCACCTTGGCCGAGCAGGCCCTGATGCAGCCTGTCGGCTCAGGGGCTGCTCCGGGAGCGAGGGGCGCCGTGGCGGCCCAGCAGACGGTCCTGCCGTGGGTCTTCCGACACCGCATCTTTATCCGCGACCCGCTTGTCCGCCCGATGCCTTGGCATGGTCAAGTGATGTACGGCGACCGGCGTGGTTTCAGCGCTTGGGACGGAACTCACCGGACACAGGTCGACACAACGTTCAGTTTCGATTCCCAGTGGAGAGCCACAGGTGCGACGGCAACAAAGAATGTTGGGCAGAGCATCGAATACAACTGCCCAGACATCTCTAGCTACAACAACTGCACTGAAACCGGGCGTAGGACCGCCAGCGGTATTGGGATCTACACATCCTGAACCGTCCCGGGAATCACGCCGCCAACAAACAGGCGGCATGATTCCCGGGACGGTTCAGTTTGCCCAGGCCGGTGTTTTCAGGGTCTTGATCCGGTTCTCGCGCCTGCCCCGGGCCTCACCAAAGCTTGGCGGACAGTGTCCCTGCCGATCTGGTGCCGCCTTGCCAGCTCCCGGATCGACAATCCCTCCACTCGGGGATCCCTGCGGATCCTCGCGAACAACTCCACGCGCAACCTCATCCGGACCTCCAACGCTCGTCTCATCAGATGAAACAAGACTCGTGGTGGTCCTAAATCAAACCGTCACATTGGGTCCGGCGGGTCGCAAGGTGGTCCTGGATCAGGCCGTCATAGGGGTCCTGAATGAAGCTGCCACACTCAGCGCGGCTCGCTGGTCAGCGCGACAGCGGCGAGAGGGCTAATCCAAGGACGAACGCCACCGCGGCGGTGACGACCGGCGTCGCGACCCAGAACCCCAGGATCCGCAGCACCATCCGACGGTTGGTGACGGAAAAGTTCTGGTTGGTTCCTGCTCCGAGCACCGCCGACGTCACAGTGTGGGTGGTGGAAAGCGGCAAATGGAGCCCGATGGCACCGACAAACAGCATGAGCGAGGTCAGGCTCTGGGCCACGAATCCACGCAACGGGTCCACCCTGGTCAGCTTGTAACCCAAGGTGTAGGAGATTCGCCAGCCGCCACAAAGTGTTCCCGCCGTGAGCATGACAGCCGTCAGGAGGATGACCCAGAACGGGAGGTCGTCGTGGTCGGACACTCCTGCCGCCACAGCGCCCAGCAGTATCACGGCCACGGTTCGTTGCCCGTCTTGCAGTCCATGGCCGAATGCCACCGCGGCTGCCGAGACGGACTGGGCATGGCGGAAACGGCCGTGTACAACATCGGGCTGGGTGTAGCGCGCCGCCCACGTGACAGGCCACACGAGGAGGTAGGCGCCAATGAAGGCGACCATAGGGGACAGCAGCAGCGGCAGGACCACCTGCACCAGCATGATACTGTCCACCCCGTTGATGTGGCCTCCCCCCATGACCGCGCTTGCAACTCCGGCGCCGGCCAGGCCTCCCACGAGGGCATGGGTTGATGAGAGAGGCACCCCGCGCCACCAAGCGTAGGTTCCCCAGAGGATGGCGCTGCACAACCCCGCAGCGAGTACCGTCAGCCCATTCATGCCCGAGGGAAGAGCCACCCACGACTGGCTGAAAATCAGGGCGAAACCGCCGCTGAGCAGAACGCCGGCGAAGTTGAAAACCGCCGCCAAAAGCACGGCAACAGAAGGAGTGAGGGCGCGGGTACGCACGGACAGCGCGACGGCGGTGGAGACATCGCGGAAGCCGTTGAGGAACGCGAACCCAGCCGCCAGCGTCACCACGAGGGCGAAGAACGCGACCATCACCTCATGCTTCCTTGACGATGATACTGCCTACCTGGGTGGCGACGCGGCGCATGTCCTTGGTGACGTCCACCAGTTGGTTGGCTACGTCACGGTTCCTCGAAAACTGTGCGGACTTCATGTCTCGGAGCATCTCTGCCACCCAGGTCCGGTGGCTGCGCTCGGCACGCTTGGCCAGCCGGAGGACCTCGATCCAGTAGTCCTCGAGCTCGTCCAGGTCGTCCAGCTGGCGCATGGCATCAACCGTGAGTTCTGCCTGGCGGCTGATGATCTCCAACTGATCCGCCGCGCGCTTAGGCAGCCGGTCCAGCTTATAGAGGGCCACGAGCTCGCCAGCGGCGTCCAGTTTCTCCATTGCCTCGTTGAGGAAGCGCGAAAGGGCGTACATGTCCTCGCGGGGGAGCGGGTTCACGAAGCTCGTGCGCATGTGGGTCAGCAAGGCGAAATGCAGATCTGTGGATTTCGCCTCGTGTTCGTGCATCTCTTCCACAAGCCGTTCGTGCTCCGCGACAGGGGCTCCGAAAATCTCGGAAAGCGTCCCTGTGGCCTCAAGAATCTGACGAGCCATCTGCGAAAGCAACTGCAAACCGGCGGGTTCTTGAGGGAAGAGACGCAGCTTCATTTGGCTTCCGGTGGGCGAGGTGGACGGGGACTGAGCGGCGTCTTCGCCGAAAGGCATAAAAATGGTGCCGAACCGGATACGCCTCTCGGCGGTAGGCCGCTCGAAGCGGCTATAAGTTGAAGCCCGGGGGTTTCGCGGTTCGACACCAGTTTCAGTTTTCTACGTCGGCCGAACTAAGTCAACATTGACAGCTGGCGGTCGGGGTGATTTCGGCGGCCCCTCACCCTGAGGTCTCACGTTAATCCAACTCACCGAGGCGCCACGCGTTGGCGGCGTGCTCAAGGTCCTCAGCGGTTTTGACGAGCTGATGCGAGTTCCGGGTCAACTTGCTCGCGTGACCCTCATTGGAATGTTCTGCGCTGTCCGCCAGGGTGGCTTGGCCGAGCGCGACGACGCGGCAGAACGCAGCCGAGCGTTCCAGCGCGACGTCGAAATCGCCGTCGAACGCTCCTGAGAGGATGGCGTCCGCCATCTGCTTCATTTCGTCGGCTCCCGGCGGCTCCGCGGCTCCTGCCACAACGTGTGAAACCTGTGCGGTGTCCCGGCCGGCCTTGAAGTACACGGAGATGCGCTCGGAGTTCTGCATGGTCGCCGCGCGCAGTGCATAGAGCCGCCACAAAGCGCCGGGCAAGGACCGCGCCGGGCTCTCGGCCCACATCTCGGCGATGGCTTCGAGGCCCTGCTCGTCGGCGAGCTTCACCAGGCGCCTGGTGATCTTAGGATCGTCGCTATCGCGGCCTCGCCGCACGAGGGCCTGGGCGGCAAGGTGCGCGGCTTCGGACACACGCGCGGGGTCCGCTCCGCCGGCAAACGGCTCGAAGTCAACCGGCGCGAAGGGTTTCGGCTTGTGATGCCTATTTGCCCCGCCGTACACAGGAGGTCCCGATTGTTCGCTCATGCCCCAACGCTACTCCTGTGCCTTCGCTCGTGCACTCTTGAACGGTGGATGATGCCGGGGCCCTCGGCGGCGCCGTCGCGTTCTCCCCAGGTTTGGATCCGCGGGGGCGGCGACATGCCGTTGCTGCCGTGGGTCGTCGTCGGGGTTTGGTTCAAAAGAGGGGAGAACGCTACGGGCAGTCGGTTCAAAAGAGGTAACGACGGCGCGGGCGCCCGGCTGTGTCAAAACGCCCCTAAGCTTGGGGTACAGTATTCATGGCTGTTTCTACAGTCGGCAGGGGCCTTTAGCTCAGTTGGTAGAGCATCGGACTTTTAATCCGTGGGTCGTGGGTTCGATCCCCACAGGGCCCACCATTGTGAAAGGCGCGGGCAACCGCGCCTTTTCTCTTTTTCTGCCCAAGCGCGCCTTCAACTGCGAGACTGTTCTTCATGCAGGCCCTTTTGGATGGACTCTTGAATACCAGCCCGCTCCTGATCGGGTGCATAGTTTTCGCCCTCGTCTTCGCCGAGGACGCAATTTTTGTAGGCTTTGTGATCCCCGGCGAAACGGCGGCTGTGGTGGGCGGGGTGATTGCAAGCCGTGGAATCTTCCCTTTGTGGCTCATGATCGCCATTGTTGTGACTGCCGCGATCACGGGCGACACCGTGGGCTACGAAATAGGCAAGCACTTTGGTCCCCGGGTGATGGCCCTGAAGATCCTGGACAAGAGACGTGCCCAACTGCAAAGGGCCGAGGACTTCCTCAAAGACAAGGGCGGCCTCGCCGTGTTCCTGGGCCGGTTTACTGCCTTTTTCCGTGCCGTCATGCCGGCTCTCGCCGGACTCAGCCGCATGCCCTACCGGCGCTTCGCGTGCTGGAACTTCAGCGGCGGCATCGTCTGGGGGTCCTTGTTCGTGACGCTCGGTTTTGTGGCTGGAAACTCATACGAGGAAGTGGCCCGCACGGTGGGCCGGGGTGCTGCAGCTGTGGTGGCGGTTGTTGCGGTGGCGATCCTGGTCGTCTGGCAGGTCAGGAAGCATAGGGTCAAGAAAGTTTGAGGAAGCGGTAGCGGAAATCTGGCTGAAACCTGGTCGGCTTAGGCTGGTCACAATCTGTTCGGGAGGAGCGGTGAATGGGCGAACTGGATACGTCTGACGTTTGGCGTTATAACCGTAGTAGCTGCCCCGACGTCCTCGGCTTTTCTGAGTCTTGAGTGAACTGATGTCCGCCTCTGCAGCACACAACTTTTAAGGAGAACCGATGCATCTTTTGCCCCGTGAGCAGGAAAAGCTCATGATCGTGGTCGCGGCCGACCTCGCGCGCCGCCGGCAATCCCGCGGGCTCAAACTCAACTTTCCCGAAGCCGTCGCGATCATCAGCTACGAACTGATTGAGGGTGCCCGAGACGGAAAAACCGTCGCCGATCTCATGAGCTACGGGACAACGCTGCTTCGCCGTGAGGACGTCATGGAGGGCGTGCCCGAGATGATCCATGATGTCCAAATTGAAGCCACTTTCCCAGACGGCACCAAGCTCGTCACCGTCCACGACCCCATCCGCTAGGAGGCCACCATGATTCCCGGTGAGTACCGGCTCCAGGCAGAGCCCATTGAGTGCAACAGCGGACGCGGGGCAATCGCCGTCGAGGTGGTCAACCGTGGTGACCGTCCCGTTCAGGTGGGATCGCACTACCACTTTGCCGAAGCGAACCCGGCCCTCGATTTTGACCGCGGGGCCGCCCACGGCCGCCGCCTTGACGTCCCCGCAGGCACGGCTGCGCGCTTCGAACCTGGCGACTCCAAGACGGTCAGACTGGTGGCCCTTGCGGGCAACCGGGAGGTCTACGGCCTACGGAACGCCGTCAACGGATCGCTTGATTCCGGCACCAGAGAGAACGACGGCGGCGCTGCCGCTGCCACCGAAGGGCCCGGAGCCAGCAAAGAAGGGACAGCCCAGTGAGCTTTGAAATTTCGCGCAAGCAGTACGCAGACCTTTACGGCCCGACGACGGGCGACGCCATCCGCCTGGCTGACACCGAGCTCTTCCTCGAGATTGAAAAGGACTACACGGTCTACGGCGAAGAGGTCATGTTCGGCGGCGGCAAAGTGGTGCGCGACGGCATGGGGCAGAACGGCCAAGTGACCCGCGACGGCCGCTTGCCCGAATCCAACGCAGCTTCGGACCAGGCCCTTGACGTCCCGGACACCGTCATTTCGAACGTGGTTGTCCTTGACTACACCGGAATCTACAAGGCCGATGTGGCGCTCAAGGATGGGCACATCTTCAAGATCGGCAAAGCCGGGAACCCGCAGATCGCCGACGGCGTGGACATCGTGATCGGCGCCAGTACCGAGATGATCGCGGGGGAGGGCAAGATCCTCACCGCAGGCGGCGTTGACACCCACATCCACTACATTTCCCCGGACCAGGTCCCCACTGCCCTGTGCAGTGGCGTCACCACCATGGTGGGCGGTGGCACGGGACCGGCCGAAGGTACCAAGGCCACCACCATCACGCCCGGCAAATGGCACATTTCGCGGATGCTGCAGGCGGCGGAGGGGCTCCCGATCAACATCGGCCTCTTGGGCAAGGGGCACGCCTCTGCCACCGAGCCGCTGGCCGAACAGATCCGTGCAGGCGCAGTGGGCCTCAAAGTCCATGAGGACTGGGGCGCCACGACGTCGTCCATCGACATGTCACTGCGCGTGGCCGATGAATACGATGTGCAGGTAGCCATCCACACCGACACCCTCAATGAGTGCGGATTCGTGGAGGACACCATCAAGGCGATCGACGGCCGCGTGATCCACACCTTCCACACCGAAGGAGCAGGCGGCGGGCACGCTCCGGACATCATCAAGATCGCCGGACTGCCCAACGTGCTCCCGGCATCCACCAACCCCACGCTCCCGTACACGCGGAACACCATCGAAGAACACTTGGACATGCTCATGGTGTGCCACCACCTCAACCCGGACATTCCGGAAGACGTGGCGTTCGCCGATTCCCGCATCCGGGCCGAGACCATCGCGGCGGAAGACGTGCTCCAGGACCTCGGGATCTTCTCCATGACATCCTCGGATTCCCAGGCCATGGGCCGCGTGGGCGAAGTCGTAATCCGCACCTGGCAGGTAGCCGATGCCATGAAGCGGCAGCGAGGCGTCCTCAAGGACCCGTCCGGAGCAAGCCACGGCGCTGCAAACGGCCTGGGCGGGGAAAGCGACAACTTCAGGATCAAGCGCTACATCTCCAAATACACCATCAACCCGGCCATCGCGCAGGGCATGGCGGACTCCATCGGCTCCGTGGAGGTGGGCAAGTTCGCCGACCTCGTCCTCTGGAATCCGGCCTTCTTCGGCGTGAAGCCCGAACTGGTCCTCAAAGGCGGGCAGATTGCCTACGCACTCATGGGCGATTCCAACGGCTCCATCCCCACCCCGCAACCGCGCACCATGCGCCCGATGTTCGCCACCCACGGCAAGGCCCTGCAGGAGTCCTCGATCACCTTCTTGTCCAAGGCGGCCATCGAGGCCGGGGTCCCGGAAGAACTCGGCCTTGAACGGGTCATCCGGCCGGTGTCCGGCATCCGGAAGCTGAGCAAAGCGGACTTGAAGTTCAACGGCGAGACGCCGGATATCGCCGTCGACCCCGAGACCTACAGGGTGACGGTCGACGGCGAAGACGTCACCTGCGAGCCCTCCGACGTGCTGCCCATGGCCCAGCGCTACTTCCTTTTCTAAATCGCCGGAGAAACTGATGATTATCGAAAAGATCCTGGGCAATCTGAACGAACTGCCCAATCCCGAACAGTATGCGGGTCTCCATAAGGAGAAGGTTGTGTTGCCCAGCGCCCAACTGGTCAAACGCATCCAGCGCGTCACCACGGACCACGGCAAGGAGCTCGGCATCCGCCTCCCCGCCGGATCCGGGGACCTGCGCGACGGCGACATCCTCGCCGTCGAGGATGCGAACCTCATCGTGATCTCCGTGCTGCCGACCGACGTCCTGGTCATCGCCGCGCGGAGCATCTACGAAATGGGCGTGGTGGCGCACTCCCTGGGCAACCGGCACCTGCAGGCCCAATTCTTCGACGCCGACTCCGAGTACGGGGCCGAAGTCATGGTGTGCCAGTACGACCACACGGTCGAGGACTACCTCAAACACGTCGGCGTGCCCTACGACCGCCAGGAACGCGTAATGCCGGTGCCTTTCCGCCATGCTGAACACACGCACTAGTCTCCTGGGCCGCTGGTCGGCTGCTTGTCGTCTCGCCTTGAGGGGGCTGACGTGACCTATCAGCTAGCCCTCCAGCAGCTGACTGACTCCGCGTTGCCTACCGGGGCGTTTGCTCACTCGCTCGGGTTCGAGACCTACATCGACCGTGGGCTCGTATCTGATGAAGGAAGTTTTAGGGTGTGGCTGTCCGCGTTCGTGGGGCAGCAGTTGACCTATTCGGATGGGTTGGCCATTCGGTTCCTTTATAAGGGGGCGGACGTGGGGGAGCTGGATGCCCATCTGAGCGCACAGCTACTGCCGCGGCAGTTGCGGGAGGCCAGTACCAAGATGGGCGGGCGGCTGATCGAGATCGGCAGCGAAGTCTTTCCCTCGGCGGAGCTGAAAGCGTATCGGGCCCTGCTGACCACGGGCCGTGCCGCCGGTCATCAGCCGCTGGCGTTCGCCGTCGTCGCGCGCTCGCTCGGCGTGCCGTACGAGGAAGCGCTCGCCGCGTACCTTTTCGCGGCGGTCACCACCCTGACGCAAAACGCCGTGCGCGCCATCCCTCTCGGCCAGAACGCCGGGCAGCGGGTGCTGCGAAAGGCGCACGACGACGTCGCTGCCGCCGTCGAGCGGGTCGCGCACCTGACGCCGGACGACTTCGGGGCCGTGAGCCCGGGGCTGGAAATTTCGCAGATGCGGCACGAATGGCAACGTGCCCGCATGTTCATGAGCTAGAACCAAAGGAGGACACATGTCTGAACCCATCAAGATCGGAATAGGCGGCCCGGTTGGAGCCGGAAAAACGCAGCTCGTGGAGCGCCTGACCCGCCACATGAGCCGGGAAATCTCCATGGCAGCCATCACCAACGACATCTACACGATCGAAGACGCCAAGATCCTCGCGGCCAACGGCATCCTGCCCGAGGACCGCATCATCGGCGTCGAAACCGGCGGCTGCCCGCACACCGCCATCCGCGAAGACACGTCCATGAACACGGCCGCAATCGAGGAACTCAAGAAACGCCACCCGGACCTCCAGGTCATCTTCGTGGAATCCGGCGGCGACAACCTCTCCGCCACCTTCAGCCCCGAGCTCGTGGACTTCTCGATCTACATCATCGACGTTGCCCAGGGAGAGAAGATCCCCCGCAAAGCCGGCCAAGGCATGATCAAGTCGGACCTCTTCATCATCAACAAGACCGATCTCGCACCGTTCGTCGGGGCAGACTTGTCCGTCATGGAGCGGGACTCCAAGGAATTCCGCGGCGACAAACCCTTCTGCTTCACCAACCTCAAAACCGACGAAGGGCTCGACAAGGTCATCGCATGGATGCGGCACGACGTCCTAATGCTCGACCTGGCGCAATGAGTTCACTCGCGAACGCTCTCATCTCACCTGGGCCTTCATCCGCGTCCGCTGATCGGCCCGAGATGGGTCGCCTTGCGCTCATCATAGGGAAACGTGCTCAGCGTTCCGTGGCCGTGCAGCAGTTTCATCAGGGTGCCTTGCGGGTTTTAAGGCCGCATTACTTGGATGGGTCCGGGCAGGTTTGTTATGTCGTCGTCAATCCGGGTGGGGCGTATTTGGGGGCGGATCTCTACGTTGTGGAGGTGGAGGTGGAGGCGGGGGCTTCGTTGCTTTTGACGACGCAATCGGCCACGAAGATTTATCGGACTCCGGGGTCGTTTGCGGAGCAGCGGATGACTATCCGCTTGGGGGAGGGGGCGGAACTGGAGTTGGCTCCGGACCAGCTCATCGCCTACCGGGAGGCCAGCTATCGGCAGAACACGCACATCACTGTGCATCCGACGTCGAGCCTCATCATGGCGGAAGTCATCACCCCCGGCTGGTCGCCAGATGGCGCTTCTTTCAGGTACCTTGAACTCCGGCTCCGGAACGAAATCCAGGTGGAGAGCGACGATGGCACGGCGCTGCTTGCGCTGGACAACCTCCTGATCCGGCCGCCTCTGGGCGATGTGAGCGGAATGGGCTTCATGGAAGGCTACAGCCACCTGGGTTCCCTCATTGTGGTGGATCCGCGGGTTGATCAGGCGCTCGCCGATGAACTACACCGGCTGACCGCGGGGTATGACGCTTACTCGGGCTTGTCGCTGACCCGAACCCTTGCGGGCACAACGGGCCTGGTCTTACGGTCCCTCTCGAACAGCACCGAGGAACTTAATCGATTGCTTGGTGCCTGTGCCGGCCTTTTGCGCGAACGCTGGTACGGCCGGGCGCCGCTGAACCTGAGGAAGTACTGATTTGTCACTCGCCGAGTTCGCTTCGATGTACCGGCGTCAGCCGGGCTGGAGCCACTCAAGAAGCCGATCCACAGGCCACGTCGTGATGATCCGATCGGCGGGTACACCGTTGGCGTCTGCCCGTTCTGCTCCGTACTGCAGGAAATCGAGCTGGCCGGGGGCATGGGCGTCACTGTCGATGCTGAAAAGGCAGCCAGCGTCGAGGGCAACCCGAATCAATCCGTCCGGCGGGTCCTCGCGTTCCGGCCTTGAATTGATCTCGACGGCGACCGAGTGCTCCGCACACGATGCGAACACCTTTTCTGCGTCGAACTCCGATGGAGGCCTTGTTCCGCGCGATCCCTTGACCAATCTGCCGGTGCAATGGCCGAGGACGTTCGTGTGCGGGTTTTCGATGGCGGCGAGCATCCGCCGCGTCATGGACCGTTTGTCCGATCGGAGCTTCGAGTGGACACTGGCCACCACAACGTCCAGTTGACTCAGCAGTTCCACGGACTGGTCCAACTCGCCGTCTTCGAGGATGTCCACTTCAATTCCGGCTAACAGCCGAAAACCGGGCTCCTGCGCGTATCCGTCGTTGATCGCATCCACAACCGTTAGCTGCTCCATCAACCGCTCCGGGCTGAGTCCATTGGCGATGGTGAGGTGGGGGGAGTGATCGGTCAAAGCGAGATATTCCCGTCCGAGAATACGAGCGGCATCGGCCATAATCTCGATCGGTGAACCGCCATCCGACCAGTTGCTGTGGCTGTGCAGATCGCCGCGGAGCTCGGCGTGCAGCTTGTGTCCACCGTTGACCAAAGGCTCGGCGCCGCCACGGCGGAGGTTCTCAAGGTAGTCCGGAACCGTGCCGCCCAGGGCTTGGCTGATCACTTCGAAAGTCCGGCTGCCGATTCCCTTGGTTCGCTTGAGCCGGCCATCCTTGACCCGGGCGGCCAGTTCCTCTTGGCTCAGGCCGGCAATGATGTCCGCAGCTCGGCGAAACGCCTGAACCTTGAAGCCGTCCGCGAGTTCCCGTTCCAGCCAGAAGGCGGTTTCGTTGAGCGCGTCTAGGGCGTCCATAGCTCAATCATGTACCACGCCGCGCCCAGGCGTATGTGAGCGATCGTTCGGGTTTGGGGGCCCATATGTGAGCGAGGGTTGGGGTTTCCTCACGCTCTCTCACTTATGTGGGCGTTTCTGGGGACCCTCACTCACATCATATGAGTGAGCGTTGTGGAAGGCGGCGTCATGCTATCGGAATAACTGCGACGGCCCCGGCCGCCCTGCAATAATCGGAACCAGTTGCCTCGCTCGTGTTGCACGCGGGGCGGTATGCACCTTCGGACGAATCACATTGCAGACGAGGCGGACATGACCAACACTCCCATCCAGCAGGACACCGTGATCCAGCCAACAACGGGGAACCCGGACGCCGCCACCGACGAAGAACTGCTTCGCCAGCTCGCGGACGCTCACGGCGTCGGGACATCTTTCTACGGCTGGGATGGGCTGCAGCACAACGTTTCGCCAACCACCCTGATCCAAGTAATGGGCGCCTTAGGCGTAGCTGCGGATTCCAACCGGCAGATCGAGGCCGCCCTTGTGGAGGCCGAACTGGCGCCGTGGCGGCTGATGCTGCCGCCCGCCGTCGTCGTCCAAGAAGGAATGACGGCTGCCGTGCACGTGCATGTCCGTGACGGTTCGCCGGCGCGCCTGACGATCTCGCTGGAGGATGGAACGGAACTTGCGGCCGCCCAACAGGAGGACTGGGCGCCGCCGCGTGACGTAGATGGCGTGCCCACCGGCCGTGCCACTTTTGAGGTGCCAGCCGGTTTGCCGCTCGGTTGGCATTCGCTCACGGCCGAGTCCGACGGCGTCACGGCCACCGCCACGCTGGCCGTGGTCCCCGCCAAGCTGCAGACGGCGGCGCAGCTCGAGGAACGGCGCGGCTGGGGGCTCGCGACGCAACTGTACTCCGTGCGCTCCAAGCGCTCGTGGGGCATCGGAGACTTCGCGGACCTGGCCGATTTGGCGGCTTTGGCCGGCGCGCGCGGGGCCGACTACGTGCTGGTGAATCCCCTGCATGCCGCGGATCCTGTGCCGCCGGTCCAAGCGTCCCCGTATTCTCCGTCAACCAGGCGGTTCTTCAACCCGCTCTACATCCGCGTGGAAGCCATTCCCGAATTGGCATATGTGAAGCCCCGGAAACGGGCAACGTTGGACCGCCTGGTGGATCAGGTCCACGCGCTCAACAAGAACGCGGAACGGCTGGACCGGGACAAGATCTTCGCAGCCAAGCTCGCCGCCCTGGAACTCCTTCACACGGTCAAACCTTCTCCGGCCCGGCAGCGTGCCTTCGAGGAATTCTGCCGCGAGGCCGGCCCCGGCTTGGACGATTTTGCGCTTTGGTGCGCCATCCGCGAGGACCGATCGCCGGACGACCCCTTCTGGCAGGATCCCGCGGCCACGCTCGGCTCGCCCAAAGTTGAGTCGATGCGCCAGGCTTTGGCCGATCGGATTGGTTTTCACCGCTGGCTTCAGTGGATTTGCGATGAGCAGCTCGAATCGGCCCAGGCTGTGGCGAAGCGTTCCGGCATGCGGCTGGGAGTGGTGCACGATCTCGCCGTCGGGGCGGACCTCAGCAGCGCCGACGCCTGGACGTTGCGCAGCAGCTTCGCGCCGGGTGTCAGCGTGGGCGCACCGCCGGACATGTACAACCAGCTCGGCCAGAACTGGAACCAGCCACCGTGGCACCCAGTCCGTTTGGCCGAGGCGGGCTACGCGCCTTTGCGCGCGATGCTCTCCACTGTCCTTCGCCACGCGGGCGGAATCCGCGTGGACCATATCCTTGGGCTGTTCCGCTTGTGGTGGGTGCCCGCTGGCAACTCCGCTAGCGACGGCGCCTACGTCCGCTACGACCACGAGGCCCTCATCGGCATCCTCGCCCTTGAGGCACACCGTGCCGGCGCTGTGGTCATCGGCGAAGACTTGGGCGTCTTCGAGCCGTGGGTACGGGACTACCTTGCGGCGCGCGGCATCTTGGGCACATCGATCCTTTGGTTCGAGTACGACGGCGACTCGCCCCTGCCGCCCGAACGGTACCGAACACAGGCCCTAGCGAGCGTCAACACCCACGACCTGCCGCCGACCGCCGGGTATCTCGCCGGCGACCACGTGGAACTCCGGGGGCAGCTTGGCTTGCTCGAACGAAGCGTGGCCGAGGAACGGGCCGAGCACGAGGCCAGCCTGGACAAGATGATGGGATTGCTGCGCGAACGCGGCCTGCTGCCTGCCGGATTCGACGACGGCGACGGCGGCCAGACGCTTGGCGAGGAACAGGTCATCGAAGCGTTGCATCGGCTGCTGGCACTCGCGCCGTCTGTGCTCTTGGGCGTTGCGCTGGTGGATGCCGTGGGGGAGCGGAGGGTGCAGAATCAGCCGGGCACGACCTCCGAGGTCTACCCCAACTGGCAAGTGCCGCTGGCCGACGAACACGGCCGCGCGGTCCTGATTGACGATCTCGACGCGAACCCGCGGTTCAATTCCTTGCTGGAGGCGGTTGACGAGGCGGTGCGGGCTAGGCCTCGCATCGAGGCGTGAGGTCTCGCCTCTTCGGGGTCGCGAAAAGGGCGAGACCTCACGTATGGATTAGCCCGGTCAGAGCGCCACGACCAACGCGGTGGGCGAGCCCGTCACCAGTTGGTCCAGGACCTCGCCCGGGATTCCGGTGGCCGGGTCCAGGGCGAAGGTAGTGACTTGGTTGGAACGCTCATGTGCCACGTGGAGCCAGCCGTCTCGGACCAGGTGGTGGCGGGGCCAGTCACCCCCACTGGGCACGTCAGCCACGGGACGGAGCCGGGTCCCGCGGCCTTCGACGGCCAATACCGAGATCCGGTTTGAGCCGCGGATACCGGCGTAGGCGAAGCGATTGTCCGGGGACAGCGCGATTTCGGCGGCCGCATCGCCGTCGGAAGCGCCACCGGCCGTCGCAGGACCACAACTGTGGAGCACAAAGCGGCCGTCCGCGCCAGGGAGCAGTAGCGCCACTTCGACGGAGTACTCGGTCAGGATGAATATGGCGTCGACGGAGGGGTGCTGGACCAAGTGCCGCGGGCCGCTGCCCACGGGGAGGGCGACTTGGTGGTCGGGGAGCAGGCCGGTGTCGGGGAAGTAGTTCCACACCCGTACGAGGTCGAAGCCGAGGTCGGTGGTCATGATCCGGCCGTCGTCGAGCATGAGGCTCGCGTGGGCGCGGCTCACCCGGATGCCGCCTGTGGCGATGTCGATGCCGCCGTCGACGCCGGCGTGTGGATCCTTTGCCGGTGGCGCGGCAAAGCGCGAGGTGATGCCGCCGTCGTCGTCGAGCCCGTAGAGCAGAACGTTGCCGTCCCCCCAGCAGGCCACCACAATGAAGCGGCCGTCCGGGTCCACGGAGACGTGGCAGGCCGCGGCGCCTGCGGGCCAGGCGTCGCCCAGAGGCTCAAGGCCGAAAGGCCCAGTCCGCCGGTAGGCGCGGACCGTTTGAGCGGCCTCGGCTACCGCATAGACCACCGGCAGGGTGGGGTGAACGGCAAGGAACGACGGCGACGGCGCTTCGACGGCGGTGCCCAGCCAACTGAGGCTTCCGTCTTCACGAGCGGCAATGGCACCAATGCCCGTTCCGTGCCCGTTGCTGTCCGCTGTGTACGAACCCGCCCAGATGAGCGTTCCGTCGATGTTCTCTGACATGCCGTCCTCAGGGTTGGTGATGGAGTGCTGTGTCAGTGTCCGTGCACGTCCGAGTCGACGCCGGCGTCGGCACCAGCGTCCAACGTGGCGATCGCCGACATGTCTTCATGGTCCAGGGCAAAGCCGAACACGTCCAGGTTTTCCTTCATGCGCAGCGGATTGGCGGACTTCGGGATGGCAACAAGCCCTTCCTGGACGTGCCAGCGCAGCACAACCTGCCCGGGTGTCCTTCCGTGTTTCCGCGCGATGGCCGCCAAGACGGGAGCGTTCAGGAGATCCCGCCCGGCTCCCAACGGGCTGTACGACTCCGTCGCGATGCCGTGGTTGCCGTTGAAGGCCCGCTCGTTGATCCGGGTAATGGACGGTGAGATCTGGATTTGGTTGACGGCCGGCACCACCGAGGTTTCCTCCAAAAGGCGCTCAAGGTGCGAAGGCTTGAAGTTGGACACGCCGATCGATCGCGCCTTCCCCTCGGCTTGGAGCCGCTCGAAAGTCTCCCAGGTGGAGACGAATTCGTTCCGGTGGGGGAGCGGCCAATGGATCAGCAAGAGGTCCACGTAGTCCAGCCCGAGGCGTCTGAGGGAGCTCTCAAGCCCGTCGACGGCGCGATCGCGGCCCTGGTAGGTGCCGTCCAGCTTGGTGGTGATGAACAGTTCCTCGCGCGGGATGCCGCAGTCCCGGACGCCTTGCCCGACGCCGGCCTCGTTACCGTAGCGGTAAGCCGTGTCGACATGCCGGTAGCCAAGTTCGACGGCGGATACCACCGCCGTGGCGACCTCGGCGTCGTCGAGCGGCCAGGTTCCGAGGCCGATCTGCGGAATGGCATTGCCGTCATTGAGCCTGACGGTCGGAGCAATTGCCATGGTCCTGTCCTTTCAGTTACTAGATCGGCCTCCTTGCCCATTGGACCAGTTGGTCGCTGAGTTTCATGAAGTCCTGGTCCACGTGCTTGATGCCTGGATGTTCATCATGCCACCGGACGATCTCCCGCGCGCCTGCGGCGAACGGAATTTCTGCCCGGTACCAGGGCACCAGGGTTTTGACCTTGGTGTTATCGAAGACCACGGAGTGGGACCTGTCCCCCAGAAGCCCGGGCCCAAGCTCCGGAGAGTGCGCGGCAATGGTCTCCGAGGCGATGTGCACCAGTTCGGGTTCCGGGGCTCCTGCTGCCGCGGCGAAGAGCCGGTAAACCTGGTCCCAAGGCAGCGCTTCGTCCGAGGTGATGGTGTAGCTTTCACCCACAGCCTGCGGCCGGCCGAGAAGCCCCACGAAGGCCACCGCAAAGTCATCCGTGTGGGTGAGGGTCCACAGCGAGGTACCGTCACCGTGGACGATCACCGGCAGCCCCTCGCGCATGCGATGGATGTCCGTCCAACCGCCCAGCAAGGCGATCCGAGCGCGGTCATAGGTATGCGAGGGCCGGACGATGGTGACCGGGAATCCGTCGTGGCGGTAGGCCTGGGTGAGGAGGTCCTCGCAGGCGATCTTGTCCTGGGAGTACTTCCAGAACGGGTTTCTTAACGGGGTCGACTCGAGGATCGGCAGGTGTGCGGGCGGCTTTTGGTAGGCCGACGCCGAGCTGATGAATACGTACTGACCGGTCCGGCCGCGGAACTGCTTGATCGCGGCCGAGACATGCTCCGGAGTGAAAGAGATGAAGTCCGCGACGACGTCGAACTCGCGTCCGTGCAGTACCTCCGACACCTCGGCGGCGTTGCGGATATCCGCCCGGAGCAGTTCGGTTCCTGCCGGTAGGGCCCTGTCCGAGGTCAGTCCGCGGTTGAGGACCGTGAGCCGGTGGCCCAGCGCGACGGCGAGCTTCGCCGCCGCCGCGCTGATGGTCCCGGTCCCGCCGATGAACAGCAGGCGCAAAGGGGCCGAAGTCACCACGCGTAGTCTTCCGGCGCGGTCCGGTGGCCCGGGAAGATGTCGTCGAGCCGCTTGAGTGCATCGGCGTCGAGGGTGACATCCAAAGCCCTGATGGCAGCGTCCAACTGCTCCTGCGTTCGCGGACCCACGATCGGTGCGGTCACGGCCGGTTGGTGCAGCAACCAAGCCAGCGCCACATCGCCAGGCTCGTGGCCAAGGTCGTCGGCGAGGTCCTCGTACTGGCGGATCTGCTCTTCGTGCTTTTTCAGGGTTTCGGCGGCGCGGCCCTCAAGGCGTCGGACCCCGTCGCGCTCTTTCTTCAGAACCCCGCCCAACAGACCGCCGTGCAGCGGCGACCACGGGATCAGCCCGAGGCCGTACTGCTGCGCAGCCGGGATGACTTCAAGCTCGACGTTGCGGGTTAGCAGGTTGTAGATGGACTGCTCACTCACGAGTCCGTTGTAGTTGCGCCGCGCAGCCGCCTCCTGGGCCTGGGCGATGTGCCAGCCGGCGAAGTTGCTGCTGCCGGAGTACAGGATTTTGCCCTGCTGGACGGCAACCTCGATAGCCTGCCAGATCTCGTCCCACGGCGTGTTCCGGTCCACGTGGTGGAACTGGTAGACGTCGATGTAGTCGGTTTGCAGCCGCTTCAGGCTGGCGTCCAAGGCTCGACGGATGTTCAGGGCGGACAGCTTGGACTCGTTGGGGCGGTCCGTCATGGTGCCGTAGAGCTTGGTGGCCAGGACGACGCGTTCGCGGCGCTCGCCGCCCTTGGCAAACCAGCGGCCGATGATTTCCTCGGTCCAGCCGCGGTTGTCGTGGCCGCCGTAGACGTTTGCGGTGTCGAAGAAGTTGATGCCGGAGTCCAGGGCGGAATCCATGATGGAGTGGGCGGCGGATTCCTCTGTCTGCGGGCCGAAGTTCATGGTTCCGAGGCACAGGCGGGAGACGCTGAGGCCGGAGCGGCCCAAGTGGGTGTACTGCATGGTTTAGGTTCCTTACGCTGTGGTGGGTTTTGTTCCTGGTGGGCGTCTTACATCTGGCTGAAGGACGCGACGGCGGGGTCGGCGCCGAGGCGGGCACCGGCGTCGAGCGCGCTGATTGCTGCCAGTTCCTCCGGGGTGAGCCGCAACGACGCCGCTGCGAGGTTCTGGCGGATCCGCTCGGGGTGGACGGACTTGGGGATGACGATGTTGCCGATTCCCAGGTGCCAGGCCAGGACGATCTGCGCCGGGGTGGCGCCGTGCGTTTCGGCCAGTTCGGTGACCGTTTCGGACTCCAGGTCCGCTCCCTGGCCCAGCGGGCTATAGGCCTCGACGGCGATCCCGTGCTGGCGGCTCTTCGCCGCCAGCTCTCGCTGTTGGAACGTCGGGTGCAATTCGATCTGGTTGACGGCGGGTGCGACGTCGGCGGTCGCCAGGAGCGTGTCGAGGTGATGCGGCAGGAAGTTGGAGACGCCGATTGCCCGGGCGCCGCCGTCGCCGTGGATCTTTTCCAGCGCCTTCCATGCGTCCACGAAGAGGCCCTGGGACGGCACCGGCCAGTGGATCAGGTAGAGATCGATGACGTCGAGGCCGAGTTCGCGGCGGCTGTGGTTGAACGCCGACGCTGCCCGGCCTTGTTCGCCGTTGCGGAGTTTGGTGGTGATGAAGAGTTCTTCCCGGGCGATCCCGGAAGCCTTGATCGCGGCACCGACGCCGGATTCGTTCCGGTACGCTGCGGCGGTGTCGATGTGCCTGTACCCGGCTTCAAGGGCGTCCTCCACGGCCTTCTGGGTTTCGGCGGGTGGGACCTGGAAGACGCCGAAGCCGAGCTGGGGGATGGTGACCGAGTTGTTCAGGACGAGCCCGGGAACGGTGGAATTCTGAGCGTTGGACATGTCCGGCCCTTTCGTCGCTGGTGGGTGGATTGCCTGACTGGCTTTTTCGAGCCTATGCACTTTCGACACAACAATCAGTAGTTTTGACGCCCCCTGTTTTTCCTAGGACTCGCAGTCCTACCCTTGGCGGTAGAAACGGGTCTCCCGGAAGGGAAGAATGGGGACATGGGTCAAAGCGCCGAGTTCGGAAGATTCCTCAAAGCCATGCGTGCCCGGATGTCGCCGGAGGATGCAGGGTTGCCCGAAGCGTCCAGCGCACGCCGCGTCCCCGGGCTGCGCAGGGAAGAGATCGCCCGCTTGGCCGATGTCAGCACCGACTACTACACACGCCTCGAACAGGGCCGCCACATCCATCCGTCCCGGGCGGTCCTGGAATCAGTGTCGCGGGCACTTCGCCTGGACTCGAGCGAGCACACTCACATGATGGACCTCCTAGAGCACTGTGCGGAGAGCGCCAAGGCGCCGGCTCCCACTACGCGGGTGCGGCCTGCGCTGCGCCAACTCCTGGACGCTGTGGGCGACGTTCCCGCGCTCCTCCTCGGCCGGCGGAGCGACGTCCTTGGCGCCAACCGCATGGCCGTTTTGTTGTTTGCCGATTTCCCTGCCATGCCTCCCGCCGAGCGAAACCTCACGCGTTGGCTGATCCTGGATCCCCAGGCGCGGGAACTGTTCCGGGACTGGAAAACCGTGGCCGCGGAAGCTGCTGGATCCCTGCGGGCGGACACCGGACGCCACCCTGACGATCCCCAAGCCAACCAGTTGGTGGGCGAGCTCGCTGTCAATAGCGAACATTTCCGCCAATGGTGGGCAGGGCATCGCGTGGCGGCCCGTTCGGCAGGCACCGTTCGCTTGCATCACCCCGCAGTGGGGGACGTTGAGCTCAACTTCGAGAATCTGGCCCTGCCGCAGGACCCGGACCAAGTCCTGCGCGTCTATTCCGCAAAGGCGGGTTCGGCGTCGGACGATGCGCTCAAGCTGCTGGGCAGCTTTGGTGCGGGAACGGCGCTTGGTGCGGGAACGGCGACCAGCCCGGAGCTCTCCGAGCGGCAGGCGACAAGCGAGACATAAGCGAATTGACAGTCCGCGGATGATGATGTCCAGTCCGCAGGCCGCCGGGGCGTCGAAGCGTTCGTCGTCAATGTCTGCTTCGTGGATGATCTCGAGGCAACACAGGTGTCGACCGCCGGACCGCCTCCCGAACGTGGCGATGCGCGTCAAGGTGTCGTCTGGCAGTCGATGTCCGGTTTTCGAGGAGATGTTCATGATTTCGCCCGTGCTTATTGTCCTCTCGGCCGTTTTGTCTGGAGGGGCTGTTTTCGCGGCGGCGCGTCTGGTCAGGTGGCAGGTCCGTCCGGCTCTTCTGGCGGGGGCGGGCACCCTACTGCTGGTGGTCCTCTGGCGTCTCATTGCCAACGCACTGGGCGTGAATGATGATTTTCTGCCCGCGGTCAGTACCGGGGATGCCGGGTGCCTGATCGCCGGCGGCCTCCCTCCCGCCGTGGCGGCCATGATGAACCGAGGGCTCCAGCGCCGGGCAGTTCCCGCCATCGCAGGCGCACTGGCCGCGTTTGTCATCAATGTCGTGATCCTGTGAGCGGCAAGGCAGATCCCATAGACGGTCCGGACGGCAAACCCGTGGTGAGCGTCATGGAACCCGCCAAGTGACCGACTCAACATTCGGCCGCGGGGACGAGCCTGGCAACGGACCCCCGGGTACCGTCAGTTTGATCCGCCTCGTACTGTATTTCCTGCGCCTGGGGACCGTCGGATTCGGCGGCCCCATCGCCACAGTCGGGTACATGCAGCGGGACCTGGTCGAGCAACGGGGGTGGATCAACCGCAAAGACTTCCTCGATGGTGTGGCCCTTGGCCAGACCATGCCTGGGCCGCTCGCCGCCCAGGTGGCCATGTGGGTCGGTTACCTGAACCGCGGAGCCTGGGGCGCCTTGGCCGTCGCGGCCGCGTTCATCGGCCCAGCTTTCATCATCGTGGTCGTCGTCGGCGCCCTCTACACGCAGTTCTCCGGACTGCCCCTCGTCCAGTCCCTCTTTTACGGGATTGCCCCGGCAGTCATGGCAATCATCACCATCGCCGGATACAAACTCCTCAAACTCACCGACCGCGGCGACTGGAGGCTCTGGGGAATCAGTGCCGCCGTATTCGCGGTCACTGCCATCACCGGATCCGAACCCGTGCCCATGATCCTGGCCGCCGGGATCATGATGCTCATGCTCGACGCCCGCCCCCCGCTGCACAGGCCATGGCGCCGCAAACCCAAACTGCCCCCGCACGCCGGTGGCGGCATGACCCTGCAGTCCTGGTCCCCGGCACTTCTCGTGCCCGCCCTCTTGGGCCCGGTTGCCGCGGGCGGAACGCTGCTCGCCCTGGGCCTGTTCTTCCTGCAGACCGGAGCCCTCGTGTTCGGCTCTGGTCTGGCCATCGTCCCCTTGCTGCGCGACGGCGTCGTTGCCCAGCACCAGTGGCTCACCCAAGGACAGTTCCTAGACGCAGTCGCTATGGGCCTGATCACCCCCGGCCCGGTCGTCATCACTGCAGGCTTCATCGGCTACCTCGTCGCAGGATTCCCCGGAGCCGTCACCGCCACCGTGGCGATCTTCACCCCGATCTACCTCGCCGTCATCATCCCCGGGCGGTGGTTCATCCGCCATCGCGACAACAAACAGGTCAAGGCCTTCGTCGCCGGCGCCACCTCCGCGGCAGCCGGCGCACTCTCGGGCGCCGTGGTCGTCCTGACGCGCGAAGCCGTCACCGACTGGATCACCGCAGCCATCGCACTGGTCTCCCTCGGGCTGCTCTGGCGCTTCAAAATCAACGAACCCTACATCGTCATCGCCGCCGGGATCCTAGGCATCCTCCTGCACTAACAAGCTTCCGGCCCTGTTCGAGGATGCACACCATGACCGGGCTGCCGTAATCAAACCTCAGGACCGCTCGGTTGAAAGTTCAGAAAACTCACCAAAAGTGCTTCACGTCACTGTGCTGCTGCATAGTAAATTGGCGTGATTCTGTCTATGTGCCCATTGGGTGGGGCTTGGGGGCGTTCTAGGCTGAATCCAGACCTTTTCGCATATCAAGGATGGAATTCAACGATGAAACGCATCGCGCTGCTGCGGGAACGGGCAGCCGCCGCCGGGTCCGCGGGATCCACAGGCTCGCATTGCCCGGCATCAGGTCAGTGGAGCCCTGAAGGCGAACCGCACGTCGTGCACACCTTTTTCGAGGGCCACGTCTTTCCGTCCCACAATGGCGCGGCAACAGTGTGGCATCGCCAGTACCTGGTCGCTGAATCCCGATGAGTCCCGAAACCTTAGGGGCTTGGGGCCCAAGCCACTTCACGACGTCGGCCCAGCGGCCCGCTGGAGCGTCACTGAACCTGCCGCCGTCGAAATGGTCCGAGCTCAGACGCGGCGAGACCGTTTGGATCCACGAAGACAAATGGGGCTTCGACGCCGGGCTGGTGGACGAAGTTTCCTCTGACCACGAATTCCTGTGGATCGAATTTGCCGGCCGAGGCCGGCGACTTCTCTGTGGCGGTGACCCCGTCCAAGTCTGGACCCGCGGGTGAGTCCAGCCTCGCAACTGATGGCCGCCAGCCTTTCCACAGAAAGGCTGGCGGCCATCGTCGGTTTTGGGGTTTGTGTGGCCTAGCGCTCCAGGCGGAAGCCAAGCTTGATGGTGACCTGCCAGTCGGCAACGGCGCCCTCACTGAGGTGGCCGCGGATTTCCTTGACCTCGAACCAGTCGAGGTTGCGGAGGGTCTGGCTGGCAGCCGCAATCCCGTTCTTGATGGCGGCGTCGACGCCCTCGGACGAGGTTCCAACAATTTCGGAAACGCTATATGTGTGGTCAGCCATTCTTGCTCCTCATGATCGTCCTTGATGCCTGAACTGCGGGCCTGGCAGGCCGTGAAAGCAGACTAGCCGACCCAGGGCCGGGGGACTAGGGGTTAGGGAAATGGCCCCTATATGTGATCGGGGGTTGGGGAACTTACGCCTCCAGGACGTAGGTCTTGAGATCGTCCAGGGTCTGCTGCATGTGCGCGTCCATTGCCTCGCGGGCGCGGGGGGAGTCCCCGGCCTCGAGCGCTTTCAGGATGGCGCGGTGATGTCCGATCGCGTGCCGCTGGATATCGGGGATTTGCGAGGTTTGGGTGCGCCGGGTTTCCAGGACGCGGTGCAGGGGTTCGAAGAGTACGGCCACGAACACGTTGCCGGAAGCATGCAGGATGACATCGTGGAACCCGAGGTCCGCTTCGACGAACGCGCTCACATCGTTGGAATCGTGGGCTTTCTGCATGGCAGACACATGAACCTGCAGCTGGTCGATTTCTTCGGGGGAGACTCTTGAGGCGGCGAGTTCGCAGGCGCCGGTCTCGAGCATGCGGCGCAATTCAATGAGCTGGACTGCAGCTGCGGCGTCGTTCTTTCCTTCCGAAGCCGCACGCAATACCGCTTCCATGGAAGCCCAACGGTTCAGGGGATTCACGAACGTTCCCCGGCCACGCTCGACGCTTAGGATTCGCTGGGCCTCGAGGGTTTTCATCGCCTCGCGCACGGTCATGCGGCTGACCTCATGCTTTGCGCTCAACTCGAGTTCGCCGGGAACCACAGCGCCCGGCGGAAATTCGCCCGCGACGATGCGGTCCAGCAGCTCGTCAGCTACGACGCCGACCAGCGACTTGCGTGCCATGGTGCTCCGTTCTTAGATGTCTGACATCTTACGCCGAGGGTTGCCGGCTTTCGTCCCAAAACGCGCCGAGCGCCAGGGCGCAAGCACGCGGTTGCTCCCAATGGACGCTGTGCCCGGCGTTCGGGACTGCCACCAGTCTTCGCATGGGGGTGGCCGCTACGAAGGCTTCCGCCTGGTCCAGCGAACGTAAGCGGTCCCCGACGCCGGCAATCACCAGCGTTGGTGCGGTCACCTTTTCGGGGACATCCGCAGCCACGCCCGTCATTGCCGCGAGGCCGCTGGGCCCCAGGACCTCAAAGGGGAGCTCGAATCCGCGGCTCAGCAGCCGTTCGTCCTCCAAGGACAAAGTTCCAAACCAGGCCTTCATGCACTTGGCGCGCGTCGCGTCGTCAATGAAGCCTTGCCCGAGCTGGGATTCGAGCATCGATTTGAAGGCATCGTTCGGAGGGGCCGGGACCATGCCGATCAGGGCCACGCTCGCCACGAGCCCCGGATGCGCGGCCGCTAACGCCAGGGCGACGCTGCCGCCCATTGAGTGGCCAACTATGTGAACCGGCGAGGGGTTCCGGGCTGCAATCGCTGCAACGGAAGCGGCTGCCGATTCAAGTGTCCATTGGAAGCCCGGAGGCAATGCATCCCCGCGGTGGTACCCAGGCAACTCGACGATCCACACAGAACGCCCGGCGTCGAGCAATTCGGCGGCGAGCGGCTCCCAATAGGCAGAAGTCGAAGCCCAGCCGTGCAGTAACAAGACGGGAGGCTGGGACTGGAGGCCCGGCGTCGTGCCGACGACCGTTGGAAGGCGCATGTCCACGTGTAGTGCCGCGACGGCGGAGGACGCTTCAGTCATGTGCCAAGCCTAGTGACGACTGACACTTGCATACACGAAAGCGGGTGTGTCACACTAGCACTCAAATATTAGATGTCTGACATCTTACATTTACTTTCAGAAGCGAAGATTTCCCACGATGGAGTGCACAGTGACCCTTGAAGCCGATGTTCTGGCCGCCTTCCCGGCTGAAGTCCAGATCCCCGCTCAGCTGGTTGCCGACGCCGTAGCGGCGTCTTCCGCAACCTCGCCCCGCGTCCTGGTAGTCCTCGACGACGACCCCACGGGCACCCAGTCAGTCGCCAACCTGCCGGTCCTCACCCGCTGGGAGGTCGCCGATTTCGCGTGGGCGTTCGCCCACATCGCGGAAAGTCAGTCCCAACCCGCGGTGTACGTGCTGACCAACACGCGCAGCCTGGACCCGGTTGAGGCCGCTGCCCGCAACGAGGAAATCGTCCGCAACGCACTCGCCGCAGCAGGCGAGTCCGGCAGTGCTGGTTCCAGGCTCCGCCTGGGATTCGTCAGCCGCTCCGACTCCACCCTCCGCGGCCATTACCCGCTGGAACCGGACGTCATTGCCGCCACTGTCGGTGAGGTGACCGGAGAAGCCACCGACGGCGTCGTGATGGTCCCGGCGTTTCCCGACGCCGGTCGCGTCACCATTGGCGGCGTGCACTACATGCGCGGTGCCGGGGACGACGCCGGCCAGCTCACTCCGGTCTCCGAGACCGAGTTCGCCAAGGATGCGAGCTTCGGCTTCGCCAACTCCGAGATGGCGAAGTATGTGGAGGAGAAGTCGCAGGGCCGCTTCGCCGCGGACTCCGTGATCGTCCTCGACCTGAACATCATCCGCGCCGGTGCAGCCGCTGCGAACGGATCCGCCGGAGATCCCGAGCTCTCCGCGAAGGCCATCGCCGACGCTATCGAACCCGCTACGAACTCCACGCCGATCGTCGCGGACATTGTCACCGAGAACGACCTCCGTGCGCTTGCCCTTGGACTCGAGGAGGCCGAACGCCGTGGCAAGAAACTGCTCTACCGCGTGGGTCCGCCCTTCGTCCGCGGCCGCATCGGCCAGGAAATCCGTGGGGCACTCAGCAGCGAGGAAGCCTACGAAGGCAACACTCCCTCCACAGCCGGCGGCCTCATTGTTGTCGGCTCGCATGTCGGCCTCACCACGCGCCAGCTCAACGCCCTGACGGCCCAGCACAGTGCCGCCCGCATCATCGAGATCGACGTCGAGAGACTGCTCGCCGCCGAAACCGAAACAGTTCCCGAAGCCGAGTCGAGCGGCGCGGAAGCCTACCTGGGCGAAACGGTCGCGGCCGTCGTCGACGCCCTCCACAGCGGCGACGTGATCGTCCACACGAGCCGCCTGCTCATCAAGACCGACGACGCCGCAGCGAGCCTGAAGATTGCCCGCACCGTCTCTGCCGCCGTCGTCGCGATCGTGAACCGGACGCTCAAGACCTTCCCGCCGCGTTTTGTCATCGCCAAGGGCGGGATCACATCCTCGGACGTTGCCGCGCATGGCCTGGAGATCCGCCACGCGATTGTGCGCGGCCCCATGCTGCCAGGCATCGTCTCCCTGTGGGAACCGGTGGACGGACCCGCCAAGGGCATCCCGTTCGTCGTCTTCGCCGGCAACGTGGGCGACGACGAATCCCTGGCGCAAGTCACGCGCAAGCTCAGCAACACTTTCTAGCCGACCCCGCATTCACTGGAGAACACCATGACCAGCAACTACACTGTCGCCGTCCTCGGCCTGGGCGCAATGGGCCTGCCGATGGCCACCCGCCTGGCAACCCAGCTGACCGTCCACGGCTTCGATATCGCTGAACCGCGGCTGAAGCTCGCCGCCGACGCCGGGATCCGGACCTTCGTTTCGGCCCGTGAAGCCTCCGAAGGCGCCGACGCCCTGCTCCTTGCCGTGCGCAACGGCGAACAGCTCGACGAGGTGCTCTTCGGTGAGAACGGCGTTGCCTCCGTCCTCAAGCCGGGCGCAGTCGTGATCCTCGGCAGCACCGTCGGTACCGAAGCGATTCCGGCCACCGTGGCCCGCCTGGCGGAGTACGGCGTCGAACTCGTTGACGCACCCCTTTCCGGCGGCCCGAAGCGTGCCGGCGAAGGCGACCTTCTGATCGTGGTTGGCGCGACGCCGGCCGCCCAGGAAAAGGCTCGTCCCGCCTTGGAACTGCTGGCCTCCACCCTGAGCATCGTGGGCGACAAGCCCGGTGACGGCCAGGCCCTGAAGACCGTCAACCAGCTGTTGTGTGGCGTGCACATCGCCGCTGCCGCCGAGGCCATGGCACTCGCCGACGCCCTCGGATTGGACCAGGCAAAGACCCTCGCCGCCCTGGAAGCAGGTGCCGCCGGCTCGTTCATGCTGTCCAACCGCGGCCCCCGAATCCTCGAGGCATACAACGAGGCAGGCGCCGAGGTCCTCAGCCGCCTGGACATCTTCGTCAAGGACATGGGCATCGTCGGCAAGGCCACCCGCGCCGCCGGCCTGGCCGCCCCGGTTGCCGCCGCTGCCGAACAGCTCTACCTCCTCGGCCAAGCACAAGGCCTCGCCGCCGCCGACGATTCGGCCGTCATCAAGGTCGTCGCGCCCACCAGGCGCACAAACTAACCCCTCGCACAACCCGCGACGACGGCGGTCCCCCTCCGCCCGTCGTCGCCCTTCTCGCCGGCCTCAAGTCCGGGTTGGCGTTGTCAAAGGAGACACCCCCGATGAATCCCCTCATCAATTTCTTGGCGCTCCGGGCAGCTGATGCCCCTGCCATCAAACCGGCCGTGGAGCTTGGGACTCCGCTGCTGCTGACCATCGCCGTTGCGGGCGTCGCGCTGCTGTTGCTGATGATCATCCGCTTCAAGATCCAGGCATTCGTGGCATTGCTGGCCGTGAGCATCCTGGTTGCTGTCGCCGCGCAGATCCCCTTGGCGGACATCTTCACCGTTGTAGCCAACGGCGTGGGCGGAACCATGGGCAAGGTTGCGCTGCTGATTGCCCTCGGAGCCGTGTTGGGCCGCATGATCGAGGTGTCAGGCGGCGTGCAATCGCTGGCCAACCACTTCACCGCGAAGCTCGGAGCCAAGCGCGTTGCCGTGGCCCTGACCGCAGTGGGCTTCCTCGTCGCGATTCCCGTGTTCTTCGAAGTAGGCATCATCGTTCTGGTGCCGATTGTTTACGCCTTCGCGAAGATCGCCAAGCTGCACCCCATCAAGTTCGGCCTTCCCATGGCTGGCATCATGCTCTCCATCCACGTCGCCGTTCCCCCGCACCCGGGCATTGTTGCGGGGGCGGGCGTCATGGGCGCCGACATCGGGCTCATCGCGATGATTTCGCTGATCATCTGCGTGCCCTTGGGCTTCCTGTCCTACTGGGTTGCCAGCATCATGAACCGCAAGGACTACGAACTGCTTCCAGGCGTCCGCGACCAGATCGAGGAATTCGGTTCCGATTCCCTCGTGCGGGTGGGCCACGACGGTCCCGGCGCCAGCGCCGTCGCTCCGCCGCGCCCGGGCCTGATCATTTTCCTCATCGCCGCCCCGATCGTGCAGATCCTGCTTGGTACGGCCGGTACGCTCCTGATCAACAAGAAGGACTACTGGTACGGCGTCGCTTCTTTCGTGGGCAACCCGTTCTTCGCCCTGCTGGTGGCCGTTGCGCTCGCCTTCTTCCTGCTGGCTGTCCGCCGCCAGTGGTCGCTCAAGGAAACAGGCGAGATCTTCGAAGGTGCCCTGCCTCCCATCGCCTCGATCCTCATGGTTGTGGCAGCCGGCGGCGTGTTCGGCGGTGTCCTGCAGGTCTCCGGCATCGGCGCGGCGTTGTCCCAGACGCTGGACTCGCTCGGCGTGCCGATCATCCTGCTCGGTTTCATCATTTCCCTGGCATTGCGTGCCGCGCAGGGTTCTGCCACTGTCGCAATCGTCACCACCACCGGCCTGCTCTCGGCTGCCGTGGCGCAAGGCGGTTACACCCCGGCCCAGATCGCCGTCATCGTGATCGCGATCGGCTTCGGCGGCCTCGGACTGTCCCACGTGACCGACGCCGGCTTCTGGGTTGTGGTGCGCTACTACGGCCTCACAGTGTCCGATGGGCTCAAGACCTGGACCGTTCTCACCACCATCCTTGGCGTCGCCGGTTTCCTGCTCAGCTTTGTCGCCTGGATCCTGGTGGGAGGTTTAGCCCACTGATGCGTGTACGCCTTGACGAGCTTGTAGGTTCCGCACTAGAGCGAGGGGCAGCGGTCCCGGCTTTCACGTGCTACGACTTCACCACTGCCCTTGCAGTGGTGGCCGCAGCCGAAGAGTCAGGCCGGGGAGTCATCCTGTTAGTAGCGCCTAAGACTGCCGCCGCCCCGTCCGGTCCGCGCCTGATCACGGCGCTACGTGCCCTGGCCGACGACGCCAGCGTGCCGGTCTCGGTCCAGCTGGACCACGCCTCGGACCTGGATGTCATCCGTGATTCCGTAGCCGCCGGTGCCGACGCCGTGCTGGCCGACGGTTCGTCCCTCCCGTTTGAGGAGAACATCGCCCTGGTCCGCGAAGTCCGGGCGGTTCTGACCGCCGCCGGCGCATCCGACGTCGTAATTGAAGCCGAACTTGGCGGACTGGCCGGTGACGAAGACAAGGCTTTCGGTGTTGACACCAGCGCCCATCCCGCAGGCTTGACTGATCCCGACCAGGTGCTGGAATTCGTATACCGCACTGGTGCCCAGCTCCTGGCCGTGGCCGTGGGGAATGCACATGGCCGCTATACCGGCGAACCCAGGTTGCACTGGGAGGTGCTGCAGGACATTGCCTCGCGCATGGAGCTTCCGCTCGTGCTCCACGGTGCGTCGGGCATCCCCGCCGCGGACCTGGTCAAGGCCACGTCCATGCGCGTGGGCAAGGTGAACTTCAATACAGAGCTCCGGACCGGCATCCTCGCCACGCTCGAGGCCGAAACCACTGCGCACCGGGCCGACGGCGAGAACCTGCAGGGCCTGCTGGGAGGATGGAGTTCCTCCGCCTCGACCTTCGCCCGGGCAACACTGGACATGCTCAGCCGCTTGGCGTAGCCGGCACGGCCGGTGGCCGCGGAGTCGCGCAACACAGGGAGGCTAGGATCAGCACATGATCCTGGCCTCCCTGCTTTTTGCCCTCATTGCCGGCTTGCTGCACGTCTACATCTTCAGCATGGAGTCCATCACCTGGACCCGTCCGGCCACGTGGAAGCGTTTCAGCGTCACTTCCCAAGCCGACGCCGAAACCACCAAGCCCCTCGCCTACAACCAGGGTTTCTACAACCTTTTCCTCGCCATTGGCGCGCTCGCCGGGGCCTTGGTGGTCGCGCTCGGTCACCCGCAGGTGGGCTGGACCCTCGTCTTCAGCTCGTGCGGCTCCATGCTGCTGGCGGCAATCGTGCTTGCCTTGAGCGGCAAAAAGTACCTCCGCGCCGCGGTTCTTCAGGGCACGACGCCGCTACTCGCCGTCGTGCTCGGCATTCTGGCCGTGGCGCTCGGCTAAGCGGAACCCTCTTTCACGTATGTGCCCTCCAGGCCCGTCGCTCGCTCCCTTATGTGGGCTTTTGGGGTGACCCGAGCTCACTTCTGGTGCGCGAGCGTTGACGGTATTTGCCCGAAAAGTGATCGAGCGTCGGGGGACTGGGGTCGAAATCAGCAACATTGCCGTTAAGTGCCATCTGGTTTCGAGATTTTGCCCGTGAGGACCCTGAATCCCAACTCGGCATTGAAGCCGTGGATCTCCCTCGTGTCCAGAGCTGACATGAAGGCCAGGATCTCCTCCGTGATGACCTGCCCAGGGACCAGGACGGGGAAACCGGGCGGGTAGGGGGTGACGAAGGACGCCGAAACCATTTCTTCGGCCGCGGCGACCTTGCGTGCGAGTTCGGCCCCACTGAAGTATTCGCATGATCCGGCTTTGTAGCTCTCGAAGTAGGCTGCCCGCATGTTGCCGTCGGGAGTTTCTGCGTCTTTTCGGAACCGCTCGGCGAAGCGACTGAAGTCCGGCAGGGGTGGGGGCGTGCTGGTCAGCGCGGCAACACGGGCAATGCGTGCCCGCTTGCCCAAGCCACTCAGGCCGGATTGCTCGTCTTCGAAAGTTTCGGCCAGCTTGACCAGAACCTCGACGAGGTAGGCGACGGCACTCCGCGAGGTGCCGATGTTGGTCATAAAAAGCACGCTGTTCCTCGACGTCTTGTTGACCTGGATTCCGTACTTGTCCATCAGGTAGTCGTGCTTGAAAGTGTCCCCGTCCACGCCGGTCAGGCCGATGTGCAGGGTCAAACGGCTCGGATCGACGACGAACTCGTCCCGCTCCCAGGCCTCCGACATCGCAGCCAATCCGTCCCGCAGGGGCATTTGCCGCCTGGTTTCGCGGTATTGCGCCGGAATGAGGTCCCTGGTGCCGAGCACACGGAAGTACTTCTTCAGCAGGGGATGCCTGGCCACGGCCTGGGCAATGCTGACAGCCAGGTCGGCCTGCCGTTGCACCAGTTCGTAGCCTTCGAACTCGACCTGCCGCCGTCCCATGTCCAGCGAGGCCAGGATCTGGTAGTTGGGCGAGGTGGAGGTGTGCGTCATGTACGCCTCCCGGAAGCTCTCCTCATTCAACTGGCCGAAATCCTGGTCGTGGATGTGGATCATGGAACCTTGGCGCAGCGACGTCAGGGTCTTGTGGGTCGACTGGGTCGAGTAGACCCTCAGGCGGGCCCTAGACGGATCAGGCAGGAGCCGTGTCTTCAGGAGCAACTCATCGCTTACTGAATCCAGGCCGTCAGCCGCGCCAGCCGCCCCGCCAGCCGCTCCAAGGTCACGCAATTGCTGGGCGTAGCGCCGTGCGTAGGCCGGATCCGCGAACGACTTTTCGAGTGACCGCGCCGAAGCCATGGCAGTGCGACGGCGGTAGATGTGGTGGAAGCCCGCGAACGCGAACCACGCCTCGTCCCACAGGAATACCAAGTCCGGTTTGATGGCCAGGCACTCTTCCATGACCCGTTCGACGTCGTAGACGATGCCGTCGAAGGTGCAGTTGGTGAGGGCGAGCATCTTGACCTCATGAAGCCTGCCCGCCCGGCGGTATTCCAAGAGCATCCGTTTGATGCTCTCCAAGGGAACTGCGCCGTAGAACGAGAAATCGTTCAGCGGGTACGCGTCCAAATAGGAGACTTGTGCGCCGGCCAGCATGAGGGCATAGTGGTGCGATTTGTGACAGTTCCGGTCCACCAGGACCACATCTCCGGGCGCAAGAATCGATTGGTGCACGATCTTGTTGGCTGTTGAGGTTCCGTTGGTGACAAACAGCGATTTTTGGGCACCGAATGCCCGTGCAGCCAGTTTCTGGGCCTGCTTGAGGGACCCGTGCGGATCCAACAGAGAATCGAGCCCGCCGGACGTGGCGGAGGTTTCAGCCAGCAGCAGGTTGAGGCCATAGAACTCGCCCAGGTCGCTGATCCACTTGGAGTGGATCACTGATCCTCCCCTGGACACCGGCAGGGCATGGAAGACTCCGGCGGGTTTGCGGCTGTATTGCTGGACCGCGTGGAAGAACGGCGCCTCATATCGTTCGGCGACGCCAGCCAGCAAGGACAGATGAAGTTCCAGCCCATCCTGGCGGCGGAATATCCGGCGGAATTGGCGGGTCAAGGAGCCTGCGAGTTCCTCGATCCCCACTCCCGCTACCAAGTAGAGGTCAAGTTCGGGGCGGAGTTGGCCCAGTTTCTCCGCCAGGCTCAGGATGCGGTCCAAGGGCCGCTCGGGGAGCGAAGGGCCTAAGAATCCGTCCAGGAAACCGCGCATGTCCCGGCCCAGGCGCTGCCTGCTGTTGAGGACGAATCCGGGCCGCAGTACACACGCTTGGATGTCGGGGTTGAGGAGGACGGCCACGATGGCGTCCTCGAAACTCGGGACGAACACCAGCTCGTAGTTGAAGGCGTCGGCGGGGCGCCGCTGGTTGAGAAGTTCTGCCTGAAGGGCTTCACGGTCCACGTTCGAGACGTCGTCGATCACTAGAACTTCGAATCGCTTCCGCGCATCGGCGGGTTCTTCAATCCTGTCCGCCTCGTGTTCAGTGTCCGGGGACGGTTCCGGGGCGTGCTGGTCATGGCCCGCAACGCGCCGCGCGACCGGTTCTATAAGGCTCAGTGCCTCAAGGTATTCTCCGGTTTCCAAGCTTCGCCGCAGTTCCGTGACATATTGCGGCCCCGGAGACGCCCAATACATTTCGAGCGATTCCAGCAACGGCAGCAACCTTCGAACCTCCTGTGGCAGTTCCCGCGGCGCTCGGCCACCCCCGGAACGCGATGTTGCGGCAGCCAGCTGTTTGACGGCGTAGCCAAGGAACTCCCAAGAATCTGCCCGCACCCGCCAGGCACTGCTGGGGACCTCGCCGCCGGCCTCTGAATCGTCGGAGCCATGTGGTTTTGCAGTCGGTTCAGGGCCGGGGCCGATCGCCGTGCCATGGGCAATGGAGGAGGCGGAAGCGAGCGGAAATGGGGCTGATTGCACTGTCGCTAATTCGGCGCGTGCCACGATGACTCCTTTGTCATGGATTGATAGCACTCTCTACTAAACGCCGGGATCCGCCGCGCCGCAGGCCAATTGTTGGGGTTGCCGTCTGGGTTTCCAGATGTAGGCGAACCGGCCCCTCGCTCACTTTTGGGGAAAAAGGCGCAACCCTCCTGCAGTTCATCATCTGCAGGACGGTTGGGGAATTTCCGGTCATAGGTGAGCGTGCGTCCGGGAATTTCGCGTCAAAGGTGAGCGAGCGTGTGGGGTGCGCGGTTCGCCGTCCGCCCGCTCTGGTTCCCGCGGTCGAGCGGGCGGACAATGGACTCAGCAGTTCGCAAGGGAGCGCGATGGGATTCTTGAGGCAACAGAAGGTATTCGCGGGTCGGGTTACGCTCGGCCGCTCACGGGATCCCGTGATCGATCTTGCCCGGTTCTTCTGCCTCATCCTGGTGGTGCTCTCGCATTGCATGATGGTCAGCCCGGTCCTGCACCCCGATGGCACCGTCACCACCGAAAATACGCTCATGGAACAGCGCTGGTTCGAACCCGTGCTGTGGGTGTTCCAGGTGATGCCGCTGTTCTTCGTCCTCGGCGGCATCACGGGACTGGAGTCATGGCGTCGGCTCCGTGCGCGCGGCGGCTCCGGCGTCGACTATGCGCAACTGCGGCTCTTGCGACTCATCCGTCCGGCAACTGCGCTGCTGGCCTCGATGTTCGTGGGGCTGTGGGCAGCGCTGCTCCTGGGTGTCGACCCGCAGGTGGTCCAGCTCATCGGTACCGGCGCGGGCATGCCCCTGTGGTTCCTGGCTGCTTACCTTGCTACTCAACTCAGTGTTCCCTTGCTGGCCCGTCTGCACGGACATTCCCCCTGGCTGACCCTCTGCGGACTGGTGGCCGCGGTGATCACCCTCGACTCACTGCGCGGGGCTTTTCCGATGCTCGCCTTCGTCAACATGCTCTTTGTCTGGTGCGCTGTCCAGCAATTCGGCTTCTTCATTGCCGACGGCATCTTCGCTGGACGCAGCCGGGGCTGGTTCGTGGGGTTGATTGTCGGCAGCAACCTGCTGCTGGGATTCGTGACCGGAATTGGGGTCTACTCCGGGAACATGATCGTGGACCTGAATCCGCCCAACTTCTGCATGCTGCTCCTTGGCCTGTCGCAGGCAGCCACGTTGCAGTTGCTGCGCCCGGGCCTGGAATGGGTGGCTAAGGTGCGCTGGATACGCTGGGTGGTGGCCGTGGCGGGCCGGCGGTCCATGACGGTTTATCTTTGGCATTTGCCGCTGCTTGCAGCCTTGTCGGGGCTGCTTCTGCTCACGGATTTCCCCAAACCGGCGGCCGGTACGGCCGAATGGTGGTGGGCCCGGCCGCTGGTGCTGCTCGCCGTCGTCGTACTTTTGTTGCCGGTCCTGCTGCTGTGCGGCAGGCTCGAAGAGCGCCCGACGGCGGCCGTCCACGCGCGGGGCAGGGCGCACGCGGCGGTGGTGACTTCCGGCGTCGTGGTCTTCATCCCGGTGGTGGACGCCGTCGTTAATGGACTGACGCTGACCCTGCTCGGTGGGGGAGCGGCGTGCTTCGCGCTCGCGGTGCTGTTGCTGGGACGGGTGCCGGTCGAAGTCCTTTCCCCGGTGGTTCCTGATGCCCCCACGCTGCCATTGCCAGAGCACGGTTTACGTGCGAATCTCGACTCATGACTGAGTTCACGGATTCAACCGCAGAATCGTTCAGCCCGGACGTCACAACGGTCAGGAACGACAAATTCCACCGCTACGAGCTTCTGGTTGACGGTGAAGTGGCCGTGATCTCCCAGTTCATGGACAAGCCCGGCCACATCGACTTCCTGCACACCGAGACCCGCTCGCAGTTCAAGGGCCGCGGACTGGCCAAGGTTTTGGCGCACTTTGCTTTGGACGACGTGGTGGCTTCCGGCAAGCGGATCATTCCACATTGCCCGTTCATCGCCGATTATCTGCGCAAGCATGAGGGCTACGAGCTCGACGTCGATTGGCCGCCGGAACCGCCGGTGGGGGAACCGGACAACGAATAGTCAGGGCATAGCCGAGGACCAACGTAAGATTCAAGTCACATGCGATCTGCTGTCACACTAGATTGCTATGGAGCAGGATTCTGACTACGGGTCGAGTGGCTCGCGCCCGTCCGGGGATGCAGGGACCCGCAGCGACCCCGAAATTATGGCGATGGTGCGTGGGGGTGACGCGTCCGCGTTCGACGTCCTCTACCGGCGACATGCGGCAGCTGCCAAGTATGTTGCCCGCACCCAAACGGACAATGTCAGTGACGCCGACGACGTCGTGTCCGAGGCATTCGCTTCGATTTTCCAAGCCCTCACTGAGGGCAAGGGGCCGGACCAGTTCTTCCGTTCTTATCTCCTGACCGCCGTGCGGCGGATTGCCCACGACCGGAACCGGAAGGCCAGGCGAACGCAGGCCGTGGGGGACAAATCCAGCTTGGACACCGTTGCCGTTGACGCGGACAGAGTCCTTGAGGCCTTTGAATCCAGCACCATGGTGAAGGCCTTCACCTCTCTTCCCGAGCGCTGGCAGGCGGTGCTGTGGCACGTGGACATCGAAGGACTGAAGCCTGCCGCGGCCGCGCCGTTCATCGGCTTGAGCCCGAACGCAGTCTCGTCGCTTGCGATCCGGGCGCGTGAGGGACTTCGGCAGGCCTATTTGCAGAACCACATCAGCCTGGCCAGTGACGATTCATGCTTCGAGTATTCAAGCCAGCTCGGAAAGTATGCCCGCGACGGCCTGAAACGTACGTCGCGGGAAAAGGTCAAGGCCCATTTGGAGACCTGTTCGAAGTGCACGGCCGTGTTGGTGGAACTCAACGATGTCCAGTCGGGCATGCGGGCAGCTGTCTTCCCGCTCGTGGCCGGGGTGGTCTTCACGCCGGCGGTGGCCGCTGGTTACCTTCCCCCGGAGGCTGCTCTGGCCCCCGGGGTCGGCGATCCGACAGCAGCCGGACTGCCGCCGGGGAGTCTCATATGGAAGATGGCAGTCGCCGCGCTGGTCCTGGCTGGTGTCGCGATTGGAGGGGTCCTCATTTGGCTCGGACAGACTGCGCCTATCGTCGCAGCCGATGCCGCGAGCAGCGCGACGGTGGCCCCTCCGTCCGTGCCGGAAGTCGCGCCGGCACCGTCGGCACCCTCACCAAGGGCGGTCCCGACGTCGGACCCGCCCGCCATAGCGGCCCCCCAGCCTCCCGCCCCCGTGCCCGTTCCTGCGCCCGTTGCTGCGCCGATCCCTCACAGGACCGCCCTCGCGGCAGTCCGCACGACGCAGAAGACGGCCAAGGCGAACAACTCCGTAGCGGTTGTCACGCTCCCCGTTACTCAACCCTCCGCAACGGTCGCCACGACCCCGGTTCCGCAGCCTTCCACCACGTCGGCGCCACCCCCGCAAACCGTCTCGGCTGCCTTCGGCAGTCAGCCGGGGACAGCCACGCCCGAGCGTCAGATCGACGTGGCCTTCTCGCTGCACGGCGACGGCACGCCGACCACGGGCGAAACGATCTTCAGCCTTTCACCCGAGGCGGCATTCGTCCCCGGGAAACTCATGGCGCCGGCGGGTTGGACCTGCCCGGACCAGTCGGCTGGCTATATCCGCTGCACGACGTCTTCGATCGACCCCCACAGCCTTGACTTCACGCTGGGCGCCATGATCTCCAGCGGTGCCGATCACGCCACGCTCAGCTATCAATTCAGCGGACAGCGCATCGCCACGACGACATTCACCAGCACTTTCCACTAGACACGCCGGGCTTGGTGAAGGGCGATGAGGTACGCACATCCGGACCGGCGGTGCCAACCAATACCGCACGGGGTCGCTCATGCCGACGTTGGTCGCTCGCCTGATATCAGACGTTGATGTCGAAGCCGAGGTCGTAGTCGCTGGCTGCTTGACCACCATTGAGGCCCCAGTTCTCGGGCGGGTTCTCTCTCAGAAGAATGGACACGCCGTCTCGCGGGATGCCGACCGCCTTGAGTCGTTCGACGATCTCGCGGTACGGATTGCGTTTCGCCTCGAGTGAGCGGCCGGAAAAACAATCGATGGTGACGCGGGTGTAGTAATCCTGCTGGCCGGCATCCAGACCGTTGACCATGCGGTGGGGCTCGTAGGAGACGAGCCGGACATAGCGGTAGGGGCCTCTCCCCGGGGTTTGATGACGGTGTCTAAGGCAGCTTAACAATGCTGCCGAGGCTCTCCCACTCCTTGGTCTCATTGTTGAGAACGGTCGTCGAAGGACCGGAGCCTTTCGCCTCTCTGAGCCCGAACTGAAACCCGTCCATGGAATATTCGATGAGTTTCCCATCTTTGGATGACTGTGGCGTGAGTAGGGCAACGTATTCCTTGCCGACTTCGACGTCGATATCGTCGGTGATCTTCTGTTGGACGTACTTCTTGTCCGCCGGCTTCTGGCCGCCATTCAAGCGGAGGATCTTGTCTCTCTGTACCTGAAGGAGGCTGTTCCAGTAATCATCGTAGATTACCGTTCCACCGACCCGTGAATAGTTCAGCCGGTCGCCAGGCTTTATGGTGCCTTTGTAGACCTCGCGGACAGTCATCTTCCCGACAGTCTGCGGGAACACATACTGGTTAGAGATTGGGCTGAAAACCCGTCCACCATCGATCGAGTCGATGTGCACGCGGGCCACGATGGGATACTTGTTGTATCCGTAGTACGGGTCCTTCGCATCCCAAATAAAGTCGACGTCGGCCCCGGCGTGCTGAATTTGGTCACCTGGGATGCCGGCGTATGCATCATTGGAAATCAATGGCGCCGTTTCAGCCGGCCTGGCATACTGGTTTGGCGCTTGATCGACAGCCTTGGGTGCACCGGATAAGACGATGGCACCGACGCTTGCCGCCCCGATCGCCAGCAGCACCCTCCGCGAGGGGTGGGGCTTCCGTTGCAAACCCTGATTTGTTGAGGACAATGGTGCCGCGTGCTCCTGCGGCATCCTGCTCTTGTGCTTGGGGTGCCGCAGCTCGGTTGGCATTTCTACGAGCTGCTTGCGGAGCGCATCGCTCCGGTCGGACTGGAACTCATAGGTTTTCATACCGTCCTCCGTTCATGTGCAACTTGGGGGCCAATCGCTTGGTCACCAGAAATTTCGTTGTATAGATGTCCGAGCCTGGTCTTGGCCCGGCTGAGTCTGGACTTCACGGTTCCTTCGACGATGCCAAGGGCAGCGGCGGCGTCCTTGATGCTCATGCCTTCAACTACGCAAAGGGTCAGAACGTCCCGATCTGTCGTGCGCAGCCGGACAAACGCCTCTTTCAGGGTTGCCGCTTCTCTGTCCTTTTCCGCCGCTTCGATGAACGCGTCAGCCGCGTCCGGACTATTGACCGGCGGGGGTAGCCGGTTCAAGAAGTTCCTGTACCTCCGACGCTGACGCAAATCATTCTTGAAGGTGTAGTTAGCGGTGACGAGCAGCCAGGCAACAATCGAGTCGTTGACGACGCGAACGTATCCCCGCCGTCGCCAGGCCTCATAGAAGACCATTGCAGCGATGTCTTCAGCCCCATCCGCAGAGCCGACAAGCTTCGCACAGTGACGAAATACCCGGTCCCGATGGCGGTCAAAGAGGGCACCAAAGGCTTCACCATCACCGTTCACGACTCGCTGCCACAGCACGTCGTCTGAACCTTCCCCATTTCCGCCCATACCCCATAGTGTCCGGACCACTGGAAAGGTTCCATCATGTGCGAAAGAATTCGGGGTCTGAGGCGGATCGGTACGGAAATTCAGTCTCCTGTCCTGGTGGGGCGGACCTAGTCGACCTCATCGTCGCCGCAGATCTTCCG
Source organism: Arthrobacter sp. FW306-04-A (assembly GCF_044358315.1). Classification (GTDB taxonomy): domain Bacteria; phylum Actinomycetota; class Actinomycetes; order Actinomycetales; family Micrococcaceae; genus Arthrobacter. The sequence continues at coordinate 185,418 of NZ_CP084559.1, forward strand.
GCGGGGCGCCGGCGCCGCCCGGAACCACAGCGGGAGGCCCCTGAGCGCATTAACAACCGGCCCGTACTTTGGTGACATTGGAGGATTTAGCCCCCGAGGCACGCTCCCCGAGGCTTTTACGGCGGTGACATCGGTTGCACTTGGATCCTTTGCTGCATCGGCTGCATCGGCTGCGGTGGCCGGCATCGTCATCGACCGGTTCGGAGTGCCTTGGGCATTCGGAATCGGATTTGTAGCAATGGCCCTGACCGCTCTGGTCGTAGTCGCAAGGCGTCGAACCTTGGAGCCTGCCGACAAGACCTCAGGAGACCGCCTTTCGTTGGTTTCCGTGCCGGAGGTTCCGCACCGACTCAATTTGCTGTGGGGGGGCGTCGGTAATGCATACCGACGCCAGCCAGTGAGGTCTTCCCGGGTGCACAATCAAGTCATGGGAGGATCAATGTACGGGCCAGCGGCCGCTGATGCAGGCCAGGCCGCACGTCGCGCAATAGTTCTCGTCGCGTCGGAGGAGTTCGGCTTATACGCGGCGCGTTCATCGTCTCCGGGAGTACGTCCGCTCTCCGTCTCCGCCCCGCGGCCGACCCGCAACGGTACCGTCGTCGCCACAAATTTCGAAGTGACCGGTGACAGAGAACGGACCGGCGGACCCCCGGAATGCCTGGTGACGTTAAAGCCAGCAGTATCGGGTCGGCAAGGGCCTGCCCGGTTGGCGGCGTTCCTGGCGGCAGAACTGTCTCCGTTCGGTCGCCGCCAACTCATGGCGGAGGGCGAAGCTCAGCTCGCCGCTGCCCTTGATCGGGCAAGCGCAGAACCGGTTGTGATCCGAATCGACGGCGCTGCCGTCCAAGGCTGGGCGCTGCGGGCCGCCGGAGTGTCCGGGGTGGTTGCCATGTCCGGGAACCTTGTGGTGATGTGGCTTGGAGCGGGCGACGCCGTGTCGCCGGGAGCGATTTTCACCGAAGATCTCGGACTACACCTTCGTGAACTCCACAAACCGAAGTCCTAAGTGAACGTCGCCCCTTGTCCCGCGGAGCCGATCACGCCACCCCTGAGCTACCAATTCAGCGGACAGCGCATCGCAACGACTAGACACGCCGGATGGCTGGGGGGCATTGGCCGGTGGGGAACTTGTCCGTGATGGTGTGCTGCGCCGCTTGCTCGGCGATCTCTGCCATGGTCGGCTTTCCCAGGAGGACCGGCTGGTACGTGTCCGCCGCTCCAGCCACGGGCGAGAAGGCTTCACGGATCTTGCGTCCATGCCTGGCGCCGATCAGCTTGACCGCGATCCCGGCGGCGATAGCGAGCCAGAGCGCGACCACAGCGAAGCTGATGAGATTTCCGAAGCCGTCGGCTTCAAAGTGCGAATAGATGGCCAAGGCAATCAGCGCGAGCGTGCAGCCAAGTGCAATTAGGACCTTAAGCTTCATTGCCCCACCCCTGTGACTCCTTTGAGTCTACGATGCGCATCTAGTCGAAACTGTTTGCGCATGGCTCCTGCCCTGAAGAACAATGCCGAGAAATGATTTTGCCGCTATTGCAAGACCGCGTCCTCTGAAATATCGTCATTCCATATCTCACATCTGAAGGAGATATAAGTAGGGGAATTGAGGGGGAAATGATTCGGGCATTGAAGCCGGCCAAGTGCGTGAGTTTGGCGGCAATCGCTGGCTTGATGATCACGGTCGTCTCAACGAGAACATAAGCTTAGAGACATATTCCCTCCGTATGGGAAGGCCTTCTACCGGGCGCGATTCTGGATACTGCAAAGCGCGCGCCGGGGCCTTTTGGCAAATTCCGTGAGAGGTTTGTCCTTTGCGGGGTGTAGTGCCATCCGCCCGCCATACGTAGAACCCGCAACGACCCATTCCTATTACGGAAGGGAAGTAGCGGTCATGACATTCAGAAACAGGCGTCGACTTGGGCTAAGGTCGCTGACCCCGACCAGCGGGTGCTGCCCAAGCATCACCGTCCAGTGAAAACTCATTCCATGAGGAGGCAGCTGGTGCACGGTGCGGTTTCGGCGATGATCGCTGGTGCCGCGGTTGCCAGCCTTTCCGGTTGCTCCCGCTCCCCAAGCACCGCGAGCCCTGCGGGCACCCCGGCCACCACGGTAGGCATGGATGCCAGTTGGGCCGAAGGCTACAACAATCTTGCGGACTTGAAGGCCCACAGTAAGTTAGCGGTTCAGGGAACATTCACGCGGATAATAGCGCAATCCAGTATCAAAACCATTCCGGTCACCGATTTCGAATTCACCGTCGACAAGGTCCTCCACGACCCGGGCCACCTTGTGACGGCAGGAGCCAAGCTGACCGTGCGCCAGGCGGGCGGCACCGTGGACGGCGTTCTCCATCAGATCGCCGATGACCCGCTGTTCAAGATCTCCGAGAATGCTGTGTTGTTCCTGAAACAGCCCGAACCCGGTCTGTTCTACGTGGTCGGCGGCCCCTCCGGCCGTTTTGAGGTTGCCAATGGCAAGGTCAGTCCTTTCGCTCCCGACGGCGCCAAGTTCAGCGGTCCCCGGCAGACTTCGCGACGGCCGTGAAAGACTCCTGACCGCTCAAACAGGAGACCAGCAACCAAATACGCTCCAGGGCCCTGCCGACGGCAGGGCCCTTTACCTTTCGGATGGATCGTTATCGATTACGAACTGCCGAACGGGTGGACATCGTCTTGCTCCGCGCCACGTTCTGAAGGCGACGGGGTTGGGTTTGCACGCGTCCGGCCCGTCAAGCTCGTCATGGACGGGCGCCAGCGCCTGACCCCGGAACTACTACGGAGGCCACGGCAGATCCTCGGTTCTGGGAACATTGGGGGTCAATCGGGCCCTTCGAAAATTAGTTTCATTTTTCGCGTCACGAATCGCGAAGACCACCCACTTTATTAAGTGGGTGGTCGTTTCTCTGCGCGTCATCGAAAAACTGAATCCGTTTTGTGTGAGACGCGCGGGAATCATCAGCTCCGCCGCCACCATGACTTCTTGCGACAAGACCACCGGAAAGGTGGCAGCAAAACGCACATTCACCCCGCCCGACGGGACTAGTCTGGGCGCATGACAACTCGTGCCAACGAACTCACAGCCTTGGTCACCGGTGCTACCGCCGGGCTTGGGGCGGAATTCGCCCGCCAACTGGCCGAATCCGGTCACCACCTCGTCCTCGTCGCCCGCGACGAAGGCCGACTGCGGGCCAAGGCGGAGGTGCTTGAAAGGGACTTCAGCATCTCGGTGGAGGTTCTGCCCGCCGACCTGACCTCCGACGTCGGGGTTGCGGCTGTGGTGGACCGGTTGCGGGACGCTTCGCGGCCGGTGGACGTGCTGGTCAACAATGCCGGAATCGGGCTCCTGAAGTCCTTCGAGAAGAACGATCTGGAAGACGAAAAGCGGCATTTGCGCTTGCATGTCCAGACGCCCCTGGAGCTGTGCCACGCGGCCTTGGAAGTCATGCTGGCCCGCAAGACGGGCCGGATCATCAACGTCGCCAGCGTTGCAGCCTTCGCGAACAGGGGCAGTTATTCGGCAGCCAAGGCTTGGCAGGTCAGCTTCAGCCGTTGGGCGAACACTGCCTATGCCAGCAGCGGAGTGAAGGTCACTGCGGTGTGCCCGGGCTTCACCCACACGGAATTCCACGATCGCATGGGCATGGACAAATCGGTGGCTCCGCGCTTTCTGTGGCTGAAGGCCGAGCGCGTTGTCCGGGAAGGGTTGGAAGACAACGCCAAAGGTAAAGGGGTATCCATCCCGACGAAGCGCTACAAAGCGATCACCGCCGTCATGCGCTTCCTGCCGGCGAAGCTTACGTCCGGTCCGCCTCGGAGGCCTGTGAAATAGATCAGCCCCGCGAAGTAAGCCGTGCCCGCGAAGTAAGCCGGGGCGCCTGGACTAGCACCGCCACAGCAATCCCGATCACTGCGCCCACGAAAGTCTCCACCCCGCGTTCCAAGACCAGCACCCCAGGATCTGCGGGAGCCGCCAACTGTGTCATGAGCAGGATGACCGGGGTGAAGAACACCATGGCCCAGCCGTAGTGTCGAGCCATGAACAACTCGGTGGGGAACTGGAAGCCGATCACCAGCAGGGCCAGGATAAGTGCGGTTTGTCCCGGGAAATACTGCAGCGGGGACAGCGGTCCGGGAAAGAGCACGACGGCGACAATCGCCAATCCGAGGAACGTCCCCACGATGCGGTGGATGCCGCGGTGCAGCCGGCTGGGCATGTCCGCCCCGGCAAGCGGCACAGCGGCAGCAGCCATGGCCCAGTGCGGGTGGCCGCTGCCCGTGAGCACTCCGCAGACGCCTGCAGCGCCGACGGCGAGAACATACCGGGCCGCGTGGACGCCGGATGCTTGGCGCAGTTGCGCGCTAAATGCCGGAATGTCCCGGGTGGCGCCGCGTTCCCAGGTCCGGTGCCGGAGCCATCCGGCAAAGCCAACCACCATCGAGAATGCCGCCGAGGCTGCGCAGATCAGGACAGCAGCAAACAGGGGGATGGCCGCCGGGACCGAAGCGCATGCCCCCAGCGCCAGGATTCCGAAGAAAGGCCCGTTGGGCTTGAGCCGCACCCTGTCCGAGAACAGCGAACCTACGCCTGCCAGGAGCCCCTCCACCGCTACCAATCCCCATGAATGGATATGGGAGACCGACAAGAACGTGCCCACCGAGACGCCGGCCAAGAGCACCGCCGCGGCTTGCGCCTGGTGCTTGAGCCGCAGTTGGTGTGACTCGGCACGGCCGTACATGCCGGTCAGGGCTCCGAACACGGCGTAGATGATGAGGTCCGGCCGGTCAAGCGCCAGGAGCAAGAGTGCAGGCACGGCGACGCTCAGTGCGACCCGGACGGCGGCCACGTGATCGTTGCTTACCGGCGGAACGGTATGAAGGACGCGGGCATGGGCCATGAATGATCGCAACGGGGCACCACCAATCATTTCAGCCGACCATTCGGAAGGTATCAGCCCCTCAAGATCCGCGCCATTAGCTGGGTCACAACGTTGCTGAGTGTTTCGGAGGAGGATTGCGGATCCGGCGCTGTGGCAGGTTCGAAACAGTGGCAGGATCGAAGCATGACTGTGTCGTTCACCTGCCACACCCACATCCAACGGGAGCCCGGCGAGCTATTTGACCTCGCGCGGAACGTCGAAGCGCACGTCGGCTCCATGGCCAAGTCCCGGGAACGCGCAGTGGCGGGCGTGGTGTCCGGACTGCTGTCCGAAGGGGACGAGGTCACCTGGCAGGCTTGGCATTTCGCCGTACCCTTGCGGATGAGCAGCCGCATAACCCAGTTTCACTTCCCCGAATCCTTCACTGATGAGCAAGTGCGTGGCCCCTTCCGCTTCTTCCGGCACGTCCATGAGTTCATTCCCGACGACGGCGGGACGCTCATGATCGATCGCGTCGAGTTCGCGGCGCCCTTCGGCGTCGTGGGCCGGCTTGCGGAGAAAGCGGTTCTTGGCAGATATCTGCGGAACCTCATTGAGCAGCGCAATCGATACCTTGCCGGCAACGGGGCCGCCGTATGATCAGGGCAGCCCGCGCGGACGAGCTGGAACGCCTGCGCGGCATCGAATTCGCAGCGGGCGAGATCTTCCGCTCTCGCGGAATGGACGCCATCGCTGATGACGAGCCGTTGACCGTCACGGAGCTGGCACTCTTCCAAACTCGCGGCGGTGCCTTGGTGTTTGCCGACGCATCGGACGTCCCCGTGGCCTATCTCCTGCTCGAGCACCTGGATGGCAACGCTCATGTGGAGCAATTGAGTGTCCATCCTTCGCATGCGCGGCGAGGCCTCGGGGGTGGGTTGCTTGACGCCGCCGAAAAGTGGGCACAGGTCCAGGGGTTGGCGTGGCTGACCCTGACCACCTTCCGCGATGTTCCGTGGAATGCGCCCTACTATCGCCGGCTGGGTTTCGAGGAGCTGGATCCGGACATGCTCGACGACGGGCTGCGCGGCATCGTCGAGTGCGAGGGCTTGGTGGGCTTGAGTCGGTGGCCGAGGGTCGCGATGCGAAGGCGGGTTGGGTCAATTCCCACCTCGACGAGGAAGCCCTGGAAGCCGTCGGCATCACGCTGGGGGACTTCGGCCCGCTAAATGCACCGAAAGGAAGCAGCAGGACCACGTTCACCTCGGCCGCCCGCTCGGTCATTCAGGACTCCTTGATACTGACCACCCGGGAGAAGCCCGCAGAATCACTACGCGGCACCTGCTGCTGGCGCTGCTGGAGCGGCGGCAACCCGACCCCGCCGCGGTCCTACTCAACAAGTTGGGCGTGGATAGGGCTGCCTTGAAAGCCCGGCTCCAGAACCCGGAGTCATGATGCATGACCGGTGCAGGCTGAGCCAACCTGATTGCTTATGCTGCAACCGGCCAAACCACGGCTGGTCGGTAAACGGTCGCCCGACTGAACCACAGCCGGGTGAATCCTGTAAGCTCCCACAGGATCACGTAGCCGGTTTTTCGGGGGCGCACCGTGCAGGACACCATTGCCTTACGTCCGTCGCTAGGTCACCGCAGACATAAAGAGAGTCACTTGTGAAGAAAGATGTGCCAAGTTTGATCGTAGTGCTTTCGCGGAAGTCTACTGTCCTAGTTGCGTTTGCGTTGGTTCATGTACTTTTCCTACTGCTGCTCCTCCCGCGCATCGCTGGCGGAGAAACATATGGGGACGTGGGCCTTTACCGCGAGTGGGCCTTCCAAGGACTCAATGAAGGCATGTGGCAGGGTGTCAACGTTGCCTGGGTTTATCCAATCGGAGCAATGTTTCCAATGGTTGCGGCTGCTGCGTTTGGACACGAACACTACATGCTTGGGTGGTTTCTCCTCTGCAGCATGCTTAACCTTGGCGCGTTGATCGCGCTACTCAGGACCAGGGCAGCCCGGTATGGCTGGCAGTCGGCCTATCTCTGGATCTCGTTAACCGCGATTCTTGGCCCCCTGGTTTTCTCGCGTGTGGACGGCATCTCAGCGCCGATTGTTGTGATGGGCCTTGTTCTCGCCTCAACTCGTCCAGCTGTGGCTTCCGCCCTGCTCTCAGTGGCGACATGGATCAAGGTATGGCCGGCCGGTGTGGTTCTTGCTTTGGCGGTGTCGAGCAAAGCGTGGGTCCGAATTCTCGTCGCTGGCGTCGCCGTATCTGCATTCATTGTGGCTGGCGTTGTGGTGGGTGGTGGAAAAGCCAACCTGTTTGGATTCATCCAGGCACAAGGGGACCGCGGAATGCAGCTCGAAGCACCGCTCACTACGCCCGGCTTGTGGCAGGCAGTTCTCCACCTTGGAACCCATATTCACCCGAACTTTGCCATCTCCACGATGGAAATCCAAGGATCATTAGCCGACAAGGTGGGTGCCCTGATGAACCCGCTCCTCGGTTTAGTTGTGGTGCTCATAGTCCTTCTGATCCACATTGCGGCCCGCCGCGGCGCAGACAGGCAGAACCTGTTGGCGATTGGCGCACTTGCCTTGGTTTCGTCAATGATCGTCTTCAACAAGGTGGGCTCACCTCAGTTCATGATCTGGCTGGCTGCAGTGATCTGCGTAGGGGCGGCTTTCAATGGGCGACGGTGGGGAGTGCCGGTGGTGTCCATCCTTGCAATCGGAATTATTACAACTCTCGTTTACCCCATCCTCTATATGCAGTTGCTCACGGCGCTAAATCCGGGTGTCGCCGCCCTTCTCACGCTGCGGAATTTGCTGGTAATCATGGTCCTGGGGTGGTCGTTGCTGAAGCTATTGAGCCTGGTGAGGCGTGCGAAGCCTGCCGTTCCCGAATCCGCACGGGATGCCCCCATCGTGGCTACTACTGGCGTGTCTCCAAAATAGCTTCTGAGGAAGGAGCGCCTGCGTCCGGCGCCCACGAATGCCTCGATGCGTTTGTCCTCGACCGATGGAAGGTCTGCGAGTTCGCTATGATCGTTTGGGAGCTGTGGAGTTTTTCGCGAGTTGGGATCGCCGATCGCAGACACTACCCTCCGATCTGACGTTGACCCACATCTGACATCCGTGCGATGTTCGCGCTTACCTGGGGGAGCACCCATGCCTGTACGCACCGATGCCTCGATGCCTTCCGTCCAAGTCCCAACTGGCGGGAATCCCGGACGAAAGACGTCCGGGATTCGCCAAGACATTCAAGGACTTCGCGCGGTTGCTGTCGGGGTCGTGGTTCTAGACCATATGGTCAAATGGCCCTCTGGCGGATATGTCGGCGTTGACATCTTCTTCGTAATTTCCGGGTTCCTGATTACCGGATTGCTCCTGAGGGAATATGAGCGAAGCGGCACCATCTCGTTCGTGGACTTCTACCGACGGCGGCTGCGCCGGATCACGCCCGTGGCCGTGCTGGTCCTCCTTGTGACAGTAATTGCGATTTTCTCCACCTACGGTATCGGGCGAGCCAAGACCGTTCTTGAAGACGGCGCGTATTCGTTGTTTTTTGCCGCGAATTGGCACTTTGCCGCGACCGGGACGGACTACATGCAGGCCCGTGTCCCGGCTTCGCCGCTTCAGCACTATTGGTCCTTGGCAGTTGAGGAGCAGTTCTATCTCATTTGGCCTGTGGTGATCGTTGTGGTTCTGGGCCTGGCTGCAAATCGTCTCAAGTCGAGCAAGACCCGCGCTCTCCGGCTACTGCGGGTGGCTTTGATCGTCATCACGGCCGCGTCCTTCGCCTATGCGTGTTGGCAGTCCCGGGCAGAGCCAACCTGGGCATACTTCTCCACCCTTTCCCGGGGCTGGGAGCTTGGCGTCGGCGCATTGATCGCCACCCTCACGTCCCGGCTGTCGCGCATCCCCGCGGCCGCTCGGCCGGTTCTTGCCAGTATCGGCGTCGTCGGCATCGTTGCATCGGTAATCTTGCTCGATTCACACTCCGTTTTTCCTGCCCCGTGGGGTGCCGTTCCAGTATTGGCGACGGCCCTCGTCATAGCCGCGGGGACCGGAGAATATAAGCCATCGCGCTTTGATATCCTCTCGATGAAGCCGATGCAGTATCTCGGAAAAATTTCCTATTCTCTGTACCTTTGGCACTTCCCTGTAATCACGATTGCGGCGACTCTCTTCCCACAACCGCAGGGTCCCCTGACAATTTTGGCGCAGGTAATCCTCATGGTGCTGCTTTCAATCGCCTCTTTCCACCTGATTGAAGACCCGGTCCGAAAGTCGAACTGGCTCAATGACCGCAGGCCCAGCGCCGATCGGCCCGCTATCAGTCGGCGGTGGAAATCCGCGTGGCCCAAAATCGTTTTGGTGGGGGTTGGTCCGGCTTGTCTCGCGACCCTAGCCACGATTGCGCTCTCCGCTCTTCCCGCTGCCGCCCCGGCGCAAGAAGACGCGGCGGCGAATATTAAGGAACTCGACATTGTGCCGGCGTTGCGCGCACAACAAATCCGAAGCGGCCTGGACGCCAAAACGTGGCCTGCGCTCACACCGTCGATTGACAACCTGATGGCCAAGGCATGGGTTCCCGAATGGCGGGAAGATTCGTGCCAGGACGTTTGGGAAGCAGATCTCTCCCGATGCATGTACGGCGACAAGGGAGCACCGAAGACCGCAGTTCTCGTCGGCGACTCAATAGCTATCAGTTATATGCCCGGACTGCGGGCGGCTTTGGTCGGTTCGGGCTGGAAGATTCAGTCGCTGACGCTTCAGCAATGTCCTGCCATCAACATCTCTGTTCTGAAGGACAAAGGTGCCGACGGAAATTCTCCGGGTTATCCGGAGTGCGACAAGCACCACGAATGGGTGAAAACGTACCTGACCCGCCTGCATCCGGACATGATCATCATGAGCAGCGTACAGGAGACAGTTCTGCGTCTAGCGAGCGGTGCTAAGGGCCAGGACGCGATCAACGCTTGGGGGCAGGCCACGGGAGAAACCCTTAAGGAGTTCGCACCGCTCGCCAATAAGACTGTGCTGATCGGGCCGCCTCCCAAGGGCAAAGTTCTCCCATGGTGTGCAACCACCGTAAACACACCCAAAGACTGCGTCGCCGAGCGGACGGCAGAGCAAATAGAAACGCAATCGGCGGAGTTCGCAGCAGCCTCGGCGGCACCATCCAATGTTTCAACCGTTGACACGATGTCGTGGTTCTGCGATTCGGATAACAGGTGCCCAAGTTTCGTGGGCAATACACCCATGTTCGCGGATGGGGGCCACCTGACGGAGAACTATTCGAAGATGCTTGGGCCAGTATTGCGTGACGGTCTCCTAGGACAAAGGAAGTAAATGCTGCACCGAAGATCGTTGAGAGTCACGGCCATTCGCGCGGCCATCGCCGTACTAGCTGTTGCAGCCACTTCCTTCGTTTCTCTCTTTAGGCTGCCGCAGACCGTTTGGGATAGCGTGTGGGCCGAAGATGGCCCGGTGTTTCTCCGCGGGGCCATGTCCGGCGGCGGAGTAGGCTCAATTTTCGCTCCTTACGAGGGCTACTTGCATGTCTTGCCCCGGTTGTTCGGAGCCGTGATCGTCCGCGTTCTAGCGGTGGAGAACTTCGCTGTGGGCTTGGCTTTTGCCTCCTGTCTTGTGGTGGCCGCCGTTGCTTACCTGACTTTCCATTGCGCCTCGGCGCTGAGCGACAGTGTTTGGGTAAGGCTTGGGTGGGCCGCGATTCCGGTACTGCTTAGTGTTGGACCATATGAAATTCTCGGCAACACGGCAAATATCCATTGGTATCTCCTGTGGCTCATGCCGTGGCTGCTGCTGAAACCTGCGAGAAGCCGCTCCGAGGGCGTAGTTCTGTTTCTCGCGGCGCTGTTGTCGGCGCTTACGGAAGTGATTTCAGTCGTATTCCTACCTCTGGTATTTCTCGGTATCCGCCGTAGGGCATTCTGGCCGGCACGCGCTGGCCTGATCATCGGTGCAGCGTTCCAGATCTACACCACACTTCACTATCCGCGCACCCCCAGCAACGATCCCCCTTTGGATCCGCTGTCCGTTGTAGTCGGGTGGTTTATCAATATTGCAGGCGTTGTCTTCTTTGGATCGTCGCGCAACATGGGGCTCAACGTTTTGAATTTCGGAGCCGGCCCTGTTGTGCTTGCATTCGTTCCGATCATCGCCGCGCTCGCGTATCTGTTGCTGAGGTCAAATCGGGAACACCGCCTTCTGGCGTTGCTGTTCGTCACCGTATCTTTCGGGGTGTGGGCTGCGTGTCTCGTTGCAAACCCGGGCGGGCAGTTCGACTACGTGCATTTCACGGAAAGCGACTGGGCCAAGTCCATTCTGACGAGGTATTCGGCGATCCCGGCGATGTTTATCCTGGCGCTGTTTCCTTTGCTGGCAGATTCCATTCGCGCCTTGCGGCCACAGGCATCTGCTGGAGTCCTCATGGCGTTCGCCGTTCTGCTGGCTACCGCGTATTTCCCCACGCAGGTGGCGCGAGAGCAGGGACCGTCGTGGAGCGAGGGAGTGCGCACCGCGCGAACGGCGTGTCTCGGGGCGGGCGACGGCGCGGCCACCCCGGTGCAGGTTGCCCCGATCGGTTGGTCCAAGACAGGCGTCCTTGTGCCCTGCTACTGGCTCAAGCCCTAACCAGCAACCAGTTCAACCTCATAGCCGTCGGTGTTCACCAGATAGGCGGCGTAATGGTCGGGGCCGCCCGCGTGGGGGTATTTGCTCTCGAACATCTCGTACCAGCCGGAATCGGCGCCGAGTTCCCGGAGCCGGTCCACATTCTCCCTGGTACCTGCATGGAAGGCGAGGTGGTTAAGTCCTGGTTCCGTCCTGCGGTGCGTGCTGCCGGTGAGTGCCGCGGACTGTTCAATCACGATGTACGTGGCTCCGAGTTTCCAACTGCAGCCATCGGGCCACTCCTGGAATTGTTCGTAGCCCATCTCAGCCAGCAGCCAGCCCCACTCCTCCTGGGCACGGCCGATGTGCGGTACCCAAATCTCTACATGGTGCAACGAACCCACTGGAACTTCAGCCATGCGCAGAGTCTACGTTTGCTTGGAGTCAGCCGGAATGGTGGGCAACTCCACCACGAACGCCGCGCCGCCCTCCGGCGCTGTCCGCACGCTGATGCGCCCACCAAGCCGCTGCACGATCCTTGCAGCGATGGACAATCCCAACCCGCTACCTACCTGCCGTTCGCCGCTGTATCTGGCAAAGAGCGCGCCGCGTTCAAACGCGACGGCGGCATCCGCCTCCGTGAGCCCCGGTCCGCCGTCGCGCACTTCCACAGTGAGCCCGCTGCCGGCGGGGTACGCGGCGAGCACGACGGGGGAGCCCCCGGGAGTCACCCGCAAGGCGTTTTCCAGCAGCCCGTCCACCACTTGGCGCAACCGCTGGCCATCGCTACGGACCGGCAAAGGCCCGGCGGGAAGCTCGAGCCGTCCGGTAATCCCGTTTTGGACGCACACAGCTTGCCAGGCCTGCCAGCTCTCACGCAGGATCAAGGATGCGTCCACGGGCTGCAGTTCCACGCGGAAATCGTCGGATTCAAGCCGTGCCAATTCCAGGAGATCGCGGACGAATCGGTCCAGTCGATTGGTTTCGGAAACTAGGGTCCGCCCGACGCCGCTCACGTCGTCTCCGCTGACCACACCATCGGCCAGAGCCTCGGCGTAGCCTCGAAGCGCCGTGAGGGGCGTCCGGATTTCGTGCGAAATGGAGAGCAGGAATTCGCGTTGCCGCCCCTCGCTGGTCCGGAGCGCGGCGTCGAGGGCGGCCAAGGCCTGCGAAACCTCCACTACTTCGGCCGGTCCGCCGGGCGCCACAGGCACGGAACGTTCACCGGCTGCGAGCCGATGGGCCGATCGCGCGGTACGTACCAACGGCCGGCTGAGCCATTGCGCCAGCAGGCCGCCCGCCACAATGGAGAAGACGAGGCAGGCCACGAGGGCGATCAACATGCGGCTCAGCAGGGGAGCGGCGGCCGCACGGATTTCGGACACGGGCTGTGCCAGCACGACGCCACCGCCAGCCGCCAGGGGCCGGGCCTCGAGGACCACAGTGTTCTGCGGACCGTTCACCGAGGTGGACACCGATTTTCCGGCCAGCACATCCGCCACGGTTTTCGCGTTCACCAGCCTCGCCCCGCCGCCTGTCACGCGGCCATCGGGGCTGATTTGCGCGAGCCTCGCGCCATGGGTGAGCAGATCGGCGCGAAGGTCCTGCAGGCTTCCGGGGCTCGACTGCTTGCTGAGGGAATCGGCCTCAACCGCTAGATACTTCTTGGCTTCGTCCACGGCTGTCGCGTTCACCAGTTGCGCGGCCAGAAGCCCAGCGAGCACGACGGCGACGGTCGCGACGGCGGCAATCACCGCCGTCGTGCGTCCGGCCAGTGTGCCGAACCAGCGCCTCACCTGGTTCCCCCGGCGATTGGGCGATCCCCAGCGACCGCTGAGTACCCGACGCCGCGGCTCGTCGCGATGGGGGAGTGCTCGCCGAGCTTGGCGCGGAGCTGCGCGATGTGCACGTCCACGGTCCGTCCGGCGGCGTAACTGGCCTGGCCCCACACGGCTGAAAGGAGTTGCTCACGGGAAAAGACGCGGCCGGGCTGGGCCATGAGATAGGCGAGGAGGTCGAACTCCGTAGCCGTCAGGGTGAGTTCCGTGGTGCCCGCGCGAGCGGTCCGGTTCAACGGATCCAGTTCGATGTTGCCCAGCACCAGCGGTTTGGGCCGCAGGGTGCCTTCCGTCCGACGGAGCACTGCCTTGACCCGGGCGACGAGTTCGGAGGGCGAGAACGGCTTGGTGAGATAGTCGTCGGCGCCCAGTTCCAGGCCAAGGACGCGGTCCACTTCCTCGTCGCGGGCAGTCACGAACAGGACCGGTGTCCAGTCCTCCGCCTGCCGCAGTTGCCTGCATAGCTCGATCCCGTCCATACCGGGCAGGCCGACGTCGAGAATCACCGCGACCGGCTTGAGCCGCCTGATCTGTGCCAGGGCAGAAATCCCATCGCGCTCCACGTGCACGCCGAAACCCGCGCGACTCAAGTAAAGGCGCTGGATATCGGCGATTGCCTGTTCATCCTCGGCAATCAGCACCAATCCTCGGCTGTCCTCCATGCGTCCATTCAACAGCACGCGCCGGCTCCCCGGAGTGTCCTTGGCCGCTGACGGCGACGGTTTTACATTCCTCGAACATTGGCCGAACAATCAGTTCATGCCGTCGGACAAGAGTGTTGTGAAGAGCGCTGGTGGATGGGCCGCCGGCCGGAACAAAGGACACTGACCATGGATAACAACACCGCATTCTCCAGCACCCCAACTCGGTGGCGCAAAGGCAGCAAGGCCCGGACCGCCGTCGTCGGCGTTCTTGCCGCTGGCCTATTGCTGGGCGGTGGGGTGCTTGCCGCCAACGCGGCCACCTCCACTAACGCACTAAGCACGACGGCGGCAGCCACCTCCCAGCCCAACGCGACGGCCGCGGTGGCCGCCAAGGCGGCCTTGGCGCGGCACCCCTTGGCGGCTGCCCTGCGGTTCTTCGTGAACGGTGACAGCAGCAAGCCCAACTATGGCCAACGTGCCGCGAGGATCGCCACCGTCATCCTGGACAAGCGTCCGAAGCTGGCCGCAAAGCTTCCGGCAGCATTGCAGGCGGACCTGAAGGCGCTGAAGGACGCGGCGGCCGGCGATCGGGTCGCCAAGGCCACCCACATCAAGGACACCGCACTGAACGGCGGCTACGGTCCGAAGATCCAGGCAGAGGCGAAGCGGTTGCAGGAGCAGAAAGCGGACCGCAAGGCCTGAGCGACACTCAAGGCTAGTTATTTGCAGCGATGCCGCCGCAAATAACTAGCCTTGGTCTGTCGACGCGGGCCGCCCGCAGCCCGAAGCTCCTGGCTAGGCCGGGACCTGCTCCCGGTCCGGCTCCGATGCTACGGGAGCGCCGTCGTCGAACGGCATCTCGTCCAGGTCGATCAAAGGGTTGGTGTCCTGTGTGGCCACCAGCTCGCGGGCCTCCGCCGGGGTGTCCACGCTGGGCATGGAACCGGGGAGTGGGCGCTGCGCGGATTCGCGCAGGAAGTAGATGGCGATTGCGCCAACCACGGACGTGCCCATGAGGTAGTACGCAGGCATCATGTCGTCGCCGGATGCCTTGATCAAGGCAGCGACAATGAACGGCGTCGTACCGCCGAAGATCGCCACGGAGAAGTTGTAGGCGATACCCATGCCGCCGTAACGGCTCGACGTCGGGAACAGTGCCGGCAGTGCCGAGGCGAGGTTGGCCACGTAGAACGTGACGGGGAAGGCGACCAAGGCCAAGCCGGCAAGGGTGGACCAAATGTCGCCGAGTCCGATCAGCAGGAACGCCGGAACGGCGAAGACGACCGTGCTGATGGCGCCGATCCACAGCACGGGCCGGCGGCCAATGCGGTCAGACAGCTTGCCGGTCAGCGGGATGCAGACGGCCATGATGACCAACACGGGGATGGTCAGCAGGGTGCCGTGAACGGGGTCGTAGCCCTTGGACTCGGTGAGGTAGGTGGGCATGTAGGAAGTCAGCATGTAGCCCACGGTGTTGGCGGCTGCGGCGAGGATCATCGCGAGGACAATTTGGCGCCAGTAAGCCTTGACGATGCCTATGGGGCCCTTGGCCACTGCGGCATCGCCCGCTGCTGCGTCCGCGGCGAGGGCTTCCTGGGCATCCAAAGTGGCTTGGAACTGGGGGGATTCCTCGATCTTGCTACGGAAGTACACGGCGATGACGCCGAGGGGACCCGCGAGGAGGAACGGTAAGCGCCAACCCCAGTCCTCCATGGCCGATTGGCCGATGGTGAGCTGCAGGATGGACACGAGGGCCGCGCCAAGGGCGAAGCCGATGTACGAGCCCATATCAAGGAAGCTCGCGAAGAAGCCGCGGCGCTTGTCCGGAGCGTATTCGCTCACGAACGTGGTGGCGCCGGCGTATTCGCCGCCCGTGGAGAAACCCTGGACGAGCTTCAGGACAACGAGCAGTACGGCTGCCCAGATGCCGATTTGTGCGTATCCAGGCAGGAGTCCGACGGCGAAAGTACTCGCCGCCATCAACAGGAGTGTTGTGGCGAGCACCTTTTGGCGGCCCACCTTGTCACCCAGCCAGCCGAAGATTACGCCGCCGAGCGGCCGTGCCACGAAGGTTGCGGCGAAGGTTCCCAGCAGGAACAGGGTCTGCACGGACTTGTCGGCCTCGGGCAGGAAGACGGGCCCCATGGTGGTGATGAGGTAGCCGAAAACGCCGACGTCATACCACTCCATGGTGTTACCGACGATCGTGCCGCCGAGTGCCTTTTTCAGCATTGGCTGGTCTACGACGTTGACATCGGATACCTTGAGTCGACGGCGTGTTGGAAGTTTCAATTTTGAGGCACCGCGTGGTGCGGTTTTGCTCGTAGCAGCGGCGTTCCTAGCGCCTGCTGAAGAGTCGGTGATGCTTCGGTCTATGGGCATTTGGGTTTCTCCTAGGGAGATCATTTGCTTGCGACATACAGCTGCTCCGCTCTGGGCAGGGTTTCAATTTTACGCGAGATTGGCCGAAGAGGAGAGCCGGACTCCGAATTCCGGGGCTATTCCGGCCCATTTTCGGCGTAAATGTCTGATGTCCATTTGGCCCCTGCAGCCCTGGAATCACGCGGATTTTGGCGTATTTCGGGACGCGTTACCAAATTGTTTGGTTCAGGAGCACGAAACGCCCTGTTTGCTGATCATTTTCGGTGGGATTCCTGTAGTTTTCCGAGCACTACCGTGGCGTCGAATTCGTCGGAATGGACCACTTTGGCGGACAACCCGGCGAGCTCAAACAGGTCCGCCGTCGACGGGGCTTGCCGGACGCTCGTTTCGATCAGCAAGTGACCCCCGGGAGCCAGCCACAACGGCGCCTCCCCAGCAATGCGGCGCTGCACGTCCAGACCATCTGCGCCGCCGTCGAGCGCTACGAGCGGTTCATGCAGCCGGGCCTCCGGCGGCATCGTCCCGATCGCGTCCGTGGGCACATAGGGGGCGTTTGCCACTAGGACGTCCACGCGACCGCGAACGGTGTCCGGCAGGGCCGAGTACAGATCACCTTCATGCACTTCTCCGCCTGCCGGCCCGATGTTGCGACGGGCGCAGCGGACCGCAGCGGGGTCGACGTCGGCCGCGTGCAGCTCGATCCCGCGCACCGCGGCAGCCACGGCAGTACCCACGGCACCCGAACCACAGCAAAGGTCGACGACCACGGCGCCCGGCCGGGCGATGCGGGCCGCCTCCTGGACGAGGTATGCCGTGCGGCGGCGGGGGACGAAGACTCCCGGGTCTACGGCAAGGTGTTGGCCGCAGAATTCAGCCCAACCGAGGACGTGTTCCAGGGGTAGGCCTGAAACCCGTTGGTCGACCATTCTGTCGAGTTCCTCGCGAGCGTGCGCGGCGGAGATCAGGAGCTGGGCCTCGTCTTCAGCGAAGACGCAACCGGCGGAACGGAGCCGAGATGTCACGGCGGAGTGGGATGCGTGGAACGTGGGTGCTGACATGGGAGAGCCTTTCGGGATACCGAGGGGCGCTCTCCGGGCCACCTAGTTCAGGCTCGCCGCGGGATCGGGAGGGAGCACCCGTGGATTGCTGCTTGGATGGGTCTCACCTCCTGGCGTAAGGACTCGTCGCGAGTCGCTAGAGATGCCATGCTAGCCGAGAGCCGACGTGGAGGCCACGCGTGAAACGCGCTCCCGGAAAGTCAGGGTTCACAAACCCGGTCCGGAGTGTTTAGGGTGGGTGCATGGGAACACTGATTTTTGAATAGACCAGCGGGTCCTGGTTCGTCGCAGATGCCGGCTACGCCACTGCTGACGTTGATCCGACGCCGTTGAGTTTGAACCGACAAAAATCCATGCCTGTTGAGGCTTCGCCTCCGCGCCGTTCCTGTCACTGTTGCTATTTGGACCCGCAGCGGACGTCGCGTCCCGAGACCTCCTCCGGCAAATCAAGAGCCTTAAGGAGTCCACTGCATGACACCGAGCACACCCGAAACTAACGCCGAGCAGGAACCCGCCGAGCAGGAAACTGACGCCCCGGCGGCCGGAATCAAATCGAAACTGACTGACGCCCAGAAGGAAATGTTGGCCCGCAAGTCAGGTGGTGGCGCCGGCAACGGTTGGCAGAGCACCGGAAAAGGACACAAGCCCACACAGGCGAGTGGCAAGCAGGCCAAGTCAGAGAAGAAGGTCCGCTGGTAGATCCTGCAGACAAGCGGACCGCGCCCACCTAGTATGGAAAATCCCTTCGTTTCAACGCAGAAAGGAAGAACAATGGCTGCGAAGCACGTTGCGCAACAAATCAACTCCGAGGTAGCCAGCCACCTGGTCGAGTCCATGGATATGGCGCCCATGCCGGCCCCGGCAACTGTGGCCGTCACGCTGGGATCGACCCAAGGGCCGGCCTGGCCGGACGGTAGCGGCAAGACCAAGCACCCTAAGGACCGCGGCGCCAGCCACGGTCGGGTCGGCCAGCAAGCTGCGGTCACCGCGGTCCACCGCACCAGCCGTCCCCAGATGCCGCACTCGTCCTAGAAATATTCACGGGTCTGTTCAGGGCGCGCGCTGGACGTCGCCGGGGGACTTGTCAGGGCGCCACCCGCGCCAGACGGGATGCCGCATCCTCTCGGTGCCGGTCCAATCGCCGAACGTCACCTCTCCCACGAGCTCGGGGGCAACCCAATGGGCGGTGGCGGCGTCCTCGGCCGGGATGTCATGGAAGGGCGAGTCCGGGCGGTCGAGCTGCTCCAAGCGCTGCAGGATGTCGCGGAGCTGCCAGTCCTTGAATCCGGTGCCCACGCGGCCGGCATAGCGCAGCTTGTCGCCGTAGGGGATCCCCACCAGCAGCGCGCCAATGGTTCCCAGCCTCGCCCCGGCGCCGGGCCGCCAACCACCCACCACCACTTCCTGCGTGCGTTCCAACTTGAGCTTGATCCAGGACCTGCTGCGCCGCCCCGACTGGTACCGGCTATCCGCGCGCTTGGCCATGACCCCTTCCAATCCAAGCTCGGCGGCGCTGGCCAGAATGTCGGCCAGATCGTGCTCCAGCACTTCGGATACGTGGATGGGGGAGCCCGCGGCAGTCAGCCCGGCATGGAAAGCCGCCAGCCGGTCCCGGCGCTCGCCGAGCGGCAGGGAGGTGAGGTCTGCGTTGCCGCCTTTTTCGGCGTCGCCGCGGGATCCGGCGTCATACAGGAGATCGAACAGCATGAGCTGCACGGGGACCGCAGCCCGGGCGCGTTCGACGTCGCCAGGTTTGAAGAGGTTCATCCGCTTCTGGAGCAACTCGAAACTGGGCCGCCCGTTCTTGCCGAGTGCAACGATTTCGCCGTCTGCCACGAAGTCGTGGTCCGGCCAGTAACGCGGATCCGATAGCTCGGGGTACGTGGGCGTCATGTCGATCCCGGAGCGGCTGGTCAACCTGATCTTGCCGCCCGAACCTGAAACGATGGCCCGGAAGCCGTCCCATTTGAGCTCAAACAACCAGTCGCCGGAGGAAACATCGGCCGTGGTCCCGGAGGTTGCAAGCATGGGTGCGTAGCTGGGGGTGCCGCTCGAACGCGACGGGGCATCAGGCAACAGCACGGTGCGATGGCCCGGCTTGTCCTTCATCAGGTGGATCAGCCATTGCGACGGCGACTCCCCAGTGTGGATGAGCGCGAAGCGACGGGTTCCATGCAATCCGCCGCCGGGCTTGCCGGTGAGGGTAGCGATGACTTCCTTGCCGTCGCGCCATTTTTCGCATTCGAACTCGCCGCTGTCCCAGATGCTGACCGTCCCGGCACCGTATTCGCCCTTTGGAATGATGCCCGCGAATTGCGCGTACTCCATCGGGTGGTCTTCCGTTCGCACCGCGAGGTGGTTCTTGGCCGGAGTGTCCGGCACGCCACGTGGCAATGCCCACGACGCCAGGACACCGTTGTGTTCCAACCGGAAATCCAGGTGGAAGCTGCGGGCATGGTGTTCCTGAATGACGAAAATTCCGCCGGGAGGGTTGGGCTCCGCGTCGGCCTGGAGTGGGCGCGAACCGGGTTGATGTTCGACGGCGGGAAACGGTTCCGGTGTCCGCTGCGGATCACGCTTGTCCACGTAGCTGGCCAACCGCGGGTTCACAGCGGTGCTTCCGGCGGCGGTGCTTCCGACCGCAGTGCTGGCGCGGGCCGCGCCGGGGGAGCCGTCGTCGTCGTTCTTGTTTCTGGATCCGCTGTCCGCGTGCGCGGGCGAATGTCCGGAGCGCCCGGCCGCCACCGCGGCGAAAGGGTCCTTCCCCTCTTGGACGCGCTTCATGACAGCCGTGAAGTCCAGATGCTCAAGCTTTGGTGAAGTGAGTTCCCGCCATGTCCGCGGTGCGGCCACCGTGGGGTGTGCGCGTCCGCGAAGGGAGTACGGGACGATTGTGGTCTTGTTTCCACTGTTCTGGCTCCAGTCCACCAGGACCTTACCGTAGCGCAGGGTCTTCTTCATATCGCTGACCACCAGGTCAGGGTGGTCCGCCTCGAGCGATCGCGCCAACTCGTGTGCGAACGCTGAAACCTGCTCCCATTTGCGCGTGCCATCCAGACCGGCGTAGAGGTGGATCCCTTTGCTGCCGCTCGTCACAGGGACGGGATCAAGCCCGATGTCCTGCAGGATGCTGCGCGCCAGCTTGGCCACTTCAACGCATTCGGCGAGGCCCGTGCCCGGGCCGGGGTCGAGGTCAAGGACCAGGCGGTCCGGCGGCAACATGGTTCCGTCGGCGTCCACCTGCCATTGCGGCACGTGGATCTCCAAGGCGGCTATCTGGGCCAGCCAGGTCAGCGTGGCGAGGTTGTTGACGAGGGGGTAAACGTTGCTGTGGTCTCTGTGCTGGATGGTGACGCGCGGAACCCAGGACGGGGTGGAGTCGTCCAGGTTCTTCTGGAAGAACATCTTCCCGGGGTCGTCGGTGGTCCCTACGCCGTGCACCCAGCGCTTACGCGTGGCGGGCCGGTTAGTGGCGGCAGGGATCAGGAATGGTGCCACGGCTGCGTAGTATTCGAGCACTTCGGCCTTGGTGGTGCCAGTCTCCGGGTAGATGATTTTGCCCAGGTTGGTGAGCGTCAGTTCGTGGCCTTCAACGTTGACGCGCTCCTTTTGGCTGGTTGCCACCTCTTCACCTCCGCCTTGTTGTGATGTTCACTTAGTGCATGAGGGCCATATGGAAGGGTTCTATCGCGTTCGGGCTGGTCAACGTACCAGTCAAGCTCTACAGTGCCACCGAGGACCACGATGTCAGTCTTCACCAGGTCCACAACAAAGACGGAGGCCGGATCCGTTACCAGCGGAAGTGCGAAATCTGCGCCTCTGTTGTGGATTACGAGGATATCGACAAGGCCTACGAAGAGGAAGGCCGCACGGTGGTGCTGTCCTCCGCGGATTTGAAGTCCCTGCCCGCGGAGAACAGCCGCGAAATCGAGGTAGTGGAGTTCGTCCCGGCCGAGCAGCTGGACCCCATCATGTACGAGCGGCCCTACTACCTGGAGCCCGATTCCAAGTCGCCCAAGGCCTACATGTTGCTTCTGCGCACCCTCCAGGACACCGAGCGCGTGGCCATTGTGCAGTACGCCCTCCGGCAGAAGACTAGGCTGGGGGCCCTGCGCGTACGTGGGGACGTCCTGATGCTGCAATCCCTGCTCTGGGACGACGAGGTACGTGAAGCAAACTTCCCGTCGCTGGAGACCGACGTCAAGATCTCGGACAAGGAGCTGGAGATGTCCTCGGCCCTGGTGGACTCCATGGCGCGCGACTTCGAGCCCGAGCAATACACCGACAATTACCAAGTGCAACTGCGCCAGCTCATCGCCGCAAAATTCGAAAAGGGTGACTCCATCGACACCGAGGAGACGTTCGGCGTTGCTGCAAGCGAAGGCGAGGGCGGCGAGGTCATCGACCTCATGGAGGCCCTCAAACGGAGCCTTGAGAAGAAGCGCGGCAAAGGTTCCGCCGGCGGTGAGGAGTCCGACGACGCCGGGACGGCCAAAGCGGCCAGCAAACCCAGGGCGCGGGTCAAGAAAGCCTGACGCGCCGCCGTCGTACATTTCAGCGAGCACTGGATATGTCCCTCTGAGCCCTCCAAGGAACAATGGACATGTCCCTCGTGCAAGGCGAGGAATGGACATAATGCGAATATGTCCGTTCCTGGGCCTGGGCGGAGAGCATGTCCGGTGGATGGCCTAGTGGTTTCGCAGGGCCGAGATGAGTTCGGCTTTCCTCTTGCTTGAGTAGCCTGTGAGGCCCAGTTCCTTGGCTCGGGACTTGAGTTGGGGCACTGTCCAGTCCTCATAGTCGCCCGAGGTACCGCCGCGCCGGCCGATTTCCTTGCGGCCCACCTTGGCAGCGGCATTCGAGATCCTGGCGGCCTTTTCCTTGGAGGCGCCATCCTCGCGGAGGGTTTCGTAGAGTTCCGGATCTTTGAGGCTGGGATTCTTTTTTCTTGGCATGGTTTCCTCCTTCGGTCGAGGCCCGGGCTATGAGGCGAGCTCCATCCGGAACCCGCAGCGGCATTGCAACACCTTCGTCGCCAGGTACACGTCGAGAAGATCTATCGCGGGGTCCTCCGTGGATATCGGCGCATACACGCTGTGGAATCCGGTTCCCGAAATTTTCATGGGTTCGCCGCAATGGATGTATTCGCCGCCGAATTGGAGCACATCCGATACCGTTCCATGCTGGTTCAGGATCTCCGCGACGTCCTGGAATGTAGCCGAATGGGCATAAGCAGTGTCGCATTCTGCGCAAATGTAGGCGATATCCACGAGCTCTGCCATCGGCGGTTTGAGGGGCTCGACGGAATCAAGAATCACGTGCTCGTTGGTGCCGCAGGTGCTGCACCAGATTCGTTCTGCCCGGCGACGCGGTGCGCCGGCGGGGACAATCGGGTCAGAGATAGTCGGCATTGACCTAACCCCTTGGACTGGGAAGTGCGGCTCCCGCCCATGGCAGGAGCCGCACTTCGAGTGGACTAGTCCTTCTTGAAAGCGTCCTTTACCTTTTCGCCGGCCGCCTTCAGGTCGCTCTTGGCTTGATCCGTCTTGCCTTCGGCTTCGAGCCTCTCGTTACCCGTCAGCTTTCCGGCGGCTTCCTTGGATTTGCCCGCAAGCTTTTCTCCGGTGTTTTGGATCTTGTCATCTGCACCCATGGACGTACTCCTTTGGTGGTAATGGTTTTAGTTCTTCTCGCCTTCTCGCCAAGTGGCGGAAGGCAGGCCACTGCGGGGCCAGCTGTCGTTGGCTAAACGCGAGATCTGCGGCCGGAAACGAAGCTGAGGAGCCAGCCGATGGCCGCGACGATCAAGAGGACCAAGCCGACCCAGAGGAGCCAGCTTACTGCCTGCGAGAATCCGCCAACGAGCAGAAGGATGATTGCCACAACGCCTGCAATGATCAGAAGGGTGTTCATAGTCGCACATTCCTTTTTTAAGCGGGGCCACCGGCAAAATGCCCGGCCCCTCGCGGTGTATTCGGTTGTCGGTTCGCTTCCGAACCGTGGTTCCTCACCAAGCCCCCCGGACTCCGTACGAGGTCTTGCTGTAGCGGATCCAGCCTCGTTTACCGGAATTTTCTTCCGGGACGGACCGGCATCGACTTCCTCCATCGTACTACTAAGCACGCTTATCAAATCAAGTGCTAAGCACGCTTATAAAAAATTCTGGGTATCGTCGTAGGGTGGGCGGAAGGACTGGCGCCGGTATCTGGCGCTGATCCTGACCCATTGTCAGTAGTCGTCTTGGAGGGGAAACCATGAAAGCATCGCAAGCTTTGGCAGACAATCTTCAGCTTGTCCTGACGGACCTTATCGAACTCCAGCTGCAGGGCAAACAGGCCCACTGGAATATTGTTGGCGCTAATTTCCGGGACCTGCATCTACAACTCGACGAACTCGTGGCAGCGGCGCGGGAGTTCGCTGACGAAACAGCAGAAAGGATGCGAGCCCTTCATGCGCTCCCCGATGGCAGGAGCAGCACCATCGCTGCCTCGACCCGCCTGGCGCAGTTTCCCGGGGGATTGACGAAGACCAAGGACGCCGTGAAGCTGATCACCGATCGCCTTGAGCGGACTGTCCAGACCATGCGCGATGTCCACGACCAAGTGGACAAAGAAGATCCCACGACGGCGGACCTCCTGCATGCGTTCATCGCACGTTTGGAGCAGCTCGCCTGGATGATCAGTGCCGAGACCATGTCCGCCGGTGCGTCCGTGGCAGACCCACAGGAAGCTTAGGCACCAGGAAACAGCGGTAAGGGCCAGCGCATGCCTCGGCTCCGACGCAGTCACCCGGGCACGCCTGGTATCTCCCGACGAAGGTCCGGCCGTGGTTTCAGCTACCACCGCCCGGACGGATCCCTTGTGATAGGCGGTGAGCGCACGCGCCTGGAAACTCTCGCGATTCCTCCAGCGTGGGCCGATGTCTGGATTTGCCCTTTCGAAAACGGGCATATCCAGGCAATGGGAGTGGACGACGCCGGCCGGAGCCAATACATTTACCACCCCGAGTGGCGGGCACGCCAAGACGCCGAAAAGTTCCTCCGGGCTGTGCGGCTCGGCGCTGCCCTGCCCAAAGCACGGCGTTTGGCCTCGCGTCATCTGCGCGAGTCACCTTCGGAAAAGACTAGAACCCTTGCCGCGGCTGTGCGGCTCATGGATCTCGGGGCCTTGCGCGTTGGATCAGAGGGCTACATGCGGCGCAACGGATCGTATGGCCTGACGACCCTGAGATGTAAGCATGTGCATGTCGCGGGAGACAAGGTTTCCCTGCATTTCCCGGGGAAAAGCGGGCAAGCGTGGGACTCGACCATACATGACCCCGTGCTGGCACGGTTCCTCAAGCCATTGGCAGACAGGCCTGGCAAACAACCACTGCTGGCCTTCAAGGAAGGCGACGGCTGGGCCTCCTTGGATGCCGCGATGGTCAACGAGTATCTTCGCCACATCACGGACGGTGACTACACGGCCAAGGACTTCCGCACCTGGAAAGGCACTGCGGCGGCTGGCATGGCGCTCGCAGGCCCGGCCGGGAAATTGCCTGCGCGCCAGCGGGTCCTTGAGGCCATCAAGCAAACCGCTGAACTACTCGGCAACACACCAACGGTGGCCAGGGCCGCCTACGTTGATCCGCGCGTTGTGGAGGGTTTCCTTGCCGGTGATCTCGAACAGCTCAGGCCCACCGAGTCGGATATCGCGGACTATCTGATGTCTTTGCAGTGAAAATCAAAAGAGCATGCACCCCGTTGGCTGCGAGGAATGGACATAGTGCGAATATGTCCATTCCTCATTGCCAAGAGGGGGCATGCTCAATGGGTTACTCGGCGTCGTGGTCCGTTTCGAGGATCTTCACGAGGCGGTCCAGGGCTTCGTCGGCACCGGCGCCCTCGGCGCGCAGCACAACGACGTCGCCGAATGAAGCTCCGAGGCTCATGAGGGAAAGGATGCTGGCGGCGTCCATGGCGTCGTCAGCGGGTTCGCCTTCGCGGGCAATGGTGACCTCGAGGTCCAGTTCGCCGGCGGCTTCGGCGAAGATGGCTGCCGGGCGGGCGTGCAGGCCGACGCGGCTGGCAATGGTGGCGGTACGTTCGGACATTGTTGCTCCTTCGATTGTGGGCTTGGGGAAAGTCTAGAGACCCAGCTCGTCCAGTATGGGCAGCTGGGCGCGAACGGTTTGGCGCGCGGCGGATGCACTCGGGGCGGACAATGCCGCCGCCGCGAGTTTTTGGGCATGCGCAACGGTAACGGTTGCCAGCACGGCTGAGACGGCAGCCAGTGCGCGGGCGCTCATGGAGAGCGTCGCGACGCCCAGTCCAACGAGTACGACGGCGAGGGCAGGGTCCGCGGCTGCCTCGCCGCATACTCCCACGGGGCGCGCGGTGCCGGCAGCGTTCGCGCCGGCGGCAGCGGCGCCGTCGGCGGTCAACTTCACGAGCTGGAGCACGGCAGGCTGCCACGGGTCGTTGAGCGCGGCGAGCGGGCCGAGTTGGCGGTCCGCGGCCATGGTGTACTGGGTGAGGTCGTTGGTGCCTAGCGATGCGAAGCTGACTTTGCTCAGCAGGGTGGCGGCGGTCAGGGCAGCCGACGGGACTTCGACCATGACGCCGGGGATTTTCAGGCCGGCGGCGGAGCAGAGGGTTGCGAAATGCGCGGCTTCCTCGGCCGTGGAAATCATGGGTGCCATGACCCACACTTCGGCCTGGTTGGCGGCCTCTGCGGCGGCGATCGCCTTGAGCTGGCGCTCGAGGACGCCGGGGGAGGTCAGATCGGTGCGGTACCCACGGACGCCCAGAGCTGGGTTGGGCTCATCCGCGTTGGTGAGGAACGGCAGTGGCTTGTCAGCGCCGGCGTCGAGGGTACGGACCACAACCTTCTTGCCCGGGAACGCAGCAAACACGGCGCCATAGGCGGCGATCTGCTCCTCGACGGTGGGCTCGTCGTCGCGATCCAGGAAGCAGAATTCGGTTCGCAGCAAACCGACGCCCTCGGCACCGGCGTCGGCGGCTTTGACCGCATCGGCACCGGTACCGACGTTGGCGAGCAGCGGAACCCGGAAACCGTCGGCCATCACGCTGCTGCCGCTGAAGGCGGCAACGGTAGACGCTTGGGTAGCCCAAGCCTTGGCCGCAAGGCGGAGTTCCTCACCGGGGTCCACGGTGATGGTGCCGGCGGCGCCATCGATGTAGGTCTCGGTGCCGTCCCCGATCTCGTCGACCCCCGGGGCCGCGACGATCGCGGGCAGTCCCAAGGCACGGGCCAGGATGGCGGTGTGGGATTGCGGACCGCCGCTCGAAGTGATCAAGGCGATCACCTTGGCAGGGTCCAGGGTGGCGGTGTCTGCCGGGGCGAGGTCCTCGGCGGCCAGGATGAACGGAACGTCCGACGCCGGGATGCCCGGCGCAGGCAGCCCGCGCAGTTCCGAGACAATACGGGCGCGGACGTCCAGGACGTCCGCCACACGCTCTGCCATGTAGCCGCCGAGGGCCTTCAATGAGTCTGCAACCGTGGCACCTGCCTCCCAGATGGCCCGTTCAGCGGTACGTGCGCCGCCCGGGGCATCGGGGGAGAGGAGCTTGATGGCCGATTTCACCAGCATCGGATCGGCGGCCATCAAGGCAGTTGCTTCCAAGACCTCTTTGCCTTCGCCGGACGCGGTGGCGGCTCGGGCACGGAGTTCCGCCTGCACGGCCTTGGCGGCATCTTTGATGCGCTGGCCTTGCGATTCGACGGTAACGTCCGCAGGAATGTTGACGTTCGAATGGGGTTCCTGCACCGGTTTCGGCATCTGCCTCACCGGCCCCAGAACACGCCCGGGAGCAACGCCTACGCCTGAAAAGGTCTGCATAGATTAGTCCTCTACTTGCTTGCTAACGGTTGGCGTCAGGCTGCGGCAGCGGCCGGAACAGGCTCTGCCTCAACGGGCGTCCGGACTGCCCAGCGCTTGAGTGCGATTACGGTGAAGGCCGTCACCACCGCCCCAATGGCGATCGAGACAAAGAACAGGAGGAAGTTGTCGATCGCGAAGAAGACGAAGAATCCGCCGTGCGGGGCCTTGGAGCCGACGCCAAATGCCATCGACAATGCACCGGTGACGGCCCCACCGAGCATGCTGGCAGGAATGACGCGCAGAGGGTCGGCAGCAGCGAACGGAATGGCGCCTTCGGAGATGAAGGAGGCACCCAGCAGCCAGGCCGCCTTGCCGTTTTCACGCTCGGCCAGGCTGAAGCGGTGCTTGTCCAGGACGGTCGATGCGAGGGCCATGGCCAGGGGCGGCACCATGCCGGACGCCATGACGGCGGCCATGATCTGCCACGGAGCCTGATTGTCCATGCTTGCGGCTCCGAGACCGGCGACCGCGAAGGAGTAGGCAACCTTGTTGACCGGTCCGCCGAGGTCGAAGCACATCATCAGGCCGAGGATCACGCCGAGCGCAATTGCGCTCGCGCCGGTCAGACCGGACAGCCAGCCGTTCAGGCCCTTGGTGATCGCCACAATTGGTGCGCCCAGGATCAGGAACATCAGGCCGGAGGCCACGAGAGATGCAAGGAGCGGAATGATGACCACCGGCATGAGGCCGCGCAGCCAACGGGCCACCTGGAACCGACCGATGACGTGTGCGATGTAGCCCGCGAGCAAGCCGCCCACGATGCCGCCCAGGAAGCCGGCGCCCATGAATCCGGCAACAGCGCCCGCTACGAAGCCGGGTGCAATGCCGGGTCGGTCAGCGATCGCGTAGGCGATGTAGCCTGCCAAGGCCGGGACAAGGAAGCCCAGCGACAGGGCGCCGATCTTGAAGAGGACCGCTCCGAGGTAAGCACCGAACGGACCCCATGCGTTGTCCGGGAATTCGGTGGGCAGGTTGAAGATGCTGTTGTTCACGACGATCGTATCCGCGTACTTCGTGATCAGGTAACCGCCCATGAGGAAGCCGAGCGCGATCAGCAGGCCACCACCGGCGACGAACGGAATCATGTAGCTGACACCCGTGAGGAGCGCCTTCTTGAGCTTCTGTCCGATGTGCTCGCTGGCTGCCTCGGCGGCCTGCTCGGCCTGTTCCTCGGCACCAAAGTGCGGTACGCGGCGCGCATGCGGATCGCTCGCTGCGGCCAGGGCTTCCTGCACCATCTTCGCGGGTTCGTCGATGCCTCGCTTCACAGGCGCGTTGATGACAGGCTTGCCGGCGAAGCGCTCTTTGCCTCGGACGTCGACGTCGACGGCGAAAATCACTGCGTCTGCCGCTGCGATAACGGCCGGATCAAGCGGCTTGGCACCAGACGAACCCTGGGTTTCCACCTGAAGGTCGACGCCCATTTCCTTGGCCGCGGCCACGAGGGAATCGGCCGCCATGTAGGTGTGGGCAATGCCGGTGGGGCAGGCCGTGACAGCGACAATGCGCTTGGGCGCCATCGCGGAAGCAGCGCGGGCCGAAGCCGGGGCGGCTTCCGGAGCAGCTGCGGTGCCCTCGGCAGGTGCAGCTGGCTTGTCGGCCAGTGCGCCGTCAACCAAGTCGACGATGTCCTGCTCAGTGGCAGCCGCACGGAGGGCTGCCGTGAAGTCCTTTTTGATGAGGGAACGGGCCAGCTTGGAGAGCAGCTTCAGGTGCTCCTGGTCCGCTCCTTCAGGGGCTGCGATGAAAAAGATGATGTCCGCGGGGCCGTCCTTGGCGCCGAAGTCCACTTTCTGGGAGAGCCGGGCCATCGCCAAGGCGGGCTCGGTCACGGCCACGGAGCGGCAGTGCGGGATAGCGATGCCGCCGGGCACGCCTGTGGCAGTCTTCTGCTCGCGGGCGAAGGCGTCGGCGAAGAGCCCTTCAACCTCGGAGGCGCGTCCGGCTGCGGCAACCTTGCCAGCCAGGAAACGGATGACGTCGGCGGGAGAATCGCCGAGGTTCTGGTCAAGGGAGACCAGTTGGGGGGTGATGAGCTGGGTCACTGTTAGTCCTTCTAGAGGGCCGTGATGGTTACGGCGTCGGGAGTTGTTTGGTGGACCGCCGGGACAGTGGAGCCCGGCAGCGAAGCAGCGGCGGCACCGTGTGCCACAGCCTGACGGAGGCAGTCCTGCGCGGAACCGCCGCGAGTGGCGGCCAGCAGGTAGCCAGCAAGGGAAGAATCGCCGGCACCAACTGTGCTGACGGCTTGGATCGGCGGATGCGTGGCGAGCCACGCGCCGTCGGCGGTTACCAGGACGGCGCCCTTGGAACCGAGTGTTGCGAGTACTGCACCCACACCGCTGCCGACGACGGCGGCGGCGGCCCTGGCGGCGAGGCCCGGGTCCGCTTCCAGTTCGTCAGCCGTGTGGACGTCTATGAAGCCGGCTGCGGCGGCCAGTTCGGCCAGTTCTTCAGCGTTGGGCTTCAGGAGATCGGGCTTGCCGCTGATGGTGCCGGTGGAATCGCCACTGATGGCGGCCGCCAGCGGGGCCCCGGAGGAGTCAATTGCTATAAGCGGCGGACCGCCGTAAGCAGGGTCGTCGTTCCCGGAACGGAGCCGGCGGGCGACCGTGGCGTAAAAATCTGCCGGAACTCCTGGTGGGAGCGATCCGGCCAGTACCACCCAGCTCGCGCCACGGGAGCGGTCAAGCAGCAGCCCGATCAGGGCTTCCTGCTCGGCCAGGCTCAACTTCGGGCCGGGTTCGTTGATCTTGGTGGTGACGCCGTCCGGTTCGGTGAGCGTCACGTTGCTGCGCAACGGCTCACTGATGGGGAGCGCTGCGTAGGGGACGCCGTCGTCGAGCAGTCCCGCGAGGACGGGATCGGAATCCCCGCCGGGAAGGACGGCGACGGTGTCCAGGCCCGAGGCGACCAGCGCCCGGGAGACGTTGACGCCCTTGCCGCCAGGGTGCTGGTGGACGGCGACGGCGCGCTGCACCTCGCCGCGGGCAAGCGGGGCCGGGAGCTCCACGGTGCGGTCCAGGCTGGGGTTGGCTGTCAGGGTGACGATCATGCGATCACCACGTCGACGCCGGCCTCGGCCAAAGCGGCGGAGAGCTCCTCGGAGGGTTCCTGGTCAGTAATCACGGTGTCCACATCTTTCAGGGCAGCGAACTGGACGAGCGTTTCCGCGTCCAGCTTGGAGGAGTCCGCGAGGACGACGACGCGCCGTGCGGACGTGACGAAGGCGGCCTTGACGGCGGCTTCTTCGGAGTCAGGGGTGCTGAGCCCGAATGTGGCATGGATACCGTTGGCGCCGACGAAGGCGATGTCCGGGCGGAGCCGGGAAGCTGCTTCGACCGTGGACTGCCCTACCGCGGCCTGAGTGAGGCCGCGGACACGACCGCCCAGGATCTGGAGGGAGATGTTCGGGTTGCCGGACAGTCGCCCGGCGATGGGGATGGCGTGGGTGATAACCACCAGTTCCTCATGCGCGGCACTTCCGTTGGCGGAGGCCAGATGCTGGGCCGTGCGTTGTCCCAGCAGGCGGGCCAGGGCCTCTGTGGTGGAACCGGCGTCGATCAGGATGCTGCCGGCCGCGTTCTCGGGGATGAGCGCAAGGGCGGCCTCGGCGATACGAAGCTTTTCCGGTTGGCGCTGGATGGCGCGCTCAACAACGCTTTCCTCGCGGGTGCTGAGGCGGTCTGAGGGGACAGCCCCGCCGTGCACGCGGCGGAGGTTACCGGCGGATTCGAGGGCAGCGAGGTCACGGCGGACAGTCTCGGTGGTGATGCTGAATCGGTCCGCAAGGTCCGTGACGCTGACCCGTCCGCGGTCAGCGACGAGCTCGGAGATCAGCTGTTGGCGCTCTTCAGCAAACACATACCCTCCATTGCGTACAAGCGATCAAGTACATCAGTGACAGCGATCACATGATGTGGAATTGCTTGACTCTATCTTTGTTCGTGTTGATCTGTCAACAGAAAACAACATAAACAAAGATTTTGGGAGTGTGTGGGAATGGCTGAGGTGTGTTGGGGGCTCGGCGGACGGGGGTTGTGGGGCGGGGAGCGACGGATTTTGCTGGATCATTCGAAGATGGCTGCCCGCGGGCCCCGGAATGGCGGGGGCAACGAGTTTGGATGCTGGAGTGATCCAGCAGAATCCGACGGCGGGCGGGCCCGACGCGCTCCAAAGAGCGACGCGCCGGCGCGATCGACCGGTCCGGCGCAGGGCTCGCCAGCCTGGATGGGTGGTCAAAGTAAAGCTGGCTGCCCTAACGCCGGACCGGAAAGTGCCCTACGGCCACTCGATCCCGCTGCGGCCCGGGTAGTCGACGGGGAGGTTGTCAGGGTCGGGAGGGTCCGGCAAGCGGAGCTGCGGAGAGGTATGGGTTTCCTTGCGATGCCTGTTTCTTTGTTTGTCCAGTTGGTCGGACTTTTGCTCAGGGTCGCCTTCGGGACGTCGGTTCTGTGTACTTTCGAGCTTCACGATGCTTCCTTCTGTAATGCTGCAAATGCGGCTAAGCAGGTATTTCCAACTCGAAACCGCATCTGCATCTCAAGATCTTGGTGTGGAGAAGGGTTTCCGTGGGAGAACTGCGAGATCGGGGCCGGCCGGACCGCGGTGTTTCGAACCTTCGCACCGAACTCTTCACCTCCCCGAGTGGTTCGCCGCAATGGAAATAGTGGTTTCCGAACTCCAGGAGGCCATCCTGAATCCCCCGACGATTCAGGATGGCCGCCGCCTGCTGGACAGTGGCTGGGTGGCTGTAGGAGAACCCGCAAGAGATACACGTGTAGAACACGGCAAGCCGTTGGGAACACCGTGGAGTCTGGGCCTGGATGGATTCGATGTACAGGTGTGTGTCTGTGTCACAACCGCTACACCACAGGGGAAGGACGCCGGACTGATGAGGTTCGTGAGGTACCGGGGATTCGGAGATGGTCGACATCGACTAGCTCCGCCCCGGTATCAGGCATTTGCTCATGGGGCGGCACCTTCATGTTGAATGAAATGGCGCCCGGCTGCTTGAGCGAAACAGGCCGAAGACTCGACCCTTGTCCGGTGGTCTGAACGGACTGTAGAAGAATTGTGCACTCCACATCCCCGGTGCGCAACCCCGGCGGAGAGTTTGTCCAAGTGATGGACGCTGAATTGGGATGCCCTTTTTCCTCCGTTGCTACCCTGCTGCTCGTAGACTGAGCCATGGACGAAATGAGCCTGGATGCCTCGGTTGTGGGGCAGCTCCAGGATTTGGTCATCGACAGTGAGGACGTCAGTGGCTTCCTTGAAGACCTTGCGGTGTTCACTGCGTCGTCAGTGTCCGCTACCCGGGGCCAGGACGTCCTGTGCGGGGTCACGCTGAGCCGACGACGCAGATCGATGACGATCGCCGGAAGCAGCCACGAAGCACGGCTCATTGACGAGGTGCAGCAAGCTTACGGAGACGGGCCGTGTTTGGAGGCGATGAGAACCGGGAAGTCCGTCCTGGTTTCTGACACGTCCGCGGACTCGCAGTGGCCTGAATACTGCACCACGATCGCGGAACGCGGGCACCTGGCCGTGCTCTGCGTCCCCTTGAGACTGGAAGAGGGCGCGACGGCGGCGATCAACCTGTTCGCCCGGCAGCGCGATGCCTTCGATGAAGCCTCCATCCGCAGCTGCGAACAATTCGCAAGCCAAGCGGAGAAGGCCTTGAGGCTGGCGGTTCGGATCGGTGCCAGGCAACAACGTGCAGAGGACCTCGAACAGGCCATGCGTTCCCGGACCGCCATCGATCTGGCAACCGGCGTCATCATGGGCCAGAACAGGTGCAGCCAGGAAGAGGCCTTCAGGATTCTAACCAAGGCCTCAAACGGAAGGAACCAGAAACTGAGGGATGTCGCGGAATCCCTTCTCCAATCCTTGACGAACGAAACGCCAGTTTCGCATTTCCAGCCGTAAGCGCCCAGCCCCTTAGGCGGCCCCAGCCCGCCGGCCGGCTGGGTCCCGGGCGGCGGAGCCGTTGGTCCGCGGCCTAGTTGCGCTCCGCGATATTTTTGACGCTCTCGACGAGGCTGTCCCACATTCCCTTCGAATGTGCGGCTTCATCGGCGCTCGCGTTGTTGTCCTGGGTCAGGGTCAGCTTGGTAGCCGCACCTTCGGGCTCCAGCGTCCAAGTCAGAGTGTGATAGTTCCCAGGCTCGTCGTCTTGGCCGGACAGCGGACTGAAATGGGTGTTTACCAGCCGCCTCCCGGGCTCGAATTCGAGGATGACGCCCTTATCTTCATACGCCTTGCCCTTCCAGATGCCGCGCCAGGCGATGGGTCCGCCCACTGTCCAGTCGGTGACAACATCGGTTCCGAACATGAACTCCCTGATGGCCAGGGGGTCGGTGAGTACGGACCACACGCGATCGGCGCTGGCCTGGATCGCGATGCATGAACTCGCAATGAAGTTGTCCGTCATGTCCTTCTCCTTCTGCAGCCTGCCCGCGTCCTGAAGCTCGCGAAAGAGAGTCTACGCCCGGGGTGGAGAGGCCAACGCGGGGGCTTACGTCGGTGCGACGGTAGTCTTGCCGCTGCTTTTGCGGTAGGTGATGCTGGCCGTCTAGACAACAAGTGTCCGTTGGCGTACAGTTACGCAGCTTTCATGCGCAAGAAGCGCATCAAGGCTGCGCACCACATTTTGGAAAGACTACGGTGAGAAGTGAGTGATCGAAGCCGGGCTATCGGGTTCTTGATCCATGACAACGTGACAATGATCGACGTTGCCGGTCCCGCTGATGTGTTTCACCATGCAAATGCCTTTGGGGCCCACTACGACACTGTCTTGGTTTCCACCGACGGCAAAGCCAAGCGCGCTTCCAACGGACACTATTTGACCGCCGAGGCCGCCGCAGGACATACAGGGGCCTTGGACACGGTCATCGTTCCGGGTGCATACGGGATGGTCGCCAGGCCTTTCGAGCCGGAACTAGTCGAGGCGGTTTCCCATCTAACGAATGATGCCAGCCGGATCGCTTCCGTCTGCACCGGTGCATTTCTCCTGGCGCACGGGGGCTTGCTGAACTACCGGAACGCGACCACTCACTGGACCCAAGTCGAACGGTTCAGCAGATCATATCCGCTGGTACATGTTGTCCCTGATGCGTTGTTTGTGCAGGACGGTTCGATCATCACCTCTGCGGGTATCAGTTCCGGGGTGGACCTGGCCTTGTTCATCGTTGAGGAAGACTACGGCCCCGACGTTGCCCGCGCCGTCGTCCGTCAAATGATCATTTTCAATCAACGGCCGGGAGGCCAATCCCAGCGCTCGGTCGCCGTCCGCGTGAGCGCTCCCCGTGACCACGTCCTCAGAAAGCTTTTGGACCGCATCACGGCCGATCCTGGCGCAGATTACTCAATTGACGCAATGGCTGCCATGACGAATCTCAGCGCAAGCAGCCTCGCACGGCTATTTCAGGAAGGCACCAACACCACTCCTGGTCGATACGTCGAAATGGTGAGGATCGAAGCGGCTCAGGCAATGCTCCAGCGAGGAACCACTGTCGCCACAGCGGCAGCCGCAAGCGGATTTGGCAGTGCTGAGACGATGAGGCGGGTCTTCACACAGAAGATCGGAATGAGTCCCTCGCTGTATCTGGAACGCCTCCTGTCGCAGCCCTGATGGTTCCCCGGCCCTCACCACCACCCACCTCGGACACGCGCTGACGCTATCTGTGGGGTGCTTGACGGCATCTGCGGGTCCGCCGACGCCGGCCGTGGTCAAAGCTTGGTATACCCGGGCAATCCGGAGCACCCAGAAAGAGGAGAACGCAATGCCGTTCGTAAATGTCAAGCTCGTCGACGGAGTCTTCACGGAAGACGAAAAGCACCGGATGGCGGCGGCCCTAACTGACGTAATGGTGAAGTTTGAAGGATCTGAAGCTTTCCGCGAGGTGGTCTGGGTCCTCATCGAGGAACTGCACACAGACGGTTGGCACATCGGCGGTCTACCGTTCAGGGGGCCGGCAAGCCTGATGGACGGACTTGCCCGCTCCAAGAGCCTTTACGAGTCCATCGATGGCCACCCAGTTACTCGACCGGAACTGGCCGAGAAAGCACCCGTGCTAGAAAAGTGACACCATCTGCTTCACTTCTCACAGTCCGTGTTCGCCGTGGATCATTGCAGTTCAACCTTCGGATTTGTTGGAGCAAAGTATGAAGACATTACTTATCGTCGGCCACCCCGACCTCCGCAGTTCGCGCATTAACGCCGCGTTGGTCGAGGAGTCAAGGGCCATTGAGGACGTTCACACCCGCGTCCTTTCCGACCTGTATAGAGCGGACTCCATCGATGTCCAGGCTGAACAGGATGCCATCGCCAGGGCTGCCCACATCGTGCTGCAGTACCCCACGTTCTGGTACGCCATGCCTTCAATTCTCAAACGCTGGCTGGACGAGGTTCTAACCCGAGGTTGGGCCTATGGGACTGGAACTCCGGGAGCCCTGGCCGGAAAGACGCTCCGCATTGTTACAACGACTGGTGGCGCCTTGGAAGGCTACGGCCCCGACGGTCTCCACGGCTGGGAGTACGAAGCAATGCTTGTGCCGCTAAAAGCAACAGCGCGGCGACTCGGCATGTACTGGCAGGAACCGCTGGTCATCCACGGCGTCCGAGAGTTGGATGACGCAGGCGTTCGGCGGCTTCGAAGCAGTTTTCACGAGCTGTTAACGGAAGGGCGCCAGAACCACTGGCCTTTGGAAAATCTGAGCCCCTTCGAACCAGCCAATTCCTAGGGCGTGGTGGCGCCGAGCAAATGAAACCCGCGACTGGCGGACTAGGCGACGGCGTCCACCTCTCGAGGTGGTGGACGCCCTCGTTGCGCATAGGCTCTTTCCATGGAAACAGTCGCCTGGTCCAAACCGGAAAATGAGCGCGCGGGGACGCCGCTGCTTGTGATGATGCACGGATACGGTACGGACGAACAGCGAATGGTGAATCTCTTTCCGCAGCTTCCCCGGGAATTCACTTGCGCCGCGCTCCGTGGGCCCATGCCGATCGGCGACCACTATGGCTGGTTCCTGCTGGACTACTTCCTCGCCAACGACTTTGCCGACGTCATCACCGCCACCAACAAGGTGTTCGCCTGGATTGACTCAGTCAAACGCAACCACAGCAGCGTGAGCCTCCTGGGCTATTCCCAAGGCATGGCCATGGCCAGTACCCTCCTGCGGCTTCGTCCGGAAGGCTTCATGGCGACCGTGGGCCTCTCCGGATTCGTCCTGCAAAACGATCTTTTGGCCCTCAGCGAATCCTTCGACTCGCCACCGCCGTTCTTCTGGGGTAGGGACAAAGCTGATCCCGTGATCTTCAGTGATGCAATTGAGCACACCGCGGAATGGCTCGACAAAAACACCGCCCTCACCGCGCGAACCTACCCCGGCATGGGGCATCGGATCGAGGCCCCGGAAGTGGCTGATGTCAGCGCGTTTCTGAAGTACTACGTCCTCCACTGAGGTGAGGTCCGCGTCACATTCAGTGACGCTGGAAAACAACTCTTGATTGCCAAAATTGTAAGCGCTTACACTCTTCTTCGGCGGTGCACGGATGTGCCGCCTAATCCAGAAGATGAAAGGGTTGAGGCCGTGTTGAATGGTTAAGGCTCAACGCGTGACAATTCAGGACGTCGCAGTCCTCTCAGGCTTGTCCATCTGCACCGTTTCACGCGCTCTGCGGAACCTGCCGAACGTGTCCGAGAAAGCACAAGCGAAAGTGTGCGACGCCGCCGCCAAGCTCGGCTACAAGGCATCCTCCGCCGCAGCCCGGTTGGCCGGCGGAAGTACCGGTTCCATCGCGATCATCGCCCCCACCGCCACGGCCTGGTTCTTCGCCCAGGCCGTCGAGGCAGCCGAGGAAGTGTTCGGAGACAGCGGTTTCGACACTGTTTTGATCAGCCTGCGTGGCAAGTCGAGCGTCAAGCGGAAGATCTTCGGCGACCTCCTTGGCCTGTCCCAACGCGTGGATGGCGTGCTGCTCCTCAACGTTGACTTGAGCGAATACGAGGTTGCCCTCCTGTCCGCATCCGGCCTTGCAGTTGCAAGCGTGGGGATGACTTCCGTACCGTGGGACAACGTAGGGATCGACGACGAACTTGCGGCTTGGCAGGCCACCTCGCACCTTTTGAGGCTGGGGCATTGGGATTTGGCGGTCCTTTCCGGTCGCGAAACCCAGGAGAATTCCGTGCTGACGTCCAGCGACAGGCTCAAGGGATTCGGCAGGGCATTGAAAGACCATCACCTGACCGTTCATCCGGATTTGGTCATCAACTCGGATTCCACCATCGACGGCGGCCGCAAAGCCATGAACGAACTCATTGCCCACAGAAGCCTTCCCACGGCGGTCTTCGCGGATTGTGATGAGGCGGCCTTCGGAGCCCTCATGGCCATGCGCGAGCATGGACTGTCCGCGCCGAAGAATGTCTCCGTGATTGGAATCGATGACCACCCCATGAGCTGGTTCCTTGGACTGAGCACAGTGGCGCAGCCGGTGGCCGACCAAGGTGCCTTCGCTGCCAACCTGCTCGTGGACCGCCTCCAGAACGCCGACGCCCCCAACGAACCCTCCAACCATTTCCTCGACACCAAGCTCATTGAACGCAAAACCACGCGCCGCCAGCGCTGAACGGACCACTGCACACCATGACTGATACCCGAGCAACCCAGAAAACTGCCTGGACGGGCGCTGCTGCGCTCCTTTTCGACCTCGACGGCGTACTGACGCCCACCGCCGTCGTGCATGAGCAGGCCTGGCAGGAGCTCTTTGACGGCTACCTGGCGGAAACCGGCCACCCGGACGCCTACCAGGAGAGTGACTACTTCGACCACATCGACGGCAAGCCGCGCTTCGACGGTGTACGGGATTTCCTCACCTCCCGCGGAATCAGTTTGCCGGAAGGACCCACCGACGACGATCCCGCCAACACCAGCGTGCAGGGCCTGGGAAACCGCAAGAACCGGATCTTCAATGAGATCGTGGATTCGCGCGGCGTCGAGCCCTACGCGGGTTCCGTCCGCTTCATCCACGCCGCCTTGGAGCTGGGACTCAAGCTCGCCGTCGTATCCTCTTCGCGCAACGCACCCGCCGTACTGAAGGCGGCCGGACTGGATGGCTACTTCCCTGTGGTGGTCGACGGCCAGGTGGCGGCCGCCGTCGGGCTTCCCGGAAAGCCGGACCCCGCCACTTTCCGTTACGCCGCCGCGCTGCTGGACGTTCCCGCCGCGGGCTGCGTTGTGGTCGAGGACGCAGTGTCCGGCGTGCAGGCCGGCAGCGCCGGGAACTTCCGCGCGGTCATCGGGGTGGACCGCGGGGCCGGCCACCAGACCCTGCTCGACGCCGGTGCAACGTTCGTGGTCGACGACCTCGACGATCTCCTCTAACCAAGCCGTTTCACCAGAAACAGAAGGAACCCAACAGTCCATGGCACTCATCAGCTCAGATCGGCTGCGCTTCCCTTGTGAACCGTGGAAGCTCGTGGAGAGTATCCACGTTCCCGGTGACGCCGGCACGCTCGAAACCCTCTTCAGCCTCGGCAACGGCCACCTGGGCATCCGCGGCGCCCACTGGGCGGGGGCGGACGCCGAACTTCCCGGCACGTTCATCAACGGTTTCCACGAAACGTGGGACATCAAGCACGCCGAGAACGCCTACGGTTTCGCGCGCACGGGACAACGGATTGTCTACGTTCCCGATGCAAACAACTTCAACGTTGTGGTCGACGGTGAGCAACTGAGCCTCGCCGAGTCCACGGTGCAGAACTACCGGCGCAGCATCGACTTCGCCACGGGCGTGTACGAATGCGCGATCACCTGGGAATGCCGTTCCGGGGCCACGGTCACCACGGTGGAGCGCCGCGCCGTCGGGATCGAATCCAGGGGTTCCCTTGGCATCGAACTGAGCCTCACCGCCGATCGCCTGGTGTCTGCGGACATCACGTCCCTGGTGATCAACCGGCAAGACCAGCCGGTGGATGACCACTCGGCCCACGACCCCCGCCGCTCAGGCCGCCACGCCGGCCGGGTGCTGGTCCCGCTCCACCTTCAGGGTTCGGACGGTTCCCTCCGCCTGGCGTGGGAAACCGCGGAATCCCGGCAGCGCATCGGTATGGCCGTGGACCACTGGATCTCCGCAGAGGGCCAGCCGTTCGAAACCGTGGTGGGGCAGGACGAGTCCACGGTTCGCTACGTCATGGCAGTGAGCGAGGGCGAAACCTTCCGCTTGGAGAAGAGCGTCAGCTACGTGGTGAACAGTGCCGACGCAAGCGCGGCAGAGCCGGGCGAGATGCTGGCATCGGATGCTGAACTGGGGCTCGTGCCGTTCAACACGATCCTGGCCGAAGGCGCTGCGCACTACCACGACTACTGGTCTACCGCGGACATCACTATTGGTGGCCAGCCCGAACTGCAGCAGGCCGTGCGCTGGAGCTTGTTCCAGCTCGCGCAGGCGACTGCGCGTGCCGGCGTCGCGGGCATCCCCGCCAAGGGAGTCAGCGGCTCGGGTTACGAGGGTCATTACTTCTGGGACCAGGAGGTGTACCTGTTGCCGTATCTGACGTACACCAACCCGTCAGCTGCTCGGCAGGTCCTGGAGTCGCGCCATGCCATGCTGCCCGACGCCCGGATCCGGGCCAAGGAGCTGAGCGTGGACGGAGCGCTCTTCCCGTGGCGCACCATCAACGGGCTCGAGGCCAGCGCCTACTACGCCGCCGGCACCGCGCAGTTCCACATCGCCGCCGCCATCTCCTTCGCCGCCAACCGCTACCAGTGGGCCAGCGGCGACGCCGGCTTCCGCACCGAGGTGGGCGCCGATCTGTTGATTGAGACAGCGCGCATGTGGGCTTCGCTGGGCTTCTTCGGCAAGGACGGCTTGTTCCACATCCACGGCGTCACAGGCCCTGATGAGTACACGGCTGTGGTCAACGACAACCTCTACACCAATGTCATGGCCCGCTTTAACCTGCGTGCTGCCGCGGCCCTGGAACATCCTGACGTCCCGGAAACCGAGCGGATGGTGTGGCAACAGGCCGCCGCGCGCATGTCCCTTCCCTACGATCCGCACATGGAGATCTACAGCCAGGACAACGACTTCATGACCCTGGAGCCGTGGGACTGGTCCACGCCGCGGTCCAAGTACCCGCTGTTGCTCAACTTCCACCCGCTGGTGATCTACCGGCACCAAGTCCTCAAGCAAGCGGACACCGTGCTGGCGATGTTCCTGCAGTGGCAGGACTTCACGGCCGAGGAAAAGCAGCGCGCGTTCGACTTCTACGATCCCATCACCACCGGCGACTCCACCTTGTCGGCGTGCGTGCAGGGGATCATGGCGGCCGAGGTGGGCTACTCCGACGTCGCGCTCAAGCACTTCACCGAGGCACTGTTCATCGACCTGGACAACACGCACAGCAACACCGTGGACGGCGTGCACATCGCCTCCACTGGCGGCATCTGGAGTTCCTTGGTGTGCGGTTTCGCGGGCATGCGGGACCAGGGCCAGGTCCTGCATTTCGATCCGCGGCTGCCAGCGGAGTGGGACAGCCTGTCCTTCCGGCTCAAGATCCGTGGGAGGCAGCTGTCTGTCGAGCTACGCCCGGGGTCCATCAGCCTTGCGCTGGTTGCGGATTCAGGTTCAGCGCCCGACGCCGGTGCCGCGCCTTTGGAGGTCCCCGCACCTATTGAGCTCAGCGTACGCGGGCAGCGGCTCGTCGTCGGCGTCGAAAGCGTCACCGTGCCGCTCGACGCGGTGCCGGTCCCCGCGCCGTCGGTCTTCCCGAGCCTCTTCCCGACGGCGGGACTCCCCGTGATCGGTAGCGCGCGGGTTTAGCCCATCGATTGCTCCCCGCCGGCTCCCAGCCTTCGCAAGCTAAGGCCGGTGGGGAGCAGTGGATTCACCGAAGGGCGGCCCGTGCGCGCAGGTTCATTTGGAAAGATCAGTGCCGTGGACGCTGCGCCTGCGCGATTTCAGTCCGGTCTCGAGCTTGGTCCGCACCTCGCGCTTCACTCGGGCGGCGAGCTCGGTCTCATGCGATTCCAAGAAGGTCCGGACGGCACGCGGATCCCAAGGCACCAAGGAGCGCAACGCCCAGCTGACCGCCTTGACCACTGTGTCGTCGCGATCGTGGATCAAAATCCCGACGACGGCGAGCGTGCGTTGCGTATCACCGGTTCCCCACCGCGACCTGGTGTTGAGCACGGTGGTGGAAACGAGGGCGATACGACGCCACCAGTGGTCCGGGCTCCGTGCCCAGCCGTCGACGTCGGAGTCCGAGATGAGCCCTTCGCGCCACGCTGGCCCTACCAGGATGGTCGCGAAGGCATCCGCCTGGCCCCAGGAGGCGATACCTGCCCCCAGCTCTTTCAAACGAGACGGTGTGAGGGCCGCAAAAGCCGCCCGGTGGGCATTGATGAACTCCCATCCCTCCCAGTCAAAGCCGGCTTCCACCAGGCCTTCGGCGAGACTGAAGACGACGGCGGCGTCCAGAGTGGAGATTTCCGCGGAGACTTTGCGGCGGACGGCACGGAAGCTCGCAGCATCGTGCTTCTCCAAAGCGCGCAGTGCCTCGAGGACGCGCGCCAACAATTGCCCCGGTTGGGTATCCCCCGGAGAGACGAGCACTCCGTGCGAAACCATTCTGCGCCCCGGATTTCGCGGGCTGAACGCGGTTACGCGGGGGCGTCGTCGGTATCCGGCCCTTCGGCAGGTTCCTGGCTATGAAGGCCAGTATCGTGGGACACCCAGCCCTCGGTTTCCCCTTCGGCAGGGGCGTCACTGTGGTGGCGGACGTCGTTGGGATCTGCTGCTTTGTTCATTCCGGATGCTTCCTGTCCTTCGTTGGACTGTTCCCGCGAACGCCTTAAAGTCTACGCCGGGGAGGGGGTGCGTGGCCTAGGCTAGGCCAAGGAACTACCGCAAGAATCCAACGGCTGAATGCAGAGGTGAAGAATGGCCAAGCGACCCAATCCAGCAGTGAAGATCGCGCAGGAAACCGCCCATAACGCCGTGTTCGACGCCAACGGCAACGCCAAGCCCGGTGTCCACAATGTGCTGCTTCGCGCCGTCGAGGTGCAGCGTCCCCTTGTCTTGGCGAACTTGCGCCGGCTGCAGCGCAAGCACCCGCAGGCCACCGCGGCGCAGCTGGCCGCCAAACTGGAGCGCGACTACCTCGTCGCAGTCACTGGCGGGGGTGCCGCCGTCGGGGCGACCGCCGTCGTGCCCGGCATCGGCACCGCAGCCTCGCTGGGCCTGTCCGCGGTGGCCACTATCGGCTTCCTGGAAGGAACCGCGCTCTACGCGGCTTCCCTGGCCGAGCTCCACGGCATCCGCCTGACCGATCCTGACCGTGCCCGCACCATGGTCATGGCCATCATGCTCGGGGAAGAGGGCACCGCCCTGCTGGGCTCCCTCAGCGGACAATCCCTCGGCAAGGGCAAAGGCGTGACCCAGGCTTGGGGCAAGACCCTTACCAAGAAGCTGCCTGGCGGCGGATTCGGGGTCATTCGTGATGCAATCCAGCGCGCCTTCCTCAAGAGGCTAGTCAGGCGCCAAGGCACCGCTTTCCTTGGTCGCGCCCTGCCCTTCGGCGTGGGGGCCGTGGTGGGCGGAGTCGGGAACCGCATCATGGGGCGTGCGGTGGCAGCTGCGGCGAGAGAAGCATTCGGTCCTATGCCGGACACCATCCCGGGCGAGCTGCTCCCAGCCGCCCACCAGAACGCGCTGGAAGGCGGAAAATAGTGGATCTCAACGCTGATTCGGGGGAGTCGTTCGGCTCCTGGACCATGGGGAACGACGCCCCGATGTTCCGGATTGTCAGCAGCGCCAACGTCGCTTGCGGCTTCCACGCAGGCGACCCAGTGACCATGCTGGACAGCTGCCGTGCGGCCTTCGAATTCGACGTCCGGGTCGGCGCCCATGTGGGCTACCGGGACCTGCACGGCTTCGGCCGCCGCGCGATGGACATGTCCTTCGATGAGCTCTTCGGCGACGTCCTCTACCAGCTCGGTGCCCTGGATGGGATGGCCCACGCGGTGGGCGCCTCCGTGGACTACGTGAAACCGCATGGCGCCCTTTACAACAGGATCGTCCACGACGTGGAGCAGGCAGAAGCGGTGGTTGCCGCCGTTCACGCTTACGATCCCGGGCTTCCTGTCCTTGGCCTCCCGGGTTCCGCGTTCCTGCGCATCGCCGAAGAATCCGGTCATCCGGTGTTCCGGGAGGCTTTCGTGGACCGCGGCTATCTGCCCGACGGCACGCTGGTGCCGCGCTCGCAGGAGGGCGCCGTGGTGCACGATGCCGCCACCGTAGTTGAGCGGGCCGTGCGCTTTGCCGTGCGGGGCGAGGTGCTGGCCGTGGACGGAACGGTGGTGCGCGTGAAGCCCGACTCGCTGTGCATCCATGGCGATACCCCTGGTGCTGTAGAGCTCGCTGCGGCGGTGCGCGCCGGCCTTGAGGAAGCTGGTGTGGAGATTGAATCCTTCGCCTGAGGTTCTTGGAAGGCGCGGCGCCGGTTCGCCCGGCGCCGGCGGCCGGGCGTTTCTGCCCTGCGGTGACAGCGCATTCTTGGTGGAACTGCCGGATCTCAATGCCGTAGTGGCGTACTACCGCGGACTGACCGCGGCGGGCGTCTCTGCGGGCCTTTCCCTACCGCGGGGGATCATCGACGTCGTGCCCGCCGCCCGGACTGTCCTGGTCACCTTCGATCCCGAGGCGATCCGTTCCGCAGGTGTCCGCGACTGGCTGGAATCCGCCGAGCCGGCACGCGACGCCGTCAGCTCGGGCCGGGAAGTGACCATCGAGGTGTCCTACGGAGGCCCCGACCTTGCCGAAACGGCACAGTTCCTCAGTATGAGCGAGGCCGAGGTGGTCAGACTTCACACGTCCTCGGAATGGACGGCCGCATTTTCCGGCTTTGCGCCCGGCTTCGTGTACCTGGTCACGACGCATGAGCGGCTCCGCGTCCCGCGTCGGAACACCCCGCGCACCGTTGTGCCGGCCGGCGCTGTTGGTCTCGCGGGCGAATTCAGCGGCGTCTACCCGCGATCTTCGCCGGGCGGCTGGCAGCTGATCGGAACCACGACGGCGGCACTTTGGGATGCGTCCAAAGCTGAACCGGCGCTGATCCGGCCGGGCGACGTGGTGCGGTTCGTGGAGGCCTGATGGGGATTGTAGTGGTGAACCCCGGCCTACTTACCTTGGTGGAGGACCTCGGCAGGCAGGGTTGGGCTTCGTTGGGGCTGAGCCCTTCCGGTGCCTTGGACCGGCAATCTCTTCGCCTCGCCAACCTGCTGGTGGGAAATCCTGTGGACGCGGCTGGGCTGGAAATATTGCTGGGCGGGCTGCGCTTGCGGTTCGTGACCGCGTCCA
This sequence comes from Arthrobacter sp. FW306-04-A, assembly GCF_044358315.1. Classification (GTDB taxonomy): domain Bacteria; phylum Actinomycetota; class Actinomycetes; order Actinomycetales; family Micrococcaceae; genus Arthrobacter. The sequence continues at coordinate 230,081 of NZ_CP084559.1, forward strand.
CTGTTTCGGTGGCGGGCGCTGAGGGAATCGTTACACTCAATGGTGCCGAGATTCCGCTCAACCAAGCCGTCCGCGTGGCTCCGGGCGCGGTGCTGGATTTCGGGGTTCCGCTGTTCGGACTGCGATACTACCTGGCTGTGCAGGGCGGGATCGATGCGCGCAAACTCCTCGGTTCCAGTAGCACAGATATGCTCTCCGGCGAAGGCCCGGCGCCGCTGAAATCGGGGGAGCAGTTGGGGATCGGCCGTGTGTCCGTGGGCAACGGTTGGGGCTTCGCTACGGGCGCGTGGCCTCTCAACAACGTCGGCGCCCTCCCCGCCATCCGACGCGCACCCGATCCCGGGCGCGCCATCACAGCCCGCGTGGACCGCGGCCCCCGCGCAGACTGGTTCGACGACGATTCCTGGCGCCGCCTCGTCAGCCAGGACTGGATCCTGTCGCCTGACTCCAACAGGATCGGTGCCCGACTGGTGGGCCGCCCCCTCTCCCAGACCCGGCACGAGGAACTCCCCAGCGAAGGCATGGTGCTCGGCGCACTGCAGGTGCCGCCGTCGGGCCTTCCCACGGTTTTCCTGGCAGATCATCCCGTGACGGGCGGCTACCCGGTGATTGCCGTGGTGCGCCGCAAGGATCTGGACTTGTTGGGCCAAGCCCGCCCGGGCCAGCGGATCCGTTTCCTCGGCTGAGGGTTCCCTCCACAGGACATGCGCCTCCGAGCCACTCAAAAGTGGACATGTCCCTTCTTCGCGCGCACGCCGCGTTGGACATGTCCCTTCCTGGCTGCGTGGAGTGGACATATTGGCATTATGTCCATCGCTTGCCGCTAAGGGTGGGCATGTCCCTTTCTTGCTGCTGCGCACCCCGCGTTGGACATGTCCCTTCCTGCTCGCTGGCTGAACGCGCGTCAGCCGAAAACCAGGTGCGCCACCGTGAAGATCGCGAGCCCAGCCAGCGATCCAACCACGGTGCCGTTGATGCGGATGTACTGCAGGTCCTTGCCCACCTGGAGCTCGATCTTTTGCGACGTTTCCTCGGCATCCCAGCGTGCCACGGTGTCCGTGATGACCCCGGCGATGTCCGAGCGGTACGTTTTGACGAGGTACCCGGCGGCGTCCCCGATCCAGGCGTTTACCTTGCCCGCCAGTTCGTCGTCGCTGACAAGCCGCGAACCGAAGTCCCGCACGGCGCTCTTGAAGCGTTGGGTCAGCTCGCTGTCGGGATCGTCGACGGCCGTGAGCAGCGCGTTCTTGATAGTGCCCCATGTGCGGGAAGCGAGTTCGCGGACCTCAGGGTCGCCAAGGATCTGGGTTTTGATGCCCTCGGCCCGGGCAATCATTGCAGGATCGTGCTGCAAATCCTGGGCGAGATCGTTGAGGTATGTATCGATCGATTGGCGCACTTGGTGATCGGGGTCCTGCTGCACCGCCCGGACGAACTTTGAGATCTCGTTGTAGACCCTGCCGCCCACAATGTCGTCCACGAAGGACGGAACCCAGAGGGGAGACCGGTCGGATACGAGCCGGTTCACCGTGGAGTGGTTCGCTTCCACCCAATCCGCCGCGCGGTCAACCAGCAGATCGACGAGCTTGTGGTGGTGGCCGTCGGCAAAGATCCGCTCGGCCATCCGGCCCACGGGCGGTCCCCATGGCGGAGTGAGCAGGTGCTTGCGGACCATGCCCTCGATTACTGCCTGGACGTCGTCGTCGTTCAGGACGGTGAACGCGCCACGGATCAGCGCGGAGCCCTCCTTGGCGACGCGCTCGGCGCCGCCCGGGGAAGCGAGCCACGTGCCGGCTTTCCGGGCGATGTCCACGCTCGCGAGCTTCTCCTGGACCACCTGCTCGGACAGGAAATTTGTCTCCACGAACTCCCCGAGCGAGGCGCCGATCTGGTCCTTACGCCGAGGAATGATGGCTGTGTGCGGGATTTTGAGGCCCATCGGGTACTTGAACAGAGCAGTGACGGCGAACCAGTCGGCCAGCGCTCCCACCATGCCGCCCTCGGCAGCCGCCCGCACATATTCCATCCACGGATACTGCTTCTGCAAGGCGAAAGCGGCGGTGAAAACTACCGCCATGACGATCAGGAGCGCCAGCGCCACCGACTTCATCCGACGCAAGGCAGCCGCCTTTTCGGCGTCACCGTTCCGTTGCCCGACGCCGGCCGCAACCGTTGAGGCGGCCTTGGCGCCTGCTTGCCGGGGGACCTCTCCCGGGAGGGCACTGTCCGTCACCGGGATTTGTTCAGAGTTCACCTGCATGTGCCCAGCGTAGCCCCGTGGCTGTCATCGGCGTGGGCTACCGTGTCCCCATGACGAATGACAAGCCCGGTCGCCCAGACCAAAGCACGGAGCAAAACCAGCGGCCCATGGTCTACGCCCACCGCGGAGCCAGTGCCGCGTTCGCTGAGCACACGCGTGCCGCGTACCTGAAGGCAATCGCCGATGGCGCCGACGGCGTCGAGTGCGATGTCCACCTGACCCGGGACCAGCACGTTGTCCTGCTCCACGATGCAAACCTGGACCGTACCTCGGACGGAACAGGGCCGGTGGCCGAGAAGACGCTGGAAGAGCTGCGCCAACTCGACTTCTCCTCCTGGAAGGGGGCCAGGATTCCAGAGCAGTACGGCGCAAAGTCGGAGCAGCTGCTGACGCTCGCTGAATTGCTGGAAATCCTGCGCGGCGCCGGCAGGGACATCGGCCTGGCCATTGAGCTCAAGCACCCCAGCCCATACCAGCTCAAGCTTGAAGACCGCGTGATGGAGCTTCTGAGCAGTGAAGGGTGGGACGCGGAGACGTCCATGCTGGACAACATCCAGGTTTCCTTCATGAGTTTCAGCCCGGATTCAGTCAAGCACTTGCTCCAGTTCGTTCCCGCGGAGCACATTTGCCAGCTGGTGGATGACGTCACGGTGGAAGAAGTCCGCGATGAACTTGGCTTGGGCGTCATCACCGGGGGAGCTGTGGCCAACGTAATGAAGGCGGCCCAGCAGGAAGGCGAACGGATCCTGGACGACTGCGAAGTCGGACTGGCCGGCCCGGGCATCGACTACGTCCGCAAACACGCCCGCACCGTACAGCGTTGGCTGGAATCAGGCCGCCGCTTCCGGGTGTGGACCGTTGATTCGGAAAACGATGTTGCCCTCTGCCAAGGCCTGGGAATCCACGAGATCACCACCAACAAGCCAGCGCAGGTTCTCGCTCAGCTTTAGGGTCCCAAGTGCCAGTCAGATGACCGTGTTGCTGAGGGTTCCGATGCCGCCCAGCGTGATGTCCACCCGGTCGCCGGGCTGCACAGCCACGAAAGTGTTCGGGGCTCCCGTCATGATGATGTCGCCAGGCTCCAGGGTCAGCCATTCGGTGACGTAGACAAGGCAGTTCGTGATGGAGGACGGCAGGTTGAAGGAACCGGACCGGGCCTTGACCTCGCCGTTGACTGCTACCTCGGTGCTGACGTTGTCCGGATCCTCGATGTCGGTCTCGATCCACGGCCCCAGCGGCGTGTAGTTGGGGCCGGACTTGCCCTGGAACAGTTTTTCGTCGATCTGGTTCTGGTCCACGTTGGTGACGTCGTTGACCACGGTGTATCCGAGGATGTGGCTCAAGGCGTTCTCGGCTGTGAGTTTCTCCGCGCGCTTTCCGATGACGGCAGCCAGTTCGCCTTCCACGTTCACCGTGCCTGCGCCGCGTACGGCCACAATGTCATCACCGGGGCCGGCGATGCTGTGGACGGACTTGTGCCAGGCCTGGATGGGCAGCACGTGGTTGTTATTGCCCAGGTTGTGCCCGATTCCAAGCACTACGGAAGGCCGCACCGGGGCGAGGAACACGGCGTCGTCCGCGGAACTGGATTCTCCGGTGTAAGCGAGGGTCTCGGCAAAGGGATCTTCGATGTGATCCCAGTTTCCGTTGCGTAGGACTGCGTGCTTGGGGCCGGAAGGGGTCTGTAGTCGGGCGATGCGCATGGAACTCCTCGTTGAATTTCTGCCGGACCGTTTGCCGGACCGATTGTCCTGGCCGGCAGCCAGGGCTTGTGGCGGTGGACATTGCCGGACAAAGGCCACCAAGAGAAGCTAACACTATGCTGAACTGAGTTCAATACTCTGAACGCTAGTGAAGGTGCTGGTTCAGCGCGGCGCCGTTCCGTTTATCGTGCCGGGCGAGGGCTGTGGTTGCATGAATACATGCCTTTTTCATGGTCCGCCCGGACAACCCAGACAATCTCCGCGGCGGCCCTGAGCGCACTATTGTTCGCGAGTGCCAAGAAGCACTTCCAGGAGCCGAGGTTCTTCTCTCCGGTGGTCCCGGACTATCTATGCCGTGAGGATTTTGTAGCCGAGCACTGCGAACCCAATACCCGGGAAGCCACACCACGGAACGGCGCTTTGGCGGTCATGTCCCGGGAAGAATGGATCGCGGTGAGCGGACTGCTCGAGACGGCCGCCGCCGTCGGGCTCCTTATTCCTGCCACACGCAAGGCCGCAGCCCGCGGCACTACGCTGATGTTCACGGCGTTCCTGGCCGGCCATGTGGACGCGCTCCGCCGCGCGTACTCTCCCGGAGGGACCGCGTCCGAGCGGCGGATCCACACACTTCGCCTGCCCTTGCAGCTTCCGCTGATTCTGTGGGCACGGAGCTTGGCTGGAGTGAAGCGGGGCGTATGAAACTCCTTGACTCCCCGGCCGTAAAGGTCGGCCTTTCCATCAGCATCGCAACGGGCCTCTATGGCATCTCGTTCGGGGCGTTGGCCTCGGCCTCAGGATTCAACTTCTGGCAGACCATGGCATTCAGCCTGCTCATGTTCAGCGGCGGCTCGCAATTCGCCTTCATAGGCGTCGTGGCCGGTGGCGGCTCCGGGATTGCGGCCATGACTGCGGCCGCGCTACTAGGCCTGCGCAACGGCATCTACGGTATGCAGATGAACGCGCTGTTGCGCCCCAGAGGTTGGCTCAAATACCCGCAAGCCCACATCACCATCGATGAGTCCACGGCCACAGCTTCAGGCCAAAGCGATCCGGATGAACAACGCCGTGGCTTCTGGACCGCCGGAGTCGGCATCTTCGTGCTGTGGAACATTTTCACGGCCGTCGGAGCTTTGGCAGGCGATGCCTTGGGCGACCCCAAGCAATGGGGGCTCGATGGCGCCGCGGTCGCTGCGTTCCTGGGGTTGCTGTGGCCACGGCTCAAAGGCCGTGAGCCGTGGGCGATTGCCGCAGCTGCTGCTCTGGCAACCATCATTGCGGTGCCGTTCGTTCCGGCCGGCGTGCCTATTTTGGTGGCTGCCGTCGTGGCCGGAGCAATCGGCTGGTTCAGTCACGGACGCAGCGATGAAGGCATGGAGCCCGACGTCGATCCCTACCCGCACGAGCGTTCACGCGCGGACCGCGCGGACAAGGCGGACCGCGCGGACCAGGCCGGCAAGGCGGACCAGGCCGGCAAGGAAAGGAGCGCCGAATGAACCTCTGGCCCTGGATACTGATCGCCTGCGGACTGGCGTACCTCACCAAGCTCTCGGGCTATTTCGTGCCGGCGAAGCTGCTTCGGAGTCCCCGGATGATGCGCGTGGCGGGCACCATGACTATCGGCCTGCTGGCGTCCCTGACGGTGGTCAATGCGGTGGCGTCGGGGCAGTCCCTCGCATTCGACGCCCGGCTCGGCGCCCTGGTTGCCGGTGCTATTGCACTATGGCTCCGGGCGCCGTTCCTCGTGGTGGTCATTGTCGGATCAGCGGCGGCGGCCTGCCTGCGGCTGCTCGGCTGGCGCTGACCCGGCACCCGGCGTTCCTAACGGTCGCTGCCGTGGGGCGCGCCGTCGTCGTGCGCTGGTTCCTGGAAGGTCATTCCCGGGATGGGAGTCTGAGCTGGCAGGGGGCGCGACGGGCGTTCGGTGCGGATGGCGTCCTCAAGGAGGGCAACCGGCCGTTCCCAGGCGCGGGAGCCCGGCTCCATGGTGTCCACTGCGCCGATCAGCATGGCAACAAGGCGCACCATGTCCTCGATCGAAATATCCCGGCGCAGCGACCCCTGCCCCTGGCCACGGGCAAGCAACTCAGCCATCGAATCGATCAATCCGCCAGTGATGCCAACAAGGAGCCCTCGACGGCCGGCGACAGCGCCAAGCAGGTTCGCGTCTTCACTGGCAACCTGCATCACTGCGTCGATCACCCGGATGAGTCCGATGGCGGCGTCCATACCTTCCAGGGCGTCTTCCGCGACGGGATCCACAGTCAGTCTGAGCTGCCGCGAAAGTGCGGCCAGGACGAGTTGTTCTTTGTCAGCGAAGTTTCGGAACAGGGTAGCCGGGCCAACGCCAGCGGTGGCGGCGATCGTCTGCAGCGGAACCTCGGGGCCCAGCTCGCGGAAGCACTGGCGTGCAGCCGTGATGATCTTGTCCACATTGCGTGCAGCATCAGCTCTGAGTGGCTTGCGTTCTAAGGGCCGGTCCATGCTGCTCACAGTAGCAACGGAGGGGCTCCCAATAGTTTTGTGACATTCTTGCCCATGAAAGACTGGATTCATGTTGCTTGCCTTCTCAGTTGCCCCGTCCGGCCAGCCCGCTGCTGGCACCGTATCCGTTGATGGCTCGGTGCACGACGCCGTTGCCGAGGCCGTGAAGATCGTCCGCGAATCGGGACTCCCCAACCGGACGGACTCGATGTTCACCACCATCGAAGGCGAGTGGGACGAGGTGTTCGACGTCGTCAAGCGCGCCACTGAGGCCGTGGGCAAATACGGAAACCGGGTTTCGCTGGTGATCAAGGCCGACATCCGCCCTGGCTACACGGGGGAGCTCACCGGCAAAGTCGAGCGGCTGGAAAGCGCGATCGCCAAAGGGGAGTAGGGTTCCGCTGGCGGCCCGAGGGCGCCACCAAAATGAACCTCCGAACCGTGGACATGAGTCCCCAGCGGGCGCAAAGTGTTCATAGGTATTTGGAACGACATGGCCACGGCGTTCCTCCAAAAATGCTGTTGCCATTTGTCCCCTCTGACGGACATGGTTCCGGCCATGAACGGTCCTGTGACCAGTCCGGGCTTGCCCTCATCACCTAAAATCTGGAGGTTGACATGACAACTGCAATTATCGGGATCGGTAACCTCGGTTCCCGGGTCGCCCGGAATCTTGTTCAGGGCGGCGAGCCGGTCATACTGGCGGCCCGCGATCAATCGGGCGCGGACGCGTTGGCGGGTGAGCTGGGTGCCCTGGCGAGTTCAGCAACCGTTGCCGATGCCGTGTCGGCGGCGGACACTGTCCTTTTCGCCTTGTGGCTGGACACGGGGAAGGAACTCATCTCCCAACTGTCGCAGGCACTGGTCGGCAAGGTGGTCATCGACCCCTCGAACCCTATCGGCCCCGATGGTCAAGGCGGTTTCACCAATACGCTGCCGGAGGGCGAATCAGCAGCCTCGATCCTCGCAAACCTGCTACCGGCCGGCGCGCACTTCGTGAAGGCCTTCGGCTCTCTGGGGGCTGATGCCCTAGGCTCGGCGGCCAACCGGCCGTCTGGACGGGCCGTTCTGTTCTACGCAACCGATGACGACACCGCAGCCGGAACCGCGGAAAGGCTCATCAGCGCCTCCGGCTTTGATCCGGTCAAAGTCGGAGGAATCGAGTCGGCCGGCCGGATTGAGCTGATGCGAGGCGACCTGCACCAGAACGGCGGGCTTGGCGGAAGGCTGCTGAACGTCGACGAAGCCCGCGCGGCCCTCTAGCCTATCTTCGTAGGCCGAACTTTTCAGGTGCCAGGGTGCCCACCAGTCCTTCCCTCCCACCGGGACCCGGTGCCAGACTGGGGCCATGCTTGAACACAAGGCCCAGCCCGCTTGGGTAGCCGTCGAGGAATACTTGTCCGCCGCCGTCGTCCGCCCAAACGCGGCGCTCACGCACGCGGTCCAATCCGCCGTCGACGCCGGGATGCCGCCCATCGAGGTGGCGCCCAACGCCGGCAAGCTGCTCAAGATGCTTGTGCAGATGTCCGGTGCCCGGCGCGTGCTGGAAATCGGTACCTTGGCCGGGTTCAGCGCGATTTGGATGGCCCAGGGACTGCCCGACGACGGCCGCCTGGTCACCTGCGAATACCTGCCGGAACACGCCAGGGTGGCCCGTGCCAACTTGGACATGGCCGGGGTGGGCCACAAAGTGGATATCAGGATCGGCCCGGCGTTGGAGACGCTTGCCGCGCTCGCCGAAGATCCTGCGCGCCATGGGCCGTTCGATTTTGTCTTCATTGATGCGGACAAGGAGAACGATTCCAACTACCTGGACTGGGCCATCCGGCTTGGGAGGCCGGGGACGGTGATCGTGATGGACAACGTCATCTGGGAAGGTGCCATCCTGGATCCTTCCATGGACGAGGTGAATGCTCCGGGCATCGTTGACGCCTTGGAGATGATGGGCAAGGACCCGCGCCTCGACGCAACGGCAATCCAAACAGTCGGATCCAAGGGCTGGGACGGGTTCGCGATAGCCCGGGTGGTGTAACGCTAGGCTGTGCCCATGGAATTTACCCTTCGTCCCGCCACGGTGGACGATGCTGAGTCCCTGACACGCATGCATTTGGCTGCTTGGCGCGAAAGCTACCGCCGTCTCCTGCCCGAGGAGTTCTTCGCCTTCCGGGAAGCTACTATCAACGCCCGGATCGAGAGGCAGCGGGAAGCTTTGGCGAGTTCCTACAAGCCGATGCTCGCGCTCGACGCCGAAGGCGTTTTGGTGGGCATCGCCTCTGCTGGTCAGGCCCGGGATGAGGACCGGCCCTGCGAGCTGGAACTGCAGATGATCTACACCCTGCGTCGTGTTTACGGTTTGGGTGTGGGGCAGGCGCTGGTGGACGCCGTGATCGGGAACGCTCCCGCCTACCTTTGGGTGCTTGAAGACAACCCCCGCGCCCAGGCCTTCTACCGCAAAAACGGGTTCCAAGCTGACGGTAGGCGCCAACTCCTGCCGCCGGACTGGCACGAACTGCCGGAGATCCGGATGGTGCGTCCCGCCGTCGGGGGCTGACCGCAAAGTCAGCCGCGTCAACTAGGGTTGAAGCATGACCGGAAGAGGGCGGCTGTAGTGGCAAAGCGGGGCAAAATCAGGGGCGCCGGACAGGTTGCCGGAGTCATCGAGGTGCTCGCCGGCACAAAGCCGGACGGTCCGGTGGAGGGCGTCTACTACATCGACACCGGCGACTGCGAACTCGTTGCAGACCCTGACAACTCCAACGGCTGGCTCCTGAAGATCAACGGGGTCATGAGCTCCCACATCGACGTTGCAGAGCCTTTGTTCCTGGACTTCGAGTACATGCGCTGGATCGCGGCTTTGGTCGAATCCAAGTGGCCCCCCGAGTCGAAGCCGAAGCTTCGTGCGCTCCATCTTGGCGGCGGAGCCTGTTCCTTAGCGCGGTACTTCCACGCCGCCTACCCGGACGCGCGCCAAGTGGTGGTGGAGCTGGACGGCAAGCTGGCTGAATACGTGCGCGGCTGGTTCGATCTCCCCAAGGCCCCCTTGCTTCGAATCCGCGTGGGCGAAGCGAGGGAAGTCACCGAGAGCCTCACCCCGGACACTCGAGACCTCATCATCCGGGATGTCTTTGCCGGCGCCTTCACCCCGAGGGCGCTCACAACCCGGGAATTCAACGATCATGCACAGAGGGTGCTCGCTCCGGGCGGGCTCTATGTCGTGAATTCCGGAGATGCCCCGGACCTCAAGAACGCCCGCGAGGACGCCGCCACTATCGCGGACACCTTCGAGCACACCATGATCATCGCCGACCCAGCGATGCTCAAGGGACGCAGGTACGGCAACATGATCATGGCCGGCAGCCACGAGCCCTTCGGCGACGATCCCCAGCTGGCCCGCGAACTGTTGGGCGGCGCAGTTCCCGCGCACATCTGGGACGATGCCCGGGTCCGGGCCTTCGCCGTCGGCGCCCACGTCCGGCACGACCCCCTGCCGGCCCCCTGACGCCCGCTCACCACCGGCCCCCTCGCCTCAAGAATTCGGCCAGGGAACCCTCCCGGCGTGGGCTGACGTAACTGCCGCTTTGGGCGCCCAAAACGACCGTGGCTCAGCAATCGATGCTCGCTAGCGGCGCGCCAGTAGCAGTTCCCGGTGCGCGGCCGTCTCCTCCTGCAGGGCGTGCACGACGGCTGCAACGGCCGGGCGGCGCATCGAGTCCGGCCGCAGGACCATCCAGTAGGGGAGTAGCTCCGCGAAGTCCGAGGGCAGAAGCCGGACCAGGTCCGGGTGCCGGTCCGCCATGAAACACGGCAGGAAGCCGATCCCGGCCCCGGCGCGGGTCGCCTCCACGTGGACGAAGACATTGGTTGAACTCAAGCCGTCGCGCATGGACGGGACCAGCCTGCGAGGGGCGTCGAGATCGTCCACTTGCAGCATCGAATCCACGAAGTAAACCAACTGGTGTTGCGTCAGCTCTTCCACAGTGGAGGGTACGCCGTGGAAAGCCAGGTACTCCCTCGAGGCATACATCCCGAGCATGTACTCGCCCAGCAGCAACGCCTCCGCCCGGTGCACCTGCGGTTCGCCCACCACCACCTCCACGTCGAGGCCGGAGCGCTGCTGGAGTGCCCGGCGGGTCACCGTGATGATCTCGACGGTGAGGCCGGGATGCGATCGCCGCAAGCGCGCCACGGCCGGTGCAGCGATGTATGCGCTGAAACCGTCGGTTGCGGTCATGCGTACGACGCCGGCAATGGGGTCCGGTGCGCGGTCTTCCGGTCCCAGCGTGCCCACCGCAGCCTCGATCCGCTCCGCCACGCCCACGGCTTCGGCCCCGAGTTCCGTGACTTCCCAGCCCCCAGCGGCCCGCGCGAGGACCCGGCCGCCGAGCGCCTTCTCCAGCGCGGCGATCCTGCGGGAAACGGTGGTGTGGTTCAGCCTTAAGGCTTGGGCCGCCGTCGTGAACTTACCTGAGCGCGATACGGCGAGGAGGACCAGTAGATCGTCCGGATTCGGATTCATATCTGCAATTATGCACACACTTGGTGCCATTTTGGCCATTGAAGCACCGATGATGTGCGGCAATACTCATTGGAGCATTTCGTGTTGTGGATCACAGCACATGTCAGCGTGGACACTAAGGAGATGGACATGAGCGTAGGACAACGCTCCGCAGCAGGCGCTGGCCAGCCCGACGGGCACTCCAGCAGCAAGGCCACAGGTGCAACCGGCAACGGCCCAGCAAGCAAAGGCTCAGGCCTCAAGAAAATCGTCGCGGCCTCGATGGTGGGCACAGTGGTGGAATGGTACGAATTCTTCCTCTACGCCACCGCCGCAACGCTGGTTTTCGGCAAGTACTTCTTCCCGCCCACCGGCAACGAGCTTGACGGCATCATCCAGGCATTCCTGACGTACGCAGTGGGCTTCGTGGCCCGGCCCCTGGGCGGCATCGTCTTTGGCCAGATCGGCGACAGGCTAGGCCGCAAACCCACCCTGCAGCTCACCATCGTGATTGTTGGTGTCTCCACCTTCCTCATGGGTTGCCTCCCCGGCTTCGCCGACCTCGGTTACTGGGCGCCGGCCATGCTCGTGGCACTCCGCTTCATCCAGGGCTTCGCGCTGGGTGGCGAATGGGGCGGCGCGGTGCTGCTGGTGGCAGAACACAGCCCCAACAAGTCGCGTGGCTTCTGGTCAAGCTGGCCGCAGGCCGCCGTTCCAGTCGGCAACCTCCTCGCCACGCTGGTCCTGTTCATCATGTCCACCACGCTCAGCAGCGCGGCCTTCCTTGGCTGGGGCTGGCGTGTGGCCTTCTGGCTCTCCGCCGTGATCGTCTTCGTGGGCTACTACATCCGCACCCACGTGACCGAGGCGCCGATCTTCCTTGAGGCGAAAGCCCTGGTGGAGAAGGAACAGGCCGTCAGCTACGGCGTCGGCGAGGTCATCCGCAAGTACCCCAAGGGCATCCTGCAGGCCATGGGACTGCGGTTCGCCGAGAACATCATGTACTACCTCGTGGTGAGCTTCTCGATCGTCTACCTCAAGAGCGTGCACAAATACGACACCTCGTCCCTGCTGCTCGCCTTGCTGATTGCCCACGTCATCCACTTCATTGTCATACCCCAAATCGGCAGGCTGGCGGACAGCTGGGGACGCAAGCCGGTTTACCTGATCGGTGCCATAACCGGTGCCACGTGGCCGTTCTTCGCCTTCCCCATGTTCGACACCAAGAACCCCGTGGTGATCGTTGCGGCCGTGACCATCGGCCTGTGCCTGCACGCCTTCATGTACGCAGGGCAGCCGGCCATCATGACCGAGCTCTTCCCCACCCGCATGCGCTACTCGGGCGTCTCGCTTGGCTCGCAGGTCACCTCGATCTTCGCCGGTTCGCTGGCCCCGCTGCTGGCGACCCAGTGGCTCAAGGACACCGGATCCTGGATGCCCACCGCCATTTACCTGGTGATCGCTTGCGCCATCACCGCCGTCGTTGTCTTGACACTCAAGGAGACGCGCGGGGTGGCACTCGAGGACGTTGACAACGCCGACGCCGTTCGCCACGGCCTGCCGACAGGTGCCCGCGCATGACCCTGGAAGGCCGCAAGGCCTTGGTCACCGGCGGGGCGAGCGGAATCGGGGCGGCATGTGCCACGGCCCTCGCCGCGCGGGGCGCGAAAGTTGTGGTGGCCGACGTCGACGCCGCCGGAGCTGCAGCGCTCGCCGATAGGCTCGGCGGCACCGCCTGGGCTGTCGACTTGCTCGACACGGAGGCGCTGGCCGGACTCAGCCTGGATTGCGACATCCTGGTCAACAACGCCGGCATCCAGAAAGTCGCTCCCATCGAGGAGTTCGAGCCGGCAGACTTCCGCCGGATACTGGCCCTCATGCTCGAGGCCCCGTTCCTGCTCATCCGGGCCGCATTGCCACACATGTACGCCAACGGGTTCGGCCGGATCATCAACATTTCCTCGGTCCACGGTCTGCGGGCGTCTGCGTTCAAGAGCGCCTACGTCTCGGCCAAGCACGGGCTTGAGGGACTCAGCAAAGTGACAGCCCTCGAAGGCGGCCAGCGCGGGGTCACGTCCAACTGCATCAATCCGGGGTACGTGCGCACGCCACTCGTCGAAAGGCAGATCGCGGACCAGGCCTTGTTGCACGGGATCCCCGAATCCGAGGTCCTGGCCAAGGTCATGCTGACGGAGTCCGCAGTGAAGCGCCTGGTGGAGCCGGAGGAGGTTGCGTCGCTGGCCGCATGGATAGCGTCCGACGACGCCGGCATGGTCACCGGGGCCAGTTACACGATGGATGGGGGCTGGTCCGCCCGCTAACGCCCGCCCGCTAACGCCCGCTCGGCTGTTCGGCCCGGCAAGTTTGTTACCCGCGATTGCCGGGCCGAACGACCCCTGGATGTCGTAGGCTGGTGTGGCGTACGAGGGGAACTAAATATGGGTCTCGATCCGGTCAGTCTCAAGGTGGCTCTGGGCGTTGTCGCGCTCACCCTGTGCCTGCTGTTTTTCGGATCGTTCCGCCGGACCCGCTCCGCGTACAGCGGCTGGTGGTGCCTTGCCCTCGTCTTCTTACTTACCGGAAACGTGGCGTACCTGCTCACCGGGACGTCCCAGCAAATTTGGGCAGGTCCCCTCGGCAATGCCTTGCTGGTTGCCGGGGCATTCAGTGTGTGGGCGGGCTCGCGTTCTTTGAGGTTGCTTCCGACGCCGCGGTGGCAACTCCTCGCCGGACCCGTCGCCACCACTGTGGCCGCAGCGCTGGAGAATCCGGCCGCTAACGAATGGTCTGGCGGCCTGGTGTATTTGGCCATGATGTCCCTGGGAATGGCCCTGGCAACAGTTGAACTTTGGCGGCTGAAGCCCACTGTTTCCCGCACCGGCCGATCCCTGGCGCTGGCCGCGGGAGTCCTGGGCGCATTCTTTTTCGGCCGGGGGATCGCCTACGTCGTGGAAGGGCCCGACGGGCCGGACTTCGGTACTTATTTCAGCTCGGCAACCACCAGTGTGGTCACTATCGTGCTGCTGGTCACCGTGTCCTTCAGCATGACGGCGCTGAGCAACGAGCAGCTTATTAACGGCCTCAACGAACGTGCCACCCGCGACGGCCTGACGGGGCTTCTCAACCGCGTAGCCTTCATGGAGTTGGCCACCCAGGAAATCAACAGGCTGCACTCCGCGGGATCGGTCTCCACCTTGATCCTCGCCGACCTGGACCATTTCAAGGCCCTCAACGACAGCTACGGCCACGCCGCGGGCGATTCCGCCATCCAGGCATTCGCCGCCGCGTGCCAGGCCTCGGTCCGCCACACTGACCTCGTCGGGAGGTACGGCGGAGAGGAATTCACCATCCTGCTTCCCGGGGCCGACGTGGAGAGTGCCGAAATCATTGCGAGCGAAATCAGCCGCCGGTTGGCCTCGGCAAAAACGCCGCACGGAATCACTTTCCCCACTGTGAGCTACGGCATCGCCCCCAGCACCTTCGTCGACGCCGAGGTGGTCCACATGATTGCAGCCGCCGACAAAGCCCTCTACCAAGCCAAGTCCCTCGGGCGGAACCGCGCGGTCTGCGCGACGTCCTAACTGCGGTGATCTGACCGGCGTCGTGCGAGCTAAAACAATCTGCTAAAACGCTTGATCAAAAGTGTGACCTCGGTTACGCTTGCAGTGATCAAACGCTTTAGCAGAAATGGACATCAACGCTGATGACTTACTCAGTCTTCTTCCAGCCCGCCGATGGATGGGTCGGAGACTTGATCCCTTTCCAGAAGGACGGGGAGTTTTGGCTTTTCTATCTGCACGAGGTGCGGAACGAACCGAAGCCGGGAACGTCGTGGAATCTTGTGACCACCAAGGACCTCACGCGGTTCGAGGACCATGGGGTGTCGCTGCACCATGGTGGGCAGGGTGATGTGGACTTCAATGCGTACACGGGCAGTGTTGTGTGCGACGAGTCCGGAATTCACCACCTGTTCTATACGGGGCAGAATCCTCGGCACCTCGGCTCCGACGGGGCCCCGCTGCAACTCGTCATGCATGCCACGAGCACTGACGGAATGCTGACGTGGGTGAAGCATCCGGAGCTGACCTTCGGCGCCCCGGCCGGCTACGAGTCCGGCGATTGGCGCGATCCGTTTGTCTTCAAGGACGAGGCCAGCGGTTTGTGGCGGATGCTGCTGGCCGCACGGCACGCGGAGGGTCCGGAGCGCCGCCGCGGAGTGATCGCCCAATGCGTCTCCCCGGACCTGATGGACTGGGAGCACACCGAGCCGTTCTGGGATCCGCGCCGGTACATCACACACGAATGCCCGGAGGTTTTCGCCTGGGGCGACTGGTGGTACCTGGTCTATTCGGAATTCTCAGAGTCCTTCACCACCCGCTACCGCATGGCGAAAAGCCCGGACGGGCCATGGATCGTGCCGGCACGGGACACCGTTGACGGCCGCGCGTTTTATGCCTCGAAGACGGCCGAGCGGGATGGTCGCAGGTTCTTCTTCGGCTGGATCGCCAGCAAAGAGGACAACCGCGACGACGGCGCCTGGCAGTGGGCGGGCACGATGTCCGTCCTCGAGGCGCGCCAGAACGGCGACGGTACCCTAGCGTTTTCCTTCGCCGACGAACTTGTCGAGAGCTTCTGGGACGAAATCCCGGTAACCTTCGGCAATGCCCTTCCGGTGGCGCTACATGCTCCGGACGGGTACGCAGTCACCGTGTCCGATGAAGTCCTCCCTCGCCAGTTCTACGCCCGTGCGGTGCTGCAGATAGAACCCGACACAACCGAGTGCGGACTGCTGCTCCGCTCAAGCGCGGACGGGGACGAGTCCTACATCATCCGCCTGGAACCGAAGCGCAGCCGGATGGTGTTTGACCGATGGCCCCGGGAAATCAACGGCGACGCGCAATGGCACGTCTCGGGGGATGTCCCCTTCGAGATCGAGTTGGAACGCCCCTGCGAACTCGTACCGGGAGAGCACACCCTTGAACTTGTCGTGGACGGGGACCTCTGCGTCGTCGTCGTCGACGGGCAGGTCGCCTTGAGCGCCCGGATCTACGGGCTACCGGACGGCCGGATCGGCGTTTTCGCCGGTGAAGGCAGCGTCACCGTCACTGAACTTGAGATACGTAAGCGCACAGACAACTAAATACCCAGCGCCAAACTTCCGTTCAAAATCAAAGGAGATTGTCCCCCCATGAAGAAACTCTTGCGAACGGCCGCTGTAGCAGCAGCCGCAGCCCTCGCCCTCGCCCTCGCCGCATGTGGCAGCGGCGGCGGCAATCCGGCAGCCAACGTCAGCCCCACCGGCGAAATCAAGCCGCGGCAAATCTCGTGGCTTCTGTCCCGGCCTGCCGATGGTGCGGTGATCAACATCATGAAAAAGGTCGCCGACGAATACGCCCAGACCCATCCTGGCTTTTCCCTGAATCTGATCACGACCCCTGACCGGCCGTCCTACATTCAGAAGTATGAGACCCTCGCCGCCGCGAACAAGCTTCCGGAGCTGTTCGACACGGATGCGACCCCCTTCGCCCAGCAGCTCGCCAAGAAAGGCACGATGGTTGATGCCGAGAAGCTGCTGAAAGACCTTGGCGTCTACGACACTTACCGGACGAACGCGCTGAACTACCAGCGCTTCGACGACGGGTCCCTCTACATGATCCCGTTCCAGTTCGAGCTCGAGTACTTCTGGTACAACAAGGCCCTTTTCCAGCAGGCCGGGGTATCGGTGCCGAAATCAATCGACGACATCCCCGCGATGTGCACTGCCTTGCGCAAGGCCGGGATCACGCCGCTCGCTCTTGACGGCCAGGACCAGTGGCCCCTTGAGCGCTACGTCTCCTACCAGCCCTTCCGCGACGCCGGACCCGACTTCGTGCAGAAGCTCAAGAAGGGTGACGCGAAGTTCAGCGATAGCACCGGGCAGAAGACAGTCAACTGGATCAGCCAGCTCGGAGGGGCCGGTTGCTTCCAGGACGGGTTCTCGTCGCAGGGTTACTCCGATGCCCAGAACCTCTTCACTTCGGGCAAGGCTGCCATGTACAACATCGGCACCTGGGAGCTGCCGAGCCTCGCGACGGACAAGCTGAATCCGGCAGTGCGCAGTGACGTTGACTACTTCACGCTTCCGGCCACGCCAAGTTCCGCCACGGCCGCGAATGAGTACGTTGCGACCTCAGGGATCGGCATGGCGGTCAACTCAAAGACCTTTGATCCGCTGGTGAGCGACTTCCTGAAGTTCGCCCTCGCCAAGTACCCCTCGGAGTACGCGGCCACTGGCGCCCTCTCGCCCACGACGAACGTGCAGACGACGATTCCCGCCAACGCGACACCGCTCTACAAGAAGGCGATCGACCAGGCGAAGGATCTCGGGACGAAGCTCGCGATGCCTTGGGACACCCAGCTTGACCCGACAACGAACAGCAGGCTGCAGCAAGAGCTCGTGCTCTTGGCCCAGGGCAACATCAAGCCTGCCGAATTCACAAAAACGATGGATGACACCATCGCGCAAAACGCTCCGAAGTTCTTCAAGTAACCCCAAGCGGTGGGGGGCGCAGGCCCCCCACCCGAAAGGCACTCCCATGCTTCCCAATCGATCACGGCTCTCGGTCCTGGTCTTCCTGCTCCCGCCCCTGCTGCTCTACGGCGTCGCGGTGCTGTTCCCGATATTGCAATCGTTGTTCCTCAGCTTCTTCTCCTGGAACGGCATCAGCGACATGGAGTTCGTGGGCTTCGCGAACTACGTGCGCATGCTCACCGGCGACAGTGTCTTCTGGCACTCCTTCATCAATGCCCTCGGCTACCTCGCCATCTGCTTGGTCCTGCAATTGGGCGGTGCATTGTTCGTCGCCAGCCTCCTCACCTCGCTGCGCCGCGGTGCCGGAATCATCAAAACCCTCTACCTGCTGCCTGCGGTGATCTCGACGGTGGCCATCGCGTTCCTCTTCGTACGCATCTATTCAATCGATCCAGTGGGCCTGCTCAACCAGGTCCTCGGCTGGATCGGTCTCGGCGCCCTCGAACGTTCTTGGCTTTCCGACGTCAACACGGTCCTCGCGGCAGTCTCGGCCCCTGAAGGCTGGCGGTTCACGGGCCTGTACATGCTCATCATCTATGCCGCCCTGCTCGCCGTCCCGAAGGAACTTGAAGAAGCTGCGCGCCTGGATGGCGCCAACCAGTGGCAGCTGTTCACCAAAATCCGGTTCCCTTACATCCGGCCCGTGTGGATCACCACCACCATCATGGCCACAACCTACGGCCTGCGCGGATTCGACATCCCCTACCTCATGACCAACGGCGGCCCCGGCCAGTCCTCGGAGCTCCTGACGACCTACATGTACAAAACCGCGTTCACCAGCACCGACTTCGGCTACGCCAGCACCATCTCCGTGTTCATCGTCATCGAGTGCCTCGTCGCCGTCGGACTCATCTTGCTCATGCTCAAACGAAAGGCCGACGCATGACCGCGCAAACAGCCCCGGTTACCCGGCCGATCCCTGCCCCGCCAAGCAGCCCGGCTCCGCGCCGTCGGCGGCGCAAGCCAAACGTCTTCCGAAGCTTGTCCAGGGTGCTGATCGTCCTCATCGTCGTGGTGCAGGTCTACCCCCTCGCCTGGCTGTTCCTCACGAGCCTGCGGAACGAGCACGACTTCGCCACCGGTGATCCTTTTGCGCTGCCGAGCTCCATCAGCTTCGACAACTACGCCCGTGCTTTCCAGACCGGCAACCTCGGACAGAACATCCTGAACAGTTTCATCGTCACGATGGGTGCCAATCTCCTGATCGTCCTGCTGGGGATGATGGCCGCGTATGCGCTGCAAGTCCTTGGATTCCGGTTCAGCAAATTCGTCCGGGGCCTCTTCCTGATCGGCATCATCGTGCCGGTGCAGATCGCACTTGTGCCGCTGTTCATCGACTACTCGTCCGTGAACCTGTTGGACACCTACCAGTCGATGATCATCCCCTTGGCCGGGTTCGCACTTCCTATGTCGATCTACCTTTTCTCGTCATTCTTTGAATACATTCCCAGGGAAACCTATGAGGCAGCCTCGCTGGACGGCGCGGGCCCGTACCGCATCTTCGGACTGATCACCCTGCCGCTGTCGACCAATACCGTAGTGACCGTGGTGCTGGTGAACAGCATCTTCATCTGGAACGACTTCATCTTCGCGAACACGTTCGTGCTCTCCGAAGGACTCAAGACCATCCCGCTGGGGTTGCAGAACTACATCGGAGCGATGGGCAAGGTCGATTGGACTGCAACGTTTGCGGCTGTCTGCATCACCATCACTCCTTTGCTGCTCGTGTTCCTCGTCCTCAACAAGGCGATGATCCAGGGCCTCGAGAGCGGGGCCACGAAGGGATGAGGACGTGGCCACTGGATAGACTGTGAGGGGAGGGCCAATGACGTCTGAAGAAAGCTTGAGAGAACCCGAGGTTAACCACTTGCATCCACCTATGACTCCGAGGACGAGTCATCCGGTCACGATGCGGGAGGTAGCGGAAGGGGCTGGAGTTTCCGTTGCCACGGTTTCCCTCGTGGTCAACAACAAGAAAGACGCCAGGATCGGGGCCGGGACCCGCAAGCGCGTGCTGGACACGATCCGCGAACTGGGCTATCGCCCGAATGCCCTCGCCAAGAACCTGGTGAGTGGCAGTTCACGGTTCATTGGCCTCGTCGCTGACGCGATCGCGACGACCCCCTTCGCAGGGCAGATCATCCACGGTGCCCAGGACGAAGCCTGGAAACACGGATTCGTTCTCTTGGTCGCCAACACCGAGGGCAACGAGCCCGCGGAAAGGGACGCTATCTCGATGATGCTCGAGCACAAGGTTCGCGGCATCCTGTATTCCACCTGGTTCCACCGCCCGGCCGAGATCCCCGCCGCGTTGCACGAGACGGACTTCGTGCTGGTGAACTGCTTCTCTCCGGACTCCGACGCCCTCGCTGTGGTCCCGGATGAAGTTCATGGCGGACGGGAAGCAACCGACATTCTCTTGCGCAAGGGGCACCGACGAATCGCCTTTATCAACGCAACGATCCCAGCCCCGGCCAAGGATGGACGTCTCCAGGGCTACCGGGAAGCGCTCGAATCTGCAGGGGTCGCGTTTGACCCCCACCTCGTGTTTGACGCGTTTCCTGATCAGGAAGGTGGATACGGAGCCGTCAATGAACTTCTCAAACGGGACGTCACAGCGGTCTTCTGCTACAACGACCGTATGGCCATGGGTCTCTACGACGGGCTGAAGCAACAGGGGTTGTCGATTCCCGAGGACATGGCCGTCGTCGGGTTCGACAACCAGGAAGTCATCGCCGCCCACATGCGGCCACCGCTCTCCACTGTCGCGCTGCCGCACTACGAACTAGGCGCTGCTGGCGTGCGCCTCCTCCTCGGCGTCGATGAACCTGCCGGCAGCACCGTGGTCAAGATTGAGTGTCCGCCAGTGGAACGCGACTCCGTCGGAACGAACATTCTGACAGGCCCAATATTCTGACAGGACCGGCGTCACGTTGGAGTTCGACGTCCTAGCCTCCGGCGCCTTCCTGATGCTGCTCGGCCTCGTCCACTGCAGAGTGTTCAATGTAGGACTCCACCGCCGATTCCGGAACGCGGTATGACCGCCCGAATCGCACCGCGTGGATGGCGTGCGAGTGCACTAGGCGGTAGACGGTCATTCTGGATACCCTCAAGGCCTCGGCAACCTCGGCGATTGTCATGAATCGGTTTGCTGGAATGCCCGCGGCGGACATGTTCACCACGGCCTCCTCAACTGGCGGTAGTCGTAGTAGACCACCGTCGCACCCCTTGGCACGACAGTCCGCAAGCCAATCGATGAACCATTGATGACGGCCACTACGCCTTCCTGGCACCCGTTGAAAGGATCGTCTCCAGCCACGTAGTCGCCAACCTTGAAAGGGGAGGCCGTCACTTTGGCCTGCTTGGCTGCCCGGGAAAATACCCGGCGTAACCGTGAGGCCAGCGCGAAGCCACGCCGCACCCGCATCTGAACGATGTACCTCGATGTGGGATCAAACATCAGAACCACTCCCTTGCAGTTGCGATGTGCCTAGGGTAGGCGCCGACCTCACAAGGCACATGAGTGACTTTCACCCGTTATGCCACAGGGGCCACTCACGTTACTTAGTCAACTACTCGGACAGGAAGCCCGATTCAAGCAAGTGGTCATCCAAGTAGTCCGGGCAAAAGACGGGTAGGCGCTACGCAAGCCAGGCCGGGCGAACGGCCCCTAGGCTCGGAGCGTGAGCGGGGAACAATGAAACGAGCGGCAAAAGCAGGAATCGTAGTTGCGGGCGTGGTCGCGGTCGGATTGGCGGGGGCGATTACCCTCAATGCCACGCAGACAGGATCACACTCGATTCAGGGCGCCACGACGCCGGTCACCGCCAGCGCGACTCCCTCTGCCTCGGCTGCCAACAACACGCCATCCGCGACACCGAGTGGCGCCACCTCAACGCCCGCCGCGAATGCGTCCTCTAGCGCCGCGCCTTCAAGTCAGGCCCCAGCCCCAGCCCCGGTTGCCAGCTCCAAGCCCGAAGCACCAGCCGCACCGGTGCCAGCTCCCCCCGCGCCGGCTCCCGCGGCGCCGGCTCCCGGGGCGCAGGGCCTCGACGGAGCGGGGATCCAACGTATCGAGGACATTTGTACTGCCCGGCTCCAAAGCGACGCTGCCCATTCCGGAACAGTGACCGGAACGGTGGTGCCCCGGCCATACATCGTCGTCTCTATCGCCTTCTCCGGGACACCCGTACGGTCAACGGGGGCGACCGGCCTGCCGGCCTATGATGTTCTGATGAAGACCACCATCAAGCTGGCTGATGGTCCTGCCCAGGACGGACAGCGTGTATGCCGGGTCTATGACGCAGACGCGCACGTAGTAGATTGGCTCCCGGCCGGCTGATTCCGTGATTGTCGCCGGGGGTTCCGTGAGCGTGCACGCTGGGACTTGGTGCCCGTGAGCGCCAGGGTTCCGCCGAGCCCGATCATCATGACCCCGCCCGTCGCACCCAGTGTCGAAAGGCCTTCATTCGTGATTGCCGCGAGATGGCAGATCACGGCAGTGTTTTTCGAAAACACTGCCGTGATCTGCACATTCGGCGAAAGCGGTAGACCTATTAGGAGCGCTGGGCGACCACCGGCATCGAGCCTGTCTCGTCCACGAGATCCGCACGGACACGTCCGCCGCCGCGGACCCACAGCTTGTAGGCCAGCACGAGCAGCCCGAGCCATACCGCACCCACGTACAACGCCACGCGGGTGTCCTCGAAGACGCCAAGGATGACGATCACCATGGCCATGAACGCAATGGTCAGCACGGAAGCGGTGGGCCACCACGGCGACGCGAATTCCGACGCCGGCAGTCCCTTGCCCTTGATCTCCCGCTTCATCGCCACGTGCGAGGCGAGGATCAAAGCCCACACCCAGACGGTCGCGAATGTGGCGATGGAGGCGATGATGACGAACACACTTTCAGGGATCACCGCGTTGAGCACCACGCCCACCAGCAGGATCCCGCCCATCAGGACAACTGTCATCCAGGGAACCCCGTGACGTGAAACCTTGCCGAAACTCCTGGGTGCGTGACCTTGCTGGGAGAGACCGAAGAGGATGCGTCCCGCGCCGAAGATGTCGCTGTTGATCGCGGACAGCGCCGCGGTGATCACCACGGCATTGAGGATGTGGGGCGCTGCGGGAATGCCGAGGCCGCTGAAGATCTGCACAAACGGGCTCCCGTTGGTGCCGATTTCATTCCATGGGAACAGGCTCATGAGCACTCCGAGAGTCAGGACGTAGAACAGCAGCACGCGCACGGGCACGGTGTTCACGGCCTGCGGGATGACCTTCTTGGGGTCTGCGGCCTCGCCTGCGGTGATGCCGATCGTTTCGATCCCGCCAAAGGCAAACATGACGACGGCGAACGAGGCCAGGAGCCCCTCGAAACCGTTCGGGAACAGGCCGCCGTGGTCAACGAGGTTCCCCAGCCCCGGTGCCGCACCGCCGCTGCCCGTGTGGAAGCCGAACACGATGATCGCCGCACCGCCCGCAATCATGGCGATGATCGCCACAACCTTGATTAGCGAGAACCAAAACTCGAGTTCTCCGAAAACCTTGACACTCAGGAGGTTCATGGCCCCGAGGAGCAGGATGATCGCGAGGACCCAGATCCAGCGGTCTACCTGTGGGAACCAGAAGCCCATGTAGATACTGAACGCTGTCACGTCCGCGATCGCCACGATGGCCATTTCGAAGACGTAGGTCCATCCGGTGATGAACCCTGCCAGCGGTCCGAGGTAACGGCTGGCGTACTGGCCGAATGAGCCGGAAACGGGGTGGCGGACAGCCATTTCGCCGAGCGCGCGCATCACCATGAAGACGGCGGCGCCACCGATGATGTATGCGAAGAGAACCGCCGGGCCCGCCTTTTGGATGGCAGACGCGGAGCCGTAGAAGAGGCCTGTTCCGATGGCCGAACCGAGGGCCATGAAGCGGATGTGGCGGACGTTGAGGCCGCGGCTGAGAACGGTGGTTACCGCGCCTTCGGCGGCTTTGGCCACTGTTGTCCTGCCCGCTATTGGTGCTTGCTGCATGCGAATACCTTCTCGTCATTGGGAGGGGGACTGTTAACCAGCAGACCATTTCGGGACGGCCTGTGATGGGCCTCACGGCGCATCGCTGTCTCGGTTCTCAGACGCTGGCGGCGTGTGATCGAGGAATGGCCGCTCCTTGGCGATTCCTCGACCACTGGGATTTGGTCTAGAGGTCAAAAACTCTTGACTCAATGTCAATTAAGCTTTACATTTGCAATGTCAGCTTTGTTTTACATGGGAGTCGAAATGTCATTCGAAGAAAAGAGTGCCTGGATCATGGGCGTGCTCGCGGTGGGCTCCTACGCGGCGTACCTCATCATCGTCTTGGGCGGCGCGGAAAGCGCTCCGCTGACCCAGGTTCCCTACGTGGCGCCCATGCTCTGGACGATCGGAGCGTCGATCGGGGTATCCATAGTGCTTCACATCCTGATTCGGATGGCTTCTCCCAAGAACGCGGGGAAGGACCAGAGGGACAAGGAGATTTATCGCTTTGGCGAGTACATCGGCCAGTCGTTCGTGATCATTGGCGCAGTGGCGGCACTGATCATGGCCATGGCCACTTTGGACTACTTTTGGATCGCCAACGTCATCTACTTGGCCTTCGTTCTCTCCGCAGTGCTCGGATCCGTTGCGAAGATCATCGCCTACCGCCGGGGGTTCCAGCCGTGGTGAAGCCGACCAAAGTCACCAATTCCATCCGGGCCCTCCGCTTTGCCCGCGATGAAATGACCCAAGCGCAACTGGCGGACAGTATCGGAGTAACCCGGCAGACCATCATCGCCATCGAGCAGGGCCGCTATTCGCCTTCCCTTGAAATGGCATTCCAAATCGCCCGCGTATTGAACGTGCCGCTCGACGACGTGTTCCAGTACCCGGACAGCGAAGGAGAAACATCATGAAAGCGATCGTTCAAGACAGTTACGGCTCCGAAGATGTGCTCGAGTTTGCCGACGTCGACATACCGGTCCCCGGCGAAAGCGAAGTCCTCGTACGGGTCCGCGCTGCCGGCGTCGATCCCGGCGTCTGGCATCTGATGACGGGCCTCCCGTACCTCACCAGGGCGTTCGGGTTCGGAGTAAGGAAGCCCAAGAACCGCATCCGTGGCAGGGACGTGGCGGGCACGGTGGAATCCGTCGGCGCGAAAGTGACCCAGTTTCGTCCCGGTGACGAGGTCTTCGGAACGTGCGAAGGTTCCTTTGCCGAATACGCGTGCGCCAAGGAGGAGAAGATTGCGCCGAAGCCCTCCACGCTCGACTTCGAGCAGGCCGCGGCCGTTCCCATTTCGGCCACTACCGCCCTGCAGGGCCTCCGGGACAGTGGGAAGCTGGAAGCGGGGGAGAAGGTCCTGATCATCGGTGCGGCGGGCGGAGTGGGATTGTTCGCCGTCCAGTTGGCGAAGGCGTTCGGCGCGGTGGTCACTGGCGTGTGCAGCGCGCCGAAAATGAAGGTGGTCCGATCGGCAGGCGCCGACCACGTCATCGACTACGCCAACGAAGACGTCACCGATGGAACCACGCACTACGATCTCATCCTGGACACCGCGGGCAACCGTCCGCTCAAGCAGCTTCGGCGGGCACTCGCCCCGCGGGGGCGGCTCATCATCGTCGGAGGGGAAGGCGGTGGCCGTTGGCTGGGCGGCTTCGACCGCGCCCTTCGCGCGCCCATGCTGTCCCTGTTCCTGGGGCAAAAGCTGAGCGGCCTGATGGCCGTGGAACGCCAGGAAGACCTGCGCTTCCTGACGGGGCTGATTGAGGCAGGCAAAGTCACGCCTTTCATCGACAAGACCTTTCCCCTCACTGAAGCTCCCGACGCAATCCGGTATGCGCACGGCCGCGGCGTACGGGGCAAAGTAGTGGTCGCGGTGGAACCGGCCGGAAGCTAGCCCAATAGCCTTGCGAATGTCTGGTATTCCAGACACCTTGGGTTCTGATTGGCTTTCCGAACCGTCCCGCAGGGCGCACGCTTAAGTACGGGATCCCGGACATCCCCGCTTTCGCCCTTGTGGCAGAAGGGCGTGCCGGGGATGACCGTGCACTCGAAGAGGAGCCATGACCACACAGCCGTCCACCCAAGGCCGGGCCGCTTCCAAGGTCCCTGCCGCCGAGAACACCCTGCGCATCCTGAAGTTGCTTGCTTCCCGGCGAGGCCCGATGGCAGCGTCCAGCATTGCTACCGCACTGGGACTGCCCCGGTCCAGCGTTTATCACCTGCTTGGTGTCATGGAGGCCAACGGTTTCGTCCTGCACCTTCACGAGGAACAGCGCTACGGCCTGGGCATTAGCGCCTTTGAACTCAGTTCGGCCTACTCGCGGCAAGAGCCTTTGTCGCGCCTCGGCCGCCCGATGCTGGCCGCCCTCGTGGATGCGATCGGCGAGAGCGCGCATTTGGCCGTGCTGCATGGCCGCGATGTGCTTTACATCGTGGAAGAGCGGGCCAAGAACCGTCCGTCCTTGGTGACCGACGTCGGGGTCCGGCTTCCCAGCCACCTCACCGCCAGCGGGCGTGCCATCCTGGCTGCCCTGCCGAAATCGCAGGTCAGGGCCCTGTATCCGAATGCCGCCGCCTTCACGGCCCGGCACGAGATGGAATCGCCCATCATGAAGTACTCGGCCTTGTCTTCGCATTTGGACCAGGTCCGGCAGCGAGGCTACGCCACTGAACACGGCGAAGTCACGCCAGGCTTCGGCTCGGTGGCCGCCGCCGTCACTGACCATTTGGGATGGCCGACGGCGGCAGTCGCCGTGACGTTCCTCGAGGACCGGGTGCCGGTTGAGGAATGGCCAGCTCTGGCCGCCCGAATCCAGAAAACGGCGGACGAGTTGTCCGTGCGCATCCACGGCCGCCCGGGGCAATAGCTTCCCACCCCACCCGTCCCCACCCAACTAATCCCACGGCCAGGGAACCCTGGCGCGTGGGCCCACGCAGTAGATGTCGCCGTGGGCGCTCAAAACGACATCTACTGCGAGTCAATTGAGTCTGTAATCCCGGACAGCACCCTCCCTAAAGCCGTTCCAAGACGGTCGCGGAAGGGCTCTACTGGATACAGAAGGACTTACACCTAGCAACCTCCAGAGACGAAGGAGTCACCATGGCACCCGCCGATTTCACTACCGGAGCCCGTCCTGTCCGGGCCGCCCGCGGTACCGAGCTGACCGCGAAGAGCTGGCAGACCGAGGCGCCGCTGCGCATGTTGATGAACAACCTGGACCCGGAGGTCGCCGAGCGTCCGGATGACCTGGTCGTGTACGGCGGCACGGGCCGTGCAGTGCGGTCCTGGGCCGCGTTCGACGCGATCACCCGGACCCTGGAGACCATGGAGAAGGATGAGACCTTGCTGGTGCAGTCGGGCAAGCCCGTGGGCGTGTTCCGCACCCATGAATGGGCGCCGCGGGTGCTTTTGGCGAACTCGAACCTGGTGGGGGACTGGGCGACGTGGCCCGAGTTCCGCCGCCTGGAGGCCGAAGGCCTGATGATGTACGGGCAGATGACCGCCGGGTCCTGGATCTACATCGGCACCCAGGGCATCCTGCAGGGCACCTACGAGACCTTCGCCGCCGTCGGGAACAAACTCGCCGCGGAGGGACGGCACCCTGCCCCCGCCGCCGAGGGCTCCACGGAGGGCCCGCTCGCCGGGACCCTGACCCTGACCGGCGGGTGCGGGGGTATGGGTGGGGCCCAGCCGCTGGCCGTGACCCTGAACGACGGCGCCTGCCTGATCGTGGACGTCGATGAGACTCGGCTGCGCCGCCGCGCCGGCAAGCGCTACCTGGACGAGGTCGAAACCGATCTGGACGCCGCGATCGCCAAGGTGATCAAGGCCAAGGAAGAGCGCCGCGGCTGGTCGGTCGGCTACGTCGGCAACGCCGCCGAAGTCTTCCCCGAACTGCTCCGCCGCCACAAGGCCGGCGAGCTGACCATCGACGTCGTCACCGACCAGACCAGCGCCCACGACCCGCTGTCCTACCTCCCCGAAGGCATCACGGTGGCCGAGTGGCACACCGAGGCCGAGGCGGACCCGGAAGGCTTCACGAAGAAGGCCCAGGCCTCCATGGCCCGCCACGTGCAGGCCATGGTCGAGTTCCAGGACGCTGGCGCCGAGGTCTTCGACTACGGCAACTCCATCCGCGACGAGGCCCGCAAGGGCGGCTACGACCGCGCCTTCGAATTCCCCGGCTTCGTCCCCGCCTACATCCGCCCGCTCTTCTGCGAGGGCCTGGGCCCGTTCCGCTGGGTGGCACTGTCCGGTGACCCGGAGGACATCCGCGTCACCGACGAAGCCATCAAGGAGCTCTTCCCGGAGAACAAGCACCTGCACAAGTGGATCGACGCCGCCCAGGAGCGCGTTGAATTCGAAGGCCTGCCGGCCCGCATCTGCTGGCTCGGGTACGGCGAACGCGCCAAAGCCGGGCTGTTGTTCAACCAGCTCGTGAAGGAAGGTAAGGTCAAGGCCCCCATCGTGATCGGCCGCGACCACCTGGACTCCGGCTCCGTGGCCTCCCCCTACCGGGAAACCGAGTCCATGGCCGACGGCTCCGACGCGATCGCCGACTGGCCTTTGCTGAACGCCCTGATCAACACCTCCTCCGGCGCCACCTGGGTCTCCATCCACCACGGCGGCGGCGTGGGCATCGGCCGGTCCCTGCACGCCGGCCAGGTCTCCGTGGCCGACGGCACCGACCTCGCCGCCCAGAAGCTCGAGCGGCTCCTCACCAACGACCCCGGCATGGGCGTCATCCGCCACGTCGACGCCGGCTACCCCCGCGCCGTCGAAGTCGCCAAGGAACGCGGCGTCCGCATCCCCATGACCGAATCCCTTTAGCCACCACATCGATTGCTCCGTAACCGTCGTTTTCACATACCAAAACGACACCTACGGAGCAATCGATCCCCACGAGCCCCCTAACCTCGCAAGCTCGGCCAGGGAACCCTGCTCGCGTGGCCCCAAATTAAGTAGGAAACATGACCATTACAGCAACATCCCTTGGCCGCCAGACAGTCATCCTCGGCTCCAGCGGAGTCACCCCGGAGGACGTCGTCGCCGTCGCACGCCACGACGCCAAGGTGACCATCTCCCCGGAAGCCCTGGACACCGTCGCCAAAGTCCGCGCCCACATCGACGGCCTCGCCCACAGCGAGGTTCCGGCGTACGGCGTCTCCACGGGTTTCGGTGCCCTGGCCAACCGCCACATCCCCAACGAGCTCCGTACCCAGCTGCAGAAGTCGCTGATCCGCAGCCACGCCGCCGGCATGGGCCCGGCCGTGGAGCGCGAAGTGGTCCGCGGCATCATGTTCCTGCGCGCCAAGACCCTGGCATCGGGCCGCACGGGCGTTCGTCCCGTGGTTCTGCAGACCATGGTGGACGTCCTCAACGCAGGCATCACCCCCGTAGTCCGTGAATTCGGATCCCTCGGCTGCTCCGGCGATCTCGCTCCGCTGTCCCACTGCGCCCTGGTCCTGATGGGCGAAGGCGAAGCCACAGGCCCCGACGGCGAGCTCTACGGCGCCGCCGGAAAGAAGCCGGTTGCCGAGCTCCTCGCCGCGCACGGCATCGAGCCGGTGGTCCTGGCGGAAAAGGAAGGCCTCGCGCTGGTCAACGGCACCGAGGGCATGCTCGGCATGCTCCTGATGGCCATCGCTGACCTGCACTTGCTGCTCACGACGGCGGACATCACCGCCGCGCTCAGCGTCGAGGCGCTGCTCGGCACGGACCAGGTGTTCCTGCCGGAGCTGCACGCGGCCCTGCGTCCCCACCCGGGCCAGGCTGCCAGTGCAGACAACATGCTGCGGGTGCTTTCCAACTCGCCGATCGTTGCTTCGCACCGCGTCAATGACACCAAGGTCCAGGACGCGTACTCGCTCCGCTGCGCACCACAGGTGGCCGGCGCAGTCCGCGACACCGTGACGCACGCTGAGCTGGTTGCTTCCCGCGAGTTGGCAGCTGCCATCGACAACCCCGTGGTGCTCCCGGACGGCCGCGTGTCTTCCAACGGAAACTTCCATGGTGCCCCGGTGGCCTATGTGCTGGACTTCCTGGCGATCGCCGTCGCGGACTTGTCCTCCATCGCCGAGCGCCGCACGGACCGCATGCTGGACCCGGCCCGCTCGCACGGACTCCCTGCGTTCCTTGCCGACGATCCCGGCGTGGACTCGGGCCTCATGATCGCCCAGTACACCCAGGCCGGCCTCGTCTCGGACAACAAGCGCCTGGCCGTTCCGGCGTCGGTGGACTCAATACCGAGCTCCGCCATGCAGGAGGACCACGTCTCCATGGGTTGGCACGCAGCACGCAAGCTCCGCAAGGCCATCGAGAACCTGCGACGCGTCCTTGCCGTGGAACTCGTGACGAGCACCCGTGCCCTCGACATCCGCACCCAGCTGTCCGGTGGGGAACTCACTCCGGGGCCTGCCGGCGCCGCCGTGATCGAGGTGCTCCGCGGCGTCGTCGACGGTCCTGGAACTGACCGTTTCCTCTCACCTGAGCTGGAAGCAGCGGACCGTCTTGTAGGCGCTGGAGAGGTCCGCGCGGCCGCCGAATCCGCCGTCGGAATTCTCGCCTGACGCCGAACAAAATACCGTTCGAGTGAACAATAGGAAGCGCCCCGGAAATGTTTGGCAATACGTGCCCCGGGGCGCTTTCTGTGTAGTAGAACTTATGGGGTATGGCATGTCCACGCCGACGATGTCGTGGGCCTGCCGGGGAAATCCGTTCACAACTGAAGTAACGAACATCCACAAAGGGGTAGAAGTTCAATGAAGGCACGCGGGACAGTCCTGTCCAGGCGAATCGCACAGTCCGCCGTCGTTTCCAACTGGGGAACGTTGAAGGTGGGGGAGCGGATCGAAGTCGTAAGGCACGCACATGTGGTCGCGGCGGGGGAGGTGCAGGAAGTCTCGGGCAGCGGCAACGTTGTGTGGCTCGAACCTGCAGGACCCGGCGCCGACGAAGCCGCCAAGCAGCTTTTCATGAAGTCCGACGGCGTGGAGTTGCGTCGAGTGTAGTGGCCGTTTAGATCAGAAAACCGGGGCTTGTTTCCCATTCCGCGCCTTCTTGGCGTGGTCTGGAAAACAAGCCCCGGTTTTGTTGTCTGTACCTGTGCCTAAGCCGCGACGATCTCGCGGGTCTGGCCGAACGGCACGGATTCGTCCAGGGCCACCGTGTAGCTTCCGGGCTCGCGGCGGGTCACAAGGATCCCGCAACGGCCGTTTTCGGCTGCGGCTTCGATGAGCGTGCCGACAGCATGGTCAAGTCCTGCGTGGACTTCATCGACGGATGAAAAGGACAAATGGATCTCGTTGTGTTCTATTGTGGCTGTGCTCATTGGGGGGCCTCCTTCTGCGGGATGCCGCGGGGGAGCGGCAATTCCTGCATAAAAGATAGCAAAGTGTCATGGGATGTCTGTCATTCTGGGATTTGGGTCACCGGCGGACCATGGCCCGAAGGAGCTTCACGGCTACCGAGAGTGCCGCGATGTCCACCGGACCGGGCTTGATGGCCGCTTTGATGGTGTCCTGGACGCGCGCGAGTTGTTCGGTGTTTCCGCGTTCCCAATCCATGATTCGCTCCACGGGGTCGGAAGTAGCCTCCGAGGAGCGTGGAGTGTGCCGGACCACCGCCTTGGTCATGTCGGCAAGAACCAGGTACATGTCGTCACGGAGGGCTGCACGCGCCAACGCTTCCCAGTGCGTGTCCCGCGGCAACAGCGTGATGTGTTCCAGCAAGGGGATGGCCGAGATCCGTTCGAACACGGCAAAGTAGACCTCCGCCACGGCCGCGACCGGCTCTTGCAGCGCTTCAGCGATCGCGGAAATGTCCAACAAGCCGTAGCTGACCAGGAGTTCGGAGGCCCGGATGCCCAAGTCGTGGGGCAGGCCGACCGAATCAGTGTGGGCAAGGCGGTTCAACGAGTGGTCCAGGTTGATCCCGTGCAGGAAGCTCGTGAAATTGGCCCGCATCAGGGACATAGGCCGTTCGAGCCGCGTAATGGCGTCCGCAATGGGTTTGTCCCGGAAATCGTGGGTGACGTACCAGCGGGTGGATCGGTCAAGGAGGCGCCGCGTGTCCAGGGCTACAGCGCACACGTGTTCCTTAGGGACGCTTGCCGGCACTTGGCCCAGGGCTTCAGTGACGGAATCGAAGTCCCAGACATGGCGCATAACCACGAATCCGCGGGCCACCGCAGCCGCCGAAACGGTGGTTTCCTCCATGGCGCGGAACGCGAAGGCTATGCCGCCGAGGTTGATCATGTCGTTGGCGACCACCGTGGCCACGATTTGGCGGCGCAAAGGATGCATAGAGACGTCATCGCCGAACCGTTCCGAGAGTTGGCGGGGGAAATACTCCCGCAGCGTTTGCGAGAACCATGGATCGTCCGCGAGCCCACCTTCGGTCAGTTCCCTGGCCAGCTCGATCTTGGCATAGGCGGCCAGTACAGCGAGTTCGGGCGAAGTCAGTCCCACCCCGGTCTCTACGCGTTCGCGAAGCTCCTCGGTAGTCGGCAGGCATTCGAGCTTCCGGTCCAGGTCCGTAGCCGAGTCGAGCCAGTCCATGGTCCGTTCGAAGCTTGGGCTCCATTGGAGGACCAACTGCTTGTCATTGAGTAGGAGGACGTTCTGGTCAACGTTGGTTTTGAGGACAAGCCGCCCTACTTCGTCCTGGAGGGAGTGCAGGAAGCCCGTTCTTTCGTTCGGCGACATCTTGCCTGCTGCGATCATCTGGTCAATGAAGATCTTGATGTTCACCTCGTGGTCCGAGCATTCAACGCCTGCGGAATTGTCGATCGCATCGGTGTTCACGAGGATCCCGGCCAGCGCGGCCTCGATCCTGCCCCGTTGGGTGATGCCCAGATTTCCACCCTCGGCAATGATGTGGGTCCGCAGTTGGGCGGCGTTGACCCGGATGGCATCGTTCGATTTGTCTCCGACGTCGGCATGCGTCTCCGTGGAGGCCTTGACGTAGGTGCCGATTCCGCCGTTGTATAGCAGGTCGACGGGGGCCATGAGGACTGCCTTGAGCAGCTCAGGCGGGGTCATCGCCGTCGTATTTTCATCCAATCCCAAGGCGAGGCGGACCGGTTCGGTGAGGCTGATTGCTTTCTCGAGCCGGGAGAACACTCCTCCTCCGGGACTGAGCTTGGCAGGGTTGTAGTCGGCCCAGGACGAGCGGGGGAGCTTGAAGAGCCGCTTCCGCTCGGCGAAGGAAACGGCCGGGTCAGGCGTGGGATCAAGGAAAATGTGCCGGTGATCGAAGGCCGCCACCAGCTTGATGTGTTTTGAAAGCAGCATGCCGTTTCCGAACACATCGCCGCTCATGTCGCCGATGCCCACCACCGTGAAATCCGCAGTGCTGGAGTCGATCAGCAACTCGCTGAAATGTTGCCGCACGGACTCCCAGGCGCCGCGCGCTGTGATGCCCATCTGCTTGTGGTCATAGCCCACCGATCCGCCGGACGCGAACGCATCGCCAAGCCAGAATCCGTACTCTGTGGCCAGGGCGTTGGCGATGTCGGAGAACGTGGCCGTACCTTTGTCCGCAGCCACCACAAGGTAGTGGTCGTCGCCGTCGTGCCGTACGACGCGCTGGGGCGGGACGACGCGACCGTTCGTCCCGCCGTCGGGTCCGGCAACCAGGTTGTCCGTGATGTCCAGCAGTCCACGAATGAAGATCTGGTAGCTTTCCTGGCCCTCGGCCAACCACGCCGCCCGGTTTTCGGCGGGATCGGGAAGCTGTTTGGGGTAGAAGCCGCCCTTCGCTCCGGTGGGAACGATCACGGCGTTCTTGACCGTCTGGGCCTTCACGAGTCCGAGGACTTCCGTGCGGAAGTCCTCGCGGCGGTCAGACCAGCGCAAGCCACCGCGGGCAATGGCGCCGAAACGCAAGTGGACGCCTTCTACCCGCGGCGAGTAGACCCAAATTTCGTACAGTGGCCTGGGCGCCGGCGCAGCCGGGATGTTGGAGGGGTTGAGCTTGAAACTCATATACGGCTTGTGCAGGTAGAAGTTGGTGCGAAGTGTGGCCTCCACCAGGCTCGCGAGCGAACGCAGGAGGCGGTCGGCGTCGAGGACCGGTACGGCCTCGATGGCTTCCGCCAGTTCCTTGCGGGCGGCGTTGGTGGCCCGTGTCCTGGAGGTGTACTTGCTTCCGTCCACTTCGAACGCGTCACTTCCAGCCGGCACCGGGTCAGCCGGCTTCGGCTGGAGCAGTTCAGGATCGAATAGGTCAGGTTCGAACCGGTCCGGATCGAACTTCGCCTCGAAAAGTGAAAGCAAAGCGTGGGTTGCGCGGGCATTCTCGCGGAGGGTGTCCGCGATGAACCCGTAGGAATTGGTGCTCCCCAACTGCCGAAGGTATTTCGCATACGCACGCAGGATGGCTGTCCGCCGCCAGTCAATCCCCTCCCGGATGACCAGGGCATCGAAGGCATCGGACTCTGCATCTCCCCGCATCGCGGCGCAGAACGAACCCGCCAGCAGTTCGCCCGTTCCCACAGGATCAACTCCGCGCGGGTACACAAGCCCGAGGTCGTAAAGGAAGAAGGACCGCCCGTCGGCAGACTGCACATCGAACGGCCGCTGGTCCAGGACGCGCAAGCCCAGGTTGTGGAAGAACGGCAAAATTTGGCTCAAGCTCTGCGGACGGGTCAAATAAAGCCGAATCCGCGCATCCTCGGCGAGGACGGCAGTTCCCGGGCGCTTGTAGACGGTGAGCAGCGGGTCCGCGGCGTGGTCGTCTGTCAGGTCACCGTCCCGGGGCGCGAAACTTTCGAACCGGATGATGTCCTGAACCGCGTCTTCCACCTCGTAGTCGGCCTTGTAGCTGGCGGGAAAGGCGGTGGCCCATCGCCGGGACAGCCGGGCGGCCTCGTCCGCGGGGAACTGTGCGTGGAGGGCTTCGTCCAGGCCTTCGGCCCAGGACCTTGTCGCGGCGATAATCCGCTGCTCCAGTACCGCAGGATCGACGACGGCGGATGCCCCCTCGCGTGGCAACAGGACCCGGAAGAACACGCGGGCCATGGCGGATTCGCCCAGGCGGAGCTCGAACTCGATTGCTTCGGCGCCGAAGGCCTCGCGAAGCTCGCGTTCAATGTTGAGCCGGACGGCTGTGCTGAAGCGTTGGCGCGGCAGGAAGACGAGTGCCGTCATGAAGCGGTTGTGCGAGTCCGGCCGAAGGAACAACCGTGTGCTGTGCCGTTCCTGGAGGCGCAGGATGTGGCGCGCGTGCTCGGCCAGCTGCCGGGCGCCGATGTGGAAGAGCTCGTCGCGGGGATAGGCCTCCAGCACTGCCAGGAGCTCCTTGCCATGGTGTGATGTGGGCGGGTAGCCGAACGTCCGCAACACCTCGTCCACTGTGTCCCGGATGACGGGAATCTGGAGCGCAGAGCGGGAAGCCGAGCTGGGAGCGAAAAGGCCAACGAAGGTGCGCTCCCCGATTCCGTCATCCGCAGTCAGGCTGATTTCGTCGAGGTAGGCGCGACGCAGAACCGTTGAACGGAGGGTCGACTTGGTGAGGCTGAGGACACGCGCCGGACCAGGTACCACGGACGGCTCGGCCTTGGCCGGCTGTCCCTCTGAGCCGGTGACCGCTACATTCCTGAGCAGCCCGAGACCCCTCCGGCCGCGGTAGCCGAGGAACACGAAGTTCCCGTCCTCCAGCCAGCGGAGCAACTCTTGGACCTCCCGTGCTGGGGGAACGGTCTGAGACAATCCGTCCAAACGGCGGACCTCGTTGGCAAGTTCCTGGTGGATGGCTGCCGCGTCTTCCGCGGCGGCGCGGACATCGCCAAGGACGGTCTGCAGCCGTTCAACGAGGTGCTCGGCACTCGCCTCGTCCGGAAGCCTGGAAATCTCGACGGCGATCCACGCCTCGGTGAGGGGCCCGCCGTCGTCGGGGTCTATAGGGGCGGCAGAGACGAAAGGCTCGACGCCGGAAGGAAGTCCCGTCCGAAGGGGTCCGCGACGGACGTCGGTGAGGCGATGGGTGGCTGCGTCCCGGGTGACTGTGAAAGTGGGGTGGACGAGGAGTCGGATGGAGTCGTTGTCCCTGGCGATTTCAGCCGTGATCGACGGGACGAGGTAGGGCATGTCCTCGGTGACGATGGCCACGAGGCTGGCGTCGGCCTCGTTCAGGATGCCGATCACAGCTTGGCCTGGAGCCCGCCTTTCGGCCAACGAGCGGTGGTACCGTGCGCGCTCCAGGAGCGAGTCGGTGGTGGAGTTCCCAACATCGTCATCGGCCACGTGTTCGTAGTAGTCGGCAAGGAATCGGTCCGGGGCCGCGGGGCGAGTGCCTGCGGGGGTGCGGTCCGCGGGCTCGATCCTGGGTGACATATGGCTGTGCCTCCGCCGGGCAAGGAGCGGCCGTGCTGTAGCGGTCGGCGAAGTCCCTGCGCCTCATTTCATGATGGCTGGCGCGGGGCAGGCAGTCCAGAGCTACGAGCCCCCTACCCCAGCAGGGTGTTCACCAGGCGCGCGGCCACCTTGGCAGTCCGCGAGTCGATATCGAACTCGGGGTTGAGTTCGGCAACGTCCAGGTGCAGGAGCTTTCCGCTCGCGGCAAGCTGCTTGCACACCGCGCTGATGATGGGTAGCGGAACGCCATACACCGCGGGAGCGCTCACGCCGGGAGCCACCGACGCCGGCAGCACGTCGAGGTCAATCGTCAAGTACAGCGCATCCACGGTGTCCAGGAACCCCGTTACGAACTCCTGCACGGCCTCCGCGGAGCAGTCCTCGTCCAGGAGGTACTTCACACCCAGGCGATCCGCCGTATCGAAGAGGGTGCGCGTGTTGTTGGGCTCGGAAATTCCGACGACGGCGTAGTTCAGTTCGCGGCCGGCGGCGGCCTCCGCGCGTGTCATCTGCAAGAACGGGGTGCCCGAGCTCGGTACCGGCTCGTCACGCAAGTCGAAATGCGCATCCAGGTTCAGGACTCCGAGCCGTTTGCCGCTTGCTACGGCATCCGAGCCAGCCACGCCCAGGTAGCTCGCAAAGGCAGTCTCGTGCCCACCACCGAGCAGCACTGTGAGGTTGCCGGCGTCGAGCAATTCCGAAATCACGCGTCCTGCCCGCTCCTGGCCCGCCTCAAGGGAGCCGTCCTCCACTACGACGTCGCCGGCGTCGAACACCTCCCGGTCCAGATGGAAAGCCAGCGGACCCAAGGCATGCCGGATCGCCTCCGGGGCGGCCGCCGCACCAATCCGGCCTTTGTTGCGCCGCACGCCTTCATCACTGCGGAAGCCCACGACGACGGCGGGCCGGGGGTCCGCTCCTGTCGCGCCGGGGGCGACACTACCGGGAGTGTGGGGCGCCACGGCTTGCCACCAGCGGCGGTGCTCGTCGCCGTCGCCGTCAAAACGGCCGGTCCACGGCGTCGGGCGGATATCAGCGGCGGTGGGTGAAATCTCCATAGTTCAAGCTCAACGCATGGCGGCGTCGAGAAACACCGTTTGCACGCCGGGGGTGTCCGGTATTCCGGAAAGGACTACTTGACGCCCAGGATTTCCTCGACCGGACCGATCCCGAAGAACAGTAGGAATGCCGCGGCCACGGCCCACATGAGCGGGTGCACTTCACGCGCCCGGCCCTGGAAGGTGCGGATCAGGGCGAAGGAGATGAATCCCGCGCCCAGGCCGTTGGCAATCGAGTAGGTGAACGGCATAAGGGACATGGTCAGGAACGCGGGAATGCCAACGCCCCAGTCCTGCCAGTGGATCTTGCCCACCTGGGACACCATCATGAAACCCACCACCACCAAGGCGGGGGCGACGGCTTCGAACGGGACCAGGTTGATGAGCGGGGTGAAGAACATGGCCACCAGGAACAGCAGGCCAGTCACGATCGAGGCCAAGCCGGTCCGGGCGCCCTCGCCGATGCCGGCACCCGATTCCACGAAGATCTGGTTGGAGGACACGGATGAACCGCCACCGATGATCGCGCCTAGGGCGTCCACTTGCAGGACACGGTCCACATTGGGGATGTTTCCGTGCTTGTCGATGTTTCCGGCTTCTCTGGCCAGGCCCACCATGGTGCCCATGGCGTCGAAGAAGATGCTGAGGAGGATGACGAACGCCAGCAAGGTGGCGGCGATGATGCCGAGGTGCTGGAACGCGCCGATGGGGTTCGCCTTACCGATGAGCGACAGGTCCGGGGCAGCCCATTCGGTGAACTTGGGCGCAACGAGGGACCAGCCGCGGGGGTTGTAGGTCTTTCCGTCGAAACTCGGACCGATGTGGAGAGTGAATTCCAGGATGGCCGCGAGGGCCGTGGAGGCGACGATGCCGATCAGGATAGCGCCACGAACTTTGCGGACCACCAGTGCGATGGTCAGCACTAGGCCCACGACGAACACCAACGTGGGCCAGCCAAGCAGCTTGCCATCCACACCCAGGCCCAGCGGGACCGTGGTGCCGGCGGCGTCCGGGATACGGCGCACGAAGCCGGCATTGACCAGTCCGATCAAGGCGATGAAAAGCCCGATGCCCACCACGATCGCCGTCTTCAGTGCTTCAGGAACGGCTTTGAAGACCGCGGTCCGGAAACCCGTCAGCACCAGGATCAGCATGGTCAGGCCGGACAGCATCACGAGGCCCATCATGTCCGGCCACGTCAGGCCGGGGTGAGAGGCAATCGTGACGGCCACGAAGGCGTTAACGCCCAGTCCGGTGGCCAAGGCGAACGGATGCTTGGCCCAAGCCCCCATGAGGATGGTCAGGATCCCAGCTACGAAGGCAGTGGTGGCGGCGACTGCGGGGAAGCCGAGGGACGCGCCGCTTGAGTCCGGCCCGGAGAGGATCAAGGGATTGAGGACCACGATGTAGCTCATGGCAAAGAAGGTGGCGAAGCCGCCCCGGATTTCACGCGAGTAGTTGGACCCGCGCTCCGAAATCTTGAAGTAGCGATCGATGGCTGAACCCTGTTTGAGCATGAAGGTCTCCGGTAATCGGGGAAGTGTGCTCTCAAATCCTATGCCCGCGGCTTCGGCCATCCCACGAATTCGCCTAGTCTGTAAGGAATCCAACACCAAGGGAGTCACTCGCTCATGCGCCCCATCCGCCAGTTGCTGGCCGTCGTCATAGTTTTTACCGCGGTTCTTTTCTCCGCCGCCGTGTTTTCAGCGGCGCCGGCCTTCGCGCACGACGCCGCCGAGTCAACCTCGCCGGCTAACGGCTCAACAGTTGGCAGCGTCCCGGACTCCGTGTCGGTCACCTTCAACAACCGGCCGCTCCTGCTCGGTTCGCAGATCCGGGTCAACGACGCTTCCGGCCAGAACTGGGCAGATGGTTCCGTGGAAATCGTGGACGCGGTGGTGTCTCAGAAGCTGCGGCCCGGCGCCCCTGCCGGAGCATTCACCGTCATCTGGCGCGTTGTCAGTTCGGATTCGCACCCCATCGAGGGCACCTTCACCTTCACCGCGAAAGCAGGAAGTACGACGGCTGGCGGCGCCTCCTCGAGCACCCAGCCCACCGCGCCGGTTCCCACGGCCGGCACAGTCGCGCCGGGTTCGACCACGACGCCTGACAAGGCGCCCGATGCTTCGCAGCCGTTCCCCTGGAGCATTGTGGTCTTCGCGGCCGTGGCCGCGGGGCTGCTGGTGTTCCTGGGCGTGACCGCACGACGCCGGCTAGCAAATGGCGATTCCGGGGACTCCGGCGACTCTGGAGACGACGAGCCCGAGGGATCGTAGGGAGTCGCCTCTTCGGAATGGGCTAGCTACGCGAGAGCGGGTACCGCCGCAAAGGTGCCGGTAAGGGCCGCGTGGACGCTGTCCGGGTGCACTTTGGCCGAGATCGCCTGGCCCACAACCTTGGCTTGGCGCAGGACTTCCTTAGGTGTGGGCGTTGCCAGTTCGCCGACGCCCACCAAGTACATTCCAATCGCACGCATGGCCGCCACGAGGTTCTGGCCGATGGCGATTCCGAGCTCGGCAAGCATCCGCCGCAATTGGCTCTGTCCGCAGCGAGTGACAACAATATGGTCGGCCAGAAGAACTCCGCTTGCCGTGTGAACGGCCCATTGGTGCGACGGCACGCCGGGCGAGGTCAAGTCCAATCCGACTGAACTGGAAATCGCGGAGCTTGAAACCGTGGCGTCCGAATCCATGGAACCGTAGCTCGCGGGGCCCGAAGCCATGGAGCCCAGGGCGGCATCGTCCACGCGGTCCAGGCGGACGGCCCGGGTGGTGTTTCGTACATCGAGGCCATGGCTGGCCGCGTAATTGCGCAGGTGTCTCAGGATTTCGTTGCGTTCCTGGAGCCCTGCGGCGTCGGCTGCGTCGCATCGCTGCAGGATGCCGGTGTTGAGCTGCTGCCGGGCTCCGGGGGCTTGCAATCCGTCCACCACGATTGCGTCCACGCCGTACCGGCTAAGCTCGCTGGCCACGGCCAGGCCGGACATGCCGGCACCGATGACCACAGCGGTGGTGCGTTCCGTACTCGCAGCAGGCATGGTTGACACAGCTTGGCTCCTCCTTGAAAGGTGCGTTGCCGAAGGCAACACGGGATGGCGTCCGAGTCCCCAAGCGGTCGCGAAATGATGGCCGTTGATGTGTTGAAAGACACGATCCCCGGTCACCAGTGCCTCGAACATTACAGAAGAAATCGCGTGCTGGATAGCCCGGGCATCGGCATGTCCGCCAAAGCATTTTTCACGCTCCGATGCGGCCGAATCCAAGGCGCTGCGGCGGGTTTCCACATACGCATCGTCCCGCTTGATTCGGCCCTTGCAAACGAGAATAGTGAGCATTGGAGACCGCAACTCACGGCAGTCAAGCGAGAAGCACGTCGTGGGCGCGGCCTCTGGCAGAATAGCCGCAACATCAGCCAGCAGTGCGAGGAGGCGGGCCCCATGGACCAGCACGGCAAACACTCTGAAAGCCATCACACAGAGACCGAAGGCAACGGAGAGGAACCATCGATTGCCCCCGGCGGGATCGTGGTGGGCGTTGACGGCAGCGAACACGGCCAATGCGCCCTCATTTGGGCCGCCCGCGAGGCCGAGCGCAGGCAGCTTCCCCTGCACGTAGTCACGGCATACTCCGTGCCCATCTTCGCGGCCTCCGGCTTGGACGGAGGTTATGCAACAGTGGATGACTCCGTGATCCGGGACGGCGCCGAGGCGATCGTCAAGCACGCCCTTGAGAAAGTCTCCGGCTACGCCATCGACGTCGATGGCTCGGTGGAAAACGGAGATGCGTCCGGCGTGCTGCTGGACCTGTCCGAAACAGCGGAGCTCCTGGTCTTCGGCACCCGGGGACGTGGCGGGTTCGTCGGCAGGCTTTTGGGATCGGTGAGCAGTGCCCTTCCCGCGCACTCCAAATGCCCCACCGTGACAGTCCCGCTTTTCTGCGCGGACCGCTTGGGTGAAACCACGGAGGACAAGCACATCAAAGCTGAGCGTGCCAAGGCTGGCCCCCATGTGATCGAGAACGTGGTGGCAGTGGGTGTGGACGGCTCGGAACAGGCCCGCGTTGCCGTGTTGGAAGCCGCCGAGCAGGCCCAACGCATGGGAGCGAAGCTGCGTGTCATTTGTGCCGTACCGGAGTACAGCGGCTCGTTGGCCTGGGTTCCGGCGCCGTTGGACCGGGAGGCCCTCTTCAAGGACATCAGGATTCAGCTGGATGCAGGATTGGCATGGCTTAAGAGCCACTTCCCAACGCTACCTGTGGAAACCCAGTTGCTGGATGGTTCGCCGGTCGAGGTTCTCGTGGAAATGAGCCGCGGTGTGGAACTCGTGGTGCTCGGCACGCGCGGGCGGGGAGGGTTCGCGGGGATGCTCCTCGGTTCGACGTCGGACGGCGTCCTGCACCATGCCAAGAGTCCCGTGCTGGTTGTTCCTGACCGCGAGGATCCGAGGCTGGCAGACCGCGTCAAGTTCGGTCCCATGCTTGGCGCTGCATAACGTAGAGCGGCCAAACAAGAGTAAGCACCCAAACACCGGCAGAGGCAGGCAGGCGCGATGGCGGAGAATCCAGGGCCGGGGGAGGCGCCGCTCTTCATCATCGAATTGCGCCGGATCCGGGCAACCATGCTTCCAGAGGTCGGCGGCAAGGCCGCCAACCTCGGGGAGCTGATCTGGGCGGGCCTTCCCGTCCCGCCCGGGTTTTGCCTGACCACGGAGGCCTATCGGCGTGCATTGCAGCAGGATTCAAGCCCGGAATTCCTCAGCGGTAGCCCCGAAATTCCAGGACTCACCGAAATCGTCCGCAGGCTTGGGGCCGTGGATCCTGGCGACCTTGAGGGGCTCGCATCCCTTGCCGCCCGCGCCAGGGATGCGGTGCTCGACGCCGGGATCCCCGCCGACGTCGAGGACGCCGTCCGCCTGGCCTACGCCGCGCTGGGCCCGGAATCCGCGGTGGCCGTCAGGTCCTCTGCGACGGCGGAGGACCTGCCCTTTGCGAGTTTCGCCGGACAGCAGGACACGTACCTGAATGTCGTAGGGGCCGACGCCGTGCTGCAGTCCGTCCGTAAGTGCTGGGGCTCCCTGTGGACTGATCGGGCGGTCAGCTACCGGGCAAGCAACGGGATTGACCAGGGTGCGGTGACTCTCGCCGTCGTCGTTCAACGGATGGTGGACGCTGAGACTGCCGGGGTGCTGTTCACAGCCAATCCGGTAACCGGGCGGCGCCGCGAGGCTGTCATCGATGCCAACCCCGGACTTGGCGAGGCCGTGGTCTCAGGCGCGGTGAATCCGGACCACTTTGTGGTGGACTCGCTCACGGGCAGGATCACGGAGCGAAGGATCGGGGACCGTAAGCTAGTGATCCGATCCCTTCCCGGAGGCGGTACCGAAAGGATCGATTCGCCCGGGACCCGCGGCGCGACGGGGTCACTGGAGGCCGGCGGGCCGGCCGGAGGAGCTTGCCTCAGCGACTCCCAAATCAGGGCACTCGCCGTTCTCGGCCAGCGCGTCGAGGAGCACTATGCTGCACCCCAGGACACCGAATGGGCCATTGACGGCGACGGCAAGCTGTGGCTCACCCAAGCCCGTCCCATCACCACGCTCTACCCTCAAATGACGCGCCAGCCGGCAGTCCCCGGTCCGCACGCGTACCTTTGCTTCAGCCTCGCCCAAGGCCTCACGCGTCCGCTGACTCCCATGGGCCTCGCAGGCATCAGGCTCATCGCATCCTCGGTGGCGGGAGCCGCGGGATTCCGTGTCCCTGAACCGAGGAAAGGTCCCTCGCCCTACTACGAGGCCGGGCAACGC
Organism: Arthrobacter sp. FW306-04-A; assembly: GCF_044358315.1. Taxonomy (GTDB): domain Bacteria; phylum Actinomycetota; class Actinomycetes; order Actinomycetales; family Micrococcaceae; genus Arthrobacter. The sequence goes on from NZ_CP084559.1 coordinate 272,820, forward strand.
ATCTACTTTGACCTCACCGCAGTACTCCGAAGCGAGGCCGGCCGGACGATCGTGCCCAAGGTCTTCGACGTCATGGAGTCGCGTTCAGCGGCCATCATGCGCACTTTGTTCGAGGACCCGCGTTTCGCTGTCACCAGCAGGACGCCCTTCAAGCTGATCAGGCACGTAGCCCCGATTGTGTTCCGCCTCCGCGTCCCTGAAACCCTGTTGCGCGCCCTTTTCCGGCCGGAGGCTGCCCTCGAAAGGGCGGAGAGACTAGGCGTGGACCTGAAGACTCCGCTCGAAATCCCTGCCGACGCCACATCCCATGAGAGGTTGGACCACGTCGAGCGGATACTGGGCGAGGAATTGTTCCCTTTGGTGCCCAAGACGTTGCCTCCGGTCGCGCTAGGCTTCGCGATGATGGGGTTGGTTCGCAAATTGCTTGGCGAGCAGGCCTCCTGGGGTGAGCTCCAGACCGTCATCCGCGGCCTGCCCAACAACGTCACCACGGAAATGGACCTTGCGCTGTGGCGGCTCGCGACCACCATCCGCGATGACGCGGCTTCCTCTGGAGCCTTCACACGCGGCGAGCCCGCCGCGCTCGCGGAGAGCTATCGCCACGGCGGACTGCCCGGGGTCGCGCAAGCGGGTTTGGCCGGGTTCCTGCACGACTACGGGCACCGGGCCATCGCGGAAATCGATCTGGGCATGCCCCGCTGGTCGGACGACCCCACTCACATCATCGGAGTGCTGGTCAACTACCTTCGCTTGGACGATCCCCGCTTGGCGCCGGACAAACAGTTTGAGAAAGCAGCCCACGACGCCGAGGAACAGGCTGCTGTGCTCGTGGCGCGTGCGCGGTCCAAGAGTCCGCTCCACGCCAGGATCGTGAAAATGGCACTTGCGCGGACACGGATGTTCGCGGGGCTGCGGGAGCTCCCCAAATACAACCTTGTGACGGGCCTGGCCGCGATCCGCGCGCAGATTTCGAAGGTGGGAGAGACCCTCGCGGACGCGGGAAGCATTGAACACGCCGGCGATGTTTTCTTCCTGGATTTCGATGACGCCCGCCTCGGGCTGGATGGCGCGGATCTCCGTGACCTAGTAGCGCAGCGGCGGGAAGACTACGAGCTTGAACTCAGGCGCCGGCACGTGCCACGCGTGCTGCTCTCCGACGGCACCGAACCGGAAGCGCTGCCCTCCGGGCTGCACGGCCGGACTGGCGCTCCGGCGCTCGACGGCGCCCTGCTGGGAACCCCGGCTTCGGCGGGAACGGTGACTGCCGTAGCGAGGGTGATCATGGACCCGGTGGGTGCGCATCTCGAACCCGGGGAGATCTTGGTGGCTCCCTCCACCGATCCCGGCTGGACGCCGCTCTTCCTGACTGCCGGGGGACTAGTGATGGAGATGGGTGGGCCCAACTCCCATGGCGCCGTCGTCGCCCGTGAGTACGGGATTCCGGCAGTCGTGGGCGTCCCGGATGCCACATCCCGGATCAGCTCAGGCCAAACGATCACGGTGGACGGCGCCACGGGAACGGTGGTCATCTAGCCGCGTCAGGCGCCCCGAGTGCGGCGGTCCTATGCGTGCTGGTGGGTTTCGTGCGCCGAGTGGCCCGCCGGTTCCAGTTGGAAGGTGCAGTGCTCGGTGTCGAAGTGCGAGCCGAGGCAGGAACCGAGTTGGTCCAAGAGCCGGTCCGCACCCGTGGCGTCCAGGATCCGGTCCTCCACCACCACGTGGGCCGAGAAGACCGGAACTCCGGACGTGATGGTCCAGATGTGGATGTCATGAACGGCCACCACGCCCTCGACTGAGAGGATGTGCTCGCGGATCATCTGGACCTCGACGCCCTTGGGCGTGGCCTCCAGCAGCACATCAACCACGTCGCGCAGCAGGTGCCAGGCCCGGGGCAGGATCATCAACGAGATCAGGATGGATGCGATGGGGTCGGCGACCCGTAAACCGGTGGTCATGATGATAATCGCGGCGAGGATGACGGCGAACGAACCCAGCAGGTCGCCCAGGACTTCAAGGTAGGCACCACGGACGTTGAGGCTTTCCTTCTGGGCCCCGCGCAGGATGAGGAGCGAGACCATGTTGGCCACGGCACCCAGAATGGCGGCAAAGAGCATGACGTCTGTGCGGATCTCCGGCGTCTCCCCGAAGCGGCGGATTGCCTCGATGAAGATCACTACCGAGATCACGATCAAGATAAGGGCGTTGGCCAGGGCGGCCAGGACCTCGGCGCGCTGGTACCCGTAGGTGCGCTGATCGCTCGGCGGCCGGGTGGCTATCCACGCGGCAAGCAAGGCAATGAAGACGCCTGCAGCATCGGAGAGCATGTGGCCTGCGTCGGCCAGCAGCGCCAGCGAACCGGAGACGACGGCGCCCGCCACCTGGACGAGGACCACCGCGAGGGTGATGGCCAGGACAGCGATGAGCCGCTTCCGATGCTTGCCAGTTGCGGTGACGCCGTGTGAGTGGTTGTGATCGTGCCCCATGCCTACAAGGCTATCCCCAGCCGAGTTCGTGCAAGCGGTCGTCGCCGATTCCGAAGTGATGGGCGATCTCGTGGATCACGGTAATGGCGACCTCGTCGATCACTTCATGGCGCGATGAACAGATATCCAGGATTGGTTGCCGGAAGATGGTGATCCGGTCCGGGAGCGAACCTGCGTCCCACCAGGAATCCCGCTCCGTCAGCGGCACGCCCTCGTACAGGCCCAGCAACACCGTGCCCGGGGCGTCTCCGGGCTGCGGCGTGTAGTCGTCCTCGATGAAGATCGCCACATTGTCCATGGCACGGGCCGCCTTGTCCGGAATCAGGAGCAGAGCGTCGCCCACCGCCGCTTCGAAGTCTTCCGGCGACATATTGAACGGCGCGGTATCGAACGAGGTCGCCCCGGTGCCCGGAAGCGGGGAGCCGGTACCTGGAAGCGGGGAGGAGGTGCGCTGGCCGCCGGGGGCATCGCCGTCGGGAACGATCGGCAGGCCGGGAGGCAAATTCGCGGGCATGCTCTGACTCTAGTCCGTGGCCGCGCCGTTGACGCCGGATGTGATGACAGCTACAGTTTTCCGGGCTGGTAATTCGTATAACCAGGCCCCAGGTCAAGCCCAGCCAGCCGTGCGGATCCTGCGGCAAGCACCCCTCAAAGTTCGCGACAGACAGGCCACTCCCATGACCCGCCCCGGCAGCAGATCCGGCACCACGATGAATGACGTCGCTGCCGCTGCCGGTGTTTCCCAGGCCACGGTTTCGCTGGTGCTCAACGACGCCGCGGGAACCAGGTTCTCGGAGGAAACCCGGCGCAAGGTCCATGCTGCCGCCTATGACCTGGGCTACCGGACCAACGCCCACGCCAAAGTGCTCCGCGACGGCGTTGCCGGGATGATCGGCTTCGTCGGCGACTTCGTGGCCACCGCGCCTTTCGCCGGCAAGATCATCGAGGGCGCCCAGGCGAGGGCGTGGGAGGCAGGTCTGCTGCTCCTGACCGTCAACACGGGCGGTGACAAGGCCCTCGAAGCCGCTTCGCTGGAAACCATGCTGTCCTACAAGGTAGCCGGAGTGGTCTACGCCGCCATGTACCACCGGGTCCTTGACGTGCCCGACGTCCTGGCGGAGGTGCCCGCCGTCGTGCTTAATTCTCGTGACCGATCCGGACGCTTTCCCAGCATCGCTCCGCAAGAAGAGCTGGGCGGCTACACCGCCACCAAACGACTGCTCGACGCCGGACATCGGCGGATCGCGATGATCAACATAGGTGATGTGGACGATGAGCTTCCGGCCGCCGTCGGGCGCTACGCGGGCTATCTCCGGGCGCTCGAGGAGGCCGGCCTGCACCCCGATTCAGGACTTCACCGCACAGGGGACGGGCATGAATCCGGCGGTTTCGACAACACCCTTGCGCTCATGACCGGTCCGCAGCCGCCCACGGCCATCTTCTGCGCCAACGACCGCACCGCCTGGGGCGCCTACCAGGCGTTGGCCCAGCTCGGATTGTCCATCCCGCACGATGTCTCCCTGGTCGGTTTCGACAATCAGGAAACTCTCGCCCCGCACTTGCGGCCCGGACTGACGACGCTTGAGCTGCCCTTCCTGGAGATGGGCCGGCGCGCCGTTGAACTGCTGCTGACCGGCGCTGACCGCAACGGCAGAACCGAATATTTTGAATGTCCCCTCGTCGAACGCCATTCCGTGGCCGCGCCGAAGAGATTCACTAGTAGCCACTGAAACTCCCCAACCAAGGAACAGGAAACGCATGAACCACTCGCCCCTTGCGTCCGAGCCGCTCGACGTCGTCGTGGTCGGCGAAGCGCTTATCGACATCGTCAACTCGCCCGACGGGCAGACGGAATACCCCGGCGGATCGCCGGCAAACGTCGCCTACGGCCTCGGGCGGCTCGACGTGAAGGCCGGGCTGCTGACCGCCGTGGGGCGCGACTCCCGCGGCGAGGCCATCGCGGCGCACCTGGCAAGCGCCGGCGTGGTTGTGCTGCCGGGCTCGCAATCGCTCGCGAAGACCGCGACGGCGACCGCGGAGATCGCCGCGGACGGTTCAGCCGAGTACACCTTCGACATCGAATGGAAACTGGCTCCGGCCGCTCTCCCTTACGCCCCGAAGGTCCTCCACACTGGCTCGATCGCCACGTTCCTCGAGCCGGGCGCCGGCGTGGTCAGGAACCTCCTGGAGCAGGCGCAGGGCGGATGCATCGTCACGTACGACCCCAACATCCGCACGGACCTCCTGGGCAGCCACAGTGAGGCGCTCCGCATTTTCGAGGAGCTGGTACCGCTGACCAGCGTCGTGAAGCTCAGCGACGACGACGCGTTCTGGCTGTACCCGGGCAAGTCCCTGGAGGACACCGCGAAGCACATCCTGGGCCTCGGTGCGGGGCTCGCCGTGGTCACACGAGGTGCGGAAGGCTCCCTGATGGCGACGCCGCACACCCAGCTGACGGTCCCCGCGGTGACTTCGGTAGTGGCGGACACTATCGGAGCCGGCGATTCCTACATGTCGGCACTGATCCTCGGACTGCTGCTGCGCGGGAGCCAAGGGCTTGCGCCCACGGTTCTCGAACGCATCGGCCAAACCGCTTCCATGGCCGCCTCTATTACCGTGGGCCGCCCGGGGGCCAACCCGCCCACGCACCGCGAGCTTCTCGCGGGAATGGCGAGGTAGGCCGGGTTCTTCGACGACGGCGGTACGGGTTCTTAGCGGGAGGCGGTTCTAGCGGGAGCGGCGCCGCGTGAGCCCGACGCCGACGAGGCAGATCACGCCGCCCACCAGTCCCCAGATAGTGGGGATCTCGTTGAGCACTGCCCAGGAGATCAGAATGGTGGTGCCCGGAACCAAGTACGTCGTGGCGGCGAGCTTTCCGGCCTCGATGAGGGACAGCGCATACGCCCAGGTGGTGAAAGCGATGGCCGTGGGGAAGATCCCCAGGTACACCAGTCCAAGTGTGGCCGGAAGGGGAGCGGCCTGCACCTCGGCCATCAGTTGGCCTGCCCACGGCAGGCAACAGACGGCGCCTACCATGATGCCGAACCACGTGGCCTGGGCCGCGGAGAACGTCCGCAGCACAGGCTTCTGGACAATAACGCTCACCGCGGCGAGCACAGCGGCGAGGAGGCACAACAGCACTCCGGCGACGTCCGCCGTCGAGCGCTGTCCCGAACCGAGCGCGATCAGCGCAACCCCGCCGAACGCCACGAGGCTGCCGATGATCAGCCAGCGCGGAAAGCCTTCTTTCAGGATGACGCCGGCAAGGACCGCGATCAGGATGGGTGAAACGTTAATGAGCATGGCGCTGGTTCCGGCGTCCAGCAGGTGCTCGGCGGCGTTCAGGGCCAGGTTGTAACCTGCGAACCACATGACGCCGTAGGACAGGATGGGCCACCATTCGCGGCCCTTCGGCCAGCGCTTGAGCCTGGGCAGGGCGACAATGCCGAGCGCGACGGCGGCAACCGCCAGCCGCCCGAGCGTCAAGGAGCCGGGGGAGAAGCTCGGTCCACGGCGCGGATGCCCACGAAGGCGGACGCCCAAAGGACAACGGTGACGACGACGGCGGCGATGCCGAGCTTGCTGATGGTCCGGGAGTTGGTGGTCGCCGGAGAGGTTGGGGTGCTTGTGGCCATGATGCCAATCTAGTCCGCGAAGGGCGGGACGGACTGGCGGAATTCGGACGTCTTTCATCAAGAAACCGCCAAGTCTGACGGAGCGGATTTGAACGCCGGTTTGAGACCGGTTTGCGTTCCTGGTTTGAGTCCATCGGACCGCGATTTGGGAATAACCCTGACTATGCTCTAAAGTTTTAGAGTCCAGTTCGGACGAGCGAGAAGCGGGAAAACACATGGCGTTGTTGACCGTCGCGAATTCGGATTGTTCCAGGCCCCCATCGTCTAGCGGCCTAGGACACCGCCCTTTCACGGCGGCGGCACGGGTTCGAATCCCGTTGGGGGTACGCAAGGAACTGGTCAAACTAGGCTAAGAAGTCTGGTAGGCTGGAAGCCTTGAAAAAAGCGGTAGAGATGCTGCAAACAAGCAAGGCCCTGTAGCGCAGTTGGTTAGCGCGCCGCCCTGTCACGGCGGAGGTCGCGGGTTCAAGTCCCGTCAGGGTCGCTCTGATTGCCGGGAGAAATTCCGGCAATCATGGTGACATTGTCACCTAAGGCTCTGTAGCTCAGTTGGTAGAGCGTTCGACTGAAAATCGAAAGGTCACCGGATCGACGCCGGTCGGAGCCACCACTGGGAAGCGCCAGTTCTTCGGAACCGGCGCTTTTCTTCTTTTAACCAATGGCCAAATGGCAAAATTCGGGTCATGTCCCGGGTTGTCGGTTAGGGGACAAAAATTGTGTAAATCCCGGGAGTGTCATGTCCGTCCCGTCCTCCCCTTGTTTGCGGCTCCAAAGCCACGAAACGGCGCGACGCGCCGTGTTGCAAGCGCTTTCCCGCACCGAAGAAGGAAACGACGGTGCACCGGGAAGCGGGGCTCGGCGAGAACGTCCGCTGAAACCCAGGGCCGCCGACGGCCGTCTGATGCGCTTATTACGCGGCAAACGACGTCTGCGAAGGGGAATGACCCAACTCTTCCGGGCATATTCTTTCCTGGTTGGCACGTCGACCGGATGAATTGAATCCGCACTTTGGAAAGCTCAAGGCCTTCATCGATTCAGCGGGCAGTGACTACAGCAAATACGGCACTAGGGAGTTCGAAGCGCTCTCCAAGCCGATCGACGGCTGGGTCAACAAGAACTGCAAGTAGTGGGCCCGAACCGCCGTCTTCCTTTTTGTATTCCCCTTTGTCTCCGCCTTGTCACAGGCAAGCGCTAGGGTGGTACTCAACAGAAGGGGAGGGCTACATGGAACAGCAGGAAAGCTTCACCGCGCCTGAACCGGAAGCCATTGGGGCTCCGGTTTCCGAGGACCGGCAACCGGTGGCAGCAAGTGGCCGCACAGTGATCTCGGATTCCGCTGTCGCCAAGGTTGCCGGCATTGCCGCGAGGGCGGTTCCGGGTGTCTATTCCTTGGGCTCGGCCCCTTCACGCGCCCTTGGAGCCATCCGCGACGCCGTCGGTAGCCAGGACCATGCTGCGGGCGTCCGCGCCGAGGTCGGCGAAACGCAGGTGGCCGTGGACATCAACTTGGTGGCCACGTATGGGTACCCATTGCACGATGTCGCCAACCAGGTTCGGGCGGCCGTCTACAAGGCGGTCGAATCGTTGGTGGGCCTGGAAGTCATTGAGGTCAACGTCGAGATCAATGATGTCTACGTTGCCCCACCTGTTAAGGCTGGAACAAAAAGCGCATTATCGGAAAGGGAGCCACTCCAGTGAACATGACTGTTGTCGGGATCGGGATCGGCGCCTTCGTGGCGTTCATGGCTTTCCAATTCGGGCTATGGGGTTTTGTCATTGCCCTTCTCTTCATGGGCATCGGCGCACTTCTGGGCCGCGCCGCGGACGGAAAACTTGACCTCCGCAGCGTGCTGGACGCCCTCACCGGCCGGCGCTCATCGTCATGAGCTCAATGGCTGAGGCGGTGCAGCCCGCCATCACGATGGCCGGCCACAACCGGATCAGCACCCAGGCCCTCACCACTTTGGCACAGGCAGCCGCTGCAGAGGCACTGGGTGTCTCGGCACAGGATGTTCGAGCCGAATGGTCAGACGACGACGGCCTTCTGGCGCTCTCGGTGGCCGCGCCGATCCGTGTGCCCTCGCTGACGGAGGTCCTCAGGGATCCGCAGCGGATAGAAGGATTAGGCGGATCGGTTTGGGACCGCGCTGTGGCTGCCAAGACGGCCATCCTTGAGCGCGTCACCGAACTCAGCGGCTCCACCCTGAGCCGGGTGGATATCCGGATCAGCGGCGCACGCATCAGTGAAGGAGCGCGTGTCCAATGAGCCACCTGCAGACCCCGCACCCGCACAGTAGCCACACGCACGCGGGAGACCCCCAGACGAGCGACGGCCAGCACCCCGGAAACCAGGCGCCAGAGACCCCGGAGGGCGGCGATCCGATCGATGCAGGACTCCGGCGCATCCTCAAGCGCGAGACACGGTCCTCCCGTGCGGGAATAGCCGTGCTCGCTGCGGTTTTGGTTATCGCGGCCTGTGTCTACGCCCTCCTCGAATCCGCCTTGCGCGCCATTGGCCAACCACCATGGCTCATTGACCCGCAAACGGCAGCTGAACGCCTCATAGCCCTGCCCGAAGGCATTTCGCCCCTGCTGCTCGGCTCCCTTGGCGGCGTCGTAGCCATGGTGGGACTGATCTTCTTCTTGAACGCTGTGCTGCCCGGCCGGAAGTCCCGGCACTTGCTTCAGGATCCCCGGGCCGGAGTGGTTGTGGACGACGAAGTCATTGCTTCCGCACTCGCCAGGGCTGCCCGGGCAGCAGCGAATGTCACCCAGGAGCAAGTCATGGTGGTTGTTTCGCAGCGGCAAGTGTTAGTCAACGTCCGGCCTACCTCCGGGGTGCCGGTGCACGAGGAACGGATCCTTGCCGCCGTCGAAAATGAACTTCAGAAAATGGCGCCTTCGCCCATGCCGGCCGTCCGCGTCAACGTGGCTACATCCGGGGTGATCGGCGCATGAACGGAACCCCACACGTCCTTAACCGCATCTTGATTGGCATCCTTGGCCTCAAGCTGTTCGCCATCGGCATTCTCTTGGTGCTGCTTGCCACCGTTCCTGCGGCGGGCACTTGGTGGCGCAGCTGGTCCACGGGAGTCTGGGAACACGCCAAATACCTCTCGGAGCAGACCCGGATTCCAGGTCGTGAGGAAAGTTGGCTCTGGGTTGCGGCCCTCGTGGTGCTGATCGTGCTGATCGTGCTGATGGTGGCTTGGGTATCTCAGCAAGGGAAAGGGCGCGCCAACCTCATCGTGTCGGACTACGACGACCGCCGAACCCCCGGCGATGTCCGCATTGGCGGGAATTTGGCCGAGCAAGCGCTGAGGGCGGCACTCGCCGATCGTCCGGATCTTGCCGGCGTTACGGTGGCAACCTATGAGGTCAAGGGTCGTCCTGGCCTGAGGATCCGGGTCCAGCCCCGTCAAGGCGTATCCCCGCATACCCTCGCCGCGGACGTTTCCCGGCTTGTTGAGGCCCTGGATATGGTGGTGGGACGCAGGACCCCCGTGCTGATTCATATTGGGGCTGGCGCGAGGGCCAGGTTCAGCAGGGCCGAGCGCGTCCGTTAGACCCGGAGGTGCGGCGATTGTTAACCGTGCCGCAATGTTCTTGCCCGGCTTCGTGTTGCGGAGGTTTGCCCGGGGCCATAGTTTGAACGGTGGAGGGGGAACTCTTCCCTTTGGTTGGGCTTGCCCGGCCGGCACGGAACCCTGTGTCCGAGTCAAGCCGATGGACCAGAACATGTGGACCAGGAACAAGGAGAAAACCATGAGCGAAGAAGTCAACGACATCAAGAAGACCGCTGAAGCTGCGGCGGAACAGGCCAAGCATGTTGCCGGCGATGCAGCGGAGAACGTGAAGGAGTTTGCAGGCGATGCAGCGGAGAACGTGAAGGAATTCTTTTCGGGTGACGTGGCTGAGAACGCCAAGGAACTCGCGGGGGATGTCGCCGGGAACGCCAAGGAGATCGCCGGAGACGTGGCCGAGAACGTCAAGGGCCTCGGCTCCAAGATCGCTGGCTTCTTCAAGGGTGGCAAGTAGGCTCTGAGCCCGCGATAGCGGCGCCCTCCTGACCCTTTTTTGACCACAGAACGGGGCCGACACGCAGCAAACTCTGCGTGTCGGCCCCGTTTTCGCGCCAAAGAAGGTCAGGAAGGGCAACCCTTACCGCGCCAGGAGGTACGCCCCGCTATTCGGGACAATCGAAGCCCCGCCTGAGCGGCCGTCGCTGGAGAGGCCAACGTGATAGCCCGCCGGCACCGCGAGGGCTGCGGCTCCCATGTTGACCATCACCAACACGTCCCGATTGTGGAAGGCCAGGATTCCGTTGGCGGGATCGTGCTCGTCGGCCCATCGGAACGTGCCCGAACCCAAGCGATGGGCCTTGCGGAACGACAGAACCGAGCGGTACAGCTCCAGGGTGGAACCGTCGACGCCGGCCTGGAGGTCCGCGGCAAGCTCGCCGAACGATTCAGGCTGGGGCAGCCACGGCGCCGCAGGCGCCTTGCCGGTCGCGGCCGCAGGCGCCTTGTTGGACGCTTCTGAGAATCCGAAGCCGGGCGCGGCCGATTTCCACGGTAAGGGCACCCGGCACCCATCGCGGCCGCGTTCCACACCCTTGGTGCGGAAGAACGTGGGGTCTTGGCGCGCCTTGGCCGGCAAGGATGTGTGCTCCGGCAAGCCGAGTTCCTCTCCCTGGTAGAGGTAGGCCGAGCCGGGCAGGGCGAACGACACCATGGAAGCGGCGCGTGCCCGCGCCAGTCCAAGAGCGGCGTCGGGCTGTTCGTCTTCCGCCGCGATTCCCTTGGGGAAAGTCGTAGGGTCTGCCAGCCCGAAGCGGCTGGGGTGCCGGACGGTGTCGTGGTTGCTCAAGACCCAGGTGGAGGGCGCATCCACCGATCCCGCGGCGTCCAGCGAAGATTCGATTGCCTCCGCCATACGCTCCGCGTCCCAGCCGGCCAGCAGGAAATCGAAGTTGAAGGCCTGCTGCATTTCATCCTTGCGGATGTACCGGGCCAGCCGTTCGGGAGGCTCAACCCAGGCCTCGGCAACCAACATGCGGTCGCCGTCGTACTCCGAGAGGACCTGGTGCCATTCCCGGTAGATCTCGTGGACGCCGTCCTGGTCGAAGAAGGGCGACGGCGGGTCCAGCGGTGGCTTGACCTTGTGTTCGACGGCGGTCACAGCCACTCCGGCGGCTTGCCCGGCGGCCGCTTTTCCATCGACTGCGTGAGGGTGGGCTGTATGGGGTTCGACGGCCTCGCTGTGGGCGCCCGGTGCGGATAGGCCGCCTTCGACCATGGCGGCAGAGCCCTCCCAGTCCGGCAATCCGGCTTCCTTGACCAGGCCGTGGGCAACATCTACCCGGAAGCCGTCAACTCCGCGGTCCAGCCAGAAGCGCAGCACCGAGCGCATCTCTTCGTGGACTTCCGGGTTCTCCCAGTTGAGGTCAGGCTGTTTCGTGTCGAAAAGGTGCAGATACCACTGGCCGGGAGTGCCGTCGTCGTTCGTCAGGCGCGTCCAGGCGGGGCCGCCGAAGATGGACTTCCAATTGTTCGGGGCCAAGGCACCGTCCCCGGAGCCCGGCTTGGAGTCCTTGCCTGGGTGGAACATGTAGCGCTCGCGTTCGGGGGAGCCTGGGGCGGCGGCGAGGGCTTCGCGGAACCAGGCGTGCTCGTCCGACGTGTGGTTGGGCACGAGATCGACGATTACCTTGATCCCCAGGCTGTGGGCCTTATCCAGCATGGCGTCAAAGTCACCCAACGTGCCGAAGAGGGGGTCCACGGCGCGGTAGTCCGCGACGTCGTATCCAGCGTCAGCTTGTGGAGATTTGTAGAACGGGGAGAGCCATACGGCATCCACTCCCAGCTCTTGGAGATACGGCAGTTTCGCCGTGATCCCGGCGAGATCGCCCATTCCGTCGCCGTTGGCGTCGGCGAAAGAACGGGGATAAATCTGGTAGACGACGGCGCTTGCCCACCACGCGGAAAGACTGGAACCGGGGGTTGGGATCGGGGAGTGCGGCACTGGATTCCTCTCGATAACATTTTTGTGTAAACGCTTGCATTACTACCCGGAAGCTTACTAATGTGAGCCTCACCACATCAACCGCACCGCGGAAAAAACCTGGTCCACTCACTGAGGAGTCCCCAGCATGAAAACTCGCAAGTACCTTCTGCCGGCCGCTATGGCTGGCGTGCTCGCCATGTCCCTGTCCGCCTGTGGTGGCGGCGGTGGCGGCAGCACAGCCTCAGGCGGCGGCGACGCCGCAGCCAACCTTGACGGCCGCGGACCTATTACTTACGTACAGGGCAAGGACAACAGCAACGTAGTGCGCCCGCTCGTCGATAAATGGAACGCGGCGCACCCGGACCAGAAGGTCACCTTCAAGGAGCAGTCCGACGCGGCTGACCAGCAGCACGACGACCTCGTGCAGCACTTCCAAGGGAAGGACCCGAACTACGACGTAGTCGACGTCGATGTCATCTGGACAGCTGAATTCGCGGCGAAGGGCTGGCTGCAGCCGCTCAAGGACAAGACGGCCTTCGACACCTCGGCCATGCTCCCCGCGACCGTCAAGACAGCCACGTACGGCGGCACCCTCTACGCGGCACCGCAGACCTCCGACGGCGGCATCCTCTACTACCGCAAGGATCTTGTGCCAACGCCGCCCAAGACCTTTGACGAGATGATGAGCATGTGCTCCATCGCCAAGCAGAACAACATCGGTTGCTACGCGGGCCAGTTCCAGAAGTACGAAGGCCTGACGGTCAACGCAGCCGAGGCCATCAACTCGTTCGGCGGCAAGATCGTTGACGACTCCGGCAAGGCGGCGGTTAACTCGGCCGAGGCGAAGGCGGGTCTCGGCAAGCTCGTCGAGGCGTTCAAGAACGGCAACATCCCGCAGGAGGCCATCACCTACAAGGAGGAGGACAGCCGGACGGCTTTCCAGGACGGAAAGCTCCTGTTCCTCCGCAACTGGCCGTATGTCTACAACATCGCGAGCAAGACCGACGGTTCTTCCAAGGTGGCCGACAAGTTCGGCATCGCCCCGCTTCCCGGCAAGTCCGGCCCTGGCGCTTCGTCCCTCGGCGGTCACAACCTGGCGATGAGCGTTTACTCCAAGAACAAGGCCACGTCGCTGGACTTCATGAAGTTCATGACGAGTGAGGAAACCGAGAAGTTCTACGCGACACAGGGGTCGCTGGCTCCCGTCCTGGGCAGCCTGTACACGGACCCGAGCCTGACGTCCAAGCTCGCCTACCTGCCCGTCCTCAAGACGTCGATCGAGAACGCCGTCCCGCGCCCGGTCACGCCGTTCTACCCGGCCGTAACCAAGGCGGTGGAGGACAATGCTTACGCCGCCCTCAAGGGGGAGAAGACGGTCGACCAGGCGGTGGCCGACATGCAGTCGGCCATCGAAGCCGCCAAGTAGCCAAGTTGTGAGCCGATGGTCCGGGAGTCGGAACCGACCCCCGGGCCATCGGCCCCCTGAACAGGAGAGACTCCATGTCTACGAAACTCCCGGAGCGCACCCAGGCCGGGGTGCCAGCTGAGACCCACCATATGCCGGGCCGCGAGAGCGCGGACCGGAAACTGGTGACCCAAGGCCGCTGGGCCTCCGTCTTGCTGGTGCCGACGCTGGTCCTTTTGGCTGTCGTCATCATCTACCCGGTGGTCAACGCCATCATCATGTCCTTCCAGAAGGACGCGGGCCTCAATCCTGCGACCGGGTTCTTCGAGCAGGGCGGTCCCGCCGGATTCGAGAACTACGTGCACTGGCTGTTCCAGCAGTGCAACGGCCAATCCTGTCCGCCAGGAACCCTCGGGTCCCAGTTCTGGAACGCGATGAGCACCACCTTCTTCTTCACGGTGGTGACCGTGGCCCTCGAAACCGTACTTGGATTCTGGATGGCGGTCATCATGGCGCGATCCTTCCGAGGGCGGAGCGCAGTCCGCGCCGCCGTTCTCGTCCCTTGGGCAATCCCCACGGCCGTTACGGCCAAGCTCTGGTTCTTCATCTTCGCGTTCGACGGCATCGCGAACAAGCTGTTCGGTACGCAGATCCTCTGGACGGGGTCGGAATGGCCTGCCAAGTGGGCGGTCGTCATCTCGGACACGTGGAAGACGACGCCGTTCATGGCGCTTCTCATCCTCGCTGGCCTCCAGCTCATTCCGGATGAAGTCTACGAGGCAGCGAAGGTCGACGGCGCAACCGCATGGCAGCGCTTCAGGCTGATCACGTTGCCGCTCGTCAAGCCGGCACTCATGGTCGCAATCCTGTTCCGCACGTTGGACGCGCTTCGCATGTTCGACCTGCCCTACATCATGACCCAGGGCGCCAACAACACGACGACGCTTTCGATTCTCGTCGTCGACCAGATCCGCGAAGGGTTCAATAGCGCGGCAGCGCTCTCGACCGTCACCTTCATCGTGATCTTCCTCGTCGCCTTCATCTTCGTCCGCTTCCTAGGCGCCAACGCCGTGGGCGCGGCCACCTCATCGGGAAGGAAGTAACATGGCCGCCACCGCCACGCTTCCACGCGCTGCAACCGTGCCAGATCGCCGTAAGACCTTCGACTGGGGGCAGTTGCGCACCTACATCTCCGCTGCCATCATCCTCGTCTGGTGCCTCGTGCCGGCGTACTGGATGATCGTGACAGCCTTCCGCGACACTGCGTTCACTTTCGATTCGAGCTTTTGGCCGACACACGTCACGGGGGACAACTTCGCGACGGTCTTCGATGAGAGCCTTGGCAACCACTTCGGCCGGAACCTGCTCAACAGCCTCATCGTGGCAGGTGCCACCACGATCGTCGCGCTCGTGGTGGGCGTGTTCGCCGCCTACGCACTCGCGCGCCTGAACTTCCGGTTCAAGTTCGCCGTCATGGGTTTCATCCTCGGGGCTTCGATGTTCCCCGGCGTCGCGCTCGTGACCCCGTTGTTCCAGCTGTTCACCAACATCGGCTGGATGGGCTCGTACCAGGCGATGATCATCCCGGATATCTCCTTCACCTTGCCGCTCACGGTCTACACGCTGACGTCGTTCTTCCGCGAGATGCCGTGGGAGCTCGAAGAATCCGCCCGCATTGACGGGTGTACGCAGGGCCAGGCCTTCCGGAAGATCATCCTGCCCCTCGCCGCGCCTGCGACGTTCACCACCGCGATCCTGGCCTTCATCGGGGCGTGGAACGAGTTCCTCATTGCGAGCCAGCTGTCCTCGGACGCAACTCGCCCCGTCACCGTTGCGATCGCCTACTTTGCCGGGGCGCAGCCGCACCAGGAGCCGTACACCGCCGTCATGGCCGCGGGCACCATTGTCACCATCCCGCTCGTGATCCTCGTGCTGGTGTTCCAGCGCAAGATCGTGGCGGGCCTGACTGCGGGCGCCGTCAAATGACTGAGGGCAGCAAGGCGCACCCTTCCGATCTGCGAAGGGTCCGCTCGGCGGAGGACCTTGATATCGTCCTTGGGCTCCTCGGCTTCTGGGGCCTGGTTCTGCTAGTTGTAACGGTCAGCGGCGAGCTCACGGCCCAGCCCGCATTGGGCTGGGCCCTGGGCCTGCTGGCGGTGGTGCTGGCTATGTGGGGTCTGATTCGAATGCGCCGCAAGCTTCCGCCCAGGACTGGTAGGCGCCTCATCTGAGCGGCGGTCCTAATTCAGGCGGTCCGAAATAAGTAGCGCGGAATCGGCGGAGGGCGACCAGGCGGAATACGCTGGCTATCTGCCGTCTGGGAAGGAACCCTCGGCTTCCGCACGGATTCTTTGAGGGGGCTCGAGTGGCAAAAACGAACGAACGGTCCCAGCGTGGCGGCCACGCAGGAGCCAGCATTGAGGATGTCGCAATGGCCGCAGGCGTTTCCACCGCCACGGTTTCGCGCGCGGTGCGGGGCCTTCCGCGAGTATCTCCGGCTACGCGGGAAAAGATCCTGCGGGTAGCCGGAGAACTCGGGTACGTGGCGTCGTCGTCCGCCTCCGGCCTGGCCACGGGCCGTACCAAGACCGTCGGCGTCCTGGCCCCGTATGTGGACCGTTGGTTCTTCTTCAAAGCCATCGAGGGAGTAGACCGCGAGCTTCACGCCCGCGGCTACAACCTCTCCCTGTTCAACCTGGGTGGGCAGCGTGGAGCGCGGGAACGCCTGTTCAGCAAGACCATGGTCTACAAGCAGATCGATGCACTCCTGGTCCTCTGCATGTCCCTAACGTCGGAAGAAATCGCCGATCTCCAAAGGATCGACATTCCCTTGGTGATCGTCGGCGGTCCGGTGGAAGACTGCCCAAGCATCGGCATTGACGATTACGCCGCGTCCGTGGAGGCCACCATGCATCTGCTGAACCTGGGACATCGGGAGATCGCTTTGCTCCATGGCCAAGACGACTCCGACCTGAACTTCACGGTGCCGCGGCTTCGCGTCGACGGTTTCACCGATGCCATGACGAGCGCGGGCTTTTCCATGCCACCGGAATGGGACATTTTCGGAAATTTCACGGTGGGCAGTGGCCAGCAAGCCTTCGACGAGCTCTGGGACAAGCCCGGACGCAAGCCGACTGCGATCTTCTGCGCTTCCGATGAAATGGCCATGGGCGCCATGTTGCAGGCGCGCCGCCGCGGAGTCCGGGTACCGGAAGACTTGTCCATCATCGGGATCGACAACCACGAATTCTCCGAAGCCATGGGACTAACCACCGTGGCCCAGGACCCCGTTGAACAAGGCCAGTTGGGCACGCGCATGTTGCTAGACGAATTGGCCGGCGCAGCAGGCTCCGTACGGTCCATGAAGGCAGCCCACCGGCTGATCGTGCGGGAATCCACGGCCCCGCCCGCGCCAAAGCCGCGCAGCTAGGAAGCCCGAAGTCAGGAAGCCCGGGCCAGCTGCCTGATGGGGATCCAGCGGGAAGCCAGCCGGCGGTAGGCCGCGGCGGCTCCCGTCATGTCGCCCTCGGCCAAGCACTCGATGCCTAGCCGGACATCCATCGGCGATTCATCCGGGTACACCTTGTCCGCCACCGCGCCGTAGTCCAGCTCGACCATGGACTGCACGTGGAACAATTCGAGCCATTCGGTGAGCTGAGTGAGGTCATCGAGCATGTCCAGGTCAGGCGCGGCGAGGGCAAGATTGGCTACTGCGAAGCGTGCGCGGTCCAGTGCATCGGTCAATGAGGCCCAGACCCTGACCGTGAGGATGCGTCCACCGGATTCCACGACGTCCTTGCGGTCCGACTCCTGAAACAGCGAAAACCAGCTGAAGGGGATTCCCCAGGTGGAGGCCCTGGTGTGGACGCGCTTCGCGTCGTGACTGGCATTGATGCGGTCGATGCGGGCCTGATGGCGGTCGCGCTGGTCCACGGGGATGAGCAGCTCTGCGAGTGGTCCGTGGATCCCTTCCATGAGGGCGTTGGCCGCCAAGCCTGCCCGGATCACCAGTTGGCTAGGGCAATAGAGCAGCCGCCCGGCGTCGGGGTCGTTCGGATCTCCGGACGGAAGCCGGGTGATGCGGACCAGATCAGTGCTGCCGGTGGGGAAAGGATCCCCTCCCTTTCGGGTGACCCGTCCAAGAGAAGCGAGCAACTCGGCGTTCTCGACGGCGGCCCGCGAACCGCCGCGGGTACCGCTCGCCACGAGCTGCTGCCGCTGGTCCTCCGGGAAGGCTTCGAGTGGTTCGTAGACGCGCAGCGCTGAAGAGAAGGGCAGTCCCGCCTGATTCCCGTATAGCTTTCCGCTCATCGCGGGCCCGCCTCCTCCGTCAATTGTTACCGCTCAGTCCGTTAGCTCCACGATCACAGGAGCGTGGTCCGAGGCGCCTTTGCCCTTGCGCTCCTCGCGGTCGATCGAGGCTCCGGTGACGCGGGCGGCCAGCGCGGACGAGGCCATGACGAAGTCGATCCGCATGCCCTCCTTCTTTGGGAACCGGAGCTGGGTGTAGTCCCAGTAGGTATAGACGCCGGGCCCGGGAGTGTAGGGGCGGACGACGTCGGTGAAACCAGCCGCTTCGAACGCACGGAAGGCCTCGCGCTCAGGTTCGCTCACGTGAGTGAGTGCGTTTTCCCGGAAGAAGTCGATGTCCCAGACGTCCTCGTCGAGCGGGGCGATGTTCCAGTCGCCCATGAGCGCCACTTGCGTCTCGGGGTTCTCCGCGACCCAGTTGGCGGCGTGGCCCTTCAGGGTGTCCAGCCACTTGAGCTTGTACGGCATGTGTTCGTCATCCAGGGAACGGCCGTTCGGAACGTACAGGCTCCATACCCTTACCCCGCCGCACGTCGCGGCGATGGCGCGGGCTTCCTGAACGGGGTCCTTGCCGGCTTTTCCGAAGGCGGGTTGGTCAACAAAGGTGCGTTCGACGTCGTCGAGCCCTACTCGGGAGGCGATCGCGACGCCGTTCCATTGGCTCACACCGAAATGGGCCACCTCGTAACCCATGCGTTCGAAGAGCTCCCACGGGAAGTTGTCGTCCTTGCACTTCGTTTCCTGCATGGCGAGGACGTCGCAGTCACTGCGCTGCAGCCAGGCCTCCACGCGGTCGGCACGTGCGCGGAGCGAATTCACATTCCAGGTAGCTATCTTCACAGCCACTAACTTACCGAACTTGGGACCTAGCGCATCCCCTCACGGCGGATTGCTCCTTCAAAGGCCTAATGCGCGAGCATCACCGAAGAAGTGGCGCGCCTGCGGAGCTTGATGCCAGAGGCGATCAGCAGCAAACCACTGACCGCGGCGTATGTCGCCAGCAGCCCAACCACGCTCAGGAATCCGGCTCCGGGATTGACGAGCACAAAAAGGCCGAACAAGGTGGTGACCAACCCCGTCAACATCCAGATCCACCAAGCCCTGACTGTCGTCCTGGTGTCCATGGCGAGGATGATTTGCGAAATCCCCAGGATCAGGGCCCAAGCTCCGATGAGCACGCCCAGCGCCACGGCGGTGATACCCGGCCACGAGACTGCCACGAGGCCAGTGGCGACGGAGATGAAGCCGCCGATCATGCTCCAGCGGGAGTGGCGCGCGGGATCGTAGAAGTAATGGGCCATGTTGGTGAGCCCGTCGGTGATGGCGTAGACGCCGAACACGTAGACGAGGGCAAAAACCGTGGCGATCGGCAAGGAAGCAACCAGGAAGGCCAAGAGAAGGGCCAGGGCTCCCCGGAAGATGAGCGCCGTTCCGGAATGCTGAAACAACTTGCGTCCTGCGGTGTCGGACATAGCGTCAGTTTAGACCCGCGCCGGTAGCTGGTGAAGTGGGCGCGCGCCTTAGATCGACTCCAAAATCGAGACGTAATTCGCGATACCCACGCCACCCATGTTCTGCACGGCACCGCGGCGGGCGTTGGGCAGTTGCATGCCGCCCGCGGTGCCCGTGAGCTGCATGGCTGCGATGACGTGTTGCGACACCCCGGTGGCACCCACAGGGTGGCCCTTGGCCTTCAGGCCGCCGGACACGTTGATGGGCAGCTTGCCGTCCTTGTAGACCCAGCCTTCCTGCACCGCGCGGGAGCCTTCGCCCCTCGGCGTCAGTCCCATGGACTCGTACATGAGGAGTTCGGCGATGGTGAAGCAGTCGTGCACTTCGGCGAAGTCCAGTCCTTCGATCCCGATGCCCGCCATTCCCAGTGCGCGCTCCCAGGACACCCGCGTGGCGGCGAACTCGGTGGGGTCGCGGCGATCTGTGGGGAAGAAGCCGTTCGCGTGCCCGAAGCCCGCCAGCCGCACGGGTTCAGTAGCAGCGCCCGACGCCGGGCCAACGGAAAGCACGACGGCGGCGGCGCCGTCGGACACGGGGGAGCAATCGGTGCGGCGGAGCGGTTCGGCAACTATGGGGTTCTTCTCGGAAACCGTCCGGCAGAACTCTTCGCCAAAGTCCCTGTGCATCTGCGCGTATGGGTTGTCCATGCCGTTGTGGTGATTCTTGGCTGCGACGGAGCCGAGGACGTCGCCTAGGCCTCGGGCAAAACCAAAGCCTTCGATGCCCGCTCCGTAGCGCTTCTCATAGTGCTTGGCTACCTCGGCGAACAGTCCGGTGAAGCCCGTGGTGGAGGACTTGCCGGCCATCTCGTAAGACGCGCCAAGGAGTGCGGCTCCCACCACGTCCGCCCCGGCGTCGGTCATCTTCTCGGCACCGA
The DNA here is from genome assembly GCF_044358315.1 of Arthrobacter sp. FW306-04-A. GTDB lineage: Bacteria > Actinomycetota > Actinomycetes > Actinomycetales > Micrococcaceae > Arthrobacter. Next base: position 293,049 of record NZ_CP084559.1, read on the forward strand.
TCACGAGGACGTTGCGGGCCGTCCCGGCCAGCACGGATTTCACGCCCTGTTGGAATGCGGCGGAACCGGAGGCGCAGGCGTTCTCAGTTCGTGTGGCCGGCACGTTGGCCAGGTCCTGGGACAGCTGCAGGGCGAGTGAGGACGTGAAGCCCAGGGGCTGCATGCCCGAGTTGAACTGGCCGAGGTAGATTTCATCGATATCCCGTGGCTCAAGGCCCGAGTTCTGGATGGCCTCCGCGGAGACCTGGACGATCAGGGATTCCAGCGTCTCGTCCGTGAGTTTGCCGAACTTGCTGTGCCCCCAGCCGGTGAGGAGGACGTCTTTGCCGAACTGGTTTTGCAGGCTCATGCGGTGGCTCCTTCGAGAGCGGACTCTTCCAAGGAGACCGTGAACGCGGCCTCCGTCTTGACGCGGATATCTTCTACGGTGACCCCGGGCGCGAGCTTTGTCAGCGTGAGCTGCCGCCCGCCGCCTGTTTCTTGTTCGTTCCTCACGAGATCGAAAACCGCAAGGTCGCTGACAATGCGGTCCACTACGCCCAAGCCCGTCAGCGGCAGGGTGCATTCCCGGACGATCTTGGCGCTCCCGTCCTTGGCGTTGTGCTCGGTGAGGACCACGACGCGCGGTGTTCCGGCGACCAGGTCCATGGCGCCGCCCATGCCCTTGACCATCTTTCCCGGAATGGTCCAGTTGGCGAGGTCACCGTCGCCTGAAACCTGCATTGCGCCGAGGATGGCAACCTTGACGTGTCCGCCGCGGATCATGCCGAAAGACGTTGCAGAGTCGAAGATGCTGCCACCGGGCAGAACCGTGACCGTCTGCTTGCCGGCGTTGATGAGGTCGGCGTCTTCCTGGCCTTCGTAAGGGAAGGGCCCCATGCCGAGCAGCCCGTTTTCGCTTTGCAGCACAACACGTACGCCATCAGGCAAGTTGTTGGCCACAAGCGTGGGGATGCCGATACCAAGATTGACGTAGTCGCCGTCGCTGAGTTCCTGGGCCGCAATGGCGGCCATTTCGTCGCGGGTCCATGCCATGGTGATACTCCTGGGATTGTTTGGTTAAGCGGATTTGGTGCCCACCGGCCGACTAATTCGGGATCACCGGCGGCACGAACTCGAATGTCATCCCCAGCAGCCAGACCAGGAGCAACACAACGGGCAAATGGAACAGGAATTGCAGGAAGGTGAAGCCCACCAGATCCCGAGCGCGCAGCTTCAGCACCGCCAGCAATGGAAGCATGAAGAAGGGATTGACCAAGTTGGGCAGTGCCTCGGCGATGTTGTAGATCTGAACCGTCCAGCCAAGGTTCATGTGGACATCCGTTGCGGACTGCATCACGTAGGGTGCCTCGACCAGCCACTTTCCGCCGCCGGAAGGCACAAAAATCCCGAGGATTGCCGTGTAGATGGCGATGATGACGGTGAATGCCCCGTTGCCGCCGATGCTCGTGAAAAAATGCGCCAGATGCTCGGAGACGGAGAGGCCCCCTGCGCCGGTTGCTTTGGTCAAGATGGCGGCCATCGCAGCGTATAGCGGAAACTGCACCAAAATTCCCGCTGTGGATGGCACTGCTTTGGTCACCGCCTGGAGGAACCTGCGCGGAGTGCCATGCAACACAAGGCCCAGCACCAAGAAAACCAACAGGTAGCCGTTGAGCGAACTGACAACACTGAGAATGGGAAGGGTCAGAAGCTGCGAGACGAGCCAACCCAGGGCGAGGACACCAACCAGCATCGGCAGGACCCTGCTGTATTCCAGCCATTCGCCCGGGCGTGACCTTGGTTCAGAGACTTCGGGCCGGTCGTCCAAGTCAACGCCCAGATCTGCGGCCGTCCTAATGCCGCTGCCGGTGGGGGCGGAGAAATGGGCGATGACCGTAGTGAGCAGCATCAGGACGGCCAGCGTCAGCAGGGACTGCCAAGTGAAGATGGTGGTGCCGTAGTCCAGCACGCCTGTAGTTTTCAACAAAGCCGCCGGAATGGAGGCTTTGGTTGCTTGAAGCTGTGCCGCTGAAGAGGACAGTCCCAAAGCCCAAACCGCTCCGAGCCCCATGAAGGCGGCCGCACCGAGGGCGCGGTAATCGACGGCGAGGTCCTTGCGGCGGGCAATCGCCCGAGCCAGGAGACCGCCGAAAACCAAGCTCAGTCCCCAGTTGGCGAAGGATACGGACATGGCCAACATCGCGACAAGACTGACGGCCGAGCGGGCAGAACCCGGAATTTGCGCCAAACGATCAATCAACCTAGCAACCGGCGGCGAGGTGGCCACAACATAGCCTGTCAGTACCACCATGGCCATCTGCAAGGTAAAGGCTGTCAGATCCCAGAACCCCGTGCCGAAGGAGTCGACCACTGCCTTGGGGGATGCCCCGATTGCGAGCGCGGCAACGGCCACGAGAATAACACCGGCCAAGGCAAAAATGTAGGCGTCCGGAAACCACTTCTGCGTCCACAGGGCGAGCCTTTGCGCCAATCGGGCCAGACCCATCTGCGGAATGTCCTGCTGCTTGAGTTGCGAGGTTGTCATGGCCAGGTTTCTCTCCTTTGAGTGTGACCTTTGGGGTGTGAGCGCGGCAGTGTGCTGCTCAGGCCGGGACGGGCTTGGTGTTCGCGGGCTCCGGGCGGGGCCGGACTGTGCGCTGCTCAATGTCCTTGGTGCGGCTGCTCGCCTGGACCAACCGCTGGACGTAGACGCCGGGCGTCACGATGTGGTTGGGGTCCAGCTCGCCCGGCTGCAGGATCACCTCTGCCTCGGCGATGGTCACGATTCCCGCCGTCGCCACCACAGGATTGAAGTTCCGGGCCGTGTACCGGTAGATCAGGTTGCCGTCGGTGTCCGCGGTGTGCGCGTGGACCAGTGCGACGTCGGCGACGATCCCGCGCTCGCGGACGTACGTGACGCCGTCGAACTCTTCGAGCGGCTTGCCTAGGGCAACCAAGGTTCCCACGCCGGTCCGCGTGTAGAAGGCTGGGATTCCGGCACCACCGGCGCGGAGCCGCTCGGCGAGGGTGCCCTGGGGAGCGAACTCGACCTCGAGTTGGCCGGAGAGGTACTGCTCGGCGAAGAGTTTGTTCTCACCGACATACGAGGCGATGACCTTGCGGACCTGTCCGGCTTCGATGAGGACGCCGAGGCCCTTGCCGTCAGTTCCCATGTTGTTGGAGACCACTGTCAGGTCTTTGACGCCCGAATCACGGACGGCGTCGATCAGGTCCGCGGGGATACCGCTGAGCCCGAAGCCGCCGACGGCGAGGGTCTGGCCGTCGCGCAGGACGTCCTGCAGGGCCTCGGCGGCGCTGTGTTGGATTTTGGCCATGGCTTGTCCTCGTCGTTGAGTAGGTCGTTTTGTAGGGGGGCGCTTCATGGCGTTCCACTTTGTGGACAGCCGTCTGGGAAAGTCGTCTGAGAAAGGAGCTTAGGTTGGTCCCGTGCGGAGGGTCAACGGTGCTTCAGCCGCGCAAGGGCTGAGTCTGCATAGTGTGGACGCTAGTCTTGGAAGTGTCCACATTGTGGAGGATTTCTCTAGAGAGGTGCGTGGTTTGACCCATCAGCCGCAAAACAAGCCGGTGCAAGGTGCCCAGGTGGTGGGCCGCGTTGCCGCACTCCTGCGGCTCGTGGGGCGCAAGCCGGAGGGCATGTCCATCGCTGGCCTGGTCCGCGAGTCCGGACTGACGCGCCCCACTGTGCACCGCTTGCTCGCCTCCCTCGCCGCCGAAGGCCTGCTGGACCACGATCAGCGGACTGGAAATTGGATCCTGGGCCCGGATATTTTCCTGCTGGGGTCCGTAGCGGCGGCCCGGTTCCCGTTTGAAGACCTCGCCCGGCCCAGCCTGCGCCGCCTGGCCGAGGAGAGCGGGGAGAGTTCCTTCTATTCCATCCGGCGTGGCCACGAAACCGTGTGCGTGCTCCGCGAGGAAGGCAGCTTTCCCGTGCGGTCGTTCGTGTTGCACGAGGGCGTCAGGTTCCCCCTCGGAGTGGCGTCGGCCGGGACCGCCATCATGGCCTTCCTGCCGGAAGAGGAACAGGAACTCGTTCTGTCCAACTGGGAACGGCATGCAGGAGACTTCGCCAACGGCCACACCGAGGGTGTGGTGCGCCGCAGCCTGGAACAGACCCGGTTGGCCGGGTATTCGGTGAATCCCGGTTTGGTTCTCGAGGGTAGTTGGGGGATGGCGGCCGCCGTTTTCGACCAGCTGGGCAGGCCCATCGGGGCGTTGTCCCTCACTGGCATCGAGCCGCGATTTCGCCCCGAGAGGCAGGAGTTCCTCGGCAAACTGCTCATGGAAGAAGCCCACAGGATGAGCGCCGCAAGAACCGACCACCTTTGAGCCGCAACCGGGGCATCCAAGCCGATATCCGGCGTCGGGGGCTTCCATAAGTGGTCGCTTCTTGAGGGCGCCGGGGTGAATTTCAAAGTTTCACCCATCCACCCGGCCCACACCTCCGAATAGCTGGCATAAGGACTTAGCCCGCAAAGGTGAAGTGCTTTCACGCCGGATCAACCGGCACCGAATGTCAGTCCGTTTGAAGGAGAAATGTCATGCTTTCTACAAAGCGCACGTCTTTTGCGATCGTCGGCCTCGCCGCTTCCGCCCTGTTGGGCCTCACTGCTTGTGGCGGTTCGGCTTCTACGGCGAGTCCGTCGTCGGCCGCTCCGAGCTCCTCGTCCACCATGAAGTCGACCCCCTCGGCTTCCGCAAGCGCTGCGATGGACCCGACCAAAGACTTGGTTGGCCCGGGCTGCGCAGGTTACGCCTCCCAGGTTCCCAGCGGTGCAGGTTCCGTTGCCGGCATGGCTCTCGACCCCGTAGCCGTCGCCGCCTCCAACAACCCGTTGCTCAAGACCCTGACCGCAGCGGTATCCGGCAAGCTGAACCCGAAGGTGAACCTGGTGGACACGCTCAACGGCAGCCAGTTCACTGTCTTTGCTCCCGTGGACAGCGCCTTCGCCAAGATCCCCGCCGCCACGATCGAGACCCTCAAAACCGACGACGCTCTCCTCAGCAAGATCCTGACCTACCACGTAGTCCCCGGCCAGCTGACCCCGGACCAGATCGTGGGCACCCACAAGACGGTTGAGGGTGGCTCGGTGACCGTCACCGGCACCAAGGATGCACTCAAGGTTGATGGAGGATCCGCCGTGATTTGCGGTGGCGTCCACACCGCCAACGCCACCGTGTACCTGGTCGACAGCGTGCTGATGCCGAAGTAAACCTTCCCGGATCGTGCCCCTTAGGATTCGTCCTAGGGGGCACGATCTTTGCACCAAATTCGAGGGGGATTAGTGAAGCCGGCACTTGTGTGGTTCCGGGACGATCTGCGCGTCACTGATAACCCGGCTCTGCGGGCGGCAACCGACGACGGGGCGGCAGTCGCACTCTATGTCCTCGACGGGGAATCTCCGGGCATCAGGCCGCTGGGAGGCGCTTCCCGCTGGTGGTTGCACCATTCGCTGCTCGCCCTTCGCGAGGACCTCGCCGCCCTGGGTGTCCCGCTCTTGCTGCGCCGCGGACCGGCGCCGGAAATCATCAAGGAAACCGCGACGGCGATGGGTTCCGGAGCGTTGTACTGGAACCGCCGCTATGGCGAAGCAGAGCGAACGCTCGACGCCGGCATCAAGGCGTGGGCGCACGAGTCCGGGATGTACGCGGAGAGTTTCCAAGCCTCCTTGCTGCATGAACCGTGGGCCGTCACCACGAAGCAAGGGGGACCTTTCAAGGTCTTCACCCCGTTCTGGCGGACAGTCTCAGGGTTGGATTTCCGCGAGCCGCTGGACGCTCCGGAACCCGGCCGTGGATTCTCGGGTGAGCTCCCGGAGCAGGAAGAACTGGACTATTGGGGATTGTTGCCGCGGAACCCCGATTGGTCTGCCGGATTGTCTGAATCCTGGCAGCCGGGTTCGGCCCAAGCGCAAGAGTTCCTCGATGACTTCGTGGAAGACAGGCTGGCGGACTATTCGGTGAATCGCGACCGTCCTGACCTGCCGGGCAGCAGCCGGTTGTCGCCCTTCCTGCGCTGGGGCCAACTCAGCCCGTTCGAGGTGTGGCATGCCCAGCAGCGCCGGCGTCAGGAACTCGGCGAGGGTGCGGCTGTCTTCGCCTCGGAACTTGGGTGGCGTGAATTCTGCTGGCACCAATACTTCCACCACCCGGACCTGGCAACCGCCAACCTGCGGACGGGGTTCGACCACTACCCGTGGGCATGGCCCGGCGCTTCAAGTGCCGAGGCGCAGGGATTCGCCAGCCAGACCCCCGACGGCGGTGCCCGCCGCCACGCTGCCTCCCTCCTGAGCGCGTGGCAGGAAGGCCGCACCGGCTTCCCCCTGGTGGACGCTGGCCAGCGGCAATTGTGGCACACGGGGTGGATGCACAACCGCGTTCGAATGGTTTCCGCGAGCCTTCTGGTGAAAAACCTTGGCCTCCATTGGCAACTGGGCGAGCAATGGTTTTGGGATACGTTGGTGGATGCCGATCCTGCCTCGAATCCCGCGAACTGGCAGTGGGTTGCCGGTTCGGGCGCGGATGCCTCGCCGTTCTTCAGAATCTTCAATCCGGAGACCCAAGCCGCGAAATTCGATCCCCAAGGTAGGTATGTCCGCCAGTGGATCCCGGAGTTGGGCACCTCGGACTATCCAGGGCCCGTGGTGGACCTGAAAGCCTCGCGCCGGGAGGCTCTGGATGCCTACAACAGCCTCGCTCGTTGAAGCCGGTCACCACTAGCTACCACCTTTGCGCCGGAACCTCGGAGCAAAACCCGAGTTCCGGCGTCGGGCGTTCCCAAAGGTGGTCGGTAGTTGAGGGTGGCAGCTGGAGTCCTCTAGAAATTAGTAGGAAGTCCGAGTATATTCGGGATCAAAGACGTCCCGGAGCACAGTTGGACATGTGCCTCCGAGGCCGATGGCGGGCATTCCCAATATGCAAAGGAGCATTCCATGGTGCGCGAACTTTCCCACTACATTGACGGCCAGAGGATCGACGGGACCTCCGGGCGGTTCAGCGATGTCTACGATCCTTGCACGGGCGAGGTCCAGGCAAAGCTTCCCTTGGCCAGCGCTGATGAGGTCAGGAACGCGATCGCCAACGCGGAGAAAGGGCAGCTCGAATGGGCTGCCATGAACCCGCAACGCCGCGGCCGGATCCTGCTGAAGTTCGTGGACCTCGTCAACGAACACATGGACGAACTCGCTACGCTCCTTTCCTCCGAGCACGGCAAGACCTTCCCCGATGCCAAGGGCGACATCCAGCGTGGCATCGAGGTGGTGGAGTTCGCCGCCGGCGCACCGCACCTGCTCAAGGGCGAATTCTCGGACAACGCCGGCGCGGGCATCGATGTCCACTCGCTGCGCCAGCCGCTCGGCGTCGTCGCGGGTATCACGCCCTTTAACTTCCCGGCCATGATTCCGCTCTGGAAGTCCGGCCCCGCCCTGGCGGCCGGCAATGCCTTCATCCTCAAGCCTTCGGAGCGCGACCCTTCGGTGCCACTCCGCCTGGCCGAACTCTTCACCGAGGCCGGATTGCCGAACGGCGTCTTCAACGTCATCAACGGCGACAAGGAAGCGGTGGACGCCCTCCTCGAGGACCCGCGCGTCAAGGCCATCGGCTTTGTCGGATCCACGCCGATTGCCCAGTACATTTACGCCACGGCCGCGGCCCACGGCAAGCGCGCCCAGTGCTTCGGTGGGGCCAAGAACCACATGGTGATCATGCCCGACGCCGATCTGGACATGGCGGCGGACGCCCTCATCGGCGCCGGCTTCGGCTCCGCCGGTGAGCGTTGCATGGCCATTTCCGTTGCGGTCCCGGTAGGCCAGGAGACGGCGGATCAGCTCGTCTCCAAGCTGCAGGACCGCATCAAGGGACTGAAAGTGGGGCCCAGCCTGTCCAAGGACTCGGACTTCGGCCCCGTGGTGGCCGCCTCTGCGAAAGAGCGGATAGAGGGCTACATCCAGGCCGGCGTCGAGCAAGGCGCCACGCTTGTCACGGATGGGCGCGGCGTCACAGTCGAAGGGTACCCGCAAGGTTTCTGGGTTGGCCCGACCCTCTTCGACAACGTCACGAAGGACATGTCCATCTACAAGGAGGAGATCTTCGGTCCGGTCCTGAGCGTCCTCCGCGCGTCCGACTACGAAGAAGCGCTGCGGCTCTGCTCCGAGCACGAGTTCGGCAACGGCGTCGCGATCTTCACCCGCGACGGCGACGCCGCCCGTGACTTCGCCAGCCGCGTCGAAGTGGGCATGGTGGGCATCAACGTCCCCATTCCCGTTCCAATTGCCTACTACACATTCGGTGGCTGGAAGGCCTCCGGCTTCGGCGACCTCAACCAGCACGGCGCGGACGCCTTCCGCTTCTACACCAAGACCAAGACGGTCACCACCCGTTGGCCCTCGGGCATACGTCAGGGCGCCAGCTTCGTGATGCCGGCCGGCAGCTAATGGCGGAGGTTCTGGTCGAGAAGCGGGGCCACCTCGGCGTCGTTACTTTGAACCGTCCCCAGGCCGTCAACGCCCTCACGGCCGGGATGGTTCACGCCATGTTGGAGCAGCTCACCGCCTGGGCGGTCGACGACGCCATCAAGACAGTCTTGGTGCATGGCGCCGGAGACCGCGGGTTGTGCGCGGGTGGAGACATCGTGGCGATCTACGACGACATGCTGCGCCATGGGGACCAGACGGCGGACTTCTGGGCTGAGGAGTACCGCTTGAACTCGCTCATTGCCCGGTATCCCAAGCCCTACGTGGCCTTCATGGACGGGCTGGTCCTCGGCGGCGGGGTCGGGATCTCCGCCCATGGCTCCGTCCGTGTGGTCACTGAGCGGACCCGTACCGGCATGCCGGAAACCACCATTGGTTTTGTGCCCGACGTCGGCGGAACCCTTCTGCTGTCCCGCTCACCGGGAGAGTCGGGCACCCACGCAGCGCTCACGGGTGCCCACTTGAGCGGGGCCGATGCCCTGTTCCTGGGGCTCGCGGACCACTTCGTGCCGTCCGAAAGCCTGCCCGCGCTGGCGGAAGCGCTGGAAAGCTCGACGGCGGAGGCCGCCGTCGGACGCTTTGTGCAGGAACCGCCGGCCTCGGCGCTGTCTGGCCAGAGGGACTGGATCGACGCCGCTTATGCTTCTGACGACGCCGAGGACATCGTTGGCCGGCTGCGTGCGGCCGGCGGGGAAGCCGCTACGGCCGCGGGCACGATCGAGTCGAAGTCGCCCACAGCCGTGAAAGTCACGCTGGAATCGTTGCGACGCGTGCGGGGGCTCTCGCTAGAGGAGGCCCTGGAGCAGGAATACCGCGTTGGCATGCGGTGCCTGATCGGGCCGGATTTCCGTGAGGGGATTCGCGCCCAGGTGGTGGACAAGGACCGCAACCCACAATGGAAGCCAGCTTCCCTGGCCGAGGTATCGCAGGCCGCCGTCGACGGCTTCTTCGCGCCACTCGGCGACCGTGAACTCAAACTTCATTCAAAGGAGTCCGACCATGTCTGAAAACGCAGCTTCCGGCACCATCGCTTTCCTCGGCCTCGGGCATATGGGCGGCCCGATGGCCGTGAATCTTGTCAAGGCCGGGCATCAAGTGGTCGCGTACGATCCCGTGCCGGCAGCGCTTGAAGCCGCCCGTGAACACGGCATTTCCACGGTTGATTCCGCTGAGGAAGCCGTTGCCGGCGCTTCCGTGGTCCTGACCATGCTGCCCAGTGGCAAGCACGTCCTGGACGCCTACCGGGGCGTCGACGGCCCTGGACTCCTGGCTATTGCCCCACCAAACACGCTGTTCCTGGACTGCTCCACCATTAACGTCGACGAGGCCCGGGAAGCAGCAGCCATTGCTTTGGAGGCCGGTCACCGTTCCGTGGATGCGCCGGTTTCCGGGGGAGTGGTGGGGGCGGAAGCCGCAACCCTGACCTTCATGGTTGGGGCGCTGCCCGAGGACTTCGAAACAGTGAAGCCGATCCTGGAACTCATGGGCCGGAGAATCGTGCATTGCGGTGACCACGGAGCCGGGCAAGCCGCCAAGGTCTGCAACAACATGATCCTTGGCGTTTCGATGATTGCCGTCAGCGAGGCATTCGTCCTGGGCGAGAAGTTGGGCCTGACGCACCAAGCGCTGTTCGATGTCGCCTCGAACGCCTCCGGACAATGCTGGGCCCTGACCACCAACTGCCCCGTTCCAGGTCCGGTTCCCACCAGCCCGGCCAACCGCGACTACCAGCCCGGATTCGCCGGAGCGCTCATGGCCAAGGATCTGCGGCTCGCCGTCAACGCGCTCGAGAGCACCGGCGTGGACGGGCAGATGGGACACCTGGCATCCCGGATTTACGATGCCTTCGCGGCCGAAGGCGGAGCTGGGCGCGACTTCTCCGGCATCATCACGGACATCCGGGACAAGTCAGCCAAGTAACCTTGGCGGTAGGTTCTGGGTAACTGACAAAACGTAGGTAACACGCAAAAGTGAGCAACCGACAAAAGGGGCACGGCTTGGCGCAGCAGTACGAAAATATCCTGGTGGAACTCCGTGGACGGGTGGGCTTGGTGACCCTGAACCGGCCGAAGGCGCTCAATGCGTTGAACCAGGCCACGATGGATGAGATCGTGGCCGCCGTTTCCGCCATGGATGCGGACCCCGGGGTGGGCGCCGTGGTGATCACGGGCTCGGAGAAGGCCTTCGCGGCCGGCGCCGACATCAAGGAGATGGCCTCCAAGGGGTACATGGAAATGTATGCCTCCGACTGGTTCCGCGGCTGGGAAAACCTCACGCGCCTGCGCATTCCCATGATTGCCGCGGTGTCGGGCTTTGCCCTGGGTGGGGGCTGCGAGCTTGCCATGATGTGCGATTTCATCATTGCCGGGGATAACGCCAAGTTCGGGCAACCGGAGATCAACCTCGGTGTCATTCCGGGCATGGGCGGCTCGCAACGGCTTACCCGCGCCGTGGGGAAGGCGAAAGCGATGGACATGATCCTCACTGGACGGCTCATGGATGCCGAGGAAGCCGAGCGGGCAGGACTCGTTTCCCGCGTAGTGCCGGTGGATTCCGTGGTGGAGGAGACCCTGAAGGCTGCCGAGGTGATCGCTTCCAAGTCCAAGCCGGGCGCCATGATGGCCAAGGAAGCCGTCAACGCGGCCTTCGAAACCGGCCTGTCCCAGGGTGTCCTGTTTGAGCGTCGTATCTTCCACTCATTGTTCGCGACCGAGGACCAGAAGGAAGGCATGGCCGCGTTCACCGAGAAGCGCCAGCCGGAGTTCAAACACCGCTAATTTCCGCCGGCGTGTGCCCAGTTAGAGATCAGCGTTGTTGGCCGCCGCGGCCGTCGTATTGGCCTCGATTAGCGGGCTGAGACCTCCAGCGACCATAACTGGCGCTGTCCGGGGGCGATTGTGGCAACCCGTCCGCACGCGGCCGCATTTGTAAGAGCGTCTCCGAACCCAGTGGTCGGTTCGATCGCGATGACCGGCTCGGATGCGAAGCACGTGTTGTCCCAGAGGATGCCGAGGTGCGGGATCTCCGTTGCTGACCAAGCCAGATCGAGCGATCTGCCGTCGCCATCCACGAGACGGGCAGATTCTACGGATTCTTCGGGAGGCAGAAATGCCTTGAAGGCCTCGCCCTTTGGAAGCCAGCTGTCCATGGCTCCGAGCGGAAAGCCCCTTCGGCATCCTCTGTGGGGGTACTCCTCATGGAGGTCCGCTGCATCGTCGGCCCTGCGCGGAAGTTCGACCCGGGTGCCTGGCAGCGCAGCGAACTGGGGGTGTGCGGACCAGAGAAAAGGGGTATGCCCCGTTGCCCGGCTCTCAAGAACATATTCGAAGTGAAGGCCAGTCGCGACAGCCGAAATCGTTCGGGTTAGCCGGAGCGGGACGGTCCTAAGAGCGACGCCTAGCTTCAGAGTTCGTTCGTTCGAATGCTCGACCTGCCAGGGAACGCTCCAGACATCACCGTGGTCGGGAACATTGATCCCGTCCATGGAGGACGCAGAGACACTGGGGATGGCTTCGTCCCATCCGCCCATGCCCGGTCGAACGAAGGCTCGCCCGAAGCCCCCTGTGTCGGGCCCGAAGCTAGGAGCCAGCCATTCGCGACCTGGAGAGCGCAGGCTTTCGATGCGTCCGCCCCTTGTGGGGGAAATGACCGCCGTGAGCCCGGCCCCGGTGACGGTCAAATCACTCATGCTGGGAGCCCGATCCTGCGCTCTCCGGAACGAAGCTGCTGGATGATGACGGCGACAACTAGGAGCCCGCCCTTCGCCACGTTCTGCCAGAATGAGTTCACGCCCAGGAGCGTCATTCCGTTGGTGAGGATGCCGAGCAGAATGACGGCCAGAAGGGTACCGGCGATCGTTCCCTTGCCGCCCTTGAGTGCGGCGCCTCCCAGTGCGGCTGCGGTGATGGATTCGAGTTCGAGCCCTTCGGAGCCGGATATCGGTTGGCCTGATCCCGTGCGGGCCGTGATGAGGATGCCTGCGAGGGCAGCCACGGCGCCTGCGAGCATGTAGACGCCCAGGATGTATCTGTTGATGTTTATTCCTGCAAGGCGTGATGCCACGTCGTTGCCGCCGACGGCGTAAATGTTCCGCCCGATGCTGGTGTATCGCAGGATGAGGTGGATGAGCAATGCGATGAGGGCAAGTATCACGATGAGAGTCGGGATGCCGAGCACTGTGCCGCGGGCAAGGAACACAAAGAATCCATCGGCTCCGGTGTAGCCCTGTGAGCGACCATCGGAGATGAGCTGGGCGACACCCTTGAAGGCGGCCAGCGTCGCAAGGGTCGCGATCACCGGGTTGACTCGACCAAAGACGATGACGCACCCGTTGAGCAGCCCGCAAAGGACGCCGACCCCGAGGGCGCTAACCACACCGAGAAATGGTCCGGAAACCGTGAAGACCATGGCCGAAGTCACGGAGGAGAGGCCGGCCGCTGATCCGACCGAGATGTCGAGGGCGCCCATGATGATGACGAGTGTTTGCACGACCGCGAGGACGCCTGTGATGGCGATGGCTGTCCCGATGACCCTGATGTTGGCGATGCCGAAAAACTCCGGGTTCTGGCTGCCAATCACGGCCATCAGGACAGCGATGGCGATGAGGAGGGAGATGTTCTGCACACCGACGGCGGTGACGACACGCCGCATGAAGCGGACGCGTGGCGCAGTGGCGCCCTTCTCCGACGTGACGGAGGACCTTTTTGCCTGTGTTGAGGGCACGGGAGTGCTCCTTTCTGGAGTCATGGTCATGAGAGGGGGGCGCTTTCTGAGTAGTCGTGCATGGCGAGGGCAAGGATGGATTCTTCGGTCGCGGTTGCCCGCTCAAGTTCTCCGTTGATCCTCCCTCCTGCCATCACGTAAATGCGGTCGCAGAGGCCGAGCACCTCGGTCAGCTCGGAGGAAACGAGAAGAACAGCAACGCCCGCATGGGCAAGTTGGTCGATGATTGTGTAGATTTCCGCTTTCGCGCCCACGTCGACGCCTCGGGTCGGCTCGTCGAGCACGAGCAGCCTAGGGGCTGTGGCGAGCCAACGCGCCAGCACGACTTTTTGTTGGTTGCCGCCGGAGAGATTCTTGACGAGCTGTTCCGTCGATGGGGTCCTGATGCGCAGTTGTTGGATGAAAGTTTCGGCGAGGGAACGTTCCTTGCGGGCGTTGACGATGGTGAAGCGTGAGAGTGACTTGAGCACGGCAAGAACCATGTTGTCCTTGACCGTTCGCTCCATGATCAGGGCCTCGGCCTTGCGTTCTTCCGGTGCAAATCCGATGCCCGCACGCACGGCGTCGGCGGGGCTGGAGAACCGGACCGACCTGCCATTGATGCTCATCTTTCCGTGTTTTATCGGCCGATCCCCAACGATCGCCTTCATGAGCTCGCTCCGACCGGCACCGACGAGACCGGCGATGCCGATCACTTCGCCGGCGCGAACACTCAAGCTAATGTCACGCACGTCATCGGTCATGACGCCTTCGAGCTCAAGCACAGTCGCCCCGACCTCGCCGCGATTGCGCTGGAAGAGCTCGGACAGGTCCCGACCGACCATCATTCGCACCAACTCGTTATGGTCGGTATCGGCGGTCTTCTTGGTGCCGACGAGTCGGCCGTCGCGGAGCACGGTGATTCGGTCGGCTAGTTGAAAGATCTCATTCATGCGGTGGGAGACGTAACCGATTGCCTTGCCCTCCGCGCGCAGGCCCCGGATAAGCGAGAAGAGGATATTGACTTCGTCGTCGCCCAGCGACGATGAGGGTTCATCGAAACAGATCACGTCTGGCTCATCAATGAGCGCACGCATGATTTCGACGATCTGGCGCTGAGCGGGGGAAAGATCCCGGCCAAGGGTCGCGGGAGAGATCACCCTGTCGAAACCGAATCGCGTGAGCGCCTCGGCCGCGGTTCGTTCGAGATCCCGCACGTTAAAGTGGAGCCCACGATTTGCGATCGCGCCGATATAGATGTTCTCGGCCACGGAGACATGCGGCACAATCTCGGGTTCCTGGGCGATGACCCTTATACCAGCCTGCCTTGAGTGGGCGGGGTCAGTAAATGTGACGGGATTGCCGTCGAGGATGAGCCGACCGGTGTCAGGCTGGTAGTCGCCCGTGAGGATCTTAAGCAGGGTCGATTTGCCGGCCCCGTTTTCGCCCATGATTGCGGTGACCTCGCCGGCGCGCAATTTGAGGTCGACGCCTTGAAGGGCTTTCACCGGTCCAAACGACTTGGCAATTCCTTCGGCGTGAAGAAGGACCCGACCGGGCTCGTCCTGGGGTTCGCCTGGCATGGTTGGCTGGCGATGATTCTTTTCGGTCATCATGATCGTCACCTCCGGGTGGCGGTTCGGCATCTTACTGTGGTGGGTGTCCCGGGTAGGAGCATTTGCCCCGTCGGTTCTTCTGGTCGAGCATGCCAAGTCCGATGACGGTTGACCGTCGTTCGTCTTCGACATGCTCGACCAAAGGCACATCGGTGACTGCTATGTGCAGATGACTCCGGCTTCTTTCCAGTTCGTGCTATTGACGATGGCGGTCTTGGCGATCGACTTGGCAGGTAGCGGGGTCCCGTTGCGGATCAGGGCGACTATCGATGTCAAGGCAGCTTTGCCGACCTCAATTCCCGAGATGAAGAGCGAGGACTTGTTGCCGGTCGTCTGGCCGGCATTCCAGTCCTTGCACGTCAGGTAGGCGCCGAGGCCGACCCCATTGATGTTCTCGGCCACGACCCCTGAGTTCTGCAGTGCCGTGACGACGCCCGTTTCGCTCTCGTCGTTGCAGCCCCACACGACCCAGTGCTTCACATTCGAGTTGCCTGTGATGACGGCGCCTGCTTTGTTTTGCGCATCCGTCGCCGAGTTATCGGTTCCAATGTCGATGACCTTGGGCCCCTCCTTGCCCCCAAGCGCCTTGGTGAAGGCATCGGCCGCACCCGTGGTGCGGTCCTTACACGTCGCGAGGTCCTGCTTGTATGCCGAGATGACCCGCGTATCGGCCGCTGTCCATCCCGACTTGAGGTAGAGCGCTGCGGCTTCCTTGCCGACCAGGTTGCCCATGGCTGTGCCGTCGAAGCCCGCGAACGGGGCCGCCGCGCCGGAGGCATCCGAAATGGTGTCGTCAGCGGCCATTAGCGGGATGCCCGCGTCCTTGGCAGCCGAGATCACCTGTGGGCCAATCTTCTGGTCGGGAACCACGATGACGATGCCGTCCGTCTTCTGGGAGACGGCCAGGTCTACCTGGCTGATCGCCTTGGCTGCGTCGGTTCCGAGGTCGACAACTTTAACTGTGACGTTGCCCAGCTCTTTCGCGGCGGCCTTGGCACCATTGGCCTCGTCGACGAAGTATTGCTGGTCACCCTGTTTTTGGAGGAAGGTGATCGTGATAGGGCCACTTTTGGTTGCACCGGACGGGGATCCCGTCGGGGTCTCTGCTTGGCCGGAAGTGCAGGCTGAGAGCGCGAGGGCAAGCGTGAGTGCGGTGCCGAGAACGAGGCTACGGCGCCTGCCCACGACTCGGGGGTTTGCTGTGTGCATTGAACTGCCTTTTCTTTGGGTGTCTGCCGGCGACTCCGCCGGCAGGGGTTCGACTATTTAGAGGGCGGCCTCGTCAAACGGCAGAGGGGTGCGCGGAACACGCGAGGCCCGGTTCAGTTCGGCGAGTTTGTCACGGAGAATCCTGACCTCCTCGTTTCGGGCCCGTTGCGGGTCGTCGTGGAAGAGAAGCATGGCGGGGAGAGAGGTTGCGAAGAAGTCGATCCGCGTTGGCGTCTCGGTAAGCCGGCGGGTGAACTCCTCGAGCTCGGCGGTGAGGCGGCCAGCCGCCTCGAACTCTCCAAGCCTCTCAAGAGCGAGGATGGAGAAAGAGGTCTGGACGCTGTACGGCTGGGCACTCATGCTCCGGAAATCACCGCTGAAGGATGCCGCCTGCCGCCAGGCCGCCCGGGCGGACGGGGCGTCGCCCGCCGCGGCCAGGGCATCGCCAAGCGCGAGGTGAAGGTCCGCCGAATTGGCGAGCGGGTGTCGGGCCTCGCCCAGGTTCGCCGGGCTGTCGAGGGCTGATCTTAAGTAGGCGACCGCTGCATCCGGTGCCTCGTCTGACATAGCCTGTCCGGCGAGGGCGAGTGCAACCGATTCCCAGACCTGCAGAACTGCGCCTTCCCCGCCCTCCCAGGGCTGGAATCGTCGAGCTGCCAGAATCTCCCGTGCGAGGGTGGCCTCGCCGCTTGCCACGAGCAGGCCGGCATAGCTGATCGTGAGGTCGTCGCGTTCGGACACCACTGCCTCGCGAACTCGAAGCCGTTGGAGGCGCTCCTCCGGGCTCACTCCCGTGCGGCTGGCAAGCTGGTCGAACTCGTACCAGAGCTTGGCGTCCTCGCCCATGATCGCGATGGCCCGTTCGAAGTAGGCCACGGCGGCATCGGGGTTCCCGTCGACGTTATAGGCTGCGATGCCCAGATTTCGGGCCGCGGTTGCCCTCGTCGGAGAGTCGGTATCGGCGTCTAAGGCCTGCCGCCAGCGGGTCGTGGCGATGAAATAGCGCCGTTTGTTGTAGTACCAGTTGCCAAGAAGCAGAGCGGCCCGGCCGTCGCCCGGATCCGAGATGAGGGCGGACTCGAGCACGGCGATATCGTCCAGCCGGGATGCCTGGGCGTAACGACCATCGACTGTCTGGGCCTGGATCCGGGCCAGCCGGGCCTCGTCCTCCCTTCCGAGTGCGGACATTAGTGCCGCGCGATGGTAGGCGATCAGCGGTGCGGCCTGCACCTGCCCGAGCGCCGTTGCGGGTGCGTGTTCGGCCGCGCGGTCAAGGAGGACGAGTGCGCGATCCGTGAAACCGGCGCTCGAGTACTCAAGGGCGATGTCGAGCAGTGTCGGTGCGTCAGCGGTTAACGGGAGGCCCTTGAGGTGCCGGGCCCACTGGTCCAGCGGATCGATCGCGAGCGTTGCGTTCATGACGCTGATCGCCTCGTAATTGCGTCCCCGAGCGCTGAGGAGGACTGCGAGCAGGTCCGCTGCCTGCAGGTGCTCGGCGTCGTGGCGCAGCACCTCGCGCGCAGCGCGCTCGGCGGCGGGGTAGTCACCGGCGCGCGAAGCCATCCGGGCAAGGGCGAATTGTGCCGGGGTACGCCATGCCGCGGACCAGGAGGCTGTGGCCAGGGCCGCGCCGGCCTCCTCGTCGCGCCCCTGGGCGATGAGAGTGAGCCCCAGGCGGTAGTGCGCCTCCCCGTCCGCCGGGCTGGAAACCCGTGAGGTGAGCCGGTCGGTAGCCACACGGAGCAGTGTCTCTGCGACCCCGAAGTTCGCCGCCTGATGGTGCCGACTCGCCAGCGCGATCGAAGAGCGAACATCACCGGAGTCTCGCCGGAGCGCCTCTTCCCAATAGGGTTCGGGCGATCTCGTCGCATGGCGATACTGCTCAAGGTATTGTCCGATGAGAAATAGCTCCTCCACCGATTCCACCTCCCCTGGTACGGGCGGCTCGGTCGCGGCTGGCGGAAGTTCCCGCGGCGCACCCTCGGCCCTGGCGCACCAGCCGACGAGTTCGATGCCATCGCTCTCCACGGAGGTTAACAGTTCCGAGGGCTCGTAGGAGGCATCCAATTTGACGGTCAGCGTGGCAGGAGTGCCCGGGGCGAGTTCGACCGTGCTCTCGTGGAGCACGCGTCCGGCCAGGTCGGAAAGGCGGACGACGGCGGCTGGATGGACTCCGGTGCTGCTCACCCCGATGCGCACGAGGGTTGCGCTCTCGTGGGACTCGAGATCAACCCGCACGGCTGCGGATGTCGTTGCCTGGTGGGCGGGCCCCATGCCGCGGATGGGGAACCAATATTGGCTAAAAGTTTTCGTCTCTCCCGCCGCAATGTAGGAGAAATCGGGTTGGTTGTCGGTGTAGACGCCGGCCATGAGCTCTACATACGGCCCGTCAGTGTCGGTGAGGTTGGCGTCCCAGGCACGCCCGAATTCCGTGTTGCCCCAGGTCCATTGCTTCTTTCCGGGAGCAAGGGCATGGTCGGCGAGATGTACGAAGCCGGATTTCCGGTGATGGTCGTAGCCGCCAAAGAAGTCATCCTGGGTGTCGACTACCATGTACGACGTCGGAACCGTGATGTTGCGGTACCAGTCGAGCCGGTCACCGTCGGGGTTCTCCCGGGAAACCTGCGCTGGGTAGTCCACCCCGTAATAGTGGCCCTCGGCGCGAGGGAAGGTCGTGAATGCGCGCTTCGCGTGATCCGCGACTGCGTGGACATCGGTGGGGAAAAAGGATTGGTACCCGTCGTGGACCCGGACCGCGACGTTGGCCCACCAGAGGAAAGTCTGGGTCTGGTCGCTCCGGTTGTAGAGCCTGACGCGGGCCTCGATGACCGAACTGTCCGGGCGCAGGCGAATTCCGTGCATGCCTTTCATCCGCGCGAACGGATCATGGTCTGAACACCACACAGTGATCGCACCGTCGGCTTCGTGCTCGATTTCAACGTCGGTAGGAAGGAAGGTCGCCGGCCGGTGGTGTTGCGGCCAGTTGAACTCCACACCTCCGGCGATCCAAGGACCGGCGAGGCCAACAAGCGCGGGCTTAATGACGTTGTTTCGGTAGAAGAAATCGTAGTCAGAACTCTTGTCGTACCCCACATGGATGCGTCCGCCGAGCTCCGGCAGGATCATGAGGCGAACCCACTGGTTTTCAAGGTGGATAGCCTGCCACTGGTGCGGGGCCTTCTTATGGCTGAGCTTTTCGTGAAACGGCAGCGGGAAGACCCGGCCCGAAGAACCTTGGTAGACGCGAGATTCCAGAAAGGCCGGATAGATGTCCGGCTCGGCCGGCATATACGTATCGATCGAGACCGGTTCGGACCAAGCGATCACCGGATTGTCGGAAAACTCATCAGGCGTCGGCGGGAGGTCGATGCGCGACGGCGCGGAGTCCACACGGTATCCCGTATCTGGTGCATCGGGAGCGGCTTCTGGC
Organism: Arthrobacter sp. FW306-04-A; assembly: GCF_044358315.1. GTDB lineage: Bacteria > Actinomycetota > Actinomycetes > Actinomycetales > Micrococcaceae > Arthrobacter. Next base: position 312,476 of record NZ_CP084559.1, read on the forward strand.
GACCCGAACGGGTACTCGACATTGAACATATCACGATCCTAAGCGCCCCCCAGTGATTGCGGATACTACTAAAGCGATCGTTAAACTGGACAAAACGACGATTCAACTTCACCATGGTGGCATGTATATCGAAGAAGGGTTTCCGGGCCAGAGGCTCCTCGTTCTGCCACGGCCACGGGTGAAAGAAGCGCTCCGGCGCGCAGGGACCGGGCACCTCGTCGTGACTGACTGCGGGTACTTTCCACTGGCGAAGGCACACGGAATCACCCGCGACTCCGCCATTGATCAGGCAGTCATTATCGTCTCTACCCGCGGCACAGGGTGGTGCATTGTCGAGGGTACAAAGCATGCGGTTCAGGCCGGAGATGCGATTATTATTCCCCCGGGCACCCAACACTCCTATGGAGCAGACCCCGACGATCCATGGACGCTCTGGTGGTTGCACGTTGCTGGCAACGATCTCGAAGAGCTACTCCGCGCAGGCGGCATGACCGCAGCGGCACCAGTGCGTCGGCCACAGAATCTCTTCCGAACCGTGTCACTGATCGAAGAGGTGGTCATGTGGATGGGGGACGTGACGTCACTGAGCCTCTTGGCAGCCTCTGGTGCAGCGTGGCATCTGCTGACGCTTCTCACCGCCGATGTCCAGGCGGGGGCACCAGTAGAATCCACCGTGGAACAGGCCATGCAATACCTGCGCACGCACCTCCATGAGAGGGTGTCGATTGCCGACCTCGCTGCCCGGGCCAACCTCAGCCCATCACACTTTGCCGCCGTCTTTCGGAAACAAGTGGGATATCCCGTCCTGAAGTATCAAACGGAACATCGAATGGCACGCGCGCGAGAGCTGCTTGACACGACCGACCAGCCAGTATCGTCAATCGCCCATGCGGTGGGCTACCCCGACGCCTTCTACTTCTCCCGTCAGTTCCGGGCGATCCATCAGATAACCCCTCTGCGCTATCGCGCCCAACACAAGGGGTGAAAATCCCCAGAAACAACGCCATGGACGCAGGAAAAGGGGCGGGGCCTCAATCCAATGGAGGAGTCAGTCCGTAAAGTCTCCGGCGGCCTTGCGGAAGTCTCCCAGCACACGGATCAGGTGTTCGACGTCGTCGTCGCCGAAGCCGGACTGTCCGAACACCTCACTGTTGAGGGCCGCCGTCGCGCGCTTCGCGAGGGTGCGGCCCTCAGCGGTGAGCTCAATCAGCGTGGTGCGCCCGTCAGTTGGGTGCGGGGAGCGGACCACGAGGGCTGCCTTTTCGAGGCGGTCGACGGCGTTGGTCACTGACGTCGGATGCACCTGGAGCAGCGCACTGGCTTTGTTCATGGGCAGCGCGCCGCTGCGGGCGAAGCTGAGCAGCGCCAAGAGTTCGTAACGCGCGAAGGTCAGGCCGAACGGCTTCAGCACACCCTCGATCCGGGCAAGCAGGATCTGCTGCGTGCGCATGATCGCGGTGATCGCCGCCATGGGCGCGGCGACTTCGCCCCAGCCGTGGCGTTCCCAGTTTCGCTGGGCGTCCGCGATGGGGTCGCGGGGGAGCGGGCTGCCCACGGTGCCTCCTGACATTAGTTGGTGGCTGCCTATTCTTTCAGACTCGGGAACTCGTCCTCGGTGTACTCGACGCCCAGTCCTGCAGGCAGCGGACCGTCGCCGTGGCGGGCCACTTCCGTGCCCCGTAGTTCGACACGCCGGATCTTGCCGGAAATCGTCTTGGGCAACTCGCCGAATTCGAGCCGACGGATGCGCTTGAACGGAGCCAGATGCTGCCGGCAGTACCTGAGGATGTCCTCCGCCACAGCGGGCCCAGGCGCGTACCCGGCGGCGAGCACCACGAACGCTTTAGGCACCGAGAGCTTGACCGGATCAGGAGAAGGCACGACGGCGGCCTCCGCCACGGCGGGGTGTTCGATCAGGACGCTTTCGAGTTCGAAGGGGGACAGGCGGTAGTCCGACGACTTGAAGACATCGTCCCCGCGGCCCACGTAGGTGATGACGCCGTTCTCGTCCCGACTGGCCATGTCGCCCGTGTGGTAATAGCCGTCACGGAAGGCCTCTGCGGTCTTTTCCGGGTCGCCGAAGTAGGACTTCATGAGCCCCACGGGGCGAGGGTCCAAGCGCAAGCAGAGCTCGCCGTCGTCGGCCTCTTCACCGGTGGTCGGGTCAACAAGCACAACGTCGTAACCGGGCAATGGCCGCCCCATGGAGCCGGTCTTGACCGGCTGCCCCGGGGTATTGGCGACCTGAACGGTCGATTCCGTCTGGCCGAAGCCGTCACGGATGGTCTGGCCCCAGGCCCTCTCCACTTGCCCGATGACCTCGGCGTTGAGCGGTTCGCCCGCCGAAACCACTTTGGTGGGCGGGGTTTTCAGCAGGGTCAAGTCCGCTTGGATGAGCATGCGCCACACCGTGGGCGGGGCGCAGAAACTCGTGACGCCTTCGTGCTCCATCTGTTCCATGAGGGCCTTGGCGTCGAAGCGATCATAGTTATAGACGAAGACGCAAGCCTCGGCGATCCATGGCGTGAATACGTTGGACCATGCATGCTTGGCCCAGCCGGGGGACGCCACATTGAGGTGGACATCCCCGGGTTCCAGGCCGATCCAATACATGGTGGACAAGTGGCCGACTGGATAGGACGTGTGGGTGTGCTCTACCAGCTTGGCCCGCGACGTGGTGCCGGAAGTGAAGTAGAGGAGCATCGTTTCGTCACCGGCGGTGGGGGCGTCCGGCGTGAACTCGGTCTCGGCGGAATCGGCTTCGCCGTAATGGAAGGCGGCTGGGTGCAGGCCGCCGGCCGGGCCGCCGTCGCCCACCTCGATCAGGGTGTAATCGCCGGGCACTTCGGCGAATTTGGCGATGTTGGCGCTCCCGACGGCGGCCCAGCGGGCGCCGCCGCGCTCCACTCGATCCGTGATGTCGCGTGGGCCCATGAGAGTTGTGGTCGGGATGAGGACCAGGCCGAGTTTGATCCCGGCGAGCATGAGTTCCCACAGCTCCACCTGGTTCCCAAGCATGATGATCATGCGGTCGCCACGGCGGACACCGTTGCCGCGGAGCCAGTTGGCAAGCTGCGAGGACCGTTTGGCCAGCTCGGAGAAGCTGCGGCGGATGGAGCTGCCGTCCTGTTCGACGATGACCAGCGCCGGGTTGTTGGCCGTGCCGGGGTTGGCTGCGATCTGGTCGAACCAGTCGAGGGCGAAGTTGAATTCGCTGAAGCGTGGCCACTGGAATTCGCCATGTGCCTGGGAGTAGTCGGTGCGCAGCTCAAGGAGCCGGTCGCGGGCTGCGCGGAAGTCGTCGGTGACTGTCATTGTCTGCCTTTCGCCCTGCACGGATGGGATCGGCGCGGACCTGGGTCAAGCTGGCCGTGTGATCCGCCTCACCTGCAATATACTAGGACATCCAAGGGTTTGGAAGGGCCCGTGGGACGCAAGTAAACAGGGTGCGGCGGTGCGTGCGGAGCGAGACCGTCGGGACGGCCGTGGGGCTGCGTTCCGGACCGCAGCACCGGGCCCGCACCCACGATTTGAGGCGGGAAGGCCCTAGGAAGCTACTTCCACCAGGTATCGAAAATCGTGACCGGAACGGTCCGCTTGTGCCGGGTGCGCAGGTACTTCTGCTCGATCAGCATTGCGGCGGCCTCGGTGATTTCGCGGCCCTCAAGGTAGTCGTCGATCTGGTCGTAGCTGACGCCGAGTTCATCCTCGTCGGTGCGCCCCGGCTTGCCGTCCAGGAGGTCCGCCGTCGGAATCTTCTCCCAGACCCTGGACGGGGCGCCCAGTTCCGCGAGGAGCGCGCGGTTCTGCCGCTTGTTGAGGCCGAAGAGCGGGAGGATGTCCGCACCGCCGTCGCCGAACTTGGTGAAGAACCCGGTGACGGATTCGGCTCCGTGGTCCGTGCCGATCACCAGGTAATTGTGCTCGCCGGCGAGGGCGTATTGGGCGGTCATGCGGGCCCGGGCCTTCGTGTTTCCCTTATGGAAGTCCGAGATCCGTGCGCCCGTGGTCTTTTCGAACTCGTCCTCGAAGCCGTCGACTGCCCGGGAGATGTTGAACGTCCATTCGGTCTTGGCCTGGATGAAGTCCAGTGCCGCTTGGGCGTCGTCTTCGTCGTGCTGGGCGCCATAGGGGAGCCGGACTGCTACGAAGTTCGCCTCGACGCCCTCGGCTTCGAGTTCCTCGACAGCCAGCTGGGCGAGTCGCCCGGCAAGGGAGGAATCCAGTCCGCCGGAGATGCCCAAAACAAAGCCTTTGGTGTGCGTAGCCTTGAGATATTCCTTCAGGAACGTGACCCGTTTGCGGATCTCCCCGGCAGGGTCGATCCGGGGCTGGACGCCCATTTCCGCAATGATCGTGGCCTGGAGTGTGCGCATGCCCCCAACACTAGTAATGAGTGCTCGGAACACGCAATTCATCACTCCGGGTGTTGTGCCTCACCGCGCGCTCAACCCACCCTGGGGCTGGTCCGGTTGGGGAAGCCGGGCCGTTCAGTGCGCCGGCGCGGCCCCCGTTGACGCCCGGACGGTCAGGTGCGTGGGCATGACCGCCAAGCGCCGGCTGGTTCCGCCGTACTGGGGATTCAGCCGGGAAAGGAGCATGGAGACGGCTACGCGCCCAGCTTGTTCAATAGGCGAAGCCATGGTGGTCAGTGGAGGGTTGCAGAAATCGGCTCCGAAGATGTCGTCGCAACCCACAATGCTCATGTCCTGGGGCACGCGGATTCCGCGTTCGCGCAGCCGCTGCAGCATGCCGATGGCCAGCAGATCGTTGAAGACAATGCATGCCGTGGCCCCCGTGTGCACCGCGGCGTCCGCGGCAGCCGCGCCCGACGTCGTCTTGGGTGCGAACGGCCCCACGCTGGATGTGGTCAATTCCCGTTCCTTGGTCTCAACCTGGAATGCCTGCCACCGCTTGGCGTTGGACCAAGAGGTGGCCGGCCCTCCGACGAAGCAAATCTTCGTGTGGCCAAGCGAGACCAGGTGTTCCAGCGCCTGGATGATGGCCGACGGCGTGTCGATCACCACGGTGGGCGCAATTGCGGGAGCCCGGTTGATGGTGACCAGGGGCTGAAGCGCCGCTGCCTCGGTTAGTTGTTCGTCCGTCAGGCGTGACGCGGCAAGGATGAAGCCGTCCGCTGAGCGGCGCATTTTCTGGAGGGCATCTGCCTCCATCTCTGCTGATTCCTCGGTGTCCACAAGCAGTTGCGTGTAGCCGGCAGCCTTCAGCTGGTGCTGCGTGCCGCGGATGATGTCGAAGTAGAACGGGTTGGTGATGTCCGGGACCAGGACGGCGACGGTTTGCGTGCGTCCTGAGCTCAGTCCGCGGGCCTGGGAACTTGGTATGTAGTTCAATTGCGCGGCTGCTTCTTCGATCCGCTCGCGCGTCACATGGTTCACTCTCCCGGGATTGGTCAATGCCCGCGAGACGGTGGACGTAGCGACTCCCGCGAGCTCGGCGACGTCTCGGATAGTGGGCTGCCTGCCCGGTGACTGGAGCTCTAGTTCTGGCATGGTCTGGGTATTCCTCATCTGCCGCAGCCCCTCAACAATGAGTGACTTGTCCCACAATTGGAGCACCGATGACAATTTTTGGCAATCGCTTGTCATCACAGTTGCGCATGCCTAGACTCGGAGCAATCACCCGATGTGACGCGCACCACGCCATTGAGGTCATCGGGTTTCCAGGGAGGAAAACAATGAAGTTTGCATCGTCCGCCAAATTTGCTGCTGTTGCCCTAACAGCAGCCCTAGCTTTGACCGCCTGCGGAGGCGGGAACAGCAGCTCCGGGGGCAGTGCTGGACCCGTTGACGGAAAGGGCAAGAAACTGAGCGTCCTGACAGGTGTCAACGCCCAGTACTCTGCCCAGCAAAAGCAGTGGTTCACCGACATTGCCGCCAAGTTCAAGGCGCAGACCGGTGCCGACGTCGAGTTCGAAACGTTCGCTTCCGCCAACGATGAACTGACCCGCATCCAGACGTCCGTCGTCTCGGGACAGGGCCCCGACGTGTACAGCCTCGGTACCACTTTCACCCCCACTGCTTACGCGACCAAGGCGTTCGTGATGTTGTCCGACGACGACTGGAAGAAGGTGGGTGGCAAGGACAAGTTCAACCAGGCAGCCCTGGGCATCTCGGGCCCCGACGCCCAGCACCAGGCGGGCATTCCCTTTGTCAGCCGGCCGTTCGTGATGGCCTACAACAAGGACCTCCTGGCCGCGGCCGGGATCGACAAGCCCGCTTCCAGCTGGGATGAGCTCGCAGCCCAGGCCAAGAAGATGACCAACCCGACCACCGGCACGTTTGGCCTGGCCACCGGGTACAAGGACAACTACGACCCCTGGAAGTTCATCTGGGCCATGTCCGTACAGGCAGGCAACCCGCTGGTGGACGGCAAGACGCTCAAGCTTGACGATCCGGCCGTCAAGAAGGCCTACGACACCTACTTCGGTTGGCTCACCAAGGACAAGGTAGTTGACCCGGCTTCCATTGGGTGGAGCAACAGCAACGCCGTTGCCGCTTTTGCCTCAGGCAAGGCAGGCTACTTGATGATGACGACGTCGAGTTCCCTCCCGACACTCGAGAAGTCCGCTGTTGCGGGTAAGTATGCCTACGCAACCATGCCGACGACGGCACCCGGCCAGACGTCGCCGCAGGGAGACTCCGCGAACGCGGCCAGCATCCTTTCCGGTGACAACGTGGTTGTTGCCGACTACTCGAAGCAAAAGGACCTGGCTTTCGCGTACGTCAACCTCATCACGTCCAAGGACGAGCAGCTGAACTACCAAAAGATCTTCGGAGACCTGCCGGCCAACGCCGAGGCCCTGAAGTCACTGGACAACCCGGCACTGAAACCGGTTGCCGATACCGCTGCAAAGTCCAAGGCCACGCCGTTCACCGGCGCTTGGGGCGACATCCAGCTGGCTCTCCTGAACGTCGTGGTCCAGTCGATCCCGGACCTCTCCAAGGGTTCCGTGGACGATTCGAGCCTGCAGGCCCGCCTCAAGGACGCGCAAACCAAGGGCCAGGCCTCACTTGACCGGGCCTCGAAGTAAGTAGGAACTGACATGTCCACCGATTCATTGACTGCGGGCAAGGCATCGCGCCGCAAATCGTCCCATGCTGCCAAGCCGGGCCCGCAGTCGCCGGAGAACGCGCCGCGGCGCCGCAAGGGGCTGAGCGAGCGCAACCGCCCTTTGTGGATGCTGATTCCGGGCGGCCTGCTGATGGTGATCATCATCGTGGTGCCGCTCCTGCTCGGCATCTTCATGTCGGGGCTGGACCTGGACCAGTACTCGCTGCGCAAGTGGGTCAGTGCTCCGTTCATCGGAGTGCAGAACTTCGTTGAAGCGCTGACCGCATCGCCTTTGCTGCACTCCATCTGGCTCAGTGTCAGCTACTCGCTGCTCGCCATGGTGGTCACGATCCCGCTAGGCATCGCCGGCGCCGTCGCGACCCAGAACGCATTCAAGGGCCGCGCAGTGATCCGTTCCATCTTCCTGATCCCTTATGTCCTGCCATCCTTCGTGGTGGCCACGGTGTGGCGGACCATGTTCCAGCCGGGCAGCGTCATCGACTCGGCGCTGCATTCCGTCGGTATCGACACCGGACTCTGGCTCAACGGGCCGCAGTCATTTTGGACCTTGATCCTGGTCCAGATCTGGGCATCGTGGCCGTTCGTCTACTTGCTGGCGTTGTCCGGACTGCAGTCCGTGGACCATGAGGTCCACGAGGCTTCGGCCCTGGACGGTGCACTGTGGTGGAACAAGCTCCGCTACGTGGTCTTCCCCTACCTGAAGGGCCCGCTGGCCTTGGCGTTCCTGATCGGCATGCTCCACCACATCAACAACTTCACCTTGCCGTTCGTCCTCTTCGGGGTACCCGCCCCGTCCGACGTCGAGCTCCTCCCGATCCTCACCTACGTCACCAGCTTCCAGAGCTTCAGGTTCGGACTCAGCGCGGCCATGGCGTTCATTTCGCTGATCCTGATCGCGATCCCCTTGTTCGTCTATCTGCGGGCCGTCAAACTCGACGACGCCGAAACCCCCGGAGGCAAAAAGTGAGCACCGCAACTACCGCCGTCGGACGCCGTTCGAGCGAAGACTTCCGCCCGGGCTCCAAACGCCAGCACGAAGTCACCCGGCTCATGCCAGGACCCATGCTTGCCATCATCCTGACCCTGCTGTGTGCCCTGGTGCTCATTCCGGTGGCCTACATCTTCCTGGCATCCGTCAACTCGGACATCGGCGTGGCCCGCGGCGAGTTCCTCCCGTCCACGTTCTCCTTCGAGAACTACGCCAAGATCTGGACCAGCGTTGGATTGGCCACTGGCCTGGCCAACAGCGTGCTCGTTGCCGGCTCCACGGCCGTGGTCTCCGCGCTGATGTCGATCGCCACCGCATACGTCCTGGTCCGCTACCAGTTCCGCGGGCGCCTGACGATCCTTCGTGGGCTCCTGGCCCTTCAATCAGTGCCGGGCACCCTCATGGTGCTTCCGGTATTCGTGCTGTTCTCGTCGGCCGCCAGCTACCTTGGCATCCAGGTGATCGGTACCCAGTGGGGCCTGTTCGTGACCTACCTGACGTTCGCAATGCCGTTCTCCACCTGGGTGATGGTCACCTATCTGCGCGGACTGCCGCGCGAACTCGAAGAAGCTGCAAGGATCGACGGCGCCAGTAACCTCGGCGTGTTGGTCCGGATCATCCTCCCGCTGAGCTGGCCCGGCGTCGTTGTTTCCGGTATTTTCGCGTTCCTGCTCGGCTGGAACGACGTCTTGTTCGCCTCAGTCATGACGCGGCCCGAAAGCCAGACGGCCGCCGTCGCACTCCAGGTCTTCGGTGCCTCGCAAGAAGGCGGGGCGATTCCCTTCTACGGCCAGATGATGGCGGCTTCCCTCGTGTGTGCTGCCCCGGTGGTCATCCTGTACTTGATTTTCCAGCGTTACCTAGTGGGCGGCCTGACCGCCGGAGGAGTTAAGTAGTTATGAGCACGCCAGCTGTTGAATGGGAGCTCTCGGGCTTCGGCGACGAGATCGACGACGACCCCAAGATCCAGATTGCCGTGATGCAGGCACTGGGAGCCAACCACATTGAAGTCCGCAGTGCCTGGGGCACCAATATCGTGGATCTGGACAACGCGCAGCTTGGTGAACTGAAGTCCTTGCTGGATGCCGCGGACATGAAAGTTTCCGCGATCGCCTCGCCGATCGGGAAGGTGGACGTCTCCCTTCCCGTGGAACACGAGGTGGAACGGCTCCGCAGGGCTGTCAACGCCGCACATGTCCTTGGATCCCGCTACATCCGGATCTTCTCCTTCTACTACGGCGAAGACGTGGCGGTTGAGAGCATCCGGGATGACGTTATCGAACGCATGCGTGCCCTCGCGGACGTTGCTGAAGAGTCCGGCGTCGTCCTGTTGCACGAAAACGAGAAGGACATCTTCGGTGACATCCCGGAGCGGATCCTGGACATCATCGAATCCGTGGATTCTCCGGCACTGAAACTCGCTTGGGATGCGGCCAACTTCGTCCAGGTGGGCGTCAAGCCCTTCGACGAGGGGTACGCCAAGCTGCGCCCGCACCTTGAATATCTGCAGGTCAAGGACGCGCTGTTCTCGAACGCCACCGTGGTCCCGGCGGGCGAGGGCGACGGCGATGTCCTCCGCACCGTCGAGGCCCTGAAAGCCGACGGCTACACCGGCTTCGCCAGCCTCGAACCGCACTTGGCCGGTGCCCACGGATTGGGCGGTTTCTCCGGCCCGACGGCGTTTGGCATCGCCGCGAGGGCGTTCGCGAAAGTTCTGAGCGAAGCAGGAGTGGAAACTAAGTGACTGAGGAAAACTTGAGCCCCGGCGGCAGCGGCGTGTCCGGCGCGTCTGGCGCACCAATTCACGCTGCAATCGTGGGATGCGGAGTCATCGGCCGCACGCACGCGGCTGCGGTCCGGGAGTTTCCGGAGGTCGTCATCACGGCACTCGTGGATGAGATTGCAGAGGCTTCCGAGGCGCTCGCCGCCAAGATCGAAGACCAAGGTGCCCCGAAACCGGCGGTTTTCCTGACGCTGGCCGAGGCGATCGCGGCAGCCCCCGTGGACTTGGTCATCGTCGCGACGCCCAGCGGGCTCCACATCCAGCAAGCGCTGGAAGCGCTCGATGCCGGCAAGCACGTCGTGATCGAAAAACCCCTTGACGTCGACTTGAGCCGGGCGGACGAAATCATTGTCGCGGCCAAGGCTGCCGAGGCCAAGGGCTTGGTGGCCACCGTGATCAGCCAGCACCGCTTCGATCCGGCCAGCAGGGTGGTGGACGAGGCCCGCCGTGCCGGACGCTTCGGTACCCTGACTTCCGCCGTCGCTTCGGTCAGCTGGTGGCGGAGCCAGGGCTATTACGATTCCGGCGCCTGGCGCGGAACCTGGGCGATGGACGGCGGCGGCGCCATCATGAACCAAGGCGTCCACACCGTGGATCTGCTCTTGTGGTTCCTCGGCCGGCCCGTCGAGATCAGCGCCAAAACTGCGCTGCTGGCGCACGAAGGCGTTGAAGTCGAGGACACCGCTGTGGCCACCGTGACGTTTGAGTCAGGCGCACTTGCCGTACTGCACGCCACGACGGCGGCGTACCCGGGCCTGACGGTTCGCCTGCAGGTTATGGGAAGTAAGGGTTCCGCGGTGATCGACAACGACGATCTCGCATATTTCCACGCCTCCGACGCAGCTGATCCGGCGGAGAGCAGCGCCATGGGCATCCTCGGCGGCGGGAACCAGGCCGCCGTCGAACTCGCCAAATACCCGGACGACAAAGTGGAAGCACTGGACCCAACCGTCTACCCGGCCGGACACGTCCGCCAATACCGCGACATTGTTGCGGCGATCCGCGCAGGCCGCCCCGCCGGGGTTACCGTCCAGGACGCCGTGACCGCCCTTGCCACTGTGCGGGCCCTGTATGTCTCGGCCACCCTGGGCCAGCCCGTGCTGATCGCCGATGTCATTGCAGGCAAGTACCAAAATGTGGAGGTCCGCACCGGCAGCGCCGGCGCTGACACCGCTTCCCACCGGCAGGGGGTTTCGGCATGAAGTTTTCCGTCTTCACCGCATCCACGCCCGAATGGTCGCCCGAAGAAGCCGCCACAAAGCTCGCTGCCCAGGGCTGGGACGGCATCGAATGGCGGGTCACCGATCAGGCGGAGGCGGCAGAACCAGGCTTCTGGGCCGGGAACCGTGCCACCTGGCCCATGACGGGTTTGGAGGATTCGATCCCTGAGATTGCCCGCCTCACCGCGGCGTCGGGGCTCGAATTCTCGGGTCTCGGCGGCTACGCCCGCTGCGACAACCACGACGACGTCGATCGTGTCCTCGCTGCCACTGCTGCCTTGGGTGCCAAGCAAGTTCGCGTGAACGTGTTGCCGCTGGGCAACTCCAACATGGGTGGCCAGGAACCCACCGGCCTGTCCTACCCGGAGCTCTTCCAATCCACCCGGGAACACTACGAGTGGATTGCCGCCCGCGCTGCACACCACGGTGTCAAGGCGCTCGTGGAACTGCACCATGGAACTGTGACGGCCTCGGCGTCTTCGGCCCGGCGATTGCTGGACGGACTGGATCCCCAGCACGTTGGCGTTATCCACGACCTTGGCAACTTGCTGATTGAGGGCTGGGAATCACCCCTGCCTGCACTCCAGCTCCTTGGCCCTTACTTGGCACATGTCCACGTAAAGAACGCCCGCTGGGTCCGCACCGACATGAAGGACGAATCCGGCGCGGCCGTGTGGGTCAACGAATGGGCTCCCTTGTCCGAGGGGCAGGGAAGCGTCCTCGGCTACTTCCGGGCGCTCGCAGAGGTTGGCTACGACTCCTGGGTCACGCTGGAGGACTTTTCCACCGAGCTTCCTTTGGAGGAACGGACGGCGTCGAACCTGGCGTACGTCCGCAAGGCAGCCGCGCTGGCTGGGCTCGCCGTCGTCGATCCCGCTCCGGCGCCCTGACGGATCGGCTCTCTTCGAAGCTGAAACGCAGCAGCGGCTTGCCTTTCGTAGGCAAGCCGCTGCTGGGTTGTTTGGAGGTTCCTCAGGTGGTGCGTGTTGCCTTGTCCAGGTTGTCCTTGAGTTCTGCCGCGTTCTGCCGAATCACGTAGGCCGGGCGGTCACGCTCCGCGCGCCAGCTCTCATCAAGCGGTCCGATATTCACGGTGTCGAAGCCGAACTCGTCGTAGAGCTTCGCCACGAGTTCGGCGGCCTCGGGGTAGTCGCTCGCGGTGGCCAGCGCGCGGCGGTTTTCGGTGCCCGCCGGGGTACCGTCCGCGGTGATCTCCTTCGCCATGATGTGGTTGAAGCCCTTCGCCACCTTGGACGTGGGCAGGTGTTTCTGAAGCAGCCCGGACGTGGTGGCTTCGCCCTTGTCCAGCTCCGGGATGCGGCCGTCCCGCTCCCAGTAGTAGTTGTTCGTGTCGATCACAATTTTGCCCTCGAGGGGCCCCACGGGAATGTCCTGGTAGCTCCTGAGGGGCACGGTGACGACGGCGAAATCGCCCGCCGCTGCTGCCTCGGCCGGTGTTGCGGCCCTGGCATGCGTGCCAAGCTCTGCCACCAGTTCCGCGAGGGTCTCCGGACCCCGCGAGTTGCTGATCACTACGTCATACCCAAGCTCAACCGCTTTGCGGGCGACCTGGCTGCCAATGTGTCCTGCACCAATGATTCCGATTGTTGTCATATGTGCGCCAACACCGCCCCTGACTAGGATATTTCGCAGGTCACGGCGGGTGACGCCGAGGCGAGGGGCAGCGCCGCAGTTAATTCGGCGAGTTCCTGCTATGTTTTGCGGATGGGCCATGCTGTCACGCTGAAGAACGTCGCCGCCCACGCCGGCGTGTCCAGGACCACCGCCTCGAACGTGCTGACCGGCACCGGGCGCGTGTCCTCCGAGACCCGGGACCGGGTGCACCAAGCAATACGCGAGCTCGGGTACGTCTACAACCGTGGTGCCGCATCGCTCCGAACCCGGCGGACCACAACCGTCGGAGTCGTTGTCACTGACATCGCGAACCCCTTTTTTGGCGAACTCCTCGTGGGACTCGAATCGGCGCTGGCTGAGGCAGGGTTCCGCTCGCTCGTGGTCGCGTCCTCGGACGATCCCGTGCGGCAGGACGAACTCGTCGCGGAGCTTCGTGAGTACCAGGTCGCCGGGCTTGCCATCATGCCGGCCACCGGCTCAGGGAGGAGCTTCCTTGAGGGGCTCGAAGCTTCCCGGATACCGCACGTCTTCGTGACCAAGTACTTGGAAGGCGTTTCTGCTCCATATGTTGGACCCGATGATCGGCTAGGTGGCCGCCTGGCGGCGGAACACCTCCTGGGCCATGGATGCCGGACGTTCGCGTTCGTCGGTGGGCTGGCTGGTCATCTCTCGCGCCGGGACAGGATTGAGGGCGTGCGATCTGCGCTGGCGGAAGCCGGCGTGGAACCGGGCCGTTTCTTTGAGGTCGAGAGCGCGTCAAACGGTGCTGGCGGCCTGAAGGCGGGGGAACGGCTTCTTGCGCGGGGCCAGCTCCCGGACGCAATCATATGCCAGAGCGACGCGGTTGCCTTTGGCGTCTACCGAGCCCTGCGCGTCGCAGGGAGAGCGGCAGATGTTCGGGTGATCGGCTATGACGATGTTCGGGCAGCGGCGCTCTGGGAGCCTCCCCTGACGTCAGTCGCGACCCGACCCGAGAGGCTCGGACGCGCGGCCGCCGAGTTGCTCCTCGACGAAATCGCCGAGCCCTCGACGGGTGTCTCCGAGCGCATCTTCGCCCCGGAACTCATGGTCAGGGAATCGTGTGGGTGCCACAGCGCTCCTTGACGGAAATGCTTGACAGTGATGCGTGTCACCTGACACGATCAGCGGAGTGCTGAATCGATCCGTCAAAGCCGGAGCCGGTTGGATGCGCTAGTTTTTTTGATTCATGGTGGATCGATTCGGCACTGTTGCCGAATCGATCCACCACTATTGGACCTACCCTGAGGCACTCGATCCCCAAGGAGCAATCTGTGGACATCAACCCTTTTTCCATCCCATCATCTGCCGGACCTCTCGGCGGCCGCCCTCGTTCGTCGCGGCGCCGGAGGATGGCCGCCGTCCTATCGGTCACTGGCGCCATCAGCCTCGCCCTAAGCGGCTGCGGGAGCAACGCATCGCCGTCGGCCGGGCCTTCGGTCCACGTCGTGGACCCGGCGTCGGCAAAGGGCGCCTCAGGGAGCCTTTCGATCTGCGGCGGAAGGGACTCCGTGGGCCTCTACAAGGGCACGGTCGACGCTTTCATGAAGGCAAACCCTGGGATCACCGCGAAGTACACCGTCCTGGGCGCCACCACCGACGAGAGCCGAACCCAGGCGGTACAGCGGCTTCAGGCGAAGTCGAGCGAGTGCGATCTGTATCTCACGGACGTGACGTGGACTCCCGAGTTCGCTTCGCAGGGTTGGCTCCAGGACATGAGCAAGGTGACCGACGCCGTCAAGGGGACCCTCATCCCGTCAACGGTCGCCACCACGCAATACAAGGACAAGTCCTGGGCCACTCCGTTCTACACGAATGCCGGTCTCATCTTCTATGCCAAGGACAAGGTGGCGAAGCCCGAGACCTGGCAGCAGGTGTACGCCGAAGCGGCAAAGTCTCCGGGCAACGGCTTGGTGTACCAGGGCAAGCAGTATGAAGGCCTCACCGTGAACTTCCTTGAGCTCCTCTACAGCGCGGGAGGTGAGGTGATCGACGATCACGGGAACGTCAAGGTCGATTCGCCTGAAACCCGCAAGGTGCTTGACTTCATGGCGAAGGGCATCAAGAACGGTTCTGCGGACCGGGCCGTGCTGACTTACGATGAGAACGCGTCCCGCCTGGCGTACGAGTCCAGCAAGTTCGGCTATGAACGCAACTGGCCGAACGTCTACGGGCAACTGAACGCGACACCGCTGAAGGGTACGTTCGGCGTCGCTCCCTTGCCGGCCTTCGACGGCACTTCCAAGGGCAGCGGCGTACTCGGCGGGTGGAACCTGGCAATCTCGGCGTTCTCGTCGAACCCGGGTGCCGCGGTGGCTTTCGTGAACTTCGAGTCCACTCCAGAGTGGCAGAAGCACGTAGCGATGGACTACTCCCAGGCCCCCGTGGACGAGGCGGCCTACTCGGACGCGGATGTCCTGGCGAAGATGCCCTTCGCCAAAGAGCTCCTGCTCTCCGTCAAGGGTGCCAAGCCCCGGCCGGTCTCCCCGGTCTATTCGCAGATCTCTGAAGCTATCTACAAGAACGTCTACTCCGTGCTTTCGGGCACCTCGGGCACGGACGAGGCCGTGAAGAAGATGGCGGATCAGATCAAGAGCGCCCAGGCGAGCTTCTGATGACGGCGATCCGACCCCTTGCAGCCCGCCGACATCCCAGCAAACGGGACCGTGCAGAGCGGCGCCTCGCCGCCGGCATGACCGCGCCTTCCCTCATCCTCATGGCGCTGGTGGCGGCCGTGCCGATCGGATTCGCCATCTGGCTCTCGCTCAACCAATACAGCGTCCGCCAGGCCGGGCTTTCGCGGTTCGTGGGGCTCGGCAACTACGTTGACGCCCTCGCGGGTCCGGATTGGTGGAAGGCATTCGGCCAGACCTTCCTCTTCGCGGCCTGCTCTGTCTCACTCGAGATGGTTCTCGGCACCGGGATGGCGCTGCTGCTCAACCTCGCCTTCCGAGGCCGAGCGCTGCTCCGTACGGTTGTCCTGCTGCCCTACGCGATCATCACGGTCGTCAGCGCGATCACCTGGCAGACCATGTTCGATCCGACCACTGGATTCGTGCCGCAGATCCTCGCTTCACTCCACCTTCCGGGTGCCGGGGTTGTCTGGCTTGGGGAGCAGGGCTACGCCATGGCCGTGATCGTGATGGCGGACGTGTGGAAGACGACGCCGTTCGCTGCCCTCATCATCCTCGCCGGTCTGCAGGCTGTCTCCCAAGAGACCTACGAGGCCGCCGAACTCGACGGGGCCGGCAAATGGAAGACGTTCGTCAACATCACGCTCCCGCTCCTCCGACCCGCAATCGTCCTAGCCGCGATCTTCCGCACGCTGGACGCGCTGAGGATCTTCGACCTGCCGTTCGTCCTCACCCATGGAGCCAACGGCACGCAGTCCATGTCAATGCTGGCCTACAGCCAGCTGAACGAGAACCGGCTCGTCGGACAGGGCTCCGCGCTCTCCATCCTCACCTTCCTGACCGTCATGATCGTCTCTGCCGTGTACATCCGCTTCGGAGGCGGGAACATCCGCGACATCGCGCGGGAGGACCGCTCATGAGTACCCTGACCGCCTCACGGCCCTCCGCCGAGCAGGCCGAGACCACCCGCGCCACGGGGCGCAGACGCAGCAGGACCCGACTTCACCCGCTCGTGTGGGTGTTCGCCGTCGTCGTGATGGGGTTCTCGCTCGTGCCCTTCTACTGGCTTGTCAGCACCTCGCTGAAGACGGGCGCGAGCCTGGGTCAAGGCGAGCTTTTCCCGAGTCAACCGACCATCGACAACTATCTCTCGGTGTTCCGCAACGGCGATTTCCTCCTGGCACTGCGCAATTCGGTGATTATTGCCGTCGTCACCACCGTCGTCGCCCTCGTGTTCGCCTCGTTCGCCGCCTATGCGCTGGCGCGCCTGAAGATGCGCCGAAAGGCTCTCATCCTGACTTTGGTCCTTTCGGTCACGACGTTTCCCGCCATTGCGATCGCCGCCCCGATGTTCGCAATTTGGCGGGAGATCGGCCTTTACGACACGCTTCTGGGCCTCATCATCCCTAAACTCACGTTTGCGCTGCCGCTGGCCATCTACACCCTGACCTCCTTCTTCCGGGACATCCCGCGGGAACTCGAGGAGTCCGCCTACGTGGATGGGGCGACGCCGTTCCAAGCGTTCAGGAGGGTCATTCTCCCGCTCGCCGTCCCGGGCCTCGCGACCACGGCCATCCTCGTGTTCATCTCGGTCTGGAACGAGTTCCTCCTCGCCGTGACGCTGACGAGCTCGCCGGCTGCCAGGCCGGTACCGGTCGCGATCGCCTTCTTCAACGGGATGAGCGAATTCGACGTTCCACTTGGCCGAATCAGCGCCGCTTCAGTCATCGTCACGATCCCGCTGGTCGTCCTGGTGCTCATTTGCCAGAAGCGGATTGTTGCCGGGATGACCGCCGGAGCCGTCAAGGGCTGAACCAATCCACCTACCCGCCAATTTCACCGTAGATCGAAATTACATCGTAGATAAGGAACCATTTCCGTGAACCCCGAGAAATCCGAAGCTCCCGCGCCACTCAAGGTCGGCGCCGTCGGTATCGGCTGGGCCGGCCAGCAGCACCTGAAGGCCTACAGCACAATTCCCGGCGTCGAAATTGTCGCCGTCGCCGGGATGGAAGAGGAGCTGCTCCTCGCGCTCCAGGCCGAATACGCCGTTCCGCATGCCTTCCTCCGCTGGGAGGACATGATCGGGCACCAGGAACTCGACGCTATCAGCGTCGCCGTTCCGACCTTCCTGCACGCGCCCATCGCCGTCGCCGCCCTCGAGCGCGGACTCCACGTCCTGAGCGAGAAGCCGCTCGCCCGCACTGCGGATGAAGGCCGAACCATGGTCGCCGCAGCCCGCAAGGCGGGCCGGGTCCTGGACGTCGCCTTCAATCACCGGCGTCGCGGAGACATTCAGAAGCTCAAATCCATCATCGACGCGGGCGAGCTCGGTCGACCCTACTACGCGAAGGCGTCGTGGCTGCGCCGCACGGGCATCCCGCGGCTCGGGAGCTGGTTCACCAACCCGCAGCTTTCCGGAGGCGGCCCGATGGCCGATATCGGCGTCCATGTGCTTGACTACGCCCTCCACTTGCTCGGCGAGCCGAAAGTCCTGAGTGTTTCGGCGACTGTCCATGCCGAGCTGGGGCCCAGGGGGCGCGGTGGTAGTGCACGCTTCTCGCCCATGAGCGCTGAGCACGCCTTCGAAGTCGAGGACTTCGCCTCTGCGTTCCTCCGGCTGGAGGGCGGCGCAACCCTCCTCGTCGAGGCAGGCTGGGCCAGCTACCGCGAGATGGATGACGTGATCGACTTCATGGTCTACGGTACGGACGGGGGCGCCGAATTGAAGGCCAAGGGATCACCGTCCGCCCCTGTTGGCGAGCTCACGATCTTCACCGACAGGGACGGCGAAAACGCCGACTACATGCCCGAAGCCCAGCCAGGGCGGGGTCATCAGGCTGTCGTGGAAGATTTCGTCAAGATCGTGCGCGGCGGCGAAAGCGTGTGGGGGGATCACGACGGTTCCTTGGCCCTGAGCCGGGCGGAGATCATCGATGCGTGCTACCAGTCCGCTCGCGAAGCGAAGGAGGTCCGGCTGTGAACAGCGCCGGAAAACTGAGCGTCCTTGTCTGGAACGAGGGAGTTCACGAGTCCCTCAATGAACCCGAACACATCGGGCGGATCTATCCAGAGGGCATCCACGGCGCGATCGCGGACGGCCTTCGCGAGGCTATTCCCGGCGCCGACATCTCGACGGCCACGCTCGCCTCGGACGAGGACCACGGATTGTCGGAGGAGACGTTGGCGGCGACCGACGTGCTGCTGTGGTGGGGTCACAAAGCCCACGCTGAAGTCAATGACCGAGTGGTCGAGCGCGTCCAGCGGCACGTTCTCGGCGGCATGGGGCTGATCGTCCTGCACTCGGGGCACTTCGCTAAAATCTTTACCCGGCTCCTCGGCACGAGCTGCTCGCTGGCATGGCGCAATGATGGCGAGCGCGAGCTCGTGTGGACGGTCAAACCCTCGCATCCCATCGCCGACGGGGTCGAGAACCCGATTGTCATTCCCCAGCAGGAGATGTACGGGGAGCTGTTCGATATTCCGGATCCAGACGACCTCATCTTCATCAGCTCGTTCGCGGGCGGCGAGGTCTTCCGCTCGGGGGTCACGTTCACTCGGGGCAAGGGCAGGATTTTCTACTTCAGCCCCGGAGACCAGGAGTACCCGGTCTACCACCACCCGCAGGTCCGACGGGTCATCGCGAACGGAGTCAGCTGGGCCGCGCAACCTGAAATGCACCGGGTTGCCCCCGAAGTCAGCAACCAGCCGCGGGGCTGGTTCGAAACCCACAGTTCGCCCGAAACCCAGGATCGTCCGGAATCGCCGATCCTACCTGAGGAGGTTCTGCGATGAGTCGTCCGCTGGGCGTGGCCGCCATTGGGTACGCATTCATGGGCAAGGCGCATTCGCAGGCATGGCGGAACGTGACAGCGTACTTCGACGTTCCGGCCGTCGAGCAGCGCGTCCTGGTGGGCCGGGACGCCGAACAGGTCGCGGAGGCTGCTGCCCGGTACGGATGGGCGGAGTCCGCGACGGACTGGCGCGAGGTCATCGCTCGGGACGATGTGGACATCGTGGATATCTGCGCGCCGGGCTGGCTGCACGCCGAGATCGCGATCGCGGCCCTCGCGGCCGGCAAGCACGTACTCGTGGAGAAGCCGCTCTCCAACACGCTCGCTGAGTCCGAGGCCATGGTCGCGGCCGCTCAGACGGCCAGGGAGCGCGGGGTGCTGTCCATGGTCGGCTTCAACTACCGGCGCGTACCCGCACTCGCGTACGCCCGCGGTCTCATCGCCGAGGGCCGGCTCGGCACGGTCCGCGAAGTCCGCGCCTCCTACCTGCAGGACTGGCTCGCGGACTCCGAGTCGCCGATGACCTGGCGCCTGCGGAAGGAGACCGCCGGGTCGGGGGCGCTGGGAGACATTGCTTCGCACGCGATCGACCAAGTCCAGTACCTCTTGGGCGACAGGGTCATTGAGGCTTCCGGTCGCCTGCACACCTTCGTGGGCCACCGCCCGGGCCCGGACGGGGCCGAGGAGGTAACGGTCGACGACGCCGCGTGGGCCACCTTGGTACTTGCCGGCGGGGCCATCGCCTCGGTGGAGGCCTCCCGCGTTGCGACCGGGCGGAAGAACTCGCTGCGGATCGAGATCTACGGCACAGAGGGCGCGTTGGCGTTCGACCTCGAGCGGCTCAACGAGCTCGAGTTCCTCGACGCTACTGCGCCCGCGGCGGAGCAGGGCTTCCGCCGGATCGTTGTCACCGAGCCCGGGCATCCCTACGTGGAAGCATGGTGGCCGCAGGGCCACGTGATCGGCTGGGAGCATACCTTTACCCACCAGATCCGCGACTTCCTCACAGCGATCCGCGGCGGCACCGCACCATCGCCGTCGTTCGAGGAGGGGTTGCAGGTCCAGCGCGTGCTGGCGGCGATCGAGGAGTCCGCCGCGGCCAAGTCGGCCATCTTCCAGGTATAAGTCCGCCTGATGCCCCAGTCGCGTGCACCCTGACTGTGCAACACGGCTGGGGCTGGCGACGCGGGATTTATTTCGCGTAACCCTAAGAGCCCCACGACACCCGAATTCCCTGTGTGTCAGCCTGTTGCGTGGCGCAGGGGATGATCCGCGCTTTCCGTAGAATAGGGACCATGACTCCCGCCGTTGACACTTCCGCTGCCCGTGCCCGCCTCCTTGAATTGATCAAAGAACTTGCGGTCGTCCGCGGCAAGGTGATCCTTTCCAGCGGCGCCGAGGCGGACTACTACATCGACCTGCGGCGCATCACCTTGCACCACGAGGCCTCGAAGCTGGTTGGCCAGGTCATGTTGTCCATGATCGACGACGCCGGGATTGCCGTTGAGTGCGCCGGTGGCCTGACGATGGGGGCAGACCCGGTCGGCACCGCTGTGATGCACGCTGCTGCCGATGCCGGCCGTGCCGTTGACGCCTTCGTGGTACGCAAGGCGCAGAAGTCCTACGGTATGGGTCGGCAGGTGGAAGGCCCCTCGGTGGAAGGCCGCAACGTCGTGGTTCTCGAGGACACGTCCACCACCGGCGGCTCGGCCCTGACCGCCGTCGAGGGCGTCCGCAAAGCCGGTGGCAACGTGGTGGCCGTGGCAGTGATTGTGGACCGCAACACCGGTGCCAAGGAAAAGATCGAAGCCGAAACCGGCGTCCCCTACCTCTTCGCCTTCGGTAAAGACGAGCTCGGCCTCGACTGACCTCGGGCGGGCCTGAGGGGGACCGTGTGACCGTCAGCCCAAGCGCCTAAGCTGGCTGGGTGGACTTTCAAGCGGGGAAATTCCCTCGTAAGCAGCGCTGGCAGGACCCGGGCTCCCCGGCCCAGGTTCTTCGCCATGCTGCCGAGCTGAAGAGTTTTTCCCGCCGGACTTTCTTGATCGGCGCTGGCGCTTCCACGGCTCTCGCGGCCGACATGCTGTTTACCCGCCAGGTCCAAGCCGAGCGCCGCACCACCAAGATCCTCCCCGTCGGGGATGACTTCGCGGAGTCCTCTTACCCCAACTCGAGTTGGATTCTCTTTCCTGGCTACAAGACCAGCTGGGAAGAAGCGCAATGGATCCTCAACTCCCTCCGTGGTTCGCTGCGGCAGAGAGGCCAGCTGGCCGCCGTCGGGTACTCCAACCTGGGGTTGGACGTCGCTGAGGTGGCGGACGCCGTCGTCGGCTACATCAATTCGCGGAAGCTGAACGCTGTCTACTTCTATGGCCACAGTTTCGGCGGGATGCTGGCCACTGAAGTGGCCGCGCTCTTGCGCGAACGGAACGACGTCGGCGTCAAACTGATCCTGTTGGATTCTTCGCCGTTCAGTAAGTACGACATCCTTGACCAAAGCTGGTTCGACGGCGTGGTGTTCTTGTACGAGAGCGGCTTCCAGGTTCCGTCGGTCATTCGCGGCGGTTACGAACTGGGCGAGCGCGTGGTCAACAAACATGAACGCACGTGGGGGCAGATCTGGGACCAGACCCTCGAGCAGCTATCGCCGATCGCTCCGTCGAGTGTGCTGATCCAGGGCGAATCGGACTACATCTACCACTTCGATGGCACCCGGTTTACGGACAGGCTGGGGGATACGCGCATGGCTTTCATCGGCAATCCCCGCGATGACACGGTGAACTACGAGACCGCGCGGGCAGGTTGGGCCAGGACGTTCCCACTCAACATGGCTTCCGCGGGACGCAGGACCGACGGCGCCCGGCCCGCCCACGCGAGTCCCCAGTGGAACCCCTTTGTCTACAATCCGATCATCGAGGACCTGCAGAACGAGCTTTTCCCCTTGCCCAGGGCCGGCTCACGGGTAGTCATCAGCTGACCAGCCTCGGCTACCCGCGCCGCAGTCCATCCAACTCCGCACCGCTGAGGCCGGCGTCGTGCAGGTAGTCCGCCGCGTTGCCGAACTCGCGGGCGAACCGGTCCAGGAAGTACTCCATGGCAGCCTCGGGGGATTGCAGCAACATGAGCGAGGGACTGAACGCCTCCTCCGGGACCTCGGGAACGGCCAACCGCCACGCCGCCGCCATGGTCTCCAGCATCAGGGGCAGCGCTGCAGTGCTGGCAGCGTAGTCTGCCACAACGGCCGCGTGGTCCGTACCGGTCGCGAGGAGCGCCAAGGCGGATACGACGCCGGTGCGGTCTTTGCCGAGGGAGCAGTGGATGAGCGTCCGCTTGCCTTGGGCGGCGGGCCGCAAGGATTCCGCCACCCAATCGGGGCGGGTGCGTGCCCAACCCAGGTAAAGCTCGCCAAGGTCTTCGACTGTGTGGATCGTTTGAAGCCCGGCCGAGGCGACACGCGGATCGAGGGGGTTCTCCACGAGTTCCACCGCGCCGTTGGCCAGTTGCCACGGCACGATGGCGCGCTCGTACCCGCTGCGCAGATCCATGACCGTCTGGATGCCGTGCAGTTCAAAGAAGGCAGCCGTCGCCGCAGTGTCCATGCCGAACGGCTGGCTACCCCTCAGAATGCGGCCGCCGGCTAGGGAGCGCAGGTTCAGCACAGCCATGGCACCAGCCCCTTCTTCTTAGATTTGGCTCTTGAGATCGGCCACTGAGTTCAGGACCTGGTTCGGCCGGAACGGGAAAGCCGCGATGTCCTCACGCTGGGTGATGCCGGTGAGGACCAAGACGGTGTGGAGCCCGGCTTCCATGCCCGCGATGATGTCGGTGTCCATGCGGTCGCCGATCATCGCGGTGGTTTCCGAATGCGCGTCGATCTGGTTCATCGCGGAACGGAACATCATAGGGTTCGGCTTGCCCACGATGTAGGGCTCGCGGCCGGTCGCCTTGGAGATCAGCGCCGCGATGGCGCCGGTGGCGGGCATCGGGCCGTCCTTCGACGGACCGGTGGCGTCCGGGTTGGTGGCAATGAAGCGGGCTCCGGCGAGGATCAGCCGGATGGCCATGGTGATGGCTTCGAAGGAGTAGGTGCGGGTTTCGCCGAGCACTACGAAGTCCGGGTTCTGGTCGGTGAGGATGAAGCCCGCCTCGTGGAGCGCCGTCGTGAGCCCGGCCTCACCGATGGTGTAGGCGCGGTTGCCGGAATCCGAGCCACGCACCTGGTCCTTCAGGAATTGTGCCGTGGCCAGGGCCGATGTCCAGATGTTCTCCTCGGGGATTTCCAGGCCGGAGGAGCTCAGCCGGGCCGCCAGGTCCCGCGGCGTGAAGATGGAGTTGTTGGTGAGGACCAGGAATCGCTTGGAGGTATCCACCCAGCGCTGGATCAGTTCGGCCGCTCCGGGAACCGCCTGGTTTTCGTGGACCAGGACACCGTCCATGTCCGTGAGCCAGCATTCGATCTCATGGCCGTTGCGGTAAATGGTTGAGCTTTTCGGGGCCCCGGTTTCGTTCTCCATGCTTTTCCTCCGCGTGTTGGCTGGTTCTGGTCCCAAGTCTTTCATCTTTCGGTCTCCGAGACACCCGAGCGTCCTGCGTTACGGAGCCCCGGGCTAGGGTTGAGGAGTGACTGACCGGCCCGAGAACGCAGCCCCTACCCATACCACCCTCGAGGGTGAGCCCGAAGCGAAGCCGGAGGTCGGCGTCGGGCCCCGGGAAGGTGATTGGCCGGAAGGCGAGCATTGGGATCCGGACCTCCTGGCGGACGGCGACCGCCGCAACGTGGTGGACAAGTACCGGTACTGGAGGCACGAGGCGATCGTGGCGGATCTGGACGCCCACCGGCACGATTTCCACATCGCCATCGAGAACTGGCAGCACGACCTGAACATCGGGACGGTGGTGCGCACCGCCAACGCGTTCCTCGCCAAAGAGGTGCACATCATCGGACGACGCCGGTGGAACCGCCGCGGAGCCATGGTCACCGATCGCTACCAGCACGTCCGCCACCACCCCACCGTGGAGGACTTCGTGGCGTGGGCGCAGGGGGAGGGGCTGGCCATCATCGGGATCGACATCTTCCCGGATTCCGTGCCGTTGGAAACCTACGACCTTCCGCGCAACTGCGTGCTCGTGTTCGGACAGGAAGGCCCCGGCCTGACGCCCGAGGTGCACGAAGCCGCCGTCGCGACCCTGTCGATCGAGCAGTACGGTTCCACGCGGTCCATGAACGCGGCGTCGGCCGCCGCCATCGCGATGCACGCCTGGATCCGCCGGCACAACTTCGGCCAGCGCGTCTCCTGAGAGGACCCCGGCGGCAAAGGTCCGCAAGTGTTACCCGTCTCCGTGACCGGAAACGCGATGTCGGATTCTTCAGTCGCTAGGATGGTGCCTAGCCGTATAGGTCTACTCCAGGGTCAACAAAACCCACAGACGAAAATCAGCATAGGAGTCAGCATGCCCATCGCAACCCCAGAGATTTACTCCGAGATGATCGACCGCGCTAAGGCCGGCGGATACGCGTTCCCGGCAGTGAACGTCACCTCCTCGCAGACCCTGAACGCCGCCATCCGCGGCTTTGCCGAGGCCGAGTCGGACGGCATCATCCAGGTTTCCACCGGTGGTGCGGCTTACTGGTCCGGCGCATCCGTCAAGGACATGGTTGCCGGCTCCCTGGGTTTCGCGGCTTTCGCCCGCGAGGTCGCCAAGAACTACAACGTGAACATCGCCCTGCACACGGACCACTGCCCGCAGGACAAGCTGGCTGATTTCGTTCTTCCGCTGCTGGCTGCTTCCGAGGAAGCCGTCAAGGCCGGCAAGGACCCCATCTTCAACTCGCACATGTGGGACGGCTCGCACGAGACCCTTTCCGAGAACCTGCGCATCGGCCGCGAACTCCTGGAGCGCGCAGCTGCGGCCAAGATCATCCTCGAGGTTGAAATCGGCACGGTCGGCGGCGAGGAAGACGGCGTCGAGAACGAGATCAACGAGAAGCTCTACACCACCACCGAAGACGCCCTCGCCACCATCGAGGCGCTCGGCGCCGGCGAGAACGGCCGCTACCTGACCGCCCTGACCTTCGGCAACGTCCACGGCGTCTACAAGCCGGGCAACGTCAAGCTCCGCCCCGAACTGCTCAAGCAGATCCAGGCCGAAGTCGGTGCCAAGATCGGCAAGGACAACCCGTTCGACCTCGTCTTCCACGGCGGCTCCGGCTCCACCGAGCAGGAAATCGCGGATGCTGTTTCCTACGGCGTCATCAAGATGAACATCGACACCGACACCCAGTACGCGTTCACCCGCCCGGTTGCCGGACACATGTTCTCGAACTACGACGGCGTCCTGAAGGTCGACGGCGAAATGGGCAACAAGAAGACCTACGACCCCCGTGTCTGGGGAGCCTCCGCCGAAGCCGGCATGGCGGCCCGCATCGTGGAAGCCGCAAAGCAGCTCGGTTCGGTAGGCAAGACCTTCTAATGTCCGACGAATTCCGCAAGAACCTGATGGGCCCGGAGCCCACGCTCCTGCCTGCCGAGACCGAGGTGTACCAGCACCTTGCCTTGGGGCAGGAAGCCCTGGACCTCGTAGCCAAGTACCCCACGTCTTCGTTGCTGTGGGCGATCCTGGCCGAGGAAGCCTGGGCTGACGGCCGGACCATCGATTCCTACGCGTATTCGCGTGTGGGGTACCACCGCGGACTGGATTCGCTGCGCCGCAACGGTTGGCGCGGCGTCGGCCCCATCCCGTGGGAGCACGAGCCCAACAGGGGATTCCTGCGCGCTCTGTACTCGCTCGGCAGGGCTTCCGCAGCCATTGGCGAAGCCGAGGAACCGGAGCGGATCGAAAAGTTCCTGAATGACTCCGATCCCGCCGCGAAGGCAGCGATCGAAGGCTAACAACAGCTGAGAAGACGACGACGGCGGCCGCTCACCGGAAGGTGGGCGGCCGCCGTCGCGCGTTAAGGCTGGTGGGTCCTAGCCGACGGGCGTGAGGCCTGTCCGGGCCATGGCCTCGGCGTAGGCGCCGTGGATGACGTCCAGGTACTCCTGCTGGCGGACGGGGGAGCCAGCAAAGGAACGTCCGCCAAGCGAGCGGACCTTGAACGTCTTGAAACCGCGGCGGTGGATGCTCTGCGGGGCGGCCTTCATGAGCTGATCTGCCAAGCGGTGGGCTTCATTGCCGTGGGCTACCAGCACAGAGGTGCGCGGCACGATCGCCAACAAGCGCAGGAGCGGCTTGAGGCCTTCGGTGATGTTGGCGGGAGTCAGCTTGCCCGGCTCTCCGTCCGGTTCGATCCAGGGGTACACGTTCCACGGCATCATGAGTTCCGGACGCAGGCCCAGCTGCCACTGCATGCCCAGGAGGCGGGTGGCGGCTTCCTCGTCACCCGGGACAATGAAGCCCGAGCCCTCCGTGGTGCGGGTGTTGGAGAAAAGGCTGATGATGCGGCACTCGTCAACGCTGTGGACGGGGTCTACGTAGAGGACTTCGCTGCCCGGCTTCTGTTCTTTGAGGGAATCGCAAAGCCCCGTGACATCGGCGATGTGGGGTTCGAAACGTCGGTTCCAGAGTTGCTCTTCGAGTGAATCAGTCACCAGGTCTTGCATATGGGCTTTGGTCTCCTGCAGGTAGCGAGGCGCACTTGCCAGGCCGGGAGCGGGTTGGCCGCGACCGGTCGGGTTGGGTGCTGTGTTGGGGGCTGGTTAACTGTACCGGAAAGGTGGCGACCTGTGGGGTGAATCGGGACTTCGTAAGCATGTTTAACTGAAACGGCGCCGCCTCGATTGCTCGAGACGGCGCCGTTTCCGAAACGCCTGCTACTGCTTGTTGTCGTTCTGGTCGTCGTTTTCCTTGGTGCGGGAAACCACCGTACCGTTCGATTCGTTCAGGATGAGCTTGATGTCCCGCCCATTGTCAAAGTTGAACATCGCGTTGATGGATCCGGCTTTGGCGTCTGCCGACGAGTCGCCGATCTGGCCCGTGTGCCAGTTGTCCTCGATGAAGCGAAGGATGGAAGCCTGGTCCGTCTGTGTGTGGTCCACGAAGTTTTTCTTTGCGAAGGGTGAGATCACCACGAGCGGCTGGCGGGGGCCGGGGCCGCAACGGTCGGCATAGCCTCCGGCCATGGGCACACCCTTGTTGTACGCGTTGAGGCACCACGCGGCGTCGTCAGTCGTGTTCGAGGAGTTCTTCACAGCAGCGGCAACGTGGTCATACCAGCCGTCCGAGTCGTCGTAGGCAAGGATGACCGCGGTGTTTTCCCAGTTCTTCGAGTTCTGGATGGCGTTGACCTGCTGCGTGATGAACTTCTGCTCGTCCAAGGGATCGGAGTAGCCGGCGTGGCCGTCCTGGTAGTTTCCCGCCTTCAGGAAGGACACGGCCGGCATGTTGTCGGAATTGACTACCTTGGTGAAGTCCGTGGTGTCGTACTGGTGGTTCGCCTGTCCGTTGCGCCCGATCTCGTCCACGCTGGCGGGAGCAAGGTGGTGCGGGTTGGACGTTGACTTGTAGTACTGGAAGGGCTGGTGGTGCGGGTTGTAATCCGTCACCTTGGCGCCCGCAATGTTGGTGTGGGTGGTCATGCAAGCTGCCGGAGTGGTGTCCGTCGCCGCCGTTGTGGGGGCAAAACCGCCCTGGAACCAGCCCCAGCTGACTCCCTTGTCATTGAGCAGGTCGCCGATGTTCTTGCCCTGCATCGCGGCGAGGTTGTTCTTGCTCGCATGGCTCTTGTTGGAGCAGTCGTCGTAGACCGGATCCGGGTCTTCCGTCATGGTGCCCACGCCGTTGGCGTCAGGGAACTTGACCGTGTAGTCGCTGCTTGCGGGCTTGACTGGCTGGCCGGTGGCAGTGAACTCCGTGACGCCGTGGGTCTGGCCGGACACCAGGTTGAGTGCGCCAGGCGTGGACGGGCCGAAGACGGTGCTGAAATGGGAGTCGCTCATGGCGAAGTTCTGGGCGTAGTTCCAGATCCCGGTGACCGTGTTGCCGTCGTAGTAGTCCATGGTGAGTCCAGGCCGGCCGAACTGGCCACCCGAGCAGGTATCCATGCTGGTGTTCTCGACGAACTTGTTCATTAGGCCACCGTTGTAGGCCTTTTGCTCCGCGGTGTATTCGTGGTCCTGGTCGCACGTGATCGCCTGGCCAGGAGTCAGCCGCTCGGGCTGGACTGAGTTGGGGTTATTAGGCGCCAGCAGATTGTCGTGGGCGAGGGTGGCGATGTTCTTCGGGGTTCTCTTGGCTGCCGTGAACGTCGGAGCCGCCGCGCCACTGCCTTGCTGGGTTTCGCCAGGCGTGTTTGCTGCTTGCGGGTACGTCCCGAAGTAATGGTCAAAGGAGACGTTCTCGCCGAAAATCACCACAACGTGCTTGATGGGGGTCGCCGTTCCATTGTGGTCGTCGCTGGCCGAGGCCGGCGTCATGCCGAACCCGATCATGCCGGCAGCGATCGTGGATGCTGCGAGTGCGCTCACCCCTGCCGTTGACAGGAGACGCCTGTTGCGAAAATTCATTGATTTCCCTTCAGATTCACGGGCAACGCCCGGCCAGCTATGCGGCCATCAGGAGTTGGATGGGGTAAGGATTCACAAAGAATCTAGCCGGTCGGCTGAGGTCCGGCGCCCGATTTGGAAGTTCAATGCGGACTGTTTGGAAAGAGTTCACATTCTGCTAACACGGAACTTCGAATGCGCCGTCCCTGTTTTCATGTCGCTCTCCGGACGTGTGACACCAAGACCGGGAGGCGTATCGGCTAAACTTGGCTGGTAAGAGCCCCGGAACTCTTGCTGATCCCGCCGGTGAACTTTTGCGAAAGTCTGCGGGCAGGACCGAAAAGATTCGGGGCGTTCTCATGTACGGCGCTGAGCCTTGGTGATCCCGCCAGGACCGGCCCGAAAGAATGGGGGAGGATCCCATGCCCGCTATCGTGATCGTCGGAGCCCAGTGGGGCGACGAAGGCAAAGGCAAAGCAACCGACCTGCTCGGTGGCCGCGTTGACTACGTGGTCAAGCCCAACGGCGGCAACAACGCCGGGCACACCGTGGTCGTCGGAGGTGAGAAGTATGAGCTCAAGCTCCTTCCTGCCGGCATTCTGAGTCCCAACGCGATTCCGATCATCGGCAACGGCTGTGTGGTCAACCTTGAGGCGCTGTTCCAGGAGATCGACGGATTGGAAGCCCGTGGCGCGGACACTTCGCGTTTGCGCGTCTCAGCCAATGCCCACCTCGTGGCGCCGTACCACCAGGTGTTGGACAAGGTCACGGAGCGCTTCCTCGGCAGCCGCGCCATCGGCACCACCGGTCGGGGCATTGGCCCGGCCTACATGGACAAGGTTGCCCGCTTGGGCATCCGCGTCCAGGACGTCTTCGACGAATCGATCCTCCGCCAGAAGGTGGAGGGCTCGCTGCGCCAGAAGAACGAACTCCTGGTCAAGGTCTACAACCGCCGTAACGTGGTGGTGGACGAGATCGTGGAGTACTTCCTGTCCTACGCCGAACGACTGCGGCCCCTGGTCATTGACAGCACCCTGGTCCTCAACAATGCGCTGGACGAGGGCAAGGTGGTCCTCATGGAAGGCGGCCAGGCCACGTTCCTGGATGTCGACCACGGCACCTACCCGTTCGTGACCTCCTCCAACCCGACTGCCGGCGGCGCGTCCGTCGGCTCAGGCATCGGACCCACGCGGATATCGCGCTCCATCGGCATCATCAAGGCCTACACCACCCGTGTTGGCGCCGGTCCGTTCCCCACTGAGCTCTTTGACGAGATGGGCATGTACCTGCAGAAGACCGGTGGCGAGTTCGGCGTGAACACCGGCCGTCCGCGCCGCTGCGGTTGGTACGACGCCGTCCTGGCCCGCCACGCATCCCGCGTCAACGGCTTCACGGACTACTTCGTCACCAAGCTGGACGTGCTGACCGGGATCGAGCAGATCCCCGTCTGCGTGGCCTACGACGTCGACGGCGTCCGCCACGACGAAATGCCTATGACCCAGACGGAGTTTCACCACGCAGTTCCGATCTTCGAATACTTCGATGGCTGGACCGAGGACATCACCGGCGCAAAGACCCTGGAAGACCTCCCCGAGAACGCCCGCCGCTACGTGTTGGCCCTTGAGAAACTCTCCGGCACCCGATTCTCCGCGATCGGGGTCGGTCCGGACCGCGACCAGACGATCGTGGTGCACGACCTCATCGAGGACTAGTCACCAAAGCTGAATGACGACGACGGCGAGCCGCCTCCGGGGCGGGTCGCCGTCGTCGTTTTGGCGCCTGGAAGCCCGGAAAACACCCTCCAGAAAAAACTTTCGGAATCCGCGTAACCCTTTGGGGTGCCCCGACGATTACCCCTTTGAAAGGCCGAGCTGAAATTTGTCCCCCATCAGGTTTCAGCTCGGCCCTTTTCATGTCTGAAGGGGTTTCGCGGACGTGCAGAGACCGGGAGAGGCGAGCCTCCGGAACTGAAAGCTGGTCCTTGGGCATCATGGGAGCAACGGTTAAGCTAGGTGAGGTTGTCCGGCCGTGCGGCGTTTCGGCGGCAACGAGGATCTCGCTTAAATCCGGACATTTGTTCCCCAACGAAAGCCACGCTTCTGTGACCGACGCTTTGACCGATGCAGCCTTGCGCGCCCTCCGGGGCCGGGAGGCTGAACTGTTCAGTGCCGTCTACCAAGCCTTCGCGGGCCAGGTGCTCGGCTACCTGACTGCAAAAGGCGTCTCGGATCCGGAAGCTGTCACACAGGACGTCTTTCTTGCCGTCCTGCCACGGGTTGAGACCATCACTGGTGGCGTCAGTGGCCTGCGGACATTTGTATTTTCGGTAGCCCATGCCCGAATGGTGGATGACCACCGTCGTCAAAGCAGGGCGCCGGAGCACCACGAGTTTGAACCTGAGCGTGACACGCGCCAGTCGAGTTCGGCGGAAGCCGAAGCGATGGAGCGTGTGGCGCCGGGCGAAGTCATGGCGCTGTTGGATGTCCTTCGGGAAGATCAGCGCGAAGTCCTGACGCTTCGCATCGTTGCCGGCCTGACGGTGGATCAGGCAGCCGAAATCATGGGGAAAAGCCAAGGCGCAGTCAAGCAACTGCAGCGCCGGGCATTGAATGCACTCCGCGAGCACTCGGTAGTAAAGGAATACGTGGCCCCATGATGCGTTGGGATTGCAAGGACATTGACCGTGACGCGATCATCCGCGAGCTCATGCTCGAGGCTGGGCTGACGGACGCTCCCGAGTTCGCGGATTCCTTGAAAGCACTGGAATCGTTCGCGTCCATGCCCGCGCCGGTCCCCGGACCCGCGCTTGCCGCGATGCTTGCTGGTTCCGCGCCGGCGGTCGGCCCCGTCGCTGAAGTTGGCGCAGCCCCCGGAATCGGGACCGCCGCTGGTGACCCGACGGACGAACGTCCCGTCGACGAGCTCGGCAAGCGTCGTCAGCTGCGCAAGCACCGGCCTGTCGTCATTGGTGCCGCCGTCCTGACCGCTATGGGCTTGGGCATCGGGGGCGTAGCGGCCTCGAGTTCCGGATTTAGCAAAGGAACTCCTGATTTCATGCAGTCGCTGATCTCCGGCTGGGCGCCGGGCTGGACCACCGCTCCGCCATCGTTGGTACCTCCAGCCCCCGCCGGCGATACCCCGAAGGTCACCACACACCCGGCACCCGTTGATGTGCCCGCTCCTGCCGTGGCGCCGGAGCCCGCCATCCCACCTGTCCCCGAGGCTGCCGTACCGCCTGTGGTTGAGCGTTCCTCGGACCCAGTGCCGCCGTCAGCCGTGGATCCCGCGGAAGCGAAGGATTCACCGACGCA
This sequence comes from Arthrobacter sp. FW306-04-A, assembly GCF_044358315.1. Classification (GTDB taxonomy): domain Bacteria; phylum Actinomycetota; class Actinomycetes; order Actinomycetales; family Micrococcaceae; genus Arthrobacter. Next base: position 344,435 of record NZ_CP084559.1, read on the forward strand.
AGGAGCCGGACGGCCCGAAGCGCCTAAGACGGTGCACACCGAGCCCAGGACGGATTCCCAGGGCGCATTCAAGCAGACGGCGGACACCTTGCCCAAGTGGAGTAGCAACGATTTCCGGGATGGACTGCAGCAGATCCTTCAGGACAGCAAGGCCGATCTCACAGGAAAGTCCCAAGGAGCGTCCTTGCGCTGGCTCTTCGGACTGGCCCGCTAGCTCGGCCGCACAGCCAGAATCCCAATCAATAATTCGGCCAAGAGGCCCGTGTAACCACGGGAGTAGGCTGGGGGTATGACACACGTCAACGATCCGGCAGTCATTGACCGGCTTATGCGAACAAAGGGCCGCTGGGCAATTGTCGGACTCAGCACGAATGAGTGGCGCTCCGCATTCGAAGTTGCTCTCTACATTCGCGACACCATGGGCATGGAGATCGTCCCGATCAACCAAAAGGGCGAGGACGTCCACGGCGAAACCGGCTACAAGTTCCTCGCCGACGTGCCCCTCGAACAGCCGATCGACGTCGTCGATTGCTTTGTGAATTCTTCGCGCGTTGGCGGCGTGGTGGACGAGGCCATTGCGGTCGGAGCGAAAGCCGTGTGGCTCCAGCTCGGCGTGATTGATGAGGATGCCGCGGAGCGGGCAAAGGCAGCGGGTCTGGACGTGGTCATGAACGCTTGTCCGGCGCAGGTGGGCTGGCGCAGCGACAACTAGCGGCGCCTCCCGTTAGCCGGTCGCTGTTATAGTCCGGGGGGCAATCACCCGAATTCGAGACCAGGGAACCTATGTGTGACGACCACCCCTCCACTGCCAGCCGACGCACGGCGCTCGGTTTTCTCGGGGTGTCCCTCGCGGCCGGGCTGGGGGCGTGCACGGCTCCGGGAAACCCGTCCGTAGAAAGCCCGACCGCGGTTCCCGGCAGTGCGGGCGCCGCGCCGTCGTCGTCCGCATCGCCGAGCGCCGCAACGAGCCCTACGCCTGGCCCCGGTGTCCCGAAGCGGCTACGGCGCTCCTTTGTCCCGGACTTTACGCTGCCGCCCATCCAAGGCGGGCTGGCTCCCGTGATCACCAAGATCCCCACCAAACATCCCGTGGTGTTCCTGACGATCGACGACGGACAGGTCAAGTCCCCGGATAGCGTCCGTCTCCTCGCGGAGAACGACTATCCGGCCACACTGTTCCTGACGAGCAACACGGTCCGCGACAACCCCGCGTTCTTCAAGGCGTTCATGGCGCAGGGGAGCCTGGTCGAAAACCATACGGTGAGCCACAACGTCAACATGACCACCCAATGGGGCTACCAGCGGCAGCTTGATGACATCACCGGCATGCAGGAATTCGCCGTGCAGCAGTACGGCCGCAAGCCCACCCTGTTCAGGCCGCCCGGGGGTTCCTACTCCACTGCTATGAGGCAAGCCGTGGCTGCCGCCGGCCTGAAGGCGATAGTTACCTGGGAGGCCAAGGCCAACTCCGGGCGCATGGACTACCAATACGGCAATTCGCTGCGGCCTGGCGACATCGTCTTGATGCACTTCCGCCCTGAATTTGCCGCCGATTTTGCGGCATTCCGTTCCGCGCAGGTCGCCGCCGGCCTGGAAGTGGTGCTTCTGGAGGACTTCCTGGGCGTTGTGTGAGGCAGGGTCTCCGCTAGTCTCAGTGCATGGATGCTGCCACCCTTCGCCGAATCTGCCTTGGCTTCCCCGGGGTTTTTGAGGACTTCCCTTTCGGCCCGGAAACATCGGTTTTCAAGGTCCGTTCCGCCGTATCCGCGGGAGCCAAGCAGGAAGGAAAGATGTTCGCGGCCTCCGCCATGGACAACCGGAACCTGGCGGTGAGCCTCAAATGCGATCCTTCCTTGGCTGTGCAATTGCGCGCGGCCCATCCGGAAATCACCGGTGCTTGGCATATGAACAAGACGCACTGGAATGGCGTGCGCCTGGATGGCGCCCTCCCGGACACCATGGTCCGGGACATGGTGGAGGACTCGTATGACCTAGTAGTTTCGTCGTTGAGCCGCAAGCAGCAGGAACAGTTGGGCTGGGCTCGCCTCACCAAGGGGTAACACGCGGACCCCGTCCTCCGCTTCGGTTAGATTGTGAGTGCACCGCACCTTCCAGCGCCCCGAAGCAATCAGGAGGAGCCAGATGCTTGAACAAAAGACCCTCGATGAGCTGTGGAATTTTGAGGACCCCGCACTGTCGGAAGCCCGCTTCCGCGAAGCCATGGCGGATCCTGCCTACGATCCTTTTGAACGGGCCGAGCTAGCCACCCAATTAGGCCGCTCCATCGGTCTGCAGGGCCGCTTCGAGGAGGCGGACGCCCTCCTGGACGGGATCGACGCCGAAGAGGAGCCTACCCTTGCGGTGCGGATTCTCCTGGAACGCGGACGCTTGCTCAACTACGCGGGCCACCCGGCCATGGCCGTTCCGCTCTTTGAGCAGGCGGCCGAATTGGGGGACCTCTTGGGCGAAGATTTCCTCGCCGTGGACGCACTCCATATGCTGGCCATCGCGGACTCCGGCCACCAGGAATCATGGACGCGAAGTGCGCTCGAGTACGCCTCCGCCGTCGAGGATCCCCGCACCAAGCGGTGGATGGTTTCGCTGCACAACAACCTCGGTTGGGCGATGTACGACGACGGTCGCCGCACCGAGGCGATGGTGGAGTTCCAGCTCGCTGAGCAGTGGGCTGAGCGGGTAGGAACCGAGCAACAGCGGCAATGGGCGCGCGAGGCCGTTGCCGAGTGCGCAAAATCCTTGAATTTACAGGGCTAAACAGGCAAAACAACCCTCCGGAAGGGCGGTTTCGTCAGGTCACATTTTGACAAAAGTTGATTGAAACTGCCCTCAAATATTGCTTTTCAATCACTCGTGGTGAAGTATGTCACACGAAGGGCGCGTCGCAACGGCGGTGCCCGGACCGATCCACTGCCGGCCGAGGCGCCGTCAGAGTCGGTACTACGAGTCTCTGGAGGGTTTTAGGATGAACGTTCAGCAGCAGTCCTTTGCACGTCGTGGTTTCCTCCGCGGCGCGCTTGCCGCGGCCGTGCTTGTGCCGTTGGCCGGCTCGATGGCCTCCTGCGCAGCCGGAGGCGGCGGAGGATCCACCGGTCCTACGGGGACCGTTTCAGATGCCAATCCGTTCGGTATGGCAGACAAGTCCACTGTTGACGCCGTGATCTTCAAGGGCGGCTACGGAATCGACTATGTTGACTTCGCGGGCAAGGCCTTCGAAAGCGCACATTCGGGTTCCACCGCCAAGATTGCCCCCTCGACGGACATCGCGCAGGAACTCCAGCCGCGATTCGTTGGAGGCAACCCGCCGGACTTGATCGACAACTCCGGCGCCAAGGCAATCGGCTTCAGCACCATCCTGGCCCAGCTTGAAGACCTCACCAGCGTGGTCAACGCCAAGAACCTCGAAGGCAAGGTCATCAAGGACACCCTCTATGGCGGTGTGCTTGCTCCGGGTACCTTCGAAGGCAAGCTGGCCGCCCTGAACTACGTGCTGACCGTCTATGCGATGTGGTACTCCGACGCCCTGCTCAAGGACAACGGCTGGTCCGTTCCCAAGACCTGGGATGAAATGTATGCGCTCGGCGAGCAGGCCAAGGCCAAGGGCAAGTACCTGTTCGTTTGGGGCAAGGAAGCCGCCACCTACTACCAGGAAATGGCGATCGCTTCCGCTATCAAGGAAGGTGGACACGATGTCCGTCTGGGCCTTGAAAACCTCAAGGCAGATTGCTGGTCCCACCCGGCACTCCAGAGCGTCTTCACTGCCATGGGAAAGATCGTCAAGGCCGGGTTCTTCAAGCCCGGCGGTTCCGGCACGCAGTTCACTGCGGCGCAGGCGCAGTGGAGCAACGCCCAGGAAGCAGTGTTCTATCCGTCCGGCTCGTGGATCGAGAACGAGATGAAGGACCAGACCAAGGCCGGCTTCAAGATGACCGGCGCCCCGGTCCCCTCAGTGACCACAGGCTCCAAGCTGCCGTATACGGCACTCCACAGTGCAGCAGGCGAGCCGTTCGTGGTTCCTTCGCAAGGCAAAAACGTCGCCGGCGGCAAGGAACTGCTCCGCGTCATGCTGTCCAAGGATGCAGCCACCAACTTCGCCAAGACCAAGCTGGCCCCCACCATCGTCAAGGACACCGTTCCCTCCGATGGCTTCGGATCCACGGCTTTGGTCTCCCAGACCAAGCTGCTCGGCGACGCTGGGGACAACATCTACACCTGGAACTTCATCGACCTCTACGGCACCAACAAGGACCAGTTGGTCGTGTGGAACACGTTCCTCGACGGAAAATCCGACGTCGCAACCCTGACGTCGGACCTGCAGAAGATCACCGACAAGGTCCGTAACGACAGCTCGGTCAAGAAGATTGAAGTGAAGTGACTTCAGTGAAAGCAAAAACACTCCGGCTCGGCGACGGTGCGTCCGCCGTCGTCGTTCCGGACACCGCACCACCCGTCTACAAGAGGCGGCGCAAGCCCCTGACGTTCGACAAGATCAGCTTCTTCGTGGTCTTCCTCGGCCTGCCCCTGGCCATGTACATCCTTTTTGTGATCTCTCCGTTTGCCCAGGCGTTCTACTACTCCATGACGGACTGGAGCGGTTTCTCGCCCAACATGAATTTCACGGGTTTCCAGAACTACCAGAAGCTCTTCACGGATGACATCTTCATGAAGGCCATGGGGAACAACATCCTGCTGGTCATCTTCCTGCCGATCATCACCATCATCCTCAGCCTGGTGCTGGCAACCTTGGTGACCGTGGGAGGCAGCAGCAAGGGCCAGATCAAGGGTCTGCGCAACTCGAGCTTCTACCGGGTTGTCTCTTTCTTCCCCTACACGATTCCTGCCATTGCGATCGGCATCATGTGGGGCCAGATCTACGATCCTTCCGGAGGTCTGTTGAACGGCATCCTCACGTCCCTGGGCATGGACCAGTTCAAGTCCTTCGCCTGGCTCGGTGACAAGAGCACCGCCATGATCGCCACGATGTTCGTGATCGTATGGGGCTTCATCGGCTTCTACATGGTGTTGTTCGTCGCCGGTATCAAGGGCATCCCGGCAGAGCTGTTTGAGGCGGCCAGGATTGACGGGGCTGGACGTTTCCGCACTGCCGTGTCCATCACCATCCCGTTGATCCGGGACAACATCCAGACCGCCTACATCTACATGGGCATCCTGGCGCTCGATGCGTTCGTCTACATGGCCGCCCTCAACTCCGGCGGCGGCCCGGACAACTCCACCTTGGTGATGTCCCAGCAGCTCTTCTTCACCGCTTTCACCAAGGGCCAGTTCGGCCTGGCCAGCGCCATGGGCGTTGTGCTGGCCGTAGCCACCCTGATTTTCTCCGGCCTCGTGTTCCTGGTCAACAGGCTCACGGGTGGCGACAAGGATGTGTCCCTCTGATGACTACCAAAATAGCCAGCCAGGAAATGAAGTCGCTGCACTTCAGCCCCCGCAAGCCGGCCATGACCACCGGCGACAAGGTGGTGGGCGCGGTTTCGCACACGGCCCTGACCATCTGGTCCCTGATTGTGATCCTGCCCTTGCTCTGGACTTTCATGTCCTCCTTCAAGACGTCCAGCGAAATCTTCGCCTCGCCGTTCGCCTTGCCCTCGCAATGGCGCTTCGATAACTACATCAGGGCCTGGAGCGAAGCCGGAATCGGAAGCTACTTCCTGAATTCGGTGGTTGTGGTGGGTTCGGCGCTCGTGATCGTCATGGTCCTCGGTGCTATGTGTGCGTACATCCTTGCGCGTTACACCTTCCCGGGCAGCAAAGCCATTTACTACCTGATGCTGGCTGGCCTGACCTTCCCGATCTTCCTGGCCATGGTCCCGCTGTTCTTCATCATGCGGAACATCGGCCTGCTGAACACTTTGCCGGGACTCATCCTGGTGTATGTCGGCTTTGCGCTTCCGTTCACCGTCTTTTTCCTGTTCTCCTTCTTCAAGTCCCTTCCCCACGAAATCACCGAGGCGGCTGCCTTGGATGGAGCGGGCGAGTGGCGGACGTTCTTCCAGGTCATGTTGCCGATGGCCAAGCCTGGGCTCGCTTCCGTGGCCATCTTCAACTTCCTTGGCCTGTGGAACCAGTTCCTGATTCCGGTGGCGATCAATGCAGCCGGGCCGCGCGTGCTCTCCCAGGGGCTGGCTGCCTTCGCCGGCCAGATGGGTTATGCAGTGGACTTCGGCGCCTTGTTCGCGGCCGTCACGGTCACCGTGGTTCCGGTGCTGATCGTCTACGTCATCTTCCAGCGTCAGCTTCAAGGCTCCGTGTCGCAGGGGACGTCCAAGTAGCACAACCAAGCTAAATAGGCGCCCGACGGCGGTTCTCACCTTTGGTGGGGGCCGCCGTCGTGCTCTCTGTCAGCGCCTGCTGCCGGCGTCGGGCGCGGGGGCCGCCTCAGAGCCGCTGATAACGGGAGCGGAACAGGGAGAAGACCCCGTAGGCCATTAGTCCGAGGCTGACGAACCCCAGCACCCATCCGCCAAAGGGTTGTTTCAGGAAGGCCTTGAGCGCCGAGTCGAGGCCGCCTTGTTGGGAGGGGTCGTGCGCCGCTGTGGCGATCAGGACGAGCAGCCCGACGGCGCCGAGAGCCACTCCTTTCGCGCAATAGCCCACCACGCCCAGCACCGCGAAGGCATCTCCAAAGAGCCCGGACGGTTTTCCGCGCAGGTTCTTTTCATACCTGCGTGTGATTCCCAAGAAGATGTAGGTGGCAGCAGCTGCCAGCAACGCCGCCCCGATGATCACCAGGAGGACAGTACCAGCGGTGCTGGACATGAGGTCTGCGCTGACAGTACGGGATTTTTCGCTACTACTGCTCGGACGGCTGAGCGCAAAACTGCCGAAGGTCACCGCTGCCGCGGCGAAGACGATCGCCTGCCCGGCTGCCCTGAGCCGTTTCATCCAGCGCTTGGAGCCCCCGCGCCCGCTCCACCCCATCACAGCGTCGCTCGCCATGTAAAGCGCGAGGACTGCGCATGCCACCAGACCCGCCCACAGAAGGACGGCGCCGCCAGGCGTGGCAGCCATCTGGCCCACGGCCCCGCTTTCGTCGGCTTGCCCCGATTCGCCCAGCGCGATCCCCAAGGCGATGACCCCGATCAGGAGGTGTATCAGCCCTAACGCGACGAAGCCGGCCCGCGCCACTACCCGGACGGTCCGTGAATCCTTGGCGTCATCGACCGCGTCGCCCACCGAATCGGCGCCCCGGGACACTGCATTGGCGGCCTTGTTCGTATGATCGTCTGTGCCCACGGAGCTCCTTTGGTCTGCCATCATCTTGCCACTGTGGGCTCCCGAGCGGGAGGGAGCGCGACCACTCGGTACCATTGGCGCATGTGGATCGCGTGGATCGAGTTCGACATCCTCCTCGGCGAGGTGCACAGCCTGAAGGAGAAACGCTCCCTCGTGCGTCCGCTGATCGCCGAGTTGAAACGACGCTTCGAGGTCTCTGCCGCCGAAACCGGGCACCTGGATCAGCATCGCCGGGCCCTCATCGGCGCTGCCGCGGTGGCGCCGGACAGGGCGCACCTTGTGGAGGTGCTCGACGCCGTCGAACGCTTTGTTGCCGCCCGCCCCGAACTGGACCTGCTGAGCGCCCGACGCCGGGACCTCCACAGCGAGGACTGAAAACACAACGCGGGGTCATCTACGGCCCATCCTGAGGGGATTCTTGGGCCGTAAGTGACCCCGCGTTGGGGGTTGCCAGGCGTTAGCCGAAGTACTTCGGCAATGTGGCCTCGTGGGCTTCGCTGAGAGCGTCCAAGAACAGCTCATCCACGCCGTTGATCTCCAACGTGCCGCTGGCAGCGTCGACTACACCGATCCGGAGGTGGGCGAAGCCGCGAGCGGTGCACATGTCCTTGAACCGGACTTCCTCGGAGCGCGGGACGGACACGATGGCCCGTCCCTGGGACTCGGAGAACAATGCAGTGAACAGGTCCACGCCGTCGCGCTCCACCAGTTCGTCCAGCGCAATCCGGGCGCCGACGCCGTAGCGAAGTGCAGACTCCACCAGCGCAGCGGCGAGGCCGCCCTCGGAGAGGTCGTGCGCGGCGTCGATCATGCCGTCGCGCGAAGCGTTGATGAGGATCCCGCCCAGCTGGCGCTCGATGGACAGGTCAACCTTCGGCGGCAAGCCACCGAGGTGTCCGCGCAGGTTGGACCATTCCGAGCCGTCCAGCTCCGCGGCTGTGGTGCCCAGGAGGTAGATGGCCTGGCCATCTTCCTTCCAGCCGGACGGGGTACGGCGCGCGACGTCGTCGAGCTTGCCCAACACGGCCACCACGGGGGAGGGATGGATCGGCACGGTACCCGTCTGGTTGTACAGCGAGACGTTGCCTCCAGTGACCGGTACGCCCAGCTCCATGCAAGCGTCGGACAGGCCACGAATGGACTCGGCCAGTTGCCACATCACGTCGGGATCCTCGGGGGAACCGAAGTTCAGGCAGTCGCTGACAGCCATCGGCACGGCGCCGGAGGTGGCGACGTTGCGGTACGCCTCGGCCAGCGCCAGCTGTGCACCGTGGTACGGGTCGAGGTAGGTGTAGCGGCCGTTGGCGTCGGTGGCCAGGGCGACGCCCAGGCCGGTTTCCTCGTCCACGCGGACTACTCCGGCGTCGTCCGGGAAGGCCATGGCGGTGTTGCCGCCGACGTAGCGGTCGTACTGCTTGGTGATCCAGGCCTTGCTGCACATGTTCGGCGAAGCAATGAGCTCGGTGACAGCGGCGGCCAGTTCCCCGGAGGTCGAGGGACGGCCAGCGTCCTGCACGGAGCCCGTGAAGGTATCGGCCTGGACGGAATCCTGCCATGAAGGGCGTGAGTACGGACGGTCATAGACCGGACCGTCGTGGGCAACGGTGCGCGGGTCGACGTCGACAATGACTTCGCCTTCCCACGTGATGATGAGGCGGCCGGTATCGGTCACCTCGCCCAGCCAGGAGTACTCCACGGCCCACTTGTCCATCACCGCTTCGAAAGCGGCAATGTTCTCGGGGGTGACAACGGCCATCATGCGTTCCTGGGACTCGGACATCAGGATTTCGCCCGGGGTCAGAGTGGGATCGCGCAGCAAGACCGAGGTCAGCTCAACCTGCATGCCGCCGTCGCCGTTGGAGGCGAGCTCGGACGTGGCGCAGGAAATGCCCGCCGCGCCGAGGTCCTGGATACCCTCAACCAGCGAACCCTTGAACAGTTCCAGGCAGCACTCGATCAGGACCTTCTCAGCGAAGGGGTCGCCCACCTGGACGGCGGGGCGCTTGGATGGCTTGGTGTCGTCGAAGGACTCCGAGGCCAGCACCGAGGCGCCGCCAATACCGTCGCCACCGGTGCGTGCACCGAACAGGACCACTTTGTTGCCCTTGCCGGAGGCGTTGGCCAGGCGGATGTCCTCGTGGCGCATGACGCCGACTGCCAGCGCATTGACCAGCGGGTTGCCCTGGTACACGGAGTCGAACACCATTTCGCCACCGATGTTCGGCAAGCCGAGCGAGTTGCCATAGCCACCGATGCCAGCCACAGCGCCGTGCATGACGCGGGCGGTATCCGGGTGGTCGATAGCGCCGAAACGCAGCGGATCCATCACGGCAACCGGACGGGCGCCCATTGAGATGATGTCCCGGACAATGCCGCCTATGCCGGTTGCGGCACCCTGGTAGGGCTCCACGAACGACGGCGAGTTGTGGGACTCGATCTTGAACGTCACGGCCCAGCCGTCGCCGAGGTTGGTGACGCCGGCGTTTTCGCCGATGCCCACCAGCATGTCCTTCTTCATCTCCTCGGTGACCTTCTCGCCGAACTGGCGCAGGTGGTTCTTCGAGGACTTGTAGGAGCAGTGCTCGCTCCACATCACGGAGTACATGGCCAGCTCGGCACCGGTGGGGCGGCGGCCCAGGACCTTGACGACCTCGTCGAACTCGTTTTGCTTCAGGCCCAGTTCGGCCCAGGGGAGCTCGGTGTCCGGGGTCTTGGCTGCGTTCACGACGGTGTCGATGTTGAACTTCTTGCCGACGGTTTCAGCTGAGGTAGTCACTGTGCGCCTCCCACGATCTTGTTCAGGACGGAGGTGAAGAAGCCCAAGCCGTCGGTACCGGCATTGGACTCCGGACCGAATCCGGGCTCCACTGCGTGCTCCGGGTGCGGCATGAGGCCCACTACGTTGCCGGCAGCGTTGCTGATGCCGGCGATGTCGCGGCGTGAACCGTTCGGGTTCCAGCCGACATAGCGGAACACGACGCGGCCCTCGGCCTCAAGGGCGTCCAGGGTCTTGTCGTCCGCGATGTACTGACCGTCCTGGTTCTTCAGCGGAACAGTGATTTCCTGGCCTGCCTCGTAGTCCGAGGTCCACAAAGTGGTGTTGTTCTCCACGCGCAGGACCTGGTCGCGGCACAAGAACTTCAGGTGGTCGTTCTTGATCATGGAGCCGGGCAGCAGGTGCGACTCGGTCAAGATCTGGAAGCCGTTGCAAATGCCCAGGACAGGGAGCTTGGCGTCGCTGTTGGCAGCATCAATAATGCGGGACATCAGCGGCGCGAAGCGCGAAATGGCACCGGCGCGCAGGTAGTCGCCGTAGGAGAATCCGCCTGGGATGACCACGGCGTCCACATCTGCCAGCTCGGTGTCCGCGTGCCAGAGCGCGACGGCGGTGCCGCCTGCCAGGCGTACCGCACGGGCGGCGTCGCGGTCGTCGAGGGTGCCGGGAAAAGTGACGACGCCGATCTTGGCCCCGACCAAGCGGGGCTCGACGGCGACGGGGGCTCCGCCGATCAAAGGAAGTTCAGTCATGTCAGGCCTCGACGACCTCGACGTTGACGACGTCTTCGATCACCGGGTTGGACAGCAGGGTCTCGGCAGCTTCGCGGGCCTGGGCGAGGATGGCGTCGGTCACCTCGCCGTCGACCGTCAGTTCAAAGCGCTTGCCCTGGCGGACTGCGCTAAAGCTGGTGAAGCCGAGGCGGGGCAGCGCGCCCACGATGGCCTTCCCCTGCGGGTCCAGAATCTCGGGCTTGGGCATGACGTCGACGACGATCCGGGGCATCCGGTAACTCCTGTGCGTGAGCGTTGGTTAAACCTTGGTTAAAGGCTGCCGCGGAGTGGTGCCGTCTCACGCCGGAACCGCATCCGACAGCGTTCAGCGACAGTGTTTGGATGCAGTGTCTTACGGAATAAGGGGGGCGCTCCGCGAGCTTGCACGCCCATTCTACCGGCCAAATCGCTACATGCCCTATTTGCGGGAGATCGGTGAAGAGGCCTCGCCGACCGCGCCAATTCGCGACGGCGGCCTTCCGCCGTCGGGGTTTTTCAATGCCCGACGGCGGCTATGGCTCGCCGTGGTTTGGGTCACTAGGATTGCGGCATGGCCGAGAACACTAAGTCGATGGTTTTGCCCGTGGTCCTTGCAGCAGTTTTTGCCGGCCTGGGGAGGATGGTTTTCCAAAGGATCATTGCAGACCGGGCTGCCCGGGAAAACCGTATTTCCGTGCCGCCGGATGCTTCGACAAGGGCCAAAATCAGCGACGCGTTGCGAGGGATCCATTCTTAGCGCGGCCTGTCCGCTGACACCACGTGAAGGGCAATAGGGTACGCGCAAATGCGCTAATCTCCCGGGTTAAAGGCGTGTATTCGGGAGTAGCTTGGAATTGCTGTCAAGGAAATTCCCGATCCAAGCAGGAGGAGCAATGACCGAGCACGTCGCCGAAGTGTCCGCATGCAGCGTTGGCAGCTGCGGATTCAACCATCATGGCTGTACCGCCTTCGGGATCACGATTGGCGGAACCACGGACCACGCGTCCTGTGCCACCTTCATTGACACCACGCTCATGGGAGGACTCCCCAAGGTCTTGGCGCATGTCGGTGCCTGCCAGCGCTCCGAATGCACCCACAACAACAACCTCATGTGCGAGGCCCACGACGTCCGGATCGGCCCTGGTGCAGAGGCCGCTGATTGCCTGACGTACCAACACGCCTGAGGCTCCTTTCAGTCCGCCTTCGTCATCAACAACTGAATATCCGCGCAGCGGGCACGTCCCCTCCCGACGGGGGCGTGCCCGCTGCTGCGTGCGGATGTATTCTGATGCCGAATGACATGACAAAAAACGTGAAATGTGTCCTATGTCATATTCCACTATCGCTCTGTACTCTATGAATCGACTGGACTTTACCTGTTTACAAAAACTGTCAATCGGCGTCCATCCTTGGTTGATTGATCTTGACATGACCGCCACGATCGCCCGGAAAGGTGCAATCACTCGTGAATTCACAAGGAAAGAGCTTCATTGGAAGCGGGGGGCTTCGAAAAGCTGCGGCGCTAGCCGTCGGACTACCGGTTCTGCTCTCCTCCGTGGCGTTGACGCCCGCACAAGCTGCGCCCGCTTCCGGCTCAACGGTCTTCGGATCAACGGTTGAGGGGGTTGCCCGGAATGTCGACCCCAAAACTTATCAGGATGGCCGATACGTCGTGGTGCTGGCAGAGAAGCCAGCGGCCACTTACGACGGCGGAACGCCCGGTTATGTGCCCACCAAACCGCAACCGGGCAAGAAACTGGACGTCGGCAAGGCCGAAGTGAAGCAGTATCAGGCCCACTTGCAGCAGAAGCAGCAGGAAGTGGCCAAGCAACAGAGCGTGAGTATCAATCACGACTACACCACAGCCATCAACGGCTTCAGCACCTCCCTTTCCGCGAACCAGGCCGTCAATCTCGCGAAGAACCCAGATGTTCTCCTCGTGGCCCCGGACACCCAGTCAGCTCCTGACTACTCCACCACCGATTTCCTCAACCTCAGTGGACCGAACGGGGTTTGGAACACCCAGTTCGGCGGCCAGGACCAGGCCGGCAAGGGCACCGTGGTGGGCGTCATCGACACTGGATACACACCCACCAGCAAGTTCTTCGCCGGCGATCCAGTCCAGCCGCTGGTAGGGGACCCGCAGGTAGGCGTCCCCTACCGCACGAGTGACGGCAAGATCGCCATGCTGAAGGCCAACGGAGATACCTTCGTAGGCGAATGCCAGAAGGGCACCGGCACCGGAGCGGCCTTTGACGGCACGGCCTGCAATTCCAAAGTCCTCGGCGCCCACTATTTCGCCGATGCCTTCCTGCAATCGGTTCCGCCAGCCCGACGGGGACCCCAGGAACAGATCTCGCCCATCGACGTGGCGAGCCACGGTACGCACACCGCCAGCACCGCCGCGGGCAACTCTGGTGTGGAGACTTTCGTAGATGGCCGAAGCTTTGGCAAGACGAGCGGTATTGCACCGGCCGCCAAGCTTTCGATCTACAAGATCTGCTGGGAAGACACCGACCCCAACTCGGGCGGCTGCTACAGCTCCGCGGCCATCTCTGCCATTGACCAGGCTATCGCCGACGGCGTGGACGTCCTGAACTACTCCATCTCCGGTGCCACGGACACCACCACGGATCCCGTCTCGCTGGCATTCCTCTCTGCCGCTTCGGCGGGCATCTTCGTCGCCGCGTCCGCCGGAAACTCGGGCCCCCAGGCCAGCACCGTGAACCACGGCGCACCCTGGATGACCACGGTTGCGGCTACCTCGTTCTCACAGGAGCTCCAGGGAACCATCGAATTCTCCGACGGCAGCAAGTTCCGCGGAGCCAGCATCATGAACCGCCAGGTGAGCGGGGCCGGCGTCGTGCTCTCTGCAAACGCCGCCTCAGGCGCCGGCAACGCGGCGCTCTGCGCACCTGGGTCCTTGGACCCGGCGAAGATCGCGGGCAAGGTAGTGGTGTGTGACCGAGGCGTGGTTGACCGCGTCGCCAAGAGCGCCGAGGTGCTCCGTGGCGGAGGTGTCGGCATGATACTCGTGAACCTCACCAGTTCTTCGCTGGACACTGACAAGCATTCTGTTCCCACAGTCCACGTGAATCCGCCGGCCACGAAGGCCATCAAGGACAAAGTGGGAGTCAACCCCGAAATTACTGTTTCCCTGGTTGACCACGACACCACCGGGCTTCCGCTCGAGGCACAGCCGCAGATCGCCGGATTCTCCTCCCGCGGCCCGCTCCTTGCCACCGATTCGGATCTGCTCAAGCCGGACGTTTCGGCTCCTGGTGTTGCCGTGCTGGCAGGTGTTTCGCCCATTGGGAGCAAAGGTGATGAATACGGATTCATGTCCGGTACGTCCATGGCGTCGCCGCACATTGCAGGTTTCGGAGCCTTGATCATGGCGAAGAATCCCGACTGGTCACCGGCAGCGGTCAAATCGGCCATGATGACGACGGCGAGTGACGTCAAGCTGGCCGATGGAACCAAGAACCAGGACGTCTTCGCCACCGGTGCAGGAGAGATGAACCCGGCCAGTGTGCTGGAACCGGGCCTGGTCTACGACGCCGGAACCGAGGACTACCTGAAGTTCATCCAGGGAACCGGCGTCGATCTGGGCATGCCGGGCCTTGGTTCCACCCTGCCGCGCGACATGAACCTTCCGTCGTTCGCCCTCGGAAACCTGGCCGGCAAGATCGAGGTCACACGTACGGTTACGGCCCTGACCCCGGGCCTGTACCGGGCCACGGCCAACGTCCCCGGCGTTGACGTCACGGTCACTCCGTCCGTGCTGAACTTCAACGAGGCCGGCCAGAAGAAGACCTTCAAGGTGACCTTCGAAAACCAGAACGCGGCACTGGGTACATTCGCGATTGGATCCCTGAAGTGGGAAGGCGCCAACAAGTCGGTGGTCTCTCCAATTGCGGTCCGTCCGCAGTCGGTGCTGGCCTCCAAGAGTGTCGCCTTCACGTCCCAGCAGGCAAGCGGATCGGCGGACATAAACATCGTCTCCGGTTCCGACTCGCCCACGGCCGTGACCGTTGACGGTCTCTCCAAGGCTGATTCCTCCGCCGCGGAGCTTGTTCCAGGTCCAGTGGCTGTGGCGAACAATGCCTCGAACTTCGTCAAGACCGCCACGGTTGCCCCCGGAACTGCGTTCGCGAAGTTCTCCGTGATTTCCTCCGATCCCACCGCGGATTTCGATCTCTATGTGTTCTCGCCGTCGGGGCACCTGTTCACGGCTGCCACTCCCAGCGCCAGTGAATCGCTCTCCCTCGACAACCCGGAGCCAGGGGAATACACCATCATCGCGAACCTGTCTGCCAGCCCCAATGGTCGGGCTACCAAGGCCAGCGTTGATGTCGCCATTCTGGGCGCAAACCAAGGCAACGCCACGGTAACGCCTAACCCGGTCAAGCTGAAGAATGGCAAGACCGGGACACTCACCTTTGCGTGGAGCGATCTGACTCCGGGCTCCTACCTCGGCCGACTCACGTTTGCCGGCACCAGCTCGCCGACGTTTGTGTCCGTCCTGGTCTCGGCAAACGGCAGCGTGTCCGTGGTGCCGAAGGATGAACAAGAGGGCGGGCATGGCAAAAGCAAACTCCAGAATGACGAAGGAGACCAATCAAACAACGCCCTTTGATGAGGCGATGATCCTCTGACAAGAAAGACAAGGGAGCGGCCGGTGGCATATCCCGCCGGCCGCTCCCTTGTTATTCGCCGGACGCTAGAAGTTTCCAGTGGATCCGGAAATGCCGCCGAGGAGTGTGGCCATGGTGCGCCAGCGGGCGATCTCACAGCCGTCCGTCCGGCTGAAGCGGCTGCTGACCTCGCGGCCGCGGAACCGGCCGGTCACCACGGCCACCTGCGGACCGCCGTATTGCTGCGTGCAAATCCGGTCCGGCCGCGGAACCGGAAAGAAGATCTCTTCGCCGAATTGCTCGACGGCGGCAAGCGCCGCGCGAGCGTCCGGAAGAGTCGAGCCTTCGGAGACTTCGCCGCCCGAGCCGAGCAGGACGAACTCGTGATCCACGGCGCCTGGTGCCTCAGTCAGCGTGATGGTGAGTTCGACGTCGTACTTTCCATTGCTTGCAGTCATGAGTGTCCTTTGTGAGACTGTGCCGGTACCAGGAGCTTGAGAAGCGGCCGCACTTCGTCCAGGACCCGCGCGCGGAGCTCCTGGGCTTCGGCGGCGAATGCCCGCTGATACTCAACGTACTCGGCCTTGCCCTGCGGTGTCTCGATCCTGATGGCCGGATAGCCCCATTCTTCGAGGTCGTATGGGGAGGCCTGCATGTCCATGGCCCTGATCCGCCAAGACAGTTCGAAGCAATCCATCACCAGCTCGCTGGGCAGCGCCGGGGTCAGTTTGTATGCCCACTTGTAAAGGTCCATGTTGGCGTGCAGGCAACCGGGTTGCTCCATGGTGCGTTGGTTTTCCCGCGTGGGGGTGAGCTCGTTGAGTGGGGTGGCGTCCGGAGTGTAGAAACGGAAGGCGTCGAAGTGCGAGCATCGGATCCGGTTGTCTTCCACCACTGCGTCCGTGGCTTGGGAGCCGAGCCGCAGCGTGAGGTATTCGTGGCGAAGATGGAACTTGTCCTGCCTGTACACCATGGCCCACTCGTGCAGGCCGAAGCAGCCAAACTGGGCGGGCCGTGCAACAGTCCCCGCCAGGATGATCCCCGCGAAGCGGACGGCTTCGGTGCGGTCGGCCACGAACCGGCTGCGATCGAAGGTGACCGCGACGGTACCGGTAGGCAGGCCCGCGTCCGCCAGCGCGCCGTCGTCGAGCAATCGGTAATACTTCCACCCCGCCCGCTCTGCCGCCTTGGGGCCGGAGAGGATGACGCCGTCGCCGGGGTGCCAGCGCAGAAGCTGGCCGGGTTTCTGGGTGTAGTAGGTGAAGAGGAAGTCTTCCACGGGATGCTTCTGGCCTGCGGAGCGCCGGGCCAAATACGGCTTGGCGTAGCGCTCAACGCGGGCATGGTGGGCGGCCTCAAGCGCAAGCCATTTCTCTTGCTCGAGGTGCTTTTGCCTAGGCCCCGGCACCGCTGGAACCCAGGATGTCAGCGACGGCGGCCCATGCGGCGATTTCGCAGCCGTCAGTGAGTTTGTAGGAGGATTCGACGCCCACGCCATCCACGGCTCCGGTGACTGTTGCCGTCTGGGGACCGCCGTACTGCTGGGTGCAAACCTGGTCGCTGGTGCGGGGTGTGCGCGTGAGAAGGGCGGGGTTCTTCTTCAAGGCTGCGCACCCTGCAGCTGCGGTGGGGTGGTGGCTCTCCGCGGCGGGGACGCCGCCGGTGCAGACGAGCGTATAGCTTTCCGCGGCTGCAGTGGCGGACGGCTTGACGATGATGGAAAGTTCGGCATCTCCGCGGCCGGGAGTAGTGGGTGCGCCCGGGGTGAAGGAAGCGGTCGGTTTGCTGCTGGGAGATTCAGTCTCGTCCGGCAGGAGTCCGGTGGGGCTGGACGACGGCGTGGAGGACGTACTGCTGCCCGGGGCCGAGCTGCTGGGCGGGCCGCCTCCGGTGCCCGACGTGCAGGCGGCGAGCCCAGCGACGGCGAGGACAGCCAGAACGTACCGGACTATTCGCAGGCGCATGGGGGTTCTCCTTGATTCCTGCCAGTTTATCGCCCGGCGGCCGCTCCGGGGAGTTGAGTGGCCGCGATGAGCCCGGTCATGGCACGGTGCAGTTCCGCCACTTCGGTCCGCGTGAGGTGGAGCCGATCCATGATGGTTCCCGGCACGGCCGTTGCCTGCTGCCTGAGGGCGGCGCCGGCTTCGGTAAGGGCGATGGCGAGGGCCCGCTCGTTTCCGTGGATGCGGTTGCGGGTCACGAAGCCTGCGTCTTCGAGCCGGCGCAGGATGGGCGAGAGGGTGGCCGGCTCGTGCAGGAGTGCCTCGCTGATGTCCTTGAGGGTGCGGGGACTGCGTTCCCACAGGGCCAGCATCACGAGATATTGCGGATGTGTCAGCCCCATCTTTTCGAGCACCGGCTTGTAGACGCCCACCACACTTCGCGACGCCACCGTCAGTGCGAAGCACAATTGACGCTCAAGCAACAGCTCGTCTTCGGGCGGCGTGGTGGTTTCGAGGGCAACGGGAGTGCCTGCGGTAGCCATCGCTTGCTCCATTCTGTGTCGTGTGCCGGCCGTCCTGGCCGGAATAGTTAGTGTACTAATTGTTAGTGTACTCTTAACAGACAAGATCCTTTTAGAGAGGGTAGACCAGGTGGCCAAAGAGACCATGACCCAGAGATTCATGCGCGCAACGGGCAAGTTGCGGATCATCTTCGGGCCAGCGCACAGCAGTTCCCTGGATCACGAAATGACCGAGGAGAACCGGCTCCTCCTCGCGCGGCGCCAGGCCGAAGCGCAGCAATGGGAGACCATCCGCAGACCGGACGGCAGCACCTACGTGGTCCCCAAGAACCCTGACGACAAATCCCTCCGCTAACCCGATGGACGCAGATCTCGGGCCTTTTGCGGGTTCCGGGCGTAAAATTGGCCTCACTGGAACCACTCAGCTCCAACCTCATGGCTGGACCTCGCAGCGGGGAAGGAGGTGGGAATTGTGGGACATGCACTCGATAGCTTTATGAAGGTGACAGATCGACTGCGTTTCTGGTTCGGCCCGGCGACGCGGGGCGATATTGATACGCCCGTAGTCCACAAGCACGACGACTTCGAGACAGCGTCGGAAGAAGACCTGGGGCATTTCGTCGTCGAAACAGATGACCAAGGCCACCACTACGGAGTCCGTAAGGAAGACGCTTAAGGCCGCGGGGCGGCTCGAAAGCCCCAGGAAAGCAAAAGAACCGGAGCGTGAGCCCCGGTTCTTTCACGTTTAAGTGCCTTAGATCCCGACGGCGGGCGCCCGGCTATGTGTTCCCGGCGGCGGTGCCAGACGGCGGAGGCCGGCTAGCGGCCGGTGCCGCCGTACACGGTTGCCTCGGCTTCGCCGTCGAGCCCGAACGCCTTGTGGATGGCGCGCACGGCGTCATCCAGCAGATCGGCATGGGTGACCACGGAGATGCGGATTTCCGAGGTGGAGATCATGTTGATGTTGATGCCCGCGTCCGAAAGCGCCTTGAAGAACGTGGCGGAGACGCCCGGGTGCGAACGCATACCGGCGCCGATCAGGGAAAGCTTGCCGACGTTTTCGTTGTATTCGATGCTTTCGAAGCCGATCTCCGGCTGCGCGGCACGGAGGGCAGTGAGGGCGTCGGCGCCTTCCACGATGGGCAGCGTGAAGGAAATGTCCGTGCGGCCGGTGCCGTGAGTGGACACGTTCTGAACGATCATGTCGATGTTCGAGTGTGCCTTGGCGATGACTTGGAAAATTGCGGCGGCCTTGCCGGGGATGTCCGGGACGCCGACCACGGTGACCTTGGCTTCCGAACGGTCGTGTGCAACGCCGGAGATGATTGGCTGCTCCAAGGCAACTCCCTCTTGAATCGTGATCTTGTCATCGGCGCTGGGGAGGACCCAGGTGCCTTCGTTGTGGCTGAATGAGGAACGGACGTGCAGTGGCACGCCAAAGCGGCGGGCGTACTCCACGCAGCGCAAGTGCAGGATCTTGGCACCGGAAGCTGCCAATTCGAGCATTTCCTCGCTGGAGATACGGTCGATCTTCTGTGCCGTCGAGACCACGCGCGGGTCCGCCGTGTAGATGCCGTCGACGTCCGTGTAGATCTCGCAGACATCGGCTTCCAGCGCGGCGGCGAGAGCCACCGCAGTGGTATCGGATCCGCCGCGGCCAAGGGTGGTGATCTCCTTGGTGCTGTGGCTCATGCCCTGGAAACCGGCGACGATCGCTATATGTCCCTTATCCAGGGCAGTGCGGATGCGGTGGGGGTCGACGTCGATAATGCGGGCCTTGCCGTGAATGCCGTCCGTGATCATGCCGGCCTGTGAACCGGTGAACGACTGGGCAGAGGCGCCGAACTTGTTGATGGCCATGGCCAGAAGGGCCATGGAGATGCGCTCGCCTGCTGAGAGGAGCATGTCCATTTCGCGGGCGGGAGCGGAATCGGTGACTTGGGCGGCGAGGTCCAGGAGCTCATCCGTGGTGTCTCCCATGGCCGAAACCACCACGACAACCTCGTTGCCGGCCTTTTGTGCGTCAACCACGCGGCGGGCAACACGCTTGATGCCTTCAGCGTCGGACACCGAGGAGCCACCGAACTTCTGCACGATCAGCTGCTTCGTGATGGCAGTCTGAGCGGACAGGTCTTCGGTTTTCACATCGGTAGTGGGCAAACTCATGCGCGCACCCTCACTGCATCAATTGGGGATCATACGTTGCTTGGCCTGACAACGGCACGGCTACGTAGCTTTATTTGGCCAGTTTATCGCCGGGCGCCGCGGGCAGGGGAATTGTGACCAAATCTCGGCCTTGGGGTGGATGTCCAGCCGTTTTAGCGTGGCGTACGATCAAGAAATACGCAGCCTGAGGGCATGTGGGCTCACAGGAATTGAAGCGTACTTGTTCTGTTTGGGGGAAACAGGTGAGTAGAGCATGTCCATAGCTGAAAGTTCAAACGGCCCGGGTAGTGCTGCCGTCGGCGTATCCGCGGTAGGCGTCTCACGCCGCTTCGGTACGGTCCATGCAGTGGAGCACATCGATTTCCATGCGCCAGCAGGGAAAGTCACGGCGCTCATCGGTCCCAACGGGGCTGGCAAGACGACGCTCCTGCTCATGCTGGCCTCACTTCTCCGCCCCGACTCAGGGACCATCCGGATTGACGGCCTTGATCCACTCCGGGACAGCGCCGCCGTGCGGCTCCGGATCGGCTGGATGCCGGACACCCTGGGGGTGTGGGAGTCCTTGACTGCGAGGGAAATACTAGTCCAGATGGCCCGCTTCTACCGTCTGCCCCAAGCCGGTATCGGCCAGCGTGTGGACGAGCTGCTCGAACTCGTCCGCTTGGATGCACTTGCTGGCCAGCCCGCACGTGTGCTCTCCCGGGGTCAACAGCAGCGGCTTAGCTTGGCCCGAGCCCTTATCCACGATCCCTCTGTGCTGCTGCTCGACGAGCCAGCCTCCGGCCTCGATCCGGGATCCAGGGTGGAGCTTCGGAACCTGCTGCGCCGCCTCGCGGGGGCCGGGAAAGCCGTGGTGGTTTCCTCCCACGTCCTCAGCGAGCTGGACGAAATCGCAGACGGTGCGGTGTTCGTCAACCAAGGGCGCACTGTGAAACAGCAGACCCTCGAGGAGGCGGCGCGGCAAGGCCGCCGCTACGCGATTACCGCACTCGACAACAATGCCCTCGCGGCAAAGCTCAGCGAACTGGGCCTGGAATATCGCGTGGAGGCAGGCCTCCGTCCGTCGGTCACCTTGCTGTTGACGCACGACGACGGTGCTGCCGCCCTCCTCAGGGAACTCGTTAGGTCTGGCATCGGGGTAGTTTCCTTCGCCCCGGCCTCTGGCGCCCTCGAAGAGACCTACATGAACCTGGAAACGGAGCGACGATGAGCAACGTGACTGAAACCGTGCCGGGTCCAGCGGGACCGCAGGGAACTACGGGCGGCGGGAACGCCGTCGTCGGCTATCTTGGCGGGATCCGCGACGTCGTGGTCCTCGAGATGAAGCAGCGGCTGCGCTCCCGCGGCTGGTACATCATGTTGGGCATCTGGTTCGTGGTCATCGCCGTCGTGACATGGTTGACTTGGGCCGCCTGGAACGCCAGCGCGGCAGTCCAGCGTTCGATGCCTGGATCCGGGATGTCAGTGCAAAGCGGACCGGGATCCGCGATCTTTGAAGCGGTCCTGGCGTTTGTGCTGCTCTTTGCCCTGCTGGTGGCACCGGCATTGTCCGCCAACGCCGTCAACGGGGACCGCGCCGGGGGCACTCTGGCTATCCTGCAGGTGACGCTGCTTACGCCGGGGCAGATACTTTGGGGCAAGTTCTTGGCTGCGTGGCTGGCGGCGCTGGCCTTCTTGGTAACCAGCACACCGTTCCTGGTCTTCGGCCTGGTCCAAGGCGGACTGTCTCCCGGCCACATCCTAGTGTCCCTGCTCATGTTGGGAGTGGAGATCGCGGTTGTTTGTGGCATCGGCGTGGGAATTTCCGCGCTCGCGGCCCGGCCGCTCTTTTCGATCGTCGTGAGCTATCTGACGGTTGCCGGCCTGGTGGTCCTGTCCCTGATCGCTTTTGGGTTGGGTATGCAGTTGACACAAGAATCCGTGACGGTGGATGAACCCGGTCCGTCCATGGCGTACATCCCGCCCTCTGCTTCCGGGGCTCCGCAGCCAATCCCTTGCAGGCCGGTGCAGCAAACAGTTTTCCACACCGAACGCGTGGCGCTGGTCCTGGCCATCAACCCGTTCGTGGTGGTGGCGGACGCCATTCCTTACCCGGAGCGGGGCAACACGAATTCCATGCTTGGCGCCGGAATGCTCGAGGGCATCAGCCAAGGCACCCGGCAAGCATTGGCCGGGCCCAGGCCGCCGTATTCCCCCTGCGTCGACGGTGTGTACCAGCCGCAGAACCAACAGCTGCAGAACCAGTACCAGTACCTGCAACAGACCACACCAGTGTGGCCCCTCGGGCTGAGCATGCAGGTGGTTCTGGCAGGGTTGCTCATGTGGCTCGGGTGGCGAGCGCTACGGACGCCGGCAAGCCGACTGGCCCGAGGCACTCGGATCGCTTAGGCCGGATTTGGACGGGATCCCGCGGCGTTCAGGGGCGCGCCGGGGCGTGCGCTACCGTGCGCTGGGCGCGTCGGTTACCTGAAGCGGGTTGTTACATGAGCGCGTTGCGCCGCCCTTCGAAGGCCCTTCCGAGGGTAACTTCGTCCGCATATTCCAGATCTCCGCCTACCGGGAGGCCGGAAGCGAGCCTGGTGACGGTGATGCCGATCGACTTCAACATGCGGGCCAGGTAGGTGGCCGTCGCTTCGCCTTCAAGGTTGGGGTCGGTCGCGATGATGATTTCCTGGATGGCGCCATCGTTGAGCCGGGTGAGGAGCTCGCGGATACGCAACTGCTCGGGCCCGATGCCCGCGATCGGGTTGATGGCGCCGCCGAGCACGTGGTAGCGGCCGCGGAAGGACCGGGTCCGTTCCACCGCCAGGACATCTTTGGATTCTTCGACCACGCAGATCACGGACGGGTCGCGGCGCGGATCGCGGCAGATGTTGCACAGCTCCTGCTCGGTGACGTTGCCGCAGACCGTGCAGAACTTCACCCGTTCCTTGACCGTGGTAATGGCCGCGACCAGTCGCTTCATGTCCTCGGGATCGGCCTCAAGGATGTGGAACGCAAGACGCTGCGCCGATTTGGGCCCGACGCCCGGGAGCCGGCCGAGCTCGTCGATCAGCTCTTGTACTGCGCCTTCGTACACAATGTCCTCGTTCGTTCTATGCGCGCCCATTGTTGTTGCGCGGGCGTCGCGGTTTGGTGGCACCTTGCCGAGCTGCTGGAAGGTTCGCAGCGGTGGTTCCATGGGGTTCTACACGGAACACTGTGCAATCCATGCAAGTTGTTGTTTTCGGCCGTTAGCGGCGCATCAAGGAAGTGCCGTCCAGCGACCTTTCTTCCAGTAGCTTCCCGCCCAGAATACGCTCGACGGCGGCACGCCCAAAGACTCCCGACTCCTCGATCGTCTCGTCGTCGGCACTCGGGATATCCTCCACCACGACGCCGGAACCGGCTGCAGCCCGCGCCGGGGCCTTCTCGCGTCCGGCGATGGCTTCGGGACTGTTCGAAAGCCGTTGGTAGAGGCTTTGCTTCCCGGTTCCTGAAGGTGCCGATACTGGCGTTTGGGCAGTCCCTGGAGCCTGGGCCGTGGACTGTATGAGTCCTACCGCCGAACGTCCGGTTTCGCCTCCGGGCATTGCGGCTGCTGGCGACGAACCCGCTGGTGACGAACCTGTTGGTGACGAAACCGCTTGCGGTGCGCCCGCGCTTGAGGGGGTGGGCGAGGGTGCTGACCAAACCGACGTTGACCATTCGGCCGCTGGCACGGAGGCCGGTGCCGAAGCCCGCGGCTGGCTTGGAATCTGTGCGGCCGCGGGTTCATAGATGGGACTTGCGGTTGCTACCCCTGATGGAGGGGTTGGCCCGGAGTGCCCGGCTGAGTTGCCTGATGCCCCGGCACCGACGTTGGATTCGGTGCTGACCACCCATGAACCCGGCGCGTGCTCGACAGCCCTGGACCAAGGATCTTCCGGGGCCTCGGGCTTCTTCTTTACGGGAGTGGCTTGGGATGAGCGCTTGCTTGATGCCGCAGGGGGGCCGGCGGTCGAACCGTTCAGCCCTGAAGCCGCGGCTGGAGACATGGCGAGCTGCGGAGTAGCGGCTTGCGGCGCGGATGTCCCTGCCGCGGGCATAACGGCGAGGCCCGGGGGTGCCGATGGCGCCCAATCCATCGGCGGTTCTTCGTCGAGCGGGGGAGCGTCCTCGTCGCGCGGGGGACCCCAGTCGTCGTCCGAATACGAGTAGTCCATACCCGGGTCGACGGTTGAGGTCGCGAGTGCCGCTGTAGCCGAAACCGGGGTGGCCACCCCCGGGGACACTATGGCTGCCGCTGCGGCCGGGCCCTGTTCGGCGGAAACGTGTTGGTTGGCCGGAGCTGTTGGTGCTTGCACCGCTGGCGCGGGTGCTGGGACCTGTGACGCGTCAACCTTGCCCGCTTCAGGCGCGGCAGCCGCGCTTTGCGTTGCAGGGGCAAGTCCCCATGCGCTATCCACGGCGGACGACGCTGTTGGAGAGGCGCCTCCGGTTACGGAGGGCGCCGCGTCAGCCGGTGCTTTTGGGTTTGGCTCAGAGCTACCTGAGCTGTTGCCGCCGACGACGGAGGTGATTTGGCAGTCGATGCCGATCGTCTTGTGGATGGCTTGGCGAAGATTCTCTGCATGGTCTGCCCGGCTAAAGGCGCTCGCAAGGCCGTCAGTGCTGAACGCAAGAGTCAGAAGTTGGCCGTCGAACTGTGCCACCTGCGCGTTGGCTCCAACCAAAGCCCAGCTACTGCGCTTAATCTTGGTCAGCGTCTGTAGGATCTCGGGCCAAGCGCGACGGATGACCTCGACGTCGGCGCCACCGGTAGCGGGACGAGAGGGCTGTGCGGGCGCCGCTGCCTGGCCTGACGCTGGTGCCTGGGGTGGCACGGGTGCCGCTGCAGGTTGGGGGGCGTCCTGATCGAGTGGTGGTGGAACCGCCAGTGCCTGCGCTACGGGATGCTCGGCAGGGCTCGCGGCAGACGCGGGCGAATGTGTGGCGGGATCCGCCGCGGGACGGCTGGCCGGTTGACTGGCCTCATCCACCGGCCAGTCATTGGTGGACACGCGAGGCGGCGTGAGCTGGTCCCTGGACGGGGGCTCGGAAACAGGCGGTGTTTCAGCAACGGGCCGGGCCCCGGAAACGGTCGGCGCGTCGGAAGCCGGAGCCTCAGCGACCGCCGGTACCCCGGACACTGGTCGGGTGGAATCGGTACTGGCCGCCGCCGTCGGGCGTCCCACTGGCTGTTCCGCTGGGCGGGCAGGCGGGGCTACGGAGGGAACCGCGGCAACGGCAGGCGAACCTTGGGCTTCCGCCTGGGGAAGCGCCCCGCCGTAGTTAAGGCGGCGTTCGACGCGGTCGATCCGGGCCGCGATACCGCGTTCGGTCTGCTCGGAACTGGGCAGCAGGATCCTGGCGCAGAGCAGTTCGAGATGTAGCCGGGGGGACGTTGCGCCGGTCATTTCGGTGAGCGCGGTATTGGTGACGTCGGCGGCGCGGGACAGTTCCGCGGCACCGAGGTTGTTGGCTTGGCTGCGCATGCGGGCAATCTGGTCCGCGGGCATGCCGCGGAGGATGGCTTGGGCGCTCTCCGGCATGGCCTGGACGATGATGAGATCGCGGAATCGCTCCAGCAAGTCCTCGACGAAGCGGCGCGGATCGTGCCCAGTTTGGATGACACGGTCCACGGCGCGGAAGACGGTGGCGGAGTCTGACGCGGCGATTGCCTCCACGACGTCGTCGAGCAGCGAAGCGTGGGTGTATCCGAGCAGTGCGACGGCGAGTTCATAGTCCAGGCCGTTGGGTCCGGCGCCGGCCATGAGTTGGTCCAGCACGGAGAGGGAGTCGCGCACAGAGCCGCCGCCAGCACGGATAACGAGGGAGAGCACTCCGGGAGCAACGGCGACGTTCTCCTGCTGGCAGAGGAGCTCAAGGTACTTCATCAGCGGCTCGGGCGGCACCAGTCGGAAAGGGTAGTGGTGCGTGCGGGAGCGGATGGTGCCAATGACTTTGTCCGGCTCCGTGGTGGCGAAGATGAACTTGATGTGTTCCGGCGGCTCTTCAACGATCTTCAGCAGCGCATTGAAACCCGCAGAGGTGACCATGTGGGCTTCGTCAATAATGAAGATCTTGTAACGGTCCCGGACCGGGGCGAAGGTGGCGCGCTCGCGGAGATCACGGGCATCATCCACGCCACCGTGACTGGCGGCGTCGATCTCGATGACATCAAGGGATCCGGAGCCTCCGCGCGCCAGTTCGACGCAGCTGTTGCACTTCCCGCAAGGTGTGTCCGTGGGGCCCTCGGCGCAGTTGAGGCAGCGGGCCAGGATCCGGGCGGACGTGGTTTTTCCGCAGCCGCGGGGACCGGAGAAGAGATAGGCGTGGTTGACGCGGTTTTTGCGCAGGGCCGTCATGAGCGGCTCCGTGACGTGTTCCTGCCCGATGACGTCCGCGAACGAATCCGGACGATATCTGCGGTAAAGAGCAGTAGTAACAGTCACAGGGGAAACCTACCTATAGGGACTGACATTTAAATAAGAGACCCCTCATGCACCCGCCAGAGCCCATCTACCCTTGCTACCTTCCGGTCCTGGGGGAGTTCAACAGGATGACGCCACATGAGGGGCCGTCGACAAGCTTACCCGAAGTTATCGAGCCCTCCGAATCTGCGGACATGTGCCTTGTGGGAGCCAAGAAATGGACATGTCCCGCGTGAGGGTCAAGGACTGGACATGCCCCTTTGGCTCCAGCGGACATGTCCTCTGAGAGAGCCAAGGACTGGACATATTGGGATTATGTCCAGTGCCCGTGCGCAAGGGAGGGCATGTCCAGCGGACTTCCTAGCGCCAACCGTTCACTGCCCAGGTCATAAAGGCCGGCTCCTCATAGGGATGGGCTGAACGCAAGGCCTGCACTACGGCGTCGAGCACGTCTGCTTCAACCACGCACTCCACCCGGATTTCCGGCACAGTCTCACCTTGCCCCACGGCCCCGATGAACGGCTGCGCCCCGGGCAATGGAGTGAAGCGTCCGGTGCCTGGAGTGGTGAAGGAACAATGCGAATAGTCGCCGATTCTGCCGGCCCCGGCATCGCCGATCGCGGCCAGCAAGCTCTCGCTGTGCGATACCGGGACGTAGACAACAAGGGCGTGCAGTTGGCTCATGCCACCATCTTCCCAGTGGTCCGTCGAAAACAGGTCAGAGGACGGTTCTTGATCTCCATTGCCAAACCGCGGAACGGAGCGGACTATGGGTATGTACACCGATTGGGGCAATCTCAAGATTGTGAGCCGCAGGGCCTGGTTTCAGGGGCTGGACCCAGCAGCTCAACGGAGTGCCGGAGGAATGGACGCATTGGGGGCGTCCATTTTTGCGTTTAAGGGCGCGAAAGGCCCTGCCTGAGGCCCGGAAGTGCCGATTGGGCGATGCCGAAAATCTCGGGTACAGTGGAGTCTGCTTTTGATTCAGAAGCATGGAGAATTCGCCTAGCGGCCTATGGCGCACGCCTGGAACGCGTGTTGGGTTAACGCCCTCGGGGGTTCAAATCCCCCATTCTCCGCGTTTTGGCCCCGGTCTTTGGACCGGGGCCTTTTTGCGTCCTACGCCCGTTCCGCGGCCACTCGCTCCAGCACTTCCCGGCATGCCAGAATCGCAGGGTGAATCCGGCCGGCGGTGCGGGTCGACGTGAAAACTGTCCGCTTGGGCAGTCCTGGGAGATCCAGCAGCTGTACTGGAGTGGTCCGGCCCGTCCACACGAGGTCCGGCATGAGGGCCACCGCGTTGCCGGACTCGATAAGCCGAATCTGCGCTTGGAGGTCGGCAGTTTCGTAGCGGACGTCGGGTTCGAATCCGGCCGAGCGGCACGCCTGCTCCGCCCAGTGCCTCGATGCCGCGCCGCGCGGTTCCATGACCCAAGGCAATGCCGCCGTGTCCGCCAGCGAGGAAATCGATTCGCCGCCCAGTCCCAGCGGGGGAGTTGCCAGCCTGATGGCGTCGCTGGTCAGGGTGGCCCGGTCCAGTCCGGGGTGGTGCGGGGCGGCGTGTCCGGGGTATTGCTCGGCCACCACAATGTCGAAGTCGCGAGCCCAGGTTTCGTAGAGCGCTGTCTCGGGCTCGCGTTGGATCATCTCCACGCGCACTTCCGGGTACTCGCCCTTCATGATGGTGAGGAAGTCGGGCATGAGCGCCAGCGCTGCTGTTTGAAATACGGCCAGCCGGACCGTGCCTGTGACAGTGGAAAGTGATGCCGCCAGGTCCGTCTCCGCCCGCTCCAGCGTTGCCAGCAAGGCAGCCGCATGCTCCACGAGGATCTCGGCCTGCGGGGTGAGCTGCACGCGTCGCCCCGACTTTCTCAGCAGCTTCACACCGGCTTCCTTCTCCAGCAAGGTCAGCTGCTGGGACACCGACGACGGGCTGTACTTCATCGCGTCAGCCACCTCTGCGAGCGTTCCGCGGATCTTCAATTCGTGCAGCAAGCGCAGCCTGCGTACGTCCAGCATTCGGCTCTCCAGACGGGTCGAGAAATCTAACGAATATTGTTCAGAAAAGATCGCTTTTCCTAATCTGATTGTAGATCCATACTGATGGAAACAAAGCCCTTCCGCACCAAAGGAACGAAGCGCATGAGCACACCAACCAGGACACGATCCAACCCGGAATCCGGACACCTCCAGGAGTTGGCCCACGAAGCCATTCAACTGGTTCGACACTGGCTCACCGAAGCCTCTAAGGTGCCAGTTGACGTTTCCGCACAGCGCCTCGCAGGCGTCCTGAAGGACCCGAATGGACTGGACTTCACGGTCGGATTCGTCGACGGCGTCATCCGCCCCGAGGACCTGTCTGTCGCCGGCCGAAACCTGGCCAAGCTGGCCCCGAAGGTCCCGGCATTCCTGCCCTGGTATATGCGGGCCGCTGTGCGTACCGGCGGTGTCATGGCACCGGTCCTCCCGCAGGTGGTCATCCCGATCGCCCGCAAGGTTCTGCGCGACATGGTGGGCCACCTGATCGTGGACGCCACGGACGCCAAGCTCGGTCCGGCCATCGCCAAGATCAAGCAGAACGGCGTCCACCTGAACGTGAACCTTCTCGGCGAGGCAGTCCTGGGCGAACGCGAAGCCAGCCGCAGGCTCGAGGGAACCCTCAAGCTCCTGGCGCGTGACGACGTCGACTACGTCTCCATCAAGGAATCCTCCACGGTGGCCCCGCACTCGCTCTGGGCCTTCGACGAAGCAGTTGACCACGTGGTGGAGAAGCTCACCCCGCTCTACCGCCTGGCGGCGTCCTTCCCCAAGCCCAAGTTCATCAACCTGGACATGGAGGAATACAAGGACCTGAGCCTGACTATGGCCGTGTTCACCCGGATCCTGGACAAGCCAGAATTCAAGAACCTTGAGGCCGGTATTGTGCTTCAGGCCTACCTCCCGGACGCGCTCTCGGCCATGCAGGAACTGCAGGAGTGGGCAGCGGCCCGCCGAGCCACCGGTGGCGCTCCCATCAAGGTGCGCGTGGTCAAGGGCGCCAACCTGCCCATGGAACAGGTCCAGGCTTCCATCCAGGGCTGGCCGCTCGCGACGTGGGGCACCAAGCAGGATTCGGACACCAACTACAAGCGCGTACTCAACTACGCCCTCACCCCTGAACGCATCGACGCAGTGCGCATCGGCGTCGCCGGCCACAACCTCTTCGACGTGGCGTTTGCCTGGCTCCTGGCCAAAGAGCGCGGCATCGCCGCGCAGGGGCAAGGAGCGATTGAGTTCGAGATGCTCCTCGGCATGGCCACGGGCCAGGCCACGGCCGTCCGCAAGGACGTCGGCAGCCTCCTGTTGTACACGCCGGTGGTGCACCCGGGCGAGTTCGACGTTGCCATCGCCTACCTGATCCGACGCCTCGAAGAAGGCGCCAGTCAGGACAACTTCATGTCCGCGGTGTTCGAACTTGGGGGGAACTCCCCAGAAAGCAGATCGCTGTTCGAACGCGAGAAGCAGCGCTTCCTCGCCTCCCTCGCGGGGCTGGACGACGCCGTTCCGACCCCCAACCGCACACAGGACCGCAACGAGCCCGCGGCCTCCACTCCGGCAGAGGGTTTCGCCAACACGCCGGACACCGATCCTGCCCTGCCCGCCAACCGGGCCTGGGGCCGCGCCATCCTGGAGCGCATCCCGGGCTCCACCGCCGGTAACGCGATCGTTGAAGCCAGCAAGGTCAGGGACGCCCAGGAACTGGAACGCATCATCGCCGCCGCCGTCGAGGCTGGCGAAAAATGG
The DNA here is from genome assembly GCF_044358315.1 of Arthrobacter sp. FW306-04-A. Lineage (GTDB taxonomy): Bacteria > Actinomycetota > Actinomycetes > Actinomycetales > Micrococcaceae > Arthrobacter. The sequence goes on from NZ_CP084559.1 coordinate 374,716, forward strand.
GGCGCCATGCCGGCCGCCGAGCGCGCTGCCATCCTGCACCGCGCCGGCGACATCCTGGAATCCCGCCGCGCCGAGCTTCTTGAGGTCATGGCTTCCGAGACCGGCAAGACGATCGAACAGGGCGACCCCGAAGTCAGCGAAGCAATCGACTTCGCGCACTACTACGCCGAGCGCGCCAAGGACCTGGAAACGGTCGACGGCGCCACGTTCGTCCCAGCGAACCTCACCGTGGTGACCCCGCCGTGGAACTTCCCGGTGGCGATTCCAGCGGGCTCCACGCTGGCGGCACTCGCGGCGGGATCCGCCGTCGTGATCAAACCGGCAAAGCAGGCCCGCCGCTCCGGTTCCGTCATGGTGGACGCGCTGTGGGAGGCCGGCGTGCCGCGCGAAGTGTTGGCGCTTGTGCAGCTCGAAGAACGTGAGCTGGGCACCCAGCTGGTCTCGCACCCCAGCGTTGACCGCGTGATCCTCACCGGCGGCTACGAGACCGCTGAGCTCTTCCGCTCCTTCCGCCAGGACCTCCCGCTGCTGGCGGAGACCTCGGGCAAGAACGCCATCATCGTCACCCCCCATGCTGACCTTGACCTGGCCGCGAAGGATGTCGTCTACTCGGCCTTCGGACACGCCGGACAGAAGTGCTCCGCTGCTTCCCTGGTGATCCTTGTTGGTTCCGTTGCCACCTCGGAGCGCTTCCACAACCAGCTCGTTGATGCTGCCCGCTCGCTCAAGGTGGGCTATCCGGAGCAGGCCACTACCCAGATGGGGCCGATCATCGAGCCAGCCAACGGTAAGCTCCTCAACGCCCTGACCACCCTCGGCGACGGCGAGACCTGGGCCGTCAAGCCGGAGAAGCTGGACGAGGCCGGCCGCCTGTGGTCCCCGGGTATCCGGTTCGGCGTCAAGCGCGGCTCGTACTTCCACTTGACCGAGTTCTTCGGCCCGGTCCTCGGCGTCATGACCGCGGCCACCCTGGAAGAAGCCGTCGCCATCCAGAACGAAATCGAATACGGCCTCACCGCCGGGCTGCACTCGCTCGATTCCGATGAAATAGGTGTCTGGCTGGACACTATCCAGGCCGGCAACCTGTACGTAAACCGCGGGATCACTGGCGCGATCGTCCAGCGGCAGCCGTTCGGCGGCTGGAAGAAGTCGGCCGTGGGCGCGGGTACCAAGGCCGGCGGACCCAACTACCTGGTCGGACTGGGCAGCTGGCTCCCTGCTGAGCCTGGCGCCAAGCGCGGTGCCACGCTCAAGGGCGCGGCAGCCTCGATCCTGGCCGCGGCCAACGCCGCAGGCGAGCTTGTTGAGGCCAGCGAAGCTGAGGCCCTGCAGAAGGCGCTCTTCAGCGACGCCGCGGCATGGGCCACGGAGTTCGGCACCAGAAAGGACGTCTCCGGACTGAGCGCCGAGCGCAACGTCTTCCGGTACCGGGCCGTCCCCGTGACCATCCGCTTGTCCGAGGGTGCGAAGCTCGTGGACCTGCTTCGCGTCGTAGCAGCCGGAGCAGTGGCGGGATCGGCACTCACGGTGTCCTCCGCCGTCGAGCTTCCCGAATCCGTTGTTGCAGCCTTCGCGGGACTGGGCGTCAGCACCCGGATCCAGAACGACGCCGAATGGCTGGCTTCCGCGGCAGGCATCGAAGGTGGCCGCATCCGCCTGATTGGCGGGGACAGCAGTGCGCTGAGCGCCGCGACCGGAGGACGTCCCGACGTCGCGATCTACCACGGCACGGTGACCCCGGCTGGACGCGTTGAGATGCTGCCGTTCCTGCACGAACAGGTCATCAGTATCACTGCGCACCGGTTCGGCACGCCGAACCACCTGTCCGACGCGTTGATCTAGCGATTCGTCGAAGAAGCCCGGCAGGACGGCCACAAGCCGTTCCGCCGGGCTTCTTTGCGTCTATGCCTCGTAGCCTAGGCGCCGCAACCGTTGCCGGGCGGCCTGCTCACTGGGGCCGCTGCGGCCCAAAGTCAGGTGCACGACGGCGAGGACCACCCGGGCGGCGAGGATCGAAGGTAGCGGGATGGGGCCGAAATGGGCCTTTTCCAGCCCCAGGAGTTCGCGATACTTGGGTTCCAAGCTCGCCACAGCAGCCGCGAACAGAATCCGATAGCCGGGTTGAAGCGACGCTTTCAGCGGGGGATTCCGGATGAAATCGACGGTTTCCTTGAGCCTTTGGTCCGCGCGGAGGTGACCGGAGGCGTACCACTGGTCCATTTCCGACCTCACTTCGGAAAGGCTCAGGGGAGGGTCCTGGACGCCCATCAAACGGCCTGCCTGCGCCCACTCGCGGACGTAAGCGTCGGCGCCGCCTGGGACTGGGCCACCCCAAATTCGGTGCGCCGTCACGAAGGAATCCGCGTAGGCAACGTGGACCCAGCGGAGAAGTTCGGGATCGTTGGCTGAATACTCGCGGGTGTGGCCGTGGGCATCCACGTAGCTGCCTTTGACGGAGTCGTGGACCCTTCGCACGAAGTGTGTGGCTGTGTGGGCCGCATCCATCGAGCCGTAGCTCACAGTGAAGATCCATCGGATGGTATTTGCCAGCCGCCCGAGGGGATCCGTCTTGAAGCCTGAATGGTCGTAAACCCCTGCCAAGGCGCCGGGGTGGAGGGACTGCATGAGCAGCACACGGATTCCACCAACGATCGTGGACATGGACCCGTGGACGGCCCAGACGGCCGAGCCCGGAAGGTGGTATCCGGCGTCGTTCCCCTCGGCCAGCCGCAGCACCCAGTCGGGCGTGGACTGCGGGTGACCCGTGAAAGTCATCCGCAGTTCCGATTGCCACTTCTTCAGGAACTTGCCCATGGTCCATTGTGACGCAGCGCCGCGCTGGCGCAAGGTGCCGCTTTGTTTACGTGCAGGTGCCGGCCCGCCGTGGAAACAGTGAGCCGGCACCTTTCGCGCGAGTCCGCTTAGGCTGCGGGCTGCTCAGCCGGTGCCCGACGGCGCCGCGCCGGGGACGCTGCCACCAACAGGGCCGCGATTGCCACGGCAGCGCTTAGGACCAAACCGGGACGGTACTGATCGAGCATCGCCGCGGCGTTGACGGTGCTGCTTGTGCCGTCGGCCCCGCCGTGGCCGCTGACGAGGGCAGTAGTGACGGCAAGAACCAGGGCTGCGCCAACTTGCGTGCTGGTCTGGATCAGTCCAGCGGCCAACCCCTGCTCCGAATCCCGGATTCCAGCGGTGGCCTGGACGTTGATGGACGGGAAAGCCAAGGCAAAGCCAATACCCAGCAGGATGACCGAGGGAAGGATGTCCAGGACGTAATTGGGTGAGGTTCCAACCCGGAGGAACAGGACGTAGCCCAGGCCCATGGCGGTCAGGCCGGTGAGGATGAGCTTCGGGGCCCCGAATTTCTCAATGAACCTGTCCGCAAAGGGGGCGCTCGTTGCGACCAGGAGTCCGGTGGGAAGCAAGGCAAGCGCCATGCCCAAGGGGGACCAGCCCAACACCGACTGCAAGTACATGGTGAGGATGAACTGGAAACTCAAATAGGAACCGAACAGGCCAACCGCACTCAGGTTTGCGCGGGCAACCCAGCCTTCACGAAGAATGCCGAAGCGGATGAGCGGGTGCTTGACGCGGTTTTCGATGACGGCGAAGGCTGCCAAGACGGCGGCAGAGATGGCGAATCCGGCGATTGTTGCCACAGATCCCCAGCCCTTCTCCGGAGCTGAAACCAAGGTGTACACCAGGCCAAGCATGCCGAGCGCGAGGGTGACCGCACCCCAGACATCGTGGCCGCTCTCTTCCGCGGACGGCTTGTCCCGCGGGATGAACAGCATGCCGAGGAGCACCACTGCGATGGCGATCGGCACCGATACAAGGAAGGTCCAGCGCCAGCTCAGGCTGGTCATGAGCCCGCCAACAACCAGCCCGAGCGAGAATCCACTGGCGCCGAACGTGGTGAAGATGGATAGCGCCTTGTTGCGCTCGCGGCCTTCAGCGAAGTTGGTGGTGATGATGGAGAACCCGGTAGGGGCCGTGAACGCCGCGGCCAGGCCCTTGACGAAGCGCGTGGCGATCAAGATGGTGGGATCATCCACCAGCCCGCCGAGGAGGGATGCCGCGGCGAACACGGTCAAAGCGATCAGGAAGATCCGACGCCGGCCCAACAGGTCTGCGAGCCGGCCGCCCAGGAGCAACAGGCTCCCGTAGCCAAGGACATAGGCGGAAACGATCCACTGCAGGGAATCGGTTCCGAGATGGAGTTCGTGGCCGATGGACGGAAGGGCTACGCCCACCATGGACACGTCCAGGCCGTCGAGCGCCAGGACCGTGCACACCACCATCAGCAGCAGCCACTGGGCCCTGGTCCAGCGGACGGCTGTGTGGAGCTGCTCGTCAGATCGAGTGAGGGTGCTTGGTGAAGTCATGGCTTCAATCTATATGACACGTCATTCAATGACAAGGAATATGACTAGGAATCTTATGACGTGGACTTTAATTCCGGTTTCGACTAGAATCGGCCCATGGCAACAACGCAGGATCGCCAGCTGGTTGAGCAATGGCGCAGCATCCAGAATTCGTACTTCCGCACCGCGGCGGCCATTGACCGCGCCCTCGAAGCCAAGTTCGACATCGGGTTGAACGAATTCGAAATCCTCGACCTCGTTGCAGAAAGCGCTGACTCCGCCTGCCGCATGAAGGCATTGGGGGAGCGGACTCCCATGACCCAGAGTGCTGTCTCCAAAGTTGTTGACCGGCTGGAGAAAGCCGGACTCGTATCCCGCCAAACCTGTTCAGATGACCGCCGCTCGCTGTACCTCGAGCTGACCGACGCCGGGCGCGCACTGCATTCGGATGCCGCCGTCGAGCACCGCGCGTTGCTGAAGGAGAACCTCGGCGAGTAGCCCGGCAGGGTCCGGCGAGTATTCCGCCGGCCGGCCAAGTATGAAGTCGAGTGTTCCCATTCGATTTCATAGCGGCAACAATGGGACAAGCGCGCCCGTACTTGGGGATGAGCGCCCGTCTCAGGAGCCGCTGTGGGAAAGCATCATGAGTCTGGCCAGGTCGTGGATCTGGTGCTCTCTGGAAGATTTGGCCGGGTCCTTTCGGCTTGTTTCCTCGCTGTCTTGGTGGCGTTTGCTTTCGGCTTCCAGGGCCCGCGCCTGGGCGGACCATCGGCGGGGGGATCGTTGGCTGCCGGCCAAGTGGAACCCGGCATGCTTCCGGCCGATGGCGGCAGTTCCGGAGTGCCGGGGGCTGTGGTGCAAAGCCGGTCCTGGGCTCCTGTTCCTGCGGGTGACAAAGCCACGGTGTCTTTTGAGCGTTCCCCGGTCCAGGCCCTGGACAGGAACGGGGTCGGCAATCTCAATGTGGCGTCGAGTTCCCTTGACCGGCCCGCCGCGGGGAAACTCTATGCTCCCCTTGAGGTGCTGGTTCCGAGCTCTCCCTTCGGGTTGAGGATCGACCCGTTCACGGGCCTGCCGGGGGAGTTTCATTGGGGCCAGGACTTCGCCGCGGCCTGCGGCGCTCTTGTTTATGCGGCCGATTCCGGCGTGGTCCGCGCTGTGGGCTGGCATCCGTGGGGCGGCGGCAACCGGGTGGAGATCGACCATGGGAACGGCCTGGTCACCACGTATAACCATCTGCAGGGGATCGCGGTGGCCAAGGGGCAGTCGGTGCGGGTGGGCGAGGTGATCGCCAGGGTGGGAACCACGGGGTCCTCGACAGGTTGCCATCTGCACTTCGAGACGATTCTCAACGGCGTCTATGCCAACCCGATGAACTGGACGTTCCTGGCGACCAGGCAGGTTGATCCTCTCGGGGACCTTGCCATGGTCAGCTACCAGCCGGGTTCCGCCTCGGCGGTCTCGGCGGGGTCTGTCTGGTCCATCCCGGGCAGGCCCCCCGAACAGGCGGTGACCGGCGGGGCGCAGGAGGCGAAGGTCGTGCCGCCGGGCCCGTCTGCTACGGCCACCGCGACCCCGACGGCGTCACCCACCGGTAGTCCGACGCCGACCGGGTCACCCACCGTGACGCCGACGCCGACCGGGTCACCCACCGCGACGTCGACGCCGACTGGGTCACCCACCGTGACGCCGACGCCGACTGGGTCACCCACCGTGACGCCGACGCCGACGCCCTCAGGGACGCAAAGCACGACCAATCCGCCAGGCACTACCCCCACGCCAAGCAAGACGCAGACCAGCACACCGAGCCAATCGCCGTCGCAAGCTCCCGCGGTGACGCAGTCGCCCAAGGGGACCGTCCCGCCGCCCACGACGACGGTCCCGCCTGCGGTGACCGTCCCGTCCACGGCCGCGCCGTCGTCGAGCCTTCCCGCTCCGGTGCCCACGGTGACTCACACCCAGTCAACACCGCCAGCGCCAGCACCTACCCCGCCGGCTCCTACGAGCCCCACGCCGTCGGCCACCTCCAAGCCAGCCACGCCGGTCACCAAACCGTAGAGATCGCTGCCTATCCTGAACCACGTCACCGCCCTGCCGCGCGTAGACTCGAATGCGGTAGTTTGCCAAGTTCGACGTCGTTAGGAAGCTTGATGTCCCCGCTCTATAGCATCTCCCTCACGTTCAACGACGGCTCCGAGGCCGACTTTGGGCGTTTCGAGGGCAAAGCCGTGCTGGTAGTCAACGTGGCTTCCAAATGTGGTTTCACGCGCCAGTACTCGGGACTTGAGGAGCTCTACGGCAAATACCGTGACCGCGGATTCGAGATCCTGGGCGTGCCGTGCAATCAGTTCGGTGGCCAGGAGAGAGGCTCCGACGCCGAGATCGCGGATTTCTGCCAACGCAATTTTGGAGTCTCTTTCCCGCTTTCCAGCAAGTCCAACGTCCGTGGCAAGCAGCAGCATCCCCTGTATGCCGAACTGACCCAGACGGCAGACGGTTCTAAGCCGCAGAAGGTCAAGTGGAACTTCGAAAAGTTCCTGGTGAGCCGCGAAGGCGAAGTGCTCGCCCGCTTTCCTTCCACCGTCGAGCCTGATTCCGAAGAGCTAATCGAGGCGCTCGAAGAGGCGCTCGCCTAGGCCCTCTGGGGGCATTCCTGGGTGACGCCCGCGGCACTAACCCCAAACGCCCGCTCACTTTTGTTGCTCTTTGGGCGGACGCTCGCTCACCTCTGTCGCCGAATTGGCGGACGCTCGCTCACCCGGCGGCCATAGGTGAGCGAGCGCTGGGGAAGAGTCTCCGCAAAGGTGCAGGAGCGTTTGCGAAAATTGCCCCAAAAGTGAGCGGGCATCGAAGCTACGCTGACGTTATGCGCAGCGGGAGGGAGCGCCATCCTCGGAGGGTGTTGTGTAGGTACGGCAAGGGCTCGCCCACTAGCTCAATACCCTTGATCCGCTTGGCCATGGCGGTGAAGAGCACGTCCATCTCGAGCCGGGAAATCGGCTGACCCACGCATTGGTGGATGCCCATGCCGAAGGCGAGGTGGCCGCCGGCGTTACGGTCGATCATGAACTCGTCGGCTGTGGGTCCCCAATGCGCGGCATCCCGGTTGGCCGAGCCCATGAAGAGCAGTACCTTGGCTCCTGCCGGCAGCGGGATGCCCCGGAATACCGTGTCCGTTGAAACAGTCCGGAAGAAGGACTGGAACGGCGATTCGTACCTCAGCGCTTCGTCGATCGCGAACTTGGCCAGCCGGGGATTGGCGTGCAAGCTGGCCCACTGTTCGGGGTGTGCCGCCAAGGCCTGCAACGTGTTCCCGATCGAGAACACAGTGGTATCCAAGCCGGCGGAGAGCATGGCCCGTACTAGCAGGGCGGCCTGTTCGGGGGTGATCTCGCCGCGGTCGGCGAATTCCCAGATCTGGGCTCCCATGCCATCCGGGGAGAGATTTTCCCGGGCGCAGTTGTCCATGACCCAGCGGTGGGTGGGTTCGCCCTTTTCGAAGAACGAGCGGGATCGTTCGTCGTCGGGACCGAAGGAGCTGAAGTTCATGGCTCCGTGCGGCAGCAGATTGGCTTCGCGGCCTTCGCGAGGGATTCCGACGGCGTCGCCAAAGACGCGGATGGGAAACAGCTCGGCGAGGTCCGTGACGCCGTCGAAGGTTTCCCGCTCGATCAGGCTGCCCACCAGCTCCTCGGCGAACTCTTCAAACCGGGCCCTCAGGGAGCGCACCCCGCGCGGAGAAATGACACCCGCCATTGCTGCGCGCATGGGTCCGTGGACAGGCGGATCCGATTCCAGGATGCCTTGCGGACGCCAAGCGGGCTCGTGGTGCAGGTTCTTGGGGCCCACGCCAGCACTTGAGATGAACGTGCGGTAGTCCTCCAGGATCTCCCTGCATTCCTCGAAGCCGGCGAACGCCAGGACCCCGTATTTCTCAAGCCACACCGCCGGTCCGGCCGCCCGCATGCGTTCGAACAGGGGATACGGGTTGGTGAGGTTCCCGTCGGTGTACGGATCGTTCTGCAGACCAGAGAGTACGGGAATGGTTTGCGGGGGAGTGCTAAGGGACATCGTGGGCCTCATTACCGTCGGTTTTTGCTGAGATCCAATCTGCGGGCCAGCTCCTGCAAGGGGCGGACAAGCGGATTCGTGGCATCAAAGTATCGGTCTCAAAGAGCAACGGCTAAACATCATTCTCTCTCTGTGGGAATCTGGTTTGTCGCGATGCTTTGGCACCCTGCACGATCAGTTCGTGACCCGCGACACAGGGTGATCGATCCAGGAAGGAGGCATGCCGTGGCAACCCACACTTCATTTGAGCGGGGCCTTATGATCCTCTCGGAAATCGCAGACAGCGGAGATACCACCGTGGAGGGCGTGGCGCTCAAGCTGGGCATTCCCGTGAGCACCACCTATCGGTACTTTCGCCAGCTTCGCGAGCGTGGATTCGTCCAGGAGGACGCGGGCGTCTATCGGCCGGGGCACGCGCTGTTGGCCTTGTCCGGACGGCACCTGACGCAGAGCCATCTCGCAGAAGTTGGCACGGCTGTGCTAAAAAGCATCGTGGATGCTGTGGGGGAAACCGCCGTGATGGTGATCCGGGTGGGTACGCAGGCCATGTGCCTGCGCCGCGCGGAACCGGACAAGGCCTTCAAATACACTTTCGCGGTCAACGAGCTCCTGCCGCTGACGGCGGGTGCCGGCCCCCGGACGCTGCTCGCGTGGGCGCCGTCCGACGTCGTACGCCAAGTGCTCGACGGCGACCTTCCGCGCTTTACTGAAAACTCGCCGTCCGCGGAGCAGATTCTGCTCAGCCTGGCGCAGATCCGATCTTCCGGCTGGGCAGTCTCCCGGGGCGAGCTGGATCCAGGCGCCGTCTCGGTGGCCGTACCGGTGATGCTGGACGGCGAGGCGGTATGCGCGCTCAATGTTGCCGGCCCGGAGAACCGCTGCGGGTCCCGCACCTGGCTGAATTCGACTTTGAAGACAATGAACGAGGCAGCGGAGAACCTGGCGGCGTCGCTGGGTTCCCTCGCAAGCCGAAGAACAACCCGAGAGGTAAGCGATGACGCTCGAAACTCTGCTTGATACAGCACCGGTGGTCCTCGGGACGCACCGTGCAACCCTGCAGGATCTGATCCAGGTTGCGCGCTACCGGCGTCCCGTCGTGGTGGATGAAGAAGCCTTGGCGCGGATGAAACCCAGCCAGGACTGGCTGGACGGCGTCATGGATGACATGCGGGCAGGGAAGGAAACGGCGCCGATCTACAGCATCAATACCGGCTTCGGTTCCCTCGCCGGCCGCAAGGCCTTCGACGAGCCGTCCGATGCCGCAGAGCTCTCCCGCCGCCTTGTCCTCTCCAACGCCGCCGGCGTTGGCCGCTATGTGGACGAAGAAGTGGTGCGGGCAACCATGTTCATCCGGATCGTCAGCCTGACGCAGGGCTATTCCGGCGTGCGGGCGGACATCGTGAAGACCCTCGCCGAGATGCTCAACCGCGGCGTGTACCCGGCTATCCCGGAATACGGTTCCCTGGGCGCTTCCGGCGACCTCATCCCGCTGGCCCACGTGGCGATCGTCATGTCGCGTTCCCACGCCGGCGAGGACGAGGAGCTCGACTCTGGCGAGGCCTTTGTGGACGGTGCTGTGGTGTCCGGGATCGCGGCCATGGCCCATGCAGGAATCGAGCGGCTACCGCTGGGTGCCAAGGACGGCCTGGCCCTTTTGAACGGCACCTCCTTCTCCTGCGCCCAGGCCGCGTTGGCCCTGTACGATGCCCAAAACCTCCTCGAAACAGCCCAGATCACCGCGGCCATGACCATCGAGGCACTGCTGGGCTTCGGAGATGCCTTCATTGACGAGCTCCACCAGGCCCGCGGCCAGCGTGGCCAGATCGATGTGGCTGCGCGTTTGCGAGAGCTCCTCTCCGGCAGCGGGTTGGTGGACGGCGACGCCGGGCGGGACCCTGTGCGCCAGCCGCCCCAAGACGCGTACTCGCTGCGCTGCATTCCGCAGGTTTTTGGTCCGGTCAAAGACACTTTGGAGTTCGCCGCCGGCATCATCGACAACGAGATCAATGCCGCCACGGACAACCCCCTGATCTTCCCGTCGCTGCCTTCCACCCGCACGCTCAAGGCGGTCTCGGGCGGCAACTTCCACGCCGAGTACGTGGCGTTCGCGGCAGACTTCATCTCGATTGTGGTCACCGAAATCGGCAACATCACGGAGCGCCGACTCTTCAGGCTCGACGACGGCACCCTCAATCGGGGCCTTCCGGACATGCTCGTTGCCAGCGAACAGATCGGCATGGACTGCGGTTACATGCTGCCCCAGTACCTTGCCGCTGCCTTGGTATCCGACTGCAAGACCCTCGCGCACCCGGACAGCGTGGACTCAATCCCGACGTGCGCCAACCAGGAAGACCACGTGTCCATGGCCAACAACGCCGGCCGGCACGCGCGCCAGATTGTCGCCAACATCGAGTCTGTAGTGGCCGTGGAGTTGCTGATGGCTGCGCAGGCTTTGGAACTGCGGATGGGCATGTCCGCCACGGCCGGTGCGAAACCTGCTCCAGCGAGCCTGGCCGCGCTGGCCCTCCTGCGTTCCACCGCGGCGGCCGACGGCCGGCCCATTGACCACATCAAGCAGGACGTAGTCCTGTATCCGCGGCTACGCAAAGCCGGGGAACTGGTCCACGCCGGGGCCGTGGTGGCCGCCGTGAACGCCGCGATCGGCGGAGGCAGCGATGACGCTTCAGGCCACTGACGCCGCCAAGCCGGGGGCTGTGGTGCTCGCCGCAAAAGGCTTTTTCCAGCTAGCGGTCAGCGGGCTCCGAAGGGAGGCGGACGGCGTCGTTTCGATGATTCTCGAGGATCCAGACGGCAGTGCACTACCGGTGTGGGAGCCGGGCGCCCACATCGACGTGCTGTTTTCCAACGGAATACTGCGCCAATACTCGTTGTGCTCCGAGCCTGCGGATCGGTCCGCGTGGCGCATCGCGGTGTTGCGCGAGCAACCCAGCCGGGGCGGCTCGAGCTTTGTGCATGAGGTGTTGCGGGCCGGGGATGTCCTCGATGTCCGGGGCCCCAAGAACAATTTCCGTGGCACTGCGGGTTCGGGGGAGAAGGTCTTCATCGCCGGCGGGATCGGAATCACGCCCCTCCTGCCGATGATCCGCGCAGCGCAGATGACCGGCGATCCATGGCGACTGCTGTATTTGGGGTCCAACCTCCATTCCATGGCTTTCCTGGACGAGATCACCGGTCTTGACCCCGATGGGACCAAAACCAGGATCCATGCCAAAGAGGTTTCCGGCGCCCTGGACCTGGCGGAGTACCTTCGCAGCGAGGGACTCGCGGCGGACTCAACGGTTTACGCCTGCGGCCCGCCGCGGTTGCTCAGCGAGCTCCGCTCGGCCCACGAGGCCGGCGCGGTTCCGCAGCTGCTCTTTGAGGACTTCGGTCACGACGAGCCCGACGCCGGGACCGGCCCAGGCGGTTCGGTTCCCGCCGGTTCCGGTCAGGAATTCGGGAACGCCGCCGGCGACCGCTTGCCTTTCGTGGTGGAAACCGCCGACGGAATTGAAATTGAGGTTGCTGCGAGCGAGACAATTCTCGACGCTCTGCAGCGATCAGGAGTTCCCGCGTTGAATTCCTGCCGAAAAGGAACGTGTGGAACGTGTGAAACGGTAGTTCTGGCAGGAATTCCAGATCATCGCGATGAAATTCTCAGCGACGAAGAACGTGCCGCAAATGAAACAATGATGATTTGTGTTTCACGCTGCCGCGGGGAGAGGTTGGTTCTGGAACTCTAAGCCAAGTAGCGGCGGGTTCCCCGTGTTTGCAGGACGGGTGGGGCCCATGCTCGTTCTCCAGTGAGGGGCCATCTGCCCACCTTGGGGCTGGGAATTCAACGCTTTGCGATTTAGTCTGCCCATTTTCAAATGCCGGATCCGATATTCTTCGGACCCGGCATTTGTCATTTAAGATTACTTTTGATTTCACGATGAATGGCTATTGTGATGCGCGCAATTCGTCTCTATGCTGATCCAAGATCGCGCAGATTCTTTCCGAATTTCTAATCCGGCATCAGTCGTCCCGTAGTTCGCATGGAGCCGTAAGAACCCAAGGAGCACGCATTGAATATTTCTGAATTTTCCCTCCGTAAGACGGCCCTCGCGGCCATTGCACTCGCCGCCGTCGTAGGACTTACCGCTTGCGGCGGTTCGGCCAGTGCGGGTGGCGACGCAAGCGCGGCGGCAAATGCGGCAAAGGCGCCGCTCTTCAGCCAGTTACCCAAAGAGATCCAGGGCGCGGGCACCATCAAGGTGGCCAGCAACGTTGAGTACCCTCCGTTTGAGTCCATTGACAAAGACGGAAAGACCATCGTAGGGATCGACCGTGAGCTCGCGGACGCCATCGAGAAGAAGCTCGGCGTTACCCTCGCCTTCGACAACATCGCTTTTGACGCGATCATCCCGGGCCTGGCGTCCGGCCGCTATGACATGGGCATGTCCGCGATGTCGGACACTCCCGAGCGTCAGAAGCAGGTCAGCTTCCTGGACTACTTCTCGGCAGGCGCGGGCGTCATGACCACCAAGGCCAACCCGCACAATGTGAAGTCGCTCGACGATCTGTGCGGCGCAAAGGTGGGCATCGTCAAGGGCACCACCGAGGATGCCGATGCCGCGGCCCAATCCAGCAAATGCCAGGCCGCGGGGAAGGAGCAGCTCGCCATCACCATCTATGCCGGGCAGAACCAGGCAGTACTGGCGCTGCAGAGCGGACGGGTGGACGCCTTCCTGCTTGATACGACGTCAGGTTCCGTGGTTGCCGCCGAGAGCAACGGTGACTTGGTGATGGGCAAGCCGTACCAAGAGGGATTCTTCGGCATCGTGCTCCCCAAGGACAGCACGGACCTGATCAACGTGGTGCAGAAGGCCATGGAGCAGATCAAAGCAGACGGTACCTATAAGTCGATCCTTACCAAGTACAAGATGGATGACCACGTCATCGAGAAGTTCACCGTCAACGGAGCCACCAAGTGACCCTGTACACGGCTACGGAGGAGGAGCAGAACCTCTTGATCGTCCCTGCCCGCTACCGTGGGCGCTGGGTCATGGCAGCGGTGGTGGTCCTTGGCGTGGCGCTCATGGCCTATGGCATGGTCACCAACCAACGGTTCCAGTGGGGCACGGTGGGAGAATACCTGTTCGCCGCTCCGGTGCTGGCCGGCTTGGGCAACACGCTGATGCTGACCGCCGTTTCGATGGCCATCGGCATTGTCCTGGGAATCGCTGTGGCTGTGTGCCGCCTGTCCCCGAACCCTATACTTTCCTCCGCTGCGTGGGCCTACTCCTGGTTCTTCCGCGGCACCCCGCTCATGGTCCAACTCCTGTTCTGGTTCTTCATGGCGGCGCTGGTCCCGAAGCTGGTGCTGGGCGTTCCCTTCGGCCCCAGTTTCTTCGAGATCTCCACGAATACCCTGATCTCCCCGTTCACTGCGGCCATTCTGGGCCTGAGCCTCAACGAAGGCGCGTACATGGGTGAGATTGTCCGCTCCGGCATCCGGGCCATCCCGGTGGGCCAGACCGAGGCAGCAAAGGCCATGGGAATGACGAGGCTGCAGACCATGCGCCGCGTCATCCTCCCGCAGGCCATGCGCGTCATCATCCCGCCCACCGGCAACGAGACCATCGGCATGCTCAAGTACACCTCGCTGGTGATCGTCATCGGCTACAGCGAGCTCTTGACGTCGGTTTCGATCATCTACTCGCGCACGTTCCAGACCATTCCGCTGCTGATCGTGGCGGCACTTTGGTACCTGGCTGTCACGGCAGTCCTGTCCGTTGGCCAGTACTACGTGGAACGGCACTTCGAACGGGGCTTCACACCAATGAAAGCCGCCAAAGCACTCCCGAAAACCGCAGCGAACGTCCTGTTGAAGGCCGGTCTCCCGCCGGCGTCGAGCGCCTCTTTGGCGATGCCAAGCGGATCCGCAGAAGAACTGGAGAAGGTCAAGTGAAGGAACCAATCGTACGGGCGCGGGACGTCCGCAAGTCGTTCGGCCATCTTGAGGTCCTCAAAGGCATCAGCCTGGATATCAATGCAGGCGAGGTCGCGTGTCTGCTGGGGCCGTCCGGTTCGGGAAAGAGCACCTTCCTCCGTTGTATGAACCACTTGGAAAAGATCGACGGCGGTCAGCTGTGGGTCCAGGGGGAACGGATCGGGTACCGGCGCTCTGGCAACAAACTCCACGAGCTCAAGGAGCACGAGACTGCGAAGCAACGCGCATCGATCGGAATGGTCTTCCAGCAGTTCAATCTCTTTCCACACCGCACCGCCCTGGAAAACGTGATCGAGGGTCCCACCGTGGTCCAGCGCGTCCCGAAGGAGCAAGCCGTCGAGGAAGGCCGGCAGTTGTTGGCCCGCGTGGGCCTGGCGGACAAGGCGGACCACTACCCGGGTCAGCTTTCGGGCGGCCAGCAGCAACGGGTGGCCATCGCGCGTTCGTTGGCGCTCAAGCCCTCGGTCATGCTTTTTGACGAGCCAACCTCGGCGCTGGACCCCGAGCTCGTTGGCGAGGTGCTGGACGTGATGCGCTCGCTGGCTGACTCAGGCATGACGATGATTGTGGTCACCCATGAGATGGGCTTCGCCAAAGAGGTGGGCAACGTGGTCCACTTCATGGCCGACGGGCAGCTGGTGGAAAGCGGTGATCCGCACCAAGTCCTCGAAGACCCACGCGAGCCGCGCACTCAGGCCTTCCTGTCCAAGGTCCTTGCATGAGCATTCCGGCACAGTTCGGGGCGTTGCTGACGGGCCCTGAAGTCGAGCGCCCGACGACGATCCCGGCCGTCGTCGTCGAACTCCAGCAGGCGCTGGGTGGCAAGGTCGCCGTCGATACTGCCGCCCGCACTGCCCGTTCACATGACCGTTCGCACCTTCCGCCGGTACTGCCGGATGCCGTCGTGCGTCCGTCATCGACGGAAGATGTTGCGACGGCGGCGCGGATCTGCACCGCGCACGGCGTGGCGGTGGTACCGATCGGGGCCGGAACAGGGCTCGAGGGAGGTGCCAACGCCCGGGCCGGGGTGGTCACGATCGACCTTTCAGGGATGACCGGAATCCCTCGCCTGGCCGAGGCCGGGGCTGTCGCAGCCTGGGCCGAAGAAGAGCTCCTGCACGCCAACGTCTCGGCAGTTGTCGCCGAACGGGAATTCCTGGCCGGGGAACTGCGGAGACGGGGCCTGGAGGTGCCGGAAAGCGGTGGGAACTTCTTGTGGATCGCGATGGAGCAGGCGCGCGAATTGGAGCAAGCGTGTGTTCGCCACGGTGTTTCCGTCCGGGCGTTCGACGGTGAAGGGGTGTGTGTGACCATCTGCGGACGTGGGGCGTCGCGGGCCGTCCTCGCAGCGGTGGACTCGTATCTCCGCCGGCGAGGAAGAGCGGATGGTGCCGCAACCGCCGTCGCTCCTAAGGTGCAGGAGCGTTGGGTGAGTGAGTAATTTTCCAACATTCCGTCCGCAAGTTACCCTGCGTTAGCCTTTTGTCTGGTTGGATTGGGTTTATTGGGGCAGACACTGGAGGCGCCGTCTCCTACCGACCCGAAGGTAGTAATGGAGCTCATCGAGGCCGAATATCCTCGGCCAGGACACATCCTTCTGCACCTTAGCGACTCCCATCTGGTGGGAGGGTCGGAACCCCTGTACGGCGCGGTTGATAGCGAAGCCCATCTCAGACAACTCTTTTCCGAAGTCCATGCGTCAAAGGTCCGCCCCGACGCCGTGATCTTCACGGGTGACTTGGCCGATCAGGGCGAGCCGGACGCTTACGCCAAACTCCGGGCGATCGTCGAGCCTGCCTGCCAGGAGATGGGTGCTCGCGTGATCTGGGCCATCGGAAACCACGATGACCGCGCCAATTTCCGTGCGGGCCTGTTCGACCAGAACGGAAATGACGCCCCGGTGGATCACAGCTACTTCGTCAACGGGCTGCGGATCATCACGTTGGACACTTCCGTGCCTGGCTTCCACCACGGTGAACTGAGCCAGAGCCAGCTCGACTGGTTGGCGTCGGAGCTCGCAACCCCTGCCCCGGACGGCACCATTCTTGCCCTTCACCACCCGCCAGTTCCTAGCGTCCTTGACCTTGCCATCCTCGTGGAGTTGCGCGGCCAAGCGGCGTTGGCCGAGGTGATACGCAATTCCGATGTCCGTTCCATTCTGGGCGGCCATCTGCACTACTCCACGACTGCCACGTTCGCTGGCGTCCCCGTGTCAGTGGCTTCCGCGAGCTGCTACACGCAGGACCTCAACGTTCCGCAGGGCGGTACCCGGGGACGGGATGGCGCCCAGGCCTTCAACCTGGTGCACGTCTTCGAGCAAACGATTGTGCATTCGGTGGTGCCGTTGGGCAAGTCACCGACTGTGGGCGAGTACGTCAGCCCGGAGGCCACCAGACGCCGGCTCGCCGAAGCAGGCATCCGGATTCCCCAGCGACCTACCCACGAACGTGGTGTGAGGGTGGACGTGAAGCGCCCCGAGATGACGCGGCGCTAGCGAGCCGCCTGTCGCTACGGTTGCAATGCCCGATTTTCCGTTGGCGTGGTGCTCAGTGCCGGCACTACCGGATTCACGGCCGTCATCGTGCGGTAAAGAAGAACTGCCGCCACGAGCAAGACAGCCAGGTAGGCCACAGTGAGCGAAATCCATCCGAGTGGCGGCTGCCACTGCGGTGCCACGATCATGTCGCGCCAATTGGCCTGGTCCAGTAGGCCAATGACGTACCGGCGCATTCCATAAATAAAGCTGTAGAAGTGGCCGAATACCAGGACAGGGAGCAGGACCGATAGCGCCCGGCGTCCCGTGCTGCGGAAGTCGATATCGAAAGAGCGCATCGCAACTCCGCATGCGGCAATCATGACGGCCACAAGAGCCAGAATGTACCGACCCTGCCAGATAATCCCTACCTCTTTAGCAAGGGGAATCTGCAGAAGCGGAGGCAAGAGGATGATCGCAACCACCAGAAAAGCGATAGTCAGTCGCGCTGATCCGCTGGGCACGGACAAGGCTGCGACGATTACCCCAATAATGAGCGCCGCCCACACCGCGAGCACCCCGCTTGGCCCCAGGGTGTCGAGCCAGCCAAGGTAGGACACATATCCGGCTGCAAAATCGAAGGTGTTGTCCAACATGATTAACGTGATGTGGATCGGTGATGCGTTGATCCCTGTGCCCATGAGGCTCTGGAGGCTATCCGCGCTCTTGATCCAAAGTATCGCCAGCCCGCAGGCGACGGCGACCACCAGCCCCATCGCCTGCACAAATCGCAGGCGCAGCACGGAAACCAACGGACGAAGTCCGAACATCAAGAGCGACGCCGCCACCGCCACAGCGAGCCACAGCAGCGACGCAGCCCGGGTGTTGGCCAGAACGGCAGCCGAAACGGCTGCCGCAGCGAGAGGTAATCGCCAATGACCCCCTGAGGCGATTCTTTCCCACGACAAACAGAGGGCGCCGAAGACGGCCATTGACGCGGCGATTTCCAGTGAGTTGGGGTTCACACCCCCGGACAGGAACAACACCATCGGGGTCACTGCGATCGACCCGACAAACAGGGGCAGCTTCCATCGTTGAAGGCCGCCCAAAGCAGTCAGGGCAAGAGCCAGGAAGGCAACGCTGAAGAGACCGCTCAAGATCCGCATGGCGTAGATGGCGTTGACGCCGGTAAGGAATAGGCTCGGAAGCCCTGCCACTGCGTAGTACATAGGGTTGTAGTTCCCGGCGCTCGTGTATGCCTTGAGCTCTGAGGTGTCATTTGTCAGCGTAGGGCTGCAACCGGCGGACACCGCCGGTTTCCAAGCAAAGCAAATAGGGAGTCCGTCCACCGTCGCAATGAATGCGGGGACGCCTACCTGGGCAGGATCACCTTGGTTCGCGCCAGGTTCCCCTCGCAACTGTCCTCGAACGACGGACGCTGCCTTGATGGTGTGCGCAGGCTCGTCAGGTACGGACATGAGGGGGCTTGCCAGTGCCCAGATCGTGGTGAGGAGTCCAAGAGTGGCGAATATTGCGAGAAAGCGAAGGAACCAATGAGGAATGGTGGAGGGCTTCAATCGACGTGTCTGTTCTTTGATCGGGGTGCGGGGATCGACAGCTACTCTACGTGGTCGCTGGCCGGAGATACCGGTTGCGGCACGTCGGTCGGTGAGTTTGCCGACCAACCTGACGGCGCTACCGGACTACTTCTCCCACGGAGCTTTGACCGGGAAGTACTTCTCCATGAAGTCCGTCACAAGGCCGGCCCGTTCGTCGGCAGCCACCTCCGGAAAGCTGCCGTCGTTGAGGCAGAAGAAGTCCACGTTGCGTTTCGCCAGCAGCGTGGGCAGGTAGTGCAGCCCGGACCACAGGGTGGTGTCAACGTACCGGACTTTCGCGGCCGTCTGAGTCACTGCCCGCCCGGTGAGCAACGAGTAGTAGTGGTAGAACGAGTTGGTCACGGAGATGTTGTCCGCCGCGCGGAACCTGCTGCCTGCCGTCTTGGCGAACTCGGCCGGAAACTCGCGCTCCATCTCGGCGATCACGCTGCGGCGCAACGGAGCGGCGGTGTGCTCCAAATGGCGGGTGGTGATGCGGCCGAACCGCTCCCAGAGGAGCTTCCTGTTGACGCGGGCGGCGTTCTCGAAGCCGCTGCGTTCGGCGTCGTTCTCTCCCAGTCCAATCCGGGTGGAGGCCTCGATGAACTTGGTGATTCCACCGGGAGTGAAGAACATGTCCGGTGCTACGGGACGGCCGAAGAACATGTCGTCGTTGGAATACAGGAAGTGCTCGGACAGGTCCTCAATGTGGTGCAGTTGGGATTCCACGGCCTGCGAGTTATGCGTTGGCAGCACCGAGGGGTCCTTGAAGAACTCTTCGCTGCGCATGATCCTGACGTCCGGGTGCTCGGCCAGCCACTCCGGCGCGGGGGAGTCCGTGGCAATGTAGATCCGGCGAATCCAGGGCGCGTACATGTACACGGAGCGCAAGGCGTATTTGAGCTCGTTGATTTGCCGGAAACGGGCCTCGTGGGCGTCACCCTCCCCTAAGACGACGTCCTTCATCTGCTGGCGGCGGGCCTCGATGTAGGCGGGGTCGTTGCCGTCCACCCACGAAAAGACGATGTCGACGTCGAAGTCGATGTCGCTCGCGTGGTCCGCGAACATGTTCTCGATGGTTGGCCAGCTCAGACCGTGGCGATTCACTGTGCCCCGAACGGCGTCCTGGCGGAGCATGGTTCGCCGGGTCAGTGAGTTCTCCACGGGCAACACGAGTTGGTCGCCGTCGAATTCCCACAATTCCAGCTGCACGCCGAGGGAGGGGCCGTAGGTCAACCCGCCTCCGGGTTCCACGCGTGGACGGAAGAGCCTGAAGATCCGGGCTTTCCGGTTGCTGGAGAGCTCGCCGTCCGCCACCAGCAGCGTGGATTTCTTCCGGGCATCAACGGTCATGGAGTAGAACGGTTCGTTCCGAAAAGCGGCGACCAAAGCCTGGCGCAACTTCTTCCGGAGCTTCCAATCTACGGCGATCACGGGCCGGTGATCGTTGCCGCGGACCAGGATGAAATCCAGTCCGGCCGCGTCCAACGCCGCGCGAATGAAGAGGAGATCTTCGACCATTACCTGCTGCGGCGTGCGGTTCTGGTTCAGCAAGCTGTATCGGCCACGATGGCGGATGACGTCGGCGCGGTGCTTGAGGCGCGCGTCGACGGCGGGCGATGTCGGTTCTGGAACGACCGCGTCGTCGTCGGAGGCGGGGCTACCGAAGTAAATCGCTTGTTGGTCCATGACTGTGATGGCTTTTCTCCGAAGGGTTGTGGGAAGCGTGGGCTTAACGGACTCAGCCCACCAAGGCTTCACGCCAGCTGCGCAGGAATGCGCCGCCTGCGTCGTCGTGAATGACGTCCTCGCCCAGGCCGAGGTCTGTGGCTGTAAGAACATCGTAGGGCTTGTTGGGCACACCGTCCGCGGGACGGACGTCGATGTGCTTGACGCTGTGGTCATTGTGGTGGAGCCAATCGGCCATCGCGTAGTCGGTGCGCGAATCGCCCACTGTGCGCCAAGCCTGCGGAGTGATTCCTTGGGCGGCGAGGAGTTCCACCGCGCGGCTGGCGCCGAGATCCTTGCCGAGCCGGATGGACTCGATGTCCGTGGAGATGATGGTGGGATCCAGGCGGTAGTCGGCGGCGTCGTCTGACCCTGGTGCGTGGTGGTCGAGGAGCGCGGCGGAGAGCCCATGCCGGCCCATGAGTTCCAATGCGTCGGCGTCGAAGAGCTTCTGCTCGGCCAGGTAGTCGTCGCTTGAGACGTCCAGATGCTGCTCCACGGACACCATGGCCCGCTTGGTCTCATCGAAGAACATGTGCGTTGCGTAGTCCTCTGCCACCATGCGGCGGACGTCGTCGCCGTACGCTTTCGGAACAGCGAGTTCATGGTCCACATGGATGGGGCCGGCGCCGCCCGAGGTGTAGCTGAACCACACGGCGCCTTTCTCGCAGATCGCGTGGACAACAGTTCCTGCTGGCATCCCGGCGGCGATCATGGGCGCCATGACCTGCTCGCGGATGAAAGCGTCGGAACGGCCGGTGTTGAAAATGACCGGAATGCCTGCGGACGCCAAACTAACCAGATCGGCGATGATTTCCGGCTTCACGTCGCGCGTCACGGGACTCGCGACGGGGCCGTCGACGTCGAGGAGGAGTGCGAGGGCGGGAGCAGCCGGGTGCGTGGTGCCTGGCATTGGAGCAGTCATGATCCCATTCTGTCAGTCCCGCGTCACGGCGGCAGCGGTGTGACGGCCGACGGCGGCAAGGGGCCCGGTTGCGGAAGTACCGGCCGTCTACGGTTACCATTTGGCCACAACCTTGGTGGGAGTGTTCCCGTAAGTTCCCTTGGACGTCTTACTTCTTTAGGCTTACAAAGTGATCTTCAAAGCTGTGGGCGAGGGACGCCCGTACCCCGACCATGGTTTTTCCACGCCCAAGGACTGGGCCTCGTTGCCGCCGCGTCCGGTCCGGCTCGATGAACTTGTCACCACCAAGCGCACGCTCGACCTGGAAGCATTGTTGGCCGAGGACTCAACCTTTTTCGGGGACCTTTTCCCGCACGTGGTGCAGTACCAAGGCGTGCTGTACCTGGAAGACGGACTTCACCGTGCCGTCCGTACTGCCCTCCACCAACGCACGGCCATCCATGCCCGGGTGCTGGTGATAGATGGTTAACGAGACACTCCCGGAAGAGCAGGTGGACGTGCCCCAGAATGCCGCTCCGAAGAAGTCCCGGAGACGTTCAAAAGACGTGACACGCCTGCACGGGCATCGCATTGTCACCGGGCCCGAGCTACGGGCCACTTTTGCCGATACTCCCGGGCCTGAGGATCATCCGGGGTGGTTCAGCCGCCGCCTTTTGCACGGCATCGTCCTCGTGCTGCTTGTAGGAGTGATCGTTGCCGGGGTGGTGGGCGCCTGGGCCGTCATGAACGGCGTGATCCGCTTCCCCTCGGCCGTCGCCAGCAAGGCGCCGGCAACCCTGTGCCCGGCGACAATCTTCGACTACATGCCCAACAACAGGGTCAAAGTCAATGTCTACAATGCCGCTGGCAAAGCTGGTTTGGCGAAGAGCGTGGCCGACCAGTTGAAAGCCCGGGGATACGACGTTGGGAACGTCGACAATACCACCACTAACTACACCGGATCGGCGGTAGTTGTTTCGGGATCCGGTGGCCAATCGGCAGCGTTCAACATCCAACGGAACATTGCGGGCACCGACTACTTCCAAGACCAACGCACGGATGCCTCAGTGGACCTCATCCTTGCCCCCGGTTTCTCGGCTTTGGTGCCGCCGGAACTTGTGGACAATACTCCGGGCAAACTCAGTTGTCCCCGCGAAGACCAACGGATTGCGGACAATTCGAAGCTGCCGGTCATACCGAAGTCTTGACGTAGCGGGCCCCAGCGGGAGTGTCACGCCAGGCGCGCGGGCCGGCCGTCGTCGTCGAACCTTGCTCCCGCGCCCAACTGGATGAACCGCACGGTCTGGACCAGCCGCTCCTCGACTTCATCCGGCTCCACCCCGTTTGCCGTGTTGCCCCGCGCCGCGCTTGAGGAGAGGGTTCCATGAATGAGCTTGGCGAGCTGCGAGACGTCGGTGGGCGGAAGGTAGCCTGCTGTGATTCCGTCGCGCAGGATGTCCTGGAGCAGTAGGTTGAGTTCGCCCACATGATCCGCCAATTTCGCAAAGGAAGCGGGGGAGAGGACAGCAGCCATCGCGGGGCCTGGCGGGAGGTGCCGGCGGCTCAGGTCTTCCACTTGGGCCCGCACGTACAGGGCCAGGCGGTCCACCGGGTTCGGCAGGGCAGCGAGGGATTCACGCAGGTCGCCCAGGAAGCGTTCGGTCTCGTGCAAGGCGTACGCGATCAGGAGCTGTTCCATGTCGGCGTAGTAGTTGTACACCGCGGTCCGGCCGACGCCGGCGTGCCGCGCGACGTCGGTCATGGTCAACCCGGGCAGGCCGTGGGTAAAGAGCAGCTCGCCGAAAGCAGTCAGGATCCGGCGTCGGGTTTCAGCGCGTTGCGCCGCGTTGTTAGCGGCCGTAATCCTGGGCATACAGACACTTTACAGTGATCTGTCAGCAAAGCTGGGTGAGTGCGGCGCGAGCTGGCACCACATGACCTCTCAACGCGCCGTTGGGGTCATCTGCCGCCAGCTTGAGCGGAGATGCTTAGATCGCGCAGCCGTCCGGACCGCAGGCTTCGGCGTCGGAGCTGCCGACGGCGACCAGAGGATTGGCTTCCTGCCATGCCTGGGTGAGGGCCTGGGTGAAGACCTCCGCGGGCTGTGCGCCGGAGAGGCCATACTTTCGGTCGATGACAAAGAAAGGCACGCCGGTGACGCCGAACATGCGGGCTTCGGCAATGTCGCCGCGGACGTCCTCTGCGTACTTGTCCGTGCTGAACAACTCGGCAACCTCGGCTTCAGGCAGGCCCAAGTCACTACCAAGCAGGGTCAGGTATTCCTGGCTTCCAATGTCCTTGCCGTGTTCAAAGTGCCCGCTCAGAAGCAGTTCCTTGGCTTCGTCCTGCTTGCCGTGGGCTGCCGCGAGGTGGATGAGGCGGTGCGCGGTGAAGCTATTGGCCACCACGACGTCCTCGAAGCGGTAGTTGAGTCCCTCGCCTTTGCCTTGCAAGGCGACGTGATCGAACATCTGGCTGACCTGCGCCGGATCCATGCCCTTGCGCTTGCTCAAGTAATCGAGCTCGGTGCCGTCGTAGTGCTCGGGGATGCCCGGGTCAAGCTGGTAGCTGCGCCATTGGATTTCAACCGAGTCGCGGTGCGGGAATTCAGAGAGGGCCGTTTCGAACCGGCGCTTTCCGATGTAGCACCACGGGCAAGCGACGTCTGACCAGATCTCAATCTTCATGATGGCGACAACCGGGCAGCCAGTCCCGTCATTCCCGGAGCGGTCTGTTGGACTGGTCACAGCACGGCAAAATAATGTGCGACGCGGGCACGGGCTGACACGCAGGGAGTCCCAGCGTCGCTAGGAATTCTCCGCGTCGCAGGGAACTGCTAAACCGCCCGCTCCATGACGAAGTCGTGTTCCACGGTATCGCCCAAACGGAACGATTTGGTCCCGACCTTCCTGAATCCACTCTTCTCGTAGAAACGGATCGCCTTGGCATTCTGGCTGTTGACGCCAAGCCACACGCCCGCCGCGCCAGTGCCTGCAGCGCGGTCCAGGGTGGCCTTCATGAGCTCCGCGGCAGCACCCAGGCCGTGGTGTTCGGGATGGACGTAGCATTTGCTCAGTTCCGCGGAGGGCGTCAGCGTCAGGGCTGATGCGACGTCGGTATCGCTCGCTGGGCGGGCGACGAGCATGCTGTAGCCGCGGATTTCGCCGGCGGCGTCGATGGCCAGGATGGTGATGTCCGGATCGGCGAGGTACTCCGTGAACCTCTCCGCGCTGAGGGTATTGCGCAGGTGCGCGGCGATGTCCTCGGGCGAGGATCCCGGCGGGCATGCGAGCGGAAAGGTGACGGCGGCAAGCTCCGCCAGCCGTCCGGCGTCGTCCGCTGTTGCTTCACGGATTGTCTGGCTCATGCGGTCCTCCCAGGAATGCAGGCGCTGAAATGCCCCTCAGACTGATCTTAAGGGGCATTTCAAGAAGGATTACGACGGCGGTGGCCGGCCGCACCGTTCCGCTACCGGGAGTGCCGGGGTGCTTATGCCTGGGCTTCCTGGAGCAGGCGAAGGTCCTCTTCCGGCTGTGGATCCCTGCCCAAGGCGAGGCCAACAATGGTCACGACTGCCGTGGCCAGCAAGTACCCGGCGATCAGGAGCCAACTGCCGGAAGCGGCGTAGAGAGCCGTGAAGATCAACGGCGCCACAGCTCCGCCGACCACTCCCGCTACGGTGTAGGCCAGGGAACTGCCGGCGTAGCGGAGCCTGGCCGGGAACTGCTCGGTGATGAAGGCTGCCTGCGGGCCGTACATGAACGCGTGAAGTCCTAGGCCGACCACGACGCCCACGGTCAAGACCAGGACGGAGCGTGACTGGATCATGAGGAAGAACAGCGGGATGTACACCGCGGTGGCCGCAGCGGTGATGCCGTAGACCAATCGGCGGTTGAACCGGTCCGTGACGGCTCCGGCAGCAGGGATCAGGATCAATTGGAAGGCCGAGCCCACCAAGACGGCGCCCAGCACGTTGCCGGTTGTCATTCCCAGCTCCTTGGTGGCATAGACAGCGACGAACACGGTGAACAGGGAGTACAAGACGTCGGGGCAGATCCGGCACAGTGCCGCGGCGAGTAGGGGACGGACCTGTGTGGTGAGGACTTCCTTGATGGGAGCCTTGGGCCGTTCGCCCGTGGCTTCGATGGCCTTGAATACCGGGGTTTCCTCAAGCTTGAGTCGGATGACCAGGCCGAAGGCTACCAGGATGGCCGAGCTGAGGAATGCCACGCGCCAGCCCCATGCGATGAAGGCTTCGTTGCTCATGACCGCAGCCAGGACGGCCAGGGCGCCGTTGGCGAGCAGGTTGCCGGCGGGCGGGCCGATCTGGGCTGCGGAAGACCAGAATCCGCGCTTGTTGGGATTGGCGTATTCGCTGGACAGGAGCACTGCGCCGCCCCATTCGCCACCTACGCCGATGCCCTGGATCAAGCGGAGGAGGACCAGGATGATCGTGGCTCCAATGCCGATGGTGTGGTAATCCGGTAAAGCGCCGATCAGGACCGTGGCCGCACCGATGAGTACGAGGGTGATGACCAGGACATTCTTGCGTCCGATCTTGTCCCCGAGCCGGCCAAAGACGACGCCGCCGATGGGCCGGGCAAGGTAGCCCACCGCGAAAGCCGAGAACGAGAGCAGGAGGCCGGTGTATTCATCGTTGCCGGGGAAGAAGATCTTGGGGAAGACGAGCGCTGAGGCAACGGAGTAGATCGCGAAGTCGTAGTACTCCAGGGAGGTGCCTGTGACGCTGGCGATGAAGGCTTTGATGGCGCCTGCCGAGGGTTTGCTGCGCCGTGTTGGACTTGGCGAAGTGGTCGCGGACATGGTTCCTCCATGGAACGTTGGGCGGGCTTTGTGATCCCGATCTCAATCGGGGCCTACACCCAATGATGCATCACCTTGAGGAATTGTTCAACAATTTTTTGGCTGGAGTTCTTGGCTAGGTTGCGAGGTGTTGGCGGATCCCCTCGAATGAAGTCATGATCCTCCTGTGATGAAAGGCCTGCCGCCGAGATATGCGGGTTCGTGTCAGTTGCTTGGATAGGCGACAAACGCGAAGCGGGTGGAATCGGATGACCAGCTGTTGACGTTGAGGGTTCCTTGGCCGCCGAAGAGGGGCCGCGTGTGGAGGGGCGTTGACCAGTCACTTCTGTGCGTGGCCGGGCCGGTCCGTGAAGGCCTCGGTATTGAAGTAGAGCAATTCGCCGTCGGGTGAATATTCCGGACCGTCGCAGTGGCCATCGACGTTGATTGCGGTCGCTGCGCCGCCGTCTGCGGGAATCGTCATCAGCCGGCCCGGCTGAGTAAAGTCCCCGGCTTCGATTCCCACGTAGGCGAGCGTTTGGCCGTCAGGGCTGACTCCGTGGAGGAAGTGGAAAGACCGGTCGTTCTCGGTGACCCTGATGGCTTCACCGCCGTCGAGAAGATCCAGGCGCCACAGTGCCCCGTTCCCGTTGAGGATGAGGGCCTGGCCATCGAGGGTCCAGTTCGGGGCGCGAGTTGGCAGCAGATGCCCGCAAAATCGGGGCAAAGCCATCTGATGCCAGCTCGCGCTAACCGGAAGGTCAGTCCTGGCTGAACGCGGCGTCGAAGGAGGTCTGCGAGGGCGGGAAGTCGAACTTCTTGAGGGCGGCGAGGGCTTCTGGGGCCCCGTGGAGGCGGTCCATGCCGGCATCTTCCCACTCCACGGAAATCGGGCCGTTGTAGCCGATCGCGGTGAGGGCGCGGAAGGAGGATTCCCAGGGGACGTCGCCGCGTCCGGCGGAGACGAAGTCCCAGCCGCGGCGCGGGTCGCCCCAGGGCAGGTGCGAACCCAGGACGGTGTTGCGGCCGGTGGGGCGGAGCTTGGTGTCCTTGCAGTCCACGTGGTAGATCCGGTCCTTGAAGTCCCAGATGAAGGAGACGGGATCGATGCCCTGCCACATGAAGTGGGAGGGATCCCAGTTCAGCCCGAACGCTTCCCGGTGCCCGATCGCTTCCAGGGTCCGCACAGTGGTCCAGTAATCGTAGGCGATCTCGGAAGGGTGGACTTCGTGGGCGAAGCGGACCCCGCATTCGTCGAAGACGTCCAGGATGGGGTTCCAGCGGTCGGCGAAGTCCTGGTAGCCGGCCTCGATGACTTTCTCCGGGACGGGCGGGAACATGGCGACGTACTGCCAGATGGAGGATCCGGTGAACCCGACCACGGTGTCCACCCCGAGGGCGCGGGCCAGGCGGGCGGTGTGCTTCATTTCCTCGGCGGCGCGTTGGCGGACGCCTTCGGGCTCCCCGTCGCCCCACACCTTGGCGCCGACGATCGCCTGGTGGCGGAAGTCGATGGGGTCATCGCACACGGCCTGGCCCTTGAGGTGGTTGGAGATGGCCCAGACCTTGAGGTTGTACTTTTCCAGGATGGCGAGCTTGGAGTCGACGTAGCCGGGTTCGTCCCAGCGCCAGGCGTCCAGGTGGTCGCCGGAGACTGCGATTTCCAGGCCGTCATAGCCCCAGCCGGAGGCGAGCTTGGCGACTTCCTCGAAGGGCAGGTCGGCCCACTGGCCGGTGAACAGAGTGTACGGGCGGGGCATTGGTTCTCCTTGCAGAAAGGTTTCGAGGGGCGTGTTTCAAGCCGTGGCTGTCAGTGACCGGCGACCTGGATGATGGCGCTCTTGGCGTCGGCGGATTCTTCGATGGCGGCCAGGACTCGCTGGACGGCGAGGCCGTCGTCGAACGACGGCGACGGCGGGGTTCCGGCGTCGATGGCGGTAAGAAAGTCACGGATTTCGTGCGTGAAGGTGTGCTCCCAGCCGATCACGTGGCCCTGTGGCCACCAGGCGTCCATGTAGGGGTGTTCGGGTTCGTTGACCAGGATCCGGCGGAAACCCTGCTCCCGGACAGGGGCTGTGGCGTCCAGGAAACCAAGCTCATTGATGGATTCCAGGTCGAACAGGATGGACCCCTTGTCGCCGTAGATCTCGAGCTTGAGCGAGTTCTTCCGGCCCGTGGCCATGCGGGAGACTTCCACGGAGGCGACCGCCCCGGAGGCGAGGGTCAGCGTGGCCCAGGCGGCGTCGTCGACCGTTACTTGTTCCGGACCGTCCGCACCGGGACGGCTGTTCACGAAAGTGTGCAGCCGGCCGGAGACCTCGGTGACGGTGTCCCCCAAAAGGAACAAGACCTGGTCGATGGCGTGCGAGGCGATGTCGCCCAGCGCGCCGGACCCGGCGGTTTCCTTGTTGAGCCGCCATGTCATGGGGGAGTCCTCGTCCACCAGCCAATCCTGCAGGTACGAGGCACGGACATGCAGGACCGTGCCCAGCCTGCCCTCGGCGATCAGCTCCTTCGCGAGGGCAAGGGCCGGTACCCGGCGGTAGTTGAAGCCGATCATGGACTGGACGCCGCGCGCACGGGCGGCACGCGCGGCATCCGTCATGGCTTCGGCCTCCGCCAGGGTGTTGGCCAGCGGCTTCTCGACGAGGACATGCTTGCCCGCTTCCAACGCCGCGATGGCGATCTCGGCATGCATCCACCCGGGGGCGCAGATATCCACGATATGGATGTCATCGCGCTCCAGGACCTGGCGCCAGTCCGTGGCGGACTCGCTCCACCCGTACTTCGCCGCGGCCTCGGCAACCTGTTCCGGGTCCCGGCCCACCAGCACTTTCTGCTCGAAGGCCGGAACATCGAAGAAGCTGGCAACGTTCCGCCACGCGTTGGAATGGGCTTTGCCCATGAACGCGTAGCCGATTGCGGCAACACCGAGGGTTGTCTTCGCGGTGTTGGTAACCGCACTGGTTCCCTCCGGGAAAGTGCCCTCCTGGGTGTTGGCGTTCCGGGGGCCGGTGGGGGTAGGGGCCGAGCGTGTCATGAGTGATTCCTAGAGGGTGGCGGCCGTCGGGTCCCAGTCCTCGGGGAGGGCCTGGGAAGTTACGGCGGAGCTGTCGACGCCTACAAAGGTGCCGGTTTCGGCGGACTCGGAAATGGAAACCAGGGTATCGACCACGTGGTAGGCGAGGGCTCCCTGGGCGCGGTGCGGAACACCGGCGCGGAGGGATCGGGCCATGTCCAGCACGCCCATGCCGCGGCCGTTGGCCGGTCCGGTGGCGGGGATGGTTTCCGGTTCTTTGGCTCCTGCGCGCCAGAGCTTGAGGTCGCCGTCGAAGTAGTTCGGGTCCGGGACCTCGAGGGTGCCCTCGGTGCCGGTGATCTCCACGAAGCCCATCCGCAGGCGGGGGGACTCGAAGCTGAAGACGCTGTGGGAGGAGGCACCGCCGTCGAACTGGAGCATGGCGGACACGTGGGTGGGGACCTCGACGGCGAATTCCTCGCCGGCCTTGGGCCCGGAACCGACCACCCGGACTTCTTTGGCTTTGGACCCGACCGCGGCCACTCGCCGTACCGAGCCGAAGGTCTGGACCAGCGCGGTGATGTAGTACGGGCCCATGTCAAAGAGCGGACCCGCGCCGTGCTGGAACAGGAAAGCCGGGTTCGGGTGCCAGGACTCCGGACCCGGGGTCTGGAACATGGTCAGGGCCGTCAACGGTGTGCCGATGTCGCCGCGTTCGATGATCCGCCGGGCCGTCTGCAGGCCCGCGCCCAGGAACGTGTCCGGTGCGCAGCCGAGGCGGATGCCCGCGGCGTCGGCCGCCTTCAACAAAGCCAAACCGGATTCGCGGTCCAGGGAGAACGGCTTTTCGGTCCAGACGTGCTTGCCGGCGTTCACGGCTGCCGTGGCCACTTCAACGTGTGCAGCCGGGATGGTCAGGTTGACGATGATCTCGACGTCGGGGTGGTTCAGTGCCGCGTCCACGCCGCCCCACCCGGGGATGCCGTATTCCTTGGCGCGTGCTTCCGCGGCTTCCTCGAACAGGTCCGCGATGACGAGGACTTTCACGTCCGGGAAGACAGTGAGGTTGTCCAGGTACTGCTTGCTGATGTTGCCGGCGCCGATGACGGCGACGCCAACGGGCCCCCGGAGGGAAGACGGGGAGGAGGGGGCGGACTGGTGCGTTGCGGCGCTCATGCTTTGGCTCCGGCGGTTGCAGCGGAGTTCCGAAGGAAGGCGAGGCTCTGGGTGATGCCTTCGAAGATGTCTCCGTCGTAGTCGTCAAACTCCACGACGCCCACTTCCAGTGACGTGGCGGCAGCAATGACGTCGAGCACCGCAATGGTGCCCTGGCCGGCCGGCTGCTGGGCTTTCTTGTCGGTGGTGCCGGGGCCGTCCTTGATGTGGATGAACTTCACCCGGTCACCGAGGCGGGCGAGCAGTTCCACGGGGTTCTGGCCACCGACCGATGCCCAGTAGGTGTCGACTTCGAGGACCAGTTCCGGGTCAAGGAGGCCTTCAAAGTAATCCAGGGCGGTCTGGCCCTCGATGGTGGACTCGAGCTCCCATTCATGGTTGTGGTAGCCGACGCGGATGCCGTATTCGGCGCCCTTCTTGGCTGCGGCGTTGAGCTTTGCCGCTGTGGCCTGGATGTCCTCGGCGTCCTGCCAGTGTTCGGCAGGCAGGTACGGGTCGATGACCGTGGTGATGCCCAGTTCCTTGGCGGCTGCGAAGATCTCGTCCTGGTCCTGGCTCAGCAGTGGCGCGTGGCCGGAGGGGGCGGTCAGCCCGTTCTCCTTCAACGCGGCGCCGAGTTCCTTGGCCGTGGCGACGAAGTTGTAGGGTTCAACCTGCGTGTAACCGATCTCGGCAACCTTCTTGATGGTGCCTGGCAGGTCTTCCTGCATGGCGTTGCGCAGGGTGTACAGCTGGATGGAGTAAGACATGGTTTTCCTTTGCGTTATCAGTTGTCAGTTGCGTGCGATGCGGGGCATATAACGGCCGTTAGCGGCCGGCGAGGGATCCGCCGATGCCGCCGACGCTGAAGTACTTGTTCAGGGTGGCGAAAACGACGATCGGCGGGAGCATCATGACGACCGCGAGGGCCATGACGCCGGACCAATCGGTGGCGTTTTGCTGGAAGAAGGACTGCACACCCATGGGGAGGGTGAAGATCTCGTTGGAGCGCAGGAACACGATAGCGACGAGGTAGTCGTTCCAGGCCAGGAGGAAGGCGAAGATCGCCGTGGACAGGATGCCGGGCAGGGAATTCCGCAGCACCACCTTGGTGAACGATCCGAACACCGAGCAGCCGTCGATCCACGAGGCCTCCTCGAGGCTGACGGGGATGGAATCGAAGTATGCCGCCATCATCCACGTGGCAACGGTCATTGTCGAGCCGACGTAGATGATGATCAGGCCGAGGAGGTTGTCCACGAGTCCCAGGCCCGCGAAGAGGATGAACAGCGGCACCACGGAGGTGATGATCGGCAGGGACTGCATGACGAACAGCAGCAGCGAGTAGCCGGACACGGCCTTGCTGCGGCCGCGGGAGAGGACATATCCGGCCGGCGCGGCCACGGCCACAGAGACAATCACGGTGCTGACGGTGGTGATGAGGCTGTTCTTGAGCCAGGTGGCGGCCAGGGTCTTGGAGAAGACGTTGCTGAGGTTCTCCATGGTCAATCCCGTGGCGGTGCTGTTGGGGCCAGGGGTCAGGGCCAGGACCACAGTGACCATGATGGGGACGAGGACGATGGCTGTGATAGCCAGGATCAGGACGAACCGCCACCAGCGTCCGCGCAGGCCTGCTTCGGAGAGGACTCGGCGGGATTTTTCCGGACCTGCGACTCCGAGGGCGGGCCCGGATGCGGGGTGTGCGTGGAGTACTGCGCTCATTATTCGACGCTCGACTTTCGGATCTGGCGGTACAGGAAGACCGACACGACGACGAGGGTGAGGGTCATGAGGAAGGCGATGGCGACGCCGGGTCCGGTCTGGAAGTCCTGGAAGACCGTGCGGTAGGCGAGGACAACGAGGGAAGTGGTGGCATCGACGGGGCCGCCGCCGGTGAGGAGATAGATGGTGGGGAAGTCATTGACGCAGAAGATCGTCATCAGAATCCAGCTGATGTAGGTGGATCGGGCGATCAGCGGCAGCGTGATCTGGCTGAACTGCTGCCATTTGCTGGCGCCGTCCATGCTGGCGGCTTCATAGACGGTGGTGTCCACGGAGGCCAGGGCGGCCGAGATCATCATCATCATGAAGGGGAAGCTGACCCAGACCTTGAACGCCATGACCATGACCGCTGCCAGGTTGGGGTCCGCCAGGAAAAGGGGCGTGCCCAGGCCAAGGCTGCGGAAGATCGAAGGGATGAGGCTGTCCGGAGTGGCCACGAGCCAGTTCCACGCGGTGGAGGAGACCACGATCGGTACCACCCAGGGCAGGAGGAGCAGGACCTTGAAGGTGCCGCCTGCCGGGATTTTGGTTCGCAGCAGCAGGGCCAGGCCAAGGCCGACCAGCCAGGAGCCGAAGACGCCGACGATCGTGAACCACAAGGTGAACTGAGCGGCCTTCCAAAACGCCGGGGAGGACAGCACATGCCCGAAGTTCTCGACGCCGACAAAGTTGCCGGTGTCGATCAGGGAGCCGTCGTGGGTTGCTTGGACGCCGGCGTAGATCAGCGGGTAGCCGTGGATCAGGACGAGCAGGATGACCGAGGGCAGCAGGAGCCAGAAAAACGTCCGGCGAGTCTGGCCCGACAGCTTGCTCTTGCGATTCAAGGACCCGCCCCCGGGCCCGCCGGGAGCGAGTCCCCGACGGGCCCGGGCCAGGCCGGACTGTGCTGTGGTGGTTGTCATGATGACTGCTTTACTTCTTGATCACGGATTCGAGGCCGGTCTTGAAGGCCTGCAACGCGGTCTTGGCATCGGTCTTGCCGGTCAGGATCGTCTGGGTGAACTGGTTGAGTGCCTGGCCGCCGTCGAGGACAGCGAGGTTCGCGTTGAGGGTGCTTCCCTGGGAGGCGAAGGTCTTTGCGATGGGCTGCCATTCCTTGACGATCTTGACGTTGTTCGCGTTGCTCGCAAACTCGGGGAGCTCGGTGATGGACTTGAAGACGGGAAGGGCGGCCATGAGCTTCTGCTGCCACAGCTGCTTGAGCTGGCCCATGTAGTACACGAGGAACGCTTCGGAGCTTTCTTGGGAGGGAGTGTTCTTGTACATCATGATGTTGTTCGGGAACACGAGCGTTCCTTTGTCACCATGTGGTCCAGCGATGGGGCTAGCAACGGCGAAGTCACCTGACGTGTCCCCGATTCGTTCCGCGGCACCGGCTTGGAAGACCCCATATCCGATTTTCTTGTCTTTCCACTGGGCCGACATGTTGTCCGTGGTGTAGCTGACCGCAGCGGGGTCGATGATCCCGTTCGAGTGGAGTTCGAGGAGAAACTCGATCGCTTCGACATTGCGGTCGTTCATGACGTCCAGTTGGCCATCCTTGGTGAAGACGCCACCGCCGTTGTTGACCATCATCATGATCATCGAGTGGTTGCCGAAGTTGTTTCCGGCGCCCGCGCCCGTGCCGAAGCCGACGGCGCCGATCTTTTTCAGGGCCTTGCCTGCTTCGAGGAGGGAAGCCCAGTCCGTCGGCAGGGCCACGCCCGCCTGGTCGAAGAGGGACTTCCGGTACCAGAAGACGCGCATGTCCAACTGCCAAGGAATAGCAACATAGCCCTTGTCCGACTTGAATGGCTCGAGCACGCCCGGCAGGAAGTCGTCGAACTGGCCGTTCTTCTTGAGCGCGTCGACAACCTTGTCCGCGTAAGCGATCTGGCCTTGCTGCTCGAACTGGAACGCTTGGAAGCCGCCACCGGTGGACACCGCGGGACCGGTCTTGGACGCGATGGCCGAGGAGAAGGTCTGGTAGAAGTTGTTCCACTGGATGATCTGGTAGCCGGCCTTGCCGTTGCTTCCAGTGGGCGCGTAGGCCTCGGTGATCTTCTTGGCGGCATCGTTGTAGGCCGGGGTGGCCCACGGCATGTCCCAGAACTTAATGGCGCCGCCGCCAGCGGAGCTCGAGCTGGAGCCGCCGCCGCAAGCCGCGAGCAGAGGGACAGCCGCCGCTGCTGCCGTGAGGCCGAGGAAGCCCCTTCGGGAGAAATTGCGGCTGGCTTCAGACTGAACAGTCATGATGATTCCTTTCAGGACCGCTGTGTGATCTTCGCGTTTAGGGCGGTCCGGCTCGTCGTCGAGAACGTGAATGATTGCTTTTGGTGCTCTGTTATTGAGGGTCGGTAGTTGAGAAGGAGTACGGGTTCAGGACAGGTGCGCGATGGATTCCGTCAGCCGCGCAAAGCCGGCGAGATCGGAGGGGAAAGTGCCGGCGTCGAGGTGTTCCTTGAGTCGGCGCCAGGTGGTGCGGTGGGCGGATTCGTAAAGCGAGGGTAGGAGAATTTCGCCCTGAGGCCCTGTAGTGCGGACCTCCGCCGGCCAGGCGGCAAACGGTTCCGGGACCGCAATGCTGACACCGCCGTCGTCGGTGTAAAGGCGGAGGTCGACGCCGGCGGGCCGGGAGTTGCTCAGTACGCCCTGGAGCGAAACCGGGGCACCGTTGGCGAGCCGGCCGGAAACCGTGTAGCCGTGCGTGCCGCGGCGCAGGACGCGAAGCGCGTCCAGTTGACCGGTGACGCGTACGACGGCGGCGAGGTGCTCAGTGAGGAGTCGTTCCGGATCGGTTCCCGTCGCGGCTGTCGCGACGGTGTCCAGCATGGCGGCGCGGCCGGCTACCGAGCGGACTGCGTCTTCGGCTCCAGCGAGTCCGGGGTTGGATGCCCAGCGTTGGTCCAGGACAACCGGGACCCCCGCTGCTTCGGCGGCGTCGCGCAGGGCGGCGGTGTTTTCCGGGGCCGGATTGACCACGACGATGCCAAGCGCTCCGCCGTCGATCGCCTCGATGGACGTCGTGGTCCAGCCCGGGGCGCCGTCGATGGCGGAGATCCGTGCGGTGTCCCCGGCCGCTACCGGACCGAAGCTCGCCGGCAGCGAGGCGACCGCGAGTCCCACTGCGCCGCTCTCTTCGGCCTGCGGGGTGGCAGTGACCGTGTACTGGGTGCTCATGAGCGGGCTCCTGCATGGCTGTTTGCGTGCTCAACCGCGGCGAGATCCACCGTGGCGTCGGCAATGGCGATCGCGAAGGTGAGGTCGTTGATGAGGCTTTCGGCAGAGGGGTGTTGCTTGGTTCGGAGGGCCAGTTGGGCGAGTTCGCGCCACTCGCCCTCATATCCGTTGTGTTCGAATGGCCCGTATGTGGTGCTTGTGGAGCCGCGGGTGATGGTAGCGACGGCGGAACCCGCCTGTACATAGGAAGGAGTGAAGTCCACGCGAAGGGCTGCATCATCCGAGATCGCTTCGAAGGCCCATTCCGGCTTCCAGGTCTTGTTCATGGCTGCCCGCAATTCGATAGTCCGGTCGCCTGCGCCCTGTTTTCCGGAGCGAAGGGAAATCACGTAGCCGAAGGGGCGGACATGCCGCGCCTGGAGGACTTCGAGGTCTTCGAAATCCGGGGTGAAGCGGCGCACGAGCGGAAGGTCGTGGATGGCGAGTCCCATGATTCCGCCGCGGAGGGCGTTCTTGATGACTTCCACATCGCTGTAGTCGGGGGCGCCGCCGGCGGGCCGGGTGATGATTTCCGTGGCGAAGTCTTCGAAGCGGGCATTGGGCGGGAGAACGATCGAGGAACGGATGGTGTGGGCCGTTTCAGGGAGATCACCCCAGTTGGCCTCGGCTGCGAGCCAGCCGGGATCGAAAGTGTGCATGGCGCCCACGATGATCGGAACGCCGGTTTCCTCGCTGACCGCTGAAATCCGTGCAGCCTCCTCGCCGCTCATCGCGAAGGGTTTCTCGCAGAGGACCGCCTTCTTTCCGGCGCGGCATGCGGCGATGACTTGGTCTGCGTGGAACTGGTGGGGGCTGCAGATGGCCACGATGTCGACGTCGGGATCGCCCAAGAGCGCGTCCATGCTGGTGCTGTGGTTGGCGCCGACGCGGGCTGCTACCGATTCGGCGACTGCGGGGTCGACGTCCATGATGTGGCGGACTTGCAGGATGTTCCGGAGCCGGGCGAGGGAAGGCAAGTGGATTGCTTGGGTGACCGGGCCGGCGCCAAGAATGCCGACGCCAAGGGGCTGTGGTGATCCTAATGGTGCTGCCTCTGATTGGCTGGACAAGATCAGTTACCTCTTCGTAAACGGAGTCTCGGAGTTTCAACGCTGCTTCGTGGGCTGCGTGACCCTTCTCACAAACAACCTACGATGACTTTTGACGATGAGCAAGCAAAAGTTGAAATTCAATCGACAATCTTTTGCTGCGTGACACCCATAAGCAATCGTGCTATCACTAATGCATGACCTCAGCACCCGAAAAAGCGCCCGGCAAGGACGGCTCCATACAGGACGCCGGAAGCCTCTCGCGTGCGGGAGATCTGTTTCAGCTTCTTCGCGACGGCCAAGCACGGACCCGGGCCGAACTCGCCATCACCACGGGACTGGCCCGCTCCACCGTGGCCTCGCGCATCGACGCCCTTATGAACTCCGGACTCGTGGGCCCGGCAGGTGAGGCGAGTTCCAGTGGCGGCAGGCCGCCGTCGCGCTTTGCCTTCAACCCCGCTGCCCGCGTTGTCTTGGCGGTCGACGTCGGAGCGACGCACGTGATCGTCGCCGTCACCGATCTTGGCGGAACAGTCCTGGCCGAACGCCGGTTGGCGCAGGAAGTCGCCGACGGTCCCGATCTGGTTCTCGGCAGAATTGTGGCGGAAGGGCGAGAGCTCCTCGCCGAAGCAGGCCGCGGCCTCGGAGACCTCGCCGGGATCGGCATCGGACTGCCTGGCCCCGTGGAACACGACACCGGCCGTCCGGTCAAGCCGCCCATCATGCCCGGCTGGGACGGATTCGACGTAGTCCGCTATATGCAGCGCTCGCTGCCGGTTCCCGTCCTGGTGGACAACGACGTCAACATCATGGCCTTGGGCGAACGCACAGCGTATTGGCCGGACCACGACAACTTGCTCTTCGTTAAAATCGCCACGGGCATCGGCGCGGGCATCATCAGTAGCGGCGAGCTGCAGCGCGGCGCCAACGGCACTGCTGGGGACCTCGGTCACGTCAGGGTTCCCCGTGGCGACGACGTCCTCTGCCGTTGCGGGAACTACGGCTGCCTTGAAGCACTCGCCTCCGGCCCCGCCCTCGCCCGCCAACTGCAGGTCCAAGGACTGGAGGCCACCAACGGCGGCGACGTGCTGCGCCTCGTAGCCGAGGGAAACCTCCAGGCCATTCAAGCTCTCCGGCAAGCCGGACGCGACGTCGGCGATGTCCTGGCAACCGTGGTGAATCTACTCAACCCCTCGATGATCGTGATCGGCGGCAGCGTTGGGGAGGCCGGCGAACACCTCGTCGCAGGCATCCGTGAAGTGGTCTACCGGCGCTCCCTCCCGCTGGCTACTTCGCATCTGCGAATCGGCATTTCGATGGCGGGGGACCAGGCCGCGATCCTCGGCGCGAGCCAGATGGTCACCCAGCACGTTTTGTCTCCGGCCGTGATTGAAGCCACGCTCCAAGCAACGGGCTGAGGTGCGTCACGTAGCGTTCCGCAAAGGCGCGTCGTGATAGCAATGAAGGTGATGCCTACCTTCCCCGCCCTCCAGCGCACCCCATGACCGGCCAGTTCCTCGCCAAGGTGCCACGAGGCTGGCTGATCCTGGCATGCATCGGCCTCATAGCCCTCAACATGCGCGGACCTTTCGTCGCGGTGGCGCCGGTGGTGGATTCCCTGAAACGGGACCTCGGATTCTCGCCCGTCGAACTCGGGCTGCTGACCGGCATTCCCGTCCTCTGCTTCTCGCTCGCCGCGCCGCTGGCTTCGCTGGCCGGGCCCAGGTTCGGTGCCGAATTCGCGGTGATGCTCACGCTCATGGGCGTGCTGGCCGGCGTCGTGATCCGCTCCAGCGGCGGCGGGGTTCCGGTCATGGTGGGTACCGTCCTCATCGGCCTCGCAATCACTATCGGCAACATCGCAGTGCCGCTCATCATCCGCCGCGATTTTGCGCCCCGACGCCAGGCAACCGCGATGGGCGTGTACACCGCGGCGCTGAACATCGGGTCCTTCCTGACCTCGGTGGCCACGGCCCCGCTTGCAGAACTTGTGGGCTGGCGGCTTGCCTTGGGGGCGAGTGCCCTCCTTGCCCTGGCGGCCATTCTGTTCTGGGTCCCAACGGTCGGTGCCCGGCAAGCTTTCGTTCCGGCTCCCGTTCCGGCCGCGGACGGGTCGCGAGCCGGCAACGCCTCCGGCGTTGGCTGGTTGACCGTTGGCCTGACCCTGGGATTCGCCGGCCAAGCATTCTCGTATTACGGTGTGACGGCGTGGCTTCCGAGCTTCCTGTCCGATGAACTCGGCATGGGCACCGCACAAGCCGGCGCTGGGTCGTCGCTCTTCCAGATCTTCGCGATTGTGGGCGGGCTCGGCGTGCCGCTCATCGCCCGTTTTGCCAGCACGACGGCGGTGGCGGTCACCTTGAGTGCCCTGTGGCTCACGGTACCTTTGGGCTTGTTGCTGGCCCCGGGCTGGTGGTGGCTGTGGTCGTCCCTAGGCGGAGTCGCGCAGGGTGGTGGCATCACAGTAATCTTCATCGCCATCATCAAGTTCGCGCGCGACCAAGCCTCGGCCGGCAAGATGTCCGCCGTCGTGCAGGGGGTCGGTTACTGCTTCGCGGCCTTGGCTCCCACCATCGTCGGTTACGTGCACAGCATCTCCGAGGGCTGGACCGTGCCGCTGCTGGTGATCCTTGGTTCGGTCGCCGCGTTCTGCGTCTGCACCACTCTTTCCGTGCGCTGGGTGGCCAGGCAACGCTAGGCGGGTTCACTTCGCTAGGTGGGTTCGCGATGGCAGGCGAGTCCCGCCGTGAGGGGTTCCGTCGCTGGGCTGCCTCCCCGGCCATCGGGGTCACTTGTTGCGAAGAGTGTAGGCAGCCCAGCGGCCGGAAATCTTAGGCGGCTACGAGTTCTTCCTTGGTGGCTTCTTCGCGGGTTTCCGTGAGGTAGCGGGCGTAGGCCGGGATGGTCAGGAAGGTGGGGAACTCCTCGGCCAGGGCGACTTCCTCGAAGATGCTGCGGGCATCGTTGAAGCGGTCGTCGTCGAAGCGTTCCAGCCGTGCGAACTCCTCGTCCAGGAGGTCGGTGACCCATGCGCGGGTGATGACTTCACCGGTGTCGGTGATGGCGTGGGAGTAGATCCACTGCCACAGCTGCGAACGGGAGATCTCCGCCGTGGCCGCGTCCTCCATCAGGTTGTGGATGGCCACGGCGCCGTTGCCGCGCAGCCAGGACTCGATGTAGCGGATGCCCACCTCGATGTTGTTCCGGATGCCGGTCTCGGTGATGGTGCCTTCGGTGGAGGCGATGTCGATCAGGGCACGGTCGTCCGGGGTGACATCCTCGCGTGAGCGGTCCAGTTGGTTCGGGCGGTCGCCGAGTACGCCGTCGAACACTTCGCGGCACACCGGAACCAGGTCCGGGTGCGCGACCCAGGAACCGTCAAAGCCGTCGCCGGCCTCGCGGGTCTTGTCCGCGCGGACCTTCTCGAACGCTGCCGTGTTGGCGGCCTCGTCCTTGCGGTTGGGAACGGCTGCAGCCATGCCGCCGATCGCCATGGCGCCGCGGCGGTGGCAGGCCCGGACCAACTGCTCGGTGTAGGAGCGCATGAAGGGCTGGGTCATGGATACCTGGCTGCGGTCCGGCAACACGAACCGGGGGCCGCGGGTGCGGAAGTTCTTGATCACGGAGAAGATGTAGTCCCAGCGGCCGGCGTTCAGGCCCGAGGCGTGATCGCGCAGCTCGAAGAGGATCTCCTCCATTTCGAACGCCGCGGTGATGGTTTCGATCAGTACCGTGGCGCGGATGGTGCCCTGCGGGATGCCGAGCAGGTCCTGTGCCAGGACGAAAATGTCGTTCCAGAGGCGCGCCTCGAGGTGGTTCTCGATCTTGGGCAGGTAGAAGTACGGGCCCTTACCCTGTGCAAGCAGGCGGCGGGCGTTGTGGAAGAAGAACAGGCCGAAGTCGACCACGCCACCAGCAACGGGCTTTCCGTCGATGAGCATGTGCTTCTCCGGCAGGTGCCAGCCGCGCGGCCGCACCACGATGGTGGGCAGGTCCTCGGCAGCACGGAGCTTGTATTCCTTGCCCTCGGGCGATGTGAAGTCGATCCGGCGCTCCAAGGCATCCGTGAGGTTCAGCTGGCCCTGGATGACGTTGCGCCACGTGGGGGTGGAGGAGTCTTCCATGTCGGCCAGCCACACCTTGGCGCCGGAGTTCAGCGCGTTGATGGTCATCTTCCGGTCAACCGGTCCGGTGATCTCCACGCGGCGGTCCTCAAGGCCCGGTGCCGGGGGAGCGACGCGCCAGTTCGGATCGTTGCGGACGGACTCGGTCTCCGGGAGGAACCGCGGGTCCTGGCCACTGGAAATCTGGCCGCGCCGGGTGTGCCGCGCCTGCATCAGCTCCTGGCGGCGCTCCGCCGTAGCCCGGTGCAGCTTTGCGATGAACTCCAGGGCATCCGGGGTAAGAACCTCGTTCTGCCGGTGGATAGGCTGGGCGGTCAGCGTGATGCCGTTGATCGTGTAGTTGTCAGTGAAGCTGTTCATTTCAATCTCTCCTCAGAGAAGCAAATGTTCGACGGCGGGAGCTGGGTTCGGTGCGGTTTGGATGCTGCGGTGGTTGCGTCCGGCCATTCGGACCGGCACCGCTCGGCCTGCTATTCCCCACGTCCCGGTTTCGACCTCGCTGAGCGAGGACGGACCGGGACGTGGGGAATAGCACGCGGAGGATTGCCTTTGTCGGCCCCCAACGGCCGGCTGCACGGATGCCGGTCCGAAGGCCGGAGGTGAGCCGCACGGTTCGCAACCGAGCCCGCCGCCGTCGAACGGGAGGTTTTAGTGGAACTGGCCTTCTTCGGTGGATCCCACCAGGGCCAGGGTGGATGCGTTCGGGTTGAGCGCAGTAGCGATGTCGTCGAAGTAGCCGGTGCCGACTTCGCGCTGGTGCTTGGTTGCGGTGTAGCCGCGGGACTCGGAGGCGAATTCCTTTTCCTGGAGTTCGACGTAGGCGCTCATGCCTTCACGGGCGTAGCCGTGGGCGAGGTCGAACATCGAGTAGTTCAGGGCGTGGAAGCCGGCCAAAGTGATGAACTGGAAGGTGAAGCCCATGGCACCGAGTTCACGCTGGAACTTCGCTATGGTGGCGTCGTCCAGGTGCTTGCGCCAGTTGAACGACGGCGAGCAGTTGTAGGAGAGCA
The DNA here is from genome assembly GCF_044358315.1 of Arthrobacter sp. FW306-04-A. Lineage (GTDB taxonomy): Bacteria > Actinomycetota > Actinomycetes > Actinomycetales > Micrococcaceae > Arthrobacter. The sequence continues at coordinate 415,992 of NZ_CP084559.1, forward strand.
TTTGGTCCGGGAAGTCGGCCTTGACGGACTCGGCGAACTTGCGGGCCAGCTCCAGGTCCGGGGTGCCCGTTTCCATCCAGATGAGGTCCGAATAGGGGGCGTAGGCCTTGGCTCGGGCGATGCAGGGTTCGATGCCGTTGCGGACCTTGTAGAAGCCCTCAGGGGTACGCTCACCGGTGACGAATTCCTGGTCGCGCTCGTCGACGTCGGAGGTGATCAGGGTTGCTGCCTCGGCGTCGGTGCGGGCGATGATCACCGAAGGGGTGCCCGCGACGTCGGCCGCGAGGCGGGCGGCGTTCAGGGTCCGGACGTGCTGCTGGGTGGGGATGAGGACCTTGCCGCCGAGGTGGCCGCACTTCTTTTCCGAGGCGAGCTGGTCTTCCCAGTGCACGCCTGCGGCGCCGGCCTGGATCATGGATTTCATGAGTTCGTAGGCGTTCAGCGGGCCACCGAAACCGGCTTCGGCGTCGGCAACGATCGGGACCAGCCAGTCCTCAACGGTCTGGATGCCCTCGGAGAATTCGATCTGGTCGGCCCGGAGCAGGGCGTTGTTGATGCGGCGGACCACGGTGGGGACCGAGTTGGCCGGGTAGAGCGACTGGTCCGGGTAGGTGTGGCCGGAGTTGTTGGCGTCGGCTGCTACCTGCCAACCGGAAAGGTAGATGGCCCGCAGACCGGCCTTGACCTGCTGCACGGCCTGGTTGCCGGTCAGTGCACCGAGGGCGTTGGTGTACTTGCCTTCCTTGTGCTCCTCGGTGAGCTGCTTCCACAGCTTCTCGGAGCCTCGCCTGGCCAGGGTGTGTTCTTCGGAGACGCGGCCGCGGAGGCGGACGACGTCGGTGGCCGAGTAATCGCGGGTGACGCCTTCCCAACGCGGGTTGGCAGCCCATTCGAGCTCCAGTGCGGCGGCCTGCTGAGCGGAGGTGGGCTGCTCTGGTTCAAATGCTGCGGTCATTGTCTGTCTCCTTTGACGCTTCTTTGGCGTGTTGCTGTGTATGTAGCCCCGGCCGATCTTCGCTGCGCCTTTGCAGTTCCGGCCGGCCGGGGTTTCCGTAGTTCTTACTTTTCAGTACTTCCAACGGGCTTTCTAGGGGAAAGCCATGGAAAGAAATGCACTTCTTCGCGTATGCTCAAGAAATGTCACCTGTGAGCTGGAACCGCGAAGTACCGCCGCCGTCGTCGTCCGCTTCCTCTGCGGAACTGGACGTCATCAGCCTGGGCCGCCGCGTGCGGTATCTGCGCAAGCAGGCCGGGCTGACCCTCGACGACGTGAGCGCCGCCGTCGGGACCGCCCCTAGCCAGCTGAGCCTCATTGAGAACGGCAAGCGCGAGCCAAAATTGGGCTTGCTGAAGCAGCTCGCTACGGCCCTGAACGTGGGCATAGACCAGTTGCTCGGGGCAGAGCCGCCCAGCCGCCGGGCCGCCCTGGAAATCGAGTTGGAACGGTACCAGCGAGGGCCGCTGTACGAATCCCTAAACTTGCCGAAAATCCGTGTCAGCGCGCGGCTTCCGCTCGACGTGCTGGAGTCGCAGATAGGTCTCCTGCAGGAGCTTGAGCGCAGGCTCAATGAGCAAATAGCGACGCCGGAAGAGGCCCGCCGCGCGAACGGTGAACTACGTGCCATGATGCGTGAGCGAGGCAACTATTTTCCGGAGTACGAAGCCGAGGCGCAGAAGGTGCTCAAAGGCGTGGGATACACTTCCGGGCCGCTGAGCCAGCACGTCATCGCGGACATCGCGGACCACCTCGGATTCACGCTGCACCACGTGAGTGACCTGCCCCACTCCACACGTTCAGTGACCGACCTCAAGAATCACCGAATTTATCTCACACAGAGCCAGAGGCAGGATCACGACCCCCGTTCGGTCCTCCTGCAGGCCCTTGGCCACTACGTCCTGGGGCACGAGACGCCCAAGAACTACGGCGACTTCCTGGCGCAGCGCGTCGCCACCAACTATTTCGCCGCGGCGCTCCTCCTGCCCGAGCACGCCACCTTGGAGTTCCTCCAGAAGGCGAAGGCTGCCAAAGAGATCGCCGTCGAGGACATCCGGGACGCCTTTGCCGTCTCCTATGAAACCGCGGCACACCGCTTCACCAACCTGGCAACGAAACACCTGGGCATCACCACGCATTTCCAGAAGACCCACCAGAGCGGCATCATCTACAAGGCGTACGAGAACGACGGCGTGGCCTTTCCCCAGGACCACACCGGCGCGATCGAGGGCCAACCGGCGTGCAAGGCGTGGACTTCGCGCGCCGTGTTCGACGTTCCGGACAAGTTCAGCGCCTACAGCCAGTACACCGACACACCCTCCGGCACCTATTGGTGCACGGCCCGCACCGAGCGTTCGGCCGCGGGGGAGTTCTCGCTCAGCATCGGCGTGCCGTACCAGCACGTCAAATGGTTCCGGGGGAGGGAGACGACGGCGCGGGCCACCTCAACGTGCCCGGACCCCAACTGCTGCAAGCGCCCGCCGGCGTCGTTGGCTTCTTCCTGGGCAGGCAACGCCTGGCCGTCCGCCCGGGCTCACTCGCACCTGCTGGCCGCGATGCCGCCGGGCGCGTTCCCCGGCGTCGACGAGACCGAGGTGTACGCGTTCCTCGAGGCGCACTCGGGGTAATTCGGTTCGCTGGGTGCCGGGGTTGGCCGGCCGCGTCACGCCACGCACCTTTTTGGCTTCCGGGGGGTTGAACCACCCCGGAATTCCGCGGCTAGGCCCATGATATGGACCAAAAACTCGCCCGGCGTGACGCCGACATCGCCCGGCGTGACGCCGACATCGCCCGAGGGGCCGCTACTTGAGGACCGGGTAGTTCAGGTGCGTGACGCCCACGCCCTCGACGACGGTCGGGTTGCCCAAAGCGATCGGCGCGTTCACGAGGCGATCGAACAATCGGATACCGGATCCCAGCAGCAGCGGAACCAGGTCAACGCGGATCTCGTCGACCAGCCCGGCGTCGAGGCACTGCCGAATGGTGTCCGGCCCGTGCATGCCGACGATCTTGTCGCCAGCAGCTGCCTTTGCCTGCGCGACGGCGCTTCCCAGCCCATCGGTGACGAAATGCACCGTCGAGTCGGATCGGTGCCACCCTTCCGGCACCTGATGAGTCACGACGAACGCAGGTACGCCGAACGGGTGCTGCCCGCCCCAGGCATCGGCGCGGTCCGCCGTGCGCCGACCTGTGAGCATCGCCCCTACCTCGCCCGTCAATGCACGCAGGTATTCCGCGCTCGCGGCAGAAACGTGGAAGGTGAAGTCCGGGTTGACGGTCGGAATGTCGACGTCACCTGAGAAGTACCAGTCGAAGATCTCGTCGACGCCGTCCTCAAGATCCGCTACGTAGCCGTCGAGGGACATCGACATGAGCGCTACTACCTTGGTCATTACCTTGCTCCTTCAGTTTCGGGCGGGATTCGGGGCCGGCCGGGGCCGGGTCGGCGAGGTTCGGCGTCGTGGGTTCACACGGACATGGCCCAGGACAAAGCCGCATCGCGGCGCGGCTCGGCGGGGTCTATGAGCCTGATTCTGTCCACGAGCCGGACGCGGTCGATGAGGGACGCTCCGATAAGCGCCAAAACGAACGCGTGATCCTTGGGCCGTGCTGCAACGAGCTTGGCCGCGCAGAGATCGTAGGGATCCAGACAAAGCCCGGTGCTGTTCCGGGTCGCCTCGTTGCGCACACCGACAAGGCGGTACTCCCAGTCTGCCGGCAGCACCGCGGTCTCCCTTTCGACCGCCTGGACATAGAACCCGAATTCGTTGTGGAAAGGCGACCATTCACCAAGCGCGGAATCGATGCTGTCTGCAAGCGTGCCGGCGTCGTCGTCGGAAAACGGGGCGATGTCGACGGCGTCCGATATGGTGATTGCCGCAGGCAGTTCGTCCTCCGTGAAGGACCCCAGAATTGACTGGCTGCCGATCACGATCACCCGGTCGCCGTGAATGATTTCCGTAGCAGCCCGGATGGCATGCTCAAGCTCATCGCGGCGCATGGCTGTACCGTACTCTCGCGCAGCCCGATTGTCAGTACCCGCCACGTTCCCGCTCGCGCTCAGCCAGCAGCGTCGCCACATTTTCGATGAGCTCATAAGGCATCGGCTTCCCCAGAGGGAACTTCAACGTGCCCTTGGCCGCCCGGTACGGGGCGACTTCCCGCTCGAATTCCTCGTCGCCGTCGGGCACTGGATAGACGGAAATGTGGGGCTTCCAGGCCGCGAAGTACACCACGAAGTGGCCGTCGAGGGTGATGGTGGGGATGCCGTAGCTGATCCTGTCCCCGGCTCCGGGCACAGCCGCCAGGGCCCGCCGCCGGATCTCCCGAAGAATCGTCTGCACGTCGTCTGGCCGCGATGCGATGTACTCGTCCACGGTTTCGAAACGCTCCGCCATGCGCCCTCCCTGGCCCTTGGGCTGATCTGTGTCCCGCCACTCCGCCTCTCTTCGACCAAGCTTGCCTTAGCGGGCGCCGCCTTGCCAGAGGGCGTCGAATGGGGCGTTGGAGGAAACGCGGGCCGTGGGGCCGCTTTGTACGAATGACCAATATGACCAAAACGCGATCCCTAAAGTTACCCGGCGGTAAGGTGGCGCCGTGGCCGGTGGCTGCGTCATCTCCAGGAAGGTTCATCGATGAGCACTCAGCAAGCAGCGCCCCAGAGCGAGGCCGCCCGGACGCGCAAGGCCGTCGGCAACATACTCAAAGGCTCCGCAGGCAACCTTGTGGAGTGGTACGACGTGTACATCTACACGGCGTTCTCCGCCTATTTCGCATCGCATTTCTTCAGTTCCAAGGACCCGCTGCAGAGCAATCTTGAGGCCATGGCTGTTTTCGCCGTGACGTTCCTGATGCGCCCTATCGGCAGCTGGTTCTTCGGCCGCTATGCCGACCGCAAAGGCCGTAAAGCCGCGCTCACCCTGAGCGTGACGATGATGTCCGGAGGGTCGTTCGCCATCGCCATCCTGCCCACCAAGGACGTGATCGGAGTGTGGGCCCTGGTGCTCCTGATCCTGATCCGGCTGATCCAAGGGTTCTCCGTGGGCGGCGAGTACGGCACGAGCGCCACCTACATGTCCGAGGCTGCGACATCCAAGCGTCGCGGCTTCTTCTCCTCCTTCCAGTACGTCACGCTGATCGGAGGCCAGATGCTGGCTCTGCTGGTCCTCGTGGTCCTGGAACAGGCTCTCGGCAAGGAAGCCTTGGGCGGCTGGGGCTGGCGCATTCCTTTTGTCATTGGCGGCGTTGCCGCATTGGTTGTCCTCTGGCTCCGACGCTCCATGGAAGAGACCATTTCCGCCGAGCAGGCCGCCGCGGCCATGGCCGAGCCGGCCGAGGGCGAAGCCCAGCCGGGTACCCTGAAGTTGCTTCTCACTAACCACTGGCGCGCACTGCTGATCTGCATTGGCGTGACCCTCGGCGGGACAGTGGCCTTCTACACGTACACAAACTTCATCCTGTCCTTCATGCAGAACACCAGCGGCATCGCCAAGGAAACCAGTAGCCAGATCAACTTCTGGGCGCTCCTGATCTTCATGTGCCTGCAGCCCGTCTACGGCATGATCTCGGACAAGGTGGGCCGCAAGCCGCTTCTTTTGTGGTTCGGCATCCTCGGTGTGCTGTGCACGTGGCCGCTGTTGTCTGCGCTGAGTGGAACCAAGGACCCCTTCCTGGCGTTCCTGCTCATGATGGGCGGCCTGGTGATCGTGGGAGGCTACACCTCCATCAATGCCTTAGTGAAGGCCGAGCTCTTCCCCTCGTCCATCCGAGCGCTCGGTGTAGGCCTCGGGTATGCCATTGCCAACTCGCTGTTCGGCGGGACGGTTCCGCTGGTGGGCGCTGCCTTCCAAAAGGCCGGCCAGGTGGAGGTCTTCTTCACCTACGTCACCGTGGCCATCGGCATTTCGCTGCTGGTCTACATCTTCGCCCTGAAGAATAAGAAGTCCACCCACCTGGACAAGGAGCAAGGGAGCGCTTTCGGCTCCCCGCACTCTGACGACGCGCGGGCCGACGACCAGGACACTGTCGACGCCTAGCTCGCCGAGCCCGACGGCGGGTGGCTGGCCTTCGAAAGCCGGCCGCCCGCCGTCGTCGTCCCCCTCCCTTTCCGACGCTCGCTCCCTTGTGTCGGATTTTGGCGGGATGCTCGCTCACTTGTATTGGGTTTTGGCGGGATGCTCGCTCACTTGATCTGATGGAGCGTTGTGGACAGTGGCGAGTTTTCCGGACAATTCTCGATTCCCCGATGCGAGAATGGGGGAGGCTCCGCGGTTTTGCAGGCGGGTCCACACCAGTGCTAATACAGCGGGGCGCCGTGCTAACTCCGGTCGCCTGCGCGAACCACTACGAACGGACAAGCGATGACGTCAGCATCAGAATCCCAGACCCTGAGTAAACCCGCTCCGCGGTTTGCGTCGATAGGCTCCCCGTACTTTGGCATCATGCTGGCATGCATGGCCGTCGTGCTGATCCTGTCCAACATTGGCGCTGCCAAAGGCGTCGTCTTCGGTCCGATCATCACTGATGGGGGATTCTTCCTCTTCCCGCTTGCCTACATTCTCGGCGATGTCATGAGTGAGATTTATGGATTCAAGGTTGCCCGCAAAGCAATCATCACCTCGTTCGCACTGTCAGCATTCGCATCGCTCTGCTACTGGATCATCATCGTGCTGCCCGGTTTCAGCGACGACTACGGTACCGCCAAACAGGCTGCCATCGAAGGTGCACTGGGGCCCGTCCCGTTGATCGTCCTAGGGTCGTTGCTGGCGTTTTTCGCCGGCCAGACCATCAACTCCTGGATCCTTGTCAAGATGAAAGCTCGTACCGGAGAAAGGACGCTCTGGGCTCGGCTCATGGGGTCATCCGGTTTGGGGGAATTCGTGGACACGCTCATCTTTTGCAGCATCGCTGCCTCGGTCATCGGTATCACGGACTTTGGAAGTTTCCTCAACTATTTACTGACCGGCTTCCTGTACAAGACTGGTGTCCAATACATCCTCGTGCCCGTGACGTCCTTGGTCATTGGGTGGATCAAGAAGCGCGAGCCCAGCTACTGGGCCTGAGCAGGAAATCCGGGACACAAGCGACTTAGGTGAGTGAGCGTCGGGCCGGGACGCCACATAGGTGAGTGAGCGTCGGAGGCTCAGGGGAGCCGCAGAAAAGTCCGGTAGGTTCAGAGGATGAAGCCCGGGAACGCCGTGTTGACGGCAGCGAATCTTGTTGCAGGCTATGGCGACCATCCAGTGTGTGGGCCGCTCGACGTCGAACTCTTCTCCGGGCAAGTGCTCGGGATGGTCGGGGAAAACGGTGCCGGCAAGTCCACCCTGCTGCGCACCATGATTGGCGCCCAGGCCGCCATTGAGGGCGATGCCCACGTGCTTGGCTTGATGCCGGACGACCGCTCTGCCCTGTTTCGCAGCAAGGTATCGGTGCTGCTGGATGAGGATGCCTACTTCGATTCACTCACGGTCCGCGAGCACCTTTCCTTGGTGGCCCGCGGACATGGTGTCGCCAACCCGGATGCGGCTGTGGAGGACGAGATCGACTTCTTTGAACTACAAACCGTGGCGGATGCCTTCCCCGATCAGCTTTCCTCGGGACAACGGCGCAAACTCCTGCTTGCCTCAGCATTCATCCGGCCCTTCGAGTTGCTGGTCCTGGACGAACCCGAACAGCGGCTCGATACCCGCATGCGCGGCCTTCTGGCGCAGCGGATTGCCCGGACTGCCAAGAAGAATGCGGCCGTCGTGATGGTCACGCACGATGCGGACGTGGCCCAGGCGGCGTGTACCCGGGCGGTGATCGTCGACGACGGGGGTGCGCGCGTGGTTAGTACCGACGAAGCCGTGGCGAGGATCCGACGATGAGCATGTCCACCGCTGCCGTAGCGCGGCCGGAGTTCGTGGACTTCGACCCGGAGCGTGCAACTCGCAATGTCATTCGCCCGCGCGGCCAGTCCCTGCTTTCAAGGCTCAATGAGCTGTACGTCCAGTTCCTGACGTTCGGGGTCGGCCTGATTTACGCGACAGGTTTGCTCAACGGGCTCACCGCCGCAGCGGAGCATGGCTTCGGCGGACATTTGCTTTCGGGTAACTACGGAGTCGTACCTGTTGAGTATGGACTAGTGGCAGGGTTCGGGCTCTTGGGTCTCGTGGCCTATTGGGTGTCCGGCCGGCTCGGGCCCATGGCCATCACGGCGAATCAGCGGTACTGGTGGTACTCGTTGGCCATCAACCGCGAACCCCTTCTCGCCCGAGGCTTGCGCCGCGCAGTCTTGGCCGCAGCCGTCGTCGGCGCCCTTGCCACCGTTCCCGTAGCGATCATCAGCGGCTCGAACGCGGCGGTGTTTGCCGGGCGGATCCTCGCCGGGGCGTTGACCGGTGCGGCGATCCTTGCGCTCGCCGCGTTCGCCCAGACGCGCTTGGCGGCCCCGGCCGGGCATCAAGACCCAACCAAGAACCAGAGACCGCGTCGGGGCCCTGCGACCACGTGGGTGTTGGCCGGTCTTTCGGTAGTCCTCGGCGGGATGCTTTTCGGGACACTCCAAGGCGAATGGATCTTCGCTGCCGCTCCTGCGATCGTTTTGGTGGCTGCAGCACTTGGTATGCGAAACAAGCTTTCCAGTGTCCGCACGATGTCGCTGCTCAAGGCAGGGTCCGCGAGGGGACATGTCCAGGCTGCGCTGACGCTAATGGACACCGGGGAGCTCAGCGCCTCGCTTTCCAGCGGCGGCAAACGGAGTAGGATCAGGCTCCCGGGCACGCCCCGAACCGCAGCTGGCGCGCTTTTCCACGCGGAAGCGACGGTCCTCGCGCGGCAACCCGGCCGGCTGTGGCGCTGGGGCTTGGGTCTCGCCGTCGTTCCCCTGACCGGACTGATCCAGACGTTCGATTCGCCCATCATCCTGCTCCCCGTCCTGCTTGCAGCGGCGATCTTCTCTTCCACAGCGGCGGCCGGCCCGCTTTGGCAGTTGCGCATGGCCCCGAGCCTCGACGCGCTCCTCCCGATTTCCAGGACGGCCTCACGCTGGGTTCACGTCGCGCTGCCGGTCATGCTGATGGGATTGTGGACGACGGCGGCTGCCGGATTCTTCGTGCTGGCCGGTGGCTTCCGGGTGGAGCTCCTCGTCCTGGGTGCGGCGGCAGGAGGCGGCCTGGGTGCGGGCATGCTGCGGCGCGCATTCCGCCAGCAGGAAGACCTGACCAAGCTCGTGTACCTCATGCAGCTTGGTCGTAGCGGACCCGCCATGCTGGGAACGAGGATCCGAGGCTACGTGCTGAGCCTTTTCGCTCTGGTTCCCTTGGCGTTGGGCATGCTGTTCAACGCCCCCGAGCTCCTGGTGACTCCCGCCGTCGTGCTCAACGTGGTGCTTCTGGTGATCGGCGTGACGACGGCGGACCGCCCGTAAGGGCCTCTAGAGCGCGAGCTCGCTGGAACGGTGCCGGCTCGCCCGAGAGTTTCGGCGACCGAGGCGCGTTCCGGCGATCTCGACGGCGGCGGGCTGGTTCGACGTCGGCAGGCTAACGACGGAGGGCGCTCAGTATCCGGCTCTTGAATTCCTGCTCGCGAAAGAGTTGCTTCCATTCCACTCGGACGAAACGCCAACCGTCTTCGCTAAGGGCCTTCTCCCGGCGTCGCTCCTGGAAAATCACCTCGTCTGTTGGTTTGAAATCGAAGTACTTGGTTCTGCCATCGAACTCCAACGCGACCTTTGCCTCCCGCCAGGCAAAGTCGAGCCGATGCCGACCTGCCCGGCTCTGCACCTCAACCTGCGGTTCAGGCATCGGCAACTTCAGCCGCGAGATGAGTTCGCGACACAAAGTTTCGCCGGCCGACTCGGATCGTGGATCAGCGTTGACCAGGGCCTTTCGAAGGTTCCGGACGCCGCGCCGGCCATCCAATGCGTCGGCCATGGCCTGCATTTGCGCACGATCAGCGCCAAGCCTGAGTGCATGGTCCATGAGCACCAGAGCGTGCTTATAGCTAAGCAACATGGCACAATCCACCACGGTCCGCTCCAAGGACGTGACCCGCAAGTTCCCGATTGTCACAATGTCCGTCTCGTCGAAAGGCCTGGTGTGACCGCGGACGTCCTTGCCGAGGCGCTCGCTGGACGGCCGGACCCGCAGCAGGATGTGGATGAGGTCGTCAACATTCCAGAGGAAGAGGCGGTGCAGCCGTGCCGCCGAGGTGTGGCTATATACGAAGTCTCCCGTCGACGTCGTGAGCGTTCCATGCGCGTGTGCGTAAATCAGTTGCGTGCTGCGGAGCCTAGCGGATTGCTTCTTCCAGAGCGCGGCCCGGATGTAGCAGCCGTACCGTAGCCGGACAAGCTTGCCGCGACGCACCAAGAGGAGGATTGCACGGGAATTAAGCCCATGTGCGTGGAGTTGATCGGTGCGCCAAAGGTTTCCTTTTTCCGGGAGCGAAGGCAGAGGGGAAGGCGTCATTGATCCAGCCTCGCTGGCGGCCGGGGCTCACGGAAGCGGCTTGGCCGGCTATGTGGAAAACGTGGGGTCGCCGGAACTGTCCCGGTTCGCCCGAACGCTCCGGCGAACCGGCACCGTTCCAGCGATTTCGACGGGAGGCGACGGGAATCTAACCGTAGTACCGCCCCAGGGTCTCGGCCTTGAACTCGAAGAAGTCCCCGGATTCGATGGCGAAGCGGGCGTCGTCCACCATCTTCACCACGAAGCGCTCGTTGTGGATGGAGATCAGCGTGTGCGAGACCATTTCATGGGCCTTGTACAAATGGTGGATGTACGCTCGCGAATAGTTGGCGCAGGTGTAGCAGTCGCAGCCCTCCTGCAGGGGTCTGAAATCCGTCTTGTAGCGCGCGCCGGACAGGTTGAACCGTCCCGACGGCGTGTAAAAGGCCGAGTTGCGGGCCACGCGAGTGGGGGAGACGCAATCAAAGGTGTCGGCACCGTTTTCGATGGCCGTGAAGATGTCATCCGGCTCGGAGATCCCCAGGAGGTGCCGGGGCTTGTTCTCGGGAAGTTCCTCATTGCACCAACGCACAATGGTGCCGAGGTTCTCCTTCTCCAAGGCTCCGCCGATGCCGAAACCGTCAAAGGGCATCCCGCCAAGGTCCCGGCATGCCTTGCGGCGGAGGTCCTCGTACTGCGCCCCCTGAATGACGCCGAACAGGGCTTGGTACGGCTTCCCCGCCCGCTCGGCTGTCAGCCGCTGATGCTCGACGACGCAGCGCTCGGCCCAGCGACGCGTCCGCTCCAGGGATTCCTCTTGGTAGCCACGTGAGTTCTGCAGGGTGGTCAGCTCATCGAAGGCAAACATGATGTCGGCGCCGATCTGATGCTGCACCCGCATGGAAATCTCCGGCGAGAAACGGTGCCGGTCCCCGTTCAAGTGGGATTTGAACCAGACGCCGTCCTCGTCCACATGGGCCAGCCGCTCTTTGCCCGGCGCCACGGCGTCGTCGGGCCCGGAGGTGTCCACGGAGGTCATGTCGATGACCTTCTTGAACCCCGAGCCGAGGCTCATCACCTGGAAGCCGCCCGAGTCGGTGAACGTGGGCCCATCCCAGTTCATGAACGCGCCGAGCCCGCCCGCCGCGTCCAGGATTTCCGGGCCCGGTTGCAGATACAGGTGGTAGGCATTGGCCAGCAACGCCTGCGCACCGAGCTCCTTCATGGATTCGGGTAGCACTGCCTTGACCGTGGCTTTGGTCCCGACGGCGATAAACGCGGGCGTCTGGATCTGGCCGTGCGGTGTGGTGATGGAGCCGGTGCGGCCCAGGAAGTCGCCGCGCTTGCCGTCGCCGCGGCTACCGTTGCCTTTCGAACGGCCCGACGACGGCGGACGCGTTTCGCTGAGCCGCGCGCCCACCTCGAAGGAAAACGCGGATTGCCGGGCAGCCACGAGCGCGGAAGGATCGGCCTCGGAGCTAGACCCGGAATGAGGCAGTGGGGAATCGGCTGGCACCGTTACAGTCTGCCAGCCCCGGAGCGTGAATTGTCAGTGCGAATGCACCTCTGTGGGGTAGTTCTCAGCCTTCCAGCCGTCCCAGCGGGAGCGGATCGAGTCCAGGCTGGCCGCACCCAAGCCGTAGGTGGAAGCGATCACGACAGTCCCGCCGTCGGGCCTCTTCTCCGGAATCACCGGCTGGTCCGCCACAATCAGCAGACCGTCCCCGTGCTCCGCGTAGCTGCGTACCGTGAGGCCCACCTGATGATTGCTCCGGAACCAGACCTTGCCGGAGAGGGCCTCGCCCGTGGGCAACGTCAGCGAGTATTCCTCCCCAGGAGCCGGAACGTCGGCCAGCCCCAGTTTCTGGATGCCGGAGCCGCTACCGCCGGGCAGGGAAACAAAGTGCGTGCGCCGGTGCCCGTGGGGGTGGTGTTCCAAGGCGAACCGAAGTTGGTGCAGGAAGGTCAGCCAGCCTTGGGTGATGTCCTCGTCCCACGCGGCCCATTCGGAATCATGGTCCAAGGCGGCCCGCGTTACGCGGACCTCGGTGCCTCCGCTGACCGGGGTGAGTTCGAAGACGTCTCCGCCATTCACGGTGAGGCTTGTGTGGTCGGAATTTTCAACCACGTTGGGGGTGAAATAGATTTGGTTGATTTCGTCGCCAAGCTCGTCGGCCTCCCAGCCGTGCCATTGAGCCACGAGCGACGGTTCGCGCAGCGAAGTCCAAACTTGCTGCGCGTCGGCATTAACCACAACGCTCAGATTGTTCGTCATGGCCCGAATCTACCGCCGTTGGAGCGAACACGACAGGTCTTGCGGAATCCAACGCCAACGCCTACGCCCGCACAGCCTCGAGCTCGTTCGCTATCCGGTGATCGAGTTCGCCCACGCCAAGGGTGGTCGAGCCGCCGTGCGAGCGCAGGAACAGCAGGGTTTCGAGGCGGAGCAACCGCCATTCTCGCTCGGCATCGCGGTTGCCGTTGTCGATGGAGCGGAAGATTTCCTTGTCGTACAAATTCGGTTCGTTGAGCCCACGTTGCCGGACTTTGGCGTTGATCCGGGCCTTGAACGGGTCTGTCTCCAAGGTGTCCGGTGCCTGCAGGAGTTGATCGTAGACCTTGGCGCGTTCCGTTTGGCCGAGTTCACGGCAAATGAAGCTGGAAAGTGCGAGGGAACGCTCCACGGACATCCATCGGTCGCGGTTTCCGTCGTACGGCAGCACGTTGAGGATGTCGGCCACGGCCAAGGCGTGATCCGGATCCCGCAACTCGATGAAGAGATCGTGGGCCAGGTCGCTCAGGTCCCGCAGGCAGCTTCCCGACTTCGTGTTGATGCCCTTCACCAGGCGTTCGCTCAGCACCGCGACCCCGTTCCTGCCCGGGTGCGCCTCGGCAGCGGCGGCCACCACGTCCTCGGGGGAATCCGTCGGTTCCGGGATCAGCGCGAGCTGCGGACCCGGCCCGCTCACAGTCGGTGCCACCGCGGGCAAAGGAGGTACGACGACGGCGGGAACAGCTTCCGCGGGCTCGTCGCCGCCGTCGGAGGTACCGCCCTCGGAGGTAACGTCGTCGGGCGCGTCGCCGGGAACCGGCTCCGCGAGCGTGGCGGGATCTTCCTTCGCGGGCGCGTCGCCGTCGTCGTCGAGAGTGACAACCGCCTCTCCCACCGGGACGCTGGACCCGATGGCGATGCGCACGTTTCCGCCGTCGAGGGTGGTCACCAGGACGAGTGCGGGCACGCCAAAATCGTCGTGTTCGAGCTCTATTTGCGTGATTTCCTCCGCGGGACCATCCCCGGGGAGGAACAGGTAGTCCCCGATTTGCAGGGCCCCAGCCTGCTTTTCACGGTACTGCTGGTCGGCTGGGCTGTGAGTCATCGGAAGTCCTTTGGTTCTCTTGGGGTCCGCCCAACAGTCTATAAAACCCCACCGAACAAATCGGGGAGGCGGCTACTACCTGCCGCTGCTGCTACTGTCCGACCCCGGCAAAGGCCAAAGCCTGGCGCACCAGATTACCGCGACCGCCGCTGAATTCCTGCTGCACATCGTCGCTGAGGATCTCCTGGGGAGTCATCCACGTCAGCTCGAGGGCATCTTGGCGTGGTTCGCATTCGCCGGTTACAGGGATGACGTAGACGAGGGACACGGCGTGTTGGCGGTCGTCCGTGAAACCGGTCTGCGATGGGGCTGGGAAGTATTCGGCCACCGTGAACGGCACGGGGCTCACAGGCAATTGCGGGAACGCCAGCGGGCCGAGATCCTTTTCCATGTGCCGCAACAGCGCGGCCCGGATGGTTTCGCGGTAGAGCACGCGGCCGGAGACGAAGGAACGGACCATGGCGCCGTCGGCGTCGCCCTGCAGAAGGGTGCCTACCTCGTTGACGAATCCGAGTGGGTCCAGACGCACGGGAACCGCCTCCACGTAAACCATGGGGAGGCGGCCGCGGGCTTCGAAGAGGTCTTCATCGGAAAGCCAGCCGGAGTAGGGATCAGGGGTACGAACACTCATGGTTAAGTTCTACCCCATCACTGGCCGTTCCACGCCCTACGAATCAGACGGCCAGGATTTCGTCGAGCGACTTGCCGGAGAAGGATCCCCTGAACGCTCCGTCACCTTTGATGCCTAATCGGCAACGCTCGCGCACTTATGAGCCCAAACGCCGGAACGCTCCTGGAGATGATGTGCAGAAGCGTCGGGGGGAAAGACCCATATAGGTGAGCGAGCGTTGGGGGAGGGGCCTGTATAGGTGAGCGAGCGTTGGGGGAGGGGCCTGTATAGGTGAGCGAGCGTTGGGGGAAAGGCCCGTAGAGGTGAGCGAGCGTTTGGCTGTTCGGCGTCAGATCTGCAGGAGCGTTGGGGGAAGGCCCGTAGATGTGAGCGAGCGTTTGGTTATGCAGGCCCCGCCACAGTGATGGTTCCGCCGCGCGGGGCCTGGACCGTGAGGAGCGAGCCGGTCCGGGCTGCCCTGAGTCCGGCGGCGGTGAGCCGGGCTTCCAGAGCTGCGAGGTCGCCGTCGTACTCGAAAGAGAGGCCTCCCGCGGCCGTCTCCGAAGACTGCCGGACCAAAAGGATGCCGCCGTTCTTCGTGCTGAAATCCGCGGCGTCGGTGGACATGTTCCGCGGTCGGGCGCCAATGTTGCGCAACTCCTGCGCGGCCCCCGGCACATCCGGCGTGAGCCAGGTCCCGACGACGGCGAGCCCCGGGTCCGCTTCCGGGCTGGTCGCGCGGCTGGTCGCCTTGTCGGCGGGGAACGTGAAGCCGTCCTGGGCGGTAATACGCACGGCCTGCCCGTGATCGGCATCGAAGAGTTCGGCGCGGGTTCCGTCCGCAACGGTGCGTCGGGCGAACTCGGCCAGGTCGCCGACCTCGACGCCGAACACGGTAGTGCCGTCGTCGGGCGAGTCCGCGGCGGTGCGGTGCAGAGCGACGCGGCCAGAACCGGCGTCGAACTCCACCCAATCCCCGCGATCCACTACGCACACGAGGCCCAGCGCCACAAGAAGGTGCTTCCAAGCGGCGACGTCGGACGTGAACTGGATGGGGCGGACGCGAAGCATGGATCCTCCGGGACGGGAGTCGGGTGGGCTTTCGTCTCAGCCTAGCGGGCACCAGAATGGGGCCATGGCTGTTGAACTTGAAGAACTGATCGTCAAAGATGCTGCCGAATGGCGGGCCTGGCTCGAAAAGAACGGCGCCGATAGCCCCGGCGTCTGGCTGGTGCTGCACAAAAAGGGCGGCAACGTGACGGAACTGGACTACGCCGCTGCCTTGGATGAGTGCCTCTGTTTCGGCTGGATCGACGGCCAAGGCAGAAGGCGCGACGGCGAGAGCGTCTTCCAGCGCATGACCCGCCGCGGCCCCAAGAGCCCCTGGTCCAAACGGAACGTGGGGCACATTGCCCGTTTGGAAGCTGAGGGCAAGATGACCCCGGCCGGATGGGCCGTCGTCGAGAGCGCCAAGGCGGATGGGCGCTGGGAGGCTGCGTACGTGGGCCAGGCGGATGCGGAAGTTCCGGAGGACCTCGCTGCAGCCATCTCGGCGGTTCCGGCAGCCCAGGCGATGTTCGACGTGTTGACGTCGGTCAACCGCTATGCCCTGATCTACCGCACCAACTCGGTGAAGAAGGCCGAGACGCGGGCCAGGAAGATCGAGGGTTTCGTGGAGATGCTGGCGAGGCAGGAGACCCCGTATCCGCAGAAGAAAAAGCCGGCGGTGGCAGAATAGCCGGGACTTTACCCGGGCGCCTCCTGAGAGAGCGCAACGATCCAGCCTGGGGTGTCCTCGCTGAGCCGCTGGTCCAACATGACCCTGGCCTTGGCGGCGGCGATCTGTACTTTGCGGTCCTCGGGGCTCACCGAGGCGGGACGTTGCGACGGGGTGAGGGTGCGGGTTTCAGATGCCTTGGCAGCTGCCAGGAGAGCATCCTCAGTGCCGACCTTGAGGAGCGCGAGTTCCTCCCGCGACGCGAGATCGCTTTGGCCCAGAAGCTCGATGGCTTTTTGGCCCATTTCGGCCTCGGAACGACTCCGGGACCGGGACGCGTCCAGCGCCCATTGAGCGCGGCGCCACCATTCGGACCTGTTGTCCGCCCGCGCCTTCTGCCGCAGGGACAGGAGGGCTACGATCGCGGCAACCATCGCCGCGGCAAGGACAGCGAGCGGGCTGAGCGCGCCAAGGATCTGCCACCATTCCGGCGGCGGGGCGACCACTGTGACAGGAAACGGACTCGGGATCGGATTCACAGCTCCAGCCTAGGCCGCGGCACAGACAAGGCGCCGGAAAATGTGCGTTGACGAAGCCTCTGCCCCCATCGATTGCTCCGTAAGTGGCCTTTTGGAGGCTGAAAACGACGCTCACGGAGCAATCGATTATTGGACTCGCGCCGCGGCTTCCAGCACCATCCACGCCTGTAGTTGTGTGGAGAGCTCGACGGCGGTGCCCGCCGGGTACGTGCTGGCGGCCGAACGCTGGGGTTCCATCGAGAAGATGAGCCAGTCGTCGTCGTCGTTGGCTTCGTCCGGGCTCGCGGTGCGCACAGTTCGCCCCGCCCACAGCGCCTCCGCGGTATTGAGCACTAGCCGGCGGGCGGTGGCCTGGCTGGTGGCAAGCAAACGCATGTCCTCCGCGGCGAGTGCCAGGTAACGGACGAGGATCCCGGTGAAGAGCCCGCCGTCGCCGGTTCCTTCGCCGCGAAGAACGAGCCTCCCCTGAGTGTCAGGCCCGGGGACGGTCAGGTGTTCGGCCACCGAGCTCACCAGGGCGGCAGCGCGTGCCACGTTCGTCGCTCCACCCAGCTCCAGGAGGGCGCCGAGCACGGGGCCCTGGTTGTAGGTGTAGATCTCCTCCGCCAGGACCAACTTGCCTTCCTGGATCCGGGCACCATCAAGGTACAGGCCCCGGGTGGGTTCGAAGAGCGTGGCGTCGAGCCAGTCCAGCAGGCTTTGGGCCCGCTGCGGCTTGCCGGTACGGGCGAAATGCAGGGCCACCGGGGCCGTGGCGGGGGTGTTCTTGAAATCGCGTTTGGTGCTCCAGAAGGTGCCGCCGCCCAGATCGTCCGTGGAGGCCGATTCGAGCTGCGGAGAGAGGCTTCTCTGCAACCGGGCGTTGCGTCGGCGGCCGGGCTGGCGCCCCTTTTCGGCCAGGGCGTCCAAGCGCAGGGTGGCGAGGGCGAGCCATGCCATGTCGTCGTAGTAGCCGTTCACGTAGCGAAGGAAATTGCGCAAGCGGATGGTGCTGACCAAGCGTGAAGCGAGCCGGCCGGCGCTCGGGCGATCACCGCCGTCGAACCTTGCTCCCGAGGTCAGTTCGCGCAACCCGGCGTCCACGAGGCAATCGACGTAGTGCGCCTGCCACCAGTAGTTCCACGGCTGACCCGGAAAACGGCTGGAGGGCCGAATCGACGCCGCGAGGTGGGTTCCGGGAAGAAAGAGGAGGCGCCGTCCGAAATGCCGGGTGACTGAACGTGCGGCGTCGTCGGCTCGCGCGGCCCAATCCGGTGTTCCGGAGGTGCCCTGCGAGGTGTCGGGGGCGGACATGGTGACAGCCTAACTCTGCGCGCTTGGCCGCAGGCCCCTCCGCAGTGCACAATCAAAGTGATTCAGTTAACATTCATTAACGGATTTTGGTTCTGCATCGAGGAGGATGGATGGACATCAAAGGCGCAGTTGCGTTGATTACCGGCGGGGCCTCGGGATTGGGAGCCGCCACTGCCAGGCGATTGCTCGACGCCGGAGCATCGGTGGTGCTGCTTGACCTCCACTCCTCTCCTGGCGAAGCTCTCGCGGCCGAACTCAACGACTCAGGCGCTGCCGGCAGGGCCGTGTTCGTTGCCGCCGATGTCACCAACGAAGAGCAAGTGCAGGCCGCTGTCAATGCCGCCGTCGCCCTGGGCCCGCTCCGGATCCTGGTCAACTGTGCTGGCGTGGCAACCCCAGGCAAGGTGCTCGGCAAGGACGGCGTGCTGCCGCTGGAGAACTTCAACAGGGTCATCCAGATCAACCTCGTAGGCACCTTCAACGTCATCCGACTTGCCGCTGCCGCGATGGCCCAGAACGAGCCTGCGTCCACCGAGCTCGGCGGTGAGGAACGCGGCGTCATCATCAACACGGCCTCCGTGGCGGCATTCGACGGCCAGATCGGACAGCCCGCGTATGCGGCCTCCAAGGGAGCCGTTGCCGCGATGACGCTCCCCCTGGCCCGTGAACTCGCACGCTCGCTGGTCCGTGTGATGGCCATTGCGCCCGGCATCTTCGAAACCCCCATGCTGGCCGGCCTGCCTCAAGACGCGCAGCTCTCCCTGGGCCAGCAAGTACCGCACCCCGCCCGTCTTGGCCGTCCCGCCGAATACGCCAACCTTGTGGCGCACATCGTCGAAAACGCCATGCTCAACGGCGAAACCATCCGCCTCGACGGCGCTATCCGGATGGCACCAAAGTGAGCCAGACGCACAAGGTGGCGGCCGCCGTCGAACACTCGGCTGGTCCCGGTGCTTCCCTCCCTGCGGCGGACTTTTTCGATTTCGAATCGCTTCTCAGCGTCCAGGAACAGCGCAAGCTCAACGAGCTCCGGGAATTTCTGGCCACGGAAATCGCTCCCTACGCCAAGGATTGGTGGGACAAAGCCGAGTTCCCGGCACACATCCTGCCCAAGCTTGCCGCGCTTCGCCTCAGCACTCCGACGCACCGCGGCTACAGCAACCTGTTCGCCGGGCTCGTGATCGCGGAAATGACCCGCGTGGACACCTCGATTGCCACGTTCTTCATGGTCCACCACGACCTTTTCATCGAGGCCCTCTACGAGTTTGGTTCCAAGGACCAGCAGGACCGGTACCTCGACGACGCCTCCAACCTGCGGACCACGGGCGCTTTTGCGCTCACGGAACCGGATCACGGTTCCGATGTGGCCGGCGGCATGCAGACCGCGGCGCGCCGGGTCGCGGGGGGAGCCGACGACGGCGGCGACTACTGGGTGCTGAACGGCGCCAAGCGCTGGATCGGCAACGGGACGTTCTGCGATCACATGCTGGTCTGGGCCCGGGACGAGGCCGACGGCGCAGTTCGAGGCTTCATCGTGGACGCCACCCTTCCCGGCGTGACGCGCACCAAGATCGAAAACAAGATCGCCCTGCGCACGGTGCAGAACGCAGACATTGTCCTCAAGGACGTCCGGATTGCCGAGGCGGACCGCTTCGCGGGGATCGACAGTTTCGCCGACACCAACCACCTGCTGCGCGGCTCCAGGCTCATGGTGGCCTGGCAGGCCGTGGGGCAGCAGTTGGCGGCGTTCGACGTCGCCCGCCAGTACGCGCTTGAACGCCAGCAGTTCGGACGGCCGCTGGCGAAGTTCCAGCTCATTCAGCAGCAACTGGTGGACATGCTCGGCAATGCGGTGGCCAGCATGGGCATGATGGTGCGGATAGCCCAGCTGCAGGAGGATATCTACACGGACAGCACGGGAGTGCGGCACGGCGGCGCCCAGATGTCCCAGGTGGCCTTGGCCAAGTCCTACTGCAGCGCCCGGATGCGTGAAACCGTGGCGATGGGCCGGTCCATCCTGGGCGGAAACGGCATTGTGACCGATTACAAAATGGCCAAGATCTTTGCGGACGCCGAAGCGATCTACACGTACGAGGGTTCGTTCGAGATCAACTCGCTCATTGTGGGCCGTGCGGTTACTGGGGTTTCCGCGATCGTTTGACGGGGCTTGGGCTGCGGGGCTTCGGGCATGGTTTTCGGTCCGGGGCCTCAACCCCCGGACAACTGGTCCTCGAGATTGAAGATTTCCGTGAGTTGGAGGAAGCCTTGGTCCGGCGCCCGTGCGTCGTCTTCGAACAGGAGCGCCATTTCCGCCTGCCACCGGGCATTCACATCGCTCAGGGCCATGCGGGCACGTGCCGCGTCGAAATCGTCGCATTCCACGTACCCCACCAGCAGCCCGTCGTCGGCCAGGAATAGCGAGTAGTTGTTCCAGCCGGCTGCCTTGAGTTCGCGGAGCATCTCCGGCCACACGGCAGCATGGCGGCGCCGGTATTTGGCAATCTGGCTGGGTTTGACCGAGGAACGGAAGCATACGCGCATGTGGATTCTCCTAATTGGCCGCGAGCGATGACCGGCCCAGCTGGTCCGTGCGGGTAGGGTCGCGGCTCTGGCGCGTCGACGCGATCCGCGGCGACTCCGCCGAGATCTCGCTTCTCGACCTCCCCGAGAGTGACACCTGGCCACGGACCACGGCACCCACCCGAGCACGCACTCAAGCTCCCTGCTTATTTGATGCCGGTGGTGGCGATGCCTTTGACCAGGAACTTCTGGCCGATGAGGAAGGCGATGAATACGGGCAGCAGGGACACGACGGACATGGCGAACATTGCACCCCAGTCCGTGCTGGACTGGGCGTCGACGAAGCTACGGAGGGCCACGGGGACGGTGAACACGTCCGGGGACGTGAGGTAGATGAGCTGGCTGAAAAAGTCGCTCCAGGTCCAGATGAAAGTGAAGATGGTGGTTGTGGCCAGGGCTGGTGTCATCAGTGGGAGGATGATCCGCAGGAAGATACGCGGGTGGCCGGCCCCATCGATCCTCGCCGCTTCGTCCAGTTCACGTGGAATTCCGCGGATGAACTGGACCATCAGGAAGGTGAAGAACGCGTCGGTGGCCAGGAACTTGGGGACGATGAGAGGTGCAAAAGTGTTCACCCAGCCGATCTGCGAAAACAGGATGTACTGCGGCACGATCACGACATGGATGGGGAGCATGATCGTAACGAGCATGGCGGCGAACATCCACTTCTTGCCACGGAACTCCAGCCTCGCAAAAGCGTAGGCGGCCATCGAACAAGAGACGAGGTTGCCCACAACGGCGCCCAGCACCACGATCGCTGAGTTGATCAGATAAGTCGAGAAAGGCGATGTCAGGGCGTTCCAGCCGTTGGCGTAGTTCTCCATGTGGGCCTCGGTCAGCCACAAGCCGGGAGCACGGAATACGTCCTCGCTGGGGCGAAACGACGACACGACCATCCATAGCAACGGGTAGATCATCACTATCGCCGTGGCGATCAGGACCGCGTGTTTGAGGACACTCTTGGCCCGCGACCGCGCGCTCCGGGTGAAGCCGACGGCGCGTGGGCCGCCGGTGGGTTTCTGCCCTTCCGGTGAGCTGCGGGGGGCTGGGGTTATGGCGTCGGCGACGACGCGGCTGGCTGTAGTGAGCGGGGCTGATTCAGTCGTCATAGAAGACCCAAAATTTCGATGCGTAGAAGTTGACGGCGGTGAAGGCGCCGACGATGACCAGCAACACCCAGGCCATGGCCGAGGCGTAGCCCATGTCGAACTGGCCGAAGCCGCGCTGGTAAAGGTACAGGGTGAAGAACATCGTCGAATCGGACGGGCCACCGGTGCCGCCGGAGACAATGAAAGCCTGCGTGAAGGACTGGAACGCGCCGATGATCTGAAGGACAAGGTTGAAGAAGATGATCGGGCTCAGCAGTGGCAGGGTGATCTTAAGGAAACGCGTAGAACGCCCCGCCCCATCGACCGCGGCGGCCTCGTAGTACATAACGGGGATCTGCCGAAGCCCGGCCAGGAAGATAATCATGGGCGAGCCGAAGGTCCATACGTGCAGCAGGATGATGCTCCCCAAGGCGGTGCTCGGATCCGAGATCCAGCCCGGGCCGGTGATCCCGACCATGGCCAGGAATTGGTTTACCAGTCCTGAGGTGCCGAACATTTGCTTCCACAGGATCGCAACGGCCACGGAGGAGCCCAGCAAGGAGGGCAGGTAGAAGATCGAGCGGTAGATCGGCAAGCCCTTGAGGCCCTTGTCCAAGGCCAAGGCCACGGCGAGTGCGAGGCCGAGTTGCAGGGGAACTCCGACAATGACGTATGTCAGTGTCACGCGGAGGGAGTTCCAGAAGCGGTCGTCCTGCAGCATGCGCGTGAAGTTGTCTCCGCCAATCCAGTTCGGGTCCTGGATCAGGTTGTAGTCCGTGAACGACAAGTACAGGGAGATCAGCATCGGGCCGATCGTGATGCAGACCAGGCCGATGATCCACGGTGTGAGGAACACCAGTGCCGCACGATTGTCCTTGGAGGAAGGCTTGACCTTTCCTTTGCCGCCTCCCGAGTTCTTGCTGAGATTGCCCAGTTCGGTGAGGGCGCTCATTTCTTGGCGTTCTTAATCAAGCCGTCCACTTCGCCCTTGAACGCCGCGCCTGCGACCTCAGGAGTCGAGCGTCCGAAGAGCACGTCAGTGGTGTAGCGGGCGAGAACCGTGGAAACGGTGCTGGTGCCGGCAGGAGGCACGGCCGGCGGATCGGCGAGCTCGGGCTTGATCGAGTTCAGGAAGTTGAGGGCGTTCTTGTCGACGGTCGTGAGGAGGGGCTGGATTGCAGACTGGATGGCCGGCGAGGACGAGAACCCGCGCTCGGTGGTGATGACCTTGGCGACATCGGTGCTGTTGACGAGGTAGTCAATGAACGTTGCCGTTTCGGCGGGGTGCTTGGAACGGGAAGAGGCAGACCAGTACATGGAGGGCTTGTAGAAAAGTCCATCGTCCTTCGGCTTGCCATCCTGGCTCGGGACGCGCAACAGCTTGATCTCACTCCCGGTCGCCTTGGTGAGCGGCCCGAGCTGGTTGGTCCACCACAACGACAGACCCGTCTTGTTCCTTGCTGCCAGGGTCTGCTCGACGGCAGCTGAGACGTCCTCCTGCGCCACGCTTGCGGGGGCCGCTGCCTTAGAGTCCAGGAGCTTCTTCTGGAGCGCCAGGAAAGATGTAATGCCGTCCGTAGTGAACCCCGTCTGGCCATCCTGTGTGTAGAGCTGCTCGCCGCGCTGGCGCAGCCAGATGCTCAGGGTTGAATCGGTGAAGGAGTAGGAAGACCCGTAGTTGACAGCTCCGCCTTTGGAAGCACCTCCAGCCACGGCTGCTGCGGTGGTGACGTAGTCCTCCCACGTCCACTTCGAGTCGTCCGGGATCGCAACTCCCGCAGCCTCGAAGACCTTGACATTGGCGAACACGGCCAAGGCATTCTGGCCGGTGCTGATGCCGTGGAGCTTGCCGCCGTATTGCCCGGCCGCAATCGTGTTTTTGTCGAAGGCTGAGAGGTTCAACTGGCTCTGCTTCGAAAGGTCAAGGAGTGCTCCGCGGCCACCGTACTCGGCGATGTAGGCCAGATCCATCTGGATCACGTCGGGAGCGTCGTTGGCGGCAGTCTGGGTTGCGAGCTTGTCCCAGTAGCCGGACCATACCCCAGGCTCTGCCTGGATCTTGATGTTCGGGTGGGCGCTCTGGAAGGCGTCGATGACCTGCTGCGTTTGCTTGTTGCGGACATCATTGCCCCACCATGCGACCCGCAGCGTCACGGAGCCGTCAGCGTTCTTGGCGCCACCGGTGCCGCAGCCGGCCAGGACTCCCACGGCGGCGGTTCCGGCAAAGAGCCTAAGGGCTGATCGACGGGTCAGAGTTGTCATCATTGTCTCTCCTGAGTCGGTGCGGGGCATTGCTTCGGGAAACGGTGGATTGGGTACGGGATGTGCTTCACGCCACATTGTTTCTGTCATCTAAGGAAAGCGCATTCCAATGGAAATTGCAAAGGTTTCTTCAGCCTGCAACGGACGTAGACCTGACAGCCTGCCCGGCTGGAGTGTGGTGGGGTACTTGTCGTCCCTTCGGATGACGTCCGGAGCACACCGCTGGGACTTCAGCGTCCGCGCCGTGAGAGGTGGGCAGCTTCTTGACACTTATCAAGCCCTTTGATACTTTTCGGAAACCGCTTTCCGTCAATGCTGGTCCTGCGCGCAGTGCGGGTGTGCGCACACCTGAGTCGGATGTTGAACTTTTCCAACTGGCTACCGCTTGTGTGGCGGCCAAAGAGCACCCAATCTTCAGCGAAAAGAGGCAGGTCAGTGAGCGAAACAGCCCGGCGCAGTGCCCTCCCGGGCTACGAGGATTGGCCGGCTTATATCCAACAGACTCCACCTCATGAAACCGGCGCTCCGGCTCCGCAGGAGCTCGCGGAGGCGCTGGGAGTCCCTGCCGGAGGAAAGGTCCCGGCTGTTACGGTCCACTGGGAAGAGACGTACGACGGCGTCACCACCTCACAACTGACCTGGCAGCTGGGTTTCGGCCCACGGAGCTCGGGCTGGTTGGTGCACCCGGCGGGAAGTAACGGGCCACTGCCCGGCATCCTTGCCCTGCACTGCCACGGCGGCAATAAGTTCGGCGGCGCGGACAGGTTGGTGGACCTTCCGGCGGACCATGACGCTTCGTTATCCGGCCGAGCTGCACGGGCCGTCCACTATGAAGGCCGGGCCCTTGCCTCGGAGATCGCCCGCCAGGGCTTCGTGGTCCTCGCCCACGACGCCTTTGGCTGGGGCAGCCGCCGCTTCGACCTCTCCCGGCCGCCGCGGCGGACTGCTGTGGCGCTCGAGGCGCAGGAAGCGCAATGGCGGCAGGACGGCGTCGTACCTTCCGCCCCTGAACGCTACAACGCGGCCGCCGCCGCGCACGAGGACACCATCGCCAAGGCCGCCGGGCTGCTGGGAACGAGCATGGCGGGGATGGTGGCGCACGACGACCTTGCCGCGCTGGACATCCTGGCCCTTCTCCCGAGCGTGGATCCCGGAAGGCTGGGCTGTGTGGGCTTTTCAGGGGGCGGCGGCCGCGCACTGGTCCTGGCGGCCCTCGACTCCCGGATCCGCAGCTATGTGGTCACCTGCATGATGACCACCTTCCAGTCGCTCCTTCCTGCATACCTGGATGCCCACTCCTGGCTGCTGCAGACTCCCGGCCTCTGGAAGCTCGGCGATTGGCCCGAGCTGTCTTTGCGTTCCGCCGCTAAGGGATTCCTGGTGCAATATGCCCTGGCAGACGAACTCTTCCCGGAGGCGGGCATGCGAGAGGCCGACAGGATGCTCCTGCAGCTCCATCCGAAGGCCTATACCGGCAGCTTCTGGCCCGGCGGCCACATTTTCACCGCGGCGATGCAGAACGAAGCTATTCGCTACTTGCAGGCTTCGCTCGGCGCGGTCACGAACTCCTCCCGACCCTTCCCACAGCCATCGAGGACGCACTGATGACCCAGCAATCTACAGCCACCAGCAGCCGCGCAGAGGCCGCGCCCGTACCATCCCCGGTTCCACGCATCGTGCTGGTGGGCGTCCACGGATTCGGCGAGCAGCACCTGGCCAACCTTGCCCGGCTGGAGAAGGTCGGCGCACTTAAGCTGGTAGCGGTAGCCGATCCTAATCCTCCGGAACCAGGGCAGCTGGCTGGTTCGGTGGCCGTCTTCAACGACCTGGGAGGGTTGCTCGGAGCAGGCCTTGCGGCTGACGTTGCAATCCTGGCGACGCCTATCCAGACGCATGCCCAGTTGGCCAAGGCAGCCCTGACTGCGGGCATGGACGTGTACGTCGAAAAGCCACCCGTGGCATCCCTCGCACAGTTCCACGATCTCGCTGCGGCGGCCGACGCCGCGGGCCGCCTGGTCCAAGTGGGCTTTCAAAGCCTCGGTTCCCATGCCCTGCCGGCCATCCGGGGCGCAGTGGAGCGGGGCGACATCGGAGACGTCCTGGGCCTCAGTGCCCGCGGTGAGTGGATGCGCAACAAGGCATACTTCAAGCGGTCCCGCTGGGCCGGAATGCGGAGCCTGGATGGCGTCGACGTGGTGGACGGCGTTGCCACCAATGCGCTGGCCCATGCCGTGGCCACCGCCCTGCATGTGGCCGGGGCACATACCCTGGCGGATGTCGCTTCGGTGGAACCCGACCTGTACCGAGCCCACAGCACCCAAAGCGATGACACCTCCGTCATCAAAGTACGCACCACAGCTGGCAGGACGCTGCTGTGTGCCCTGACCCTGTGCGCGCCCCGGCAGGAGAACCCGTCCGTGACGGTTCACGGCACCAAGGGTGAAATCACGTTCTTCTACACGGAGGACGAGGTGGTCACGACCACCGCCGCCGGAGAGCGCCGCGAAACGTTCGGCCGCACCGATCTGCTGGAGGACCTGCTAAGGGCCCGGGGCACCGGAGCCCCGCTGCTGTCCGCGCTGAGCCATGCCGGCGCATTCACTGCAGTCCTTGAAGCCATCCGCACTGCTCCTGCTCCCCATGAGATCCCTTCAGCGTTCCTTACGTGGGAGGGGCAAGGGGATGACGCGCATGCCGTGGTCCGGGACATTCCGGAGCTGCTGGAGCGGGCCGTCAAGGCCCAGGCAACCTTCGCCGAACTGGGTGTTCCCTGGGCGCATGCGCTTCCTCCCGTGCGGACGCTCGCCGTTGACGGACGCGTTGTCGCAACCTACCAGGACGGGAGCCGCATCCGGGTTGCATCGTCACCCCGGCCGTACCTGCACCCGGTTCGCACCCTCGGCGGAACTGTGGTCACCGACCACCAGCCGCTCGATCACGTGTGGCACCTGGGGGTTGGCGTTGCCCTGCAGGATGTAGACGGAGTCAATTTCTGGGGCGGCAGGACGTACACACGGGAGGCCGGAGAATACATCTGGCGTCCGGACCACGGCATCATCGTGGAAACGGGCTCTTCCGCGGACGATGGGCGGCTCAGGGAGACCTTGAGCTGGAACGACGGCCCAGACGGCGCACCGGTCTTGGCCGAGGAGCGCATCTGGACCTGGAAGGCCGTGAGCCCGGATGCGTGGAAGCTGACCCTGGATTTTTCCCTCATCCCCGTCGGGAACCAGCCGGTCAGCCTGGGGAGTCCGGGATCCAACGGCCGCCTTGGCGGCGGTTACGGCGGGTTCTTCTGGCGGCTGCCGGAGGGTGAAGGCGCCACCGTGTGGACGCCGGCGGGCACCGGTGAGGCGGAGACGCACGGAAGCATCACGCGCTGGCTCGCCTGGTCAGGAAGGTTCAGCGCCGGAACGTCGGACGGAAGGACCGAACCCGGTGGGGCCGCGAGCACTGCCACCCTGGTTTTCATTTCCGCAGAGGATTGCACCGATCCCTGGTTCGTGAGGGTGGACGGCTACCCGGGCGTCGGCCAGTCGCTTGCCTGGGACGCCCCTGTCACTTCGGAGCCGGGAGTGCCCGTCCGCCGCAGCGTGAGCGTTATCGTCGCGGACGGCATCTTGTCCACGGCCGATATCGAAGCACTGACCAACCAGCAAGGGAATGACTCATGAGCCAGACAAACGCGGGCGTGGCTGCAGCTCCCCCCGCCGCGGCCATGGGCGGCCGGGTGGCCCCTGCCGCCGCAGAGGACCGGGCCATCAAGCGCCGGAGGGTCCTGGACATCCTCGACGCCACGGGCCGGGACTCGTTGCTGCTCACCACCAATACGGCGCTGACGTGGTACCTCGACGGCAGCCGTGTGCACATCAGCCTCGCCGGTGACCCGATTGCGGTGCTACTGGTGGACCGGGACGGCGACCACTTGGTGGCCTTCAACAACGAGGCCGCCCGGCTGGAAGCTGAAGAGCTCCCGGCGGGGGTCAGCCTGCACCCCCTGCCCTGGTACGCGAACCTTCAGGAGTCGGCTGCCGCCGTCGGACGAGCTCGGGCGGGCAACGCCACAAACCCTTCCAGACCGCACCACCAGGCTGCCCCTTTGACAGAAGGGGAGGTGGCGACGGAACTGCGGGCCGCCCGGCAGCGGCTGCTTCCGGCCGAAAGCGCACGTTATGCCACGCTGTCCGGCGAGATCGCAGTAATCCTTACCGATGTCCTTTCTGCGGCCCGGCCGGAGAACACAGAGTTCGAGCTGGTGTCCGCCCTGGCAGGGCGCGTTGTGGCCGCCGGGGCCGAGCCGCTGGTGCTTCTCTGCAATGGCAGTTCCCGCAGCGGGTTCCGGCACCCCCTGGCCACCCACGCCGCTCTTGGCCGCCGGGCCATGGCGGTGGTGTGCGCCCGGCGGGACGGCCTGATCGCCAACATCACCCGGTGGGTCAGGTTCGACGCCGGAACCCCGCAAGAGCGCGACGCAGAGGCGCGCATCGCTGCTGTGGAAGCGGACATTTTCGATGCCACCGTCCCGAATGCACGGCTGGACGGCATATTCGCCGAGATTCAGGCCGCCTATGTCCGCCATGGCTTCGGTCCGGACCAGTGGGAACAGCACCACCAGGGCGGCCCCGCCGGTTATGCGGGGCGGGATCCTCGCGTCACCGCCAATGCCACCGACATTGTGGTTTTCAACCAGTCCTTCACCTGGAACCCCTCAGGACCCGGCGTGAAAATCGAGGATACGGTGCAATTGACGGAGTCCGGCCTGCGCGTCCTGACCATGGACCCCCGTTGGCCGGTGGCCACTGTGAACGGGCGGGAGCGGCCGGTCACACTACAACTGTAGGGAGCCTTCCGGGCCCTCCTACTCGATTTGTTCAGGCACTGGATTCAGGCACTGCGGCAACTACGGGAGCACCAGTTCCCCGTCCACGCGGCGCGGGATGCCCAAGTGGTTGCTTTCACGCAGTGCCGGGTGAAGGATCGCTTCCGGGGCGTCCTGGTAGGCAACAGGGCGCTGGAAGCGGCGCACCGCCGTCGCCCCCACTGAGGTGAAGAGGGAGGTGGTGGCGGGGTACGGGCCGCCGTGCTGCTGGGACCAGGTGACGGCGACGCCCGTGGGCCAGCCATCGAACAGTACCCGGCCGGCCAAGCCGGAAAGCTGCTCCACCAGGCTTGTGACCTCCTCGCCGGGCTGGGCGTGCACGGTGGCGGTAAGGCTGCCCGGAACCTTCGCCAGGACGGCAGCGAGATCCTCGGCCCCGGTGTATTCGATCAGCAGGGTGGTAGGGCCGAAACACTCCTCCAGGAGCTCGCTGGGGCGCTCAAGCACAGTGGCTGCGGAGGTGGAGAACACTACGGGGGCTGCACCATCGGCGGCCGCGTCCTGCTCCACAGTGCCGGCCGCCACCTTCACCCCGGGGACGGCAGCGAACTGATGCAGGCCGCCGGGGTAGGCTTCGGCGATTCGGTGGGTCAGCATGCGCGCGCCCGGCTTGTCTTTGCTGGCCGCTGCCACCTCCGCCGCGAATCCTGTTCCTGCGGGAATGAAGACCAGGCCCGGTTTGGTGCAGAACTGGCCCGCGCCCAGCGTGAACGATGCGGCGAGCCCGGCGGCCAACTCACCGGAGCGGGCCGCCAGGGCTGCCTCCGTGATCACCACGGGGTTGAGGCTGCCCAGTTCACCGTAGAACGGGATGGGGTCCGGGCGTGAGGTGGCGAGGTCGAACAAGGCGCGGCCGCCGGGGATGGAGCCGGTGAAACCGACGGCTTTGATAGCGGGGTCCTGCACCAGGGCAGTGCCCGCTTCCCGGCCGCTGACCAGGGCGAACAGGCCCTCGGGTGCCCCTGCCGCCCGCAGCGCCCCGGCGACGAGTTCCGCCGTGCGTTCGGAAAGCTTCACGTGTCCTGAATGCGCCTTGACGATCACCGGACAGCCGACGGCCAGCGCTGATGCGGTGTCGCCGCCGGCCACGGAGAATGCGAACGGGAAGTTGGACGCTGAAAAAACCGCCACCGGTCCAAGAGGCCGCAGGATCCGGCGCAGGTCGGGCCTGGGCGGCGTGGCACCAGGATCCCCGTGATCAATGATGGCTTCGAGGTAGGAGCCTTCAGTGATCACGCGGGCGAAGAGGCGCAGTTGCCCTGTGGTCCGCGCCACCTCGCCGGTAAGCCGCGGGGCACCAAGGTTCGTTTCGGCGTCCGCAATCTCCACGAGTTCAGCGGCATTGGCGTCCAGGGCATCCGCCACGGCGGTGAGCCACGCGGCGCGTTCCGCGTCGGAAGCGGCGGCCGCGGTTTTGGCTGCGTTCGTGGCGGCAGCAGTGAGTTCAGAAAGGGACAGTGTTGCAGTGCTCACGGGGTTTCCTTCTCAGATGTGCTGCGGTTTAAAGTTCCCGAAAATCCTTGAACCTGAAGCCCAGCCCCTGCTGGTCCGCCAGGGTTACCCGGCTGTTGCCGAACCGGACGGGTGAAGGGCCGGCCAGGATGCCGAGCTGTTCGAAGGATGCTTCCTCCACGTCCTCCACCAGTGTTGGCTCAGCCAGCGTCAGGGCCAATTGCCCGGACAGCTCCGGCAGCAGGTGCGGCATCACCCGGATGCTGTTGGTTCGGGCCAGTTCA
Source organism: Arthrobacter sp. FW306-04-A (assembly GCF_044358315.1). Lineage (GTDB taxonomy): Bacteria > Actinomycetota > Actinomycetes > Actinomycetales > Micrococcaceae > Arthrobacter. The sequence goes on from NZ_CP084559.1 coordinate 446,495, forward strand.
ACGATCCGCCGGAACGGGGTGATACCGCCCACCCGGATGATGTTCGGCTGGATGATGTCCACTGCTTCAGCTTCAATGAAATCGCGGAAACGGTAGGTGGTGTGCACGTTTTCGCCGAGGGCGATGGGCACGGGTGAGTGCTTGCGCAGCCGGCGGTAGGCCAACAGGTCATCCGCCCGTAGGGGTTCCTCCAACCACTCCAGCCCGAATCCGGACAGGACCTCCAGGGCACGGAAGGTGGCGGGCAGGTCCCAGCGCTGGTTGGCGTCGATCATCAGCTTGCGGTCCGGGCCGATGACTGACCTGACGGCAGCGACGCGTTCGGCGTCCTCGCGCAGGTCCGGCTTGCCCACTTTGATCTTGACCGCCCGGTGCCCGGCCGCGACCCAGCGTTCGGCCTGCGCCACGAGCTCGTCCAGGCTGTAGTGCAGGTTCACCCCGGAGCCGTAGACCTCGGCGGAATCCTGCCGCTGGCCCAGGAGGGCTGTCACGGACATCTCCGCCTGACGGGCCTGGAGGTCCCAGAGGGCCAGGTCCACTCCGGCCATGGCGATGGTGGTCAGGCCGCCCCCGCCGGCCTCGTGCAACCGCTTCCAGAGCTCGTCCCAGACTGATTCAGGGTTCGCTGGCAGGCCGGTGATGAACGGCGCGATGTCATAGTCCAGCAGCGCTTTCACGGCCTGCGGCCCGATAGTAGGGGTCCACGAGAAGCCATATCCTGTGCCGCCGTCTTCCGTGTGCAGTTCGGTGACGATGACATGGTTCTCCGGCGCTTCTGCCCCCCAGCTGCGCCGCAGCGGAACGGTGAGCAGCCGGGTGGACAGGCCGGTGATGCATGGCACCGTGGGGACGGTCCCGACGGCGGGGGCGGCAGTCATCAGCGGCCAGCCAGCTCGTAGCCCTTGGCGAGGATGGCCTTGAGCTGGACCAGTTGGTCTTCAGTGGGGTCCAGCAGTGGCGGCCGCACCGGACCGACAGGCAGTCCGCCTAGCCGAAGGCCGGCCTTGATCAGTGAGACGCCGAAGCCGGGCGTCTGGTCACGGAGACGGACCAAGGGTGCGTAGAAGCCCTCCAGCAGGGCGTTGCGGCGCTCCTCATCTCCGGAGTCGTAGGCATCGTAATAGGCCTTTGCGATCTCCGGTGCCATGGCGAACGCCGCGGAAGAGTACAGCGGGATACCCAGGCCACGGTAGGCGCCCTGGGTCAGTTCGGCAGTGAGGAGCCCGTTGAAGAAGGCAAAGTCCTCCCGTCCGGTTGCCTTGACGGCGGTAACGATTTCCTGGGCCAGGCCTACGTCGCCCAGCCCGTCCTTGAAGCCAATGACCTTGGGGTTCGCTGCCAGCCGGGCCATGGAGGCGGCGGTGAATTTGGCGTTGCCACGGTGGTACACGATGACGGGCAGGCTGCTCGCGCCGGCAATGGCCTCGACGTACGCCACCAGGCCCTCGGTGGGCCCTGTCACCAGGTAGGGCGGGAGGACCAGGATGGCGTCCGCACCGGTTTCTTCAGCCGCACGGGCGGCCGCGAGGGCGTGGCCGAGCGGGCCGCCAGCACCGGCCACTACCGGAACTTTCCCGGCCACAACCTCGACGGCGGCAGCCACCACGGTGCGCACCTCCTCGATGGACAGTGCGTGGAATTCGCCCGTGCCGCAGGCCGGGAACACGCCGCCGGGGGCGAATGGAAGGCGCGAGCTGATGTGCTGACCGAGCAGGTCTGTGTCCACTGTTCCCTGAGGGGTGAACGGGGTAACGGGGAAGAACAGGACGCCGTCGAATTTCATGGTGTCTCCTTAGCTCCGCGGGCGGCCGTTGCCATCGCCGGGGTCTTGTCGTTGGGGGGAATGGGGGTGGTGAGCTCGGTGCGCCAACTCCTTCGGGGGTGCCAGCCGAGTAGTTCCTGCGCCTTGGCAATGGAGAAGGCGGGGCTGGTGCCGGTAAGGCCAGCGCTGAGGCCTTCGCTTCCGGGCAGGAATTGGGGCATCAGCTCCGACAGCGGTGCCGTGGCCAGGGCATCGGCAGCACCGACGAAGAACGTTTCGCCGTTGGGAATGGCGTCCATGTTGGCTAGAAGCAGGTCGAGGAAGTCCGCTACGTCGCGCGCGTCCACGTAGTTGAACAGCGCCGGCGCGGAAAGTGCCGGGTCCGCCAGCCGCTCGGCCAGGGTGTGGCCCTGCTGGGTGGGCGCTCCGGCCCACTCCTCGGGGGAAATGACGTAACAGGGACGGAATGCAGCGTAGCGGATCTTCTCCCCCTGCGCGGCGGCAAACATCTGAACGGTCTGTTCAGCGATGAGCTTGGACAGCGCATAGGCGTTCCACGGCTTCGGCGGAGTGCGTTCGTCCAGTGGGAACGACGGCGGCAACCAGCCTGCGGGTGAGCCGTAGCCCAGGACGGTGGGGCTGCTGGCCGTCACGATCTTTGGCACGCCCACCTCCGTCGCGGCGCTGACCACCGAGAACGCGAGGCGCGTGTTCGTAGCGAAAATGACGTCCTCCGGCGCACTGAAGGGGACGGCGATCGCCGCGAGGTGGATGACGGCGTCTGGCATTGTCTCCCGGAGGAGGCGCAGTGCCTCGCCGGGTGCCAGCAGGTCACCGGTTATCTGTTTGACACCGGGCGGGAGCTGCCCGGGCGGTAAAGCATCGCGGTCCACGGAGATTACCTCGTGGCCAGCGGAAGCAAGGCCCGCCACCACGCTGCGTCCCAGTCGGCCGGAGCCGCCGGTGACAAAGATCCTGCTCATGAGTGTTCCTTAGGTTTCAGGGGCGGGGCTAGGCTCCGCGGCGGAGGTCAGCGCCGAGGTCCAGGTCTTCGATGCGGACGGGGAGGGAGGATTCCAGCGAGCGGTTGCCGGCGATGCCCACCGACACCGAGCGCAGTCCGTCCAGGTAGCCGGAGGGCCGGCCAAGCGGATCCTCGCCGGGGCCGTTGAAGAGGTCTGAGAGCAGGAGCTCGTCGCCGCCGCCGTGGCCCCCTTCACCATTTACGATCGGCACCTCGTAGGCGGCTTCCCAGTGGCGCTGGACCACCAGACGTTCTCCGTTGCGGCGGACAGCGTCTTCCTCCTCTATGGGGGTGGCGCTCGGGTCAACCACAGTCTTCTTGTCCGTGCTCCTTAGGACGGCCGCGCGTTCCACCACTTCCAGTTCCGCGCGGCCTTCTGTCCCGTTGACTGCCACGCGGTAGCCTTCCCACGGACTATGGGCGTTCAGCGAGTAGCTCAGGCGCGGACCACCTTGGTACTCCACAACAAGCGCCAGGTTGTCCTCGATGGTGATGCCGCCCATAAAGACGTCCTGGTCCCGGAGATAACCGTCGTAGTGCTCGTTGTCCAGGAAGAGGGCCTTGAGGCGCTCATCCTCACGCAAGTCCAGTGCAAACGGATCCTTTTCGGCACGTGCGGGTGTACCGGCGTCGGGCGTTCCACGCTCCGGACGGGGACCCAGCCCGCGCTCGGCGGCGTTCTTGTCGCCGTAGAATTTAAGGCCGCCGGAGGCGAATACGCGCTCGGGGACATCCTCCAACCACCAGTTGACCAGGTCGAAGTGGTGGGATGCCTTGTGGATCAGCAGGCCGCCGGAGTTCTTCTTTTCGCGGTGCCAGCGGCGGAAGTAGTCCGCGCCGTGGACGGTGTCCAGAACCCAGCTGAAGTCGATGGATGTGACCTTGCCGATCGCGCCGCTCTGGATGATCTCCTTCAGGGCACTGTTGCGCGGCGAGTAGCGGTAGTTGAAGGTGACTACCACGTTGCGGCCGGTCTCTGCCACGGCCCTGGTGATGCGGCGGCAGCCGTCCGCGTCGATGGTGAGCGGCTTTTCAACCACGACGTCGGCCCCCGCCTCGAGCGCCTCAACGATATAGTCCGCGTGGGTGTAGTCCGGCGTGGTCACCACAACGCGGTCGATGTTATTGGCCTGGATGAAGGCGGTAAGATCCGCCGGATCAAATGCGGCGATAGGGACTGGCGAACCGAGTTCCTGGATGAGCTTCTGATAGAACTCCACGCGGCCGGGGTTGACGTCGGAGAGGGCAACTAGTTCCGCGGTGTCCGCGTGTTTGCCGAAAATCGCGCGGATGTACATCTCGGAGCGTCCCCCGGTGCCGATGAGGGCGATGCGGGCCTTGGCGTGCGCGCCCGACTCCTGGGCAGCTGACTCCTGAGCGTCTTCGGGCACGTAGCCCGCCCGTTCCGAACTGATGGTAGGGGTGGCAGAACTCGATTCGGCTGTGTTGACCATGTGGGTCCCTTTCGAAGGCTCAATACCCGGCCGGCTGCGACCGTTTTGGTGCTCCGGGCCCGTGGCCCTGGAGTGCGCATCAATCTACTGGGAAAGCGCTTTCCAAATCCCTTACAAGATTTTTATCAATGGACGCATAGTCTTGTCAACCCCGATCCATCTAGAGGAAAGCGTATTCCCAAAAATGAGGGTATGAGCAGGAATCCACTGGTCCTGCGCGGAGCGTCCCATGCATTCCCCAGGATGGAGGAATGATGGGCGGCCGGACTCACGAAGGGCCGAGGCCTCTGGTCATGTTCGCTTCGGTGGCGTCGTTTCGGTGCTGCGCCGTAGCACAACCTCGCCGGCGACAGAGGATCGGGCGCTGGCGTCCTCGGCCCCGTCCCGATTGTTGGAGCTTCCGAGAGTGGCGAGCCTGCCGATCTCCTCAAGAGGCAGGCTCACCGTGGTGAGGGCCGGGCGGAAGTCCCGCAAGGTTTCAATGTCATCGAATCCTGCAATCAGTGCGTCGCGGGGGATCCTCAGGCCCTCGGAGCGCAGTGCTGCCGCGGCACCGATGGCCATGACATCGTTCGCCGCAAAAATGCAGAGCCGGGCCCTGGCGGTGCCCGCTGATTGTCCGGCTTTGATCCGGGTTGCGAGCTGGAGTCCGGCTTCGTAGCCGCCCTCGCGGTCGAATCCGCTGCGGATCACCTCAGCCTTCGGCCGTCCGAGGTCAGTCAGACCTCGCTGGAATCCGCGGATGCGGTCATCTGATGTCAGCCGTCCTTCCGGGCCGCCGATGATGACGAAGTCGGCTTGGTTGCCGGCCGCAAGTTTGGCCGCGAGCTCCGCAGCCAGTTCTTCGTTCGGAACGGAAACCACGTGGTAGCCGTTCGGATCGGAGGCTCCGACGATGCCGTGGCCCACGACGCCGACCTTGCCGCCATTGCGGCAGTACCGGTCAAGTTCGGCCGCGAGCGCGGCGTTGCCGTCCTTATCGCCAGGCTGGGCGGACCGGGATCCCGCTATCACGATTGAGTCCGCCCTGCGCGCGGCGAAAGCGGCCACGGCGGCCCGTTCGTCGGCAGGCGTGCCTTCCGTGGTGGCCAGCAGTACCATCTTGCCTTGTTCCCGTGCCGCGGCCTGGACGCCGCGGGCTATGGCCGAGAAGTAGGGGTCGGCGATGTCGTGCACGATCAGCCCGATCAACCCGGAGCGCGCTCTTGCGAGGCCCTGGGCCTGCGCATTCGCGATGTAGCCGAGGGCGTCCGCCGCCTGCCGGACGCGCTCGGCGATCTCCGGTGCAGGGGTTCGAGCGGAACCATTGAGCACCCGGGACGCAGTGGCGGGGGAGACGCCGGCCAGTTTGGCCACTTCGGACAGCGTGCTTGCACTCACGGACAACTCCTCTTCCAACGCCTCAGTCTTGGACACTTTCAGCAACATCCGATTATTGCAGCCCCGGCTCCCCGAGGGAAAGCGATTGCCAGACACGTGGCAGCGTGTCATGATGAATGCACTGGGAATGCGCTTTCCCATCTCATTACTTTCCATTGAAGAGGACTCATGGGCTACGAAACGAAGGCGATCCGGATCGCCATGAACGGCATCACCGGCCGGATGGGCTACCGCCAGCACCTGCTGCGCTCCATCCTCCCCATCCGCGACGCCGGGGGCTTCGCACTGGCGGACGGCACTCGCGTTCAGGTTGAACCGATCCTGGTGGGCCGCAACGAGGCGAAGATCCGCGAGCTCGCCGAACTCCACAAGGTTTCCGAGTGGTCCACCGACCTGGACGCCGTCATCAATGACCCTACTGTCGACGTCGTCTTCGATGCGTCGATGACCAGCCTCCGCGCCGCGACCCTGAAGAAGGCAATGCGCGCCGGAAAGCATGTCTTCACCGAGAAGCCCACGGCGGAGACGCTGGAGGAGGCCATTGAGCTGGCCCGTATCGGTAAGGAATCCGGCGTCACGGCAGGCGTGGTGCATGACAAGCTGTACCTCCCGGGCCTGGTCAAGCTGCGCCGGCTGGTTGATGAGGGCTTCTTCGGCCGGATCCTCTCGATCCGCGGCGAATTCGGCTACTGGGTGTTCGAAGGCGACATCCAAGCAGCGCAGCGCCCGTCCTGGAACTACCGCAAGGAAGACGGCGGCGGAATGACAACGGACATGTTCTGCCACTGGAACTACGTCCTGGAAGGCATTATCGGCAAGGTCAAGAGCGTCAACACTAAGACCGCCACCCACATCCCGACCCGTTGGGACGAAGCCGGCAAGGAATACAACGCCACGGCCGACGACGCCTCCTACGGCATCTTCGAGCTTGAGACCCCCGGCGGAGACGACGTCGTCGGCCAGATCAATTCCTCCTGGGCCGTCCGGGTCTACCGGGACGAACTCGTGGAGTTCCAGATCGACGGCACGCACGGTTCCGCCGTCGCGGGCTTGAACAAGTGCGTTGCGCAGCAGCGCGCCCACACGCCCAAGCCCGTCTGGAATCCGGACCTGCCCGTCACGGAATCGTTCCGCGGCCAGTGGCAGGAAGTCCCCGCGAACGCCGATCTGGATAACGGCTTCAAGCTGCAGTGGGAAGAATTCCTGCGCGACGTCGTCGCCGGCCGGGAGCACCGGTTCGGACTGCTCTCCGCCGCCCGCGGCGTGCAACTCGCGGAGCTCGGGCTCCAGTCCTCGGCCGAGCGCCGCACCATCGACATCCCGGAGATCGTGCTCTGATGACTTCCCTCCTTCTTCCAAACCACGACGGCGGGACCCGCCTCTACAAGTTGCAGCCGGCCACGTCCTGGGCCAAGCCGGCCGCGCCGCTGACGTCCCGGCGCGCCTACGCGGCGGCGCACGTGATCCCCGAAGCGACCTCAGACAATACCCCGGGCGCCCCGGCCCAGCTGGACTGGGACGCCACCATGGCGTACCGGCACGAGCTGTGGTCCTATGGCCTGGGGGTTGCCGATGCCATGGACACGGCCCAACGCGGTATGGGCTTGGACTGGGCCGCGACGCAGCAGCTCATCAAGCGCACCGGCGTCGAAGCGGCCTCCGTGGTGGCATCCGGCAACGCAGCCACCGCCGGCAAGACCGTCCGGGACCTCGTGTCCTGCGGCGCCGGAACCGACCAGCTGGACCTGGACTCTGTTCCGGAGGGTCCCGCCGGCATCAATGCCGTGCTGGGCGCCTACCGCGAGCAGATCGCCGTTGTGGGTCAAGCCGGACCGAAGGTCATCATCATGGCGTCCCGGGCACTGGCCAAAGTGGCAACCAGCCCGGAGGACTACCTGCATGTCTACTCCACTCTCCTGCAGGAAGTGGACCAGCCCGTCATCCTGCACTGGCTCGGGACCATGTTCGACCCCGCGCTGGCCGGCTATTGGGGCTCGGACGACGTCGCCGAAGCAACCGGGACGTTCCTTGGCCTCATCCGCGATCACGCGGACAAAGTGGACGGCGTGAAGGTCTCGCTGCTCGACGCTTCGCACGAAGTTGCCTTGCGCGGTGCACTGCCGGAGGGCGTCCGCCTCTACACCGGAGACGATTTCAACTACCCGGAATTGATCGACGGCGACGGGACCCGCCACTCGGACGCACTGCTGGGCATCTTCGCCGCGATCTACCCTGCCGCTTCGGCGGCGTTGCAGAAGTACGACGCCGGTGACACCGCGGACGCGCGCGCCATCCTGGACTCCACCCGCGAACTCGGCAAACACATCTTCAGCGCCCCCACGTTCTACTACAAGACCGGGATCGCCTTCATGTCCTGGCTCAACGGCAAGCAGCCCGGATTCCAGATGGTCGGCGGCCTGCATTCGGGGCGCTCCGTGGTCCACCTGGCACGCACGTTCGAACTCGCCGACCAGGCCGGGCTCCTGCGCGACCCCGCGCTGGCCGCCTTCCGGATGTCCGACTACCTCCGCATCAACGGAGTGGGCGCATGAGCGACTTTTCCCGGTTGTCACTGAACAGCGCCACCACGAAGAAATGGACGCTCGCCCAGGCCGTGGACGGTTGCGTCCGGGCCGGGATCCCGGCGATCGGACCGTGGCGGGACATTGTCGCCGACACCGGCCTGGACAAGGCCGCCAAGCTGATCAAGGACGCAGGACTTCGCGTCTCGTCCCTCTGCCGGGGCGGCTTCCTCACCGCGGCCGACGCCGAAGGACAGGCGGCTGCGCTGGCGGACAACCGGGCGGCCATCCTGGAAGCCGTGGCCCTGGATACACCGGAGCTGTTCCTGGTGGTCGGCGGGCTCGCGCCGGGCGAGAAGGACGTCGTCGGGGCCCGCCGGCGCGTCGCCGATCGCCTCGAGGACCTGGTGCCCTTCGCCGTCGAACAGGGGGTCCGGCTGGTGCTCGAACCGCTGCACCCTATGTACGCGGCAGACCGGGCGCTCATTTCCACGCTTCGCCAGGCACTCGACCTCGCCGCACCGTATGACGCGAAGGCGGTGGGCGTCGCCCTCGACACCTTCCACGTCTGGTGGGATCCGGAACTGAAGCAGCAGATCCAGCGGGCCGGCCGGGAAAACCGGATCGCCTCCTACCAGGTGTGCGATTTCAACCTCCCCATCGCCGCCGACGCCCTGCTCTCCCGAGGCATGATGGGCGACGGCGTGATCGACTTCGCGACGATCGGCACCTGGGTGAGGGACGCCGGCTACACGGGTGACATCGAGGTGGAGATCTTCAACCAGCAGATCTGGGACGCCGACGGCGACGCGGTCCTGGAAACCATGAAGGAGCGCTACGCGGAGCTCGTGCTGCCGTACGCATAAACACCCGGCTCAAACAGGCGGGGGCACATTCCGTGCCCCCGCCTGTTTGCGTTTTAGGGGTTATCCTGCGGCGGAAGCCCGCCCGGCCGTCAGCTCGGCAACCTCGGCCGGAGACAGCTTGGCGTCGACGATCCACACCGTCAAGGAGCGGACCAAGGATTCGCCGGCGGCAAGCTCCACCGGCCGGTCCCAGACCAGGGCCGAACCCACTGCAGGGTAATCCGACATCCGGACGAACCAGGGATCCTGGGCCTCGACCGGAGCCGCGAACACCAGGCTGGCAGGGCCCTCAGGAAAGTCCGCTGTCCAGGCCAGCCACGGCGACGCCGAGCCGTGGACATCCGGTTCGCCGTAACTTGCGGCTGTGAAGACTTCCGCCCCGGAGCAGGCAGGCAAGCGCCAGAAGAAGCCGCCGTAGCCGCTCCCGAGGGCGCCGTTTGAGCCAGGGCCGCCCAGCGAGGAGTCGACGACGGCGGTCAGTTCTGTTGTCAAGTCCAGTTGCCACGTGAGGGGGTCAATCAGCAGGGAGCGGGAGGTGCGGTGTTCGCGGAGCAGGTCGGTCCCATCCGGTGCTTGCCAGCTCAATTCCTGCTCCAGGAGGCCCGGCCCCGACGTTGCGGACAGTTCGATGATCCGGCCATGGTCCGGCCGTTCTTCGTAACGGCCCGCAGCGCGGGTGTACGTCTTGCCGCCCCAGAAATTGGTGCCGTTCACATCCTGCAAGGCGAATCCCGCGCCAAGATGCCAAGAGTGGTCCGCCGGCAGATGGTCGGTGACCTTGACTCCAGCCAGCGAGCAGACCGGGTGCAGGTAAGGCCGCGGCGAAAGCCGCCCGGCAAGGCGGGCACCGTTCTGCAGGTTTGCCAACACGAGGGGGGGCGCCCTCGCCGGTTGCCATCACAGAGGCGCCCGGCTCACCGCCGTCGGGCAGGATCAAAACCGGCCTTTTGACGTCGACCGCGGCAGGCCGCGCCCACGGCAAGCCGAGTTCGCTGAAGGTGGCGTGCGCCGCCGTCGCGCGTTCCAGCGCATCTTCGATTCCGACGATCACCGCGCGGGCTGCGTCGCCTTCGCCCTCCCAGACGACATACCGCTCAGGGATCAGCGTCGGAGATTCCGCTGTGCGGATGGCTTCCAGAACCCGCATGAAGGCGCCGCTGTCCGCGAGCGCGCTGATCAGCGGCGCGGCGGGTTCCAGGCCCGGGGAGCGCCGCTGGCGGCGATGCTCGAGCAGGTCCTCCGTGAGGTCCACCCGGCTGTATACGGTTTCGCGTTCTCCGGCGGCGGAGCTGACGCCGAGCCGGTCCTCGGTGTAGTGGAATACCGCGGTGCCTTCGCTGCCCTGCAGCGTGATGTACGGCTCCATGGATTCGGCGGCGCACAACGTGAGCGCGCACGTGATGGGCAAGCCTGCGGCAGTGCGGATGCGGATCACGGAGGTGTCATCGGATTCGATGTCATTGGCGCGGTACAGGTCCGTTTCCACGGAGGCAAGATCGTCTACCCTCCGCGCCCCGGCGATCCTCAGCGCGGTGGCGATGGCGTGTGCCAGGGGATTGGTTGCCACCCCGTCCACGACGTCGATCCCGTCCAGGCTGCGTTTGCCCGCCCATCGGGAGCGTTTGTAATAGGCGCGGTCACGCACCCAACGCCCGGTGGCCGAGATGCCCAGGAGGGTGCCGATCTCTCCCGCCGCGAGCAGGTCCTCGATCGCCTGGAGGCCTCGGGATCCGAGACTTTGGAAGCCGACCTGGACGTTTCTGCCGGCCGCGGTGGCGGCTTCCTGCAGGCGATTGAAATCGGCCAGGGAAGCGACTGGAGGCTTCTCCAAGTACAAGTCCGCGTGGGGGAGCGTTGTGAGTGCGAGTTGCGCGTGCGTCTGAATGGGGGTGGCCACAATGACCAGGTCCAGCGCTGGGGTTCCCGCCAGGAGGTCGTCCAAGTTGCTGAAAACACCGGTTCCGGACGGGAGCGCGCCGGGGGCAGGCGGATTCGGATCCGCTACGGCAACAAGGCGCACGACGCCGTTGGCCTGGAGCCTTTCGAGGTTGTGCAGGTGGTGCGCGCCGAAGCCGTGGACCCCCACAAGGGCCACCCTGCTGGGCTCTTGGCGGGGCTGTTTGTGTTCTGCCGGGATGGGCGTGGACAGGGTGCCCATGGCTCTCCTCATCTGTCCCCGGGGGCGGGGTAGCTGACGTCGGTGTCGTTTCAAGGCGCTTGGTAAGCGCTTTCCAAGAAGAGTCTACCCTGCCCAATGAGAGATGCAACGCCGTCGCTTCAGACGACTGTGTTTAGGCGACTGTGTTTAGACGATCCGCCCCGTCGGCAATTTCTCGCCCGCCTCGACCGCGACGTCGATCGAGTTTCCCGCCACGGGCATGGGGCACGTTCCGTATGGGGTGAAGGCGCTGGGATAGTTGATGGCGCGGTTGAAGTCCAGCACCACCGAACCATCGTGCCGCGGGCGTGAGACGGCCAGCTTGCGCCATTCGTCCGTGGTGTTGCCGTTCGTTTCGTCGTGGAACGTCACGGTGAGGGCACCGAGCTTCTCGGCTTCAGCGTGCAGGCGGATCTCGTGGGGAAGGCCCGGGGCCCGGAAAACGATCTCGCCCACAGAGCGGTGCACCCCGTCCACCAAAGGGTTGGCCGTCCCGATCGGAACATCCACGGGCTCCGGGTAGGCCTCGAAACGACCCTCAAGCACCCAATCCGGGTTGTAGTCGTAGGTGGGAACGGCATCGAATTCCGTCAGCACGGGCGAGGAGTCGTCCCTAGTGCGGATGGCGTACTTGTCCGCACGCATGGCGAGTTCCACCACCACCTGGGTGCCGTCCGCGCCCCCGTACTGTACCCACATGAGCGATTCCTCATCCTGGAGGGTGGCCGAAATCGTGCCGTCCACAGGAGCTCCCGTCTCCACGAGCGTGAGCCCATCGGCAGCGCTCGCGGTGAGGGTCGCCGTCGTACCGTCCGTTGACCACAGTCCCGGGACGAGTTCGACTGTGGCGGGTGCGGATTCGAGCCATTGGAAGGACGTGAGCGTCAGCCAGCCGTGTTCCGCCGCGAGGGCGGCGTTGCGACCGTTGCGGAAACGCTGCCAACGTTCCAGCTGGGCATCGGTTGCGGGGGCTGTTGTGCTCATGGTTCCTCCAGCGGTTCAGGCGGGTTGGTCGTTGGCTTAACCATGCACCTCTCGCCGCCATTCCCGGAACCCGGCTGGCTCGCATTAGATGCCGTTTAGGGGCTCTAAACGACAACTGCCGGTCAGTTCTGCGGGGCAGGCTCAGTGGGCCCGTCGCTTCGCTGATCGCTTCATCCCGAGAAAGGCAAGCACCGTTCCGCCGGCCAGGAGCAGGATCGCCAGCGGGACGACGGCCGTGCCGCCGGCGCCGGTGTATGCCAAGGGGGCGGCTGTTGGCTGGGGCTGGGCTGGTGTTTCGGGCGGTCCGGCCACCGGAGCGGTGCTCGGACCCGGAGTCCCGGTCGTCGGACTCCCGGTCGTCGGAGTCCCGGTCGTCGGAGTCCCGGTGGCCGGCGGAGTCTCGAGCCCGGTGGCTCCATCGCGGGTGGACGTGGGGCTGGCAACGGTGGGCGTCGGCGAGGGCAACGCAGATCCATTCCCCGTTCCAGCGGCGCTGGTTCGGCGGACTTCAACCATCACGGGCGTATCCTTCCCCGCGATGGTGACGTGGCCCGAGTTTGTGTAGGCATCAAGGGTTCCGTCGGTGACCTTTGTGACAACAAAGAGTTGCGCCAGTTCACCCTTCGGCAGGCCCGTCCACGTGACCGTCAACAGCGAGGGCGTGCACTCGATCACGGCAGGATAGGCGTCCTCATCGCTCGGAGTTGCAATGTTGCCGTCCTGGTCCAACGCCGTGCCCACGCGCGGAACGATCTGGCTGCAGTCGATCTGGGTGCCCGGCCCGGGCGTGTCGGTGATGGTGACGTCGCTTGTTGGCAAGGTAGTCGCTGGCAAGTGGAAGACGGATTTCAATTCCGTCTGGGCCGTATCCGACCACCACATGCCCTTTTCCGGGGTGGCGGGCGGTTTGGGGGCGCAGTCTTGTTGACACGGCTGGTCGATAGTCACGGGAACACGGATAACTGTGGAGCCAACCTGGAAATCAAGCTGGGTTGTCCCTCCAGACGCCGGTTTCTCCGCGTAGAGGGTGCTGAAACTGCAGGTGCCCCCGATTCCCTGGTGCGAAGCGACGAAGCTGCCCAATGTGAAGACAACCAGCCCGGAGTCGGATGCATGGGCTGTGGCTACGGTCTCCCCCGAAGGGGTCTTCAGGTCGAAGTCGGTTGAACCGAACCAACGCAGTTGCGGTGGAAGCTGCAGGGTGAAGGTGTCGCCCGGCTGGGACCCGTCCGGGACCGCCCACCGGCACGTGAAATCCACCTGCGACCATTGGTCGCCAACGGTCGAAGTGGTGCTGACGGAGGTTATCGCGTTCGGAACGACGGCGGCTTGGGCCGCCGGGACAGGCCAAAAGAGCCCGACGGCGGCGAGCAAGGCTCCGAGCAAAGCCGCCAGCAGCACGGTCGGCGAAGCTGCGGGCAAAGCCCTGGGAAGCTCCGTAGTGTTGGCTGCGTTCTTGTGATGGATATGGTTCCTCATGCGAGTCCTTTCAATTCCCCCTGGATTGGGTCGCTGAAGGTTCAGTGGAACGGCCTGCCCTTTCGTGACGCCGGCCAGGAATCCCACCGCGTCTTCAGGGAGGTGGGCAGGGGAAAGCACTCGAAGCGCGTGGGCATGAGGGCACCGACGAATACCGGTGGACCGGAAATTCCCGGAAGAATAGATTCCAAACCGCGTCATGACTGGCGGGCTCTGGCCACTGTGTAAATATGGTCAGGAATTTCTACGCTTTTGGGGAAGCCGTTAATGGCTCCTAGTACTGCCTCTTCAACGGCCGACGCTGCCAGCGACGGTCAACTCATCGCCATGGTCCGTAGCGGGGACCTGGATGCCTATGACGGGCTGTACGCTCGGCACGTCTCCATCGCCTCCACTGTGGCTCGCAAAAACGTTGACAACCTCAGCGACGCCGACGACGTCGTTGCTGAGGCATTCCAGTCCGTTCTGCAGAGCCTGGTGGCGGGCAAAGGGCCCGAACACTTCTTCCGTGCGTACTTGTTGTCGGCGGTGACCCGGCTTTCCCATCACAAGAATCGGAAAGCCGGCCGCACGCTGCCGACCAGCGATGAGACTGTCCTTGACCACAAAATGACCCTGGACGATCCCGCCATCCAGGCCTTCGAATCACAAACGGTGGCCCGCGCGTTCCGCTCGTTACCGGAACGGTGGCAGGCCGCATTGTGGTACTTGGACGTGGAACGAATGAAACCCGCCGCCGTCGCTCCGATCCTGGGGCTCTCGCCCAACGCCGTCTCCGCGCTTGGCGTGCGGGCGCGGGAAGGACTGCGGCGTCAGTATCTGCAGATGCATGTCAGCGAGACTCCGCAGGGTGCCTGCACGGAATTCGTCTCCCGGTTGGGATCCTATGTTCGCGGTGGCCTGTCCAAAACGGCCGAGGCGAAAGTACGGGACCACCTTGATGGCTGCGCCAAATGCACGGCCGTGCTGCTGGACCTCAAGGACGTCCAGGGAACCATGCGGGCCGTGCTCCTGCCCTTGATCACAGGTGTCCCGTTGGCCGCCTGGGGAGGGAAGGCCTCAGGACTGGGAGTTGTGGGCCACCTACCTGCGGCCCCCGTGGCTTCCGGGGTCGCCGGAATCTCGCAGCCCTTGTTGATGTCGATTTTCGCCGCGCTCGCCGTAGGGCTGGTGGTGGGCGCTCTCGGCATCGTCGAGGTTCTGACCGGCCAGCCGGCACCGAGGGCGTATCAGGATGCCGAAGTACGAACCACCCAGCCGCCCCGGCCGACGTCGACGCCGGCACAGCCCCAGGCGCCTGCGCCCATCGTCTCCGCATCGCCAGAGCCGCCGCTGCTTCCGGCATGGCCGAGCGCTCCGGAGCCGCCCGTGATCGCTGAGCCCTCCTTTGCGGTACCGGCGCCGGCGCCAGTGCCCGCGCGGTCCGCCACGCCCGCACCCACTTCCGTGCCGTCGTCGCCCCCCTCGCCGGCGCCGTCGCGAAGCTCAACCCCGTCGCCCACGCCGTCGCCGTCGTCGCCCCCCTCGCCGGCGCCGTCGCGAAGCTCAACCCCGTCGCCCACGCCGTCGCCGTCGCCGACGCCGTCGCCCACGCCGTCGCCGAATCGGGCGAAAGTCAGCGGTACCGCGAGTCGGACAGATTCGGGTGCGGACCCCGCGACGGCAACACTGGAGCCAACCTTCACCCTGTCACCAGGGAGTGGACTCGGGAAGGCCACCGCCGACTTTTCGGTCAACAGGCGTAGCTCAATTTCGAGCAGTTCCGTTACCGCGCCCGCGGGCTGGACCTGCTCGCCGAAGCCGTTGGATCCTTCCAGCATCAGTTGCGCCACGAATTCGGTGCAGCCTGGCGAATTGAAATTCACGTTCAACGTCACGATCCCGCACTACTGGCATAGCCACACTTTGACGTATGGCTTGAGTGGAACAGGAATTGACACGAACACCTTCTCCTACGACTTCTGATGGAGGTACGGCTCGGGAAATTCCCCACGCCGCGGCGTCATGAAGTGCCCATCCGGCTCACTCATTCATCGGCAGTGCCCGAAGACGGGTAGTAGGCACTAAGCATGTTTTTAGGGGAGAAATGAAGGCAACGTTGTTCGCCGTTGCTGGCTTTGTCGGCGCGGCCGCGGTGTATTGGGCGATGGTTCCGGCGGGCCAGCAGTGGTTCATCCGCAGGTTCAGGACGCCCCACCGTTTGAGGAGAACGACGGCGGCCCTGGGCGTCGGGATGATCGCGGCTTTGGTGTTGTGCTGTCTTTTCCCGGGCCAGCAGGCGTGGCTGCAGGTGGTGGTTCTCCTGGCTGGAACCGGGGTGGTGATTGGTGCGCTGGTGGCCCCGACCCTGCGGATCGACCACACGCTGGCGACCCAGCGCAGGAAGGTCCTGGCGATCGGTGCGCACCCGGATGACCTGGAATTGGCGTGCGGGGCGACCTTGGCGAAGCTGGTGGACGCGGGCCATGAGGTACGGACCGTGGTGATGAGCACCGGGGGTAGGGGCGGTGATAGTGCGGTCCGGGTGGCGGAGGCGGCCACGGGTTCGGATTTCATGGGGGCGTCCGAGGTCCAGGTCCATGACTTCCGGGATACGAGCCTGTCCGATCACGGGCAGGAAATGGTCCAGGTCATTGAAAGCCTGATGAGCACCTTCCGGCCCGATGTTGTCATTACGCATTCCGGGAACGACTACCACCAGGACCACCAAGCCGTTCATGCCGCCACCATGCGGGCGGCCCGCCAGCATTCCTCGATCCTGTGTTTTGAAAGTCCGTCGTCCACCCGGCATTTCAACCCGAGCGTGTTCGTGGACATCGAAGGTTACGTGGACGTCAAGATCCAGGCGGTGGCCATGCACCGGAACCAGAAGGGCAAACCATATATGAGCGCGGAACGGGTCCGCAGTCTCGCGGCCTTCCGCGGCTCCCAGGTCAAGACCTCCTATGCCGAGGGTTTCGAGCCCGTGCGCCTGCTCGGCTCAGCGGTGGGGGAATTCTGATGGCCAGGATTCTGGTGACCGGTGTAGGCGGGCCGGCCGGGTCCTCGCTGGCAAGGCAATTGATGGAACGCGGACACTATGTCCTGGGTGTGGACATGGAAGCGGTCCGCCCGGGTTTGGCGAGCGACACGCTTGTAGTGCCCGCGGCCAGCTCCCCGGACTACGTGCAGACCCTGTGCCATCTGGCGGTGAAACGGGGGGTCGACCTCGTGGTGCCTACCGTAAGCGACGAACTTCCCCAGGTATCCGAAGCCCGGGCCCTGTTCGGCGCCGGGGTCGAGGTGTTGATCGCTCCGCGCTTGGCGGTCCACACGGCGAATGACAAATACCTGACCATGACGGCGCTCAAGGCCGCCGGAATTAGCGTTCCGGAATTCGGGCTCCCTGTGGATTTCGTATCGGCACAGGACGCCATGGACCGCTTGGGCGGTTCGATAGTGATCAAGCCGCGCGTTTCGCGCGGCGGCAGGGGAGTGCAGCTTATTGAACACGCTCCCGACGCCGGACATTGGGACGAGCTGGACCGCTCACTGATCGTTCAGCGTTTCGCACCCGGTACCGAGTACGCCCCGGTGGTTTTGCGGCACGGACCTGACAGGGACCCGGACGACGTCGTGGTGGTCCTTGAAAAGACCGAGCTCAAGGAGGGCCGCGTCGGCAACGCCGTCTCGGTCAAAAGGGTGGAGCCCCCGGCAGCCGAGGACGTTGCGGCCCTCGCTGTTGCCGCCGTAGGGGTCCTGGGACTGACCGGACCCGCCGACGTCGACATCCGGCGGATGCCGAACAGTGCCCCGGTGATCCTTGAGGTGAACGCCAGATTCGGAGCCAACAGCGCGCAGGCTCCCGAACTGGTTGATGGAGTCCTGCGCAAGTTGCGCGACAGCGCGATTGCAGGGATGGTCTGAGTGACCTTCCTTGAGTTTTTGCTCGAGTTCGTCCGGATCAGTGGCCTCATCATCCTGGGCTTCGGAGCAGTCAAGATCGCCTACGTTCCAATGGCTATGTTTTTCAATTGGCGCTACCGCGATCGGCCTTCCAAGGACGGGATGACCATGCTCGACCAGAAACCGCTCGTGTCGGTGATCGTCCCGGGCTATAACGAGGCCGTTGTGATCACCAAGTGCGTGGAATCCATCCTGGCCAGCCGGTACCGCAGGTTTGAAGTGATTCTGGTGGATGACGGTTCCACCGACGAGACGGCCGCCATCATGGCCGCTCTCGCTGCCGAGCATGACAGGGTCCGCTCTGTCACGCAGGCCAACGCCGGGAAGGGCGCGGCGTTGAACCGCGGAATTGCCTCGTCCCACGGCGACATCCTGATGTTTGTCGATGCCGACGGGATCTTCGCACCGGACACACTTCTGCACATGCTCCAGGCATTCGACCACCCGGAGGTCGGTGCGGTGTGCGGCGACGACAGGCCGGTCAACCTGGACCGTGTACAGACGCGCATGCTGGCCGTCCTGAGCCACGTCGGGACAGGACTTGTTCGCAGGGCGTTGTCCCTCCTGCATTGCCTGCCCATCGTGTCCGGCAACATGGGAGCCTTCCGCCGTGAATTGGTCCAGAGCGTGGGTGGATTCCACGAAGATTCGCTCGGCGAGGACCTCGAGCTGACCTGGCGTGTCTACAAAGCCGGGTACCGGGTTTGTTTCCAGCCCAAGGCCTTGGTCTATGCCGAATCTCCATCCACCATCCGTGGGCTGTGGCGGCAAAGGGTCCGATGGTCCCGGGGATTGCTGCAGACCCTCCGGATTCACGTGAGCATGGTTGGCAACCTCCGGTACGGGTCCTTCGGCGCGTTCCTGGTGTTCAACACCGTCACCATGGTGATCATCCCGATCCTGCAGCTTCTGGTACTGGCGGTGCTGCCCTACTTGTATCTGGTTGGCCATGGTCCGGTGCCGGGCGAGGTGCTCGCCATCCTGGGCTGGCTGGGGCTCTTCGTTTCCTTGGCGCTGATTGTCATCTCCCTTGGCCTGAACCGTTCCTGGCGCGATCTGCGCTATGTGTGGACCTTGCCGTTGTGGCCGCTCTACTCGGTCTTTGTGGGGCTGGCGCTAGCCAGTGCCGTTGGCAAGGAACTCAGGGGAAGCCCTGCACGGTGGAACAAGCTTCAACGCACCGGCGTGGTGTCAGTGCCTGCCTCCGGCATCAGCTCTCCCGAAATGTCCCGCGCTTGAGCGGCTTTTCGGTGGAACTCGTGCGGCCTGCAGCGTTCGCGGGCCTCCTTGCCACAACCGTCCTCCTGGGCGCTTGCGCCACGGAAGGGCAGCCCCGACCCGCCGAACGGATGGTCAACCTTGGGTTCGAAGACGTGGCGGTAGAGGACCCGGCCCACCTGAAGCAGTTGGGTGGGCGGCTCGACCAGGTGCAGGCCACGGCCGTGTCCATTGCCGTCGGGCGGACCGATTGGACCGCCTTTCCTTGGGAAGCACATCCGGAATCCGTGTCCGCCGAGGTCAAACGGACCGGCCGCGATTTTGTGGCCGAATCGATCGCGGCGCTGCAGCAGCCGGGCCCGCTTCAGCAATCCGGTACTGCCCAGCAATCCGGTACAAGGCAGAAGAGGGACGTCATCCTCACCATCGACGTCCTACTGGACAAAGCCATCACCGCCGATCCTTCCTTGGCTGGCCACAACACCGTAGGCAAGGCTTCGGGCAGCTTCGCCAGTCTTTCTTCGCTTCGGACCGGCGCTGCAGGTATCCAGCTGGCGGAGTTGGCGGCGGCTGTGGCCAAGAGGTACAGGCCCGCCGCCGTCAACCTGACCGAGCTCATGTTCGACGAATACACCTTCGGCCCGGACGATCTGCAGGACTTCACATCAGCCATGCACCGGAGCGACTGGCCCCGCCGCGCCGACGGAACCATAGACACTGCCGCCGCGGACGTGACCATTTGGCGCACGCACGCGATGGCGGACATCGTGCGCAAAGTCCGCTCCGCCGTCGAACCTTTTGGAGTGGACCTGGACATGGATGTCCGCTCTCCGGGCGTGTCCGCCAGTGCGGATCGCGCGGACAGCGGCCAGGACTATGGCCTCCTTTTGGAGCAGCTGGACCGGATCCATGTGTGGGAGTATGTGGGCCTCAACAACGAGCGGTCACCAGGGACGGAAGAGCTCGTCAAGGCGCTGCGGCAGCGTGCCGGGACGCGGTATTCTTTGTCGATCGGACTGTGGTCCGGGGATGGCTCCATCTCTCCGGACGAGCTGGAGCGGACCTTGCGTCTCGCGGCCGACGGCGGTGCGGCATCGGTTTCGGTCACGCCCGCCAGCCTCATGGGTGACGGGCATTGGGACGCGCTCCGCCGGGCCTGGGCGCGGTGAGGTCGCGGGCCTGTTGCGCTCGCCGAATTGAGGCGTAACAACATTTGAGATGGATTGCCACCGCCGGAGCGGCTGCGGGTAGGATTCCGTAGGAAATATCAGTAATCCGGCTCACAGTATCCAGCGCAGTGTACGGGCCACACCCAACGCCAGAAGGTATTTTTCATGGTTGACACTGCACATCTCAGCACCGACCTTGCCGCGGAACTCCGGGCCGACGTCCGCCGCGTCTCCACGCTTCTCGGTGAGTCGCTGGTTCGCCAGCACGGCCCGGAGCTGCTGCAGCTCGTCGAGCAGGTGCGCCTGCTCACCAAGGAATCCAAGGAAGCCGCCCGCGGCGGCGCTGACGCCACCGGCCCGTGGAGCGCGCACGACGTCGTCGCCCAGGTCCGGGAACTGCTCGCCTCATTGCCGCTTGAGGAAGCCACTGAGCTGGTTCGCGCCTTCGCCTTCTATTTCCACCTCGCCAACGCCGCCGAGCAAGTGCACCGCGTCCGCGGACTGCGGACACGCCAGGAAAAGGACGGCTGGTTGGCCAAAGCCGTGGCCGAGATCGCCGATGAGGCCGGAACCCAGGCCCTGCAGGACGTCGTCAATGAGCTGGACGTTCGCCCTATTTTCACCGCGCACCCCACCGAGGCTTCCCGCCGGTCGGTGCTGGACAAGATCCGCAAGCTCTCGGACGTGCTGGCCGAATCCACGCTTGAGGGCACGGCCGCCCGCCGTCGCCAGGACCGGCAGCTCGCCGAGATCATTGACCAGATGTGGCAGACGGACGAACTTCGCCAAGTCCGTCCCACCCCCGTGGACGAGGCCCGCAACGCCATCTACTACCTGAGCAGCATCCTGACCGACGCCATGCCGGAAATGCTCACGGACCTTACCGAACTTCTCGGTGAGCACGGCGTGGTCCTGCCCGCGCAGAAAGCCCCCATCCGCTTCGGGTCCTGGATCGGCGGAGACCGCGACGGCAACCCGAACGTCACCGCCTCCGTCACCCGCGAAATCCTGCAGCTTCAGAACCAGCATGCCGTGCGGATCAGCATCTCGATGATCGACGAACTGATTTCAGTCCTCTCAAACTCCACCGCATTGGTGGATGCGGAAGAGGACCTCCTGGAGTCGATCGCCGTCGACCTCATGAACCTGCCTGGCTTGGACAAGCGCATCCTTGAGTTGAACGCTCAGGAGCCGTACCGACTCAAACTGACGTGCATCAAGGCCAAGCTCATTAACACCGGCCGCCGCGTGGCTGCGTCCAATTACCACGAAGCCGGCCGCGACTACGCCTCAACCTCGGAGCTGCTGGCCGAACTCGAACTGCTGGAAGCCTCGCTGCGCAAGCACTCGGCCGCGCTCGTGGCCGACGGCGCCCTGGCCCGTGTCCGCCGCGCGATCGCATCTTTCGGGCTGCACCTGGCAACCCTGGACATCCGTGAGCATGCCGACTACCACCACGACGCCGTCGGGCAGTTGGTGGACCGGCTCGGCGTCGGGACTCCCTACGGGGAGTTGAGCCGCGCCGAACGCTTCCAGCGCCTTAGTGCGGAGCTGGCTTCGCGCCGCCCGCTCTCCGGCCACCCCATCAAGCTCGACGGCGACGGCGACCGCACCTACGATGTCTTCCGCAGCATCCGCCACGCCCTCCAGACTTACGGGCCGGACGTCGTCGAAACCTACATCATTTCCATGACGCGCGGCGCGGACGACGTCCTGGCGGCCGCGGTGCTGGCACGCGAAGCCGGGCTAATCGATCTCTTCGGCTCGGCTCCCTATGCCAAGATCGGCTTCGCCCCGCTCCTTGAGACGGTGGAAGAGCTGCGTGCCTCGGCCGAAATCGTGGACCTGCTGCTCTCGGATCCCTCATACCGCGAGCTCGTCCGGCTCCGTGGGGATGTCCAGGAGATCATGCTCGGCTACTCGGACTCCAACAAGGAGTCCGGCGTGATGACCAGCCAGTGGGAGATCCACAAAACCCAGCGCAAGTTGCGCGACGTCGCCGCCAAGCACGGCGTTAACGTCCGGTTGTTCCATGGCCGCGGCGGTTCCGTCGGCCGTGGCGGCGGACCCACCTACGACGCCATCATGGCCCAGCCCAACGGCGTGCTCGAAGGCGCCATCAAATTCACTGAGCAAGGCGAAGTAATCTCGGACAAGTACTCCCTGCCGGAGCTCGCCCGCGAAAACCTGGAACTTTCCCTGGCCGCCGTGATGCAGGGCTCCGCGCTGCACCGCACCCCGCGCACCTCCGATGACGAGCGCGAACGCTACGGCCAGGTCATGGAGATCATTTCGGATGCCGCGTTCGCCCAGTACCGTACGCTCATCGACGATCCGGACCTGCCCGCGTACTTCCTGGCCTCGACGCCGGTGGAGCAGCTCGGATCCCTGAACATCGGCTCGCGGCCCTCCAAGCGCCCCGATTCCGGCACAGGATTGGGTGGGCTTCGCGCCATCCCATGGGTCTTCGGGTGGACGCAGTCGCGGCAGATCGTGCCGGGATGGTTCGGTGTGGGATCGGGCCTCAAGGCCGCACGAGAGGCAGGCAACACCGCCGAACTCGCGGAAATGATGGACCGCTGGCACTTCTTCCAGTCAGTGATCTCCAACGTGGAGATGACCTTGGCCAAGACGGACATGGACATCGCCGGGCACTATGTGTCCTCCTTGGTTCCGGAAGAGCTGCACCACCTCTTCAAGGCGATCCGCGCTGAGTACGATCTCACAGTTGCCGAGGTGGAGCTCCTGAGCGGCGAGACCGAGCTCCTTGAAGCCCAGCCGACACTCAAGCGCTCCCTCGAAATCCGCGACCAGTACCTCGACCCCATCAGCTACCTGCAGGTGGAGCTTCTGCGCCGCGTCCGCGAAGCCTCCATTTCCGGCGTCGAGATCGACGAACGCCTCCAGCGGGCCATGCTCATCACCGTCAACGGTGTCGCCGCCGGCCTCCGCAACACCGGCTAGCCGGTTCCTTTCCCCCGACGCGCGCTTACTTATGTGGGTGTTTCCCCGGCGTTCGCTCACGTCAAGTGAGCGAACGTTTAGGGTTGAGGGATGCCTTCGTTCCAGACCAAGTTGAAGATCACCGGGCTCAAGCCAGGCAATCCGCCGGAGTCGGTAATGGCCGCTGCGCTCGAGGCCTTGGAAACGCGACACCATGTCGAATCCAATCAGCTGGACATCGTCGGCGGCGTCGCCCAGATCAGCCTTCGCTTCCTCGTGGAGCCGCGCGACTACCCGGGCGAGAACGGCGAGGCCCGCGCGTCGGCAGCCATGATGCGCGACGCCGTCGAACGCGTAGCGCTGACAGGGAACCTTTACGTGTTGCGCCGCATGCGGGGGAAATGGTCGCCGATCTGAGTCCGACGGCGGCAGCGCCTAAAGGTGCGGCGGCTCGCCCGGCTCGTCCACGGGCGAGCGGTCGCCCCGGCGGCGCGTGACGATCACGCCCACGACGATGCCGATCAGCAGTCCCGCGCCGACGCCGATCAGGGAGCTTGCCCAGAACGGAAGCTTCGTCGTCGAGCCCGCAAAGTAACCCAGTCCGGTCTGCCACGCCGCCCACAACAGCCCGCCCAAGCCGGCGCAGAGACTGAACCCGCGCGAGGAAACCTCGGCGATTCCGGCAGCGGCCGAGGCAGCAAGCCGCCCACCCGGGATGAACCGGGCGCCGATGATCGCGCCATAGGTCGACGAACGGCCGGCTTTGGCGATTGCCCGGTGGATGCCCTGATGGATTTTGCGGCCCCACGCCCAACGGTCCAGAACATGGGTCAGCCGCCGCTTGAAGAGCTGGAATACCAGAATGTCACCCACCCAGGAGCCGGCGGCGGCAAGCAAAGCCACGAGCCACAGGTTGACTCGGCCCTCGGCAGCCAGCGCGCCACCCGTGATCACAAGCATCTCGGAGGGGATGGGCGGGAAGAAGGCATCGCCCACCACCATGGGGATGATCCAAACGTAGATCGCGGCTCCCCAGCCATCGGCGGTGGTGATGTCCATGGGCACAAATTACCCCACTTTGGTGCATTCGCCGGAGTGCCGTGCAAGACTGGCGCCATGCGGCTCGAGATCCTGCAGGGTGACATCACCACGCGCGACGTCGACGCGATCGTCAACGCAGCCAACTCATCTTTGATGGGCGGCGGCGGAGTCGACGGCGCCATCCACCGCGCCGCCGGGCGGGAGCTTCTCGCAGCGTGCGTGGAGGTGCGGGAACGGTACCCTGATGGCTTGCCGGTGGGCCAGGCCGTGGCCACCCCCGGGTTCAAATTGCCTGCCCGATGGGTGATTCACACCGTTGGCCCCAACCGGCACGCCGGGCAGAACGATCCGGAACTTTTGGGTTCGTGTTTCCGCGAGAGCCTAAGGGTGGCAGTGTCCCTCGGAGCGCGTTCTGTCGCCTTCCCGGCGATCGGCGCGGGAGTCTACGGCTGGGACGCGCGCGAGGTCGCCACTGTAGCGCTCGACGCCGTCGGCCGGGTCGGCGCCGAAAGCCCCAGTGGGCTGGAACTCGTGGAATTTGTGCTGTTCAGCGCCGAGACGGCCGAAGTGTTCCGCAGCGTGTTCGGGCCCTGACTGGCCTGGGGAACTGCTGGTTTCCGTAGCTCATTGTCGCCGCCACACGCCCGTCCTAAGATCAAAAAACAAGGTCCCGGCTCTCCCTGTCGGGGCCGAGTTTAGGGAGGTACGAGATGTTGATCGAGGAAGTTCGGCAGCTGGATGAACGGGGCATGGTGGCCTGGGACCAGCACAAAGCCGACGACTTTGCTGACATGTTCGCGGATGATTTCACGCTGTCGGACGTATCGCTGCCCGAAGCCCTTCACTCGACGGACCAGGTCCGGCAATACATGGAGACATGGTTCACCGCGTTTCCTGACATGCACGTCCGTACCATCAATCGAGTGGTGAGTGAGGACGCCGTAGCCGCCGAAGTGGAATTCACCGGCACAAACACCGGCCCCTTCGTGGTTGGAGGCATGGAAGTGCCTGCAACAGGAAAGAGCGTCAAGGGCACCGGCACCTACTTTGTTTCAGTCCGGGACGGCAAGATCACGTCGTTCAGTGCGCACCCTGATGTCGCCGGAATGATGGTCCAGCTGGGCATGATGCCCGGGGCGTAATCACAGTTGGCGTAGTCACCTTGGGCCCCGCTGCGGCTGCGTTGGCGGGGAAGCGTCAGGCGGGGCCCTTTTCAAGTACGGACTTCAGCTGTCCAAGCTGGCCGACTTCCGATTCCATGGTCTTGGTGATCATGGATCCCATGAGCTTCATGAAGCCTTTGGGCCGAAGATCCAAGGAAAAGCGAACCGTGGTGCGGCCGTCGTTTTCGTCCAGCGTGAAGGACCCGGTTGGACGGGCTGGGCCGGCGATCACTTGGAAATCGAGGCGCTTGCCCGGCTGCGCTGCGACGATTTCGTAATCGCCGTCGATTGAACGGCCGCCGGGGCCAGCCAAGGTCTGGGAGTACACGGCACCCTGGGCGCCTGGTTCGCCACTTGCGAGGGCGACAGTCTTGACGGCCGGGCGCCACAGCTTGTTGTTCAGCCCGTCCGCGAGGAAGGCATAGACGTCGTTTGCGGGGCGGTTGATCGAGACTTCGTTTTCAGCGTGGGCCATGTGGTTCCTTTTCGCGAGACCGAACACCGCCCGCGGTCGCGGGGCCGGCAAAATTGAGCATATACGCAGGGCTCGCTCTGGGTGCTGAACACGCGTTCGTTTCCGCGCCGCACCGGGTGTCCACCCCGACCCTCGATCACATATGTGGGTGTTTGGCCGGACGCTCCTGCAAATATGCCGCCCATGAGGTCAACCCTCGTGCAGATATGACCCCAAGTTGGACATGTCCCTAATATTAGGTGAGCGAGCGTTGGCGGAAAGGGTGCCAGAGGTGAGCGAGCGTTGGGAGAAAGGGTGCCAGAGGTGAGCGAGCGTTGGGGGAGGGCCGCGTCAGGCCGGGCGGGCTTCGCTTAAATCGAGGCGGCTGCGGTATTCCACGGCTTGCTTGCTGATTGGGTCCACGAAGCGGATGCCGCGGGCGAGCAACTGCAGAGGCTTGGAGTAGTCGTCCGGGGCCTTGTCCAGGAGTTCGGGGTAGAACGCGTCGTTCACGATTCCCAGTCCGAGCGAAGCCATGTGCACCCGAAGCTGGTGGGTCTTTCCGGTGTGGGGCTCAAGGCGGTACAGCGCTCGGCGAGCCGGGCCGGCGTCGTGAGTGCCGCCGTCGAACGTCCTCAGCAGCTCAATGCGGGTTTCCGCGTTAGGTTCGCCGTCGATCACTTCGGCGAGGAGGTAGCTGCGGGACTTGGTCATGCGGTTGCGCACGACGGCGGGGAACCCGACGGCGGGAAAGCCTGCGGCGGGTGCCGCGGCCGAGACGCACTCGTACTCCTTTTGCACCTGACGTTTTTCGAAGAGCACCTGGTACTTGCCGCGGGTCTCCGGATTGGTGGAGAGCAACAGGACACCGGCGGTCATCCGGTCGAGGCGGTGCATCGGGATCAGGTCCGGCAAGGCTAGCCGGTTCCGGAGCCGGACGAGCGCCGATTCCTGGATGTACGTGCCGCCCGGGGTGGTAGGCAGGAAATGGGGTTTGTCCACCACCAGGAGGTGCTCGTCCTGGTGCAGGATATCGATCTCCACGGGCATGCGCGTCTCCGGCGGGAGGGTGCGGTAGTACCAAATGAAGGTGTGTTCTTCGAGGGGGGTCTGGCGATCAAGGGGCGCCCCGCCCTCGCCGACGATTTCGCCGGCGTCGAACCTGTCCTCGATGCCTTGGGGATCGATGTGGCCCCAGCGGTGCATCATGTAGTCCATCGCGGTGTCCCAAGGCCCCTCGTCCGGGAGGCGCAGACGGGTGGCGTTGACGCCGTCGCGCACTGGAAGGGGGGATTGCATCACCGGTCCATTCTACCGGGGCGCCAAGTGTGGACGCCGGCGGATGCCGACGATAAAAAAGTTCTTGACAAGAAAAGTTGTCGGTAGGCACAATGGAAGCATGTTGGACATCGAAGTGATCGAGGATCCCGCCGCGGCGGAAGCGTCGCTGGACCCGATCCGCACCCGTATTCTGCAGGAGCTGGCCGTGCCCGGTTCCGCCACGCAGCTGGCGGTCAAGGTGGGCCTGCCGCGGCAGAAGATCAACTACCATCTCAAGGCCCTGGAGCGTCATGGGCTCGTCGAGCTTGTGGAGGAACGGAAGAAGGGCAACGTCACCGAACGGGTTTTGCGCGCGACGGCGGCGTCGTACCTGATCTCGCCGGCGGCACTTGCGTCCGTGGCGCCGGATCCCCGACGCTTCTCGGACCGCTTTTCCGCCTTCTGGCTCCTGGCGCTCGCGGCCCGGACGGTCCAGGAGATGGGCAAGCTGATTGCGGGCGCGGCCGCAGCCAAGAAGAAGCTTGCGAGCTTCGCGATCGATGGCGAAATCACCTTCCGCTCGGCGTCGGACCGCGCAGCTTTTGCCGAGGAGCTCGGCGTCGCAGTGACCCGCCTCGTGGACAAGTACCACGACGGCGGAGCCGGCGCTTCGACCGGAACAGTGAGCGGCGCACGCAAGCACCGCCTCGTCGTCGTACTTCATCCCGCACTCAAGACAAACACGCAGCACTCTCCAGAAAAGGAACAGGACAATGACTGACAACCGTGAATTCGAAATCGTGGCCGACACCGAACTGCCCGGCACTCCTGAACGGGTCTGGCAGGCTGTCACCCAGGACACTTCGGCGTGGATGTTCCCTACCGATCAGTGGCCGGCCGTGAAAACCGTGGACGAATACCCCAGCCACCTCGTGTCCCGGATGGACGGACCGGACGGCTGGTTCAACCAGCTGGAACACGTCTTGGAACCGCTCGACGGCGGCCGGGCCAAACTGCACTATGTCCACAGCGGCATCTTTGCGGACAACTGGGAAGACCAGTACGACGGCGCCAGCAAGCACACCGAGTTCTACCTGCACACCCTGGGCCAGTACCTGCAGTTCTTCGACGGCAAGCCCGTGGTCTTCACGGACATCCAGGGTCCGGCGGCCTCGCAGACCCCCGACGGGTTCGTGCAGCTGAAGAAGGCACTCGGCGTGGACGGCGTTCCGCAGGGTTCCGCTGTTGAGGTGGACGTCGACGGCGTGGGGCGGCTGAGCGGGGAGGTTGACTTCTCCAACCAGCACTTCCTGGGCCTCCGGACGACGGACACGCTCTACCGCTTCTTCGGCCGCAACTCGTTCGGAGCCCCCGTGGGCATGACCGTGCACGATTTCAGCGGCAACGGCGACTCCGAATTGACCGCCAAAGTGTGGGGTGGGTTCCTGGAGAAGGTGTACGCGTAAAGGCTGCGACGCGGAAAACGCTGGGCGACACGGAGGTGGTCTGGCGACACACAGGGAACTCCGGTGTCGTCAGGTCACCTGCGCGTCGCATGGCAATCGGGCGTCATTGCCAGCCGCGCGCCACCGCATCCAATGCCGCAAAGTAGATCCCTTCCCAATCGGTTCCTGAGTCATTCATGTTCGCCAGTTCCAGGCTCACGAGTCCGTGGACCTGTCCCCAGATGGACATGGCGATCGTTGCGGCATCATCGAGGCGAATAGTTCCCGCTTTTTGTGCGGCGTTCACTGCTTCCACGAGTGGAAGCATGGCTCCCGAGGCAACGGCCGGCGTCGGGCTGCAGTCCACGTAGGCAGCGAGAGCACCGCCAAACATGAGCCGATACAGGGCTGGATGGTCCAGGGCCCAGGAGCGGTAAGCGAGGCCCAGGCCTCGGAGCCCACCGCTTTCGGCGACGCGTTGCGAGTCACCGAACGAGCGGAATCCGTCGTCGACGGCGGCCGTGAGCAACTGTGCTTTGCCACCGAAAAGTGAGTAGATTGCGGTCGTTGAGGTCTGAGCGGCTGCGGCAACGTCGCGGAGCGTGACTCGCGCGGGGCCATCCCGGTCTACGAGTTCGGCCGTTACCCGAAGAAGCCGCTCGCGGACGAGTTGGTCATGAACGATGGGTCTTGCCATGCCTTCAAGTGTTTCATAACATTGTTTCATAACAGCGTTATGAAACTCGAAAAGCGGAACTTGAGTCACGGTTCCCAGACCGAAGGATTCACATGGCACAGGAAGTCTTCCCGGGCCGCTTCACGGCGGACGCTGGGCGCGAATCAGTGACCGTTTTCCTCATCGGAATGCGGGCCAACCGTTGGTGGAAGATCGGCAAAGTCGCTCGCGTGGCGTCGGCCATGCCCATCATGCTGCGCCATCTGGCAGCACATCCAGAGTCCGGAATGCTTGGCTGCGAACAGTGGTTCGGGCGTACCACCATGCTGCTCAGCTATTGGGAGAGCCCCGAGCATCTAAGGCGCTTCGCGGCGGACAAGGATTCGCCGCATTTGGGGCCGTGGCGGCGTTTCATGAAGGAAGTCGCGGGCGGTGGTGACATAGGCGTGTGGCACGAAACCTATCAAGTGCCCGCGTCGGGAATTGAGGTGGTCTACAACGGCATGCCGCAGTTTGGCCTTGCCAGAGCCACCGCGCATGTCCCGGTCGGGCCGGGCACCAACACCGCCAAGCAGCGCATGGGCTCGTCCTCGGCGCCGCGCGAGTAGCTGCGACTACGCGACCGCGGCCGCTTCCTTGGGCGCCTTCAGGGTCCTCCGGAGCTGGGGCGAGGCATCGAGCCTGGCCTGGGCGTCCCGTAGTGCCAGCACCGCCGTCTCAAGCTGGGCCGGCGCAAGGGTGTACGGGACGCGCATGAAGTGCTCGAAAGCCCCGCCGACCCCGAAACGCGGCCCGGCCGCCAGTCGCAACCCGAAATCCGGGGCGACGACGGTGAGCGCAGTACTCGACGCCGTCGGCAGCCTGCACCATGCCGTGAGCCCGCCTCGCGGCCGTTCCACGTGCCAATCAGGCAGATGTTCGGCGAGAAGCCCGAGGAGAGCCTCCCGGTTCCGTCGCAGTTCCTCAAGCCTGGCGTCCAGCGGTTCAGTGAAGGCGCGGACCAGCCGCGCAGCGGCCAATTGTTCGACGACGGGCCCGCCCAGATCCATGGTGGTCCGGGTTTGCACGAAGCGGCTGATCAGGTCTTCCTCAGCGCGGATCCACCCGGTCCTGAGCCCGGCCCAATGCGATTTGCTCAGCGAACCGATGGTCACCACCGCCGAACTGAAGGCGGCGAGCGGGGAGGTAGTGACGGCGTCGAGGTTCAGCTCCCGCAGCGTCTCGTCCACCACCAGTACGGTGCCCGTACCTGCCGCCTCGCGGACCAAGCGGCGGCGCTGGAGGTTGGACATGATCCGCCCTGTGGGGTTGTGGAAGTCCGGCACGAGGTAGGCCATGGCGGGACTTTGGTGGCGCATCGCGGCCACCATGCCCTCGATATCCCAGCCGCCCGAGGCCGGATCCTTGCCCGACCCCAGCTCAATGCCCGACGTCGGCTCGGTGGCGGGCGGCATCGGTACCGGCACTGTGCGTGAGCCCGAAGCGCGGATCGCATCGAGCGCGTTGGGGTAGCTGGGGTGCTCCACGAGGACCTTCTGTTGCCGCCCGGCCAGGGTTTTCAGGATGATGTTCAGCGCGTGCTGAGCCCCGGAAGTCACCAAGATCTGCGCGGACGTGGTCGGGATCCCGGCCGCTGTGTAGCGGTCCGCGATGGCTTCCCGGAGGGTCGGGAGGCCGACTGCGTCGTAACCGAAACTCGGTAACAGCGCCGGGAGATCAACCAACGCATCGGCAAAAGCCCGGTGAACCACTTCGCCTGTTGCCGGAAGCGAGGCGTAGGCGAGGTCAAGAATCCCATCGGGAACAGCGAGGCCCGGTCCGCCGATGGGAACGGTTCGGTGCGGAATGCCCGTCCGGCCCCTGCTGCGTTGCCCGCCGCTGAGGAATCCTTGCTCGCGAAGGCTGGCATAGGCAGCGGTGACGGTGGTCCGGCTGACTCCCAAAGTGACCGCAAGTGCGCGCTCGCTCGGCAGCGCGACGTCCAGCGGGATGCGCCCGTCCATCACCAAAAGGCGTACGACGTCGGCAAGCTCGCGATAGGCGGGAGCGGCGCCAATGTTCCAAGGGCCGAGGAGACGCACCATGGCTGTGGGGTTCAGGGATCCGGGCATAAGACCAGTATTGCAAACTGGCTATGGAAAGCAATGCCAGTTTTCGGGAGCATGGTTTCATGATGACCCGCAGAATCACCCAACTCATGATCGGCCTCGCAATGTACGGGGTTTCCCTGGCCATGTTCATCCGGGCCGGCCTTGGCCTGGATCCCTGGGATGCGTTCCACCAGGGCGTCGCGGGGAAGATCGGGTGGAGCATCGGCACTGTCGTGGTGGTTGTCAGCTTCCTGGTCCTGCTCCTCTGGATACCGCTGCGGCAGATGCCCGGCTTTGGAACCCTCGCCAACGCCGTGCTGGTGGGTGTCTTCGCGGACATCGGCCTGGCCCTGATCCCCGCGTTCTCGCATTTGGGTGGGCAGATCGCGATGCTCGCCGGTGCCGTGGTCCTCAACGGCATCGCCTCTGCTTGCTACATCGGCGCTCGGCTTGGCCCGGGCGCCCGCGACGGACTCATGACGGGGCTTGCCCGCCGCACGGGTTGGTCGGTGCGCTTGTCCCGGACCTTGATCGAAGTTGTTGTGCTCGGCGTGGGCTGGCTGCTTGGCGGATCTGTCGGCGTGGGAACTGTTGTCTATGCCTTGGCCATCGGTCCTCTAGTGCAGTTGCTGTTGCCTCTCTTCACGGTCCCGGAGAAGGCCTCCCAGGTTGCCCCCGAGGAGGTGCTCGCCGGGCCATGACGCGGATTCTTCCCGGCGACGCATAAATTACCTGGCGCCTCCGGAATTCCCGGAATTCCGGAGGCGCTAGGAAAATTCTGCGTCGCCAGGCGAGGCGGGCAGCGTCAAGGACCGGGCTGGCACTCCGGACAGAAATAGATGTCCCGGTCTTCCAGCCCTGACGCCGGTCCCAGCACGTCGCGGCGAATGGGCGTACCGCAGCGAAGGCACGGCTTGTGCTCACGGCGGTACACCCAGTACCCGGGACGCAGGGCTCGCGGGCCGCGCGTCGTCCGAGGTCCAGGTCCCAGGTTGGCCTCAAGCAGGACTTTGGCTTCCTTGAGCATCCCCGCCAAATCAGGAACAGCCGATACTGGCGCGGCAGGATGCAATCCTGCCAGGAAACACGCCTCGCAGCGGTAGATATTGCCGATGCCAGCCACATTCCGTTGGTCGAGGAGAGCTAGCCCGATCGGAGTGTCCGGCGCGGATCGTAGCCGATGAACAGCTTCGGCAGCGTCCCAATCCGGCCCCAGTAGATCCGGCCCAAGGTGCCCCACCACTCGGGCCTCCTCCGGCGTCGGGATCACTTCCAGGATTCCCAACGAGAAGCCGACGACGTCGGTAGTCGCCGTGCGGAGGATGCACCTGGCCGTGTGGCCGGGTTTCCTCCAGCGTCCCCCGGGGGGATAGACCTGCCAGCTTCCCTCCATTTTCAGGTGCGAATGGATGGTCAGGGCCCGGCGCGGTGGGCCGGCATCAGCCGATCCAGGCGTGTCCGGCGCGGCCCGTACCGACCCCGGCATGTCCGGCGCGGCCTCTTGGGCGGCCCCGGCCTCAGCAGGCCCCAGCAATCGCATGAGCAAATGTTTTCCCCGCGGCACTACCTCGGACACGGTCCATCCGGCCAGGTTCAGGGTGGCGAATCTGGGCACCCGAAAATCCGAGGAGACTAGCGTCTGCCCGCCAAGGGCCTTGTGCAGCTCCGCGGCGGCCCGCCAGATCGAGTCGCCCTCAGGCACGGATCCTCAATCCCTTGGGCGTGGAGTACGCCCCGGCCGCGGCAAGGGCATAGGCCACTGGAGTGTCCAGAAGCTCATGGCCGTTGGCTTTCTCCATGATCAATTTATCCACGGCGCCCCGGCGCACTACGCCAACGAGGGCGGCAGCGGCAGCCGCCAGGACGGCGTCGTCATGGCTGAAGGTAAGCAAGGTCTTCCCACCGCGCTCAACGTATAGAACCAAGGCGCCGTCGACCATTACCACCAGGGCTCCGGCTTTCCGTCCCGGACGGTGACCCGACCCGGCGTCGACAGCCAGCGCGGGCCAGGGGAGGGCGGCGCCATACGGGTTGGCCGGATCCGTGGCGGCAAGGGCCAAGGCGACAGGCTCGGCTTTGGCGAGTTGGGCATCTTCCGTGAAGGATCGGAGGCGGTCCACGGTGGCGGGAACGGCAAACTGGGCGGCTCCGAGGTGTTCGATGAAGTAGCCACGGCGGCACCGGCCGGCTTCCTCCAGGCGGGCCAAGACCTTGTACATCAGGCCGAATCCGCCCACGATGTTCTCCACCATCACAGATCCGCGCGTCACGACGCCGTACCTGTCGAGGAGGAGTTCCGCGGTACCGCGTGCTTGGGTGGTGGGGTCGAGCTCGGAAGCGGGCAACGCGGACCAACGGCCAACAGCCAACGGGGGAGTGGGTGCCGCTCCCGTGACCGAGCCATAGCGTCCGCCCGTGAGCCCGGGTGATCCCATCAGCCCCGTGCCGTGCGAACGGCCGAGCCTGCTCATCCGCAGGGACCTGGCTCGCGGCGGCCGGGCGGGCTGCTTGTGCGCGGTGCGGCCCCCGGCAATCATCGCGCGGACGGGGGCGAACGTGTCGCCTGTAATGCGGCCCGCCCAAACGAGATCCCAGAGGGCGGACACCACGGCGTCGTCGCTGAGCACTGCATCCATGCCGCCCGCAACTTCGGTGAGCTGCCGGAAGAAGTAGGCACCCCCACCAGTCTGCAGATGCTCCAAGAGGCGGAGCTGGGCGTCGCCGGGCTCGAATTCAGGGTCCGGGTTGAGGGTCAGTTCAGCGGCTTCGGCCACGTGGAGGCTGATCCAACCGTCGTTCCCAGGCAGCGATCCGGCACCGGACCACAAGACTTCACCGGCGGCCATGAGCTCGTCCAACATGGCTGGTTGGTAGTCCGAGATCCGGCTGGCCAGCACCAAGGACTCCCAGGCCGACGCCGGAACGGGCACACCGGAGAGCTGGTCGACGGCCGTCATGATGCCGTCCAGCCCACGCAGCGCCGGGGCGCCACGGGAGCGGCCTGCAGAGGGCACGGACACGTTTTGCCAGGCAGGCAGGAACCGGCCGTACGCAGCAGCGTCCACCGGTTCCACTTCGGCGCGCAGCGCGGCCAAGGAACGACGCCGGAGCTTGCGCAGCACCTCCGAGTCGCACCACTCGCTGCCCGGGAGAACAGCCGGTAGTTCCGGCGCCACCGCCGGCTCGGGCGAGACAGGTGCCTCACCGGGAACCGCATCCGGCACGCTGGGGTGCGGACGGAACTCGCCCTCCACCACCCTGCCGTCCGCTGCCAAGCGTTTCAGGGCAGTGCTTACAACGGCGACACCGAGTCCCAGCCTGGCCGCAGCTTCCTCGGCCGTGAAGGGCCCATGGGTCCGTGCGTAACGGGAGACGAGATCGCCGAGCGGGTCATGGACGGGTTCGATGAAGGCGAGTGGTACTCCCATGGGCAGCGGAACGCCTATGGCATCACGGAGCCGGGCTGCATCCTCGATGGCCGCGAATCGTTCCACGCCGCTGAGGGTCACGGTGAGGGCGCGGTTGGCCTTCCGCAAAGCAGCCAGGTGCGAGGCGGCCGCGAGGTGCGACGCCGTCAGATGCGCAGCGGCCTCCACTCCTTCTTCGGGCTGCAAACGGGCAGCCACTTCTTCCACGCTGAGGGGTCCCAGCAAGCGCAGCAAGTCCGCGACGCCTTCCATGCCACGGACTTGCCGGTCCGCTGCCAGTCGCTGGAGCTCAAGTTCGGTGGCCTCAATGACTTTGGCGTCCAGGAGCTCGCGCAGTTCCACCCTGCCCAGGAGCTCGTTCAGGAGTGTGGAGTCGAGGGCCAGCGCCGCGGCCCGGCGCTCGGCGAGCGGTGAATCGCCCTCGTAGAGATACTGCGCCACGTAGCCAAAGAGCAGCGACTTGGCGAACGGGGAGGGCTGCTGGGTGGTGGTCTGTACCAAGCGCAGTTCACGGCGCTCGATCGAAGCGGCAATGTCTTTCAAAGCGGGGAGGTCGTAGACGTCCTGCAAGCACTCGCGCACGGTTTCGAGAACAATGGGGAAGGAAGGGTATTTCTTGGCGACGTCCAGCAATTGAGCCGAGCGTTGCCGTTGCTGCCACAGCGGCTGCCTTTTCGCCGGATTCTGCCTCGGCAACAACAATGCGCGGGCAGCGCATTCACGGAAGCGCGAGGCGAACAGGGCGCTGCCGCCAACCTCCGCCGTCACGATCTGCTCGAGTTCCTCCGGGTCAAAGAGGAACAGCTCGGCTCCGGGAGGTTCGTCTTCCATCATCGGCACCCGCAGCACGATGCCGTCGTCGGCGGCCATGGCGGAACCGTCCAGCCCGTAGCGCTGCTGGAGCCGCTGCCCGACGGCGAGGGCCCACGGTGCGTGGACCGGCATGCCGAAGGGGCTGTGCAGGACTACACGCCAGTCGCCGAGTTCGTCATGGAACCGTTCGACCACCAGCGTGCGGTCATTCGGCACGACTTCCGTGGCCTGCTTCTGTTCGCCCAGATACTGGAGCAGGTTGCCCGCGGCGAAATCGTCCAGGCCGCTGGCCTTGCAGCGTTCCAGGGCCGGCCCTTGATCCGAAGCGGAGAGCTCGCGCACGAATGCTCCCAGCGCGCGCCCGAGATCCACCGGACGGCCCAAGGAATCGCCCTTCCAGAAGGGTAGTTTCCCGGGCTGGCCGAAGGCGGGCGAGACAAGGACGCGGTCATGTGTAATGTCCTCGATCTTCCAGCTCGTGGCACCCAAGGCGAAGATGTCCCCGACGCGTGATTCGTAAACCATTTCTTCGTCGAGCTCGCCGACGCGCCGGCCGCCTTTGGCAGCGCGCGACGCC
The DNA here is from genome assembly GCF_044358315.1 of Arthrobacter sp. FW306-04-A. Classification (GTDB taxonomy): domain Bacteria; phylum Actinomycetota; class Actinomycetes; order Actinomycetales; family Micrococcaceae; genus Arthrobacter. The sequence goes on from NZ_CP084559.1 coordinate 482,346, forward strand.
GGACTGGGCTCCTGCGCGGACGCTTCCGGAGCGCCTCCAGCCGAAGGAGCGCCGCCAGCGCCAGAGCCAGAACCAGAGCCTTCGGTTTCGGTGCCGATGATGTAGACGCCGAAGAGTCCCCGGTCCGGGATGGTTCCTCCCGAGGTCACGGCAAGGCGCTGTGCTCCTGGGCGGCCTTCGATGGTGCCGGCGTTGCGGTCCCATACGATGCGCGGCCGGAGCTCGGCGAATTCGTCCGAGGGATAACGGCCGGCCAGGAGGTCCAAGGTTGCTTCGAAAGCGGAGCGGGGAAGGGTGGCGAAGGGGGCGGAGCGGCGCACGGTGGCGAACCAGTCCTCAACCTCGATGCTTCCCAGCGCTGTGGCGGCTACGGTTTGTTGGGCCAGGATGTCCAAGGGGTTTGCGGGAACATGCAGGCGTTCGATCTGGCCGCTCAACATGCGTTCCACGGTGATGGCGGTGTGGACGAGGTCTGCCCTGTGCTTGGGGAAGAGCACGCCTTCGGAGATCTCGCCTACCTGGTGGCCGGCGCGGCCTACCCGCTGCAGTCCGCTGGCCACCGACGGCGGCGACTCGACCTGGACTACCAGGTCCACCGCACCCATGTCGATGCCGAGTTCCAGGGATGACGTGGCCACAACACACCGCAGCCGGCCGGATTTGAGGTCGTCCTCGATGAGTGCCCGTTGGTCCTTCGACACGGAGCCGTGGTGTGCCCGGGCCAAGACTGGATCGGCGCCGCGGGTGCTTCCGGCCTGGGCCATCATGTGCGCGGGAGTCGCCGTCGAAGCCGGCCGCCCCGAGAATGGAAGCCTTGAGGACGGCACCCCAAAAACAGGCGGGACCGAGTCCGCCACGGAATCCGCCGCAGCGGAAAACACATCCACCGCCATGAGTTGGCGCTCCGCGTAGATCTCGTTGAGCCGGGCGGTGAGGCGCTCCGCGAGGCGCCGGGAGTTCGCGAAGACAATGGTTGACTGCTTGGACAGGACAAGATCGACGATCTTCTCCTCAACATGCGGCCAAATGGACGCTTGAGGTTGCAGCCCGGAGGCGGGTCCCGAGTCGAAGGCGCCGGCCGCCCCCGCCAGGTCCGACATGTCCTCCACAGGGACGCTGACGCTGAGATTCCAGTTCTTACGGGACGGCGGTGCGACGATTTCCACAGGAGCCGAACCCGCGAGGAACTGCGCCACGAGTTCGCGCGGCTCCACTGTGGCCGAGAGCCCGATCCGCTGGGCGGGTTTGGGCAGCAGCGCATCGAGCCTCTCCAAGGACACCGCGAGGTGCGCGCCGCGCTTTGTGCCGGCAACTGCGTGGACCTCGTCCACAATCACGGTGTCCACCTCGCTGAGCGTCTCCCGGGCCTTCGACGTCAGCATCAGGAACAGGGACTCGGGCGTCGTGATGAGGATGTCCGGCGGGTGGCTGAGCAGCGCGCGGCGGTCCGCCGTCGTCGTATCCCCGGAACGGACGCCGACGCTGACCAGCGGAGCCGGCAACCCGAGCCGTTTCGCGGTTTGCGTGATGCCGATCAGCGGCGAGCGGAGGTTGCGTTCGACGTCGACGCCGAGAGCCTTGAGCGGGGAGATGTACAGGACGCGGGTCTTGCGTTTGGGGGCTTTGGCCCGAGCCCGACTGGGTGCGTCCTCAAGCCCTGGAAGCGCATCAGCAGGAGCATCCGCGGACACCGACAAGAGCCGGTCAAGGGCCCACAGGAAGGCCGCGAGCGTCTTGCCGGAACCGGTGGGCGCCACCACAAGAGCGTGGGAGCCGGACGAGATGGCCTTCCACGCGCCGTCCTGGGCCGGTGTGGGCGCGGTGAAAGCACCCAGGAACCACTCCCGCGTGGCACGGCTGAAGCGGTCCATGGCTGTGTGGCCTGAACCGCCCGGTAGCTCCCGCTCCTGCATTCCTCCATCATGCCTCACGGCACCGACAGGATAAGGTTCAGCGGCTAAACCGCCGGGCCGCACTAAACCCCGCCACTACCCCGCCTGGAAAGCCTGAACGCTCAAGAGGTTGATCGCGGCGTTGCTACAGGCCTGGTGCTGCTGCGGGATGAACACCGAAGCGGTGTCCTCGGGTGGGTAGACACGGAAGCCTGCGGCCGTAGCCTGGGTGCAGTCCGGGTAGTTGCCGGCTTGGGTGTAGCGGAGTTGGGCGAAGCCGGCCTTCCCCGGAGCGAGGACCACATCTGTCACTGGCTGGGTGTCGTCGCGCGCGGCGGCTGCGCCGATCGGATCGCCGGTGGGTCCGGTCGTGAGGGAGACGCCTGGGAACCCTTTCAGCACGCAGGATTCGGTGCCCGAGTTAGTGAGGATGAGCTTCATGTAGAGGCTGCCCGCGGCGCCGCCGCCGGTGGAATCGACGGAAGGTGTCAGCGAGGCTGCTTTGCAGAGAGGGACGCCGGATGCCGTGGTCCCGGTGCTTGATGGCGTGGAACTGCCGCTAGCGCTGGGAGCACTCGACGTGGGCATCGAGGAAGAGGCCGAAGCCGAACCGCTCGGCGTTCCGGTGCCCGGACCCTGGGCCTGGGCTTGGAAACAGCCGGAGAGCAGGAATACCGAGGCCGCTGCCATCGTGAGCAGGAGACCGTTCTTGACTCGCATATTCGTCATGCGCACAGCATTTCGTCGTCATATGCCCGAGTCAACTAAGGCGCGGCAACGGCGCCGGATTGGCGCCCGGATCGTAATGTTCCGGGCGCCAAGCAGCGGAGTCGTTATTTGGACGCTGAAGCCCGCGTGGAACGGCCGCGGAAGAATGCGGCGCCGCCCAGCCCCAGCCCCGCCAGGCCGGCGATCAGGCCGGCCCAGCTGCGCGCCTGCGAACCGTCGTCGGACGCGGAAGCTGCTTGCTCTGTGGAGATTGAAGCAGCCAAATGACCATCACCCGCAGCGGCATCCGCTGCGGTGACGCCCAGCGACGGCGCCGGAGCCTTCAGCGAGTGCGGATCCTGGCCGTCTTTCGGGATTTCAGCCCAGTTTGTCTGCCCCTGCTCGCAGTTCTGGAGCGTGGGGAAGTAGAGGGTCTTGCCAGCGGTGTCGGGCAGCTTCACGGACAAGACCAGGGCATCGCGCTGGTGCGGGTCCAGCGGGGCCTTGGCCGTGTAGACGATCTGGCTGGTCCGCTTGGTGATGGAGGTGCCGTCGGACAGCTTCTTCGGCTCGGGCAGCGTCTGCGTGACCTTCTCGATGGTCCAGTTGGGGTTCACCGTGGGCGTGGCGTCCGTCAGTTCCTCCGGCAGGTTAATGGTCATCTTGGTGGTGCCCGAAGTGTCGCAGCCGTGCGGGACGCCGAAGGTCAGCAGGGCGTAGGAGTTGGCCGTGGTATTGTCCGGGTTGATCGAGACATGTGCCGAGGCGCCTGAGAGGCCTGCCATCATCAATGCGGCGGTGCCGCCTGCGACTGCGGCGGCGGAGAGGGTACGGCGGAGTGAGGACTTTTTCATGGTTGTTGCCTTTCAACGGGCGCGCTAAAGCGCCAAAGTATGGGGATGTGACCGTCACCAGTTGAAGGCGGTGCCGGGCGGAGTCAGGAGAGTACGACGACGGCGGGCGGGCCGCGTCTGCTGTCTTGCCTGAGGTTCCGCCACGGGCGGGGGATAAATACGGCGGGTGCGCTGAACGCAACAGCTGAGCTGCCGGCGTCGGGTCTGAAGACCAGGCGGAGGAGTTGGAGAAGGGGCCGGAGCCACGCCGCGAGCTGCCACAGCGCTTGCTCTCCCCTCGCCAAAAGGAATGCCGAGGCAGCAGTCGCAATGGCGTGTCCCGTCAGCATCAACCAGCTGAGGGGGGTGTCGAGTTCGTGCAGATGCATTGTTCCGGTGCCGAGAGCCGGGGCAAGGTGTTCCACCCCCATGTGGTGCGCCGGTGAGCCAGGAGCCGCGACGGCCAGCGGGCCGAATGCGGTGAACGCCTCGTGCAGGACCAGCTGTCCGGCTCCAAGTAGCGCGGCGATGACCGGGAATCCGAGCTTGAACCGGGTGGCAAGGGTTGTGACGAGCCCAGTCAGTGCGAGGACGGCCAGCAGGACGGGCGCGACGGGAAGCGCGCCGCCGGAGAGGACGTGGGCACCTGCCGCGAGGGCAACAATGGCGACTGCAAGAGCGCCCGAGCGCATGGCATGGAAGGGTGTCCGGGCATGCGATGCGCGCACGGGTTCCTCCCTCGGTAGCGTTCAACCCGGTAATTCTACCGGGGGTTCGTGGCCGGAGCGCCTTCGGATGGGTCGTGTGACGCGGTTGGTTGCGTGACTCCCTCAGCTTGGCCGGTTACACTGATAGTGGTCAGTGAAAAGACGTCCATGGGATGTCTTCCAAGAATCCATGGGATGTCTTCCAAGAAATCGTGGATAGCTGGCCACTACCTTGCCCGGCCCCAAGGGAAAAAGTAAGACTTCAACTGCGGCTGGATCACGGGCTCGAACCACGAGCATTCACGCTCTTCCAAGCGTCGTTGGACAGCCCAAAGCGCGTAGTCAGCAACTTGAAGCCCCCATGACGATGAAGATTCCCAAACGCACAAGACGATGTTTCGGTCCTGGGCGCTGCAGACTTCACGGAGTGACTCCCGCGCGAGTTCGCTCCGCTTGTTCGTACCGAAAGTGCCGGCAATGACGTACAAGGTGTCTTCACGCGTGGAGACTTGCTTGGCGATTTCGCTGAAGTGCAGCCGCCAGGCCAGCTTGTATTGAACCTGAGGATACCGGATGTCACGCCGCAGGTTCGGGCGATCCGGCAGCCGTGGCAGGACCACCTTCGGAGGGCTTGCCTGCCGGGCCTTTGCCAGCCGGCCCTTTCCCGGCCGGACCCTCGCCTGCGGCTTCCGAGGACGCCTCCGAAAACGTGCGGGCCGCCCGCGAGCCGGCGATAGTGCTTGCCCCGATGCTGATGAGCGCTCCCAGGATCATGGCCGCGGCTTCTCCCGGTTCCAGCAGATGCAGTTGGGAGCCGATGGTGGCGGCGGCAACCGGCACTCCCAATTGGGAGGCTGCCAACACCGCGAGTGGCAGGGGCTGGCCGAGGACCCGGAGGCTTCCATGCACCAGCAGGGTTCCCAGGCCGAGGCAGATCCCGAGGAGAATCATTTGCGGACTCCCCGCGAGGGTACGCAGGTCAAGCGATGCGCCAAGCCAGACAAAGAACACCGGCCCCAGGAAGCCGTCGCTCACGGCGAAGAGTTGGTGCGCCAAGCGTCTGGGTTCGCCTACAGCCGAGACCACAAGGCCGAACGAGAACCCGGCCAGCATGATGGACACGTGGCCGAGGACTGCCAGCCCGGAAAGTGCGAAGAGCAGCGCCAATTGGATCCGCAGCTCCAGGGCGAACTTCCGGTCTTCGGACACGTCATGCAGCCGTCCGCGGTTACCGCTGTTCTCCAGCCAGCGAAGCACGAAGAACAAAACCGCCGCGCACGCCGCGACGACGGCGGCCCCGACCGCTGCCCTCGGCGCATTAGGCGGGTCAACGGCGAGCGGAAGCGCCACAATGCAAGCGATATCCGCCACCGCAACCTGCGCCGTCGTCGTGAGGACCTTCGGCCCTGTCAGACGAAGCGAGTCGACGATCGGCAGGACCAGCGCTGCGGAGGAGGACGCGAGCAGAACGATATAAAGGGGAGCATGTCCCGTGCCGAAGGCAAAAGCGATGACGACTCCGACGACGGCGGCCAGCACCGCGGCGATGCCGGCTCGCAGGGCGCCGCCACCCAGTGCGGGACGGATGGCTTTGTCCCGCACGGGGACATGCGTTCCGGCGACGAACATGATCAGCGCGAACCCGACGTCGGCCACGAAAGTGAAGGTCGGATCGGAGGAGTCCACCAGCCCAAGCCCGGTTCGCCCGATGGCGATGCCTGCCAGCAACTGTCCGAGTACCACGGGAATGTGCCATTTCCGAGGCAGCGCCAGCAGCGGCCCGAGGAGCGCGACCGCGGCGATCAGCGAAAGCTGAAAGAACGACACACGTTCCTCCTTCTACCGCCGTTGCGGTTGGTATGCGGTGGTTACCGGGGCGCGTCAGCCAGTTTGAGCGGAATGTCGGTGTTCTCGTCCGTGTAGTAGCTTGCACACACCCGGTGGTAGCCATCGGCCACCTGCGCGGGAATGCCCCGGGCCAGGTCGCCCCTGACCATGAGGATAGGCGAGAGCTTCCTGCCCTCCTTGATCTTCTTCAGGTCCGACGCCACGTGGGCGTTGTCTTCGGGCAACAGCACCAGCCTCGCGGCCCGGAGAATGTCCTTGGCCTTGCGGTGCTGGATGGGAGCGGCCATGAGCGAGGCGACAATAGTGGCAACGACGTCGTCGGATTCAAGCAGGGATAGATAGTTCGCCGCGCCCGGATAATCTTGCTCCTCAGGCTGCGGCAACCAGCGGACTTCGCCCTTGTTATCGTCAGGCATGCGTTGTACTCCTTGGCCAGCGGTATTTGCTTGCAAACGTGGGCGGCGCCGGACGTGGGACCTTGGAAGGGTCTGTGCCGGGACGTCGTCGTCGTAATTCCAGGGCGAGGCTTTCTTGACCGCGGGCCATCGCCCAACGATGGTTCGCGGAAAAGGCGGGCTTGAGGAGCCAGCTTAGCCGCCGGAGCAGCGTTTTCGATGCGCTGACTCGCCAGTCATACGTGACCACCGTTTCTGGCCCATCCTGTTCGAAAGTCCAGCGCCCGGTGCCGTTCACGTCACCGCTCGCCGATATCGCGAAACCTTGCTCCGTGATGGGTTCGGTGACCTTGAACCTCCAGCGCAGGGTGTACGGCAGCCAACCCTTCGTGTGTAGGGTGAAGGCCTTTCCCGTGCCATCAGCATTTCCTGGATCGAGTGGAACAACCCTCAGGTACACCGACGGCCACCAGCGGGGCAGCGTTCCGGCGTCGCCCAAAATATCCATGACCTCATGCGGGGTTCCCGCGACGCGCCACACGGTGAGGAACTCGTAGTCAGCGTTGCTCTTGGAAGTGCCGCCCATTGCTGCCTCCACGGCGCGGATGGATAGTGGACTCACAGTACTCACGCCGTTGCACGCGGTCAACGGCCTAGCCCGGGCTTGCTCGAGGACCGTTTACTCCCTGACCGTCACGGTCAGCCGTTGGATGTCATTGTTTCCCATGCCTTGATAGTTCCACTCCGGCGTCTCGGGCTGAGTCTGTCCGGTGGAGTCGGTTGCACGGCATGCCAGTTCGTGGGAACCGGCTGTTGCGATCCACATGAACGTCCATCCGCGCCACGCATACCGGCCGGCAGGCGCCTCGAGTTGAGCCTTCTCCCATACGCCGTCCACGCAGACTTCCACGCTGTCCACAGTTCCGTTGCCGGACCAAGCCCGGCCGCTGAGCTGGACCGGCCCCGCGTCGACGGTGCGTTGCCGCGTGAAGAAATCGGGAACGCCCGGGGGAACCATGAGGGAGCGGACTTTAATCCGCTGGACGGGTTCGCCGGGATCGTCCGCGTTCTGGGTGTAGCGGTAGGAGTCGAGCTGTTGGAAACCGTCGAAGCTGTGGTCAATTGCCTCGATGGATTGCAGCCATTTGACGCTCGTCATCCCGTACCAACCCGGGACGAGCAACCGGACGGGGTAGCCATGCTGCGGTGGCAGGGCCTGGCCGTTGACCTCATAGGCGAGCAAGACGTCGTCGGACATTGCTTCCGCGAGCGTCAGGCTGCGCGCGTACTGATGCTCCACGCCGCCCTGGATCCCGCGGTCCGCGCCTGTGAAAACGAGCTCGACGGCGTCTGGTGAGACCCCGGCGTCGAGCAGCAACGGAGCGAGCGGGGTTCCGGTCCACTCAGCTGTCCCTATTCCGCCCTGGTCCCAGGGCTGGCTCACAGGCCGCGGTTCCAGCCGCGAGCGGCCGTTGCCGGCGCACTCCATTGTGACGGCGTGAGTGCGGCGCTCGCGGTGCTGGAGGTCGGGCAGGGTGTACCCGTGCGGATGGTCCACGAGGCCGCCAATATTCAGGCGCCAGGAGACGGGATCGATCCGGGGGATGTCGAAATGGACCAGGAGATAGTGCATGCCCAGCGGTGTGATGGGCCATCGGAGCATCTCCAAGGGCATGGCGTGGTTGCGCGAAGCGAGTCGCAGTTCTTCGCGGGTGATGGGACCCGTGGTTGGTGCAAGCGGTGCGGCTGGTTCTGCCGGAGCAGCGGGCGCGGTGGTGGCCGGGGTGGCAACAGCGGCGCCCTCCGCTGTGCGGCGGGTCTTGACGCTCATGCTCCCAGTATGGGCGCCGCCCGCCGGGGTGTCATTACTCGAGTTGACCCCATCGCCTGCGCGCCTCGCGGGCTCCCGGGTGCTCTGACGGTAGAAATGGGGAGGTGGGCCCGGAGACCTCCCATTTCGCGCCGGCGGCCCCGGTCCCAGTCCGTGCAACCACAGGAAAAATGACCTTTACACGCAAAACCCATGTCCTTCTCGCTGTCATCCTCATCGGTTTCATTGTGGTCGGCGGGCTCTGGTACGTCGGCCAGCAACAAACCCAAGGAACGGCGGCCTCCAGTGATGCCACAGCGTCCCCGGCTGTCGCCGCGGACGCAGGGGACGACGTCGAACCCGTCCAGCCGGGCGCGACGGGACCTGCCGCCGCCCCCGACGCCGTCGTGGTGCAGGAAACCGCGCCAAAAGCCATCCATTCACCGGACAAGGTCAGCAGGGATATCGCACTCTCTCCCGATCAGTGCAAAGTGAGGACACTGAACGCCGCCAAAGGCGAGGTTCTTCCTGACCCATCGTGCACGCCCGGTGCCATTGATCCGGCCGTGAGCGAAGAGAACATCGGCAGTACGATCTGCAGGTCCGGCTACACTGCCACCGTCCGTGCCCCTGCCGCGGACACGGACAAGGTCAAGCAGCTCAGCCTCCAGCAATACGGCCTGGTTCCGGTTTCTTCCACTGAATTCGACCACCTGATCAGCCTCCAACTCGGTGGCACCAACGCGGTGTCCAATCTGTGGCCCGAGCCGAACCGCGAGGGCGCCCCGGGAACCACTAACCCGAAGGACGCCATTGAAACGCGGCTCAATAAAGCCGTTTGTTCCCACCGGATTGCCCTCGCGGACGCGCAGAAAGCCATTGCCCATAATTGGGTCACCGCAGAGAAAGACCTTGGGTTGTAGCAACGTTCCCCCGGCCGGGCCGGCTCGGCCCTGCCCGGCCCTGCACGCGCTGCTGAGGAGGGTCGCCACCCGCACCCCCACCCCCCCAAAATCCCCCCGCATCTACAATGGAGACATGCCGGATATTGAGCGGTGGCCCACGGGGCGCTTGTTGTCTACAGCGGCCCGGCTGGTGGAGCACGCCTGGGATGAAAACCTCAGGTCGATCGGCCTTACCCATGCTGGCGTCATAGCGATGGAAGTCCTTGCAGCCACCGGTCCCATCACTCAGACCACTCTGGCCCAGATTGTGCGGGTGCAGGCCCAGACCATGGGTCAGACCCTCAATAGACTCGAAGCCCACGGCCACATCACGCGCCAACGCGGTTCCGAGGACCGCAGGGTGCACGTGGTGTCACTGACCGACGCCGGCACGGCTGCGTTGGAGCGGGCTGTCGAATCTGAGCAGCAAGTCCTCGCCCAAGTGTCCATCGATACTTCGATGTTCAGGCAGGAGTTGAAAGTACTCGTGCGCGAGCTGGCAGGCCGACAAACACCCGCAGGCGTCAGTGGCGGCGTCCCCTACGCGTCCGCGCGGGGCGAAGACTGATCGCGCAACGAGCGGGAACGTCGACGGCGGCACGCCCCCCGCGCACTGCCCCCTCACCGCGGGCGGTCAATTCGTCCAAGACCGCGTCGTACCAGGATTTGACCCCGAACTCAGGCTTACCGGCGTCGAGAAGCTTGAAGAGAGCGTCGGCCAAAAAGGTGAGCTCGGCACCTGACAGCCTGGCAAGCCCTTCCACCGGATCCAACTGCCCTTCCAGGCAAGAGGTCAATAGCGCGTTCACAGCGCAGCTCCCGGCTTAGCCGCAGCGGGGCCGGAGGTTTTGGAATGGGAGTTCAAAGCAGCGGGCACGTCGCGGATCATGGTCACTCCATGGAAGAGTTCCGAGGGCCGGCTGCATAACCCAGCATGATGCTATCGACGTTGTGAGGCGCGAGGCAACAGGACGGGCCCCGTCGGGGCGGCGTGAGTTCCCTGCACCTAATGGACGCAAGTCCTCCGGAATTCTCCCTTGACAACCTTCTCAAGGGACGCGTAGTTTGAATCGTATCAATGAAACGATTCAAACGAACCACATTGATCTGAGGCCGGAGACTCCCGGGCTTTGCGCTGGACATCACGGAATGCGAGAACCAACCATCATGAAAGACGTAGCAACGGCGCTGGGCCGGTTGGAAGAGCTGGCCATCGAAGTTCCCTCGTGGGCCTACGGCAACTCGGGTACACGCTTCAAGGTGTTCGGCACGCCGGGCACGCCGCGGACCATCCAGGAGAAGCTCGCCGACGCCGCGAAGGTCCACGAACTGACGGGCCTCGCGCCGACCGTGGCGCTGCACATCCCCTGGGACAAGGTGGACGATTACTCCGCCCTCCGCGAGTACGCGGAGGACCTCGGCGTCGGACTCGGGACCATCAACTCGAATACTTTTCAGGACGATGAGTACAAGTTCGGCTCCCTGACGTCCTCGGACGCAACGGTGCGCCGCCGCGCTATCGACCATCACCTGGAGTGCATCGACATCTTGCATGCCACGGGCTCCCGGGACCTGAAGGTCTGGCTGGCGGACGGCACCAACTATCCGGGCCAGGATGACATGCGCGGCCGCCAGGATCGCCTGGCCGAGTCTCTGCAGGAGATCTATGCCGGCCTGGGCGCGGAGCAGCGCCTGGTGCTGGAGTACAAGTTCTTCGAGCCGGCTTTCTACCACACCGACGTTCCGGACTGGGGTACCTCTTACGCGCAGACCGTTGCCCTGGGGGAGAAGGCCTTCGTCTGCCTGGACACCGGCCACCATGCCCCGGGCACCAACATCGAGTTCATCGTCATGCAGCTGTTGCGCCTGGGCAAGCTCGGGTCCTTCGACTTCAATTCGCGTTTCTACGCCGACGACGACCTGATCGTCGGTGCCGCGGATCCCTACCAGTTGTTCCGCATCATGCACGAGGTCATCCGCGGAGGCGGCTTCGGTAAAGAATCCGGCGTCGCCCTCATGCTGGACCAGTGCCACAACCTGGAGGAGAAGATCCCGGGCCAGATCCGCTCGGTGCTCAACGTCCAGGAAATGACGGCCCGTGCGTTGCTTATCGACGGCGCCGCGCTGGCCGAGGCGCAGCGCGAGGGCGATGTCCTGGCCGCCAACGGCATCTTCAACGATGCCTTCTACACCGATGTCCGGCCGGTCCTGGCCGAGTGGCGTGAATCGCGCGGCCTGCCCGCGGACCCGACGACGTCGTTCAAGGCCAGTGGCTACCAGAAGAAGATCAACGAGGACCGCGTGGGCGGCCAGCAAGCCGGATGGGGCGCATAGGAACATGAGCAACAAGACTGTTGAAGAACTGATCACCCGTTCCAACCGCCTGGGTGCGGACAAGCGGAACACCAACTTCGCGGGTGGGAACACCTCGGCCAAGGGCACGGAAAAGGATCCGGTGACCGGCGAGGACGTCGAGCTGTTGTGGGTCAAGGGTTCCGGCGGCGACTTGGGCACGCTGAAGGCGGAAAACCTGGCGGTTTTGCGGCTGGACCGGCTGCGGGCACTCAAGGCTGTTTACCCCGGCGTCGAGCGTGAAGACGAAATGGTGGCCGCGTTCGATTACTGCCTGTTCGGCTTGGGCGGCGCCGCGCCGTCGATCGATACCGCGATGCACGGACTGGTCGACGCCGCGCACGTGGACCACCTGCACCCGGACTCGGGCATCGCGATTGCGACGGCGGTGGACGGCGAAGCGCTGACGTCCAAGATCTTCGGCGAGAAGGTGGTGTGGGTTCCGTGGCGCCGCCCCGGTTTCCAGCTGGGACTAGACATTGCCGCGATCAAAGAAGCCAACCCGCAGGCAATCGGCACCATCCTGGGCGGCCACGGCATCACCGCTTGGGGCACCACTAGCGAGGAAGCCGAGGCCAACTCCCTGTGGATCATCGAGCAGGCCGAACGCTACATCGCGGAGAACGGGAAAGCTGAACCCTTCGGCGCCAAACTCCCGGGCTACGCCGCGCTTCCGGAAGCCGAGCGTCGCGCAAAGGCAGCCGCCCTGGCCCCCGTCATCCGCGGCCTCGCTTCCGCCGACAAGCCGCAGGTGGGCCACTTCAGCGACGACCCTCGCGTGCTGGAATTCCTCGAGGGAGCCGAGCATCCCCGCCTCGGCGCACTGGGCACCTCTTGCCCGGACCACTTCCTGCGCACCAAGGTCAAGCCGCTCGTCCTGGACCAGCCTGCCGACGCGGGCATCGAGGAAAGCATCGATCGCCTCAAGGAACTCCACGCCGCGTACCGCGAGGATTACCAGGCCTATTACGACCGCCACGCCGACGAAAACAGCCCCGCCCTGCGCGGCGCGGACCCGGCCATCGTGTTGGTCCCCGGCGTGGGCATGTTCTCCTATGGCAAGGACAAGCAGACCGCACGCGTGGCCGGCGAGTTCTACCTGAACGCGATTAATGTGATGCGCGGCGCGGAGGCTATTTCCTCATACGCGCCCATCGAGGAATCCGAGAAATTCCGGATCGAATACTGGGCCCTCGAGGAAGCCAAGCTCGCGCGCATGCCGAAGCCAAAGTCGCACGCCACGCGCATCGCGCTGGTGACCGGAGCGGCGTCGGGCATTGGCAAGGCGATCGCCACCCGCCTCGCGGCAGAGGGCGCCTGCGTGGTCATCGCGGACCTCAACCTGGACAACGCGCAGGCTGTCGCCGCCGAACTCGGCGGCGCGGACGTCGCCCTCGGAATCCAGGCAGACGTCACCGACGAAGCCCAGGTGGCCGCGGCGGTCCGGGAAGCCGTCCTCGCCTTCGGCGGGCTGGACCTGATCGTGAACAACGCGGGCCTGTCCATCTCCAAGCCGCTGCTGGAAACCACCGAGAAGGACTGGGACCTGCAGCACAACGTCATGGCCAAGGGCTCGTTCCTGGTCTCCAAGGCAGCGGCGAAGGTCATGATCGATCAGGGCATGGGCGGGGACATCGTCTACATTTCCTCGAAGAACTCGGTGTTCGCGGGCCCGAACAACATCGCCTACTCCGCCACCAAGGCGGACCAGGCCCACCAGGTGCGCCTGCTGGCGGCGGAACTGGGCGAGTACGGCATCCGCGTCAACGGCATCAACCCCGACGGCGTGGTCCGCGGTTCCGGCATCTTCGCCGGCGGCTGGGGCGCGAAGCGCGCCGCCGTCTACGGGGTCGAAGAGAAGGAACTGGGCAAGTACTACGCCCAGCGCACCCTGCTCAAACGCGAAGTCCTGCCCGAGCACGTGGCCAACGCCGCCGCCGTGCTAACCAGCAACGAACTCTCCCACACCACGGGCCTGCACATCCCGGTGGACGCGGGCGTCGCCGCGGCCTTCCTGCGATGAGCGTCCAGTTGTTCGTCGCCGTCGACATCGGGGCGTCGTCCGGGCGCGTCATGCTCGGCCGCGTGGGTGAGGGTAGCGTCTCGCTGGAAACGGTGCACCGTTTCCCCAACGGCGTGGTAGAGCTCGACGGCGGACTCCACTGGGACTTCGACGCCCTGTTCGAGGAGGTGCTCAAGGGACTTGCGGCGGCCGCTGACACGACCGCAGCGAGCGGGGAGCGGATCGTCAGCATCGGCATCGACACATGGGCCGTCGACTACGGGCTGGTCGATGCCAGCGGCAAACTCCTCGCGCAGCCGTTCAGCTACCGCGACGAGAGGGGCCGCACCGCCGTAGCGAACGTCCACAAGGTGCTGGATCCGGCGCGGCTCTACGCCACCAACGGGCTGCAATTCCTGCAGTTCAATACGATCTACCAGCTCGCCACCGAGCGGGAACTGCGCGGCGTGCAGGCCTTGCTGATTCCGGACCTGATCGCGTTCAAGCTCACGGGGCAGCGCCGGACCGAGGCCACCAATGCGTCCACCACAGGGCTCTTCGACGCGGTCGCGGGGGAGTGGGCCGCGGAACTCTTCAAGCCGCTGGGCCTGCCCAAAGACATTTTCCCCGCCATCATCCAGCCTGGCGAACCCGTCGGCACGCTGCTGCCGGATATCGCGGCCCGGACAGGGTTGCCGGCGGAGACTGCGGTGGTTGCCGTGGGATCGCACGACACCGCCTCGGCCGTGGCCGCGGTGCCGGCGTCGCGCGAAGACTTCGCCTACATTTCTTCCGGAACGTGGTCCTTGGTGGGCGTGGAATTGGACAGCCCGGTCCTTGGCGAAGCGAGCCGCCTGGCCAACTTCACCAACGAGCGCGGGGTCGACGGCACCATCAGGTACCTGCGCAACGTGGGCGGGCTATGGCTGCTCAGCGAATGCATGCGCGCCTGGGCTGCCGAAGGGCACGCGTCGTCGCTGGCCAGCCTGCTCGACGCCGCGGCCGCACTGCCTGCCGGAGGCCCGCAAATCAACGCCGACGATCCCGCGTTCATCGCGCCGGACAACATGCCCGAGCGGATCCGATCCGCCGTGCGCGCCACCAGCGCCGTCCTCGCGGACCGTCCGGCCGCCGTCGTGCGCTGCATTCTGGATAGCCTCGCGGCCGCCTACGCGAGAACCCTGGCACGAGCGGAAGAGCTGTCCGGCAATCAGACGTCCGTGGTCCACATCGTGGGCGGCGGCTCGCAAAACCGGCCGCTGTGCCAGCTCACTGCCGATGCCATCGGCAAGACGGTCGTTGCTGGTCCCGTGGAAGCGACGGCGCTCGGGAACGTCCTGGTGCAGGCACGCGCGGCCGCCCGGGAGCACCGCAGCCTTCAGGAATTGCGCCGGCTGGTAGCCGCCAGCTCGGCGCTGCAGCGCTACGAGCCCGCACGCGCGGGGACGGCGGCACTTCAGGAATTGAGTTCTTAAGTAGTATTGGATCACTTATTGATTCGATTCATATAGCGGGAGATCAACGTGCCGAACAACCTGGGCGCCAAGCTGAAGGATGTCGCCGTCCTGGCCCAGGTTTCCGTCGGTACCGTGTCAAATGTCTTGAACAAACCCGAGCAGGTCTCGGCCGACAAGAAGAACCGCGTTCTGGCCGCAATCGATCAGCTTGGCTTCGTGCGTAACGAATCGGCCAGAAGCCTGCGGTCCGGTTCCAGCAGAAGCTTGGGCATGCTGGTTCTCGATGTGCGGAACCCCTTCTTCACCGATGTGGCGCTAGGAGCCGAGGACGTAGCGGATGCCCACAAACACTCCTTCATCCTGGCCAACAGCGCGGAAAACAGCGTCCGGGAACAGTCCTACCTTGACCTCTTTGAACAACAGCGTGTCCAGGGCATCCTGATTACTCCCTTGGGGGATGTCATCAAGCGTCTTGAGGTCATGCGCTCCCGGGGCATACCTTCAGTCCTCGTGGATCGACTCGCGGGCGCCGGCCACTTCTGCTCAGTTTCAGTCGATGACGCAGCGGGCGGGAGGGCCGCGATGGAGCACCTCTTGAGCGTCGGTTCAACGCGTCCAGCCTTTGTTGGGGGCCCGTTTACCCTTCAACAGGTTGACGATCGCTACCATGGTGCACTTGCGGCAACTGAGGCGGCAGGCGTCCGGCTTCAGTTGTTTGAAACGCCGAACCTGAAGTTCGAGCGCGGCCGCCACGTTGGAGACTTGATCAACAAGCTGCCGCCGGACACACGCCCTGACGGCGTTTTTGCCGCCAACGACCAACTCGCCCTCGGGCTCCTGCAATCCTTTACCGAGAACGGACTGCGGGTACCCGAGGACATCGCGATTGTTGGCTTCGATGATATTGACTTCGCCTCCCAATCAAGCATTCCTCTCACGTCCATCAGGCAGCCACGGCAACTCATAGGCGAACGCGCGGCCGAACTCCTTTTCGACGAAATCGACAATGGGCCCGAACACGAACACCAACAGGTCGTGTTCATGCCGGAGCTTGTTGTTCGACGGAGCAGCCAGCGCGCCTAGCGCTCGGCCGCCTCTCGAGACCCTCGAGGTGCGCTCGGCTATCCGCCGATGTACGACATCTCGATCTTGTGTGCCGCGGCGGGGTCTTTAGGTGTGCGGGGGCCGCCTCGCGGTGTGCGGGCACCGCGCAGTTCCGAGTAGCGGTCCGTGCGGGCGCCCCAGAGGGCGGACAACGCCGTCGAAAGCTCGACGTCGGACGCGCCGCCCCTCAGGAGCGCCCTCAGGTCGGTGCCGGCCGTGGCAAAGAGACAGGTGAACAGCTTGCCATCGGCGGAGAGCCGGGCCCGCGTACAGCCGCGGCAAAAGGCCTGGGTCACGCTGGAAATGACCCCGATTTCGCCGCTGCCGTCCGCGTAGCGCCAGCGATCCGAGGTCTCGCCGGGGTAGTGGGGTGCCACTGCCTCCAGCGGGAACACCGCGCCGATCCGGGCCAGGATCTCGGCAGAGGGCACCACCTCGTCCATTTTCCAGCCGTTGGAGGCACCGACGTCCATGTACTCGATGAACCGCAGAATGAACCCGGTTCCTTTGAAGTGACTTGCCATGGGAAGGATGTCCTGGTCGTTCGTCCCGCGCTTGACCACCATGTTGATCTTCACCGGCCCCAGGCCGGCCGCCTGGGCGACGTCCGCGGCGTGCAGGACCTCGGCAACCGGATAGCCGACGTCGTTCATGGCCTGGAAGGTTTCTTCGCGAAGGGAGTCCAGGGAGACCGTTACCCGGTTCAGCCCGGCGTCCTTGAGGGCTTGGGCCTTCTGGGCCAGGACCGATCCGTTCGTGGTCATGGCCAGGTCCGGTGCGAGCCCGTCGGGAGTGCGCAACGAGGCCAGCATCCGGACCAGTTCCTCGATGTCCTTCCGCAACAGAGGTTCCCCGCCGGTCAGCCGGATCTTCCGCACCCCGTGCCCGACGGCGATCGACGACAGCCGGGTGATTTCCTCAAATGTCAGGAGCTGGTCCCTGGGCATGAAAACGAAATCCCTGCCGAAAATTTCCTTGGGCATGCAGTAGACGCACCGGAAATTGCAGCGGTCAGTGACGGAAATCCGCAGGTCCCGCAGGGGCCGGTGGAAGGTGTCGGTGATGGAATCGGCGTCCATGCAGCGCCCTCTCAACGCGGTAGGAGTGCCAAGCGCTTGTGGCTCTCCCAGCGTATGCCCGGTCCCCGGCCCCCACAATGGACGTCTCGGCGATGTGGACCGAAATGCAGGGAAGGTGGACTCAGCCGATTGGCTCGGCCATCTCCTCCACTACGTACTGGACGTCCACTGACGCGCCCGTCACGGGATCCGTCATTTCCACCTTCCAGCTGCGGGCAAACTGATCAACCCCATGCTTCATGGCAACGGTGCCTGAAATGAGGACAGTGCCCGGCTGGTCCAGGCCGCGTTCTGCGAGGACCGCCAGCCAGTAGTCCGGGCTGAGGAGCGCCTCCAGCGAACTGTCCTGGATAAGGGTGTCCGGAGTCTCGCCGTCGCCCACCCAGCTCTTGAGCGTGATCTTGTCCAAATGGTCGCGAACACTATCCAGGCGCCAGGCTTTCCGCCCCAACACGTCCGGGCTGGCGTTCTTGCTCCAAGCCACGCCGTGGACCTCGAGCTCGCGATCCGTGTGGTCGCATGCCACTGTCAGAAGCACGTCCTCATCAGTGATCACTAGCGCCCATTCCGCTTCACCCGAGGTCCTACTGTGCTGGACCCGGACTTCCGAAACCTGCTGGGCCAGGTAGGGCGACACCGGGTACAGCGCAGGCGTGGTTGCTGGGCCGGGAACGCCCAGTTCGGCCAGCTCAGCTATGTGGGCCTGCACTTCTTCCTGCTCGCGCCCCGCGTAGCCGGCGTTCAAGAGGTGCTTGACCTGGACGTCCTTGATGGTGCCATCGGGAAGTTCAAAGCTCAGAGTCGTCATGTTCTGTCCATCCTTTGCGTGTCCTGCTGGAGAAATTTTCAAACCGGAAACCGGAAACAGTCGCCAATGTACATCCAGTATGCGTAATGTATACATTTAACGCCAGTGTGGCAGGCGTCACCGTAAACTTCTTGTGGAGGAAACCCATGGCCAACGTCCCAGTTCCGGCTTCCGGCGCAGCGCCGCGTTCGGACAAGCCCATACATCCGAAAGGCCTGTACAAGGCCTTCGCTGCCAGTCTCACCGGCACCGCACTCGAGTGGTACGACTTTGCCGTCTACTCGGCCGCAGCCGCGGTTGTATTCCCCGTCGTCTTTTTCCCGTCGTCGGATCCCGTGACCGGGACCATCCTGGCGTTCTCCACCTACGCGGTGGGCTATGTGTCCCGTCCTGTGGGAGGGATCATTTTCGGCCGGCTCGGTGATCGCATCGGCCGTAAGAAGGTTCTGGTGACAACACTGATGATCATCGGCGTCGCCACCGTGCTTATCGGAGTGCTACCCGGGTACGGCAGCATCGGCATCACCGCGCCGATCATCTTGGTGTTGCTGCGCTTCGCCCAGGGTGTGGGAGTCGGCGGCGAATGGGGTGGCGCCGTGCTGCTCTCCAGCGAATACGGCGATCCCCATCGGCGGGGATTCTGGGCGTCTGCGGCCCAGGTTGGGCCGCCAGCCGGCAACCTCTTGGCTAACGGCACTCTGGCCGTTCTCACGCTTGCCCTCAACGAGGCGCAGTTCATCAGCTTCGGCTGGCGAATCGCGTTCCTTGTCTCTGCTGTGCTGGTCGGGTTCGGTCTTTGGATTCGGCTGAAGCTTGAAGATACCCCGATTTTCAAGGCGATAGAGGCCCACGGCGAACAGCCCAACGCTCCGGTCCGCGAGGTCTTCAGCAAGGAGCTCCGGCCGCTCGTCGCTGCCACCCTGTGCCGGGTAGGTCCCGACGTGCTTTACGCCCTGTTCACTGTTTTCACCCTTACCTACGGAATCCAAGCTCTCGGTTATGAACGCAGCCAGGTCCTCACAGCCGTGCTGGTTGGCTCAGCGTTCCAGCTCTTCATGATCCCGCTGGCCGGCGCCGTATCCGACCGTTTCAATCGGCGCATGGTCTACGGCATCGCGGCAGTGGTAGGGGCTGTCTGGACGTTCGTCTTCTTCGGCATCCTGGGCGGGCATAACGAGCCGCTGCTGATCGCGGGAATCGTCCTGGGCCTCATGGCGCACTCGTTCATGTATGGACCGCAGGCCGCCTTCATCGTGGAGCAGTTTTCGCCCAGGCTCCGGTCTACCGGAAGTTCGCTGGCCTACACCTTCGCCGGAGTGATCGGGGGCGCCATCGCCCCGCTGATGTTCACGCTGCTGCTATCGCAGTTCGGAACCTGGATTCCGGTGGCCATTTACGTGGCAGTGGCTGCCGCTGTCACCGCAGTGGGGCTGGCGCTTGGCCGGGACTCCAACACCGTGGAGGACGAGGACTACCGCCTGCTGCTCGAGGGATCTGCCGCAGCACGCCAGCAGTCCGCCGTCGCGGAAACCCGCTGACCGTCCGGAGTTATTGTGATGCGTTCAAAGATCCCCGCAGCTGCGTTGCGTGGACAGAAACGCTCTCAGGTGCGGAGCAGGATGTCCCGGGTCACTGCCAAGTGATAGTCAATGGCTTCCTGCGCCTTCGCCGCGTCGCCGGACATCAGGGCGTCGAGTATGTCCTGGTGTTCGGCGCACACCTGCTCACGCCGGCCCCCGGTGCGGAACAGCGCGGACACGCCCACCAGAATCTGCCGCACGTGGAGCTTGCCGTACGTCCGGGAGATGAGCTCATTGCCCGCCGCGTCAATGAGCTGTTGGTGGAACAAAGTGTCCAGGCGGATAAACTCACGGGCCGCGTCCGGGTTCAGGTCCTCGGGAAGCCTTGCCTGCTGATCAAGGGTTTCCTGCATCGCCCCGGCGGGGACCCGGCCCTGCTTGATGACCAGCCGGGCGGCGTTGCTTTCAAGGATCCCGCGCAGTTCCATCAATTCGGACATTTCCCGGCCGGTCACCGGAGGGACGTACGCTCCGCGCTGCGGAATCAGTTCCACCAGGCCATCCGAGACGAGCAACAGGAGCGCTTCCCGCACCGGCGTACGCGATACCCCGATCTCCGCGGCAAGTTCCTGCTCATTCAAGAACTTCCCTTGGACTTCGGGATCGATCAGGATATTTTCACGCAGATAGGCGTACGCCTTCTCGCGGCCGGACGCCGCAGTCCCCGAACTTTTTCGCATACTTTATGTATACAACAATCTGGAGTAAATTCATGCGTTTAGCCGTTGCCCAAATCATCACGGGGGCCGATGTTGCCGCCAACCTGGAACTGATCCGAGAATACGCCACGCGGGCTAGAGCCGCCGGGGCAGAACTCGTGGTGTTTCCTGAAGCGACAATGCGCGCCTTCGGCAACAGCTTGGCCGACATCGCCGAACCGCTGGACGGACCGTGGGCCGCAGCGGTCCGCAGCCTTGCACGGGAGTTGGACATCGCCGTCGTGGCGGGAATGTTCACTCCCGGCGAGGGCGGACGCGTCCGGAATACCCTTTTGGTCACCGGCCCCGGGGTGGACACGTCCTATGACAAGATCCACCTCTTTGACGCATTCGGCTTTGCGGAGTCTGATTCGGTCGACGCCGGCACGTCACCCGTAACCTTCGAACTCAACGGCACCGTGTTCGGCCTTGCCACTTGTTACGACGTGCGTTTCCCTGCCCTCTTCACAGCCAACGCCCGGGCAGGAGCACAGGTCAACATCGTCTGCGCGTCATGGGGCGCCGGCGAAGGCAAAGCCGAGCAGTGGGACCTGCTGGTGCGGGCCCGCGCCGTGGACAGCACCACCTTTGTACTGGCATGCGGCCAAGGCAACCCCGCCAGTGTCGGACTGCCCTCCACCGGCACGGCCCCTACTGGCATAGGGCATAGTGCCGTCATCTCGCCACTGGGTGCCGTGGTGGCGGCCCTTGGAGAAGTGCCGGACCTTGCCATAGTCGACGTTGATCCGTCAATCGTCGAAGGAGTGCGGAGCAAGCTCCCAGTTCTGGCGAATGCCCGGGATCTTTAGCCCGCGGAAACTAGCGGCCGTCCTCGCCGTCCTCGCCGTCTTCGCCGTCTTCGAGGGCAAGCCAGTAGGCCGAGCCATCCGGCTTGCGGATTACCACGCCGTAGTCCACCAGGCGTCGCCTGAGCATCGGCACGTCGTCAGTGAGCCCGGCCAGACGTTCGTTCAGCTCTCGCTCCGCCACACGCTCGCTGGAGCTCAGTATGCGCGCGGCTACCCAAGCGAGAAGCTTGAGTAGCTCTGCCTCCCGCGCGGGATAGCGATCGATCCGGCCGTCCGTCGTCAAGAAGCGCTCGACGCCGGACCGGCGGGGCGTGGGTGAAAGTGTCGCCAACGCGACTCGGAACGCATGTTCGCGAATGCGGTAGCGGACATTGCCTTCGGCTTTCACCGCCTCGACGAGCCCCGCTTCGGTCAGGAGCCCGAGCGCCCGTTGGAGTTTCGCTGGCGAGAGTTTACCTGGCGCGAGCGGGCCGCCCGGGGTGGTGCCAATGCTGATCTCAGCAAAGACCCTCCGAGCCTCGGCGTTCGCCAGCGCCGCGAGGAGGCGCCGCGCATCCGGCGTCGTCGATGAGTCGCTCCCCATGGGCCCAGCATAGGCAC
Source organism: Arthrobacter sp. FW306-04-A (assembly GCF_044358315.1). GTDB lineage: Bacteria > Actinomycetota > Actinomycetes > Actinomycetales > Micrococcaceae > Arthrobacter. The sequence continues at coordinate 503,972 of NZ_CP084559.1, forward strand.
AGCAGGCAACGAATCGTCGCCGCCAGCGGAGAGATTTTGTGTGACCGCATCGTCGATTCGACCCGGGGCCACCGGCCCTGGCAAACAAAAACACCTCGGTCAGACGACCGGGGTGTAACCGCTGTCCCGACTCATCCCAGATTTGGAGACTTCCTGGCTAGGCCGGTCGTCTCGGGGTTGTGGTCGGTTCCTCGCATCCGTATTGCAACCAGGATGCCGGAGGCCCCGGTGAGGGCGGCGACGACGCCTACTGCCGCCGGGATGCCGAAGGCGTCGGCGATGAACCCGGCGAGCAAGGCGCCGACGGCGAAGCCGCCGTCTCGCCAGAGCCGGTAAACCCCGACGGACCGGGCCCGCCATACGGGGTGGGCGACGTCGCCGATTGCGGCGAGGAGGGTGGGGTAGACCATGGCAGTGCCGGTCCCGAGCAGGACGGCGGCGGCGAGCCAGGTCCCGAAGTTGTGTCCGGTGGCGAACAAGGCCAGAGCGGCGGACTGGACCAGCATGCCCCCGGCGATCAGGGGCTTGCGTCCGATGCGGTCCGAGAGCGCTCCTGTGACAAGCTGGCCCGCGCCCCAGACGGCAGGGTAGACGGCGGCGAGGATGCCGATTCGCTCGATGCTGAGTCCTGCGGCGGCGAACAGGACGGGGAACAGGCCCCAGGCGAGGCCGTCGTTGAGGTTGTTGACCATGCCGGCCTGGCTGACGGAGGACAGTGATTTGTCCCGGAAGCTGGTGAGGGTGAAGACTTCCCGGTTGCTCAGCTCCGCGTGGGCTCCGGCATGGGCGGAGGTGTGGTGGGAGCCTTCGAGCTTGGCATGGTGGTGCGTTTCCCGCACGGTCAGCACGGTGAGCCCCAGGCCGACGGCTATCAAGGCTGCCCCGAGGAAGAACGGGCCTGGGCGGAGCCCGTAGGTCGCGGCGATGTAACCGGTGGCCAGCGCGGTGCCGGCGACACCGAGGTAGCCGGCAGCTTCGTTCAGGCCCATGGCCAGGCCACGGCGGGACGGGCCGACGAGATCCATCTTCATGACTACAGTGGTGGACCAGGTCAGACCCTGGCTGACGCCCAGGACAACATTGGCCGCCACGATCCAGCCCCAGGATGGCCCGAAGATCAGCAGCAGCGGGACCGGGAGGGCAATGAGCCAGCCGGCCACGAGGACCGGTTTGCGCCCGTATCGGTCCGAGAGGGTGCCGGCGACGTAGTTCGTGGCGGCCTTGGCCACGCCGAAGGCCAGGATGTAAGTCAGGGCGGAGGTGTAGAGGTCCAGATGGAATACCTCCTGTGCCAGCAGCGGCAGGACGGTCCGTTCCTGGCCCAGGGTTCCGCCGACCAGGGCATTGACCGCGACCAGGAGCATGAACTGGGCCAGGTTCTGCCGGAGTCCCAGCGCGACGTTATTCCGCGGCGGACGGTCTCCCCGACTGGTGCGGCCGTGTGTTGAGGAGTTGTTGCCGGACGTCATATTGGGCTCCAGTTGTCGGGGGTAGGCGTTGGCGGCTGTCCGGTGTCCGGACGGCCGCCTACGCCATCATTTCTCTGCACCTGCCGCCCGGACTAGTCGGCGGAAACGGACTCCCGCGCCTGGTTCCAGGCTGCCCAGGCGTTGTAGCTGCCGTCGAGTTCGACGACGTCGTAACCGGCGCGTCGCAGGGCGCTTGCCGCGACGGAGTTCCGGACTCCGCTCTGGCAGTAGCTCACGATGGTGCCTTCGGCCGGGAGCTCGTCCAGGTGCCACATGACCCGGCCGCCGCTGAGCTGGTGGGAGCCGGGGATGTGTCCGGCGGCGTGCTCGGTGCGGTTACGGACATCCAGCACCATCGCCTCATCGAAGCCGGCGAGTTCGGACGGCTGGATCAGCCGCGGTGTGAACGTGGGCAAGCCTTCGAATCCGGTGACGTAGCCGGCGACGTTGTCGATGCCGACACGGACCAAGTGATCCCGCACCTCTTGGGCCTGCTCTTGGTCCGCGGCCAGCAGAACCAGGGGATTCCTGTCCGCTTCGGGGTTTACAACCCAGGCGCCGTAGCTGGCTACGGACTTGCCGGCGGGGATGTTGAGGGAGCGGGTGACGGAGCGTTCATGCACGACGGCGTTGGGCCGGGTATCGATGAAGGTCACCTTGTCTTCAGCGAGGTCCTTGGCGACGTCGGCGATGTCCAGTTCCACAAGAGGGGCGCGTTCGCCCATGACGGCCGGTCCTTGGCGGTTTTCGCGCTTCATCCGGCCGAAGTAGGCGTGGGCGTCCGGCTGGCCGTCCAGGAGCTCATTAATGAAGCCCTGCACGTCATTGGCGGCGAGGTAGGGACCCCACCAGGCGTAAAGCCGTTCGTAGCCGATGGTGGAAGAAGGGATGGCACCCAAGGCTTTGCCGCAGGCGCTGCCGGCTCCGTGGCCGGGATGGACCTGGACATAGTCCGGCAGGGTCAGGAACTTGTCCCGCAGGCTGGCGAAGAGCTGCTTGGCGCCCATGAGCCGGGTGTCGACGCCGCCGGCCGCCTCGTCGAGGAGGTCCGGACGTCCCAGATCCCCGGAGAAGACGAAGTCCCCGGAGAGCAGGTAGCCGGGCTGGTCGCTGAAGGCGCCGTCGGTCACCAGGAAGGACAAGTGCTCGGGGGTGTGGCCGGGGGTGTGCAGCGCCTGGATGCTGATGTTGCCGATCGTGATCTTGTCACCGTCGTACAGGCGTTCGCCGTCGAATTCGTACTGCCAGTCCGGGCCGCCCTCACCGGAGACGTAGATTTTCGCTCCGGTCGCGGCGGCCAGTTCGCGGGTGCCGGAAAGGTAGTCGGCGTGAATGTGGGTTTCGGTGACTGCCACGATCTTCATGCCGTTCTTCGCGGCCAGATCCCGGTACACCGCGATGTCGCGGCGGCCGTCCACAACAACAGCCTCGCCCTTGGCCTGGCAGCCGATCAGGTAGCTGGCTTGGGCGAGGTCTTCGTCGTAAATGCGCTCAATAAGCATTGGTGCTCTCCTTCGTCAAGCGTGGGGGTCAGGTGGTGGGGAGGCCGGCGCGGGTCCAGGCGATCATGCCGCCAGCCATGGTGTCGGCGGTGAAGCCTGCACTGTTGAGGGCGTCGGCGACGCGGGCGGAGCGGTTGCCGTTGCGGCAGACGGCGATAACGGGAACTGTCGGGTCCAGTTCGGACAGGCGTGTCTGCAGCTGGTCCACGGGGATGTGCAGGGCTCCGGGGATCATGCCTTCGGCGACTTCGAAGTCCTCGCGGACATCCAGGATCCGGGCCGTGTCCCGGCGCTGCTCGGTTTCGGTGACGCTGATTTCAGCCATGGGGTTCTCCTTCTAAGGTTCGGCTCTTATTGGCGCCCGGCTGCTGCGCCATTCCTGGGTGGACCGGACGTCGATCAGGGTGGCGCCGGATGCCATGAGTTCCTTGGCTTCGGCCACGGTGATCGTTTGTGGGGCTTGTTGAAGGCTTTCTTCAGGGAGCTGATCAGGCCCATGGGTGGTCTCCTTGGGTATGGGACGGTCTGTCAGGCCGTGACGGTGCTGGCCGTGACCAAGGCCGCGACGGCGAAGATCAGCACCGCGAACGAGATGCGTACATGGTTCTCCTTGAGCCGGCGGGCGAGCCGGGCGGCAACGAGTGAGCCGAGGATCGCCGGGATGGCGAAGGCCAGGACGGTCGGCCACGCGATGGTGAATCCAGCCGCGTGGGCGCTGAAGCCTGCCACGGAGTTGATCACGATGATGGTCAGGGATGATCCGACGGCCTGTTTCATGCGCAGTCCGAGGAACAGCGTGAGGGCCGGCGTGATGAGGAATCCGCCGCCCACGCCCAGGAGTCCGGTCAGGAACCCCACCAGGAGTCCAACGCCGACGGCTTTGGGGGCGCAGGTACGGAAGGCCCGGTTGGGTCCGGTGCTGCAGGAGCCGTCGGTTTCGCGGGTGCGGGTCAGCATGCGGATCCCGGCGATCACCATCAAGGCTGCGAACGCGAGCATGAGGATGTTCGGATCCAGCAGCCTTCCTATGGCCGTGCCGCCCCAGGCTGCCGGGATGCCGGCCGCGCCGATCAGCAGGACCACGGGCCAGTTAATGCCCTCCCGGAGCCGCGGGATCAAGGCCGCCAGCGACGAGGCGCCGACCACCAGCAGGGACGTGGGAATGGCCTGCGCCGGGCTCATACCCACGCCGTAGACGAGGGCGGGGACGGCGATGATCGACCCGCCGCCACCCACCAGGCCGAGCACGACGCCGACGAACAGTCCCAGGGCCAGCGCGGTCATCATGCCGTCGGGTTCTGTCCGGCCGGGGCCACCGGCAATTGCAGGATTGCCGTTTCGCGGGTGGGCTCCTTGGCGGCCTTGTTCCATGGCATCGCCGACAGGGCCCGGCCCATGGCGCAGGTGTTGGTCGCGGCCGAGAACGTCAGGCCCGCACCGATCGCGCCGGCGAGCATCCGGACCTTGGGTGAGACGAACTTTCCGCCGGCCAGCCCGAGTATCACGAGGGAACCGGCGGCGAGGCGGACCTGGCGCTCCAGGTCCCAGCGGTCCTTGCCGCGGACCACGTCGCCGCCTGCCGCGGCGAAGGCGGGAACCCCGCCGGTGAGGACATACGCAGTGCCGAGGCCTACTCCTCCGAGGCGCTGGCGAGCCTGTTCGGCCCGGGCTCCGGACTGGCAGACGAGCACAACGCGGCTGCCCAGCCGGGCGGCGAGTTCCTCGGTGTGCTCGGACAGCAGGGGCAAGGGGACGTTGTAGGAGCCGCGGATGTGCACCGACTCGAACTCGGCCGCGGACCGTACATCGATCACCACGAGGTCCTGGTGTTCACGGAACCAGGTTTCGAGGGTTTCCGGGGCCAAGACGGTGACGGTGGGGCTGGCTGAAGGGGAGCGGGAAGTCACGGATGTCCTTTCAAGTCACAGGCTGAATACCCCACCGAGTATTACAGATACCCCATGGGGTATGCAAGACACCCCTAGGGGTATAGGATGGGACGCGTAATCCCGATCGGAGACTCCTATGCAACTTGACCCAACAGAATTGACCCCGGTGGTCAACCGGCTCAAGCGAGCCCAGGGCCAGCTCGCCGCGGTCACCCGCATGCTGGAGGAAGGCCGGGACTGCAAGGACATCGTGACCCAGCTCGCCGCGGTCTCCAAGGCCCTGGACCGGGCCGGTTTTGCGATCATCGCCAGCGGCCTGGAGCAATGCATCGTCCGCGGAGACACCAGCCTGGACAGGAAAGAGCTGGAGAAGCTCTTCCTCTCCCTCGCCTAGCCGAGTCAGCCCTCGAGAGCGGCGCCGAGCCGCAGCCGGTAGCGGCGCAGGACCTCGTCGCGCAAGATGGACCACACGATGGCGAGGACTATCACCCAAACGATGGAGCCCCCGAGCAGAACCATCAGCGGGTCACGCATTGCGGTCGGCAGCTACCCGCCGAGCCTTCTCCAGTGGAACCGTGCAACGATAGTGGGACGCGATCCCGCGTCCCCGGGACCGGCAAAGGCCGTGCGGGTTAATGCTGATGATGTGGTTGGTGCGCGTCGCCGCTCACCTGAATACCGGCAGTCTTCGCGAGGTAGGTCCAGGCCGGGGTGTTCAGGCCGTGCCAGGCCTTGTGGGCCTCTCTTCCAGCAGCTGCAGCGGCCTTCACATCGCGACCGCTGAGCGCAGTGGCCAGTTGGCCGGCGGCGGCGCCGAAGAATCTCGCTTGCTCTTCGAGTTCCTCCGGCCAGGAGATGGACGCTGCCGCGATCTGGGCCGCCCGTGTGCGGCTGGACCAGAATTCGTCGATGACCGGCGATTCCTTCCGGAAGGCTTCGTCGATGCCATGAAAGCCTGCTCCGTCGATGTGGGCCAGCGCGGCGAGCATGCCGGCAACCGACTCGCCCGGAGTGCTGTGTTCAGTCATGGAGTTCTCCTCTTGATGTGGGTTTTTCTACTTTGCGCGGTCCATATCGGTCGATTGTGGCATCCTGCGCTGTGCTCGTTGCCCGTAGCCGGTCGACCCGGATTTTCAGGCCCTGGAAACCAGCAGCGGACATGCTCGTTTTCGCTGCCGTGGCTGCAAGGCCGCTGATCGGCCCCATGTGTACGAGCAGGACGCCTGTGGCCATAGCGGTTATCAGCAGTTTTATCAGCGCCGAGTAGTGCCGGAACAGACCCCAGACGGTGGCGAGGGACGACACGAGTACGGCGACGGCGAGAGCCAGGAATGCTGCGGCCGCGCCGAACCAGCCGACCGACACCGTGAGGTGGGCCGTGAGGGCAAGTTTGTGCAGGCGGGGAGGTCTTGTGCCGGCCCAGGGCGTGGGCCGGCACAAGAGTGGTCGGCGGACTAGAGTCCGGCGAGCATGTTGTTCATTTCCTGGATTTCCGCTTCCTGGGAGGTCGCGATGTTCTTGGCGAGGGCGAGGGCGTCGGTGTTATTCCCCGCCGTTGCTTCGGTCTTTGCCATGGTGAGGGCGCCTTGGTGGTGGGCGATCATCTGGGTCAGGAACAGCTTGGCTGCTTCGGTGCCTTGGGCAGCGTCAAGCTTTGTCATGTCGTCCGCGCCCATCATGCCCGTCATGCTGTGCCCGGCTGACATTGTGGCGGTTTCGTTCCAGTCCTTGAGCCATGCAGTCATTTTTTCGATTTCCGGGGCCTGTGCGGCTTTGATCTTGGTGGCCAGGGCTGTCACTGCGGAGGGGATGTTCCGCTTGTTGAGGATCATGTCGCTCATCTGAACGGCCTGGGCGTGATGCGGGATCATCGCCTGGGCAAACATTGTGTCGTCCGAGTTGTGATCCCCGGCGGCGGCCAGCACGGAACGGGACGAAGCGGCGGTACTGTCATGGGTCATGCCGGGCATGCTGGAGCCGGTCCCTGCGGAGCAGCCGGCCAGGGCGAGGGCAGAGGCGATGGCGGCAGCGGAAATGGTCGGAAACTTCTTCATGGAAATCAGAGTCCTTCTAGGTCATCGTTGGGCGCGTGGCGCCGTCGGCTGGTGACGCACCGCAAGGCATGCCGGAAGCCCCGGCGTGCGGGCGTGTCAAGGCTGGAAACGTGGTGCCGGGCAGGACCCGGCACGCAGGAGCGCCGGTTTACGTGCGACTGATGCAGAGTTCGCCCGGGGAAGGACTTCCCGGAAGATATGTGTACGCGAGAACGGTGACGGCCAGGCCGGCGTCGGATTGGTCCGCGAAAGGTGTGGAGCCCGGCAGCGGTGCCGCGAGCGAGGCCGTCCCCGGGGCCGGGATGCAGACACCGCCCATGGAGGCCGCCGAAGGGCACGGTCCAGGACCGGGGCACGACGCCGTATCAGCGGTGCTCTTTGATGCCGCGGCAGGCGCTGCGGTAGGCGCGCCAAGGTGGCTGTGGGCGGCATAGCCCGGCGCGGTCGACGCTTCAACCTGCATCATGCCCGTTCCGGGCCCGGCAGCAGCCGCGGCGTGCATGCTGTGGGATCCGGTCATGACATGCATGCCGAGGATTCCGGCAATGATGGCGAGCATCCCGCCGATCAGCCCGGCCCGGACTAGGAACGCCGGGATGCGGCCAGATAGGGTGGCGGTCATGGCGTTCCTCCTTCCGGGCTGAGTGAACTCCATCGGATCTTTCGTCGCCTCCAAGGGTACCGGCTCAGGCTCACCGGCCTGTTGCTGAGTCCGAGGGGTTCAACGCACCTGGGACGGGTTCAGTTTCACCCGGCGCAGCAACTGCGCGTTCAGGGCAACGACGATCGTGGAGATGGACATCAGGACAGCCCCGGCGGCCGGGGAAAGCACGACATCGGCGAAGGCGAGGACCCCGGCGGCCACAGGCACGGAGATGACGTTGTAGCCGGTGGCCCAGATCAGGTTCTGCCACATTTTCCGGTAACTGGCGCGTGAGAGGTCCACCATCGACAGCACGGCGCGGGGGTCGTTGCCGGCCAAGACGACACCGGCCGATTCCATGGCCACGTCCGTGCCGGCTCCGATCGCGATGCCGACCTCTGCCCTCGCCAGGGCCGGGGAGTCGTTCACCCCGTCCCCGACCATAGCCACTTTCATGCCCCGGCTTTGGAGTTCCGCGACTTTCTTGTCTTTGTCTGCCGGGAGGACTTCGGCGAAGACTTCATCGATGTTCAGCTCGGCGGCCACGGACCGGGCGACCTGCCGGGCGTCGCCGGTGATCATGGCAACCTTGATGCCCCGGCGCTGCAGGGCGGCGACAGCCTGGCGCGACTCGGGCCGGACGGCGTCTTCCAGACTCACGGCGCCCAGGATCCGGTTCCCGTCCACGAAGTGCAGCACCGCGGCGCCGCGGTCCATCCACGCCCGGGTGGTCTCGGCAAGGGCCTCCGGTTCCTCCAGCCCGAGTTCTTTCAGGAGGGCGGGGCCGCCGACCTGCACGGTCCTGCCGTCGACGGTTGCGCGCACACCCCGGCCGGTCAGGGACGTGAAGCCGCTGGCCTGGGGAATTCCCAGCCCCTTGTCGCGTGCGGCGTTGACGATGGCCAGCGCCAACGGGTGTTCGCTGTCGGACTCCACCGCCGCAGCCAGGGACAGCAATTCGTCCCTGCTCAGGCCGTCAACGTTGGCAATGTCCTTGAGTTCGGGTTCGCCCTTGGTCAGGGTGCCGGTCTTGTCGAAGAGGACGACGTCGACGGTGCGCATGCGTTCCAGGGCCATGCGGTTCTTGATCAGCACCCCGGCCCGGGCGGCCTGTTCGGTGGAGATGGCAATCACCAGCGGAATGGCCAGGCCCAGCGCGTGCGGGCAGGCGATCACCAGGACGGTGACGGTGCGGGTCACCGCCTCGGGGACGCTGCCCAACAGTGTCCAGGCGATGAAGGTGATGACGCCGGCGCCTGAGGCGAAGTAGAACAGGAATGCCGCGGCACGGTCGGCCAGGGCCTGCGCCCTGGAGGAAGACGCCTGCGCTTCAGCGACCAGGCGCTGGATTCCGGCCAGGGCGGTGTCGTCTCCCACGGCGGTGACGCGGACCCGGACGGTGTTGTCCGTGGCCACGGTGCCGGCGATGACCGGGTCCCCGACCGTGCGGGGCACTGTCCTGGACTCGCCGGTGATCATGGATTCGTCGAACTCGGCCTGCCCGTCGATGATTGTGCCGTCGGCGGGCATCCGCTCCCCGGACCGGACAAGAATCCTGTCCCCGGTGCTGAGTTCGGAGACGCTGACGGTCTCCGTCCCGGTGTCAGTGAGGCGTTCAGCCTGATCCGGCAACAGGGCGGCCAAGGCGTCCAGTGCGCCTTGGGCGGATCCGAGGGCCCGCATCTCGATCCAGTGGCCCAGTAGCATGATCGCCACCAGCAGAGCCAGCTCCCACCAGAAGTCCAGGTCGAACCCGCCGATGCCCAGGCTCGTGATCCAGGAGGCGGAGAACGCGACGCTGATGGCCATTCCGATCAGCAGCATCATGCCCGGCTGCCGGGCCTTCAGTTCATCGATTCCGCCTTTGAGGAACGGCTGGCCGCCATAGAGGTAGATGACCGTCCCCAGGACCGGCGGGATCCAGACGGAGCCGGGGAAGACCGGCGGCGAGTAGGCGAGCAGGTGCCCGAACATCGGACTGAAGAACACCACGGGCACCGAAAGGGCCAGGGTCAGCCAGAACCGGTTCTTGAACATGGCCGTGCTGTGGCCGGCGTGCTGGCCGTGGTTGTGCACCATGTGGTCATCCTGCGAGCTGCGGCTCGCGTGGTGGTTCGCGTGCAATTGGGTGGTTGCCATTGCGGATCCATGTGCCGGAATCCCGGGCGTCATATGTCCGGCTGCTCCGTCCGGGGCGGACTGGTGGTTGTGATGGGTGTGGTTTTCCACTAATTGCTCCTCTGGGAGGATCCGGCCCTGTTGCCGGGCGCCCCTGTCTTGCGGCCGGTGGTCCGGATCAGTGGGCGCTCAGGGCGTTGCACAGCTGTGACGGCGGCGCACTGCACCAGCCTGGACATGCCACTCACTGACGACACTCGGAAATATACCCCCAGGGGGTATCTTGGTCAAGAGGTGCAAGCAGCGCGCCACTTGCCGAGGACCGGGTTCAGTTTCAGACGCCGTCGATCACGCTGTCTCTCTGGCAAGTGTGGGCAAACCCCTGAATCACCCAAAGCAAAAGGCCCCTGCTTCCCTTGTAAACAAAGGGAAGCAGGGGCCTCGCTACTTGGCGGTGACGGTGGGATTTGAACCCACGTTGGCTTTGACACCAAACAACATTTCGAGTGTTGCACCTTCGGCCGCTCGGACACGTCACCAACTGAAATAGGGTACCGGAGTTGGGGCCTGTTCCCCAAAACGACCCCGCGGCGCCCCCCACAAACGGCGGCCGGTCCAAGTAGCCATCCCTTCCGCAATCGCGGCCGCAGGGCTAGATTCACAGACACGATGACTTTCCCGCAGCCCGCACCCCAGCACGCACAGCAGCACACACAAACCGCATTGGCCTACTGGACCGTGGGCCCTTGCCAAGGTGAACTTCGGCGTGAGGAACTTCCGGCTCCGTCGCAGGGCCAGGCTTTGGTTCGAGCGTTGTATTCAGGTATCAGCAGGGGCACCGAACTGGTGGTCCATGAAGCGCACGTGCCGGCACGGATTGCGAAGGCAATGCGCGCACCCTATCAAACGGGAGATTTTCCGGGCCCGGTCAAGTTCGGCTATCTCTCGGTTGGCGTCGTAGAAGAAGGCTCTGAGGACTGGGTCGGCCAGAACGTCTTCTGCCTGCACCCCCATCAGGACCGCTACGTGGTGCCGATCGAATCCCTCACCCGGATACCCGACGGCGTGCCCCCACGCCGCGCAGTGCTGACCGGCATCGCGGAGATCGCCCTCAACGCCCTCTGGGAGGCCGGACCCCGACTCGGTGACAGGATCGCCGTCGTCGGGGCCGGATTGGTGGGCGGCATGACCGCAGCACTGCTGCGCAGCTTCTCACTGGAGCGCTTGCAACTCGTGGAAACGGATCCGGGGAAACGCGGGTTCGTGGAATCGCTGGGGGTGGAATTCGTTCTTCCGAACGACGCAAAGCAGGACTGCGACATCGTGTTCCATTGCTCGGCCACCGATGAGGGACTGGCCCGCAGCCTGCAGCTCGTGGGTGACGAGGGCGAGATTATCGAACTCTCCTGGTACGGCAACCGGGCTGTTTCCTTGCCGCTGGGGGAGGACTTCCACGCCCGGCGACTCTCCATCCGAGCCAGCCAAGTCGGCGTGGTGGCGCGTTCGCGCCGGCATCGGCGGACGTCGAGCGAGCGGCTGCAGCTGGCCGTGTCTTTGCTGCAGGACCCGGTGTTCGACGCTTTCCTCACGGGAGAGTCGGAATTCGGGGAGCTCCCAGGGGTCTTCGATGGCTTGGAAAACGGCGAGCTGGACGATCTCTGCCACGTCATTGCCTACCCGGACACCGAGAGGAAAGCCTAACGATGTTCAGCCTCACCGTCCGCCGCCATTTCATGATCGCGCACAGCCTTCCGCGGGAATCGTTTGGGCCCGCCCAAGGACTCCATGGAGCCACTTTCGTGGCCGAGGTGACCTTCCGCCGGGCGGAGCTGAACGACGACGCGATCGTGCTGGACATCGGCGCCGCCGGAACCATCCTGGACGAGGTACTGGACGGCCTGAACTACAGGAACCTTGACGAGCACCCCGACTTCGCCGGGCAGCTCACCACGACGGAGGTCCTGGCCCGCTTCATCGCTCAGGCGGTTGCCGCTAGGGTCCGCGAGAGCGACGACGGCGGTGCGCTCGCCGGCGTCGACGTCCTGTTGCGCGAGCATCCCGACGCCTGGGCAGGCTTCTCGCTGGATTTCGATCGCTAGCTCGCGCGGGACTGCCATGGATGGCAGGCAACGGTGCAGAATGGGGCCATGACGTCCGCCGTGCTTTCCACCCAAACGCTTACTCCGGAACTGCTCCGCGCCTGGGCGTGGCATCGGCAGGGCCTCAACGGCTCGCTCGCCGGCAAGACCTCCGAGGAGGTCCTGGACCACGCCGGCTGGGCCCGTTCCGTGGGTGGCGCCAACCCCTACCTGACGCTCTTCGCCCGGGCCGGGATCAGGCGCGAACAGGTGGATCGTGACGTCGCAGAGCTGAGAATCCACGAACTCCCCACGGCCCGCGGTTGCACCTATGTCCTGGGCCGGAACGATTTCGCATGGGCCCTCCAGATCGGCCGGGACGCCGCGGTGGCGCCGTTCAAGGTCCTGGCCCGGCTCGGCGTCGAACGCGGTGAGATCACCCTGCTCGAAGAACAGGTGCTGCACACCCTCATGGAGTCCAGCGACCCCATGGATCCGAAGCAACTCAAGGACGAGCTTGGCGAATCCGTCCGCAGCCTCGGCGAAGAAGGCAAGAAGAAGGGCGCGGCCACCACCCTCCCCACGGCGCTGGGCCTCCTTCAAGCCGACGGCCGCATCCGCCGCGTCCCCGTCAACGGCCGCCTCGACCAGCAGCGCTACGCCTACACCTCGTGGGTGCTGCCGCCCAGCCCCATGCACGACGACGCCGCCCGCGCACGCTTGCTCGAACGGTATCTGCGCTGGACCGGTGGCGCGACGTTCAAGCAGAGCCAATGGTTCACGGGCTTCACCGTCGCACAGAGCAAGGCGGCCCTGGCCGCCGTCTCCGCCACTGAAGTGACCACTGCGGCCGGCGAGCCGCTGTGGATGCTGCCCGACGACGTCGAACGCCTTTCCGCGTTCAAGGCACCCCAGGAAGAGCAGATCCAGCTTCTGGCCGGTACGGATTCTTTGGTGCTGTTGCGCAGGAATTCAGCGGACATGCTGGCCGACGAGGACCGGGGCAAGAAGGTTCTGGACACAACGCTGGCGTTGCAGGCGGACCTGTCGGATCACCCGATCCTGGACCGGGGACGGATCATCGGGCTGTGGCAGTACGATCCTGGCAAGGAACGGATCGCGGCTTGGACGTTCGCCAAGCCAACCCCTGCCGTTACCCAGCGCATCAGTGAAGTTGAAGGCTGGATCCGCGAGGACCTCGGCGATTTCCGTTCGTTCAGCCTGGATTCTCCGGCCTCGCGGCAGAGACGCATCGATGCCCTGGACAAGGCGAACGCCGCAAACGGCTAAGTCGGTTTCAGTCCAGGAGTGGGTTCAGTCCACTCCGAATCCGGAGAATTCGCCGGTGGCTGGCGTGAAGATGGCATCCACGTGTTTTACGCGCCCGGGAGCGTCCCGGGATTGCAGCCATTCCAGGAGGGAGTCGACGGCTTCGCGATCGCCCTCTGCGATCACCTGCACCGAGCCGTCCATCTGGTTGGCCGCCTCTCCGGTCAGACCCAGCCGCCGGGCCTTGGCCATTGTCCAGTACCGGAAACCGACCCCTTGGACGCGGCCAGTCACTGTGGCCGTGACCCGCACCGGGGAACTCATGCGGCACCTGATCCATACGGCCGCGTGATCGCCTCGAGGAAATGCCCGTCCGGATCGGCGAAGTAGACGCCCCGGCCGCCGTCGTTGTGGTTGATCTGCTGCGGGCGGGACCGCGCGGGGTCCGCCCAGTAGGGGATTCCTTCGGCCTGGATCCGGGCGAAGATCCCGTCGAAATCGTCCTCGCTGACCAGGAAGGCATAGTGCTGCGGGGAAATGGACCGGTCTGTGGCGGCGAAATCGAGGGCCACACCATGGTCAAGGGACACGGACATGAAGGACCACATGGGCTGCGGCTTCGGGAGTCCAAATACGTTGGCCAGGAACTCTGCGGAACGGCGCTTGTCCGTTGCATAGACGATGGTGTGGTTGAAAGAGACCGTCATGGTGTCCTCCTCAGGTGTGCTGTCTGAGACCATCTGACGTCCAACACCGGCAGATTTCAAGAGCTCCGACGCCAATGCGGCTGGGGTGCTGCTATTTCCGGTGGGCTGCGAAGAAATCGCGCAGCAAGGCCGAGCATTCGTCTTCGCGCACGCCCGCGTAGACCTCCACCCAGTGGTTGAGGCGGCGTTCCCGCAAGATGTCGAACACGGATCCGGCGGCACCGGCCTTCTCGTCCCACGCGCCGAAGACCACCCGCGGAATCCGCGCGAGCACAATGGCGCCGGCACACATCGCGCACGGTTCCAGCGTCACCACGAGTGTGCAGTCCTCGAGCCGCCAACCATCGCCACCTTCGCCGAGTTCAAGGGCGTGGCGTTGCAGGGCTGCTGCGGCCTCGCGGATGGCCACTATCTCGGCGTGCGCCGTTGGGTCGCCGTGCGCTTCCCGTTCGTTCCGTCCGGCACCCAACACGCCGCCGTCGGGCCCAAGAACCACCGCCCCGATCGGCACATCGTCCGTATCCAGTGCCAGCCGGGCCTCGTCCAAGGCAAGGCCCATCCAGGCCGCATGCTCTGCGTGATAAGGCTCGTTGGTGCTCATGCCTCAATGATAGTTTTGGACTCATGCGCACACTCGTCGTGGACCACCCGCTGGTCGCTCACAAGCTCACCGTTCTGCGGGATAAGAACACTCCTTCACCGGTCTTCCGGCAACTCACCGAGGAACTCGTCACCCTCCTGGCCTATGAGGCCACCCGCGAGGTCAGGACCGAACCGGTGGAGATCGAAACTCCCGTCACTAAGGCGATCGGTACCGCCTTCACCAAGCCGACGCCCCTGGTAGTCCCCATCCTGCGTGCAGGCCTCGGCATGCTCGAGGGCATGACCAAGCTGGTCCCCACTGCCGAAGTGGGCTTCCTTGGCATGGCCCGTGACGAAGAAACCCTGGACATCATCACCTACGCCGAGCGTCTCCCCGAGGACCTCACCGGCCGCCAGATCTTCGTGCTGGACCCGATGCTTGCCACGGGCGGCACCCTGCGCGAAGCCATCAAGTTCCTCTTCAAGCGCGGCGCCTCGGACGTCACCTGCATCTGCCTGCTGGCCGCGCCGGAGGGCCTGGCCAAGCTGGAGGAAGAGCTTTCCGACGCCAACGTGAAGATCGTTCTCGCCTCGATTGACGAGAGGCTCAATGAGAAGGCCTACATCGTGCCAGGCCTGGGCGACGCTGGAGACCGCCTATACGGCGTGGCCGGGTAGCTATACGGCGTGGCCGGGTAGCTGTACGGCGTGGCCGGGTAGCCGCGAATTCGTAGCCGGACCGTTTTCCCCACTTTTGGTACTGGAAAGCGCTTGCGACACGGCGAGTCGCGCCATTTCGGGGCTTCCGCGCGGCAAAGAAGGGGAGAAAGCTACAGGGCCGCTGGGACAAAGTCCCGGCATGAGGAACTAGCCCGCCTGGCGCTGTGCCCTGCTTGCCTTGAGCACCATGGGCAGCTTGGACCGCAGGGTGCATTCGAGCAACTCCTCCGCTGTGGAGTCCTGTGCGTAGATTTCCGGCAGGCGGATGCCGATCAGGGTGTTCATGAGCATGCCCTGCGCTAGGAAATCGCGGGCGGTTTCAGGGAGCAGGCCGGCTTCATCCCGGACCAGGCGGTAAATATCCAGGAATCCTTCCCTGGCCCGTGCGCCGATGGCGGGCTCGTGACCTGCCACGAAAGCCTGCATCAGCATCATGAGGATCCCGCGGTCTTCCACCAGATCCGCGTAGGCGATGGCCATGAGCTGTTTGAGTTGTTCCGGTCGGCCGCTCCCGGCGGCAGGATCAAGGTGCTGCAGTTCTTCGGTGAGCTCTCCGGCGTCGTAGGCTGCGATCACTTCGCGGAACGCCCGCAGCAACTTGCCTTGCGCGCGGTCCAAGGCCTCCAGGAACAGGGTTTCCTTGGTGCCGAACATGCGCACCACGTACGGCTGGCTGATCCCTGCGGCCTTGGCCACTTGGTCCGTGGTGGAGCCGGCGTAGCCACGCTCGGCGAAGACCCCCGTGGCAGCTTCCAAGATCAGCTTTCGCCGTTGCGCCGCAGGAATGCGCTCGGCAGTTACCTGGCCTGCTGAGCTTGTCTCGGGGGCGCCGGTGCCCGCTGTTTTCTTCACCACACTTGACATGTTATCAGCCGATAACTAACTTTGCCCTTTAAGTAATCATTCGATTACAACATCCCAATAAGTGGCACCTTCAGCGATCCCGTGGAGTCATCATGAAACGCACCATTCCCGTCTGGCTTGCCATTGTGGCGGCCTCCCTGCCTGTCTTCATGGCCACACTGGACAACCTTGTGGTCACCAATGCCCTGCCCGTGATGCACAAGGCCCTTGGCGCGAGCGTCGAGGAACTGCAGTGGATCGTCAACGCCTACTCCCTGAGCTTTGCGGCGTTCATGCTGCTGGCTGTTGGCCTGGGGGACCGCTTCGGCCGCCGCCACATCTTCATCGCCGGCCTTGCCATCTTCACCCTGGCCTCCGCAGCAGCCGCCGTCAGCACGGAACCGTGGCAGCTCATCGGCGCCCGCGCTGTGCAGGGCGTCGGCTCGGCGGCTCTCATGCCGCTTTCACTCACCCTTCTTGTGGGCTCGGTCAGCGACAAGCTGCGTCCGCTTGCCATCGGGATCTGGGGCGGAGTCTCGGGCTTGGGTGTGGCCCTTGGGCCACTGATTGGCGGCGCTGTGGTGGAGGGCTGGAGCTGGGAAGCGATCTTCTGGCTCAATGTGCCCATCGGAATCCTGTCGATTCCGCTGGCGCTCTTCGCATTGCCGAATAGCTTCGGCGCCCGTGTGCGCGCCGACGTCGTAGGCCTTCTTCTCTCCGGACTGGGCCTCCTGGCGCTCGTCTTCGGCATTGTCCGAGGGAACGACGCCGGCTGGTCCAGTGCCGAAGTGCTCGGCGCCTTGATCGGTGGCGGGGTCCTGCTGCTCGCCTTCGTTCTGTGGGAATCCCGCGTCGCCGCGCCGCTGCTTCCGCTCCGGCTCTTCCGCGACCGCAGCTTCACCGTGGCCAACCTCATCGGCCTGACCTTCAGCTTCGGGATCTTCGGGTCGGTCTTCATCCTCATCCAGTTCCTGCAGGTGGTGCAGGGCCACGGGCCTCTCGCGGCCGGTGTCATGACCATGCCTTGGACCCTGGCGCCCATGTTTGTGGCACCGCTTGCAGGCCTGTTGGCGCCGCGGCTCGGCACCAGGACGCTTATGGTCACAGGCCTCGCCTTGCTCACGGCGGGAATGTTTTGGCTCGCCGGAGTTCTTTCCGCGACGGTCCCGTATGAAACCCTGGTGCCCGGCTTCATTGCGGCGGGAATCGGTATGGGCCTGGTTTTCGCCCCGATGTCGACGGCGGTGCTCGCCAACATGCGCGCCGAACACCACGCGAAGGCGAGCGGCACCAACTCCACGCTCCGGGAGATAGGTGTAGCCCTCGGTGTGGCCGTTCTGACGGCAGTCTTCACCGGAGCTGGTGGCAAACTCACTCCCACGGGCTACGTCGACGCGGCCATTCCTGCCATCTACGTCGGTGCGTCCGTGCTGGTCCTTGCCACCTTGGTGGCGTGGCTTCTTCCGTCCCGCGCCCGCGCTCGCAGCCTGGCCGAGCAACTCGCCGCAAGCCAGGCTGAAACGGAAGCCGGTGTGGGCGCCCGGGGGAGCACCGCCGTCGAGCCTTCCCTTCAAACGGTCTAGCCCAAGGCGCGCGGAGCCGGGGCGATTGCCCTCTACCGGTTTTCCGGCTCCGCGGATAGCCTTTGGCGCATGGACTGGAAACTTGAACTTGTGTTTGTCCCTGTGTCCGATGTGGACCGCGCCAAGGATTTCTACGTCAACAAAGTAGGCTTCAACGCCGACTACGACGAGCGGCCCATGGACGGCATCCGCTTTGTCCAGCTGACTCCGCCGGGCTCGGCCTGCTCCATCTGCATCGGCGAGGGCCTCAACGATGCTCCTCCCGGCACCGCCCCCAGCTTGCAGATGGTGGTGGGCGACATTCAGGAAGCGCACGACCAGCTGAAGGCCAACGGGGTGGAAGTCAGCGACATCGACGTCCAGGACTGGGGCCACTTTGTGTACTTCGCCGATCCGGACGGCAACAAATGGGCCGTCCAGTACATCCCCGGCAGGCCGAACGGCTAGGACTCACGCCGTAAAAGTTGGTCTTCGGCCGGGCCGCGCGGGCAGGATGGATGCATGAACCTGCCTGTTGAATCCGTGAAAACCCTGACCGTCCGGGCTGTCCTCTTCGATATGGACGGAACCTTGGTGGACTCCACCGCGATCGTGGAACAGGTGTGGAGCGAATTCGCCGGCCGCTATGGACTGGACATCGAGGAGATCCTGCGGACCTCGCATGGGGTCCAAGCCAAGGACACGGTGCGCCGCTTCGCCCCGGCGGGAGCCGACATCGACGCGCTCGCCGAGGAACTCGGGGAGATGGAGCGGACGCGGACGGACGGGATTGTGGCATTGCCCGGAGCCGCAGAGCTGCTGGAGTCCCTGCCTGCCGACGCCGTCGCCATGGTCACCTCGGCTGATCG
Organism: Arthrobacter sp. FW306-04-A; assembly: GCF_044358315.1. Classification (GTDB taxonomy): domain Bacteria; phylum Actinomycetota; class Actinomycetes; order Actinomycetales; family Micrococcaceae; genus Arthrobacter. Next base: position 522,277 of record NZ_CP084559.1, read on the forward strand.
GATCCTCGCCGGGGTGCGCATGAAAGCAGCCGGCCTCGGCATGCCGGCGACCACGGTGACCTCCGAGGCCGTGACCCGCGGCAAGCCGGACCCGGAGGGTTACCTGATGGCGGCCGCGCTGCTCGGTGCCGAGCCAGCCGACGTCGTCGTTTTCGAAGATGCACCGGCAGGGATCGCTTCCGCTCTCGCCGCCGGAATGATGACCGTCGTAGTGGGCGACGCCGGCGGCGAAGTGGCAGATGGGCTGTGGCAGATCGCGGATTACTCCGCCGTCTCTGCCACAGCCACTCTGGACGCTTCGGGCCGCCGGGTCATCGAATTGCGGTTCTAGCCGGTCGCGAAGCCAGGCAGCTCAGCCGACCAGCCCGTACACCGTGGTTCCGCCGATGGTCTGCGCCTGGAAGTTCGCGGCCACCCATTGCGCGATCTGGGCCGGCGCCGCCGATCCACTGTCAGCCTGCATGGTGCCGCCGGCGATGAAGAAGTGGATCTTGCCTTGTGCCACGAGTTGCTGGAACTGCTCGAGCGTGGGAGACGGATCCGTTCCGTTGAATCCGCCGACCGCCATGACGGGCAGTTCAGTGGCAAGCTGGTAGCCGGCCGCGTTGTTGGAACCCACGACGGCGGCCGCCCAAGTGTAGCTGGACGCACCGGTTTTCAGTGCGGCCACCAATTCCGACGACGGCGTGGTGGCGCCGAGCAGGCCGCCCATGCCGCCACCTTGCCGGTTCCCGCCAAAGCCGGCCTGCGCGCCCTGCTGGAGTGCTTGCGGCGGAGTGTTTTGGGCAGTGTTTTGGCCAGCGCCGTTTTGTCCGAAACCGCCCCTGCCACCTGCGCCGAAGCCACCGAAACCGGTGGCCGGACCCGCACTCACGATTGCACCGCTGTGCGTCACGGATGCGGTTGATATGGAGTAGGCCAACGGCCCGGCGAGCGACGCCGCGAGGGCGAGCGCCGCCGTCGTGCGCTGGACGATGCGGGAAGTGAAGCGCCCGGCGAGCAGCAGTCCGGCCGCCGCGGCCAGGGCGGCGAGGAGCACCAGCCAGCGTAGCAGCGGACCATACACTGTGGTGCTGCCCAGGAGATCGAGAGCCATGAATCCGGCCACGGCCACAGCTACGGCAAGCAGCACCGCGGCGACGAGCTGCCCGCGACGCTGCCACAAAAGCACCCCGCCCAGGCCGGCGAGCCCGGCGATGCCCGGAGCCAAGGCAACTGCATAGTAGGGATGGATGATGCCGGCCATGAAGCTGAAGACCAGCCCGGTGACGAGCACCCACCCGCCCCACACGATCACCGAGGCACGGACGGCATCCGTGCGCGGGGCGCGTCGACCCAGCCACAGCAGCCCCGCCCCGAGGATCAACACGGAAGGCAGCAGCCACGCGATCTGGCCGCCGAACTCGCTGTTGAACATCCGGAACAGGCCGGGAACGCCCCAACCGTTGCCGCCGCCGACGCTGCCGGTCTCCTGGCCGCTGAGCCTGCCCAAGCCGTTGTAGCCGAGCGTCAGTTCCAGGATCGAGTTGTTCTGGGAGCCGCCGATGTAAGGCCGCATGTTCGCCGGAATGAGTTCGACGACGGCGAGCCACCAAGCAGCGGCTCCCACCATGGCCGCCCCCGCGTAGAGCAACCGAAGCAGCCGGCGGCCCACTCCACCCTGCGCGGCGACCACATAGGCCACGGCAAATCCAGGAACCACCAGCAGGACCTGGAGTTGTTTGGTCAGGAACCCGAAGCCCAGGAACACCCCGGCCAGCAGGAGCCAGCGCAATTTGTTGTCCTGGATGGACCGCAGCGTGGCGTAGCCGGCGGCTGTCATGAGGAGCACCAACAGGGCGTCCGGGTTGTTGAAGCGGAACATCAGGGTGGCCACAGGTGTGATGGCCATGACGACGGCGGCCAGCAGCCCCGCCCGGTGGGCGAGCCTGGGATCGCCCGTGGCCGGGGCCGCGGTCCGCCGTACTGCCAAGTACAGCAGCCAGGCCGTCGCCACCCCCATGAGCGCCTCGGGAACCAGGATGCTCCAAGAACTCAGTCCAAAGATCCGCACCGAGAGGCCCATGACCCAGAGCGACGCCGGCGGTTTATCCACGGTGATGGAGTTGGCGGCGTCGGAGGATCCGAAGAACCAGGCAGCCCAATCCTGCGAACCGGCCTGGGCTGCCGCGGAATAGAACGGGTTGGCCCAGCCGGAAGCGCCGAGGTTCCAGAGGTACAGGACCGCCGTCGCAACGAGCACGCTGGCCAGTTCCACACGGTGGCGCAGGGCCTGACGGGTTCGGCCGGTGCGGGCCCGGCCGTCCTGGACCTGCGGCGCTTGTGTCCGCGGCAGAAGTATCAAGCGGGATCGCGAAACCAACGGCAGGGGTGGCGCCGCGTGCTCTGACGTGGAATCGGTGTCCGGCTTTGACCCGGTGTCTGTCGAGTAGGAAGTGGTCATCGGAGGCTACTTTGTCAGCTTGTAGACGGTGGAGTTGCCCACAGTCTGGGCTTGGAAGTTCGACTGGACCCAAGCTGCCACCTCGGAGTTTCCGCCCCGGCCGCCGAATCCACCGCCGCCCATGCCGCCACCAGCGATGAAGTAGCCGATCTGTCCCTTGGCCACCATGTCCTGGAACTGTGCCAGCGTGGGGTAGGGATCGCCGCCGTTCCAGCCGCCGAGTGCGATCACGTTGGTGTTCGTGGCGAGCTCAAGGCTGGCCGCCTGGGTCGCTCCGGAAACGATCGCGGACCACTTGGTGGTGGTGGCCGTCAGCAGCGCGCTCAGTCCGGCGTCGGCCGTCCCCGCGCCACCCGGGCCGCCTGCGGCCTGATCCGCGGCACCCGACTGACCCGCGGCACCCGCCTGATCCGCTGCACCGCTCGTGGCTGAATCCCTTGTACCAAATCCATCAGTGCCGAACCCGACGGCGCGGTTTCCGAAACCGCCCATCGCGGAGCCGCTGGGACCCGACGTCGGGATGGAACCGGAGTGCGCGGTAGCCGCCGTCGCGAGCGTCCACGCCGCGGTGCCGAGGCCGCCGGCCAGGAGGGAAACGACGACGACGGCCGCGGCCGCCGCGCTGCGGAACCGGCCAGCGGGCCGTAGTGAGTCGAGGCGAAGCAGGATTGCGGCGGCGGCCACCACGCCCAGGACGATGATCACGATGCGCAGCCAGGGAAGCCATGAGGCATCGCGGCCCAGAAGAACCGCGGACCAGACTGAACTGCCGAGGACTACCACGGCCAGGATGATCCTGGCGGGCCAGTACCCGCGGCCCCGCCACAGTTCCACGCTGCCGATGCCCACCAATGCGGCGATTGCCGGTGCGAGCGCTACTGCGTAGTAGGGGTGGACAATGCCGCTCATGAAGCTGAAGACTCCCGCGGTGACCAGGAGCCAGCCGCCCCACAGGATGAGCGAGGCCCGGGTACGCGAGGCTCGTGCTTCCCGGCGGGTGAACCAGAGGCCGGCAGCCAGCAGTATCAAGGCCGCAGGCAGAAGCCAGGAGACCTCAGCGCCGAAGCTCGTGCCGAACATGCGGGCGATCCCCGCAGCTCCACCGAAGCCGGCGTTCCCGCCACCACCGCCACCGAAACCGCCCAGAGCACCTGCTGGCGCGCCGACGGTGCCGCCTCCGCCGACGGTGCCGCCTCCGCCGCCGGGCATGCCTTCGCCCGAGCCCGTAATGCGGGACAGCCCGTTATAGCCGAAGGTCAGCTCGAGGAAGCTGTTGGTTGTCGACCCTGCCATGTAAGGCCGTGCCGAAGCCGGAATCAGCTGGAAAAGAGCGATGTAGCTGCCAGCCACCACGGCGATACCGGCCAGTGCGCCGAGCAGGTGCAGCAGCCTCCGCCGCAACGTGGTGGGGGCGGCCCAGAAGTACGCGAGTCCCAGGCCCGGAACAATCAGGAAACCCTGCAGCATTTTGCTCAGGAACGCGAGGCCCACTACGGCTCCGGCTGCGGCGAGCCACTTCCAGCCCGCGCGTTCAATTGCGCGAGTGGTGAAGTACGCCGCCAACACCAGGCACAGGGTCAGCATGGCGTCGGGGTTGTTGAAGCGGAACATGAGTGCGGCCACCGGGGTCAGCGCCAGGGCGCCGCCGGCAAGCAAACCCGCTCCGGGTCCGGATACGCGCTTGACCGTGATATAGAGGAGACCGACGGCGGCTACGCCCATCAGTGCCTCGGGAACCAGCATGCTCAGGGACGAGAAGCCGAAGATCCGGCCCACCAAGGCCGGGATCCACAGCGATGCGGGTGGCTTGTCCACGGTGATGGCATTGCCGGCGTCGAGCGAACCGAACAGCAATGCTGTCCAGTCCTTGGTACCGGCCTGGATGGCTGCAGCGTAGAAGGAGTTTCCGTAGCCGGTGGCCGCGAGGTTCCACAGATACAGGAACGCGGTGGCCACGAGGAGCCCGGCGGCGGACGGCCGTACCCAGCGGGGCTGCCGGCCAAAGGCGTATCGGGCCCAGCGGGGCGTGGTTCCCGAGGCCCCGGGAGTTGATGGCCCAGTGGAGCGGTGGCCGTGGCCTGCGTCCGCAGTTCCGACGGCGGGCTCCGTGCCTGCGTGAGAGATCGTGGAGGTCATGATGCTGCCGTTTCTGTGAGCGGGCTGTCTGGTGAGGTTGATTCGATCACTGGCTCTGGCTGGGCCGGCTGAACCGACGGGACCGGCAGCGCCGGCCGTCTTCCGGGTTGCCGGAAGACCCACAAGCGGAACAACAGGAAGCGGACCGCAGTTGCGGCGAGGTTTGCCCCGACCACGGTGAGGAGCTCGCCCCAGCGGTCCGGCGTCGTCGTACTGTGCACCAAGGCGAGCGCCCCTGAGGTGAGCGCAAGGCCGATGCCGAAGACGATCAATCCCTCGAAGTGGTGCCGCACGGGATTGCCGCCCTGGATGCCGAAGGTGAAGCGGCGGTTGGCGCCGGTGTTGGCGATGGCCGTGATGAGCAGCGCCAGGAAGTTGGCCAGCTGCGGGTCCATGAATCCGCGGCAGAACAAGAAAATGAGCACGTAGGCGAGAGTCGACGCAGCACCGATCGCGGCGAACCGGACCAGTTGCCCGAAGAGGCTGCTGCGCGGGCTCTGCTCTGCCGTACGGGACGACGCCGGGAGCGGGCCGCGGGCAAGGGCTGCGCGCAGTTCCGGGATGGGGATGCGTCCGGAGACGAGGTCCCGCGTGAGCCGGGCCATGCCGCGGATGTCGGCCAGGGCGGTGCGCACCACGTCGACGCTGGAATTGGGATCGTCGATCCAGTCCACGGGCACTTCGTGGACCCGGAGGCCGCAGCGTTCCGCGAGGACCAAAAGTTCAGTGTCGAAGAACCAGGAGTTGTCCAAGGTGTGGGGGAGGATCTGCTGGGCAACGTCGGCCCGGATCGCTTTGAAGCCGCACTGGGCATCACTGAAGCGGGCGCCCATGAACGAGTGCAGCATCAGGTTGTAGCTGCGCGAGATGAATTCGCGCTTGGGGCCGCGGACAACCCGGGAGTTGCGGGTTAGCCGTGTGCCGATGGCGAGGTCCGAATGGCCGGAGATCAGTGGCGCCAAAAGGGGCGCCAGCGCGGCGAGATCCGTGGACAGATCCACGTCCATGTAGGCCAGAACGGGCGACGGCGATGCGAGCCACACCTTGCGCAACGCGTTGCCGCGTCCCTTCTCCTCAAGGTGGACCACCACGAGCTCCGGCAATTCCCTGGCCAGCCGTTCGGCGATTTTCAAGGTGCTGTCCGTGCTGGCGTTGTCGGCCACGGTGATGCGGAAGCCGTGTGGGAAAGATTCGCGCAGATGGCCGTGAAGCCTGCGCAGGCACTCTTCGAGGTCGCGTTCCTCGTTGAAGACGGGGATCGTGACATCGAGGACGGGGACAGCGGCGCGGATGTCCACGGGGGTGCGCCGCACTGAGCTGTATTGAACGGCAGTGCTGCGTTGAATTGGGGTTCTGGGTTGAATCGGGAGGCCCGGCGGCACCACCGCGGGGTCCTTCAGGGTTCCTGTGGTGGATTCGATGAGCGTCATGTATCCAGAGTGCCGCCGCCGAATATGAGTGCTTTAGGCGGAACCTGTGACACGGCTGTGGATGTGGGAGAGGCCTGGTTAACGCACTAGAGGTCCGCCCCTTGAAGGGACGGACCTCTGCGTACGTTGTGCGTTTTAGTACCAGTTGTGGGCCAAGTGGAAGGCCCAAGCCGCAGACGGGGATCCGTAGCGTTCCTTGATGTAGTTCAAGCCCCAGCGGATCTGGGTCTGGTAGTTGGTCTGCCAATCGGCGCCTTCGGATGCCATCTTTTCGCCCGGCAGTGACTGGGCAATGCCGTAAGCGCCGCTCGAGGCGTTGGTGGCAGTGGTCCGCCAATCGGATTCCTTGTTCCACAAGGTCATCAGGGAGGACATTTCGCCTTGGCCCCACCCGTAGGAGGAAAGCATGCTCGCTGCGTAAGCCTGGGCGCCGGCGGGGTCATCGACGGCGACCTGCACAGCCGGGGCTGCCGGAGCGGGAGGTGCCACGGGAGCGGGCGGCGCAGCCGGTGCCGCAGCCTGGGGTGCGACGGCGGCAGGAGCTGGAGCGGGAGCCTGCGTCGGAGCGGTGCTCGGCTTGGCACTTTCGCTGGCCGACGGCGTAGCGGTGGCGGACGGCGTCGCGCTGTGCTCTGCAACCGCGCGCGATTCGGACGTCTGGCTCATGTCCTGGGCACTGATGGCTTGTCCGGCGGCCTGGGTGGCGGCGCCTGCCCCGAGGAACACAGCAACGACGCCGGCAACAACTGCCATGCGCTGGCTGGTGCCGAGGTTTGCGGCGGCTCGCCTCAGGGTGGAACGTGACTTGTTTTTCCGGGCAGTTTCGCCGCGGTGGCGCGCAACAGGGCGCGACTGATTCTTGGAATCAGACATGGTGATTGCCTCTCGACGCCTGCGGAGTTAGCTGTCGGATTCGGATGAGGTCATCCGGCCGTGGCCACTCGGAATAGTGGCGGTACGGCTTCACCCCTAGGGCTGGCTCAACATGAGCGCTTGCCCGGAGACCTGGGTCCCCCGTCTCTGCCTGGAGTTTGGGCACCGGGGAGTGGCAGAGCTCGGCGCCTACCCGGCGGTGGCCGGAACAATCCTGCGCACCCATTCGACGGTACAGGAGCACACAGGATAAGTCACATTTAGGTAACGGAGATCACGACGCCGGTGCGCCGACTTGCGCTCGCCGCCCTCCGGCGTCGTGGTCTTCTCGGCGGCCCTTCAGGCCGTCGCGGTTCTGAGCGCTGGAAGCCGCACGGCAAATTCCGTCCGGCCGGGACGCGAGGCCACCTCGACGGTGCCTCCATGGGCCTGAACGATCGATTCCACGATCGACAGGCCGAGCCCGGACGTGCCCTCGGAACCGGAACGGGCGGCGTCGGCACGGGCAAAGCGCGAGAAGATCCTGCCTTGGAATTCAGGCGGAATGCCGGGCCCGTTGTCGGTCACGGTGACCACGGCGCTGCCGTCGGCCGAGCGCATGACTCCCGTGACCACGGTGGTTCCCGCCTCGGTGTGCTTGCGGGCGTTGGACAGCAGATTGGCCAGGACCTGGTGGAGCTGGGTGGTGTCGCCGCGGACAGTGAGGGGCTCATCCGGGAGCTTGAGCTGCCAGATGTGCTCGGGGGCCATGACTTTCTCGTCGCTCACGGTCTCGATCACCAACTGCGTGAGGTCCACGTCGGTGAACTCGGGTGCCTTGCCTTCGTCGAGCCGCGCCAGGAGAAGGAGGTCCTCCACGAGGGTGGTCATCCGTTCGGACTGGCTTTGCACCCGGCCCAGCGACTTGCGGCCGTCCTCGGTGAGCGTCTCCGTCATGCGCAACAGCTCTGTGTAGCCGCGGATCGCCGTCAGCGGCGTCCGCAGCTCGTGCGAGGCATCGGCCACGAACTGGCGCACCTTGGTTTCGCTTTGCTGGCGTGCCTCCAGCGCGCTGGAAACGTTGTCCAGCATGAGGTTCAGAGCATGACCGACGCTGCCCACCTCGGTGCCGGGGTGGGCCGCCGACGCCGGGACGCGCACCGCGAGGGCCACCTCGCCGGCGTCGAGCGGAAGCTTCGATACTTTCGTGGCGACGTCGGAGAGTTGCTCCAGGGGACGCATGGTGCGGCGGATCAGCACGGTTCCCGCGAGTCCAATGAGCACCAGCCCGCCCAAGGACACCAGCACCATGGTCCACACGAGCGAGGCCTCGGTGTCCTCTTTCGAGGCGAGGGGCAGCCCCGTGATGACAACATCGCCGTAAGGGGTTTCAGTGGCGACCAGCCGGTACCCGCCATTGGAAAGGGTCCGATCAACCGGGTGGCCATCGTGGGGGAGAGCCAACAGGATTCCGGCATCGTTGGGCGACAAGGACGTACGGGTGGCATCGGAGGACAAGAACCCGGCACTGCTCACCTGGCTGCCAAGAATGCGTGCATTCAGCGTGCCGATGCTCTGGCCTCGGGCGTCCAAAGGATCTGGGCGTCCATTCGGATCACCTATGGGCGGGCGGCCGTGGGAAGCCTGCATCAATTGCTGGTCGAGCTGCTTCGTGAGGAACACGTCCATGGAGGCGTAGCTGACCACCCCAACGGCTCCGCAGATGGCCACCAGGAGTGCCATGGAGACCAGGATCAGGCGTGTGCGCAGGTGCCAGGTTGAAGGATCGAACCAGCTATGGTCGGTCTGGCGGGGGATACCCGAGAGTGCGGACATTCGGCGTCCCGGGCTATTCGGCAGGCTTGATGACGTAGCCGGCTCCGCGCACAGTGTGGATCATGGGCGGGTGGTTGGCCTCGATCTTCTTGCGGAGGTATGAGATGTAGAGCTCCACGATGTTGGCTTGCCCGCCGAAGTCGTAGTCCCATACGCGGTCCAGGATCTGGGCCTTGCTGACCACGCGCTTGGGATTTTCCATGAGGTAGCGCAGGAGCTCGAACTGGGTTGCCGTCAGCTGGATGTCTTCGCCCCCGCGGGTGACTTCGCGGGTGTCCACGTTCAGGGTCAAGTCACCCACAACCAGCTCGGCCGTGTCCATCGCGGCAACGCCCGAACGCTGGACCAAGCGATGCAGCCGCAACAGGACTTCCTCCATGCTGAACGGCTTGGTGACATAGTCGTCCCCGCCCGCGGCCAACCCGACGATGCGGTCCTGAACGTCGTCCTTCGCGGTGAGGAAGAGCGCAGGCACCTCGGGCGCAAAGGCGCGGATCCTGCCCAGCAGCTCGACGCCGTCGAACCCTGGAAGCATCACATCCAGCACCAGGACATCGGGCCGGAAGTCCTTGGCGAGCTTGACTGCAGTGGGACCGTCGCCGGCCACGGCCACCGACCAACCCGCCATGCGGAGGCCCATGCTCATGAGCTCGGCGAGGCTGGGTTCGTCGTCCACCACAAGGGCGCGGATGGGGGAACCGTCCGGGTGGCTGAGCTGGGGAAGGTTGTTTGTCATGGAGTGCGAGGATGCCATGAGACAACTCTCCAATCTGCCGGTTTGCCGGTGCTTTGCCGATGCTGTGAGCACCCTGTGAGTCCCAGCCTAGCCACCTGTCCAAAGGTTGTGCCGGTTCGGGGCGGACCCGGCGACGGATTCTGCTGGATCACTCCTCCGTCCAGCCTGTCGATCCGCGCGATCACGGGCCCCGGCTCCCGCGCGCGGCGAGTGATCCAGCAGAATCCGACACGCCACTGCTGCAGGTCACAGGAAGGCCTGCCGTTCGGCACAGCCCGCACACAGCAAAGCGGCTGACGCTGTTTGGGACAAGGACAACTACGACCCAAATAGTCTCAACTTCGATGGAGAACACCATGGATCAGCAAAACAACCCCTCCGTACCTGGGTCCGCGCCAGGGTCCGTGCCGGGGAATGAGCAGCCGCAGCCGGTGATCCGGCCCCTTGATGATTCGGGACAGCCTTCAGCCGGGCAGCCCGCCGCCGGCTGGGGTGCGCCGTCGCAATACACTCCCGGGCAGCCCCGTCCCTCGTTCTTCAAGAACTGGACGCTGAAGAAGGGGCTCATCGTCGGAGGGGTCGCCGTCGTCGTCGCTGCGGCGGCCGGAGCAGGTGCATACGCAGCTGGAAATGGAACTGCTGCTGATTCCAGCAATGCCCTCGGGCCAGGTGCCGCGGGACAGACCGGGCAGAACGGCCAGGGCGGATTCGGTGGCCCGGGTGGCACGAACGCCGGCCCGGGCGGCCTCGGTGTGGGGATGGGCGGCCTGAATGCGGCCATCCATTCTGAGTACGTCGTTCTCCAAAACGGTAGCTACGCCACCATGGCTGGACAGCTGGGCACGGTCACTGACATCTCGGCGAGCTCCATGACGGTCAAGAGCGAGGATGGATTCACCCGCACCTACGTCCTTGGAACGGACGTTGTAGTCGAGGAGGGAATGCGCCAACGGGGAAGCACAACCAGCGGCACCACCCTGACCCTTGCCGATGTGAAATCCGGATCCAGCGTGAGGGTCACTGCGCTCAAGGAATCTGACAAGTACACTGCCCAGTCCATCCAGATCGTGACTGCCACTGCCACCTCGAGTAATCAAGGGACCGGCACTACCAACTAGTGATGGGTGCTTAAGGTGTCCGTCGTGCCCCTCTTTGCCGCGCTTTGTCCTCAGAACGGCACGCCTCACAGCGTCGCAAGCGCTTTCCGAAAGCAGCGAGGGTCACGACGGCATCCCAACCGGCCTTCAAACCGACCCCGCCCGGCCTTCAAACTGTGCCCTGCACAGTCTTCTACAAGGGCCTTAGCAGACGATTTGCCGGAAAATTTTCATGAGAAGCAGATTCGGGATTGGACAAGGGTTGTTTCATATCTCGAGATTCAAAGGCAAGCGCGTGACGTGACTTAAGATTCAAAAACTGGCACTTCGATCAAATTATCTTCGAATATTGCTTCCCATGCGGCCATTGTGACGAACGAGAATGGGTCACATTTGGACATGCTTGAATTGTGACATGCGGCACAATAGTGTGATTCGTCTCAAAATGTGGACGGTTTGATCCTTTGTTACTTGCAAGTTCCCTTTGTTACGTTGCACACTTCAAATGTGAACAAGAACTCAACAGCATCTGCAGCCGCAGCGATCGAACCCAGCACACCCGCTGGTTTTTCGATGAGCTGTTGTCGAATGCATGCCTAACTTTCGACCCCAAAAAGTTTCAGGCATTCGCCCCCTGCCCAGCGTCGGGCGCCCCTCCCCATCTCATTGCGGGGACCAGACCAGCATTCGAAGCCGCGATGACGGCTATTCACTTTGAGGTAAGCAATCCATGTCAGTTGCATCCGGATACGTCCACATCTCCGTCCGTAACGCCAACAAGGCCGCGTCGAACGCCGGCCTTCGTCCCGGCTTCGGCAACCGCCCGGCCTATGCCCAGCCCGCACCGCAGGGTGGAAGCCAGGCACCCGGTTACGTGCCCCAGGGCTACAACCCCAACTCCTATGGCCAACTCCGCGCCGTTCCCGCCAACGAGGCCTCGCCGATGACTGCACCCACCCCTGTCTTGGCTCCAGCCGACCGCTCCATCCGCCCCGTTGCCAATGACAATGTGGCCCGTGGCTTCGTGCTCTACATGGGCATCGACGAAGACACCGCGGCGGCTGCCGGAACATCCATCGCCAAGCTTGCCCAGGAAATCCGTGCCTACGCACAATCCCTCGTTTCCGGTGCCGAAAGCTACGCCGCCGTCGCGGTAGCCCCGGCCAGCGCGCCGGGTTCCGCGCTCGACGTCGTCCGCTCGACTTTCGGTGACCCGACGGTTGGCAATCGCCAGCGTTCCGAGGCGCTCCGCCCGCAGCCCGCACAGGAGGCCCGCCCGTCCGGCGTCTTGATCGACCTCGCCCGCCGCGAAGTGCACCTCGACGGCGAATCCCTGAACCTCACGTTCAAGGAGTTCGAGCTCCTCAACTACCTCGTCGAAAACGGTACCCGCACCGTGGGCCGGGATGAACTCCTTGAAGGCCTGTGGCGCAACGCCGAAGAGGTTCCCAACGAGCGCACCATCGACGTGCACATCCGGCGCCTCCGCTCCAAGCTTGGGCGCCTCGCGAACACCGTCCGCACCGTGCGCGGCCAGGGCTACCGCTTCTACGAGCACCCCGAGGTAATCGTCTGGGCCGCTCCGGAATACTCGATCTAGCCCGACCCGCTCGATGCGCCCGCTCCCTGCCATGGGGGCGGGCGCTTTCGGGATATCCCGCTCACGCTACAGCGCCCGCGCCAAAGGGTCAGCCGCATTCCTGCGCTCAGGACCAGTGAGCATGTGCCTCTGCGGCGATAGGGTGGGGGGATGAGCGAGCATCACATCAAACGGCTGGTGATCATGCGGCATGCGAAGTCGGACTGGCCTCTCGGGGTGCCGGATCATGAACGGCCCCTTGCGGAGCGTGGCCACCGGGAAGCGCCACTTGCCGGGAAATGGCTCCTGAAGCACCATGTGGTTCCGGACTTCATCCTGTGTTCGTCCGCGCTGCGTACCCGCCAGACCTGTACTTGGGTATGCAGCGAACTGGGGGACAAAGCGCCTACGCCGAAACTCGAGGACGGCCTGTACGCCGCCTCCGCGCAGCGCATGCTGACCGTCATCAACCACGTGCCGGAGACCGTCACAACGCTCATGATTTTCTCGCACATGCCCGGTGTGCAGGACCTCGCCATGCACTTGGCGTCCCGTGACTCGGACCACGACGCCTACATGGACGCCGCTACCCGATATCCGACCAGTGCCATGACAGTGATGGAACTGGAGAAACCTTGGGCGGAACTTGATGGGCAGGACGCACGCCTGACCCACTTCACTGTTCCTCGTGCAAAATAGCCACGACCAAAGTAGTAACCCCTAGCGCGGCCCGCGTTGTTAGTCCACGTCGAGTTCCGCGGCCACATCCTGCAGCAATCGCACAACGTGGCGGATGCTGGGGCTTGCTGTCATGGTCTTCCGGTACACGATTCCCACTTGGCGTTGCTGCATCGGGTTGGCCACGGGGACAGCGACCACCCCGGCGGGGAGTTCGGGCCGGCCCAGCCGGGGGACCAGCGCCACCGCGACGCCCTGCTGGACCATGGCGATATGCGTGGAAAAGTCGGGGTCGTAGACGCGGATGTCCGGTACCCGCCCCAGGCCCGCAAGGATCGCGAGCAGCGCCTCATTGCAGATGGCGCCGGCCGGGGTGCTGATCCAGCGTTCGCCCACCAAGTCGGAAGGCTCGACGGCGGTCCGGCTGGCCAATGGGTGCGCTGAGTTCAGCAGGACGTCGGCGGTGTCCAGGCAGAGGTCCTCGTGGACCATGTTCTCTGGAATGACCAAGGGTACCGAGTGCCAGTTGTGCACGACGCCGAGATCGGCTTCCCCGGTTGCGACCCTCTGGACAGCCTCGCGCGGGTCCTCGGCCACCACCCGGATTTCAAGCCCGGAACCCGCCGCGGCCGAAGAGCCGGCCGTATTCCCGGTGGAGGCCGCCGAACCAGCCCCATCCAGTTTCCCCAGCATGGGTCCCACCAGTCCGCGGCACGCCGTGGAGAATGCCACGAGCCGCAACACGCCGCTCGGTTTCGCGGGGTCCGCAAGCAGGGTGGCCTGCAGTTCCTCCAATTCGCCCAGGATGCGCCGTCCGTACTCGGCCAACGCCATGCCCCGGTCCGTCAAAAGTACGCCGCGGCCGTGGCGTTCCAGGACCGTCACGCCGCTCTGCTTCTCCAGCTTCTTGATCTGTTGGGAGACCGCCGAGGGACTGAACCCCATGGCTTCCGAGGCGGCTACCACCGAGCCTTGCTGTTCCACTGCTACGAGGGCCCGCAACGCCGCAATCTCAATCATGAAGCAAACGTACATGATTTGATCAAGAATTCAACGCTGGTGCTTCATCCGCTTGAATGTCAGAGTTGAATCGTGAATATCCGCCACTCAGCACTCGCCGCCCTTGTCGCCGTCCTTTGGGGCCTGAATTTCGTTGCGATCGATTTTGGACTCCACCCCGGAAACGGGCGTGGAGGCGCGGCCGACGTGCCCCCACTGCTGTTCGTCGCCATCCGCTTCGTGCTGGTGGTGTTCCCCTGCATCTTCTTCGTCCGCAAACCCGAGGTCAGCTGGAAGGCGATCATCGGCGTCGGGCTTTTCATGAGCGCTGGGCAGTTTGGCCTGCTCTACCTGGGCATGGCCCTCGGCATGCCGGCCGGCCTCGCCTCGCTGGTGCTGCAGGCACAAGTGCTCCTGACGGTGCTCTTGGCGGCACGGTTCCTCGGGGAGCGGCCCAGCAAACGCCAACTGACAGGGGTGGTGTTGGGTGTCGCCGGGCTTGCCCTGGTGGCGGTGGGTCGCAGCCTGGTGGCCCCGGTGGTGCCGCTCATGATCGTGCTCGCCGCCGCGTTGTCCTGGGCTGCCGGCAACATCATCGCGCGCAAGGCCAAGGCGGCCTCGGGACTGGGGCTCGTGGTCTGGTCCGGGGCCGTGGTCCCGTTGCCCTTGGCGGGCCTATCACTGATAGTGGACGGCCCGGCCGCCGTCGTCGGCACCTTCTCCAACCTGCAACCGGCAACCATTCTCAGTGCCCTGTACACGGCGGTGTTCGCCTCACTAGTGGGCTACGGCATCTGGAACCGGCTGCTCAGCCTCTACCCGAGCTCGGCGGTGGTGCCATTCACGTTGTTGGTCCCGGTGGTGGGAATGACCGCGGCGTGGTTGCTCATCGCAGAGGTCCCGACGACGGCGGAACTGGCCGGCGGCCTGCTCCTGCTGGGCGGTGTGGCGACGGCGGTGCTGCAGCAGCGCGCCAAGCCCAAACTTGCGCTGGTCGAAGATCGTCAGCGCTTGGGCGCAGGCTTGCGCTGAACTGGCGATCCCGACGTCGGGCGCTTGGCAGGGGTTGCCGGCGCCCGGGGAGCGGGGCGTTTCGTGGCCCCCGACGCCGGACGAGCGGCAGGCCGTTGGGCCGGCCGGGCCGCTGGGACAGGGCGTTGTACTGCGCGGGGTGCCTGCCGAGCGACCGGTCGGGACGCCGGAATCGGGCGTCCCTTGCGGGAACTGCGGGATGGCCACACAGCCCCCACGAACAGGACCAGTAGGGAACCGCAGCCGGCTGCGGCGGCAAGGTAGAAATAGATGTCCGAGTCCTTGGTGCTCACCGCGCTTCCCACGGCATTCTCGTCCTGGTTGAAGGCCAGGCCCCACATGCGCAGGAATGCGATTCCGAACGCGATGAACAGGATCGATGAGATGGTTCCGAGAACCAGCATGAAGTACCGGCGACGGATGAAAACCTCGGCGACGGATGCCAAGTAGCCGAGCGCCAAGACCCCGAGGAAGGTGTACATCACGGTTTCCTCAAGCGTTATGGCGAGGAGCACCAGCAAGCCAGCGGACACCACGGCAGAGATGATCGCAAGCTTTCCACTGTTCCCCATGTGACGCATGGGATTATCATCCCTGACCGGCTGGCAAGCCACGACTGATTACGCAGCAGTTGCCATACCGTTACCGCAGCACGTAGCCGCGCATGATGGTCATGATGGCCGCAATGCTCTGCTCCCGGGTGCGCTCCGGGTTGTACGTCTGCCGGTCAAGGCCCACCACGAAGATCGCCCCGAACATCGCTGCCTCGAGGCTTCCCCGGGCAATGCCGGTATCCACGGTGTACGTGGAGGCGACCTTCTCGATGGCCGCACCAATCACGGCCAACAACTCGCTGCGGAGTTCGACGAAGAGCTTGCCCCATTCGCTGGGCGTCCGCCAGTTCTCGCTGATCCAGAGGCGCGCGAAGGAGGGGTAATCGTCCATGAAGTCCATGGCTTGGCCGAGCATGGCTTCCATGGCCTCCAGCGGATCGGCGTGCAGGCCCTCGATGGTCTGGAGCCGGCCGAGCATGATGTCCACTCCGTGGCGCAACAACTGGGCGATCAGGTCGGCCTTGCTGCCGAAGTTGTAGTAGACCGTTCCCTTGGACACTCCGGCTGCGGCCGCGATCTCGTCCACCGTGACTCCAGCCGCGCCGCGCTCGCCGATCAATTCCATGGAGGCGTCGAAGAGTCGCTGCTTGGTCGCGTTGGTGCGGGCCGGACGGAGCTTCTTTTCCGGGGGTTCCGGGAAGTCCGGGTCTTGCATGCTCATACCGCGATCTCCGGCTTCAGGGTCTTGAGGGTCCAGGTCTTGTGCTTACGGACGGCCAGCGTGGACAGTGCCGCCCCCAACAAAGTGTAGCCAAGCAGCCCCAGGACAATCGGCCAGATCATGGAGAGGTCGCCACCGTAGATCAAGTGCCGCATGCCCGTCACCACGTAACCCATCGGCATGATCTCGTGCACCACGTGCAGCGGCATGGGAGTGGTTTGCCACGGGAACGTTCCGCCGGAAGACACCAGCTGCAGGACCAACAGGATCAGCACAACGAACTTTCCAGGAGTCCCCAGCAAAGCCACGATGCCCTGGATGAGGGCCGTGAACGCCATGACCGCGGCCAGCATGAACAACCACATCATCACCGGGTGAGCCGCGTTGAGGCCTAGCCCCAGGTCCACCACGAGAGTGAGGATGCTAGCCTGCAGCACGGACACCACGAAGAACGGGAGCCAGCCACCGACTGCGATTTTCCACGACGGAGCGTTCGACGCCAATGCCCGCTGCGTGATGGGACGCATGGCCTGGACCAGCATGAACACGCCGATCCAGAGGGACAACGTCAGGAAGAAGGGGGCCAGGCCTGCGCCATAGGACCCTGCCTTGGCCTGGGAAACGTTGTTGACCGCGACCGGATCCGCGATCACCTTGGACACTTCGCTCTTTTGGGCATCGTTCGGGTTCGGGACCTTCCCCGCGCCCTTGGCCAGCTCGCTCGCCAGGGTGCGGGATCCGTCTGCGGCTGTGGCGGCGCCCCTCGCCAGCTGCGCCGCGCCGTCGTCGAGCTTTGCCGCACCGTCCGCAAGAGCCGCAGTGCCGTCCACAGCAGACTGTTCGCCTGCCGCCAACGTCCCAGCGCCAGAGCTCAGGCGGTCCGCCCCGGCGGAAGCCTGGCCGATGGCGCCTGTCAGGGCAGGTGTGGCGCCCGCAAGTTTGGCGGCACCCACACTGACCGCGGCCGAGCCATTGGAGAGTTGCTGGATCTGGGCGGCATCCGCCGAGATCTTGGCCTTGGCAGCGGTGACAGGGGTGGATGCGGCGGCGGTGTCGAAGTCCCCCAGGATCTTGTTGGCCTGGTCCTGGGTGATGACTCCGGCGGACACGAGCCGCGCGTTGGAGGCCACCACGCGGTCGCGCGCTCCGGCGTCGAACGCTGAAAGCTGCCCGACGACGTCCTGGACCTTCGCGTTCAGCTGCGCGTTTCCGGCGGCTACTTGAGCGGCGCCGTCGGCGAGCTTTTGGGAATCAGCCGGGAGGGACGCGGTCTTGTTCTTCAGCTCGGCGAGTCCCGCGCTGAGCTGCCCGGCGCCGTCGTTCAGCTGATTGGCGCCGTCGCGCAGCTTGTTCTGACCCGCAAGGAGCTCGGACGCGCCGCTACGGAGCTTGCCGGTGCCGTCATGCAAAGTGGCCGCGCCGTCACTGAGCTTGCCAACGCCATCGGCAAGCTGGGAGGCGCCGTCGGAAGCTTTGACGATCGAGGCGTGGATGGTGCCGAAGCCTGTGAGGAGCTGGTTGGCGGTTTCCTCACCCACTTCCTTGGCCACTGTGGAGTGCACCGCGGTTGTGAGCTTGTCCACGATGGTGCTGAGGAGGTAGTTGTTGGCGTCGTTGGTGGTGACGTTGAGCATCGCCTGGTTGGCGGCGTCGAAGCTGCCCGGCGAGACCAGGTTGGCTGAGAAGTCCTTCGGGATCTTCAGGGCGAAGGCGTATTTGCCCGATTCAACGCCGGCGTCGGCTTCCGCCGTTGTGGCCACCCGCTGCCAATTGAAGACGTGGCTCTCCACGAGGCTGTCGGCAACCTTCTTGCCCGCCTGCAGTTCGGGGCCGTCGGCCGGCTTGGCTCCCGCGTCCTCGACGACCAGCGCGGCGTCGATCTGGTTGAGGTTTCCGTAGGGATCCCAGTTCGCATATAGGTACACGGCTCCGTATAGCAGGGGCACCATGGTCAGGGCAAGGATGGTCAGCTTAGGCAGGAGCCCGCCGGTCATGCGCTTGAGTTCGGAGCGGGCCAGCCGCAGAACAGTCACTTTGCGGTCCTTTGCAGGGTTTCGAATACGTCTTCGGGGTCTTCGGGCGCGTTGCCGAGGGGATCTGCGGCGGGTTCTGCGGGTGCCGTATGCATGACCGAGTTGCCGATCACCGCGGCCGGGCCGTCCCAGATGTCCGGGAGGGCAGAAACGACCGCGACGACGGCGAGTGGTCGCCCGGCGTCGTACGCCAACTGTTCAAGCCGCGGGAGCCAGTCCACTGTGTTCGCGCTGTGCCGGTCCGGGGAGTCGAGCACCAGGAGATCGAGGGCGGGGTCCGCGAGGGCCAGGGCTGTCAGGAGCTCAAGGCGCCGGTCCGCGGGGAGTTGCTCAATCCACAGCCCGGCGATGTCCTCGAAGCGGTTGACCTTGAGCCACGGTTTGCTGAGGAGGGCGCCACGGTAGCGGCGGGGGATGAGGGAGAGGTCCTCAGTGACGAGGTCGCGGACGCTCAGGTGCTGCTCGGGTTCGTTGACGCCGGGGGAGTCAATCAGGGCGCTCGCTGCCCGGACTTTCTTGGTCTTGGTTGAGTTGTCCCAGCTCAGGACGCCATTGCTGGCTTTCATTCGGCCGCTCAGCGCGAGCGCCAAAGCCGTTCGCTGGTCCTGGCCGTCGCCGCTCACGAGGAGGAGCTCCCCGCGCCGGGCTTCGAGGGACGTGGGAGGCAGGAGGTCGTCCCGGCGGCCGTCGATCTGGACTTGCTGTACGGACAGCACAATTAGACCTTTCGCAGAACTTGTTATCTGCTCCAATCGTAACTGAACTGACCGGTCAGTTCAAATAGATGTCAATCACAGCCCGTACTTCTCCAACAGCCGCAGCCACACCTCGCTGATGGTGGGGAACGACGGCACTGCATGCCATAGCCTGTCCAGCGGGACTTCACCAACAATCGCGATGGTGGCACCGTGCAAAAGCTCAGCTACCCCCGGTCCGGCAAATGTTGCCCCCACCACCACCTTCCGGTCCTCGTCCACCACCAGTTGCGCCCATCCTTGGTAATTCTCCGAATGCAGTTGGGAGCCGGACACGTTGATGGGGAGTTCCACCGAGCTTGCGTTGATACCCTTCTGCAGCGCCTGCTTGAGGTTCGGACCGACGGACGCTACCTCGGGATCCGTGAACACCACGCTGGGGATCGCGTACTCGTCGGCCGTTTTTGCCAAGGCGCTCCAGGGTTTCGGGGTACCGTGCAAGGTTCCGTTGGCGCGGGCCACGATGGCGTCGCCCGTGGCCCGGGCCTCGTACTTGCCCTGGTGTGTGAGGAAGGCCGAGCCCGCGGCATCGCCGGCTGCGTAGAGCCACAGCCCGCTGGTGCCGTCGCTGGCGGCGCCCTCAACCAAGCCGCTCGAGTCCGTGGTGAGGCGCAAAGCTTTGCCTTCTTCGGCGTCGAGCCCTACGTTCTCAAGGCCCAAATTGTCCAGCGCCGGCCGCCGACCCGTCGCCACCAGCAATTGATCGCAGGCCAGGACTGTCCCGTCACCGAGGGTGACAGCGAAAGAATGGTCCGAGTTTTGTTCGACCCGCGTGGTGTCAGTCCCGAGACGGAGATCGATCCCATCGGCACGGAGCCCTGCCGCAACCAACTCGGCAGCCTCCTCCGGGAACGTACTGAGCAACCTGCCGCGGGCAACGATCGTGACCGACGCGCCCAAGCGGGCGAACGCCTGGGCAAGTTCGACGCCGGCAACGCCGCCGCCCAGCACCACGAACCGTCCGGGAATGTGTTGCGCGGAGGTTGCGCCGCGGGTTGTCCAGTAGGGGATGCCGCGCAAGCCGTCGATTTTCGGAATGAGCGGTGTGGATCCGGTAGCCACAACCACGGCGTGATGAGCCTTGAGCGAGTAGCTGTTGCCGTCTTTGCCATCCACCTGGACTTCACGGGGGCCAGTGATGCGCGCTCGGCCCCGGATGAGCTCGATTCCCGTCTCCACGAGCCACTGCACTGCGCCGTCATCCTGCCACTTGTTGGTGAAGTAGTCGCGGTATTTCAGGACAGGCTCGGCATCCAGGACCTTCGTGATGGCGTCCGATGCTCCGGGCACTGATTGGGCTGTGTGCAGGGCGGTTCCAGGCCGGAGGAGCGCCTTGGACGGTATGCAGGCCCAATAGGAGCATTCCCCGCCAACGAGTTCAGCCTCCACAATGGCCGCGGTAAGGCCGCCCCGGACCACTCTGTCTGCCACGTTTTCACCCACGGCCCCGGCGCCGATCACGATGACATCGAATTCCCGGATATTCTCCTCAGCCATGGGAGAAGCCTACGCCCGCACGCAGGCTGGGATCAGGGACTCGGCGACGGATTCTGCGCCATCATGCCTCGGAGCAGAACCGCGGGGCCCGTGTTTGCAAGGATCTTTTCCGGTGCGACGCGAATGATCCAGCAAAATCCGACAGCCCTGGCTTCAGTTAGGCGTCCATCGCGCCCTTGAACCAGCCGGTGATGCTCGCCGGATGCGTGATGGCGGTACCGACGACGACGGCGAACGCCCCCGCATCGAGGGCCTGGCGGGCCTGCGCGGGGGTGTGGATGCGGCCCTCGGCGATGAGTGGCTTGCCTAGTCCGGCGCCGGCGATCTCCGCGAGGAGCTCAAGGTCCGGGCCGTCGGTCCTAGGGCGCTCTCCGGTGTACCCGGCCAGGGTGGTACCGATCAGGTCGGCACCAGCTTCGACGGCGGCCACCGCATCGGCGCAGGAACCGCAGTCGGCCATGACCAGGGCATGCGATTCGGCGTGGATTCCATCAACGGTTTGCTTTAGGCTCAAGCCGTCGGGCCGCGGGCGCCGGGTGCCATCGGTGGCCACCACATGGGCGCCGGCGTTGGCGACGGCGAGGGCGTGCCGGAGCGTGGGGGTGATGAAAACGCCGTCGTGCCCATCCTTCCAAAGCCCGATCACCGGGACCTCGACAGCCGTGCGGGTGAACTGGACGTCCGCGAGGCCCTGGACGCGAACTGCCGCGGCACCACCGATAACCGCCGACGCCGCCACCTGGCCAGTCGTCCGAGGATCGCGCATCGGCTCGCCCGGGTAGGCCTGGCAGGACACGATCAACTGCGAGCGGAGGGCTTCGAGGCCATCGGGGGTCAGGATCATGGGGGTGTCTCCTTGCGAGGGTGTTCGTGTGCGTAGTTTCGGTCAGTTCAGGACAAGCTTGGCCGCACCCACAATGGCCGCGGTATTGCCTAGCGCCGCGCGAAGCACGGGAATATCAGCGAGAGGCGCCATGAGCTCTTTCCGCACGGCGCGTTCCATGGGTTTCCACCAGAGGTCTCCGGCATCTGCGAGACCGCCGGAGACCACTACCGTCTCCGGATCGAGGATGTTGACGAGCCCACCGATCGCCTGCCCGGCGGCACCGGCGCCGACGCCGACGGCCTTGATCGCGGCAGGGTCGCCGGTGCAGTCAGCCGAAGCGGCACCATCGCCGTCGTGAGCCAAGGAAAACACGGCACGAGTATCCGGGACTTCGGGAGAGCCACCGAAACGGAGGAAGGATTCAAGAATCGCAGGGCCGGAGGCGATCGCCTCGACGTGGCCGGCGCTGCCACACACGCAGGGGAGCGCCTTACCCTCGTGATAGGCGTATGGCGAAGCAAAATGACCCACGTGCCCACCCACATAGTGGTGCCCCAAAACAGGCGAGCCATCCAGCACAAAACTGCCGCCAACCCCCGTCCCGAAAGCCACCATGAGCGAACTCGAAGACCCCGCAGCCGCCCCGCGCCACGCCTCACCAAGAGCATGCGCGTGCACATCGTTGACAGCCATGACCGAACCCCGCGGCAAGCCAAGGAGTTGCGCCAAACCCGCCGTCAACCTGGTTCCAGCCCACCCCAGAATCGCATCAGTTGCCGAAACCACCTCACCATTCACGGCATCGATGACCCCAGCCGAACCCACGCCAACACGCCCGACGTCGATTCCCTCACTCGCCGCCCGCCGCATGAGCCGCCCCACGAGCCCCGCGGTCGCCCTCAAAATAGCCTCGCCCCCACCCCGATTCAGCGTAGGAATTTGCTCCGAAAACAACACTTCCCCGTTGGCCCCCACAACCCCCGCGGCCGTCTTAGTCCCACCAAGATCAACCCCGATCACGTGCATCATGTTTGTCCTCCGGATCGTTCGATTGCTGGGTTCATCGTTGTT
Source organism: Arthrobacter sp. FW306-04-A (assembly GCF_044358315.1). GTDB lineage: Bacteria > Actinomycetota > Actinomycetes > Actinomycetales > Micrococcaceae > Arthrobacter. Next base: position 544,552 of record NZ_CP084559.1, read on the forward strand.
GGGTCACGTGTTTGCTGCGGCTTGTTTGTAGTTGGGTCAGTTGTGGCTGGGACAGCGCGGACCCATCATTTCGCCGGCGCTTAGACACCTCCCGACGTTCCGCTACGGTCGCTAAGCGACCTCCGCAGAACTCTGGTCGGCGATGCGCGCCTACGCGAAACAATGCGCCCGCGCTTTGCGCTTTCGGCTCACCGATCGGCCCGCGTAAGCGAGCCAGCGCCGCCTCCCTAGACCAGGCCGTTGCGTTCGAGGATCGTCCGGATTGCGGCGGTTTCTTCGGCGTTCAGGGAGAGCATCGGGGCGCTCATCGTGTTGGATTCGATGATGCCCATGATTTGGAGGGCGGTCTTGAAGGCGCCTAGTCCTGCTGCGCCGCCGGAGACCCGGCCGTTGGGGGTGTAGACGATGTCGAAGACGTCGGCCAGGCGGTCCTGTTCGCGGGCTGCCCCGGTCCAGTCTCCGGCTTGGGCGGCGTCGAACAGGCGGCGGTAGCCCGCGGGGTCCACGTTGCCGAGGCCGGGGACGACGCCTTGGGCGCCGGCGAGGAGGGCTCCGTCCACTACTATTTCGTGGCCCGTGAAGATGTCGAAGTTGGGGATGTCCTTGGCGGCGAGGAGCAGTTGGCGGAAGGAGACGTCGTCGCCGGAGGAGTCCTTGACGCCCGCGATCACGCCGTCGCGGCCGAGGCGTACCAGGAGGTCGGTGGGGAGCTTGAAGTGGGTGCGGACGGGGACGTCGTAGGCGAAGATCGGCTTGTCCACGGCAGCGTGGATGCTGCGGAAGTGGGTTTCGGTTTCCTGGGCATTGCCGATGGCGTAGTACATGGAGGTGACCACGATCGCGTCGGCGCCGAGGTCCACAACCTTGCGTGCTTCTTCGATGACGCGGTTGGTGGTTAGCTCGTTGGCGCCCACGATCAGGGGCACCGCACCGGCATTCGCGTCGGCGATCGTGGAGACCACCAGCTCGCGTTCTTCGTTGGTCATGTAGGGGACCTCGCCCGAGGAGCCCAACACGAAAAGGCCGGACACGCCGCCGTCGAGCAAGTGCTTGGTGACGTTCTTCAGGGACGCGGTGTCGACGCGGCCGTCGGCGTGGCGGGGGGTGATGACCGGGGGGATGACACCCTGGAACTGAGTAGACAAAGAAATCTCCGTTGTTTCGATCTGAAAGGGAAAAACTTAGGTGTGGAGCAGGCTTGGCGCGGCGCCGAGCAGCTTCTTGGTGTAGTCGTTGCTCGGGTTGTCGAATACCTGGGCCGCCGGGCCTTCCTCCACGATCTGTCCGAAGTACATGACGCAGATACGGTCGGAGACGTAGCGGACGGTCTGGATATCGTGCGAAATGAAAACCATGCCGAGGTTCAGCTGGGTTTTCAGGTCGGACAGCAGGTTCAGGACTTGGGCGCGGACGGACACGTCGAGGGCTGACGTCGGCTCGTCCGCCACGATGATGTCCGGATCCAAGGCGAGGGCGCGGGCGATCGCCACGCGCTGGCGCTGCCCGCCGGAAACTTGCGACGGCGTGACCTCGGCCGCCGATTGAGGCAAGCCGACGAGGGCCAGCAGTTCCTTCACCTTGTCCGAGCGGGACGCGGTGTTTCCGATGCCATGCACCTGCAGGGGATCGGTGAGGATGTCTTGGATGGTCATGCGCGGGTTGAGTGCCGTGGCCGGGTCCTGGAAGACCACGGATACGGCGCATCCGAATTCCTTGCGCATCCGGGCGTTGCGTTTGATGGCCGGCTTGCCGTGGAAGAGCACCTGGCCCGACGTCGGAGCCTGGAGTCCCACAAGCACCGAGGCGAGCGTGGACTTGCCGCAGCCGGACTCACCGACGATGCCGACTGTTTCGCCGCGGCTGATGCTGAAGTCCACGCCGTCGACGGCCTTGACGATGTTGGGCCGGAAGAGGCCGCCCGTGCGGGCCCTGTGGTGGACTTTGACGTGCTTGAGCTCGATGACGGGCTTGCCTGTGGAAACACTCACTTTGCGTCCTCCTTCAGGTGGCTTGCCCAGTAGTGATCGCGGTCTGCTCCGCCACCGGCGGGCTCAACAACCGCGAGGACCAATTGCTGGTTCGGGTCGGCGTCGGGCCTCAACGAGCGCGCCGCAAAGCGGTCGCCCGGGGCGAAGTCGCGCGGCGACGGAACGGTGCCGGGAATCTGGTGGAGGCGGACGGCGTCGGCCTCGATCGAAAGGACCGCGCCCAACAAACCGCGCGTGTATTCGTGTCGGGGGTTCTGCAGTAGCTCCGATGCCTGCGCGGATTCCACTACCTGACCGGCGTACATGACCGTGATGCGGTGGGCCAGGGAGGCGACCAGCGCGAGGTCATGGCTGACGAAGACCATGGCGAAGCCGAGCTGTTCGCGCAGTTCATTGAGCAGTTCCACTACCTGCTTCTGGACCGTGACGTCCAGGGCGGTGGTGGGTTCGTCTGCGACCACGATTTTCGGTGAGCGGGAGAGCGCCATGGCGATCAGCACGCGTTGGCGTTGGCCTCCAGAGAGCTCGTGCGGGTAGCTGGCGAGCGTGCGGACGGGATCGAGTTTCACCATTTCCAGCAACTCGGTGGGGGTCTTGCGGCCGCCGCGCTTGGTCAGCTGGGTCATCTGCTCCTTGATTTTCATGGATGGGTTGAGCGAACTCAGCGCATCCTGGTAGACCATGGCGATCTGTTCGCCCCGCAGGCCCTGGTAGGCCTTGGCGTTGCTGTGCGTCGAGCTGGAATCCAGGAGTTCCTTGCCATCGAAGGTGATGGAACCGGTGATCTGGGCGGTCTTCGGTAGCAGCCCCATGATCGCGAGGGAGGTGATGGACTTGCCGCAGCCGGATTCGCCCACAAGGCCCATGGTTTCCCCTTCACGGACGGTGAAGGAGACGTTGTCCACGATCGCGGTTTCGCCGAAGCGGCCGGGAAAGCGGATGGACAGGTTCTTGACCTCCAGCACGTTCCGGGCGTCGGCAGGAACCTGGGGGAGGCGGTCGGTGCGCTTGGACTCGATCGACGCGAGGAGTTCGAGTTCTTTATCTAACGCCGACATGGGGTCCAGCAGGGCGTGCGGGTTCTCTGCTGCGAGGCTCCGATCTTTCAGGACACGAGTATCGTTCAGGACCGACGCCGCGTAGTCCTCTTCGGAGAGCGGATCGCCATTGGCGGCGCGGACGCCGTCGAGCTCGTGCTGTTCGACCACGGAAGACTGGGCTACCGACGTCGCGATTTCGATATCGACGGCGGCGCCCGCCACCGCCGCGCCCGCAAAAGCAGCGGCAGCACCGTCGTCGTCCTTCACAACCGGTGCTTTCCGCAGCTTCGGGTTCACCATGGCATCGGTGAGGCCTTCGGCGAGGATGTTCAGCGCAAGCACGGTGAGCAGGATGGTGAGGCCGGCGAAGGTGGTTGCCCACCAGCCGCCGGAGAGGACCAGGTTGCGGCCGTAGGAGATCACGTTGCCCCACGACGGCGCAGGATCCTGGACGCCGGCGCCGAGGAAGGACAGCGAGGCTTCGAGAATCATGGCGTCGGCCACCATGACGGTGGCGAAAACCAGTACCGGGGCGGCGGTGTTGCGGACAATGTGCTTGAGCAGGATGTAGGCGCGGCCGGCACCCATCACGCGTTCGGCGCGGACGTAGTCTTCACCGTATTGGGAGAGGACATTGGCGCGGACCACGCGGGCGAGCTGCGGCGTGTAGATGATGGCGATCGCGATGATGATGGTGGGCACCGAGTTGCCGAACGCGGCCAGGAGTACGGCTGCGAGGGCGATGCCCGGGAACGCCATGAGGATGTCCATGAGGCGCATGATGATCTCGTTGACGGCCTTGCTGGACGTCGCGGCGAGCGAGCCAAGCACGGCACCGACGACGATCGCGAGGGCCACCGCGCCGAGGCCGATCATGAGCGAAGACTGCGAACCGTAGAGCAGCCGGGAGAAGACGTCGCGGCCCAAGCGGTCGGTGCCGAAGAAGTGGTCGGCGTCCGGCGCTTGTGCCGGAATGAACGTTTCCAGGGGATCGTGAGGCGCGATGACGGGCGCGAAGATCGCCGCCAAGGCGATGATCACGAGGAACAACAGGGCAAAACGCGATCCCCAGGGGAGAGACTTGAAGCGGACGCCCGGGGCGCTGAGCCGTTCAGCAAGTTTGCTGCGCATGGCTATACCGTCCTGATTCGGGGGTTGATGAGCAGGTACAGGAGGTCCACCACGATGTTCACCAGAACGAAGGTGACCGAGATGGTGAGGACCACGCCCTGGACCAGGTTGACGTCCAGGTTGGTGATGCCGTTGAGGATCAGCTGGCCCATGCCCGGAAGGGCGAAGATCATTTCAATCACGACGGCGCCGCCCAGGAGATAGCCCACGCGCAGTCCCAGCACGGTCACCGGAGTGACGAGCGCGTTGCGGAGGACGTTCCGGGAAACGACCTCGCGGTAAGGGATCCCGTTGCCGATGGCCGTACGCACGTAATCGCGGTCCAGTTCTTCCACCATGGACGTGCGGACAACTCGGATCAAGGAAGCGGAGACCGGGATGCCGAGCGCGAGGGCCGGGAGCGCCATCGAGTTGAGCCAGCCGCCGAAGCCGGATTCCGACGTCGCGATTCCACCCGAGGGAAACAGCGGACTGTCACCGAGCGCGAACCACTGGATGAGCAGGATGCCAAGCCAGAAGGACGGCGTCGCGATGGCTGCAATGGAGAAGACCCGGACCAACTGGTCCTGCCACTTGTCGCGGTAGAGCGCCCCGACGATGCCGAAGACCAAGGACAGGACGACGGCGATGATCACCCCGAGGAAGGTCAGCTGCAGCGTCAGCGGAAAGGCCGAGGCGATCATGGCTGCCACCGACTTGGACGGCGGGGTGGTCACGCCAAGATCGAGCTGAAGGAGCCTGCCCAGGAAACGGAAGTACTGGACGAACAGGGGATCGTTCAGGCCGTTCTCCTGGCGGTACTGCTGTTTGGCTTCCTCGCTGGCGGCTTCGCCGAGGGCCGAGCTGGCTTGGTCGCCTGGGGCTGCTTGAAGGACGAGGAAGACCAGCAGCGTGATGCCCAGGATCATCAAGGGCAATGCCGCGAGTCTGCGTCCAAGCAGGCGCAATATCATGACCAATGTGTTCTCCGGTTGCTTTGGTGCGGCCGCTGCGTGGCGGTCTCGCGGGGTAGGGCGCAGCTGGCTAGTTGGCCGCGGCTAGGCCGTGCGGCCGACGCCGATGAAGGACAGTCCCGTGGTGGGCAACGGCTTGAAGCCCGAGAGCTTCTTTTCGTCCCACGCGCTGGGGAGTTGGCGGTGGAAGAGCGGGTACAGCGGGACTTCCTCGGAGACGAGGTCCACAATTTGGCCCGTGATCTTCTTGGCATCAGCGGGCGCGGCCTGCGAGCCCTTGTCCATCAGATCCTGCAGCGTCGCACTTTCCGGAGTGGTCCAGTAGGCGCGCTTCGTCATCCAGGTGGCGCCCGAGTAGAACCAGCTCAGGAGCAGGTCTGCGTCGTTGCCGAAGACGGAAGGATCACCCGGGGCAGCGACCACGGAGAAGTCGGCCTTGCCTACCCTGTCGGAGTACAACGCGCCGGACTGTAAGTTCTTTGCGGTGACCTTGACGCCCGGGATCTTGTTCCAGGACTCCAGCATCAGTGGGGCAACGTCCTTGACCCACGCGGTGTCCGTGGTGAGTAGTTCGAATTCGAGGTCGCTTACGCCGGCCTGCTTGAGGAGGTCAGCGGCCTTCTGGGGATCGTAGCCGTAGACGTTCTTGGCCTTGACGTAGTCCGGGTGGCCCTCCTGGAAGTACGACGACGCAGCCTTGGCGTTGCCGAACAGGGCCTTTTTGATGATGGCGTCCTTGTCCAGCCCGTAGTGGAGCGCCTGGCGGACCAGCTTGTTGTTGAACGGCGCCTTCGCGCAGTTGAACATCAGGAACAGGAGACCGAACGACTGCACGGATTCAACCCGCGCCTTGGACTTGAGTCCGTCCACGTCCAGGTAGGGGACGTCTTCGATCGCTTGGACGCGGCCCGACTGGACCGCGGTGACGCGGGCGGCGGCGTCTGAAAGCAACAGCCAGGTCATGCCCTTTGCGAGTGCAGGTTTGGGGCCGTTGTAGTCGGCGAATGCTTCGAAGACGATCTTGTCGTCCTTGACGGCCGAGATCAGCTTGTAGGGGCCGGAACCGACCGGCTTGGCATCGAAGCCCTTCTGGTCAGTAGAAGCCAGCGCTTTCGGAACCACCTTCACCACGGAGATTCGCGGTCCGAAGCCCGGGAAGGGGTACTTCAGGGAGAACTCGACCGTCTTGGCATCAAGGGCCTTGACATCCTTGATGAAGGGAATGAACTGGGAGAACAAGGACTTGTTGGCGGGGTCCATCACGCGGGTGAAGGAGTAGGCCACGTCTTCAGTGGTGACGGGGGAGCCGTTGTGGAACTTGGCGCCGTCGCGGATCGTCACCTGGTATGTGGTGTCGTTGATCTTCTTGGGGTCGCTGGCGGCTAATGCGTTGTAGGGCTCGCGGGTGGCCGGGTGGAGTTCCACGAGGCCTTCGAAGATGTGCAGGTTGGCGGCCAGAGGCGTGGCGCCGGAGGAGGTCAGCGGGTCGAAACCCGTGGACAAGGCATAGGAGATGCCGGCCTCGATGGTGAGGTCCTTGTTGACGCCAGCGGCGTTGCTTGCTCCGCCCGTGGTGGTGGCGGCAGGACCACCACATGCCGACAGGGTTGCGGTGAAAGCTGCAGCAGCGCCAACCGCTCCGCTTAGCTTGAGGAAGTTGCGTCGGCTGGCATCGCTGACCAGCGGCAGTTTGTTAATCGTGTTGCTCATAAGATGCCTCACCATTCAAGTTTTTCTGGTTATCGGATGTAGGACATCCGATGCTCGTAAAGGAAACTGTAAGGGCGGTCACATGAAGTCGTCAAGCGAGATGTGGATCACTGGCTGTGGCGCCGCCGGCTGTGGCGCGGCCGGCGGGCTGCGGCGCCGTCCACCTTGGCCGCTGCGGCTCGCCGCCTACCTTGGCCGGTCAGTCAAAAATCGAGGCAAACATCTATCAAGGAGATGGGACATCCGATATTGTATGTTGCGAAGCATTGTATTCTCGGTGGGCGCTAGGCTCACCTCAACATTAACACCGCACTGATTCCTTGTCCCGGTTCCTCAAAGGGACCGGCCAGGGATGAGTACTTTTGCAAGGAGAGCCATGACCACTTCCGGTGTCGTTCCGCAGGCGCGGTTCAGCGCACAGGCCCGGCTCAGGGCACTGCAAGCGGACATTATGGAATTGATCCTCGAACGCGAGCTTGAGGCGGGTGATCCTTTGCCCACGGAAAACGAACTCTCCATGGCGCTGGGGGTAGGCCGGAACACCCTGCGAGAATCCCTGAAAGTGCTGCAGGCCCTGGGTGTCATCGAGATTCGCCACGGCTTTGGCATGTTCGTGGCCCCCAGCAACTTCGAGGCGCTCGCTGACGGCCTGACGTTCCGGGGTCGTTTGTCGCTGCGTCATCAGGGCCTCGAGGCACTGCAGCTCGTCGATGTGCGGCAGGCCCTCGAATCCGGGCTGATCGGCTCGTCCATGGACGTGATGGGTACCGAACAGCTCGCTTTGATCGAGGAGGCCGTCAAGCAAATGGAAGGGCTCGCGCAAACCGGCGAGAACTTCGTAGCCGCCGACGCCGAGTTCCACCGCCGGCTGTTCGAACCGCTGAACAACGAGCTCCTCATCAACCTCATGGGCGTCTTCTGGAAGGTCTACCGGAAGATCCACGTGGAGATCGGCTCCGCCAACGAAGACCTTGTGGCCACCGCGGCGATGCACCGAAACATCTATGCCGCCGTCGCAACCGGAGACAAGACAGCGGCTGCCGAACTGCTCAACCGCCACTTCGACGGGATTCGTCGCCGCATCAGCGAGGCCGTCGCACCGTAACGCCTGGCACCCGCCGTCGTACTTTCTGATGAAGTGCGACGGGGCCCTTGGCGTTGCGCGGCCGTCTCTCCGGCGGCTGTGCCGTCCTGACCTTCTTTGGTTTGGGAAAGGGCTTGCGACACGGCGAGCCGCGTCATTCCGGGGCTTTGGCGCGCCAAAGAGGGGCAGGAAGGCGCGGGCAGGCGAACCCATGCCGAGGTAGAGGTTGGATTCTGCTGGATCACTCCCTTTGCCAAAGGCCCCCCGCTGCTTGATTCCAAGGGTGCTGCCCCTGGCAGCGCCAGTGATCCAGCAGAATCGTACCCGGGCAGGACAAGCAAGGGGGGACGGTACGGCAACCCCAACTCGAGCCAGGAAATTAACGAAAAAAGACCCGCACCGGTCCCGGTGCGGGTCTTCATTTTGTGCGCCCAGAGGGATTCGAACCCCCGGCCTTCTGTTCCGTAGACAGACGCTCTATCCAGCTGAGCTATGGGCGCATTTTGGTGATTCTCGGGAGTTTCAAACTCGCTCCCCCCTCGAACCTCAATAAACTTTACGCGAGATCCCTGTTGGTGCCAAATCGGCGTGGTGTAATCTGCCTAACTAGACCGGTCTATGTGACCTTAGTCACTAAATTTGAGAAATCCCCGACGCGGATCCTTGATTTTTAGGGGTTTTGCTCCGAAATGGTCAAGAGATCCCACGTCCCAACCCGGATTGGTCTACTCCGCGACCCCTAGCATTTAGGACACACCACTGAACCCGAGGAAGGGAACCACGATGGGCGATCTGGCGCGACTGCCGCTGCTTGAGAAGGCACCCACTACGCATGCACGCCTGCTGGCCTGGGTGGAGGAAGTAGCCGAGCTGACACAGCCGGACCGCATCCACTGGGTTGACGGTAGCGAGGCTGAAAACAAGAAGCTGACCGACGAACTCGTCGCGGCCGGCACCCTGAAGAGGCTGAACCAAGAGCTCTTCCCCAACTCTTTCGCTGCATTCTCTGATCCCGCGGACGTAGCCCGCGTGGAAGAGCAGACCTACATCTGCTCCGAGAAGAAGCACGACGCCGGCTTCACCAACAACTGGATGGCTCCAGCCGAGATGAAGCAGAAGCTGCGCGGACTGTTCGCCGGCTCCATGCGTGGCCGCACCATGTACGTCATTCCGTTCGTCATGGGCCACCTGGACGCTGAAGACCCCAAGTTCGGCGTCGAGATCACCGACTCCGCCTACGTTGTTGCCTCGATGCGCATCATGGCCCGCATCGGCACTGACGTCCTGGAACGTATCACCCAGACCGACGCGTTCTTTGTCCCTGCACTGCACTCCCTGGGCGCTCCGTTGGAAGCCGGCCAGGCAGACGTTGCGTGGCCTTGCAACCCGGACAAGTGGATCGTGCACTTCCCGGAAGAACGCTCCATCTGGTCCTTCGGCTCGGGCTACGGCGGCAACGCCCTCCTTGGCAAGAAGTGCTACGCCTTGCGCATCGCGTCCGTCATGGCCCGCGACGAAGGCTGGCTGGCCGAGCACATGCTCATCCTGAAGCTGACTTCGCCTGAGCAGAAGACCTACTACATCTCTGCGGCGTTCCCCTCCGCTTGCGGCAAGACCAACCTCGCGCTGCTCGACCCCACCATCAAGGGCTGGAAGGTGGAGACTCTCGGCGACGACATCACCTGGATGCGCTTCGGTAAGGAAGGCGAGCTCCGCGCCGTCAACCCCGAGGCTGGTCTGTTCGGCGTCGCTCCCGGCACCGGTTGGGGCACCAACCCCAACGCCATGCGCGCCATCGCCAAGGGCAACAGCATCTTCACCAACGTCGCGCTGACCGACGACGGCGGCGTCTGGTGGGAGGGCATGACAAAGGAAACTCCGGCGCACCTGACTGACTGGCAGGGCAACTCGTGGACCCCTGGCTCCGACAAGCCTGCGGCACACCCGAACTCCCGCTTCTGCACGCCGATCGACCAGATTGACATGCTGGCCGAGGAATACTTCAGCCCCGAAGGCGTGGAACTCTCCGCAATCCTCTTCGGCGGGCGCCGCAAGACGACCATCCCGCTGGTCACCGAGGCCCGCGACTGGTCCAACGGCATCTTCATGGGTTCTACGTTGTCCTCCGAGACCACCGCTGCTGCGGCCGGTGCCGTCGGCGTCGTGCGTCGCGACCCCATGGCCATGCTGCCGTTCATCGGCTACGACGCAGGTGACTACCTGAACCACTGGGTGAACCTGTCCGCCAAGGCCAATTCACTTGGACAAAACCGACTGCCCAAGATCTTCCTGGTCAACTGGTTCCGCCGCACCGCTGAGGGCGGCTTCGCATGGCCCGGCTTCGGTGACAACGCCCGTGTCCTCAAGTGGGCCATCGAGCGCCTCGAAGGCAAGGCCGACGCCGTCGAGACTCCTATCGGCTTCGTGCCGACGGGCGAGTCCATCGATCTCGAAGGACTGGACATGACCCCCGCCGAGGTGGAAGCCGCAGTTCGCGTCGACCCCGCCGAGTGGAAAACCGAACTGGCATCCATCGAGGAATGGTACGCAAAGTTCGGCGATTCCCTGCCGGCCGCGCTGGTGGCCGAACTCGAAGGCCTCAAGTCCCGGCTGGCCTAGACCACACAGTACGACACGACACAGTACGACGGCGGTCCCGCACCTGGCGAATTCTGGGTGCGGGACCGCCGTCGTCGTTTCCTTGATTCCAGCCATTGTGCTGCGCAAGCGGCGAGAGTAGCTTTTAGAGAACCAGCAGTTCTCTAATTTCCGGGACCGGGCCATGGACGATGCCCAGCAGCACACCACGAGAGTCCACTCTGCCATCAGGACGGCGCTGCCTGGCATCCTGTTGGTGATGTTCCTCGGCGCCTTGGACCAGACTGTGATGGCCTCGGCCCTCCCTACTGTCGCCGGGGACCTGGGCGGCCTGGATCAGATGTCCACCATCATCACCGGCTACCTCGTCGCCGCCACGGCCGCCATGCCGCTCACGGGCAAACTGGGCGACGCATTCGGGCGCAAACGGATCCTGCAGGCTTCCCTTATTTTCTTCATCATCGGGGCGGGACTGTGCTCGCTGGCGCAGTCCGTGCCGCAGCTCATCGCTTTCCGCGCGATTCAGGGCATCGGCGGTGGAGGGCTCATGATCGGGGCACAGTCGGTCATCGGCGAACTTGTCAGTCCCCGCGAGCGCGGCAGGCTTCTGGGCATCATCGGCGCAGCCTTCGTGATGGCCGCGGTGGCCGGACCTTTGGCAGGCGGCGCGGTGGTGGACCATTTCTCCTGGCGCTGGATCTTCTACTTCTACGTTCCGCTCGGGTTGGCTGCTCTTGCCGTGGTGACCTTTACGTTGCGGCTCCCGGTCACCCCGCGCGGACGGCGCGTGGACTACGGAGGTGCGGCCTTACTGGGCCTTGCCATCGTCGCGGTGATTTTCCTCTCCAGCGGTGGCAACTATGCCGGGCCGGTTTGGGTGGCTCCGGTCCTCGGGGCTGTGGCCCTTGTGACACTGGGGGCTTGGCTGTTCAGGGCGCGCCGCACGGTTGATCCGATCATCCCCTTGTCCCTGTTCCGGGACCCTGCCTTTGCCATACCGACCGCAGTGAGCTTCCTGGTCGGCTTTGCGATGTTCGCCACGCTGAATTACCTTCCGGCGTTTTTGCAGGTGGGGATGGGCATGTCGGCCACGGCGTCCGGCGGCATGTTGATTGCGTTGATGGTTGGCTTTCTGCTCACGACGTCGGGATCCGGCGCGCTGATCACCCTCACCGGACGCTACAAGCTGTATCCGGTGGCCGGAACGATGCTTGCGGTTCCCGGAATCTGGCTTTTCAGCACCATGGACTCGGGTAGCAGCCCCTGGCTCGTCCTGCTCTCAATGCTGTTTCTCGGGCTTGGAATTGGACTCGTCATGCAGGTCATGGTGCTCGTGGTGCAGAACTCCGTTGAGCGCCGCGACCTTGGCGCTGCGACCTCAACGGTGACCTTTCTCCGCCAAGTGGGTGCCGCCGTCGGCGTGGCTGTTTTGGGTTCCCTGATCACTGCGCGGTTTTCCGCGGCGGTCCCGGCACCGCTGGCCGCCGCTTTGGGCGACCGCATCAAATCCTTGACGCCCAAGGCCCTGGAAGCGCTGCCAGCCGCGGACCGCATCGCGGTTGCCCAGGCGTTCGGCCATGCGGTTCCGCCGGTTTTTGGTTTTGCCGCTGTGGTGCTGGCCGTGGCCTTCGTTTTGACGCTCTTCCTCCCCGAGCGGGAACTGCGGACCACCGCGCACGCAGACACCGCGCACTCCGAGGCTGCAATCCCAGAAGCTTCCGATCCCGCCGACACCACCGCACCAGGAGCCCAAAATGACTGAGCAAACCGCAGCCCCGCTGGCCGATTTCGGCGCTAGGGACATCGCCGTCGCGGGCGGTAAGGGCGCTGCTTTGGGGGAACTGGTGCGCCAGGGGTTTCCGGTGCCGCCGGGCTTCATCATCACCACGGGCGCGTACCTGTCCTTCCTGGCGGAAACGAAAGTGGGGGTGGAGCTGAATAACCTGCTGTCCAGCTTGAGCGACGCGCCCGATGCCGGAGCGCCCGACGGCGGTGACGGAACCGGCGGCGCCGACATCCGGGCCCTCTTTGCCGGGGCGGAAATGCCCGGTTCGCTGCGGCAGGAGATCCTCGATGCCTATACGAAGCTGGGCGGCGGAGCTGTCGCAGTCCGGTCCAGTGCCACGGCGGAGGATCTGCCGGGTGCCGCGTTTGCCGGCCAGCAGGACACCTACCTCAACGTGCTTGGCGAGGACGATGTAGTTCAGTCGGTCGTCGCTTGTTGGGCGTCGTTGTGGACCGACCGGGCCATGGCCTACCGCCGACGGCAGGGGATCGACCCGCACGAGGTGGCTATCGCCGTCGTCGTGCAAAAAATGGTGCCGGCCGCCATGGCGGGTGTCATGTTTACTGCGAACCCGGTCACGGGCGAGCGGGGTGAGATGGTGGTGGACTCAAATCCCGGGCTGGGGGAGGCCGTGGTCTCGGGTCGCGTGACGCCGGAGCACTACGTCCTAGATCGTCGGGGTAAGGTTCTTGGCTTCACGCCGGGCGGCCGCGAGGTGGTGATCAGCGCGGCAGCGGGCGGTGGTACGCGGGAAAGGCCTGGCACGCCCGCCGCCAAGCCAGGGCTCGTCGCAGAGCAATTGGCGGAGCTGGCCCGGCTGGGACAGGAAGCCCAGCAGCATTTCGGCCGGCCACAGGACATCGAGTGGGCTGTGGCCGGGGGCGTGCTGTACGTGCTGCAGTCGCGCCCGATGACCGCACTCCCGCCGCAACCGCCCAGCCTCAACGCGGTCCAAAGGCGGGTGGGGCCGTTCTTCATCGAGATGTTCCAGGAACGGCCGTATCCGTTGGACGTCTCCGGGTGGATGAGCCGGGGAATCCTGGCCATGTTGCAAGGGATGGCCGGGAGCGTGGGCGTAGTCTTCCCGAGGGTTGAGGAGTTGTTGCCGGAAGACGACGGCGTGGTGGTGCAGCTCATCCCACCGGTGCCGCGCCCGACCATCCGGACGCTCGCCGCGCCTGTGTCTTTGCTACGCCGGTCAAGGCGATTCAAGCCCGAAGCGTGGACCCAAGATCCGCGCTTCGCCCTTTTCCTTGGCAATGTCGAACGAATCAACGGCAAAGATCCCGGTCTGCTGCCATGGGGTGCAACGATTGCATTTCTGGAGGATTGCTTCGCGACGATGCAGGATATCACGGACCTTAGGGTCTCTTACCTGCCCGGCGTTCTCGTGCCTGCGCTGAAGATGCGGTTTATGCTCCTGTTCCTCGGCAAGATAAGGCTTGCGCCTGCGCTGATCGCGGGTGCGGAAACCAGGACGAGCCAGGCGAATCGGGCACTTGAACGGCTCGCTTCCCTTGCGGCAGAGGACTCGAGCCTGTCACGCGCCTTTCTCGAAGCAGACCCCCGCCAATTGCTGGACCTGGTGGAAAAGGATCCCGAGCATCGTGCTTTCAGGGAGGCATTCGAGGCATTTCAGCTCGAATACGGCCACCGGGAAACCACCAGCGTTGTCCTGAGCAGTTCGCCCACTTGGTCCGATGCTCCCGAGGTGGTTCTTGGCCTGGTGAAAGCCATGTCGGGAGAGCGGCACCAAACGGCCGACCAGACCGGGACGGCGCTAGCGGAATTGGAGCGTCACCCGGCTCTCCGTTACGAACCAGTGAGACGGACAGTGCTCGCCGCCGTCGAGTCCGCCCGAGCCGGAATGGCGTTCCGCGAGGACAGCCACTTCTACGCCACCAAGGCCATCCCGCCCATCCGCCGCGCCTACCGGGAGCTCGGCCGCCGGTTGGTGTTGGCTGGCGTGATCGACGAACCCGACGACATCTATCACCTGCGGTTCGAGGAATTGGAATCCATCACGGACGCGGACGACGGCGGTGCGCTGCCACCTTCCCTACGGGATCGTTACCGGCCGCTGGTGCTGGCGCGGGCGGCGAAACGGCGTGAGCTGGAGGGTATTCCGCTGCTTGATCCGGCTTTGCTGTTTGGCCGAGATCACCGTGGTCGAGGCCGCCGCTTGTCAGGGGCCCTTGTCTCCGGTACTCCGGCCAGCCGTGGCCAAGCAAGCGGATTTGTCCGCGTGATCCGGGGGCCCGCCGAGTTCGGCCAGCTCCGCAGCGGCGAAATCCTGGTCTGCCCGTACACCAACCCTGCTTGGACGCCGTTGTTCCAACGCGCCGCCGCGGTTGTAGTGGATGCCGGCGGACTCGGCTCCCATGCGGCGATCGTGGCCAGGGAATACGGAATTCCGGCTGTCATGGGCACAGGTTCGGCAACCAGCATCTTGGCTGACGGGCAGTGGGTGCTCGTGGACGGGAATCTGGGAGTGGTCCTGCCGGCCGCTTCATCTGCGAGTGCTTGACATGGCGGAGCAGCAGGACTTTTTGCCGGTACGGCAGGACCACCGCAAACTGCCGCGCCGGCGCGGGGCTGCCCTGAACAGCGCAATTTTCGAAGCAGTCCGGGCGGAGATCGCCGAATTCGGGTACGCCGCGCTGACCATGGACGGCGTCGCCGAGCGCGCCCGGGCGAGCAAAGCCTCGCTCTATCGGCGGTGGCCCGGGCGTGCGGCGTTGGTGCTTGATGCGGCCTACGATGCCATGCCCAGTCCTTCTTCCGCGCCGGATACAGGTAGCCTGCGCGAGGACGCCCTGGCGATCCTGCGGCTTGTAGCGCAACAGCTGGAAGGAGAAGTGGGGCAAGCCATGCGCGGGCTATTGGGGGAAGCGCTCCAGAACCCAGCGGTGGCCGCTGAAGTCCACGAATACACGCGTGGCAACGTAGGAAAGATCATGCGCGCCATTATTGAGCAGGCTGCGGCGCGCGGCGAATGCGATCCGAGTGTGGCCACGGAGGCAAGAATCGAGGCCGGCCCCGCCTTGTTGCGGCAGCGGTTTATCTTCTCGGGAGCACCGATCGATGACGATTTCCTGGTGAAGGTGGTGGACGAGGTGATGCTGCCGCTGCTGGTGGTCAGCCAGCCCAACTGAGTCGCAGTTGTTGTCGTTATGCGGCCTCTAAACGACGTCTACCGTCAGCTAGTTGGCCAGCCAGATGTCCGGTCCGAAGACTTCGTAATGAATCTTCGTGGCAGGGATTCCGGCATTGATGGCTTCATTGCGAATGTGCTTCATGAACGGCAGCGGCCCGCACAGGTACAGCGAGGCGTCGGCCGGCAGGTCCACTTCGCGCAGTGACATGAAACCCGCATTGGACCCGGGCTGGGGTTCCTCCAGCCAGAGCTGGAGCTCGGCTCCATCCAGGCGCTCGACGTCGTCCGTCATCTGCCCGCGCAAGGCCCAACTGTCCAGATTGCTCTCCGCGTGCAGGACCAGGACCTGGCGGTCCGAGCCGGAGTCTGCGAGCCCGCGCAGGATGGATGCCGTGGGTGTGCAGCCGATGCCGGCGGAGGCGAGGACCACTGGGCCGTCGCCGTCCTTCAGCGTGATCTCGCCGTAGGGGTTGGAGATCTCCAGGACGTCGCCAACCTCTACGGTGTGGTGGAGCACAGGCGAGACCTCGCCGCCGTCGTCGATCTTGGTAGTGAAGCTTCGGCTGGTGCCGGCGTCGCCGGAAAGAGAGTACTGACGGACCTGGTGCAGGCCATCCGGGAGCGTGACCTTGACGCTGATGTACTGGCCAGGCAGTGCTTCGGTGATGGGGGTGTCGTCGGCCGGCTCAAGGCCGAAGGTCATGGATCCGGTCCCGGCGGGAGTCTTGGACGCGACCTTCCAAGGGCTCCACATCTTTCCATTGGCCTGCGCCGCGTAGAGTCCTTTTTCGATCTTGATGAGGGCGTCTGCCATGAGCCAGTAGACCTCTGTCCAGGCTTCGGCGATTTCAGGGGTGATGACGTCGGCGAGATCCTCTGCGATGGCGGCGAAGAGGTGCTCGTAGACCACTTGGTACTGCGGCTCGGTAATCCCGAGTGAGGCGTGGCGGTGCGCGATACGGGACAGCACTGTCTCCGGCAGGTTTCCCGGGTTACCGACCAGGTGGCTTGCGAAGGCGGCGATGCTTCCGGCAAGTGCTTGTTGCTGGTTGCCCGAGCGTTGGTTCGAACGGCTGAAGAGCCCATCGAGTAGTTCGGGGTGCGCAGCGAAGAGCCGGGCGTAGAACTTGGGGGTGATGTCGCCAATCCGGGAGCCGACGAGCGGCAGCGTGGCTTCGATGACGGGGAAGGACTTGTCCGAGAGCATGGGAACTCCTGTCGTTGTGGCCCGTGGGTTGCGAGCGGACCGGGATCAATACTCGCATTTGAAATGCGAGTATCTATAGGTAAGTTCTACACTCTGTAGAAGAATTTAGCTAATCGACAGGCTCGGAGACCTTCGGCGTGCGCAATAGCGTCGGCGCTTTCGCCTGGGCTTACAGCCCCGGGCGCAACCCGATCGCTTGGAAAGCCGGCTCCATCTGCCTTAGGTGAGGCAGGGAAGAGACGACGACGTCGTCCAGCTCGCGGTAGAAGGCTTCCTGCGCACGGGCCAGGGCACGGCGCAAGCCGCATTCGGTGATGAGCGGGCAGTCGCCGTTGGCGGTTTGGCACGCCGCGGGATCGGCCCTGGTATTCAGCTCCCGCAGGAGCTGGCCCACTGTGGCTTTCTGTCCGGCCACGCTGAGCCGGGATCCGCCGTTTCGGCCACGCTCGACGTCGATCAGGCCCAGTTCCCGCAACCGAACGATGGCCTTGCTGACGTGGTGGTAAGGGGTCCCCACCGCGTCTGCGATGTTTTGGGTCGTCAGGAGTTCACCTACGGGCGCGGACGACAGAACCAGAAGCGCGCGCAGGCTCACATCCGCGAAGGCATTGATCTTCATGCCAACAAGCTTACGGAGTCAGGTCTAGTCCACCCAGACGGCGCGTTCGTGTCCATCCGCTTCGGCAGCTCCGAACGTGCAGCCTTCCGCAGTCTGGACATATGGAACCACGGCTGCCATCAGCCCGCCGTTGCGATGTTCAGCCGCGGCGTGGATCCCGTCTGAGCCGTGTTCCGGAAGGATCACGTCGCTGGCCATGGCAACCGCGCGGTATCCGTCACGGCCTTGGCGGAGCAATTCGAGGATGTCGGCCAGCATGGACCCCGTGTCGACGTTTCCTTCGTCGTCCGGCTCTCCGGGTGTAACAAAGACGAGTCGGAGTTCGTCGTCGTCCGCAAGGGTGACTGCGAAAGGCATGAAACCCCCGTTTTGTTCAAGGTGTTCCTGCGCTGTTGCCAGGGCGGTTCCAAGGGTTTCGCGGACTTCACGGAGTTCGCGCTCCTGGGGACTTTCAATGCCGTCGATCTGGGGGTTCATGCTTTCCATATTGCTCGTCGGGATGGCCGGTTAAACGCGGACCAGCGCAAGGACGCGGTCGCGGATCTTTTCCATGGTGGCCACGTCCTTCGCCTCTGCGTTCAGTCGCAGGAACGGCTCAGTGTTGGACGGGCGAAGGTTGAACCACCAGGTGCCGTCCTTCGCGGTGAAGGTGCTGCCATCCATGGTGTCGACCTCGGCGTCTTCGCTCTCAAAATCGGCGCGAACGCGCTCAATGGCTCCCGCCTTGTCCTCGATTTCGGAATTGATTTCGCCGGAAGAGACGTACGGTTCGTACTGACGGCCAAGTTCGGACAGCGGGCCGTCCTGCTCGCCCAGTGCCGCGAGCACGTGCATGGCCGCGAGCATGCCGGTATCTGCATTCCAAAAATCGCGGAAGTAGAAATGCGCAGAGTGCTCGCCGCCGAAGACGGCACCTTCCTCAGCCATGACGGCTTTGATGAACGAGTGCCCCACACGGGTACGGACGGCGCGGCCGCCATCCGTGGCCACGAGCTCCGGGACAGCCCGCGAGGTCAGCAAGTTGTGGATGATCACCGGCGTCTCTTCACCCGCGGCCTGGGCGCGCGCGATTTCGCGGCGCGCAACCATGCCAGTGATGGCGGAGGGGGACACAGGTTCGCCCTTCTCGTCGATCACGAAGCAACGGTCGGCGTCGCCGTCGAAAGCCAGGCCGATGTCCGCGCCGTGTTCGATCACCGCGGCTTGCAGATCGCGCAGATTTTCAGGTTCAAGCGGATTGGCCGGGTGGTTCGGGAAGGAGCCATCCAGCTCAAAGTACAGGGGGATGATCTCGAACGGCAGGGCAGGAAGCAGTTCGTTACCGAGCACGGCAGGAGTGGTCAGTCCAGCCATCCCGTTTCCGGCGTCGACGACGATCTTCAACGGACGGGAGCCTTTGAGGTCAACCAGGCTGCGCAAGTACTCGGAGTAGTCCTTCAGGACATCGCGGGTGCTGATCTTGCCTTGCACATCCGCAGCCGGGATGTTGCCTTCGTTGAGGTATTTCTCGGCCAGAGCCTGGATTTCCTTGAGGCCCGATTCCGAGGAGATCGGTTGGGCTCCGGCCTTGGACATTTTGATGCCGTTGTATTCAGCCGGGTTGTGGCTCGCGGTGAATGTAGCGCCGGCAGCATTGAGGGCACCGCAAGCGTAATAAAGCTCGTCGGTGGAAATGAGGTCCAGCAGCTGGACGTTGGCACCGCGGCGGGCAGCCCCGTCCGCAAACGCGTTTATGAATTCCGGGGAGGACGGGCGCATGTCGCCGCCCACCAGTACAGTCTCGCCCGCGAGTCCCAGAGTGTCGACGAACGCTGCGCCGACAGACTCCACGATGTGGGACGTGATGGATTCACCGACGATCCCCCGGACGTCATAAGCCTTGAAGGAAGCCGAGAGGTCGAATGTCTTGTTCTGCTCGCTAGTCACGCGCTCAATCTTACTGTGGACCGTCGTCCGCACTACGCCAGCACCCGGCTATGTGGAAAACCTTTGTCCACATAGATGAAGTCCTGGGTTCTGGCTGTCCGCCGGTGCTGGAATACTGAAGCCATGCCCAACAACCCGGATGCTGCCCTCCTCGCAGCGGAACAGTCCACCACCCGACTGCAGGCCCTTGAGGTACTGAGGGAGCTTGTCGGAAACGCGGACGCCCGATTCCACGACGGCCAGTACGAGGCGATCGAGGCCCTCGTCGACGCCGGACGGCGCGCCTTGGTGGTGCAACGGACTGGCTGGGGCAAGTCGGCCGTGTACTTCGTCTCGTCCTTGTTGCTGAGGCGTCGGGGCGCCGGGCCTACGCTCATCGTTTCGCCGCTACTCGCACTCATGCGGGACCAGGTGGCGGCAGCCGCACGTGCTGGCGTGCGCGCCGTGGCGATCAATTCCGCAAATCAGCTCGAGTGGGACAACGTTCGCGAGCAACTGGCTGCGGATGAGGTCGATGTTCTCTTGGTTTCACCGGAGCGGCTCACCAATCCTTCGTTCCGCGAGAACCAGCTTCCCGAGCTCATCCGCCGTACCGGCCTCCTCGTGATTGACGAGGCACACTGTATTTCGGACTGGGGCCACGATTTCCGCCCCGATTACCGGCGTATCTCCGATCTCATCGAGCAACTGCCGGGAAGCGTCCCGGTGCTGGCGACCACAGCCACGGCCAACTCCCGGGTAGTCCATGACATCGAGGAGCAACTTGGGGCGGGTGTGCTCACCATCCGCGGGACACTTGGCCGTGAGTCCCTGCGTCTGGGCGTTCTGAAGCTCGCAGACTCAAGGGACCGCCTGGGCTGGTTGCTGACCCATCTGGCCGACATGCCAGGCAGCGGAATCATCTATACCCTGACCGTTGCCGCAGCGGAGGACACCGCCCGGCTGCTCTCCGAGGCGGGCCACGACGTCCTGTCCTACACCGGCCGCACCGACCCCGCCGACCGTGAACGGGCTGAACAACTCCTTAAGGACAACCAGGTGAAGGCGCTCGTGGCCACCTCGGCGCTTGGCATGGGATTCGACAAACCGGATCTCGGTTTCGTCATCCACCTTGGTGCCCCGTCGTCACCGGTTGCTTACTACCAGCAAGTGGGCCGCGCAGGGCGTGGAGCAGCCAATGCCGATGTGCTCCTTCTGCCCGGATCCGAGGACCGGGAGATTTGGCAGTACTTTGCCACGGCTTCCATGCCGTCCGAGGAAAAGGCTGCCGCCGTCCTCAACGTCTTGGCCGAGTCCGGCACGGCCCTATCCACTGTGGCTCTCGAAGCGAGGGTGGACTTGCGCCGGACGCCCTTGGAACTCCTACTGAAGGTCCTCGCGGTTGACGGTGCCGTGGAGCGCGTGGGTGGCGGCTGGAGGTCTACGGGACACCCGTGGATCTACGACGCCGAGCGTTACGCCCGCATCGCCGAGGCGCGGGTGGACGAGCAGGACTCCATGGTGATCTACCAGGACACGGCTGGATGCCGCATGGAGTACATCACCGCCGTCCTGGACGACGAGTCGGCACGTGCATGCGGTCGCTGTGACAATTGCGCTGGCACGTGGTTCCCAGCAGACGTGGCAGCAGCAGCCGCCGACGTCGCGGGGCAGACCCTCAGGCGAGCGGGACTTGCCCTGGAACCACGGCTTCAATGGCCCAGCGGCATGGACCGGCTGGGCGTTGCCGTGAAGGGCAAGATGAAGCCCGACGAGCTGCTGGCCGAAGGCCGCGTTCTGGCGCGACTGACCGACCTCGGATGGGGAGGCGCCCTCCGTGAACTCTTTGCCTCCGGCGCAGCTGACCGGGATGTCGAGCCTGCCATGCTGCAGGCGTGCGTGCAGGTGTTGCGGGAATGGGCCGCAGGGGACGGCCGATCTGCAGGATGGAGCGGCCAAGGACGGCCTGCCGCCGTGGTGAGCGTCCCGTCCAGGAACAAGCCTGCGCTTGTCGAATCATTGGCCCGCGGTATAGCCGGCATCGGCCAGATGCCGTATCTGGGTTCCCTCCAGCTCCAGCACGGTGGGCCCACCGGCGGGAGGGGTGGCAACAGTGCCTACCGGCTGGCCGGCGTGTGGGACCGCCTCGTTGTAGGTCCGGAACTCGGGCAGGATCTCGCGGCCCTAGGCGGGCAAGGCATCCTCCTGGTCGACGATCTTGCGGACAGCCGCTGGACCATGACGGTTGCGGGGCGCGTCCTCAGGCAAGCCGGAGCGGGATCGGTGTTGCCTCTCGTCCTCGGTCAAGCAGCTTGAGCGGCGCGGCACCGGACGTCCAGTCCGAGTCCCAATGGCAGCCGCGGCTCGCACTGCTTGTTGCCGCCACTTTCTTCATGGAGTTCCTGGACGGCACAGTCCTCACCACAGCCATGCCGAGCATCGCCGCTGATTTCAAAGTGGCTTCGGCCGATGTCAACGTCACGATGACTGCCTACTTGGTGACCGTGGCCATGGGAATTCCGTTGAGCAGCTGGCTCGCAGAACGATTCGGGGCACGGCGAATTTTCTGCCTGGCGATCGCGGTGTTCACTGTCGCGTCGCTGTTGTGCGCGGTGAGCCAAGACCTCACTTGGCTGACCCTCAGCCGGGTGGCTCAGGGGGCCGGCGGGGCAATGATGGTGCCTGTAGGAACCCTTGTAGTGCTGCGGGGTACGCCCAAGTCGGAGCTCCTCCGCGCCACTGCGTTCCTGGTTTGGCCCGGCTTGCTGGCTCCCGTTCTGGCGCCCCTCGTGGGCGGAGCCTTCACCACGTATCTTTCGTGGCACTGGATCTTCCTCATCAACGTTCCGCTGGGGCTTGCCGCTTTCATTGCAGCCCTGAGGCTGGTTCCGCACACGGGAGGCAATGCGGGCAGGCGGCTCGATTGGCTTGGGCTCGCGCTGACTACCTTCGGTGTCGGATCACTTGTGATGGGGCTGGAAGGAGTTGGTGGTCATGGCGCGGGCGTGGTCCCCGCGGTCGTGCTGTTGGCTGGAGCGTTGGCTTTGGCCGGGGCGGGTTGGTGGATGCTCAAGGCCAAGGCTCCGCTCTTCGACCTCCGTGTTTTCGCCACCCGCACGTTCCGGGCCACCTCCACCGGAGGGTTCGTTTATCGGCTGACCATCAGCTCTGTGCCTTTTCTCCTGCCGCTTTTATTTCAAGACGGTTTTGGCTGGGATCCGCTCAAGTCCGGGGCCATGGTGGCTGCCGTCTTCATTGGCAACATCGGCATCAAGCCCGCTACGACCCCCATCATCCGCGTGTTCGGCTTCAAACCGGTGCTGGTTTTCGCGTCCTTTGCCTCAGCCGTCACTTTTGCCGCGTGTGCCATGCTCACCCCCGAAACTCCCGAACCTTTGATCTTTGCCTTGCTGCTGGCGAGCGGCGCCTTCCGTTCGATCGGCTTCTCGGCCTACGCATCCGTTCAGTATGCAGACATTGTTCCGGGGGAGCTTCCCTCGGCCAACGCGGTTTCAGCCACGCTTGTGCAACTGGCCGCTGGTGCCGGCATTGCGGTAGGTGCGCTCTTCCTGCGCCTTTTCGATCATGTTTCGTTCTTCGGTGGCGGCCCTTCCTCGGCGTACCGGGGGGCCTTCCTCGCCATGGCCGCCGCAATGCTCTTGAGCACCGTGGACAGCCTCACGCTGCACAGGCACGCCGGAGCCGAAGTCAGCCGCAGTGCAGTGAGCAAAGCCGAGAAGCGCCGAGCCAGCTAGGGGCGCGCGGAGAAGCCAAAGACGCCGGAACCTCCATCGCGGGACTTTGGTGTCTCTGGATCTCGGCGTCATCGGGGGGGCACATCGCCGATCACTCCGACGTTGAAACTGTCTGAGCCATTGGATCTCGACGGGGTGCGCAAATTCATCAGTCCGCCTAGTTAGACCTCATACAAGAATGTCAGTCCTCCCGATTAGCCTGCGATTGTTTATGAGTTTGCTGTGCGGTATGGAGGTCCTTGGCCGGCCGGATGGCATTAGTTATTGGGGTTGATCATGTTTTCTGCATCTGTAACGGCCATCGGCCAAAGCCTTCAACTGCGGTTGGCGAGTATCTATCTTTTTCTGGTCTCAGTCCTTGGGATTGCAACCGTTTGGGGAAGCAACCCAGAGGGTGCCAAATCACCTGTTTTGGAACTGAGTAGCTGGTGGTCTATCACCACAGGCCAATCTGCAACCTGGTTGCTGAACGCGCAAGACTGGATCAATCAGCGAAGTGAGTTCTTTTCCGGGCTGTCGTGGGTGGTTGTGATCGCCGCTGCCCTCGTACTGGTAGGTCAAGGATGGCGAGCAGTCAGCACTCTCACCGCACCAACGTTGGTTCTTGGTGTCGCGCTTGGCTCAACAGTCGGCGTCCACTTCTTTTGGCAGCTTGGTGTAGCTGCCGGTATCTTCATTGTCGGATTTGTCCTTCGACGACGCATTGATCGTCATGGAAACGTTGACAGCAACGATTTTGGTGGCGTCGTTATCGGGGTTGCTATGGCATTCGCCTATGCCCCGCTCCTCATTCTCAGGTGGTTGACCGGCGATGCAGGATCAGAGCAAGAAATGCTCAAACGTCGCCAAGTCGCTGCCTTGGAGAAGATCGCCAAGCGCCTTCCGAACAACAGTGGACCAAGCGGGGCAAGGACTATCTAACCCCCGTGTCCGCGCTGAGGACCCCGGGAACGCAAAAAGGCCCCGGTCCGAAGACCGGGGCCAAAAAGCGGAGACGGGGGGATTTGAACCCCCGGTGGAGTTGTGCCCCACACTTCATTAGCAGTGAAGCCCATTCGGCCGCTCTGGCACGTCTCCAGTTGCTATTGCTAGCCAACCAAGGATACGCAGAACTGGGCACCCAGTGCAAAACGGGGGAGCCGAGGAACGGCGGGCGAGGATCTTAGGCGACCGTCACTGCCCCGCGCCCTGCTTGCCGGCAAGTGCCCGCCAGAGGAAGTGCTGGCTGCGCGCCTGGAGCGAGGCCGCTTGGCGGTTGTCCGAAGCGCCCGCGTGACCGCCTTCAAGTGCTTCGTGGAACCACACGTTGGGGATTCCCATCGCCTGCATCCGGGCGGCCATCTTCCGGGCTTGGACCGGGCCCACACGGTCGTCGGAAGTGGCGGTCCAGATGAACGTCTCCGGGTAGTCCACGCCGTCACGCAACAGGTGGTACGGAGAGAAGGTGCGGATGAATTCCCATTGCTCCGGGACGTCGGGATCGCCGTACTCGGCAATCCAGGAGTAGCCGGCAGCAAGCTTGGTGTAGCGGCGCATGTCCAGCAATGGGACACCGCAGGAGACCGCTCCGAACAGCTCCGGATACTGGGTCAGCATGTTGCCCACCAGCAACCCGCCGTTGGATCCGCCCACGCAGCCGAGCCGGCGCGGACTGGTGACGCCGCGAGAGATGAGGTCCCGCGCAACCGCGGCGAAGTCCTCGAACGCGCGGTGCCTTTTTTCCTGCAAGGCGGCACGGTGCCAGGCTGGGCCATACTCGCCGCCACCGCGGATGTTTGCCACGACGTAGACGCCGCCTCGGGAATGTGCCGAGGAGCCATCGTCGGATTGGATGCTTTCAGTTCGGCGTTCCAGCCAGGCGCGCCCAATGGTGCCGCTGTAGGCCGGGGTTCTGGAGATCTCGAAGCCACCGTAGCCCGAAAGCTGCGTGGGGTTTTCGCCGTCGAGGTCCAGATCTTTGGACGCCACTTGGAAGTAGGGCACCCGCGTGCCGTCTGTCGAGGTGGCGAAGTGCTGCTGGACCTCGTAGTCCGCCTCGTTGAAGAACGACGGCGATGACTTCACCACGGCGTGCGCGCTGGACACCCCGCCGTCGTGGCCAGCGTCGAGGCTGTAGGTGGCGATGCCGGGGGACAGCGTGCCGCGCGTGAGCGTGGTGGGAGTGGTGAAGCCCGTTGCCACGAGCCAGTAGTCGTTGCCGGCATCGTCGCCTTCCGCCTCGTCCTCGTCGTCCACCGCGTAGGCGTTCACATCGTGCAGCGGCGGGCAGGCATCGAGCAGGGTCACCGCCCACCCGCCGGCGGAGTCCTTTCGGGCAGGATCGAGCACCCTGATCTCGGAGGAGACATCGTGCAGCAGGTTCAAGAGCAGGTAGTCCCGTGTCCAACTCCAGGACTGCAGGGAGGTGTGCGAGTCCGGGGTGAAAAGCACAGTGAAGTCGCGTGCCCCGGACAGATAGCCCTCGAAGTCGGCAGCAAGCAGCGAGCCCGCCGGGTACGTTGCATCGCCAACGTTCCAGTCCTGCCGCGGACGGAACATGAGCCATTCGCGGTGGGAACTGAGGTTCACGTCGGTGGGGACGTCAATGGCAAACCACGCGTCGTCACGCAGCACGGAGGTGGTTCGGTTGAAGAAGTCGATCCAGTCCACGGCGAAAGTGCGTTCGAAGCCCGGAGTGGAGTCGTGGGCGACGAGCGCCATCATGTGGTCTTCGGGGACCTCGAAGATCCGCTCGGCTTCAGTCAGGGTTTGGCCGCGCCGGAGCTTCACGCCGGTCCTCGCGTAGGAGGAACTGGTTTGCGGCAGGCCGTCCGCGGTTGTGGATACCAGCAGCGTATCGGCGTCCAGCCAGGACACGTTGCCCTTCGCGGTCGGAAGGTCGAAGCCGCCTGCGGCAGGGTCCACGAAGGTGCGGGTCTCGACGTCGAACTCGCGGTGGCGGTTGGCGTCACCGCCGTCGGGGGATAGGGCGATGATGGCGAGGCGGTGCGGTTCGCCCTCGGCCGGGCGCAGGAAGTTGGCGCCGTGGAATACCCATTCTTCGCCCTCGGCCGCGGCCAGCGCATCGATGTCCAGAAGCACGTCCCATTCGGGCGCGTCGCCGAGGTAGCTCTCCCACGTGGTCCGGCGCCAGAGACCCTTCGGGTTCTGCCGGTCCTTCCAGAAGTTGTAGTAGTGCTCGCCCCGCTTGTTGACCATGGCGATCTTGTCCGCGGAGTCCAGGACTTCCAGGATTCCGGCTTCCAGGGTGGCGTACTCGGCGTCGTCGAGCAAGTCTTCAGTGCGGGCATTTTGCTCCCGCACCCAGGCCAGCTGTTGTTCGCCATGAACGTCTTCGAGCCAGATATTCTCGTCGACAGGTTCGGAGGCGGTTGCTGTTCCCTGGGCAGTTTCGTTGTCGGGCGCGGGCGCTTGATCAGCTGCTGTGGTGGTCATCCCTCATCCTAGAGCGACTGTCTGAGAAGGAAGCAAGTCACAAGAAGTTAGGCTTGGGCGTGGGTAAATCGCAGAACATTCGGGTGGGGCTGATCGGGGCAGGTCCTCGCGGCACCAGTGTGCTTGAGCGTTTGCTCGCCAATTGGGCCGCGACGGAAACGGAAGCCCGTTCCCTGCATATCGACGTCGTAGACCCCTATCCGGCCGGTCCAGGACACGTCTGGCAGCCCGAACAGTCCCGCCTATACCTCATGAACACGCAGTCGTTCTACCCCACCCTGATTCCCGAGGACGAGCAGCTCGCGCCGCCCTTGGCCGGGGGATCTTTCGAACAATGGCGCGCGAAGCAGCGTTCCGCCGGCGCCGGACTGAGTGCCGAGGAACAGGCCGAACTTGCCGCCCTCGCCTCCCACGACTTTCCCAGCCGTGCCCTCTACGGACGGTATTTGCGCTCAACGTTGGAGGAACTGCTGGAACGCGTCCCTGCCGGCGTCGAGATCGCCTTCCACAGGTGCCACGCCGTGGCGGCGCGTCCCCTGCCGGGCGGCCCCGCGGGCGGAAGGTTCGACGTCGAACTCGACGACGGCGGTCGCCTCACCGTTGATTCCCTCGTCCTTTCGCTGGGTCACCTCGAGTCCCGGCTCAACCCGGAACAGCGTTCGTTCAGGGAGGCAGCGGCGGAGCTCGGTCTGCTGTACTTCCCGCCGGCCGCTCCTGCCGACGTCGACTGGGCCTTGGTTCCGGACAAAGAGA
Organism: Arthrobacter sp. FW306-04-A; assembly: GCF_044358315.1. Classification (GTDB taxonomy): domain Bacteria; phylum Actinomycetota; class Actinomycetes; order Actinomycetales; family Micrococcaceae; genus Arthrobacter. The sequence goes on from NZ_CP084559.1 coordinate 571,673, forward strand.
CGGTCCTGGTAAGGGGCATGGGCCTGAACTTCTTTGACGTCATGGGCCAGTTGACGGAAGGCCGCGGCGGACAGTTCGTGGCGGCTGGCGACGGTCTCCCCGGGAAGCTCAAATACTTGCCCTCGGGCCGGGAACCGAAGATCATCGCGGCATCCAGGCGTGGCACTCCGTACCGGGCCAAGGCCGGCTTGGACGGCTACTACCCGAAGTCGGTGCGCTTGCGGTACTTGACGGAAAGCGCCATAGAGCGCTTCGCCGCGGCGGGAATCCAACCTGGCTTCGACCACGATCTCTGGCCTCTCCTGCATCGCGATGCCTTGTGGGCTTATTACTCCACCTTGGTTGTCGCGGAACCCGTGGCCGTTCCCGAATCGACGGAATTCCTGGCCGCCCTCGAGGACCTTTTGCAGCCGCATGCGCATGCCACCGGGCGGTGGGAAAACCAGGTTGCAGAGCTGGTTGCCACCCATGTTGCAGCGTCGCGCCGCCTTGACCTTCTGGGCCTCGCGGCGCCATTGGCCGCGCGTTCCTTTGCGTCCAGGAAGGAACTCGACGCGGCCGTCGTGGACTATCTGGACGACGACGCCCGCCGCTCCGCGCTCGGAGAGGCGGATCCCGTGAAGATGGCCATCGGTGCCTTGCATACAGGGAGGGCCGTCCTAAAGAGTGCCGTGGCCGACGGCGGCATCACCGACGAATCGTGGGTGGGCGAACTTCGGGGCTGGTTCGAGTCCTTCGTCGAGGGACTCGCGAGCGGGCCGCCAGCCCTCCGCGCCGAACAGTTGGCCGCTCTGGCACGCGCCGGCGTCGTGAGTTTCGTGGGGCCGGATCCACGATTCAACGTTGACCGTGGCAGGGGCGTCTTCCGTGCGGTATCAGCCTGGGTGCACGATGACGCCGCGGAAGCAAGGACACTGATTGAGGCCATGTCCCCGGCGAACAGGGTGGGCTCGAGTCTCTCTCCGTTCCTGCGGCAGTTGCTCGCCGACGGGTTGGTGAGGCCCAAGGTGATGATGTCGGCCGAAGGAATACCGGTGCAGACCTCCGGGCTGGATGTCGAGCCGCACCCCTATCGTCTGGTTGGCGCGAACGGTTCCTTGACTCCCGGGATGTACGCCCTGGGCCTGCAGCTTTCCTCCGCCCAATGGGGGACCGCAATCGCCGCCGAAGCCCGGCCTTCCGACGGTCGCGCCTACCGCAGCGGCCAGCGGACCCTCCGCGATGCGGACGAAATCGCCAGGGACATGCTCGGCCTACCCCCGCAAAAATGAGCATGTTCCATCACGAATGAGCATGCTCCCCGCCCGATCCTGCGAGTGGACATAATCCCATTATGTCCACTCGCCGAGGCCGGGGGAGAGCATGCTCATTCGTGATGGTGAGGGTTTATGAAGCCTGGTTTTCGATGAGCTTGAAGATCGCACCCGTTGGATCGGTCAGGGTGGCCGTGCGGCCGTAGGGAGTGTCCTCAGCCGCCTGGACGATGGTAGCGCCCATGGAGACCGCCTGCTCGATAGTGGTATCGACCTTGTCCACAGCGAAATAGACGCCCCAGTAGGACGGCACCTCGGCCGGGAGGAAACCCGAGGCATCCATGATGCCTGCCTTGGAGTCGTCGCCCGCGCCGAGCGTGGTGTAACGGAACTCAGGGGTATCGCCCACGACGGTGGTTTCCCAGCCGAAGACGTTCTGGTAGAAGGAAACAGCAGAATCGTATTCCTTGGCGAAGAGCTCGTGCCAAGCGGGTGCGCCCGATTCGGCAGCGAGCTCGTAGCCCTTCATCTCGCCGAACTGCCAGGCGCCAATGGCTGCTCCGGAGGGATCCCCGTACATTGCCATGGTTCCCTGGTCCGGAACTTCCATGGGTTCCATGTAGACCTGGCCACCGTTGGCTACGGCCGCTTCAGTGGTGGCCTTGATGTCGTCAGTGCGCAGGTAGGTTGACCAGACATCGGGCATCTGGGCCATGTCTTCCTGCTTCTGCATGATTCCGGCCACCATCTTGCCGTCCTTCGAAGCCGTGATGTAGCCGCCGTACTTTTCCTGGTCCCCGGTCTCGTAGGTCCAGCCGAAGAGCGTGTTGTAGAAGGACTTTGCCTTCTCCGGGTCCGAGGTCATCAGGTCGATCCAGCAAGGTGCGCCGGGGGTGATGTCAGGCGTAGGCATGTTTGCTCCTGTGTTGTTCCCGTGGCTGTTGCCGCGGTTTCGTGAGTGGGTGGTGGAGACAAACAGAACCCTATGCGGGGCCCCTGACGGTTTCAATGCCTTTGCGGGGTCCTAGCCCATGACGAGCATCAAAATGAAGTAGATCGCCCCGCCGACCACCGAGTAAATGGCGAACGGCGTCAGGGTGCGCGTTTCAAAGAAACGAAGGAGGAACTTAGTAGCGAACCACGCGGCGACACCTGCGCACAGCGCGCCCACCAGGAACACGCCGCGCTCGTCGGCCATGGCCGGGGTGAAGAGTTCAGGAAGCTTGAGCACGGCGGCAGCGCCGATGATGGGGGTTGCGAGGAGGAAACTGAAGCGTGCGGCATTTTCGTTGTTCAATCCGGACAACAAACCGCCGGCCATCGAGGCGCCGGAACGGGAGATGCCCGGGATCAGGGCAGCTGCTTGCGCGGAGCCGATTCCCAGGGCGCGTTTCCACGACAGGGTGGCGATTTCGGCGTCGGAAGCAGTTGCAGTCACCGGTTGCGCTGCAGCGCGGCGGCTGTCCCGGGTCCGCAGGCGTTCCGCCGCAAAAAGGACAAGCCCGTTAACCACCAAGAATGCCGCCGCGATCAGAGGGGAACCAAAGAGGTTCCGGATCGGCTTTTCCAAAACCAGGCCGATAATTCCGGCCGGCACGGTTCCAACCACCAGGAGCCAGCCGAGCTTCGCGTAGGTATCCGACGGCGCAATCTTCCTGTCCCGGATGGAACGGCCAAGCCCCTTGGCGATTTCAATCCAGTCCCGGAGGAAGAAGAAGAACAGCACAATTGCTGTAGCCAAATGGGTGGCGATGAGGAAATTCAGGAACTCCGGAGCTTTCTGGTCCAGGCCCCAACCGAATAGTTTGGGCAAAATTACGCTATGGCCGAGGCTGGAAATCGGGAAGAGCTCGGTGATTCCCTGCAGCAGGCCCATGACGACGGCCTGGATCATATTAATCATAGGTTCGATCCTAGCCAGTACCGGTTACGGTGAGGTGAACGTTTGCTGGGAGTGACCACTGCGCTCGCGGGATCCGTGGCTAGTATCGACGAATGACCCAAGAACGATGGCGGCAGGTTTCCGAATGGCCGATGGTGGCGGCAGCAGTGCTGTTTCTGGTGGCCTACTCGTTCCAAGTAATCGCCAACCTCAACGAGTCCCAATCCTCCATCGTTGACACCATCATCTGGGTCACGTGGCTGGTGTTTGCCCTGGACTACGCCATGTGCCTCCTGTTGGCCCGGCGTCGCGCCCAATGGTTTATACGGAACCTCCACGAGTTGTTGATACTTGCACTCCCGGTTCTGCGACCGTTGAGGCTATTGCGGTTGGTCACACTGTTGAAGTTGCTCCATCGCACTGCCGGGAACGCCATGCGTGGTCGCATTCTCACCTTCGTTCTCGGCTCCGCAGCCCTCCTGACGTACTGCGGTGCGCTCGCAGTGCTTGACGCGGAAGAGAACGCTGCGGGCGCCAACATCACCAACTTTGGCGATGCGATCTGGTGGGCGATGGTCACCATCACCACCGTCGGCTATGGGGACCACTATCCGGTGACGATTGTGGGCCGCTGCGTTGCGGGAGGTCTGATGGTCTGCGGGATCGCCGTCCTCGGCGTCGTCACTGCCTCCGTTGCGTCCTGGCTGGTCGAACAGGTTTCCTCCGGGGCGGCCGCCGCCGCGACGGTGGCCGAGGAGCCAATGAAGCAGGAGATTCGCCGGCTGGCCGAGCAGGTAGAGCGCCTGACAGCTCTCCTGGAAAACGCCGACGGCGAACCACTGGGCGGCGTGGTCGGAACCCGTAGTGACCACTCGCCGTCCCCGTAGCTCGCCGTCGAGGTGCGTTCTTAGTCCTCGCTTCCGCGGACGGGGATGCTCGCGGAAGAAATGAGCACGCCGCCCTTTTCCTCGTTGGTGGCGGGGCGGATCTGGCCGCGTTCGGGGACGAAGGTGATGGCCTCGTCTTTCTGGTCCGGGGCGTTGACGAAGGAGCGGAAGCGGCGCAGTCGCTCGGGATCCTTGAGCGTCGCGGCCCACTCGTCCTCGTAGTTTTCGACGTGGGTGGCGATGGCCGCCTCGAGCTCGTCGGCGATGCCGAGCGAGTCCTCGACGACGACCTGCCGCACGTGCTCAAGGCCGCCTTCGAGTTCTTCCTGCCAGCGCGCGGTGCGCTGGAGCCGGTCCGCGGTGCGGATGTAGTACATGAAGTAGCGGTCGATGTATTTGATGAGCGTCTCGTCGTCGAGCCCGCCCGCGAGGAGCTGGGCATGAGCGGGGGTCGCGCCGCCGTTGCCGCCAACGTAGAGGTTCCAACCGTCAGAGGTGGCGATCACGCCGACGTCCTTGCCGCGGGCTTCGGCGCATTCGCGGGCGCAGCCGGAGACGCCGAGCTTGAGCTTGTGGGGGCTGCGCAGGCCGCGGTAGCGCAGCTCGAGCTTGATCGCCATCCCGACCGAGTCGAGCACTCCGTATCGGCACCACGTGGAGCCGACGCAGGATTTCACGGTGCGCAGGCTCTTGCCGTAGGCCTGTCCGGACTCCATGCCGGCCTCGACGAGTTCCTTCCAGATCTCCGGGAGCTGTTCGAGGCGGGCGCCGAACATGTCGATGCGTTGACCGCCCGTGATCTTGGTGTAGAGCCCATACTTCTTCGCGACGGAGCCGATGACTACGAGCTTGTCCGGCGTGATCTCACCGCCCGGGATGCGGGGGACCACGGAGTAGGTGCCGTCCTTTTGCATGTTGGCCAGGGCGCGGTCGTTGGTGTCCTGGAGGGTGCCCCGGCCCGCGCCGAGCACATACTCGCTGTTCTGCGAGGCCAGGATCGAAGCGATGGTGGGTTTGCAGATGTCACAGCCGGCGCCGGTGCCGTATTTGGCCAGGATGTCCTCGAAGGAGGTCAGTTCCAGGACCCGGATGGCGTCGAAGAGTTCCTGGCGGGAGAGGCTGAAGTGCTCGCAGAGGGCCTTGGAGACCTCGATGCCGGATTTCTTCAGTTCCCCTTCGAGGAGTTTCTTGAGCATGGGCACGCAGGAGCCGCACTGGGTGCCGGCCCGCGAACAGGCTTTCAGTTCGCCGAGCTCCCGGACCGGGGCGTTGCCTTCGCAGGAGCCGCAGCCGTTGATGGCGTCCCGGATGGACCCGGCGGGCACGTTGTTGCACGAGCACAGGATCGCGTCGTCGGGCAGCTCGGTCTCGGGGGCTTCCCCGCCCCCGGCGGCGGTGAGGTAGGCGCCGGGTTCGGCGGGCAGTTCGCGGCCGAGCATGGGGCGCAGGCTCATGTAGGGGGTGGCGTCGCCGACGAAGATGCCGCCGAGCAGGGTCTTGGCGTCGTCGGTGGTGACGATCTTCTGGTACACGCCCCGGGCCGGGTCCGCGTACACGATTTCCAGGGAGTGTTCGGTCCTGGCGAACGCGTCCCCGAAGCTGGCCACGTCCACGCCGGAGAGCTTGAGCTTGGTGGCGGTGTCGAAGCCGGGGAAGGTCGCCTTTCCGCCGTGCAGCCGGTCGGCCACGATCTCGGCCATCGTGTTCGCCGGCGCCACGAGCCCCAGGCACATCCCGTCGAAGTTCGCCACCTCACCGATGGCAAAGATCCCGGGAATCTCGGTTTCGCAACCGTCGGAAATGACGACACCACCGCGCTGGCCAAGGGAGAAGACCTGCTCCTCACCCTCCGCGGCACGGAACAGTTCATCGCGCGGCCTGACGCCGATTGCGACGATCACGATGTCGGCGTCGATGATGCGCCCGTCGGCCATGAGGACTCCGGTGACCTGGCCGTCGTCGTCGGACAACACTTCGGAAGGGAACACGCCGCCGTGGATCTCGAAGCCCTTGTCCTTGATGAGGCGGCCCAGTGCTTGGCCGGCGCCTTCATCGAGCTGTGTGGCCATCAGCCACGATGCGCCGTCGATGACGATCGGGGTGGCGCCCAACTGCTCCGTGCCGGCGGCCGATTCGAGGCCGAGGAGACCACCGCCGATGGTGACGGCCTTGACCTTGCGACCCAGTTTCTTCGTGAGCTGGGTAATGGCTTCGTTGATGGCCCAGACGTCTTCGAGCGTGCGGTAAACGTGCGTGTGCTCGGCACCGGGGATCGGCAGGCGGGCGGCGTTTGAACCCGTCGCTACCACGAGGGCGTCGTAGGCGTAGCTGTTGCCGGCCGCGGTTTCCACCGACTTGGCTTCGGTGTTGATCCTGACCACTCGCTCGCCTGTGCGCAAGTCCAAGGCATCGTGGTCCCACATCGAGGCCTGGCCGAGCGTGAGGTCGTGGTCCACATCGATGAGGGCCTTGCTCAGTGTGACCCGGTCATACGGGAGGTGCGCCTCCTCGGTCAGGACCGTGACGTGCCAGCCCTCGAGACCGCGGGTGTGCATGGCGTCGGCGAATCGGTGGGCCGCAGGGCCTCCACCGGCGACCACAATTCGGTGCGTGTCTGAAGGTGAAGTGTGTCCGGTCACTGGCGGCCTTTCGCATGTGCCGCAGAACCGTCATCCGCGACTTGTCACCTCAGACTACGGACGGGCAGTTTCGCATCAGTTTCCCTTTTGTTTCAGAAGCTTAACCTTCGCATCACGGTGAGGATTGAGGCGAAGTGAGGTCTCCTTTACGAACAGGACACATTGACTGCATTCCGGCGAAACATGACCGGCCTACCGTGAAGATGTGGCCGTAAACGGCCCCGTGCCGATGGCGGAATTCGATCCGCGGGATCGGCAGGCTAAGCGATAGGGGCTAAAATGACCGCAATTCTGGATCGGGAAAACCTAATGGACACGCCGACGGCGTCCGGCTGGCACCGCGTCTGCGCAATCGACGAGCTCGAACCGGCTTGGGGAGAAGCTGCCTTGGTCGGAGGCAAGCAAGTAGCACTGTTCCGCACCACACCGAACGAAGTCCTGGCGGTATCCCAGCAGGACCCCGCAACACTCTCCAACGTCATGGCACGCGGCATCGTCGGTTCCCGGGGCAGCCGTCCAACAATCGCCTCGCCGCTTCACAAAGAGGTCTACGACCTCGAAACCGGCGAATGCTTCACCAACCCGGAACTGCGGCTCGCGAGCTACGCCACCCGTCTGGTGGACGGATACATTGAGGTGGCCGTCTAAGCTGTCAGCGCTCGACGCCGATTCTGGCCGGTTCCGCTCTCGGAACCGGCCACTGGCGTTCTCGGCGGCGCGAAGCCAGCAACGCGAAGTCGGCAACCCGCCGCTTTAACGCAAAGAGGCCGGCCATGGAATCCAAAGATTCGCATGGACCGGCCCCTCAGTTGCGCGATCGTCCCGCCACGCGGAAGGTAAGGGATTTGAACCCTTGGTGCGGGGTTACCGCACACTGGTTTTCAAGACCAGCTCCTTAGGCCGCTCGGACAACCTTCCCTGCCTAGTAGTGTTTCATAGGGAGTTGGCTGCGCCAAAAACCCGACGCCGCGATTAACCCAATTAAGGTGTCCTCAAGGCCAACTCAGCTGAGCAAGGAATCGGGAGCACGTATGAAAGCCGTCTACATCTCTGAACCGGGCGGGCCCGAGGTTCTCGAGGTCCGTGAGGTCCCGCCGCCGGTTCCTGGCCCGGGCGAGGTTCTCATCGACGTCGTTGCCGCCGGCCTCAATAGGGCCGATGTCCAGCAGCGCCGCGGTTTCTATGCGCCGCCGCCGGGAGCCTCCGAGATTCCCGGCCTTGAGGTGTCCGGCAGGATTGCCGCCTTCGGGCCCGATGTGAGCAAGCCGTTCTCCGTGGGCGACAAGGTGGTGGCTCTGCTTGCGGGTGGCGGCTACGCGCAGAAAGTTGCGGTCCCGGCCGAGCAGGTTCTGCGATTGCCCGACGGCGTGGATCTGGTCACCGCCGCGGCCTTGCCTGAAGTGGCTGCCACGGTGTTCTCGAACCTCATCATGACTGCCCAGCTGCAAGCCGGTGAGACGGTACTCATACACGGCGCCACGGGCGGCATCGGCACCATGGCCATCCAACTCGCCAAAGCGTACGGTGCCACAGTCGCGGCCACGGCCGGCACGGCCGAAAAGGTCGGCACCGCTAAAGCTTTTCTCGGAGCCGACATCGCCATCAACTATGCGGAAGAAGATTTCGCAGTAAGCCTCAAGGCACAAAACGGCGGCAAAGGCGCGGACGTGATTCTCGACGTCGTGGGTGCCAAATACTTGCAGCAAAACGTGGAAGCACTCGCGGACTACGGTCGGTTGGTGGTGATCGGGCTGCAGGGTGGCGTGAAGGGCGAACTCAACCTCGGCCAGTTGCTCAGCAAGCGCGCGGCAATCATCGGCACGTCGCTGCGTCCGCGTCCCGTGGCGGAAAAAGGCGTCATCATGAACGCCGTCCGCGAGTCGGTGTGGCCGATGCTGGCCGACGGCCGGATCAGGCCATTCGTGGCCAAGTCGTTCCCCCTGGAGCAGGTCCGCGAAGCCCACGAGTACTTTGATTCCGGCGAGCACATGGGCAAAGTGCTGCTGCTGCTCTAAGCCCGCCAAACCGGCCGCAGGAAGGAAGGCAATGTCCATCCGGTACAGCATCCTGGCATTGCTCCAGGAGCAGCCCCGCTACGGCTACCAGCTTCGCGTGGCCTTCGAAGAACGCACAGGGGCAGTCTGGCCCCTGAACATCGGCCAGGTGTACACAACGCTGAACCGGCTGGAGCGGGACGCTTTGGTTCGCAGGAACGGCGACGACGGCCAGGGGCACGTGCTCTACAGCATCACCGACGCCGGGGCCGCCGAGATCCGCCGATGGTTCGCAACCGCGGTGGATCGGGGAGTTCCGCCGAGGAACGAGTTGGCCATCAAACTGGCTCTGGCCGTCACAACGGCGGGCACTGACCCCACCGCGCTCATCCAGGCCCAACGTGAGATTTCCTTGCGGGAGCTGCAGGAGCACACCCAGGCCCGCAAGGAGGTTGCCGCCAACCAGCGGGTAACGGATACGGCCAGGCTGCTCGTCCTGGATTCCCTGGTCTTCCATGCCGAGGCGGAGGTTCGCTGGCTGGATCTCTGTGAGGCCAGGCTGGTCCAGCAGGCCAACGGCGCCGGCAACGGCATGGCGGGAACCTTTCGCGGCGCGGGAACGCCCACCGCTTAGACTGCTCCGAAGGGGGTGCTGGTATGGCAACATTCACGAATGCTGACCTCCGAATCCGGCTGCTCGGTCCCGATGACGGCCACGCGCTGATCCGCCTCGGGGTGACGGACAATTTGTTCGACGAGGATCCCTCAGTTGAGCCGTCAGGCGCGTTGGCGTACGACGCCGCCCGCTCCTTTTTGGGCGACCCCACAGTGCTGTTCTGGCTGGCTGAGCTCGGTGGCGAGACAGTTGGTTTCCTTCACTGTTGCATCCAGCGCCGCCGCACTGCAGGCCCATGGGCGGAACTTCTCCTCATGGAAATGGGTACTCACGCGGATTGGCGTCGCCGCGGTATCGGCCGGTCCCTCCTGGCCGTCATGGAGGAGTGGATGCAGGGACATGGGGTGGAGGAAGTCTGGGTCCCGGCCAACGTCTATGCCACGGGTTTCTATGAAAAATGTGGTTTCGCTAAGGACGAAGGCGAAATACTCGTCAAGGCTCTGGGCTGAGTTGCGGCCCATGAGAGTATGAACGCATGAGCGATCAGGACGACACTCAATCCAGTGGCGAGAGCTTTGACGACATCCCGGTGGAGGGCACAACCTTGGACGCTGGCACGGCGGAGAGCACATCGGAAGCTGGCCCGAAGGCCAACGGGAAGCCTGGCGTCAAGAAGGGCAGCACGCTGCAGGACCTCGTCGACGAGCCCGCCAAAGTCATGCGGATCGGCACCATGATCCGCCAGCTCCTTGAAGAAGTGAAGAGCGCCCCCTTGGACGAGGCAGCGCGGGGACGCCTTGCCGAGATCCACGAACGCTCCATCAAGGAGCTCGAAGAAGGCCTCGCTCCGGAACTTGTGGAGGAGCTGGAACGCATCAGCCTCCCCTTCCCTGAACACACGACTCCGTCCGACGCGGAACTCCGGATCGCACAGGCACAGCTGGTCGGTTGGCTCGAAGGGCTGTTCCACGGAATCCAGACCGCTATTGCGGCCCAGCAGGCGGCCCGGGAGCACGCTGTTGCCCAGCTGCAGCTTCGCCAACTTCCGCCAGGCACCATGATCGCCCCGGGCGTCGTTATTGGCGAGAACGGTGAGCCGCAGCGTGCTCACCTTCCAGGCAAGGAACCTGAACCCGGCAAACCAGCTCGCGTTGAAGACCCGGACCATGGTCCGGGCCAATACCTCTGAGCACTGCATTGGGATTCTTTGGGGCCGTCCGGCAGGGACGGAAGGACGATGCTGAACTTGGCAAAGGGCTATGGAGGCGTGCCCACGATCGCTTCCACCGCGGCCTTGACCGGTACCACCAGGTGCTTGAGGGCGTAGAAGACGAGCAGCTTTACGTCGAACTCGTTGTCATTGCCAACGAACTGGCCGGCTTGTCTTCCAGGGTCCGTGCCGTCTGCGTCGAGGCGCAACTCCGGGCACCCAGTGACGGACTGGACATTCCGGGGTCGCTCGCGGGGGTGCACCGCGCGTTGTCCAAAGCAGGGAACTCTCTTGCTACGACGGCGGAGGCGGCCGCTATGCTGCGTCTCGCCGTCGGGCCCGTCCCCGTGGGAGCGGTTTCGGTGCGACGGCGCGCCGAAGCGGTCTACGAGCATGTGGACGAAGCGGAGCGGCTGTTGAGGGCGCAAGCTGGCTCGTAGGAGTTCGATGGGGATTAGGTGCAGGCGCGTCTATTCCCACATGACAACTATTAAGCGCCTAGCTTAGAGACCCCGGAATCCGTAGCCGCGGGGTGTGCGTGGCTGGCAGGATGGAAGCCATGACTTCGTCACCGAACCTTACTTTTAACGACGGCAACTCCATTCCCCAGCTCGGCTACGGGGTGTGGCAGGTTGAGGACGATGTAGCCGAAAAGGTGGTGCGCCAGGCCTTCGAAGCCGGCTACCGCCACATCGATACCGCCAAGATCTACGGCAACGAGGCGGGCGTGGGACGCGCCATCGCTTCCTCCGGCCTCAAGCCCGAGGAAATCTTTATCACCACCAAGCTGTGGAACGCGGACCAGGGCTACGAGTCCACCCTCGCTGCTTTTGAAGAATCCATGGATCGCCTTGGCCTGGAAACCCTTGATCTGTACTTGATCCACTGGATGCAGCCCAAGCAGGACAAGTTCGTGGACACGTGGAAGGCGCTCATTGAGCTCCAGAAGCGCGGACGCATCAAATCCATCGGCGTCTCCAACTTCAGCAGGGAAGGCCTGCAGCGCCTGATCGACGAGACCGGCGTGGTTCCGGCGATCCACCAGATTGAGTTGCACCCGTTCTTCAACCAAGCAGAACTCCGGGAGTTCGACGCCGCCCATGGCATTCTGACCCAGGCCTGGTCACCACTGGGCCAGGGCGGCGAGCTCCTTGTCAACGCCACCATCGCCCAGATCGCCGCCAAGCACGGCGCCACCCCGGCGCAGGTAGTCATTGCCTGGCACTTGGCGATCGGCAACGTCGTGATCCCCAAGTCCGTGACCGAGTCCCGGATCCAAGAGAACTTCGCAGCACTTGGCGTCACCCTGGATGAAGCGGACGTCGAGGCCATCAGCGGCCTGGACCGCGGTGCCGAGGGTCGCATCGGACCGGATCCGGCGGTTTCCGACTTCGCTTAGTCACTTGGAAGTCTCGAGGTGAAGGCCCCGCACCTGCTGGAACCCCCCCAGCGCGTGCGGGGCCTCTCCGCGTCCTGGGGCAGTCAGGGTCGCGGGGGCCCGGGCGACCGCCCCGAACTCCGATGCCTCCTCGGGCGAAGGCCCGTCGCTGGCGCTGCAGTTGAGTGAATCTCCGGTTCAGGACCGTCCCCGGTTGGATTCTGTCTGGTCGACCTCGACCACACCTAAGAGCGACCGACTTTGGACACGCCATTACTCGGCCGCTTTGCCGGTGGGTTCCTCGCCGGTGAGTTCGACTAATCGAGGCGGGTCGTCCGGAATTGCATGAGCCGAGTCCACCGAGGGTGGCGGGCCGTCGAGCTTGCGGGCCATATCCGGCTCCAGATCCGATCGCAACCAAACCCGGAGGGAATCGTACCGGTACAACACGCTCCCAGGATCAGGAAACTGGCTCTGAATGGTCGTGTTGCGGCGCCACGCGAGTTCGCTGATTGGTGGCCCATCCGGGTCTGGATTAGCCAGGGTCAGGCCGGCGGCCTGTGCTATTTCCCGCGCTTTGAGGAAACGTTCCCCGACAACATCAGGAACAAGGACGAAGTCCGCGGCCCGCTGGTCGTCGTCGAGCATGTCAGACATGGCATTCAACCTCCTGACGGTATTGTCCGCCTCGTCCTCGAAGCGCTCAAGGGTGCTGCACCGTGGGCAGCGTATTGTCTGTCGCCGGGCCCGGATCCGATAGCGCATGGTTGGCGGATCACGGTTGACTGGTCGTGGTTTGCGGTAGAGGCTGTGAGGACATCCACAGCAAGGGGGACCAGGATGAAGCATCCGGGCACTTTGGCCGCAGTCGCCGTGCTGCTCGGGTTCGCCCTCTCCGGGTGCCAGGCGGCAGCCGGGCCGCTCGCGCCGGGACTGACCTCAGCGCCGCCCAGCCCGTCGTCGGCCGAGCTCGCGGCCATCGTCCAGACAGCGGTCGAGGATCGTAACGGCACCACTCTCGACACTCCTCCTGCCCCGCGCCTTGCCGACAGGCAGACGACGGCGGCCTACCGGGCCAAGCACGAGCGGGACCTCCCGGTGGTGGCCACGTCGAAGGCTCGACTCAAGTCAGCAGGCTTCTGGTACACATCCTCTACGACGAAGGTGACGGTGGAGTCTGTTGAGGTGACCGGTTCGGAGGCGACCGTCCACTTCAAGGAACTGACCGAGGAATACCTTGCCTCGACGGCGAATGGGCCGAGCAGCGTCCCGTCCGGCTACTCGTTACGGCAGACCGCGACGTTCCGCTCATCTGCGGACGGCTGGCAGCTCGACAGCATCAACCCTTCCGAGCATGGAGCCGGTTTGCCGATGTCCATCGTCGAGGGTTGAGAGGAGCTGCCCTTGGCCCTCGGGCGGCTTGGCCCGGCCTTTGAAGACGTATCCATTCGGTCGCCTCGGATTGTCATCGGTCTGTCTCGGTATCCCTCAGCCGGGCCATCTAGGCGGACGTTCCGCAGCAAAGTCGAAGAGAAGCATCAAAACGAGGTTGGCTGCGAAGAGGAGGAAGATGGCCACAATCAGCAGCCTGTGATCAGCTACGTAATAGTAGGGGTTGGTACCTGTATTTGCGGTAGACGCCACATATCATGCGGGAAGATGGGTCGATGACTGGCGTTCATCTCACCGGACAACTAGTGTGCGGCGACATTGGCGAGGTTGCCGCCGTCGTCCGGCATCTCGCCTCCCATGTGGCGCTGACGCGCGCCGAAGCCGGCTGTATCTCCTTCTGTGTGAGCCGTACCGAGAGCCCATTCGTGTGGCAGGTTGATGAACGGTTCCGCGATGCCGCGGCGTTCAAAGCTCACCAAGACCGGGTCGCGAGCAGCGAATGGGGTCGCGCCACAGCCGGGATCGAGCGCCGCTACACGATCGATGGGCTCTGACGCTCGCGCTGGTCAAACTCGGAGAAGTCGTACAGGTACCGATGTCCATCGTCGAGGGCTGAGAGAGGAGCTGCCCCTGGTGCTCGGGCGGCTTAGCCCGGGATCCGCGTCAAGGCACACAAGAACCATGCCAACCTCCCTTCGAGCCTTCAGAGGAATTCAATGACAGAGACTTTCAATGGCGGACTGGAAAGACCGGGAAAGATGACTAGGGTCCTCGGGCCTTGGATCGTCCTCACTCCGAGCGCATCCGATCTTGAGTTTAAGATGAGATTCAGCTGGATGAGGCGTCTCTTCGGGCCGTGGCGGCTGGAGCGTACCGCCATCCGCGAGGTCTACATGAGTCCACCCACGGCCCTGAACCCGTTGCGGGTGAACGTCCTTGCGGAAGAAAACATGCCGTGGACGTTTTATACCGAACATCCTTACGACGTCTTGGAGTGCCTTGATCGGCTCGGCTATCCGGTCCGGAAAGCGAAGTAGCCGCTGGGGCTTTGAGGAATGCTGCTCGTTACTACTACTTTTCGACCCACGTGGTTAGTGTCCGGGCATGGCTGATGTCAGGAAGGCCTTCGACGACCACATCGGGTCAGCAAAGGGAGGGCCGCGCCTGAAGCGTCTGCCGAATGAGGACTACTTAAACCGCGCCGGGGTCGTGCTTCGCCTTCCTACACCGTGACCGCGGGCCACGGTTGGACTGCCAGCGAGGGCCATTCCGCGCTCCACCGCTTGGTTTTGGTCAGGTACACGTCCCTGGGCGCAAGGATAGGGTTTGGTACGACCTTACGCCCGAAGAGGTCATCGTAGCCGTGTGGGGCATAGGTTGTGAGGCTGCCGTTGTCGTCTGCCGTGACGGCGAAGCAGCAGGTCTTCGCGGCGAAGTGGTCTATCGCGTCTGCCGTGCTGGTGAACGGTTCCGCGGGGACTCCGAAATGCTCCTTATACCAAAGATGCACGCGGGCTTCGTTGCGGACTTCTACCTCCGCGCCCAGGTCCGTGAACAGTATTTGCGCCCGGCGGATGACGGCGTCTTCGGCCTCGTAGGAGGTGTCCTTGTCGAAATAGAACAGATCGTAGTCCCGGATGCCGGCCCCGGGGTCCCTGGCGTCCATGACGTTCCAGACGGTCTGGAACAGGGCCCCCGCAGTCAACCACCAGTCCCCGACGCCCAGGCACGGCGCAAGTTGGAGGATCTTTCGGTTGACTGGGTTCCTTTGGACATAGCTCAGGAAGAGTCGCTCATCATCGGAAGTCACCAGCTCATCTTGCCCCAGTTTTTCAGGGGTGGTCCGAACGAGTCAGGGGGTATCCTCTGCCGCCGGACGCCGTCGGGCAATAAATCCTCCTTGGGTGGACGAACAGCGACTATATTTGCGAGGAATGGACATGCGGAGTGAGGTTCTTTTCATCGGTGGCCGGTCCGGGATCGGGAAGAGTTCCGTGGCGTTTGAACTCCATGCCCAGCTCGCCGCTCTGAACGTCAAACACTGCGTGATCGAAGGAGACAGCCTCGACCTGGCCTTCCCTCACCCGTGGGAGCACAATCTGGCCGAGCAAAATCTGGCGGCAATCTGGGCAAACTACCGGGCTCTTGGCTACATGCGGATGATCTACACGAACACGGTCAGCGTCCGGTTCACCCAGGAGCTGGCGGCCGCCATGGGGGACGAACCCAGAATCACCGCCGTTCTGCTGACCGCCACCGATGAGACATCATCTGCCCGTTTGCGCGGACGCATCCAGGGCAGTGATCTGCAGGAACACCTTGACCGCAGCAACACCGCGGCACGGGAGCTTGATCTCCTGACACCGCAGTGGGTCCATCGCTGCCCGACGGACAACCGAAGCGTTCACGACATTGCGGCTGACCTTCTGCGGCTTATCGGGTGGACCGCCAGTTTGCCCAGCTAGGTTGCCGCCGCTGTGGCACTTGGGTCAGTCAGCAAGCCCGATTTGGGACACTATTAGTCGTCCAACGGAAGAGCCCCGGTTCCCTTTGCTTTCAGGGGCCGGATACTTTTCGACGTCGGAAGGCATGACGCCTCCGGAAATCGCCGAGGTGTTCGGGGTGTCCCACCAGCGCATCCAGAAGATCCTGGCCGGTGCACGAGGTGAAGGATCCGAGAGGTCCGGTGCCGGACACAGGGCCAAGCCCAACAAGCGCGGCATCGATGCCGGAGCGCGAAGAAGGGGCCGCGGCCCGGCGGTGGGCTGCGGCCGAACGTGTCGCGAAGGGCTTGCTGTCAGGGACGGGGCCGTCACCCAGACGCGGGGCCTGGACCCTCGTCGCCTTTGTCGTCCCCTGTCTTTGGTTCGGGTGGTTCCTTCGGTGCCAGCGTGAGCGTCACCCTCACCAGTGCCGCCAGCATCTCCGAGGTCTACCGGTTGATCGGGGACAACGCCGCCCGAAACGCCTGGGTAGCCAAGGATGTCGACTCACCAGGGATGACCAACAGGCGGCTGAAAGCTTATCAACGGCCATGTGGATTCTTCGGATCAGGAACCCGAACCTCTCCCAGGCCTGTCATCCGCCTGAAAGGCAGGCGTATTCTTGACGGAATTCGAATTCAGGATATGCCTAGCAGGAAGGCGGTATACGAGCGTGAGCCTCAAGGATGAGTGGGATCGGCTCGATTCCGAGACCCGAACATGGCTTCTGGAAAATCCGGCATGTCCGGTTTTACCCTCTGCCATCTCGGCTAAGTTCAGCAGAAGCGCACCCGAGGACATCGAGTGTGACCCTCGCGGGCAGGTTGTCCTCTCTCGGGAAGACCACGATTTTGTCCGGGAGAAAGCCGAGGCCGCAGGAAAACCAATCCGGTTCCCCACGAGGGAATACCGATTCTTCGATACGGCTCCGTTGCCTGTGATCCGGAAAGTACCGCCTGAAAAGTGACATACCCCCGATGAAACCGTCTGGGTCGAAGACGGGCCGTGTGGCCGCGCTCCGCGGCGTATGAGCGGACGAGCGATATTTCCTTCCCAGCGGAGGGTCTTGACGGTGTTTTGCATGGCCGCTCGACCATCCTCGGGCTAAACCCAGGCGAATCATCGGTTGAGCGCAGGCCGTGGCAGAACTTCCACACCGCAGGGAGACCCAACGATCACTTGCTCGCCGAGGCGTTCCGCGACACCCCGTATTGGGGTGCCTACATGACAGACCTGGTTTCAGAGGTCAACTCTAAGTCGGCCACCCTAGACCTGAGCGGCGAGACGATTCGCCGCGACATCGCGGTCCTCGTGGAACAACTGCAGGCCCTGGAACATGAGGAACGGCACTCGGAGTACTAGCCGTCGTCGCAGTTCGTTTTGATTTTGACCAGACTCCTCCCTACCCTTCGGCTATGGCGCGTTTTTCGCCTGCTTGCCTGCTTGTTCTTCGACTTGGCCAACCGGACAGCACGTGCGTTGACTCGGTCCGAGAGCAAGGGAAGCAGTCTCAACAGAAGGTGTCCGACTGAGACGACCAGGGCGGGTTCGCGAAGGTTTCCTGCAATATCTGCGAGGATTTCCTTCGCGCGGCCTCCCCTCGGGATTGTGTCCAAACCTCGGTTGGACATCTGACCGCAACGATGAGGGGAGCACACCATCGCGTGACGACTGAGGTGCCAGCATGAGAAGTTCGTGGCGGATCACAATGTCTGAGTTAGGGGACGTGAACCGATAGCGGCCCAGTCCGGGCGTCGCGAAGCTGATGGTTCCGGGCCCTGATCCCTGTGGGAACCCGACGATCTGGAACGGCATCCGGCGCCCGTCGGCGTCGACACGCCACCCGGCCTCTATCTGTCCGAGAACCTTCTCAAAATGCTCCATGAGTCCCATGCCTGCCTATTTTCCGGCGAGTTCCGGCGGCCGGTGGCGGAGGGTTTTGGTGATGGAGAGTTTGCCGGAGTAATGGATGGAGCCGTAGCGGAAGAGGTGGACTGCCAGGCGCAGGACGAGGATGCCGAGGATGAAGAGTTCCGCAATGACGATGACTGCTTCGGCGGTGCTGAGCGTACCGAAGCCGTTGCGGAGCATGGCGGTCACCGGGGCTGAGAGCGGGAAGTAGGTGAAGGCCTGGACGGCGGGGGAGTGCGGGTCGCTGAGGATCAGGCTGATCGCGTAGAACGGGACGAAGATCAGGGCCATGAGCGGGCCGAAGATGACCCCGGCTTCCTTGGCGGTGGGCATGATTGCGCCGATGGCGACGAGGACGGCCGTGAACAGGGTGAATCCGCCCAGCATGAGCAGGGCCCCGGCGATCAAGGGACCGGGTTCGAAGACCAGGGAGCTCAGGTCGACGGCGGGCAGGGCGAGCCGGTCGCGGAAGAACACGTAGCCGATGGCGATCGGGGCAAGGAACACTCCGATCTGGACGAGCCCGACGAGGAATAGCGAGATGATTTTCCCGATGATCAGGGTCGTCGGGTTCAGGGTGGTGAGGATCATCTCGGTGACCCGGTTTTCTTTCTCCTCCAGGGTGCTGTTGAGCATCTGGCTGGAGAGCAGGATGAGGCTGACGTAGAAGACGAGCAGGAACATCAGCGGGGGGATGGCCGTGCCGAGGCCGCCCGAGACTTGCCCGTTGCGGAACGTTTCGGTGTCGACGGCGACCTGGCCGCCGACGGCGGCGCTCAGTTCAGCGGAACCGATCTTGGATTGTGCCGAGAGGGTGAGGAGCTGCTTGGCGACGGCTTCGTAGGTGGTGTTCGCGAAGATGCCCTTGTCGGCGCCGTAGACCTTCACGGGTTCCTTGGCGGGGTTCGCAGGGTAGGCGAAGTAGGCGTCGATGCGGCCGGCTTTCACTTCGTCCAGGGCAGCGCCCGGGTCGGTGGCTTTCGTTCCGCCCATGGCTGAAGCTGCCTTGTCGGGGATGATCCCAGACGCGTCCGTGTAGGTGAAGGTGAGTGCCGCGTTCTTCTGCGCCTGGGCGGTGGCGCGGGTGGAGGAATTGCTGGCGAAGACCAGGCCGAAGATGATGGCCATGACCACGGGAATCGCGAGGGTCGCGATCCAGAAACGCCGTTTCTTAATCGTTCGAGTGAACTCAAAACTGACAACGATCCCGAGGTTGTGCCGGCCCAGGAATGAAGACCGGGTCGATGTTGTGGTCATTTCAGGCTCCTGCCGTTTCTTTGGCACCGTAGACGCGGATGAAGATTTCCTCCAGGGAGACCCGCTCGGGGGTGAAGCTGCGGACGGCCACGCCTGCGTTGATGAGTTCCCGCAGCACCATGGTTTCGTCGGCTCCGCGCCGCGGGGCCAGGTCGGCACTACCATCGCCACCGGCCGTGGCCTCGTACAGCACCGAGGCCGGAAGGGTGCCGGTGTAGGCGATCCGGTAGATGGTGCCGCCGAATTGTTCCTGGACCTCCGAGACGGTGCCGTAGGCCCGGGAGGTTCCGTCCTTGAGCAGGATCACCCGGTCGCACAGGCGCTCCACTTCCTCCATCTGGTGGGTGACCATGATGACAGTGGAACCTGCGAGTTTCTGCTCTTCGATGATGTCCATCAGCAGCCGCCGGTTGACCGGGTCAAAGCCCTTGGTGGGTTCGTCCAGGATCAGCAGTTCGGGCTCGTTCATGATGGTCACGCCCAGCTGGATCTTCTGCTGTTCCCCGGCGGACAGTTTGTCCAGCCTGGTTCCGGCTTTGCCCGCCAGTTCCACCCGCTCCAAATACTCCAGGGACCATGCGTGGGCCTGGACTTTGCCGAGGCC
Source organism: Arthrobacter sp. FW306-04-A (assembly GCF_044358315.1). Taxonomy (GTDB): domain Bacteria; phylum Actinomycetota; class Actinomycetes; order Actinomycetales; family Micrococcaceae; genus Arthrobacter. The sequence continues at coordinate 591,179 of NZ_CP084559.1, forward strand.
TTTGAGGCGGCCGAAATAGACCATGACATCCAGGACCTGTTCCTTCTTGTACAGGCCCCGTTCCTCCGGAAGGTACCCGAGCCGGACGCCGTCGCGGGGTTCGAATGTCTTCCCGCCGATGTGCAGGGTCCCGGCGGTGGGCTGGTAGATGCCCAGAAGCGCACGCAGGGTCGAGGGTGTCAGATGGATTGTGTAGGGGTTCCGGTCCTCGTGTGATTGGAGAACACTTTGTCCATGATTGATTCCCATGAAGAGCTCGGTGCGGAACTCGCGGAAAAGGTTGCCGCGGCCGGGGACCTCGAGGCGCTCAAGGCCTCGGGTGCCTTTGATGAGCTGATGGAACAGATCGATGCCGGCCGGCTTCAGATCGATGGCAAGGACGGGTTCCTGAACCTGATGATCAAGGCCGTGCTTGAGCGGGGCCTGCAGACCGAACTGAGCGAGCATCTGGGGTATGAAAAGGGTGATCCTGCTGCCCGGCTGCTGCCGAACTCCAGGAACGGCAGCTACCCCAAAACGGTGGCCTCCACGGTCGGAGACGTCGGTCTTGCCATTCCGCGGGACCGGGCGGGCACCTTCACCCCGCAACTGGTTCCAAGAGGTTCACGGCGCACCGGCGGGCTCGATGACATGATCATCAGCCTTTATGCAGGTGGAATGACGATCCGGGACATCGAACACCACCTGGAATCGACGATCGGTACCGAACTATCCCGCGAGACGATTTCCAAGATCACCGACGACGTCCTCGAAGAGGTCATGGCCTGGCAGTCCCGGCCGCTGGATCCGATCTACCCGATCCTGTATCTGGACGCGATCGTGGTGAAAATCCGGGACGGGCATCAGGTGAAGAACAAAGCCGCCCACATCGCCGTCGGCGTGGATCTTGACGGGGTCAAGCGCGTGCTCGGGATCTGGATCCAGGCTTCCGAAGGGGCGAAGTTCTGGGCAGGGGTCTGCGCGGAACTGGCCAACCGCGGTGTCAAAGACGTGCTGATCGCCTGCTGCGACGGGCTCACCGGGTTCCCCGAGGCGATCCAGGCGACCTGGGCCAACACCACCGTGCAGACCTGTGTCGTGCACCTGGTCCGGGCCTCCATGCGCTTCGTCGCTTACGGGGACAGGAAGAAGGTCGCCGCCTGCCTGCGGAACATCTACACCGCCCCGACCATCGAAGCGGCCCTGACGGCCCGGGAGGAGTTCGCCGCCGGGGAATGGGGACAAAAGTACCCGGCAGCTCTCAAGACCTGGGAAAACGCCTGGGAACGGTTCATCCCCTTCCTGGCTTTCCCACCGGCGCTGCGGAAAGTCATCTACACGACCAACGCGATCGAGTCCCTGAACTACCAACTGCGCAAGATCATCAAGAACCGGGGCCATTTCCCCAACGACCAGGCCGCAGTGAAACTGCTCTGGCTCGCCATCTGCAACATCGAAGACAAACGCGCCAGAGAACGCCAGAAAACCAGAACCACCGACAAGGAATCCTCCGGCAACCACCTCGTCGAAGGGGCAGCCACCGCCGGCTGGATCCAGGCCCTGGGAGTCCTGAGCATCACCTACCCCGAACGACTCGAACCCTACCTCAGCTAAAAATGACTCCCGACCCCACACACACAAACAACTTGACAGGCTCGCAGGGTCGTCGTCTTGCCCGCGCCGTTACTTCCCAGGAACCCGAACGTCTCCCCGGCCCTCACATCGAAGGACAAGTCCTTGATAACCTGCGTGTCCCCGAAGTCCATCCTGAAATCTTTGATTTGCACCAACGGCTCAGCAGCCGCACCCCCAGCAGTCATACAGTCACCCTACAAAGATTTTTGGGATTTTCGCGTCACGATTCGGCGCGAACCCACACTGTAACCGTAGGGAGAGGTCTGCCACGCTGCAAGGCATGCTGATGATGCTTTCGGGCACCAGTGGTAGAGGCCCTGGTATCTGTGACCAATAACTCGCGAGCAGTTACGCTGAGCCGAAGCATGACCACTGCGTGGCGGCTTTGGGAAGGTGGTTCGATGGCTCCTGGAGTGATGTTCGGATTAGTGCTGGTCGGCATGGGCCTGTTTGGCTTGGCGATCGCAGGGCCGCTGGCGCGCCGCGCTGCCAAGATCCGGACGTGGTTTTCGGCCACAGCTGATGTCGTGTGGTGGACACAGCGGGGTGCCACGCAGGTTCGTGTCCTGGCGGTCTGTTGGATTGTAATCGGGTTCGTAGTCGCGCTTCTCTCTCTGGTGGGCGGATTGTAGGGGGTCTGTGCGCGGCATCGGACGTGTCAGACCCTGCCCCAGAGTCTGACGGTCGTGCCATAAGAGCGGCGGCACCCCGGTGGTTGAAGCCGGGGCCAACGCCGAGGGCAGAAAGCCGGAAGAACGTTGAATCGCCAAAGCGTCCACTCAAGAAATACTTGGCTAGGAGTCACCTCTGGCCGCCAGTGAGCCGAGGAACTTTTTATGGTGAGATCTTTCTAGACGAAAAGTACGAACACGCCGGGAAAGCACCGAAATTGCAGGGATGCTCAGGAATACCCGTTTGTCAAGGAAAAGTAAAGGAACCCCTGGAAATCGTTGATTTCCAGGGGTTCCTGCTCGAGCTTCCTATCAGAATCGAACTGATGACCTTTTCATTACGAGTGAAACGCTCTACCGACTGAGCTAAGGAAGCACCGCGTGATCGTCCGGAGACCGGCTGAATCACGCAAGATACAACTGTAATAGAGTCACGTCGTCCGGGTCAAAACAGCCCCGGGCGGAGCCCACTCGGCGCCGTTGTTGCGGAATTCACCCGCACGTCGTGCCCGGTTCAGGCCGTCGTCGTGGACTGGGGGCAAGCTGGGCGGACTAACGTGGCCGCATGATTTCGGCCATCTACCAGCGAAGGGGCGCCATGAGCATGGACAGCAGCAAGAGGATCAACGCGGACGACGCCGGGGCACATCGTGCGCAGCGGCTCCGGCTTGCTGTACTGGACATGGTGGGCACCACGATTACGGACGATGGGCGTACGGAACGTGCGATGTCCATGGCTCTGCAGGAGACCGGCGTCGAGCCCGGTTCCCCACGATTCGAAAGCATGCTCGGTTACGCCCGCGACACCATGGGCTTTTCGAAGTTGACCGTTTTCAGCCACCTTTTTGAAGAAGCTCAACGGGCCGAGAGCGCCAACAAGGCCTTCGAACGCGCCTACGATGATCTGATTGCCGACGGCGGCGTCCGGGCAATTCCAGGAGCCGAGGAAACGATCGACTGGATGCGAGACTCCGGCGTGAAAGTCTGCCTGGCCACGGGCTTCGGCCGGCACACGCAGAACATGGTGCTTGAGTCGCTGGGCTGGATGGGAAAAGCCGATCTCAGCCTGTGCCCTGCAGACGCCGGCCGCGGACGCCCGTACCCGGACATGATCCTCACCGCCGTGTTGGCCCTTGACCTGGATGATGTCCGCGAAGTCGTCGTGGTGGGGGACACCAGCTCGGACATGTTGTCCGGTGTGCGGTCCGGCGCCTCCGCCGTGGTGGGCGTGCTCACCGGCTTCCACTCCGAGCCGGCTTTGCGCGCGGCTGGCGCCACCGCCGTCGTACCCTCAGTCAAGTACCTTCCCGCGCTGCTGGAGCCCCGCGCGGCACGCCTCTAGCGGCCGGTCCCGCAACGATCTACCACTTTCGCCTGGACTCTGCGCCCCGCGAGCCGCCAGTCCGCCATCTGCGCGGCCGACTCGCAGGCAAAGCTGGTAGGACCTGGAGGTAGGAAAGCGCGGAATTATCCACATAGGCAACTCCAGGGCTCCGCGGGGACGCCGCCGGGAGGCATCGTGGAGCCATGGATCTCAAGGCTGCCCTTCGTGCTCGAGGTGGAACGGCCATGCGCAGGGATCTCCTCAAAGCCGGCGTCGGCGCGTGGCAGCTCAGGACCGCGGGACAGAGGGACGGCGTGGTGGTCCCCTACCGAGGGGTTGTGGCCTTAGCCGGCGCCCCGCCGGAATTTGCTGAGGCTTATCGGCACGGCGGTCTCCTCACGTGCATCTCGGCTGCGCCGCACCATGGCCTGTGGCAACTGCATCCGGCCAGCGAGCTCCATTTAGTCTGTGGCAACGGGTTACCGCGCGACGGCGTGGTGCCGCACCGGAGGGCATCCTTGCCGCCCTTGCCAGGCAGGCCCGTGGCAGCCCTTGGCGATGTGTTGGTGCATGTTCTTCGATGCCGACCCGCCGCGGAGGCGTTGGTGATGGTCCAATGTGCCGTTGTGCGTGGCGACATAACCGTGGACTTCCTGCGCGGAAAGCTGCCCGGCAATCGGAACGGCCGGGCACGGGGCGTCCTGGATTTCGTGTGCCGGAGAGCGGATTCTTTACTCGAACCCTTGGCGGCAATGCACTTCAGGCAGGCTGGAATCGGCTTTGTGCAGCACGTGGAACTGTCCGGAGTCGGAGAAGTCGATTTCGTCGTCGAGGGCTTCTTGATCGTTGAACTGGACGGCAAGACCCATTTCGAACCCCGGGCCATCAAGAGGGATCGACGGCGGGACAACACCTCCGTTGCCGGCGGTTTCACAGTGCTGAGGTACTTCTACGAGGACGTTGTGCACCATCCGGAGACGATGGTGGCAGAAGTGCGGGCTACCATCCGGGCCCACCGTGCCGGGCTGCGACTCAACAAATGACCAGCTTTGCCGGACCCAGGCACCAAAATCCGCGCTGCGCCAAGGATGACCGGATCAGCAGAGCCCCAATAGCGGTCGCATTTTGCGGCCCGGCCGGCCCGGCAGACAGCAACAAACTTAGCACATGGTCCCGTCTGAAGGTACCTTTCCATCCACGAAGTAGTTGTCCACGGCGTCGGACACACAGCGGTTGGAGCGGCCGTAGGCGGTGTGCCCTTCACCCTTCCACGTCACCAGGGAAGCGTCGCCGAGTTGCTTCCGAAGCGAGGCTGCCCAGGCGAGAGGCGTGGCAGGGTCGCCAGTAGTGCCGATAACCACAACCGGTTCCGTGCCCGTGTATTTGGCCGGCGCTGGCGTGTGCAGTGACTTGTAGGGCCAGTCCTTGCAGTTGATGCCGCCGTAGGCGAAGTAGTAGCCGAAGGTGGGGGAGACTTCCTTGAGCCGGGCTTCCTCAGCGCGCATCCCCGCGGTGTCCGAGACCATCGGGTAGTCCAGGCAGTTGATGGCGTTGAACGCGAACGTGGTGTTTGAACTGTAGGTGCCGTTCGGTTCCCGGTCCGCGCCAAAGTCGGCAATCCGAAGCATGAGCGAATCGTCGCCCTGAACCGCCGCTTCCAATGCCTGGGTAAGGACCGGCCACGATTCGTTGCTGTAGAGCGGGGTGAAGATAGCGCTGACAAACGTCGCCGCCGTCACTAGGCGTCCGTCCTTGGCCCGCTTGGGATTCTGCTCGACGTCGGCGACAAGGTCCCGGATCTGCCGCACGCCGTCATCGACGCTTCCTGTCAGCGGGCATCCAGACTTTGCTTGGCAATCAGCCACATAACTGCGGAGCGCTGACTCAAACGCTCCCGCCTGACCCGCGGTGACGTCCTCCATACTCAGTGCAGGGTCCACTGCGCCATCCAGCACCAGCTTGCCGACGTTGTCCGGGAACAAGGACGCATAGGTGGTGCCGAGCGAGGTGCCGTACGAGAAGCCGAGATAGTTGAGCTTGGCGTCGTTCAGGACTGCGCGGAGGATGTCCATGTCCTTGGCTGAGCTGACGGTGTCTATGTGGGCCAAGGCCGGCCCGGACTTCTCGACGCACTTGGCATTGACGGCTTTGGCATCGGCCAGGGCAGCATTGATGCCTTGGTCCGTGTTGTAGGTGTAGACCTTCTCCCGGGAAGCATCACGCTCGGCATCGCTGAGGCACGTCACCGGTGCAGAACGCTTGACTCCGCGGGGATCGAAGCCCACCAGATCGAAACTGGAGCGCAGCTTGCTGGTGAAATGCGTCTTGGCCGCGTCCCGCACGAAGTCGTAGCCTGAAGCCCCCGGACCTCCGGGATTGACCAGCAGCGAGCCCTTCTTGGTGCCCTGGCTTTGGAGCCGGATGGCGGCGATGGAGATGTTGCCTGCATCCGGCTTGGCATAGTCGATCGGCACGTTGATGTTGGCGCACTGGAATCCTTGCTCGCAGGACGTCCAACTCACGTTTTGGGAATAGAACTCCCGTAGCCCGTCCGGCGCCGCAGCTGCGATGGACGCGTCCGGCGTGCTGACGTTTCCGGACCCATTTCCAGTGGCGGGCACGGAGAACACACAGCCGCTCAGGAGCAGGCTGGCGGAAATGGTGGCCGCGATTGTCGTTGCCGCCCGCCGCAGTGATGGGAACCGTGTCCGCGAAGTGGACCCGGTGGGCCGGCGTCGTGCGGGCGTCATGCGTTACTCCTCATGCTGGGGAAGCGTGCTGTTGTTCTAAACTATCCGGCTATTGCTGAATCAGGCTGCTCGCCATGGACTCGACGGCCAGCAGCGGTGCCACGTTGGTAGTGGTGATCCGCACACGCGCCTTGTTGATGGCATCCATGCGGGCCAAGGTGGTTTCCGGGGTGGAACCAGCCGCGTAAGCTTCCAGTTCAGTCCTGAGTTCAACGTTGACCAGTTCCACGGCGTTCCCAAGCTGGATGACCAGGACGTCCCGGTAGAAGGACAGCAGGTCGGTCAGGGTGCGGTCCAGGGAATCGGTGATGGACCGCTTGGCCCGCCGTTTCTGGTCGTCTTCGAGCTGCCTTACCTGACTGCGCATCGACGGAGGCAGCGTGCCCGACTCCGGAGCGCCCAGGCTCGCCAACAGGGAGACCTTCTCAGCGGCATCACGCTCATCGTTGGAGCTGTTGGCCTCATCGGTCGCGATCTTGACCAGCTTTTCCGCCATCATCACGGCTGCAGTGACACCCCGCAGGCCCAGCGGGAATCGGACAGTCTCCAGCCGGCGCTCGCGGGCTTCAGGATCACGGGCCAACCGGCGTGCAATTCCGATGTGGCTTTGGGCAGCGCGGGCGGCCCGGTCCGCGATGGCGGGGTCGACGCCGTCGCGCCTCACCAACAAGGCGGCGACGTCGGCGGCCGGCGGAATCCGGAGGCTCACCGGGCGGCAACGCGAGCGGATGGTGACCAGCACGTCCGCCGGCGACGGCGCGCACAGCATCCAAATGGTCCGGGGCGTGGGTTCTTCGATGGCCTTGAGGAGCACGTTGGTGGTGCGCTCGGCCATGCGGTCCGCGTCCTCCACCACAATGATGCGCCAACGGCCCGATGCCGGCCGGTCGCCAGCCTTGGACACCAGCTGGCGCGCTTCTTCGATGGTGATGGTGACTTTCTCGGTGCGGACAAAAGTCACGTCGGAGTGAGTCTCGCCAAGGATGGTCCGGCATGATGCGCATTCGCCGCAGCCGCGAAGGGCAACGTCGTCCTGCTCACAGTTCAGCGCGGCGGCGAATGCCTTGGCCGCGTTGGATCGTCCCGAGCCTGGTGGCCCCGTGAATAGCCAAGCATGCGTGAGGCCGTCGCCTTGGGCCGCCGTGCGCAATTGCGCGACGACGGGCGCCTGGCCTTGGAGTTCGTCCCAGACGGTCACGTGCGGCTCCCGAGCAATTCCTGAACGCGGCCGAGGATCTGATTGGCGAGGTCCTCGATGGGATCCTTGGCCGTCAGGACGAGGTAGGTTTCCGGGTGAGCCGCGGCCAGTTCCAGGAACGCGGCACGGATGCGGGCATGGAAGTCGTCCGGTTCGGACTCGAGCCGGTCCTCGGCGGCGTCTCCAGCGGTTCTGCGGTCCCGGCCATCGCCCGGATGGACATCCAGGAGCACTGTCAGATCAGGTTCGAGGCCCTCGGTTGCCCATTCGTTGAGCTGCCTGACGTCCGCGGTTCCGAGGTCCCGGCCGGCACCCTGGTAGGCGACTGAGGAATCGATGTAGCGGTCCGTGATGACCACCGAGCCCTCAGCCAGGGCAGGTCGGATCACCTGGCTCGCGTGGGCGGCCCTGGATGCTGCGAAGATGAGGGCTTCGGTCCGGGAATCGATGGTGCCGTGGCCGTGGTCCAGCACAAGGGACCGCAGCTTTTCGCCGATGGGTGTTCCCCCTGGTTCGCGAGTGCGCAGCACGGAAAAGCCGAGGGACTCAAGGGCCTCGGCCAGGCGGGCGGCCTGCGTTGACTTGCCTGCTCCGTCCCCGCCTTCGAAGGCGATGAAGAGCCCGGGGCGCTGGTCCGGCTGGGGGCTCTGGTCCTGCTTAACGCGCTGCGTAGTCACGGATCTAAGCGTACAGAGGAACACTGACAGAACTCGACGACGGCGTCAGCCCACTCCAGCGAAACGCACGCTGCCGCTAGGCGCCCCCCTGCCGCCGGCGCCTTAGTCGCTCGGCGCGCCACAGTTACTGGCGGGCGGGGCCGTAATAGCTTTCCAGCCCTGTCCCTTCCGGCCGTAGGCTGGAGCAATGAGTCTTTCCCGAGAACATGCCGCAGCTCTGTCCCCCGACACTGTGGTGGTGGCGGCCGGCCGTCCCGAACGAAGCCATGACCAACCCGTCAACCCGCCCATTGTTCTGTCCTCCACGTATTTCGGCACGGGGGCACTGAGCGACGGCGACCGCGGCTACGGACGCTATGCCAACCCCACCTGGGATCCCTTCGAGGAAGCGCTGGCGCAGCTGGAAGGCGCCGAGCTGCCCGCCTTGCTCTACGCTTCGGGCCTGGCCGCGGTCAGCTCCGCGTTGTCACTCGTGCCCGCTGGCGGAGTCCTCGTCATGCCCACGCACAGCTACGCGGGATCGCTCGTCATGGCCACCGAACTCGCGGCCAAGGGGATCCTTGAGTTGCGGACCGTCGACATCGCGGACACCGACGCCGTCACGGCACAGCTCGCCCCCGCGGATGGAAAGCCCGCCAGCATGCTGTGGATTGAAAGCCCCACCAACCCGATGCTCGGCATCGCCGACGTCCAGGCCCTGGCCACCGCTGCCCATGAGGCCGGCGCCATCGTGGTCACGGACAACACCTTCTCCACGCCTTTGGTTCAGCAGCCCCTCAGCCTGGGCTCCGACGTCGTGCTCCATTCGGTGACCAAGTACCTGGCCGGCCACTCCGACGTCGTACTCGGCGCCTTGGTAACATCCAATCCGGAACTGCGCGCGGAACTCCTCCACCACCGCATCATCCACGGCGGCATCGCCGGTCCCTTCGAGGCCTGGCTCGCGCTCCGCGGCCTGCGCACGCTGGCGCTGCGGATCGAGCGCTCCCAAGCCTCTGCCGCAACGTTGGCAGAGCGGCTGAGCACCCACCCGCGCGTCGAGTCCATCCGTTTCCCGGGCCTGCCAAACGATCCGGGCCATGAGCGGGCCAAATCGCAGATGAAGGGCTTCGGCTCCATCCTGTGCATCCAACTGGCCGGAGACGGAACCCGCAGTGGTGCGGAAGCCGCCGATCAGTTGGTGCGCGCATTGCAGTTGTGGCTCCCCGCGACATCGCTGGGCGGGGTCGAGTCTCTCATCGAACGCCGGCGCCGCCACACCGCCGAACCGCTGAGCGTGCCGGACAACCTGGTCCGGATGAGTGTCGGGATCGAGAACGTCGAAGACCTTTGGGCGGACTTGGAGCAAGCGCTCAAGTCGCTTGACGGCTAGGCTGGAGGGCGTGGACGGAAAAATTTTGATTTCATACATCCAGAATGGGATCTACTTCATTCTGGGACTGGTTGCCTTCGCCTTGGAACTGTGGGCGCTGGTGGATTGCCTGCGCCACAAACCGTCTTCCTTCGAGGCAGCATCCAAGCGAACCAAGACCTTCTGGCTGGCCCTGACAGGCGTCGCAGCGGTCATCGGCGGATTGTCCGTCCTCGGTGGCGGGGGTGGTTTCGGAATCTTTGGCATCGCTGCCGTGACTGCGGCGTGTGTGTACTTGGCGGACGTTCGTCCCGCCGTCAAGGAAATCGGCAACAGCGGCCGCAACCAGGGCCCGTACGGTCCCTGGTGACCCGGCACCCGGGCTAAACCGGAGCCACGGCGGCCCAGTCAACGGTAAGTTCGCCCAGGCGCCAACGCGACGTTCCGTCCTGAAGGGGCCAGCCGGCGTCGCGCATTGATTGGCACATGGCCGTCCACCGCTGCCTGTTGCCGAACGAAGCAAGCGGTGCCGCCTCCAACCACGCCTGGTCCATGGCACTCAAGAAAGCGTGGATCCGCTCGCCCGGAATGTTGCGGTGGATGAGCGCCTTCGGCAGGCGTTCGGCGACGTCGGAGGGCAGCTCGAAACCGCCGAAACGCATGGACAGACTCAGGCTCAGCGGGCCGTCCGAATCCAGCGCAACCCACGTCATGCGGCGGCCGATTTCATCGCACGTTCCGTCGACGAACAATCCTTGCGGTGCCAAGCGTGACTGCACCAAGCCCCAGATTCCTGCCACGTCCGATTCCTCGTACTGCCGCAGCACGTTGAAGGCTCGGACCAGCACGGGATTGCCCGGAACGGGAACCTCGAACCCGCCCACGTGGAAGCTGAGCCCGGGCCGTTCCAAGGCCTTGGCGATCCGGACTCGCTCGGGTTCGATCTCGATCCCGCACACTCGAACGTCGGGGCGGACTGCCCGCAGCCGTTCGAAGAGTTCGACGGCGGTGGCCGGGGATGCGCCATAGCCCAGGTCCACCACCAAGGGGTCGACGGCGGAGCGCAGCCGCCATGCCTGCGGGCCTGCCAGCCAGCGGTCCAGCCGGCGCATGCGATTGGGATTGGTGGTGCCTCTTGTGACGTTGCCGACGGGTTTGCCGCGCCTGCCTTGGACCCGCTCTGCCTTCTGCACCACCGTCCCATTTTATCCTCCGACGCGGGGTCACTTACGGCCCATCCGACGCAAAAACACCGGCGCTAAATGACCCCGCGTCGCGGTGAAGGGGTGGTGGCGTAATGCCCGGTAACGGCAGGGCATGATCGCTTAGGATGAAAAGCATGACTTACAAGCTGATTCTGCTGCGCCACGGCCACAGCGACTGGAACGCCAAGAACCTGTTCACCGGCTGGGTGGACGTCGACCTGAACGACCAAGGCCGCGAGGAAGCAGCCCGCGGCGGGGAGCTCCTGGTCGAGAACAACGTTCTCCCCGACATCCTCTACACGTCCTTGCTCAAGCGGGCCATCAACACCGCGAACATCTCCTTGGACAAAGCCGATCGCGGCTGGATCCCGGTCAAGCGTGACTGGCGCCTCAACGAGCGTCACTACGGCGCACTGCAGGGCAAGGACAAGGCCCAGACCCTCGCCGAATTCGGTGAAGAACAGTTCATGGAATGGCGCCGTAGCTACGACACCCCGCCGCCCGCCCTCTCCGATGCCAGCGAGTTCTCCCAGGTGAACGACGTGCGCTACGCAGGCCTCGGCGACGCCCTGCCGCGCACCGAATGCCTCAAGGACGTACTTGTCCGTCTCCTGCCGTACTGGGAGTCAGACATCAAGGAAGACCTCAAGGCTGGCAAGACGGTCCTGGTCACGGCCCACGGCAACTCCCTGCGCGCCCTCGTCAAGCACCTGGACGGGATCAGCGACGAAGACATAACCGGTCTGAACATCCCGACGGGCATTCCGTTGGTTTACGATCTGGACGAGAACTTCCAGCCGATCAACCCCGGTGGAACCTACCTCGACCCCGAGGCCGCGGCAGAGTCCATCAAGGCTGTAGCAGCCCAAGGCAAGAAATAGGCCCTTCGAGAAAACGACGCCGGCCGGCTCACCTTGCGAGGTGAGCCGGCCGGCGTCGTTTTTTGGGCCTGGCTAGAAGCCTTCCGGCTGCCATTCGCCGGTGACCAGGTAGGTCACCTTGCGGGCAACGGAGACACCGTGGTCTGCGAAGCGCTCGAAATAGCGGCTGGCGAGGGCCACGTCCACCGTGGTGGCTGAAGTCTCGGCCCACGAAGGATCTGCGATCGCCCTGAAAACGCTCAAGTGCAGATCGTCGACGCTGGTGTTGAGTTTGAGGATGTCGCGGGCAACTTCTAGGTCACGCGACTCCAGGAGCAGGGTAACCTTTTGGCTCATTTCAAGGTCCAGGCGGGCCATGTCCTTGAACGTTGCCGTCAACTGCTCGGGGATGACCGTGGCCGGGTAGCGGAGGCGGGCCAGTTGCGCCACGTGGCGGGCGAGGTCACCCATCCGTTCCAGTGACGCACTCATCCGCAGGGAGCCAACGATCATCCGGAGATCGCTTGCCACGGGGCCTTGGAGGGCCAGGATATCGATGGCGCGCTCGTCAAGGCCGTTTTGCAGGAAATCGATCCGGGCGTCGGCTGCGATGACGTCCTGGGCGAGATCGACGTCTGCCCCTTCGAATGCGGTGGTCGCGTTCTGGATCGCCTCGGTAACCAGCTTTGAGATCTCGATGAGGTCCTCACCGACCTGGATGAGCTCCTCCTGAAAAACCTTGCGCACGGTGGCGTCCTCTCTTGGAAATCTCCTCCGCACCCCTCTGACGGCGCGAAAATCTTCACAGCTTAACTATGGTGCAACTAGTAAGAGTGGCAGTGATCCGTGAACGGTTGCGCACCTTTAGGTGAACGTTAGCTGAATCGGGGCCGTTTGGTGGCCGTTCCATATTTTGCAGTGTTTCCAGCGCATAAGCTAGATCCGTGGATCCAGTGCTCATCGGTGTCATCGCAGGCCTTGCCGGTCTGTCATGCGGCGTCTTTGGCGTGCTCGCGTTCAGGCTCAGTGAACGGCAGCGAAAGATCGTGGACCTGGACGTCACGGAACCACTGCTTCCGGAGGGCGCCGCGGAGGTGCTGTCAGTCGTCGGGCGCGCCTTTGTGGTGGTGGACGCGATCGACGGCGTCGTCCGGGCCAGTCCCGCGGCCTACGCTTACGGCCTCGTCAGGGGACACACAGTAGTGCACAAGCAGCTGCTGGACATGACGGCAAAGGTCCGGCGCGACGGCGTGATCCTGGAGAAGACCTTCGAGTTGCCCCGGGGTCCACTCGGCAAGGGCACCATCGTGGTGCAGGTCCGGGCAGCCATGCTCGGATGGGAATATATCGTCCTTCTGGCCGATGACCGCACCGAAATCACCCGCACCGAGGAGATCCGCAACGACTTCGTTGCGAACGTCTCGCACGAACTCAAGACACCGGTGGGCGCCATTTCCTTGCTGGCCGAGGCCCTTGAGGCAAGCCCGGATGACGAAGAAGCCGTCCGTCGCTTCGCGAAGCGGATGCACAAAGAATCCACGCGGCTCGCTGCGCTCGTGCAGGACATCATTGAGCTGTCCCGGCTCCAGGGCGCCAATGTGGCACAACAGGGGCACGCTGTGGATATCAACACAGTGATTACTGAAGCCGTAGATCGCTCGCAACTCCCGGCGGAGCTCAAGAACATCAAAATCGTGGTCGGCGGCCGGACGGAGACCATGGTCTTCGGTGACCAGGACTTGCTGGTGACAGCATTACGGAACCTCATCGACAACGCCATCCGCTATTCTCCGGAAAACACCCGCGTAGGGGTGGGTGTCCGGGCCAAAGAGGGCGTGGTGGCCATTTCCGTCACGGACCAGGGCGAAGGACTTAGCCCCGAGGACCAGGAGCGTATCTTCGAGCGTTTCTACCGCGTGGATGCCGCAAGGTCGCGGCAAACCGGGGGAACCGGCTTGGGCCTGAGTATCGTCAAGCATGTGGTGTCCAACCATGGCGGCGAGGTTACCGTCTGGTCCCAGCCCGGCCAAGGATCTACTTTCACTATCCGCCTTCCGGAAATGGAAGGCCAGGAGAACGACGACGCCGGGGCGAAGCCCCGAAACGTTATTCAAACGACGGGCGCAGTACGCGCCCTAGAGCAAGGAGCTGGCGCTTGAGCAGGATTCTGATCGTGGAGGACGAAGAGTCATTCAGCGACCCTCTGTCCTACCTATTGGGCAAGGAAGGCTTCGATGTCCAGGTAGTGGACAACGGCAGTGACGCGTTGGTGGAGTTCGACCGCAACGGGGCCGATCTGGTGTTGCTGGACCTGCAGCTTCCGGGGACCCCAGGCACCGAGGTTTGCCGTCAGCTTCGGCAGCGTTCCAGCGTCCCGGTCATCATGCTGACCGCCAAGGACTCGGAAATCGACAAGGTGGTTGGCTTGGAACTCGGCGCGGACGACTACGTCACCAAGCCCTACTCTTCCAGGGAACTCGTGGCGCGCGTTCGTGCCGTGCTGCGCCGGCAAGGCGAGCCCGAGGAACTCATCACATCCACCGTGCAGGCCGGCCCGGTCAGGATGGACATTGAGCGCCATGTGGTGAGCGTCAACGGCGAACAAGTGTCGCTTCCCCTGAAGGAGTTCGAACTCCTTGAGATGCTTCTTCGCAATTCGGGCCGTGTGCTCACCCGTGGACAGCTGATCGACCGCGTCTGGGGCTCCGACTACGTCGGGGACACAAAGACCCTGGACGTCCACGTGAAGCGTTTGCGCAGCAAGATCGAGCCCGACCCCTCGGTTCCCCGCTATCTCGTGACCGTGCGCGGCTTGGGCTACAAGTTCGAACCGTAGGCAACCGTAAGCCTGGAAGGACCCCGAACGGCCGTCAAGGACCCGGAACGGCCCCGCGCAAGGCAAACAGCAAAAGGAAGGGCTCCCATGGTGGGAGCCCTTCCTTTTGCGATCTTGCGGGGTAACTGCGCCTGTCCGCTGGGCAGGGTGACGCAGGCCGTTTGCCGCCTAGTGGCCGGTGCTGCTCGCGCTCGGCGTCGGCGTGGCGCTGCTCGTGGCCGATCCGCTGACTGAGGAGCTCGGCGTTGCCGTGGCAGGAATGTACTTCTCGTATTCCTTCAAGGTGCCGTCCAGGACCGGGAACTGCACCGTGCGGGAGTCGGAGCCTGTCTTGATGGTCACGGAAACCAAGGAGCCCGGGTTTCCGCCGCTGATGCTCAGAAGCGCGGGGTCTGTGGTCTCGTTGAGGTAGGTCTGCGACTTTGCCTTGACCGGAATGCTGGTCTGCGAGCCGCTGGCTCCGTTGATGGTCAGGGTCGCATCGCTGGAGGAAGTGTTGAAGACAGCACCAATAACGCGTCCCGGCTTGTTGGCGCCAGTGGAGACAATAAGCATGTTGCGCAGCTGGAGCGAACCGAGGTCTTCCTTGACGCCGTCCGACGCTGCGTACTGGTGGCTGGTCTGCTGGGCGTTGATGTAGCCACAGCCGGTCACGGACAAGAGACCGATACTGATGGCTGCCGTCGCCATCGCCAGTTTGCCGCGCTGGACACGGTTCATCGCAGTAATGCGCACGACACGTACTCCTCTTAGAGTCATTGGAACACTTTTCAGGCATAGCCTATCGGCAAACCAGCTCAAACAAGGATTCCGAGCACCATTGTGGCGGGCCTCCCGGAGGCGTAACGTGTTCCGGGGCGCGGCGTCCTATGCACTTTTGTGCCTTCCCGTCAAGGGGGTGCCGGAGGGCTGAAAAGGCCATTTTCCGCGTATTTACGGGGTTCAGGACCCCTCTCCGTGCCAATCGTATGCCTTAAGCGTGATAAACTGGTCTGCGGGAAAGGGGAAAGTCCACATGGTTTTTGAGGTCGGCGAGACAGTAGTTTACCCTCACCACGGTGCAGCAAAAATTGAAGAAATCAAGATGCGCACTATCAAGGGCGAAGAGAAGATGTATCTCAAGCTCAAGGTGGCTCAGGGTGATCTGACCATTGAAGTTCCAGCAGAAAACGTAGACCTTGTTGGGGTTCGCGACGTAGTGGGCAAGGAAGGCTTGGAGCACGTATTCGACGTTCTCCGTGCCGAGTTCACTGAAGAGCCCACCAACTGGTCCCGTCGCTACAAGGCAAACCTGGAGAAGCTTGCTTCCGGCGACGTCATCAAGGTTGCAGAGGTCGTTCGCGATCTTTGGCGCCGTGATCACGATCGCGGCCTTTCCGCAGGTGAGAAGCGAATGCTGGCCAAAGCCCGTCAGATTCTGATTTCAGAACTGGCACTGGCTGAGAAGACCGACGAAGAGAAGGCCGCAAGCGTTCTCGACGAAGTTCTGGCTTCCTAACAAAGATTCAAAGATTTAAACCCCGGTGGCAACCTGCCGCCGGGGTTTCCTTTTGCCCGGTGGGGCACCACGTAGGCTTGAGCGCATGACTACACCATCCCAGCGCGAGGCCACCGCCGTCGTCGTCGTTGCGGCAGGCTCGGGCGAGCGGCTTGGCTACGGCATGCCCAAGGCAAAGGTGCCGCTGGGCGGCGAACCCATCCTCACCCATGCCCTCCGCGGCGTCGCCACGGCAGATGTTGCCCGGCAGATTTGCGTTGCCATCCCCGCAGGGGACCTCGAGCTGCGAGAGCTTTGCGAGGAATTCCGGCAGGAGCTCGGCACTGACGGGCCTCTGGTCACAGTGGTCGACGGCGGATCCACGCGTGCCGATTCGGTCCGTGCGGCCCTTGAGGCGGTGCTTGAGGGAACACGCGCTGTACTGGTTCACGACGCTGCCCGGGCGCTGACTCCCGAACGGGTCTTCCACCGCGTTGCCGTCGCGCTGTCCGCAGGCGCCAAGGCGGTCATTCCCGCGATACCGGTCGTGGACACCGTCAAGATGGTTGTGGAAACTGACGGGGACGACGCCGGAATCGCGCCGGAGATCGTCACCGGCACGGCCCCGCGGGAGCAACTGCGGGCCGTGCAGACACCGCAAGGGTTCGACTATGAGACTTTGCTGCGTGCCCATGCGGCGGCGGCAGAGTTCGACGACGTCCAGTCCGCGGCCGTCACGGACGACGCCATGCTCGTCGAACTCCTCGGCGTCCCCGTCCACGCAGTTCGGGGCGCCAGCCAGTCGTTGAAGATCACCACGCCATTGGACCTCATCATTGCCGAAGGCCTGCTGGAAGGTCCGCTCGGAGTCCGCTGGGTGGAAGGCTGATGGGGGCGCAACCTGGGACCCCGGCGATGCCGTTGCCGCGCACCGGCATCGGGGTGGACGTGCACGCCTACGCACCTGAGGGCGACCCTCAACCGCTGTGGTTGGGAGGCCTGTTTTGGGAGGGGGAGCGCGGTCTCTCTGGGCATTCCGACGGCGATTGCGTGGCCCATGCGGCGGCTGACGCGCTCTTCTCCGCTTGCGGCATTGGTGACCTCGGCACGCATTTTGGCACGGACCGTCCCGAATTCGCCGGCGCTTCCGGAGCGAAGTTGCTGGGTGAGGCAGCCAGGATTGTCCGCGCAGCCGGTTTCGAGATCGGCAATGTTGCGGTGCAGTTCGTGGCCAACAGGCCAAAATTCGGTCCGCGGCGCGAAGAATCGCAGCGCGTCCTCAGCGACGCCGCAGGCGCTCCCGTCAGCGTTACGGCGACCACCAGCGACGGCCTCGGCTTCACTGGACGGGGTGAGGGCATCTCCGCCGTCGCGACGGCCCTCGTCTACGCCGTGCCGGCAGCACCCGAAGGGCGATAAAGCCCTGAATGGAGATGGGATGCTGCGCAACGAAGCCAGATGGCGCGCATCCGCTAATCTGGAGCGGTGACCCTGCGCTTTTACGACACCGCATCCGCCGAAGTCCGCGACTTCGTTCCACTTGAGGCCGGCAAGGCCAGCGTCTACTACTGCGGTGCAACGGTGCAAGGGATGCCGCACGTGGGACATGTCCGTTCCGCGATCGCGTTCGACCAGTTGACCCGCTGGCTCGAATACCGCGGGCTGCGCGTCACGGTTATCCGCAACGTCACGGACATCGACGACAAGATCCTCGCCAAGTCGTCGCAATCGTTCGGGCCGGACTGGGCAGAGGAACCCAGCGCAAAGGCCGAGGAAGAATGGTGGGCCTTGGCCTACCGCTACGAGCAGGAATTCGAGCAGGCCTACGAGGTCCTCGGCGTTTCCCGCCCTACCTACGAGCCGCGCGCCACCGGCCACATCCCGGAGATGCACGCCCTCATTCAAAGGCTCATCGACCGCGGCCACGCTTACCCTGCCCTGGACGACTCCGGGGACGTCTACTTCGACGTCCGCTCCTGGAGCAAGTACGGCTCCCTGACGCGCCAAAACATTGACGACATGCAGGGCGCCGCCGACGCCGACCCGCGGGGCAAGCGCGACCCGCGCGACTTTGCGCTGTGGAAGGGCTTCAAAGACGGGGAGCCGACGACGGCGGGCTGGGTTTCGCCGTGGGGCACCGGCCGGCCCGGTTGGCATCTTGAATGCTCCGCTATGGCCACGAGGTACTTGGGCCAGCAGTTCGACATTCACGGCGGCGGATTGGACCTCCGCTTCCCGCACCACGAGAACGAAATGGCCCAGTCGCAGGCTGCCGGTGACGACTTCGCCAACTTCTGGTTGCACAACGGCATGGTCACGTATGAGGGCGAGAAGATGTCCAAGTCTGTAGGCAACACGGTGAGCCCCGCGGAAATGTTGGAGCTCGCAAGTCCGCGCGTGGTCCGTTACTACCTCGGTCAGGCCCAGTACCGATCCATCCTGGACTATCGGCCAACCTCGCTCCAGGAGGCTGCGGCTGCCGTGGAGCGTATCTACGGTTTTGTCGCCAAGGCGTCCAAGAAGTTCGGTGGCGACTTCGCCGCCCACCCTGAATCGAGCCCCGTGCCGGAAGCTTTTGCTGCCGCCATGGACGATGATCTTAACGTGCCGCAAGCCCTTGGTGCCCTGCATGAGACCGTCCGCGCTGGCAACACGGCACTGGCGTCAGGGGACGATGCCGGAGCCGAGCAGGCACTGCAAGCCGTGCTGGCCATGACTACCGTTCTTGGACTCAACGATGTCCGCGGCGAAGTCCAGGAAAACTCCGAGACAGCCCAAGCCCTTGAAGTCCTTGTGGAAGCCCAGCTGCAGGCCCGCGCCGAGGCGCGCGCCAACAGGGACTGGGCCGCTTCCGACGCGATCCGCGACACTCTCGCGGCCGCCGGTATCGCCGTCGAGGATGGCGCCGATGGCGCCAGCTGGAGCCTCAAAAAGGGCTGAGAACGGGCCGTCGTCCCGATTTAGGTTGATTCAGTAGACTTGATTGCAGACGTACTCAACACAATCAAGGGTGGATTTCATGGCCAACAACGGTCGCCGGGCTGTCAAAAAGAAGAAGGGCCCCACCACTGGAACCGGTGGCCACGGTCGAAAGGCCTTGGAAGGCAGGGGTCCAACCCCTAAAGCCGAGGACCGCGAATACCACAAGGCTTACAAGAGCAGGCAGCTCGCCGAGCGCTCGGCAGCCAAGCGCGCAGCCGGGGGTACCAGCCGTTCCAACCCGGGCGCCCGCTCTGGCCCGAAGGGCCGCGCTACCGAGGAAGTAGTCACCGGACGCAACTCCGTGGTGGAGGCGCTGCGCGCCGGAATCCCAGCCAAGGCACTGCACGTTGCCATCCGGATCGAGATGGACGATCGCGTCAAGGAGTCCCTCAAGCTCGCTGCCGAACGCGGCATCCCGCTGCTGGAAACCGGTAAGCCCGAGCTGGACCGCATGACGGAAGACGCCGTCCACCAGGGCCTCGTACTGCAGATCCCGCCGTACGAATACCAGGATGCCTACGACCTCGCCGAGCAGACGGTGGCCAAGTGGAAGAAGGGCTATATCCCCAACGCGCCCCTTTTCGTCGCACTTGACGGGATTACCGATCCCCGCAACCTGGGCGCCATCATCCGCTCCGTTTCGGCCTTCAGCGGCCACGGCGTCATTGTCCCGGAGCGCCGCTCCGTCGGTGTCACCGCTTCGGCATGGAAGACCAGCGCAGGCGCGGCAGTCCGCGTCCCCGTGGCCCGCGCCGCAAACCTGAACAACGCCCTCAAGCAGTTCAAGCAGATGGGCATCTTCGTGCTGGGCCTTGATGGCGACGGCGATGTCTCGCTGCCGGATCTTTCCTTGGCCACCGATCCCGTATGCATCGTGGTGGGTTCCGAGGGCAAGGGCCTCAGCCGTCTGGTCCGCGAAAACTGCGACCAGATCATCTCCATCCCGATCGACTCGGCCATGGAATCGCTCAACGCCTCCATGGCAGTGGGCATTTCCCTGTACGAAGTCTCAAGGCAGCGCGCCACCAAGTAGTGAGATGGGCGGCGGCACGGCCGCCACCCTGACGGCCGCGTAGCCGACGCTCGCTCACTTTTGAGCGCTTAGACAGCGACGCTCGCTCATTTCTTTTAGTGAGCGAGCGTCGCTGTTTGCCTTAAATGTCGCGGCGGTTCGCCAGGACCGGAAGCTTGACCCGCGCTTCCTCGACGACGGCGGCATCCAGCTCCGCGAACAAGAGGCCAGGTTCGGCGTCGAGCTCTTCCAACACGGCCCCCAAGGGAGACACGACGACGGAGTGCCCCACGCCCGTGGGTGCGGCACCTTTGGGCTCGATGCCTTGGCTCGCGGGGTCGCCCTGGCCGCATGCGAGCACGAAGGTTGTGGTGTCGATCGCCCGGGCACGCGCAAGCAACTTCCACTGTTCGGCTTTGCCTGGGCCTGCGCCCCAGGACGCGGACACGATATTCACGTCGGCTCCGCGGTCGGCATTGGCGGTGAAGAGGGCCGGGAAGCGGATGTCGTAGCACGTGGCCAGACCGAAGGTGAGGCCACCGGCGTCGAACGTCACTGGATCGGCGCCGGCGTCGACGGTGTCCGATTCCGCAAAGCCGAACGCGTCGAAGAGGTGGATCTTGTCGTAGCTGGTGTCCACTCCGGGCCCGGTGGCGATCAGGGTGTTCCGCACCTTGGCGTTGCTGCTGCCGTCGGAGGCCAGCCCGGGGGTGAACATTCCGGCCACGATCACGATCCCAAGTTCCCGGGCGATCTTCCGCACCTGGCCAGCCCATGGCCCGTCCAAGGGCTCGGCGATGTCGAGCAGGGAATTCCCGAATGCCCGCATGGTCGCTTCCGGGAAGACCACCAGTTCGGCGCCGCCTTCCTTGGCTCGACGGGCATAGTCTTCCAGCAGGACCAGGTTGTCCGCCAGCTCGCGGCCGCTGATGATTTGAGCAAGAGCGATTCGCACAATTACCTCCACATTGGTGTATAGGCAAAGTATGCAACGACCGGGGGGAGGATACGAACTCATCCACCTGTGGATAGGCGTATTCCGCCCATTCGACACAATCAGGGGAGGGCACCCGGTTCGAGAAATGACCAGGAAGCCGGACGATACGATGTTTCAGCAGGTGAGGGGCATGTTCGCCTTCGCACAGGCTGCCAGGGGCTCTACGACTAAAGGGCGTGCGCACTGTCATATGAGCCGCGGGCAGGGGAGAATTGGCGTCGGAGACTAAACTCTCAACTAATGGTTATGCCGATTTTTGACACAGCATCTACAGTGGACGCCTCGCGGCCGTCGCCGCTCGGGCTGAGTATTCCGCGGTCTGGGAGCCTCGACGGACACACCCCCGCAGACAGGGTCAACGTCGCCGTCTGGGCCCCGGGTCTCACTCGAGTCGAAGTCGCCTACAAGGCCCCCGGCGATTCCTGGAAAGTCCACACGTTGCCCAGGTTCACCGATGGTGTGCACTACGGCATCGTGGATGGGCTGCCGCCTGGCACCCAGTACGGCTTCCGCGCCGCGCCGGTTGAGGACGCGCTGCCACTCTCCGTCCCCGCTCCGGACTTTGACGCCGACGACGCCGAGCCGCTGCTGCTCGATCCTTACGGCCGGGCCGTGCACCAGCGCGGAGAGCTGCTGAGTTCGGTACGCATGGACTCGGCTTTTGATTGGGGTGACGACCGCCCGCTCCGCACCCCGTGGCGGGACACCATCGTCTACGAGGCACATGTCCGCGGCCAAACCATGCTGCATCCGGATATCCCCGAGCACCTGCGTGGAACGTATGCCGGCATGGCACACCCAGCCATGATTGAGCACTTCCAATCGTTGGGTGTGACGGCCGTCGAATTGCTACCCATCCATTTCCACGTAGACGAACAGCACCTGCAGAACCTGGGCCTGACCAATTACTGGGGCTACAACACCGCCGCCTTTTTTGCCCCCCACGCGGACTATGCCACGCAAGCCGCCCAACAGGCGGGGCCCCATGCTGTCCAGGACGAATTCAAAGGCATGGTGAAACTCCTGCATGCCGCCGGGATCGAAGTGATCCTCGACGTCGTCTACAACCACACGGCGGAAGGCGGGCCCGACGGCGACACGTTCAGTTTCAGGGGTCTGGGGGAGCAACAGTATTATCGCCACGATGCCCACGGCCGCTACCTTGACACGACCGGCTGCGGCAACACCCTCAACTTCGCCGAAACCAGGGTAGTGGACCTGGCCATTGATTCGCTGCGCTATTGGGCTGACGAATTCCACATCGACGGCTTCCGTTTTGACCTTGCCGTGACCCTGTGCCGCAACGCGGGCAATGAGTTCGATCCCCAGCACCCTTTCCTCACACGGATCGCCGAGGATCCGGTGCTTTCCAGATCGAAGCTCATTTCCGAGCCATGGGATGTGGGCTATGGCGGCTGGCAGACCGGGAGGTTCCCCAAAGGGTGGTTGGACTGGAACGATCACTTCCGCGACGGCGTACGCCGCTTCTGGCTCTCAGAGCGGGCGGCTGCCGAAGGCGGGATCGCCGGCAGCAATATGGGAGTTCTCGCCGACGCGCTGACGGGTTCGTCCCGAGTCTTTGAACCATCGGGACGCTCCAGGCTCGCCTCGCTCAACTTCGTCACGGCCCACGATGGCTTCACCCTCGCCGATCTGGTGTCCTACGACCGTAAACACAATGAGGCCAATGGCGAACAAAACCGCGACGGCCAGACTAACAGCCTCAGCTACAACCACGGATTCGAAGGCCGCACGGAAAACGAGACAATTCTCGCCGCGCGTGCCCTTTCCAAGCGGAACCTCATGACAACGTTGATGCTCTCCATCGGCGTACCCATGATCACTGCTGGCGACGAACTCGGACGCACACAGCAGGGCAACAACAACGCGTACTGCCAGGACAACCCGCTCACGTGGATCGATTGGACCCAGACTCCCGAATCCCATGAGATGCTCCGGAGCACCAAACGGGTGATCCGGCTCCGCAAGGAGTTCATGCAGGCCCAGGATCCAGGCTTCCCGGACAGCCGGACGGGCCTGGAATGGTTTGACGAGAAGGGCCAGCCCATGACGTCGGCCCGTTGGCACGACCCCTCCCTGCGGATTGTGCAGCTCCTGATGAACTCGGAGGGCGGCTCTTACCGCGGATTGATCGTGATCAACGGGAACAAGGATGACAAGAAGGTCGTCCTGCCCAAACTGATCGCCGAATCCGGCGCGGGAAGCCGTATGTTCGAGCTGCGCCTGACTACTTCCGAGCTCAACGACCGCAGGCAGGGAGCGTTGGTTGCCGCGGGCGAGCGGGAAGTCGTCCAAGGCAACACCATCAACGTCTACCGCACCTAGGGACACCATGAAGATCTATTCCGCTGACACGTGGACGCTGGAAGAACTGCAGGAACAAGTGTCCGACGCCGGCCGCCGCACTGTGATGGTGCCGCCAGCAGCAAGCAAGCAGGCGGTCTTGGAAGTCTTCGGCCAGGTGCTCGATTTCCCCGAGTACTACGGCGTGGATCTGGACGCCCTCAACGATTCACTCCACGATTTCGCAGACAGCGTCTCTGATGATGACCAGCCACCCGTCACCCTGATTTGGCAGGTCCCCGCGGCCTACCGGACGGACATGTCCTTCGGGGTGGTTTGCGAAATCCTCCAGGACGCCGAATCTTACTCGGGGCGGGACCTCGCCGTCATCGCGGTCTTCCAGCAGTAGCAAACCAAGCCGAGCCAGCCGGGTGGGCGTGGGCCCGCCCGGCAGGTGCGTGGACCGCTACGCGTTGACGATCAGACCAAGTTCGGCCTTCGAGGCCAGGGATGGATGCTTCGGGAACACGCGGACGGTGTAGCCGAAGGATCCGGAGCGGTTGATCAGGATGGAGCCGGTGAACAGGTGGCGCCCGTTGCCAAGGTCCTCGAACGAGCTCAGTTCGGCTACGGCGATGTCCTCCAGCTCATCGCTTTCTTCGGCCCGGCCGTAGGCCACCTCCACGCTGACGTCGTCCGGTGTCAGGGTGTGCAGCGCGATGTAGGCGTTGACCTGCAGGGTGTCGCCGATCTGTGGTTCTTCGGTGACGCCGACGGAATCGACGTGTTCCACGATCAGCTGGGGCCAGGCGTTGCGGATCTTGGTGATCCAGGCCGCGAGTTCCTTCGCTTCCTTGAAGGAACCAGCTAAGGCACGGCGTCCCGACTCCGCGGCCGGGCGGTACAGGGTGTTCACGTAGTCCTGGAGCATGCGTTCTGCCGAGACCGCGGGGCCGAGGTGGGCCAGGGTGTGCTTGATCATGGAGACCCAGTGCGTCGGGACGGTCTCCGGGCTGGACTGGGAGGGACCCGCGGCGCCGGCATCCGCGGAGACCGTGGAACCGTAGAAGCGCGGGGCCACCTGGGTTTCCAGGAGCTCGTAGAGGGCGGCGGCCTCGATGTCGTCGCGTTCGGAAGGGGACGCGTCGTTGTTGGCGGTGGGGATCGCCCAGCCGTTCTCGCCGTCGTACATCTCGTCCCACCAGCCGTCCAGGACGGACAGGTTCAGGGAACCGTTGATGGCCGCCTTCATGCCCGAGGTCCCGCAGGCCTCCAGGGGCCGGAGCGGGTTGTTCAGCCACACGTCGCAGCCCGGGAACAGGGTGCGGGCCATGGCGATGTCGTAGTTGGGCAGGAACACGATCCGGTGCCGGACGGCGGGGTCGTCGGTGAACTTCACCAGGTCCTGGATCATCTTCTTGCCGGCGTCATCCGCCGGGTGGGACTTGCCGGCGATGACCAGCTGGATGGGGTGCTTGGGGTGCAGCAGCAGCGCCTTGAGGCGGGCGGGATCGCGGAGCATGAGGGTGAGCCGCTTGTAGGTCGGCACGCGCCGGGCGAAGCCGATCGTCAGGACGTCCGGGTCCAGCACGGTGTCGGTCCAGCCCAGTTCCGCATCCGCGGCGCCGCGCTTCTTCCACGCTGCCCGGAGCCGCCGTCGGACGTCTTCCACGAGTGACACGCGAAGCTCCCGGCGGAGTCGCCACACGTCCTCGTCGCTGACGTTGTAGGCAAGGTCCCAACGGCCCAAGGCCTCGGCCTCGGTTCCGAACTGCTGGCGGGCCAACGCGGAGATGCGCGGATCCACCCACGAGGGCACGTGCACGCCGTTGGTGACCGAGGTGATGGGGATTTCGGAGTGGTCAAAGCCCGGCCACAGCCCGGAGAACATCTCGCGGGACACCACCCCGTGCAGCTTGGCCACGCCATTGGCCCGCTGCGCCAGGCGCAGGCCCATGACGGCCATGTTGAACACCGCCGGGTTGCCGCCGTCGTAGTTCTCACGGCCCAGTTCCAGGACCTTGTCCACCGGAACATCCGGCGCCAGGCCGGATTCGAAAAAGTGCCTGATCTGCACGGCCTCGAAGCGATCGATCCCGGCAGGCACGGGCGTGTGCGTGGTGAACACCGTGGACGCACGCCCCGCCGCCAGGGCCTCGGACCACGTCAGCGGGGCCTCCGAAGACATGAGCTCCTGGATCCGTTCGATGCCCAGGAAACCGGCATGGCCCTCGTTGGTGTGGAACACCTCCGGAGCCGGGGTGCCCGTCAGGCGCTGATAGACGCGCAGCGCCTTCACCCCGCCCATGCCCAGCAGCAGCTCCTGCTGCAGCCGGTGGTCCCCGCCGCCACCGTAGAGACGGTCCGTGATCCCGCGCGCCGCGTCATCGTTGGCCGGAACGTTCGAATCCAGCAGCAGGAGCGGAACGCGCCCGACGTCGGCACGCCACACATGCGCGTTAAGCTTGCGTCCGTTGGGCAGCGGCAGGGAGATCAACACTGGCTTGCCGGTGCCGTCCTCGGACGGTTCGCGCAGCAACGTCAGCGGCAGTCCGTCAGGGTCCAGCACCGGATACGTTTCCTGCTGCCACGCGTCCCGCGAAAGGGACTGCTTGAAATAACCGGCCTGGTAGAGCAGACCGACGCCGATCAGCGGCACACCCAGGTCCGAAGCGGCCTTCAAATGGTCCCCGGCCAGGATCCCCAAGCCCCCGGAATACTGCGGAAGCACCTCGGTGATACCAAACTCAGGGGAGAAGTAGGCGATGCACGCCGGGGCGTCCGGACCCAGGCCCTGGTACCAGCGCGGCTCGCTCAGGTACCGGTCAAGATCCGCAGCCGCATGCTGGACACGCTCTACAAGATCGTTGTTGGAAGCAAGTTGGTACAGCTGCTCACGGCCAATTGACCCGAGAAGACTAATGGGATCGTGGCGACTCTCTTCCCACAATTCGTGGTCGAGGCTCGCAAAGAGTTCGCGGGTAGGCCGGTGCCAAGACCAACGCAGGTTCGTCGCGAGACGCGCCAGTGGCCGGATCGGCTCGGGGAGCAGGGTACGGACTGTAAACCTTCGAATTGCCTTCACGAGCGCCACACTAATCCACTCGGTGGACAGCAGGAACAGCTTTCGGTTTCTTTTAGGTAAATGACACATTGCGCCGAAGAGTCTGGGGCACCTCTTCGCAAAATGTGATTTTTCTCGCTAACGTCGAGGTTGTGACCACTACTGCAACACCGCGATCCAGCTCAGCATCCAAGTCCAAGCAGAAGACCGGTATCACCGAAGGTCTCAGATTCGGCAGATTCCCCATCACGGCCGTGCAGCCCGTGATCGAGGAAGGCCGGTTCCCGGCCAAGGCCTTGCCTGGTGAAGATTTGGTGGTGGGCGCCACGGTCTTCCGTGAGGGCCACGACCAGCTTGGGGTGAGTGCCATCCTGCTGGACCCCAAAGGCAAAGAGCGCCAGCGTGTCCGGCTCTCCCCGGCACCGGGCGAGCGTGGCAAAGGCACCGATCGTTGGGAGGGGCTGCTGACTCCGACGTCGCCCGGAGCCTGGACTTTCGCGATCGAAGCCTGGCACGACCGCTACGGCACATGGCATCACAACGCCGAAGTGAAGGTCGAAGCCGGCATCGACGTGGAGCTGATGCTCGCCGAAGGCGTCGCTCTGCTCGCGGAAGCGGCCGGTGAGAACTCGCGCGGCGCCGCGGACAAGCGCACTCTCCGTGCCGCCTCTGAGGGCCTCGCCGATACCTCGAAGACTGCCGAGGAGCGCCTTGCCGCTGGTTTCAGCGCGGAGGTCGCCGCCGTCGTCGAGCGCCAGCCGGTCCGCGAGATGGTGACCGTCTCGGAACAGTACCCGCTCCTGGTGGAGCGTGACCTCGCCGGACGCGGAGCCTGGTACGAATTCTTCCCCCGCTCCGAGGGCGCCGTTTTGGATCCCTCCACCGGAACGTGGACTTCAGGCAACTTCACGACGGCGGCCAAGAGGCTCGACGCCGTTGCGGACATGGGCTTCGACGTCATCTACCTGCCGCCCATCCACCCGATTGGCTTCCAGCACCGTAAGGGCCGCAACAACACCCTGACTCCTGGCCCGCAGGATCCGGGCTCGCCGTGGGCCATCGGCTCCGAGGCTGGCGGCCACGACGCCATCCACCCGGAACTGGGATCGTTCGAGGATTTCGACGCTTTTGTGGTTCGCGCCAATGAGCTGGGCCTTGAGGTGGCGCTTGACTTGGCACTGCAGGCCGCCCCGGACCATCCCTGGGTGAAGACCAACCCGGAATGGTTCACCACGCGCGTGGACGGCAGCATCGCCTATGCCGAAAACCCGCCCAAGAAGTACCAGGACATCTACCCGCTGAACTTCGACAACGATCCCACCGGGCTGTCCAAGGAAATCCTGCGGATTGTCTTCCTCTGGGTGCGTCACGGCGTGAAGATTTTCCGTGTGGACAACCCCCACACCAAACCGGTGTGGTTCTGGGAATGGCTGATCGGCAAGGTCAACAAGAAGCACCCCGACGTCGTATTCCTCGCCGAGGCGTTCACCCGCCCCGCAATGATGCACGCCCTCGGCCGGGCAGGCTTCCAGCAGTCGTACACCTACTTCACGTGGCGGAACACCAAAGCCGAGCTGGAATCGTATTTCCAAGAGGTCAGCCACGTTTCCCCGGCATACTTCAGGCCCAATTTCTTCGTCAACACCCCTGACATCCTCACCGAATACCTCCAGTACGGCGGTCCGGCTGCGTTCCGCATCCGTGCAGCATTAGCTGCCACGGCGAGCCCGCTCTGGGGCGTCTACGCCGGATTCGAGCTGTATGAGCACGTGGCGCGTCCGGGGGCCGAGGAATATATCGACAACGAGAAATACGAGTTCAAGGACCGGGACTGGGATGCCGCGGCAGCGTCCGGGCACAGTCTCGCCCCCTACATCACGCGGCTTAACGCCATCCGGAAGGCCCACCCCGCCTTGGGTGATCTGCAGAACCTGACCTTGCACCACAGCACGGATGACGCCACCATCGTGTTCTCCAAGCACAAGACCATGCCTGACGGCAGCAAAGACACCTTGATCATTGTGGTCAACGTCGACCCCCACGGCACCAGGGAAAGCACCGTGACACTGGATCTCTCCGCGCTTTCGCTGGATCCAGCCGACTTCACCGCCAACGGAAGATTCTGGGTGGATGATTTGGTCAGCGGCGAAAGCTGGGAGTGGGGCGAGTACAACTACGTTCGACTGGACGCCCATAAAGAACCGGCACACATTCTCAATATCCGGAGGTAGCCTTAGTGAGCTTCAATCCGCAGGGTCAGAGTCAGTACTTCACGCCGAAAAACACTTTCGAGCTGAACGCCCCGGGTCTTCAACATGACCCTCATTGGTATCGGAAGGCTGTTTTCTACGAAGTGCTGGTGAGGGCCTTCGCGGATGCCAACGGCGACGGTTCGGGCGACTTCCACGGTCTGATCGAAAAGCTGGACTATCTGCAGTGGCTGGGTGTGGACTGCTTGTGGCTGCCGCCGTTCTTCGATTCGCCCCTGCGGGACGGCGGCTACGACATTTCCGACTACACCTCCGTGCTGGACGAGTTCGGCACCATCAGCGACTTCAAACGGCTCGTAGCCGAAGCGCACGCGAGGGGTGTCAGGGTCATTATCGACCTCCCGCTGAACCACACCTCGGACCAGCACCCCTGGTTCCAGGAATCGCGCAAGAACCCGGATGGTCCGTACGGCGATTTCTATGTGTGGAGTGACACCGACGAGAAGTACCAGGACGCGCGCATCATCTTTGTGGACACAGAAGAGTCGAACTGGACCTTCGATCCCATCCGCCGGCAATTCTTTTGGCACCGCTTCTTCAGCCACCAGCCTGACCTGAACTTCGAGAACCCCAAGGTCATCGAAGCGCTCCACGATGTTGTCCGGTTTTGGCTGGACCAAGGCATTGATGGGTTCAGGGCGGACGCCATTCCATACCTCTTCGAAGAAGAGGGCACCAATTGCGAAAACCTGCCAGCCACCCACGGTTTCCTGCGGGACCTACGCAAAATGGTGGATGAGAACTACCCGGGCCGCGTGATCATCGCCGAAGCCAACCAACCGCCGCACGACGTCGTGGAGTACTTTGGCACAGAGGAAGAACCGGAATGCCACATGGCCTTCCACTTTCCCATCATGCCGCGCCTGTACTACGCGCTCCGCGACCAGAAAGCATCCCACATCATCGAAACTTTGCGCGACACTCCGGAAATCCCGGCAGGCGCGCAATGGGGGACCTTCCTGCGCAACCATGATGAGCTGACTTTGGAAATGGTCACCGCCGACGAACGTGCCGCCATGCTGGGTTGGTACGCTCCAGACCCGCGGATGCGCGCCAACATCGGCATCAGGCGCAGGCTTGCCTCGCTGCTGGACAACTCCCGCTCCGAGATCGAGCTGATCAACGCCTTGCTGCTTTCGCTGCCGGGCAGCCCCTTCTTGTACTACGGGGATGAAATCGGGATGGGGGACAACATTTGGCTTGATGATCGCGACGCCGTTCGCACGCCGATGCAATGGAACCCGGACCGCAACGCAGGCTTCTCCAACGCCGATCCCGGAAAGCTCTACCTGCCTGTCATCCAGTCGCTGGTCTACAACTACAGCATGGCCAACGTCGAGGCCGAAGCTGCCCATTCGGGCTCGCTCTTGCGCTGGACCCGCCAGATCTTGAGTGTCCGGAAGAACCATGCGGCCTTCGGGTTGGGCGGCTTCAGGCACGTTCCGGCAGACCATGAAGTTGTCCTTGCCTATCTGCGCGAGCTTCCGGAGAACAATCCGGAAGGCGAGGAAGCCGAATCCATCCTGTGTGTTTTCAACCTGTCCCAGCATCCGGTGGCTGCCACCTTGGATATCCCTGAATACGCCGGACGAGGCCTCAGGGATGTCTTCGGGGGCCAGCCATTCCCAGGTATCGGCAACGACGGCTCGCTGACCCTCACGCTCGGCAGCCATGACTTCTTCTGGCTCCGCGTACGCTCGGCGGGTTCCACCGGGTCCACGCCTTACACCCAGGCCATCCCAGTGCTCTCCATTGAAGGCTGATATGAGTCTCTCGGCGCCCACCACGGTCCTGGCATCCCTACTCAAGGAATGGCTGCCACGGCAGCGATGGTTTCCGGTCAAGGCAGGGGCGTTCGATCTGGACTTCGTCGGCTCCTTCCAGCTCCAGCAACCTGACGCAGGGATCGGTTTGGAAGTCCGGTTGCTGTCCATCCGCTACGCCACGGCCGACGGCGGGATACAGACTGACATCATCCAAGTACCGCTCAGCTACCGCTCTACTCCCGCAGCCGCTTTGGCGGCTGCTTTGGTGGGCCAGCTCGACGACGATACGCCGGTCTGGGTGTACGACGCACCTCACGATCCGGTCTTTGTGACCGCGTGGCTCGATCTGATCCAGGGTCTGGCCATGGCCGAACCCGGAGAAGGCGAATGCACCGCAAGCGGGCATTCGGTGCCTGGCGGCCTGCGCCTGCCCAGCGCTTCAGGATCCGTGCGGGTCTCCTCCGGTGAGCAGTCCAACACTTCGGTGATAGTCGACGACGGCGAGTCGGCAGCGATCGTGAAGATTTTCCGGGTCCTGTCGGTCGGCAAGAACCCCGAGGTGGAGGTGGGCGCGGCCTTGACCTCGGCGGGTACGAAGGAAGTGCCCTCTACCCTTGGATGGATTACAGGAACATGGGAGGTACGGACACCTCTTGGCCGGCACGGCACGGCCTCGGCGGACTTCGCCGTGGCCCACGAATTCCTTGCGGGCGGGCAGGACGCCTGGCGCCTTGCCGTTGACGCTGCGGCATCAGGCACGGACTTTGCCGCCGAGGCCCGGCAGCTGGGTCAGGCGACTGCCACCGTGCATCTGCGGCTCGCCGAAACCCTCGGAACCGCCCGGGAACGGGTTCCGGGCCAGGACATCGCCGCCGAAGTAGCCCGGCGCGTCCGCCAGTCGTGGGCTGAAGCGGGTACCGCCGTCGGGCCCCATGAGCAGCAGCTCGAGGCACTCCTGACGCAACTGTCGGGCAAGGAAGCCGGGACGCTGCAGCGCATCCATGGCGACCTTCACCTGGGCCAGATCCTCTTGGTGCCAGGCGCCGGGGGAGAACCGGGCCGGTGGGCGATCCTGGACTTTGAAGGGGAGCCCCTTCGGCCGATCGAACTCCGTAATATTCCTGACGTTCCCCTGCGC
This sequence comes from Arthrobacter sp. FW306-04-A, assembly GCF_044358315.1. Classification (GTDB taxonomy): domain Bacteria; phylum Actinomycetota; class Actinomycetes; order Actinomycetales; family Micrococcaceae; genus Arthrobacter. The sequence continues at coordinate 622,675 of NZ_CP084559.1, forward strand.
GACGTCGTGGGAATGTTGCGCTCCTTTGACTATGCGGCCGGTGCAGCCATCCGCGAGAATCCGGCGGCCACTGTGCCGGTGACGTGGGTTGACGACTGCGCTGAAGCGTTCCTGGCCGGCTACGGCGACATCACCCCCGGAACTATTGACCGCCGCTCGCCGCTCTTTGTGGCATTGTGGCTGGACAAGGCCTTGTACGAGGTGATCTACGAGTTGCGGAACAGGCCGGATTGGTTACCCATTCCGGTCAACGCTTCACGGCAGCTCCTCGGAAATACGAGCCCCGGCATGGGTGCCGCGGCGACATCGGAAGGTAAGGAAATGACAGGCTCAGCACGTACCGAACGGCCCCGAGTCCCGCTGTATGTGGACGCCGCTACCTTGGGCCGGGTGGCCGCCGGTGCGCATCACGCCCCGCACTCTGTACTGGGCGCCCACCTTGACGATCACGGTCACGTCACCATCCGCACCGTGAAGCACTTGGCGGAGTCCGTCACGGTGGTCACCGAAGCCGGCTCCACGCCGATGACCCACGAGACCGACGGCGTCTGGGTGGCGGTTCTCGAGCCGCTTCAGCACGGCCATGTGCCGGACTACCGCTTGGAAGTGGTGTATGGCGACTCCGCCCCGGTGACGCTCGATGATCCCTACCATTACCTTCCGACGGTCGGCGAGGTGGACCTGCACCTCATCGGAGAAGGCCGGCACGAACGGCTCTGGGACACTCTGGGCTCCCACGTGCAGCACTATCGCTCCTCACTGGGCGATGTAGACGGCGTCTCCTTCGCCGTCTGGGCTCCCAACGCGCAGGCAGTCCGCGTCAAGGGCGACTTCAACTCGTGGGATGGGCGTGAGCACGCCTTGCGCTCGCTCGGCTCTTCCGGTGTCTGGGAAGTCTTCATCCCAGGTGTCGTAGCAGGGGCGCGCTACAAATTCGAGCTACTCACGAAGGCTGGCCATTGGGTAGAGAAAGCCGATCCTCTCGCCTTCGGCACGGAAGTTCCCCCCTTGACGGCATCACGCGTGGTGGAGTCCAGCTACCGGTTCAAGGACGACGCCTGGATGACGGCGCGCGCCAACAAAGATCCGCATAATTCGCCAATGAGCGTCTACGAAGTCCACCTCGGTTCCTGGCGCCTTGGCCTCGGATACAAGGAGCTGGCCAAGGACCTCGTGGAGTATGTGAAGTGGCTTGGCTTTACCCACGTCGAGTTCATGCCGGTGGCCGAGCACCCCTTTGGTGGTTCATGGGGCTACCAAGTCACGTCCTACTTTGCTCCGACCTCCCGCTTCGGGCATCCGGACGAGTTCCGTTTCCTGGTCGATTCCCTGCACCAAGCAGGCATCGGCGTCATTCTGGACTGGGTCCCGGCGCATTTCCCGAAGGACGCATGGGCCCTTGCGCGTTTCGACGGCGAACCACTGTACGAGCACTCGGACCCACGGCTTGGCGAACACCCGGACTGGGGCACGCTCATCTTCGACTTCGGTCGCACCGAGGTTCGCAACTTCCTGGTGGCGAACGCCTTGTACTGGCTTGAGGAATTCCACATCGACGGCCTGCGGGTGGACGCCGTCGCCTCCATGCTCTACCGGGACTACTCCCGCGAGGAAGGGGAGTGGTTCCCCAACGTTCACGGAGGGCGCGAGAACTTGGAAGCCATATCCTTCCTCCAGGAAGTCAACGCCACCATTTACAAGACCCACCCGGGAGCCGTGACTATCGCCGAGGAATCCACGGCGTTTCCCGGCGTTACGGCCCCCACCAACCACGGCGGCCTGGGATTCGGGCTCAAGTGGAACATGGGCTGGATGCACGACTCCCTCAAGTACATTTCCGAAAACCCGGTCAACCGCCGCTGGCACCACGGCACGGTGACGTTCTCCATGGTCTACGCCTTCACGGAAAATTTCCTGCTGCCCATCAGCCACGACGAGGTAGTGCATGGCAAGGGATCTATGCTGCGCAAGATGCCCGGCGACCGCTGGCAGCAGCTTGCCAACTTGCGGGTGTTCATGGCCTACCAGTGGGCGCACCCGGGCAAGCAGCTCATTTTCATGGGCACCGAATTCGGCCAGGAGGCCGAATGGTCCGAACAGCACGGCCTTGACTGGTTCCTCGCCGACATCCCGTCGCACCGCGGACTGCAGTTGCTCACCCGCGAGTTGAATACGCTATACAGCTCGACGCCGGCCCTGCATGTGAGGGACAACGAGCCCGGCGGCTTCCAGTGGATCAACGGGGCGGACGCGGATCGCAACGTGCTCACGTTCATCCGTTGGGACCACGACGGCAACCCCTTGGTATGTGCTGTTAACTTCTCCGGCGGCCCGCACCAGAACTATGTCCTTGGCGTTCCCTCTGCCGGCGCTTGGCAGGAAGTTCTCAACACCGACGCCGAGGTGTACGGCGGATCGGGCGTCATCAACGCTGGTGAACTTGTTGCCACGGCACCCGGGGCGGAAGGACAACCTGCGGCATTGACCGTCACCCTGCCACCGCTTGGTGCCTCCTGGTTCACGCCTGTGGTCTAGTGGTTCTTGTTTAGCCGAACGCGAAGGGTCCGGAAGCTTCGAGTTTCCGGACCCTTTGCATAGGTCTCGCGGGCATTGCTGGAGCGCAGGAAGCCGGCTGGTGGGGGTTTTGCCTCCCCGGAAAAGTGGTGGTATAGTTAGTACCCGCGCTGCTCCCCAGTGGAGATCGGTGAAGTTGACTGAATTCCTCGTGAAGATCAAGTCAAGAACGCCGATTTGACTAGGAGGCAAGCAGCCGGTAAGTTTGGGAAGTTGCTCCGGAGCGATCCCGGGCCCTTTGTGGGTGTGGGTGGTGTCGGGTGTGTCTGTTGTTTGAGAACTCAATAGTGTGCCAAGTTTGTTGATACCGATTTTTTATTAAATTGGTTGTTTTGGCTGGTTCCGTGTCACCTCCGTGGTGCGGGGCTGGTTTTTTACAGCTGGTTTCAAATTTTGTGCAGCCGTTCCGCCGTTATTTCCGGTGGTTGTGGTTGTGTCTGTTTTTGTTTTACTTCAACGGAGAGTTTGATCCTGGCTCAGGATGAACGCTGGCGGCGTGCTTAACACATGCAAGTCGAACGATGATCCCTGGCTTGCCGGGGGGATTAGTGGCGAACGGGTGAGTAACACGTGAGTAACCTGCCCTTGACTCTGGGATAAGCCTGGGAAACTGGGTCTAATACCGGATATGACCGTGCCGCGCATGCGGTGGTGGTGGAAAGCTTTTGCGGTTTTGGATGGACTCGCGGCCTATCAGCTTGTTGGTGGGGTAATGGCCTACCAAGGCGACGACGGGTAGCCGGCCTGAGAGGGTGACCGGCCACACTGGGACTGAGACACGGCCCAGACTCCTACGGGAGGCAGCAGTGGGGAATATTGCACAATGGGCGGAAGCCTGATGCAGCGACGCCGCGTGAGGGATGACGGCCTTCGGGTTGTAAACCTCTTTCAGTAGGGAAGAAGCTTTCGGGTGACGGTACCTGCAGAAGAAGCGCCGGCTAACTACGTGCCAGCAGCCGCGGTAATACGTAGGGCGCAAGCGTTATCCGGAATTATTGGGCGTAAAGAGCTCGTAGGCGGTTTGTCGCGTCTGCTGTGAAAGACCGGGGCTCAACTCCGGTTCTGCAGTGGGTACGGGCAGACTAGAGTGATGTAGGGGAGACTGGAATTCCTGGTGTAGCGGTGAAATGCGCAGATATCAGGAGGAACACCGATGGCGAAGGCAGGTCTCTGGGCATTAACTGACGCTGAGGAGCGAAAGCATGGGGAGCGAACAGGATTAGATACCCTGGTAGTCCATGCCGTAAACGTTGGGCACTAGGTGTGGGGGACATTCCACGTTTTCCGCGCCGTAGCTAACGCATTAAGTGCCCCGCCTGGGGAGTACGGCCGCAAGGCTAAAACTCAAAGGAATTGACGGGGGCCCGCACAAGCGGCGGAGCATGCGGATTAATTCGATGCAACGCGAAGAACCTTACCAAGGCTTGACATGAACCGGTAACGCCTGGAAACAGGTGCCCCGCTTGCGGTCGGTTTACAGGTGGTGCATGGTTGTCGTCAGCTCGTGTCGTGAGATGTTGGGTTAAGTCCCGCAACGAGCGCAACCCTCGTTCCATGTTGCCAGCACGTCGTGGTGGGGACTCATGGGAGACTGCCGGGGTCAACTCGGAGGAAGGTGGGGACGACGTCAAATCATCATGCCCCTTATGTCTTGGGCTTCACGCATGCTACAATGGCCGGTACAAAGGGTTGCGATACTGTGAGGTGGAGCTAATCCCAAAAAGCCGGTCTCAGTTCGGATTGGGGTCTGCAACTCGACCCCATGAAGTCGGAGTCGCTAGTAATCGCAGATCAGCAACGCTGCGGTGAATACGTTCCCGGGCCTTGTACACACCGCCCGTCAAGTCACGAAAGTTGGTAACACCCGAAGCCGGTGGCCTAACCCTTGTGGGGGGAGCCGTCGAAGGTGGGACCGGCGATTGGGACTAAGTCGTAACAAGGTAGCCGTACCGGAAGGTGCGGCTGGATCACCTCCTTTCTAAGGAGCACCATCATCGCCCCTTGTGCTGTCCGCATGGATGGTCCGGGGGTGGGTGGAAGCAAAGCCCATTGCGCAGGCGTCTGTTCTGCGGTGGGTGCTCATGGGTGGAATATCAGCAGATAGCGGCCGGTGGTTTCTTTTCCGCCCTTAGTACGGATGTTCTTCCCTTCGCGGGAGGGGTGTTCTGGAACGGTGCGGGGCGGGGGTCCCGGTTTTCCGTGTTTGGCACACTGTTGGGTCCTGAGGCAACAGGGCCATGGTCCGCGGGCCCTCCTTTGTCGGGGGGTGGTGCGGGGTGTGGGTTTTGGTGTTTCCGGTTTCCTGGCTGCATTTGCCTGTGCGTGGTGGTTGTCCCTTTGCGGGGGTGGCTGGTGCGGGGGGTGTGGTACGGGGTTGTTGTTTGAGAACTACATAGTGGACGCGAGCATCTGACACGGGCAGGCCTTTGTGCTTGTTTGTGTCTACAGCAATTTCTTTTTGATGGACCTGGATCCGGCCGTGCTTCGGCGTGGTTGGTTTCCGTGGTTCTCTCGGAATGTTTTTGATCTTTGTGTGGTCAAGTTTTTAAGGGCACACGGTGGATGCCTTGGCATTAGGAGCCGAAGAAGGACGTAGGAATCTGCGATAAGCCTGGGGGAGTCGATAACCGGACGTTGATCCCAGGATGTCCGAATGGGGAAACCCCGCCAGGCGCGTTTGCGTGGCCTGGTGACCCGCATCTGAACACATAGGGTGCGTGGGGGGAACGCGGGGAAGTGAAACATCTCAGTACCCGCAGGAAGAGAAAACAAGAGTGATTCCGTTAGTAGTGGCGAGCGAACGCGGATGAGGCTAAACCGTTCCATGTGTGATAGCCGGCGGGCGTTGCATGGGCGGGGTTGTGGGACTTTCCGTACTGGTTCTGCCGGACCGGTGGGGTGAGAGCATGGACATAGGTGAACGGTCTTGAAAGGCCGGCCGTAGAGGGTGGGAGCCCCGTAACCGTAATGTTGTGTGCCGCCTGGAGAGGATCCCAAGTAGCACGGGGCCCGAGAAACCCCGTGCGAATCTGTCAGGACCACCTGATAAGCCTAAATACTTCCTAATGACCGATAGCGGACCAGTACCGTGAGGGAAAGGTGAAAAGTACCCCGGGAGGGGAGTGAAACAGTACCTGAAACCGTGTGCTTACAATCCGTCGGAGCAGCCTTAGTAGTTGTGACGGCGTGCCTTTTGAAGAATGAGCCTGCGAGTTAGTGTTACGTCGCGAGGTTAACCCGTGTGGGGTAGCCGTAGCGAAAGCGAGTCTGAACAGGGCGAGTGTAGTGGCGTGATCTAGACCCGAAGCGGAGTGATCTACCCATGGCCAGGTTGAAGCGACGGTAAGACGTCGTGGAGGACCGAACCCACTTCAGTTGAAAATGGAGGGGATGAGCTGTGGGTAGGGGTGAAAGGCCAATCAAACTCCGTGATAGCTGGTTCTCCCCGAAATGCATTTAGGTGCAGCGTTGCGTGTTTCTTGCCGGAGGTAGAGCTACTGGATGGCCGATGGGCCCTACAAGGTTACTGACGTCAGCCAAACTCCGAATGCCGGTAAGTGAGAGCGCAGCAGTGAGACTGTGGGGGATAAGCTTCATAGTCGAGAGGGAAACAGCCCAGACCACCAACTAAGGCCCCTAAGCGTGTGCTAAGTGGGAAAGGATGTGGAGTTGCGAAGACAACCAGGAGGTTGGCTTAGAAGCAGCCATCCTTGAAAGAGTGCGTAATAGCTCACTGGTCAAGTGATTCCGCGCCGACAATGTAGCGGGGCTCAAGTACACCGCCGAAGTTGTGGATTTCAGATAGTAGACAAGCCTTCGTGGTTCAGTCGTCTGGAGTGGTAGGGGAGCGTCGTGTGGGCGGTGAAGTCGCGGTGTAAACCAGCGGTGGAGCCTACACGAGTGAGAATGCAGGCATGAGTAGCGAAAGACGGGTGAGAAACCCGTCCGCCGAATGATCAAGGGTTCCAGGGTCAAGCTAATCTGCCCTGGGTAAGTCGGGACCTAAGGCGAGGCCGACAGGCGTAGTCGATGGACAACGGGTTGATATTCCCGTACCGGCGAAGGACCGCCCATGCCAAGCGGGGGATACTAACCGCCCGGAGCCTGCCCAAGCACCCTTGTGGTGTGCGGGTTTTGGCCGAGCGCGGGACCTGATCCCGGGAGGTAAGCGTATTAACAGGTGTGACGCAGGAAGGTAGCCGGGCCGGGCGATGGTTGCCCCGGTCTAAGGATGTAGGGTCAGCGATAGGCAAATCCGTCGCTGTGTCTTTGATGACGTTCCTGAGATCTGACGGGACCCCCGCGAGGGGGGATCCGGTGATCCTATGCTGCCTAGAAAAGCATCGACGCGAGGTCCCAGCCGCCCGTACCCCAAACCGACACAGGTGATCAGGTAGAGAATACCAAGGCGATCGAGAGAATTATGGTTAAGGAACTCGGCAAAATGCCCCCGTAACTTCGGGAGAAGGGGGGCCCCAACCTTGAACACCACTTGCTGGTGGGAGGGGATCGGGGCCGCAGAGACCAGGGGGAAGCGACTGTTTACTAAAAACACAGGTCCGTGCGAAGTCGCAAGACGATGTATACGGACTGACTCCTGCCCGGTGCTGGAAGGTTAAGAGGACCGGTTAGCCGCAAGGCGAAGCTGAGAATTCAAGCCCCAGTAAACGGCGGTGGTAACTATAACCATCCTAAGGTAGCGAAATTCCTTGTCGGGTAAGTTCCGACCTGCACGAATGGAGTAACGACTTCCCCGCTGTCTCAACCATAAACTCGGCGAAATTGCAGTACGAGTAAAGATGCTCGTTACGCGCAGCAGGACGGAAAGACCCCGAGACCTTTACTATAGTTTGGTATTGGTGTTCGGAGTGGCTTGTGTAGGATAGGTGGGAGACGTTGAAGCCCGGACGCCAGTTCGGGTGGAGTCATCGTTGAAATACCACTCTGGTCACTTTGGACATCTAACTTCGGCCCGTGATCCGGGTCAGGGACAGTGCCTGATGGGTAGTTTAACTGGGGCGGTTGCCTCCTAAAAAGTAACGGAGGCGCCCAAAGGTTCCCTCAGCCTGGTTGGCAATCAGGTGTCGAGTGTAAGTGCACAAGGGAGCTTGACTGTGAGAGAGACATCTCAAGCAGGGACGAAAGTCGGGACTAGTGATCCGGCGGTACATTGTGGAATGGCCGTCGCTCAACGGATAAAAGGTACCTCGGGGATAACAGGCTGATCTTGCCCAAGAGTCCATATCGACGGCATGGTTTGGCACCTCGATGTCGGCTCGTCGCATCCTGGGGCTGGAGTAGGTCCCAAGGGTTGGGCTGTTCGCCCATTAAAGCGGTACGCGAGCTGGGTTTAGAACGTCGTGAGACAGTTCGGTCCCTATCCGCTGCGCGCGCAGGAAATTTGAGAAGGGCTGTCCTTAGTACGAGAGGACCGGGACGGACGAACCTCTGGTGTGTCAGTTGTACTGCCAAGTGCACCGCTGATTAGCTACGTTCGGATGGGATAACCGCTGAAAGCATCTAAGCGGGAAGCTCGCTTCAAGATGAGATTTCCATGCACCTCGTGTGTGAGAGGCCCCCAGCCAGACCACTGGGTTGATAGGCCGGATGTGGAAGACAGGACCAAAGACTGTTGAAGCTGACCGGTACTAATAGGCCGACAACTTACACCACACAAACACCAGCTGCTTGCGTCCACTATGTGGTTCCCGAACAACAAACCCATGTTGTCCCAGGAACCGACACAACTGAATAACAACACCACAATGTTGTAACCAGTCTTCCCACCCCGCACCCGTGCGGGGACGGGCAACAGGGTTACGGCGGTCATAGCGTGGGGGAAACGCCCGGTCCCATTCCGAACCCGGAAGCTAAGACCCACAGCGCCGATGGTACTGCACCCGGGAGGGTGTGGGAGAGTAGGACACCGCCGGACAACCATTCAGGTCGAGACCCCCCAACCACACGGTCGGGGGGTCTCCCGCATTTAAACACCCACACCACCGGACCCCCCTCACATCAACGCCGGAAACCCCGCACCCTCCTTCACATACGCACCGGTCACCACCAACGCTCCTTCACATCAACGCCGGAAGCCCCGGACCCTCCTTCACATACGGGCGGCCCCTGCACCGAGCGGCACCCCCGCCCCCCAAAACCGCAGGAGGGACCGGCCGGAAGGCCCCAAAACCGCAGGAGGGACCGGCCGGAAGGCCCCACAGGTGAGCGGGCGTCGGCCCAGGACCGGCCACAGGTGAGCGAGGGACCGGCCGGAAGGCCCCACAGGTGAGCGGGCGTCGGCCCAGGACCGGCCACAGGTGAGCGAGGGACCGGCCGGAAGGCCCCACAGGTGAGCGGGCGTCGGCCCAGGACCGGCCACAGGTGAGCGAGCGTCGGCCGGGGAGAGCAATGAGTCTCGAGCCGCTTGCGTCGCTGGACGGTAATGTTGGTGCACATGGAGAGCCTTTTCAGTCACGCCGCGTCGGACTCCGAATCCCAGCCAGAGCAGTCTGGTGAGCTGGACCCCGTAGTCTGCACTGTGGTCGTGCCGTCGCCCGTGGCGCACGCTTTCATGGGCTTCACCGATCATCCCCATTTGTGGTGGCCAGTTGAGGACCACAGTGTCTACGGCGCGGGCTCGCACGTCGAGTTCGAGGAGAACCTGATCGTGGAGACGACTGATGACGGCCGTACCTCCGTTTGGGGAACGATCGACGATTGGCAACCGCCGTTGTCGTTCCATGCGAGCTGGTATCCGGGTAGCACCGCGATGTGGTCCACTGAACTTCGAGTGGCCTTCCGTGCGGTTGATGGGGGTACGGAGTTGCGACTGGTCCACGACGGTTGGGAAGGCGCCGAGGACCCTGCCCGAACCCGCGCAGACTACGCGGCTGACTGGCCCGGAGTTCTTGATCGCTATGTCCGATTCATGGGCGGCAGAAGTGAATAGGATCCGTCGTCTCCAATTAGCGGACTGGCGGTTGCTTCGCGAGGTGCGGCTGGAGATGCTCTCGGACACGCCTCTGGCCTACGTGGAGAGCCTCGCGGCGGCGCGGCGCCAGACTGACACCCAATGGCAAGAGCGCGCCGCAACCATGTCAAGCGACTCGAGCGTCACCTTGGTGGCGGATGACGGAACTGACGGAAGCCGGATCATGGGACTCATGCGCGTCGTTATCAAGCAGCCGCAGGATCCCTCCCAGGCGCGGCAGGCCATGCTTATCAGCGTCTATGTGGCACCTGAGCACCGCGGCCTGGGCCTGGCAGACCAGTTGCTTGATGAGGCTTGTGCTGTAGCCAGCGCCGAGCTTGGGGCCGGGGTCATTGAGTTGGGGGTCCACGAAGACAACGCCCGCGCCAAGGCGTTCTATGCCCGGCACGGATTTGAATATACCGGTGCAACGTGGCCCTATCCGCAGGACAAAGCGAAACTGGAAATCGTCATGGCCCGCCTGATTCCGCGGCTCTCCGGGCCGAACCAGCCGGAGCACCGGGCTATCGTCGCGTACTAGACTCGAAGCACTGAAAACACCGCGAAGACTGCCGAATTGGCCTGTCTGCGGTGCTCAGATGCGAAGGGACCCATCTTGTCGGACTACACAGCCGTTGCCGGAAACACCAAGCGCACTAGCGGCTTCATGGCTGAGCTTGCCGCCGTGCTGACCCCGGGGCAAGTGGCCGTCGACGAGCCCACTCGCAGAATTTACTCTGTGGACCAAGGACCTGTCTTGGACTTGCAGTTGCCCTTGGCTGTGGTGTTTGCGGATTCCGTTGAAGACGTCCAGCACGTGGTGCGCAGCTGCGCCAAGCACGGGGTTCCGATTGTTGCCCGAGGCGCGGGAACCGGTGTTTCAGGTGGAGCACATGCTAGCCAGGGATGCGTCGTGTTGAGCCTGGAACGCATGAACCGCATTCTGCAGCTCAACGCGGACGACGAGACCGCCGTCGTCGAGCCTGGCGTGGTGAATGCCGATCTGAACGCTGCGGCGGCCGAACATGGGCTGATGTATGCGCCGGATCCGGCGAGCTACAAGATGTCCACCATCGGCGGCAATGTGGCCACGAACGCCGGCGGACTGCGTTGCGCCAAGTATGGGGTGACCAGGGATTCAGTGCTCGCGCTCGACGTCGTGCTGGCCGATGGATCGATCATCCACACCGGACATCAGACCTTCAAAGGCGTGGCAGGCTACGACCTCACGGCTCTGTTTGTGGGCTCCGAAGGAACGTTGGGGATTGTGGTGGGCGTGACGGTGCGCCTCCGCTACCTGCCCCGGGATGTACAAACCGTGGCGGGCTTCTACCCGGATTTCCGCGGTGCCGCCGCTGGCGTCCTGGCGGTTGGCAAGGCGCGCGTCCAGCCCGCCATCATGGAAATGCTCGACGCCGGAACACTCGCCCAACTCGACGACCTGTACGGCTCTGACCTAAGCGAACGTGGACAGGCCCTGCTGCTGATCCAGACAGACGGATTCGGCGCCGCCGCGGAGGCAGCGTTGGTGCGGGAGGTCCTGTCGGCCGGCGGCGCCACCGTGATGGCGGGAGCGAACGCCGAAGCCGAACGCCTCATCGACATGCGGCGATCAAGCCGAGGGGACGAAGCGGATAACGAATACCGGGTGGGCGAGGACGTCGCCGTACCAAGGTCGCGACTGGTGGACTACGTTGCTGCCCTGGAAGCCATGGCCGTCACCCACAATGTCCAGCTCAAGGTGGTGGCCCATGCTGGCGACGGCAACCTGCACCCCACGTTCTGGGTAGACCGGGTGGACATGGAGGTAGACGCGGACGCTATGTCTCGCCTCAACAAGGCGCTGGACGACTCCATTGATGCCGCGCTCGAGATGGGTGGAACCATCACTGGCGAACATGGGGTGGGGCAGTACAAGTTGCGGTGGCTCGGGCTTGAGCAGCCCGAGCCCATCCGCGAGTTGCAACACCGTATCAAGGCGCTTTTCGACCCTGCTGGAATCTTCAACCCAGGTAAAGCCATCTAGGTCACTGGTATCCCAAATTTGGAGGACGCGGGTCAACTGTCATCGCAGGCAACGGTCTGGCTCTGTTTTACTTTGATCCCGACTCTCATAGTCTTGTTTGGTATACCAGATAAGATTTTGAGGAGGCGTCAATGGGACAAGCGCGCCCGCCGCGCCGCGGTCCTTCCGTGAAGGGTGCAGGCCTCGCGACAGCCTGGATTCTTATTGCGCTGGCCCTTGTCTCTATCAACCTTCGTCCCGCCATCACCACCATTGCGGGCACCATGGAGCCGCTACAGCACGCGCTCGCCGGAAGCCTTGCCTGGGCGTCGGCGGTCTGGGCCGTTCCTGCCGTGCTAGGTGGCGCGTTGATCTACCGCGCTGGTGAATCGGTTGGGCGCCCTGACGGGACTGGCGGAGCAACCGGAGGCTCGGACGGGACTGGACGGGCGGCGTCGGGGGCTGGCTCACCAGAGATGTCACCGCAGACGACGACGGCGGGCGGCTCCGTAAGTGGGGCCCGCAAAGTGCAGCTGCGCAAGCAGCGGACGGCCTGGGCCGTGACTGCCTTCTTCGGGCTGCAGGCCATGCTGTATTTCGCCATAACTTCGTTGCTGGCAGTGTTCTTGGTGTCGAAGGGCCAGGCGGCGGCCGACGCAGCTACGCTCTTGGCTTGGTTCAGTGTCGCCGGGCTGCCTGCGAGCCTGCTGGCACCCGTGGGTTTGCAGCTCCTGATGGTCGGCCTGCTGGAGATCTTTCAGAGCGCGGGCTTCGGATTGGGAATGGCACTGGTGGTCATCCGATCCGCGGAACCACAGAGCGCCGGCAGCCGTCTGCTATGAGCCAGGGCCTTGGGTTCGCGTTGGCCTCCCTTGGGCCCTGACCGCGGAAGCGGTACTTCTCGCTGCAGCCGGATTCCTCGCCGTGCGGGGGCCCGCTCTGTCCGGGGTAGTCGCCGAAACCGAACGCCTCAGCGAGCCAGCCGCCGTCGGGCGCTAGTTTTCGCATATGGGCAGCATCCTCCGGCAGCCCAGCAAAGTGGCCGGCCCTCGGGGACCGGCCACTTTTTTGCAGGTGGCTTAGACGAGTTTGAGCTGGTCTGCCACGACCGTGCCGCGGTGGATCACCGTACGATCGGCGCCGCGGTCCATGACGGCGGAGGCGACCGATTCGCCGTCGAGCAGCAGGAGCTCGGCAGGATCGCCGACCTCGACGCCGGGGCGGCGTGCCGTGCCCTTCAGTCGGGTGGCAGAGGGGTCCAAGATGCTGGCGCCGCCAACCGTTACGATCGCGAGGCAGTGCTCAATGAGCTCGTCCTTGCGGAAGCCGTTGGTGAAGGCCAGCTGCCAGGTGCGGTCCAGCATGTCCGTGTTGCCGTAGGGGGACCAGTAATCACGCTGGCCATCCTCGCCCAAGCCCATGCGGACGCCCGCCTCGGCGAGCAGCGGGATGGGCAGCTGGCCGGAGACCGACGGCGCCACAGACGCCATGGAGATATCCAGCTCGGCGAACTCCTCAATGAGGCGGCGCGTAGTGGCCTCGGAGACGCTGCCCAGCTGGTAAGCGTGGGACATGGTGACTTTGCCTTGCATGCCAAGTGCGCGGGTGCGCTCGATCACCAGGTCCGTGCTGAAGACGCCTAGTTCGCCTGGCTCATGGAGATGGATGTCAATGGGGACCTGGTACTTTTCGGCCAGACCGAACACGATGTCCAGGTGCCTCGCCGGGTCGCGGTCCAGGCTGCATCACGGCGTCGAAGCGCTCAAGGCGGCAGTCGACATCGATCTGGGCATAGGAACGGACACGGGTGGTGCCGCGCGCGATCATCCGGCCGAGGGTGTTGTTGACTCGTTCCTGGAGCGGGACTTCGGCGTTGCGCCAGTTCTTGCGGTCGTTCATCATCATGGTCCACACGCCGGGGCCGCCGGTGTGTTCGCGGAACGGCAGCCCGATGCGGGTGGAGTCCAAATGCACGTGGACGTCCGAGAACGACGGCACCAGCAGACGGCCACGGCCTTCGACGACGGTTACGCCGCCAGCCGCGGCGGCGCGCGCCGGGTCATGCGGTTCGACGTCGGCGATCTTGCCGTCCATGATGAGGACGTCGCTCAGCGCTTGTCCCCAGGGTCGGACGGCGCGGATCAGGGTGTTCAATGTGTTGCTCCTCAGATGGTATGTATACCAAAAAAGCGTAGAGCACGTTTGGTGCGATGTAGATCACAAGCATTCTAGTATTTGGGATACCAAACAACCTATCCGGGTATTCGGTCAGGGACTCGTCCGGAGGAGAGCCGAAGAGCTGTTTCCGCCCGTGTATGCTCGGTTGGAGCGCGTGAGCAGCGACGTCCGCCCTGCTCCAAGGACAACTGCACTCCACGGACGAAGACAATGGGGAATGGAAGGGTGGCCAAAGCCTATGTCGGAAACCCTGAATGGTCGCGACGACGAGGCCCGCGCTGAACAGGTCTACCAGCTGGTTCTCGAGGGAATCGTAGCCGGGAAATACGAGCAGGGCGTACGGCTGCGCGAGAGGGAGCTTTCTGAGCTCTACAACGTTTCGCGAATCCCCGTGCGCGAAGCCATCCAACGCCTTGAGCAGGATGGCTTCGTGGAGACGTTCCCCCGCAGGGGTGCAGTAGTGCGCAAATTGACGCTCACCGACGTCAATGAACTCTTCGACGTCCGGTTGTGCCTGGAAACGTTTGCCGCCCGCATGGCGGCCGTCCGCGTCGCGGCGGGTGAGCCGGGCGGGCGCCTCCAAGAACTGCTGGACGACGCAAGGGAAGCGATCGACGACGCCCGGACTGACGACGTCGTGCGCCTTAGTGCGGCGTTTCACGCCGAAATCGTGCGACTCTCCGGCAACCGGCTACTCATCGAATCCGTCAAGCCGCTGTTTGGCCGCATGCGCTGGATCTTCGGGTTGGCCCACAACCGAAGCAACGAACTCCAGCGCGACGAGCACATGGAACTGTGCAACGCCATCCTTGGCGGCAAGCCGGACCTGGCCTACACCTTGGCGTATTCACACATCGAACTGGGACGCGAACCCGTGTTGGCGGGACTCGCGGAGACGCTGGAGCCCTAAACCCCCGCGCTAATCGTCCGAATCCGGGTATTCGTCCTGCTCGTACCGGGATTCCTCGGTTTCCGCTTCCAGGATCTTCAGTAACGCCGTGTCCGGATTGAGCATGATGGCTGCCTCGTCGCGCCGGTGGCGCAGCACGGTGTCCAAGTAGGACTGCACGGCTTCGGCCAAGGGGATGTGGCTGTCCTGCTTCTGGCTCATGTACCAGCGGTGCTCAAGGACTTCGTGGACTACTTCTGCCGGTTCCAGCTTGCCTGCGAGGTCGCGCGGGATGGACCGGACAATGGGCTCGAAGATCTGGCTGACCCAGGTGTGGGCGCTGATTTCCTCGTCCATGTCCGGATTGTTGTCCGCCCGGAATGAATCCATGTCATTGAGCAGCCGGCGGGCCTGGTTCTCCTGGGCGTCCAAGCCCGTGAGGCGGAGCAGCCGCCGCTGGTGGTGCCCAGCGTCGACGACCTTGGGTTGAAGCTGGATGGTGGAGCCGTCCGCGGTGGTCTTGATGACATATTCCTCGACGTCGAAGCCCAGTTCGTTGAGGCGGCGGATGCGCGCGCCCACGCGCCAACGCTCGCCGAGCTCAAACGATTCCTTTTCGGTGAGTTCGGCCCATAGCCGGCGGTACGAGTCCATGATGAGCTCCGACGTCGCTACCGGATCCACCTTCTCCTCGATCAGGCCGCCTTCGAGCAGGTCCATCAGTTCACCGGCAATGTTGACGCGGGCAATCTCGAGATCGTACTCGCGCTGGCCCACCGAAAGATCCGGGTACAGCTCCCCGGTTTCGGCGTCCACCAGGTACGCGGCGAACGCGCCGGCGTCCCGACGGAAGAGGGTATTGGACAAGGAAACGTCGCCCCAATAGAAACCGATCAGGTGCAGGCGCACCAGCAGCAGCGCTTGGGCGTCAATAAGCCTGGTGAGGGTGTCCCGGCGCAGCATCTGCGAGAAGAGCGCGCGGTACGGCATGGAGAACTTGAGGTGCCGGGTGACCAGCACGGGGTTGAGCGGCCTGCCGTCAACGGTGGTTCGGCCGGTTATGACGGCAACCGGCTCGACGCAGGGTACGTCCATCCGGGCCAGCTTGCGGAGCATGTGGTACTCGTGCCGGGCAACGTGCTCGGACGTTTCCTTGATGGCTATGACGGAACCGCCCAAGTGCGCGAAACGCACGATGTGGCGGGAAATACCGCGGGGCAGGGCAGCGAGGTTCTTGGTAGGCCAGTCCTCGAGCGCGATGTGCCACGGCAGGTCCAGGAGCTCGGGATCCGCCGCTGCAGCGGTGATATTGAGGGAGCCGATCACACCCGCCGGTGGCGCGACGTCATTGGCGCTCGCGGCCTCGGTGCGCGGGAGTTTGCCGATCTGCGCGTAGTCGGTGGGTTCGTCATGCCACTTGGCACCGCTTTGCTCGCTCATGGAGTCAATTCTTCCGTATGGAGGCTGCTGTTAACGACGACGGCGGCCCGTCCACTCGGAAGGGCCGCCGTGCGATTTACCTGGGCCCACGCCGGCAGGGTTCCCTGGCCGAAGCGGAGCGAGGTTAGGGTGCCGGTGGGGACTAGTCGCCCAGACGCAGGCCAGTCTTGGTGTCGAACAGGTGCACGTGGCCCGACTGCGGACGAACGAAGATGGACTCGCCCTTCATCGGGGGACGGCGGCCGTCGACGCGGGCCACGATGTCGTGGCTCTTGCCATCAAGCGTGGTGTGGCCGTAGACGTAGGCGTCGGCACCGAGCTCTTCGACAACGTCAACCTCAACTTCAAGGCCTTCGCCGGCACCAACGGTCTCAAGGTCTTCCGGACGGGAACCGAGCGTGACGGTCTTGCCGTGGGCCTCTTCGAGAACGTTGTGCGGAACCGGGTAAACCGTTCCACCGAACTGGACGCCGCCGTCGACGACCGGCAGTTCCAGCAGGTTCATGGCGGGGGAGCCGATGAAGCCGGCCACGAAGACGTTCTTCGGGCGGTCGTACAGGTTGCGCGGGGTGTCTACCTGCTGCAGCAGGCCGTCCTTGAGGACGGCAACCCGGTCACCCATGGTCATGGCCTCGACCTGGTCGTGGGTCACGTAGACCGTGGTGACGCCGAGGCGGCGGGTCAGGGAAGCGATCTGGGTGCGGGTCTGGACGCGGAGCTTGGCGTCCAGGTTGGAAAGCGGCTCATCCATGAGGAAGACCTGCGGGTTACGGACGATTGCGCGGCCCATGGCAACGCGCTGGCGCTGACCACCGGAGAGCGCCTTCGGCTTGCGGTCCAGGTAGAGCTCGAGGTCAAGAAGCTTGGCTGCTTCGCGGACGCGCTCGGCACGCTCTTCTTTGGAGACACCGGCGATCTTGAGTGCGAAGCCCATGTTGTCCGCAACGGTCATGTGCGGGTACAGGGCGTAGTTCTGGAAGACCATGGCGATGTCGCGGTCCTTCGGCGGGACGTCCGTGACGTCCCGGTCGCCGATCAGAATGCGGCCGGAGTTCACATCCTCAAGGCCTGCGAGCATGCGCAGCGAGGTGGACTTGCCGCAACCGGAGGGTCCAACGAGGACCAGGAATTCGCCATCGGCGATGTCGATGTTGAGCTTATCGACGGCGGGCTTATCTGTGCCCGGGTACAGACGCGTAGCGTTATCAAAAGTAACTGTAGCCACAGTTATCAATCCCTTCACCGGCAGGTACGTGCCGGACGATCCGTTGTGAATGGTTCATGTTTATTAAGTTGGACTCCCCGCCCTGGGCAGGAGCCCAGGCAGGGGAGTTCGAGTGACACCGCACGGTAGTTGTGCGTCACATCACAACGAAGAGTATGGCAGCAGCCCGCTGTATTCGCCCAAATGTTACGAACGTCACATGTGAGATGAGTCTCTCGAGACTTCGCGGCGCCGTTCGCGAAGGACCGCTTCCAAGAGTTCGGCGACGTGAACGGGGGCTTCGATGCGGAACTCGGCCTGGGTGAAATCCAGCCCGACTTTCACGCCGACATCCCCAGCGCCCAGCCTGGCAATCGCGTCTTCATCAGTGACATCGTCGCCCGCAAAAAGGATTCCGGTGGCGCCGGTCACCTGGCGCAGGAAATCGACGGCCTCGCCTTTGGAGGAATGCACCACCGAGGTCTCAAGGACCCGCTTGCCGTTCTTGAGGAAGACTCCTGGACGGCCTTCAAGGACCGTCCTGGCAGCGGAAACAGCGTCCTCCGCCACGTCGTCTGCTGCACGCCTCGTGTGGAGTACGACGCCGGCCGGTTTGTCTTCGAGGACTGTCCCCGGAGCTTCCTGCGAGATTCCGGCCAAGACCTCGCGGACTTCGGCGAGGAGTTCCCGTTGGGTGTCGTCAAGCTGGAGTTCCGCCGAACCGGGGCCCAGCCAGGCCTCCGCGCCGTGGCTGCCAATCAGCAGCGTGGCCTCGGGCGGCGAGGCGACCGCCCGCAAACTGGCCAATGCGCGCCCGGAGATGAGCGCCGTCGTCGTCCTCGGAAGTTTGGCGAGTTCAGCGAAAGCGGTGGCCGACCGCTGGAGCGGGCGCGCGGCGTCGGCGTGGTCCACGATCGGGGAGATGGTGCCGTCAAAGTCCATCGCCACCAAAAGGTGATCTGTTCCGGCGATCCGGCGGACGGCGTCGAGCAGTTCAGGGGACAAGCTCAGAGGGGGAGTGCCCGCTGTTTCACGTGTCATCGCGTACCACGGTTTCTGCTAGGGCCGAGAGGAATTCGGCGGACCAATGATCGACGTCGTGGTCGAGGATTTGTTTGCGCATGGACTTCATCCGACGGCGGGATTCATTCGGGGGCAGGTGCACGGCCCTCATGATGGTGTTCTTGAGCCCGTCGATGTCATGCGGATTCATGAGGAGTGCTTGCTTGAGTTGATCTGCGGCACCCGTGAATTCACTGAGGACCAAGGCTCCCGTGTTGTTTGTCCGGGCGGTGACATACTCCTTGGCCACGAGGTTCATGCCGTCCCGCAATGCCGTGACCAGCATGACGTCGGCGGCAAGGTACAGGGCCACCATCTCTTCGATCGGGTAGCTGTGGTGAAGGTAGCGTATGGCGGTGTTCTGCATGGTGTCGTAGCTGCCGTTGATATGGCCCACGGTGCCTTCGATTTCCTCGCGCAGGAGCCGGTACTGCCGCACGCGCTCGCGGCTGGGGCTCGCCACCTGGATCAGCGTGGCGTCTTCCACCGTGAGGCGGCCTTCCTTGAGGAGTTCCTCAAAGGCCTTCAAACGGTGCGGAATGCCCTTGGTGTAGTCCAGGCGGTCCACGCCCAGGAGGATGGTTTTGGGGTTGCCGAGGTCCTGGCGGATCTGCCGGGCGCGCTCGATGATCTCCGGGCGCTCGGCGAGTTCGCTGATCTGATCCACGGCGATGGAGATCGGGAACGCTTGCGCGCGGGCAATATGCGTAATCTGGCCCTCCGGTCCTTTGACGTGGATCTGCTGCTGCTTGACGCTGGCGCCGATGAAGCGGCGCGCCGAGCGCATGAAGTTCGCCGCGTCGCTGGGGCGCTGGAAGCCCACCAGGTCGGCGCCCAGCAGGCCTTCGATGATGGCCTGGCGCCACGGCAGCTGGGCGAAGATTTCCGGCGGTGGGAACGGGATGTGGTTGAAGAAACCGATCCGTAGGTCCGGGCGCGCCTGGCGGAGCATGCTCGGCACGAGCTGAAGTTGGTAGTCCTGTACCCACACGGTGGCTCCGCGGTCCGCGTGCCGGATGACGGCGTCGGCGAACCGGCGGTTGACCCGGCGGTAGCTATCCCACCATGCGCGGTGGAACTCCGGCGGGGCGATGACGTCGTGGTACAGCGGCCAGAGGGTGGCGTTGGAGAAGCCTTCGTAATAGAGCTCAACATCATCGGTACTGAGGTCCACGGGAACCAAGTCCATACCGCTGTGACTGAAAGGCTCAAGGGGTTCGTCCGGGGCGCCGTGCCAGCCCACCCACGCGCCGTCGGTCTTTGTCATCATCGGGGCGAGGGCCGTAACCAGGCCACCAGGGGAGCGGCGCCATCCCTCGGCCGCGTTATCCCCGCCATCGCTGGGGAAACGGTCCACCGGAAGGCGGTTGGAGACCACCATGAAATCGTACTTCGCCGACTTTTGCGCCGGTCTGCCCTCGGGTGCGACGTCGATTTTTTCGCTTGCCGGTACTTGCATTGCTGCCCCCTGGGGTTGCTTGTGACTCACATCCCACCCTACCGGCGGGAATCATCAAGGACACTTGCTCGTTCCTCAGACTGGAGTCCAAGGCCCCAGCTTGGCTGTCAGTCTTCTCCCGTAAACTGGCCCCGTTGCCAAAGCTAGACCCAACTAGACCAACGCCGTCGATCAATCACGAGGAACTGATGAGCCCCGCAAACGAACCACGCCTGTCCAAGGCAGAGCGCACCGCCCAGGCCCGCGAAAAGGCCCGCGAGATCCGCGAAGCTCAGCTGAAGAAGGACAAGCGCAACAAGTTGCTCATCGGGTGGGGCATTGTGGTTGCCGTCGTGGCGATCCTCGCAGTGGTTGCCCTGGTAGTCAGCCAGAACATTGCCAACAACGCTCCCATTGCCGATCAAGGCCCGACGCCTGCCAACTCCAACGTGCACGGCGGCGTCACCCTCCTGAAGGGCACCGACGTGACGAAGGCCGCGGCAGCCACGGTCGACCTGGCGTCCCTGCCGTCAGCCCCAGCCACCCCGCCCGCCACGGTGACCGCTCCCGGTGCCGAGGCCGAGGCTGGCAAGCCGGTCAAAGTAGTGGCCTACATCGACTTCATCTGCCCGGTCTGCAAGAACTTCGAAGCCACGTACAACCAGCAGCTGACCCAGCTGCGCAACGATGGCAAGATCAGCCTGGAGTACCGTCCGCTCGGCTTCCTGGACGCCAGCTCCAGCACCAACTACTCCTCCCGTGCCGCCAATGCCGCGGCTTGCGTTGTGAACTCTTCGCCGGACAAGTACTCGGCCTTCGTTGACCTGCTGTTCGCACGCCAGCCCGCTGAGGGTAGCGTGGGCCTTTCGGACAACGACCTCAAGAAGATGGCCACGGAAGCAGGCGCAGCAAACATTGACTCCTGCGTGGACAGCAAGACCTACCGGCCGTTCGTCAAGGTCGTTACAAAGGAGGCTGCGGTCATCGGAGTCACCGGTACGCCCACGGTCTTCGTCGAAGGCAAGCAATGGGACGGCAAGACGGACCTCATTGCCGACCTGAACACCGCTGCGGCCGCGAAGAAGTAGATCGGTCTGCGGGAATTTTGATGCCGGCCCGGGCGGTGCTCGCTGTCTTAGGACGGTGAGTACCGACCGGGCCGGCGTTTTGGTTTTTGTCCGGTTCGCCAGGCGCGGGCCTTGCTGCGGGGGTTGAGCGGCCGACGGCGGTGGGGGCCGGCGGGTGCGGGGCTTGCGGTGCGGGTCTGAGCGCCCGATGGCGGGTGGCGGCCGCCGGGCGCCGCCTTGGCCCCTGGCCGTCGCGGAATTTCCGTGGGCGGGAGGTCTTGGGCTACCCTTATCTAGCGCTCGTGCGCACCAGCTCCGGCTTGCCGGAGCATCAGTCCCGGTCCGCCGGGCGCCAGCTCCGGTCCGCCGGGGCACGCCTCCTTAGCTCAGTTGGCCAGAGCACCGCTCTTGTAAAGCGGGGGTCGTCGGTTCGAATCCGACAGGGGGCTCTTAGTTTGGCTTTGACCTGCGGGTTTGTTCCTGCGGGAAGAGCGAAAAGTGCTCATTCCAACCGTGACCCACCATAAACTCACTAGATTCAGCTTCGGTGTGAGCCCACTCTCGGCTATATGCCATGCCCGGGGGCTTTGGCGGATCGGGGTTGAACGCATTGAGTGCGCCGCGGGTGTTCAGGGCTTCTTTGTATTCCTCGACGTGGTGTTTCTGCGTCATCGAAACCTTGGAGTGGCCTGCTTGGTATGCCGTTGCTTCAACTCCCATCATCCGGGCGTTGATCGTGGCGTTTGCCTTGCGGAACGTCTTGAGCGTCACCCGGGGGTAACCGATGGCGCCAGCCGCCTTCCGACCGCGACGTTTTGCCGACGTTGTTCGCCTTGGAGCCTTCCTTGGAATTGAGGCCTGTTGCTCGAGCCCCCGGGCGGCCGACGTCGGAGCGTGCCCGGTTGAACTCTTCAGAGGCGTTCGGTTGGCAAGTTGTGGAAATTGTTGCAAATTCGTATGATACACACAGAATTGCATCCTGAATAGCAGCTTTGGCTAGGCTGAGGCTGGCCCCAGCCGATGCACCGGTGTACCGGCGAAGCCGGGCAGAAGCCAATGAGTAGAGGGCGCTGAAGGCGATGGTTAGTCCAATGAAGGAGCCCCCCGAGGTCAGGCGTCGAAGAATCCTTGAACTTGTGAGCGAAGGGGAATTCCTGAGGCCCGCCGACATTGCGTCCATGATGTCTGTCTCCGGAGAAACCGTGCGCAGGGACCTTATGGCCTTGGAGCGCTCCGGGGAGCTCAAACGCATCCATGGTGGGGCCATGCCTCCTGTCAAAGTGACAGATAGTGAACCCGACAGGGCCAACCGCTCCATGGAAAACCCGCGAGAGAAGGAAGAGATCGGGGCGGCGGCTGCTGCGCTGGTCGACGATGCCGACACGATCTTCCTTGATGTCGGAACCACCGTGGAAGCCGCGGCGAGGGCACTCTCCCCAACGTTTCACGGCATCGTCATCACCAATAGCCTGGTGGTGGGTTCCATCCTCAGCGACCGTCCAGAGGTCGAACTGTATGTGCTTGGTGGTCGTGTGCGCGCGGGGGAGATGACGACATACGGTCCCGACGCCCTTGCCCAGGTCCGAAGCTTTAATGCGAACTGGGCCTTCCTTGGCGCAGGAGGAGTGGATGTCCGGGCAGGCCTCACCGATTATTCATCCGAGGACGTGGCAATCAAGCAACTGATGATTGCCAAGTCCGCAAAGACCTACGTTCTGGCGGTCGGCGACAAGCTGGGACGCGTTGCTGTCCGCCATGTCTGTGACCTTGACGAAATTCGAGGGGTAGTTACCGATAGCAAGGCCAGTAGTGCCCGCATCAAGTCTCTGAAAGAGGCCGGTCTTGAAGTCTTCCAGGGTGGCAGTCCGGGGGAGTAGTCCGACTAGTTCCGACCAACACCGCAGCTACTTGTATCCGGCCGGTCCGGGCCCGCTCCGATTGCACAGTCAAGATACCCCGTACGAAAGTGCGGGGTATCTGTGTTTAGGCCGCCCAACGTTTAGATCGCCCAAGACCCTCCGCCTTGGAGGAACGTAAGCCTCCAAGGGCCCTGCACCTGCGCTCCTCGTTCGGGCTTTCGAGGAGGGCAGTCGTGGAAATATGTGGACATGTGTCGGCCGACTTTCGCCGCTGATGCGCATGAAATCAAGGAAAATCTTGGTGATTGTGACAATCGCAACAGATACCCCTTGACGCACCGGCCTCGCGGATCCATACTTTTCCTTATGAATCCTCATAAATCCACACAAAACGTGGATGCGATTCCAACGCACGTGGCTTCCAGCGCCTCGTAGGCCTCATCCGGCCGCTGTCATGTCGCCATGAACATGAGGCACCACGGAACAACCAATTCCAATGAACCAACACCCCGCGCCCGGCCTAACCCAGCAACGACGCTCCGACGGGCCCTCATCGAAGGACATTCGCTCCAAATGACACACAACCCCCCACCGGCAGGCAGTTTCGTGCCAGGCACGGACACCGACGTTGAAGAGTACGGCTACAAGCAGGAAATGAAGCGTGGCACGGGCAGATTTGCCTCTTTTGCCGTCGCTTTCGCGTTCGTTTCCATAGCCACAGGCATCTTCACCACCTATGGCGCAGTTCTCAACAGCTCCGGTCCTGCGGGCATTTGGACCTGGCCGATCGTCACGGTCGGGCAACTCATGGTCGCGCTCATTTTCGGCTCGTTGGCGGCCCGCATCCCGGTGACCGGCTACTCCTACCAGTGGATGTCGCGCCTGGCCAACCCGGTACTAGGTTGGATCATGGGCTGGATCTCCTTCACGTTCCTCGCAATCGTCGTGGTCGCGGTCGACTACACCATCGCATCAACGGTCCTGCCTGTTCTCCTCGGCTACGAGGGAACCCCTGCGAACGCATGGCTGATCACCAGCATTGTGCTGGCCTTGCAAGCACTGTTGGTTGCGTTTTCCACGCGCTGGACAGAGCGGGTGAACAACTTCGCCGTCTCCGCCGAACTCATCGGCATGATCCTGCTCGTCGTGCTGCTCATCGTCGTTGGCGCGGTCGCGAAGGAACTGAACGTGGACAATCTGTTCTCCACCGGGGCCCTCCCTGCGCAGGATTACTTCAGCGTCGGGTCCTTGCTCCACGTGGGGCCTTGGATGATGGGGACTTTGCTGGGCGCGTTCACGATCGTTGGATTCGAATCCGCCGCCAACCTCGCCGAAGAAACCAAGGAACCAGCCCGGGTGGTGCCCCGCGCCATGTGGCAAGCCGTGCTCGCTTCGGGCATCCTGGGCTTCCTCTTCCTCCTGGCCATCACCATGCTGGCCGGCGATCCCGCGACCCTGGCCGCGTCCGGAACTCCCGTTGCCGACGTCATCAACCGTGTTCTTGGCCCGGTCGTAGGCACCGCGCTGCTGGTGATGGTCGTCATCGCAATCTTTGCCTGCGGCATGGTGATCCTCATGACCGGAGTCCGGCTCGTGTGGGCAATGTCCCGCGACGACCGCTTCCCGGGCCACGCCGTGTGGCGCAAAGTGTCCCCGCGCTTCGGAACCCCCACCGCGGCAACCGGACTCATGTTCGTCCTTGGGGAACTGATCCTCGGCCTCTTCGCCTTCCAGACCGACGCGCTCTTCAGCCTCTTCGGTGCCGCTACCCTGCTGCCCGCAGTCATCTACGCGGCTACGGTCCTTCTGTATATCGTCAAGCGCAAGAGCCTTCCCCCGAGCAAGGGATTCACCTTGGGCAAGTTCGAGGTGCCAGTCATCATCATCGCAGCCGTGTGGCTGATCTTCATGCTCTCTGTTTTCAGGGATGCATCCTTCATCAACTCTTGGTTGTACGTTGCCATCATGGTGGCAATCGGCGCTGTCTACCTGGTCTTCCTGCTGATCCGACGCGGCGGTCCGTCCGGACTCGCCATGCCCGATCTGCACTCGATCGATGCCGAGTTGGACGCCGACGCCAAACATTCCGAAAGGGCGCAGGGCAAGTGACCACCGTTCTATCCATCGACCAGGGCACGTCCGGAACCAAAGCGGTCGTCGTGTCTGAAGACGGCAAAGTCCTGGGCCTGGCCGAACAAGCAGTCCGGCCGCACTACCTGACCGGCAGCGGCGTCGAACAGGACCCGCAGGAACTGCTCGACTCCGTCCTTCAAACCGGAAGGGCCGCCGTCGCCCAATCCTCTGCACTGATCGATATCGTCACCATCGCCAACCAAGGCGAAACCGTCCTGGCCTGGGACCCGGCGACCGGCAAGCCGCTCTCCAACATGATCGTCTGGCAGGACCGGCGCGCCGAAAGCATCTGCGCCGGCCTTGCAGACCATCGCGATGAATTCGCAAGCCGCACCGGACTCATCCTCGACCCGTACTTCTCCGCCCCCAAGCAGGCCTGGATCCGGAAATACGTCACCCGGGACGGTGTGGTCACCACCTCCGACAGCTGGCTCATCCACCATTTGACCGGGGAATTCGTCACGGATGTCAGCACGGCCAGTCGGTCCCTGGCGACCAGTCTGGACAGCAGGGAATGGGACCATGAGCTGCTGGATTTGTTCGAACTGGGCGACGAAAAGCTTCCCAGGATTCTGCCGTCCGACGCGATCGCAGGCTCGACGAGTGCCTTCGGCGGGTTGATGGCCGTCGGCGGTCTGATTGTGGATCAGCAGGCGGCGCTCCTGGCCGAGAATTGCCTCGAAGCCGGCGAAGCGAAGTGCACCTTCGGCACGGGCGCGTTCCTGCTGGCCAACACGGGAACATCGGCAACACGCTCGACGGCCGGACTCGCCGCATCGGTTGCCTGGACTGTCAAAGACAAGCCCACCTACTGCTTTGACGGACAGGTGTACACGGCGGCCTCCGCCGTCAGGTGGCTCCAAGGAATGGGCTTCATCAAGTCAGCTTCAGAGCTCGACGTCGTAGCCGCCGCAGACTCCGGCGGCGTGCTCAGCGTCCCTGCTTTCGCGGGCCTGGCCGCACCATGGTGGAGTCCGGAAGCCAAAGCCTCCCTCACGGGAATGACCCTGTCCACCGGGCCGGAACACATCGTGCTCGCAGTCCTGCAGGGTATCGCCGCGCAGGTCGCTGAGCTGGGCTTACTTGTCGCTTCAGACATCGGCCATCCACTCCAGCGGCTGCGGGCCGACGGCGGGCTGACGCAAAGCCGTGTTCTGATGCAGGCCGTCGCCGATCTCATGCAGATAGAGATCGACGTCTACCCCTCCCAGCACGCTACGCCCCTGGGCGCGGCAGCGCTGGCCAGAGTGGCCCTTGAACCATCCATCCCACTCCAGGACGCCGTCGTTCCCTGGAGCCCCAGCACTGTCTATGAACCGAAGTGGTCAGCAGACCAAGCAGCCGAGTTCCGCGCACGGTGGGCAACCGCCGTCGAGGCAACCCGGTGACGAAGGAGAACACCCGAATGAGCAACACCCAGAACAAAACCTACGATGTCGCCGTGATCGGTGCCGGCATTGTGGGTTCAGCCATCGCACGGAAGCTGGCCGGGTACCGGCTCAGCGTCGCGCTCCTCGACGCACGCGAAGACGTAGGGGACGGCACGAGCAAGGCCAACACGGCGATCCTGCACACAGGATTCGACGCCAAGCCCGGAACCCTTGAGTCGAAGATGGTGCACGAGGGGTACCACTTGCTTTCCGAGTACGCCAAGCAGACGGGAATTCCGGTCGAGCACACCGGTGCCATCCTTGTGGCGTGGGATGACGAGCAGCGCGACGCCCTGCCCGGCCTGAAGGTAAAGGCCGAGCAAAACGGATACCCCAAAACCGAAATCATCGACGCTGCGGAAATCTACCGGCTCCTGCCCCACCTGGGCAAGGGCGCCTTGGCCGGACTCTCCGTCCCGGACGAGTCCATCATCTGCACCTGGACTACCAACCTTGCCCTCGCCACTGAAGCTGTGCAGCGGGGGACGGAACTCCTGCTCCGACGTCGCGTTGCCAGCATCGAGAGGGTCGACGGCGTCACGCACCTTTACACAAGCATCGACCGGATCAGCGCCCGCTGGGTGATCAACGCCGCCGGGCTGGGCGGGGACACGATCGACCAGCTCTTCGGCTATGACCGGATTCACCTGACCCCCCGACGCGGTGAGCTGTTGGTGTACGACAAGCAGGCACGGCCCCTTGTGGACAAAATCGTTCTGCCGGTGCCAACGGCATTGGGCAAAGGCGTGCTGGTCAGCCCCACCATTTACGGCAACGTGATGCTGGGCCCCACCGCCGAAGACCTCACCGACCGCACCGACACGGGAACGTCCGAGAGCGGATTCGCCTTCCTGAGGGGCAAGGGCGAGAAGATCATGCCCAAACTCCTGGAAGAAGAGGTAACGGCCACTTATGCCGGGCTACGCGCAGCCAGCGATTACCCCGACTACCTCGTCGAGGTCGACACGGAGCAGCAATACGTGATCGCCGGCGGCATCCGCTCCACCGGCCTGACCTCCGGCATCGCCGTTGCCGAGTACGTCGACGAACTCCTCAGGGCATCGGGCGCCATCCAGCTCGTCGAGCGCGGCGACCTGCCCGAACCACCACACATGCCCAACATCGGCGAAGCTTTCGTCCGCCCTTACCAAGACGCAGCGAGGATCGCGGAAGATCCTGCTTACGGGAAGATCGTGTGCTTCTGCGAACGTGTCACTGCCGGGGAAATCCGCGACACCTTCAGTTCCCCCATACCGCCGTGCACACTGGACGGGCTGCGCCGCCGGACCCGCGCCCAAAACGGTCGATGCCAGGGATTCTTCTGTGGCGCGGAAGTAAGCGAGCTGCTCGAATCCCGCGGCAAGAGCGCCAACGCCCCAGTTAATCCGAAGGCAAAAGTTGCCAGCGTGGAGGTCCCCAAGTGAGCACCAACGGCACGGTCCTGACCCCGACCGTCCTGATCATCGGCGCCGGACCGTCCGGCCTGCGCGCCGCAGCCGAATTGGCTCCGCGCGTGAGCGGCGAAGTCCTCGTCCTTGAACGGGAAAGTGCCGCCGGCGGCATCCCGCGGCACAGCGACCATCCCGGCTACGGAATCCGTGACATGGGCAAGTTCATCGACGGCCCCAAATACGCCCGTATTCTGCGCGAGCAGGCCACCGCTGCCGGCGCGAGGATCCTCACCAACGCCATGGTCACCGACTGGGCCGGAGAGCGCTCCGTCAACGTCACCATGCCCGACGGGCGGGTGCGCGTCGATGCGGAGGTAGTCATTCTCGCCACCGGAGCCAGGGAACGGCCCCGTCCTGCCCGGCTGATCCCTGGCGATCGTGGCAAAGGTGTTTACACCACCGGGCACCTGCAGAACATCATCCACCTCAAGCACGGAAAGGTCGGCAAACGGGCTGTAGTCGTCGGTGCCGAGTTGGTCAGTTGGTCGGCTGCGATGACTTTGAAGCACGTCAAGTGCAAGACGGTACTGATGACCACCGAATACCCGAAGGCAGATGCCTACCGGCTATTCAGCGGACCCGGAAGGCTGTTCTTCGGCACGAAGGTGGCCACGCGCACAAGGGTCACACGGATCATCGGGAAGCCGAACGTTCAGGGTGTGGAGATCGAGATCATTGACACCGGTCAACGACGGATCGTCGACTGCGACACAGTCATCCTCACCGGCGACTGGATCCCGGACAACGAACTCGCCCGTGCGGCCGACGTCGACATTGACCCGGTCAGCAAATCGCCGATGGTGGATGCCGCCCTGCGGACCAACAAGGCCGGCATTTTCGCCATCGGCAACATGCTGCATCCCGTGGATACCGCCGATGTGGCGGCTCTCGACGGCGCTGCCGTAGCCGAGCATGTTGTCAGCTACCTCCGGGGCGATCGGCCGGCGGGAGCACCGCTCAGCCTGACGGCCGATGCCCCGTTCAGGTGGGTAGCACCGGCCCTGTTGCGCCAACACGACCCCGCGCCGCCCCGCCGTCGGCTTCTGCTCTGGAGCGACACCTACGTCCCGTTCCCCGAAGTAGTCCTGCGCCAAAACGGCACGGTCATTGCCCGGAAGCGGCTTTGGTGGCCCGCCGCGCCCGGCCGGGTTTTCCGTGTCCCGTCCAGCATGCTCAGCCAGATCAACTGGAACGACGGCGCCGTCACTATCGGCCTCGCCAACTAGTCACCGCACCCGCCGGCTGCGCCCCTGTTGGGGGCGCGGCCCGACCATGCCCTGCACCAACCGGGCAAAACCTACAATCAGGAGAACCCATGAATCAGCGCCAGAACATCTCATCCGGATCCGCCCGCGAGCCGATCCTCGGCTACTCCCGCGCGGTCCGCGTCGGAAACCAGATCGTCGTAGCAGGAACTACCGCCGGCTCCAGCAACGGCGCAGTCGGCGGAAACGATGCCGCCGCCCAGGCCCGCGAAATCTTCAACCGCATCGAGACCGCCCTCATCCAGGCAGGCGGATCATTCTCGGACGTCATACGCACCAGGGTCTACCTCACCAACATTGCAGACTTCGACGCCGTCGGCGCCGTCCACGGTGAAATCTTCGGCGACATCCGTCCCGTGACCGCCGTCGTCGAAGTCGGCGCCCTGGCAGCCCACGACCTCCTGGTCGAAGTCGAAGCCGACGCCATCCTGCAATAGACGAATCAGTGACGGAAGAGTGATGGCTGAAATCACCCTCTTCGACCTTGACGGCGTGCTGACCAGGGGAGACTGCGTCGTCCAGAAGGAGCCGTCCGAAGCGGAATAGTTGATGCAGTCATGCCAGACGGCTCGGGGCTCTGGCTCGCGGCGGACGGCGCCAATCTCCGCACTTACATACACAATGACGGGGGTCTCGGTTTTCTCACGTAGCCGCGCCCATGGCGGCCTTGATTGCGGTGGTCTGTCAGCTGGCGACCGTGCAGCCAACGAGGCGCAGGCAGGTAACTAGGTGGATGAGGCAGTCCAGGGTGGATCGAGAAGAGCACACCCCGGCCAGCGCCAAAACGGGGCCGGTGGCAACGGAACCGCGGCCGGCAACATGTTTCAAAGGATTGATCGCCGATCAGCTCACATCTGATCGGGCGCTTTTGTATTTGAAGCAGCCGTGTCCGTTGAGGATGTGTGTGGGCAGTGCCGGCGGTCGCTCGTCTCGCTCTCAATCAACATGGAATCTTATTGGGGATGTTTAATGCGGTGGTGAGTTACGCGATGATTGTCACGCCGCCGCTCTTTTCGAGTGCTTCACGGATGGTGGCTGGCGGTTCGGAGTCGGTGATTAGCCCGGTGAGTTCCTGGAGATGGACTTCAGCAAATACCGCGCCATGCAGGAGCATGATTAACGGTTCCACGATCTGATCTTCCAGATCGCCGGAAACGAGTCAGCGCATGACGCTTTCACCCGCGCCCATGTACACCTGAGGACTTTCCGTATTCTTTACGCATCGCAATTGGGCTTGGCAGGCCTCCACGAGCATGCGGCCGTAGCAGAACCCATCGCCAACAGAGACCCCCAAGCGAGCCATGCAGCGATGACCGATCACCTGGAACGTTCCCTCGAACGACTCCGCCCCTTCGTGCAGGGCTAAGTTCCCCGAAGGCGGCCAAGCCCGGGGCTTGATGCCGGACTTTGCCTGACCGAGCCGGGTGCTGTCACTTCCGCGCGGCTGCGTCCGCCCGCTCACGCCGTGCACTCCGATAGGCGCGCGGCGCGACTCCAGTCTCGTTGAGGAAATGCCGGTTGAAATTGGACAGGTTGGAGAAGCCTACTTCGTAGCAGATGTCGGAGATCGCTTTGTCGCTGTTTTCCAGGAGGCGCCGTGCGTGGGCCAGCCGAAGTTTGCGTACGAGGTCGCTGAAGTTCTGGCCGGTGGCGCGTTTGAAGTATTTGGAGAATGTCGGTTCGGGCATTCCCACCAGCGCGGCCGCCTCGGACATCTTCACATTGCCGGCGTGATTACTGAAGACGTACTCGAGGACGATGTCCACGACGGCGGCGGCCTGGCCGTCCAGTTGGGGTCTGAACCATTCCTCGGCGAGGTAGCGGCGTTCCTCCCGGGGCGCACGGGCAAGGACCGTGAATACTTCGAAGAGGTGGTGGAGTCGCTCCAATCCGGTGGAGGTGCCCATCGCCTCGATCGCTTCGGCGGCCTTCCGGGCTGACGTTCCCAGGAATTCGATTCCCCGCGCGGATTGTTCCAACAGGGGGTTCACCTCGGCCATTTCCGGAATCGTGGCTGCTGCTTGCTGGACCCATTTTCCATCGAACTGGATCACCGCGTCCCGCCGCTCCAGCACTTCCCCAGGCTCAAGGTCGCTGACCCAGTCATGCGGCAGGCCGGACCCCACCAGGGACACCTGGCCGGCCTCGAAGGTGCCGATGTGGTCCCCGACGATGAATTTGCCGGTGCCTTTCCGAATCAGGTGGATCTCGTATTCGGGGTGGTAGTTCCAGCGGGCCACGGGGCTGGGGTAGTCGTGCTCGTGCCATCGGACCGAGTGGTTCGGGTCGGCCGGGATGACCTCACGGTTGGCCCGCATGCCGAGGAGCCGTTCTGCAAGCCTCGCTGCTGCGTCATCGACCGGTTCCACCGCGCTCATAGCGTTTCTCCATGCGTTCGACTTTATGAAATCTGGACAGCATCCCTAGACCTCTTCCCCTACATTAGCGCCTACCTGGCAAGCGGAGGAGAAAATTAGTATCAGAAACTGGCAACGGAGGCGCTAGTTGTGCCCTATCCCACACGCCTAATCTTGAGGAACCAAGCGCGGCAGATCGGATTCCCGATCTTAGGCCACGCTCCAGTCCGGTACATCGACACAGCAGTCGAGGTGCAGAGACTGCCTACCCCCTTGAAGAACAAAGGAGTCCTCAATGCGCCCGAAAATACGCGCTGCCTCACTGGCTGCCGGCGCCCTGTGCATCGCACTTGCTGCCTCGGCCTGTTCCGGCGCCGGTGGCGGCACGGCGGCAGGAGACCAAAACAGCATCAACGTCCTGATGGTGAACAACCCGCAAATGGAGGACCTGCAGAAGCTCACGGCGGATAACTTCACCAAGGAAACGGGCATCAAGGTCAACTACACGGTCCTCCCGGAGAACGACGTCCGGGCGAAGATCAGCCAGGAATTTTCCAGCCAAGCAGGGCAGTACGACGTTGCGTCCCTGTCAAACTACGAAATCCCGTTCTACTCCGCGAACGGCTGGCTCGCGCCGCTGGATGGCGTAGCGAAGGATGCATCGTTCAACCAGACGGATATCCTTCCGGCCTACACGGCGTCGCTTACCGGCAAGGACGGCAAGCTGTACGGCGAGCCGTTCTACGGTGAGTCTTCCTTCCTGATGTACCGGAAGGACATTTTCGCGGCCAAGGGCCTGACCATGCCGGAGAAGCCCACCTGGGACCAGGTGGCCGATCTTGCGGCCAAGGTTGATGGCGCGGCTCCGGGGATGAAGGGCATCTGCCTGCGCGGCCAGCCTGGTTGGGGCCAGGTCTTCGCGCCGTTGACCACCGTGGTGAACACCTTCGGTGGGACGTGGTTCGACAAGGACTGGAACGCGAAGGTCAACGCCCCCGAGTTCACCGCGGCCACGAAATTCTACGTGGACCTGGTGCGCGCACACGGTGAAGCCGGAGCCGCCCAGGCCGGATTCACCGAATGCCTGAACAACATGAGCCAAAGCAAAACAGCCATGTGGTACGACGCCACCTCAGCGGCCGGTGCCTTGGAAGCTGACGGATCCCCGGTGAAGGGCGACATCGGCTACGTTCAGGCCCCCGTGAAGGAAACCAAATCCTCGGGCTGGCTGTGGACCTGGTCCTGGGGTGTCCAGGCAGCGTCGAAGAAGCAGGACGCGTCAGGCAAGTTCATTGCCTGGGCGAGCTCGAAAAAGTACGAAGAACTGGTGGCCGCCAAGCTGGGCTGGGCCAAGGTTCCGTCCGGCAAACGCATCTCAACGTATGAGAATGCCGACTTTCAGAAGGCCGCGCCGTTCTTCCAGGCTGAACGGACGGCCATCGAAAACGCCGATCCGAAGAACCCTGGCATTCAACCGCGCCCGGTGGTGGGCATCCAGTTCGTCGGCATCCCCGAGTTCGCCGACCTGGGAACCACTGTCTCCCAAGGGGTCAGTTCCGCCGTCGCGGGCCAGGGTTCCGTTGCCGATGCACTGGCTAAGGGCCAGGACGCCGCACAAAAAATCGGCGACAAGTACAAGAAGTAACAGGCACAAGAAGTAGCAAAACCTACCAACCGGTTCCGGGGCCAGCCGCCAAGTGCTGGCCCCGGAACCGCAGGAGACCCTCATGACTACCGCAACAGCGCGCATCTCCCGTTCCGGGCGCAGCGCCCCCAACCCTTCCATGAACGCCAGAACGCGTGAACGCGCCCTGGCCTGGGCCCGGCGTGCGCCGCTGCTGCCAGCCCTGATCTTCCTCATCATCGTCACCCAGCTCCCGTTCGTGGTGACCCTGATCATCTCGTTCCTGAACTGGAACAGCCTCCGCCCCGACCAGACCGGATTCGCCGGATTCGCCAATTACGTCCAGGTCCTCACCGATCCTGACCTGCGCCAGGCGATCTTCACCACCATCATCCTGACCGTCTCGGTGGTGCTGCTCAGTCTGCTGATAGGACTTGGCCTCGCGCTGCTGCTGGACAAGAAGTTCATCGGCCGCGGCCTGGCCAGGACGCTGCTGATCGCACCGTTCCTGGTGGTCCCCGTGGCTGCGGCCCTCATCTGGAAGCATGCCCTGCTCAACCCCACGTATGGTCTGATCAACGGAATCCTGACTTGGATCTGGTCGCTCGTCGGCAGCAACACTCCGCCCCAGCCGGACCTGCTCTCCCAGGCCCCGCTGATGGCCGTCGTCGTGTCATTGGTCTGGCAGTGGACCCCATTCATGATGTTGATCCTCCTCGCGGGCCTGCAGTCCCGGCCCATGGACACCGTGGAGGCGGCCCAGATGGATGGGGCCAGCAACTGGGACATCTTCCGCCACCTGACGCTCCCGCACCTACGTCAATACATGGAACTGGGCGGCCTGCTCGGCGCGATCTATATCGTGCAGAACTTCGACGCCGTCTTTACCCTCACTTCCGGAGGCTTGGGCACCGCGAACCTGCCCTACGCCATCTACCAAACGTTCTACTTCGCCAACGAATACGGGCTGGCTTCGGCCGCCGGCGTCGTGGTGGTCATCGGCACCATCATCGTGGCCACCTTCGCCCTCCGCACCGTCTTTTCGCTCTTCAAAAAGGAGGCAGCACGATGAGCACCCTCACCCCTGCCGCACGCCGCAACACGGCGGCCGGCCCCGCAGCTTACGACGGCGGATCCCGCCGGCGCGGGTTCAGAAAGTTCGGCGGGGCCAAGTCCCGCATGGACTCCACCCGGAACAACACCGCCGCAGGACTCGCCGCCTGGCTGCTGGCCCTGCTGTTCGCAGCACCGGTCCTGTGGATGATCCTGACCTCCTTCCACTCGGAAACAGACGCGGCCACCAACCCGCCGTCCATCGCCGCGAACCTCACCCTGGACGCCTACAAGGAATTCTTCGGGGCGACCTCCGGCGTGAGCCCATGGCCGCCGATGATCAACTCCGCCACCGCCTCGATCTTCTCCACCGTGCTCGTCCTGGTATTGGCCATCCCGGCGGCCTACGCACTCTCCATCCGGCCGGTGAAGAAGTGGACCGATGTCATGTTCTTCTTCCTCTCCACGAAGATGATGCCGGTGGTCGCCGCGATCCTGCCGCTCTACCTGTTCGCCAAGACCGTCGGTGCCTTGGACAACATCTGGTTCTTGATCCTGATGTACACGTCCATGAACCTGCCGATCGCCGTCTGGATGATGCGCTCCTTCCTTGCCGAAGTCCCGGTGGAGATGCTTGAGGCAGCCCAGATCGACGGCGCAGGCCTGCTGCTGACCCTCCGGAAGATCATCGCACCCGTGGCGATGCCCGGCATCGCGGCCACCGCCCTGATCTGCTTCATCTTCAGCTGGAACGAACTGCTCCTGGCCCGGGTACTCACCGGCGTCATCGCCGGCACCGCGCCCGTCTTCCTCACGGGCTTCGTCTCCAGCCAGGGTCTGTTCCTCGCGAAAGTCTGCGCGGCCGCCGTCGTGATCTCCCTCCCCGTGCTGTTCGCCGGCTTCGCCGCCCAGGACAAACTCGTCCAGGGCCTGTCCCTGGGCGCTGTCAAGTAACTGCGCCGTCAAATAGACCGCCTCCCTCTCCGATTTCCCAAGGATTACTTTCGATGACAACACCAACCACACAGGCCCACACGCTCGAACAGCCCGAACTGCCGGCGACCATGCGCGCTTCCATCTTGAAGCGCCAGGGCGAGATGACCCTGGAAACGCTCTCCATGCCGGAACTGGAACCCGACCAGGTCCTGGTGCAGGTCGCCGCGGTCGGGGTCTGCGGCAGCGACGTCCACTACTACGAGCACGGTCGGATCGGCGACTACGTCGTTGACCACCCCCTGATCCTGGGCCACGAACTCTCCGGCCGGATCGCCGCCGTCGGAAGCGCCGTGGACCCTGCCCGCATAGGCAACCGCGTCGCCGTCGAACCCCAGCGGCCCTGCCGCAAGTGCAAGCAATGTAAATCCGGGCGCTACAACCTCTGCCCGGACATCGAGTTCTACGCCACCCCGCCGATCGACGGAGCCTTCGCCGAATACGTCACCATCCAGGCCGACTTCGCCTATGACATCCCGGATAACGTCAGCGACGAGGCAGCAGCCCTCATCGAACCACTCTCCGTCGGTCTCTGGGCCTGCGAACGCGCCGAAATCAAGCCCGGCAGCCGTGTGCTGATCGCCGGTGCCGGCCCCATTGGCATTATCGCCGCCCAGGCCGCCCGCGCCTTCGGCGCCACCGACATCTACATCACGGACATCGCCGAGGACCGCCTGGCCTTTGCCTTGGAACACGGCGCCACGCATGCGCTCAACGCGAAAACGGACAGCGTCGAAGGGCTCGACGTCGATGCCTTCATTGACGCTTCCGGCGCGCCGCAGGCGGTCCGTTCCGGGATCAAGGCCGTGGGACCGGCCGGCAGGGTGATCCTGGTCGGCTTGGGGGCGGACGACGTCGAACTCCCCGTCTCGTACATCCAGAACCGTGAGATCTGGCTCTCCGGAGTGTTCCGCTACACCAACACCTGGCCGCTCGCCATCCAGCTCATCGCCGACGGCAAAGTGGACCTGGACGTCCTGGTCACGGGGCGTTTCGCCCTCGCCGAGGCAGAACAGGCACTCAAGGCCGGAAAGCAGCCCGGACAGCTCAAAGCCATCGTCTACCCGGGCAGCTGAGAGGAATGGCTCGTGACACCACGGTGACCGTCATCGGCGAATCCCTCGTCGATATCATCAGGGACCCCCACGGGAGGAGTGAAAGCCAGGCCCACCCGGGTGGGAGCCCGCTCAACGTGGCCGTCGGAGCCGCCCGCCTGGGCCTGAGGACGAACCTCGTGACGCACTACTCCCAGGACCCGTACGGGCTCATGATCGACGAGCACCTGCGAGCCAACGCCGTGGACGTCATTAACGGCGGAACCGCACCGACGT
Source organism: Arthrobacter sp. FW306-04-A (assembly GCF_044358315.1). Taxonomy (GTDB): domain Bacteria; phylum Actinomycetota; class Actinomycetes; order Actinomycetales; family Micrococcaceae; genus Arthrobacter. Next base: position 658,998 of record NZ_CP084559.1, read on the forward strand.
CAACAGCCCTCGCCACGCTGGGGCCGGACGGCGGCGCCGAATACACTTTCTCCATCACCTGGGACATCAACGGGGCATCCCTGCCGGCCTTCACCGCCGTCGAGGATTCAACCCACCTCCACACAGGTTCGATCGCTACCGTGCTTCCGCCGGGCGATCAGACGACCCTGGCCCTCGTGGAATCCGCCCGGGAGCACGCCACTATCAATTTCGATCCCAACTGCCGGCCAGCGATCAGCCCCGATGCGGCCGTGGCCCGGCAACAATCGGAAGTTTTCGTGGCTGCGAGCGACATCGTCAAAGCCAGCGATGAAGACCTCCGTTGGCTGTACCCGGACCGGACGCCGGACGAAACCCTCGAGGCTTGGCTGGCACTTGGCCCGGCGGTCGTTGCCCTGACCCGCGGAGCCTCTGGCCCGGTGGTCCTGTCCCGCAACGCACGTGTGGAAATGGCGGCCGAAGCGATCATCGTTGCCGACACCGTGGGCGCGGGCGACTCCTTCATGGCCGGGCTGCTCTCCGGACTCGCGCAGTTGGATGCACTCGGGGCCGGGGGGCAGAACACGGCTGGACAGCCTGACGCCCGATGAATTGCACGCCTTGGCCGCCTACGCCAACCGCGCCGCCGCGATCACCTGCTCCCGGACGGGCGCCAACCCACCCCGGATGGACGAACTCGGCCCGCTGTCCGTCCAATCGGGGGCCTATGGACACTGCGAGAACGCTGTGTTCCTGGCACCGCCGGCGTTGACCAGGATCACCTCCGGCCCGTCGTCTCCCCTTAACTCCAAGGATCCGGGAGGGCACCCGCTTCCCAGGTCGTGATCATGGTGGTGGGTAGTTCCCGGAACACTGGATGCGGAGGACTATGCGGAGAGCGCGGAGGGTGTCAAGGGTCACAATTGAGGTCTTCAGCAAACAAAACTGAGACACGCAACTAGTTGTTTCCCTTCCCAGGATGTGAACCTGACCCGGGAGCTTTTAGGAATCCGACACACGTTAACGGCTTGACGGCGTGGTGTGATGCGCATTACAGTCGCACATTGACAGTTATACGAATGACTTTTCGGCCATCAGTGGATGCGCGGCCCTGATTTTCCGCACGGTTTCCAGTTTTCCTGCCGGGGAATATCCCTGCAGCTGGCCGCAGATGGCCACGGATTGAAAGAAACCAGGGATTGGACCGAAACATGAATTCCATCGACGCCCTTATCGGGCGCCAGCTGATCGTTGACGACCATCTGTTGGAGGATCGGTCCCTCGTGCGAACGTGGTTACCGCCCGCTCCCAGCGCAAGGAACCCGGTGCTGGCCCCTTCGACGGACCGCGATATGAATGGTGGCCGGTGTCCTGCGGCTGCCCCTTTCGACGACGGAATCCTCTATGACCATCAAATCCGCAAGTGGAGGGTCTGGTACATGTCGGGCTGGTTTGACAGGACCACGTTGCGGACGTCGGTCGACGGCCTTGCATGGAATGACGCCGAGCCGAGGGAGCTCACGGGGCTGGATTACGAGGAAGAGGGAAGCATTCTTCAGCGGGACGGCGTCAGCATCTGCCGCGACTATGCAGATGCCGAAGCTAAATACCGTATGCTGCGGTGGGTCCGTCGCAGGACCCCGGAATTCGGCCCGGACGATCTGCCGGCCCATTCAACGCCGGTCATCTCGGAGGGCGGTGAAGTCTATTCCAGCAACGACGGTGAGCATTGGCTCCACGAAGGCCCGTCCGGCCCATGCGGTGATAACACCACCTTTTTCTATGACCCCTTCCGGCGGAAGTGGGTCTTCAGCCTCCGCACCCACCTTGGGCCGTACGGACGGGGTCGCGGCTGGCATGAGTCGGACGACTTCGAGGGGGCGTCCCATTGGTCCGAGGGTGATGTTCTGCCGTGGGTGGGGAGCCATGGTTTTGGGGCGGCGCCTCCGGTTGGCGATCTGCGGACACCGGAAATCTACAAAATCACCTGTATGCCCTATGAGAGCGCCATGCTTGGCGTGTTCGCGGTGTACCGGGGACCCTCCAACGACTTTGCCGAAGCACATGGCTTGCCGAAAATCATCGATCTCTACCTGGGAATCTCGAGGGACGGCTACCACTACAACGTCAACCCTGAACCCTTCCTGGCCTCGTCCTTGGTACCCGATGCCTGGGACTATGGATACCTTCACATGGTCAACGGCGGCATCATTCCATACGGAGACGAGACGAGGATCTACTACACCGGATTCTCGGGCATCTCTCCTAGTCTCGGACACCACATGTACGCGGGCGCTTCAATGGGGCTGGCTACATTGCGGCGTGACGGATTCTGCGCCCTCACGCCCGGCCCCGACGGGGCAGGAGCAGTACGGACCAGACCCCTCCTGGTGCAGGGGGACCACCTTTTTATCAACATCCAGACAGGGGCAGGCGAAGCCGAAGCAACCGTGACGGACCTCGACACGGGTGACACTGAAACGCATACCATCCCCTCCGGCGTCGACAACACCTGCCATAGCATCCCCTTGGCAGGGGCGACGGACCGGAACCCACGCCACGTCACGGTGATGATCCGGCTTTCGGCCGACGCGCACCTGTACTCGTTCTGGTTCTCGGACGAATCCGGATCGAGCGGCGGATACAGCGCCGGGGGCCCCGTCACCTGGGACTGAACCCGCTACGGTGATGCGCTCATGGAGAATAACTTGACGAGCATGTGTGAGCTGCATTACAGTCGATCAGCAGACGGTTAGTTATACGAATGACTATTTCAACCAACAGCGAAGGAGGTGCCAGGTTGCGTAGGCCAAATTTGAACTCAGGACCGACCATGCACGACGTGGCGGCCCTCGCGGGGGTTTCCCAGGCCACAGTGTCCCTCGTCCTGAACGACGTCAGTGGGTCCCGGTTTTCACAGAAGACCAAGGACAAGGTGGAAACGGCCGTCGAGCAGCTCGGATACCGGACCAATGCCCACGCCAAGGTACTGCGTGAAGGTGTCTCCGGCATGGTCGGCTTCGTCGGCGACGTCGTGGCCAGTGCCCCCTTCGCGGGCAAGATCATCGAGGGCGCGCAGGAGCGTGCCTGGGAATCGGGACTTCTGGTCCTGACGGTGAACACCAACGGAGACAGGGAACTTGAGCGCGCCTCCTTGGAAGCCATGCTTTCGTACAAGGTCGCCGGGGTGGTCTACGCGTCCATGTACCACCGGAAAGTCGACGTTCCGGCTGCCTTGCGCGGTGTTCCGTCCGTGGTGCTGAATTCCGAAGACCGCGACCGCCGGATCCCCAGTATCATCCCGGACGAGGAACTTGGCGGGTACGCCGCCACGAAGCGGCTCCTCGATGCCGGGCACCGCCGGGTGGCCATGATCAATATTGAGACCTTGGAAAGCGGACTGCCTGCCGCCATCGGACGCTACGCCGGGTACACGCGGGCGCTCAACGAGGCCGGATTGACCGTTGATCCGGCCATTGTCCGGTTCGGGGACGGAAATCCAGGCGACGGCCACCGCTATGCCCGGGAGGTCATGGGCGCGGGTAACCCGCCGACGGCCATCTTCTGCGCGAACGACCGAACCGCATGGGGTGCCTATCAGGCGCTGGATCAAATGGGATGCCGGATACCCGGAGACGTTGCCATCATTGGCTTTGACAACCAGGAGACCCTGGCTCCGTATCTTCAGCCGGGGCTGACCACCATGGACTTGCCGTTTGTCTCCATGGGCAGACGCGCAGTCGAAATGCTCATCGAGGGCGGCGAACCGAACGGTCGGATTGAAGCCCTCGAATGTGCCCTTATTGAACGGAGTTCAGTGACGAATTCAGGTGAAGCGGAATGAGCCGCGCAACGTCAACCAGGATCCGGCCCCCCGGGCCGCGTCCGGTCAAAAGACCCTTGTCCTTCCGGCTGAAGAGGGTGGCCAGCGCCTGGCAGTTATACGTATTACTAACGCCGGCGCTGATTTACATCGCCGTATTCAAGTACTGGCCGATGTACGGGGTTCAGATCGCGTTCCGGAACTACAACCCGGTGGACGGTTTCCTTGGAAGTCCGTGGGTAGGTCTGGCCAACTTCCAGCGGTTCGTTTCCTCGTTCCAGTTTGAGCGGGTGCTGGAAAATACGGTCTGGCTGGCGGTCCTTGGCCTTCTCATCGCGTTTCCGGTGCCGATTGTCCTGGCCCTGCTGGTCAACCAGCTCCAAGCCCGGCGGTTCAAGAAGCTGACCCAGACGGTACTGTATTCGCCCGCCTTCATTTCAACGGTGGTGGTCGTGGGAATGATGTTCGTCTTGCTCTCTCCGCGTTCGGGCCTGGTCAACAACGCTCTCCAGCTCTTCGGCGGCCAGCCCGTCTTCTTCATGGGATCGGCCGACTGGTTCCGCCCCGTGTACGTGGTGTCGGACATTTGGCAGCACGCCGGATTCTCCATGGTCGTCTACCTGGCCGCGCTGACCGGCATCGACCCTGCGCTCCATGATGCGGCCAAGGTCGATGGGGCGAACAAGTTCCAGCGGATCCGGCACATCGACATCCCCGGAATCATGCCTGTCATCACGGTGCTGTTCATCCTGGCAATCGGCAACCTGCTCAACGTTGGATTCGAAAAAGCCCTGTTGATGCAGACGAACCTGAACACGCAGACGTCTGAAATCGTCCAGACCTACGTTTACCACGCAGGACTGCAGCAGGCGCAGTTCAGCTACTCCGCCGCGATCGGCCTGTTCAACTCCTTGCTCAACCTGGCGCTCCTAGTGACTTTCAACTGGGTGGCCCGCCGCGCAACCAAGACAAGTCTGTGGTAACCAAATGACAACCAGGACCATCCCCTCTCAGCAGCTCCTCCGCGAACGCCGGCCAGCAGACCTGTATAGGGTTCCGCTGCGCGCCCGGTTGGCCGATCCGGCATTCAACACCATGACAATCGCGATCCTGCTTGTTGCGATTGCCGCCGTGGCCTACCCGCTGTATTTCATCGTCATCGCCTCGGTCAGCGACCCGAACCAGATTTACGAAGGCAAAGTGTGGTTCCTGCCAGCGGGCTTCACCCTTGAGGGGTACCAGCGGATTTTCGCTGATCCGGCCATCTGGCGCGGTCTGGGCAACTCCGTCCTGTACACGGTGATGGGCAGCATCATCAGCGTCGGCTCCATCCTGGGTGCCGGCTATGCCCTGTCCCGTAAGGACCTGCCCGGTCGAAAGTTCATCATGCTGCTGTTCATCATCACCATGTTCTTCGACGGCGGCCTGATCTCCCGGTACCTGGTGGTCCGCGACCTGGGATTGCTGAACACGATGTGGGCGGTGATCCTGCCCGGGGCGATCGGGGTCTGGAACCTCATCATTGCCAGGTCGTTTTTTGAACACAGCATCCCCGACGAACTGCGCGAAGCAGCCCAGCTCGATGGCGCCTCGGACTTCCAGTTCTTCTTCCGGATGGTGCTCCCGCTGTCCAAGCCGCTGATCATGCTGATGCTCATGATCCATGTCGTGGGCAACTGGAACTCCTTTTTCGACGCCCTGATCTACCTGAACGATGACACCAAATACCCGCTTCAACTGGTGCTGAGGAATATCCTCATCCAGTCCGACGTCGCGGCGTCCGGAAACCTATCGGGCGACGTCGAGTCCTATGCCGCTGCGCAACGGGTCGCCGAACTGACCAAATACGCCATGATCGTCATCTCCAGCCTGCCCCTGATGATCGCCTTGCCGTTCATGCAGAAGCACTTCACCAAGGGCGCCCTCATCGGCGCCGTCAAAAGCTAGAACGATCCCCACCAAAACCTGAATTTTGGAACCCCTGAAAGGGAAACCCATGATAGACAACAGGGCTCGGGCCACAGTTGTGGCGATCTACCAAGCCGGTTGCGACCGGTTCGACACGAAGTGAACGCACAACCGGGTCCGGCCGGACGGACCGCACACAGCTTCCTCGGGGGGCCGCTCACACGTCCACTCCTTGACCTCAGCTTCCAGGGGAATGCGATTCAGCCAGCCGACGCAGCCGGATCAAACGTGCACGTCATATCCTCTGAAGGGCCCGAGCAACGCGCGGTATTACTTGCGCCGCGACAGGGACCGACCGCTGACAGTTCCGCCATATTCCTGGACGGCTGGTCGACGTGGGCGGAGATTCAGTTCACCGCCTCGAATGAGCCCGCCCTCACGGTGACGGCCTGGTTCGCCCCGCGCGCTTTTGCGCGCGGCGGAGCACGTGGTTTCACGGCAATCATTGATGCGCTTGAGCTGAACACTGGGTTCGCGCTGGGCCACAACAGGTCAGGCTATGTAGCGGCAGTGGTCGGCGGCCGCATGTTCGTTGGCACTGGCCGTCTCGAACTCGATTCCTGGAATCACCTGGCACTGTCCATCGCCAATGGTCGTGCTGAACTACGCGTCGATGGCGAACCAGCGGGCACATTCGATGTGCCCCCCGGCGACATCCGGCTTCCGGCCCGGATGACCCTCGGACGCTCAGCGGACAGCGACCTCGTCGAGGGCCGATTTCCCGCCGCTGCGGCGAGCGGCCTCCTCGGGCCCGTGAGGGTGTTGCCCGCGGCGCACCCGCCGGAAGTACCAGAGGCGGTAAACGCCGCCGACACCGCGCCGGACCGTGCCCGATTCGCGGCAGACCTTCATCGCCCGATCGCGCATTTTTCAGCACCGCAAGGCTGGATGAACGAGCCCCACGCCGCACTACAAGTCGACGGCATGCATCACCTCTTCTATCAGCACAACCCTGCTGGCCCGTATTGGGGGAACATCGCCTGGGGTCACGCGATCAGCAAGGACCTCGTGCACTGGCAAGACGAAAACATTGCGGTGGCGCCGTCATCGACGACCGTCGCGCCCGATGGTGTTTGGAGCGGAAGCTCGGTGACCGCTCCCAACGGTGAACACCTGCTATATCTCACTGCCGGCGATTTCGGCCGGCGCCCTGACCAAACGGTGGCGGTGGCCCGGCCGACCGGTAGCGGCTGGGCCGTTGATGAACACCCCGTGCTCGAGATGCCGACCACCGTGCCCGGCTCTGCCGAACCTCTCGTGAGGGGCCAGTTCCGTGACCCCTTTGTCTGGCGCGACAGGGATGATTGGTTCCTCCTCGTGGGCGCAGGCCTTGAAGGACGCGGCGGCGCGGCCCTGCTGTTCCACTCGCGCGACGGCGATCGATGGGAGCAACAAGAGCCGCTGCTTGTCGGCGACGTCGCCCGGTACCCGGCGACGGGTGAGATGTGGGAACTCCCGGTGCTTCTGCCGATCGGCAACGGCAGCGACGGACGGCGCCGCCACGCTCTTTTCATCGCGCCCTGGTGGGCAGGCGAGAGCGAGCACCACCTTCAGCACGTCTGGCACTGGACCGGCGTCTGGGATGCCGCGTCGCGACGATTCACGCCCGATGATCCAGCGCCGAGAGAGTTTGACGGTGGCGGCCATCTCACCGGGCCGAGCGGCACCGTTCTTCAGGATGGACGCAGCATCTTGTGGAGCATCGCGCAAGACAAGCGAAGCCTGGACGAGTTTGCCGGGAGCGGGTGGGCGCACAACGCGGGCTTCCCGCTGGAACTCGGACTCCACGCAGACGGTGCGCTTAGCGTGAGGCCTGTCGCGGAGCTCGGGTTGCTCCACGAACGCCCCTTCGGACCCGGCCACACCATCACGGATGCCGAAAGTGCAGCGGCTCAAGTTTCCTTCCCACTCCGCGGCAGACACCTCGACCTCGAATTCTGGGTCGAGGGATCCGGGCTCGAAATCGAGGTGCTTCGCAGTTCCGATGGAGTCGAGACGACGGTTCTTGGGGTGACCGGCACAGAGGTTTGGATCGACCGATCGCGGAGCAGCCGCCGATCGGAGCACACCGAGGGGCGTCGCGGCATTCGCCGCCCCGACTCGCCAAGCGTGCATGCCCGACTGCTCGTGGACGGCTCGATGGTCGAGCTATACGTCGATGATCGGGTCTCGCTAACGTCGCGCGCGTACCCGGTGAGCGAAGATGCCGACCAGGTGCTTCTCCGGGTTGCGGACGGTGCCCGAATTCTCTCGTTCTCCGCCCATTACCTCCACTCCGCATACCGACCAAGAAAGGCCGATTGATTCATGTTCATCCAGTCCGACGTTGCCGCCTCGAAGCGGATCCTTGGACTGACCACATAAGTCATGATCGTCGTCTCCAGGCTGTCATTGCCGATCGCCTCGACGTTCATTTAGGGACTTCAACAAAGGCGCCCTCATCGGCGCCGTCAAAAAACTTGAACAACCCCCACCTAAACCCAAATTTGGAACCCCTGAAAGGGAAACCCATGAAGAATAACCGCGCCCTGGCCACGGTCGGCGTCTTTGTCGCCGGAACATTGATGTTCACTGCCTGCTCCGGGCAAAGCCCGACCGGTATCAAAGACGCCTCGTCGGACTTCGGCCTGAAGCCGACTGGACTGCCAATCGTCGATAAAACCCTGACCCTGCGATTCTCCGGGACGAAGGCCCCGCTGTCGCCGGCCTACGAGAGCATGCCGCTGGTCCAGCAATGGGCTAAAGACACCAACATCGACGTCAAGTGGGAAAACCTGCCCGACAACGTCTACAAGGAAAAGAAGAACCTGATCCTGGCGAGCGGGGACCTGCCGGATGCTTTTTTCAACACCGGTTTCTCGGATACAGATATCTCCACCTACGGAACCAACGGCACTCTGGTCCCGCTGGAAGACCTGATCGACAAGTACGCCCCGAATCTCGCAAAGATCCTCAAGGACCGGCCGGATATCAAGGCGGCCGTCACCTCCTCGGACGGGCACATTTACTCCCTGCCCAACGTCGAGGAACTCGGGCTGCGCGCCTACCCGAACTTCATGTCGATCAACAAAGCATGGCTGGATAAACTCGGCCTGCCGGTTCCGCAGACCATCCAGGAGTATCACGACGCCCTCGTCGCCTTTAAGACCAAGGACCCCAACGGCAACGGCAAGAACGATGAAATTCCTTTGAGCTTCATCAACAACTGGTGGTGTGCGGACATCAGTGATCTGTTCGCCGCCCTCGGCGGACTGCCGGACAACATCGACCACCGCATCGTCCAAAACGGCAAGGTCATCTTCACTGCCGCGCAGGACCAGTACAAGACCGCTGTTTCCGAACTCCACAAGTGGTACCAGGAGGGCCTGATCGACCCCGAGTCCTTCTCACAGGACGACAAGGCGTACCTGGCCAAGGGCAAGAGTGCTGCTGAAACCCTCGGCTCCTACGTCTGGTGGGAGACCGAGGAGGCCGTCGGCGCGGGCCGTGCCAAGGACTACGTTGTGATGCCGGTACTCAAAGGCAAAGACGGCAAGCAGATCGCCAGTGTCGCCAACGGGCCGGACATCAGCCGCGGCGCGTTCGCGATTACCCGTGCCGACAAGTACCCCGCCGCGACCATGCGATGGGTCGACGGACTGTATGACCCCACCATGTCCGCGCAAACCAGCTGGGGTCCGATAGGCGCCGCCCTGCAGAAGGACGACAAAGGTGTCCTCCAGCAGATTCCCGCACCGGCAGGCACGACGGCGGGGGAACGGCGACAGAAGGTGGCCCCGGGAGGGCCGCACATCGTCACCGCGGAGGACTTCCAAAGCGTCGTGGCCCCCGAACCCCGGGCCGCCGCACGCCAGCAAACCATCAAGGATGTCTTCAAGCCCCACGCCGGGAACGACCAGTACCCCAACGTGCTCCTCTCCAACGATGAGTTGCAGCAGCTAAGCACCATCGAAACCGACGTCCAGACGCTCGTCAAGGAAAAGCGCGCCAAATGGATCGTTTCCGGCGGCGTAGACCAGGAATGGGATAGCTACGTCGCCCAGCTGAAGTCCATCGGCCTGGACAAAATGGTCAAGATCTACCAGGACGCCTACAACCGCTACAAGAAGAACTCCTAAACACCAACACAGCGGGGTAGGGCGGCGCAAGCACGGACCGGCCTACCCCGCCGTACGGGAACCTGCAACTGGATATCACCACACCACGATCACAGAAGCGAGATCTGACCTTCATGACTGCCGTGACCGCCACGACGGCCGATATTTTCCGGCCCGCACTGCACTACGCAGCCCGGAACACCTGGCTCAACGACCCCAACGGGCTGATCCACCATGAGGGCATCTACCACCTCTACTACCAAAACAACCCCCTGGACAATGTCTGGGGAAACATGTCATGGGGACACGCCATCTCCACCGACCTGCTGACCTGGACCGAGCGCCCCGTCGCCATTTCCTGCGACGAGACAGAAGACATCTTCTCCGGCAGCGTCGTCTTCGACCGCCACAACACCAGCGGATTCGGCAACGATTCCCGCGCGCCGCTGGTCGCCGTCTACACCAGCGCGTTCAAGCGGGCCTCCGCACGCGAGGGTATCCAGGCCCAGTCGCTGGCCTACAGCCTCGACGGTGGCTACACCTGGACGAAGCACACCGGAAACCCCGTGCTGGACCGCGGATCAGCCAACTTCCGCGACCCCAAGGTGTTCCGCTACGACGGCGACGCCGGTAGCTACTGGGTCATGGTTGCCGTGGAAGCTCAGGACTTCAAGGTGGTCCTCTATAAGTCCGACGATCTCAAGGGCTGGGAGTTGCTGAGCAGCTTCGGTCCGGCGAACGCGACCGGAGGCGAGTGGGAATGTCCGGATCTCTTCCCGCTGCCAGTCGACGGCGACCCGGACAACCTCAAATGGGTCCTCATTGTGAACCTCAATCCCGGCGGCCCTAACAATGGCTCGGCCGGTCAGTACTTCGTGGGAGATTTCGACGGAACCAAGTTCACCTCCGTTTCCACGGTCACCGAAGGCCTCCAGGATCCGGCACGGTTGGCTGAGTACCAGTGGCTCGACTGGGGCCGGGACTACTACGCCGCCGTTTCGTTCAGCGACGCCCCAGACAACCGTCGGCTCATGATCGGCTGGATGAACAACTGGGAGTACGCCAATGAGATTCCGACTTCGCCTTGGCGGAGCCCCATGTCATTGGTCCGCGAAGTATCCCTGCGCACCATTGACGGAAACCTGCGCATGGTTCAGCAGGTCGCAGCGGATCTGACATCACTGAGAGAACAAGGTCCTTCGTTCAGCCTCGCGGCTGTCGAAATCTCCGACGGCCAACATGTCCTCGACGGCGCGGCCGGCAACGTCCAACGCATCGACCTCAGCTTCGCCCCCGGAAATGCAGAGGAATTCGGGATTGTGGTCCGCGGCAACGGAGCGGTGGGAACCCGCATCGGCATCCGGCCCACCGAAGGCTCTATCATCGTCGACCGCCGGGAATCCGGGCAAACAGACTTCCACGAATCCTTCGCCTCCATCGACACCGCCCCGATCCGGACGACGGATGGCTCCTACGAACTCGCCGTGTATGTGGACCGTTGCTCCGTTGAAGTCTTCGCCCAGGGGGGCCAGGTCACCCTGACAGAACTGATCTTCCCACCCGCTACCGGCAACGACGTCTCCCTCTACGCGGTCGCGGGCACAGCAACCATAAATAATCTGAGTGTCACTCAATACGCATGAGGGCAGCATTGTCGTCGAAACCTGCTGCCCATCACGGTGCAGCGCCCGTCCACGATCCGTCGACCTGGAGGAACTTCCGCCGCCGGGACCGCGGACTGGATTTGACCGCCTGACAAGGAAAGATGCCTATGCAGGCAGCCGCGCCGAGATAGCACTCGGCGAAGCACTCAACGGCGTGCGCCGCGAAGGGAGTGGCAGCATCTACTCCCTTATGCTTCTTTCAGCCGATCGGTTGCGAGGGAACGCCTGTATCTCTTGGGTGCCGCTCCTTCGTGTCCACTCGAGTGTCGCCACGCGATCCGGGGACGAATAGGCGCGGCCTGATCCATGGCGGTGAGCACACTCGCCAGGACCCAATTAATTCCTGCTAACTGGGGTTGCGTACTGCCCTTACGGGGCTTTGCAAACGCTCGGCCGTTGACCGGAACACGGATGCAGCTTGCTGGCCGGCGGGGCTGAGCCTGCGGTTGGCAAGGTGGGCGAGGAGGATCCTCCGCGTCGGGGAACTGGCGAGTGGAATGGCGATGATGTCGGGGCGGAGCGCGCTCAGGGCGAGCTGCGGGGCAAGGGCGATGCCGATGCCGGCGGCGACCATGCCCTGCGTTTCCTGGTAGTCGTTGGCGGCGAAGGCGATGCGCGGCTCGAAGCCGGAATCGCGGCAGACCCGTCGGAGGACGTCGGCCACGGGGTGTTCGTCGCGGACGATCCACTCCTGGTCTCTGAGCGTGTCGATCCCCACTGACCGATGCGCCGCGACGGGGTGATCCCTCGGTACGAGCAGCATGGTGGGGTCGTTCATGAGCCGAACGAGGGTCAGGTCCTCATCCTCGATGCGCTCCCAGGGGTAGTCCCACAGCAGGGTGAGCTCGATGTCCCTCCGCCGCAGCCGTTCGAGGAGGCCGTCGCGACGGGCGCTGACTACCGTGACTAAGACCTCCGGGTGGCGCGCGCGGAAGGCCAGCACGACGTCGGGCATGAGGGATGCACCGACGGTGGGGAAAGTCCCCATTCGCAGTTGGCCTCGCCGCAGCCCGGCGAACTCGCCCATCTCGGCCCGTGCGGCCTCGATTGTCCTGTCGATGTCGTCCGCGTAGCGCAGGAGTGCCTGACCTGCATCCGTGAGCACGACGCCGCGTGGATGCCGGTCGATCAGCGCGACGCCCACTTCGTGTTCGAGCTTCGCGATCTGCTGTGAAACGGCTGAGGTTGTGAAGGAAAGGGCGGTCGCGGCAGACGTCAAGGAGCCGGAACGGCTCACTTCACGGAGCAGGTGGAGCCGGTGCAGGTCAAGGTCGGCCATGAATTGAGTTTAGCAAAAGTATACGGTGGTCGAGAATCCTGTGATTGTGCTGAACTATCGCAACGTGGATCGTAGAAGGAGCAGGCGCCGTGAGGCGCGACCACGACACGTGAAGGAAGAACACCATGCAACTCCGCGGTCACTGGTACCGGGGCGGCACGAGCAAGTGCTGGCTCTTTGATGCCGAAGACGTGGCCCTCCATGCTAGGAGTCGCGAAGAGATCCGCAACCTGCTGGCCGATGCTTTCGGCGCCGCGGATGCCCGCCAGCTCGACGGCGTCGGCGGGGGGACGTCGACGACGTCGAAAGCAGCCGTCGTCGGGGCCACGCCCGACGGTCCGGCAGACCTCGATTACCTCTTCGCGCAGGTCGGGATCGGAGACCCGACCGTGGAACTCGGTTCCAATTGCGGCAACTGCGCCACCGCGATCGCCCTGTATGCCGTCCAGTCGGGCATCGTTCCTCCCCAGAAGGGATCAACGCGGGTCAGCATGCGCAACCTCAACACTGGAGCCGTGCTGAGCGGCACGATCGCGACCCCGGGCGGCCGCGTCCCGGCATCGGGTGTGGCCAAGGTTCCTGGAAGCAGCGCGCTGGGCGTTCCCGTGAGCCTCTCGTTCCATGCCCCGTGGGGGCGGAGCACGGGCGCGGTCCTGCCGACGGGAACCGTGACCGACGAAATCTCTGCCGGCGGGACCACTCTTACGGCGACCCTGGTTGACGCCGGGGCGCCAGCGGTGCTGATTCCGGCTGACGAGGCAGGCATCGACTTGTCGTCGATGACCGGCAATCTGTCCGAGCATCTGCCCGGGCTCCTGGCAGCCCGCGCGTCGGCGGGTCTCATGATGGGGTTGAGGAAGCCCGAAGATCCTCCGCAGAATGCTGTCCCAAAGGTCGGTGTCGTTGCAGCGCCGGGCGACTACATCGCGGCCGACGGAACGAGGATCGCGGCGGATACCCACGATCTGCGGGTGCGGATGCTCTCGATGCTCGCGCCCCATCCCGCCATTGGCCTTACCTCGGCCGTCGCGGTCTCCCTCGCTGCTGCCCTGCCCGGATCCGTTGTGGCCAAGGTACTGTCCCCTGCAGACCACGCCCACCGGGGGCGCCGGCTTCTGCGCATCGGAACGCCTGCCGGTGTCATCACCACCGAGGTCGTCAGCGACGACAACGGTCACGTCACCGAGGTCGCCCTCCACAGGGCGGCCCGCCAACTCGCCGTCGCCGACATCGACGTCGCACAGCCTGTGGCACAGACTGCCTAGCCCCTTCAATCCGCCCCTGCCATCATTAGATGGGGCATTCACCCAGGAAGTTGTTCAATGAAGATCAAATCCATCCTCGGACATTTGTATGTCCAGGTACTCATCGGCGTGGCGCTCGGCATGCTCGTCGGCGCGCTGTGGCCGGACCTCGGTTCCTCCCTCAAGCCGCTCGGCGACGGGTTCGTGAAGCTCGTGAAGTTCATGATCGCGCCGATCGTCTTCTGCACCATCGTCAGCGGCATCACCTCACTGACCGACACCAAGAAGGTCGGCCCGACCCTGATCCGCTCGCTGGGCCTGTTCTACGTGCTCACCTTGGTGGCCCTGGCCATCGGCCTGGGCGCGGTCATGCTGTTCCAGCCGGGAGCCGGCATGCACATCAACCCGGCCCACCTCGATACCTCTGTCGCCTCCAAGTACACAACCCAGCTGCCCAGCAGCAACCCTGCCGACTTCCTGCTGAGCATCATCCCCACCACCTTCATCGGCGCTTTCGCCGACGGCGAAGTCCTGCCCGTGCTCGTCATCGCGCTGCTCTGCGGCTTCGCCTTCAGCAAGCTCGGCGCACCAGGGCAGCTCGCCCTCAACGTGGTCAACAGCTTCAACAAGCTGCTGTTCGTCGTGTTCGGCTACCTCATGAAGGTCGCCCCCATCGGGGCGTTCGGCGCCATGGCGTTCACGGTCGGCAAGTACGGAGCCCACTCGATCGGCAACCTCGGGATGCTGATCCTCGCCTTCTACGCCGCGTGCATCATCTTCGTGGTCGTCGCCCTCGGCATCCTCGCGAAACTGACCGGTTTCAGCCTCTGGCGGATCCTGCGCTACTTCCGCGACGAGTTCCTCATCGTCCTCGCCACATCCTCAAGCGAACCCGTCCTTCCGCGCCTGCTCTCCAAGCTTGAGCGCCTCGGCTGCGACCGCGGCGTCGTCGGCCTCGTGGTCCCGACCGGCTACTCCTTCAACCTCACGGGCACCGCGGTCTATCTCACGCTGTCCTCGATGTTCATCGCCCAGGCCTGCGACATCCACCTGAGCTGGGACCAGATCCTGCTCATGCTCGGAATGATGCTCCTGACCTCCAAGGGCGCAGCGGGCGTGACGGGCAGCGGCTTCGTCGCCCTCGTCGCTACCCTGACGATCATGCCCACCCTGCCCGTTGCCGGCGTGGCCCTCATCGTCGGCATCGACCGCTTCATGAGCGAAGCCCGCGCCCTCACCAGCACCGTGGCCAACATCGTCTCGTGCGTCGCCATCGCCAAGTGGCAGCACGCGCTCGACACCGACAAGCTCCAATCCGAACTCAAGGCAGGCTTCGTGCCCACCGAGTCGGAAAAACTCCAGCTCACGGAACCCGCCCTGACCCACTGAGAGAGCCCATCGCGAGTCAGGCTCCAGCTCTTCGCAGAAGCCTGACTCGCCCAACAGCCGCCTTCGCGGGCCCACAAAGCCGCATCGGACACCAGACCTGCTTACTCCACCGCAACAGGTAACCCGAAAGTCGGGCGCACGAGCCCGGGCCCGATGCCAACTGGGCGGGGAGCAGACACACTGATGACCCCGCCTTGCAACAGGCCACTCCGGACGAACTCAGCAGGCACCGGTCGGGGTGTCGATGGTCGCGCCCTGGCTCGCGAGGACCTTGAGTCCGAGGCCGCGTTCGGTCTCCGGGAGGGGCGGCAGTGGCGCATGTTCCGCGATGGAAACCCACTACCAGGATTCACTCAAAGCCAATGGCTTTGGGAACCGATCACACGGAGGTGATCAGGCAGGTTGGGCGACGGCCGCGGAGGGATCACCGGATCGCCGTTGGGTGAGTTCTGCGTCGAGCTCGATCCAGGTCGGCGGGTTGGCTCCGGGACGGCTCACGGTGATCGCCGCTGCCACGGAGGCGCTGCGGCCTATCCTTTCGAGCACGGACGGGGCGAGGCCTTCGCCGGTGCGGTTCAGAAGCCCGCCGACGATGCGCGATGTCGCGGCATTGGCCGGCGTGGGAATCAAGACAGTCTCCCGGGTCGTCAACGACGAACCCGGGGTTTCAGAGGCCAAAAGGGTGCGGGTTCTCCGGGCCGTAGAACAGCTGAACTACCAAGTGGACATGGCAGCGGGCAGTCTTCGCCGCACCGGCCGCCGGACCCTTTCCATCGGCTTGCTTCTTCCGAGCGTGGCCAACCCGTTCAGCGGGGAAATCCATCGCGCGATTGAAGACGCCCTGGCGGCGCGTGGCATTGCCGTGTTTGCCGCAAGCCTGGACGATGATCCCGAGCGGGAGAAAGCCCTCGTCGCCGCGTTTCTCCGGCGGCGCGTCGACGGGCTCATCCTCACCCCGATTGCCAAGAGCCAGGCCCACGTCATCCCGGAACATTCCCGGGACCTGCCGATCGTTTTCATTGACCGGGAACCAAACGGGGTCGACGCGGACGCCGTCGTGAGCGACAACGCCACCGGCGGAGCGCGGGCGGCCGCCCACCTGCTCAGCCACGGCCATACCAGGCTGGCATACCTGGGAGACCGGACCGACATCCAGACCGCGCGGGAGCGACGCCGGGGGTTCCTGGAAGAACTCGGCCGCTCCGGGATCCCCGCGTCCGACGTCCCTGCCATTGAGGGCCTTCACGATGAGGAGGCGGCCCGCTTGGCAACACACGAACTGCTCGCCGCCCGGAATCCCCCCACCGCCATCTTTTCCAGCCAGAACCTGGTCACCTTCGGCGCCATGCGGGCACTGAAGGAAGCAGGCGCGAGCCACAAAGTGGCTCTGGTCGGTTTCGACGACTTCGCCCTCGCTGACATGATGGAACCGGGCATCACTCTCATCGCCCAGCACCCCGAACGCATCGGAAAACTCGCCGCCGAAAGGCTCCTGGCCAGGATCGACGGCGACCAAAGTCTGCCCGGTACCTGGGTTGTCCCCTCGGAGCTGATAGTGCGCGGCTCAGGCGAGTTTCCTCCGCCGGACTGATCTGCCGGACCAGACAAACACCCACCACAAACCGAAGAGAGACGCCATGACTAAAACGTTGTATGCAGAATTCACGGTCAAGCCCGGCTGTGAAGCCAGGGTCGAAGAAATGATGCGCGAGCTCACCGAACACGTCCGTGCCGAGCCGGGAAACGTGGTCTTCTGGCCCTACACCAGGGAATCCCGGCCCAACGAGTACTTCGTCTTCGAGGTCTACCGTGACCAGGCCGCCTTCGAGGAGCACATCGGCGCCGACTACGGACGGAAATTCAACGAAGAACTCGCGGGCCTCATTGAAGGTGACGGATCGGAACTGACCTGGCTCCAAGCGATTCAATAGCTGCCGGCACGGTCCCTGAGCCTGCGTCCACGCACATTCGCCGCTCCCCGCGGACGCGCAAACTTTGCCGGAGAAACGACCGGTGGATAGATGAAAAGAAACCTATCCCTGAGGGAAATCAAGCTTCCCAGGATGACTGTGAACGCGCTGCTGAGGTCAGGCGTGCAGACGGTGGGCCAGTTGATCGCCCTCTCAGCCAAGAACCTGAGGGAAGACGTCGCCGGCATCGGAGCCGGAAGCATCCTGGCCATCGAAGACGCACTGGCCAACGAAGGCCTGCGCCTCGCTCCCGACAATGGAAGCTACCGGTACGTGCGTCCCTCAGACCGTCACGTCCGCAACCACAACGCCTGGCTGCAACCCGTCGTCGAGCTGCCAGTGCCCGCCGGGAATGAATAGGCAGCCGGGCCACAAAACTACGGGCCCAGTTCGCTTGAACTGGGCCCGTAGTATGCAAGGAGCGAGCAAAATTTACGCGGTGACACCACTTGGATACCGTGTCAGGTTTGGCGGCTCATTGCATCGAAGAGGTCAGGAGTTCGAATCTCTTTAGCTCCACAGTGAAGGCCCTCCCACCTGCGGAAACGCTGGGTGGGAGGGCTCTTTTCGTGGCTAGTTTTGAACCCAGTCGACGGAAACCACACGTTTTGGGGCGAAAACCGTGCCAGCAGGGGGCATACCGCGGCACCAGAACAAAACCAATCAGTGCGTGAAAAAGCACCAGGCGGAAGGCATCGCCGCAGGTCAGAGCCCTGCAGCATCGACAACTAGGCCCGTGAGTCAAATCAGGTGGGATGGGGTCTTTTTCACCGCGAGTTCTGAACCCACCCCACGTTTACCCCACGTTTTGGATGAAAACGCTGCCTGTGCGGAGGGTCTGGCCGTGTGTTGCGGCCCCTGCAGGGTGATCCGAGGCGGTCTCCGGAAGGCGACGGAGAGCGAATCTATGGAGCGTGGAGGATGTCGTCCGCGTCGCGATCCGCCACCTGGTCCACTGTATTCGTAAGGATGGCCCGTGCCCGCAGAGGCGTTCGGCGAAGCACGAGTGTCAGAAGTGCCGGGAAAGGCTGCTCAGGATCAGGGGTGCGCTGATCAGGAGCGCCAGAAGCCAGCCGATCCGGCATGCACGGGCCCTGTTCACCGCCGCCCGGAGGGCCGCGAATTCCTGGCGGATCCGGGCCGGATCCATCATGCTCGGTGGATCCCGATGCCACGTCCCGGGCTGGCAGGCCACCGCACTGAGCATTCCGACCTGTCGGGGGCCAAGGATCCTTGGCCGGGCGGCGAGCCAGCCAAGCAGGCGGGTGGCGGTGAGGACGACGGCGCCCTCCGGGCTGGCTCTTACTGTCAGGCTTTTCGGGGCAAGGATCACCACAACAGCGGTGACCGGGACGGGCCCGCCCATTCTTCGGCTGAGCAGGGCCGCTGCCCGGGATGCTTCGTGGGCGGCGTTGTAGAGGTGGCGTTGCTTCTTACCCGCGACCATGAGGGTACGTCCGGCAACCCAGACAGCCTGGCCGGTGTGGTTTTTCGTGTTAAGGGTGAACACTCCGGTAGGTCCGATCAGCACGTGGTCGATGTCGGAGACTCCAGTGCCGACCGGCACGGCGTGGAGGACGGTCCATTCGGGGCCCAGGCGTTCGAGGACCTGCCCGACGGAGATTTCACCCAAAGCCCCCTGGTACCAGGACAGGGAAGCTGGCCCGAGGGGGTTGGCGCCGAAAACGCGAGCCAGGAAGGATCGCGCTCGAACGCCTGCCTGCTCCTGTAGGAGCCTCTCGATCACTGCATGACCGGCGGTCCTGTCCCTGAGATCGACACGGGCATGGCTTGATTGCCCTGACGGTATCTCGTGCGATGTTTGGCCTTGTTCCACCGGACTTCCCCTTTTCCGTGTGTTGTCGACCTCCAGTCGCAAGGGACGGAAGCTGGTCGAAATGATGACAGAGATCCACGCGGTCCGCCAGAGGCTCGCGCTTCTTTAACCGTGCCGCTGCCGTCGTCGATCTCTCCGTAGTGCTCTAATGCTGTCAGCTCACCCGGCCGGGCAAATGAGTGCCAGGCCGCCGGCGCCTCGCGGGTCGGTAGGATCGAAGTCATGACGGACACCCGCGATCTTGCCCTCCCTGCCGGCTACCCAGAGCTCCTCGTCGAGCTCAAGAACCGGGTCCGGGAAGCGCGCACCAAGGCGCTGCGAACAGTCAACACCCAGCTTGTCGAGTTGTACTGGTCCATCGGGCGGGCGATCCTGGAGCGCCAGGAAATCGAAAGCTGGGGGAGCGGGGTCATTGGACGACTGGCAGAGGACCTACGGGTGGAGTTCCCGGAGATGAAGGGACTGTCGCGCCGCAATCTTTTCTACATGCGCGGATTCGCAGCCGCATGGCCGGATCCAATTGTGCAACAGCCTGTTGCACAATTGCCGTGGGGCCACGTCACCGTCTTGTTGGACAAAGCGGAAACCTCGGCGCAACGGGCCTGGTACGCGTCGGCGGCCGTCGAATACGGCTGGTCCAGGAACGTACTCCTGAACATGATGATGAGCAAATCCATGGAACGCACCGGGGCAGCGCCGTCGAACTTTGTGCAACAGCTTGTTGCACCAGAGTCGGAGCTCGCCCAACAAGTCGCCAAAGACCCCTACAACTTCGAGTTCCTTGGCCTGTCCGGTGAAGTCGCCGAACGGGACCTCGAGAACGCCCTAGCGAACAGAATCACCGAAACCCTGCGGGAGCTCGGGCCGGGCTTTTCCTTCGTCGGGCGGCAAGTACATTTTGACGTCGATGGCGACGACTACTACGTCGATTTGCTGTTCTTCCACATAGAACAGCTTCGGTACGTCGTCATCGAACTTAAGACAGGTAAGTTTCAGCCGGAATGGGCCGGCAAGTTGAACTTCTACGTAGCCCTCGTCGACGACACGCTCCGCCGGGACCATCACAATGAAACAATCGGGATCCTGATTTGCGGTACGAAGAATGACCGCAGCGTCCGTTACAGCCTGGGCCGCTCCACCTCCCCCATGGCAGTCGCCGCCTACACCTACGACAAACTCCCCGTTGCAGAACGAGACGCTCTCCCGGCCGAAGACAACCTTGTCGCCGCACTCGAATGGGCCGAACCCAATGAGCACACGGACTTTGATTCGGAGGACGTCTAGGCAAGCAGTTTCTGTTCAGGCGCGTGAAGGCCGAGGTCTCGTGAAGCCGTCGGCTACGAAAACGCCATATGCGCTGTTATCGGTTTTTGGAAGCACTCGTGCGGAGATGAGTTTGGTCTGGGAATGTCGACACAGCCCCGAGCTCCGATAGGTATTTTTCTTCCAACCGCTGCTCTAGCCACAATCTGAGTGAACCAACTGTGCCCTTAATGCTTCCACCCCACATCAAAGTGGCAGCTCCTGCCATCCCTGCGAGTGTGATGCAATACGGTACCGCTGGCTTGAACCATCCGGGGATAATGCCGTCCGGAAGCGCGGTCGCCACTATTGAAAGGACGAGAACGGCGCCGCAGACAACCAGAACGCACCTGTATGCAACGGCGGCTTGGCGCCGGGCCCTTGCTCGCGCGGCGCTGCGGCGGTTTTCGTCTGCTGCTTCGAGTGTCGCCAGCCGCCTTTCGAGCTTTGCCACGTGTTCCTTAGCCGCTCGTGCGGCTGCTTGCTCTGCCGCGAGGTCACTTTCCTTCCCCTGCAGTGTTTGCTCGACCGCTTCAAGTTCACCGCGCACATTAGTTGCTGCCTGGAACGCAGCGTCACGTTCTGCCACCGCGGGCGAGATTATGCGAGCCTTAACCGTCTCCAAGATGTTGGATACCGCTTCGGATGTGACCTGGTCTGCATCGCCCAACGTTCGATCCATAAGACTTCTGTGCGCTTCGGTTGAGTAGCGGAGCAGCATCAGGTCGTTCTCGGAGATTTCGCCCCGGCTGCTGAGGTGGTTAATCTCTTCAAGATAGCGATCCCATATGTGTCCTCCTGGCTCTAGTGCGGCGAAACAATCCGCCAGAATCTGACGCCGGGGCAGGCTAGGTGCGGCATGAGGTTTCTTGAGCCAGACAAGGGTTGCAAGATGGTGATCGGTCAACGCGGGCGGCCATTCGTGGTCGCCGTTCTGCACGAAGAACGTACGGGCAACGCGCGCCAGGCCTCCGTTCGTCGTAACCAGGAGTGCCCGGCAGCTTTCTAGTCGGGAGCTACTCCGGCCACCGCGTAAGCGATGTACTGCGGTGAGACTGTCCAAGTCGTTCAGAAGAGTGTCGCGGCTGGAATAGCCCATGGTTGTTTCCATGAGTTCCTCGAGTGACAGTTCATCGATCGTTAGTTCGGCAGACGCCGTCGGCCGATCACGGATTGCCACGTCCAAGGCGGCAATATCATCCTCAAGACGCTGTGACATCAACAGAATGTCGCTTGCACTCGCACCCAGATTAGCGAAGTAAACGTCGGCCGCCCTTCGGTGCGCGCCGTTGAAGCCGCCTTGTGAGGCTTTGCCCGCGGATCGGTCTAGGATTCCTTTCACTTCGTTCACACTGTGCTCGAAGCAGGCGATATCAGCGCCAACGTCTCGAGACAGGGCTAGTAGGTCCATTGCGGCAGCCCTCGCCTCCTCGCCCTCGTACCCGAGGGCTTTCAACAGGACTGGAGTATCCAAGAACAGTGTGGTGCGGTCGAACCGTCTGCCGAGCTCACTGTTGTTGGGCAAATAAAGCGAGACTGCAAGCATGCTGCCCTTAACCACCGTCTCAAGATGATCGAACGACTCGGGCATGCTGCTGACTACGTGGCCTATGAAGGCGTTCACGACATATTCGGTGTTTCGGTCGGAAGACGATGTAGTCCTGGCGTCGTAGGGCGCTCCGTTCATTACGGATCCGAACAGAGGCACGGAATGCTCCTCGACGTGATTGAGTAGCGCGTCCTCGGCCTCTTCCACACTTAGCGTGCGTTGGAATCGGTCTTCCGAATAGCGAACGAGCTCGTTCACAAGTGCCGCTTGCTTCCGCAGATAGTCGGCCTTCTGACGGCCCAGATCACGAACCTCGGACAACCTGTCCATGTCCGCGATGAACGTGCCATTTTCCCGTCGCCCGAAATTCTTGTGTGCTGCACGTCGGCTCAGAGTCGAGAGGACACCTTCGGGGATGTCGATGCCGAATCGCTCGCGAATGTGGGATTTGGCAACGAGAGGGGACACAGGTGCGCCTTGAGCCTCTCGGACTGCGTCAAGGAAAAATGGGAGGAAGTTGTCGACGTAGCTTTCGTGGGAGTAGTCCCAGTTGGCCTTGATAATCGCGAGGCTCGCCAACAGGGCGTTACTCGTGGTCATCGTCGCCGTCACGCCTTTGCCACGTCGCAGGTGGCGAATCTTCTCCGGAAGTAGTACATGATCATTTGTTCCCCCATACGACTCGCGGGATCGGCAACGAGCGGCTATTTAAGAATATGCAAAAGCCTATACGTCTCGCGGTCGCCGACGGGCGTGTCCAGACTTGTATGGAGGCAAGTACCCCCTGGTAGCGGGGGATAGGTGCCAAAACAGCCTGAAAGTCGACTTGTGACGAGAAGTGCTGAGGTTGATGGCGGGGAGCAATCCGGGTAACGACGCTGGGATCTGCGCTCATGCGCTACCATTCCCGCCCATCGTCGGGAGCATCTTCTGCCAGTTCACGGGCGATGTCTCTCTCGGCCGACTTGGCCATGTCGCTGTAGAACCGTTCCTCGAGGGATCCGGCCGGGAAATGTTCCGCCATCGTCCGTGAGCGATCCCGCTGTTCGAGTGTTTCGGGGTACGGTTCACCGGGCGTGCCTGAACGAAATCCCGAAATGGTGGCACTCCACAGCGCGCCCGTCATCTCTCTGCGAGCCTTTTCGCCTAGTCGCCGAGCCGCGTGCAGCGCGCTTCGCACGAAGTCAGGCTGATCCCAGATAAAGGTTCGAGGCGCTTCGTGGAGCACGGCGGACACGGCTCGCGTCATCTCCTCGGAGCCAAATGCCAGCGCTGTGCTCAAGACGTCGACAACCTGGCTGTCATACCTGACCGCGACAGCTGCGAAGACCTCTGCGCCCATCTTTCGCCGGATCCAAGAGTCCAGGCCATCGGCGATCCAAACTAGGATGCCGTTCAAACTGGCGACGAACCCGGCAGTTTCGCGGATACGGAGGCGGTTGTCCCAGTGGAATGGTGTCGCACGGTAGCCATCAAGGGATTTCAGGTTCTCTGCGCGTTCGACGCGATCTTGCAGTAATCGGATGACCCACTCGGGTTCTGAGGCAGACCGAATAGCGAGGGCTTCGCTGACGGAATAGCCACCGATGTCTGCGAGCTCTAACAGGTCTTTACGGATCACCTCTATTTGGCTTTCGGAGAAGTTGTTCCACGAGATGCCGATTTGGGACCGGAAGCACGTGAAGATCTCTTCGGCCAAGTCCCCAGAGTCTGCGAAGCGGACGGCAGCGATGAGACGGGTGACCTCACCGGGATGCCCCGAGGCCAGCATCTGAGCCGCTCGAGCGACGCAACCTCGGACGACTTGGTCCGGGTCGGACGCTAGCTGGAGTAAAAGGTCAAGTTCTTCGGTACGAGGTTCTCGGGTGCCGCGATTCCAGCTCAGAGCCTGGGCGACGGCTCGACGGCGCTCGACCGGCCCGCGGGCTAGGAGATCTCGGGCGTCATCCAAGGCCGTCCTAGGGTCGTCCTCGGCAAGCGTGGCAAGTACCACGGGCAACACGGGGTCGAGATCTGCCGGCCAGGGACTCGTTCGAATGTGTTCTAAGAGCGCATGCGCCAGACCTCGCCGGGCCTGGATCAGGCTGGCCACGACAGGGCCCGGCTGCCCTGCCGTCTCACCGTTGACCTGACGGTCTGCTCGAAGCCGAGCGACGAGCAGTTCAACGATTTGGGTCTCGGTATACAAGGACAGCCCGGTGACGACCTCGTGCATGAGCTCGAGGCGCTTGGCCTCCATCTTTTGATAGTCGTCGTCAGGGTCACGAAGCAGATGGCCCCAGCCGTCATGGACGACAAGCGCAAGCAGCGAATCCACTCCGCGGGGGAGTGACAGCACGGCACGTTCTGCAGCCGCCCGGGTAGGTGAGTCCGAGTAGTTCTCGTGCCAGAAAAGGGCGTCGCGGATTGCGACGAGAACCGCCGGGTCGAGCGCCCCTTTCGCAGCTGTCGCACCAAGCCGCTCGATGGTGTCGACAAACCCCGGGGTCCACGCTTGCTGCTCATCCGTCGAGACCGGTCGGCCGAAGGTGCCAATCGGGTAATGCAACGCCGACTTTAGGAACCTGACCGCGGCGCCTGCACGCCGAAGATCGGTTGAGCTGAGCTCGTCGAAGGCCAGATCGATGATTCGCTTTCGGACCTCGATCACGCTTGATGGATTCAACGAGTAGGGCCGGAAGGTGATTGTGTGGCCGCGAGAGCTCGACTCATCGCCTTCCGTCGCAAGGAGCGGCTCCAGAACCTCGAACGGCGAAATGCCCAGACCGTCGGCAAACCAGGTGGAGACGATGTCGACAACCCTTGAGTTGAAAGCGACGGGCTTCGCCAGATCGAACTCTGCCAGTTCACGAAGGATCCGCAGTGCGTGCTGGGGGTGCGGGTTGGTCGGACGTTCATCAATGCAGGCGAGTTCCCATAACTGCCCGAGGGCATCTGGAAGGGTGTTCAGGCTCAGCGCAGCGAACTTGAGTGCCGGCGGCAATGCGTGAAGGACTTCGGTGTAGGCGGGCGTGATATGGCCTCTCCAAAAGGCGTTCTCATCGCTGATGCGCTCAGTAGGATTGTCAATTAGCCAACGGGTCACCATGAGCGCACGCTCAGGCTGGAAGTAGGCCACCTTCGCCAGAAGACCAACCTGGTCTCGTCGGCCGATCAGGTCGGCGTTCTTTATTCTGGTCTGGAACGCAGCCCAAAGTGAGTCGGCCAGGCTTGGTGCCTCCGGCCGCTTGTTGCGGACCTGCCAGTCCACTCGGTTGACGTTCACGAATAGGTGTTCGGCGCTGGTGCCGTCGGCCAACGGTTCAATGCGGGCCAGGTACCCAGTTCCGTGGAGGTCTGTTTCGCCGAAGGCCGCGTCGGCCAGGATCACGTCGCCGAGCAAGTCAGGCACGATCCGCAGTGATTCGCCGCGGCGCCTGAGGATGCCTGCGTTCTCAAGGCTGCGCAGGTGCTTGTGCAACTCGTCGTAGGGCTTTCCGACGATCTTGCTCAACGAGTCGCGCGCACTCGTCTCGTTGGTACGAACCGGTTGCAGAGCGGCAACTGCAACGAGAACGGCGTGGCGCGTAGGTGGGTCGTCGGCGAGGGGATCCTCCACGAGTGCGTCACGAAATCCGCGCATAATCTGGTCACGCACGTTGTCGTTCTGCTCGAGCGCCCCGGGGTCTAGTTGGCCGCGTCTAATCAGGACGCCGCCAACGACGGTAGCCAGAGGCGAGTCGGCGGTCAGGGCGGCCAGCCGCCGCGCGACCGTCTTTGGGACGTCGTCAGTCAATGCCTCCCGAGCAAGGGCCGTTGCGTCCTCGAAGCTGAGGTCGCGAAGTTCAACCACTTTCTTGTCTTCCGGGAGCAGGCCTGCTCGTGCCAGCTCCTCCCTCAGGGGCCTCAGGCCATAGGGCCTGGTGGCGAGCACGATCTTCGCGTCGCGGTTGCGGCGCCAAATGCCGGCAACCACA
Source organism: Arthrobacter sp. FW306-04-A (assembly GCF_044358315.1). GTDB lineage: Bacteria > Actinomycetota > Actinomycetes > Actinomycetales > Micrococcaceae > Arthrobacter. The sequence continues at coordinate 685,055 of NZ_CP084559.1, forward strand.
GAGGCAATCCCGGTGAGCTCGTGGGCGTCGTCGATGATGAGGGTCAGACCTCCGTCGTGCGGAAGTCGTTCGAAATCTGCTCCGGCGACTTGGGAGTCGCCGGGGAGGACTCGGACGAGATCGTGTTGCGTTGGCGCCGCGTCCGCCAACGCTTTCAGCATGCGCGTCTTGCCGACTCCGCCAGTGCCGACAAGGAAGACGAGGTTCGCGGAAGGCTGGTACGCGGCAGTCACTAGCGCATCCAACTCCTCCCGTCGGCCGGAGAGGTTCCACTCGTGGTTGAAAATCGTACTGCGGCTAGCGTCAAAGTGCTCTTCAGGGGGCAACCACGGACCTGGCAACGCTATGCCGAGAAACGACTCTCTATGGCCCGGGAAATAGGTGTCGACGATGCGGACGGCTCGCTCGCCGGGCAGGTTTCGAATGTATCGCGAGATGTCTTCGCCGTCCCAGAGTTCCCAGTCGGAGTGCTCTGCGGCCGCCAGTCGAGCGTCAGGGGTGGCGATCAGCCGCGACAGGAACAAATAGTTCTTGTCGGCCGTGACAGTGACCTCGCTGATCGCCTTGCGTACGGCTGTTGGCCCGAACTCGCGGTGCCGTTTGCACTGCCCTGTGGCCAGATTCCTACCGCTTTCGGTGACCAGAATGTCGATCCCGTACTGCTTGTGACCTCGGCCTCCGAACCGGCTCGCGTGGCCCATTGGATACATGGATGCCATCACGTCCGCGATGAGGTCCTCGAACCGGTCCTCGGGAAGTTCGTCCGCCGGAAGGGCTCGAGTCAGCGGATGGACCGGGCTCCTGACAGTCGATGCCGGCGGCCGATACCCGCCCGCATCGAGCAACGCATTCTCGTCAGCAGAGAGCACTTTTGCTAGGTGGGTGAGCATTGCGCGTCTAGGGCGCGACCGGCCGCGCTCCCACCCGCTGACGGCCTGCTGACCAACATCGAGCAGCGCTGCGAGTGCAGCTTGGTCAAGGCCGAGTGCCTCGCGGCGCTCACGTATCATCAGTCCGAGTTCTTTGAACATGAGTCGATCGTACGCAGTGACTGCGTGGGAGTCAACCTTCGCACGTAGGAACTACGTGTGGAGGTTGCTCGGCGGAGCAGGAGATCCACGAGTTGGCGCCACCACGCTGCGAGCTAGTGCCAGGACCATCAGGGCGTTCTTTTCCAAACCGACCTGTCAGCCTGCCGTAGCGAATGCCCGGGCGGCGGCGGGGACTGCCTGCGTTGTATCCTCGACCTGGCCTTGGCGTAGCAGCTTTGCCGGCGGCACATCATCCAGCCGGGGATTCATTCCCTGAAACCACGCTTGGACCACGGTCTCGGAGTCGCGCTCGGCCAGGAGTGCGGCGACATGGTAGGCGTGGCGCAGCCGTGTCATCACTCATCGGAGGGCTTTCTCTCACCGTCGGCCCACTGAACGGCAAGGCCAGCGCCGGAGACTGGGCAGGAACCGCCCGATCCCGATCTATGTCGGCCCCACGTTTACCCCACGAAAACAACGAAAAACGTTGATATGTCGTCGGCCTTGCCCAGCACTAAAAACCCCGAGATTCCGCGGATTTTCAAGCCAATAGTAGCCGTTGGAAGACAACGAAATATGCCCTCCCATGAGAAGAGGTCAGGAGTTCGAATCTCTTTAGCTCCACAGCTTGCAGGGTTTTTTGAACCTTCGAATCGTTGGAATAAACACTTTGATAACACTTTGGCTTATAGCTTGACCCATTGTGGGCCGAAAATTTCTGCGTCATGCACCCAGCGTCGTAAGCGGAGAACTGCACGACCAAGGTCGGCGTCATTGGCGCCATCGGGCCGGACGGGGTCCCGGGCTCCGCCGTTGTGGGTTTCGGAGCAGCGTCGGGGACCGGATACGGTCGCTTCTGGGGAAGCCGGACTTATTAGCGCGCAGTACCAGGGGGATCCGGTGCCCAAGTGCGTGCCGCCGCTGCTGAGCGCCTCTCTGGGCCCTGGTGATGCCCCAAGCGCTCTCAGCCTTGATCCACCGATTCGAGGTGGTCCTGACTGGTTGTCGGGGGTGGCCGCGGTTTTGGGTGTGGGCATGGCAGGTTGTCGGCCTCACTGCCAGTGGCGTTCCACTGTGTGCTTCTGGTCGGGCCTTTACCCGGCGGGAGAGCGGGATTTTATGCCGCTTGCGGTGGGACGTGGACGGTGGTGAAGGGATCTTCCCAGGCGGCTTGCCAGAGACAGGCTTCGGGCAGATGAAGTCGGATGCGTCGGGCGCTGGAGACGATCCTGGCCGGCACATGGATGAGTTTGCGGCGTATCGTTCCGGTCCTGGCGTTGCCGAAGTGCCCTGCGGGGAGGATCCCGGCGATGGCGCGTTTCACGGCCGGGTCCATCCTCACGGTCTCCGGGACGGCGGCCCCGCCGATGAGCGCCGCAGCCACCGAATCATGGCCGTGGAAGGCAGAATCGAAACGGCAGGGCACCCGCTGGCCGGCGTGGACGCTTTTAAGAGTGGAGAAGGCCTCGGCGATCAGGCGTTTGGCGCCGCGGGCGGAATCCGCAGCCCTTTGCGCTGCTGCTGGGATCACCTGAGCGCTGTCCTTCGTCAAGGCGGTGGCCGGCGCGCGTTCAGGCCCCGCACCTGAGTATCCGTAGCCAGAGCCCTCTTTGGCATAGCCGTGGACCTCGATGATCCAGTCATCGACATCCACGAACACGAAGTCACCGCCGGCGGGCGCGCCAAGCAAGGGTGCCCGGCCAGCCAGGTTCCCTAGGAAACGGGACGCGAGCGCGTCCAACTGGCGCACATGCCGGAACGCGAACGCCCGCAGGAACGGACCCAGCGTCGAGGGCGCATAACAGGCAGTGATGGAGATGCTGCGGCGACGGAGAATCAATGCCTCCTTGGCGGGGACCGATGCCGTCTTCCATATACGCAACGGCACGTTCGTCTCGCCGTGAAACTTTCGCACCGAATTCAAGAAGGCATTGGCAAAGACCGGGATCGCCGAACCTATTACGCCTCATGCCTTTCGTCGGACCGTAGCAACGACCGTGGCCGAGAACGTGAGCGATGAGGTTGCCGCGGCCCAGTTCGGGCATGCTTCAGTGGAAGTGACCAGGGCGCACTACATCGCGAGGGCCAAGGTTGTGCCCGACTATTCCGAATTCTTGGAGAACATGGTAGTCCAAATCCAAGCGGGTAACTGGGCCGGCACTATTGGGCGGGCGGGCTAATCCTCGGACCGTTGGAATCCCCGCAGGGCTGCCTGACCTGGTGTTTGACGGGCTCTTGGTCAATGCGCTCAGCCCGCCGTGGAGTTGCTGTGGTGGGCGTATTTTGTCCCGCTTCGGCAGGAAGTCTCCAATTTTTCGAAGTCGCCAATTCCCCTGAACGCCGCCGGAGAAAAGCGAATTGCAGATTGTGAAATCTTGAAGTAACTTTACTAATACTTTTGAATATTTTTTGGGGGAATCACTGCATGAAATCAAGGACGTTGCGTGCAGCTGGCTCGGCTGTCGTCGGTATTGCCCTGCTGACGGGATCGATGGGCTGTTCGGGTCCGAAGGGCGCCGAAGCGACAGCCTCTGCGAGTATCCCTGATGATCAGAACACTTCCGCCGCCGTGGCCAAGTCGATTCAGTTGTTCTTTGCTGCCTCGACTTCGGACCAGATCGGTGCTGCTTTTCCGGATAAAGCTACCGATGACACTTTTACGCTTGTGCTCGACAAGATGGATCTGTCGGGCCAGGCTAATCTGGCAAAGAAGGCCGTCACGGATCTGGCATTGCTTAGAGTGAGTGACCCGAAAGCGGTCCTTGCTTTGGCCGTCGAAGATTCCAAGGTACAAATCAATGGCATGAAGGCCACGGTTGCTGTTTCCGCGTTGTCCGTCACATCCGGTGGAACCAAGGTAAGTAACAACGATATTTTGGCAGCCGACATGAATAACCTGATTTTTCGCAACGGCGCGTGGGTCATGACGTACCCGGTCTCCTCGGAGTCCTCTTCGCCGACAGGTTCGACGCCTGCTAAGTAATCCATTTCGAACTGGTTCCATCTGATCCCAACAGGGTTATCAGCTTGCTGACTTCTGCGGATTCGCAAATATTTTTCCATGGGGATGTCGTCGTGTGAGTGATCGTCGACACTCTAGAAAACTGTTAATTCTATGGGGAATGAAAATTTTGAACGAACGCTTACTGAGCATAATCGCAACGACAGCCCTTCTCGGCGGTTCCCTTTTCCTGGGATCCGGTGCCGCGATGGCTGCCGGCTGCCCCGCCGGCCAGCACATGAACGCCGGTATTGCGGGCGCCCCGGGGTTCTGCTCCCCGGACGGCAGCGGCGGCGGAACCGGGGGAGCGGGCACCTACAACGGCGGCGCTTCCGGAAACGGACCCGCCCCGGCACCGATCCAGGTTCCCACTTACAACCAGCCCGTCTGGACACCCCCGGCCTACACTCCTCCGCCGGCCTACCGCACCCCGGCAGCCCCTGCCGCGCCGGCAGGAGACGGCTCGGGCGGCCCGCAGGCTCCGATAGCGGCAGGCGGCGGTTACCGTCCGGCAGCTGCCGGCCAGGCCCCGGCCTACACGGCCCCGGGCGGGGTAGCCATCCTAAAGAACGACCAAGGCGTCTGGGTGGATCCGTCCACCGGTGAGATTGCCGAGGCCGGCGTCGCAGCGCAGGCCGAGGCAGCAGCTGCCGCGCCGGTTGAGAAGGGGAATGCCTCCGAGGCCGCCGCCCACGCGGCAGTCGAGGTGCAGGAAGCCAAGATCGCCTCGGTGGAAAAGGCCGTGAACACCGCCTTCACGCGACGCCAGATTGAATCCGCCGTGGCCAAGGCCCTTGACAACGCGCTCTTGCGCCTTCATAGGGCGTCGCCCAAATCCGGAGCCTGATAGATGCTTGATCGGTGTCTCGTACTGGCTCAGGATTGCCTGGCGGGATCTTTTCCTTTGAGTTCGGACACGGGCAGAGCGTGTTGAACCGAAACGACCGGTTCAACACCACCATGCTTAAGATCAGGTGGCGCGGGCCCTTGCTGAGCCGGTCGAGTTTCCACAGGACGATGCCGGCGGCCAGGAGCGCGTCGGGCTGCAGATCGGTCGTCTGGCAGCTGTGGGCCTTTGAGACGCGAATGCAGCCAACGATGTGACTGTCGGTAGGGAATCATGTGCGTGCTTTTCGGGGCCCTGGATTGGGGACGTTTCGGTGAATTTGGTGAATTTAGTCGTCCGGGTGAACTTGGTGGTGGTACCTCCGTTCGATGGGTCCACGTCACTGAAGAGTCTCTCAGATGACCGTGTCGGTGGCTGGGTAGCGGCTCTTCTCAGGCAGCGGAACCCGCGGATGGAAAATCCGCGTCCTGATCGGATGGGACTGGCCGGGTGGGCCTGATAGCCGCCCGAGAGCACGACGCCGAATAGTCTCCCGCGTTTTGGGCACGGTCTCGGCTCCCCTTTGGCTGTGACTGGGCCCGTTTGTGCTTGGCATGAATTGGGCTCGGTCAAGCGCGTGTTGCACCGGTAGCCGGCGCATCCATGATCGTTCGGGGTATGCCGGTCCGGCAGGCCGCGTGCAGGGTGCCGGCTGCGGCGTTTGTTTGGACATGTCCGCCGAGTTCCGCCAGGCAGTCTGTAGGGGATGCCGCATCAACGCCCTGGGAGGGTTGCCGGCGCGGCGTCCTAGCTACTGTTGAGAATGTAGTCCGTTGCGGCTGGTCCGGTCATGCGCAGGCCCACGAACCTCCTGCTCTTTCCGTGCTTTTCGGGGCGAAGCCCGGCGATCCGGAGGGCGGTGCTGAAGGCATGATCGGGGAGGGGGACTTTCCGGTTCAGGCAGCACCAGCTCACGTAGAGCCCGTAGAACACGTCGGCGTCGAGCCCTGAATCGATCGCCTCATCGTGGATGATGCAGTCCTGAAGGAACTGGCTGATCTGTGGAGGGGTCATGATGTGCTCCCGAGAATGTCTACTAGGGCTGGGTTCCGTAGATGAATTCCTTGGCGTGCGCGACGGCTTTTCTGAATGCGTCGTTGCGCAGGGTGGCTTGTTCGGTGTTCTTGGTGTCGGGTTCGACGTAGTTGGTGTACCCGGGCCGCAGGATCCAGATGTCGCCGGCTGGGGGCAGGTAGAACACCCCGAAGGAGCGATGCTGGGGGTCTTCGGTCCAGATGGGGACTACCGCGACCGCGGCTCCGGTGTCAGGGTTGATCCATTGGGCGCGGGGCATGGGTTGTTCGTGGGTTTCGGGGTGTAGGAACGGTGCTGTTCCTTTGCCCCACCGCTTCTCGAATCGTTCGTAGAACGCGGGCATTAACTGGCTATCGTAAGGGCGCCAGGCACTCATGGTGGGGCTCCTAGATGTGTCTATGTGGCTTCCGACGACGGCGGGCCGTTTGTCAGTGCCGGATCCGCCAGATCAGCAGCGAAGCAGCGGGAAGCAGCCGGCCTCCCGGCCGCGCCAAGGATTCGCGCTGCGGCGGCGGTTCGGTTGCAGCGCTGTGCGGGTGGTCCCGGTCATAGGCTGCCCGCTTTTTCGGATTACCGAGTATGGCGTAGGCGGTCATGATGTCCTGCAGTTCCTGAAGCGCTTGCGGCGCGGTGCCAAGGCCCACGCTGTCGTCCGCTGGCCGGGTGTCCGGGTGCCGGCTCCGCATCAGTGCGCGGTAGGCGTGGGCTACCTCACGTGGTGTTGCGGTCGGGGCGATGCGCAGGACGTCGTAAGGGTCCGGGCCGTTGCTCGTCATGGCTTGCCGGTGCCTGTGTTCGTGTCGGGGGATGGTCCCCGGCCGATGGCCGGGGACCATCGTTGCGGGAGTCGTCGTCGGGCCCGCCGGTGCTCCCGGTCCGGGAGACTCCGGGCTGCCCTCAGGCGCTGATCTCCTGGCGTTGTTTCCCGGTGGTTTCGATTTCGATGCGCCGCGGCTTTGCTTTCTCCGCCACCGGGATCCGCAGTGTCAGCACGCCGGCGTCGTAGCTTGCCCTGACGCCGTTGGTGTCCAGCGCATCCCCGAGGATGAGCTGGCGGCTGAAGACGCCGCGGGGGCGTTCGGAGGCGATAAGTTCCGTGTCCTCGCCGACGGGGTCCGGGCGTTCGGCCTTGACGGTCAGCACGTTGCGTTCGACGTCGATGTCAACCGAGTTGGCGGTGACTCCGGGGAGATCGAAGGCGACCACGAAGTCCTCGCCTTCCTGCCAGGCGTCCATCGGCATTGCCGCCGGCCTTGCCGTGGTACCGAGTACCTGTTGGGCAAGTCGGTCGAGTTCGCGGAACGGGTCGGTTCGCATCAGCATGGTATGTCACTCCTTGCGGATCGCTGTCTACTTCCTTGTAAATCCAGCCGACCTATATCGGCTGATGTATATTTTTTATAGCACTGGACATGACGCGGAGCAAGCAGAAATTGTCGTAAATTTTGGAGGTACCCGATGGGGCAGACCGAGGACCCGGGGAGAGGCGTGTATGCGATTTCCGTTGCGGCCGAGCTGGTGGGCATGGGGCAACAGAATCTCCGTCTCTACGAACGCAAAGGCTTGCTGGAACCCGGCCGGACCCTGGGCGGGACCCGCCAGTACAGCGAGGACGATCTCGTGACGTTGCGGCGGATCGGAGACCTTCTGGAGTCGGGCTTGAACCTGGCCGGTATCCGGATGGTCCTGGTCCTCGAAGCGGACAACCGGCGCCTGGAGCAGGATCTGACGGAGGCCCGGTCCACCGCCACATTCTGGGTGAAGACGAGCCCGAAGGAGGCCCGGAACGTCAAGGGAATCCGATGAGCGCGCCTAGGAAGGTTGCGCGGCGATACCCGTGACCGTCAGTCTGTCCGAACCGGGCCCCGGCACAATGGCGCCTTGATCTGAGGGAAAACGCGGTTCGTCCTCAAACGCGAGTATCCGCATCAAACGCAACTCCGTTGCCTTTAGGGCCGATAGCGGACGTTCCCGCCACGGCCTGCCCCGAAGCGGTATCCCAGGACGTAGTGTGATGCGCCTGAGTCCCAGCAAATCTCCCCTGACACCTGAGCACCGTTCTCCGTTGCCCGCGGCCACGCGAAAGCCTCCGCCCGCGCGCTCGCTGATCTGCATCGAGGACCGGTTCTAGGCAAGCGGGGTCGACGTGGTCCCAGCGCTTTCGTGGCCGCCCGGATTCGTGTGCGCAGCGTACTCGTCGTTCGCAACAATCGGGGCTGGGCAGGATGCGAAGTGGGTTCCGGACGGGTAGGGGTTGGTTGTGCCATCCGGCAGGGTGAGGCGGGCAGTGGTTCCCTCGGGCACGGTGAAATCGACGCGGAACTCCCCGTTCGTGTTCTCCCAGGCGACTTCGATGCGGCCGTGGGGGGAGATGAAGTGGAAGCCGGCCGAGGTGATGCCCCCGCCAGGGCGGGGATCGATGTCGAAGCGTTCCCATGCGGCTGAGTCGGTGGCTTGTCGGAGGCCTACGAGGTATTCGTGGAGGAAGCGGATGACGGCTCCCTTGCTGTAGTGGTTGAGCGACTCGTGAGCGATACCGTGCTCGTCGATGCCTTCCCAGTCTTCCCAGACCGTGGTGGCGCCTCGTTCGAGCATGCCGAGCCAGGAGGGTGTCCCGCGGCGGAGCAGGAGGCGGTAGGCGAGGTCGGTGTGGCCGTTTTCTGCGAGGACGGGGAGCAGCAGGCCGCTGGAGAGGAAGCCGGTGCCGAGCCTGTCGTCGGCATCGTGGATGAGCTGGACCAGGCGTTCGGTGGCCGCTTGCCTGAGGGATCCGGGGACGAGGCCGAAGGCGAGGGCCCGGACGTAGGCGCCCTGCGTGTCCTCGCGGGTGTGCCCCTCGTCGGTGAGGAACTCGGTCTGCCATGCCGACCTGACGCTTTCTGCGATCCTTCCGTATCGCAGTGCTGCCTCGGCTTGGCCTAGAATTCCGGCGATGCGTCCGAGCGTCTCGGTGGTGCGGTACAGGAACGCTGTTCCGACCTCGCCCCTGTTGGTGCTCATGTAGGCGTAGGGGTTTTCGGCCATGGGGTCGATGAGGGACCCGTCTGCCCCGCGGCGTTTGGGTTCGAGCCATTCGCCGTAGTGGAAAGGGGCATCCCAGATGTACTGCTCGTGGGGGAGCGGTGTCTCCGAGCGGGCGATACGGGACGGGTGGCGGGTCGTCTTGGCGAGGTGGAGCGCGTAGTCGACCCATCGGGTCATGGAGTCCCAGCTTTCCGCCAGAAGCTCGGCGTCTCCGTACGCTTCGTAGATGGCCCAGGGGACGAGGACGGTGGCATCGCCCCAGCCGGCGGATCCGCCCATGACCCGCGAGGGGTTGTCGGGATGGTGCCTGATCCGAGCGGAATCGGGGGAGAAGGCTGCGGGGAGCCCGTCGTCGCACTGGTCGTCGCGCACGGACTGGAGCCATTTGCGGGAGAAGCCCTGGACGTCGTAGAGCATGGCGGCGGTAGGCGCGAAGACCTGGTAGTCGCCGGTCCACCCTGAGCGTTCGCGGGTGGGGCAGTCAGTCGGGACGTCCACGATGTTGCCGCGGAAGCTCCAAAGGGCCGCCTCGTGGAGTCGTTCCAGGTCCGGATCGCTGCACGTGAACCACCCGCGGCGTTCGAGGTCCGAATGGACGACGACGACCCTGAAGTCATCGATGGAGAGCTCGCGTCTCGGATGCGACACTCGGACATAGCGGAAGCCGTGGACTGTGTGCCGTGGTTCGAAGATGCCGGGGCTGTCCCCGGCGATGACGCGGTCGGTCTGGCGGAATTCGAGAATCTCGCCCTGCGGTGTCTTCATGTCCAAGTGGGCGGTCGTCAGGTCACCGCCGGCGTCGAGGTGCTCGCCGAACTCGAGCACCGTCTCCGTCCCCGCAGGACCCAAGTTGGTGAGCCTGACCCAGCCGGAGAGGTTTTGGCCGGCGTCGAGAATCGAGACCCCGTCCCGGAGCCGGGTCAGGGCCGCCGGCGTGCGTTCCTCGATACGTCGCACGGGCGGGGCCGGCGACCGGGAAGGGATAGGGGGTGTGACGACGCCGACCCGGACCGGGGCGGGATCCGCGCGGTTGGGGTCGATGCGGAAGTCCGTCGTCTGCCCGGTCATGAGGTCTGCCCGCACGATCGGGCTGGGCAGGGTGGTCCAGTCGCCGTCCGTCGTCAGGGTCATTGACGTGCCGGAGCCGAGGTCGATTTCGAGCTGGGCGAGGGCGGCGGTGGTGTTGCCCCAGACGTTCCGGCGCTGGGCCCCGCTGTTCCTGCCGCGGAACCACCCGTCGGAGAGGACGATGTCGATCCGGTTGCTACCGGGGGTGAGAAGGCCCGCGACGTCATACTGCTGGGCGTACAAGGTTTCGTCGTAGCTGCTCGAACCGGGTGCCAGCTCGATGTCCCCCACCCGGATTCCGTTGAGGAAGGCTTCGTAGACGCCAAGTGCTGCTGCGTAGAGCGTCGCTGCGGCGGGACGGACGGGGAGGTCAAAAGACCTGCGGAGGACGTATGCCCCGCGCTCGTCCTGGGTGGCGGCTTCCCCGGACTCTGTCGGTGAAATCCAGATGGCCGTCCATTTGACGGGTTCTGTGACAGCCGGGGTCGGCGCCAGGTCGGGCAGGGATTTGAGCATGTTGCCCATGGATGTGTGAGCTCTCTGGTTGGTTGGTGTGTTTGGTTGGGCTCCGGTCAACGCACGGACTTGACCTTCAGGAGGATGATGAGGCTTCCGAGGATGGCCAGGCCGGCACCGCTGAGGTAGAGGGCGGTGTAGTTCTTCTCGGCCCCGGCCGCCCCCAGGACGATGATGAACGGTGCCAGGAGGGGTGCTATTGCGCTGGGGATCCTTTGGGCGAATCCGACGACGGCCATGTAGCGTCCGGCCTGTGCCCGGTCGGGCAGGACGGCGAAGATGATGGCTCCGTCCACCGCGCTGAAGAGGGCGATCGCGCACTGCATGATGAGTGCCCCGATGAGCAGGCTGATGAAGGAGTGGGCGTAGGCCTCGGTGATGCCGCCGGCGAGGAAGAGCAGGCCGCCGAGGAAGGTGAACAGCTTGCGCCGCCGGAGTCGGTCCGAGAGGAAGCCGCCGGTGAGGGCGCCTGCGCTGGCTGCGACGATGCCGAGCATGCCGATCAGGGCGACGGTTCCTGCTACTTCCTTGATGGGAAGCCCCAGGCGCTGGGCATAGAAGAAGCTGCCGAACGTGGTATTGAAGTACAGGCCCATGAAGAAGATGAAGCGGCCCAGCCAGTTCCAGCCGAAGTCCGGGTACTTGCGGGGGCTGAACGTGTAGCTGGCCAGGAGGGCCTTGACGGTGACGGTGCTGTTGTGGACGATGCCCACGGAGCTGCCTTCGCGCTTGACGAGGGGAAAGAGCAGGACCAGCGCGAGGCCGACCAGGCCGGGGACCAGGAAGACGAGGAACGTGCTGGATGAGACCGAGTAGGCGATGCCGATGCCCAGCACGGGCGCGATCTGGGCGGAGAGGCCGCTGAGTGCGGAAATCTTGCCTCGCTGCTCCTCCGGAATGCGGTCGGCCTGCAGGTTCACGATGGCCTGTCCTGCCGCTGCCCAGCCAAAGAGGGCGAAGACCCACCCGAGGCCCACGAGAAGGACGGTGGGGGCTAGGGCGACCCCGATGAGTCCGAGGATTCCAAGGAGCGCGCCACCGAACATGAACGGGGAACGGCGGCCGAACCGCGAACGAAAACGGTCGCTCCAGACTCCGACCAGGGGGCTGGCGGCGATGGAGATGAACTGTGCGGTGCCGGCGACGTAGCCGAGAACCTCTTCGTGGCCCGGGGCGAGCTGGGAGATGCGGACCGCGAGTGAGTAGGACATCGGGACGATGAACGCCATCGAGACCCCGAAATTGGCCAGCGACATAAGGGCGAGGTAGCTGACGCTTGCCCTCTTGAGCGGTGGTGCCTCGACGTCGGGGACTCCGGCCGGGGGCGCTTCCTGGGAACCTGCGGCCGTGAGGACCGCGGATTCTGCCTCTTTCGGTGGTAGGTCTCCGTAGGTGGGCTTGACCATGATGACTCCTTTGTCTGGGTACGATGTGCTCGACTTTTTGGTGCGGCGGGGATTGGTGACTGGCGGGGTGGGGCGGCAGGCTTGCCACCGCCCACAACGGTGGGTTGCGGCTGGCTAGGAGCGCTGGGCGCCTGCGGGCGCGGACAGTGCCGGTTCCTGGATGAAATCGGGTGCTGCGGTCTCCTGCTGCTCGTCCAGCGCCGTGATTGACCCTGGCTTGCGGCCGTGGAGTCCCTGCCATCGCTCGCGCAGGGCGAAGGCGGCGGTCTTGGGCCTGCGGTCCCGGGTGAAGACGCCCTTCTTGTTGCCGTCCACGCGGTGGATCGCGGGGCCGGTGCCGAAGTCGGCGAAGTTCCAGACGTGTTCTCCGACAAATGACGGGATCCGGTCAAAGACGCGGTGGTTCATGGCGAGGAAGCCTGCTTGGAATTCCTCCGTCCACGGGGTGTCGAGGACGGAGTGGAGGCCGACGATGGTGTCGGCACCGTACTCGCTCATCATGATGGGCTTGCCGTACTTGGCGGCCCAGCCGCGCAGATCGGCCTCGAGGAGCTGTTCGGCGGTCTCAAGGTCACCGGTCGCGACGTACCAGCCGTAGTAGCGGTTGAGCGAGATGACATCGACGAGGTCCGCGAGGCGGTCGTTCTCGCACGTCGCGAAGATGACCGCCGTCGTCGTCACGGGACGGGTGGGGTCGAGCTCGCGGGTGAGCTCGATGAGCGGCTCGAAGTACTCCCGTGCCCCGTCCTCGTTGGAGGAGGGCTCGTTGGCGACGCACCACATGACGACGCTCGGATGGTTCTTGTCCCGGTCGATCAGCTCCCGCAGGTGCTGGGCGTGTGCAGCTTGTGTCTGGTCGTTGATCGTCTCCGGGGAGAAGGTGGGGCGCGGAGGCGCCCCGGTGAGGCCCGCCTCCACGGCGAGGTTGAGTCCGACGGCGGCGGTCTCGTCGATGACCACGATCCCGTGCCGGTCTGCGAACTCGATGACTTCTTCGGCGTAGGGGTAGTGGGAGGTTCGGAAGGAGTTCGCGCCCGTCCAGTCAAGGAGGTGGAAGTCGTGGACGAGATAGGCGTTGTCGTGTCCCTTGCCCCGGACCGCCGAGTCCTCGTGCTTGCCGAAGCCGGTGAAGTAGAACGGCTCGCCGTTGATGAGGAACTGCTCGCCATGGACGGCGACCGTTCGGATCCCGACCGGGAGTTCGTAGGCGTCGACGACGTGCCACCCGTCATGGATCTCGACCTCCAGGCGGTAGAGGTAGGCCGCGCCTGGCCTCCACAGCACGGCGTCATCGACCCGGAGCGTGCCGGAGTGTCCTTCGCCGGTGGCGACCGTGTTCCCTGTCTCGTCGATGAGCCGCACGCTCGCGGGAGCCGGGTCGCTGCTCGCCAAGCGGTAGGACACCAGCCCGGTGCCGCCGTCGACGACGTCGGTGGTCACCGTCACATCGGTGAGGTGGGACCGGGGAGTGCTGTAGAGCCAGACGGAGCGGGAGAGCCCGGCATAGTTGTAGAAGTCGTGGAAATACGTCTGCCGTTGCTGCCCGTCGGCGCCGACGGTCAGTTTCCCGGGCGGGATGGTGATGTTGGTGAGTCGGTTGTCGACGGCAACGGTGAGACGGAATTCCGTCCCGGGGGCTACCAGGTCTGTCAGGTCGGCTTCGAAGGGCGTGTAGCCGCCAATGTGCTCCGCCACCAGGGCGTCGTCGACGTAGACTGCGGCGGCGTGGGTTGCCGCGTCGAAGCGGAGCACCGTCCGTTGCTCCGACCAGCCGCGCGGTACGCGGACCGTGCGTTGGTACCAGACCAGGCCGACATGGTCGCGGATCTTCTGGTCGGCGAACAGGTCGTTGTAACTGGCCGGCACGGCCGCTTCCAAGCGGGTTTCGAGCCGTGACATCCAGGGTTCCGGAGGGAGCGTGTCGTCGAGGGCGAACAGCCACAGCCCGTCCAGGTTGACGAGTTCACGGGTGGCGGTTGCCAGGGGCTTCAACATCGAAGAGCTCCTTGGGGATCAGCGGGCGAGGGCGCTGAGCGCGCCGGACCGGGCGACGGATCCGAGCCAGGCGAGGCTCGGCTTGGGGGTGCGGACAAACGTTTCGCGGTCGACGCTCACCAGTCCGAATGTGGGCTCCCAGTGGCCCCATTCGTAGTTATCCAGGAGCGTCCAGTGCAGGTAGCCGCGGACATCGATGCCGTCCGCGATAGCCTCAGAGATGTGGACCAGTGCCTCGCTCGTGTATGCGATGCGGCGGGCATCGTCGGCCGTGGCGATCCCGTTCTCCGTGATGAGAATCGGGAGGCCGCCGGTGACTTCGGCAGTGTGCCGGATCGCGATGCCGATCGCGTCCGGGCGGTACGCGGTCCCGACAAGGGTGTTCTCAGAGCTGGCAGGGTGGGGCTCGATGCCATTTTCGTTCACCCATTGGCTGGAGTAGGACTGGACGCCCACGAAGTCATCGCCCGCCGATCCTTCGAGGTAGAGGTCTTCCCAGATGTATTCGAGTTCCCGTTTCTTCTCTTCAGCTCGCGGGCGTGCGACGAAGGCCCGGTTCGCGATCGTCCAGCCAACCTTGGCGTCCGTGCGGTCGCGGACAATGTCGCGGGCGGCACGGTGCGCCTCGACGAGGCGGGTGCCGATCTGCGGGTCCGGCGGCGGCAGCTGGGGCCGCGGGTCTTGATCTACGGTGGGGCTCTGCCAGTCCTGCCGGGCGTCGGGGGCGGCCGTCATCATCCGGCGCATCGTCGCCATCATGGCGAGCATGTTCGGTTCGTTCATCGTGGCCACCCAGGGGACGTCGCCCAGGATCGTGGTTGCCTCGGCCACATAGGATGTAAACCGCTCGATCGCCCTCTCGCCCAGCCACCCTCCCTCGTCGGCGAACCACTGCGGAGTGGTGAAATGGTTCAACGTCACCACGGGAGTTAGCCCGAGTCCGAGGGCGGTGTCGATCATCCGGCGGTAGTGGGCGAGCTCAGCACGGGAGAACCGGCCAGGCAGGGGCTCGATCCGGGCCCATTCGATGCCGAAGCGGTAGGCGTTGAGGCCCGCGTCGGCGAGGAGTCTCATGTCCTCGGCGTACCGGTGGTAGCTGTCGATGGCGTCGCCGCTGGGTTCCATGCCGGGGACGGTCTGCTCCTGGAGCCACCAGTCGCTGTTGATGTTGTTGCCCTCGATCTGGTGAGGCGCGGTGGAGGCGCCCCAGAGGAAGCCGGGTGGGAAGTTGTTCATAGCCGTCTCTCTTTCCCCGCGGCGCGGCCGCGGATTCGTAGTTAGTTCTGGATTCGTAGTTCTGGAAGATGCGGGTAAGGTACAGCCGCGGGCAGAGCGTCGGGTCCGCCGTCGACGTTCGGCGATCAACGGTTATGGAGGATCCTTCACTCCGAACCCCAGGAAGTGCTTTCGCCATGGCCGTGCCACACTTTGGATCGTTTCAATTTTGAGGGGGCTGATTGTCGCGGTTTTCGTCCCACGCTGATTGCCTGCCTAGGCGGCGGACCAGCCGCCATCGCTGGGCAGAATGGCGCCATTAACGTTGAGCGAGTCCTCGCTCAACAGCCAGGTAATCGCGGCGGCGAGCCTCTCCGCCTCCGCGACGGGAGAACCGATCGCGTGCATCAAAGGGAAAATCCGGCCGGCTGCGAATTCACTGCGGACCGCCGCTTCGATGTTCGTGGCAACCGCACCCGGCGCCACCGCGTTGGCCCGTACACCCTGGGGGCCGTAGATGAACGCCGTGCTCTTAGTCAGCCCGATGACCGCGTGCTTCGAGGCCGTGTAGGCGGCACCTGCGGCGGAACCGCGGAGAGCGGCTTCAGAGGCGACATTCACAATCGAGCCCCTTCCTGACGCGATCAGGAGCGGCAGGGCGCTGCGCGTCAGGCGCATCGGGGCGGTGACGTTGACGCGCATCACGCGCTCCCACGTCTCGTCGTCGAGCTCGGCGACCGGGAGGAAACCATCCATAATTCCAGCGATGTTCGCCAGCCCGTGGAGCTGCCCTCCGCAGGCGTCGGCAATCGCCTCGACCGTTCGGCTGTCGGAGACGTCACCGACGACGGCCCTGATGTCCGATCCCGGAAGGGATGCCTTGAGGTCGTCGAGCCGCTCGGCGACCACGTCGGAGACGACGAGCCGGGCGCCCTCTTCGGCGAGCCGAACGGCCGTGGCTCGTCCGATGCCGGAGCCGGCACCTGTGACGATGATGGTCTTTCCGGCGAACCGGTCTTCAATGGTCATGCTGATTCCTTTGGGTCGTTGCAGATGATCGCGGGTTCACGTCCCCGCGGTAACGGAGAACGGGTGTGGATCGGGAGGTGCTCAGATCGTGGCGATGAGATCTTCGATCTTCTTCTTCGTGTCCATGGCGGCCTCACCTGTGATGGCGCGGAAGGCCGCTGCGACTTCGTTGGCGAAGTCGAACGAGGGTTCCACGAGCCATTGCGCCCGCAGGCCGCTCCAAAGCGCCATCATCTGCCGTCCCGTGCCCATCGGGTCGAGGCCAGGACGTGCGCGCCCTTCGCTCTGGCGCCGCCTGACGGCCGCAGCGAAGGCGAGGATCGCGTTCGCGTTGTGCTTCTTCATGTACTGGTGCGCCGGGTGCTCCGGATTCGGGGCTTCCGCCTCGAGGGCGAGGAGGAGACGGACGGTACTCTCCTCCGTGAGCGCCAGGCGCGCCGTTCCCGCGGGATCCCAGTCGCCGGAAACCAGCTCGGCCGCCACGGACTCGGCCGTCATGCGCGAGCCGATTTCCTCGTCAGCGAGCTCCATGGCCGCGACCAAGACGTGGTCGCGGCTCGGGAAGTGGTAGATGAGCGCGGTCTCGCTCATGGCCGCCATCGATGCGACCTCTGCGGTGGTCAGGGCCTTGTGCCCCTTCTCGCGGATGATCTCCAGGGCGGCCCGGGCGACAGCGGCGCGCCTCTCTGCGGTCTTGGCGTAACGCCCTCGTGTCTTGGTGGCTTGTTCCATGTGATCCACGTTACGTGAATTCTGAAGAGACCACAATATATCTGGTCGATACAAGCTGAAATCTCCCAGATTCCCAACTTGTGTCGACTAAAAAGCTATATACGCTCTATTTTGTCCCAAAGATCTCTTGCCTCGCGGGGTTCAAGAGGGGCCCGGTCAAGGCTTTGCGAGGATCTGGGCGAGCTGCCCAGGATGCTCCCGGATTTCGTTTGCTTCTGATGGACGTCGGAACGTGCCATCCGCGAGAACGGGCGGCCAGTTCGGATATCGCCCAAGGTTGTCGGGTGCCCGACGCCCGAATGTCGGCCGTCTTGGAGTCGCGGCGGACAAGGTGTCAGCCTCGAAATGCGGTCCTCAGGCCTCTGGTCGCGGGACCGGTCCGGGCGGCCATTGTCTGGAACGCATTTGTCCAGGGCGCCTTCGGGAGTCCCGGCGATTTCGGCGTCGCTAACGTCCTTGCTGGAATTGCTTGGGGTTTGTGGGCGGTCGTTACCTGAGCAGATCGACGTCGGAGACAAGCTCAATATGGGTCAGCATCGCTTCGGCTGCTGCTTCGGGGTCCTGGGCCCGGATCGCATCTGCTATCTTGCGGTGGGAGGCCAGTGACTGCTCGGGTCGTCCCGGCTGTCCCAGCGATTCCAGGCGCGTCTCGAGGACCATTTCCGCGATGAAGGTCATGAGCTGTGCCATCACTGATGAATGCGCCGCGGCCGTGACCGCCTGATGGAAAAGTTCGTCGCCATGCAGACCTTTGCCTCCGTTGGCAATCTCATCGGCCATCACCTGCAGCGCAGAGTCGATTGCCTCCATCTCGGCCTCGGTCCGCCTGAGCGCGGCGAGCCCGGCGAGTTTCACTTCGAGGGTGCTCCGGGCCTCGACGATCTCGGGAAGCCTGTTTCTATGTTCCCTGAGGCTTTTGATCACCGTGGCGATGCTGGGCCGATACACGAGGACGGCGCCGGTGCCGTGCTGCACGTCGATAACGCCCAGAACCTCCAACGCCACAAGTGCCTGGACGAGGGTGGCCCTGGATACTCCCAGTCGCTCGGCCAGATCCCGCTCGGCGGGCAACAGATCACCCGGACCAAGCTGGGCAGACTCGATGTAGCCAAGAAGCTGCGTCACGAGCTGTTCGTACAGGCGGGGTCTGGAAACGCGCGCCAACGGATCAGTCGGTGCATTTTGACGCACCCATGCCTCCTCACCTAGTCCTCTGATTTCACGGCGTGCACGATGGTGCCGGTGAAGGCGGACGGCACGCCACTCAATGAACTCCCCGGCTTCGCCAACCGCCCGCACGCCTATGTGAAGCTGTGGCGCCACCACGCGGCCCAGGGGCAGGCTGACCGCATCAACGCTCTGGCTACCGAGCTCGGCGAGACCTGGCTGCCGCGCTATGGCGGGCTGATTTCCTCGGAGTGGGAGTTTGCGAAGGGCCTCCAGCTGCTGGAGGAGGACCCGGACGCGTATGCGGCGATGGACCACTGGGTGGAGGCCGCGGACTGGATCGTCTGGCAGTTGTGCGGGAACTACGTCCGGAACGCCTGCACCGCGGGGTACAAGGGCATCTACCAGGACGGCGCCTACCCGTCCGCGGAGTTCCTTGCCGCCCTGAACCCGGACTTCAAGGACTTCGTGGGCACCAAGCTCGAACACCCGATCGGCCGGCTGGGCGATGCCGCGGGTTACCTGACGGCCGAAGCCGCCGGGTGGACGGGCCTGCGCGAGGGCATCGCCGTCGCGGTCGGGAACGTGGACGCCCACGTCACCGCGCCGGCGGCCCGCGCCGTGGAACCGGGACAGCTCGTCGCGATCATGGGAACGTCCACCTGCCACGTCATGAACGGCACCGAACTGCGCGAGGTGCCGGGCATGTGCGGCGTGGTCGACGGCGGGATCGTCGACGGGCTCTGGGGTTACGAGGCCGGCCAATCCGGCGTGGGCGACATCTTCGGCTGGTTCACCAAATACGGCGTCCCGCCCGAATACCACGAGGCCGCAGCCCGGCAGAGGCTCGGCATCCACGAATACCTCACCGAACTCGCTTCTCGCCAGGCGATCGGTGAGCACGGGCTCATCGCCCTGGACTGGCACTCGGGCAACCGTTCCATCCTGGTGGACCATGAACTCTCCGGCGTGATCGTGGGGCAGACCCTGGCAACGCGCCCGGAGGACATTTACCGGGCGCTGCTGGAGGCCACGGCCTTCGGCACCCGCACCATCGTGGACGCTTTCCGGGACTCCGGAGTCCCGGTGAAGGAATTCATCGTGGCTGGCGGGCTCCTGAAGAACAAGCTGCTGATGCAGATCTACGCCGACATCACGGGGTTGCCGCTCTCCACCATCGGCTCCACCCAGGGTCCTGCGCTGGGTTCGGCCATCCACGCTGCCGTCGCCGCGGGGGAGTATCTGGATATCCGGGAAGCAGCGGCCGCCATGGGATCCGAACCGGGCGCCGTCTACACGCCGATCCCGGAAAACGTCGCCGCCTATGAGGAACTGTTCCGCGAATACCGGACTCTGCACGATTACTTCGGCAGAGGAGCGAACGAGGTCATGCACCGGCTGAAGAAGATCCAGCGGAACGCCGTTGTGTCAGTCACTGCAGGACCGCTTCTCACGGCGGGGGTTACCGCATGAGCGCGTTGCTGGACGCTATTGCCCGGATCCGGGCCGAGGTGTGCGCGCTACATGCCGAACTGACCCGTTATGAGCTGGTGGTCTGGACCGCGGGCAATGTCTCGGCCCGCGTCCCGGGGCATGACTTGATGGTCATCAAACCCTCGGGGGTTTCCTACGACGAGCTCGCGCCCGACCTCATGGTGGTCACTGACCTCTACGGCACTCCGGTCAAAGCAATCTGCACCGGTCAGGAAATCGTGGAGTGGGGCAATCCGGACCTTTCGCCGTCGTCGGACACCGCCGCTCACGCCTATGTCTACCGGAACATGCCCGACGTCGGCGGAGTGGTCCACACGCATTCCACCTACGCCACGGCCTGGGCCGCGCGTGGGGAGCCGATCCCGTGCGTGCTGACCATGATGGGCGACGAATTCGGCGGCACCATCCCCGTGGGCCCGTTCGCGCTGATCGGTGACGACTCGATCGGCCGCGGCATCGTTGAAACTCTGCAGGCCTCCCATTCCCCGGCGGTCCTGATGCAGAACCACGGCCCCTTCACCATCGGCAAGGACGCCCGTGCAGCCGTCAAGGCCGCCGTCATGTGCGAAGAAGTAGCCAAGACGGTCCACATTTCCCGCCAGCTCGGTGAACCGCTGCCCATCGACGCGGGCCAGATCGAATCCCTCTACGACCGGTACCAGAACGTCTACGGCCGGTAACACGGCCTGCTGCTAGACCTTCAAACCCACGAGCTTCTCAAGGAGAAACCCATGCCCAACGCCCACAACACCTCTCTCAAACACTACGAAGTCTGGTTCCTCACCGGCAGCCAGCACCTCTACGGCGAAGACGTCCTCAAGCAGGTGGCCGCGCAGTCCCAGGAGATCGCCGCCGCCCTGAATGCGTCCTCCGATGTTCCGGTCAAGATCGTCTGGAAGCCGGTGCTCACGGACTCGGACGCCATCCGCCGCACCGCGCTCGAAGCGAACTCCGACGATGCCGTGATCGGCGTGACCGCCTGGATGCACACCTTCAGCCCGGCCAAGATGTGGATCCAGGGACTGGACCTCCTCCGCAAGCCCCTCCTGCACCTGCACACCCAGGCGAACGCGGCCCTGCCCTGGGCGGACATCGATTTCGATTTCATGAACCTGAACCAGGCAGCCCACGGCGACCGCGAATTCGGGTACATCCAGTCCCGGCTCGGCGTGCCGCGCAAGACGGTCGTCGGGCACGTGACCAACCCCGAGGTCACCCGCCAGGTCGGAGTCTGGCAGCGCGCCGCCGCCGGCTGGGCCGCCGTCAGGTCCCTGAAGCTGACCCGCTTCGGGGACAACATGCGCAACGTCGCCGTCACCGAAGGGGACAAGACCGAAGCCGAGCTGCGCTTCGGCGTCTCGGTCAACAGTTGGTCCGTCAACGAACTCGGCGAGGCCGTGCACGGCGCGCCGGAGTCCGACGTCGACGCCCTCGTCGCCGAGTACGAGCGCCTCTACGAGGTCGCACCGGAACTGCGCGCCGGGGGAGCCCGGCACGAGTCGCTGCGCTACAGCGCCCGGATCGAACTCGGTCTCCGGTCCTTCCTGGAGGCGAACGGCTCGGCCGCGTTCACGACGTCGTTCGAGGACCTGGGCGCGTTGCGCCAACTTCCCGGGATGGCCGTGCAACGGCTCATGGCCGACGGATACGGCTTCGGCGCCGAGGGCGACTGGAAGACCGCGATCCTGGTCCGGGCCGCCAAGGTCATGGGCGCCGGACTGCCCGGCGGCGCTTCCCTCATGGAGGACTACACCTACCACTTGACCCCGGGGGAGGAGAAGATCCTCGGCGCGCACATGCTCGAGGTCTGCCCCTCCCTGACCGCGACCAAGCCGCGCGTGGAGATCCACCCGCTGGGCATAGGCGGCAAGGAAGACCCCGTCCGCATGGTCTTCGACACCGACGCCGGACCTGGCATCGTCGTCGCGCTCTCGGACATGCGCGACCGCTTCCGCCTCGTGGCGAACGCCGTCGACGTCGTGGACCTCGACGAACCGCTGCCCAACCTGCCGGTCGCCCGGGCCTTGTGGTCGCCCAGGCCCGACTTCGCCACCTCCGCCGCCGCGTGGCTCACCGCCGGTGCCGCGCACCACACCGTCCTCTCCACGCAGGTGGGCATGGACGTCTTCGAGGACTTCGCCGAGATCGCCCGGACCGAATTGCTCACCATCGACGAAGGCACCACCATCCGCCAGTTCAAGAAGGAACTCGCCTGGAACGCCGCCTACTACAAACTCGCCGGCGGGCTGTGAGCTGGATGGAACACGGCTAGTTGTCCTGTGACGGACTAGTTGAGCGGCGTGGGAACCGTCGGGGAATAGGCGGACGAGTCCCCCTGGATCGACTGGCTCGGCTTGCCTTCCACGCCCACAGGGATGTCGCCGGCAATGGTCACGCGGTTGAGCTTGCGGGGCTGGCCGTCGTAGTTGTCCGGGGCGTAGTGCTGGGTGATGCGGTTGTCGAAGAGCACCAGCTGGTTCGGTTCCCAGTTCACGCGCACCACGTTCTCCGGACGGGTGACGTAGGCCTGCAGCAAGCGGATGATGTCCTTCGACTCCGTGTTCGAAAGCCCCACGATCCGCAGGCGCTGCGCGAATCCCCCAATGAACAATCCGCGCTCGCCGGTCAGGGGATGGACACGCACCACCGGGTGGGCGGTTTCGAATTTGATGCGGGTGAATTCCTTGCGGCGCTCGTCGGCATTCTCATGTTCCAGGTTCTTGGGCACCGAGTAGTCGTAATCGTTGGTGTGGATGGCCCAGAGGGTGTCCGCGAAGTTGCGGAGTTCGTCCGGCAGGTCTGCGTATGCTCCCGCCGATGAAGCAATCAGGGTTTCACCTCCATACGAGGGGAGATCGATGCTGCGCAGGGTGGATGCCTGGGGCGGGTTGACCACGAACGTGACGTCGGTGTGCCAATTGTTGGCGGAACCGTTTTCACTGTCCACGGGGAGCACGTTCTCTTCGCCCTCCACGGAGGCCACGGTCGGATGCGCAGTGGTGAGCGGACCGAAGTGGCTGGCGAACTTCACTTGGGCCTGGTCGCTGAGAATGTTGGCCTCTCGGAAGACGAGGGCCTTGTGCTCGTTGAGTGCGGCCCGGATCTGCCCCACGGTATCCGGGGAGAGATCGCCGCTGAGGTCGAAGCCGCGGATTTCGGCGCCGATGCGGGAGCCGAGTTTGGCGAATTCCAGCTTGGTTTCGGTAATGACGGACATTTTTTGTTCCTTTTCTGTGATGACTTACTGGATGGTGTGACTTTTTGGATGGACGGAACTGGAGCGGTGGTCAGGCAGAACCGGACCCGACGGCGGTCCGCCAACGGGAGAAGTGCCGTTCCAGGGCGACGAGGAGGAAATTCACGGCCAAGCCCAAAAGGGACACCGTGAGGATCCCGGCGTACATGTCCGGGATGAGGAAACTGCTCTGGGCGTTCACGATCAAGTAGCCGAGTCCGGCCTTTGCACCCACCATTTCGGCGGCAATCAACACCAAAATGGAGGCTGTGCCGGCCATCCGGATACCGGTAAAAATGGTGGGCACCGCCGAGGGCAGGATCACCTTGCGGAACAGCGCCAGGCTCGAGAGGCCGAGCGACTTCGCGGCCCGGATGAGGAGCGGATCCACGGTCTTCACGCCCGCAATCGTGTTCAGCAGCACAGGGAAGAACGCCGCGTACGCCACGATGCTGATCTTGGACTCCTCGCCGATTCCCAGCAGCAGCGTGAAGACAGGCAGCAGGGCAAGCGCGGCCGTGTTCCGGAAGAGTTCCAGGACAGGGTTGAGCACAGAATTGAGGCGTCGGTACCAGGCGATCAGCAAACCGAGTGACACCCCGGCCACGAGGGCCGCGCCGAATCCCGTCACGGAGCGGGTGAGGCTCGCGGCCAAATGCCCCTGGATGGTGCCGGATTGGAACAATTTGCCCCATGCTGCCAGGACCTCGTGCAAAGGCGGCAGGAAGACCCGCGTGGACGGGCTTGCCAGATACGTCGGCCCTAGTTCCCAGAGGGCCAGGAAAGCAAGAATCCCAGCGGCCTTCCAGACGCCGGAACCGGCGCGGGCGGCCGCGGCCCGCAGAAAAGCGAGCGCCGCCGTCGTGCTTCGACGCTCCCTCTCCGCGGGGATGGAGTGCCCGACGGCGGCTGCCTCCTTAGGTGCGGCGCTCGCCGCGGGCTGTGGCGCGAGTGTTGTGGTCATCAGGCTGCGCTCCTTTCAAGTGTCGTTTCCGGGACTTCATCTGGGGCCTGGCCGTCCGGCAGGATCTTGCGGTGGCCGGCATCCTGGGCCAGCCGGACCTCGTCGTGAAGCAACGTCCAGACCTTGTGCCGTTGCTCGACGAAGGCGGGATGCGAGCGGATGTCGTCCTCGCCGTCGCGATCCGGAATATCTACGTCCACGATTTCCTTGAGCCGTCCGGGCCGGGCGCTTAAGACGGCGACGCGCTGCCCCAGGTACACGGCCTCGTCGATGCCATGGGTGATGAAGACAATCGTCTTGCCCGTTGCCCGCCAGATCCGCAGGAGCTCGTCCTGGAGCTGTTCACGCGTCTGGGCATCCAAAGCGGCGAAAGGTTCGTCCATGAGCAGCACATCGGGCTGATACGCGAGGCTCCTGGCTATGGCGACGCGCTGTTTCATGCCGCCTGAGAGCTCATGTGGGAAACGGTCCTCGAAGCCGGCCAAGCCAACCAGGTTGAGGTACTCGCTAGCCTTGGCCCCACGTTCGCAGCGATTGAGCTTGCGCCCATCCGGGCCCTTGCCTTCGAGCCCGATCGACACGTTGGCCGACGCCGTTCGCCAGGGAAACAAGGCGTACTGCTGGAAAACCACGGCACGGTCCTTCCCGGGCCCCGTCACCGGCTGGCCGTCCACCAATACCTCGCCGGAGGTGGGCGTGGACAGGCCAGCCAGAAGGTCCAGCAAGGTGGTCTTGCCGGAACCACTTGGCCCCACCAGGGTGAGGAATTCGCCGTCGCGCACATCGAGGCTCAGGGAGTCAAGGGCGGTCAGAGTGGTGGGTTCTTTTGTGCTGGCCCTGGAGCCTCTGGCCGGGCGGACGGTGAATTGCTTGGTGACGCTGCGGAGGCTGATTTTGGCGTTCATCACTACCCCTTCTTCGTTGTCGCGAGATCGTTGAACTTGTTGGTGTAGTACTTCGACGGCGTGAGATCGTTCTTGACGATCCCCGAGCTCTTCAGCCATGCAGACCAGCGGGTGAAGTCCTCGTCCTTGATCACGCCGTTGTCCGGCACGCCGGGGCTCTTCCAGTACTGCAGGTTCGCGGTGCTCTCATTGCGTCCGCGGGCGTCGATGATCTTCTTGAAGCGCGCGATCACTTCCTCGCGCGGGGTCTCGGTCTCCCACTTGATGGCCTTGGCCACGCCCGTGGCGAAGGTCCGCGCGGTGTTGGGGTTCTTTTCGATGAACTCGTTGCGGAGCACGATCTGTCCGCCGGCGAAGGTGCCGAAGAGTTCGTAGTCGTTGAAGAGCGAGCGCAGCCCGCCGGCGGAGACGGCATGGTCCTGCAGGACGCCTCCCAAAGTTCCGACATCCACTTGACCCCGGCGGACGGCTTCCTCCGTGTCGTTGGGCGCCAGCGGGACAAGCTGTACTTGCTTGATTTCGTCCTGGCTGAGGCCGTTCTTGCTGAGATAGCCGTTGATGACGGCTTCGGCATGGGCGCCCAAGGTGTTGACGGCGATCTTCTTGCCGATGAGGTCCCGGGCGGATTTGATGGGGCTGTCCGCCTTGACGTAGAAGCCGTTGAAGGTCTTCGCGTCTTCGCCGTAGTAGTTGACGACGGCGGTCACCGGGGCACCTGCCTCGATCAGCTTCACCACGGCTCCGGCAAACGCACCGCCGAAGTCGGTCTGGTTGGTAGCCGCCGATTGGATGTCCTGCGGACCGCTGGTGGTGTTGCCAACCCAGTTGAGTTTGATGTCACCCAGATAGCCGAGGTCCGCCGCCAGTTCGGGGAGGCCGACGCTGTTTGCCGAACCCTGGTAGCGGAGTTCTTTGACCTCCGATTGGCCTCCTGCTTGGTCTCCTGCTTGGGCATTGCCGCCGCAGCCGGTCACCGTCAGCGCAAGGACGACGGCGGCCGCGACGCTTAGCAGGGGCTGGTGCAGTTTCATGGGAGCTACTTTCTGGGGTAATGGATGTCGTTGGTCCGGACTTGGTCTGGGGTAGATGACGGTTATCCGGTAGACCGAACTGCCGGTGGGAACGATGTAAGCGCATCTCCACTGGGCAGGGGAAGCCCCGCAGTAATGCCCGGAAACGCCGGGAAACAGGGGGAAATCCGGCGAAATGCCTCGCAACTCCGGGCAATGCGGAGACACAGTCCGCTGCGCGTTCCAAGGCGTCATAAGTAGCCCGGTTTCGTCCGGTTTAGCTTCCATTGCGGGGTGCTGGCCAACGCGGTGGGGACCGTGCTTAGGTGGGGCCCTCCCCTCAAACCCAACCTGACATCCAAGGAGCACCTCCATGAGTTCGCCGAATTTCAGTTCCCCGGTTTCTAGTTCCGCCCAGCGCACCCTCCACCTCAACGCGTTTTTGATGAGCACCGGCCACCACGAGGCCTCGTGGCGGCTGCCCGAAAGCGATCCGCGCTCCAACACCAATGTGGAGCACTACAAGCTGCTGGCCCGCACCGCTGAACGCGGCAAACTGGACTCCATCTTCTTCGCCGATTCGCCGGTCCTCTTCGGCGAGGTGGGCCGCCGTCCGGCCGGGAAGCTTGAGCCCACCGCGCTCCTGACCGCCATCGCCGGCGCCACGGACCACATCGGGCTGATCGCCACCGCCTCCACCACCTACAACGAGCCGTTCAACCTGGCCAGGCGCTTCGCGTCCGTGGACTGGGTCAGCGGCGGTCGCGCAGGGTGGAACGTGGTCACCACTGCCGGGCCCGACGCCGCCCGCAACTTCGGCGTGGACGACCAGCCCGCCCACGCGGTCCGGTACGAGCGTGCCGCCGAGTTCATCGAGGTAGCCCAGAAGCTCTGGGACAGCTGGGAGGACGACGCCGTCCTTGCGGACAAGGCTGCCGGCGTCTGGGCCGACTCGGAGCGGATCCGCACCGTCGACCACGAAGGGAAGCACTTCAAGGTCCGCGGCCCACTCAACGTGCCCCGCCCACCGCAAGGGCACCCCCTCATCGTCCAGGCCGGCTCCTCGGAGAATGGCAAGGACCTCGCGGCCCGGTACGCCGACGCCGTGTTCACCGCCCACCAGACCCTCGCCGACGCGCAGGACTTCTATCGGGACCTCAAAGCCCGCACCGCCGCCGCGGGACGTGATCCGGAAACCATCAAGATCCTTCCCGGCATCGTTCCGGTCATCGGGGCCACCGAGGAGGAGGCCCGGGCGCTGGAACGGGAACTGGACCGGCTGATCAAGCCCGAATACGCGCGGATCCAACTGGCAAAGACCTTGCGCGTCGCCCCCGAGGACCTGCCCCTTGACCGCCAGCTGCCGGACAACCTGCCCGGCGAAGACGAGATAGAAGGAGCCAAGAGCCGCTACACACTGATCGTCCAACTCGCGCGCCGGGAGAAGCTCACCGTCCGGGAACTGATCGGGCGCCTGGGCGGCGGCCGGGGTCACCGGACCTTCACCGGCACCCCGGTCCAGGTGGCGGACGCCATCCAGGAATGGTTCGACGGCGGCGCCGCGGACGGTTTCAACATCATGCCGCCCGTGCTGCCCTCGGGGCTCGAGACATTCGTGGACCAGGTGGTCCCCATCCTGCAGGACCGCGGCCTGTTCCGCACCGAATACGCCGGCCGGACGCTGCGGGAACACTACGGCCTGGAGCGCCCCGCGAATCTCTACGCGGGCACCGTCGCGCCCGCACTGACGTCTATCGGGTCGGCGCTGTAGTGGTCCGGCAGCTCGCTTCCCTTCCTTTCATCTGCCTGGAGTCTCGCCCCGGGAGTGGTTGAGCTTTTCGGTCTTTCGGGCGGTGAGGTAAAGGCGGTGGGCGGTGATGACCACCACGAGCCAGGCGGCGCCGAGGGTCCAGGCCGCCAGGACATCGGTGAGCCAGTGGTGGCCCAGGAACACTCGGCTTAGGCCGATTGTCAGTGCGAAGAGGGCCGCTGCGGTCACTGTCCAGGCGCGGGCCCGGCGGGAGCGGAAACGCAGGATGATCACGTAGGCGATGATTCCGGCGATCACGAACGAGTTCAGCGAATGCCCGCTGGGAAACGAGGGGGAATACTCGTAGGGAGGCACGGCGTCGCTGAGCGGGGGCCGGGCACGGCCGAAGAGTTGCTTGCCGGCGATGGTCATTGACAGGGAGCCGGCCGCGGCCGTCACGATAAGGATCGCCGGGGTCCAGGAGCGGCGCCGGAGGACCAGCACGGCGGTGGCGGTCACGGCCAGGATCGGCATCCCGATTCCTCCGCCCAGATCGGTGTAGGCAGTGGCAGCGGCGTCCAGCGCGGGGCTGCGCATGGTCTTCGCTGCCTCCAGGACCGGGTGGTCCAAGGCGGCCACGCCATCTGCTTCTGTCACCGCCTCGTACACCCAGCCGGTCGTGAAGGCCAGCAGTGATGCGACTATGGCTCCGGCGGCTAGGATCAGGATCAGCACACCGTACGGGCCGAGACGGGCGCTGAGGCGTTGTGCGCGGGCGGCGAGCCACCTGCCGGCGGGGGTCTTCCACCGGGCCAGATCAGTGTTCCCGACGAACCGGTCGTCGGCGAGTTCGCCGTTGCCCCCGGCTGACTCCTGGTCTGACGTGCCTTGCGGGTGAACACCCATGGTCTTCCGCCTTACATCGCGCACATGTTTGATCAGTAAGCTTACCTTTCCGCGTTACCGGGGAGTCTCCGCGGCGGATGATCCTGCAGTCCCGCGCGCCTACGACCTGGGCGGTGGCATGAGCCGGAGCAGTCGTAGGCTATTTGGAGACCGGACACTGGCGGCCTGGCCTCGGCCCCCGAAAGGAGAACTGAGTGGACAGCGATGCTGGTATGTGGTTCCTGAGCCGCGCTGAACGGGGGAATCTGGCCACAGACGTTCACGCGGGCGGTGCCGGATCGCCATCCTGGTCGCAGGGAAACCTTGTGCGGCCCCTGATTCATGGTGCGACGTACTTCGCCCGACTGCATGAGGAGCTGAGCGTGCTGCAGGCGGGAGACCGCGTGTGGTTCACCGACTGGCGGGGCGATGCCGACGAGCGGCTGTTGGCGGACGGACCGTCGATCGGAGAATTGCTTGCGGGGTTGGCCCGCGCTGGGGTGGAAGTGCGGGGCCTTGTCTGGAGATCCCACGGAGAGCGCCTATCGGCCCCGATGAGCGGCCGATCAAACGAGCTCCTGAGTCGTATGATCAACGACGCCGGCGGAGAGGTGCTGTTGGATCAGCGTGTGCGCCCGTTCGGCTCCCACCACCAGAAAATGTTCGTCATCCGCCGTCGCGACGATCCGTCACGGGACGTCGCGTTCGTTGGCGGGCTCGACCTTTCCCACAGCCGTCGAGACGACGCCGACCACGCGGGAGACCCGCAAGCGGTGACCATGGATTCCCGGTACGGGAAACGACCCCCGTGGCACGACGCCGCGCTTGAACTGCGTGGCCCCGTGGTCGCAGATGTGCTGGCAGTGTTCGCTGAACGGTGGAACGACCCCCATCCCTTGGACCGACGCACTCCGTACCGGATGCTGCTGCAACGTCTTGCCCGAATGCCCCGGCACCCCGAACCGCTCCCGGCCACTGCACCGCCACCACCACCGGCGGGCCCTCACTCCGTGCAGCTGCTGCGCACCTACGGGGTGAAACGTCCTCCGTTCCCTTTCGCACCCGAAGGGGAACGCAGCGTTGCCCGAGGCTACGCGAAAGCCTTCGCCCGCGCCCGCTCGCTGATCTATATCGAGGACCAGTACCTGTGGTCGACAGAAGTCGCAGCCGGAATCGCAGCGGCCCTCGAACGGAGCCCCGACTTGAACGTGATCGCCGTCCTGCCCCGCTACCCCGACTCCGATGGCCCTCTAGCAGGGCCGCCTAGCCGGATCGGGCAACTGCGCGCCCTCAGAATGCTGCGCCGGGTTGCACCCGGAAGGGTCGGCGTATTCGATCTGGAGAACAGCTCCGGAACTCCGATCTACGTCCACGCCAAGATCTGCATCATCGACGACACCTGGTTTACCTGTGGCTCGGACAACTTCAACCGCCGGTCCTGGACTACCGACAGCGAGCTCACCTGCGCCGTTCTCGACACCACTGCCTGCAACGGGGAACCGCCCGGCACGGACAACGGCCACGACCCTGCCCGGCCGTTGGCCCACAGGCTCCGGCTCGAACTCTGGGCCGAACACCTGGGCTTGGACCAGAACGATCCCCAACTCCAGGACCCTGCCCCTGGGCTCAAACTTTGGAACAGCACCGCAGACGCTCTCGACCAGTGGCACGAAACCGGGCGCCGCTCGCCTCGTCCCACCGGACACGTGCGCCACCACATCCCAGAACCCGTGTCGTCCCTCCAACGTCTATGGGCCAATCCGATCAGCCGCCTCGTCGTGGACCCGGATGGCCGCCCGCGCCGGCTCCGCGGCACCACCCAGTTCTAGGCAAGCAACTGTGACGGAGTGGGTCGCCGGGGTTCGGGGCGACATGATCAGGAACCGAGCGGGGTCTCCCGGCTTGAGTGTGTGCACCGGTTAGCGCCGGTATTGGTGTTTGCCGAGGGACCGGCCGAGACTTCCGCGGCTGCTTGGCATCTCGTTGTGGAAGATGACCGCACCTTGGGCGATGTCCGGGTCCTGATTGACCATGTTCGGGCGGGCGTGGTGCCGTGAGTGTTTGTCGGTCCAGTACGCGTAACTCATGCCAACCACCAGGGTGGCGATGAGTGAAGACGACACCCAAGGCGCCTGCCACAGTCAACTGAAGCCAGGTATCGCCCAGGAGGAAGAACACCACCGAGAGTCCCGTCCCCACCAAGGCCAGGATCGTCAGCAGGAGGAGGTAGTAGCGTTGGCACCGCCAGAGCAGCCCTGCGTTGCCTGCTTGGATGCGCTGATGATGCGCTGCCGGGGTCCGGGGCAACACAACAAGCCTAGGCGCGACTGGCCCGACGCGTCCAGAGGAATGGGGGTCCCGGATGGTCTCGCTGGACACCCAGCCGCCCAAGCCGGGCGCGGTCGGTTCGGATGAACGGGCCGCCGGAACCAGAGCTTAGTGCCGAGATGGCATTTGACGGCAGTCCGCAGTCCAGACACTGCCGTGACCTGCCATCTCGGCAGCAGCGGTCCTAGTCGGCGAGGATGTGGTACAGCGCTCGCCGTGCTTCGTCGATCTTTTCCATTGCGGCGGTGCGCTGTTCGTCAGTTGCGGCAAAGCGGAACTGGTGGATGACCCCCATGAGCTTTGCCACGCTCTGGTGAAACGCGGGTCCTGATCCTTCCGAATCGATGTTCCAGGCATTTTCCAGCTCCTCGGCATGCTCGGCTACGTATGCCTTCCCCGCATCCGTGAGTGTGAACTCGGTACGACGGCCTTCGCCGACCGGTGCGATGAGTTCTTCGTCAACGAGTTGCTGCAGCGTGGGATAGACCGAGCCCGGGCTGGGGCGCCATGATCCGGACGTTTTCTCGGCAATCGTCTTGATGAGTCCGTATCCGTTGGATGGTGATTCGGCCAGCAAGGAGAGGATCGCGAAGCGAACATCGCCCCTGTTGGCGCGACGGGGGCCGCCCGGACCAAAGCCCGGTCCAAACCCCGGTCCGAAGCCCGGCCCGAAACCGCGGCCTGGTCCAAACCCGCGGCCTGGTCCGAAGCCGCCGTGTCCGTGGGGTCCGCGACGGCTCCGGCCGCGTCCGAAGCGTTCCATGTCCGGACCGCAATCCGTGTGCTTGTTGTCGTGAATGCCTTTCATAGCGGCATCATCCTTTCAGTTTCTGTGAGAGTTGCCCTGAGGGCCGCAGTTTGTTCTGCGATAGTTAACGATATATCGCTGAGTGTCGTTAAACAAGGGTAAATCGAGGGATTCATGTCCAGATGGTAAGAAGAAGAACGTGTGTTCTGATGGCGGTAACCGTGTGCCTTCCCTCGTGCGTCCACTTCCGTCCTGCCTAGGGGACTTGGGCGTGAAGGCCATCGTTGTGCCCGGTGCCGTTGTGGCCGCGGAAATTGACGCCATGTTCCGGAGCGACCGCACCCTCAGGGCCGTCGTGATCGAGCAGGACGGCTCGTTCGCGCTGCTGACCAGGGACCAACTGGAGTTCATGCTGACTGGCAAGTTCGGCTACGGACGGGCATTGAACACGAGAAGGACGGCTTCCGAGCTACTGCCGGCCACGGACTCGGCCATGGCTGCCGATCTAGACCTCCAGTCCGCGGCACAAGCCGTTCTGGAAAGGCCTGAGTACCAGCGTTATCAGGACCTATTGGTCTTGAGCGCCGGGGGCCCGCGGCTCGTTACTGTATCGGATATCTTTGCCGCCGTTTCCGCGCAATTCCGCCACGCTTCACTGCACGACCCCTTGACGGGGCTGCCCAACCGACGGATGCTCGAAGAGCATTGCCCCGACATGAGCGCAGGGTTGCCCGGCGTCGGAATCCTGTTCATCGACCTTGACGATTTCAAAGCGGTCAACGACACCTACGGCCATCGTGCCGGGGACGCCGTCCTCACGGAGTTCGCCCGGCGCCTGGCGCGCAGTGTCGGACCCCTCGGCTCCTTGGCCCGCTTGGGCGGTGACGAGTTCGCTGTCCTTCTCACCGACGTCGATGAAGACACCGCTTGTGGGATCGCTGCCGGAATCCTCGAGAGCCTAGACGAGCCGTTCGAACATGACGGCTGCGAGCTGCGGATCGGTGCGACCATCGGCGTGGCAATGGGAGTCGACATCCTCGAAGAAGACACCCTCGTTAGTACCGAAGTTTTGCTCCGGCACGCGGACGGGGCGATGCTGCTGGCCAAGCAGGAAGGCAAGCGGCGCATCGGACGCATCGGCCCCCGCCAGGAACCGGCGCCGTTCGCGCGGCAGGCGCACATCCGGCGTCGGCTGTCTTCGGCCGTCGACGACTCAGCACTGACTCTCCAGTACCAACCTGTCCTGGACCTTGCGACGGGAGAGGGTGCCGGCGTCGAAGCGCTCCTGCGCTGGGACGATCGGGAAATCGGTCCGGTGGCCCCGGACGAATTCATCCCCGTGGCCGAACACACTGGCGAGATCCATAGGATCGGGGCATGGGTCCTGGACCGAGCTTGCGCCCAATCGCGCTCCTGGATCGACGCCGGGACGCCCCGGAAGATCGCAGTGAACGTCTCCCCGGTCCAATTCGCTGCCGGAACCCTTCCGTCCGACATTCGAACCGCTCTGAACCGCCACGGCGTTCCTGCCCGGATGCTGGAAATTGAGATCACCGAAGGGACAGCGATAGTGGATGTCCCTTCCGCGGCATCGCAGTTGCAGGAACTGATCGACATGGGTGTTGGCGTTGCCCTGGACGACTATGGAAGCGCCTATTCGTCGCTGGCGATGCTTCGGGTCCTGCCGCTGACCACGCTAAAAATCGACAAAGCGTTCATCAGGAACATCGACATTGAGCCGCACACTGCGACTATTGTCCATGGGCTGATCCAAACCCTCAACGCCATGGGAGTCCGGGTCACGGCCGAAGGAGTGGAACGCCAGGAGCAACTGGATATCCTGCACGACCTCGGCTGCGACACAGCCCAGGGCTATTTGATCTCGCCACCGATGGCGCCCTCGGAATTTGGGACGACGCTGAACGATTTGGAGGACAGCTAGTGAACGAACAACTTACAACCATCGAGGTCCAAGAGTTCCTGCCGCATCCGCCCGCCAGGGTTTGGCAGGCACTGACCGAACCCGGATTGATTGCCCGCTGGTTGATGGAAAACGACTTCCAAGCGGTGGTCGGGCATCAGTATCAGATGCGCGGAATTCCGGTTCCGGCGGTCGGATTCAGCGGCCTGGTGGCCAGCGAAGTCCTTGAGGTCGACGCCGGGAAGCGACTGCGCATTTCGTGGCGGGACGCGAACTCCGGCAATACCCTCAACAGCACCGTGACGTGGTCAATCTCCCCGGAAGGCACAGGCACCCGGCTGTCCCTTGTCCACGACGGGTTCGATCCCAATGAACCAACCCACGTCGCATCGCACCGCATCATGAGCGCGGGATGGCAAAACCATGTGCTCCCGCGGCTCCTCCAGACCCTGTCCGAACTCGAAAGCGCTGAACCCGACCGCACTGAACCCGATAATTAAGGCAAACAATGCAATTCGTGGTTTTTTACAGCTCGGACCCTTCGGCTCTTCCCGGTCTTCAAGCTGTTTACCCCCGGCACGTCGAATATTTGCAGGCCTTCGCCGCTGAGGGCGGCCTGATCGGTATCGGGACATTCAACAACCCGGCCGTGAACGGTTCGATGGGCATCTTCACCAGCAGGGAAAGCGCGGAGCAGTTCATCGCGGGGGATCCCTTCGTCCTGGAAGGGCTGGCAGTACCCGGCGAGATCCGGGAGTGGAACGCCGTCATGTTCAGTCCGCAGGACGGCGCATGACCTAGCTGGGCGCGGGTTGCTGCATTGCGCCGATCGCTGCGCCACGGGCCCAGTGGGTGTCGTCAACGTCGATGACAGCAACGGGTACCTCGCGGGCATGGACTTCGCGATCGTGCCTCCGTCCGGCGTCAATGGCTTCCCGGGCTGCCGCTGCGAGGCCGATGCCTTCCCCGCTGAGGATGATCAATTCAGGCATGACCAGGGCTGAAGCGATGGTGAGCAGGCGGCCCAAGGCGAATCCGGCTTCGTCCACGAGTGTTTTGGCGACCCCTCCTTGGGCCGAGAGTTCGAGCAGTTCCGCGTATGGCACGGGCCTACCCATGGAGGCCAAAGCCCTTGACTCGAGGCTGGGCTGGCTCAACATGACATTGGCGCAACCTCGGTGGCCCAAATCGCAAGGTGGCCCAAACGGATCCAGGGGAATATGGCCGGCAGTGCCCAAACCGGAGTTGGCATCGGTGATCATCTGGTGGTTGATGACCAGACCGTAGCCGACGCCCGCACCTATGGTGAGAACCACCAGATTCGCGATGCCACGTCCGGAGCCCAGCCAATGTTCCATCAAGGTCAAAGCGTTGAGGTCGTTGATGATGCTGACGGGCAAACCCAGCCGCTGTTTCAGGAGGTCGCCGAAGGGAACGTCTTCCCACTTGAGGAAAGGTGCCCAGCTGATGTTCCCGCCGTCCGTGACCTGGCCGCCGAGGCACACTCCAACTGCGGCAACTGGTTGGGGAGCTGATCGCTCAACTCTACGGACCAGGTCCGCCACGAGATCGGCTACGGCTTCGGGCTGCAGAGAGCCGATCGGGGCTTCCGCGGTGGCGATCACGTCGGTGCGCAGGTTGACCAGCGCAGTGGACGCATGCGTTCCCGTGAGCTTCACGCCGACGAAGTAGTGACGGCCCGCAACGATTTCCAGCGGTTGAGTGGGGCGTCCGGTGGGGCCGACATGCCGTGATTCCGTCTCAATGATTTCGCCCGCGGTCAGCAAGGGTTTGGTGACCCGCGTGAGGCTTCCTGCAGACAGACCCAGCTTTTCGGCCAGTGCACTTCTGGATAATGGCCCGTCTACGAGCAGTTGATACAAGACGTCCCGGGCGGAGCTTGGCGCACCCAGCCACGTGGGGTGGGCGGGGGTTGGCTGTGAGTCCATATCGCCTCCTCATCGATGGGCTTGTGCAAGACTATCGCAGGATTTCTGATTTTTGTATCAAAAGTTATCTCCAGGGAATCGCGATCAGATTGATGGCATACATCACATTTCGACGAACTATTGACAGTTGAGACTTCTACCGCAAAACTTTCAATACCTCACATACGGCATAGTCGCCCAGCAAGGGAACTCATCAATGACGATTCAAGAAACCCACGCCGACCCTCCCATGAGCACGGACCAGGACTGGTTCAGGAGCGCAGTGGTGTACCAGATCTATCCTCGCAGCTTCGCCGACTCCAACGGCGACGGCGTAGGAGACCTTCGCGGCATTATCGGCCGGCTCGATTACCTGAACAAGCTAGGCGTGGACGTTCTGTGGTTGTCTCCTGTGTACCGCTCGCCGCAGGACGACAATGGTTACGACATCAGCGACTACCAGGACATCGACCCGATCTTTGGAGACTTGGAAACTCTCGACGAACTGATCGCCGGCCTGCACGCCCGCGACATGAAGCTCGTTATGGATTTGGTCGTCAACCACACTTCCGATGAACACCCATGGTTTTTGGAATCGCGCTCCAGCTTGGAGAACCCGAAGCGGGATTGGTACTGGTGGCGTTCTCCGAGGGACGGCGCGGAGCCGGGTTCCGCGGGAGCCGAGCCGAACAATTGGGGTTCCGCCTTCTCCGGGCCGGCATGGGAATATGACCAGACGACGGGCCAGTACTACCTTCACCTGTTCTCGAAGAAGCAACCTGACCTCAACTGGGAAAACCCCGAAGTACGGGCGGCTATCTACAGCATGATGAATTGGTGGCTGGACCGGGGCGTGGACGGCTTCCGGATGGATGTCATCAACTTCATTTCGAAGGATCAGCAGCTACCTGATGGGCCCAAGTCCGACGACAAGATCTACGGCGACGGCGGTGCTCACTTCATCTGCGGTCCCAGGATTCACGAATTCCTGCAGGAAATGCACCGAAAGGTGTTCGCGGGGCGGGACCGGCAGTTGTTGACCGTCGGGGAGATGCCTGGTGTCACGGTAGAGGACGCTGCTATTTTCACTGATCCCGCAAGGCATGAAGTGGACATGGTGTTCCAATTCGAGCACGTCGCCCTCGATCAGGAAGACGGCAATAAATGGCGGCCAAAGAAGTTGCTGCTCACCGAACTGAAGAAATCCTTGGCCCGCTGGCAGGAAGGGCTGGCGGCCCGCGGATGGAACAGCCTGTACTGGGGAAACCACGATCAGGCCCGGGCCGTGTCCCGCTTTGGGAACGACGGCGAATACCGGGAGGTGTCGGCCAAGATGCTGGCGGGCATCCTGCACCTGCACCGGGGCACTCCCTACGTGTATCAGGGGGAGGAGTTGGGCATGACGAATATGTCCTTTGGCGCGATCAGCGACTACCGGGATATCGAAGTCCTCAACCACCATCGCGAGGCCACTACGCATCTGGGCCATACCGATGCCGAAGTACTTGCAGCCCTGGCGCCCCTGAACCGGGACAACGCACGGACTCCCGTTCAATGGGATGGGAGCCGGAACGCAGGTTTCACCACCGGAGCCCCATGGATCGCAGTCAACCCGAACGCTCGTTCCATCAACGCTGCCGCCCAGGTGGAGGATCCTGACTCTGTTTTCAGCTTCTACCGCGAAGTCATCGCCCTGCGCCATCGCGATCCCGTGGTTTCCCACGGCGACTTCAGCATGCTCTTACCCGAGGACGAACACGTATATGCCTTCAACCGTTCGCTGCATGGCATGGAGATGCTGATCATCGGCAATTTCTCATCCACCGAGCGCTTGGCGGAAATCGACGATGATTCCTGGGCTACTGCAGAACAGGTACTGGCCAACTATCCCCTGGAGAAGTCGCTGCGCCTTCGCCCGTGGGAACTCAAAGTCTTTCGCCGCAGCGCGTGATTCGCTACCCCCAACCTCTCCCCAAAACCGTCATCACAAACCCTGCGGGCACTCGCTGCCCGACATGCGAAAGGTCCAGCCATGATGAAAAAACTCTTCACGCTCTCCTCCATAGCCCTTTTGGCGGCCGCCGGCCTCACGGCCTGTGACACCGGCGGCGGTAGTGCCCAGCCCGCCGCGGTGTCCGCCCTGGCAACAGGGGCCGCTGTGTCCGGGGAAATCACCTTCTGGCACGCTTACAGCGCGGGCGGGGGTGAGATCAAGGCCTTGGAGAAGACCATCATCCCGAACTTCGAGAAGCTCCACCCCGGCGTCAAAGTCAAGGCCGTGCAGATCCCCGACAAGGACATGCACCAGAAACTCGTCACGGCGGCTGCCGGTACCAGCTTGCCGGATGTCATCCGCGCGGACATCGTCACCGTCCCCGAGCTGGCCAAGATCGGCGTGCTCACTCCGCTGAGCGAGGCCATGCCGGACTTCCAGTCCTGGGCCGACAAGATGTTCTCTGGTCCGCTCGCCACGAACAAGTACAACGGCAAGCTCTGGGGCCTTCCCTTGGACACCAACACCAAGGTGGTCATCTACAACGATGACGCGCTCAAGGCCAACGGCGTCGCCTCCGTTCCGAAAACGCTGGACGAACTCAAGGCAGCTGCGGACAAGGTGGGCGGCAAATACATTCTTGCCGAAGGCGGCTCTGGAGCATGGCAGATGCTTCCCTACATCTGGTCCAACGGCGGCGACATGACTGATCCCGACGTGAAGAAGTCCGCAGGCTACCTGAACGGGCCAAAATCCGTCGCTGCCCTGCAGCTGATCGTCGATCTGTACAACAAGAAGGCCATTCCTGGAGTGATTCTCGGGGGCAGCGGCGGAACGCCAACGGGCGACGGCTTGCCGAAGGGCATGTACCCGACCATTGTGGACGGTCCTTGGACCTTCCCCAACATGGCCACGTCCTACCCGAAATTCCAGCCAAAGACGTCACCGATGTTCAGCGGCGACGGCGGCAGCGTCAGCGTGGTGGGCGGCGAAGACATCGTCATGACGCAGCAATCCAAGAACAAGGAGCTTGCTGCCGAGTTCATCCGCTACATGCTGTCTCCGGACGCCCAAAAGGCGATGGGCCAGGTGGGCCAGCTGTCCGCGGAGAAGGATATGGCCGAATCGATGGCATCCATCCAGCCCTACTATGCCGCCTTCCTTGAGCAGCTCAAGACCGCCAAGCCGCGGCCTGCCACGCCGCAGTGGGCAAAGGTGGATGACATCTTCACCAAGCAGGCCCAGCTTGCACTCCAGGGCAAACTGTCCGCCCAGGAGGCAATGGACGCCGCCGTGGCACAGATCGATCCGCTCTTGGCGCAAGGCTGATACATGACGTCACAAGGTGTTCTCCGGAAACAAACAGTTTCGACGCCTTCCGCGGCCCGGCCTCGCAAACCGGGCCGTGGAGGGGCGAGCCGCAGGCCTTCCCATTGGTGGGTGCCGTGGGCGTTCGCGGCTCCCGGGTTGATCCTGTTCTTGCTGACCACTGGGTATCCGCTGGTGCGTTCCTTGCAGATCTCGTTCTACAAGTGGTCCGTGCTGCCCACCCAGGCAAGTACCTTCATCGGACTGGACAACTACGTTCGGGCTTTGGCCGATCCCCAGTTCTGGACGAGCGTAGTCAACGCCGGCGTGTACCTGTTGATGTCAATTCCAGCCACCGTTGCTCTGGGCCTGTTCTTCGCGGTCCTCCTCCAGAAGAAGATGCCGGGCCGTACCCTCTTCCGGGTCCTGTTCTACATCCCGGTGGTCACCAGCTGGGTGGTGGTCTCCCTTTTGTTCAAGTTCCTTTTCACCACGGACAACGGTGCGGTCAACTGGTTCATTACGGACTTTCTGTCCCTTTCCGATCATGCCGTGCCGTGGCTTGAACAACGCTGGACAGGACTGATTGCCATTTCCCTCCTGGGGATCTGGAAGAACGTCGGATGGTGCCTGGTGGTGTTCCTTGCGTCGCTGGGCGGTGTGGGGGAGGAGTTGTATGAGGCAGCTGCACTGGACGGTGCCAATGCCTGGCATAAGTTCGTCCACGTGACCCTGCCCGGAATTCGAGGAACATTGCTGTTTGTGCTCGTCCTGCAAGTGATCGGGGCATTCAATGTTTTCCCCTCGGTCCTTCTCATGACCAACGGCGGTCCGGCGGGAAGCACGGAGGTTCCCCTGACCTATATGTACAAGCAGGCGTTCTCTTTCCTGGACTTCGGCTATGGCTCGGCCATGTCTTTCATCCTCGCGATCTTCATCTTTGTTGTGTCGTTCGCCCAGTTCAAATTCTTTGGTGAGAAGAAGGAGGCACTGCGATGACGGCGATTTCCCTCAAGCCGAAAAGCTCGCGTGAGGCGGACAGTCCGTCCAGGGACGAACGCTCAAAGCGGCCGTTCAACATCTGGCTTCTAGTCCGCGTGGCGATCGTCGTGTGCGGGGCCGTGATGATGGTGGCGCCTTTCATGATCATGGTGTCCACCTCACTGGAGCCCAACACGGCCACGCTTCCGAATCCTCCGCATTTCCTGCCGCAGACCCTCACCCCGGCAAACTACGAGGAAGCTTGGACGGAGAACAATTTCGCTGGATTCTTTGGGAACTCAGCCTACGTTTCAGTGCTTACCACTGTGGCGGCGGTGGTCATTTCGTCAATGACGGCCTTTGCTTTCGCGCGCTTCGACTTCCCACTCAAAAACCTCATGTTCTCCCTGCTGCTTGCCGGCCTGATGATCCCGGGCATTGTGGTGATCGTTCCGCAGTTCGTCTTGGCGAAAAGCCTGAATATGCTCGACTCCCTGGAAGGCCTGGTGTTTTTCTACACAGCCGGACAGATTGCGTTCACTACATTTCTTTTGCGGGCCTTTTTTGAACGAGTCCCCAGGGAATTGGACGAAGCCATGACGGTCGATGGCGCGGGCATCCTCCGCAAATTCCTGGTCCTGTACATCCCCCTTGCCCGTCCGGCCCTGGCCACCGCCGCCGTCTTTTCCTTCCTCGGAGCGTGGGATGAATACGTATGGGCGCTGACTGTCATCAGCGACGCCACCAAGCGCACGCTTCCCCTCGGCATCGCGGCTTTCCAGGGCGAACACTCGACCGCGTGGGGCCTCGTGTTCGCGGCCTCCACCCTCGCTGTCATCCCGGTGATAGCCGTCTACGTAGCAGGACAAAAGCACCTCATCGCCGGAATCACCACCGGCGCTGTCAAATAGGCGCGAAGCGTCATAACACCCAAGGACACCCACATGGCTCAGCCCCTCGACATTCTCCCTACTAAGGCGAGCTACCCGCCCACGGAACCGGCCGCCGTCGAACTTTGGATTCCCGACCGCGGCACCGCCGCCCTGACGGTTTGGCACCTCGGCGAGCGGGTCCAGACGCACGAAGGATGCGGTTCCGGAATTCTCAGCCTGGGCCTTCTCCGCCCAGGTGGCTATGGCGTCGAACTCGAGGCCGACGGCGCGACGGCCCGGACCGCCGTCGAGGTCGCCGCGGACCCGAGGGCACGCTTGAGATACGGTTTTGTGGCCAGCTATAGGCCGGACAAAGACGTGCAGCCCGTTGCCGAACTCGTCCGCAGGCTGCACCTGAACGGCGTCCAGTTCTACGACTGGGCCTACCGGCACGCGGACCTGATGGGTGGCGGCTCGGACTACTCGGACGCCCTCGGCCAGCCCGTTTCCCTGGCCACGGTCAAGGAACTTGTGAGGACTATCCAGACGGCGGGATCCCGGGCACTCGGCTATGCCGCCGTGTACGCGGCCGGTCCCGGCGAATGGCACAACTGGCAGCAACACGCCATGCTCACCCCAAGCGGCGAACCCTACGCGCTGGGGGACTTTCTCTTCCTCCTTGACCCGGCAGCCCAACCATGGCTCGCCCATTTCACCAAGGAACTGGCCGATGCCACATCATCCCTCGGATTCGACGGCTTCCACCTGGACCAATACGGATATCCGAAACGCGCAGCCACTCCGGACGGTGCCCTGGTAGACGTCGCAGATTCATTCGTGCAGCTGATCGAGGGCGTCCGGAACGCGCTACCCACCAGCCACTTGGTCTTCAACAATGTCAATGACTTTCCCACGTGGCGCACGGCTCCGACTCCCCAGGACGCCGTCTACATAGAAGTCTGGCCGCCGCACACCACTTTGGGTTCCCTGGCCGACGTCGTCAGCCGGGCAAAGGCGGCGCGCCGAGACCAGCCGGTGGTGATCGCTGCGTACCAGCACGTGTACGACACTGCCGACCAGCAAGCTGCCGACAGGGCAGCTGCGCTGACCATGGCCACTCTGTTTTCCCACGGGGCAACGCAGCTGTTGGCCGGTGAAGGGGACCGGGTGTTGGTTGATCCCTACTATGTCCGCAACCACTCCATCAACCAGGAAACAGCGGCGTTCCTGGCCCGTTGGTACGACTTCCTCGTGGAACACGACGAACTGACCATGGATCCCGCGATCTGCGATGTCACAGGATCCTACGCGGGGACGTACAACGACGATCTGGACATTTCCTACCAAGCCGCGGCGGTAACAGACCGTCCTGAGCCAGGGGCCGTCTGGCGTCGCGTCACCAGCGTGCCCGGTGGATTCGCCATCCACATGATCAACTTGCTGGGCCAAACAGACACAGAGTGGGATGAGCCGCGCGCAGTGCCGCATTCACCGGGCGGGGGGCGCCTGCGCATCCGGAGGACCCGGGGTACGGTACCGCGCATTCGGTACGCAGATCCGGATGGGCAGGCGAGGCTCGTCGATGTTCCCGTTGAGCTCGACGGGGACTACGCGACGGCGATTCTTCCGCCGCCCCACCTGTGGCAGCTCGTTTACGTGACGGAGGAACCCGCTACGGCTCAACGAATGCCGGCGGCTTAGTCCCACCCTTGCCGCGGAGGTCAGTCGTAAAAACAGCCGTGGGCGGATACAGCTGGGTGCTGCATCCGCCCACGCGGGTAGTCGGGTTGGAAGTTAGTGACCCGGGCCGCCGGTTTCGGTTGCGGTGACCTTGAAGTTCGCATCGAGTTTGACGGTGGCGTGGGTGCCGTCCGTCTTGGTGATGTGTGCTTCGTAGGCGGCGCTGCCGTCGTCTTCGGTGGTCATGTTCTCGACCGTGGCACCGGAGTTGGCGGCGAGGACGGCGTCCTTGACCTTGGTGGCGGTGTCGCCGGTGAGGTCGGTCTCGTTTCCGTGGTTACCGTGGCCGCCCTTACCGCCTCCCGGGCCGCCGGTTTCGGTTGCGGTGACCTTGAAGTTCGCATCGAGTTTGACGGTGGCGTGGGTGCCATCCGACTTGGTGATGTGTGCTTCGTAGGCGGCGCTGCCGTCGTCTTCGGTGGTCATGTTCTCGACCGTGGCGCCGGAGTTGGCGGCGAGGACGGCGTCCTTGACCTTGGTAGCCGTGTCACCCGTCAGGGCTGTTTCGTTCCCGTGCGCGGCCCCTTTCGAGGCAGGCGCGGACGGGCTGGCGGTGGAGGTGTCAGTGGTTGCGGCGTTGGCCGGCAGGGCCATAGCGGTGAGAGCGCCGCCGCCTGCGACGGCGCCCATCAATGCAACGCCCGCAGCGATTTTCCGGACTTTGTTCACGTTGGTGCTCCTTAGAAGTTCAACTCCGACGGTTTCGAAGCTATCCCTATCCTGGAACCCCATACTTTCGTGCCTCTGTACCTACCCTGTGCCTGGACTGTGACAATTGCTCCCGATTCACAGCACGCGGATCGGGGCGCCAAGTGGCCGGCTAGAGGTTGGTCATCCGTTCTGCGGCGTCGTTGTATCGCCCACCCTGTACCTGGATCTTGGACGCAGCGTCCTGAATCTCGCCCAGTTCCTCCTCACACAATTCGATGTTGGCGGCGCCGATGTTCTCCTCCAAACGGTGCAGTCTGCGCGTGCCGGGGATCGGGACGATCCAGGGCCTTTGCGCAAGGAGCCAGGCCAAGGCAATCTGACCGGGCGTGGCACCCTTGC
Organism: Arthrobacter sp. FW306-04-A; assembly: GCF_044358315.1. GTDB lineage: Bacteria > Actinomycetota > Actinomycetes > Actinomycetales > Micrococcaceae > Arthrobacter. Next base: position 728,272 of record NZ_CP084559.1, read on the forward strand.
GTTGCGCGATGCTTGCCAGCAGTTCGACGACGGCGGCATTGTGCTCGAGCGCTTCCGGCGCGAACCGGGGGATGGTGCTGCGGATGTCGTTGCCGGCGTCGAAACTGGTGGCCGCGGTAATGGTTCCTGTCAGGAAGCCTTTGCCGAGCGGGCTGTAGGGCACAAAACCAATGCCCAGTTCTTCACACGCGGCCAGCACTTCCTCCTCGGGACGGCGCCACCAGAGCGAGTACTCGCTTTGGACAGCGCTCAGGGGCTGCACTGCATGAGCCCGGCGAATGGTCGCCGCTGAAGCTTCGGACATGCCGAAGTGCTTCACCTTGCCGGCTTCGATCAGTTCCTTGACCGCACCCGCAACGTCCTCGATGGGAACGTCGGGATCCACGCGGTGCTGATAGTAGAGGTCGATGGCGTCGACGCCGAGCCGGCGCAGCGAGCCGTCCACCACATCCTTGATGACCTCGGGGCGGCTGCTCACGCGACCGCTTGGCTTGCGTTCGGCGGGATCGATGTCCCACCCGAACTTCGTCGCGATCACCACCTGCCCCTTATGAGGGGCGAGGGCTTCGCCAACCAGTTCCTCGTTGGCGTACGGACCATAGATTTCGGCAGTGTCGAAGAAGGTCACGCCCCGGTCCACAGCGGCGCGGATCAGCGAGATCATTTCCTTCCGATCCGGCTTGTCGCTGTATCCACCAGTCATGCTCATGCAGCCCAGCCCGACGCCGGAGACCTCCAAGCCGTTGGTGCCCAGTGTGCGCTTTTCCATGGTTTGTCCTCCAGTGTTGTGGAAACGGGGGCGAGCCTTGCCGTCAACACTAAGGAAACGTCAGTACTGCAGGGAGTCCCTGTCAGTACCTCTCAGGAGGCAACGCACGATCGGCCTGCGTGGAGTACCACGCAGGCCGATCCTGAGGCGTCATTTGCTCGGTGGCATTGTGACGCCCGTACCTTCTATGTGGGGATCACATCAGCCGTTGTCGCCAGCAGGCGTCGAGGTGGTCGTGAAGCCGCCAACCTTGTTCGCCTCGATCGCGTACTTATTCGTGAAGGTGCCGCCCACCGGGATCTTCGAGGTGTCCATGCCGAGCAGCTTCTCCATCGAAGCGATGGTCTTGGGGCCGCCCGCGGGCATGATGCCGTCCGGGAGGAACTGGCCCTTGTCCTGCTCGAGGGCCTTGACGTAGTCCTCTTTCTTGACGTTCTTGTTCTGGACGTAGTCCTGGGGCAGCTTGTCGGCGATGTCCTGGGCCGAATGCGTCGCGATCCAGTGCATCGTCTCCACGAGCGCGTTGACGACCCGCTGAACGGCGTCCTCGTGGGTCTTGACCCAGTCGGCGTTGGCGATGACGCCCGCAGCCGGCCAGGTGCCGCCCACGGCCTTGTTCGCGCCGTCGGTCGTGGCGAGGTCGATCGCCGACTGAGCGATGCCCTGGCCCTCCATCGCGGCGACGGTCGGCTGGGTCGTCATGACACAGTCAGCCGCACCGGTCTTGACCGCGGCAATGGCGGTGGCGCCGGCTCCAGCCTTGACGGTGGTGTAGTCCTTGTGCGAGACGCCGGCCTGCGCGGCGATGAACTGAGTCAGCGTGTCGGTGCCGGATCCGAGGTCGGTGACGCCCATCTTCTTGCCCTTGATGTCGGCGCCGGAGTGGACGTTGGCGTTGGGGCTGCACATGATGCGCTCGCCGGGGGCCCCCGAGAGCTGCACGAGGTTGATGATGTTCTTGCCCTTGGACTGGAAGTCGAAGGTGTGGATGTACCAAGCGCCAGACATGTCGACCTGGCCTGACGCCATGGCGTCTTCGGCGCCAACACCGCCGTCGGTCTCGGTCGAGAGCTCCATATTGACGCCGTACTTCTTGTACAGGCCGAGCTGTTCCGCGAGCTTGTACGGGAGGTAGATCTGCTTGTCGATGCCGCCGATCATCATCTTCACGGTAGGCATCGGGCCGGAGCTCGCAGTGCCTCCGCTGCTAGAGGCGGGGGCACTGCCGCCACATGCCGCGAGGCTGAGTGCAACGGCTCCGGCGGCGGCGACGGCAAAGATAGTGCGTTTCGTCATTGTTTTACGCATCCTATGTTGATCCCCAAAGGGATGTGGGTGTTTTGGTGGAACAGAATTGCTGGGTGGGAAAGCTTGTTTTCGGCCTTAGATCGACTGGGCCTCGGAGCGGTTCGGTGGACGCCACTTGAGGAGCCGGTGCTCAAGCAGCCCGATGAGGAATTCGGCACCAAGCGTGATGACGGCAATGATCACCATGCAGGCGAAGACTGTGTCCGGATCGAAGGTGCCCTGGGCTTGGCTGATGATGAGGCCGATACCCTTCTGGGCGCCGAGCACCTCCGCGACGAGGGCGCCGATGATCGCGAAGCCGAATGCAGTGTGGAGGCTCGCGATGATCCACGTCATGGCGGACGGGATCGTCACGTGCATCGCCACCTGGAACGGGGAGGCGCCCAGCACCCGCACGTTTGCCACGAGGTTCTGGTCCACTTCGCGGACGCCCTGGAACGCATTGAAGAAGACCACGAAGAACACGAGCACGGCCGCGAGCAGGATCTTCGGGAAGACCCCGAGGCCGAACGCCACGATGAAGATCGAGCCGAGCACAATACGGGGAATCGAATTCACGATCCGGATGTACGGCCCGACGACCGCCGAGAGGTACTTGTTTGAGCCTAGGAGAATGCCGAGCACAACACCGACGAGCGTCCCGAGCACGAAACCGAGCAGCGCCTCCTGGGCCGTGACCCCGAGGTTCTCCCAAATGGTGCCGAATGCGGTTCCCTCTGTGAAGAGCTTGACGAGGCTTTCCCAGATCTGCGAGGGCTGGCCGAAGAAGAACTTGTCGACCCAGCCTTCCTCGGTGAACCACTGCCAGCCGCCAATCACGACGACGGCGAGCGCCAGGCGACCTATCCAGATTGCTGTCGTGTGGCGCCGGGCTTTGCTCCGGCCGGCGTTCTTGGCTGCTGTCTCGGTTTCCACTGGCTTCTCGCTCTTGCGCGTTTCATTATGGGTGAGGGTTGTCATGCTGCTGCTCCTGCTGTGCGCGCGTAAGCGCGGGTAACCTCGTCCTTCAAGGACTCCCAAATCTGCCCCTGGAGCTCCAGGAAGCGCTCCTCGTGCCGGATCTCCTGGACATTTCCGCGTGGCCTTGGCAGATCGATGTCGAAGACATCCTTGACCGAGCCTGGGCTGCTCGTCATGATGACGACCCGATCGGAGAGCGCCACCGCCTCGTCGAGGTCATGAGTGATGAACAGGACTGAAGGGCGCAGCTCCTCCCAGAGCTTCAGCAGCTCGTTCTGCATGATGGCCTTGGTCTGCACATCGAGCGCGCCGAACGGCTCGTCCATCAAGAGAATCCGAGGATTGTTGATGAGGGACGCAGCCATTGCTACGCGCTTGCGCATACCGCCGGACAACTGGTGCGGGTAGCGATCCTCGAAGCCGGCCAAGCCGACCCGACGCAGCCAGTCCATGGATAGTGCCGTGGCTTCGCGCTTGGGCGTGCCGAGGAGCGTCGGGCCCATCATCACGTTGCCGAGCACGCTCTTCCAGGGGAACAGTGCGTCCGCCTGGAACATGTAGCTCACGCCGTTCGTGATGCCCTCCACGGTCATGCCGCCCACCTTGACGGAGCCTTCGCTCGGTTTTTCCAGGCCCGAGACCTGGGCGAGCGTTGTGGACTTGCCACAGCCGGTCGGTCCGACAATGGAGCAGAACTGGCCCGGTTCCACCCTGAGGGTCACATCACGGATGGCAGTGAATGTCTCGCCTTTGGGCGTGAGATAACGCTTGGTCAACCCGACGATGTCGATACCCGCACTGTCCTCGGCTCTCCCTGGAGCACCGGGCGGGCGGTGGCGATTGTTGGCTTCCATCTGCAAAGACCTCTCTGTCTTTTGGTTAATGTGTGCGTGGTCCTGGCCATGTGTGCGTGGTCTGGATCACAGAAACTATGTAGAGCTTAGAAAGTGAAAGTCCGTGCCAGAAGGCTTCAGTAAGTTGTGGGGCTTAACAGCAAAAGTGCAGGTTTTGAGCTTTTATGCACGGCCGTGAATCGCGGGAAGAGCACCGCCTGCTGCATAGTGGCCGTGAGCTTTGTCACATAAGCTGCTAGTAGGAAATGAGGAAGAGGATGGCAGTGCACACAGAGTTGCGTGGGCCGTGAAGGCTCTGCTTGCGCGCTGGAAGGCACGTCCCCTGGCGTCCCAGATCCTGGTGTGGCTGCTCTGTATCCTCTTCGTCACGGTCACCCTGGGTGCGCTTCTCTACACCCAGATCAGCAACCAGACCCTCGAAGATCAGTACAGGCTCAGGGCGCTGGGGATTGCCACGACAGTGGCACAAATGCCCGAAATCGTGACGTCGCTCGGCAATGGAGACCCAAACCAATCCATCCAGGCGATCGCCGCTAAGGTGCAGGCAGAGGCGCAGCCGGCATACGTCGTCGTGAGCGACCGTGCCGGGAAGCGGTACTCCCACCCGAACCCGGACCTCATTGGCCGGACGCTTGAAGAGCCAGTCGCCGTTCTCGATGGGCAGACCCATGTCGGCATCGACAAGGGCAGCCTGGGCGACTCAGTCAACGCCAAGGCGCCGGTGCGCGCGGCGGACGGGACCGTCGTCGGGCAGGTCTCGGTGGGGATTCTGGAGACGACGGAAAGCACCGAACTTGCCCAGCAGGTGTGGCTGATCGCCGGCTATTCGGCCGTGGTGCTCTTGATCAGCGCCACGGGTTCGGCGCTGCTGGCGCGGAGGATCAAGCGGGTCACTTTCGATCTCGAACCGGTGGAGATCGCGTCTCTCTTGCAAGAGCGCGAAGCGCTGCTGCACGGCATCCGGGAAGCGATGATCGGGTTCGACGACGACGGGCGGGTCACCGTTATCAACTCGGAGGCGCGCTCGCTGCTGAATTTGGAAGCCAACGTACTGGGGGAGAAGATCGAGGATCTGCTGCCGCCCGGAAGGCTCCGTTCCCTGCTGACCGGCCAGATCAGTGGGACCGATCAGATCGTGATCACCGAGGACGCTTTGCTGGTGGTGAACCGGATGTCCGTCGCCTTGGCCGGCAGAAGCATAGGTTCGGTGGTCACGCTGCGCGATCGTACGGAGGTTGAGGGACTGGTACGCGATCTGCGCTCCGTCGAAGGCTTGATGGAGGCCTTGCGCGCACAAGAGCATGAGTATGCCAACCGTCTCCACGTGGTGGACGGACTTTTGGAACTCGGAGACGTTGACCAGGCGCGGAACTTCGTATCGCGGATTTCGGACACTTCGAGATCGCTTGGCGAGGGCTTGCGCTCGCGGATCGAGCCACCGGAGCTCGCCGCACTGTTGCTTGCCAAGATCACCGTGGCTGCTGAGCAGGATGTCGAAATAGCGGTGACTGACGACTCGCAGCTCCGCCAACCGTTCCTGGAAACCCAAGCGCTGCTGACGATCGTCGGGAACCTCCTGGACAACGCCGTCGAGATCCTTTCGGACCAGCCTGCGCCCCGCGAGGTGACCATCCAGCTGGACGATTCCTCGGGTATCTTCATCTGCGTGACCGACAATGGGCCTGGTGTCCCCGCGGAACTGGTGGGCAAGATTGCCGCCGATGGCTTCACAACCAAGGAACCGCGGCCCGGAATGAGGCGCGGGATAGGCCTTGCGCTGGTGAGCAGGATCGTTCACCGTGCAGGAGGCACTATGGATGTTTTCCCGGGCCCCGGGGGACGCTTTGAAATCTGGTTGCCGGAACCGCACGTGGCAACCGAAAGCCCAGCAATGACAGGAAAATCGATCGAATGATCCGTACCTTGGTAGTCGACGACGACTTCCGTGTAGCGCGCATCCACGCCAGCCGCGTGGCCAAAATCGAGGGGTACGAGTGCGTGGGCGAGGCGCACACTGCGGCGGAAGCCAGGGAGGCCGTGCAGCGGCTCAAACCCGACCTGCTTCTCCTCGACGTCTACCTCCCCGACGAAGACGGCATCAGCCTGTTGCGGTCACTGCAGGGAGCCGGTGAAAAGCTCGACGCCGTCATGATCACTGCCGCCCGGGACCTTGAGACAGTGCGGGCCGCAATGCGCGGGGGAGCGGTCTACTACCTCGTCAAGCCGTTTGGCTTTGAGCAACTTCAAACCCAGTTGGAGGCCTATCGGCGCTGGCGGAAGGAGGCAGAGTCCCGGACAGTGGCCGATCAGGCGACGGTGGACCAGCTGTTCAGCCTGCGCCGGACGGCCGCCCCGGCCCACGGTCCCCGGCGCCTGCCACCCACCATGCAAAAGGTCCTTGACATGGTGGTCCACTCCACCGAGCCCTTGGGTGCCTCGGAGATCGCGAGCAGCGTCGGCATCAGCCGCCCCACGGCCCAGCGTTACCTCAGTGAACTCGAACGGAAGGGGCTCATTGACCTGCATTTGGCCTACGGCGCCACCGGGCGGCCGGTGAATACGTACCTGCCCAGGAAGGCTTGAGGCCTGGCGGCGGGATATGCTGCTGGCGCGGAGTAGGCTTCGCGGAGTCGGCCTCCCGCGCCGTCGTGGGGGACATTTGGGGGTTAGAAAGTGAAGAATTGGAGTCTGGCCGGCATGGCCGCGGCGGGGTCGGTCCTTTTTCTAGGGGCCGTGCCCGCGGTGGCGGCCCCTTCGGAGGTTCTCGAGGTCAGAGGGGTGCCTGTTGGGGTGGTGGTTGGTTCCGACGGCACTGCGTATGCCGGCGATTACGGCGCGGCTGGCGGGATCCAGGTGATACCGCCCGGAGCGGTCCGGCCTTCCCGCACCATCGGCACGGGAGGCTACACCTCGGGCCTTGCCATGGCCCCGGATGGCACCCTGTATGTGGCTGAGCGGGACAATTCCACGAGTCAATACGACGTGGGCGTCATTCCCGCCGGCGCCACCGGTGTCGTAGGACGAATTCCGGTCTCGCCCGGGAATCACCTGATCGCCGCGGGCCCCGATGGGACGATCTATGTTCCGAACTCCTCAGAGCACACCGTGTCGGTCATCGGGCCGAAGGGATCGGCCGTGGACCGGACAGTAGCCGTCGGAGCCGGGCCAGTGGAAGTCGCGGTCACGAAAGACGGCACCGCATTTGTTGCGAACCAGGCCGAAGGGACGGTCTCGGTCATTCCTTCGGGGGCGAACACCGTGTCACGGACCATTCAGGTCAGCTCAACACCCGGGCACACAGAGAACCCCCACGGGATCGCCGCAGGCCCCGACGGGATAATCTACGTCACCAACATCAGTTCCAACGAGGTTGCTGTCATCAAACCGGGCGCTGACACCGTCGCGTACCGCATACCGATCTCGGGAGGACCCCAAGAGGCTGCTGTCGGGCAGGACGGAACCCTCTTCGTGGCGACCGTCCAGGACCGCGTGTTGTCCGTCATCCCGCCGGGCGCAACAGCAATGGGATCCTCCATTCCAATCGACAGGAACCCAGGACATCTGGCGTTGGCTCCGGACGGGACGATCATCGTGACGAACCCGGGCAACGGTACGGGCAACGGCTCGGTATCCCGGTACGCCCCCGCTGCCGCAGGCGGAGCAGGCTCAGCAGCCTCGAAACCAGCGTCGGCAATCACCCAGCCCGAGCAACCGGGGCATGCCGCCGCCGGAACACAGTCAGGAGATGGGATTATCAGCCCCTGGAACACAATGACTGCAATCGCGGGCGGCGCCGCGACAGTGGCAATCGCCGTCGCTGTCTTTATCCTGGCCGCCGGGCGACGCAAGAGATTTGCCCGTGACGACAGCGGCAAGCCACGATCTGCAAGCTAGGGGTTTGAGCGCCGGTTGCGCGCTTGGTGCGCCAGTTGGATGAAGCCGTAGATGAAGGCCGCCTCGATGAGCGCCATCAATCCCAGCCACAGCAACTCGCCCTTGCCGATAAAGTCGATGGCACCGACGAGCACGAGTATGGTTCCCAGGACCAGCGCGTAAACGGCGAATCCGAAGGCCACGCTTGCGCTCCGCACGCCCGTCTGGAAGCCAAAGCCCAAGGGTTCCCCTCCGGGGTGTCCCTCGACGCGATCGTGTCCTGCGGGCGTGAGCCTGTCGAACTCATCCCAAGGATCCAGATCCTGATCGGCCATGTATCCATTATCCCGCGGATGCGGCTGGGCTGCGCTGAGGCTCGCTGCCGTATCAGGTCTGCGCCCGGCGTCATTTTCGGGAAACGTTCGGGAAGGCCATGAACAATGGGGCCATGATGCCCGAAGAACTGACCGCCGGCCCGCGCGTCAAAGACACCCTAGCTGTTGGCGGTCGGCTGCAAAACGCCGTCTCCGGAACCTCCGACTCGAAGGTACCCGAGGTCACCCTGTTGTTCTGGGTAGTGAAGATCCTCACCACCGGGATGGGCGAAACGACGTCCGACTTCCTCGTCCACCGATTCGAACCCGAGATCGCCTTGTCCTTGGGGTTCGTAGCCTTGCTGATTTCGTTGGTCCTGCAGTTCTCCGTCCGCCGCTACATCCCTTGGGTTTACTGGACCGCCGTCGCAATGGTCAGTGTGTTCGGCACCATGGCTGCCGACGCCGTGCATGTCGGGCTCGGCGTTCCCTACCTGGCGTCGACCCTGTTCTTCACTGTGGTGCTCGCCGTCGTTTTCCTGCTCTGGCACCGGAGGGAGAAGACCCTCTCCATTCACAGCATTACCACCCGGCGTCGGGAGTCCTTCTACTGGACTGCGGTGCTGACAACCTTCGCACTCGGCACGGCAACCGGGGACCTGACCGCCTACACACTGGGCCTGGGCTACCTCGCCTCCGGCATCATGTTCGCAGTTTGTATTGCGGTCCCGGCGCTTGCCCACCGGCGGCGCCTGCTCGCAGCGATCCCGGCCTTTTGGTTCGCGTACATCCTGACTCGGCCATTGGGTGCGTCTTTCGCCGACTGGACCGCCGTTTCCGCCGACCGCGGGGGACTCGACTTGGGCACCGGCCCGGTCAGCCTGGTCCTGGCCGCAGCGATAGTTGCTTTGGTCGCGTTCTTGACGATCGCAAGGCGGCGAACACCCGCGTAGGGCAGTAAGCGTCAACGCAAGTTTCGTACTGTTGTTCGTATGTCCTGACATATTCGCGTTAATTCTGTTTCCGGTTAACCGTGGATTCATGACCCGTGACCCGCTCCTTCACTTTGGCCTTGGATGGTGGTTCCTGCATTTGGGGACTTTTCGAGACAAGATGAAGGAACACCATGACCAACCGCTTCCTAGCAGCGGCCGCCGTCGCCGTTGTTGCAGCCACCGCTGTGACCGGCTGCGCTCAAAGCAGCACCGCATCGGCCCAGAACAATGGCGCGAGCGCATCGCCGGACAAGACGATCACCGTGTTCATCAGTGGGGACACCAACGTCCAGAGCCTGTGGGAAAAGAGCCTCGTCCCCGCGTTCGAAAAGGCGAACCCCGGCTACCACGTGAAGGTCACGCTGGATCTGCACGGTGAGCACGATGCCCAGACCCTCGCGAAACTGACCAGCGCCACGGAGCAGAACAAGGAACCTGACTTTGACCTGGTGGACGGCGGGTTCGTTCCCAAGGCCTCCGCCGCCAATCTGCTGACGTCCGTGAGCTCGCAAACGATTTCGGCCCTGAACGATGTCCCGCAGGATGTCATCAAGGCCGGTGGCACGGGTGGCATCCCGTACCGCGGGTCCGCAGTGCTCCTGGCATATGACACCAAGACAGTCGCCACTCCGCCCAAGACCCTTGACGAGCTGCTCGCCTGGATCAAGGCAAACCCGGGCAAGTTCACCTACAACTCGCCCAAGTCCGGAGGATCCGGCGGCGCATTCGTTGCCACGGTTTTGGACAAGTTCGTCCCGGCCGACGCCCGCGCCAAGATGGCCGTCGGATACGAGAAGGACCTGGAGAAGTACTGGGACCAAGGCTTCGCGACGCTTAAGGACCTCAACTCGTCCGTCTTCCAGAGCGGCGTCTACCCCAACGGCAACAAGCAGACCCTTGACCTGCTCGCCAGTGGGCAGATCTCCATGGCCCCGGTTTGGTCCGACCAGTTCATCACCGGCTCGACCAACGGCCAGATTCCCTCCTCCGTGAAGGCCACGCAGATCAGCAACCCCTCCTTCACCGGTGGTGCTGCGTACCTCGGCATTCCCAAGTCTTCGCCCCGCCAGGAAGCGGCCCTGAAGCTTGCCAACTTCGTCCTGACGCCGGACGCACAGACCACCATCATCAAGGAAATGTCCGGCTTCCCGGCCATCAGCCTGGACAAGCTGCCGGCAGATGTGAAGGAGAAGTTCAAAGACGCAGACACGAACAACCTGCGTAAGGGCTACTTCGACCAGATGGGCAAGGACCTGAACAACGTTTGGGACCAGAAGGTTCCCGGCCAGTGACAACCACGCTTCACAAGCCGGCGGAACTGGAACCGACAGTTCCGCCGGCTCGCGTCGGGCGTCCGAAGCGCGTCGGCCAGCGCGCCGTCGGGTTCTTCATGGCCCTCCCGCCGATCCTGCTGATCGCGCTCTTTGTCGGCTTCCCCATCGTGCTCGCCTTCGGTTTCAGCATCGGCCTGACCGGCGGCTTGAACCACACGATTGCCACCATCGGCCAGAACGTGCACGAGGCCGACGCCTGGTGGGGAACTTTGGCGGCATACCAGGAGATGTTCACCAACAAGCGTTTCCTCGGAGACCTCCTTGTCACGGTCATTGTGACTCTCGTGAGCACTATAACGGTCCTCTTCCTGGCCCTTGGGATCGGGCTCTACCTCAAGCTCAAGGGCGGCCGAATGGCCCGCCTTCTCTCCGGCCTTGCGATTGTGCCGCTGTTCATCCCGGTGGTCATCGCTTCCTGGGCCATCCTGACCTTCTATTCCGGTACGGGTTTCCTGCGGAGCGTCTTCGCGATCTTCGGGCTCGACTTCCCGGTGTGGGCCTTCACGATGGTCACGGTCATCATCGGCTCGGTCTGGACTTCGCTGCCTTTCGCGGTGCTCATGGTCTCCTCCGGACTGCAGTCCGTGCCGAACGCCATGATCGAAGCAGCCCGCGACGCCGGTGCCGGCTCCTTGCGCACGATCGTCTCGGTGATCGTTCCCATGGCCGCTGTTCCGATCATCATCGCGACGACGTTTACCGCCATCGGAATCGTTGGATCGTTCACGGTCCCTTACTTCACCGGGCCCAATTCGCCGAACATGCTCGGAGTGGACATGTCCAACTACTTCTCGTCCTTCAACCAGCCGCAGCAGTCGGCCGTCATGGCCTTCACTGTGTTCTTGATTGCCTCCGGAATTGCCGCGCTTTACGTGTGGGCAAATTTCCGTTCCGCCAAGGAACAGGGGAAAGTCTGATGGCTATCACTACTGATTCCCTCACCGGGCCTGCTTCCCGCACCCGTCCGCCGCTCACCTTGGACTCGATCGTCCGAAGTGCCCTGGTGGTCCTGTTCGTGGTCCTCATGGTCGTTTTCATCCTGGGCCCCTTGCTCTGGCTGGGCGTCCGCGCTTTCGCCGGTACCTGGACGTTCCCCAACCTCCTTCCCGATGATTGGACGCTGCGTTGGTGGCAGGTTGTCATTAACGACGGCGCACTCGGCGTCGCTGTGCAGAACTCCTTGTTCTTCGCTCCGCTGACGGTGCTGGTTTCTGCGATCATTTGTTTGCCCGCGGCCTACGCCTTTGCCCGCTTTGATTTTCCCGGACGCCGGTTCTTCCTGATCAGCCTGTTCGCGACCAACGCCTTCCCCAAGATGGGATTGTTCGTCACCCTGGCGGCACTGTTCTACGCCTTGAACCTGATGAACACCGTGCTGGGAATCCTGGTGGTGCATGTGTTGGGAACCGTGGTCTTCATGACCTGGATCCCCGCGGCAGCGTTCGCTGCCGTGCCGCGAAACCTGGAGGAAGCAGCCCGCGACGCCGGAGCCTCCAAACTGCGCGTGTTCGCTTCAGTGACGCTCCCCATGGCATTGCCCGGGATCATCGTCGCCGCAGTGATGTCCTTCCTGGCGTCCTTCGACGAAGCGCAGGGAACGTACTTGGTGGGTGCGCCGGCCTTCATGACCATGCCGACCCAGATGTACAGCCTGGTGCTGAACTACCCCACGCAGGTGGCGGCCGTTTTCTCCATATTGCTGGCCATCCCCTCCGTAGCGCTTATGCTCGCGGCGCACAAGCACATCCTCGGCGGCCAGCTCGCCGAGGGCTTCCAGATCAAATAGCGCCCTGCGCTCAACGTCAGACAGAGACCCCATGACAATTCATGAACCATTGACTGAACCACCGGCCAGCACCACCGAGCCGGGCGCCGCGGCTAGCGGTGGACTGACCATCCGCGGCCTCCACAAGATCCTCGGCGGCCGTACGATCATTGACAACCTGGACCTGTCAGTGAAGGAGGGCGAACTCGTGTCCTTGCTGGGGCCCTCCGGCTGCGGCAAGACCACTACCCTGCGGATGATCGCCGGCTTCCTGGAACCCGACTCCGGCTCCATCGAGGTGGAAGGCCAGGAAGTGTCCCACCTGGGCGCGGAGAACCGCCCCAGCGCGATGGTGTTCCAGAACTACGCCCTGTGGCCCCACATGACCGTGGCGAAGAACATCGGCTTCCCGCTGAAGTTGCGCAAGATGTCCAAGGCCGAGATCAAGGATCGGGTGGAAACCGTCCTGGAACTGGTCAGCCTCTTGCACCACAAGGATTCCAAGCCGGCGCGCATTTCCGGCGGCGAACAGCAGCGTGTGGCTTTGGCCCGGGCCCTGGTCCAGGAGCCGAAGCTCTTGCTCCTCGACGAGCCGCTGAGCAACCTGGACGCGAAACTGCGTGTCAAAGTGCGCGAAGACATCCGCAAGATCCAGCAGGAGCTGGGCATCACCACGGTCATCGTCACGCACGACCAGGAAGAGGCGATGTCCATGTCAGACCGCATTGCCGTCATGAATGCGGGCAGGATCGAGCAATACAGCACCCCGGAGGCCCTCTATGCCCGCCCGGAAACCGAGTTTGTGGCCACGTTCATCGGCAGTATGAACCGCGTGAAAGGCTCGCTCAACAACGGACTCATCACCGCGGGCGAGGATATTCTCGGGATCCGACCAGAGGACGTCATCCTGCATGACGTGCCGTTCGATGGCGCACTCCCCGCCACGGTTGAAAGGGTTGTCCCACGCGGACATTTCCAGGAGGTGTACTTGCGCAGGGCGGACGCCCAGCTCCGCAGCTTCGTCACGGGCGAGCTCATGCATCCGGGCCAGCAGACCTACGCGGAGATTCGCAAGGCCATGACTTTCCGGGACGGACGCCTGGTAGCAGAGGCAGGTGCTGCACGTTGAGCCGCATCGCAGCCACCGAAAAGACGCGTGCCACCGCCCACCGTGGTGATTCCAGCAACTTCCTGGAAAACACCCTGCCTGCGATCGCCTCAGCCATCGAAGTGGGCGCGGACCTCGTGGAAGTGGATGTCAGGGTCACGAAGGACGGGCAAGTGATCCTGCTCCACGACGCCTCCCTGTTGAGGATCTGGGGCCTGGACTGCGACGCCGCAGACGTCGACTATGACCGGATCGGCCAGCTGGGCGCCGGAGAAGAACGCATCCCGTTGCTCTCCGAAGCCCTCGAACTTTTCCGCGGCAGCCCGTCTACGCTGCTCATCGACATGGACGAGCCGAGCCCTGCTGAGGCGGCCGCCGCCGTCGTACGCGAAAGCGGCGTGGCAGTGTCCTGGTGCGGGAACCTGGACGGAATGCGCACCATCCGCGCACTGGACCGGGATGCCCGGATCTGGTTGCCGTGGAACAAAAGGGTCGCCCCGCCGGAAGACCTCCTGGCCGAGCTGAATCCCGAGTTCGTCAACTCCGAATACGTGGTTCTCAGCAAGGACATGGTGGAGCAGATCCACTCAGCGGGGGCGAAGGTTTCCTGCTGGACCGTGGACGACGTGGAGTCCATGCGCTGGGCGTTGGGACTTGGCGTGGATTCGATCACCAGTAACCAGCTGGATCTGTTGCAAAGCGCCATCGCCGAAGATCCCGAAGCATGGGCTTCGGCCGAGGCGCCGAAGGCGCTGGCCGGGGACGAGGTTCTCGAGTCCCGGAAAGTCGCCCTGGAACTTGCCGAGTGGGCCGTCGGGTACATGCACGACGCCGATCGCGGCCAGGTCTCTACCAAGGCGCACCCTGCTGATCTGGTCACGGAAGTCGATGTCGCCGTCGAGCGCTATGTCCGCGAAACGATTGCCGCCCGCCTTCCCGGCCACACCGTGGTTGGCGAGGAAATGGGCGGAGTCGCCGTTCCCGGCGCACCGTGTTGGTACCTTGATCCCGTCGACGGAACCACCAACTACGTGAACCACATTCCCTGGACGGCGTTCTCGCTTGCCTTGGCTGTGGACCGCAAGCCCGCGGTGGCCGTCGTCGCGGACCCCTGGCGCGGTGAGATCTTCGAAGCCGTGGCTGGCTGGGGTGCCCGCTTGAACGGGCAGCAGCTGTTGCTGGCTCCTGTGGGAGTTTCGCCGGCGCCTTTGGCCGGAACTGTCGTGGCGACGGAACTGGCGGGGCACTTGCCGTGGCCCGGCATGCTGGAGCTTCTTGAACAGCTTGGCGAGCGGCACAGCATCATGCGGATCATGGGTTCAGCCACCATGACCGTGGTTGGGGTCGCCGCGGGACGTGGTGCGGGAGCGATCATCGGTGGCTTCAGCCCGATCGACCACTTGGCCGCCACGCTCATTGTGCATGAGGCCGGGGGCGTTGTCCTCAATTCCGAGGGTGAGACGGACTTGTTCCCCGAACATGGTGGGGTGCTTGCGGTCCGTCCGGAGTATTCCGCCGAGCTTTACGCACTCTGGAGGCAAGTAAGTGCCGACGCCGGCAACTGAGAAACGGGCCCTCCTCGCCGACGCTGTTTCTGCGATTGACCGGCGGAGCCGTTTTGAGTTGCTCGGGGAAGTCCACCTCGACTTTCCGACGTACCACCCGCAGGGCATGGCTTTCGCGAAAGGACTGACATTCCTGTCCTCTGTTGAAATCCTGGAGGCGCCGCGCCCTGCGGCGGATCCGGCGCTGCGCACGCCCGGGCGGGGGAGCGGGCACGTCTTCGTCCTCGACCCGGACGGTGGGCTGCTACGCGATATCCCCGTGGGCGAGGACACGGCGTACCACCCCGGCGGTATCGATTTCGACGGCGACCACGTGTGGGTCTCAGTGGCCGAATACCGGGCCCGGAGCCGGAGTATCGTGTACACGATCGATCCGGACAGCTTCGAGGTCCGTGAGCGGTTCCGCGTGGACGACCACATTGGCTGGATCCTCCGCGATCCCGGACTGGACCTCGTCTTCGGTGGAAGCTGGGGTTCCCGGCACCTCTACACCTGGGATGCAGAGGGCCGTTTGCTGGGCCAGTGGGAGAATCCCGGTCACTTTGTTGACTACCAGGATGCCCAACTCCTTGGTCCCGGACTGTTGCTGTGCAGCGGTATTTCCCTGTTGCCGCACACTGGTGGCAGTTCCCTTGAACTCGGGGGACTGGCCCTGGTGGAACCACTTCGGCAAAGAATCAAGCGGGACGTCCCTGTCAGCGTGTTCAGCGCTGCCGGCCACGTCATCACCCGCAATCCTGTCACCGTCACCGCGGATGAATCCGGGCTACTGTTTCATGCTGCTCCCGACGACGGTGACGAGTCTGGCGGAACACGGATCCTGAGCTACCGGATCATTTAACACAACCGTGACAGTCCGGAAACCGGGCCTGAACCGGGCATGGATAGCGTGGCCGCATGATTGTATCCATCATGTCCAAGGTCAGTGCCTGGATCGAGGCAGCCTACTTCTACGAAGCTGCCGAGCTGGGGGCCTCCGGAGCCACGGAAGCCACCCGGTACGGCTGGCTCCCGGCCCTCAGCGGTGTGGCCATTGCGGACGCCCAAGCACGGAGAATTCGCGCAGGGGAGTAGCGCAAACCCTTGAGTTTCCGGGGTTCCCGGATAGCCAAATGTCTTGTTGAACACACTATTCGTTGCTGGCGTGTAATATGCCCTAAACTGCTTCACTGAGGTGCCTGAAATGGCGCTATGCAGCAACGAAAGTGAACCACACCAATGGCTACCGATTACGACGCCCCACGCAAGACCGAAGAAGAGTCTCCCGCCGAATCTCTCGAGGCCCTTCAGGCGTCGCGCGGCTCTGGTGCCCAGACTGCTGTCATCGACGTCGACGAGAACGACACAGCCGAGGGCATTGACCTTCCCGGCGCCGACTTGTCCGGCGAAGAACTGACCGTCATCGTTGTCCCGGAGCAGTCCGATGAATTTACGTGTTCATCGTGTTTCCTGGTCCGTCACCGGTCGCAGATCGCGCTGGAAAAGAACGGCCTCAAGTACTGCCGCGACTGCGAAGGCTAAACCCCGCACGCAAAGCACCCCCGGCGTCGTTATCGGGGATAACGAACAGTGGCGCGAAACTGCGCCGAAACCCCTGAAAATCGCGGAATCCGGGCAGCTGAAAGACGTCCCCGTGACCTTGCGCCGGGTCCATTAACGGTTGGGGGCCGAACCGGATACGGAACCCCTGAAAGGACCTGGACGCTCCTACGCTTGAGGTATCGAAATCGCTCAAGCACTCAGGAGGAGTGGGCCCAAGTGAGAAAGTTTCACGTGTGGTTGTCAGCTTTGATCCTCGCCACCGGGCTTGGTCTCGTGGCCCCGGGGGCAGCTTCGGCAGCCCCGTATTGTGGGATCGCCTGGGGATCGTTGATAAAGTCCAGCCCGGCGCTGACCCAGGCTCCAGTTGTCAACGTCAGGACGGGGCAGCAACCATGCTTTGACCGTTTGGTGGTCGATCTGAACGGCACGGTTGCTGGCTACTCGATCCGGTACGTCCCACAGGTATTGCAGGACGGCTCCGGACTTCCCGTCGAGGTGAGGGGTAATGCGTTTCTGCAAGTCACGGTCAACGCGCCAGCGTACAACTCAAGCGGCGGTGCCACGTACAACCCGGCCAACAAGACAGAACTGACCGACGTCGCCGGCTACAAGACCTTCCGGCAAGTGGCATACGCGGGAAGCTTCGAGGGCTACACCAGCCTCGGATTGGGCGTCCGTGCCCGGCTTCCGTTCAGGGTCTTCACGCTGGCCGGCCCCGGAGCGGGATCGCGCCTGGTGATTGATGTGGCCCATATGTGGTGAAGCAACCCGCGGTCGGCGGGATGAACACACAAGAAGCCCTGTCCCGGGTGGTTCCGGAACAGGGCTTCTGCGTGTTGGATGCTACTCGGGAACTACGAGGGCAGGGGTGTCCTTACGCAGGGTTTCGCCGCGGAAGAAGCCGGGCCGGACGCGGGCCATGACCAGCATGACCACCGCTCCGAGGGCCAGGATTCCGATGCCGATGATGAACACCAGGCCGACGCCGAAGATTTCGGACCCGCTACCGAAGTCCGGCGACCAGCTGTCCACCGCCGTCTGGATGAAGACCAGCGTTAGCACGACGCCGCCGACCACCGGGAAGAGCAGGCGCATGAAGAAGTTTCGGACGCTGCTGAACACGCTGTGCCGGAAGTACCAAGCGCAGGCGAACGCGGTCATCCCGTAGTAGAAGCAGATCATCAAGCCCAGCGCCAGGATGGTGTCGTTGAGGACGTTCTCGCTGACAACCTTCATGATGGCGTAGAACCCGCCGGAAATTGCTCCGGCCATGATGGTTGCGTACCCCGGGGAACCGAAGCGCTTGCTGACGGTGGAGAACTTCTGCGGCAGGGCGCCGTAGTGTCCCATGGCCAGGAGGCTGCGGGCAGGGGAAGCCATGGTGGACTGCAAGGACGAGGCGGTGCCTGCGAGTACAGCGAGGGACATCAGGATGGCCAGCGGACCCATGACAGGCGAGGCCAATGCGGCGAAGATGTTGGACTGGTTGTCCGGGTTGTTCAGCCCGATCCCATCGCCGCCAATCCCGGCAACCATCATGGTGGCCACGATCACGGCGACGTAGAGTCCCAGCACGGCGATCGCCGTCGTAGTGCCGGCCTTGCCGGCGGTACCTTTGCCGCCCTTGGTCTCTTCATTGACCGTCAGGCAGACGTCCCAACCCCAGTAGACGAAGACCGCGAGGGACATGCCGGCAGCGAATTGCTCGAAACTGCTGATCTTTGTCGGGTCAAACCAGTCCCAGCTGAAAGCGATGGCCGTGGGGGTGTCGCCGGAGGAAGCGTGGTTAAGGGCCATGACGATGAAAACGCCCAAGACCACTACCTGGAATCCCACCATGGCGTACTGCACCAGTTTGGTGGCGTGCAGGCCCCGGTAGCTCACCCACACGGCCAGCGCCACGAAGACCAGGCACGTGGCGATATTCAAGGCTTTGTTGGACGTCAGGTCAGCAAGATCGGGATTGCCGAAAACCTGGGCAAGGAAGAGGTAGAAGAAGTCCACCGCGACGCCTGCCAAGTTGGAAAGGACGATGATGTTGGCGGCCAGCAGTCCCCAGCCGCCCATCCAGCCGATGAACGGGCCGAAGGCCTTGGTGGCCCACGTGAAGGTGGTGCCGCTGTCGGGGGAGTCTGCGTTGAGCTCGCGGTAGGCGAATGCCACCAGGATCATCGGGATGAACGCAACGATGAAGATGGCGGGCAACTGCAGGCCCACTGCGTTGACTGCCGGGCCAAGCGAGCTGGTCAGGCTATAGGCAGGTGCCACCGAGGAAATTCCAAGGACGACGACGGCGAGGAGCCCCAGCTGCCCCGTCTTGAGTCCTTTGCCGCTGATGCCGTGTTCGGTGCCCGCGGGATCGTGGGCCTCCACGGTTTTCCTTGCGCTTGGGCGGGTTATTTGAGTCATGTGATTGGCTCTTTCTAGATGGCCGAGAGGTGTCGCTGGGTGATGCAGTGGTATTCGGTCATCCAGATTGCTCTCCAGTGAGACGAGAGTCACTAAATGAATGACGTTCATTTAGTATGGACGTGGAGAAGCCTTGGCGCAAGGGGTCTTTCCAAACAATTTTGGTTTTGTGGCGCGCGAGAAGTGAGATCTCGGCTCTTTCGCGGGCTGAAAGAGCCGAGATCTCACTTCTCACATAGGGGGCTTGGGGCTACTCAGGCGCTCAGTTCGGCCCGGAGGGAGTAGTCGTCGCCGTCCAGCACAATTTGCGTGCAGCGTCCTGTTTCCGGGTTCAGCACGATCGGGGCCGCGAGGTTGACTGTGGTTTTTTCCTGGGTCGGGTTGACCACTACGAGGACGGTTGCCAGCCCCATCTGATCTGAACCATTGCGGTCCAACCCTGTCCGGTCCAAGCCGAGAACGTCCAGCGTTGAGTGGGGGATGGCGGGGGCGTAGTCCGGAACATAGACGGCGGCATCGGCCAGGAACATCCGGATCCGCGGGTTGGCTGACTCCATCGCGTAGAGTCCGGGGGCGCCGTCGATTCCCCGCAAGGCAAACCCGTCGGCGGCTTCAAGTCCGGGCATCGGCGCGGTGAAACTCAACTCACTAAAAGCCAGTGCCGTACTCATCGCAGGAAATCCATGAGCGTTGGCTGGAGTGCTTTGGCGGTGACCGCGAGGGCAACCTGGTAGTTGGTTTCCTGCAGTTTCAAGTCCAGGACCGTCTTTCCTATGTCAGCGTCTTCAATACCGGAACGCTGCGCGTCCAGCGTCAACTTCAGCCCATCGATGGAATCCTGGGCGCTCAACAGCTTGGCCTGCCTTGCGCCGACCTCCGCGCGCCCCCCGATGACTGCCTTGATCCTGTCACCGATTGCGGGCAAACGGCTGCTGACATCCGCGCCGGAGCGGATGTCCGCGACGACGTTGCTCACCAGAGCGAAAACCGAACCCGCGCCGTCGCCGAAGATCGCACCGCCGTCGGCGTCTACCCGCACTGTCTGTGACGCATCAACCCGGCGTTCCACCGTGCCGCCTGGCGTTCCGTTGTACACGGGCGGCTCGGCATTGCTGAACGCCCCCGCGGAATCGGAACTTCCAGCAAAGACGTTGCGGCCCAGATATTGGGTGTTCGCTTGGGCGAGGAGATCCTTGTTAAGGCCTTCGAGTTCGACGGCGATCGCCTCCTTGGCGGTGCTGCTGACGGAGCCGTTGGCGGCTTGGACGGTGAGGTCCCGGACGCGGTTAAGGATGTTCGTGGCCATGCCGAGGGCCGAGTCTGCGGTGGTGAGCCACCCGTTGCCGTCGCTGAGGTTGTTTCCGTACTGCGCGGCGGCAGCGAGCTGGCCCTTCGTGGCAAGGAGATTCGCCGTGCCGGCGGGATCGTCCGAGGGCCGGGTGATGTTCTTGAGGGTGCTGGCCTTGTCCTGCAGGGCGGCGAGCTTGGACTGCCCGGCCTGCAGGTTCCGTTGAGCGGCCGCGGACATCGTCAGGTTCGTGACACGGTTCAGCATGGTTTACCTTCCCACCAATCCGGTGTGATTGATCAGGACATCGAGGGCTTCATCTACTGCGGTCATTGCCCGTGCCGCCGCCTGGTAGGCGTGCTGGTTGGTGAGCAGGCTGATGTTTTCTTCGTCGAGGCTGACGGACGCGCCGGAGGAGCGCTGCCCGACGGCGGCCGCGCTCGCCGCGTCGGCGAGCTGCTCGTGCTGCTGCGCCGAACGGGAAACCGTGCCAATACCGGTCACGATGCCGGTCCAGAACGTGTCCGGGGATCCAGGCGATGCCCCAAGCTGGGCCACGGCGTCCGCAATCTTGCCGTCGAGGGCGCCGGAACCTGGAGCGCCGGTAGCGATCCCCGCGGCGCTGGTCGGGACAACACTGAGGGACAGTGCTGCGGGGGTGCCTGGGGTAGTGGAGAAGAAATCGAGGTTAGTGGCGCCGGTTGTGGACTGCCCGGTGCGGTGAACGGCATTGACATCGTTCATGAGTTTGGTGGCGAAGCTGTTGTAGGAAGCGGCGGCTTCGGAGATGGCGCCTCCCGTCCCTCCTGCTGCGGCGGGGGCGAGGAGGGATACCGCACCGGCGAGCTTTCCGCCGTCGAGGGGAACAGCGACGCCGGGACGGTCGGCCCATTCCAGCTGCACGGCTGAACCGGAGGCGCCCATGGTCGCTTGGCCTGCCAAGTTGAGATCGCGGTGCGAGGTGCCGGAGACGATTGCATTGCCCCCGACGAAAACATCCATGGTGCCGTCGGCGTTGTCCCGGACGGTTCCCCCGGCCAGGGAAGCAATGGTCTCAGTGACCTTGTTACGGGCATCGATGAACTCGTTGGCAGAGCCGCCCGAGGCCGTCACGGAGCGGATGGTCGCATTGAGTCCAGCCACCCGGGCTGCGGCATCGTTCAGCGTGGCGACGGTGGTTGCCGCTTCCCCACGGACGCGCGTCCACTGCGAATCCAAAGCCCGGTAACCCGTTGAAACAGTCTCGGCAACGGTTGTGCCGGCCTGAAGGACAGCGCCGGCCGGGGCAGCTTCGCCGGGGTGGTTGGAGGCTCCTTGCCACGAGGACCAGAAGGCCTGCAGCGCCGTCGATATTCCGGCAGCCCCGGGCTCGTTGAGGGACCCCTCGATCCGTTGAAGTTCGGTGGACCTCAGGCCTGCGTAGCCGGCTTGGGCGGCCGTGGAACGCACGCCGGCGTCTAGGAAGGCGTTGCCCAGGCGGGCGATTCCGTCCACAGACACGCCTTGGCCTGCCTGTGCTCCGGCGGCACTGAGACCCGTGCGTAACGGCGAGCCGACGGCCGATTGTTCAATGCGTTGCCTCGTGTAGCCGTCAGTGCCGGCGTTGGCGATGTTCTGCCCTGCAAGGTTGATGCCCTGTTGCGCTGCGGTGAGGCCCAGGTAGGCCGTGTTGAGTCCGCCGAATGTGCTCACTGCTTTGTCCTTTGGTGGTCCGGCCTTTTTCGGTTGCCCGGCCGTGTTTCGCTCAGAATTGCTGGTCGAAAAGGCGGGATGGGGTCGAGTCTCCGGTCCTGCCCTGGGATCTGGTTCGGCCGTGGGAGTCGTAGGTCCCGGCAGCCGGCTTCAGGTCCGCCATGGTCTCCTGCGTGGAACGGACGGCGGCGCGAAGGAACTGCTCGTTGGAATCACGCAGCTCCTTGATGGTGGCGGTCTGCTGTTGCATGGCGTTCAGGTGCGCGGACAGGACATCAGCCCAGGCCTCTTCCGGGGCGGCCGAGGCCAGCTCGCCCAGCGACGCCTCCGCAGGCAGGCCCCATTGCTCTGCCACGGCCGCTACTTCCACAGCCCTGGCCAGGCCGGCCTTGGAAAGGTGCTCCAGGACCTGTTCCACTTCCCGCGTGCCATGTGGTAACCAGCGGGATTTGCCTGCCGTGAGGAGCAACTGCTCTTCCTCCAGCTTGAATGTCAGCAGATCCAGCAGCTCACGTTCTCGCCACAGCAGGGCCGACAGTTCATGGATGGCCATGGCGGGTCAACTCCTGTTCCGGGTTGGTTCTTTGGGTGCGTTGCTGCGGAGAGACACTTCCCCTGTGCCTCCACCGCGCTAGAGACAACTATCGGCCGCCTCTCCCCATGCGTTAGTAGTTGTTAATGCATGGCTTGGCTGCTTTGTCCAGTCAAGTGGCAAGTGGTCGATGTTGTCGGCTGCGGCAGATTCCTAGCAGGTTTTTGCTAACCACGGGCTTTCCGGTTCCGATAAGCAGAAGTGACAGGCCACGGACGGCCTGTAAGTACGAAGACCCAATCACGGAGGAATCACCATGGGCATGGCAATCAACAACAACCTGATGGCTAACAACGCATACCGCAACCTCAGCAACACGCAGAACGAAGTGTCCAAGTCGATGGAGAAGCTTTCCAGCGGCCTGCGCATCAACCGTGCAGCTGATGACGCCGCCGGCATGGCAATCTCCGAGGGCCTCAAATCCCAGGTTTCCGGTTCGGCCGTGGCCGCCCGTAACGCCCAGGACGGCATCTCGGTCATCCAGACCACTGAAGGCGCCCTGACCGAAGTCCACTCGATCCTCCAGCGCATGCGTGACCTCGCTGTCCAGGGCTCGTCCGACACTAACAACACCGCAGCCCGCACCGCTATCAAGGGTGAAGGCGACTCGCTGGGCAAGGAACTGGACCGTCTCACCCAGTCCACCAACTTCAATGGCATCGACCTGCTCAAGGGTGCCACGGGTAACGGCGTGTCGGCGGGACAGGTAGCCACTGCGGGCAGCCTGGACATCCAGGTCGGCGCCGGCAGTTCCGCTAACGACAAGATCTCGGTCAAGGTCGGCGACGTCGCTACGGCAGTTGGAACGCTCTCCAGCGCCACCACTGCAGCAGGCTTCGACGTGAGCACCAGCGCCAAGGCCACGACCACGATCGCGTCCATCGATTCCGCCATCGCGGCTGTCTCCGCTCAGCGTGCGGACCTGGGTGCAACCCAGAACCGCCTGGAGCACGCCACGAAGACCCTCCAGGTCTCCGGGGAGAATCTCCAGGCTGCGCAGTCCCGCATCACGGACACGGACATGGCTGCGGAAATGGTCAAGTTCACCAAGGCCAACATCATGTCCCAGGCCGGTACGGCAATGCTTGCCCAGGCGAACCAGTCCGGCCAGGGTGTTCTTTCCCTCCTCCGCTAAGCCCTTGCCGGTAGAGGACAACTGGTAGCGGAATTGCGTTAACGCCAATGGCGGCCAGGGGGAAACAGATTCCCTCGGCCGCCATTGCATCCGCCCGTCGGCCCACCTGGCATTCATAACCCGGAAGGAACGTCCCGTGGGAACCTCGATTGATGGCCTCGCCAGCGGCCTGAACACCACGTCCATCATCGATTCGCTCATGAGCGTTGAGGCATTGCCGCAGACCCAGCTCAAAACGAAGCTGGCCTCTGACCAGACCATGGTCTCCACTCTGCAGTCCTTCAACACGAAACTGACGGCGTTGGGTGATCTCGCCACCGGCGACTCCGCGGCGAATGCCCTCAACCTGTTTACCGCCGCCACCACGTCTCCGTCGCTCAGCGCGACAGCGACGACCACCGCGACCGCCGGCTCTATCGATGTCACTGTCACCCAACTGGCCCAGACCCAAGTAGACGTTACCGCCGCGATGACGAGCTGGCCCACAGACGGCTCGGGTGCCCCGGCGCACCTGACACTGGTTGATTCCACGGGAAAACAGACCGAGATCACGCCGGCGTCCACTTCTCTTGACGACGTCGTGGCGGCAATCAACGCAGCCTCCGGCCCGGCGCATGCCGTGAAGGTCCCGGCGGGCAACGGAACCTACCGCCTTCAGCTGACTGCAGCCACCTCCGGCTCGGCCGGGGCCTTCAGCGTCTACCAAGGCACCGCAGCACAAGTGAGCGCAGGCACCGCGACAGACCTGATGGCTGATCCCTCGGCTGCCGTGGTCAAGGCTGCCCAAGATGCCAAAGCAACGCTGTACGCAGGCACGCCGGCAGCACAGACAATCACCTCCGGAACCAACACCTTCACCGAGTTGCTTCCCGGAGTTTCAGTCACGGCCTCCGCTGTCACGGCCGGACCGGTGACCGTCAACATCGCGAGCGACTCCGCAGGAATCACCAAGAAAGCCGGGGATTTGGTGAACGCGGTCAATGATGTGCTCGGATTTGTCTCGATGTACAGCGCCGTCAACACCACGAGCGGCACTAATGGAGTCACCGCTTCCACGGGCGGGATCTTCACCGGCAACAGCAGCGTCCGCGCTGTCAACGACGACGTCTTCAGCGCCATGTCGATGCCTGTGAACGGGAAGTCTCCGTTCGAGTACGGAATTAATGTCACCAAGGACGGCAACTTCACCTTTGACGCGGCCAAGCTTGCGACAGCCTTGGCGGCGGACCCGGTCGGGACACAAGCGGCTCTCCAAACGATAGCCTCCCGGGTGTCCGACGCAGCCAAAGGGGCAACCGACCCGTTCAGCGGCTCGGTCACCGCACTGATCAAAGGGCAACAATCCGAAGTGGCTGACCTTGGCAGTCAGATTTCCGATTGGGATCAGCGCCTGGCCGCCCGTCGTGCGACGCTGCAGGGCGTCTACACCAACATGGAGGTCCTGCTCGGCGGGCTCCAATCGCAGTCTTCCTGGCTCACCGGCCAGATCGCCAGCCTTCCCAAGTCCTCAACAGGAGCGTAAGCATGACTTCCACAGCCCTCCGCGCCAGCCAGCTTTCTAGGTACAACGACGACGCCGTCCTTTCGGCCCCGCCGGCCCGATTGTTGACCATGCTGTACGACCGCCTCCTCCTTGACCTGAACCGCGCCCAATTCGCCCAGGAGAACGCCAACTGGGAAGTCGCAAGCGAAAACCTCTTGCATGCACAGGCGATCGTCACCGAGTTGTCCTCCACCTTGAAGACCGATGCATGGGATGGGGCGCCCGGGCTGCTGAGCATCTACCAGTACGCGATGGAAGCCATGATCGGGGCCAACATCTACCGTGACGTCAACCGGACCAAGGAATGCATCGCGCTGCTGGAGCCGCTCCGGCAAGGCTGGCATGACGCCGCTGCGCAGTTGCCGGTCCAGGCCACGGTATCCGCGACGACCAGGACGAACGGCATGCTCGGTGTCGGCTGATTCGGTTCAGGAATGGTCCGAAATCCTGGACCGCTTGGAAGCCTGCATCGCAGAGGCCTTCGCCAGCGGAGAACCCGCGCCATGGAATCCTCCCGACCAGGCCGGGCCCCTTCCAGAGGAATTGGCCGACAGGGCGCGGCGGGTCCTCGACGCGCAGCTGGAATCCATGACCATGCTCCGCAAGGTCCGCAACGACGCTCTCGCCCATTTGGACGCCCTCAGCACCGTCCCGGACACCCAAAGTACAGCGCGGCCGCTATTCCTTGACGTCCATGGCTGAAGAGAAAGCACCGAAACAACTTCCACGATCGACTAACGGATGCCCTCCAGGTGCCGATGGTGGAAGTTGAGCATGGATTGCTCGATGCGCGGCCACGGATCGGCCTCTTCATATCTATTCGCGAAGGCAGGCCGTCGTGTTCGATTCAGTGACTTCTGTTGCCCTTGGCAGCGCGCTCGACGGGCTGACATTGCGCCAGCGGACCATCGCCAACAACATCGCGAACATCAACACCCCTAACTACCATGCCAAAAGGGTCCAGTTCGAAGACGCCCTCGCAGCCTCCGTGCGCTCGGGCGACGGGTACGCCGCGTCCACGATCTCGACGTCGCAGGAGCCCACCCAGCTCAACGGCAACAACGTTAACCTGGACACCGAAACCCTTTCCAACATCGACACTGTGCTCCGGTACCAGTTCGCGGCCCGGGCCGCCGGCAGCGAATTCACGGCTCTCCGCACAGCCATGAGGACCAGCTGATGACTTTTGATGCGATCGGCATTGCCGGCTCCGCCCTGACCGTGCACCGCAAGTGGCTCGACGCCGTCTCGGACAACCTGGCCAACATGAACACCGCGACTCGCAGCAACGGCAAGGCGTTCCAAGCGCGCTACATCGAGGCCGCCGAAGGCAGCAACGGAACCGGCGTGTACGTCAAGGCCACCCCTCAAGGAAGTGCAACAGGCAGGCTCGTGTATCAACCTGACCATCCGCTGGCCGATGCCCAAGGCTATGTCCGCTACCCGGACATAGATCTCGCCGAACAAATGGGTTCCCTGATTGTGGCCCAACGCGGTTACCAGGCCAACGCCCAAGTAGTGGACCGCGCCCGCGAGACCTACATGGCGGCGCTTGAGATTGGAAAATCCTGATGGCATTGGACCCGATCGGCGCAATTCAAGGCGCTGGCAGCGGGCTTGGCGTGCAGGGCGTCAGCGGCACGGGCTACGCAGATGGCACAGGTAACGCCGCCGGAGCCACCGGAATCGGCGGGACGGCGGGCGGCAACGGCTTCGCCACCGCGCTCACCGGCGCCGTGGACAACCTCCAGTCACTGCAGTCGACGTCGAACCAGCTGGCGGTGTCCGCGGTGACGGGCAATCTTGATGACATCCACAAGGCGACCATCGCGGCCACCCGCGCCCAGATCACTTTGGAACTTGTGGCCACGGTGCGGAACAAGGGCGTTGACGCGTTCAACGAGATCATGAGGATGCAGGCCTGATGCCTCCACAGATTGCCGCTTTCTTTCGCAAGCTCGGCGATGGATTCAAGGGGTTCACCGCCGGGCAGCGCACCATCGCCATCATCGGCATCGCAGTCCTGGTCTTGGGCGGTGTTGCGCTGTCAGCATGGTTAGGCAAACCGTCCTACTCGCCCCTGTTCTCCGGATTGAAGGACACCGACGCAAACGGGATCGTGGAGCAGTTGCGCAAGGACAATGTTCCGTATGAGCTCAGCAATGGCGGTTCCACCATCCTGGTTCCCGACAACAAGGTCAACGATGAGCGGCTGAAGGCGGCGGCAGCAGGCCTTCCAGCGGCCGCGGCCACGGGCTATTCGCTGTTGGACAAGCTCGGCGTGACCTCCTCCGAGTTCCAGCAATCCGTCACCTACAAGCGCGCGCTTGAGGGCGAACTCGCTACCACCATCCAGGCCATGGACGGCGTCAAGACCGCCGCCGTCCAGCTCGCCATTCCGGCAAAAACAGTATTCGTGGACAAGACCCCGGACGCCACGGCATCCGTGTTCGTGGAAACGCGACCGGGCGTGACTCTGTCTGCGGACAAAGTCCAGGCGATTGTGCACTTGACGTCCGCCTCGATCGAAAACCTGAAGCCAACGAATGTGTCCGTGGTGGATTCCCAGGGCAACGTCCTCTCCACCGTGGGCGGGGGAGCCACGGGCTCCGCGTCCAAGCAGGCCGCCGACTACCAGCAGCGCACGTCCGATTCGGTGAAGGCCGTCCTGGACAAAGTGGTGGGACCCGGCAACGCCACCGTTGCGGTGGCCGCCGACGTGACCGCGGAGTCCGCACAACAGCGCAGCGAGACATTCTCCGCGGCCAAGGACGCTGTTCCGCTGAGCGAGACCACCAAGACAGAGAAGTTCACCGGAACGGGAGGCGGTGCTTCCGGCGTCCTGGGACCGGACAACATCGCCGTGCCCGGCGGGACCAACGGCAACGGAACCTTCGACTCCAGCGACACCACCAAGAACAACGCGATCAACAAGGTCACCGAAGACCGCACCATTCCCCAAGGTGCCGTGAAGCGTCAAACCATCTCCGTCGCCATCAACCAGTCCGCGGCTGCAGGACTCAACGTCAACTCGGTCAAGGCTTTGGTGACTTCCGCCGCCGGCATCGATCCTGCGCGCGGCGACGTGGTGACTGTCGAAGTGTTGCCCTTCAGCACGTCGGCTGCGGACGCAGCGGCACAAGCGCTGGGCTCGGCCAAGGCCCAAGCCGACGCCAAGCAACAGTCGGATTTGATGAATACGCTCATCCTGGCGGGCAGCATCTTGCTTGCAGCGGTTGCGCTGATCGTGCTTGTGCTCATCCTCCTGCGGCGCAGGCAACAACGCGAACCGGTTGACCTTGGCGAGCGGCTTGACTACGAAATGCTTCCCCTCGCCGTCACGACACCAGCGCTCGAAGGGCCCCCCTCGACGACGGCGATTGAATTGCCGCCCGTCTCTCCCGTTCCGGCGTTGCCCATACCAGGCGCCGAAGCGCTCGACGGCGAGCGGCGGCGAGCCCAGATTGAAGCCATGGTTGCCGAGAACCCAGCCCGGACCGCCGAGTATCTCCGCGGTCTCATGGACGAAAAGCAGCCGGTATGAGGGTCGGAGAGCTCGGTCTGGAAGTAGGCGGCTTGACCGGTGCCCAGAAGGTGGCCGTGGTGCTGATGCAGATGAGCCCGGCCAGTGCGGCCTCCGTGATGACCCAGTTTTCAGAGTCCGAGGCTGAGGACATTGCCGCCGAGATCGTGCGCTTGCGCCGCGTCTCCTCAGCAGTGGCGGACCATGTCATGACCGAGTTCCACGAACTTGCGGTCAGCGGACGCCGGACTGCCCGCGGCGGCCAGGAATTCGCCGTCGGGCTCTTGGAAGCTTCCTTCGGTGCGGATAAAGCAGCGGGTTTCATGGACCGTCTTGCGTCCACGATGGCCGGGAAGTCCTTCGAATTCCTGGAAATGATGGACTCCGGGCAACTCTTGGCCCTGATCGACAGCGAGATGCCCCAGACCATCGCCCTGATCCTGGCGCACCTGCGGCCGGGCAAGGCCTCCGCGGTCATGGCCGGTCTTGGCGACGTCCAACGGAGCGAGGTGGCCCGTTGCATCGCCACGATGGGAATGGCGTCGCCGGAAGCAGTGGGAATCGTGGCCGAGACCCTCAAAGTGCGTGCCGGTGCGGTCATGTCGCAAAGGAAATCGAGCGAGATTGTCGGTGGCATCCAACCCCTCGTCGACATCATTAACCGATCCGACGTCAACACGGAACGCTCCGTACTGGACGGTTTGGAGACCCTCGACCCTGAGCTGGCCACCGAAGTGCGCGCGCGGATGTTGACGTTCGTGGACATCGTGAAACTGGAACGTCGCGACATCCAGCAGATCCTGCGCGGAGTCAATCCCGAGGTGCTCGCCGTCGCCATGAAGGGCGCGCCCGCCGCAGTGCTCGAGGCCGTGCGAACCAACGTGTCCGGCCGAAACCTTGAGATCCTCGAAGCCGAGATGGCTTCCGCCGGGCCCGTGCGCGCCTCCCAGGTTGAAGAGGCCCGCGCGGAGATTGTCCGCTCGATCCGTGAACTGGAAGCCGAAGGTGCAATCGTCGTCCGGCGCGGCGAGGAAGACGACTATGTCTACTGAGTCCGCCACCGATTTCGCGCGCGTCGTCTTCCCCGACATCCAACCGGCCGAGCGGTCCCGCAAGGAGGACCGAGGTTACACCCAAGGACACGCAGCAGGTTACGCTGCCGGGATCCAGGCTGCGGCGCTGGAACAGCAACGCCTTCGCGAACAGCTCCAAGCCGAACACCGCGCAATGCTCGACGCCGGGCGGCAGGCGGTTGCGCAAGCTGTCCGTGCGCTTGAAGCGGCCGGAGTCGAAGCCCGGCAACACCGCGGCGTTGCGTTGGAAGAAGCGCAAGATGTGTTGGCGGTCTGTGCGATCGAGCTTGCCGAAGCCATCCTTGGCTATGAACTCGACAAGGGCCAGAACACCGCCCGCGCCGCGTTGACCCGTGCCCTCGGCGCCGTGTCCGGGCTGGAAACCGTGACTGCCGTCCGCCTCCACCCGGCAGACCTTGAAGCGCTGGCCGCCGTCGACGCCGGGAACGTGGCCGGCGTCGAACTCAAGGCCGATCCGGTCCTGAACCCGGGAGACGCGATCGCGGAATATCCGCAGGGCTGGCTGGACGCCCGGCTCGGCACCGCTTTGGACAGGGCCAAAGCGGCCCTGCTGGGGAGCGACGCGTGAGCCGCACGGCATACCGGCCGCACGCTGGCCGTTTCGGCGCTGCCCTCGCCGCCGCGGCCCCGCAGCGCGTGGGCACGGTGACGTCCGTGCTTGGCCTTGGCCTGGAGGTCTCAGGGCTGGATTGTGCCGTGGGAGATCTGGTGACGGTGGGCGGGGCCCCCGGGCTCGACGCCGAAGTGGTCGCCTCGCTCAGCGGTGCCGTGCGCTGCATGCCGCTTGGACGGCTGGCCGGAGTGGCGGCAGGAGACGCTGCGCGTGCCAAGGGCCGCCCGATCCTGGTCCCGACCGGACGCGGTCTGTTCGGACGCGTCTTGGATGGGCTCGGGCGTCCGATTGACGGCAAAGGCCCGCTGTCTCCCAGTCCCATGGTCCCCTTGGACAACGAGGCGCCGTCGGCCATGCACCGCGCGCGGGTGGACACCCCGCTGCAGACCGGCGTCCGTGTCCTGGACACCATGGCCACACTGGGCCGCGGACAGCGCATGGGGTTGTTCGCAGGCTCGGGTGTTGGCAAGTCCTCGCTGCTTTCCATGATCGCCCGCGGCACGGATGCCGAAGTCTCCGTGATTGCCCTGGTGGGGGAGCGTGGCCGTGAAGTGCGCGAATTCCTGGAGGACG
Source organism: Arthrobacter sp. FW306-04-A (assembly GCF_044358315.1). GTDB lineage: Bacteria > Actinomycetota > Actinomycetes > Actinomycetales > Micrococcaceae > Arthrobacter. The sequence continues at coordinate 759,121 of NZ_CP084559.1, forward strand.
ACCTTGGCCCCGAAGGCCTGGCACGTTCCGTGGTTGTGGTTGCCACATCCGATGAGCCAGCCCTCATGCGCCTGCGCTCCGCCGTCACAGCCACCCGGATCGCCGAATCGTTCCGTGAAACCGGCCAGGACGTGGTGCTCATGATGGATTCGCTCACCCGCGTTGCCATGGCCCAGCGCGAAATCGGCCTCTCTGCCGGTGAGCCACCCGCCACCCGCGGCTACCCGCCGTCGACCTTTTCCGTGTTGGCCCGGCTCCTGGAACGCGCCGGCACTGCCGAAACCGGCTCGGTGACCGGTATCTACACGGTGCTGGTGGACGGCGACGACCACAACGAACCGATCGCCGACGCAGCCCGCTCCATCCTGGACGGGCACGTGGTCCTGGACAGGAAGCTCGCCGTCACGGGGCACTTCCCGTCAGTGGACGTGCTTGGTTCGGTGTCCCGTGTGGCCTCCAAGGTCAACACGGCTGATCGCACGGAGCTCGCGGCATCCTTGCGCCGGGTCCTCGCCGCGCGGCGCAGCGCCCAGGACCTGATCGACGTGGGCGCCTACCACCGCGGCAGCAACCCCTTGGTTGATGCGGCGTTGGACCACGAAGCCGCCATCAACGGGTTCCTGCAGCAACGCATGGACGAATCCACCCCGTCCAGCGAGTCCTGGCCGGAACTTTTCCGACTCTCAGCAAGCCTCGAAGGAGCCGCGTGAATCGTCAATTCTCCCTGGCCGGGCTCCTGCGCCTGCGCCAGACGCAGCAGGACGCCGCCGCCAGTGGACTTGCCCGTGCCAACGCCCGGTCCGCATCCTTGCGGTCCCGCCGGGCCACTTCGCGTGAGGAACTAGCTGAGTCCACCGGAAATGCCGGCAGCTCCGCCGCATTGTTGGCGATCGCGGCCGCTCGCGCTTCTGCGCAAAGCATGTTGGCCGAGCTTGACGCCTTGGCCGCCAGCGCGGAGGCGGAAGCCGCCCAGGCTCGCGCGGAGTACACCGAAGCCAAGCGTCGGGCGGTGGGACTTGAGAAGCTCGAAAACCGCCACGGAGCCGCCTTCGAGGCTTCCGCGCTGCGCGCTGAACAAGGCGTGCTGGACGAGATTGCTTCTTCCGCATGGCACCGCAGTTCCGCACAGCTGGCTCCGGCCCATCCCGCCACGGCTCCTGCAGCGCGGAGGGCCGGCTCATGAGCATGACCGAGGCCATCGGGCGCATCCAGAGCATCGAGTCGATGCTGCAGCAACTGACCCAGGGCGTTCGTCCGCAGTCCCCGGGGGCGCCCGCTGCCTCCGGCAGTGCGGCTTCTTCCGCGGACGCGGCATCCTTCGCGCAGGCGCTGAGCACGGCCGTCGGGGGCTCGACGGCGCCGGCATCGGGCATTTCCCAACTCGCCTCATCCCTGGGGCTCGGGAGCACCGCAGGCCTCGGCGGTGTCGCGGGACCGGGTGCGCTTTCGGGCGTCGGCAGCTCAATAGCCACCGGCACGGGCGCCGTCGGTGTCACGGGCGACGCCGTGGTGGCCGCCGCAAAGAAGTACGTCGGAGTGCCCTATGTTTGGGGTGGCACGAACCCCGCGGTGGGCATGGATTGCTCAGGCTTTGTGCAGCGGGTCTTCAAGGACCTGGGCGTCGACCTGCCCCGCGTGGTCAGCGACCAAATGCAGAAGGGCACTCCGGTGGCATCCTTGGCCCAAGCCAAACCCGGCGACCTTCTGGTGAGCTTCGGCGGCGAACACATCTCCATTTATCTTGGCAACGGCAAAGCGATCGACGCCCCCGTTCCCGGACAGACCATCCAGATTCGTGATGCATGGGAGCAGCAGTCGAATCTGACCGCGATCCGCCGCATTGTTCCCGCGGGAGGTTCGTGATGCAGTTGCCTCCCGCCAGTGCCGCCGCTCCTCGTCTGCCGTCCCCCGGAGCTGCTGCGGCCTCGCATTCCGGCTCGGCCGCCGGTTTTGATGCCGTGATGGGCGGCGTGCTGGCGTCCGGTGCGAATGTTTCCGGCGGGAAGGCGTCCGGGGCGAAGAACCAGCCAGCGTCCGACGGCGGCGGGCATGGAAAGCCTGCCGTCGACGGCTCCGGGACGGTTGCCCGCCCCGTTGAGTCCCTCCTGGTTGAATCCCGCACTGGAAAGCGCCGCCCTAGTGAACAGGGAGATGCGAAGGACGCCAAAGGTGCGGACGATCCCGCGAACGCGGCGGCCGCCGCTGGAGCTTGTGCTCCCAGCGGACTCGCGATTGCCGGAATCGCGTCCGGAAGCGCCTCGGCTCAGGGACTTGCACAGGGCCTCGCGCAGGGAAAAAAGGGTGTTTCTCCCGGTACCGCTCCGCTCGAGTCGATCGCGGGTGCCGTGGTAACAGGCAATGTTGCGGCCGTGGCCGAGGGAACGTCTTCGGGCGTGCCCGGCTTGGCAATGCAGCCGGCAACGCTGCCGGGGAATGCGGTAGCTCCTTTGGGGCCGGGTGGCGTTGCGATACTTGAGGCGAGCACAGCTTCTTCGGAGAATCCCCTGACTTCCACGACCTCCTCTGCCTCCGTCCCTGCCCCTTCGGCGGCGGTAGCCCTCCCGGCCGGAAACCCAGGCCGAAGTACAGCCGAGCCAAGCACAGTCCAGCCGGGCGCAATTCATCCGGGTCCCATACAGCCGGGTCCCGTACAGCCTGGTCCTGCACAGCCAATAGCCGCTTCAGCCGCCAGCCCGGCCCCCGCCAACCCTGAAGCTGCCGCCAGCACCACCGCAGCTTTGGCGGGGGAGGCCAGCACCGCCGTCGTGCATCTTCCCGGGAAATCCGGGACGCAACAGGATCCGGAACTGCCCGGCCAGGGTGTCCCTGCCGAGGCAGGAGTACCGGCCGGAATTCCGGCGGTCCTGCCGCCAGCGTCGCCCCTCCCGCAGGTTCCCTCGGCCGCTACTCCCGGCGTGGCCACGCCGGCACCGCAGGCAGATCCAGCCAAGCTGCTGCCCCAGGTTAGCGGACCACTGTTCTCCCTTGCATCGGGGGAGCCGGGAAAGCACGTGATGACACTGAGGTTGTCCCCGGAAGACCTGGGTCCGTTGACTGTCCGGGCCCACATTGACGGCGCGGGCGTGCGGATCGAATTGTTCGCCCCCGGGGAAGTTGGCCGGGAGGCAGTGCGCAGCATCCTGCCGGAACTACGGCGTGGACTCGGGGAGTCCGGCTTCGGCACCAGCCTCGACCTGTCCGAACACAACGCTCCGGCCGATTCCGGCGCAAGCGGCTCGGACGCACGCGACAGGCGCCCGGCGGAAAGCCCGGCATTCCCACGGGGCAGCGACGGCGAGCAGGTGCGCTTGCCACGCACCGCCGTCGTACTTCCCCGAAGCAGTACCAGCAGCCTGGACATTCTCGTCTGATGAAGGAGAGCCAATAGTGACCATCCAAGCCATTGCGGCAAGCAGCGGTGTCCAGCCTGGAACCGCAGCGACTGGAACCGCCCTGTCTGGAACCGCAGCGCCCAAGCCCGCGCAGACCATGGACTCGAGCATGTTCATGTCCCTCCTGGTGACACAACTGAAGAACCAGGACCCGAGCGCGCCCATGGACACCAACCAGATGATGGGCCAGACCATCCAGTTGTCCATGATGGAGAAAATGACCGAGCTCTCCACCGGCGCGAAGGAGAGTTTCTCGCTCCAGATGCGCACTGCTGCGGCCCAGATCATCGGCCACAACATCAGCTACGCGCTCGCCGACGGAACCGAGGGATCCGGCGTGGCGAGCTCGGTTTCCATCGCCGGGGGAGTCCCCACGGTGGCGGTCGGCGGAGTGAACATTCCGCTCGATTCCATCAGCGGAATGACCGCAGCGGCCTCGCCCGCACCCACCGCCTGACGCTCCACGAACTTCCGCCCCGAACCAACCGAAGAAAGGCCACACAATGCTTCGTTCGCTGTACTCCGGAATCTCCGGCCTCCGAGCCCACCAGGCCATGCTGGACGTCACGGGCAACAACATCGCCAACGTGAACACGGCCGGTTTCAAGGCCTCTTCCACCCAGTTCCAGGACACGCTCTCCCAGATGACCCAGGGCGCCGGTGCTCCGCAGACCGAAACCGGCGGTACCAACCCCGCCCAGATCGGTTTGGGAGTGCGGGTGGCGGCGGTCAGCACGAACTTCAGCCAGGGTTCATCGCAGAACACCGGGCGTGCCACGGACATGATGATCTCCGGTGACGGATTCTTCATCACCAGCAAGGGCGGCCAGCAGCTCTACACGCGGGCCGGCGCCTTCGACATGGACGCCGCCGGCCGCCTGGTGAGCCCCGACGGCGGCATCCTCCAGGGTTGGTCCGCCGCCAACGGCGCGGTGAACGTGGGAGGCCCGATCGGGCCCATCGCACTCTCTCCCAACACCACGGCCGCCGCCGTCGCCACCACTAAGACTTCGCTGGACGGCAACCTGCCGTCCGATGCCGCCGTCGGGACCAGCGTGGAGCGCCAGGTCAAGGTCTACAACGCCGACGGCGCCGCCCGCAGCCTGACGCTGACGTTCAGCCGCTCCGCGGCCGGCTGGGACGTGGCCGGGGCAGACGCCAACGGCGCCACCGGAAACTCGACGCTCGCATTCACGAACGGTGCCCTGACCTCGGGCGGCACCATGACGGTCGGCGGGGTAACGGTGGACATGTCCAGCGTTACCGGCTTCGCCGCCATGAGCACGCTCACCGTGGGCAGCCAGAACGGCTCGGAGGCAGGAAAGTTCGAGTCCTTCACCCTGGGCGGTGACGGCTCGCTCATCGGTTCGTTCAGCAACGGCAGCAAACAGGTCCTTGCACGCGTGGCACTCGCCCGCTTCACCAACCCCGGTGGCCTCGAGAAAGCGGGCAACTCCACCTACGTGGCCAGCGCCAACTCCGGCACGGCCCAGTTGGGTGCACCGGGCGACGCCGGAATCGGCACCCTGACTGCCGGTTCACTCGAGATGTCCAACGTGGACTTGTCCCAGGAATTCACCAACCTGATCGTGGCCCAGCGCGGCTTCCAAGCCAACGCCCGCATCATCACTACTTCGGACGAGGTTTTGCAGGAGCTGAGCAACCTGAAGCGCTAATGTATGCGGCCCTCAGCGCACGGTCCGCGTCCGAAACGTCAGGTAGCCGCCGGCGTCTGCCCGGCAAGGGCGCGGCGGGCCGTCCCGCCCTCAAGCAGTTCGCCGGCCCGCGCTGCCACGAGTTCGCCCAGGAAGCCAATCTCCTCCGGTGCGGGGACCTTGGCCGCCGCCGTGGCCGCCGACTCCAGCAAGGTAACCGCCGTCGCCCGCGCATCCCCGGCGTCCATGCCCCACGCGACGCCTTCACGGATGACGTGGTCCAGGGTGAGGTAGTTGAGCCTTGATTGGCCCCCCAGGACATGGCCGGCGTTGTTGCTCGGTGCGTAGAGCAGCAGGGTGGGGGCGACGTCGTAGAGCGGGGCGAGCATCACTTCGCCTCCGTCCCGAAGCAGCATCGAATAGTTTTTCGAGTGGGCATCCCCGTTGCCGATCAAGAGGTTGAAGGTGATGGCCCGCAGCAGCGCGCGCCGGAACTCACGGTCGTCCCTGGTGTGCGGTGCCGCAGCTCGCGCGAGCTGGGTCAGGCGGGACGGTGGGGCAGTGGAGGTTTCATACTTGGAGGTGCTGGCCAGCGCCAGAGCCTGGGTGAAGTCTTCCTGGTGCAGCCGGCGACGGTCCGGAGTCCGGTCGTACCGGGTCACGACGATTGCCTGGCAGGACCCGAAAGTCTCCAGATGCGCTTGTGCGGCGGGCAGTCCGGCGGCAGCGGCCACCTTCAGCGCCCAGTCTTCCGAGGCGAGCAGGTGCGGCACCGGCGAATCGAGCGGCTCCGGTTTGATGATGTGGGTCGACACAGCCCCGCGGCCCGGCCAGGCCCAGCCGTCACCGTGCCGGCTCAGCAGCACCTTGGACTGAATGCCGCCCAGCGAAGCGGTAATCGCGAAGTCATCGGGCAGGTCCCAGGTCGGCAGCGCCTCGACGACGCCGACGACCTCCTCGACAGTCATCGGCTGGAAGTCGGCCGGGTCATCAGGAGACGTACCTGCGGGGAGCGCCTGGACTGCGCCGGCACAGTCGGCGCCCAGGATACCGAGCAGCCCCAGGGCATCAGGGGTCGAGAGCCCGTTCTCTGAAGCGAGATGCGAACGGATCTGGCCCTCCGGCAGGAGCCCGTCAAAGTAGTTGTACACCGCGGGACCGTCGATCTTCTTCCGGTCCACCGGCAGCGACAGGGACAGGAGAATGGAGGAGGCACCGTACTCGGCGACGACGTCCGGGTCGTACAGGAAGGACATCCTCAGGCCAGACCCGCTCAGGACGCCGACGTGCTCCCCGTGCAGGAATACTTCCAGGCTCTTCCGCGGGCTCACGCCTTGACCTGCAGCTTCGCGAACCGGGGGACCAGGGCGACGTCGCGGCCTAGCACCCGGATGGCGTCCATGGCGACGACGACGGAGACTGCTTCGCCGTGCTCGAGCCTGACAATGGTCCGTCGGGCGGTGCCTAGCCGGTCCGCCAGATCCTGTTGGGTCAGCGACGCTTCCTTCCGGGCATTGCTGATGGCCCGCCCCAGGGAGACGGCGTCGACAGCCCGGTAAAACGGAGTTTGTGACATATATTGATCATACGCGCCTAGCCCCATTTGTGCCAGATATGGCCCATTTGGCCACAATGAGGGTTTGTGACAGATCTGGCACACGCACTGCGTCTGCCGACGTCGTTACGGCAGGATGTGTTCGTGCGCCGCGGCCTCCAGGGCGTCGGCCTCCGCCTTGGCCAAGCGGGTCTCTGCGTCGACGTCGATACGCCGGGTCATCAGCCAGTACAGCCCAGCGGACACGGGGAGTCCGATGAACAGTGAGATGTCGGCGCCGTCAATGGCGTGGGCTATGAACCCTATGAAGAGCTTCCCGGCGGAGAAGAACGGAATCATCACCACAAAGCCGACGAGGTAGGAAATGATGCCGGGCCAACCCCACCGTCCGTAGATTCCATCGGGCTTGAAGATCTCCGCGATGGCGTAGTGGCCCTTGCGGACAATGAAGTAGTCGGTGAGGTTGACCGCCGTCCACGGAATGAAGAAGTACAGCACCAGCAGCAGGAAGTCGTTGAAGTTGGCCAGGAAGTCGGCCGAGGCAAGGTTCGCCAGGACCACGGAAATGAGGGCGGTGATGGCGATCGTGATGATGCGGAGCCTCAGCGTCGGCCGGATCTGCCGCACGCTGTCGATGGACGATATCAGGGTCAGCGAGCCGCCGTACATGTTCAGGGCAGTCACGGACAGTAGGCCCAGGGCGGCGATGAACAGGGCGATGCCACCGAATCCGCCGAAGAGTTGGTCCGCGGTGGATTTGATCGAGCCGATCGTCTCGAAGTTTTCCCCGGCCGCAGCGCCAATGTACGCCCCCAGGAACATCACCCAAATACCACCGAGGGCGCTGCCCCAGAACGTCCACCGGAAGGTGCCGCGTCCACTGGCTGGCGGGAGGTAGCGGGAGTAGTCCGAGACGTAGATGGCCCAGGAGATCTGGTAGCCGGCCGCGACTCCCAGCTGGCCCAGGAACGGCACCAGATGGAAGTCGGCCAGGTTGTATGCACCGGCGGGTATGGCCAGTTTGACAGCCGCCACCGTCAGCAGGGCCAGCATGACGATGGTCAGATACGTCAGGTAGCGCTCGAAGGCATGGATGAGGTCGTAACCGAACAATGCGATGACGACGGCGACAATGGTGACCACCCAGAACCAGAGGTTTTCGGACCCGAAGTTCACTGATTCCGAGATGGCCTGGCCGGCCAGGATGGTGTTGAAGATGTTGAAGCCGGCGTACTGAAGGTAGGCGAAGAGCCAAACCAACAAGGCACCGATATAGCCGAATTGCGGCCGGGACTGGATCATCTGGGGCAAGCCGAGCTGGGGTCCCTGCGAGGAGTGCGCGGCCATGAATAGTGTGCCGACGAGGACGCCGATGGCGATCGCCAGCAGCGACCAGATGAGGTTGCCGCCGGTGGTGATGCTGATCAGCCCCACGGCCAGGGTAGCGATCTGGGCATTGCTGACGAACCACAGCGGTCCGATGTGGGAGACCTTGCCGTGCCGCTCGTTTAGTGGAACGTAGTCGATCGACCGGACCTCCAGTCCGCGGCCAGATCCTTTATCCGTCGTTGTGCTCATGGTGTTCTCCTTCGATGCGTGGGTGCATCTTGACTTTGGTTTAGCACAGAGTGGGGGCGTCCAAAAGAGCGGCGAGATTCCCGTTTGGACGGACCATGAAGTCCCGCTGCGACGGCGGGCTGTACTTCAGAGGAGCCGGTGGTGCTTCAAGGTGGGGAACTGCTCCCGGGCTTCCTGGACCGCATCCGGTGAAAGGTCCAGCGTTGCCATGGCGGGCCCGGTGCCGAGGTTATGCAGCACGGTGCCCAGCGGATCGATGAACATGCTGTGGCCGATAGACACAGGCGGAGTTTGGGAGACGGCCGCCACGTACATGCCGTTCTCTATGGCCCGGGCCTTGGCCAGGGTGGCCCATTGCTCGGTCTTTGCCGTGCCAGGAACCCATGACGAGCAGACGAGGAGCACCTGGGCCCCGGCCTCGGCCAGGATGCGCGCCAACTCGGGGAACCGCAAGTCATAGCAAGTCATCAATCCGAAGGTCATGCCGCCACAGGAAAAGGTGACGGGTACGGGTTCCGGGGCTGGTTTGATGTACTCGGACTCGCGGAATCCCTGGCAGTCAAACAGATGGATCTTCCGGTAGCTGGCAAGGCGCGTGCCGTCCGGACCGATGGTCACCAAGGTGTTGAAGGCCCGGTCAGGTTCCTCGGATGCCTCCCGTTCCTCGGAAGCTTCCAGGAGGCCCGCGACGACGGTGATCCCGTGACGTGCCGCCGTCGCGTAGAGCTTTGTGGCCACCGGACCGTCAAGGGGTTCAGCCATGTCCACAAAGCTCCGGTCCACCCGGGCTTTCTCATACGTCGAGTACTCCGGGAACACAATGAGGTCGGACCCCGCCTGGGCGGCCCGGGCACAGTAGTCCTCGATGAGCTCGAGGTTACGGTCAACGTCCGTGCCGGAATCGATCTGGGCTAAGGTGATGCGCACTGCACTCCTTCTTCTCAGTTATCTGCCATCACACGGTGATCTGTTATCACACCAGGACGGCTTCTTTTTCTTCCATCACCATCTCCGGCGGTGACTTCCGGAACCCCTTGGTGATGATACCCAGGACGACGACGCCGACGCAGAGCCAGATCAACCCAAGCGAGATGGCGTTCGAATCCAACTGGGTGAGCAGGAAACCGTCGATGATGGCTCCCACCGCGGGCATGACCACGTAGAACAATATGCTGAGCCGGTGCCCCGAGCGCCGTTGGCGCACGTAGTAGGCAATCACCGAGACATTGACGAGGGTAAAGGCCGTAAAGGCGCCGAAGTTGATGAACGACGTCGAGGTTGCAACGTCCAGGAACATGGCGATGAGTCCTACCGCGCCGGTAATGACCAGGTTGAATACAGGTGTGTGGAAAGACTTGTTCAGCGCTCCGAAGACCTTCTTGGGCAGGACTGAATCCCGGCCCATAGCGTAGAGCAGGCGTGAGGCGCTGGCCTGTGCCGCGAGCCCCGAGGCAAACTGCGATACGACGAGTCCCGCCAGGAAAACGGCGCCGAAGAGCTGTCCGCCGATCTTCAGGGCAATGTCCGATGCCGCCGACGCCGAATCGTCGAAGACCCCGCCGGGATGGATCAGTTGGGTCGTGTAGGAAACGACGACGAAGATCGCGCCTCCGATGAGTGCCACCAGCATGATTGCCTTCGGGACCGTCTTCTTCGGCTCGATGGTCTCCTCGGTGAGGGTGGACACGGCGTCAAAGCCCAGGAATGAGTACGCGGCAATAGCGGCCCCGGCGGTGATCTTGTCGAAACTCGACGTGTCGTTGAAGAAGGGAGCTGTGCTGACCAGGGCGCTCGCACCGGAGGTTGAAAGCAGGGTTCCAACGGACAGGGCCACGAACAGGACGATCACCAGAAGCTGGAACGCCATCAGGAGGTAGTTGGCCTTGTCCGCGACCTTGACGCCAACCACGTTCAGCAGGGTGGTGATGGCGATGAACGCGACAATCCAGACCCCAATGGGGATATCGGGGAACTGGGCGGTGAGGTAGGAGCCCCCGATCAGCCAGATGACCATCGGGAGGAACAGGTAGTCCAGGAGGACCGCCCAACCGGCCAGGAACCCGATCCGGGAATCGATGGAGCGCCGGATATAGGTGTACGCGGAGCCGGCCACCGGATAGGCAACAGCCATGCGTCCATAGCTTTGGGCGGTGAAGAGCATGGCGACCATAGCCACCAGATAGGCCGACGGCGATGCTCCGCCGGTAGTTTCGGCGATCACTCCGAATATCGCCAGCACGATGAGCGGGGTCAGATAGGCGAGCCCGAACAGGACCAGCGAGGGCAGTTTTAGGGCGCGCGTGAGGCTCAGTTGCGTTGTCACTGGAGGTTCCTTAAAGGTTGGAGGACCGGGGGGTCCAGGTGGCTGGGTCGATGCGGCCTTGGTAGATGGGCAGGTCGATGGCGGGCTCGCCGGGGCGGAACTGGGACCAGGGGCGATTGAGATTTTCGGTCCCGTGAGTGCGGACATGCTCGACGACGGAAAGGTCCAGGTCCGCGGCGAGCAGGGTCGGCGCGTCGTCGTCGGCCTCGGCTATGGTGTTTCCCTCGGGGTCGACAATCAGGCTCAGGCCTTTGCCGGTAGGACCCGCGCAGTTGACGCTCACCATGAAGACTTGGTTCACGATCGCGTTTGCCTTGGCCAGGACAAGTTCCTGTCGGCGGTCCGGCGTCGTGGTCTTGACGACGTTAAGGATGACTTCGGCGCCCATCCACGCCAGCTGGCGGGATACCTCGGGGAACCAGGCGTCGTAGCAAATGTTCAGACCCACCCTGCCGATCCCCTTCAGGTCAACAGTCGTGAATCGGTCGCCCGGGTCGTAGGGCTCAAAAGGGCGCCACGGGAAGACCTTGCGGTAGTAGCCGGCAAGCTCGCCCTCCGGGGAGAGGACCAACTGGGTATTGAACAACTGCCCCTCCGGGCCGCGTTCGCACACGCTGCCCGGAACCAGCCAGATACCCAGGTCTGCCGCCAGCTGCCGCAGTTCGCTGACCCGCGGTCCGTCCAGCGGCTCTGCGGAGTCTTGCAGCACCTCAGTGCGTTGCTGGTCCGGGTAGGTGTCTCCGAAGAGGTGGAGTTCCGGAAAGACCACCAGTTTGCTTTGCGGAGAGGTCCCGACGGCGGCGGCGACCTCCGCGGCAAAGGCCTGGATTGGCTCACCGATCAGTCGCGGCGGCGCTTGAGCGGCGATGAGGGGAAGGATGCGTTGCACTGTTTTCTCCACGTTGTCGTTGTGACTCGCCTCATATTAGATCATAATGATCAAATAAAGGGAAGGTGGATTTTGCCCCGTAAAGTAGCGGATATGACCAGCCAGCTTGAAGACACCACCGGCGAATCACCCATCGGAGCCGCGCCGCTGCTCGGAATCGACCGCAGGAGCGCAATCGACGCCGTGCGGCTGCGGATCGGCATGGCAATTTCCCTTGGGCTGCTCCAGCCAGGGGAGCGGCTGCCCGACCAACAGGACGTCGCGCTGGGTCTCTCCGTTAGTCCGATCACCGCGCGCAGGGCCTTGGCAAGCCTCGCCGATCAGGGTGTAGTGGTCCGCCGCCGCGGACGCGGTGGCGGAACGTTTGTCGCTGACGAACCGCCGCGGACCGTCCTCGATGAGCTTGCCGCGTCGCCCGCCGAATCCCACGCAGTGAACCGGCTGGTGGACCGGCGGCTGCTGTTCGAATGCGCGGTCACGCATTTTGCCGTGGTCAATGCTGACGCCGGGCAGCTCGATGAGCTGGAGCGGCTCACTCATGAAATGGCCGGATCAACCAATTGGTCCGAGTATCACCAGGCCGACGAGCGGTTCCATCAACTGGTCGCCGTGTCCTCGGGATTGGGCCCGGCAGTGGACGCTTATTACGAGACGTTGGCGGAACTCTATGCCTACTTCATCCCGTACCCGATCGAGCTTCTGCACAAATCCAACCAGGACCACATAGCGCTCGTGACCGCGCTGCGGGCCCGGGACGATCGCGGCGCAGTGGAGGTCTCGCGGCGGCACGTGGACGTGTTGCACAAGACGATGTTTATGGGATTGGCAGGCAACGCCGGTCCCGCCCGGGGCTGAACTGATTCATGCCGCCACGGCTCAAGACGGCAATTCTCTCTTTATCGTCCGGTATATCGGACTAAACATGCCTACCTTTCGGTGATAGCCGTCACTTCGCATGCTCTGATTGATTCTCAGTTGGGGACATCGGACTTCGGTTGTCAAAGTAAGGAACAGGCATGCAGGCCACAGGAAACACGGGAACGGGTGGGCCGCGCGTTGAGCGCCGCTCCATTGACTTTGTCCCGGAAAATGAGCGCCATGGTTCGCCTGGCCAGCAGTTCACGCTCTGGTTCGGGGCGAACATGCAGATTACGGCCATTGTCGACGGCGCGCTGGCAGTAGTCTTCGGCGCGGATGCCCTGTGGGCGATCATCGGTCTCCTGATCGGAAACCTTTTGGGTGGCGGGGTCATGGCGCTTCATGCCGCCCAAGGACCGAAGCTCGGCTTGCCGCAGATGATTTCCAGCCGGGCACAGTTCGGAATCTTCGGTGCGGTGATTCCCTTGGTGCTGGTGGTCGTGATGTACCTCGGCTTCGCAGCAACCGGTACCGTCCTTTCCGGGCAGGCAATCAGCCTTATCCTCCATACCGGTACCCCGGCCGTGGGCATGATCGTCTTCGGGGTGCTGACCATCATCGTGGCGACCCTGGGCTACAAATACATCCATATGTTGGGCCGCATTGCGACCGTCGTCGGTATCCTTGGCTTCACCTATCTGGGCATCAGGTTGTTGTTCACCCAGGACGTCGGCGCCCTACTGGGAGCCGGCGGTTTCGAGTTTCCTACCTTCCTCCTCGCCATTTCCCTCGGCGCCGGATGGCAGCTGACGTACGGTCCGTACGTGGCCGACTACTCCCGCTATTTGCCCGCCAACACGCCTGCACGCAAGACCTTCATGTCGGCATACTTCGGCACGGTGCTTGGTTCCCAATGGTCCATGACCCTCGGCGCGCTCTTTGCTGCCCTCGCCTTGCCTAAGGGTGCGAGGTTCCTGGACGGCCAAGTCGCCTTCCTCGGGAATTTGAGTGGCGGCGGATTGATCGCGGTGATCATCTACCTTGTCATCGTGACCGGAAAGCTGACCGTCAACACGCTGAACGCCTACGGCGGCTACATGACCATGCTTACCTCGGTCACGGCGTTCACTCGCAAGTCGGCGGTAGCATCGTGGACCCGCTTTGCCTATGTGATCGGGTTTATCGGTCTCTCAGTGCTCATCGCTGTGCTGGCTTCGCCTGATTTCATTGCCAACTTCAAGAACTTCGTCCTTCTCCTGCTGATGGTATTCATCCCCTGGAGCTCGATTAACCTGGTGGACTACTACCTGGTTTCCAAGGAAAAGGTAGACATTCCGGCCCTGTATGACCCGAACGGGCGCTACGGGCGCTGGAACAAGACCGCCTTGTTCAGCTACGCGATCGGCATCGTTGTCCAGATCCCGTTCCTGGCACAGACCCTCTACACCGGCCCGATGACCGAGCTGCTAGGCGGGGCCGATATCTCCTGGCTTGTAGGACTCGTCGTCACAGGGCTGGTGTTCTACCCGCTGGCGAAGAGGAATTCCAATGCTCCGGCCGAGATGGTCTTCCCGACGGAACTCGGCTCGGAGGCAGTAGTTCCGCTGGCGGGCTCAGCGCCGAACACCGCAGCAGTTTAGGCTTTGCCCCGTTCCCGCAGACGCCCGCTCACCTTTGGGGTGTTTCCGGCGGACGCTCGCTCACTTGAGGTGAGCGAGCGTCCCTGCTTTTGTCCATATATGTGAGTGAGCGTCTCCTGCGCCAAGGAAAGTACGACGTCGAGATCAAGCTTGGGTGCCCAGCCTGCGGGAAATTTCCCTGGCACATCTGGTCACTTCCGGAATCCACTCCCGGGCGACGTCTTCAATGCGGACTGCCCTTTCCTCGGCGGTCTCGGCGTCCTTGCCCCGGTGCCTGGCGCTTCCGCCAGGAAACGCCCGGTTCGAAACCGTCAACGTCACGCTGGCCACCGGATAGCGCTGCCTGTCGAGTACAGCGACCGCCACGGAGGAAAACCCCTCCGTGACCTCGTCCTGCTCCCATGCATATCCAAGCGACCGTGCCCGCGCCAGGAGATCCTGCAATGCAGGCAAGGACTGCGGGCCGTTGCTGTGGCGCACGGCGAAAGCCTCCGGGCCCGGGAAGAGCGCAGCCACCTGGGCGGGGTCCATCTGGGCCATCATTGCCCGCCCGCTCGCCGTCAGATGGGCCGGAAGCCGTACCCCGGTGTCCGTGACCAGGGGCCGTTGCCGCGGCGCCCGCTCCTCGATCACGTAAACGACGTCGCGCCCATGCATCACGGCTAGGTGGGCAGTCCGGCGGGTTCGGGCGACGAGCCGGGACAGAGGGAACCGGGCAATTCGCTGGATCGGGGCTTGGCGCGAATACCCTGTCCCCAACTCATGTGCGGTCACCCCCAAGGCATATTTACGCTCCTCCGGAAGATGGACCAAAAAGCCGTCATCGATCAGGGACGCGATGAGCTGATACGTGGTGGACCGAGGCAATCCGACATCGCGCGCAATGATGGACGCGCTGACCGGGCCTGCCTGGCCTGCGACGTATCTGAGAACCGCCAGCACTTGGGCCGCAGCCGGCGCCTTGGGCCGCACGGAATGACTGTTCATCGTCCAAGAATACGCCCCCGGTTGTCCGGTATATCGGACGCTTTGGTTGTCTTACTAGGACAACGCCTCCAGCCGGGCCTGCGCCGTTTCCGCAGTCCGGCGTTCCCGGCCGGCTAGCCGCGTTGCCAGTTTCCGATTCCGCTCGGCCAGGGTAATTGCCCATTCCGTGGCGGCAAGCTCCTGCTGCAACGAGGCCAGCTTGTCTTTGGCCGCTTTGACCTCGACGGCGAGCTGCTCGCTCCGGCGCACGGCCTCGGCTTTTTCGCGCTCGGCCTTGGCGAGTTCCATGTCGGCCCTGTCGGCGTTCTGCCGGGCTTCGAGCAATGCAGTTTGCGCTTTCTCGCGTTCGCGTTGTGAGTCGGCGCGTTCGCGCTGCCGCCCGCCGTCGTCGGGCTCTTCTTTGGTGACGTGAACCGCGGAAGGTGCGCCCGGCACCGCCACTGCCCCCGAGAGATCCACGGGTTCCAATCCGTTTGTGGCGAGCGAACGCACCAGCTGCCCGCTGCGGATCGCCTCTGCGGCGGCGGGATCCGTCATCGCGGCCCTCAACGTGGCCTCGATCTCCAGCGCGGCGGCGCCGCTCACCTTGACGCCCAGGCCTTCGGCCACGGCACGGGCCTGCTCGACGGCGGCGGCCAACACGCGCGGGCGCTGCTGGCCGAGCGTTCGCAAGCGCTCGTGGTCCTGTTGCTCCTGGGCCGTCCCAAGCGATGCCCCAAGCTCCAGGACTCCGGCGAATTCCTTGGTGCCGTGCCGGACAAGCATGTTGACCGCCCACGCCGCCGTGGACGGCTTGGGCAGCTGGGCGATCTGTTTCGCCAGTTCGGCATCCCCGCTGGATTTCGCCTGCTTGGCCCGCGAAGTTCGGGCCGCCGTGAACGCCGAGGGAACCAGTGTGTAGAGTTCGACGGCGATCCCGGCCAGGTCCATTGCGGAAGCCAGTGCCGAACTAAGCGGCGAGGAACTCAGCCAGCGCGTCGGCCATGACTCCGGGTTCCCAGCCATGGTTGGCGCCTGGAATTGTCGCTTTGCGGGCACTCGGGATGTTGGCCGAGATGGAGTCGGCGGCTTCCGTCATGATCGGTAGGGTTTGCTCGCCGACGATCGTCAGGGTGGGCTGGGTCACGCCGGACCACAGTTCGGCCCTTGGCGCGGACTGTGTCCAAGCGAGTGATTCGGCGTCGGCGGAAAGGCTGGGGCCCAATTCGAGCATGATGGGCCATCCTGGACTGTTCTTGGCCCCGGCCAGCCACTCCGGCGGCATGTCTTTCATGTAGTACTCGATGGTGCTGGCCTTGTCGCCGGATGCGATCCGTTCCTGCAGCCCGGCGAAGAACTCGGCCCCGCCGGTGCCGAGTTCATCGCTCAGGGGAGTCTCCCAGAGCGCCAGCTTCGTGACGGGTAGGCCGGCTGCAGCCGCTGCCAGAGAAATCGCGCCACCGGAAGAGCTCCCGAAGAGCGCTGCTTTGCCTCCTGCGATGTCGATGAGCGTGGCGAGATCGTCGATGTTGTCCTTCAAGGTGAATGACGGAGCGTCGGCGCTTTCCCCACGGCCGCGCCTGTCGAAGTTCAAGACCGTGAACCCCTTAGCGGCTAGGAGCTTCGCCATTTCCACCGTGTTGGGGTCGAAGCCCCTGAATTGCATCGCACCGCCAACCAGGATCACGGCAGGTCCCTCGCCGTGCCGGTCATACCCGATGCGGGTACCGTCTTTCGAGATCGCAAATTCGGACATCCCAGATCCTTCGATTTTGGCGGACAGTAGGTTCCTAACTCTGGTGCTCAGCCACCCACGGGTCAAGGGGCGAAGTACCCAAAGGGAGCAGTTCTTAAGAGCTTCTTAAACGCCCCGCGCGAGAGTGGAAACAGGCCGCACAACGGCCGCCACCCCCGAACCGGAGAGTCTCATGACATCATTCGTCAATCGGAAAGCTTCCGTGGAAGGCCGCGATTCCGCCGTCGTCCGCGGCAGTGTGCCGTTGCTTCCGCAGCCCAGGTACTGGCTTCTGTGGGGCATTGCCCTCGCCGCGGCGGTCCTTGCCATTGGCTTTAGCGTGCAGTCGGTAACGGGCCTGACCTCCAGCGAACTTGGCGTTGACCAGGAACTCAGCCGCCACCACGTGGCAGGGCTGACGACGTTGGCCATGGTATTGAACTTTCTCTTCGCCCCTGTAGCAGGAGTCGGCATGATCGTGGCGATCGGCTTGTACCAATTCCTGGTTCGCAAGTCCTTCGTGCGGGCCGTCATGTTTGTCCTCTTCGCATGTTCGGGCTGGGCTGCCAGCGAGGTATTCAAACTCATCGTTGCCCGGCACCGGCCCAATCCTGCGCTTCTTTTCGATCCGCTCTCCCCGGAAACGGGATCCAACAGCTTTCCCAGCGGCCATACAGCCTTCGCCGTAGCATTCGCGTTTGCCATGTACTTCCTGGTCCGGGGCACCCGATGGGGCGTCATCACCGCGTGGTCCGGGGCGGTCCTCGCCGTGGTGGTTGCGTGGTCCCGGATCTACATCGGAGTCCACTACCCCAGCGACGTAGTGGCGTCTTTCCTGGCCGCCAGCGCCGCAGTCATCGTCTTGGCCGGGCTCTGGAACCGGTACGCGCCGCGAATCCTGGAGCGGCTCTCGCACCGAACGGTGTCAGAAGGGGTGGTTTCAGGAGCCGCCGTGTCAGAAGCAGCCACCTCGGAAGCACCCGCAACACAAGCACATGGATCCTGAGGAGGACCAATGCACGTTCTTTCTGCCATGCCGGCATTCCTTGACCCCACCACCCTGCTCCAGGGTCTGGGCCCCGCAGCGTTGGGCGTCGTAGCGCTGATCGTGTTCATCGAATCCGGTCTCCTTTTCCCCTTCCTGCCTGGTGACTCGTTGCTGTTCACTACCGGGCTGCTGCACCAGCAACTTCAACTTGAACTCCCGGTGCTGATCGCCGTCGTAGCTGCTGCCGCCATCGCCGGAGACCAGATCGGCTACATGCTGGGACGCAAGTTCGGACGGCGCTGGTTCAAGGACGATGCCCGGGTCTTGAAGACCGCGCATCTGGACAAGGCCGAGGAATTCTTCAAACGCCGCGGCGGCCCCGCGATCGTCTTGGCCCGCTTCGTGCCCATTGTGCGGACATTTGCTCCGCTGAGCGCAGGCATTGCCCGCTACGACTACAAATCCTTCACCCTGTGGAACATCGCCGGTGCCGTCATATGGGCAACCTCCGTGACGCTCCTGGGTTCCTGGTTGGGACACTATGAGTTCATCGCAAACAACATTGACGCCATTGCCGTCATCATGGTTCTGGTTTCCGTCCTACCCTGGGGAGTCGAGTTGCTCAAGAAGCGCCGCAAGGTCAAGGTAGGCGCCACGAATGGGCACGCCGGGGAAGAATAGACAGCATGACAACAGCTGAGCGGCCGGCCCTCCTCCTGGTCGAAGACGATGCCGCCCTGGGCCCGCTCATCAGCGAGCTGCTGGCGCCGGACTTCTCGGTCCGCTTGGCTGTCAATGGGCGCGATGGCCTCCATCTCGGCTTGACCCAGAGTTGGGACGCGATGGTCATTGACCGGGGGCTGCCCGTGATGGATGGCATTGCCTTGATCAAGGCCCTTCGCTCCAAGGGAATTGCCACCCCGATCCTCATCCTCACCGCGCTCGGCGCCACCGATGAGAAGATCCTGGGCCTCGACGCCGGAGCGAACGACTACATGAGCAAACCGTTCGACGCCATGGAGCTCGCCGCTCGCTTGCGAGCCCTCACCCGGACGTACGCCCAGCCGCCCACAACTCTGGGAATCGGGGATTGGGAGCTCGACGCCGGTGCCCGGTCCGTGCGCTCCGTGTACGGTTCCGTGGTCACGCTGACGGCGAAGGAAGCCGGGCTCCTCGAGACCCTGGCCGGCGAACCGGAGCGGGTCTTCACCCGTGAAGACCTCATCAGCGCCCTGTTCCACCCCACGGACCAACCCGGCGTGATCGACACCTACGTCCACCACCTGCGCCGCAAGATCTCCAAAACGGTGATACGGACGGTCCACGGCCTCGGTTACCAGATCGGCAATCCCCATGACTGAGAATCCTGACCAGGCGACACTCCGCAAGGCCTCCTTGAAGATCGCAGTGCGGATCAGCGCGGCCTGCGCAGTCTTGGTGTTGTGCCTTCTGGCGGCCGCTGCGATCTACCTTTTCAACCAGGCGCGGCAGCCAGGACTCCCCGGATCAGGCGAGACTGGCTCCTTTTACGCCTACGTGGATACCAAGGACCTCCTGAAGGCCATGATCGTTGCCGGCGTTGCGGGGATCCTCCTGGCCGGCGGCATTGGCTGGCTCAGCGCGCGGAGTGCCATCAGGCCGCTGGGAGACGCGCTCGCCTTGCAGCGACGGTTCGTACAGGACGCCAGCCATGAATTGCGCACACCCCTCGCCATCCTGGATGCCCGAGTCCAGCTTGCCCAACGCGATACCGCCCCGGACACGAAAACCGGTCAAGCACTCGCACGCATCCGCAATGACACCGCGACCCTCACGGGCATCGTCAACGAATTGCTCGTGGCGGCCACCGGCTCGCCCCCCGATGCCCCCGCAGAGCGGAGCGATCTCGCGAAAGTCGCTGCCGCCGTCGTCGAAAGCTTGCAGCAGCTCGCGGGGGAGAAGGACGTCCGCGTCACGTTGACTGAAAACGACCGCCCCTTCGCACTCATTGACGGCAATGGATTCCGCCGCGCGCTCCTTGCCTTGGCCGACAACGCGCTGGCACACACGCCCGCCGGCGGCCAGGTCGGGATCACGACGGCGGTGCTCGGCAACCGTGCGGTGGTCACCGTCTCGGACTCAGGCGCAGGGATAAAGGGAGTGGACCAGACGAGGATCTTTGACCGCTTCGTGAGGACACACAACCCGGAGGGCGCACGCGGCCAGCGCAGTTTCGGAATCGGCTTGGCGTTGGTCCGTGAAATCATCAAGGGAGCCGGCGGTACGGTGGGGGTCGAGCGCAGCGGCCCGCGGGGCACGGTCATGAAGATCACGCTGCCGCTGGCTCCGAGCGAGGCGGCTCCAAAAGCGGGAGGCTCCATCCGCTGAAGCTCAGCAGTGGATCGTGCAGCCTCGCCCGGCATAGCTTCCAAAGATCGCCGTTGACTGGATCTCCGTTCGTTGCTTAGGCAGCCTGCAGTTTGGCGGCTTGCAGTTCCGTGGCGCGGGCATATTTGAGGGCTTTGGCTTGGTGTCGTAACTTGCGTCGGTGGCGCTTGGAATGCGGTGCCGCAGTGGTCTTGGCCAGTCCGGTTCGTGCCAGCCCGGTTCCCGGCAGTCCGGTTCCGGGCAGGGGTGGGGCTGTTGACTGGTAGTGGTGGCCGGTGGGGGTGCGGATGTCGAAAACATGCCGCTTCCCAATACCGGTCTTTGCTTTCCAGCCGTTGAGTTCCTTGGTGTGGTTGCAGGCTTCGCACAGGCCCGCGCCGTTGGTCAGGCTCGTCGTGCCCCCGGCGTGCCACGGGACGATGTGGTCGAAATGCTTGATCGGGGCGTCGCAGTACGGGGTGCGGCAGGTATCGTCGCGTGCTTCGATGAAGCGCCGCATGCCTGCCGGGAAACGCCGCGCCCGGGAATCCGCGGCGACAAGCTCACCGGTTCCCGGAGCGGTGAAGAGTCGCCGGAGCCAGACCCTGAAGGCCCGCGTCTCTTCACGTTGGCGGTGCCCGGGCTGGACCGGTGCGGCGTGGCCGTGTTCCGCGTGGTCCTGCCTGGCGGGTTGACCCTGCCCAGGCTGGCTGTCTTCGGCTTGGTGGTGCCCGGCGAGCATTGCCCGGGCCCAGCCAGCGGGAACGACGCCGTACCCGGGCAGGCGGGCCGGTTCGCTGTCGCCCTGGAAGAGCGTGCGGTCGGTCATGACGAGCTGGACTTCCACCCCGGTGATGCCGCCGATGGTGCCGGTGGTGCGTTCGACCAGGGCGTCGGCCATGAGCTGGCCCCGGCTCCGGGCGTCACCGACCGAGCGGAGGGTGTCGGCGTGCCGGCTCAGGGCCGCGTGCATGGCCACGCCCTGCGCGACCGGAAGAAGCGCGGTCAGGTAGGTCATGGTGTCAGGTGCCGGGCGCAGGCTGACGTGCCGCTCGGCAGCGGCGCGGCTGGCGCGCTGCGTGACGGAGCGTGGGTCCCGCCGGTAGGCCGCGGTCCGGGCCGCGGCGATGATGGCCCGGTCTCCGGCGCCGTCGAAGACGCCCGTGTCGGCGGCAAGCTCCTCGTCCACGGCGCAGCGGTCCGCGGCGCTCAGGCATGCCGTTTCCTTCACCAGCAGGGTCGCGCGCCACTCGTTCAACTGTCCCGATTCCAGGGCGGCCAGGGTGTGCGGCATTTCCGTCAGGAGGGCCTTCGCGAGCCCGAGGAGCCGGGATCCGCGGGGGGCGGACTCCCGCCGGGCCAAAACAACCTGCGCGGCGACACCGCGTCCCTGGTCCGCGACCGGGACACCCAGATCTGCCTCGGCGCTACGCTGGGCAGCATCGAACGCGACGGCGATCCTGGCCTGCAAACCCGCGATCGCCGACTTCAAATCCTCAAGACCACGCAACTGCTCAATCAACTCAGCGCTGTCAGGCAATTCCGCTCTGCCGGCCGGTGCCGTGCCCCTGGCGACTCCTGGCCGAAGCGAGTTCACGGCGTCAATCAGATCCTGTACCCGGACGCAGGGGACAGTCTCCGGACCCGCACGGCCAGATGGCGCGCCCGCTCCGACCAGTCGATCTCCCTGAATGCCTTCCATGACCAAAGCATCCCAAAGGGGTACGACAGTAATGATGGCGGACAACCATCCGGTCGAAAGAATCGAAAGATCATCAGGACTTCCTAGCGGGCCAGCTTGCCGGGCTCTGGCATGCGCCGCCGAAGGGGACGAGAATGGGCTCGTGCTTCCCCCTCAAGCCGGAGGGGACGGCGCCCCGATGAACGCCGCCGCCCGAAAGATTCAAAGTGTGTACCTCACGTTGACCCTCGGCAATACGCTTGCGGCCTCGTTCATCTGGGGGATCAACACCCTCTTCCTTTTGGACGCCGGGCTCAGCAACCTCGAGGCCTTCGCGGCGAACGCCTTCTTCACCGCCGGAATGGTGGTGTTCGAGGTGCCCACTGGGGTGGTGGCCGACGGCTGGGGGCGCCGCGTCTCGTTCCTGCTTGGCACGGTGACACTGGCCGGGTCCACCTACCTCTACTATCTGCTCTGGCAGCATTCCGCCCCGTTCTGGTGGTGGGCGGCGGTGTCGGTATTGCTCGGACTGGGCTTCACCTTCTTCTCGGGTGCGGTGGAGGCTTGGCTCGTCGACGCGTTGCGATTCACCGGGTATGAAGGCGGATTGGAGACGGTGCTCGGGCGCGGACAGATGGTGGCCGGCGTCGCCATGCTGGTGGGCTCCGTGGCTGGAGGCGTGATCGCGCAAGCCACCAACCTGGGAGTGCCGTTCCTGGTGCGCGTGGGCGTGCTAGTGGCGATGTTTGTCGTGGCGTTCTTGCTCATGCGCGACGTCGGGTTCACCCCCGAACGCTCCACTCATCCCCTCCAGGCGACCCGTGCCGTCCTGGACGCCTCGATCGAGAACGGTTTGAAAAATCCACCCGTACGCTATGTGATGCTGGCAGCGCCGTTCAGCGCCGGCGTCGGGATCTATGTGTTCTATGCCCTGCAGCCGTTCCTGCTTCAGCTCTTCGGAGACCCACACGCGTATTCCGTGGCAGGCCTCGCAGCGGCGATCGTGGCCGGAGCCCAGGTGCTCGGCGGTTGGATTGCGCCCCGCGTCCGGCGCCTGGTTCGCAAACGCACCACGGTGTTGATCCTGAGTGGCGTGGTGGGCGCCGTGATTCTGGTGGCGCTCGGGATTACCCAGGTGTTCTGGGCGGCACTGGTGCTCTTGACGCTCTGGGCCATTGTCGAATCGGCGGGTACCCCGGTGCGGCAGGCTTACTTGAACGACATGATCCCCTCGAAGCAGCGGGCAACAGTGCTTAGCTTCGACTCACTCATGGGATCGAGTGGTGGGGTTGTGGTGCAACCGCTGCTCGGTAGGGCAGCCGATGTGTACGGTTACTCCACCTCGTTGGCGATCAATGGCGTGATCGAGTTGATCGCCGTGCCGTTCCTGCTGGCGAGCCGTCGGCGCGGCTCCTTGGCCGATCAGGCCAACGCCACCACCGCCACGTCTGACGCGGAACCCCAACAGTCGTAGGAATTGCCCTACGGAAGTCGTGAAGCCCGGAGAAGCGTGGCCTGGCCAGCCTTTTCGGGTTCAAGCGGTACCGGGCTAATTAACACAGCTGGGCCACGATGCAATGTGCCATCCGAAAGCGGTTGGCAGCGCACGCCGCCGCGTCCGCGCATGGCGGCATGCGCTCCCGGAGCGAGGACCCGTTCCATCCAGGCGCAAGGGTGGGCGGGCCGCCCCGCCCGCAGCCGCACTAGGCCGCCACGGGATTCCAAGTCGAACTCCTCGCCCAGCAGGGGAGCCAAGTGGGCTCCCCTGAGGACCACATTGCGGCGGGTGAGGAGGGGGTCGAAAGATGCGACTCCCAGTTCCGCTGCCATGGCTTCCAGTGCCTCGATGGCAATCAGGGTGACGGCAGCATCCATGTGCGCGGCCTTGCCGAAAAACCGGTCCCCGACGATGCCTTTGCCATTTACGATCTCCACCTGCCCGGCGTCGGAGGTGGGTACGTCAGCGGCACCATCACGCGCGCGGCCGAAGTAAGCGTGCCCCGGAGACACGAGCAGATGCAGGATCTCCACGTCGTACCTGTAGCTTGGCGTCATGCCATAAGGCTATGCCCGTCACGGGGACCGTCGCTCTGAGCCCCGATCCGCGGAGGCTCATGAAACCGCAGTTATAGATGTGACGTGGGTGACAATTGAGGTGTTTGGTGTAAAGCTTGTCGCGCTGCGTTGAGTGTCTTGTCAATGCGGATCCTATTGATCCTCAGGGAGGTTTCGTGAAGAAGATTCTTAGCGTTTCCGGGGTTTTGTTGCTTTTGCTGAGCGCGCTCTCAGCGGCGGCGCCGGCGGCAGTTGCCCAACCATCTCCGCATGCCAATTGGCATGCGGAGATGGCATGCCCCGATGTGCCTGCCGGTAGTGCGTCGTGTTTCGCCCTCAAGTACGTCGATGATTCAACAGGCTCGACCAAAGCGCTTCCGTTTGGCGGACAAGTCATGCCCGCCTCGAGCGCACCGCCCTCCACTGGCAAGACCCCTGCGGATATCCAGAGCGCCTACAACATCACAGGCCTCAAATCCGGCGGCCGCACCGTGGCAATCGTGGACGCCTACGGCTATCCGAACCTTGAACGCGATCTCGGCGTTTACCGTTCACAGTTCGGCCTCCCGGCATGCACGGTCAACAACGGCTGCCTCACCATCATGAACCAAAACGGCGGGAGCAAGCTTCCCCGGTTCAGTTCCGGTTGGGCCGACGAAACCGCCCTTGACGTCGACGCCGTCTCGTCAGCGTGCCCAGACTGCAAGATCCTCGTGGTGCAGGCGACGACAGCCAGCATCGCCAATCTTGGTACGGCCGTGGCAACGGCAGCCAAACAGCCAGGAGTCGCCGCGATTTCCAACAGCTACGGCGGTGGAGATTCATCCGACTCCAGCTACGGCGCGTACTACAACCACCCGGGAATCGCAGTGACGGCATCCACCGGTGACAACGGGTACACCGGCTCGTCATACCCCGCTTCCTCGAGTTATGTCACGGCGGTGGGTGGCACGTCGTTGGTCAAGGACGCCAGCACCCGTGGGTGGGGCGAGTCGGCTTGGTCCGGCTCGGGATCCGGATGCTCAAGCGTCAATGCCGCGTTGCCAGCCGCTGCAACCTTTGGCACGGGGTGCAGCAAGCGTGCCTCCGCAGACGTCGCGGCCGTCGCAGATCCACAGACCGGATTGTCGGTGTACGCACCGAGCGGCAGCACCACTTCATCGTGGGCACAGTACGGGGGAACGAGCCTGTCCTCACCCCTGATCGCCGCAATGTACGCGCTTTCCGGGAACTCTGGCAACGCCACGGCGCTGGCCAACTCCCTCCCTTACACAAACGCCGGCAAATTCAACGATGTCGCCTCGGGCTCCACGGGCAGCTGTCCCACGAGTCAATGGTGCCTCGCCGGCACTGGGTGGGATGGGCCCACGGGCGTTGGCACTCCGAACGGGGTTGCCGGACTCTAATGCATGCGGCAATTGCCTGTAGTGTGGCCGGTCGTCCATAGCGACCGGCCACCCTTGGCTATGTCAAGCTTTATTGCCATCGCGGAGGTCGGGTCCTAGGCCGCAGACCTATTCCTCCGCTGGGAAGGCAACACCTTCGCCCACCACGCGGAGGCACAGTTCCGTGCCGGGCCTGGTGATCGAAGCGTTCCAGTGGCGGATGGTGATGACCTCGCCGCCGCCGGGGTAGACCGGGCCTGCGCCGCCCGTGGCGGCGCGCGGCGCGAGCTTGATCCGGACGGTGGTCTCGGGTCCGAAGTAGTCGGTATCCACCACGACGCCACGGATGGGGCCGTCTGGAGCAATCCGGATCTGTTCCGGGCGGAGCATCAATTGCACCAAGCCTTGCGCCGGGGGACGGCGCACGGGAATTCCGCCTAGCGAACACGTGGCCAGGGAGCCTTCCATCCACGCGTTCAGGATGACGGCGTCGCCCAGGAACTCGGCCGTGGCGCGATCGGCGGGACGTGTGTACACCACGAACGGATTGCCGATCTGCGCCAGCTTCCCGCCACGCATGATGGCCACCTGGTCAGCAAAGGAAAGGGCTTCGGCTTGATCGTGCGTCACCAGGATGGTGGTGACCCCGGCCTCGTTCAGAACGTTGGCCACGGCGCGCCGGGTGGCAACGCGGAGGCCGGCGTCGAGGGCGGAGAACGGCTCATCGAGCAGCATGAGTTCCGGCTCACGGGCAAGGGCGCGGGCAAGTGCCACTCGTTGCTGCTGGCCTCCCGAGAGCTGGTGGGGCCGCCTTTTGGCCATGTCCGCATCGAGGGAAACCATCTCCAGTAGCTCCTGGACCCGCGTCTTCACACCGCGCCGGCCGCCGTCGAGCGCTGATTTGTCCAACCCGAAGGCGATGTTCTGCCCCACCGTAAGGTGCGGGAAGAGTGCGCCATCCTGGGCAACATAACCAATGTGGCGCTTGTGTGCCGGCAACCAGACGCCGTTCCCGGCCACCTTGGTGCCGTTGAGACTGATGGAGCCGGTGGCCGGGTGTTCAAAACCGGCGATCAGGCGCAGCAGGGTGGTCTTGCCGGATCCGGACGGCCCCACGATGGCAGTGGTTCCGCCCTTCGCCACGGACAGGTTCACGCCCTTCAGCACAGCCTGGGAACCGAAGTTCTTGGTGACCTCGGCGATGTCCAGGTGCGTGTTGGTGGTTGGGGCCACCGAAGCCGCGACGCGGGGTGCCGGAAGCCTTGAGGGGGATTGTTCGGTCACTGTCCGGCTACTTTCTTGGACTGTTGGAAAAGCAGGTACGTCATGGGGGCGGACAACAGGATCATGAGCAGGGCGTAGGGCGCCGCGCCCGAGTAGTCGATCTCGCTGCTCTTGCTCCAGAATTCGGTCGCCAAGGTGTGCGTGCCATTGGGGGATAGCAGCAGCGTGGCCGTCAGCTCATTGACGATGGCAAGGAACACCAGCGCGGCCCCGCCTGCGGCGGCCGGAGCAGTGAGCCGCAGGGTGACTTTCAAGAAGGACACGAGAGGGGCCTTGCCGAGCGACTGCGCGGCTTCGTCGAGTTCCTTGGGAGCCTGGGCCAGTCCGGAGCGGATGTTGACCAGGGCGCGGGGCAGGAACAGCAGCACATAGGCAGCAATCAGCACTCCGGAGGTCTGGTAGATCCCCGGGAACATCCGGATGCTCACGGTCACGAACGCGAGGCCCACAACGATGCCGGGCAGGGAGCTCGTGACGTAGTTGGAGAGCTCCAGCATCTTGCTGAACCAGCTTGGGTGCCGCACGGCCAGATACGCCATGGGGAAGCCGACGACGATTGTCACCGCGGCGCCTACGGTGCCATAAGCGAGGGTTTGGAGCAGCGCCGGAAGGAACTCGTTGGCGGACCAGACGCGGGCGCCACCCGCAACCACCCAGCGCAGGACGAACCAGATCGGCAATCCGAAGGCCAACACCGTGAGGGCCAGCAGGGCGAGCTGGGAGGGAACCTGGTAGTGGCGAAGCGGCAACCGGATCGGCTTGGCTTGGGCGCCGGAACCGACTCGGGCGTAGCGCGCGGTGCCGCGGCTCCTGACTTCCACCAGGAGCAGGATGAGGCAGAAGAACACCAGGACGCTTGCCAACATGTTGCCGGCAGTGCCGTTGAACGTGGATTGGAACTGGGTCATGATCGCCGTGGTGAACGTGTCGAAACGGATCATCGCGAACGCGCCGTATTCGGCAAGCAGGTGCAGGGACACCAAGAGAGCGCCACCTGTCATCGCGATCCGCAGTTGCGGCAGGACAACCCGGAAAAAGACGGCCCACGGTCCCAAGCCAAGGGATTCCGCGGACTGCTCAATAGCCGGGTCAAGGCGCCCCAGCGTTGCCGCCGCAGGAATGTATACAAGGGGGAAGTATGACAGCGCGGCAATGAGCACCCCGGACCAGATGCCCTCGAGCGACGGGACCGCGGATACCCACGAATAGCTGTTGACGAAGGCCGGAATGGCCAACGGGGCTGCCAGGGCCACGGCCCACCAGCGATGCCCCCGCAGTTTGGTGCGTTCCACGAGCCACGCGCCGCCAACGCCCAACACCAGGCAAATGGGCACTGTGAAGACCACGAGCATGACGGTGTTCAGGAGCAGCTCGCCGACGCGCGGCCGGAAGATGAGTCCGGCGGCGGTGTTCCAGCCGGTCGCAGCCGTCATGTAAGCGACGTAACCCAGCGGGATGAGCGAAAACAGCGCGATCAGCACCGCCAGGAGGGAAATTGCGGAAACGCCGAGAGGCGGGCGGGGGCGCTTGCCCCTGCCCGCCGGCGTCGTGCTCTCCGAATTCTTTGGAAGTGCGGGAGCCGATAGATCAGTGGTCACAGAATTACAGCAGTCCTGCCTTGGTCATCAGGTCGGTAACCTTCGCGGAGTTCAATTTGGCCGGGTCCACGGTGGGAGCCTGCAGATCCTTGATGGGAACGAGCTTAGCGTTGGAGTCCACCTGGGAAGCAACGGCGTACTCGAAGGAGGTGCCGTTCTTGAGGACTTCCTGGCCCTGCTTGCCGGTGATGAACTTGATGAAGGCCTGCGCAGCGGCAGCGTTCTTGGAGGACTTCAGCACGCCGCCGCCGGATACGGACAGGAAAGCGCCCGGGTCCTGGTTCTTGAAGAAGTACGGGGTGACGTTCTTGGAGTTCTCGCCGGTCTTGGCCTGGTCGCCGTAGTAGTAGTAGTGGTAGATCAGTGCGGCGTCGACTTCGCCGGCGTTGACTGCCTTCATGGCGGTGCTGTTGCCCTTGTACGCCTTGAAGTTGTCCTTCATGCCCTTGAGCCACTCGGTGGTGGCTGCCTCGCCCTTTTGCTCAAGGAGGGCGGCAACAATGGCCTGGAAGTCAGCGCCGGACGGGGAAGCCGCCCACCTGCCCTTCCACTCCGGCTTGGCCAGATCCAACATGGACTTGGGCAGCTTGTCGTCGCTGATCTTGTTCTTGTCGTAGACCAGAACGGTGGAGCGGGCGGCGATGCCGGTCCACTTGTTGGTTGAAGGGCGGTACCCAGCCGGGACCTGGTCCACAGTGGCCTTGTCGATGTCGGCGAAGAGGCCGGCGTTCTCAACCTGGGCCATGGCGGGGGAGTTCTCCGTGAGGAAAACGTCGGCCGGTGATGCCGCGCCTTCCTGGACGATCTGGTTGGAAAGCTCGGTGTCGGAACCCTGGCGGATGGTGACCTTGACGCCGGTCTCCTTGGTGAACGCGTCCACCCATTCCTTGGTCAGAGTGTCGTGCTGGGCGTTGTAGACCGTGATTTCGCCCGCCACTTTTGCGGCAGTACCAGCGTCAGCGGAGGCAGGGCCGGTGGCTGCGGAGGATGCGGTGCCGTTGCCGCAGGCGGCCAAGCTGAGGGCTGCGGTGGCGGCTAGTGCGATGCCGGCTAGCGCATTTGCGCGAATCTTCATGAGGGCTTCTTTCTGCGAGCAAATCCTGGGGAGCCCGGGGGAAGAAAGTGCGGGCTCACAGGTTGAAACTTTAGGTTAGCCATACCTAAATTTCCATCCAGATCAGCTGATCGTGACGGGAATCACATGTATTACGCAACGTTTACGTGACCTAATGTTTGTTGGTTTCCGCGTCCCGCGTTGAGGTGAGGCGCGGCACGCTGGCGGCGGCTATCAGAAGCCCAAGTGCTCCGAGGCCAAAGGGCAGGGAGGCGATGGTTGAGATGCCTCCGACGAGCAGCGGGCCTCCGGCGTCGCCAAGCTCCCTGCCGAGTTCTGCCGAGCCCATAGTCCTGCCCATCCGCTCCGGTGGTGTCGTCTCGGCCAGATGGGCGAAGCCCAATGGTGTTGCGGCACCTACGCCCGCACCGATGGTCGCCGCCGAAACAAACAAGGTGACCGGCCCCGGTGCCAGGGCGAGGAGCGTTATGCCGCTCGCGGTGAGTAGGAGTCCGGCGGTCATGCCGTGGGTGTCACTGATGCGTCGTTGGTCGCGCATCTTGCCGATCTGGGGCTGCACAAGCAATGAGGCGATCGCCAGGACGCTCACTGTTGCGGTGCCCGCTACGGGGCCGAGGCCGTGCTGCGAGGCCAGGGCTGGAAGGAAGCCGATCGCTGACCCCATTGCCGCCGTCGACGCCGCTAGTACGAGAGTTGGGACAACGAAGCGCCGTTCGGTGACTTGGCGCGCAAGGTCAAAGACCGTGTAGCGCTGGCGCGGGAGAGGCTCCAGGTGTGGGACCCGAGCGAAGACCCAGATGGCCGCCGCAACCGCAAGCGCCGACAGCACCGCAAAGAGCATCGGGAATCCTCCGGCAAGGATCAGTCCGGCCCCTAGCAGCGGACCCATGACGTAGCCCAGGCTCTTCCAGGATCCGTACCGGCCGAAGTAGGTACCCGCGTTCTTTCCTCCAGCCACGCGGGCCACCATGGCTGACGCCGCCGGAGAGAATGCCGATGCTGCGGCTCCCTGGCCAAGCCGGGCTACGCCAAGCATGAGCGGTTCGCTTCCCCACAGCCCTGGAATCGAGAGCACCGCGAAGGCCAGGAGGCCTCCGATGATGACGGGCTTGGTGCCGATTCTGTCGCTGAGCGCGCCGAACACGGGTTTGAGGAACACCTCAGAGACGTCGTACGCGGCCAGCAGGAGGCCCAGGCTCATCAGGCTCAGACCGATGTTTGCGCTCTGGGCGCCCAAGCTCGCGGCGATGCTGTGGGCGCCGAACGCTGTCACGAACCCGGCGGCGTACAGCGGTGCGGAGGAAGTCCGGGTTCTTAACTGAACCGGGCTCATGAGTGGACCTGCCGGTAGACATAGCCCGCAAAATCATCCAGGGCTGCGGTGCAGGTGGCCATCTCCTCTTCGGCGCGTGCTGCGCTGGCGCCGCCGAGAACGTCCCGGGTCCGAATTGACCGCGACCACCGGCGGAGCCGTTCAAGGCTTTGTTCTTCCTCTTCGAGTTCGGCGAGAGTGAATTTCTGCTTGGAGATTTCCCGGGCGACCTCGCCAGTGAACTTCGCGCAGTCTGCCAGAAACTCCTTCCATTCGTCCTCGCGCGCTGCCATGAAGAGGTCACGCAGTTTGGCGGCGTCGTCCCCGGATCTGGTGGTCAGCAGAATCAGATCACCCCCGCCAGCCTGTGCCAGTTCCTGTGCTTTCTCTGCGCCGGCCCGGCAAGCCGGAACGTCGGGAGCGGCCCAGGTTCCCTGCCCGACCGGGACGCCACCGAATCGCCTCAACTCCCGCCAGACAGCAACTCGGTGCCGGGATGGCGCCGCGGGCACCTGCACGATCATGATCAGCCAAGAAATATCGCTCAAGTTCTGCACACTCATGATTGTAACGGTTGTTACAATCTCTGGCGGAGGTTAACGGTCTTGCGGCGGTCGATAAGCTGGCACCATGCCCGGACTCTCCGAACTCATGCCGACATTCCTCGGCGTCGGCGTCCTGATGGCAGTCACATTGGCACTCCTCTTGGCATTCCGAGCTCCGCATCCCTTCGCACCCGCACTCGCCATCCTCCGCGGAGCCGTCCAACTCGCCGCGATAAGTTTCGTTCTGGGTGGCGTGATCACCAGCCCACTGTGGGTCGCCGTCGCGCTACTCGTGATGTTCGCGGTGGCCGCGGCGAGTGCCACGCGACGCATTGGCTGGAGCCTGCCCCATTTGGGCTTGGTCAGTGGCTCGATGGCCGGAGGAATTGCAATAACCCTCGCCGTCATTTTCGCCACGGGTGCCATCGCGTTCACCCCCCGCTACGCGCTCGCGATCGGCGGGATCGTCATTGGCAATGGAATGACTATCGCAGTCCTGGCCGGCCGGCACTTCAAGGAATCGGTCTACGAGCATTGGGAGGAGGTGGAGGGTTGGTTGGCACTCGGCGCCACTCCGAGGCAGGCAACCCTGGATCTTGCCCGGCGCACGGTCTACTCGGCCTTGATTCCTTCCACCGATCAGACGAAGACCACTGGGCTCGTCACCTTGCCCGGCGCGTTCGTCGGGGCGATCTTTGGCGGGATCGCTCCGCTTGAAGCGGGGCGCTTCCAGATTGTGGTGCTCGCTGCAATCATGGCGGCCGGTTCCATGACGGCCGTCATGATCATCGGAATTCTCGCGCCGGTGCGCGTGCGTCCGGCTACGCTCCGCTGACACCGGGCTAGCGGGCGGGCAGCCGGTTGTAGGCGCTCCCTACGGCGACTATCGCGGACGCCGGTTGACGACTGGAGCGACGCAGTTCGGCGGCAAGCTAACGCGGGCGGGCCTCCGGCCGACAGTAGGAACTGAACCGCCCTCCCTACAGCGCCTTCCTACCTAAAGCAGAAACGGCCCATGATCGTTGTCACCCGCCTGAACGGCACCCGCTTTGCCGTGAATCCGGACATCATTGAACGGATCCACGAAAGCCCGGACACCCACCTGGTGACCCTCGACGGCGCTGCTTACGTAGTGCAGGAGAGCCTCGCCGAGGTAGTGGAGCTGATTGCGAATTACCGCTCCTACATCCTTCGGCGGGCACAAGATCTCCCCACCGTGACGGGCTATCCCTTGAGCCTCGTGCGGACACCGGACCCGGACGGAAGGTAGCCCATGGATCCCTCAACTATCATCGGCCTGTTCCTGGCCTTCGGCTCCGTGGTCGCCATGGTGACCCTCGAAGACGCCAACCTCATGGCGCTTCTGCTTCCCGCACCCATGGTCCTGGTTTTCGGTGCCACGTTGGCCGTAGGCCTGGCCGGGAACACCTTCCGCGACACCATCCGGGCGTTCAAGGACTTGCCCAAGGCTTTCAAGGGCAAGACCGACAAGCCGCAGGACAGCATCGACCAGCTGATCGGCTTTGCCGAGAAGGCCCGCAGCGAAGGACTGCTCTCCCTTGAAGAAGCAGCTGCCCAGGAGAAGGATCCGTTCCTGGCCAGGGCTCTCCAGAACATCGCCGACGGCACCGACGCCGAAGAGTTGCGCATCCTCATGGAAGACGAGATCGACACCAAGATGCGCAGCGACCACGTCTCTGCCAAATTCTTCGCCAGCCTGGGTGGATACGCACCCACCATCGGCATCATTGGCACGGTGGTGTCGCTGACCCACGTCTTGGAGAACCTTTCCTCGCCTGACCATCTGGGACCCATGATCGCCTCGGCATTTGTGGCTACCTTGTGGGGTTTGTTGTCCGCGAACTTCATCTGGCTGCCCTTCAGCTCACGGCTCAAGCGCCTGTCCGAGCTCGAAATCGAACGGATGACGCTCCTGATGGAGGGCATGCTGTCAGTGCAGAACGGAACCCAACCGCTACTGCTCGCCGAGCGGCTCCGGGCCATGGTCCCCGCCGACAGGATCGGCAGGGAGAAGTCAGCAAAGAAGAGCAACGACGACGAAGGCCGCCCCGGCAAATTCGCTTCGTCCAAGGCCGCATGAGGTCCCGGCGCCGCCGCGGCTCGCCTCCGGCGGAGGAGCACGTCGACGAACGCTGGATGGCTTCCTACATGGACATGGTCACCGTGCTGATGTGCATGTTTATCGTCCTGTTCGCCATGTCCACGGTGGACCAGACCAAATTCGATAAGCTCCGCAATTCGCTGGCCACAGGTTTCGGCACCGTGGCCAGCCAGAAGGTGGACACGGCCACCGGCACCGTTGTTCCCCCCGAGTTCACCCACGCTGACGCCCAAGGATTCTCGTCTCTGGACCTGGCTCTCAAGGAAGTGGACCGGCTCACCGCTTTGCGCGACGACATGAAGTCAAAGCTCGACGCCGCGGGGCTGGGGGCCAATGTGCAGTTCCAGATCGGCGAACGTGGACTCACCGTGAAACTCGTGGGATCACAGACCTTCTTCGAACCCGACCGACCGGAGCTCACTGCCCGAGCCAGCCAGGTCCTTGGCACTGTTGCCCCCGC
Source organism: Arthrobacter sp. FW306-04-A (assembly GCF_044358315.1). Lineage (GTDB taxonomy): Bacteria > Actinomycetota > Actinomycetes > Actinomycetales > Micrococcaceae > Arthrobacter. The sequence goes on from NZ_CP084559.1 coordinate 792,563, forward strand.
AATGGTCAGCGCCGGCCTTGAAGTCATGGTGGAAGGCCACGCAGCCAACGGAATCACCTCCTACCCCTCCACGTGGGAGCTTTCCTCCGCGCGTTCCGTCAATGTCCTCAGGTACCTCGTGGACCATGGAGGCGTTCCAGCAGGCCACATTGGGGCGGTCGCGTTCGGCTCGGCCCGGCAGGTCAACGACGACTCCACCGAGGCGCTGATGGAGCTCAACCGCCGCGTCGACGTCGTCGTACTCTCAGACAAACCCGAAGTGGTCCGCGCCCTGATTCCCGAGGCACTCAAAGCGAGAGCGGGCCAGTAGGCGCGCGCCTGTGGCGGGACGACGCCGGGCTCCGTGGAAATGACCAGCGTGCCGAGGTACGCTCGTGGCATGACCCCGGAGGATCTTGCCAGGCTCACATACTTGCGCCGGGCCCGTGACCTGATCGACCGCGAGTACGCAAAGCCCCTCGACGTGCCGACTATGGCCAGTCACGTCTACATGTCACCCGCGCATTTCTCTCGGCAGTTCCGGGCCGCTTACGGCGAGACCCCCTACAACTACCTCATGACCCGCCGGATCGAGCGAGCGATGGCGCTCCTGCGTGGCGGAATGAGTGTCACCGACGCCTGCATGGAGGTCGGTTGTACGTCACTTGGCTCTTTCAGTTCGCGGTTCACCGAACTCGTGGGGGTGCCTCCCAGCACCTACCGCACCCGCGAGCACCGCGCAGTGGCCGCAATGCCGGCCTGTGTGGCGAAGATCCGCACGAGGCCCCGCCGGAACGAGCAAACCGCCCGGCAGGAATCTGGCCGGAAAGAAGAGAGCAGGATTCAAGAAGCGCTCGCCGTCGTCGCGGACTAGCGTCGTTGCCATGACTATTTCACTGCAGTACTCACACATCACTGTCAACGATCCCGACGAAGCTCTCACCTTCTACCGGGACGCCCTCGGACTCGAGGTGCTCAACGACGTCGCACAGGGCGGATTCCGCTGGGTCACGCTCGGCAGCACGGCCCAGCCTGGTGTTGAAATCGTGCTTTCCGAACCGCACGCGGGCCGGTCCAAGGCCGACGGCGATTCCCTCCAGGAGCTGCTCACCAAGGGCGTCCTGGGGCCAATCGTCTTCCGCTCGGACGACGTCGATACGCTCTTCGAGAAGGTCAGGGCGTCCGGCGCGGAGGTCATGCAGGAGCCAATCGACCAGCCATGGGGTCCGCGCGACTGCGCCTTCCGCGATCCTTCCGGCAACATGGTGAGGATTTCGCAGGCACCGGCGGCGTAGGGCGACAGCTCGACTCATCCCAGACCATCATGCCCGGGCATGATGGGTCTATTCTTAGCGGTGAAGAGCAGCTGTTCCGGTTCCGCGCGCAACCGGATCCTGCCGCACAGGATGAATCGGGGATCTGAGGCTCACCATGGATGCTGCACACGCCGCTCTAGAGCTCTCCGAGTACCGCCAAGGTATGTTCCATGGTTGACTTCGGCGTTGGAGCGGGAGCTTTTGGTGACGCAGACCTGTGCACACCGTTTCTAAGTCAGCTACCAGTGAGCGGTGCTGCTGTGTCCATGTTCGGAGGGGCCGCGTCAGAGACCCTTGTGTGCGCGAGCAATAGGCTGGCGGCCAGGCTTGATGAGCTGCAGTTTGATTTGGGGGAAGGTCCCAGGTGGGAAGCCTTGCACACAAAGCTCCCGGTTCTGGTCCCCGATGTCCGATACTCACACCCGTACTCGTGGCCGGTTTTTAGCAAGGCAATCCTGGAGACCGAGGCTGCGGCGCTGTTTGTGTTCCCGCTTACCCTGGGCGCTTTGGATCTGGGGGTTGTGGAGCTCCACCATACGAAACCTGGGAGCCTGAGCTACGTCGATTACGCGACAGCATCGGTACTCGCCGGCCAGACGGCGTGGCATTTGTTGCGACGGGTCCTGTTGGTGAACTCGCCCGACACGGACCCCGCCGTGGAAACCGCGTTGATGTCCCGGCGGGAAATCCACCAGGCCACGGGAATGGTCCTGGCGCAATCAGGGAGTTCCGCCGCGGACGCACTTTTGTTGATGCGCGCCCACGCGTTCGCGCATGCGCTGTCATTGCGCGAAACAGCCGATGCGGTACTGGAGGGACGCCTGAGTTTTGCTCCTGGGAATGACACGCACGGCAGTCGTGGTCTGCAGTAATATGGCGACATGGTGACGATAAGCCGTGCCGAGCGCGTCAGTGCGGCCTTCGTAAAGATCACGAACACGTTAGTGGCTGACTACGACGTGCTGGCCTTGCTACATGCGCTTGTCGACGCATCCGTGGATCTGCTCGATGCCGCCGCCGCCGGGTTGCTGCTTGCCGATCCTCACGGTGAGCTGCAGGTCCTTGCCTCCACCAGCGAAGGAAGCCAGCTTGTTGAAATACTTCAGCTGCAGGCGGGCTCCGGTCCTTGTGTTGAGTGCTACCGGACAGGAACCCTGGTGGTCGTGGAGGACATACCCGCCTTGAACGGCCAATGGCCAGAATTCCAGGCAGCCGCCCTGTCACAGGGATTCCGTTCCGTCCACGCGGTACCGATGCGCGTTCAAGGCAGAACCATCGGAGCCATGGGCCTTTTCGGCGAACATTCCGGCGCCCTCACGCCGGAGGACGTTGCCATCGGCCAATCGCTGGCAGACGTTGCGACCATCAGCATCCTGCAGGAACGCACCATCCGCGAATCGGCGGTGATCAACGAACAGCTGCAGCGTGCCCTGAATAGCCGAGTCCTGATCGAACAGGCCAAGGGGGTCATTGCCCACACTGCCGGAGTGGACATGGAAGAGGCGTTCCGCCGGTTACGCACTTTTGCACGCGCCAACAACCAGAGCCTGCATGACACGGCGGCGCGCGTCATCGACCGTACCCTCACTCTATAGGCGGCGAAGGCCGTTCACCGTTCCGGCAGGGCCCGGACGTTCCAGCAGGGCTTGGTGGGACGCTAATTCGATGCCCAGCGCCGCCGCCGAGATATCCTCAAGGGCGTCATTCATCGATTCAAAGGCAGCCACGTTTCCGGGTTGAGAGGTCTCATCCGCGAATTGGATCAGCGCAAAGCGCGCCACCTTCCTTTTCAGCTCCGCGATGAGCTCCTCGATCTCTGCAAACGGATAGTCTCGCCAAATTTCGGAGTCCGGTGCGGCGGAGGGGTGCCTGGTGCGAGAGGGGCGGGGGTACTGCCTCGGCGCAGGCGCAACTGCTGCCGGCACGGAGGCGTGATGCCCTTCTATCGAGGCGGTGCGGGTGTTGGGGTCGCCTGGCATGATTTGTGATGTCCTCCTGAAGCGGGCGCCGACAAAAGGCGCTGCCAGGGTCCGGGGCAACACCCCAAGCTTATCCGACATGCAGTCACGCGGATAGGCTCCCAATAGTTAGTCCGCTTACGCCAGCCCTTTCCTTGCCGATAGTGGCAACCGTGAGTGAACAGGAAGATCAATTGGCGGGACGGCAGCGCACCGTGGACGTCTACGATTTCCGCAGGCCCACCACCTTGCCGCGCCAGCACAGCCGCGTCCTGGAAGTTGCTTTCGAGACTTTTGCCCGCCAATGGGGAACCCAGCTCACGGCCAAGGTCCGCGTGAAATCCACCGTGACCCTGGAGCAGCTCATCATGGAGAGCTATGACGAGTACGCGGCTTCCCTGCCTTCCGTTACCTCGATGGTGCTGTGCCGAATTGAGGGCAGCGAATCGCGGCTCGTCATGCAGTTTCCTGCCACGGCGGCCCTTTCCTGGGTGACCCGCATGTTGGGCGGAAGCGCCGAGACGGCCGTTCCGGATCGAAAGTTCACCCAGATCGAGCAGGCCCTCATCAGCCGCATGGTGGAAGACGGACTGGAGGACCTGAGCTATTCCCTTGGCGCCCTTTTGACTACCCCGGTGCGCATGGACGTCATCCAGTACAACTCCCAGTTCGCCCAGGCAGCGGCTCCGGCGGAGCTGATGATCGTGGCCTCATTCACGGTCAAAGTGGGCGAAAGCCTCGCCGCTGCTAGTCTCGCGATTCCCGCCGACGTCCTCCTCTCCGGACTCGGCGACGTGAATCCCACTGTCCACAGCCGCGACGCCGAGGCATTGGTCCGCGCCCAGGTAACCCAGGTGCCGGTAGACCTTGCTGTCCAGTTGAGCCCGACTCCGGTGACGCCGGCGCAGATCCTTGGCCTCGCCGTCGGGGACGTCATTCCGCTGCCGCATCTGGAGAACCGGCCGTTCGACGTCGCCATCAACGGCACCCGGCTGGCCACTGCCGCCCCCGCCCGCAACGGCTCACGTGCAGCCGCCGTCATCGTCACAATCGAGGAGAACCAGCGATGAGCATCACCCTGACCCTGCACGAGTCGGCAGCGGAGCGACTGGCCGCCCAGCTGCCGACTCCTGCCGCGCTGCACGTCTCCGGCATTGTCCCGTCGCAGGCCGCCGCGCCGTACGCACCACTCGCCATCACCGCCACCTTCGTGGGCGCCGTGACTACGGACTTCGCGCTCATCCTCGTGGACCGGTCCTTCCTCGCCGCGGCAGGCGGTGCCCTGCAAGGTGCCCTGCCCGGCGGAGCGGTCTCCGCCGTCGACGTACTGCGCCCCGCGATGGAACACGCAGCTGAGGCGTTCGACGCCGGAGTGCTGGGGGAGTTGCGCGAGGAAGACGCGGCCGGGCTGCTCTCCGACTCCCAAACTGCCGTTTTTGAACTGCGCCAGTCGCTGGCGGGCGACGGCGGGCAGACGTTCGGCTGGTTCGCAGTCCGGGTCCGCGAACACGGAACAGTGCAGGACATTCCGGCCGCACGTGCCGCCCAGAACAGTGCCGTTTCTTCCCGTCTCGGCCTGATCAGCAACGTCGAAATGGCCCTCACCGTCGAGATCGGCCGCACCCGCATGTCCGTGCGCGATGCCCTCGCCCTGGAACCGGCCAAAGTGATCGAACTGGACCGCTCCGCCGGCGCACCCGCGGATGTTCTCCTCAATGGCCGATTGATCGCCCACGGGGAAGTTGTTGTCGTGGACCAGGACTACGCCGTGCGCATCACCCGTATCCTCGACGTCGCCGAGGGAATCTACTAGATGGATTCGCTCATCCTCGGGCTGCGTGTGCTCGTGGCCCTGGGTGCGGTGCTGGGCCTCATATGGTTCCTGCAGCGCCGCCTTCTCAAGGGCAAAGGCAAAGGCCGACGCCGGGCCAACACCACCCTGACGGTGGTCAGCCGGCAGACCGTCGGTCAAAAGGCCTCCGTAGTGGTGGTCGACGCCGGGGACAAGCGATTCCTTTTGGGCGTCACCGAGCACGCAATCAATGTCCTGCACACCAGCGACGTCCCGGTCGAGCTTCCGGAAATTACGACGGCGCAGGCCCGGTTTCCGGGGCCGGCTCCGGTCCCTGCCGAGGGCCAGGAACGGGCACCGGAGCGCTCTCCGGCACCCGAGAGCTTCGCCGACATCTTCCGCGACGCCGGCGTCCCGCAGCTTGCGGACACGGAGTTGGTAGACAGGGGAACCAGGCGCCGCAGCGAGATCCATCGCCGCAGCGAGCTGAACAAGGAACCACAACCCCTGCACGGTTCCATTCTTGCCGGTTCAACCTGGCGGCAGGCCGCCGAGGCCATCAGGGGACGCCGCAATTGATCCCGAATTTTGGGGCTGTCGATGGCCGCCGCATGGCCAGAATGTTGCTCGCAGTGCTCTGCGTGCTGCTGCTGACGGCCCTGTTCCTGTGGTTGGGCGCGTCTGCCGGACACGCAGCACCAATCGCCCCGGCGCCACCCACCGCGCCCGCGGTGCCCACGGCCCCGGGCCAGCCGTCCGGCGGCAACCTCAACATCGACATCAACGGACTGGACGGTAAACCTTCCACCGCCGTGGTGACGTTGATCGGGATCACGTTGCTTTCCGTCGCCCCGGCCCTGCTGCTGATGATGACCTCGTTCACCAAGATCTTCGTGGTGCTGGCCATGACCCGCAATGCCCTGTCCCTGCCATCCATCCCGCCCAACCAAGTCCTGGCCGGCTTGGCGCTTTTCCTGTCCCTGTTTGTCATGTGGCCCGTGGTCTCGGAGATCAACAACGTCGGAATCCAGCCCTACCTGAACGGGACGTTGGACTTCAACGGAGCCGTCTCTGCCGGGTCTGCGCCGCTTCAACACTTCATGGTGGCCCACACCCGGCAAGAGGACATTGCGCTGATGACCCGCGCAGCCAAGCTGGCCAATCCTGCCAACCCGGAATCCGTGCCGCTGCAAACCCTCATCCCGGCGTTCATGATTTCCGAGCTCCGGGCCGCGTTCATCATCGGCTTCGTCATCTTCATCCCGTTCCTCGTGATCGACCTGGTGGTCTCGGCTGCGCTGATGTCCATGGGCATGATGATGCTTCCGCCGGTGATGATCTCCTTGCCCTTCAAAATCCTGCTGTTCATCCTGGTGGACGGTTGGGGCCTGGTGATCACCGCCCTGATCCAGAGCTATTCGAGCGGCTGATGGATACCAACGCAGTCCTGGACATCTGCCTCCAGGCCATGATCGTGGCCGCAAAGCTTGCGGCGCCAGCCCTGGTCACTGCGCTGGTAGTGGGACTGGCCATTTCCCTCCTTCAGTCCATCACCCAGCTACAGGAAGCCACTCTGTCCTTCGTGCCCAAGGCCGTGGCCGTGGCCGTGGCCTTGGTGGTGTGCGGGCACTGGATGATCACGGAGATGGTCTCCTTCACCAACGAGCTCTTCGCCCGGATCCCCGGGCTGATCGGGGGAGCGTGAAGTGGAGCTCCCCATCACCCAATCCGGCTTGGAGGTCTTCCTGCTGGCCTCCATCCGGATGACCGCTTTTCTCCTGGTGGCTCCTCCTTTCTCCCACCACGCCATACCGGCACGCGTCAAGGCCATGCTGGGCCTCGGCCTGGGACTGGCCGTGTCCCAGCGGCTCTCGGTGGGCTACACACCCAAGGACACCGCTGGATTCATCACGGGCGTGGTCCTGGAGCTGGTGACGGGACTGGTCCTGGGCTTCCTCGTTTCCCTGGTCTTCGCGGCTATCCAGTCGGCAGGCAGCCTGCTGGACCTTTTCAGCGGCTTCCAGATGGCCCAGGGCTTCGATCCGCAGATGATGGTCAATGGCGCCCAATTCACCAGATTGATGCAAATGGCCGCGCTCGCGCTCCTCTTTGCCTCTGACGGTTACCAATTGGTGATCGGCGGCCTGACCGGGAGTTTCACCGCATTGCCGCTGGCCGGAGGTGTGGACCTGGCGCAGCCTGTGCAAGCCATGGTCTCCGCTGTCACCGGAATGTTCCTTTCGGCGGTGCAAATCGCCGGGCCCCTGTTGGTTGTCCTGGTTCTCGCCGACGTCGGACTTGGCCTCCTCACCCGCGTTGCCCCCGCCCTCAATGCCTTCGCCCTCGGTTTCCCGCTCAAGATCTTCATCACCCTGGCGCTCGCCGGGTTCCTCTTCCTGGCCCTGCCACGGCTCGTGGCCATGCTCGCCGAACAAACGGCAAACACGCTGATGGGGGTGGGCTGATGTCTGATTCACAGGAAAAAACCGAGCAGGCCACCGACAAACGAATGCGGGAAGTCCGTTCCAAGGGGCAGCTTTCCCGTTCGCAGGACCTCACCGCCTGGCTCGCCGTCGGTTCCGCCGCAGCCATGATTCCATCGACTATCGAGCGGGCCTCCAACGCCGCGGCGGACCAGTTGTTCAGCGTCCGCAGCGCCATTGCCCACCCCGAGCCCGCCAAGGCCGTCGCAGCCCTTGAAGCCGGGTTCGGTTCGTTGGCCCAAGTGTTGGGGCCTTTGTTCGTGGTTGTCATGGTGGTGGTCTTGGCGGGATCAGCGCTGCAGGGCGGCATCCACTTCAAGAAGTTCCGGGCAGAGTTTGAGCACTTCAACCTGGTTAGTGGCGTCAAACGGATCTTCGGCGGCCAGGCGCTGTGGGGCGGCCTCAAAGCGCTGCTGAAGACCGCCGTCGTCGGCCTTGTCTTGTACGCGGTGGTGCAGGGCCTCATCCCCGTGCTGCTTACCGCCGGGGGCCTGCCGGTGTCCGGCGTCCTTTCCGCGGCGGCAGGCGGCATCGGGTCCCTGATCGAGTTCGCCGTGCTGGCGGGCCTGACCCTGGCGGCCGTGGACATCTTCGTGGTCATGCGCCGCAACCGCAAGAAGACGCGCATGTCCAAGAAGGAAATCAAGGACGAAAACAAGAACAGCGACGGCGATCCCCTCATCAAGTCGCAGCGCCGCTCGCGCCAACTGACCATGAGCCGCAACCGCATGATTGGCGCCATCGCAGACGCCGACGTCGTTCTCGTCAACCCGACGCACGTCGCCGTTGCGCTGAAGTACGACGCCGGCAAAGCGGCACCACGCGTCGTGGCCAAGGGAGTGGGGGTCATCGCTGCCCGCATCAGGGAAGAGGCGGAGGCGAAATCGGTTCCGATGGTCCAGGACATCCCGCTGGCAAGGGCGCTGCACTCGGCCTGTGAGCTGGGCCAGGAAATCCCCGTGGAGCTGTACCGGGCCGTGGCGGGAGTCCTGGCGTTCGTGATGTCGCTCAAAGCCAGGGGAGCGGCGCGCGGAATGCACTGCATGCCGGGCGGTGCCGGTGCTCCGGCAGGAGCCTCCGCATGAGCCACAGCATCCAAGCCAAGACCAGCAGACACTTCATCCCGGACAGGACACAGCAATGAACAACAGATTCGCCAGGCTCACCGTGCCAGTGGGAATCGTGGGCATCGTGCTGCTGCTGGTGGTTCCCGTTCCGGCTCCGTTGCTGGACTTCCTGATCGTCTGCAACATCCTCCTGGCCCTGCTGATCCTCCTCACCAGCATGTTCGTCAAGAAGCCGCTGGACTTCTCGGTGTTCCCGTCCTTGTTGTTGGTGGCCACGCTGTTCCGGCTGGGACTCAACGTCGCCTCAACACGGCTGGTGCTGGGGCAGGGCTTCGCCGGACAAGTGATCGACGCCTTCGGCAAGGTCACTGTGGGCGGTTCCATGATCATCGGCGCCGTGGTGTTCCTGATCCTGGTGGTCATCCAGTTCGTGGTGGTCACCAAGGGCGCCGAACGCGTGGCCGAGGTCGGGGCAAGGTTCACCCTCGACGCCATGCCCGGCAAGCAGATGGCCATTGACGCGGACCTCAATGCCGGCCTCATCACCGATGCGCAGGCCCGCAAGCGCCGGGCCGAGGTGTCCGCCGAGGCCGACTTCTACGGTGCCATGGACGGTGCCTCGAAGTTCGTCAAGGGCGATGCCATCGCAGGCATCATCATTATCATCATCAACTTCGTGGGCGGCATCGCCATCGGTGTGCTGCAGCGCGGCATGAATGCGGGCGATGCACTCAACTCCTATGGACTTCTGACCATGGGCGACGGGCTCGTCACGCAGATCCCGGCACTCCTCATGGCCGTGTCCACGGGCATGATCGTCACCCGGTCCAATGCCGAGGAGGACATGGGCCGCACGGCGTCCTCGCAGCTCATGCAGTCGCCCAACGCGATGCTCATCGCAGGACTTGCCGCAGTGGCCATGGCGTTGATCCCCGGCATGCCCATCCTGCCGTTCCTGCTGGTGGGTGCCTTCCTGCTGTTCGCTTCCAGGCGCTTGGCAGCGCAGCAAAAGAAGCAGCTCGAGGAGCAGGACGCCGAGGAAGCAGCCAGCCTGAGCGCAGAAGAAGACCCCAACGAGCGGCTCATGCAGGACATGCGCATCCACCCCGTGGAGATCCTGTTGGCTCCGGACCTTGTGGACATGGTCTCCGGCGCCTCGGACGATCTCCTGGCCCGCGTGCGCTCGCTGCGCCACAAGATCGCCATGGAGTTGGGGATCGTGATCCCGCCCGTCCGCACGCGCGACAACGTGGAGCTGCCACCGGCGAACTACGCGATCCGCATTGCCGGCGTCGAAGCAGGACGCGGAACAGCGCCGTCGGGCAAGTTGCTCGCCCTCGGCGACTACCTTGATGCCCTGCCGGGCATCTCCACCGTGGAACCGGTCTTCGGTCTGGCCGGAAAGTGGATTCCCACCGAAATGCGGCACAGCGCCGAAATGACCGGCGCAACCGTGATCGACCGGGTTTCCGTGTTGGTGACGCATTTGTCATCGATCGTCTCCGCCAACGCCGCAAGGCTCCTCACACGCGAGGACGTCCGCGTGCTGACGGAAGGCGTGCGCAAGCAGAGCCCTGCCGCCGTCGAGGAACTCATACCCGGTCTGATGTCCCTTGCCGAAGTGCAGCGGGTGCTGCAAGGCCTCCTCGAAGAACAGGTTCCCATCAACGACCTTCCGCGGATTTACGAGGCACTCGCCCTGCGCGCCAAGGTTTCCACCGAACCCGAGGCGCTGGTGGAAGCCGCCCGGCAATCCCTGGGACCCGCGCTCGCAGCCAAGTTCCTGGACGGCGCGGTGCTCAATGTGATCATGATCGATCCGCTCCTGGAACAATCCATGCTCGAAGACATGCGCCCGGCGGAAGGAGGCACCCAGATCGTCATGAGCCAAGCGCGCCTGGACGCCGTCCTGGCCTCCGTGAAGAGTTCCGTGGAAACGGCGGCGGATGCCGGACGACAAGCCGTTTTGGTGTGCGCCCCGGCGTTGCGGCCCGCTGTCCGGCGCCTCGTGGCGGCTCCCGACGGTGGCGTCCCCGTGCTGTCGTACCGTGAAGTGACGAGCGCCAATATCCAAATTGAAACCGTGGGGGTGGTCCGCCATGCCGAAGCAATACAAGCTTAAGGGCGCATCCTTGGAGGCCATCCGCGAGAAGGCCGAGCAGCAGTACGGGCCCGGGGCGCGGATCGTCTCCGCCGAGAGAGTCACCAACCCGGGAATCGCCGGGCTCTTCGCCGCTAATCGCTATGAGGCAACCGTCGAGGTACCGGCCGGGAGTCCGGCCGTCGTTCCGGGCGTGGCTGGGGACGGCGAGGAACGGACGACGCCGCGGCCCCACCTTGGCGGGGCAGCGCACTTTGGCGGGGCGGGGCACTTTGCCGGGGCAGACCACGCGTTGCAAGGGCCCGCGATCGCGGCGCTGCTTGAGCAGGCCGATGCGGCTGAAATGGACCTCCACCGGCCAGCGGCAGCAGTTTCGACCGACTCGCCGGACTTCGCTGGGCTCTTGGATCAGCTAGGCAAGGAGCTCCAGTCAGCGGCAACTGAACCGCGTCCCCAAGGGATGCTGACCGCATTGCCGGCCGGCGCCGTCGGGCACGCTGTCCCAGTGCCAGTGCCAGTGCCATTAGCCGGCAGCGGCAACCTCATCATCCTGCTGGGCCTCGGCGACGACGCCTTGGGCCCCGCGTTGGAGATGTCGATCGCGGAGGGCGGCTCCGACGTCCGGACGGCGGGGGAGTTGACGGCGTTCGGGCACCTCCACGTGGAGGGGCGTCAGGGGGCGACGGCGGCCCGCGCCCAAGCGGTGCTCACTGGCCAAACCGTGCTCGTAGCGTATGGACTCGGCCGGCCAAGCGAAGCCGTGACGCATGCGGCGCACATCGCCGGCCTCGCCGCAGACCAGCTGTGGTTGGTCGCCGATGCCAGACGGAAGGCGGAAGACACGCAGGGCTGGGTGCGGGCACTTTCCGCAGCCTTGGCCGCCGAGCGGTCTTCGCTCGATGCGCTGGCCGTTTTCGGTGCGGCGGAGACCGCGAGTCCGGAGACGGTCAATGAACTCGGCCTTCCCATCGGCTGGGTGGACGGCAAGCCCGCCCGCGTCGCGGTGTTTGGAAAGGTAGATTGAGAGCATGCTGGTACTGACACGCAAGCCGGGCGAACAGATCATGATTGGTGATGACATTGTCATCACCGTCATGGAGGGCCGTGGCGACGGCGTGCGGATCGGGATCGAGGCGCCCCGCGGGGTGTCCATCCAGCGTCGCGAAGTGGTTGAAGCGATCGCCGCTGCCAATCTCGCGGCAGCGAAGGCCGGCCCCGAGGCCGAGGAACTCCTTGCCGGGCTGCGACCGCCTGGATCACGACGAAACCCAGATTAGTACAGGGGGCCCGGAAGGCGCGTGGAGGCTCGACGGCGGCCCGCAAGCTAGTCCCGACGCTCGCTCACCTTTGAGGCAAAAACCACCGATCCTCCTGCACACCTTCCGCAGAAGGATTCGCCGTTCAACCCCCAAAGGTGCAGGAGCATCGGCTCACGTTCCGCTTTATCTGCAGGAGCGTCGGACGAAAAGGTATCAAAGGTGAGCGAGCGTCCTAGGGGCGGCCAAGTATGAAGCGCTAAGCCAAGCCGAGGAACTCTTCGAGGAGCGGCAGCGAACAATCCCTCGTCACGGCCAGGGCCCGTTCGATATTGGCGTTTTCCGCCAGCAGCACCACATCATCCGCGGCGTTGGCTGTGTCGGCCGAGGCCTCCGCTGCCGATCCATCCGGGGCCAAAACGTCCCCGGCTCCGCTTGGCCCCATCAGGAGTGCCGAGATGTTGGCGGCGACGGCAGACTCGACTTGCTTAAGCAGCAGCACCATGCCGTGGTGGTGTCCCTGAAGTAGTTCCGGCCAGATTCCGGGCGGCGCCGCGGAGGCGATCACGGGCAGGGTTGCGTTCGCCGGCACACGCCATTCGATTGCGACGGCTGAAGACTCGATGTTCCGGGCGAGGGTGTCGAACCGAAGGTTTTCCAGAACCTTTTCCACGTCAGGGGCAGTGAATTTCAGCCAATGCCAATTCCCTGCCCGCACGTGCAGCAGCTGTGTTTCGAGCCGGAACAACAGCAGTTCCAGCTGCCTCCGCTCGCGCCACAGCGTCGCTGACAGTTCATCCGCCCCCACGGTTCCCCATTCCCTGGTTTGGCCTGCGAACATGCTTCCGAGGCCCGTTTTGCATCTTTTTCATGAGCGTACACGCATTGTTATTTTCCAGATGGTATGTTCACTGAATACGTGTCTGTTCCAGGTAATCTTTGGCCCGCCGCATCGTCTCAGCAGCTCGCCCGGGGAACCCTGAAATCAGGCTTTTGCAACTCAATAATCCGGTCTCATGGGGGGACTAACTTTGAATCGCGAAGAACGCAACGAGTTGGTGGTTCAGCACTTACCACTCGTTGGCTACTTGGTGTCGGAGCTCTGCGCGAGAGCTTCTCATTTGTCGCGCGACGATTTCGCGTCGGTAGGATCCGTGGCGTTGATAACGTCTGCCGATTCCTTCGATCCGAACCTCGGAGTCCCATTCGGCGCCTTTGCGCGCCGCCGGATCGTCGGAGCGTTTGCGGACGAGATGCGGGCTAGCGACTGGGCTACCCGCTCGGCGCGCAAACGCATCAAAGAAACCATGTCGGTCCAAGAAACCCTGTCGGGCGTCCTTGGCCGTACGCCTACTGTGGCGGAAACAGCGTCAGCCCTCGGCGTCGAACGCAGCGTGGTGGAGGCCGCCCTCGCGGATGCCGCCCGGACGCTGTCGCCGCTGGACGACGTCGTGGTGGACACCGTCGCCGCGGACACTGTCTCCCCGGAACACTCGGTCCTGGCCGATGAACGCCTCAAGTACCTCCGCGCCGCCGTCGAGGCCCTCCCGGAAAAGATGCGCTACGTCGTCGAGGAGATCTACTTCGCCGGGAGGACCGTCAAGGAGCTCGCCGAAGAGCTTGGCTCCACTCACGCTGCGGTGTCCCAACAGCGCGCTGAAGGTATCCGGCTTATGCGTGATGGACTCTCTGCGCACTACGCTGACGATCCCGAGCAAGTCTTCGAGCCGCAGTCGCGGATTACTGCCCGACGCCGGCACGACTACCTCTCGACACTCGCCACCGCGACCCTGGGCGGAATTACGCGTGGTTTCAATTCGCATGATGCTGCGTTGAACCGCGCCGTCTAGTTTGCGGCGGGCTAACCTCAGCGCGCCGTTGGCGGGACGGCAACGGCGTCCGAATCAGGACTGATCCTGCGAAGCTCATGCAGGATTTCCAGCTGTTGTTTGTTGATCTTCAACAGCAAGCCAATGTCAGCCCGCGCTGCGAGGTCTGTGTCGTAGTCGTGTTGGGCCATAGCGGCCGCAATCGCATCCTGGCGTTTGGCGGCGATCAAGAGGATCGCTCCCTGAAGCCCGGCCAGCATGGACAGGAACAGGTTCAGCAGGATGAAGGGGTAGGGGTCCCAACCGTTGCCGGGCAGGACCCACGTGTTGATAGCCGCCCACACAAGCATGAAGAAGATGAAGCCGCCCACGAACGGCCAGCTCCCCATCCCATTGCGCATGATATCCGCGGCTCGCTGACCTGAGCTCAATGTTGCTTTGTGTTCGGCGTGCCAGGTGGACCTTTGCTCAGCTGTGCTCATGGGCCCAGCCTAGCTGTGGGTCCGGGCGGACCCTGCCAGCAGCCTGCTTCACCTGACGGCCTACTTCGCGGTCGGCACGCGGCGGAGTGCGACGGCGGCAAGGACTGCCGCTCCCGTCATCAGTACCAGCCCGATCGCCGCGGTGATGTGGACGCCCGATTCGAAGGCGGTGCGCGCCGCGGCGGTCAGGGCTCCGGCCAGCGGCTGGGGCAGTGTCGCGGCGATGTCCACCGCTCCGGCGAGCGTCTCCCTCGAGCGCTCGGCAGCATGGCCGGACAGTTCAGCGGGAAGAAGCAAATGATGCTGGTAGGACGCCGTCAGGATCGAGCCAAGGACTGCCGTGCCCAGCAGTGAGCCGAGTTCGTAGCCTGTCTCGGAGATCGCCGAGGCCGCGCCGGCCTTGTCGGCAGGAACGGCGCCCAGGATGAGGTCGTTGGAGATGGTCTCCGCCGATCCAACCCCGATGGCCAGCAGCAAGAGTGCCGTCAAAAGGTACCCCGGGCCCTGGCCATGGTTGCCAAAGGCGGCCACGAGATAACCCACGGCGCTCAACGCCAGGCCGGATGCCACCACCAGTCCCGGGCGGATCCGCTTGACCAGGGGAACCACCACCATGCCCGCCACGATGGTGGCCAGCAGTGCCGGAACCATGGCGATTCCTGCCTCCATGGGGGACTGGCCCTCCACAAGCTGCAAGTGCTGCGCGAAGAAGTAGATGAAGCCCGTCATGGAAAACAGGGACAGGACGTTGGCGATGATGGCTATGCTGAACACCTTGTTCCCAAAAAGCCGCACGTCCAGCATGGGCGACGCCAAGGAGCGCTGCCTGCGGACAAAGGTGACTCCCATGGCCAGGCCGAACGCCATGAAGGCTGCGGGGGCCGGGCCGAAGCCGTGCACAGCGACCTCCTTGATGCCGTAAACCACCGGTGCCATGGCCAGGACGGACAGCGCGATACTAGGAACGTCAGGCTTGCCCGGATTGCGATCCTTGGACTCGGGAATCAGGAACGGGCCGAAGGCAAGCAGGGGCAGCAACAGCGGCACGGCCACCAGGAACACGGCTCCCCACCAGAAGTGTTCCACGAGCCAGCCACCGAAGATCGGACCGAGCGCGGCGCCGCCGGAGAATCCCGCGGCCCACACCGCAATGGCAAGCCGGCGGCGGTTCGGGTCCGGGAAGATGTTGCGGATCAAGGAGAGTGTGGACGGCATGAGCATGGCTCCGAAGATGCCCAGGCCGGCGCGTCCCGCAATGAGCCATTCGGCCGACGGGGCGAACGCGGTGGCCGCGGAAACGGCGGCGAAGCCCGTGCTGCCGATCAGGAGCAAGCGGCGGCGGCCGATCCTGTCTCCCAGGTTGCCCATGGATACCAGCAATGCCGCCAGCACCAGCGCATAGGCATCCACAATCCAGAGCAGCTGCACGCCCCCGACCTCCAGCGTCCGGGCGATTTCCGGCAGGGCAAATGTCAGCGCGGTATTGTCCACAGCCACCAGCAGCACAGGGAACATCAAGAGCGCCAGGGCAGTCCAATCGCGCCACGGGGCGGATTGGGTGGACGGGGTGCGGGGGTACTGGGTTGTGGACGGGCTGAACATGAACGTAACTGTACCGTCTGGACGGTATAGTTACAATCTGCGTATCGAGACTGACATATCCAACTAGGGGATGATGGACACCATGCCGCGAAAACCTATTGCCCGGGACGCTGTCCTGGATGCCTTTGAAGCCCTGCTGATCGAGGTGGGGGAGCGGGCTGCCACGCTCGACGCCGTCGCCAAACGCGCAGGAGTCTCCAAGGGCGGCCTGCTCTACCATTTCCCCAACAAGGAAGCAATGATCGGCGCGCTGCTGGAACGCATGGACACGCTCGCCGCAATGGACATCGAGGCGATGAAGGCGGCTCCCGAGGGCGCCTCCGCATTCTTCATCAAGTCCTCGCTTTGGGCCGATACCCCCATGGACAGGGTGTTCGTGGCCGCTACGCGGCTCGCGGAGGTGGCTCACGAGGAAACCCGGAGGCGCTTCGCCGGCATCCAGCAACAATGGCTGGATGTGCTCGCCGAGGAAGTGGGTCCGGAGATGGCCAAGGCGGTCCGGTATATGGGCGATGGGCTCTACTTCAACGCAATGCTTGAAGGCGGTCCGGGAGCCAATGCGAGCGAGAGGAACGCCGACGTCGGTGCGCTGCTGGCCGCCGTCGAACGCCTCCGTGACTGAGCGCGCGCGGAACATTTGCGGACGGGAGCAGTCCATAGGACAATTGACAGTTGTGGCAGCCGTCACCGGCAACCACGATCCGATTCACACAACTGAATACGCCTTTGATCTGCGGCGGGAGAGTCCTGCAGGCAAGTGATGCAGGCGCCGTAGGAGCAAATCCTCCCCAGGAATCTCTCAGGCCCACGCACCGCCGCGGCAAGGCAACTCTGGAAAGCAGCACGCTGCCCTCTGGTGTCCTAGACACCGGAACACGCTGTGCTCACCGACGGTGCAAGCGAAACAGTGCCATAAGCACGGATCGCGGAAACTCTCAGGTCCAATACAGAGCGGGGAGGAACCCGATTAGCTGTGGCGTACCCACGCCGCCTTAGTAATGGAGTTCCTTCGTGACGGTTAGTTCAACCTCCACCACGTTCGTTGACCGGCATATCGGCGCCCGTCGCCAGGCCGACATTGACATCATGCTCAAGTCTGTTGGTTACGACAGTGTCGATTCGCTCGTGGACACCGCGGTTCCCAATGACATCCGCCAGGACGTCGCCCTGACGCTCCAGAACGCCCTCAGTGAGGTGGAAGTTCTGGCTGAACTTCGCAAGCTGGCGGCCAAGAACAAGACGGCCGTGCAGATGATCGGCCAGGGCTACTACGACACCGTCACTCCGCCGGTGATCCGCCGCAACATCCTCGAATCCCCAGCCTGGTACACCGCCTACACCCCGTACCAGCCGGAAATTTCCCAGGGCCGCCTCGAAGCCCTGCTGAACTTCCAGACCATGGTCCAGGACCTGGTAGGCCTGCCCATCGCCAACGCCTCCCTCCTGGACGAGGCCACGGCCGTCGCCGAGGCAGTCCTCATGATGCGCCGCGCCAACAAGAACAAGACGGCCCATGACGGCAAGACTGTCCTCGACGTCGACTGCCTCCCGCAGACCATCGCAATCGTGAAGGGCCGCGCCGAGGCGTTGGGCTTCGAGGTCGAGATCGCAGACCTGTCCCAGGGCCTGCCCGACGGCGACATCAACGGCATCGTGCTGCAGCAGCCGGGCGTTTCCGGTCGTGTGTTCGACCACTCCGCCGTGATCGCTGCCGCCAAGGAACGCGGCGCCCTCGTCACCGTCGCCGCGGACCTCCTCGCCCTCACGCTGATCACGCCTCCGGGCGAGCAGGGCGCCGACATCGCCGTCGGCTCCACCCAGCGCTTCGGCGTTCCGTTGTTCTTCGGCGGCCCGCACGCCGCCTACATGGCCGTTCAGAAGGGCCTCGAGCGCTCGATGCCGGGCCGCTTGGTGGGCGTTTCCAAGGACGACGCCGGCACTCCCGCCTACCGCCTGGCGCTGCAGACCCGCGAGCAGCACATCCGACGCGAGAAGGCCACGTCCAACATCTGCACCGCGCAGGCCCTGCTTGCCATCGTCTCCTCGATGTACGCCGTCTACCACGGCCCCGACGGCCTGAAGGCGATCGCCGAAACCGCCCACAACCACGCCCGCACGCTCGCCGCGTCCCTCAAGACCGCCGGCCTTGAGGTCCTGCACGGCAGTTTCTTCGACACCGTCACCGTCCGCGTCCCCGGGACGGCCGCCGAGATCGTTGCCGCCGCCGAGGCCAAGGGCATCAACCTACGCGGCATCGACGCTGACACGGTCGGCGTCTCCGTTGATGAAACGACGACGACGGCGATCCTCGCCGATGTCGCTGCTGTCTTCGGTGCTTCGCTCGCGGAGTCACTCGAGGGCTTCGGTCTGGAGGCCGCGGTCGGGCGTTCTTCGGACTACCTTCAGCACCCGGTGTTCAACACGCACCGTTCCGAAACCCAGCTGCTGCGCTACATCCGCAAGCTCTCGGACCGCGACCTCGCACTGGACCGCACTATGATCCCGCTGGGTTCGTGCACCATGAAGCTGAACGCCACCGCCGAGATGGAAGCGATCTCCTGGCCGGAATTCGCCTCGATCCACCCGTTTGCCCCCGATTCCCAGACCGAGGGCTGGCGTGAACTGATCACGGACCTGGAATCCCAGCTGACCGAGATCACCGGTTACGACCAGGTCTCCATCCAGCCCAACGCCGGTTCCCAGGGCGAGCTCGCGGGCCTGCTGGCAATCCGCGGCTACCACCACTCCCGCGGCGAGGCCCAGCGCAACGTCTGCCTGATCCCGGCTTCGGCGCACGGCACCAACGCCGCCTCGGCAGTGCTGGCCGGCATGAAGGTGGTGGTCGTGGCCACGGCTGCCGACGGCACCATCGACCACGTGGACCTGCAGGCCAAGATCGAGGCCAACAGGGACGTCCTCTCGGCCATCATGATCACCTACCCGTCCACCCACGGCGTGTACGACGCCGACGTGCGGGAAGTCTGCGACTCCGTGCACGCAGCCGGCGGCCAGGTGTATATCGACGGCGCGAACCTGAACGCCCTGGTGGGCCTGGCCCAGCCGGGCAAGTTCGGCGGCGACGTGTCCCACCTGAACCTGCACAAGACCTTCTGCATCCCGCACGGCGGCGGCGGACCGGGCGTCGGTCCGGTCGCGGCCAAGGCGCACCTGGCCCCGTTCATGCCCGGCAATGCCGCGGCTTGGGCCGAAGGCAACGACGTGCCCATTTCGGCATCCCGCTTCGGTTCGGCCGGTGTCCTGCCGATCTCCTGGGCGTACGTGAAGCTCATGGGCGGCGAAGGCCTCACCGAGGCCACCAAGTCCGCGCTGCTTGCCGCGAACTACATCGCCTCCCGCCTCAACGAGTACTTCCCGGTCCTCTACACAGGCGAAGGCGGACTCGTGGCCCACGAGTGCATCCTGGACCTGCGTGAACTGACGGCCCGCACGGGCGTTACCGCCGAGGATGTGGCCAAACGCCTCATCGACTACGGTTTCCACGCCCCGACGCTGGCGTTCCCGGTGGCCGGCACCCTGATGGTGGAGCCGACGGAGTCCGAGGACCTTGGCGAGATCGACCGCTTCATCGAAGCCATGATCACCATCCGCAAGGAAATCGACCAGGTCGCGAATGGCGATTTCACAGTGGAGAACAGCCCGTTGCGCCACGCACCGCACACTGCGGCCGCCGTCGTGAGCTCTGACTGGAACCGCGAATACTCCCGCGAGCAGGCCGTCTTCCCCGTCCACCACCTCAAGCAGGACAAGTACTTCCCGCCCGTAGGCCGCATCGACGGCGCCGCAGGCGACCGTAACCTGGTCTGCTCCTGCCCTCCGATCGAAGCCTTCGAGAACTAAAGGAATCCTCACGATGACTGAGAACTACACTGCGCTCTACGAAGAGCACAAGAATCTCGGCGCTTCCTTCACCGATTTCGGTGGCTGGCAGATGCCGCTGAAATACTCCTCCGAACTGGCCGAGCACCACGCCGTCCGCCAGTCCGCAGGCCTGTTCGACCTCTCCCACATGGGCGAAGTCTGGGTCACCGGTCCGGGCGCTGCGGCCTTCCTCGATTACGCCCTGGTCGGCAAAATTTCGGCCATGTCGGTTGGCAAGGCCAAGTACTCGCTGATCTGCCAGGAAGACGGCGGCATCATCGACGACCTCATCACGTACCGCCGTGGGGATTCCAAGTTCCTGGTGGTTCCGAACGCCGGCAACGCCAAGGTTGTTGTCGGGGCTCTGGCGCAGCGTGCCGTCAACTTTGACGTTGTCGTCGAGGACGCCTCGGCGGCCACCGCTCTGATCGCCGTCCAGGGCCCCAAGGCGGAAGAGATTCTCCTCCGTTTGGTCCCGGCCGAGCAGCACGCCCTCGTCACCGAGCTCAAGTACTACGCCGCCGTCGAGGTGCCCTTCACCTTTGCCGGGAACACCGTGGAACTTCTGCTCGCGCGCACTGGCTACACCGGTGAGGACGGCTTCGAAATCTTCGTGGACAACGGTGCCGCTTCCGCCCTGTGGCAGTCCATCGCAGCCGCTGCCGAGGACGGCGAGCTGATCCCCGCCGGCCTTGCTTCCCGCGACTCCCTGCGTCTCGAAGCTGGAATGCCGCTCTACGGCAACGAGCTCTCCCGTGAAGGCAACCCCTTCGCGGCAGGCTTGGGCCCGGTAGTTTCGCTGGCCAAGGAAAGCGACTTCGTGGGCCGTTCCGCCTTGGAAGCCTTGAAGGCCGAGGGGGCCGGTTCCACCAGCGGCCGCAAGCTGGTTGGTCTCAAGGGTCTGGGCCGCCGCGCCGGCCGCAGCCACTACCCGGTTCTCAAGGACGGCGTGGTGGTCGGCGAAGTCACCTCCGGCCAGCCCAGCCCCACCCTCGGCTACCCGGTCGCGCTGGCCTATGTCGACGTCGAACACGCTGAGCCCGGCACGGCCCTGGACGTAGACCTGCGAGGCAAGTCCGAGCCGTTCGAAGTCGTGGCACTGCCTTTCTACAAGCGGGCTAAGTAAGTCTCGGCTGGCTCGCGATCCCGGGGTGGCTGGGAGCCGCGGGACGGAAGAATCCTCCGCGTGCTCGGTCGCGAAGACGCCCGCTGAGCGGACGTGACGCTCCCTTAGACGCACGCTTCCGGATCCTCCCGGCCAGCGGCGGCTCTCAGCTCGCCTCGGATTCGGTTTCGGTCCCGCACCTTTGGCTCGCTTTCGAAAGCCAAAGGTGCTGGATAATAAGCCACCTACCGCAGGTTGGGCCCACGGAAACTGAATCGGCCTACGAGAACCACGGGTCACCGACAAAACCCGAAAGGCCAGCGTTCTTTTCCGGAACTGATGGCCCCGAAAACTGAACATGCCTCTAGCGGTGGGGGAGCGGCATCCGGCAGCGTGCGTCAAAGCGACGAAGGAGCAGCACGCAGAGGATGGCGGCCCCCGCCGCGTAACCTGACCACAACTGTTTTAGACCAACGCAAAGGAAAAAACATGGCAAAAGTTGCACCTGAACTGCAGTACTCCGACGAGCACGAGTGGGTTGCTCGCGAAGCCGGGAACCTTGTTTCCGTCGGTATCTCCGCCGTGGCCACTGACGCCCTCGGCGATATCGTGTACGTTGACTTGCCCGAGGTCGGTTCGGCTGTGACTGCGGGGGAGACCTGTGGCGAAGTTGAGTCCACCAAGTCCGTCTCGGACCTGTACTCCCCGGTGACGGGCGAGGTCACGGAAGTGAACTCCGCCGTCGTCGACGATCCTGCCCTGATCAATAATGATCCGTATGGCGCAGGCTGGCTCTTCAAGGTGGCCGCCGAGTCCGACGGTCCGCTGCTCTCCGCAGAGGAGTACGCTTCCAAGAACGGTGGCGAGCTGTGAGCGCCGCAACCGGGGCCGCAGGCACCGAGAACGCTGTGTTCGAGCAGGTAGTGTCGCCGAGCCTGGACATGCTGTTGTCCGAGCTCGATCCGGAGATCGCCGCGAAGATCGACGACGAGCTGAACCGTCAGCGTTCGGGCCTGGAAATGATCGCGTCCGAGAACCACACCGCGGTGGCTGTCATGCAGGCGCAGGGTTCCGTGCTGACCAACAAGTATGCCGAGGGCTACCCGGGCAAGCGCTACTACGGTGGCTGCGAGCACGTGGACGTTATCGAGCAGCTCGCGATCGATCGGGTGAAGGCCCTCTTCGGTGCCGAGTACGCGAACGTGCAGCCGCACTCCGGTGCACAGGCGAACGCTTCGGTAATGCACGCCCTCATCAAGCCGGGCGACACCATCATGGGCCTGAACCTGGCGCACGGCGGGCACTTGACCCACGGCATGCGGATCAACTTCTCCGGCCGCCTTTACAACGTCGTGCCGTACCAGGTCCGCGAAGAGGACCACCGGATCGACATGGCCGAGGTGGAGCGCCTGGCCCTGGAGCACAAGCCGGCGCTGATCGTTGCCGGTTGGTCCGCGTATGCGCGCCAGCTGGACTTCGCCGAGTTCCGCCGGATCGCCGACCTGGTGGGCGCGTACCTCATGGTGGACATGGCGCACTTCGCCGGCCTGGTGGCCGCCGGCCTGCATCCGTCCCCGGTCCCGCACGCCCACGTGACGACGTCAACGACACACAAGACCCTCGCCGGTCCGCGCGGCGGCATCATCCTCTCCAACGACGCCGACATCGCCAAGAAGATCAACTCGGCTGTCTTCCCAGGCCAGCAGGGTGGTCCGTTGGAGCACGTGATCGCCGGTAAGGCCGTGGCCTTCAAGATCGCCGGTTCGGAGGAGTTCAAGGAGCGCCAGGAGCGTGTCCTGGCCGGTGCCCGGATCCTGGCCGAGCGCCTCATCCAGCCCGACGTCACGGCCAAGGGGATCTCCGTGATTTCCGGTGGCACGGACGTGCACCTGGTGCTCGTGGATCTGCGTAACTGCGAACTCGACGGCCAGCAGGCCGAGGACCGCCTCGCTGCGATCGACATAACTGTCAACCGCAACGCGGTTCCGTTCGACCCGCGCCCGCCTATGGTGACCTCCGGTCTGCGGATCGGCACCCCGGCACTGGCAACGCGCGGTTTCGGTGAGGCAGCGTTCCGCGAGGTTGCGGACATCATCGCCGAGGCACTGATCGCCGACGCCGACGCGGACCTCTCCGGCTTGCGTCACCGCGTGGAGGCCCTCGCCGCCGCGCACCCGCTCTACCCGGGCGTTGCGAACCTCAGCTGAGGTTCTCCGCGGCTGGCTCCGGGACCGGGTTGGTTCCGGAGCCAGCTCACCTCGGCCGTTGGGGCCGACATCCTCCGCGTGCTCGGTCGCGTAGACGCCCGCTGAGCGGACGTGACGCTCCCTTAGACGCACGCTTCCGGATGCCGGCCCCAAAGGGACCCCCGGCAGGACCCTCTGCCGGATGTCGGTCCCGAAGGGGCCGCGCTACTCACCTCCCCACCGTCCCCGATCACTCACCTAGTTAGGAACCGACATGGCTGTTGGCGTCTTCGATCTTTTCTCTATCGGGATTGGTCCTTCGAGTTCGCATACCGTGGGGCCGATGCGTGCCGCGGCCGTGTTCGCGGGCGAACTCAAGGATTCCGGTGCGCTTGAGCGTGTGGCATCCCTGCGCGTTGATCTGTATGGCTCGCTGGCGGCCACGGGCCGTGGTCATGGCACCATGACCGCTGTGCTGCTGGGCCTGGAGGGCTACCACCCCGAGGAGATCCTCCCCGAGGAGGTGGAGGAACGGCTCGCCTCGATCGCCGAAACCGGTACATTGAACCTGGGCGGCGCCGTCCGTCCCGACGGCGGCCCGGGTTCCGGAGTGCCGCTGCCGTATGGGGAGGCGGACATGATCCTGCACCCGCTCACGGTCCTGCCCCGGCACACGAACGGGATGAAGTTCTCCGTCTCCGACGCCGGGGGCGAGGTGCTGCACGAGGCTACGTTCTTCTCTGTGGGCGGCGGGTTCATCGTCCGGGAAGGCGAGGAAGACGCGGCGCAGAAGGAACTGGAGGAGTCCAAGAAAGAACTCCCGCTTCCTTTCCGCACCGCCGCGGAGCTCATGGGCCGCTGTTCCTCCAAGGGGCTTGGCATTTCGGACATCATGTTCATCAACGAACGCGCCTCCCGGACCGAGGAAGAAATCCGCGAAGGCCTGCTACACATCTACTCCGTCATGGAGGAATGCGTCGAAACGTCCCTGAAGCGCGAAGGCGTGCTGCCCGGCGGGCTGAAGGTCCGCCGTCGGGCCCCGGACTGGCACGAGAGGCTCCTGAAGGAAACCAAGGACCAGGATCAGGATCCTGAATACCGCGACCCCAAGTACTGGCAGGAATGGGTGAACCTGATCGCACTGGCCGTGAACGAGGAGAACGCCTCCGGCGGGCGCGTGGTCACCGCACCGACAAATGGTGCGGCGGGGATCATCCCCGCCGTGCTGTACTACGCCCTGCACTTCGCCCCCGGCATGGACAAAGCCACCCAGCAGGACCGCGACGACGTGGTGGTGAAGTTCCTGCTCGCCGCGGGCGCTGTCGGGGTGCTTTACAAGGAACAGGCCTCGATTTCCGGGGCCGAGGTCGGCTGCCAGGGCGAGGTCGGCTCGGCGTCCTCGATGGCCGCCGCGGGCCTGGCCGAGGTCATGGGCGGCTCCCCGGGACAGGTGGAGAACGCGGCCGAGATCGCGATGGAACACAACCTGGGCCTGACGTGCGATCCGATCGGCGGGCTCGTGCAGATCCCGTGCATCGAACGCAACGCGATCGCCGCGGCGAAGGCCATCAACGCCGCGAAGATGGCGCTCTGGGGCGACGGCACCCACCGGGTGTCCCTGGACGAGGTCATCGTGACCATGCGCGAAACCGGCAAGGACATGTCCTCCAAATACAAGGAAACCGCCATGGGAGGCCTCGCCGTCAACGTCGTCGAGTGCTGACGGGCGTCTGTAGCGGCTTCACCCCGAAGGACCGCGGCCCGGCCTGTGCGTCCGTCACCGATAATCGATCGGGCTTGTCTTACTCAGCCGATGTCTGTTCACTGTCGGACCCCAGTGCCATCATGTACCCATGAGCGGGGGATACAGCAGTGAATTTTTGCGGGCAGGCCTTGAGCTTCCCAGTCCGTCGGAGACGACGATTCTTCTTGATTACACGCACTTTTCGGTGCGGTTCCGTCCTGACCGCAGGCTGGCCGCAATTGTGGCCGTGAACATCGAGGGCAGCCAATTGGACCCCTTGGCACGCGAAGGAACCTGGCATTTCGATTCCAGGGTCCCCGAAGAGCAGCAGGCCGGTCCGGACGTCTATGCGAACAATGCCTTCGACCGTGGACATCTTGTGCGCCGGTTGGACCCCGTATGGGGGGATCCGGCTACGGCCAAGACCGCCAACCAGGAAACGTTCGTGTTCACCAACGCGGCACCCCAGATCGATAAATTCAACCAAGGCAAGCAATTGTGGTCAGGACTTGAGGACCACGTTCTTGGCCATGCCGGCGCCTTCGGTGCCAGGATGAGCGTCTTTACGGGACCGGTCTTCCGGGATGACGACCCTCCCTACCGCGGTGTGCACGTGCCGCGGAAATTCTGGAAGATTGCCGCGTGGACCAACGACGCCGAACTCGGTGCCGCCGGCTTCGTGGTGGATCAGACCCCCCTGCTGGACGAGGTGGAGATGGAGAAGGTCACCAAGGAACGCCTTCTCGCCGAAGAACCGCCGCCGCTGGGGCCATTCCGCACATTCCAGGTGCCCATCAAGGAGATCGAGGACGTCACCGGGCTGTCGCTCGACATTCTCGTCAACGCCGATCGCCTCGCCAAGGGCCAGCGGGAGCTCGGGGAGAAACCGAAGGCAATCCACCTGGAGGCAATGGAACAGATCAGGCTGTAGCTCATCCTGGGGGCCGATAGACTTGAGCCTGAACGCCTGCGCCGCGCACCGGTGCATGCTGCCTCAAGTACGCAACTGATTGGACACGGCCCCCTTGCGAGAATTTACCGCACGCTTTGCCACCGCCGAGGAAATCGAACACTGGGACAAACACGTCACGGCCAATCCCAACGGCGGCAACCTGCTCCAATCCGAGGCATTCGCGGACGTGAAACAACATTTCGGCTGGAAGCCCCTGCACCTCGTCTACGAAACCCAGGACTACAGCAGCTACAACTTGGTCCTGGAGAAATCGTTTCCGTTGCTCGGCAAGCTCTGGTACCTCATCAAGGGTCCGGACGTCGCCGGGGTCGAGGACATTCCGGGGATCATCAAGGCCAACCAGGAATTCGTGAGGCGGGACAAGCTCGGGGTGTTCGCCGTCAAGATCGAGCCGGACATTGTCCTCAGCGACGACGCCCGCGCCACGATCGAGGCCACTGGTGTGGTCAAGACCCCCAACTTGCAGCCGAACGACTCCACAGCCCTGCTGGATATTTCCCCGGAGGAGAACCAGCTACTGCGTAACCTCCATTCCCGCGGACGCAACGCCGTCCGCCGGGCTATCCGTGAAGGCGTCGAAGTCCAGACCATGGAGCCCACGGAAGAGAATTTCCGTTCCATGTATGCGCTGATGACCAACACCGTTGAGGCGAAGTCCCAGGTGCGGGTCCGCGAATTTGGGTACTACCGCCAGTTCTGGACCAATTTCATCGACCGTGGCCAGGGCCGGCTCCTGTTCGTCTTCGAAAACGGTGTCCCGTCCGTGGGGGCCTTCGTCATCAACTACGGCCGGAAAGGCACGTACAAGGACGGCGGTTCGCTGCAGAAGCGCTCGCAGTACGGCGACTCGCATTTGGTTCAGTGGACGGCTATCAACCAGGTCAAGGAACTGGGCTGCACCGAATACGATTTCTGTGGCACTCCTCCCGCGGATCGGCTCAAGGACACCTCGCACCCGTTCCACGGACTCGGCCTCTTCAAGACCAGCTTCAGCAAGACCGTCACCGACTTCGTAGGCTGCTACGACCAAGTCATCAGCCCGCTGAAATACAAGCTTTGGACCGCTGCCGGAGAACGCGTCGCCCGGCAGATCTACACCCGCCGGACGGGCCAGCAGTTCTACTAGAATCGCAGCGCTGCCCCGTCAATCGCTTGTGGAACACCCAATATTTGGAGGAGCCCCGCCCTTTGGAGGAATACCCGCGTGACTGACCGCCCCGACAACAGGCCCAACACGGACGGCTTGCCCAAGACGCAGCCGCTGAAGCCATCGCAGGTGCGCCAGAATGTCAACGCCAAACGCATGCTTCGCAGGCTCGTGCAGGGCGAGAATCCTCCCACCGCCCCCATGAGCATCGTGGACCGCCTGGCGGGCAGCCCCTACGCCAACCCCACCATCCAAGTGGGCGGGGTAGACGCTTCGGCCCGCAAGACCATCGATTTCGCGCTGCACATGGCCGAATCCATGTTTCGTTACGGAGCCGGTGCCCTGGAAGTCGAGACCAGCATCATCGCGGTCACGGCTTCACTCGGTTTGAAGAACATCGAAGTCGACATCACCAACCAGTCGGTCCAGATCAACTATGCGCCCAAGGACCAGACCCCGCTCACCTTGCTCCGGGTAGTCCGCTCTTGGACCAACAACTATGCGGGTCTGGCCCAGGTGCACCAGCTCGTCACGGACATCGTGGCAGGCGGCGTGGGCAGGGCAGAAGCCGTTCGCCGGTTGGATGACATCATCCGGAGCAGCAAGCCCTACCCGCGGTGGATCGTCACCATGGCGTACGGCGTCTTCTCCGCTGTTTTCGTCGGCGTACTGGGAGGCGGACTGGGAGCGTCCTCCCTGGCCTTCGTTTCCAACATGCTCATCAACCTCATGGCCCGGCAATTAGGCAAATGGCGTACGCCGGACTTCTTCGTGACGGCCGCCTGCTCCTTCCTGGTCACGTTTATCGCGTTCATGCTCCGCTGGGCAGGGGCAGACATCCCGCCATCCATCGTCGTGGCGGGCGGCATCCTCCTGCTGTTGCCAACGGGTAGGCTCGTCTCTTCGGTGCAAGACGCCATCAACGGATTCCCGGTCACGGCGGCGGGACGTTTCCTGTCCACCATCCTGACCTTCGGCGCGATCGTCGCCGGGATCGCCGTCGCGGTGGTTGTTGGCGACCTCTCGGGAAGCGTCGCGATCGATGTCACCCAAACATTCCCCGAGGCGTATCCGTTGTGGGGCCAGGCGATCCTGATCGCCGTGGCCGTCATTGCCATCGGCATCACCGAACAGACCCTGCTCAAACTACTGCTCCCGACGGCGGCGGTGGGCTTGGTGGGTTACTTCGTCTTGTGGGGGGCATCCAATCTCGGCCTCGGAGACCGGCTCTCGCCTGCGATTTCCGCCGTGATCATCGGCTTGTTGGCGCGCATGGTGGCGCTCAAACTCGGTGCACCGCAATTGGTGGTGGCCGTCCCTGCGGCCCTCATCCTGCTGCCCGGCCTGAAGATATTCCGGTCCATGTATGTGTTGACGGTCCAGGAAGCGGACGTCTTGCTGGGCTCGGGTGGCATGCTCAACGCGGGCGCAATCGTGCTCGGTGTGGCTGCGGGAATTGTACTGGGCGACAATCTGGCCCGCCCCTTGACCAAGGGACTGGCCAGCAACGAGCGTCGCCGCGTCCGCAGACGCTAAGCCGCGGGGGCCGTCAGAGCCCCCAAAGCGCGAGGCTCTAGATCTGCCCGATCGGGAGTTTCTTTTCCGCCTGGAAATCGTCCTCCACGCGACCCTGGGCCCAGTATCCGGAGAGCGATACCTGGGAACGCTCCAGCCCACGCTGCTTGAAGAAAATGTCCCGCAGACCCTTCATGTAGCCGCGTTCACCATGTGCAAACACATCGACCCGGCCGGGCAGCCACTCTGCCTCGCCCAAGGCATCGAGCAAGATCGAACTCGATCCTGCCGTGACTCCGGAGCGAAACAGCCAGCGCAGCTCCAAGCCGTCGGGAGCCG
Organism: Arthrobacter sp. FW306-04-A; assembly: GCF_044358315.1. Taxonomy (GTDB): domain Bacteria; phylum Actinomycetota; class Actinomycetes; order Actinomycetales; family Micrococcaceae; genus Arthrobacter. The sequence continues at coordinate 821,316 of NZ_CP084559.1, forward strand.
CGATATCAAGGATGTCGGCGTCGCTGTCGACCTCAAGGAAAGCAAGGCCCCTGGCCCCGGCCGGCAGGGATTCGATCGACGCGGAAATCGCCGGGAGCGCGGCGTCATCGCCCGCGAAAAGGTACCAGTCGGCGTCGGGCGCTGGGTTGTAGGCGCCGCCCGGCCCGGTGAAGACCAGTGCGTCGCCGGGCTGGGCAGCCAGGGCCCATGGGCCCGCAAGGCCCTCATCGCCGTGGACCACAAAGTCGATTGCAAGTTCCTGGGCCGCTACGTCCACCCAGCGGATGGTGTAGGTGCGGGTGTACGGCCATTGCTCCCGCGGCATGGTCTCGCGGATAGCCCAGAGATCCAGCGGCAGCTCGTAGTCGACGCCGGGCTGCGGGAACACGATCTTCACATACCGGTCCACGAAGGCGTTGTTCGCGTAACCGGCAAATCCAGGTCCACCTGCAATGATGCGCACCATGTGGGGCGAAAGTTGCTCCGTGCGCAGCACTGTCAGGTTCACCTGGGGGCGGGTATTGCGGGACGCAGACGACGTCGCGGGCAAGGATGTCATGTAGGCAAGCCTAAGCTAGGGCAACGGCGGAAGTTCCCAGATGACGGGATCTGCGCCCTGCGAACGGAGCAGGGCGTTGGCCCGGCTGAACGGCCGCGAGCCGAAGAACCCCCGCGACGCGGACAGTGGGCTGGGGTGCGCGGAGGTGATCGCGGGGGCGCCGCCAAGCAGGGGCTGAACGCCCTCGGCGTCCTTGCCCCAGAGGATCGCGACGAGGGGACTCTGCTGCCCGGCACCTGTGCGCCGCGCGGCGACGGCGGTGACTGCCGCCGTCGTAATGGCCTCCCAGCCCTTGCCCCGGTGCGAGCCGGCCGCACCCGCGGCGACGCTCAGGACCCTGTTCAGCAGGAGAACCCCCTGGCCTGTCCAGGCCGAGAGATCCCCGTGCACCCGCGGCGGCAGGCCGAGATCCGACTCCATCTCCCGGTAGATGTTTGACAGACTGCGGGGAATGGGCCGGGTCTGCCCGGAAACCGCGAAAGAGAGCCCGACGGCGTGTCCCGGCGTCGGGTAGGGGTCCTGGCCCAGGATCAGCACTTTGACGTCGGCAAGTGGCTGCCGGAAAGCACGAAGGATGTTCGACGCCGGAGGCAAGACTTGGGTTCCGCGGGCGGCCTCGCCCGCCACGAAGGCCAGCACTGAGCGCAATTCGTCCTCGACGCCGGAAAGCGCGTCGGCCCAGTCCGGAGCCATCAGGTCCTCCAAGGCTTTTCCCGGGAGTGCCTCGAATTCGGCGGAGTGATCTTCGGATTCAAGCTCAAACAACGCTTCTTCGCCTGCCATCCAGCCATTGTCCCTGTACCCGGGCTCTGCGGGAAAGCGGCTGCGGGGGAAGCGACCCCACTTGAAACGGCGGGGCGAATGACATCGATGTTATTCGCCCGTTACCATGGGGGCGGGACAAATTTCAGTCAATGCGTCGAAGGAGTGTGTCGTGGCAGAACCCGCACGGGAATCCATGGCGTCCGAAGCAACTGGATTGGTACTCGAAGACCTGTCCGCCGGAATCCGCAGCGACTCGCCGCTGGGCGAGCGCGAACAGCAGATGCTCGCCTTGGAGAGGCAATGGTGGAAGTACGCCGGGGCCAAGGAACAGGCCGTCAGGGAGCTCTTCGATCTCTCGGCCACCCACTATTACCAGCTCCTCAATGCTCTCATCGACACCGAGGAAGCATTGGCGCACGATCCAATGCTCGTCAAGAGATTGCGTAGACTACGTATGTCACGTCAGAGGGCCCGCACGGCGCGCCGCCTTGGTTCTGACGCGTAAAGCACCCGCTGATCCCCCAGCAAGCAAGCAGCAAGGACAAGGCTTCACCATGACCAAATTTGCCCGGGATGAATTCGACCGCGTCCCGCAGAGCTCATCGCGGCAGGGTGTCCACCGGCTCGTCGCCACCGCTTCCCGCCCCGCGCTATGGCCCGTGCTCCTCCTGGGGGGCATTGCGCTGGCTGTAGGCCTCGTTGCGTTCCTTATCCTTCCGAAGCTTGGGTTCACGTCCTCGACGACGCCGCAAGCTACCGTTACCGCGAACGCGTCCAAGCAAAGTGCTGCGGCCTCCGCCCCGGCACCGTCTGCGAGCAGCCCGGTGCAGCCATCCGGCCAGCCGGGTGACACTCCTTCCAGCACGCAGACCCCCACCACGGCGCCGCTGGACAAAACCGCGACGGTCGCGGTCTACAACGGTACCGCCACCGGTGGTCTGGCTGCCCGCGTGGCCGGCGTCGTGCAAGGCGGGGGCTGGCCGCTGTCCACGGTCGCAAACTGGGGCGGCATGCCCCAGCAGACGTCGTCGGTCTTCTACAAGGGACCGGCCCAGAAGGGCAACGCTGAAGCCCTCGGCAAGCTGCTGGGCATCGCAAACCTCGTGGACAGTGCCGAGTTCCAGCAGCCAGTGGTTGTCATTCTGGGGCCGGGATACAAGTAGAACTCGGTTACGCCTCAATAACATTGCGGCCACCCACACCCAAGGTTGCGGTACTGCAACGTGACTGTGGTTACAGTAGTTGTGAGCTGGCCCGGAGATCCCGGAAGCCGGCCACCGCTAGTTGAAAGTGTGGGGATCATGGCTTTGGGAACCGTCAAATGGTTCAATGCCGAAAAGGGCTATGGATTCATCACCGTGGATGAGTCCGGTGACGACATCTTTGTGCATTGGTCCGCTATCCAGATGGATGGCTTCCGTGCGCTCGAAGAGGGACAACGGGTCGAGTTCGAACTGGGCGAGGGCCAAAAGGGCCCGCAGGCAGAAAGCGTCCGGCTTATCTAGTGGGTGTTGCGGCAACAAGGCTGTCCCGGCCCTTTGGTGGGCGCCGGTCCCGGTTAGTTTCTCTTCTCGCAGGCGGTGCCGCTTTGGCGCTAGCACTGGCCGGATGCTCCGCCACCATAGGCAACGCCAGGCTTGACGTTGTTACGCCGAGCGGCGACGGCGTCCTGCGCGTTGGGGTGATTCTGGACAACAGCGGTGGTTCCGCGTTCCTCAACGAATCAGAGCTGGCAGCGGCCAAGCTGGCCGTCAAGCAGATCAACGACGCCGGCGGATACAAAGGCCACCCCGTTGAGTTGCTTCCTGCGTCGGCGGCCAGCGACGGCAGCAGCGCGGCGGCCTTCACCGCTGACACTGCGGCGCAAGCCAAGGCATTGCTTGGAGCTCACGCCGACGTCGTAGTGGGGCCAACGGATTCCAGCCATGCTGCCGCCGCAATAGACGTTCTCTCACCCGCCCGGGTTCCGCTCATCTCGCCGGCCAACACCGCCTCCGGGCTCAGTAGCTACAAGAGCGGCGGCTTCTACTTCCGCACCTCGGCCGCCGATACCGCGCAAGGAAGTGTCCTGGCGAAGCTGGCCCACGACGCCGGCGCCAAGAGGCTTTCCGTCCTGCATGAAGCCGGGGACTACGGTACTCGTGTCTCCGGAGCAGTCATGGACGCTGCCCGCGGCCTCGGAATGGATGCCGTGTCCAACGTGGAATTCGCGGCCGGCAAAGCAGCTCCGGCTGCGGCGAGCATCAAGTCCGGCACGCCGGACGCCGTCGTCGTGGTAGCCCGTGACGGTGCCCAGGGTGCTCTGGCCGAGCTTTTGAACGCGGGGCTGAGCGGCAAGAAGCTGTTCTTGAGCGATGGTGCCATCCGCCAATACGGAACCACGCTCGGTGCCGGCGGCCTTGACGGCGCCCGCGGAATTCTCCCCGGGGTCTTCCCGAGTATCGAGTTCCAAGCCGGGCTGACGGGGATCGCACCCAACCTTAAGGACACGACGTACGCAGCCGAAACGTTCGACGCCGTCACTCTTGCGGCGCTTGCCGCCGCCGCCGCGAACGACGACGCCGGGGCCTCGATCGCCGCTTGGCTCACCACCGTGTCCGGCGGGGTGCGTCCGACGGCGGGTGGTGCGGCGTCGAAAGAGCGCACATCCTGTGCGTCGTACAAGGATTGCCTCGAGGTGCTGAAGGGAGCGAAGCTCCCGGATTACGACGGCGAGTCCGGCACCATCGGATTCGACGCCAACGGGGACGTAACCTCGTCCAACTACATGGTCTTCACGTATGGCGCTGACAACACGGCCCGCGTGAGCGGCAAAGAGACCACCTCGCGGACGCCGTGATGGGCTGTGCCGATAGCGAATTCCCCCGGCGTGGCGAGTATTTTCCGGCACTTCTGCTTGCACTCTCCTCGGGTGAGTGCTAATTATTGATTAGCACTCTCAAGCATTGACTGCTAATTCTTTGTGCGGCTCCGGCCGTTGGGAATGGTGGCGGTGCCTGGGAGAACAAAGAACACCTTGCTGGGGTGAGATCCGGACCGCGCGGCGTACAGAGGCCGAATGTGAAGGATCGTCCGTCGCGGGCACCGCAGTGAAGGCACCTTCTTAACGACTGTCCCGAAAGGACTACCGCCGTTATGGCCAAGATCATTGCATTTGATGAAGAGGCACGCCGCGGTCTCGAGCGGGGTCTTAACATCCTCGCCGACGCCGTCAAGGTCACCCTCGGCCCGCGTGGACGCAACGTCGTCCTCGAAAAGAAGTGGGGCGCCCCCACGATCACCAACGATGGTGTTTCCATCGCCAAGGAGATCGAACTGGATGACCCATTCGAGAAGATCGGCGCCGAGCTGGTCAAGGAAGTCGCCAAGAAGACGGATGACGTCGCTGGCGACGGCACCACCACCGCCACCGTTCTGGCCCAGGCCCTGGTCAAGGAAGGCCTGCGCAACGTAGCTGCCGGCGCCGACCCGCTGTCCCTCAAGCGCGGCATCGAGAAGGCTGTTGAAGCCGTCATCCGCGAGCTGCTTGCTTCCGCCAAGGAAATCGAGACCAAGGAAGAGATCGCAGCCACGGCTTCCATCTCCGCTGGCGACTCCGAAATCGGTAACCTCATTGCTGAAGCCCTGGACAAGGTTGGCAAGGAAGGCGTCATCACGGTCGAGGAGTCCAACACCTTCGGCCTGGAGCTCGAGCTCACTGAAGGCATGCGCTTCGACAAGGGTTACATCTCCGCTTACTTCGTCACCGACGCAGAGCGCCAGGAGACGGTCCTCGAAGACCCGTACATCCTGATCGTCAACTCCAAGATCTCCAACGTGAAGGAACTCGTTGCGGTCCTGGAGAAGGTCATGCAGTCCAACAAGCCGCTGCTGATCATTGCCGAAGACATCGAGGGCGAGGCCCTGGCCACCCTGATCGTCAACAAGATCCGTGGCACCTTCAAGTCCGTTGCCGTCAAGGCCCCGGGCTTCGGTGACCGCCGCAAGGCACAGCTCGCCGACATCGCCATCCTCACCGGTGGCCAGGTCATCTCCGCCGAGGTCGGTCTGAGCCTCGAGAACGCAACCCTCGAACTGCTCGGCAACGCCCGCAAGGTTGTTGTCACCAAGGACGAGACCACCATCGTCGAAGGTGCCGGCGACGCCGACGCCATCGCCGGTCGTGTCGCACAGATCCGTGCCGAGATCGAGAACTCCGACTCCGACTACGACCGCGAGAAGCTGCAGGAACGCCTGGCCAAGCTGGCCGGCGGCGTTGCAGTCATCAAGGCCGGTGCCGCAACCGAAGTTGAGCTCAAGGAACGCAAGCACCGCATTGAGGACGCTGTCCGCAACGCGAAGGCTGCCGTTGAAGAAGGTATCGTCGCCGGTGGTGGCGTTGCCCTCATCCAGGCTGGTGCCAAGGCATTCGCCAACCTGCAGCTCGAAGGCGACGAAGCAACCGGCGCCAACATCGTCCGCGTTGCCATTGACGCTCCGCTCAAGCAGATCGCTTACAACGCTGGCCTCGAGCCGGGCGTTGTCATCGACAAGGTCCGCGGCCTGCCGTCGGGCCACGGCCTGAACGCCGCAACCGGCATTTACGAGGACCTGCTGGCTGCCGGCGTCAACGACCCCGTAAAGGTCACCCGCTCGGCCCTCCAGAACGCTGCGTCCATCGCTGGTCTGTTCCTGACCACCGAGGCCGTTGTTGCCGACAAGCCGGAGAAGCACGCTCCGGCCATGGGTGGCGGCGACGACATGGGCGGCATGGGCGGCTTCTAAGCCCCCGCGCTAGCTCACCAGCCACACGCACGACGGCGGTTCCCACCTCAGGTGGGGGCCGCCGTCGCCCTTTAACGACGCTCGCTCACTTTTGTCGGGTTTTCCCCGACGCTCGCTCACTTTTGTCGGGTTTTCCCCGACGCTCGCTCACTTTTGTCGGGTTTTCCCCGACGCTCGCTCCATCTGCTGCAGGAGCGTTTGGGAATTGGGCGCAAGATCTCCAGGAGGGTTTGAATTTTTTGGCCTATAAGTGAGGGAGGGTCATTCGGGGAAGGAGTCACTCGGCCGCGGGGGTCTGGAGCTCGGGGGTCTGGAGGTCGGGGAGTGTCGGGGTGGTCTGGCAGGATGGAAACCATGACGATTATTGCTGCCGCCGACGGTTCTGCCCTCGGCAATCCCGGGCCCGCTGGTTGGGCCTGGTACGTGAACGACTCTTGTTGGCGGGCCGGCGGGTGGCCGCACGGAACCAACAACCAGGGCGAACTCATGGCTGTGCTGGACCTCTTCCGGTCCACCGCACATGTTCCCCACGAAGAGCTGAAGATCCTCTGCGACAGCCAGTACGTCATCAACTGCATCACCAAGTGGATGCCAGGCTGGAAGCGCAAGGGATGGCGTAAGGCCGATGGAAAGCCCGTCTTGAATGTCGATCTGCTCAAGGACATCGACCGGGCCATTGTCGGCCGCAGGTACACATTCGAGTGGGTCAGGGGCCATGCAGGCCACGAGCTCAACGAGGCTGCCGACGATCGCGCCCGTGCCGTTGCCAGCGCGTACCAGCAGGGCACAGCCGCTCCTAGCGGCCCAGGTTATCCGGGAGCCGACGAACCCGGACGATCCGTGCCCGTCAATCGCTCTGCTCGCCAGACGGGGCCTTCAGACCGCGCCGTGGCTGTGGAACCGCCATCGCTTTTCGACGTCGCTGACGCCCAGGACGAAGACCTCACTCTGTTCGGCGATCAGGATCTTTCCCATGAGGCGGTGAGGGGAACCGGGCATGATACGTTCGCAGAGCAAGAGACGTTCATCGAGCCCACTCTGTTCGCAGAGTTTGAAGAGGTTGCACCCCTTAGCCAGAGTGGCGGGCGCTCAGACGAGGACACCGTTGTTCTACTTGAGAGGGAGCTCCTGAGGCCTGACGTCAGAGGAGATCTTGGGCGGACGGGGGTGCTGCTTCACCCGGATTTCACCGAGATCGGCAGCTCCGGCCGTATTTGGTCCCGCGACGAACTCATGATGGCGTTGGAGGATAACCCCGCGGAAACCGCGGAGGTAGAGGTTGTTTCCGCGGACCGTATCTCAAGCAACACCATACTGCTCAGCTACCGGATCTATGGACGAACCGGCTCGGCACTGCGGAGTTCGATCTGGGTGCTCGACGACGGCCGGTGGCGCTTGCGGTTCCACCAGTCGACGCCCGAGAAGTAGCGGCGGAGAAGCAACACGGCAGGGAGCTGGTTATCAGTCCGGAATCCGGTGGGGAAGCGCAAGCACCGCCCCACCGGACACCGCCAGGGCGCCTAGTAGCTGAACCGCTGGGTGTTGCCTTGTTCGGCCTCCAGATAGGTTGCCGCGGCGGAGGACAGTGCCAGATTGATGGATGCCAGCGAGGCTTCGACTTTGTTCTGGGTCAACGTCCACTCGGAGACGAGGGCCTGGAAATTGTTGGCCGCAGATCCCTTCCAGGTGGCCTGAAGTTCGTCCAGGCCGAATTTCATCGCCTGGACGTCGGCGCTGATGCGATCTACGGTGGCCTTAACGTTGGCGGATTTGAGCTGGAGCAGTTCGGTATCGACGGAAATGACGCTCATGGGGCGTTGCCTTTCAACTGAAGGTGTCCGCAGGTGCGGCTGGCTTGTGGTCCACGAATCGAGCCTAGAAGCCGCCGAACGGCCCCGCCAGAGCCGAACCGGCCTATGTGGACAACTTGCCGCCCCAACCCTGAATGCCCCAGCCTAAATGCTCCAGCCTGAATGCTCCAGCCCTGAATGTTCCGCCAACCCGGTCGGCACTAGTCGGAGATTTCCGCCTCAGCAACGCCCGCGTCTTCCGTCACGTCGGACACCTCGTCCTGAAAGGGGAGGCTGACAACCAAAGTGGCTCCGCCGCCGTCGGTCTCTTCGACCCTTACCGTGCCGCCATGGGAGCCCACGATAGCGGCCACAATGGCAAGCCCAAGGCCGCTGCCGCCGGTCTCCCGCGTGCGCGACGTATCCGCCCTGTAGAAGCGTTCGAAGATCCTGGGCAGCTCCTCGGCCGAAATGCCGCTGCCGTGGTCCCGTACCTCTAGAACAGAGAACATCCCCGACGGAGTGTTCCGAACCCCGACGGCGAGCTCAATCGGCGTTCCTTCGGGGGTATAGCGCAGGGCGTTCCCCATCAGGTTTCCCAGGACCTGCCGAAGCTTGGCCTCGTCGCCTTGGACCGGCGCAGGGGCCGCCGCCCCGCCGTCGAGCCCTGTCAGTGAAATCTTCCGCTCGCCGGACGTCGCGAGGGAGTCCACGACGGCGTCGTTCGCCAGCAACTGCAGGTCCACAGGTTTGAGCTGGAGGGGCCTTTGTTCGTCCAGGCGGGCAAGCAAGAGCAGGTCTTCCACCATGGATCCCATGCGCTTGGCTTCGCTTTCGATCCTGCCCATGGCGGTGCCCACGTCTTCCGGCGTGGCGAGGGCCCCGTGGCGATAGAGCTCGGAGAACCCGCGGATGGTCACCAGGGGAGTACGGAGCTCGTGGGACGCGTCGGCTGCGAAGCGCCGCATTCGGGCTTCGGAAGCCGCCCGCGCGGCAAAGGACGATTCGATGTGGGCGAGCATGGCGTTGAGGGAGCCCCCCAGACGGCCGACCTCAGTGACCGGATTCTCGATTTCCACTCGGCGCGAGAGATCACCAGCGGCGATAGCGGCCGCCGTTTTTTCAACGCGTGCGAGGGGACGGAAGGAGCGTGCAACGGTCCAGGTGGCGATGAAGAACGCGAGCACCAGGGTCAAGAGCCCGACGCCGACCACCACGAGGGTGGCGTGTTCCATGACCTTGTCCACGGGTGACAGGGGCAACCCGACGATCACCACCGCGTTTTGCCCGGTCCGGTTGTCTACGACGTTGACCGCTACTACACGCCAATTGCCGCCGGCAGTGCCTCCCACCTGGAAGGGCGCGTAGTTGCGGTCCTTGGCTTCAACCGGGCTGATGTTGGCGATGCTCGGCCGATCGGTCTTGCTGCCGCCGAACGGATAGGGCGGCTGGCCCTGGACGAAGAGCGTCAGGGAATAGTCCGTGGGCACGGCCGGGTTGGGCTCGGACAGGTTGGCAAAAGATTGCTGCTGCTGGGCGATCTGGACGGCGGTCTTGAGCTTGTCGTCCACCTGCCCTTGGAGGTAGCTCTTGACGAGCGTCAGCGTCCCGGCGCCCGTTGCGGCCAGGGCAAGAAGCAGCAGTCCCATGATGATGGCAACCAGCTGCGACCTGAGGGAGGCCGACTTCCAACGGTTAAACAAAGTCAGCGCTTCTCGGCCGTCCGCAGTACGTAGCCCACGCCACGCTTGGTCTGGATCAGCGCGGCTGCGTCCGGGTCGATGTCCACTTTGCGTCGGAGGTAGGAAATGTAGGATTCCACGATCGAAGCGTCTCCGTTGAAGTCGTACTCCCAGACGTGGTCCAGGATTTGCGCCTTGGACAGCACTCGGTTGGGGTTCAGCATGAGGTAGCGGAGCAGCTTGAACTCGGTGGGCGACAGCTCGATGATGGTACCGCCGCGGCGGACCTCGTGGGCGTCGTCGTCGAGCTCCAGGTCATCCACGCGGATGACGGCGTCGTCGTCTTCCATGGGCTGCGTGCGGCGCAGCACTGCGCGGATCCGCGCCACCACTTCATCCAGGCTGAATGGCTTGGTGACATAGTCGTCGCCGCCCACGGTCAGGCCCATGACCTTGTCTTCGGTATCGTCCTTGGCGGTCAGGAACAGGACAGGGAAGTGCTTTCCCGCGGCACGAAGGCGGCGGGTGACGGTGAACCCATCCATGTCGGGGAGCATGACGTCCAGTACCGCGAGGTCCGGGGAGTGGAGATCGGCGGCAGCGAGGGCTTCGCGCCCGTTCGATGCCGCAACGACCTCAAAACCCGCAAAACGCAGCGAGGTGGACAGCAGCTCACGGATGTTGGGTTCGTCGTCGACGACGAGGAGCTTGGCTTCGGGGCCGTTCTTTTTCATAGCATTCATGATGCTCCCAGTTTCTGGGAGTTGACTGGATGCTTGTTGTGAGAATTGCCGGGGTGTCGTGGTAGCCGGCGGGTTAGCGGCCCAAAGCCAGCCCGACGCCGAGTCCCACCATGGTGACGGCAATCCCGCCGTCGAGGATTCGCCAGGATGCCGGGCGCGCAAAGAAGCCGCGGAGCAATTTCGCGCCGAAACCGAGCGAACAGAACCACAGAATGCTGCCCAGCATCGCTCCGGCGCCGAACCACCACTGGAGCCCGCGCGCCTGCGCGTTCGCCACAGATCCCAGCAGCAACACGGTATCCAGATAGACGTGGGGGTTGAGCCACGTGAGTGCCAGGACAGTGGTCAACGCCGGCGCGAGTCCGCCGCGTCCGCCGCCCGGGGACCCCGGGTCCGCGGACACGAGCGCTTGCGGCTTGAGGATCCGCCTGGCCGCCATCACCCCGTACGTCACCAGGAATGCGGCACCAACATAGCGGAGAACGACGACGGCGGCCGGCGCCGCTGTGATGAGGGCACCTGTGCCGAGTACCCCCGCCGCGATGAGCGCGGCGTCCGAGATGGCGCACACGGCGACGATTGGTCCGACGTGCTCGCCACGGATTCCTTGCCGGAGGACGAAGGCGTTTTGCGCGCCGATGGCAACGATGAGGGCCAGGCCGGTACCGAGACCAAGTCCGGCAGCATGGAGGATGTCAGGCGAGTTCATGCTTCGAGGTTAGGTTCCGCCGCGATCATTAGTCCAGCTAAACATTCTTAGGCATCGTAAGATCATCTTATGGCTAGATTCTCTTCCGAACAGCTGCACACTTTTGCCGCGGTGCTCACCGAAGGCACACTCGACGCCGCTGCCCGGCTACTGAACATCACGCCGTCGGCGGTCTCCCAACGCCTCAAGGCGTTGGAACAAACATCCGGGAGAGTGTTGCTGCAGCGCAGCAATCCGGTCCAGGCGACGGAGTCAGGACAAGTGGTGCTCAGGCTCGCGCGGCAGCTCGCCCAGTTGGAGGCCGACGCCGAACTTGAGCTGGGCCTGCCAGGCGAGTCGCCGATGGTCTCGGTTCCCATCGTGGTCAACGCGGATTCCCTGGCTGTCTGGTTCCTCAAGGCCCTCACCAGGGTCCCTGCGGAGTTGAACGCCGTCTTCGACCTCCACCGGGACGACGAGCAATATTCAACGTCCATGCTGCGCGCCGGAACAGTGATGGCTGCCGTGACGTCGACCCCCGAACCGGTACAAGGCTGCCGTGTCGAGCCCTTGGGAAGCATGCGATACCGCGCCGTCACCACTCCGGAATTCCGGGCACGTTGGCTTCCCGACGGCGTGGACGTCGCCTCCCTGCGCGCAGCTCCGGCCGTGGACTTCGATCGCAAAGACGAGTACCAGCACCGCTTCCTGGAGCTCATGGGCGGCGCGGCGCGTGGGATGGAACCGGCCGGACCGCGCCACTACGTTCCGTCCAGCCAGGAGTTTGCCGAGGCCATTCGTTTGGGTCTCGGATGGGGACTCTTGCCAGAGGCGCAGTGCAGAGAGGATATAGAAAATGGACACCTGGTGGAACTCGCGCCCGAGCGGCCCTTGGACATTCCCTTGTACTGGCAACGGTGGCGGACGCCGTCACGGATACTAGACGCGGTGAGCGAGGCGGTCCGCAGCACGGCCGCGGACGTGCTGCGGACCGCCTGAACAAACAGGGCCTGAGCAAACGCGGCCTAAACAAACATGGCCTAAACGAACATGGCCGGAGCAACGCGGCCAGCCAAAACCCAACACGCCGCTGGCACAGGCCTAAATTGTCGGGGCCTCGTTTCACACTGGAGCCATGAAGAACGAACAAGCTCCTAAGAACGAACAGGCACTGGAACATCGGAACATCGAATTCCATGTCAGCTACCTGGACGCGGATTCCGGCCGCATCGGGCACGAGGAATTCAGCGATCGGGCTGCCGCCGAACGCTTCGCGAACGCGCAGATCAACGACGAAGAGTCTTGGGCCGTCGTCGACGTCGTCGCGCTGCAACCAGCGCAGCAACAAGACCGCGCACAACAGCTGGTTGCCTAGCCTCTGAGTCGACCAGCGACTACCCGGCGGGTACGTCCTTGGCGTCCATGATCCGGTACGCGTAGCCCTGCTCGGCGAGGAAGCGCTGCCGTTTGGCCGCGAAGTCCTGGTCGAGGGTGTCCCTGGCCACCAATGAGTAGAAACGCGCAGCACGGCCGTCCTGCTTGGGGCGCAGCAATCGGCCCAGCCGCTGTGCCTCCTCTTGGCGGGAACCGAAGGATCCCGATACCTGGATCGCCACGGAGGCCTCCGGTAGGTCGATCGAGAAGTTGGCCACCTTGGACACCACGAGGGTCTTGATTTCACCGGCACGGAAGGCGTCGAACAGCTTCTGCCGCACCTTGACTGTTGTGTCGCCCTTGATCACGGGAGCGTCCAAGCGCTTGCCGATCTCATCCAACTGATCGATGTACTGGCCTATCACCAGCAGCTGCTCTCCGTGGTGCTGCGCCACCAACTGCTCCACCAGGTGGGTCTTTGTCTCCGACGTCGCGCACAATCGGTACTTGTCCGCATCATCCGCCATGGCGTAGGCCACGCGTTCGTCCCTGGGCAGGTCTACCCGGACTTCCACGCAGTCTGCGGGCGCAATGTAGCCCTGGGCCTCAATGTCCTTCCAGGGTGCGTCGTAGCGCTTGGGGCCGATCAGGCTGAAAACCTCGCCCTCCCGCCCGTCCTCGCGCACCAGGGTCGCCGTGAGTCCGAGCCGTCGCCGGGCTTGCAGGTCCGCCGTCATCCGGAAGATCGGAGCCGGCAAAAGGTGGACCTCGTCGTAAATGATGAGCCCCCAGTCGTGCCCATCCACGAGTTCCAGGTGCGGGTAAAGGCCCCCGCGCTTGGTGGTCAGGACCTGGTAGGTGGCGATCGTGACGGGCCGGACTTCCTTGACCGCGCCTGAATACTCGCCGATTTCCTGCTCCGTCAAGGACGTCCGCTTGAGGAGCTCGTCCTTCCATTGCCGGGCCGCGACGGTGTTGGTGACCAGGATCAGGGTGGTGGTGGAACTGGTGGCCATGGCGGCCGCGCCCACTAGCGTCTTCCCCGCACCGCAAGGCAGAACGACGACGCCGCTGCCGCCCGCCCAGAAGTTCTCCGTGGCAAGCTTTTGGTAGGGCCGCAGGTGCCAGCCGTCCTCGTTCAGGGCGATCAGGTGCGGAGTGCCGTCCACATAGCCCGCGAGGTCCTCGGCCGGCCACCCCAGCTTCAGTAGAAGCTGCTTGAGCTGCCCGCGCTGGGAGGAATGCACCACCACCGTTTCGCCGTCGATCCTCGGCCCCAGCAGCGGTGCGATCTTCTTCGCACGGATGACTTCCTCAAGCACGGGGTAGTCGGTGGTCCGCATGACCAATCCGTGCTGCGGGTCCTTTTCCAGGCGCAACCGGCCGTAACGCGACATCGTCTCTTCGATGTCGATCAGCAACGAGTGCGGCACCGGGAAACGGGAGTAGCGCAGGAGCGTGTCGAGGACCTTTTCGGCGTCGAGCCCCGCGGCGCGAGCATTCCACAAACCCAAAGGAGTGAGTCGGTAGCTGTGGACGTGTTCGGGGGCGCGCTCCAGCTCGGCGAATGCCGCAATCGCATGCCGTGCCTCGGTGGCGAGCTCGTGGTCGACTTCCAGCAGGATGGTTTTGTCGCTCTGTACGATCAGCGGACCGTCGCTCACTATTGCTTCCTCACTTGCGCGGATCGCCCGCAGGTTCCACATCGATAATGCGGTGGATGGACAACACTCTTTCGGTGTCCCTGGCCGCGTCGAACACCCGGACCCGTCCGCCGGACACCGATACGGGAACAACGGTCTCGGTGTTGGAATTCCCCAAGCCGTCAACCACGTTCATGGTGACCGCTTGCTTCAGCCGGATGGCCCTTTGGAGCGTTTCGAGCCCCAGTTGCGTCGCCGCCTCGCCGGTCATCTCACCCGACACCCCTCGATGGTGCCTCAGGACCGCCAGTTGGGCGTCGACGTCGTCGTCCGGCGGGGCGGTGCGGGGTGCCGTGTAAACGGGGCGGGCGCCGCCAGCCACCGCCGTCGTCCTCTTGTAACGCACGACGGCGGGCTCGGCCTCCTGCACCGCAGGCGAAAGTCCCAGCTCGCGCAGCACCCTCGCGGTCTCCCGCGGGCTCACCGCGGAGGTCAGCACCGTGGGGGCTATCCGGACGAGGCCCAGGCTCGCGGTCCCGGGCTCGTGAACGAGTTCGGCAATGGCGGCCTCGTCGTCGCTTTGGATGTAACTGGCGCTGGTGGCCACGCGTAGCCGGCCGTGCCGCGAGGCGATGTCCTTGATCAGGTACTGGAGCGGCTGTGGGACATCGGTGGCGGAGTGGGTGCGCAGAAAGGAGAGGATGGCTTCGGCGTCTTGGCCGGCGTCCAGCGCGCGTCGTATTGAATCTCCGGAGAAACGGAAGATGGTGGCCGGCCCTTGGCCTTCGGCCTCGGCTATCAGAAGCAGTTTTTCGCTCAGCTCAGGTGCCAAGTACCCCGGGGCCACTGCGGTCAGGTCTGCCTGGAGCAGGACATGGTTGACCGCGGCGGGCAGGTGTTCGCCGAGGATGCTTAGGGCAAGATCCGGCTGTTCGGTGGCAATGGCGGAGCCTAGCTGGGTGAGGGCGCCGGAACCCATGAGCCCCAGGATTTCCGCTTCGTGCAATATGCCGCGGATGAGGGAACTGAACCGCCGTGACATCCGGGGTTGGGTCCATTCCGCGCGCTCCATGACAGCCTCGGCGTTGAGCACGGGGGCCTTGCCGTCCGGTGCTTCGACTTCGCGGGTGAGCTCGTCGAGGATCTCCAAGATCCGCTTGCGGACAAGCGGGGCGTCAGGGCGTTGGGCCTCGGCAGACAAAGCGTTGATGGCAGTTCCGGCAAAACCGGTCCGCGATGCCGTCGCGGCAGGACCGGGGAGGTTCTGCCCGACGAGTGACGGAGCGCGCTCGCTGGCTAGCCAGGCGCTGACCAGCCAGAGCCACTGTTCCTGTCGGGGGAGTGTGAGCCACTCGACCGTCGGTGGCTGGATCCACGTGGAACTGTCCACATCGAGGCGCAGCAATCCGGACAGGGCACTGAGCTCAAGGATCAGCGCAGTCTCGGACAGTCCCAATCGGAGGCTATCGGCCAAGCGCTTGAGCTCGCGTACGCCCACCCCGCCGCTGCGAAGGGTAAGCACCGGCTGATCGCGGACCGCGTACAGGAGTTCGCCGACCAGCCGGAGTACTTCGGCAATAGCGCCCATGGCGGCATTCCGGCGCAAGGCGGCACTTGTCCGGCCTAGCTCCGGCACGGGAGGCTTCAAAGTGAAGTGGTCCACGATCGCGCCGCCGCGCAGGGACAGGCCGACGCTGTGGGGCAGTTCGACGTGACCGGCGTCCAGGGGTACAAGCAAGCCGCGGGCCAAGAGCCAGTCCACGGGACCGACGTCGCGGCCCTCATGGAGCACGGAGGCCTTGCGCTGGGCCTGTGGAACAGCACCCATGGCCCAGCTGCCAAACTTGTTCAAAAGGGGGCGGGTCCGTATCGGCGCCTCGGACAAGATGTGCTGCAGACTCTCCGGAGTCGACGTCCATCGCTGCAGGGCCAGCGCCGCGTCCATCGGCGTGGTGGCAGCGAGGACATCGGCGCCGCTCTTGTGAAGTTCGGCAACGAGCTGTACTACGCGCTGGGCGAAGGCCGGCTGCAGCCGTACCAGCTCGGTGTAGCTGCGGCCCAGTCCGGCGGGGTAGATGCCGATGACGTCCTTGAGGCTGCCCACCGGCAAGTAGAAGCGTTGGCGACCGGGATTGTGCACCGTGGCCGGCGGATCGGCCCTGTGGATGAGTGCCAGCTCCTGGAGCTTGTTCAAGATCGGCTCGAGCGCTGCAAGTGTTGAGCCGTTGATGCACTTTTTCAAACCCGCCGCAGAGACGCTGTGGCCAGTGTCCGCATTGGTGCAGAGATGGAGGGTCTCCAGTACCTGCATTTCCGGTTTGTTGAGCCGTTCGAGGGCGCGTTGCACGCTGACCCGTGCGCTCGCCCTCGCAGCGAGTGCGGCGAAGTCCGGGGCAACAGGAGAAATGAGGTCCGGCCGCGCGGCAAACAGGGCCCGCAGCGAATCATCGCTGCGCGCTTCCAGTTCCTTGCTGAGCGCGCGAATAAGGGACATCAGTTCAACGTTACCGCCAGCCGGGCCCGCTGTCGGGCTTTCTGGTGGCTCATTGGCGACGCCGTACCCAGACGGAGTCCACCACCAATGCGGCCATCAAAATAAAGGCCAGCGGCAGCCCATAGAGGGCGGTGGAGGTCACCCAAATCGGGGCCACCCCCCGGGCAAAAGCGGTAGCCATGACGGCGCCCACGGCCGCCAAAGACACCACGGCGACGACGACGGCGACGATCACAAGCGGGCGGCGGTAGCCGTGGGGAATCATATGAGCAACGCTAACAGTCCCGCGCCAGATGCGCTGTTGCCGCCCTGCGCAAGAACAAAAGACGACGGGACCTGCTCCGCGTGGTCTCAAAGCGCGAATCCGCGGCCGGGCAGGATAACCTTGAAGCAATAGACCAACACGGACCAGGCAGTTACCCCTGTTCCCGCAGTATCCTGCGGATGCGGTGACGCGCCGGCTGTGTCTCCCAAGCAAGAACGAAGAAGGTTGATTACGTGCCCACCGGCAAGGTCAAGTGGTATGACAAGGACAAAGGCTTCGGATTCCTCGCAGCAGAGGATGGCCAGGAAGTATTTCTGCCCAAATCCGCCCTGCCCGAGGGTGTAACGGATCTTAAGGCAGGCACCCGGGTTGAATTCGGCGTTGCCGACGGTCGCCGAGGCGCCCAGGCACTGGGCCTCCGTGTGTTGGACAAGCTGCCATCCATTGCCAAGGCCAAGCGCATGAACGCCCGCGAGCTCGCGCCCGTGGTCCAGGATCTTGTGTCCGTCTTGGACAACCTTTCGGGGACGTTGTCGGCCGGTAAGTACCCTGAAGGCGCCAAAGGCAAGGCCATCGCGGCAGCACTGCGCAAGGTTGCCGACGAGCTGGAAGCCTAAAGCAGCCATGACATCGGAATCCGCTGAAGCCAGTCCTGAAGAGAACGGTACCGGTGCCGCACCAGCAACAGCAGGAACGGCTGATACTGCTGCTGGGCGGAAGCCGACAACGGCGAAACCTCGCACCGGCATTCCCGTGTGGCGCGTCGGCAAGCCGGACGCCTTCCTGGCGGCCGCCGTCGACGTCGCCCGCAATGCGGTGGAGACCATTGCCAAGCCGAATGAAATCGGACCGCATATCGCCGCACGCTCCGAAGGCGAACGCGTCGTCACGCACCTTTTCGAATCGCGACTGGCCGGTTACGGCGGCTGGCAGTGGTACGCCGTCGTGACCCGCAACTCGCGCTCCAAAGTCGTCACGGTCAGCGAACTCGGCCTGCTGCCGTCCGAGGACTCCATCCTCGCCCCTGAATGGGTGCCTTGGGCAAAGCGCGTCCGTCCAGAGGACGAGGCGGTCCCCGACGAGCTGGCAGAGGAAGACACCTCGACAGCGGACAGTTCCGTTGACGAGGACGACGACGCCCCGGACGACGAAGTCGAGGCCGACTAGCCTTTGGCGGACCCAGCGAATGAACTCTTTGAAGGTGGAACCTGATGTCCACCTTCAAATCGCTGGGTGTCCTTAACTACCGCATTTGGTTCCTTGGCGCCCTTGTTTCCAACATCGGCACCTGGATGCAGCGAACCGCGCAGGACTGGCTGGTCTTTGCCCATCTGAGCAACCACGACGCCGGCGCCATGGGCATTACCTTGGCGCTCCAACTTGGTCCGCAGCTGTTCCTGGCACCGTGGGCCGGACTGCTTGCCGACCGCCACAGCCGGCGCAGGCTCCTGGTCATGACGCAATCGGCCATGGCGGTCCTAAGTACCGGGTTGGGAATCCTCGTGCTGAGCGGCGCTGCACAGTTGTGGCATGTCTACGTGTTCGCACTGTTGCTTGGCGTCGTTTCGGCACTTGACGCCCCCGTTCGCCAGACGTTCGTTTCGGAGCTCGTCAAGGACGACTACCTCTCCAACGCCGTGGCGCTGAACAGTGCCTCGTTCAACGTTGCCCGCATGATCGGCCCTGCCGTGGCCGGCATGTTGACGGTGGCCGTGGGGCCGGGCTGGGTTTTCATGATCAATACGCTGACCTTCGTGGCGATGCTCGGCGCGATCCGCGCCATCCCTTCCTCCTCCCTGCGTGTCCAGCCCCGGGCAGCCGCGGGCAAGGGCCGCATCCGCGAAGGGCTCCGCTACGTCCGCAACCGCCCTGACATCATGGTGGTCCTCGTCGCGATTTTCGTCATGGGCACGTTCGGCCTGAACTTTGTCCTCTTCATCGCTGCGATGGTTGGCACGGAATTCGGCATGGACGCAGGTGCGTTCGGGCTCCTCAACTCGGTTATGGCAATCGGCTCAGTCGCGGGAGCGTTGCTGTCCGCCCGGCGGGGGAGGCCACGCATGCGGCTCATCTTCGCCGCTTCCGGCGGGTTCGGCATCGCGAGCGGGTTCGCCGCCATGGCGCCGAACTACACCATGTTTGGCTTGGCCCTGATTCCGTGCGGCCTGTTCGCCTTGACCATGATCACTAGCGCCAACGGCTATGTACAGTCCACTACCGAACCCGTAATGCGCGGCAGGGTCATGGCGTTGTACATGGCCATTTTCATGGGAGGAACGCCCATCGGGGCGCCCTTCGTCGGCTGGGTGTCCAGCGTAGCCGGACCCCGCTGGGCCGTTGGGGTGGCAGCGGCCGCTGGCGCCAGCACCGCCGTCGTCGGTATCATCTGGATCATCCGCGCGCGTCAGTTGCGGCTTCGCTTCGACAGCAGCGCCCGAGGGTTGCGGTTCTTCCGGATCGAGTCGCAAGGCATCAGCCCTGTCATGGACGACCGCGTTAAAGGCGAAAGTCCCGTTAAAAGGGCTGGCACTGTTAAAAAGGCTGGCGCCGTTAAAAAGGCTGGCGCCGCCCGGGATCCATACCCGAACGACGCCGACCAATCTTGACCGCGGGAACGCGGCGGGCGCTTACTTTTTCAGTTCGCCCACCACGAAGTCGATGCTCGCGAGCAGCGCCGAAACGTCGTCCGGTTCTATGGCAACGAAGGTAGCGATGCGGAGCTGGTTGCGGCCCAGCTTGCGGTACGGCTCCGTGTCCACGATCCCATTGGCACGCAGCACCTTAGCGATGGCGGCGGCGTCGATCGAATCATTAAAATCGATCGTGGCAATGACGTTGGAGCGGTCTTCAGGCTTTGCCACGAACGGGGTGGCGTACTCGGAAGCCTCGGCCCAGGTGTAGATGCGGCTGGCGGAGTCCGCCGTGCGTGCGGAAGCGAAGTCCAGGCCGCCGTTCTTGTTGAGCCACTGGACCTGGGCGTCGAGCGTCACCAGGGTGGACAGGGACGGCGTGTTGTAGGTCTGGTTGAGCCTCGAGTTGTCGACGGCCGTCTGCAGATCCAGGAAATCCGGAATCCAGCGGCCGCTTGCCTTGATCTTGGCGGCACGCTCAAGAGCGGCGGGGGAGAACAGGCCAAGCCACAGTCCGCCGTCGGAGGCAAAGTTCTTTTGCGGTGCGAAGTAGTAGACATCGGCCTCGGCAAGGTCCACGTCCAGGCCACCGGCAGCTGAGGTCGCGTCCACCAGGACCAGTGCGCCGTCGTCTACGCCGGCTACCCGCTTCACGGGGGCCGCTACGCCGGTGGACGTTTCGTTCTGCGGCCACGCGTAAACGTCCACGCCTACCTCGGCTTGGGAAACCGGGCGCGTGCCGGGCTCGGACTTGATGATCGAGGAAGCTTCCAGGAAGGGTGCCTTGTTCGTGGCCGAGGCGAACTTGGAACCGAACTCACCAAAGGAGAGGTGCTGTGCCTTCTTCTCTACCAGGCCGAAGCTGGCGACGTCCCAGAATGCGGTGGAGCCTCCGACGCCGAGAATCACCTCGTAACCCTCGGGTGCACGGAAGAACTGGCTGAGTCCCTCGCGGACGGAGCCCACCAGGTTCTTGACGGGTGCCTGGCGGTGGGAAGTGCCGAGGATCGTTGCCGAGGCGGCAGACAATGCCTCGATCTGCTCCGGGCGGACCTTGGAGGGCCCGGCGCCGAAGCGGCCGTCCTTGGGCAGCAAATCGGCGGGGATAGTGATGCTGTTGTCGCTCACGGGATGCTCCAATGGTGAAGTAGCGGCCTAGATGGGTCGTGGCAGGTGGCATCGCTGCCCCTTCGACTCCCCAATTCTGCCTGACTCCGCAGGCGGGGACAGAACTGAACGCTTCATAGTCCGCCACGTGGAAAGCATCTGTTCCGCCGGCGCGGGACACGGGGGCCTGCACGGGGGCGGGCCCGAAAATTATCCGGAGTAATTCCAAATAAGCTAAGCTAGGAGCTGGCGCCCGGCCCGGGACGACCGGCGGGTAGACCGCCTGGCCGGCTGCGGTACGGTGGAAAATACGCAAGATACTGCGCTCTAGGAGCTGAGCTGGATGACGGATCTGATCGATACCACTGAGATGTATCTTCGGACCATTTTGGAGCTTGAAGAAGAGAACATCGTGGCTCTTCGCGCGCGCATCGCCGAGCGCTTGCGGCACTCCGGGCCCACCGTTTCCCAGACGATCGGGCGAATGGAACGCGACGGCCTGGTGATTGTTTCCAACGACCGGCACCTTGAGTTGACCGAAACCGGCCGGAAACGTGCCACCGAGGTCATGCGCAAGCACCGTCTCGCCGAGCGGCTCCTAGCCGACGTCATTGGACTGGACTGGGCCTATGTCCACGACGAAGCGTGCCGCTGGGAACACGTTATGAGCGAGCGCGTGGAGCGGCGGCTCTATGAGCTCCTGGACCACCCCACGGAATCTCCCTACGGCAACCCCATTCCGGGACTCGAAGCCCTGGGCGGAGCTGCGTCTCACGCCTTTACGGATGGTGTGGTCAACCTCCTTGAGGCGATGAACGAATACTCACCGGACAACCGGGTCATTGTCAGCCGGTTGGCTGAACCGATCCAGGTGGAACCGGAGCTGTTGGTGCAGCTGGACGAAGGCGGAATCCGCCCGGGAGCCAGGGTTTCCCTGGAGCGTGTCGGGGAGTACATCTCCGTTCGCGTGCCCAATATCGACGGTGCCTTGGAGCTGCCGCCTGAGGTGGCGTCGCACGTGTTTGTCACCGTCTCCTAGCTCTTTCGGCAAACCGATCGGCAAAGATAACGGAATTATTACTGCGGGGCTTTAATCCCCTATAGTTTAGTACTGGCGCCGATACCAAAGCGTTACCTGATCCGAAGCCGAGTTCTGCCAGCGGATCAGGTGGATTAGTCCATTCACTGGCAGAAGCGGGGGAACCACCAGTGGCGGTCGAAAGACAGCCTTGGGGTGAAGTCCGCAGCGGATGTGCAAAAAGCGCAGGGCCTTTTCCGGGGATCCCTCTGTGCTTCGCGCCCTCCACGCGGACCGGGTCCATGCACTCTCTGACCCGAATCCGACAGCTAACTTCGCAGGCTTGCCAGAGAGGAACACTTTGACCACGCAGAACACCAGGGGCCGCAGACGCGCGTCCGGTCCTACTGCTGAGCTGCGGACCATGCAAGTCGTTGCGCACGATCGGCCCCGCGATCCGCATCGCGAAGTGCGCCGGCGCAAGGGCCCCTTGCGGCAAATGGCCGATTTCGCCGCCGCGAGCGGTGCGGGACAGAAGGCCGGTGTGGCCCTTGCCACCACGGGCCTCATCCTGACCGTGGCCATGCCGGGTACCGGAGCATTGACGGCCGCTGCGGAATCGAACCAGGCTTCGGCCGCTTCGGCGGGGACTCAGGCCGAGATTCCCGCTGCGGCCAATGCCACCATCGACTTCAGCCGCGCTGCCGTTTCTACCACGGCGGATCCTGATAGCAAACTCAAGCAGCTCCTGAGCGCGCAGTCCGTCGGCAGCATCAAGACGTCGTCCTCGAAGGGCACGCTGGGCGCTCCGCTGGACACCCTCGCCACGGCCTCGCCGTTCGGCTACCGTGTGAACCCCATTACGGGAGGCTTGGGGGAGTTCCACCGTGGCCAGGACTTCGTGGCCCAGTGCGGCACCCAGGTGCATGCGGCTGCCGCCGGCAAGGTCACGTTTGCGGGCTGGCACCCGTATGGCGGTGGAAACCGCATTGTGGTGGACCACGGCAACGGCCTGGAAACCACGTACAACCACTTGTCCTCGTTCAACGTCCAGGTGGGCCAAACGGTCAACCGCGGCGACGTTATCGCTTTGAGCGGCACCACTGGCGCTTCCACCGGCTGCCACCTCCATTTTGAAGTCATGGTCAACGGCGACGTCGTTGATCCCCTGGGCTGGCTGTAGCCAATCCGATGGCCGTCTCTCGCATGCTTGTCACGCTCCGTGACCTGAATGTGACATTCAGCCAAAACTCCTGTACCGTCTAACTCGCATCAACTTTTAGAGAGTTGATGCACTCGGGTGGATTGCCTAGCTCTGCCACTGCCCGAGGTTCCGTTCGCAAAACATCGTCTGGCAGAGGCGGGGGACCCACTTTTGGTCATCTTCACCGATGGCCTTGGGGTTAAGTCGCATTTGTTTCCTACGGGAAGCATTGCGGCCGGATGACTCCCATCCGAATCCGACAGCTTACCTCGCGGGCATAGGGAGAGGCCTTTTAACGTGTCTTCACGCTCTACTCTTGCGCGCCACCGCGCCGCGGTCACCAAGACCAACTCGCTTGCCGTCATCGCTAAGACCGTCGGCAGCAACGCCGGTGGCGTAGGCCGTCAGGCAGCGGTTATCGCCGCTGCGTCCGGTCTGGTGCTCACTAGCGGTATCGCGGCCAACGCTGCCGAAACCAACGTTCCCCGCGAGTCCACTGCGACCTCCACCTTGGAAGTCCAGTCCATCGCCCAAGCCAGTATTGCGGCCGATTCCTCCGTCGCTATCAAGTACGAACGTCCGGCTGTTTCAACCGAAGCTGCTCCCGTTGCCGAGGCTCCGGTTGCCGTCCAGGAAGCTGTTGCCGCTCCCAAGGCTGCAACAACGGGTGTCTCCACGCTTTCCGTTTCGGCCGCTGTATCCCCCGCCACGAAGGTTGCCAGCGGCAAGGGCGCAGCAATTGCGGCCGCAGCTTACGCGCAGCTTGGCGTTGCCCAGGACTGCACCGCCCTGGCTTCGAACTCCCTGGCCGCTGTTGGGATCAACTTCCACGGTTGGCCGGCAGACTACCTGTCCCTCGGCCGCACGGTCAGTGCTGCTGAAGCGCAACCGGGTGACCTCGTTTACTACCAGAACGGCGGCATGGGCAAGGCCCACATCGCTGTTTACGTCGGTAACGGCATGGCCGTCCACGGCGGCTGGAACGGTGGCACCACTGCTTTGTACAGCGTGAACATCGGATCCGGTCCGGTCTTCATCCGCGTTGGTGGCTAAATAGCTTCTGCTAAATAGTTTCACTGGAACATCCCCGCTGGTCCGCCAGCGGGGATGTTCTGTTTTAACCAGCATGTGCCACATCTAGTGCCCACGGTCTGCCGTGGACGATTCCGGGCGTGGCAGCGTCAGCAGCCGCTGCTCCCGGACAGGTGAAGGTTCCCGTCACATGTCCGGTACATGAACTTTGCCCGACACAGCGCCCGAACGCACCCGAGGATTCGGTGATCTGGCCTCCGGGTGTTTACTCTTGTGATGTCGATCCACAGCCCGTACATGCAGAGGGCAGCCGGCCCTCGCGCCCCTGACGGGTGCGGCCGTGAAGAGGTACGTGCATGCGCACACTCGTTCTGAATGCTGGATATGAACCGCTGGCGGTAGTGACCTTCCGCCGGGCGCTGGTCCTTGTGCTCACCGGAAAAGCGAGCGTAGTGGCCGAAGGCGACGAGCCTGTCGTCGGGCCAAAGGAGATTCTCGGACGTCCCTCCGTGATTCTGCTCAATCGCTACATCCGGCCGAGGTACAACGCGATCACGGCGGTTACACGCCGCGGCGTCTTGCGCCGCGACGGTCACCGTTGCGCCTATTGCGGGAAAGCAGCCCACACAATTGACCACGTCCACCCCAAATCCAGGGGCGGCGCGGATTCCTGGGAAAACCTGGTGGCGGCGTGCCTACGCTGCAACAATGCCAAGAGTGACCACACACCGGCCGAAATGGGCTGGAAACTGAGGTTCACTCCGGCGGCGCCCACCGGGACTATCTGGCAAATCAAGGAGCTGGAGAAACCTACGCCCGCGTGGGATCCCTTCCTCCTGCCCGAATCGGCGGCCTAACCGAACTGAGCCCGCCCCCGGTAATCTGGGCTGGTGGACTTTGATGCGGTGATTTTGGCGGGTGGCAAGTCCTCCCGCCTCGGTGGCGTGCCCAAAGCCCAGCTGACTTACGACGGCGCCACGCTCCTCGAACGCGCCCTCGCGGCCGCGTACGGGGCAGCGCGGGTCGTCGTCGTCGGGCCGGATCCCGGCACGTTGCCGTACGGCATCATGACCGCCCGCGAGGACCCCCCGTTTGCGGGACCCGCAGCGGCGATCGAAGCCGGACTCCTTGCGCTCGAGAAGCATGCCCGCCAGGGTCTTTCCGCAAGGGAAACATCCGCACTGTGGGTGCTCGTCATGGCGTGCGATATGCCCCTCGCGGGCGCAGCCGTTCCGGTTCTCGTCCGGGAACTTGCCGGACACGAAGAGACGGAAGGGGCCATGGCCGTATCCGCCGATGGACGGAAACAGCCATTGCTTGGAATCTACCGGTTCTCTGCTTTGCAACGGGAAGTGCTGGCTGCCGGAGAACAGGGTGGCCTCGCCAACGCCGCGGTGTTCCGCCTGCTTGCTAGGCTTGATCTGCTGGCCGTACCTGTTCCTGCTGGCTCCACCGATGACGTGGATACCTGGGACGATGCCGCGGCGCTTGGAGTGGACGGCGACCTGCCGTGACAAAAGCTGTACCGGACTTTGGAGGCGGATCGTGAAGAGCCAAGAAGAAACGCTTGAGGAGTGGTGTAGGAGCCTGCTGCAAGCATATGAGCTTGAAGGCGTCGAGATCGACATCAACGAGATCCTCTCCTTGGCGGGCGTTGCAGCCCATTCCGTCGTTCGGCCGGCGGCTCCCTTGACCACCTTTATTGCCGGCTTCGCGGCCGGACTTGCAGCGGGTTCGGGACAAGCGACGGAAACCGCGTCGATGGACGCCGCCATGGGCCTGGCACGCACGCTCGCCAACGACTACACGAACCCCGGAACCGACGCCGGATGACCGATGCCCCTGAACAGGGCGCCGAGAACCAGCACCCTTCCGCCATGACTGAACCGCCAGACGTTGAGCATGTCCCGCACGCCGACCACCTGTGGGCGGAAGCCCGGCAGCTCGCCTTCGACTGTGCCACGCCCATTCCCACGGCACCCGTTGCGCTGAGGGACGCCCTCGGCCGGACGTTGGCGTCGGACGTCCACGCCCTCCAGGACCTGCCGCACTATGCGTCTTCGGCGATGGATGGCTGGGCTGTCAACGGCAACGGCCCATGGATCCTGGCCGAGCCGGGCCATCGGCTGGCCCCGCATCAGGCGAGCCCTATCGTCACGGGTGGCATGATCCCGCCGGGGGCCAAGGCCGTGCTCCGTAGCGAAAGCGGCGTCCTGGCTACCGACGAAGATGGCCTGCCGGTCCTCGCGCTAGGCGGAAACTCGAAGCCTGGCGAACCGCGCAACGGGCAACACATCCGTAACGCCGGAGAAGAAGCCGGGGCAGGCGAGCTGCTGATCAAGTCCGGCGTCGTTTTGAACCCGGCCCACCTCGCCCTGGCTGCATTGGCCGGCCGCGATGAACTGGATGTCCTGGGCAAACCCCTCGTCAAACTGCTCTTGACTGGCTCCGAAGTGGTGACCGCGGGTGTCCCTGCCCCTGGGCGGGTGAGGGATACCTTCGGGCCCCAGCTTGGCGCCGTCGTCGAACTCCTTGGCGGCATCCGCGGCGAGCAGATCAAAGTGGGCGACTCCTACGGGGAATGGCTCGCGGGCCTAGAGGAAGGCGAGTTGTCGCCGGACACGCCACCCGCCGACGTCGTTATCACCACCGGGGGAACGGGCCGCTCGGGAACGGACCACTTCCGGAGGGCAGTTGCAGAACTCGGCGGTCGATTGTTGATTGATGGCATTGCGATGCGGCCGGGACACCCTGGCGTCCTGGCCGAGTTGCCGGACGGGCGCTTTGTTTTGGGTCTGCCCGGCAACCCGCTCGCGGCCATGATGGTTCTTTTCACGATCGGCGCACCACTGCTCGCGGGACTGGGTCACGGCAAGCTGCCCGAGGTGGGGGAAGTGCCTTGCGGTGCAATGCTCGACGCCGACCCCGGGCGCACCCGCTTGCTTCCCTTCAGGTTCGTGTACGGATTGGCCTCGCCGGCGCAACACGCGGGGCCAGGGATGATGCGTGGCCTCGCCAGTGCGGACGGAGTCATGGTGGTCCCGCCACACGGCGTCCAACTCGGGGAACCTGTGCCTGCTTTCCCCCTTCCTTGGGGGCCGCCGCTTCCCCAACCAAAGCCTTCACAGGACAAAACCAAGAAACCTCCAGCCAGACCCGCCCGCAAAGTTTCGTCAGGGCCGGTGGACTGGAGCGCCCTGACTGGCTGAGAACTTCCGGTCCCGGATGGACACGGGTGGAATAGAGAGACAGGCCTTGCAATGATGGGGACATGAACAGGCATGCTCCCGAGCAGGACATCAATGAAGATGACCTCCAGATCCACCCGCCCAAGCGTTCCGCCGCCGGTGTCAAGGCAGTCACCGTGGCATTGGAACGAGGTTGGGCCCAAGCCGGTGTGAGCCGGACCGTCAAGTCAATGCTCCGCGTCAACCAGCGGGACGGTTTCGACTGTCCCGGGTGCGCCTGGCCCGAGTCCATTACCGGAAAACGCAGCCCCGCCGAGTTCTGCGAAAACGGGGCCAAGGCCATCGCCGAGGAGAGCACCACCCGCGTGGTCGATGCGGCGTTCTGGGCCAAGCATTCCCTTGCCGAGCTTGAGGACAAGACCGAATATTGGCTGGGCAGCCAGGGGCGCATCGCCGAGCCCGTTGTCATCCGCCCCGGCGAAACACACTATTCTCCGATCAGTTGGACAGATGCTTTCGCCCTGATCGGCGAGCACGTCAACGCCACGACGCCGGACCGCTGCGTTTTCTACACCTCGGGCCGCACGGCCAACGAGACAGCCTTCATGTACCAGCTCTTCGCGCGGAGCCTCGGCACCAACAACCTGCCCGACTGCTCGAACATGTGCCACGAGTCTTCCGGCAGCGCCCTCAACCCGACCATCGGCATCGGCAAGGGAACCGTCTCCCTGGAAGACATCCACGAGGCGCAACTGGTACTGGTTGTGGGCCAGAACCCGGGCACGAACCACCCTCGCATGCTCTCCGCCCTGCGTGATTGCAAGAACAACGGCGGCAAGGTCGTGGCAGTCAATCCTTTGCCGGAAGCCGGGCTCCTGAACTTCAAGGATCCCCAGTCGCTCAACGGCGTGGTGGGCGGCGGCACGGACATCGCCGATGAATTCCTGCAGATCAAGGTCGGCGGCGACCTCGCCTTGTTCCAGGCTCTGGGCCACCTCTTGCTCGAGGAAGAGAAGCGGCAGCCGGGGACTGTGGTCGATCGTGCCTTCATCGAGGCACAGACCGATGGCTTCGGGGCCTACGCGGAAGCCCGGGCCACGCTTGATTGGGCCGAGACGGAACGCGCCACAGGCCTGAGCCGCATCGAAATAACCAAGGTAGCGGGCATGCTGGCCGCTTCGAAGGGCACCATCATTTGCTGGGCGCTGGGCCTGACCCAGCAACCCCACTCCGTGGACACTTTGCGGGAAATCATCAACCTGCTCCTCCTGCAGGGAAACTTCGGCAAGCGCGGAGCCGGAGCTTGCCCCGTCCGCGGCCACTCCAACGTGCAGGGCGACCGCACCATGGGCATCTGGGAGAAGCCTTCCGAGGGCTTCCTTGCGGCCCTCGACAAGGAGTACGGATTAACGATGCCCAGGGCACACGGCTACGACTCCGTGGAGACCCAACACGCCTTGGAGCAGGGCAACGTGGATGTGTTCGTGTCCATGGGCGGGAACTTCGCCGCGGCGGGCTCGGACACGGTCGCGCTGGAGGAAGGGCTGAAGAGGGCCGGTCTGACGGTTCACATTTCCACCAAGCCCAACCGTGCCCACGTCGTGCACGGCAAGACCTCCCTGATCCTGCCTACCCTGGGCCGAACGGACACGGACGACAAGCACCCCGGCGGACGCCAGTTCCTCTCCGTGGAAGACTCCATGTCCGTCATCCACTCCACCCAGGGCCGCCTGGCTCCGGTCTCGGAGCACTTGCTCAGCGAACCCGTCATCGTCGCACGCATGGCGCAGGCAGTCCTCGGCGATGATCATGCGGTGAACTGGCGCGAGATGGCCGAGGACTACGACGTCATCCGGGACCACATTTCCAGGGTCATCCCCGGCTTCGAGGACTTCAACGCGCGCGTCCGCACCAAGAACGGCTTTGTGCTTCCCAATCCACCGCGTGACACCCGCACCTTCGCCACGGATATTGGCAAGGCACGCTTCACCGTAAGCCCGCTGGAGTACCTTGAAGCCCCGGCCGGCCACCTGATCCTGCAAACCGTCCGCAGCCACGACCAGTACAACACCACGTTCTACGGGCTCGACGACCGCTACCGGGGTATTTCCGAAGGCCGCAGGGTCATCCTGGTCCACGGGGACGACCTCAGCGAACTCGGATTCGAAGACAGGGACATGGTGGACGTCATCTCCATCTTCGGCGGAACGGAACGCCGGGCGGACAAGTTCCGGCTGGTCGCCTACCCCACAGCCAAGGGTTGCGCGGCCGCTTACTTCCCGGAGGCCAACGCCTTGGTGCACCGGGAACTCGTGGCGCGTGAATCCAATACGCCCGGCTACAAGGCCATGACGGTGCGGTTCGTCAAACATTCGGAAACGGCCAAACACGGGGAAGCTGCCGCCGAGACGGCGGGTATCTGACATGGGACGGGTGACCCAGCGCCGCAAGGTGCACAAGTTCGTCCTGGATGGCTCAGCCCAGGCGTTGGAGCACCCTGTCCGTTACCGCGAGGACTTCCTGGCCGTCGAGGAACCGCTGGAGGTGCGCCTGGGGCACATGTCCTTTTCCGTGACCATGAGGACCCCTGGCGACGACTTTGACCTCGTGGCGGGTTTCCTCGTTTCCGAGGGCGTCATCTGGGACCCGGCCCAGCTCATCTCGCTGCGCTTTTGCGCCGGCGAGGACGAGAACGGCGTTCAGACCTTCAACGTGGTGGAAGCCCAGTTGCGGCCCGACGTCGTCCTTCCTGAGACCGGCCGCAATGTCTACACGTCCAGCTCGTGCGGGATTTGTGGCACAGACTCCATTGAGGCTGTGCGGAAATCCTCGCACTTCAGCCCTGCGGACGACTCCCTGAGCGTGCCGGTGGAGCTTCTCGCTTCCTTGCCGGACCGTCTCCGCGAAGCGCAAGCGGTTTTCGACAAGACCGGGGGAGTACACGCCGCCGGCCTCTTTAGGATCACCGACGACGGTGAGGCTGAGCTACTGTGCCTGCGGGAAGACGTGGGCAGGCACAATGCTGTAGACAAGGTGGTGGGTTGGGCGCTGCGTGAAGGTTTGTTGCCCCTGAGGGGCACCATCCTGCAGGTCTCAGGGAGGGCGTCCTTCGAGCTGGTTCAAAAGGCTGCGCTTGCCGGAATCCCGGTCTTGGCTGCCGTCAGCGCACCCTCCAGCCTCGCCGCGGAACTGGCCCAGGAGACCGGACTGACCCTGGTGGGATTCAGCCGGGGGACCAGCCTGAACGTTTATGCGGGCAGCGGGCGGGTGCGCGTTCCGGCAAACTTTTAGGGACTTGTAGGGATAGCCGTCAATCACTTGGTTATTGTTCCGGAACAACGTAGATTTTATCCATCGAATGGAATCGTTGTTTCCACCTGCTAGTAACCTTGCTCGCTTAGGTTGCGTGTAACGGTTCGGAAGCCTCTCGACCCAGCCCAGCGCTAAAGGGGACTTGAATTGCACGACGACCGCCGGATCACTGAGAAGCGGCTCGAACGTTTTGTCCGGGAGCGGATCGCCCCCGCCATCTATGGCCGCGCGCTGCCCCTGGCCCTCAGCAGTTGGGATGTGCCGGGAGAGCCGGTCCCCGCTTCGGAAGCCCTCCATCAAGTCTTTGAACCCCAGGAACATGGTGCTGCGTGGGGCAAAGCCTGGAGCACCAAGTGGCTGCGGCTCCAAGGTGAGGTTCCGGAGGGTTGGGGGGTCGCCGATGGCACCGCGGTGGAGATCGTCGTCGATCTCGGCTTCAGTATCGACGCCCCCGGATTCCAGTGCGAAGGCATTGCCTGGCGCCCGGACGGCACCATCATCAAGGCCATTTCTCCCCGCAACCAGCATGTCCCGCTTAAGCTCCTGGGTGGCGGGCTCTCGGTGGACTTCTACGTCGAAGCCGCGGCCAATCCTGATCTCAGCCAGGGATGGAGCTTCTCGGCAACACCTTTGGGGGACATAGCAACCTCCGGAGACGAGCCCCGCTATCGGCTCGGGCGCATAGCCATAGCCGAACTCAACGAGGTGGTCTGGGAGCTCCACCAGGATATTTGGACGCTCAGCGGGCTCATGCACG
Source organism: Arthrobacter sp. FW306-04-A (assembly GCF_044358315.1). Taxonomy (GTDB): domain Bacteria; phylum Actinomycetota; class Actinomycetes; order Actinomycetales; family Micrococcaceae; genus Arthrobacter. Next base: position 852,331 of record NZ_CP084559.1, read on the forward strand.
AGCTACCCTTCGAACTGCCGCGGCGGCACGAAATCCTTCGCGCCTTTGAACGCATGCTGGACGTCATGGATCCTGACGACGTCGCGGGTACTGCGGCGGCCGGCAGGGAAGCCCTCGCCGAGGTCTTGAGCAGGCCTGCTTACGCCTCAGCCCATGAACTGTTGGCCACCGGCCACGCCCATATCGACTCGGCCTGGCTTTGGCCGGTCCGCGAAACCATCCGCAAGTGTGCCCGTACCTTCTCCAACGTCGTCGCCCTCATGGATGAGAATCCTGACTTCGTCTTTTCCTGCTCGTCGGCGCAGCAACTGGCCTGGATCAAGGAGTTCTACCCTGAGCTGTTCATCCGGATCCGGGAGAAGGTGAAGGCTGGGCAATTCATGCCGGTTGGTGGCATGTGGGTGGAATCGGACACCAACATGCCCGGTGGCGAGGCCATGGCCCGCCAATTCGTCGAGGGCAAGGGCTTCTTCCTGCAGGAGTTCGGTATCGACTGCCAGGAAGCCTGGCTGCCGGACTCCTTCGGGTATTCCGGGGCGCTGCCGCAGATCGTCAAGTCGGCTGGTTCCCGCTGGTTCCTGACCCAGAAGATCTCCTGGAACCAGGTCAACAAGATGCCGCACCACACCTTCAACTGGGAGGGCATCGACGGCACGCGGCTATTCACCCACTTCCCGCCGGTGGACACTTACAACGCCGAACTCCACGGACGCGAACTCGCACATGCCCAGCGCAACTACCGGGAGCATGGCCGGGGCACTATTTCGCTGGTCCCCTTCGGCTATGGCGACGGCGGCGGCGGACCCACGCGCGAAATGGTCGCCGCAGCCCACCGCACGGCAGATCTGGAAGGCTCGCCGAAGGTGCGCATGGGAACGGCGAAGGAGTTCTTCACGCTGGCCGAGGCCGAGTACCGGAATCTGCCGGTCTGGGTGGGGGAGATGTACCTGGAGCTGCATAGGGGCACCTACACGAGCCAGGCCAACACCAAGCAAGGTAACCGCCGCTCCGAGCACCTCCTGCGCGAAGCCGAGCTTTGGTGCTCGACGGCGGCCGTGCGGACGGCCGGTTCGTTCACCTACCCGGCAGCAGACCTTAAGCGCTTGTGGCGACTTGTGCTGTTGCAACAGTTCCATGACATCTTGCCAGGCAGCTCCATCGCGTGGGTCCACCAGGACGCAGAGCGGAACTACGCCGCGATCGCAAGGGAACTGGAAGCCATTATCGCGAAAGCCGCAGCTGCCTTGCTGGGTACGGGGGACACCGTGTTCCTGCTCAATGCGGCCCCGCATGAGCGCAACGGCGTACCCCCGCTTGCGGCCGCCGAGGCGGTTCGTTCGGACAGCCCCGTCAACGTTACTGAACGGTCCGGCGGCTACGTTTTGGACAATGGCATCATCCGCGCTGTGCTGGACGCCAACGGATTGCTGACGTCTCTTTCGGACTACGCAAGCGGCCGGGAAGCCATTGCCCCCGGTCAGTTCGGCAACCACCTTGAACTCCACCGGGATACGCCCAACGAGTGGGACGCGTGGGATATCGACGAGTTCTACCGCCGGAACGTCGTCTCCATAGGCGAGGCCCGTTCGGTGACGTTGGAGAGCGCAGGCTGGGACGCCGTCGTTGTGGTGGAGCGGACGGTGGGTTCCTCCACCATCACCCAGCGGATTTCCCTCGAAGCGGGTGCGGAATCCCTCGGAATATCCACCACCGTGGATTGGCAGGAACGCGAGAAGCTCCTGAAGATCGGGTTCCCGTTGGACGTCCGTGCGGACCGTTCGGCCTCGGAGACCCAGTTCGGGCACGTCTTCAGGCCCACCCACACCAACACGTCCTGGGAAGCAGCCAAGTTCGAGTTCTGCGCGCACCGCTGGATTCATGTGGCAGAGCCGGGTTACGGAGTGGCCATTACCAACTCGTCAAGCTACGGACATGACGTCACCCGGGCCATCCGTGAGGATGGCGGAACCACCACTAACGTCCGCCTGTCCCTGCTGCGGGCGCCCAAATTCCCGGACCCTCAGTCCGACCTCGGTGTCCACGTCCTCGAGCTGAGCATCCGGCCCGGCGCCAGCATTGGTGATGCCGTGGAAGAGGGATACCGGACCAATCTCAAGCCGAGGCTGCTGGCGGGCGCGAAGCCTGTGGAACCCCTCTTCACGGTGTTCAACCAAGCGTTGGTGATCGAGGCCGTGAAGCTGGCTGAGGATGGCTCGGGAGACGTGATCGTGCGGCTCTACGAATCGCTGGGAGAACGCTCCACAGGCATGATCACGGCAAACTTCGATTCCAGGGAGGTGCGCGCCGTTGACCTTCTGGAGCGCCCCGTCGAGGCTCCCGGCGTGATGCCCGGAGCTGGGGCGGCCGAACTGACGCTGCGTCCGTTCCAGCTGGTGACGTTGCGCTTCAGCCGCTGAACTTTTGCCTGCCCAGCTCAGACGTCGTGCTGCAGGCGCTTGACGAATTGCTTGGTGCGTTCCTGCCGCGGCTCCCTCAAGACCTCCGCGGCGGGCCCACGTTCCACCACGACGCCGCCGTCCATGAAGATGACTTCGTCGGCAACCTGGCGGGCAAAGGCGAGCTCGTGGGTCACGATCACCATGGTCCACCCCTCGTCAGCGAGTTCTTTGATAACACCAAGCACTTCACCCACGAGCTCCGGGTCCAACGCCGAGGTGGGTTCGTCGAAAAGCAGCAATTGGGGCTTGAGGGCGAGGGCGCGCACGATTCCCACGCGTTGTTGCTGCCCGCCTGACAACTCGAAGGGGTAGGCATCGCGTTTGTCCGCGAGCCCTACCCTGGCCAAGAGCCGCTCGGCCTCGGCCACCACTTCCGCCCGTGGCCGTTTCTGGACTTGGACAGGTCCCTCGATGATGTTTTTGAGCACGGTCATGTGCGGGAACAGGTTGTAATGCTGGAACACCATGGCACTGCGGTCACGGAGGGCGGCGATTTCCCGCTTGCCCACGGATCCGGCGAAATCGAGGGTCAGTCCCGCGCCGGACCCGCGGACGGTCCCGGCGTCGGCGTCCCCGAAGGTGACGGTCCCGGCGTCGGGCACTTCGAGCCCGTTGAGCGAACGCAAAACAGTGGTCTTGCCCGAACCGGAAGGCCCGATCAGTGCTACCACCTGGCCGCGCAGGACATCGATGTCGATGCCGCGCAGCACCAGGTTGCTGCCGAAGGCTTTGGCGAGGTCCCGGGCGGACAAAACCAGCCCGGTGCCCGCTTGCGGGGCGTTGCTGGTGTCAGTGGGCGACATAGCGGTCCAATCTGCGCTCCAGGGCGGACTGGCCCGTGGAGAGGACGAGGCAAATGAGCCAGTAGACCAAGGCGGATTCGAGGTACAGGATCATGAATTCCTGGCTGAACGCGGCGATCTGCTGGGCATTGCGGAAGAGTTCGGTGACCAGGATGAGGGAAGCCAACGAGGTGTCCTTCACAAGCGAAATGAAGGTGTTGGACAGTGGGGGCACTGAGACCCTGGCTGCTTGCGGGAGGATGATCCGCACGAGCGTTTGAGGCCGGGACATGCCGATGGTATGCCCCGCCTCCCATTGGCCCTTGGGGACGGACAGGATCGCCGCGCGGATAACCTCGGCCGCGTAACCGCCCACATTGAGTGAAAACGCGATGATGGCGCTGGGCCACGGCTCCAGCTTCACGCCGAGGCTGGGGAGGCCATAGAAGATGACGAACAGCTGCACCAGCAGGGGAGTACCGCGGATCACGGAGACGTAAAAGCGCGCGATGCCGGAGAGCACCCGGTTGGGGCTCAAGCGCAAGAGGGCAACGAGCAGTGCCAGTGCCAGGCCCAGGGCGAACGACGCCAAGGTCAGGGGGATGGTGCCCGTGACGGCGCCGCCGATGATTGGCCCGAAGGAGCTCCAGACGAGATCCCAGTTGAAGGTCATCTGTTTGGCCGCCGGCTACTTGGTAACGTCTGCGCCGAAGTACTTCTGAGAGATCTTGGCCAGGGTGCCGTCTGCTTGAAGATCCGTCAGGGCTTTGTCCACCGCGGCCTTAAGCTCGGTGGATCCCTTGCGGAAGACCAAGGCGCTTTGCGTCTTGTCCGTGGTTTCCGCAGCGATCCTCAAGCCGGAGTCCGGAGTGGCCTTGGCGTAGTCGAGGTAGGTCAGTTTGTCGTTGACCGTTGCATCGACGCGGCCTTGGCGGACCAGGGTTGCGGCCTGCGCCCAGCCTTCGACGGCCTGGACGTTGGCGCCTGCGTCAACTGCCATCTTGTAGAAGTTGCTGGTGAGTGACTGGGCGGTGGTTTTGCCTTTGAGGTCGGCGAAGCTGTTGATGGACGTGTTGTCCGACTTAGTCACCACCACCCCGTTGGAGACCGTGTATGGCGCCGAGAAATCGTACTTGCCCGTGCGCTCGGGATTGATGGAGATCTGGTTGGCGATGGTGTCAAAGCGCTTGGAATCAAGGCCGGCGAAGATGCCGTCGAACTGGGTTTCCTGGAAGGTCGCCTTGACTCCGAGCTTGCCGGCCACGGCCTGTGCGATTTCGACGTCGAAGCCAGTGAGTGGACCGGCTCCGTTCTCGTGGAAGCTGAACGGGCGGTACGTGCCCTCAGTGGCAATAACGATCTCGCCCTTGGACTTGATGGCGGACAGCGAGGTGTCTCCGCCCGATGTCGACGACGGCGATGATCCGCCACCGCAAGCGGACAACGCCAGCGCGGCGGCGGCAAGGGTTGCGGACAGTGCTGTGCGGCGAGTGGGCAGGCTCTTCATGAAAGCCATCTTAGTCACGCGTCCGTTCCAGCTGCCGGGGGCGTACACAGAAGGACGCTTAAAAAGGCTGAGTGGGGGCGGTCCCCAACAGCCCGCCACCACTCATCCCCCCAAATGTGCTCCAGCACGCGCCACGAACCTTGGAAACCCGTTCATTGATTCGAAGGTCAGGCTGCGTCGCCTTCACACATTCATGATTATGCCACGATATAATGGATTTGTGAAAGAGGTTACGCGGTATGTTTCTCTATTGCGTTGACGTTACCGCGCTGCGAGTGCGGTGCGCAATGGCCTTGGACAGCCAGATGCCTCCCAAACCAATCGTGCTCGCCAAGGCTGCCGAGTAGTTGATGAGTGGCCGCAGCCACCCGACCGACGCCGGGATGAGCGGAAAGACCTGCGAAACGATGAGCAATCCGAGGCCCAGGAGCAGCGTCGCGGAGGCGGCACGCAGCAAAACGGGACCGGAGCGCCGCACGGATCGCCACATGCCCGGGACGAGGCATGCGGCAACGTAGCCCGGGTAGAACCTGCCCAGGGCCGCATAGATATCAAGGGCCGGCCCCGGGTCCAGTTCACTCAGGCCAACAGTGGAGTCACTGGTGTCCATCGAGAAGAAAAAGAAGGCCGTGAGGACCGCGGTGACTCCCAAAACAGCCAAGCCGACTGGTCCCCTGATGGCGCGTTCCCCGCCGGGCGAAGCAAAAGCCCTGGCCACCTTGATGCCCATGAGCAGGAACGTTCCATACAGCAGGAACCGGAGAAGCAGGTTGGCCACATTGAAGTCGCCCAGCCACGCGTCGATTAACATGTAAGGACCCTCGATGCTGAGCAGGATGTCAAGGGAAATCAGCACGAACAGGACCAACATCATCCGGTTCTCGCCCCGTATGGCGCTCGGAATGCGGACGGCCGTCAACGTGAGGCTGACAAAGAGCGTGGCCCACTGCAGGACGGCGATCATCCTAGGTTCTCCCAGATTCTATTGGTGTGGTCGGCCTCGTGCTCTTGGCGGCGCAAGGCCTTGCCCAGGGCCTGAAGCCGCTCTCCGGCCAACAGAGCTAGTTCGCCTTCCGTCATCCTGTCCAGGGCATCCCGCCGTGCCCCAGGGGGCCAACCGGCTTCTGCCTCCGTGACGAGGCCGCTGGCCACGAGGCCTCCGGCGGGTCCGACGCCGGCGGCGCGTGACGTGGCCAGCGCCAGTTCCGGGGGGAGCCGGTTGGCAGTCAGGTGGGCGGAGAAGTTCTGCGGCGCGATCCCGGTGGCATCGCTGACCCGGTGGCGCAGCTCGCCGTCGTCGACCGCGTCCACCCAGCTCCTGACTGACGTCGCGTGCGGTGTTTCTGCCAGGACCAAGGGCGCGAGGCCGTCACGGGGTTCGGAGCGCTCCACGACCGCCCTCAATAGGTCCATGGTGGAGACCTGGCTGACGAGTTCCGCGTCAGTGGGCGGAACCGGGGTCCCTCGAAGCGCTGCGTAGGCCTCGAATTGTGCGAGCGCATCGAAGGGATTCATGTCGAAGGCCCGGCTGATGCTCACGAGCGACGTCTCCGCCACCTTGCCCCTGACCAATTGCTGGGCGAGTGTGGTGCGTTTCACTCCTGAGAATCGGCAGACATCGGCCGTGCTGGTATTCGGGGCGATCCCGTGCAACCAGCGCTGGAACGCCTTGGAAGGGAGGGACATGAACCACTTTCTGATAGACGGTTTGCGGCAGAGTTTCTGACAGGACAGCGAGGTCGATTTTACGATGCGGGCACATTGAATTATGCTTGATTCTCGAACCCGCTGGTCCGCACACCCCCCAAGTACGGACCAGCGGGTTCTTCCATGCCCCCGCCTTTTCGCATGGCGGCCCTTTCCGCACGGCAGCCCTTTCCGCTGAAGGGCGGAGCAGTGAGAGGATAGACCAATGACTGCAACGCTCGTCGCCAAAGAGCTCTCCGGCGGCCACGGTCACCGCACCTTGTTCTCGAAGCTCTCCCTCACAGTGGCGCCCGGAGACGTCGTGGGTGTTGTCGGCGCCAACGGCGCCGGGAAATCCACACTCTTGCGTATTCTTGCCGGAGCTGACCGTCCGCAAGGGGGCGCGGTCAGCCTCGCTCCCGCCGACGCCTTTGTCGGGTGGCTGCCCCAGGAACACGATCGCACTCCCGGTGAAACGGTTGCCGCCTACATTGCCCGCCGCACGGGTTGCTCCCAAGCCACGGCCGACATGGAGGCGGGCGCCGAGGGTCTCGCCGCCGGGACTCCGGACGCCGATGACGCCTACTCCCTGGCCTTCGACCGCTGGATGGCATCGGGAGCGGCAGACCTTGAGGACAGAATCCCCGCGGTCTTGGCGGAACTGGGCCTGGAATCAGGTCCGGATGCGCTGATGACGGGCCTGTCAGGCGGGCAGGCCGCCCGGGTCGCCTTGGCCGCGCTCCTGCTGAGCCGCTTCGATGTGGTGCTCCTCGACGAACCCACCAATGACCTGGACCTCGACGGACTCGCCCGGCTTGAGTCCTTCGTCCAAGGCCTGCGGGGCGGTGCCGTGCTGGTCTCGCATGACCGGGAGTTCCTGGCCCGATGCGTCACCAGGGTCCTCGAATTGGACTTGGCACAGAACAGTGTGGCGGTCTACGACGGCGGTTACGACGCCTTCCTCGAAGAGCGGGCGGTAGCGAAGCGGCACGCCCGCGAACGGTACGAGGAGTTCGCCAACACCAAGGCGGACCTTGTGTCCCGGACCCGGACCCAGCGCGAATGGAGCTCGCAGGGCGTCCGCAACGCCATGAAGAAGAATCCGGACAACGACAAGATCCGCCGTGCTGCCAGCGTTGAGTCTTCGGAAAAGCAGGCCCAGAAAGTCCGGCAGATGGAGTCCCGCATCGCCCGCCTTGACGAAGTGGAAGAGCCGCGGAAGGAATGGCAGCTGCAGTTCAGCATCGGTCAGGCTCCGCGGTCCAGTTCCGTCGTCGCAACCTTGCGCGACGTCGTCGCGCATCAGGGCGATTTCACGCTGGGACCGGTCAATCTCCAGCTCAACGCGGGCGAACGCATCGGCATCACGGGACCCAACGGCGCAGGAAAGTCCACCCTCCTGCGGCTCCTGCTGGGACTTCAGCAGCCCGACGCCGGGGATGCCTCCATGGGTATGTCCGTGGCGATCGGGGAGATAGACCAGGCCCGGGGGCTGCTGGCAGGGCATCTCACGCTTGCCGACGCCGTCGAAGCCGTCCTGGTCGATTGGAACTCCGCGGATGTGCGCACCCTGCTGGCCAAATTCGGCCTCAAGGCGGACCACACCTCCCGGACAGTGGATTCCTTGTCCCCGGGCGAACGGACCCGCGCGGCGCTCGCGTTGCTGCAGGCCCGCGGCGTCAACCTGCTGGTCCTGGACGAACCCACCAACCACCTCGACTTGCCGGCGATCGAGCAGCTTGAGGAAGCACTGGACAGCTACGACGGCGCGCTCCTGCTGGTCACGCACGATCGCCGCTTGCTCGAAAACGTCCGGCTCGATTCCCGCTGGCACCTTGACAACGGCACCGTGACCGAACTGCACCACACTTCCGGAATGGGGAATCACAAGCCATGAGCATGGATGGCGTCGCCTGGCGCTCGCTCTACAACATCACCCGCGCCAAGAGCGGCTCCCAGCCGTTCTCGCGGGAAACCATCAAGCGTGTGCTCGCTTTCGCGAAACCGCACCGGAACAAGCTGATCGCCTTCGTGCTGGCCTCCATTGCCGGTGCATTCCTTGCGGTGGCCACCCCGGTGCTGGCCGGCAAGGTGGTGAACGCGCTCATCGCCCATGCAGGCGTGGACGTCGTGATCGGGCTGGCCGCGCTCATCGCTGCCGTGGCCGTCGCTGACGCCGGGGTGGGACTGCTGACCCGGTGGCTGTCTTCCGTGATCGGCGAAGGGGTGATCGTTGATCTGCGGACGCGGGTGTTCGACCATGTGCAGCGCATGCCCATCGCCTTCTTCACCCGGACCCGTACCGGAGCCCTCGTCAGCCGGCTCAACAACGACGTCATCGGAGCCCAATCGGCCTTCGCGGGCACCCTCTCCGGAGTGGTCAGCAACGTGGTGTCCTTGGCCCTGACACTCGTGGTCATGCTCAACACGTCCTGGCTGGTCACCGTCCTGGCGATGGTGCTGCTGCCGATCTTCCTCATCCCCGCACGCCGCATGGGCTCCAAGCTGGCCGATCTGCGTCGCGAAGCCGCGTCTCACAACGCGGCCATGGGAACCCAAATGACGGAGCGTTTCTCCGCACCAGGCGCCACACTGGTCAAACTGTTCGGGCGTCCTGACGAAGAATCCGCCGAGTTCGCCCTGCGCGCCGGCCGGGTGCGGGACATCGGTGTCCGCACCGCCATGTTGCAGTTCACGTTCATCACCGCACTGACGCTGGTTTCCGCCCTGGCCCTCTCGCTCGTTTACGGACTGGGCGGTTGGCTTGCGCTGAGCGGGCAGCTGGCAGCGGGCGACGTCGTCGTGCTGGCACTGCTGCTCACCCGCCTCTATGCGCCGCTCACCGCGCTCTCCAGTGCCCACGTTGAGGTCATGAGCGCGTTGGTCAGCTTCGAGCGGGTCTTCGAGATCCTGGACCTTAAGCCGCTCATCCAGGAGAAGCCCGACGCCGTCGCGGTGCCTTCGGGACCCGTTGCGGTGGAGTTCGACGACGTCCGCTTCGCCTATCCGTCCGCGGACAAGGTGTCCCTTGCGTCCCTGGAGGAAGTGGCGACGCTTGATACCCGTGGCGGCGAGGAGGTCCTGCACGGAATCAGCTTCCGCGTGGAGCCCGGGCAGACTGTGGCATTGGTGGGGTCCTCCGGCGCGGGCAAGTCCACTGTGGCCCAGCTGCTGTCCCGCCTGTACGACGTCGACTCCGGCGCCGTGCGCTTGGGCGGCCGCGGTCAAGGTACCGGCCTGGATGTCCGGGACGTCACGTTCGATTCCCTCCGGGCGACCTTGGGCATGGTCACGCAGGACGGCCACCTCTTCCATGAAAGCATCGCCTCCAACTTGCGGTTGGCCCGGCCTGGAGCGACGGACGAGGAAATGTGGGACGTGCTCCGGCGCGCCCGGCTCGAAGCGATGGTCCGCTCCTTGCCGGATGGCTTGGAGACCGTGGTGGGGGAGCGTGGCTACCGCCTTTCCGGCGGGGAGCGCCAGCGGCTCACCATCGCACGCCTGTTAATCGCGCAACCGAGGGTTGTTATCCTCGACGAAGCCACGGCGGCCTTGGATTCCACGAGCGAAGCCGCCGTCCAGGCGGCCTTGGGCGAGGCACTCGAGGGACGCACCGCCGTCGTGATCGCCCACCGGCTTTCCACCATCCGGGCCGCCGACGTCATCCTGGTGGTGGAGGACGGATCGATCGTCGAGCGCGGCACGCATGCGGAGCTCCTCGCCGCGGACGGTCGCTACGCGGAGCTGTACAACACGCAGTTCGCGGAGGCGACGGCTGTGGCCCAGGAAGCTGTTCCGAAGCTGTAAGGCCCCCGGTGAGGCCGCTTCAGCTTTGAGTGTGTTGCCGAACTTCCGGCGCAACTTCCACGCGGTTTCTGCCGGCAGACTTGGCTGCGTACAGGGCCATGTCGGCCTCCTTGAGGAGCCGTTCGCTGCTGACCCGGTGGTCTGGCACGTACGCCGAGACTCCAGCGCTCACCGTGAGGGTGCCCGAGGGGTTTCCTGAATGCGCAATGCCCAGGTCGCGCACGGCCTCCAGCGCGCGTGCGAGCCTTGTTTCAGCGCCGGACACCGTCTGGCCGGGCAGCAGGAAGAGGAATTCCTCTCCGCCGAACCGGTAGATTCCGTCGCTTTCGCGCCCTTCGCCGGCAAGGGAGGCCGCGACCGACTGCAACGCGAGGTCACCGGCCTGGTGGCCGTAAAGATCGTTGTATCTCTTGAAATTGTCCACGTCGCAGATCGCCAGGCTGTAGTCGGTTCCGTAGCGGGCGCTTGTACGGTGAAGCTGTTCCAGGTCCTCCGAGAGCTTCAGCCGGTTGTGGAGCTTCGTCAGGGGATCGGTCCGCGCTTGCTCCGCGAGCGCGGCACGGTAGCGCGCAAGATCCGTATGCAGCGAAGTCACCCTTTGCGCCACCAGCAGCCGGGTATGCAAGGCGAACGGGTCAAGCGGTTTGGCCACATAGTCATCAGCACCGGCCTGCATGCCCGCGACGACGTCCTCACGTGAATCCTTCGAGGTGACAAGGACCAGGTACGTGTAGGAGTCCTCTTCCGCGGAACGGATGGCGCGGCAGAGCTCCAGCCCGTTGAGCCCGGGCATCATCAGGTCAGTCACGACCACCTGCGGGCGGTGTTGCCTGTACAGCTCCCAGGCGGAGCTGCCGTCCGCGGCCACGATGCATTCATGGCCGGACTGCTCCACCGCCGCTTTCGCCACCAGACGCGAACCGAAGTCGTCGTCCGCCACCAGGACCTTCATGGGGCTACCGCCAAGGCGTCGTCCAGTGCTTTGTCAACAAGGGCCAGTTCGGCTTCAAGACTGGCGAGGAGAGCGCGATCAACGGGGACTCCGTCTGAAGATCCGTGTTCCATCTCCTCGCACATCCGGGCCGCGCGAGCGGCTCCAATGTTGGCTGCTGAGCCTTTCAATTTATGGGCCATTTGCCTGAAAGCCTCGCCGCTTCCGTTGTCCAAAGCCTGGCGGAGTGCTTGCAGGCTCGGTTGAATGTCTTGCCTGAAGGCTTGGGCCGCGGCAGGCAACAACCCCAGTCCGTCTCCCGGACCGAGGTCACGCAATGTTTCCAGCCTCGCGGGGTCGAGGGCAGGTTCGGTGCTTTCCTTCGCCGGCTCGGGTATCCACCGGCCGAGAACTTGGTTCAATTTGTCCATATCCACCGGTTTGGTGAGATAGTCGTCCATGCCGGCGGCAAGGCAGCGGTCACGGTCCTCATCCAGGGCCCCGGCGGTCATGGCAATGACGGGGAGCCTGCGGTGGCCATTTTGCCGTTCCCGAATGGCTTTGGTGGCCTCGAATCCGTCCATGACGGGCATGTGGCAGTCCATCAGGACCGCCGCGTACTTAGTCGCCCCGGTGGCGGCGACCGCCGCACTTCCGTCAGCGACGACGTCGGCCTCGTACCCTAACTTTGCAACCATGCTCCGGGCCACGAGCTGATTGACCTCGTTGTCCTCCACGATCAAAATCAGGCCGCGCGAAGGCTGGCTGACGGTGACGGTGACGGGGACAGCGGGAGAAGCGCTGGGAGCGCTGGGAGCGCTGACCGGATGGGTCGCGACAAGGCGCATGAGCCGATCGTAGAATTCGGAGCTGCGCACGGGCTTCGTGAGCCACTCCTGAACCCCGGACGCCACGAGTTCGGCTTTGTCCACATTCATGGTGGACGTCAGCATAATGATCCGGATGGATTCCAACGCGACGTCGGTACTCAGTTTGCGCGCCAGCTCCAGCCCGTTCATGTTGGGCATGCACATATCGAGCACCGCGATGTCGAAGGGACGTCCGGCGGCGGCTTCCTCGCGGCAACGGTCCAAACCCTGTTGGGCATCGCTTACAGCCTCCGGTTTCATCTGCCAGCCCGCCAGTTGCCCTTCGAGCACCAAGCGGTTGGTCGCGTTGTCATCCACCACCAGGACCCGGAGTCCCGTCAGTTGATCGGGAGAAATCGACGACGGAGCTGCGGCAGGACCTGTCACTCCCAATGGGAGGGCGGCCCAGAAAGTGCTGCCATTTCCCAGAGAGCTGTCCACCCCGATCTCGCCGCCCATCACCTCCGTGAGCCGCCGCGAGATCGCCAGTCCCAAGCCGGTTCCGCCATACCGTCGGGTGGTGGAGGCATCGGCTTGTGAGAAGGACTCGAAGAGCCTGAGATGGTCTGCTGCCTCGATCCCGATCCCGGTGTCACGGACCTCGAAACGCACCCGGACGTTTGCGGGGTCCTTCTCCACGACCTTCACGCTAATGACGACTTCCCCGGAAGGCGTGAACTTCACGGCATTTGAGGCCAGGTTGAGGAGAATCTGCCTGATGCGGCCGGCGTCGCCAACCAGCATCGCCGGAACCTCCGGCCGGCAGTACGCGATGAGTTCCAGGCCCTTGGCCTGGGCGGCTTCCGCCAAGAGGGCCGCGAGCTCCTCCACCAGGGTGCGTGGATTGAACGGTGCGGGGTCCAGGTCGACCTTGCCCGCTTCGAGTTTCGAGAAGTCCAGGATGTCGTTGATCAGGGTCAGCAAGGCTTCGCCCGCCCCTTTGACGCCCTCGGCATATTGCCGCTGGGTTTCTCCCAAGGGGGTGTCCAGCAGCAACCCGGTTAATCCAATGACGCCGTTCATCGGTGTGCGGATCTCATGGCTCATTGTCGCCAGGAACTCCGACTTCAAGCGGCTGGCCTCCTCTGCGGCTTCCCGGGCGGTTTCCAATTCTGCCTGCGCGATCCTGCGTTCAGTGATGTCCTGCGCTATCGCGGCGACTCCGTGGATGCCGCCAGTACCCTGGATAGGGGACAACGTCAGGGACACCGGAACGATGGAACCGTCCCTTCGGACCCGTTCTGTCTCGAAGCTGTGCGTTTCCCCGCCGGCCGCGATGGCCGCCATGAGCCCTTTTTCCTCGTCCTCAAGTTCGTCCGGAATGATGAAGGAAACATGCCTCCCAATTGCCTCGGCGGCGCTGTAGCCGTAGATCCGTTCAGCCCCGGGATTCCAGCTGGTGATGACGCCGTCCGGGGTCTTGCCCACGATGGCATCCGCCGAGGAGTTGACGATCGCGCCCAGGCCTTCGAGTTCCGCCGTGCGCTGGGCGACCTTGGATTCGAGATCCCGCGTCAGGTTGATGTTCTCCAGGATCATGAGGATCTGGCGCGTGACGGCCAGGGCCAACACGGTAAGTCCCACGGTCTGGAGGAAGGGGTCGCTGGGACGCCCGACGCGTATGGGCGCGACCATGACGGCACCGAAGACAGGGACATAGGGGAGGAGTTCCAAGGCCAGGGTGTAGAGGCGCCGATCCGTCCGGGGACGCGGGGCGTAGGGGACCATCGGGGCGAGGGCGATCAGCAGGAACGCGGTGATCCAGCCTGCCGCCAGGGGTGTTCCGGTGAGCCCTGTGACGCCGTCGTAGGTCAGGTCCACGTAGGTACTGTCAGTGATCGCCAGGACGAGGAGCCCGCCACCCAGGCAGACCCACCTGAGGCGCTCCCCCGGTGCCCTCCTCATCGTGAGCATGAGGACCATGGAGACCATCACGATATCTGCAACAGGATAGGCAAGGCCGGTGAGATGGGCGAGTGGTTCCTGCCCTTCGGTCTTGTACATGGAACCTAGGACGGTGGCCCAACTGATGAACAGCACGGCGGAGGCGATCACTGCCGCATCCAAGAGTGTGCGCAGGAAAGCAACCCGGGAAACCCGGGGACGCGGGAACAAGAAGAGGGCAATCGCGGCCGGGATCGAATAGCCGACGAAAGCGGCATCGGCTATAGAGGGGTAGGGATAGTCATGGTCGAGCGTCAACCCATAGAAAGTCCAGATTGCTTGTCCGATTGTCCAGACCAATGTGGCAAGGGCCATGACCCACCACGCGCGGGAGCTTTCGTCCTTGCGTTGGGCGGCCCGCACGCAACTCGCCGAGGCTATCAGCGCAGCCGCCAGGATAGCGAGATCCCCGACGGACTGCGCCGCCGACGTCCCTTGGTTTACTCCGAGGACCGCAGCCAGAGTGACCACCGCCGCCCCGGCGGCAATCACCATCCAGGCAACGGCGGGCTTTCTAATCCTGTACCCGCTCATGCCGACTCGCGTATTGCAATGGCAGGAACACCAGCGGGAAAACCGGGCAGTGCATTATCGGGAGTGTGGAAAAGCCAGAGTGCGAGGTTTCGATAGGCGTCCCAGTCACCGTCGCGAACCTGCAGTGACGCCGTGCGGCCTTGCCTTGACGTGGACCAGACCCGAACGATGTCCAGGCCAATCGGTTTGGCCCCAGGCAGCGCCATGTGAACGCGGCCAGCCTCCGGCAGTCCTTCGGCCTCCACTCGAACTGCGGCGCCACCCATGGAGATATCGAGCAACTCGCCTGCGACACCCTCAACAACGATGGGCACGTTGATGGTGGCCCTGTGGGCGTTCCTTCGTGATGTGGCGAATTCGGCGGCCCGGATCCGGAGCGTTCCCAGAACGAGGACAACTCCGGCCAACACCAGCCAGACGCCGGCCGCAATCGTGGAGCCGGGACTTGTCCGCCAGGGCACCCATCCCAGGACTCCCGCGATTGCGTAGAGAATGATCCCGCCCACGAGGAAGATCAGCACAAGGAGGACCCGCGGGGCACGCCCGCGGAGTCGAAGCTCTGCGGCGCCTTTGGGAGTGACCTGAAACTCAAGGGTCTTGCGCGAGACGAGCCACCAGAGGCAGGCCATCCCAACCGGAACCCGGAAGATCCGCAGGGCGAACGCCGTCGGCCAATGGATCTGGTGGCGCATGAGTCTTTTGGCGCCCCACAAACGAACCCAGAACATGGCTCCAAAGGCGAGGGTGAACTCCAGGGGGCCGGCGGTCGAGGTCTGGGCTCCTGAGATCATCACTGCCATCGGAATAATGAACGCAATCAGCGTGGCAATGCCTTCCAACCACCATAAGGTTCCGTTGATGTATTCATGAAAGTTCCGCCAGGTCATCCAGCTCTTGGCGGCCCACAGTCGCTCGTAAGTAAGGATCTGCATCGCGCCCATGCCCCAACGGCGGCGTTGCAGCAGGTACTGATCGGCCGTTGCCGGGGCCAGGCCCACTGCCAGGGTTTGGTGGTGATACACGGTCTTCCACCCGAACCGGATGAGCTTGAGGGTGGTGTGCATGTCCTCGGTAATGGTTTCGGTGGCAACGCCGCCTACCTCACGAAGTGCCTTGACCCGGAGGAGCGATGTTGACCCGCACCAGAAAGGCCCCGCGCCGGGAACGTTGCGTGAGGGCATGAGGACATTGAAGAACAACCCCTGCTCACCGGAGATTCCGTCGTCGTCGAAGGCTCCGGAGTTATAGAACGCCTGTGGCCCTTGGACAAGGGCGATTTCCTCGTCGGCGAACCATCCCAAGGTGGCCGTCAGGAAAGTCGGGAGGGGTACGTGGTCGCAGTCCAGCACCGCAATGATGTCAATTGGGTCTTTGCCGGCGGCTTCCTCGGCGGCCATCAGATCCAGCGCGTGGTTCATGTTGCCCGCCTTGGCATGATCATGCTCGGTGCGGGTTACAAAGCGCGCGCCGAAGGATGCGCACATCTCTTCAACCCACGGGCGGGACCCGTCATCCAACACCCATGTCTCGTGGCTCGGTTGAAGGGCGCAGGCGGCGGCGATGGTGGGGGCAAGGACCTCCACCGGTTCGTTGTACGTAGGGATCAACACAGCGACCCTCATGCCATTGGGCGGTTCGGCTGCCGGCTCCGGGGCATGGCTATCGATGTTCCACAGCGTGATGGACTTCAGGACGAGCCCCACGAGGGGGACGGCCTCGAACGTCACCAGCGTCCAAGCGATGACATGGTCCCAGCCGCCAAGCGGCATGGTGAACGCGATCCGCCAGGTCAGGTAGAGCAACAAAGCGGCGATCGAAGCTATCCCGCCAGTCCTCGCCATTCTGCGGGAACGTGGAGCCTCCGGTGCGGGGGAACCCAGTTGCGCCGCCCAAGCGGCAATTCCCGCATCCGAGTAGGCCCTGACCTCGCGCGGAGTGTCACGGACTCGCGTCCGTTCTCCACTGACTTCTTCAGCGGCGCGCCCGTCTTCAGCGGCGCGTCGGCGCTGAACCATAGATTGCATGCGATCCCCCAGCTGGATCTGACAATGCAGCCTGTATCAAGTTAAAACAAACTGTGCGACCACTATAGTCAGTTCTCACTCGATTTTCATGGGAAAACCGAGAAGTTCGGGCCCTGTCAGTTGCGGATTAACCTTGCGTGGGAAACCTCATCTTTTCGCAAGCGTCGGCAGGACATGGTCTGTCAGGAGCGGGGCCAGATCCTCCGGAAGTTCGGCAGCGAGGTCCAGCCAGCGGATCTCTGCGATTTCGGCCGAGGGATGGGCCTCCCAGGTGCCCGGGGCGGTGAAGACGGTGGCCTCGATGTCCGTGGCGGCTTCATTGGCGGCGACGGCGAGCCAGCTGCCCAAGGGCTGCAGGTCCGCGGGGTCGATCGCGATTCCGACTTCCTCGGCCAGCTCTCGGGATGCCGCCTCGGCCGCGGTTTCGCCGGGTTCCGGCTTGCCTCCCGGGTGCATGAATTTGTCCGTGCCGCGCTTTCGCACCGTCAGCAGCCGCCCGGCGTCATCGTAGACGCAGACCGCGCTGACGACGATCAGGTCCTTGGCTGAGCCGTCTTGGGTCATTGTTCTCTCCTCAGCTGCGATTCCAGCAGCAGATCCTTGGCTGGTCCATGGACGTCCCAGGCGAAGCTAAAGGCATCCGGTCCGCCCCAGAGATAGTTGACTTTGTAGTCATCAGGATCGCACCAGTGACGGTCTTCATTCGCATGGCTGCTGAAGCTCATGCGATGGAAGGGTTTGCCATCAGGGAAGTAGACGTCCATCGCGGCGGGTGAGCCCGAAGGCCTCAGGACGTATTCGCGGGAGGCCGGGCCTGTGTGGGCGGGCCAGGTCATGGTGCCGTCTTCGCGAAAGAGGAGCCCGCCGTCGGGGGTTTCTGAATAGCGTACGACGCCGGTGAACGTGCCGCGGGTTCCGCTCGCCCGGTCCCGGAGAGACCGTTCCAGGGTCCAGCTGCCCAGCAGGTAGGCCCTCAGGTCTTGCGTGGGAGACGATTTGTGCGGCTGGTCTTTCAAGTGCCCTCGATTGGAATCGAACCAACGACACCGGCTTTAGGAGAGCCGTGCTCTATCCACTGAGCTACGAGGGCCTGTGCGCGTGCCGGAAACTCATGGGAGCCGCTGGCCGGGCACGCATACAAGCATACAAGCTGCAGGGGCAGCCGTTGAACAGTAGCGGCCTCTGAACACCGACAGACCGGCGCCCCCCGCATGTGCCGCTAGGCTGGCCCGCATGGGAGATCAGATGACGATGCCGGCCGCCCCCGGCGACTACCTGCCGGACCTGACCTCGACCCGATCGATCATTGGCGGCTGGGCGCAGTTGAGCGTGGTGCAGTATTTCGTGGCCGAATCGGCGGTGATCGAAGCCTGGCGCGGGCCCGAGGCCTACGATCGGCGGACTGGTTTCATCAGCGACCTTGGCGCCATCAAGTGCGGGATCTACGAGCACCGTGATATCTGTTCCCCGCTCCATCTGCTCATGAATGCGTCCTTTGTGGTGCAGGGCCTTGGAATGCTGTTCGGGGCGCTGCTGCTCAGCTCCGCGCTCCTGTGTATTGCGGCCCGTCCCGGTGTGCGGATCCAGCAAGGCGCCGCCTATCGCAAAGCGTGGACGTCTGCCGTCGGGATCCGCGTTTTGACCGGCTTCTCCGGGCTGGGAACTGTCATTGTCGGATGTGTGCCGGAAGACCTCAGGTCTCCCTTGCATCTTGTTGGCGCACTCATGTTCTTCGTCGGCGGAGCGTTCGCCCTGTTGCTCCTCGGGTTGCTCTGGCTGCCGCATACGCCCATGAGTTGGTTCATCCTGGTGGCTGGAACGGTGTCGCTGGGCGCGCTCATTGTGGGCGGCCTGACCCGGATGGATGTCCCCGAACCCGGAACCTTGGAACGCCTGATGGCCTATCCGATCACCATCGGATTTTGCGCTGCGGGGCTGGTAGTGGCACAGCGGGTCCGGGAAGTACGACGGACAGCGGCGCGGATTGGAGGACGCTGAGTTTTCAGGGGTAGCCTCATGTCAATGGGAGGGCAGTCTGTGCATTATCATGAGTGCACTCACCGGAGTGGCGCCGGGCTGAGGGTTCCACGCAGCTTGGCGCTGACTAGATTGATCGACACGGCAGAACATAGGACCCATGACTCATCAGCTTGTTCTGCGTCGCACGGGACACGCAGGCTTCATATTCCCCATAGAGGGAACATCCTACCTCCTGGTTCGTGCCTTTCGGGACCTTCGCAGGCTGATTGCCCGATGGCGGCAGGCCACACAGCGATGAGCGCCCAGACACTGCCTGCCCAGGAATCCAGGCTTCCTGATGATGCACTTCGTGCTTCTTCGGAAGCGGTCTTCGGTGTTGCGGAACAGATCACCGTCGACTTGTCGGAAGACGGCATCGTTGAGGTCACTCTTCCGCCCAACACGGTGGTCCGCTCGCCGGAAGCCCAGGCTGCCGCCGCGGCCGTCCGTGCCTTTGCGGATGGACGGAGGCTGCCACTGCTCCTGACGGTGACCGGAGTACTGTCAGTGACGAACGACGCGCGCCTGGCCTATACGGATTCAATGTTTGTTTCGGCATGTGCCTTGCTGGGGGAAAGCCCCGTGGATCGGGTGATCGCGCATTACCTCCTGCGAGCAAGGTCGGACTCAGTTCCGGCGCGGTTCTTCACCTCCGAGGCAGAAGCCCGCGACTGGTTGAGAGAGCGCCACCGTGAATCATGAGCCCCAGGATCCACGACTCCTTGCCCTCGTTGAAGGGGTAGTCCGGATTGCGGACGGCGACCTCAGCACACGGATCCCGGTCTCCGGTCCGCGAGACGAAGTGGCTGCTGTCATCACCGGGATTAATCTCATGGCGGACGATCTTCAGGCCATCTACCAGGAGCTCGAGGAGCGGGTGGAAATCCGCACCGCCATGCTGCGCGAGGCCCAGATCGAACTTGAGAGGATGGCTCTCACCGATCCGCTGACCCAGCTGGCCAACCGTACTGCGCTCAACAGGGCACTCAGTCACGAGCTGGCGGAGTCAGAACGGGGAGAACTGCCACCCGCGTTGCTCGTCCTGGACCTGAACTCGTTCAAGGGGATCAACGACACCCTGGGACACGGCGCCGGTGACACTGTCCTGCAGGTCACCGCCAAACGCTTGCTCGCGGCGGTCCGCGACGGCGACACGGTGGCCAGGCTCGGCGGGGACGAGTTTGCCGTGATGCTGCCTAAATCCAATGCGGCGCACGCACGCGGAGTGGCCAAACGGATCCTCCGGGCCGTGGGCGAGAGTATCGAGATTGGCGAAGTCCGGATCATCTGCGGAACCAGCATCGGACTTACCGTTGGCGAACCCGGGCAGTCGGTGGACGACCTCGTGATGGAAGCCGATACGGCGATGTATGCGGCCAAGGCCGAGCAGCGGAGCACTGTCAGGGTTTTCGAGCCCGCCTTGTTGTATGCACGTCGACTCCAAGGCCTCATGATCTCGGAGCTGCGTGAAGCCATCCGGACAGATCAGTTGGTCCTTCATTTCCAGCCTGTTGTCGAGTTGAGCTCAGGCCGGATTGAAGGCGCGGAGGCGCTGGTGCGGTGGAACCACCCCGACAGGGGATTGCTGATGCCGGATTCGTTCATTCCGCTGGCCGAGGAAACCGGCATCATCATCGATCTGGGCAATTGGGTCCTTCGCCAAGCGATGCGGCAATTGCGCGAGTGGCAGGACGGCCCGGGCGTGGACGAAGACTTCAGCATGCGGGTCAATATTTCGACAACTGAACTTCAAAGCCTCGACTTGATCGAGCATGTGCGGGAAGTGCTCGCCGAAACCGGAGTGGAAGCATCCAGGTTGGTCATCGAACTCACGGAGTCGATGGCGGTGAATGGCAGTGACATCGACAAATACTCGCTGACCGGCCTCCGACGCCTGGGGATCCGCTTGGAGATCGACGACTTCGGTACCGGCTATTCTTCCATCAGCTATCTGCGCAACCTCCCCGTCAACGTGGTCAAGATTGACCGGTCACTGATCCAGGGCCTGGGTACGGATGACAAGGAACGGGATTTTGTGGCGGCGGTTCTTCAGCTCATCCATGCCTGCGGAATGCAGGCAGTCGCCGAGGGTATCGAAACGGCAGAGCAAGCGGCTGAGCTTTCCCGCCTCGGTTGTGCCAGCGGGCAGGGGTACTACTTCGGCCGGCCCATGCCAGCGGAGAAATTCGCGGAACTGCTGCGCGGCGCCTGAACGGAGTTTCCGGCGGCAACAGAAAGGCGCCGGACCTTGGCCCGGCGCCTTTCAGGTATTGCTAGTTGGACGGGGTGGAGTTGGGCCACCAGCTGACGGCCTGTGCCGAACCCTGGGTGGTGGAGTTGGGCCACCAGCTGACAGCCTGTGCCGAACCCTGGGTGGTGGAGTTGGGCCACCAGCTGACAGCCTGTGCCGAACCCTGGGTGGTGGAGTTGGGCCACCAGCTGACAGCCTCTGCCGAACCCTGGGTGGTGGAGTTGGGCCACCAGCTCACAGCAACTGACGAATCCTGCGAGGGGCTCTCGCTGCTGGCGGACACGGCTGCCGAGCTGGAAATTGCGGCAAGCAAAATTGCTGCTGCAGCGAGGAGAGCGGCGATGGTTCTTTTCATGCGGAAGCTCCTGGTATGAGTGACTGATGCGACTGGAGTGAACGAAGTGAAGCATGCTCATTATAAGAGCAACGACACGCCGTGTCATCAACGCTCGTCCATATGGCCGAGGACCGTGCTAAACACCTGGCCGCATCCTTGGCAGCGCCTCTCAGATACATAATGGAGCTATGCGAGAAAAGAAGGTTGCGCCGTCGTACGCTGCCGCCGAGCTGCAGGCAAGGGGGCACCGGGCCAGCCATGACTTCACCAAGGCCGCCGATGGTGCACGCTCGGCTGCGGATATTGCCCGTGATGAGGGTGATTCCACCGGGTGGTGGAACATGACGTTCCTTCAAGCGGAGAATCTTCTCGACGCGGGTGATTTCGCCGAGGCCACGTCCTTGGCGAGGTCCCTTTCCGAGGCATCGTTGGCTGCGGCTTCGCCCCAATACCGGGCTCAAGCACTTATTTTGATGGCGAATTCCCTGCGCGGTGAAGGGCTCCTGGAGATGGCCATCGAGGCTGCGGCGTCGGCTGTCGGATTGGTCGATGATGACGCGGACATGGAAATCGACGTCCACGCCCGGCAGGCACTGATCGCCGCGTTTGCCGAGTCCGGCAAGCTGGAGGGGGCATGGGAAGAGTGTCTGTCCCTCTCGGAAAGAATCTCCGATGAGATGGATGACCAGTTGGCGGGCAAGGCGTATTGGGTCATCGGCAATGTGGCGTTCCTTTGCGACAAGGTCGATGAAGGCCTCCACTACCATGAGCTTGCAGCGGAAACCTTTTCCCCTTCCCGGAACCTTGATGTCTGGGCCAAATTCAACAAGGCATCGGCAGCGATGAGGCTGGCCGCCGAAGTGGCAGACGCCGCCACCCTGCGGTGCATTGAACGGGCGGAACTTGCCACGGATGTCGTGGGCGGCAACGAAGAGGAAATTCTCCTGCTTCGGCTCAACCGCGCGCATTGGAACTACCTCGCCGGCGACTCCGGCGCGGCAATCGAATTGCTGGAAGAGCTTAGGGGCCGTGCTGACCAACTGCCCCCGCAGATCGCAGGCGAAATATTTCTCCTAATGGCCCGTGCCCAAGCCGATACCGGGAGCAAGCAGTCAGCAAGGGAAAGCCTGCTCGAAGCGGCTGACCGCTTCGACAAGGCCGGCGCCCACCAGCGTGCGCTCCAAGCTCGGGAGATGCTCGCCCCGGGAACCGGTCCGGAACAGGAGTGACGCCTGCGGATGGCGGGCCCTTCGTTTCGGAGCGTCTTCTTTCCGGGTCTTCGTTCCCGCTCCAGGGGCGGCTATTCTTGCGCTATGACGACGGCGGGCCCCCTGCGGGCCGGGGATCCTTTGTCCGAAGAACGTGGATTGCTGCCGGACCTCGCCGGAAGACGCGAGCTGGTGGGAGCATGGGCCTCCCTCAGCCTCATCCACTATTTCATTGTTGAAGCCGCAGCAATGGCCGCTTGGCAAGGCACTCCTGGCTACGATCGCCGCGCCCACGTCATCAGCGACCTCGGCGCAGCCAAGTGCGGGCCGTTCAATGGCTACGAGGTCTGTTCGCCATTGAACTGGCTCATGAACGCCTCTTTCGTCCTGCAAGGCCTTGCAATGGTGCTAGGTGCCGTGCTGCTGAGCTCGGCGGTGTTGTCCGTGGCTGCGCAACCAGGGCAGCGCTACATCCGTTCCGGCACTGGAAAGGTACCGTGGCTTGCTGCCGGTGCGGTGCGCGTACTGGTGCTGGCGGCCGGCATCGGCCAAACCATCGTGGGACTGGTTCCGGAGGACACTGCTTTGGCCTGGCACTTGACGGGAGCGGGGCTGTATTTCATTGCGGGACCGCTCGCACTGGCATTGCTGGGCCTGGTATGGCTGAGAAGCACCACGATGTCCTGGATGGTGCTGCTCTTCGGTGTGGTGTCCTTGGGCGCAACGATTTTCGTCCTTGCATCGGCGCTGCGCGTGGAGGAGCCCGGCGCCATCGAACGGACCATGGCCTACCCGATCATCCTCGGGCTCTCGCTCGTTGGCCTGGTGGTGGCGCAGCGAGTGCACCGGGAACGGAGGATCGTCAAGCGCTCTTTGAACGCCGACGCCCCATAAAGACAGCCGAGCCGCCAGCCAAAAGGCTCAGCAGGAAAAGCGCCCAGCCCAAGACGGTGAGCGTGGACGCCAAAGCCACCTGTCCGGCGTCGGGCACGGCAGATCCCAGCGCCGCGTCAACCGCCACGTTGCCCCACAAACGGACCACCGCGAACAGCAGCGGAGCCGCCCACAGGACCCAACGCAGTGCCTTGCCGGCCACGTTGGTGCCGATGAGCAGAAGCCAGGTGAAGCCGAAGATCAGCGGAAAAAGGGTTCCGGCGGTTTTGTGGATGTAGCTGAGCTGGCCACGGGCGTCATCGTTCATCGCGGAGTGCAACTGCTGGACGTAATCCGTGGAGAATCCGCCAATGAGGGAATCAGGCATGGCCATGCCGGCCGACAACTGGGTCATCTGGTTCAGGGTCAGGAGATGCACGTACCAGAATAGGAAAAGGCTGGCCACAACCCCCGCGATCACCACGAGCTTCGCGTTGCTTTGTGCCTTCTCGGGAGACCGCTGCGTGGTGGGATTGACCACCGACGGCAACTGGTGCTGCGGGACGGCAGCATTGGCGCCGTGTTTCTTGATGCGTTGGGCTGGGGTCTTGGCCATATGAATCATTATCGCGCCACATAAGCTGGACACATGACCACTGGCAGGCACTCCGCCACAGAACTTGACCCATCGCTGGACGACTACGAACTGGCTGCCGCCCTGGTCCGGGAAGCCGGGCAACTTGCCCTGCTGATGCGGATGGGCGGGTTGCAGGGAGAACGAAAGACTTCGGTTTCGGACGTGGTGACCGCCGCGGACCATGCGGCCGAGGCCTATGTCCTTGAGCAGCTGCGCCGCTGCCGTCCGGACGACGGCATCGTTGGCGAAGAAGGTAGCTCCGTGGCAGGCAGCAGCGGCCGCACGTGGGTGATCGACCCCGTGGACGGTACCTACAATTTCCTGCACGGCTCCACGTACTGGTGCTCGGCGATCGCCTTGAAGCACGAGCGGCCGGCATCGCACGGCGTCGCATCCGATCCCGACGTCATCCTCGGAGCCATCTACCAGCCCGAGTTGGACAAGCTCTGGATTGGCGGGGAAGGCCACCCAGCAACGCTCAACGATGAACGGATCTCCGGACCATCGGGGGCGCCCCTCAGCGAACTCGGCGCCGCCACCTACATCCACCCCACGTGGCTGGCCGATCCTCGCGCCGCCATGCCCTGGCACGCCGCAGCGGTGTCCGCGGCCTCATTGCGCATGTTCGGATCCGGCTCCTGCGATCTCGGCAGGGTGGCCGACGGCGAACTGGGCTGCTGGTTCCAACATAGCTGTCCCGAGTGGGACTGGCTCCCCGGCAAGGCGATCGTCCGCGCGGCAGGTGGGGACACCGACGTCGTACGCGTCAACGGCCTTGAGTGGTTCATTGCGGGAGGCCCGACGGCGGTCCGCGAGTTGCACGCGGCGCTCACCTCGGTGCCGCAATTCACCTGAGCATGCTCAGTCCTTAGTTTTCGGGCTGGACATAGTGCCCGGGGTTCCCCAGAGCATGCGCTCTCCTTGGTGTGAGGGGTGGACATAGTGCTGTTATGTCCAGTGGTTCAAGCGAAGAAGGGGCATGTCCACCCGGGTGTGGTGCAGAAGTTCGGACTGCCGTAGTCATACCGCTGAGCATGCTCAGTCCTTAGGGTTCGGGCTGGACATAGTGCCCGGGGTTCCCCTGAGCATGCGCTCTCCTTTGTGTGTGGAGTGGACATAGTGCTGTTATGTCCAGTGGTTCAAGCAATGAGGGGGCATGTCCACTCGGGTGGATTGACCTATTGGACACTTTCCAGAGTTCCAGGGCTCGTGAGTGGTATCCGGACATGTGGTGTCAGAGCCACGGCCTAGACTGGTAAACACCATGGATATGTTGTTTGACCCGTACGCGGATGGCCCCTTCAAAGCTGCCAGCAGAGCTGCCACCAAGGCCGCTCCGGCCATGCTTTCGCGCGCCGGAGGTGGGCTGCCGGACTTCGAACGAGGCTTGCCCGACGCCGGCGGCCAGCTTGGGCACCAAGCCGGACCCGGTGCGCCCGGTGACGGTGTGTCCGGTGGTCGCGCGTCCGGTGGGGTGTCCTGGGGCGGGATGCCTGGCGGTGAAGCGTCCAGTGGTGGGCACGGTCGGGGCCACTCGGGCTTGCCGAATGCGGAAGCCTTGCTCCAGGGGCTGAACCCGCAGCAGGAGGAAGCCGTCAAACATGCCGGCAGTCCATTGCTGATCGTGGCTGGCGCAGGTTCGGGCAAAACCCGTGTTCTCTCAAACCGCATTGCCTACTTGATCGCCACCGGACGGGCCCATCACGGCGAGATCCTGGCCATCACGTTCACCAACAAGGCAGCCGCGGAAATGCGGGAACGCATCGAAGCCTTGGTGGGCGGCCGCGCCAAGACCATGTGGATCTCCACCTTCCACTCCTCCTGTGTGCGCATCCTGCGCCGCGAGGCTGCCAACGTGGGGCTGAACTCCAATTTCTCCATCTACGATTCTGCCGACTCCCTGCGGCTCATCACGCTCGTGGCCAAGAACCTGGACATCGACCCCAAGCGCTTCGCGCCCAAGGCCATCCAGCACAAGATCTCGGCCCTCAAGAACGAGCTCATCGACGACGACGCGTTTGCGTCGAGCGCAAATCACAACGAACCCTTCGAGCAAGCCGTTGCCGAAGTCTTCAAGGGCTACACCCAGCGCTTGCGCCAAGCCAACGCCATGGACTTCGACGACCTCATCGCGCAGACCGTGTACATGTTCCGTGCCTTCCCCGCGCTCGCAGAGTCCTACCGCCGCCGTTTCCGGCACGTGCTCGTGGACGAATACCAGGACACCAACCATGCCCAGTACGCCTTGGTCCGCGAAATCGTCGGCGAGGGTCCCCACGCGAGCGAGCTCACCGTCGTCGGCGACTCCGACCAATCCATCTACGCCTTCCGTGGTGCGGACATCCGTAACATCGTCGAATTCGAGAAGGACTACCCGGAGGCCCGCACTATCAAGTTGGAGCAGAACTACCGCTCCACGCAGAACATCCTGAGCGCTGCCAACTCCGTTATTTCACGCAACCCGAACCGTCCGGATAAGAAACTCTGGACGGCCGAAGGCGACGGCGAGAAGATCATCGGCTACGTGGGGGAGAACGAGCACGACGAAGCCCAGTTCATCGCCAAGGAAATCGACCGGCTCCAGGACGAGGACGGCCTGCGTCCCGGCGATGTCGCCATCTTCTACCGCACCAATGCCCAATCCCGCTCCATTGAAGACGTCCTGGTCCGCGTGGGCCTGCCGTACAAAGTGGTAGGTGGCACCCGATTCTACGAGCGCAAGGAAATCAAGGACGCCCTAGCGTACCTTCGTGTCCTCGTGAACCCCGACGACGACGTCAATTTGCGGCGCGTCCTCAACGAACCCAAGCGGGGGATCGGCGATCGCGCCGAGGGCGCCGTTGCGGCTTTGGCCGAGCGTGAGCGTACGTCGTTCATGGCGGCGGCGCGCAGGGCGGACCAGGCTCCCGGCATGGCCACCCGCTCCGTGAACGCGGTCCTTGGCTTCGTGAAGCTCCTGGATGACCTGGCAGAGGTGGCTTCCGGATCGGGGGCTGCGGCCGCCCTTGAGGCTGTCCTCGAACAGACCGGGTACCTTGCGGGGCTTCGGGTCAGTACGGACCCGCAGGACGAATCGCGCGTGGAAAACCTCGCCGAATTGGTGGCTGTGGTGCGCGAATACGAGCGTGACAACCCCGAAGGCTCGCTGGGGGAGTTCCTCGAGCAAGTCTCCCTCGTGGCCGACGCCGACCAGATCCCGGACGCTCCGGAGGGATCCTCCGAAGACGCAGCCGCCGCAGTGGCAGAGGCCAAACGGATGGGCGTGGTCACGCTCATGACCCTCCACACGGCCAAGGGCCTGGAATTCCCGGTGGTCTTCCTGACCGGCATGGAACACGGGCTCTTCCCGCATCAGCGCTCCGCAACGGATCCCAAGGAACTGGCAGAAGAGCGCCGCCTGGCCTATGTGGGCCTTACCCGTGCTCGGAAGCGCCTCTATGTGACCCGCTCGGAAGTCCGCAGCATGTGGGGCCAGAGCCAATACAACCCCGCCAGCCAGTTCCTTGAGGAAATCCCGAACGAACTCGTGGAGTGGAAGCGCGAAGGCACCTCCCGCCAGATGGGCGGCTGGGGCAACGCGCCCATCGGCTCCGGGCGTTACGGCGGCTCCTTCTGGGGTGCGGGCACCTCCCGCGGGGCTGCCGCCAGCGCTACCGCCGGTTTCGACGCCGACGTGCCCGCCGCCGTCGTACGCAATCGTGTCCAGCCGCAGAAGGAAGTGGTGGCCGTCGTGGTGGGGGACAAGGTGAACCACACCAGCTTCGGCAACGGCACCGTGATCGGCGTCGAGGGCGCCGGTGACAAGACTGTGGCGAAGGTGAAGTTCGACGTCGGGGAGAAGCGACTGCTGTTGCGTTACGCGCCGCTGACCAAACTGGATTCCTAGCGACTAACTGCGTCCTGTCGTCCTAGCATGACGTTGGCTGGATACTCGGGAAAACCGCGTCATATAGCGGTTTTTCTACGGTCGATAGAAGTGTGTGGTTACTCACTTAACAGGTACTGTAGAACCGGCTGGCCTCCCCGGGGGGCTAAAGTTCGAGAGGAACTTGCGCAATGTGACCGGCTGCCTGGCGGCCGTTCGATGCGCACCTATCCGCAGCCGGTTTTCGCGGTCACCGTGGTTTCCGGCTGTACAGAAACTACTTCGACGTAGAAGGACACTAAACCGTGGACCTGTTTGAATATCAGGCGCGCGATATGTTCGAAGCGCACGGTGTACCCGTGCTCGCCGGCATCGTGGCGCACAACCCTGAAGAAGCAAAGGCTGCAGCCGAGAACATTGGCGGCGTGACCGTCGTCAAGGCGCAGGTAAAGGTCGGTGGCCGTGGCAAGGCTGGCGGTGTGAAGGTCGCAAAGTCCGCTGACGAAGCGCTTGAGCACGCCACCAACATCCTTGGCATGGACATCAAGGGCCACACCGTCAACAAGGTCATGATCGCCCAGGGCGCAGACATTGCTGAGGAATACTACTTCTCCGTCCTTCTGGACCGGGCCAACCGCAACTACCTGGCCATGTGCTCCGTTGAAGGCGGCATGGAAATCGAGCAGCTTGCTGTAGAGCGCCCCGAGGCCCTCGCCAAGGTCGCCATCGATCCCGCCGTCGGAATCGA
Source organism: Arthrobacter sp. FW306-04-A (assembly GCF_044358315.1). Lineage (GTDB taxonomy): Bacteria > Actinomycetota > Actinomycetes > Actinomycetales > Micrococcaceae > Arthrobacter. Next base: position 880,812 of record NZ_CP084559.1, read on the forward strand.
CCAGGCCAAGGCCGACGAAATCGTTGCCGCTGCTGGCTTCTCCGAGGAACTGCGCGGCAAGGTCGCCTCCGTCATCCTCAAGCTCTGGGACGTCTTCAAGAAAGAAGACGCAACCCTTGTTGAGGTCAACCCCTTGGTCAAGACCGGCGCGGGCGACATTGTTGCCCTCGACGGCAAGGTCTCACTGGACGAGAACGCAGGCTTCCGCCACCCCCACCACTCCGAACTTGAGGACAAGGACGCGGCTGACCCGCTCGAGGCAAAGGCCAAGGCGCAGGACCTCAACTACGTGAAGCTTGACGGCTCGGTTGGCATCATCGGCAACGGCGCCGGTCTTGTGATGTCCACCCTCGACGTCGTTGCTTACGCAGGCGAAAACCACGGCAACGTCAAGCCAGCCAACTTCCTGGACATCGGCGGTGGAGCTTCTGCTGAGGTCATGGCCGCTGGCTTGGACGTCATCCTCGGTGACGAGCAAGTCAAGAGCGTTTTCGTGAACGTCTTCGGTGGCATCACCGCCTGTGACGCTGTGGCAAAGGGCATCGTCGGCGCACTTGCCGAGCTTGGCGTCCACGCCAACAAGCCGCTGGTTGTCCGCCTCGACGGCAACAACGTCGAAGAGGGCCGCCGCATCCTGGCCGAGGCCAACCACCCGCTGGTTACCCTGGCAGCCACCATGGACGAGGGCGCCGACAAGGCCGCCGAACTCGCCAACGCAGCGAAGTAAGGGACGCAAGACTATGTCTATCTACCTCAACAAGGACTCCAAGGTCATCGTCCAGGGCATCACAGGCGGCGAGGGCACCAAGCACACCTCCCTGATGCTCAAGGCCGGCACCAACATCGTCGGTGGCGTCAACGCCCGCAAGGCAGGCACCACGGTGGTGCACGGCGGCAAGGACATCACCGTCTTCGGCACCGTCAAGGAAGCCATCGCGGAGACTGGCGCCGACGTCTCGATCGTCTTCGTTCCGCCGGCATTCACCAAGTCTGCCGTGGTTGAAGCCATCGAAGCAGGCATCGGCCTGGTCGTTGTCATCACCGAAGGCGTGCCGGTTCAGGATTCCGCCGAGTTCTGGGCACTCGCCCAGGCCACCGTGGACGCTGACGGCAAGCAGGTCACCCGCATCATCGGGCCGAACTGCCCCGGCATCATCACCCCGGGCGAAGCACTGGTTGGCATCACGCCGGCAAGCATCACGGGCAAGGGCCCCATCGGCCTGGTCTCCAAGTCCGGTACCTTGACCTACCAGATGATGTACGAGCTGCGCGACCTCGGCTTCTCCACCGCCATCGGCATTGGTGGCGACCCCGTCATCGGCACTACCCACATCGACGCCCTGGCTGCGTTCGAGGCTGACCCCGAGACCAAGGCAATCGTCATGATCGGCGAAATTGGTGGCGACGCTGAAGAGCGCGCGGCCGACTTCATCAAGGCCAACGTCACCAAGCCGGTTGTCGGCTACGTTGCAGGCTTCACCGCCCCCGAGGGCAAGACCATGGGCCACGCAGGCGCCATCGTCTCCGGCTCTGCGGGTACGGCACAGGCCAAGAAGGAAGCTCTCGAAGCTGCAGGCGTGAAGGTCGGCAAGACGCCGTCCGAGACCGCCAAGCTCCTCCGCGAGGTCTTCGCAGCTCTGTAGTTCCGGGGTAGTCCCCCAACCGCGCCCGACGGCGCCTGTCACCTTCCACGTGAAGGTGATAGGCGCCGTCGTCGTTTAAGCGTTGATACGTGAGCGGGCGTCGATGTGGGAGGGGCGTTAGGACCCAGAGCTTGTGGCCCGCTTGGATAGTTTGTTAGTATGTCAGGACAAACTATTCAAGGAGAGCACATGCCCCTCGTCCGCATCGACGTCAACGAAGGCCGCACGCCGGAGCAGCTCGGCGAACTCAGCAAGCGAATCCACAATGCTATCCTCGCCGAGTACGGCATCCCTGAGCGCGACTACTTCCATATCATCACCGAGCATCCTTCCGGCCAGATTGTTGCGCAGGATGCCGGCCTTGGGTTCGAGCGAAGTTCCGGTGTGGTCATGATCCAGATATTCACCCAGGGCGGGCGTAGTCGCGAAGCCAAGCAATCTTTGTTCGCTGCCGTTGCCGCTCAACTCGGTGAGATTGGCGTTGCCGGAGAGGATGTCTTCCTCGGTTACATGGAAAACACGGCCGATGACTGGTCCTTCGGCTTTGGTCGCGCCCAGTATGTCACTGGAGAGCTCGCCGTTCCCGTCCAGTAACTCCGGCGATTTGGCGCGGATTCAGGCGTGTGCCGCGCCGTACTTTATGCCATTACGTTTCGTTGTAAATATGTCAGTACAAACCTTTGACAGGACATGAATTCTGGTGCAAAGTAGTGCTGTGGCCCCGCTCACGTGCGGGCCGGCAAAAGCACCGGAGCTCTCACCGTCCCGCAAGAAGAGTTCACTACAGAAAGGTCCGCGATCACCGTGACCCACGAACTGCTCACCATCGGGCGCATCAGCGTTGATATCTACCCGAACGACATCGGTGTGGGACTGGAGGACGTGCAATCCTTCGGCAAGTATCTTGGCGGCTCGCCGTCCAACGTGGCCGTCGCTGCCGCCCGCCACGGCCGCCGCAGCGGCGTCATCACGCGTACGGGCGACGACCCTTTCGGCATCTACCTGCACCGCGAGCTGCGCAAGTTCAAGGTCGACGACACGTTCGTCACCCCGGTGCCGGGCCTTCAAACGCCGGCCACCTTCTGTGCGATCCAGCCCCCGCACGACTTCCCGTTGTACTTCTACGGCCGTTTCCCGACGGCACCGGACCTGCAGATCAAGGCCGAGGAACTGGACCTGGACGCCATCAAGAACGCCGGCATCTTCTGGTCCACCGTGACCGGCCTCTGCCAGGAACCCAGCCGCTCCGCCCACCTCGCAGCACACGAGGCCCGGACGCGCACCGGTCTGAGCGAGGGCCAGTACACCATCTTGGACCTGGACTACCGGCCCATGTTCTGGGCTTCCGAGGACGAGGCCCGGGCAGAGGTCGCCAAGATCCTGCCCCACGTCACGGTGGCCATCGGCAATGACAAGGAATGTGCCGTCGCCGTGGGCGAGGGAACCCCGGACGAGCAGGCCGATCGCCTGCTGGCCGCGGGCGTCGAGATCGCCGTCGTCAAGCTCGGCCCCGAAGGCGTCATGGCCAAGACCCGCACCGAACGTGTGGTCTCCGCGCCGGTCCCCGTGGAGACCGTCAATGGCCTGGGCGCGGGCGATTCCTTCGGCGGCGCTTTCTGCCACGGGCTGTTGTCCGGCTGGCCTTTGGCCCAGGTCTTGGACTACGCCAACGCTGCCGGCGCGATTGTCGCCTCCCGGCTTTCTTGCGCGGACGCCATGCCGACGCCGGAGGAAGTCACCTCGTTGCTCGCCGAACGCGGCCGACTGACCCCGGCCGGCCCGAATACTGCAGCTTCCCACGCAGCAGTTTCCGAAGGAGCAACACGTTGAGCTTCAATGATGATCCCCGCCGTTACGAGCACCTGAGCGCGCTCCGGCTTGAAGATCCCGACGCCGTTGCTCGCGCTGCCGCCGCACGTCGCCGCCACCCGGGACTGAAGTATGGGACCCAGAACTTCATCGTCGCAGCCGACCACCCGGCCCGCGGCGCCCTCAGCGTCGGCTCCGACCCGGTGGCCATGGCGGACCGCCGGACCCTGCTGGACCGGCTGCAGATCGCCTTGGCGAATCCCGCCGTCGATGGCGTCCTGGCGTCCCCGGACATCATGGACGATCTGCTCCTGCTTGGTGCCCTCGAAGGCAAGCTCGTCTTCGGTTCAATGAACCGCGGCGGCCTCGCCGGACTGGTCAACGAAATCGACGACCGTTTCACGGGCCACACGGCGGCTGCCCTGGACGCGCTCGGCGCCGATGGCGGCAAGATGCTCACCCGGATCTGCCTAGGGGACCCGGATACGGCGTCGATCCTGGAAGCCACCGCCAAGGCCGTGGACTCCCTCGCGGCGCGCAAGCTGATTGCCATGGTGGAGCCGTTCCTGTCCGTCCGTGAGGCAAACGGCAAGGTCCGCAACGACCTCTCGCCGGACGCCGTCATCAAGTCCGTGGCGATCGCGCAGGGCCTGGGCTCCACGAGCGCCTACACCTGGATGAAGCTTCCCGTCGTGGCCGAGATGGAACGCGTCATGGCCGCTACCACGCTGCCCACAGTCCTCCTCGGCGGGGATCCCGACGCAGGCCAGGATGAGGTCTTCGCCAGTTGGCAGGCCGCGCTTGCCTTGCCAGGGGTCCAAGGCTTGACTGTGGGGCGGACCCTTTTGTATCCGCAGGACGGAGACGTCGCCGGCGCCGTGGCTACTGCCGCCTCGCTGCTGAAGTCACCTGCGAAAGTATCGGAATAGACCCATGGGGAAAAATATGTCAACGCGCAGAATGACGGTCGCCCAGGCGGTTGTCGAGTTCCTGTCCAAGCAGTACACGGTCGATTCCGTGGGCGGAAGTGAGTACCGGGAACGCCTGATTCCGGGAACCTTCGGGATCTTCGGCCACGGCAACGTCGCCGGTGTGGGCCAGGCCCTCAAGCAGTACCAGCAGTTCGATCCGAGCATCATGCCGTATTACCAAGGCCGCAACGAGCAAGCCCAGTCGCACCAGGCCGTTGGCTACGCCCGGCACACGCGCCGGCGCCAGACCTTCGCGATCAGCACCTCGATCGGCCCTGGTTCCTCGAACCTGTTGACCGGTGCGGCGCTGGCCACCACCAACCGGCTGCCGGTATTGCTCCTGCCGAGCGATACCTTCGCCACCCGTGCGTCTGACCCGGTGCTGCAGCAGCTCGAGCTGCCCTACGCCTACGACATCACGGTCAACGATGCCTTCCGCCCGCTGTCCAAGTTCTTCGACCGGGTGTCCCGTCCGGAGCAGTTGTTTTCCGCGTTTCACCACGGCTTGCGCGTCCTGACCGACCCGGCCGAGACCGGCGCGGTGACTATTTCGCTGCCGCAGGACGTCCAGGCCGAGGCATTGGACGTACCCGAAGAATTCCTCGCCGAGCGTGAATGGCGTATCCGCCGCCCCGAAGCCGACGACGACGACATCCGCCGCGCCGCTGAGGCCATCCGTGCCGCCAAGCGTCCGCTCATCATCGCCGGCGGCGGCGTCCTCTACGCCTTCGCCAACGAGGAACTCGCCAAGTTCGCCGAACTGACCGGCATCCCGGTGGGCAACACCCAGGCCGGCGTCGGCGTCCTGCCGTGGGACCACCAGTTCTCACTCGGAGCCGTTGGCTCCACGGGCACGACGGCGGCGAACGCCATCGCTGCCGAGGCTGACTTGATCATCGGCATCGGTACCCGTTACGAGGACTTCACGACGGCGTCGCGCACTGCCTTCCAGAACCCCGACGTCAAGTTCATTAACATCAACGTGGCCGCGATCGATGCCTACAAGCACGGCACCACACTGCCGATCGTGGCCGACGCCCGCAAGGCCCTGGTCAAGCTGAACCAGGCGCTCGGCGGATACCGTGTGGGCGCGGACCTGGAGCAGAAGATCGCGGCGGAAAAGAAACGCTGGAACGCGATCGTAGACGAAGCCTTCGACACCCGGCACACGCCGCTGCCCGCGCAGAACGAGATCATCGGCGCCACCAACCGGGCAATGGATGAGCAGGACGTTGTCATCTGCGCCGCCGGTTCCCTGCCCGGCGACCTGCACAAGATGTGGCGCGTCCGGGATCCCTTCGGCTACCACGTGGAGTACGCCTACTCCTGCATGGGCTACGAGATCCCTGGCGGCCTAGGTGTCAAGCGTGCCGCCCTGGCCGAGGCAGCAGCGGGCGGCACGGATCGCGACGTCGTGGTCATGGTGGGGGACGGCTCCTACCTGATGATGCACACCGAACTGGTCACCGCCGTCGCCGAACGCATCAAGCTGATCGTGGTCCTGATCCAGAACCACGGCTACGCCTCCATCGGCTCGCTCTCGGAGTCCCTGGGCTCGCAACGCTTCGGCACGCAGTACCGGGTCTTGGACAAGGAACAGCACTCCTTCGACGCCGGAGCGAACCTGCCCATCGATCTTGCCCTTAACGCCGAAAGCCTCGGGGCCAAGGTCATCCGGATCGAGCCGGGCGAGAAGGTCATCGCCGAGCTGGAACAGGCCATCCGGGACGCGAAAGCGGCACCGGAAGACAGCGGACCGATCGTCATCCACCTCGAATCGGATCCCCTGCTGGACGCTCCGAGTTCCGAATCCTGGTGGGACGTTCCCGTCTCGCAGGTCTCCGAACTCGAGTCCACGCAGCAGGCCTACATAACGTACACAGACCACAAGAACCGCCAGCGCAAGCTGCTCGGCTAGACCCCCCAAGCAACAGACCTCTTCAAGCTACAGACAAGGAAGTCCGCACATGTCGACGACGACCACCCTGACCACCATCAAGCATTTCATCAACGGTGTTGAAACCGCCGGCGCAGGCGATCGCAGCCAGCCGGTCTACAACCCGGCCACCGGTGCCGTATCCGCAACGCTGCGCCTGGCGAACCGGGCCGATCTAGACGCCACGGTCGCCGCCGCCAAGGCCGCGAGCGAAAAGTGGGGCGATTTCTCCCTGGCCAAGCGCACCGCGGTCCTGTTCAAGTTCCGCGAGCTCGTCGCCTCCCACGTGGACGAACTCGCAGCCCTGATCACGGCAGAGCACGGCAAGGTCATTTCCGACGCGAAGGGCGAGATCGGCCGCGGCCTGGAAGTCATCGAATTCGCCTGCGGCATCCCGCAGCTGCTCAAGGGCGACTACTCGGACCAGGTCTCCACCGGCATCGACGTGTTCTCCTTCCGCGAGCCGCTCGGCGTCGTCGCCGGCATCACGCCGTTCAACTTCCCGGTCATGGTGCCGCTGTGGATGGCACCCATGGCGATCGCCACCGGCAACGCGTTCATCCTCAAGCCCTCCGAACGGGACCCCTCCGCGTCCATGCTCCTGGCCAAGCTCTGGAAGCAGGCCGGCCTGCCCGACGGCGTGTTCCAGGTCCTGCACGGCGACAAGGAAACCGTGGACGGCCTCCTGACGCACCCGGACGTGGACGGCATCTCCTTCGTCGGCTCCACCCCGATCGCCAAGTACGTCCACGAAACCGCCACCGCGCACGGCAAGCGGGTCCAGGCCCTGGGCGGAGCGAAGAACCACGCGATCATCATGCCCGACGCCGACCTGGACAACGCCGCCGACCACCTGGCCGCGGCTGCGTTCGGTTCCGCGGGCGAGCGGTGCATGGCCATCTCTGTTGCGGTCGCCGTCGGCGAGGCCGCCGAGCTGCTGGTCAAGAAAGTCGAAGAGCGCGCCCTGGCCGTGAAGGTCAAGAACGGCACCGAGCCCGACGCCGAAATGGGACCGGTCATCACCCCGGCCTCCAAGGAACGCATCGTGCGGATCGTCACCGAAGCCGAAGCCGCGGGAGCGGCTATGGTCGTGGACGGCCGCGACCTCGTGGTCCCCGGCCACGAAGAAGGTTTCTGGGTTGGCCCCACCGTCATCGACCACGTCAAGACCGAAATGACCGCCTACACCGAGGAAATCTTCGGACCCGTCCTGGTAGTGGTGCGGGTGGAGGACCTGGACGAAGGCATCAGGCTCATCAACTCCAACCCCTACGGCAACGGCACAGCGATCTTCACCTCCTCCGGCGCGAACGCACGCAAATTCCAGCGCTCCGTCACGGTTGGTATGGTGGGCATCAACGTGCCCCTGCCGGTGCCCGTGGCCTACCATTCCTTCGGGGGCTGGAAGGCCTCGCTGTTCGGCGACAAGCACATCTACGGTCCGGAAGGCGTGTCCTTCTACACTCGTGGCAAGGTAGTAACGTCCCGCTGGCCCGAACCCACCCACGCCTCCGGCGCCTCCTACAACTTCCCCTCCAACTGAGGAGACCGCAATGACCGAGAACAAACTCATCGTTGGCACAGCCCCGGACTCCTGGGGCGTCTGGTTCGCGGATGACCCCAAGCAGACCCCGTGGGAGCGTTTCCTGGACGAAGTGGCTGAGTCTGGCTACAAATGGATCGAACTTGGCCCCTATGGCTACTTGCCGAACGACCCCACCCGCCTCGCCGAGGAGCTCAAGCAGCGCGACCTCAAGGTCACGGCGGGAACGGTCTTCACCGCCTTCCACCGCGGCGCCGCACAGTACGAGGAGGCCTGGGAACCGGCCCGCAAAGTCGCCGAGTTGACGGCGGCCATGGGCGGCGAGCACATCGTGGTCATTCCGGCCATGTGGCGCGATGACGTCACGGGCGAGGCTGTAGAGAGCGGCGAACTGTCGCAAGAGCAGTGGGGCGATCTTTTCGCAGGCCACAACCGCATGGGCAAGGTGCTGCTGGAGGACTTCGGCTTGAAGCAGCAGTTCCACTCGCACGCAGATTCCCACGTTGGTGCCCAAGCCGACATCGAGCACCTGCTCGCCGAGACCGATCCGCAATACCTGAACCTTTGCCTGGACACTGGACACGCCGAATATTGCGGCGCGTCCAGCCTTGAACTGATCAAGAACTACCCGGACCGCATCGGCTACCTGCACCTGAAGCAGATCAACCCGGATGTCCTGAGACAAGTCAATGAGGAGAACATGACCTGGGCCGCAGCCAACCTGGCCGGTGTCATGACCGAACCGCCGAGCGGTCTCCCGGACCTGCGCGCCGTCATCGAGGCCGTTGAAGGACTCAACCGCCCGATCTTTGGCATTGTGGAGCAGGACATGTACCCCGTGGCCTTCGACGTCCCCATGCCCATCGCCAAGCGCACCCGCAACTACCTGCTCTCGTGCGGCTCCCGCACCACCGTCCAGTAGCACAGAACACCCCTTAAACTCGCAGGCACTGACAACTAAGGACAGAACATTGACTGACATTCTCCGCGTGGCCGTCATCGGCGCAGGCCGCATGGGCGCCGACCACATCAAGCGGCTCAGCACCCGGATCCACGGCGCCGAAGTGGCCGCCGTCGTCGACGTCGACCTCTCCCGCGCACAGGCCGCAATCGCGGGGATCGACGGCGCCGTGGCCCTCGCCAGTGCCGAGGAAGCCCTCAACAACGGCGACGTCAATGCCGTGCTGATTGCCACCCCGGGATTCCTGCACGAGGAAATCCTCTACAAGGCGCTGGAGAAAGATTTCCCCATCCTCTGCGAAAAGCCGCTTACCCCGGATGCCGAGAGTGCCTGGAAAGTTGTCCAGGCGGAAACGGCGCTCGGCCAGAAGCGCATCCAGGTGGGCTTCATGCGCCGCTTCGACGCCGAATACGCCGCCCTGGGCTCCGTGATCCGCGACCATGAACTCGGCGAGCTGCTCATGCTGCACCACCAGCACCGCAACCCGAACACCCCGCCGGGTTTCACCAACGAGATGCTCATCAACGATTCCGTGGTCCACGAATTCGATGCCATCCGCTTCTTCACCGGCGAGGAAATCACCTCGGTCCAGGTCCGTCTGGGCAAGGCAACGCGCAACGCCCCGAACGGCCAGCACGATCCCCAACACGTCCTGATCGAGACCGAGTCCGGTGTTCTGGCCGACGTCGAAATCTACGTCAACGCAAAGTTCGGTTATGAAGTTGCGACCCAGGCAGCTTTCGAGGACGGTATCGTCAGCATCGGCGGCGACGGCGGTCCTTACGTCCGCAGCGCCGGCCGCTGGGGCGGGAAGGTCACGCCCGGTTTCGAAGAGCGCTTCGGTGCCGCGTACGACGTCGAGGTCCAGGCTTGGGTGGATGCCGCCCGTCGCGGCGAAATCGGCGGTCCCACCGCCTGGGATGGTTACGCCACCGCTGCTTGCTGCGAAGCAGGCGTCGAGGCCCAGAAGTCGGGCGAAAAGGTCGCCGTAAATCTCAACACCAAACCCGATCTGTACAAGTAACGTCTCTGCGATCCCGAGGAAGGGTGGCCAGCCGGCAGTACAGCGGCCAGCCACCCTTTTTCGCAGAATCACCACAAAGGAGTGACCATGAAGATTGCCCTCGATCCCACCCCGTTCCACCACAGCCACAGCCTGCTGGAATTTCCGCGGCTCGCCGCGGATCTCGGCTACAGATACCTCCAGCTGACGCCGCACGCGGACTTCATCCCGTTCTTCAACCATCCCAAGGCCGACGACGAGCTCGTAGGCCAGTTGAAGAAGGCCTGCAAGGCCGCCGACGTCGAGATCGCCTCGGTGCTTCCCGTGCTGCGTTGGTCCGGGCCCGATGAGGACGCCCGCGAAGCCGCCGTACGCTACTGGAAGCGTGCCATCCAGATCACCGTTGATCTTGGCGTGCACACCATGAACACCGAATTCAGCGGGCGGCCGGAAAAGGCCGAGGAGTCCGAAAGGGCCTTCTACCGCTCCATGGAGGAGCTCCTTCCGATCATCGAGCGAGAGGGACTCGACGTCCTCATCGACCCGCACCCGGACGACTTCGTGGAGGATGGGCTCGCCGCGCTCCGCGTCATCCGTGGCGTGAACTCGCCCAATATCGGCATGGTCTACGTTGCCTCGCACACCTTCCACATGGGCAACAAGCCACTCGACATCATGCGGGCCGCGGGGGACAAGTTGCGCCTGGTCCACGTGTCCGACACCATGGACCACCACGCCTCCCACGGCCTGCGCTACATCACCAACCCGCCCGGCAACGCCGTACGCGTGCACCAGCACCTCAAGATCGGCGACGGCGACGTCAACTGGGACGAGTTCTTCGGCGGACTCAAGGAAATCGGCTTCCTGGACAAGGACAACACTGTCATGGTGTCCAGCGTTTTCGCCGAGGACGACAACGCCAACGAGGTGTCCCGCTACCAGCTGGAAACCATGGGCAAGTACATCGCCAAGGTCCAGTAGTTGCGGTAAGGCAAATGGTGGCGATTTCTCTAGATCGCCACAGCTATTTGATCAGTGAGATCAGGCAGGTGTTGTATCCGGCCATAACCTCCTCGAAGCTGAGCAGGCGCGGCCTGCCGTAAACGGTGGTGGTCGTGGGAAATGCGAGGGGTTCTTCAGCGGAGCTCAAGAGCGGTTCGCAGGTGTGCGCGGCGGTTTCCAGGGTGGCGATGCCCCAAGGGTGAACGGCTTGTGTGACAGTAATGTCGACGGCGTTCAGCGTGTCGGTGAGGAGGTTGCGGATGACCGACCTCCAGGTGGCAAGGAAGGATTCGCGGAGCATTTCGATCTTGTCATTGTCTTTGAGTTCGTAGGCCCGGAGTAACCCTTTGGAGAGGGTGTCCCACTCTTCGCTGGACCGCACGAGCAGGTGGGCGGCCCGGATTCGGGCGCTGGTTTCGTTCAAGGAAGGCATTAGTTTTCTTTCAAGGGTGAGCTGTCGGTGGGGTCGGTTGTGGCTGGAGCTGACTCCGTGCTCCGGCCGTGGGCGGTGCGTGCGGTGGAGGCGCGGGCGACGTGGCTTCGGGCGTGTTCCACGGCGGGGGCTAGTTCGGTGAAGAGGTGTTTGTGGTGGCGAAGGGAGTCCAGGACCCCCACCTGGGTGACGAGTCGAAGGTGGCGGTCTTGGATCCCTTTGATCAGCACGGTGATTCCGCGGCGTTCCAGGGCCTGGACGATGTCTGTGATGGTTCTGGCCCCGGTTGCGTCCAGGATCTGCAGTTGTGACATGCGGATGATCACGACGTCGACGTTCCGGATGGCGCTGACCCGCTCCAGGACGCGTTCTGCGGCGGCGAAGAACAGGGCTCCGTCGAGCCGGAACACGGCGATGTGCTCGTCCCCTTCGTGGACCGGGCCGGGGATTTCCTCCCGGTGCACGCCGCTGGACCGGACCAGGGCACGCAGGGCGAAGAAGGCGGCGACTGCGATCCCGATTTCCACGGCCTGGATCAGGTCGAAGGACACGGTGATCAGCGCGGTGACGAAGAACACGACCGTGTCGGCGCGGGTTGATCCGATTACGCTGCGCAGCGTCTTGAGGGAGACCATGCGTGTCGCGGTGACCATCAGCACCCCGGCCAGTGCGGCAAGGGGGATGCGGGAAACCGGGCCGGTGGCCAGGTACACCACGGCCAGCAGGACCAGCGCATGGGTGATGGCGGCGAGGCGTGTCCGGCCGCCCGAGCGGATGTTTACCGCGGTGCGGGCAATGGCACCTGTGGCGGGCATGCCGCCGAAGAATCCGGACGCGACCGACGCAAGGCCCTGGCCCAGGAGTTCGCGGTCCGCGTCGTAGGGGCCGGTATCGGAGATCGACGCTCCGACCCGTGCCGAGAGGAGCGACTCGATCGCGGCCAGGGCCGCGATCGTGGCCGCTGACCCGGCCAGCGCGGTGATCGTCGTCAGGTCCAGGGAGGGCATCACCGGGGCCGGCAGGGAATCGGGCAGGGACCCGATCCGGGCCACGGGCAGGTCGAGGAACTGCACGGCCACACTGGCGATGACGATCGCGATGAGCGATCCCGGGATCCGGGGGTGGATGCGCGGCGCGGCAACCATGATCACCGCCACCAGAGCCACCACGGCGAACGGGGCGAGAATCGAGGTTGGGGACGCCGTGGCAAGGGCCTGGATGGCCGAGACGACGGCGTTGCTGCTGGGCCCCGGCTTGGCGCCGAACGCGGCAGGGACCTGCTGCAGGAAGATGATGACGGCGATTCCGACGGTGAAGCCCTCGATCACCGGCCAGGGCAGGAGCGTCACGACCCGCCCGAGTTTGAGTAGCCCCGCGGCAACCACTATCACCCCGGCAAGGACCGAGACTGCGGCCAGTGCACCGAGCCCGTGGGCGGCGATGACCGGGCCCAGGACCACGACCATGGCGCCGGTGGGTCCGGAGACCTGGATATTGGAACCACCGAAGACGGCCGCGATCACGCCGGCGATCACGGCGGTGATCAGTCCGCTGGCCGCACCCGCGCCGGAGCTGACACCGAACGCCAGAGCCAGGGGCAGCGCGACGATGCCGACGGTGACCCCGGCGACCAGGTCTCCTTTCCAGGTACGCGGCAACAGCGCGTAGTCCTGCCGCCCGGGCAGGAAGGCCCGGGCCGCGACCAAGGCCTTCACCGGGTGCTGGCCGCTGCGGCTGACGCGGGTGCAGTCGCTTCTGAGAACTCAAGCTGCGCCCGGGTGGTGTGCAGCATGTCGTTGAGCAGCAGTCTCGCCACGGAGAGGAGTTCCGCGACCTGTGGGTACGCCAGGGTGTAGAACATCTGCAGCGCCCGCCGCTCTCCCTTGACGAGGTGATATCGGCGCAGCACCGACAGATGCTGGGACAAGTGCGAGGCTTCCAGACCCGTTGCGGCCAGGAGCTCTGTCACTGACACCTCGGGCGCCGCCGACAGCAGCTCCAGTACACGGATCCTGACCGGGTGGGCCAGCCCCTTGAACAGGTTGGCCTTCACCTCGTACAGCGGTGCCCGGAAATCCGCGAACTCTTCCATGACTTCCTCCCTGCTCGTCAGCACAAGCCTTTGCTTGACTATTTTATGGATTCATCATCCAGCATACCAAGGGCGGGAATGGAAAGCCTTCAGGGCCAACAGAGGGCCCCATCCGAAGCGGATGGGGCCCTCGTTGGTGCTGGCTGTTGAGGTGAGTTCCTAAGCCGTCACGTTCAGCGACGCCGAAAGCGCAGCGTCAGCGTCGCGCAGGACCTTGGCTGCCACCTCGAGCCCTTCGATCCTGCCGAGGGAGGTATCTTCGTGTTCGATGTTGACGAGCATGCCGGGGTCCACCTCGTGAAGCGCACGCAGGAACTCGGTCCAGTAGGCGGTGTCGTGCCCACGGCCCAGGGCAACGAAGTCCCAGGCCGAGTTCTTGGGCCACTCATTGGCCCATTCGTCGCCACCGAGGTTGGTCCGGTTTTCTTCCGGCGAGAGGCGACGGAAGCTGTTGTCGAGAACGCCGTAAAGAGCGGCATTCGAGGTGTTCACGCGTACATCTTTCGCAGCGGCCTGGAAAACCAGAGGCCCGAGTTCGCGGACCACGGCAACCGGATCCATCTGCTGCCAGAACAAGTGCGAAGCGTCCAACTCGACGCCTACGTGCGTGGCGCCGGTGAGTTCGATGAGTTTGTGCACGTCGGCTGTGTTGAACACGATGTTCTGCGGGTGCAGCTCGAGGGCTACCTTCACGCCATGGTCAGCGGCCAGGCGGTCGGTCTCGCGCCAGAACTTCGCGGCGATGTCCCATTGGTAATCCAACACATCCAAAGCCGCCGAATTCCACGCGTTGACGATCCAGTTCGTCACGGTGGCTCCAGACTCCCCACCGGGCAGGCCGGACATCGTCACCACCCGGTTCTGCCCAAGGCGTTCCGCGAGCCGGATGGAGCGGCGGATGTCCTCGGCATGTTTCTGGCCGATCTCGCGCTTCGGGTGCAGGGGGTTGCCGTTGCAGTTCAGGCCTGCAATGGCGACGCCAGTGCCCTCGAAGATGCCCAGATAGTCGTCTCGCGCGGCATCCGATACCAGGATGTCGTCGAAGGTGGGGACGTGCAAGGCTGGCAGGAATCCGCCGGTGTTGATTTCGATTCCCGTGAGGCCCAGGTCAGCAATGACCTTGAGGGCCCCGGGAAGCGGCCGGTCGTGCAGGATTGCGTTGTAGACGCCGAGTTTCATAGCGTGATCGTCTTTCCGTTGTTGAGCGCGGATTCCGTGACCGCGCCGAGCAGTTCCATGTTGCGCACGCCCTCGTCGAATGTGGCGCAGCGGGGGAGGGAGCCGGATTCCGGAAGGCCGGCAACCTCTTCGAGGAACGCGCGGGCCTGGTAGCCGAAGGCATCGTTCTGCCCGAAGCCAACTTCGGGGGCGTCCATGGCGAGGCCGCCGGCGATGTAGGGGTGGCCCGGGCCGAGGATGACCTGGCGGTAGCCGTTCTCGTTGCCGGAGCCATCGTTAAGGAACAGCTGGATTTCGGAGGGACGGCGCTGGTCGAACTTGGCCGCACCGTTCTCGCAGAACACTTCGAAGTTGAGGCTGTTGGCGTGGCCGGCCGCGACGCGGGAGACTTCAAAGCTGCCGGCGCCGTTTTCGAACTCTGCGTTGAAAGCCGCGTAGTCGTCATTCTCGACGGCCTCGAAGGTGTCGCTCACCGCAGCGTGGTCGTGGCCCATGACGGCTGCGAGTGGCAGTGGGCGCTTGCCGATCACGGTGCTCAGGCGCCCGCCGCTGATGGACTTGATGTCGCCGCAGAGGAACTCGGAGACGTAGGCCAAGTGGCTTCCGACGTCGGCCAGTGCACCCGAGCCGGGGCCGCCCTTGTAGCGCCAGCTCATGGGAGCCGAAGGGCTAAACCCGTAGTCGGTCCAGTAGCGGCCGCTGAAGTGCAGCACCTTGCCGAGGACGCCGGTCCGGATCAAGTCGCGGATGTAGGCGATTCCAGGCGTGCGGCGGAACGTGAAGCCAATGCGCGCGATGCTGGAAGCGTTGTTCGCTGCGTCCGCCATGGCGCGGGCATCCTCGAGGGAGTCGCTCAGCGGCTTCTCGCACAGGACGTGCTTGCCTGCGGCCAGGAGTCCCTCG
Source organism: Arthrobacter sp. FW306-04-A (assembly GCF_044358315.1). GTDB lineage: Bacteria > Actinomycetota > Actinomycetes > Actinomycetales > Micrococcaceae > Arthrobacter. The sequence goes on from NZ_CP084559.1 coordinate 896,287, forward strand.
ACCACCTCGCGGTGGAGGGAATTCGCGATGACGACGCTCACGACGTCGATATCGTCTGCTTCTGCGATCGCCTGCCACGAGGTGTCATTGCGTTCGTAGCCAAAACGTCGGGCAGCGAGGGACCCGAACTCTGCGTTCACATCGCCGATGGATACGAGGCGCACCGGCGGAAGCACGGGGCTGTAAAGGGCGGACGCCGTGCGGTATGCCGCCGCGTGCGCCTTGCCGGCCATTCCTGCGCCGATGACGGCGACCCCTAGGCTCTCAGCCATTGATTTCTCCTTCGAAATTAAGCCTGGGTGCCGAACACCCCTTGCGGCATTTTGGAGCGCTACAATTTAGCACTGGACTCAAAGCCTAATCATGTGAGTATGTCCTGTCAATGTCCCGCGAATACCCTTGACAACAGAGTGGAAAGGTTCCCAATCGTGAGTGCGACACGTCCCAAAACCCGCCGCCCGACCATCTATGACGTTGCCAAACACGCCGGCGTCTCGCCGTCGTTGGTGTCCTTGGTCCTCCAGTCGCCGGAAAGGGTCAGTGACAAGCGCCGTGAAGCCGTCCAGGCGGCGATGTCGGAGCTCGGCTACCGCCCCAGCCGGGCCGCGACCACGCTTGCGAGCAATCGGACCAAGAGCATTGGCCTGCTGATTGACGACTACAGGAACCTCTGGTTCGTCGATCTCCTCAGGGGCATGGAGTCGGTTCTCTCGGAGCTCGGTTATCACGTCCTGCTGGCCGACTCCCAGCCCGGCGAGAACCGCATCAAGGAAGCCGCCGACGGACTGCTTGCGATGCATGTTGATGCGCTTGTCATTGCCGCGGAACCGAGCGAGTCCATGCTGGCCCGGACGTGGGTCCCTACGGTGGTGGCCGGGTGGCGCATGGGGGTGCCGGCAGGCGCTGATCTCATAACGAACGACGATGACGGCGGGGGCGGCATGGCTGCTGACCACTTGTTGGGGCTCGGCCATACCCGCATCGGCCATCTCTCAGGGTCCGACGGTGCGTCAGCCCACCGGCGCGCCGGTTTCCGGCGGCAGGTCCAGGCGGCCGGCGTCGAACTTCTGGTTGCCGAGTCCAAAGGCACCTCGGAGGAGGACGGTTACATTGCCGCCTCCTGGCTTCTGGACCACCATCCGGACACGACGGCGATCTTCTCAGCGAACGACACCATGGCCGTGGGTGCATTCGCTGCCCTCAAGGCGCGCGGTCTGGACGTGCCCGGCGATATTTCGGTGATCGGCTATGACAACTCGCCGCTGGCCAAGTCGAGGTACCTGGACATCACCTCCATCGACAACCGCAGCGACCTTGTCGGGATTGATGTTGCGCACAGGCTGCTCGCCAGGATTCAGGATCCTGCCATGAGTCCCCAGCAGACCTTGATCGATCCGGCCTTGGTTGTCCGCTCGACGACGGCCCGCGCGGCACGTTAGTCCCGATTCAACGGTGTTCAAAGGAGATCATATGACCATCTCACGTAAAAACATCCTAATGTCAGGACAAAGTATTGACATCTGTGAGCCTAGTCACCATGATCTGTGTAGAGGGCTTTGAGCTCCTGCAGAGTGGCAGGGCCACAACCCCAATCAAAGGAGATAAATCGTGAAGAAGTTTTCCTGGCGGAAGGCGGCACTCGTAGCGGCCGTCGTACCGATGATGGCTCTCAGCGCTTGTTCCAGCACGGGCGGGAAGCCGGCTGACAGCGGTAACGCCGCCGGCGGCGGACAAGCCGTAAGCACTCCGCGCATGAAAGTCGCCCTCATCACCCACGCTGCAGCGGGCGACACGTTCTGGGACATCGTCCGCAAGGGCGCTGAGGAAGCGTCCGCGAAGGACAATGTTGAACTCCTCTACACAAGCGACCCCGAAGCTGGGCGCCAGGCCCAGCTCGTCCAGCAGGCTATCGACCAGAAGGTTGACGGTATTGCTGTCACCCTCGCCACCCCGGACGCCCTCAAGGACGTCCTCAAGAAGGCCACCGATGCCGGCATCCCGGTGGTGAGCCTCAACGCTGGCGAGGGCGTCTCGGCACAGCTCGGGGCCTTCACCCACTTCGGTTCGAATGAGAAGCTCGCCGGCGAGGCGGTCGGAACCAGGCTCGCGGCACAGAGCTTCAAGCACCCGGTCTGCGTGATCCAGCAGCAGGGCCACGTCGGCCTCGAAGCACGGTGTGCCGGCGTCAAGGCGAAGGTGCCCGGAACTGAGATCCTGTACGTCGACGGCAAGGACATGACCGCGGTCCAGTCCACCGCCACCGCGAAGCTCCAGGCAGCCAAGGATGCAGATGTCATCATCGGCTTGGGTGCGCCGATCACCCTCACGCTCCTCAAGTCCGTCACGGACGCCAGCAGCTCTGCAAAGGTGGCCAGCTTCGACCTGAATGCAGACCTCGCGCAGAAAATCGTGGACGGCTCTGTGATCTTCACCGTGGACCAGCAGCCGTGGCTCCAGGGCTACATGTCCGTTGACTCCCTGTGGCAGGCCAAGCGCGGAGGTTTCAAGCTCGGTGGCGGCCAGCCTGTCCTGACCGGTCCCACCATCGTGGACAAGTCCAACGCTTCCGACGTCCTCAAATTCGCCCAGCAGGGCGTCCGCTAGATCCAGGATTCTGGCCGCGCGGCGGGTGACCCGCTGCGCGGCCTGACCAACAAGGAGTTCTTCCTATGGCAAACACAGCAACCCTGCCGCCGGCACCAGCTTCGGCCCCCGGCGATGAGCGGATCGGACGCCGTAGCCCGGTCCAGAAGTTTCTGGGCAGGCCCGAAGTCGGCGCCCTCGTGGGGGCCGTTGTCCTCTTCATCTTCTTCGCGTCGGTGTCCCAGACGTTCACGCAGCCGAACGCGCTCGCGACCGTGCTGTATGGTTCCTCGACGATCGGGATCATGGCGGTAGGGGTGTCGCTGTTGATGATCGGCGGTGAGTTCGACCTCTCCACCGGCGTGGCCGTGATTTCCTCGGCCCTGACGGCCTCCTTGTTCAGCTGGAACTTCTCGCTGAACGCGTGGGTCGGCGTCGTGCTGGCGCTCGTCGTTTCGCTCGGCATCGGCTTTATCAACGGCTGGATCCTCGTCAAGACGAAACTTCCCAGCTTCATCGTCACCCTGGCGACGTTCCTCATGCTCACGGGCCTGAACCTGGCCCTGACCCGCCTCATCGGCGGGTCCGTGTCCTCCCCGTCTATCTCCAAGCTGGACGGATTCGATTCCGCCCACGCGGTATTCGCCTCGTCCATCAGCATCGGCGGCGTCGAGGTCAAGATCACGGTGTTCTTCTGGATCATCCTCGTTGCCATTGCGTCCTGGGTGCTGCTCCGCACCAAGGTGGGCAACTGGATCTTCGCCGTCGGTGGTGACGCGAACGCTGCCCGTGCGGTGGGTGTGCCGGTGACCAAGACCAAGATCGGATTGTTCATGGCGGTCGGTTTCTGCGGCTGGATCCTGGGCATGCACAACCTCTTTGCCTTCGACGCCGTGCAGTCCGGTGAAGGCGTGGGCAACGAGTTCCTCTACATCATCGCCGCGGTGATCGGCGGCTGCCTGCTGACGGGCGGTTACGGTTCGGCGGTGGGCGGGGCGATCGGTGCGTTCATCTTCGGCATGGCCAACAAGGGCATCGTGTACGCGCAGTGGAACCCGGACTGGTTCAAGTTCTTCCTGGGCCTGATGCTGCTGCTGGCCACCATCGTGAACCTCATCGTCAAACGCCGCGCAGAGCTCAAGTAAAGGGGCGGACCAATGAATGCCAAACAGATCGACCAGCAGACCCTGCTCAAGGATGAAAAGGATCCGCTGACCCACACCCCCGTGCACCTGCTGTCACTGGACAAGATCGGAAAGCACTACGGGAACATCATCGCCTTGCGCGATGTGACCATGGCCGTGGACAACGGCCGCGTCACCTGTGTCCTGGGCGACAACGGTGCGGGCAAGTCCACCCTGATCAAGATCATCGCGGGCTTGCACCAGCATGATGAAGGCGTGCTGCACATCATGGGCGAGGAGCGGAAGTTCAACTCGCCCAGGGACGCCCTCGACGTCGGCATTGCCACCGTGTACCAGGACCTGGCCGTGGTCCCGTTGATGCCGATCTGGCGGAACTTCTTCCTCGGCTCGGAACTGACCACCGGGTTCGGGCCGTTCAAGTCCATGGATGTCCAGAAGATGAAGGACATCACGCTCAAGGAACTGGCCGCGATGGGCATCGACCTGCGCGATGTGGAACAACCCATCGGCCAGCTCTCCGGCGGTGAACGCCAGTGTGTGGCGATCGCGAGGGCCGTGTATTTCGGGGCGAAGGTCCTGATCCTGGACGAACCGACGGCCGCGCTGGGTGTCAAGCAGTCCGGCGTCGTGCTCCGCTACATCCTGCAGGCCCGCGACCGGGGCCTGGGCGTCATTTTCATCACGCACAACCCGCACCATGCCTTCCCTGTGGGTGACCGGTTCCTGCTGCTCAAGCGCGGCAAGTCGATCGGCTACTACGACAAGAAGGACATCACCCTGGACGAACTCACCGCCCAGATGGCCGGCGGCGCCGAGCTCGCGGAACTCGCCCACGAACTCGAGCAGCTTGGCGGCCACACGGAGGCCCTCAAGGAAGTCCAGGCCGAAGTCGCCGGGGTAGCCGACGCTGCCGACTCCGCTGACACTTCCGACGCTTCGAGGGAAAACAGCCCGAGGCACGCCTAGCGCGCAGGGAGACAGCGCGGACGGGAGACGGGGGTCCGCCGGAAGACCGGACGGGCCCCCGCTCGCCGTGCCACCGCGGGAACGTTAACGAAGCAGACGGGAAGACAGCATGCCGATCCGGGTTGGCGTTATCGGCGCCGGTGTTATGGGCGCAGACCACATCAAAAACCTCTCCACGAACGTCAGCGGGGCCGAAGTCACCTTTGTGGCAGACCTCGACGCCGGACGGGCGGCGGCCGCCGCGCCGCCGTCCGCACGCATCACCACCGATCCTTCCGAGCTGATCAACTCCAGTGAGGTTGACGCCGTCGTTGTCGCTTCACATGACTCCACCCATGCCGGTCTGGTGTTGGAATGCTTCGAAGCGATGACCCCGGTGCTGTGCGAAAAGCCGCTGGCTCCCACGCTTCTTGAAAGCCGCGAAGTTGTGGAGGCCGAAGCCGATATCGTCGCCGCCACCGGTGCGAGGCTTCTGTCGATGGGTTTCATGAGGCGCTTCGACCCCGGCTACGTCGCGCTGCGTGAATCCACCTGGGAGCGCACCCAAGGCGAACCCTTGCAGGTCCATTGCACTAGCCGGACGGCGTCCGCGGGTCCGGGTGCAAGCTCGGAATCCGCCATCACCAATTCCGCCATCCACGAGCTCGACATCATCCCCTGGCTGCTGGACTCACCCATCACGGAGGTGTCGTGGCAAGCGGGGCGCAGTTCCCGGCACAGCACCGGTGATCTGAGGGACCCCGCCTTCATGCTCCTGCGGGCAGCCGACGGCACGTTGGCCACCCTTGAGCTGTTCCTGAACGCGCAGTATGGCTACACCACCCGTTGCGAGGTCGTTTCAGAGTTTGGCACCGCGGCGTTGCCGGAACCGGCCGCACTGGCCGTGCAACAGGACGGACAACGCCGCTCCACCATTCCCGCTGACTGGCGTCCACGCTTTGCTGACGCCTACCGCTTGCAGCTTCAGGCCTGGATTTCTGCCCTCGAAAAGGGAGAGCCTGCGCCGTTGGCTACGGGGGAGGATGGCTTGCGGGCATCGCAGCTTGCCCAGGCCATGATCCGTTCGCTCCACAGCGACGGTGCCTACACTAAGGTGGTCTACTGATGGTTGCCTCCGGTCTTCCAGCATCTGGTCTGCCGATGTCCCGGGTGCCGGACTCCGGTGATGCCCCCGTGCTGCGCTGGGGGATCATGGGACCTGGATGGATTGCCGAAAGATTCACGGAATCGCTGCAGGCCCATTCAACGCAGGTGATCGCCGCCGTCGGCTCCCGTTCGCTCGACCGGTCCAAGGCGTTCGCGGACGCTTTCGGCGTTCCGGCCGCCTACGGGAGCTACGAAGAGTTGGCTGCGGCTCCGGACATCGACATTGTGTACGTGTGCACGCCGCACAACTTCCACCATGCCGCTGCCGTGCTCGCACTTGACGCCGGTAAGCATGTCCTGATCGAGAAACCGATCGGCCTCAACGCGGCCCAGGCTCGGGATATCGCGGCGCGGGCCAAGGCTGCCGGCGTTTTCGCCGCCGAGGCCATGTGGAGCTTCTTCCTGCCAAAGTTCGACGTGGTCCGGCAAGTGCTCGACGCCGGGACGCTGGGCACCGTGACAACGGTCCTGGCGGAATACGGCGAACACTTCGAGCGCAGCCACCGCATCTTCAATCCGGACCTGGCTGGTGGCCCGCTGCTGGACCTGGGCACCTACCCGCTGGCCCTCATCACCGAGGTCCTGGGTGCACCGGAGCGGTTGCGGGCAATCGGGCAGCAACACGAATCCGGCGTCAACGCCCAGCTCTCCGCCATCATGCAATTCCCGGGCGGAAGCCAGGCCGTCATGAACACCCATCTGCATAATTTCACCCCCACCGCGGCAACGATTGTCGGGTCCGAGGCGACGCTGAGTATCGATGGCCCCTTCAACATGCCCGGCGGCTTCGAGATCCGGTTCCCGGACGGCACGCGGCTTCGCCATAGCGAACCAGCCGGAGGGCACTTCGAAGGCCTGCATTACGAAGCGGCGGCAGTGGCTCGTGCCATCGCGGCCGGAGAGACAGAAACCCAGCAGCGGACCCTGGCCTCCTCCATCCGGACCATGGAAGTTGCCGATGAGATCCGCCGTCAGGTGGGCATTGAATTCCCGGGCGAAGGCGACCCGCCCGCTTGAGCAATTTGTTGTACTGACTATCGAAAGGACGGGCCCATGGCCTACATCGAACAGCACTCCGCCGGACTTCCCACCCCGGTTAGGCTTGGACTCATAGGCTCCGGCTGGATGGGGGCGTTCCACGGCGAAAGCATAGCCCGCAGGGTTCCCGGTGCGGTCTTAGCCGCCGTCGCCGATCCCAATGTGGATTCGGCAGCGTCCGTGGCTGCCCAGCTTGGCACGGCGAAGGTCACCGCCGACGCCGCGGACATCATGGCCGATCCGGACATCGACGCCGTGATCATTGCCAGCCCGGCACGGTTCCATGCTTCCCTGATTGCCCAAGCTGCAGCCGCCGGCAAGCATGTGTTTTGTGAGAAGCCCGCCGCGCAAAGCCTCGAAGAGCTCGACGCCGCCCTGCTCGCCGTCGAAACGGCAGGGGTACATTTCCAGATCGGCTTCAACCGCCGCTATGCCACCGATTTCCAGTCCGCCAAGAAGGATCTGGCCGAGGGAATTGTGGGAGTGCCCCAGCTCTTGCGCTCGCTGACCAGGGATCCAGGCACCGGGAGCATCGGACACGCGGCCAGGATTCCTGCCTGGACAATCTTCCTGGAAACCCTCATCCACGATTTCGACACCCTGAACTGGTTCAACGAAGGCGCCGAGCCGGTGGAGGTCTACGCAGTTGCGGACGCGCTGGTGGAACCGAGCCTGCGTGATCGAGGATTCCTGGACACCGCCGTGGTCACCATCCGCTACAGCAACGGAGCCCTGGCGGTGGCCGAAGCGAATTTCAGCGCTCTCTACGGCTATGACGTCCGAGGAGAAGTCTTCGGTTCCAAGGGCATGGTGCAGGCAGGACGGCCCACTGAAACTGCTGCAGTGAGGTACACCGCCGAGGGCCTTTCCGCCGAGACTCCGAGGCTCAACGTGGAGCTGTTCCGCGAGGCCTACACCGATGAACTCGTGGATTTCGCGGCGGCAGTCCGCGCTCGTCGCGATGGCACCCAGCCGCCGTCGCGCGCTTTCACCCTCACGCCGGGAGCCGCTGACGCACGACGCGCCCTCGCGATGGCGTTGGCCTGCATCGAGTCGGTTCAGCAGGATGCCCCCGTGGCGGTCACCTCTGTTTCGAGCAACCGCGCAGTCTCGAGCAACAGCAAGGCTGGCGTCTGATGCGCCTGGCCGTTTGTGCGGAAATGGTCTTTACGGAGCTGCCGTTTGCCGAACGGGTGCGGCGGATCCACGAAGCCGGCTTCGACGTCGAACTCTGGGACTCGAGGAGCAAGGACATTGCGGCGCTCAAGTCGAGCGGCGCGGTCTTTTCCTCCATGACCGGGTACACCTCCGGGAGTTTGGTTGACGCGGACACGGCCGATGACGTGGTGAGGACGGCTGAAACGCTGATTCCGACCGCCCTGGAGCTCGGCGTCAGCCGCATGGTGGTGCACTCGGCCGAGCTGATCGACGGGAAGGCAGCCCGTCCTGTCTACCGCTCCAACGGCAGCATGTGGATCACCGGGGTTCGAACCCTGGAGCGGCTCGGTGCGCTCGGCGAGAAGCACGGCTTGACCTTCTGTCTCGAGAATCTCAACACCGTGCTGGACCATCCTGGCATTCCGCTGGCCCGGGCCAAGGACACCTTGGCGCTGGTGGAAGCCGCTGGACACCCCAACGTGAAAATGATGCTGGACCTGTACCACGCACAGCTGGGGGAGGGGAACCTCATCGAGTTGGTCCGCACCGCCCTGCCACACATCGGCGAGATCCAAGTGGCGGACGTTCCAGGGCGCTGCGAACCCGGCACCGGCGAAATCAACTACCCGGCCGTGGCCCGGGCGCTCGCGGCTGCGGGCTATGAAGGAACCGTTGGCATGGAGGCATGGGCCAGCGGAGACGACATGGAGGCGCTCGAGGCGTTCCGCCGGGCGTTCTCGGGTCACGACGGCGCGGGTCAGGACACAACAGACTTTTCAACGGAGGTAGCACTATGAAGGACGTCGTTCTCGGACTGGTCGGAGTAGGGCGAATCGGCGTGATGCACGCCAACAACATCGCCGCACTCAACGGGGAATTGAATGCGCAGGGAATCAACGTGGAGTTGCGGCTCACGGACGTCGCCGAAGACCACGCCCGCAAGGTGGCGGCCGGCCTGGGCGCCGAGTTCCTGCCGTCGGTGGAGGCCTTGATTGCCTCCGGGGTGGATGGCCTGGTCATCGCTACTGGAACCGGCACGCATCCGGAATTGATCCGCGCGGGCGTGGACGCCGGTATTCCGGTCTTCTGCGAGAAACCCGTAGCAATGAACGTGGCCGATTCGCTGCCGGTCCTGGAACACATCCGTGCCAACCACGGCGTGGTGCAGATAGGCCACCAGCGCCGCTTCGATGCCGGTTACCTCGAGGCCAGGCGCGCCTACCAGGCCGGCGAGCTCGGCTGGATCCACTCGCTGCGGGCCGTGACCTGCGACATGACTCCGCCGCCTGTGGAATTCCTGGCGACGTCCGGTGGCCTGTTCCGCGATTGCTCGGTCCACGATTTCGACATCCTGCGCTGGCTGACCGGCCGCGAAATCGTGGAGGTCTATGCCAAGGGGTCCAACAATGGCGATCCCGCCATCGGCGAAGTGGGCGACGTGGACACGGCGTTGGCATTGATCACTTTCGACGACGGCACGGTGGGCACTGTGTCCGCCACCCGCTACAACGGGGCCGGTCACGATGTCCGCCTCGAAATCCAAGGCTCCAAGCGTTCCCTCATGGTTGGCCTGGACGACAAGACAGCCATGGAATCAGCCGAAGCCGGGATCGCGTTCCCGTCCGGAGAACCCCACAAGACGTTCGCCGAGCGCTTCGACCAGGCTTACCGCTCGGAAATGGCAGCATTTGTGGAGCTTGTCCTGGGCCAGCGTGAGAATCCTTGCACCCCAGAGGACGCTGTTGCTGCTTCCTGCGTGGCCGATGCCGCGCAGGAGTCCCTGGCAAGCGGTGTTCCGGTCAGGGTGGCGCCGGCAGGAACGCTCCTGCATAAATGAGGTAGATTCCCGCGACCCCTTGCAGAAACACACGCCTTTTCACGAACGCTCCTGCAGATAGGAGCCCTTTTCGAGAAAGCCTCCATCACAAAAGCGCTCCTCCGGAACTCAGCGTTCCGGAGGAGCGTTTTTGCGTTAGTTCGAACGGCGCGTGCCGTCGAATCGCCTTAGGCGCCGAACGGCAGGCGGGGGTCGATGTCCTGTCCATCCCAACTCTGCCGCACCCACCCATGGTGGGGGTCGTCGCTGATGAGCCATTCGCGCACGGGCCCCGGACCGGCCATCACGTTCAGGTAGTACAAGTCGTACCCGGGAGCAGCCATGGCGGGACCGTGCCACCCATAGGGAACCAGCACGACGTCGCCCGTGCGAACCTCAGCGGCCACATCGATCGGGCGGTCATCGGAGGCGTAAACGCGTTGGTAGCCGATCGCATCTGCGTCGGCAGGGGCCTTGGAACGGTCAGCCACGCGGGTCTCGAAGTAGTAGATCTCCTCGAGTTGCGTCTCGCCGTCCTTTTCCTCATCGTGCTTGTGCGGGGGATAGGAGGACCAGTTGCCTGCAGGAGTGAGCACTTCGCAGACGATGAAACGGTCTGCCTCAAGCGCGGCTGGGGTGCCGAAGTTGTGGACCTGGCGGGAGCAGTTGCCTGCCCCCCGGAGTTCAACGGGGGTTTCCGCGGCGGTGACCAGCCGGGTGGGATATGACGCGTTCGCCGGGGCGGTGGCGACGGCGACGCGGCCGCCGTCGGACGAACTGATGGTGACGGCGGTGTTAGTGCCGGAATACAGGACATCGCTGGGCCCATGGAAAACTGACGCCCGCCCGGCGAGGGGGTACTCGACGTCGTCGACCGTCACCGTGAAGGCGCCGTTGAGCGGCACAACGATCCGCTCCTCCGCTGCGGCGGGGAGTTCGACGGCGGTGCCCGCGGCGAGCGTAGCGACCTTGAGCCCGGTGTGGGCCCAACCATCCACGGCCAAGGCGGAATCGGAGGTTCCGAGCGAGATGTCCCAATCGCCGTCGTTGGCGGTTCCCAGTGGATAGACCCAGTTGGCCATGAAGTTAAGTCCTTGCGTTAGCGCTGTACGAGTGTCATTTCAAAGCTGTAGGAATCCGCCCGGTAGACGTGGTGGCCGGTTTCCACCATGCGTCCGGTGTCGTCGACGGCGGTGCGCTCCATGGTGACCAAAGCCGAGCCGACCTCAGCCTCCAATAGAGGGGCCTGGTAGTCGTTGGCGATCATGGCGCCGATCCGCTGCGAGGCGAGACGGAAGTTGACGCCGCCTCGGCGCAGGATGGCGTAGAGGCCATCCGCGGCCAGCATCGCTTCGTCCATGACGGCGATGTCGTCCCGGACCCAGTTCTCCATGAGTGCGAGCGGCTTGCCGCCCACTTTGCGGAGGCGGGTGAAGTGGTAGACCTTCGAACCTGCCGGGAGCTGCAGTGCGGTCAGCGTGGCTGCGTCGGCTTCCATGTGGGAGAAGCTGAGGACCTGCGTTGTGGGCTTCTTGCCGTTGTTGGTCAGATCGTCGTAGAGGCTGGAGAGCTCCAGGGGCCGGCGAACCTGGCTCGAAACCACCTGTGTGCCTACGCCGCGCTTGCGGACCAACAAGCCGGAGCGGACCAGTTCATCCATGGCCTTGCGCATGGTGGGCCTGGACAGGTTGAGCTGGGCGGCGAAGTCGATTTCATTGTCCAAGCGGCTGCCGGGTTCCAGCAGTCCGCTGTGGATGGCGGCCTCGATGCCCTGGACCACCTGATGGTACAAAGGCACAGGGGAAGAACGGTCGATAATGAGGCCAAGTTGATTCGCCATTGCATGCTCCCTCGCGTTCCGGGACTGTCCCGGACGTAGCTGCATGTCCGCTCATGTTCGCTTGATAGGACATACTGCTTTATCGATGATAGCAGGAGCCTTGGCTTGGTCAAGGTTATTGGAGGCGGGTCTATTGCACCCTTATTGCGGGCGGCGCGGGGCGCATGTCCAGACATCAGAACCTGGCGTCGTCACCGGTGACCGAGGCGCCGTCGCCGGTCGGCCTATGCCCCGTTCAGCGTCGGCGTTGCCGGTCGCTGCCGCGTTGCCTAAGGAAGCCGACGCCGGCCAGGACGGCGCCTAGTCCCTCGGCGACGGCGCTGAGGGACTTCCCGAAAAACCATACAGGCTCGTACATGGCCGGGATCGGCCCCAAGGCCGGTATGTCGACATACCGGTAGAGGAGGACTGCGATGAAGGCGCTGGCAGCGACGACCAAGGCGGCCGCATAGGCTGGCCGGCTGCCCCGGACCAGGACATAAAGTCCAACGAGAACCGCGGCGACCGCTTCAAGGCGGAACAGGGTGCCTTGCCCGATTCCTGCCGGGGCAGCCAGCTGGTAGCCGGGTGCAAGCTGCCAATGCACCACCGCGTCGATGACCAAGGCTGCCGCGACGAGAACTCGCAGCACGACATCCTTCGGCCGGCGGCGGATCGGTTCCCGGGCGCTCATTTCACCGTGCTCATTTCCCGGGTGCTCATTTCACGACCAGCGTTCCGTGCATATTGGAGTGGTAGGCGCAATGGTAGGGATAGCTGCCAGGTGCGGTTGGTGCAGTGAACTGGACTGTTCCGCCCCCGCCATCGACTGCGGCGTCGAAGGCCTTGCCGTCGTCCGAGGTGAGCGTGTGGGCCTGGGCATCCTCGTTCTTCACGGTGATTTTGGCGCCTGGGCTGACCGAGACGGGTCCTTGATAGCCGAAGTCCTTGATGGTGATGGTACTGGATTGGGAGGTGCCAGACGGCGGAGCGCTGGAGGACGGGGCAGAAGGTGGGCTCGATGATGATGCCCCCTGATAGCCAGCTCCGGACGACCCGCACCCGCTCACCGCGATCAGGAGGGCCGCCGCGACGATGACCATCATTGCCTTGGGGTTCTTTCCCATGATTGATTCCCCGCTTCTCACGTCCGGTGGCCGGAATGTGCTTGCCACACTGATGAGACGAATTCCAAAGCGGTCAGGTTCACCGGAACGGGCAATTGCCCCTGGCAGGCGGAGACCGGCCGGATCGGTCAGGGCCGAGCGCAGTGCCGGGCCGGTTCGGTCGGGTGACTGGGTAGTCTTGGCCCAACTGCAACCGGCGCATACTCCAACGGGGGAAATGCAATTGGGCAGATTGATTGATGGACCGTGGGTGCTGATCCTCGTCTTCATTGCTGTGGCCGTGGTTATCGTCGGGGTCGTTGTCAATAAGGCAAGGCGCTCTGATTTCGCTGCTTCACGCCCAGCGGGATATGGGGAACCCCCTGGCCCTTAGGGTATGTCCGTACTACCCCAGGCCTATGCGCAAGGAATGGGCCACCGCTCGGCAGCCACAATATTTGGTGTTATTGGCATTTTGTCCTGGGTAAGTCTTTGGCCCCTTTACCCAACGGGGCGCAGCGTCCTGCAGACCTCCACGAAAGCCTTGAACGGGGCGAGCCGTTCCTCGTCGGGCAGCTGCGAGGCCTCCGGGTGCCATTGCACGGATGCCACCCAGCGTTGCGGATCCTCGAGGGCCTCCACCGTGCCATCCTCTGCTACCGCAGTGACCACCAGGCCGTCGCCCACCCGGGCCACGGCCTGGTGGTGTCCCGAGGCAATCCGCACCGAGTCCCGCGAGCCATATAGCCCAGCCACCTTGGAATCCGGAGAAAGTTCGACGTCGTGCCACGCCCAGGTGCTCAACCCGCCCTCCGCCGGGGTCAGGCCATTGTGCTCAACCGATGACGGGTGCATGTCCTGGATGAGTGAGCCGCCGTACACCACGTTCAGGAGCTGATGGCCGCGGCAGATGCCGAAGGTGGGCAAACCGGCGTCGAGCGATTCACGGGCAACCGCCAAGTCCAGGCGGTCCTGGTCCGGGTTGACGTCATAGCAGGCATCGATCGCCTCCTCGCCGTAGAGTCGCGGATCCAGATCTCCGCCACCGGGCAGCAGGACCCCGTTGAGGGAACGGAGTTCGGTGGCCAGCCGGCCTGCTTCATCGGTGAATGAGGCGTCCAGCAGTACCGGCTCCGCACCGGCGTCGCGCACTAGTTCGACGATGAAATCGAAGAGTTCATTCGCCTCTCCCACGCGGGCATCGGCATCCTCGGAGCTGCTGAGGCGGACGGGTATGCCGATCCGGGGCCGGACGCTGCTCTGCTGTTCGGAAGTCTGCATCCTCCATGATGCACCGGCCGGGCAACTCCTGCGCAACGGGAACCGCGGGCTTACGCTGATGCCATGAATCCGTCCCGCGCCCTGACTCCCAGTCCCCGCACGCTCGACATTGAGAGCGTGGCCCATTTCGACCGGCTGCTCAGCTCCGGCGCGGCGACCATGCACGGCTGGCACGCCCAGTCGCTGGACCTGCGGGGCCGGCGTGGCGACTTGGAGCGGCTGGATCCCCAGGGCGCGATCTTCCTGGGCTGCACCTTCGACGACGGTGTGGAGGACTCCCTGCGCAGCCGCGGTGCCCTCATCTTTCCGAAGCTGCGCGGCGTACCGTTCAACCCCTACCGGGGCAGCCTCTACAGCGCCGCCGAACTGTACGAGGACGTTGACTCGACAGAGTACGAAGCCACCCTGGATGCCCAGATCTACCAGTGGAGCATCATGCCGGGGCAGCGGACCAGCCTGGACGCCACCCTCGCCGCCGCGCTGCACGACCACGCCATCGGGGACGCCCTGGACGAGCTCCTGGGCAACGGGGACTTCGCGGGGAACAAGATCGTGGGCGTCATGGGCGGGCACGCCGCGCAACGCGGAACACAGGATTTCGACGACGCCGCGCGCCTCGGGCGGCTCCTCGCATTATCCGGTTTCACCGTGGCCACGGGTGGCGGGCCGGGCGCCATGGAAGCGGCCAATTTGGGCGCCTACTTGAGCGCCCTGCCCGACGTCGACTTCGCCGTCGCGCTCCGGGCGCTCGCGGTGGTGCCGGGTTTCCGTCCCTCGGTGACGGCGTGGGCGCGGGCCGCTGCCGCGGTCGTCGGTGCGAATCCGAGCGGAACGACGTCGCTGGGCATCCCCACCTGGTTCTACGGGCACGAGCCGCCCAACCTCTTTGCCACCCACATCGCCAAATACTTCGCGAATTCCATGCGCGAAGCGATACTGCTGGAACTGTGCAACGGCGGAATCGTGTTTCTCCCGGGCTCCGCCGGCACCGTGCAGGAAATTTTCCAGGACGCGTGCGAGAACTTCTACGGCGCCCCGGAAACCGTCACTCCCATGGTGCTCGTGGGGCGCGACCATTGGGAGCGCACGTATCCGGCGTGGCCCATGTTGCAGAGCCTCGCGGCCGGGAAAGTGATGGAGGACTGGATTTTCCTGGTGGACACGGTGGAGGAGGCGCTCGCCGTCGTCGCAGGCTAGCCATTCGGTTCCCCACACCAATGGACATGTCCATCCTTGGCTTCCACCCCGCCCGGCAGCAAGGGACATGTCCAGCCTTGGCTCGGAACAGTGGACATATTGCGAATATGCCCATCTCTGGATTCCGAGGCTGGGCATGTCCCTTTGGGCGTGAGCGTTATGTCCGCTGCCAAGGCTCGGGACTGGGCATGTCCGGTGGATGGCGAGTGCGCATGTCCATTTCTGGAGCCCTGAGCGGCACAGGTTCCGTGGGAGGGGCCGGCAGGTTAGTGCGCTGCGCGGCCACCCAAGCGCCTGGTGATCTTGCGGGCGGCATCTTGGCAGGCCTCGCCGAGGCTGGCGAGAGTGTCTTGGGAGACGCGGAACTTGGGGGCGGGGATCAGAACGGAGGCCACGATGTCGCCGCGGTGGTCATAGACAGGTGAAGCCACGCCCACTTCTTCGATGGATGTTTCGCCGAAGTTGACGGCCCATCCTCGCATTACCGACTCCCGGAGCCGGAGCAGGTAGGCCTCGAGGGCTTCCTCGTCCAGGCCGGGCAGCGTGATCGAGCCACTGCGCAGGAGCGTGCGCACCCGATCTGCATCTTCGGCGGCCAGGAAGACCTGTACCGAGGAACTGAGCGCCTCGTTGTATCGGGCACCGAGCGGGGCGAGATGCTTGACCTGGTGGCGGCTGGCGATTTGTTCCACGCACATGGATTCGTTCCCGTTCCACACCATGAGCGCGCTCGTCTCGCCGGTCCGTTCGCTGAGTTCGCGCAGCACGGGATAGGCCACCCGACGCTCTTCCAGTTCGGCGAGGAGCGGACCGGCCAAGGCAATCATGCCCAAGCCCAGCCGGAAGCGGCGGGAGTCGGAGTCGCGCTCCACCAAGTGTTCCTGTTCGAAGGTCGCGAGGATCCGGGACACGGTGCTCTTGTGCAGGCCGATCCTACCGGCGATCTCGGTGACACCCAACAGCGGTTCCTCGGCGGTGAAGCTGCGGAGCACGGCAATGGCGTTCTCAAGGACGGAAGCGCCTTTGGAATCGCCGTTGGACGGGGTTTCGCTGGTGTTTACTGAGGTCATGTTGGTCACTATATGGCCCTTTTAATCGGGACATGCCCAGCCTTGGCCTAAGGCAATGAGCATATGCAGCATATGTCCATCGCTCGGGCGCAAGGCTGGGCATGTCCGGGGGAGGGGTGGGTGTCAGGCGCCGATGATGTTGTATTCCGGGCCGAACGGGAACTTGGTGATGTTCTCGGCGCCGTCTTCGCCGACCACCAGGATGTCGTGTTCCCGGTATCCGCCGGCACCCGCCTGGCCGTCGAGGACCGTGATCATCGGTTCCATCGAGACCACCATGCCTGGCTCCAGTACGGTGTCGATGTCCTCGCGGAGCTCCAGTCCGGCTTCGCGCCCGTAGTAGTGGCTCAGTACGCCGAACGAGTGGCCGTAGCCGAATGTACGGTTGGCGAGCAGTCCGTGCGAAACGTAGATCTCGTTCAATTCCGCGGCGATGTCTTTGCAGACGGCACCGGGCTTGATGAGTTCCAGGCCGCGTTTGTGGACTTCCACGTTGATGTTCCACAGTTCCAAGGAGCGAGCGTCGGGTTCGCCGTAGAACAGCGTGCGCTCCAGTGCCGTGTAGTAGCCGCTGGTCATCGGGAAGCAGTTCAAGGACAGGATGTCGTGTTCCTGGATCCTGCGGGTGGTTGCCCAGTTGTGGGCGCCGTCCGTGTTGATGCCGGACTGGAACCACACCCAGGTATCGCGGATTTCGGAGTCCGGGAAGGTGCGGGCAATCTCGTGCACCATGGCTTCGGTGCCGATCAGGGCCACCTCGTACTCGGTGATCCCGGCCGTGATGGCGCTGCGGATGGCTTCGCCACCGAGGTCGCCGATCCGGGCACCGCGCTTGATCACCTCGATCTCCTCGGAGGACTTGATCATGCGCTGGCGCATAGCGGCCTGGGCGACGTCCACCAGCGTGGCGGATTCGAAGGCGGCCTGGATCTTGTTGCGGTTGTCCAGCGGGAGGGAGTCGTCCTCAACGCCCAGACGCCGGACGTTGATCCCGCGGGTCCGAAGCACTTCCTGGATGCCAAAGATGTAGTTGTCGCGGCGCCAGTCCGTGTAGACCAGGTTGTCTCCGTAGCTGCGGCGCCACGGCATGCCGGCGTCGATGTTGGCGGTGACGGTGACTGTGTCCTCGTCCGTGACAACCATGGCGTATGAGCGGCCGAAGTAGGTGAACAGGAAGTCGGAGTAGTACTTGATGGAGTGGTAGCTGGTCAGGACAACGGCGTCCAGTTCCTTCTCGGCCATGATCCGGCGAAGACCCGCAAGGCGTCGCTCAAACTCTGCATCGGAGAAAGTCAGGGAGACCTTCTCTCCATTGTTGAGGACCTTGAGGCGCTCAAGTTTGGCGATGTCGCTTACGGCTTCATTCTCGGTAATGGTCATGCGTGGTGTTCCTTTCAATGGGTGGGTTGTTTCAGTCCTGCTGCAGGGGCTTCTTGGAAGTCTCCACGGCGAAGAGGACCGCGATGAGTGAGATGACCGAGGCCGCCACCAGATACCAGCCGGGGGCCAGTTGGTTGTGGGTCAGGCCGATGAGGAGGGTTGCCATGAACGGGGCGGTGCCGCCGAACAGGGCGTTGGAGAGATTGAAGCTGACGGCGAAGCCGCTGTAGCGGACCTTCGTGGGGAAGAGCTCGGCCAGGAAACTGGGCAAGGTGCCGTCGTTGAGCGTGAGCATGCCGCCCAACAGGATCTGCACCAGGACAATGACCAGGAAGTTGCCGGTATCGAGGAGCATGAACGCCGGAACGGTCAGCACCACAAAGAGCACGGACGCTGTGATGAGCATGCGCTTGCGGCCGAACCTGTCCGAGGCGATCCCCGTCAAAAAGATGAATCCGATGTAGCTGACCAGCGCGATGGTGGTGGCCAGGAACGATTCGGCCGCACCGAAGTGGAGTTCCTCGGAAAGGTACGTGGGCATGTAGCTGAGGATCACGTAGAAGCCGACGGCGTTCAGCAGCACCGCGCCCGTCGCGATGATGAGCTGCTTGCGGTAGGTCTTGAACATGGCGAAGGCCGGGGCCTTGACCGCAGTATCTTTCGCAGCCATTTCGCGGAATGCCGGGGTGTCCTCGAGTTTGGTCCGGATGTAGCGGCCGATCAGGCCCATCGGGGCGGCCAGGAGGAAGGGGAGGCGCCAGCCCCACTCGCTGAGTTGCTCCGCGCTCAGGACCGAGCTGAGCAGTGCCGCCAGCAGGGAACCGAGCAGCAAACCTGCCGCCGTGCTGGCGGGTACGACGGCGGCATAGAGTCCGCGCCGATTGGCCGGCGCGTATTCCACCAGGAATGCCGAGGCACCTGCGTATTCGCCTGCTGCCGAGAAGCCCTGGACAACGCGGACGAGCAGCAGGAGGACTGGGGCCATGACGCCGATGGTGTTGTAGCCAGGGATAAAGGCGATGCAGAAGGTGGCCACGGACATGAGGACGATCGACAGGGACAATGCTTGTTTGCGTCCAAGCCGGTCACCGATGTGGCCCCAGATGAATCCGCCCAACGGACGAACGAAGAAGGAGACGGCAAAGACGCCGAACGTGGCGAGCAGGGCGGTCTGCCGGTCCGATGCAGGGAAGAAGACGGTAGAGATGATCCCGGCGAGGTATCCGTAGACGGCGTAGTCGAACCATTCCACGAAGTTGCCGATGAAGCTAGCGGTGATGACGCGGCGCCGGGTGTCCCTGCTGACTATCTGGTTGTTGGCTGGCATTGAGGGGCCGCCCGGGGTGGCTGCTTCGGGAAGGGCGACGGGCCCGCCTTTGGATCCGGTGCTGGAGCTTCCCGGGATTGCTGCCACGGAGGATGTTTCGTTTTTCATGAATCCACCAAGAATTTTTGGGTTGCATTCAACGCAACGCTGTTGCACCAGAATAGATGTGTTGCGCGTCACCGTCAAGGGTATTTTGTTGCCACCCAATTAGTCCCCACTAGATGTCGTGTTGGGCGCGCTATGCAACGACAAGTGCGAGCTAGTTGGGAAGGGCGGCGCATAATCTGCAACACCGTTGCGCAGAGCGCGCTTAAATCTCACCCTTGAACGCAAAGAAGCTCCCCGGATCCATGGATCCGGGGAGCTTCAGAGCGAGATGGGTTCAGGGACTACTTGAGCCAGGCAGCCACCACGTCCGGGTGGGCATCGACCCATTTCTTGGCCGCGGCGTCGGGCTTCATGCCGCCCTGGATATCCGTTGCGACGGAGTTCTGGTCCGCGTTGGTCCATGAAAAGGCCTTGGCCAGCTTGGCGGCGGGGGAGCCGCTGTCCGCGAACTTCTTGGATATCACCTTGTTCAGTTTGTAGTCGGGGTAGTCACAGGCCACCTTCTCGGCGTTGGAATCGCAGCCAGGTGTGTACGCCGGCAGGCTGACCTTCTTGAGGGAGACCTCGGAAAGGAACCATTGCGGTTCGTAGAAGTACCCCAGCAGGGGCGTCTTGTTCTTCTCGGCCGAGCGGAATGACTGGATGAGAGCGGCTTCCGAGCCGGAGAAGACCACTTTGTAGTCCAGGCCAAGGTTCTTGACGAGGGCTTCGTCGTTGGTCACGAACGCTGGGTCGCCGTCCAAGACCTGGCCCTTGCCGCCTGATTCGGACGTGGCAAAGAGGGAAGCGTATTTGTTCAGGTTCTTGCTGTCCGTGATGTCCGGGTACTTGGCGGCCATCCATGGTGGTACGTACCAGCCGATGTGACCTTCATTGCCGGTGGGGCCGGCGTCGACCGCTACTTTCTGATCGGTAATGTATTGCTTCGCGAGGTCCTCGTGGCCCCAGTTTTCCATCACTACATCGACTTCGCCGGATGCGAAGC
Organism: Arthrobacter sp. FW306-04-A; assembly: GCF_044358315.1. Lineage (GTDB taxonomy): Bacteria > Actinomycetota > Actinomycetes > Actinomycetales > Micrococcaceae > Arthrobacter. The sequence continues at coordinate 916,412 of NZ_CP084559.1, forward strand.
CCTGCCAGGAAATCTGTTCCGACAGGTCCTTCTGGACCACTGTGCAGCCGAGCTTGTTTTGGGCGATGTAGCTATAAACGGCCGCATTCGCCGTGTAGCCTACCCAGGCGTTGAGGGCCACGTTGACGCTTCCGCAGGGGGTGCTTGAGGCACCGGCCGCGGCCGCTTGATTGACTGTTGCGCCGCCGCAGCCAGCAAGCAACAGGGCGGCAGCCACGGTTCCGGCGAGCGTGGGAATTGTTCGTTTCAACAGCAGTCCAGCTTTACTCATGGTTGGGTCTCCTTGTTGGGCAGTGTGTGAGCGTGAGGGCCGTTAGTGGGTGGTTGATTTTGCTGAAAGGATTTTTCGGACGGGGTTGGCTGCGGCAGCCTGTGTCATGCGGTCCAACAGGATCCCGAGGAAAACGATGGCCAGGCCTGCGGCGAGGCCCTTGCCGAACAGTGAACTTTGGACAAAGCCGGCGACGACGTCGTACCCCAGACCGCCTGCTCCGACCAGCGCTCCGACGACCACCATGGCCAGGACGTAGATCAGGCCCTGGTTGGCGGCCAAAGCCAGGGATTGGCGTGCCATCGGGAGTTGGACCTTGGTGATGACCTGCCAAGGGGTTGAGCCGCTGGACACTGCGGCTTCCATGACGGTGGGTGATATCGCGGCTATTCCGTCGGCCGTGATCTTGATGGCTACGGGAGCGGCGTAGATGATGCCGGCGATGATGGCGGTGAACCGTGTGGCGCCGAAGAGGCCAAGGAACGGAACCAGATAGACGAACGCAGGCATGGTCTGTCCCGCGTCAAGCATGGGCCGCATGATCTGGTCCACTTTGTTCGACCTGCCCATGGCCACGCCGAAGATGACGCCCAGGACGATGACCACGGCGGTGGCAACGAGGGTGCCGGCCAAGGTGACCATGGCATCGCTCCACAGGCCAAGGTAGATGATCACGGCCAGGCATGATGCCGTGACTGCCGCCAGCTTCCAGCCGCCGAGGGCAAAAGCCGCCACGACGATGACCGCGACCAGGAGGTAGAACGGTGTTTCCGTCAGAAGGGACTGGAACGGGTTGAGAATCCCGGTGGTGACTGCCTCGCGGAAGGACACCGTGAACAGGAAGAGGTTGGTCTGCAGCCATTCGCTAGCCGAGCTCACCCCACTGACGATGGCTGGGCCAATGTTGAGATCCTTCGGGAAGGCCGCGGCCCAGAGCATCGTGCGGGACAACTGGACCATGACGAGTACCACCAGCAGGGTCGCCGCCAGCAGGATGTACCGGGTTCGCCTCGATATCCGGCGTTTGCGATTCGCACCGGGTTCTGCCCGGCGGCTGGCGGCCGTTGTGACGCGGTCCAGCACGATAGCGAGCAGGACGATCGACAGTCCAGCGTTGACTGCTGTGCCGACGTCGAGCGATTGCAGGGCGCGGACAACCACTTGTCCCAGCCCCGGCGCAGCGATGAGCGCCGCGATGGTGACCATGGACAGCGCAGCCATGGTGCTCTGGTTGATCCCCATCACGATGGTGCGCCGTGCGAGGGGGAGTTGAAGGGTGAGGAGCCGCTGCAAGCCCGTTGTTCCCAGAGAGTCGGAGGCTTCCCGGGTGTTCTCCGGGATGCATCGGATTCCATGCGCCGTCAGTCGGATGACCGGAGGCGCCGCGTAGATCACGGTGGCGATCACGGCGGAGGCGGGGCCGATCAGGAAGATGAGGGCCAGCGGAGCCAGGTACACGAAGGTGGGAAGGGTCTGCATGAAGTCGAGGACCGGAGTGATCACCTTGGCAACCCGGCCGTAGACCCCGGCCAGGACTCCGAGGGGGATGCCGACAGCCAAGGTGAACAACACGGCTGTGAGGACAAGGGCGAAGGTGTAAGCCGCCTCCACAAACAGCCCTTGAAGACCGAAGAACACGAAGGCCGCCGCGGTCAGCAGAGCCACCCGCGCATTGCCCACCGCGAAGGCGATCCAGCTGAGCAGCGCGACGGTTCCCAGCCAGCCGATCTCCGGCAAGCGAAGCCCGGTGGGGCTCGCCGCGAAAATGCCGATGAACAGGTTTGCGACGGCGTCGACGGCGGCCCGGAGGGGAGTGAAGACGTACTGGAAGACCGGATTGTCCGCACGGTTCGCTGCCACCCAGGCATTGAATTGGTTGAGGGAGCGGTGCAGGTCGGTCAGTTCCGACGCCGGCAGCGTGAGGGTCGCGGTGCCGTGGAGGAACAGGAATCCAACGAGCCAGACGACGCCGGCCCCGCCCAGGAGCAGCGCGCGGCGGCTTAGCCGCTTGCGCGGCGCACGGACAGCGACGGGGCTGGCATGAATCGGGGCCCGGTCACGAACGAGAGTGGACATCACGCCGCTACTTCCGTGCCGCGGATGACCGACAGGATGCTGTCTCGGTCGATCTGGCCGGTGATCTTGCCGGAGTCTTCCACCAGGACAGGACACGACGAGTTCATGACCGTTGGGATGGCGTCGCGGATGATCGTGCCGGCGCTCAAGACGGGAGCGTCCGCGGGAGTGCCGGATCCCACGGGATCGGTGATCCACTTGAGCGTCAGGACATCTGCCCGGGGCACTTCGGAGACGAAATCGGCGATGTACTTGTCCGCCGGTGATCCGACGAGGTCATCGCCGGTGCCGCACTGGACGGTCTCGCCGTTCCGCATGATCAGGATGCGGTCCCCGAGTTTGAGCGCTTCGGACAGGTCGTGGGTGACGAACACCATCGTCTTGCCCATCTCTTTGTGGAGCCGGATGACCTCTGCCTGCATATCGCGCCGGATGAGCGGGTCCAGGGCCGAGAACGGTTCGTCAAAGAGGATGGTGTCCGGGTCTCCGGCCAAGGCGCGGCCCAGCCCGACCCGTTGCTGCATTCCACCGGAGAGCTGATCAGGGAAATGCTGCTCGTAGCCTTTGAGCCCCACCAGGTCAATGATTTCGCGGGACCTGGCGTAGCGCTCGTTCTTGGCGGCGCCACGGATCTGCAGCCCGTAGGACACGTTGTCCAGCACGGTGCGGTGCGGTAGGAGGCCGAAATGCTGGAAGACCATGGACATTTTCCGCCGGCGCAGCTCCCGAAGCTCGCCGGTTCCCGCCTGCATCACGTCCTTGCCGTCCACCAGGACACTCCCCGACGTCGGCTCGATCAGCCGGGTGAGGCAGCGGATCAGGGTGGACTTTCCCGACCCGGACAGGCCCATGACAACGAACACTTCGCCTTTGGCGACATCGAAGTTCATATCCCGCACGGCAGCATTGCATCCGGTGCGTTCAAGCAATTCGGCGGAGCTCAAACTCGACAGCTCGGGATCCTTGGGGATCTTGTCACCTCCGGGTCCGAAGACCTTCCAGAGGTTGCGCACTGATATGTCAGGACTGCTCATTGCTGTACTCCTGCCTGTGGCGGCTCGAACCAATGGCTGGGCCCGGGGCTGATGTTTTGCCAGATGTGTTTTGTTTCTCGGTATTCGGCCAAGCCCGCGAGTCCCAATTCGCGGCCGTTGCCGGACTGTCCGAAGCCGCCCCATTCGGCCTGCGGAACGTACGGGTGGTAGTCGTTGATCCAGACCGTCCCATGGCGCAACGCCTCGGACACGCGCTGGGCCTTCGAGGCGTCTGCCGTCCACACTGCGCCGGCCAGCCCGTAAAAAGTGTCGTTGGCCAGCCGGATGGCCTCTTCTTCGGTAGAGAACGTTTCCACCGTCATGACAGGTCCGAAAGACTCCTCCTGGACCACGCGCATTGAAGTGGTGCAGCCGTCCAACACAGTGGGCGGGTAGAAGCTGCCACCCGCCAGCTCCGGGCTGTCCGGAATGAAGCCGCCGCACAGCAGCCGGGCGCCTTCTGCAACCCCGGCCTGTACGTAGGCGTGAACCTTGTCCCGGTGGGCCGTGGAGATCAGCGGACCGGTCTGGGCTTCCTGGTCGAAGGGGCCGCCCAACCGGATCTGGCGTGCACGGCGGACCACCTCGGCCACGAATTCCTCGTGAATGGACTCTTCGACAATGAGCCGGGCCCCGGCCGAACAGACCTGGCCCGAATTCAGGAAGACGGCAGTCAAGGCATTATCGATCGCGGCTTCCCGGTCGGCGTCGGCGAAGACCACGTTCGGGTTCTTGCCGCCCAGCTCGAGGGCCACGCGCTTGACCGTTTCCGCCGCAGCCACCATGATCCGCTTGCCGGTTTCCAGCCCGCCCGTGAACGAGACCAGATCGACCCGCGGATCCGAACTGAGCACAGCTCCCACTTCCGGTCCCGTTCCCGTCACGAGGTTCGCCACGCCGTCGGGCACGCCTGCTTCCCGCAGGGTGTCCATGAGCAGGATGGACGTGGATGGTGTCAGCTCGCTGGGCTTGAGGACAAAAGTGTTGCCGGCCAAGAGCGCGGGGGCAACCTTCCACGAAGCCTGCAGGAGCGGGTAGTTCCACGGCGTGATGAGGCCGCAGACGCCTACGGGCGCGTGGATGACCCGGCTGATGGCGCCGGGCCGGCCGGTATCGATCACGCGGCCCGCATCAGTACCGGCCACGCTGCCGTAGTAGCGGAAGCAGGCTATGACGTCGTCGATGTCGTACTCGGCCTCGACCAGGCGCTTGCCGGTGTCAAGGGCTTCGGCTGCGGCGTAGGCGGCCTTGTCGCGCTGCAGCAGCTCGGCCACGCGGAGCAGGATTGCGCCGCGTTCCAGCTCGGGCGTGTTCGGCCAGCGGCCGCCGTCGAACGCCTTCCGGGCGCTCGCCACCGCTGCCTCGGCGTCGGCCGAGGTGCACTCGGCGACGTCGGCAACATGCGTGCCGTCCGCAGGGCAGCTAATGCTGCGGATTCCGCCGGTGGACTGCCGCCAGGCGCCGTCGACGTAGCTGCCGCGAACGGTGCGGGCCTGCGTGAGTTGTGGACTGTTCATGCCGCTCCCTAGTTCCGTGCCGGGCTGGCTTCGGGCTGGCTTTCCGCGCTGTCCGGAATTGGGCTGGTGCCGTGACGGTAGAACTCGGCGGCGATCGGAGCGAGGGGTTCACGGCCCTGGATCAAGTCCGCAGCCTTCTCAGCCAGCATCATGACCGGTGCGTAGATGTTGCCGTTGGTCACGTACGGCATTGCCGAGGCATCCGCCACACGCAGGCCCGAGGTACCGTGCACCCTCATGCTCAGCGGGTCTACCACAGCCAGCGGATCCGTGGCCGGACCCATCTTGGCTGTGCAGGACGGGTGCAGGGCGGTCTCGGCGTCGCGGGCTACCCAGTCGAGGATTTCCTCGTCTGTCTGGACGGCTGGACCGGGGGAGAGTTCACCGCCATTGAAAGGCGCCATGGCCGACTGTTCCAGGATGTGCCGGGAAATCCGGATGGCTTCCACCCACTCGCGCCGGTCCTGGTCTGTGGAAAGGTAGTTGAACTTCATGGACGGGTGGGCGGTTGGATCCGTGGAGGTGATCTTCAGGCTGCCACGGGCGTCGGAGTACATAGGGCCGATGTGCACTTGGTAACCATGTTTGGCATCGGCCTTTTGGCCGTCGTACCGGACGGCGACGGGCAGGAAGTGGAACATGAGGTTGGGGTAGGCCACCTCTTCGTTGGAGCGTACAAAGCCGCCCCCTTCGAAGTGGTTGGTGGCCGCCGGTCCCTTGCGCCCGAACAGCCACTGCAGGCCGATCCAGGGATAGCGCCAAAGGCTCAGGCTGGGCTGCATTGACACCGGCTGGGTGCAGGCGTGCTGGATATAGACCTCCAAGTGGTCCTGCAGGTTTTCGCCGACGCCCGGGAGGTCAACCACCGGTTTGATGCCGAGGGACTTGAGGTGCGAAGAGTCCCCGACGCCGGACAACTGCAGCAGCTGCGGAGTGTTGATGGCTCCTCCGCACAGGATGACTTCCTGGGCATCCACGCTGTGTTTCTTGCCGTTCCGGCGGTAGCTGACGCCAGTGGCGGTGGTGCCGTTGAAGTTGATTTTCGAGACGAGCGCCCGGGTCCTTACCGTGAGGTTGGGCCGGTCGAGGTGCGGCCGCAAGTAAGCCCGGGAGGCAGAGAGCCGCTGGCCCTTGTGCACGTTGCGGTCGAAGGGGCCGAAGCCCTCCTGCCGGTACCCGTTGACATCGTTGGTTCGCGCAAAACCGGCTTGTTGGGCGGCGCGGAAGAAGGCTTGGAAAAGGGGATTGCGCGCCGGGCCACGTTCCAGGACCAAAGGTCCGTTGTGTCCTCGCAGTTCATCGTCGGGTTCCGCGGCGAGGGCGGTTTCCATGCGGTTGAAGTAGGGGAGGCAGTGCGCGAAGTCCCAGGTCTCCATGCCGGCGTCGGCTCCCCAGCGTTCGTAGTCCAAGGGGTTGCCGCGCTGGAAGATCATCCCGTTGATGGAACTGGAGCCGCCCAAGACCTTGCCGCGGGTGTGGGCGATCCGGCGTCCGTGCATGTACGGCTCAGGGTCGGATTGGTAGCGCCAGTCGTAGAACCTGTTCCCGCTGGGGAAGGTGAGCGCGGCGGGCATCTGGATGAACAGGTCCCAGGGGTAGTCGCTGCGGCCCGCCTCCAGGACCAGGACGGTCTTGGTGCGGTCCGCGCTGAGCCTGTCCGCCAGCACCGATCCGGCGCTGCCTCCACCCACAATGACGTAGTCAAACTTTTCGTTGGCCATGATGTTGAACTCCTTTGAAGTGATCCCCATTGCTGTGTCCGATAGCCAGGAGGGGCGTTAGCCTCGCAGCTTTTCCATGTTTGGATCCACGAGGGGATCGGCGGAGATTGTAGCGGGGATCCGCTTGCCGAAGTATTCGATCTCGACGGCGTCACCTTCGCCCGCTTCGGCGGGCAGCCACGCGTAGGCGATCGGCTTGCGGACGGTGTAGCCGTAGGCGGCACTCGTGACGTAGCCGGAAGGCTCTCCCCGGAAATAGACAGGTTCTTTGCCCAACACCACGGACGTGCCGTCGTCGACCGTCAGGCAACGCAGGCGGCGGTTGACGGCCAGTTCGCGGCGGGCTTTGAGGGCCTCGGCGCCGACGTACCCTTCCTTGTCCTTGCTGACCGAGAAGCCCAGGCCGGACTGGAACGGCTCGTGCTCAGGAGTCACGTCGGTACCCCACAGCCGGTAGCCCTTCTCCAGGCGTAGGCTGTTGAACGCCCCGCGGCCGGCCGCGATGATGCCCTGCTCCTGGCCGGCATCGAAAAGCAGGTCCCAGAGCCTTTGGCCGTTTTCCGCCGTCGTGTACAGCTCCCAGCCCAGCTCGCCCACGTAGGAGAGCCGCATCGCCGTGACCGGGATCCCGCCGATCCGGACCTTTTTGGTGCGGAAGTACTTCAACCCGTCGTTGCTGAAATCGTCGTCGCTGACCTTGGCGATCACCTCGCGGGCCAACGGTCCCCAGAGACCCACACAGCAGGTGGAACCGGTGATGTCGCGAACCTGGACCCACTCGCGAACGTCCTCGGCGGTCTGCTTGCGGGCTTCGGTGGTGAAGTAGTCGAAATCGATGTTGCCATTGGCGCCCACCTGGAAGGTCGTCTCGTCCAGCCGGGCCACCGTGATGTCGCTCCGGATGCCGCCGTCGTCGTTGAGGAGCAGGCAGTACGTCACCGCACCCGGCTTCTTGTCGACTTTTCCGGCGCTGAGGCGCTGCAGAAGCGCTACGGCTCCCGGGCCGGAAACCTCCAGCCGCTTGAGCGGCGTCATGTCATAGAGAGCGACGGCGGTGCGCGTCTTCCATGCTTCGGCGGCGGAAATGGGGGAGTGGAACATGGCTGCCCAGGGCTCGCGCTCCGGCGCATGCCATTCTTCCGGGAGTTCTTCGAGCAAGCCGCGGTTGGCCTCGAACCAGTGCGGGCGCTCCCAGCCGTGGGCTTCGAGGAAGAACGCCCCGAGCTCCTTCTGGCGGGCATTGAACGGGCTCACGCGCAGCTCACGCGGGGAAATCCTCGGCTGCAGCGGGTGCAGAACGTCGTAGATCTCCACGAAGTTCTGTTGCGACGTTTCGCTGACGTAGCTCTTCGCGGTCTGGATTTCTTCGAAGCGGGAGACCTCGCATTCGTGGAGCGGAATGCGGGACTGTCCTTCGATGAGGCGCTCCGCCAGGGCACGGGCCACGCCGGCGGAGTGCGTCACCCAGACGGCCTCGGCCACGAAGAAGCCTTCAACGTCCTTGGACTCGCCGACGAGCGGGCCGCCGTCCGGAGTGAACGAGAAGATCCCGTTGAAGCCATCGGCAATCCGGGCACCGGCGAGTGCCGGAAGGAGGTCCTTGGAGTCTTCCCAGCACGGCAGGAAGTCTTCTTCCGTGAACGCCAGGCGGGACGGCATCCGGTGCTCGGACATGTCGGCCGCAGCAACCTCGGGCAGCTCCCGGAGGTCCACCGGCATGGGCTTGTGGGCGTAGGAGCCGATGCCCATCCGGTCCCCGTGCTCGCGGTAGTAGAGGTCCTTGTCCTGGTGGCGGAGGATCGGCATCCAGGCGCCGTTTGCCGGATCAAGAAGCCGCGAAGTATCGTTCCGGCCCACGAGGTCCGGCACGGAGGTGGTCTTGACATACTGGTGCGCCAGGGGGAGGAGCGGAACGGACATGCCCACCATGGCGCCGATCTTGGGCCCCCAGAACCCGGCGCAGGAGACCACGATGTCTGCCGGGAACACGCCGTCGGACGTTTCGACGCCGGTGACCTTGCCGCCGGACTGTTCGATGCCGGTCACGGCGGTGGAACCGCGGAACGTGACTCCTGCGGCGCTCGCTTTGGCGATGAGCAGTCCGACCGCGCGGGCGGCGGAGGCCAAACCGTCGGAGGGAACGTAGAGCCCGCCGAGTACCTTTTCCTGGTTGAGCAGCGGGTAGTGCTTGGCGCACTCGTCCGGATCGATGAGCCGGCCCTCCACACCCCACGACGCCGCGTAGCCCAACTTGCGCTTGAGGTCCTCCAGGCGTTCCGGAGTGGTTGCCACTTCGAGGCCGCCCACTTGGTTGAAGCAGGAGACGCCGGATTCGCTGAGTGAGAGCAGTTTGTCCACGGTGTAGGACGCGAATTGGGTCATGGTCTTCGAAGCGTTGGTCTGGAACACCAGGCCGGGGGCGTGCGAGGTAGAGCCGCCCGCCAGCTTCAGCGGGCCCTGCTCGACCACGGTGATGTTGGTCCAGCCGCGGGTGGACAGCTCATCCGCGAGATTGGCTCCGACGATGCCGGCTCCGATGATGACGACGCGGGGTGTTGTGGACATGCGGGAAGCTCCTGAAGTAGAAGGGCGGGGCTGGAAGTTGTGGGGTCGGCGGAAAGCCTGTGCAGGCTGGCGGCAGGCAAAGGTCCTGGAGTTGTGAAGAGAGGTCAACCGGGAAAATTCGGTGGAACGAGCGGTGGCGGGAAGCTAGACGTGGCCGTCGACGGTCAGTCCGGGCGGCAGGTTGGGGGCGTCCTCGGACTCCTTGACCATGATGTGGCCGTCCACCACCAGGACTTCGTGGACCCTGACGGGCAGTTTGGCGGGAGGCGCGTCGGCTGCTCCGGTGCGGAGGTTGAACTTCGAAGCATGGAGGGGGCACTCGACCCAGCAGTCCTCCACCCAGCCGTCGGCGAGGGAGGCGTCTTGGTGCGTGCAGGTGTCGTCAAGGGCGAAGAGCTCGCCGTCTTCGGTGTGAAATACCGCAATGGGCGGGGACGTCTCAAGACGAATCGCGTCCCCCGGGGCCAACGAGCTGAGCGGGCAAGCACTGTGCATCTCAAGAACCTCTTTCACCGGATGGTCAAAACCTGTGGGCGGTTGTCTCATGATCAACGCTAATCACAATACGCAACAGAGTGATTGACCTCACAGTGGCTTGTCAAGGGGTTGAAATTACTTCGCCGATTCCTTGACAGCTGATGTGAAGTCCGTCACGCTGTTTCGCATAATGAAGTTTGTTGCGTAATGCGCAATAAACTTTCGACCGGCTCGGCGAGGAGGAAGCCATGGAGACATTGGCGATCGTGGGGGCATCATTGGCGGGTCTTTCCGCCGCCCGCGCTGCCCGGGCGCAGGGCTTTGGTGGCCGGCTACTCATCATTGGAGATGAGCAGCACCGGCCCTATGACCGTCCGCCCCTGTCCAAGGAGTTCCTGGCAGGAAAAATCGGCATCAAGCACTTGCTCTTGGAAGCCGAGGAGACGGGTTCGGATGACCCCCTCCAGGCTGAATGGCTGCTCGGCGCGCCTGCGAGGAGCTTTGACGCAGCTACCAAGACCATCACCTTCGGTGACGGGCGCACGGTGGTGGCTGACGGCGTCGTCATTGCCACCGGAGCCTCAGCCCGCACGCTGCCCGAACTTGCGGGCCTATCCAATGTCTTTACCCTGCGGACGCTCGAGGATGCGCAGGATCTGGCCCCGGAACTCGTTCCGGGCAGCCGCCTGCTGGTGGTTGGCGCCGGATTCATCGGCGCGGAGGTGGCATCAACGGCCAAAGGCCTGGGAATGGATGTGACAATCATCTGCAAAAGCCCGGTGCCGCTGACCGCTCCGCTCGGTCCGGAGATGGCCGCCGTCATGGCCACGCTCCACGGGATCAACGGCGTGGAGCTGATTTGTGACACAGGAATCGACTCGTATTACAGCTACGAAGGAAATGTGACCGGTGTCCGGCTCAGCGACGGACAGTACCGTTCCGCCGACGTCGTCCTCCTCGGAATCGGGGCAGTCCCCAATGTCGGGTGGCTGGCCGGTTCGGGCCTGGTGATCGACGACGGCGTCACGTGCGATTCGATGGGACGGACGAACGTCCCCGGAGTGGTTGCCGTGGGGGACTGTGCGGCCTGGTTCGACGAACGCAGCGGGCGGCACCATCGCGTGGAGCATTGGACTGGCGCGCAGGAACGTTCCGCCCTGGCCGTCGCCGGACTCCTGGATCACTCGGCCCCTCCCCAACAGCTCAACCTGCCCTACTTCTGGTCCGATCAGTACGGAGTGACGCTCCAGTTTGCCGGCCACGCCCGGGACGCAGAGCGTATCGAGATCGAAGCCGGGCAGCTCGATACCCACAGCTTCCTCGCGGTGTACTACCGGGGCGAGGATCCGGTAGCCGTCCTCGGGGTGAATCAGCCGCGTCTATTCACCCGTTGGCGCCGGCAACTCAACGCCCGCAACTCCCAGCCTGTCCTGGCAACCCCGTAAACATTCCCAAGCCTCAACAACGTTCATCACTGAATAGGAGTCAGCATGACCACTGAAGTTGTTTCCCCCAGCCTGATCCCCACTCTCCCCGGCCACACTTATGTCAGTGAAGACATCTTCCGCGCCGAGCAGGAGCACATCTTCGAACAAATGTGGTTCTGCGCAGTGCGGACCGCGGACCTGGAAAAGGCCGGATCGTTCAAAACCGTGCAGATCGGCCGCGAGAGCGTGCTTATCAACCGCACCCGCAAGGGAGAGATCCGCGCGTTCTACAACATCTGCCGGCACCGCGGCGTGAAGCTGTGCATGGAGGAATCAGGCGAGGCCAACCGCTCGTTCCAGTGCCCCTACCACGCCTGGACCTACGACCTTGAGGGAAAGCTCATCGCCGCCCCCAACCTCACCAAGATGCCGGATATCGACCGCAACGAATACGGTCTCGTCAAGGTCCACGCCCGCGAATACATGGGCTACGTCTGGGTCTGCCTGGCGGATGAGCCGCCGTCGTTCGAGGAGGACGTCATGGGGGCCATCGAGGAGCGACTAGGGGACCTGCGCGCGGTTGACGACTACGACATCGCCAACCTGAGCCTCGGCCGGCGCATCAAGTACGACGTCAAAGCCAATTGGAAGCTCATCATTGAAAACTTCATGGAGTGCTACCACTGTGCCACGATCCACCCCGAGCTGACCGAAGTCCTACCCGAGTTCGCCGACGGCCTGGCCGCCCAGTACTTCGTGGGCCATGGCGCCGAGTTCGGTGAGGACATCAAGGGCTTCACGATTGACGGCTCCGAAGGCCTGGATCGCATTCCCGGAGTCGGCGATGACCAGGACCGCCGCTACTACGCAGTGACCATCAAGCCGAATGTCTTCGTCAACTTGGTCCCGGACCATGTCATCATCCACCGCATGTTCCCGCTGGCAGCGGACCACACGATCGTCGAATGCGATTGGCTGTACCTGCCCAGTGTGGTGGAATCCGGCAAGGACGTCTCGGCATCGGTGGAGCTGTTCCACCGGGTCAACGAGCAAGACTTCGACGCCTGTGAACGTTGCCAGCCAGCCATGGGCTCCAAGATTTATGCCAAGGGCGGCGTCCTGGTCCCAAGCGAGCACCACATCGAGGCGTTCCACAGCTGGGTCACCAGCAAGATCGCCGATGTCCCAGTGGAGGGCTAACCGCCACTGGCTGCGGTGTAGCCCATCTTGACGCTGATTGAATGCCCGGCTTGCTTGAGCGCATCAAGGAGGCCGGGTATTTTTTCCGGTTCGAAACGGAAGGCGGGGCCGGACAAGCTGATCGCTCCGATCACTGTGCCGCTGTGGTTGCGGATCGGCACCGCGGCGGCGTTGAGTCCGCGTTCGAGTTCCTCGTACGTGACGGCATAACCCGCCTCCGCAATGACCGGCATTTGCTGCTCCAACTCGTCGCGGTCGGTGATGGTGCGTGGCGTGTACTGCGCCTGGCCGGCCTCCCTGAGGACACGGTCGCGCGTCGCGGGCGGCAGGGCGGCAAGCATGACCTTGCCGCTTGATGTGGCGTGGAGCGGTGTGAGGCCGCCGATCCAGTCCTGCGTGCCGAGCGTGTTGGGGCCGATGGCCTGGTCAACGTTGACTGCGAAGTTTGACCGCAGCACGGCCAGGTTGGCGGTCTCAGCGAACTTTTCGGCCAAGGCTTCGAGGTCTTCCCGTGCTTCCCTGACCAAGCTGAGGCGGGCCGGTATGGCACTGGCCAAGCGCAGGATGTTGAAACCCAGTTGGTATTTTCCGCGTTCGTGGTTCTGCTGCACCATGCCGCGGGCATCCAAGGCGCTCAGCAGTCGCGACGCCGTCGATTTGTGGACGCCCATTTCCTCCGCGATCTCACTCACGCCGGCGTCGCCGTTGCGCGCCAGGATTTCGAGCACGGTGATGGCCCTGTCCACGGACTGCACACCGGCATGGTGCGCACCGGCGGGATCGGTGTCGGGGTCGTTGGCAGGGCTTGCGTCAGCGTCCATGTGGTTCATCGTCTCAAACGCGGTCAAGTGGGCCGTCACACTGGGCTGCGTGTCTTGGGATGCGGCAGGTTTTACCTGGTCGTAGGATCGGGCGGTATGGCATTGCGACTTGTTCAGGTGAATTTCAAGGCTCGGGATGACTCGGCGCTCGGCCGGTTTTGGGCGGACGCCCTCGGTTGGGGCGTTTCCAGCGAGGGGCCGGGGGTGACCAATGTTGAACCCGTGGACCTCGTCTTGCCGGACCCCGTTGCCGTGGGCGTCGACGTTGTCACCGTTCCGGACCCCGAAACTGTGAGGTATCGTGCCCACCTCGATCTCGCTACCACCTCTGCGGCCCATCAGGCGGGGCTGGTCGCGCGCCTTTTGGAACTCGGTGCGACGCCCGCCGACGTGGGCCAGGCGGAAATGCCTTGGACGGTTCTGGCCGACCCTGAGGGCAACTTGTTCTGCGTACTGGAGCCTCGAGCGATCTACCAGGACACCGGGCCAATCGCCGCGGTGGTGGTCAACTGTGTTGATCCGCGGGCCATGGCCCGGTTCTGGAACGGGGCGATGGGCGGGACCCTGCACGAGGTGACCGACGATCTTGCGAGGCTGCGTTCGGCCAAGGGAGTAGGGCCGTATCTGGAATTCGTTCGCACGCCCGCCGTGAATGCCGTGTGTGGCCGTGTCCATCTCGACTTGAGGCCGTATCCGGGCGATGACCAAGCCGCAGAGGTGGCCCGGCTGCGGGCCCTTGGCGCCACTGATGCCGACGTCGGCCAAGGCGATGTGCCATGGGTGTGCCTCGCCGACTCGGAAGGCAATGAGTTCTGTGTCCTCGCCCCGGGCTGAGGCCGTTCCTTCTGGCGCGCCGTCGTGCCACACTTAGTGGACTATCGAATGACTGGGGGATTCAAGTCAGGAGATTGGTATGTGTGTTCTGCTGGAACCCCGCGCCTCGGGCCGCCGACTGGTGGTGATCGAGCCATGATCATCGGTTGGGCTTACTTCATGGCGGGAGTAATGACAGTTGACGCGCTCTTGCTGGGATTGCTGCTGCTGAACGTGAAGTGGCCCAAACACTGGAAGAGAAACGGCTAGGTTCGGCGCATCTGCCGAACCTAGAGCACTTTGCGGATTGTCTCTTCGAAACTCACCACGTGGTGCAGTGCGAGTGCGGCCGCACGGTCTTCGTCGCCGTCGGCGATCGCAGTGAGCAGTTCAGCGTGCTCCGCGACGTGGCCCGTCACTGAGGGCATTTTGTCCAGCATGTGGCACCAGATGCGTGTTGCCAGGTTGTCGTAGCGGATCAGCACGTCCTCGAGGTGGGGATTAGCCGCGGCTTTGTAGATGAGCCGGTGCACCTGGATGTCGTAACGCATGAGGTCCTGCTGGCCGGCAGCGTGCCCTTCCAAGCCGCCGATGGCGGCGGCGACGTCGCGCAGTTCCTCCCGCGCCTTGGGGCTGGCCATGCGGGCTGCCCGCCTTGAAGCCAGGGGCTCAAGCAGCTCCCGGATTTCGGAGACGTCCGCCAGCTGGGTGATGTCGACGCCGGTGGCAAAGGTTCCGCGCCGGGGATAGGACACCACCAGGTGGTCGCTTTCGAGCCGCTTGATGGCCTCGCGTACAGGTGTCCGCCCGATGCCGAGTTCCGCGGCAATCTGGCCATCGTTGATGGGGTCGCCGGGTTTGATGTCCAGCATGATGAGCCGGTCGCGCAGGAGCAGGTAGGCGTTTTCCGCCAAGGAAGTTCCCTGTGTGCCTGTGTCCAGTGCCTCCAGTGCAGTGCTCATGTGCCCTCTCCCGTTTGTCACAATTCCAAGTCTGGCGGATCAGTTGCTGCCGGGCTGTTGACGGTTGTGTGATCTCCAACATACTATGGCAAGAGTTCTAATATATCAGTTGCTGATTAGTCAGTAAATATAAGTATCTCAAAAGGAGAACACGATGGTTGAACCGCTGATCCGCCCGCTCGCCCAGGCGGACCCGGAGGTTGAACAGGCGATCGCCCAGGAACTCATCCGCCAGCAGTCCACCCTGGAAATGATCGCCTCCGAAAACTTCGCCCCTGCAGCCGTCATGCAGGCACAGGGCTCGGTCCTGACCAACAAGTACGCGGAAGGCTACCCGGGCAAGCGCTACTACGGCGGCTGCGAGCACGTGGACGTCATCGAGCAACTGGCCATCGACCGCGTCAAAGCTCTCTTCGGCGCCGAAGCCGCAAATGTCCAGCCGCACTCCGGCGCCCAGGCCAACGCGGCAGCCATGTTCGCGCTCCTCGAGCCGGGGGACACCATCATGGGCCTCGACCTCGCGCACGGTGGCCACCTGACCCACGGGATGCGCATCAACTTCTCCGGCAAGCTGTACGACGTCATCCCGTACCACGTCAGCGAATCCGACCTCCGGGTGGACATGGCGGAAGTCGAAGCCCTGGCCCTGGAACACCGCCCGAAGCTGATCGTTGCCGGCTGGTCCGCGTACTCGCGCCACTTGGATTTCGCCGAATTCCGCCGCATCGCCGACCTGGTGGGCGCCTACCTCATGGTGGACATGGCCCACTTCGCCGGCCTTGTCGCAGCGGGACTGCACCCCAACCCCGTGCCGTATGCCGACGTCGTGACCACCACGACCCACAAGACCCTCGGCGGTCCGCGCGGCGGGGTGATCCTGTCGAAGGAGCAGTACGCACGCAAGATCAACAGCGCAGTCTTCCCCGGCCAGCAAGGCGGACCTCTGGAGCATGTGATCGCCGCCAAGGCCGTGGCGTTCAAGATGGCCGCAGAGCCCGAATTCCAGGAACGCCAAGTACGGGTACTGGAAGGCGCCAAAATCCTCGCCGAGCGACTTCTGCAGGAAGACGTCGCCGCAGCAGGAATATCGGTGGTCAACGGCGGTACCGACGTTCACCTGGTCCTCGTGGACCTGCGCCACTCGGAACTGGATGGCCAGCAGGCCGAGGACGTACTTCACCGCATCGGCATCACCGTGAACCGCAACGCGGTCCCGTTCGACCCCCGCCCGCCGATGGTCTCCTCCGGACTTCGGATCGGAACCCCGGCACTCGCCGCCCGCGGCT
This sequence comes from Arthrobacter sp. FW306-04-A, assembly GCF_044358315.1. Classification (GTDB taxonomy): domain Bacteria; phylum Actinomycetota; class Actinomycetes; order Actinomycetales; family Micrococcaceae; genus Arthrobacter. The sequence continues at coordinate 932,582 of NZ_CP084559.1, forward strand.
TCGGGGCCAAGGAATTCGTGGAGGTCGCGGACATCATTGCGACGGCGCTGATCGGCGCGGCCAGTGCCGGCACAAACAGCGACGGTACCCTGGGCGACCACGCCGCCGTCGAACTCCGCGCGAGGGTGACCGCGCTCGCCGAACAATTCCCCCTTTACCCGCACCTTTCCCAGAGTGGCAGTGGCAATGACGCCGCAGCCACCGAACGTGAGGCAGAAATGATTGGAGCAGCCCTGTGAGCGCAGACCAACTCCCCGAACACCCGGATTTCCTTTGGCGGAACCCGGAGCCCAAAGCTTCCTACGACGCCGTGATCGTGGGCGGCGGGGGCCACGGCTTGGCCACCGCCTACTTCCTGGCCAAGAACCATGGAATGACCAACATCGCCGTGCTCGAAAAGGGGTGGCTGGCTGGTGGCAACATGGCCCGCAACACCACCATCATCCGTTCCAACTACCTTTGGGACGAGAGCGCAGCCATCTACGAGCACGCGCTGAAGCTCTGGGAGATCCTGCCTGAAGAACTCGAATACGACTTCCTCTTCAGCCAGCGGGGCGTCATGAACCTCGCCCACACATTGGGCGACGTCCGCGAAAGCGTCCGCCGCGTCGGCGCGAACAAGCTCAACGGCGTCGACGCCGAATGGCTGGACCCGCAGCAGGTCAAGGAACTCTGCCCCATCCTGAACATCAGCGACAACATCCGCTACCCGGTGATGGGTGCCACGTACCAGCCCAGAGCCGGCATCGCGAAGCACGACCACGTCGCCTGGGCCTTCGCCCGAAAGTGCGACGAACTGGGCGTGGACATCATCCAGAACTGCGAAGTGACGGGCTTCCTCAAGGACGGCAACCGCGTGGTGGGCGTCAAGACCAACCAAGGCACCATCCACACCGAAAAGGTCGGCCTCGCCGCCGCCGGCCACAGCTCCGTCCTCGCCGAAATGGCCGGCTTCCGCCTCCCGATCCAGTCCCACCCCCTCCAGGCGTTGGTGTCCGAACTGCATGAGCCCGTCCACCCGACTGTGGTCATGTCCAACCACGTGCACGTCTATGTTTCGCAGGCCCACAAGGGCGAACTGGTCATGGGCGCCGGCGTCGACTCCTACAACGGCTACGGCCAGCGCGGCTCCTTCCATGTGATCGAGCACCAGATGGCTGCCGCCGTCGAGCTCTTCCCGATCTTTGCCCGGGCCCACGTGCTGCGGACCTGGGGCGGAATTGTGGACACCACCATGGATGCCTCGCCTATCGTCGGACTCTCGCCGGTTGAGAACATGTTCGTCAACTGCGGCTGGGGAACGGGCGGCTTCAAGGGCACGCCCGCCGCAGGCCTGACCTTCGCCCACACCATCGCCACCGGCACTCCGCACGAGCTCAACAAGCCTTTCTCACTGGAACGCTTCGAGACCGGTGCCCTGATCGATGAACACGGCGCCGCCGCCGTCGCCCACTAGCCGCAGCCCTTTTAGGAGACCAACCATGCTGCTCATCAGCTGCCCCAATTGCGGGCCACGAGACGAAACAGAATTCCACTACGGCGGCCAGGCCCACGTGGCGTATCCGGAAAACCCGGACGCACTCACGGACCGCCAATGGGCCGAGTACTTGTTCTACCGCGACAACACGAAAGGCGCCTTCGCCGAACGCTGGGTCCACAGCACCGGCTGCCGCCAATGGTTCAACATGCTGCGCGACACCGTCAGCTACGACATCCAGGCCATCTACAAAATGGGCGAACCGCGCCCTGACATGGAACGCGCCGTTGTGAACACCACAGCAGCCACCACTCCGGAAGGAGCAAGGAAGTGACCCCGCAGAACGCCCGCCTCGCCACGGGCGGCCGCATCGACCGCAGCATCTCCTGGCGGTTCACGGTTGACGGCCAGGAATACACCGGACACCCGGGAGACACCGTTGCCTCGGCACTGATTGCCAACGGCCGCATCAGCGTCGGCAACTCCCTCTACGAGGATCGCCCCCGCGGCATCATGTCCGCCGGGGTGGAAGAGTCCAACGCCCTGGTCAAGGTAGCTGCCCGCTTCCCCGGCCATGTTGCCGAGTCGATGCTTCCCGCGACCACCGTGTCCCTCGTGGACGGGCTCAGTGTTGAGCTCCTGAACGGTCTCGGCAAGCTTGATCCCAACGAGGATCGCGCCGAATACGATAAGAAATACGTCCACACCGATGTCCTGGTGGTTGGCGGTGGCGTTTCCGGCCTCGCCGCAGCCCGCGAAGCGGTCCGCACCGGCGCCCGGGTCATCCTGATCGATGACCAGCCTGAACTCGGCGGCTCGCTTCTGTCCAGCTCCACGGCCCCGGGACTCGCCGATGTCATTGAGGGCAAGCCGGCCCTTGAGTGGATCGCGGACGTGGAGGCCGAGCTCGTTTCCGCCGCCGAATGCACTGTCCTCAACCGCACCACGGCCTTCGGCTCCTATGACGCGAATTATGTGATCGCAGCGCAGAACCGTACGGACCACCTCAGCAGTCCTGCCGCGGACGGGGTCTCCCGCCAGCGTATTTGGCACATCCGTGCTAAGCAGGTGGTCCTGGCCCCGGGCGCGCACGAGCGCCCGCTCGTCTTCGAGAACAACGATCGGCCCGGCATCATGCTGGCCTCGGCAGTCCGCAGTTACCTCAACCGGTACGCCGTCGCTGCCGGGCGGCGGGTAGTCATCGGGACCACCAACGATTCCGCCTACCTGCTGGCCGCGGATCTGCTGGCCGCCGGCGTCAAGGTCGCCGCCGTCGTCGACGCCCGTCCGAAGCTCAGCGACAAGGCGGCTGCCGCCGTCGAAAGCGGTATCCGTGTTCTCGTCGGCAGCGCGGTCGCCGATACCTCCGGTCAGGGGGAACACGGCAGGATCGACGGCGTCACCATCCGCAGCCTCAACGACGACGGCGAAGTCACCTCGGGCGTCGAACGGATCGCTTGCGATCTGCTGGCTGTTTCCGGGGGCTGGAGCCCTGTGGTCCACCTCCACAGCCAGCGCCAAGGCAAGCTGCGCTGGGACGATGACCTGGCCGGCTTTGTGCCGAGCAGCGTGGTCAAGGACCAGCACGTCGTCGGCTCCGGACGCGGAAGCTACGAGCTCGGGGATTGCCTCGGCGAAGGCATCTCTGCCGGTGCCGCGGCCGCGATCGCCGCGGGGTTCAGCACCCGGACGGTGCCCGCCGAGACGAAAGCGCCCGTCGCTTCCGCCCCGACCCGCCAGTTGTGGCTGGTGCCGGGACAGAGCGGAAACGCGGGGGACTGGCACCACCACTTCGTCGATTTCCAGCGCGACCAGTCCGTGGCAGACGTGCTTCGGTCAACCGGCGCCGGGATGCGCTCGGTGGAACACATCAAGCGGTACACCTCCATCAGCACCGCCAACGACCAAGGCAAGACCTCCGGCGTCAACGGCATCGGCGTCATCGCTGCGGCCCTCAAGCAGGCCGGCGAGGCATCACGCGGCATCGGCGACATCGGAACCACGACGTACCGGGCACCGTTCACGCCGGTGGCCTTCGCAGCATTGGCCGGACGCCAGCGCGGCGAGCTTTTCGATCCCGCCCGAGTGACGTCCATCCACCCCTGGCATGTTGCCCAGGGCGCGCTCTTCGAAGACGTCGGCCAGTGGAAGCGCCCGTGGTACTACCCGCAAGCGGGCGAGGACATGGATGCTGCCGTGCTCCGTGAATGCGCCGCAGTACGGGAGTCCGTGGGTTTCATGGACGCCACCACGCTGGGCAAGATCGAGATCCGAGGCAAGGACGCTGGCGAATTCCTGAACCGCATCTACACCAATGCGTTCAAGAAGCTTGCCCCTGGCTCGGCACGCTACGGCGTGATGTGCACCCCGGACGGCATGATCTTCGACGACGGTGTGACCCTGCGCCTCGACGAGGGCCGCTACTTCATGACCACCACCACCGGCGGCGCCGCCAAAGTCCTGGACTGGCTCGAGGAGTGGCACCAGACCGAGTGGCCGGAACTCGACGTGGTGTGCACGTCGGTGACCGAACAATGGACCACGATTGCCGTCGTCGGGCCCAAATCCCGCGCCGTGATCGCCAAAGTTGCGCCGCAACTGGCGTCCGACGGCGGGCTGGACGCCGAAGCGTTCCCGTTCATGACGTTCCGCGAGACCACGCTGGCCTCCGGAGTTCAGGCACGGGTTTGCCGGATTTCGTTCTCGGGTGAGCTTGCCTACGAAATCAATGTTCCGTCCTGGTACGGGCTCAACACTTGGGAATCCGTTGCTGCCGCAGGGGCCGAGTTCAACATCACTCCGTACGGCACAGAGACCATGCACGTACTGCGTGCCGAGAAGGGCTACCCGATTGTCGGGCAAGACACGGACGGCACCGTCACCCCGCAGGATGCAGGGATGGAGTGGATCGTTTCCAAGGCGAAGGACTTCATCGGCAAGCGTTCATACAGCCGCGAAGACGCAGTCCGCACTGACCGCAAGCACCTGGTCAGCGTCCTGCCGGCGGACGGCTCGTTCCGTCTTCCGGAAGGTACCCAGCTCGTGGAAAAGGGAATTCCGGTCAACCCGGCATACGGCCCCGTGCCCATGCAGGGCTTCGTGACCTCGAGCTACCACAGTGCCGCCTTGGGCCGGTCTTTCGGCCTGGCACTGATCACCAACGGCCGCAACCGGATCGGCGAGACCCTGGTGGCCTCCGTCGGCGACCAGTTGCTGGACGTCGTTGTGGGAGAAACCGTACTTTTCGACGCTGAAGGGACCCGTAAAGATGGCTGAAACAGCAACACCCGCAAACCCCGAGACGCTCCGTGCGGCACGCCGCAGCCCGGCATCGCACTTGGCACCGACCTTCGAGTCCGGTTCCGTGGCCGGAACCGTGGCGTTGAAGGAGTTCCCGTTCCAGACCATGGTGGGGATCCGGGTTGACCGGGCGTCCGACGCCGGAGCCCGCCTCGCGTCCGTGACCGGCGGCCTGCCGGCCGCATGCGGTGACATCAGTGGGGATGAGAGGGCCACCACCTTGTGGCTTGGGCCGGAAGAATTCCTGGTGGTCGCACCGGAATCGGCCCACGATTCCCTGGGCGGAGACCTGGTCCGCGCACTGGTGGAGGCCCTGGGCGACGACCCCGGCCAAGTGGTGGACTTGTCCGCCAACCGCACCACCTTCGAGCTGTCCGGCGTCCGTGCCCGGGACGTCCTTGAAAAGGGTTGTTCGCTGGACCTGCACCCCCGCGCATTCCGCACTGGAACGGCCCTGGCCACGGAAATCGGCAACATCCCGGCGATGCTGCTGAAGACGGGCGAGGAGAGCTTCCGGATCTTCCCGCGGGCTTCGTTCGCCGACTTCCTGGGCCGCTGGCTGCTCGACGGCATGAGGGAATTCGCCTCTCCTGAGGTCCCCTGATGGCACTGAGCGTGCTTGACCTGTTTTCCATTGGCATCGGGCCGTCGTCTTCGCACACGGTCGGCCCGATGCGGGCGGCAAAGCAGTTCACCGACGGCCTGGAATCCTCCGGGCAACTCGCGGCAACGGTGCGCGTCCAGGCCGAGCTTTTCGGCTCGCTGGGCGCCACGGGCCGCGGCCACGGCTCGGACAAAGCCGTGGTTCTGGGGCTCCAGGGCCAGGCGCCGGAGACGGTGGACACCTCCACTGCCGACGACCAGGTGGCGGCTGCCGCCCTTGATGCCGAATTGCGGATAGCCGGACACCACCGCGTGGACTTCAACTGGGACGAAGACGTAGTCCTGCACCGACGCAAATCCCTGCCTGCCCACCCCAACGGCATGACCTTCAGGGCCTTCGACCACACCGGGGAAGTGCTGCGCGAACGCAGTTACTACTCGATCGGCGGCGGTTTCGTGGTGGACGGTGATGCGTCCGGAAGCGACAAAGTCGTTGCCGACGAGACCGTGCTGCCTTATCCCTTCAGCACCGCGGATGAGCTCCTGGCCATCTGCGCACGGGAGGACATGTCCATCTCAGATGTCATGCTCGCCAACGAGCTTGTGTGGCGCAGCGAGGCCGAACTTCGCGAGCGGCTGCTGCAGATCTGGGCGGTCATGCGCGAATGCGTGGACAACGGCTGCGCTGCGGAAGGAATCCTGCCGGGAGGCTTGAATGTGAGGCGACGGGCGCCGTCGTTGTTCAAGACTCTCGCCGCCACCGACGCCGGTCTGCAGGGTTCAAGCTCGGCAGACCCGCTGCTCGCCATGGAATGGGTGAACCTGTTCGCGCTTGCCGTGAACGAAGAAAACGCCGCCGGTGGCCGCATCGTTACGGCACCCACCAACGGTGCGGCCGGCATTGTGCCGGCGGTGCTGCACTACTACACGAAATTCGTTCAGGGAGCCGACGACGACGGCGTGGTCCGCTTCCTGCTCGCGGCGGCCGCCGTCGGGATCCTGTTCAAGATCAACGCGTCCATTTCCGGTGCCGAAGTCGGCTGCCAGGGCGAGGTGGGCTCTGCCTGTTCGATGGCAGCCGCAGGCCTGTGCGAAGTTCTCGGCGGTACCCCCGAGCAAGTGGAGAATGCCGCAGAAGTGGGTATTGAACACAATCTGGGCCTCACGTGCGATCCCGTAGGCGGGCTGGTGCAGATCCCGTGCATCGAACGCAACGCCATCGCCAGCGTGAAGGCCATCAACGCCGCCCGCCTTGCACTGCACGGCGACGGCAGCCACAAAGTGTCCCTTGATAAAGCCATCAAAACCATGCGAGAGACAGGAGCGGACATGAAAAGCAAATACAAGGAGACCTCCCGCGGAGGCCTCGCCGTCAACGTAGTGGAGTGCTAGCCATGACTGTCACACAGAATGAAACTGTAGCGTCGGCGCTGCCGGCTACCACCATTGAGCATGTCCTCACGCTCGATTGCCCGGAAACGCGGGGGATCGTGCACGCTGTCTCAGGCTTCCTCCTGGAACACGGCTGCGACATCATCGACAACAAGCAATTCGACTCCCAGCTGGATCACCATTTCTTCATGCGGATCCACTTCGCATCGGATGGGGACCAGTCAACGATTGATTCGCTGAGGGAATCCTTCGCGCCTGTCGCCGAAAAGTTCGGCATGCGCTGGCAGCTGCAACGCCACGGGGCCAAACGGCGGGTGCTGATCATGGTCTCCAAGTTCGAGCACTGCCTCAACGACCTCCTGTTCCGGGCCCGGATCGGGGAACTGCCCATCGACATTGTCGGGGTAGTCTCCAACCACCCGGACCACAGGCGGACCGTCGAATGGCACGGCATTCCGTTCTTCCATGTACCTGTCACCTCGGACACCAAGGCGGCGGCCGAGGGACAACTCCTCGATCTCATCGATCGCCTGGACGTCGAACTGGTTGTCCTGGCGCGCTACATGCAGGTCCTCAGCGACGATCTTGCCCGCCGGCTCGACGGCCGTGCCATCAACATCCACCATTCGTTCCTGCCCAGCTTCAAAGGCGCGAAGCCCTACCACCAGGCCTACGCACGAGGCGTCAAGACCGTTGGTGCCACCGCGCACTACGTCAACGGTGAGTTGGACGAGGGTCCGATCATCGCCCAGCAAGTGGTGGAAGTGGACCACACTTTTGGTCCGGATGACCTGGTCGCAGCCGGCCGCGACACCGAGTGCAAAGCACTCAGCAACGCCGTGCGCTGGCACTGCGAAGGGCGCGTCATCCTGCAAGGCAGCAGGACCGTAGTGCTCAAATAGGGTTTGAACGGCCCACCAAACGGTGGGCCGTTCAAACGCCGCGGGCGTTAGTGGTCGGTGCCTGCCGCAGCCGCCTTCTTGGCGTCCTTCTTGGCGTCCTTCTCTGCGCGCAGGGCCTCCGCCTCGTGCTGTTCCTCGGCCTTTTCCTGGTGGATGACCTCCGCGAGGAGCTTTTCCATCTCCTTGGCCACGCCGGCGGCGGAAGCCGGGTTCTGGCCGGTCACCAACCGGTCCGCGACCGCGACCTTCTCCGCGAAGACGTCCGCGAAGACGTGGATCGCGCCCTGTTCCTTAAGTCGGTCTGCCAAGAAGAACGGGATGACCTTGTCCATCCCTGCGGCAACCTCCTCGTCGTTGGTGAAGGCGGCCACCTCGCGGCCCCCTACGAGCCGGAACCCGTCGGCCAGGTCCACGTTCACCAAGCCCGCCGGTCCGTGGCAGACCGCGCCAACCACACCGCCGGCGTCGTAGACGCTGGCCACAAGTTTCTGCAGGCCTTCGCTGTCCGGGAAGTCCCACATGGCGCCGTGGCCTCCCACGAGGAAGACGGCGTCGTACTGGTCGGGATCAACGACCTCAACGCGGGCAGTGTTGTAGAGACCGGCGCGTGTGGCCTCGTCCTCGGTGAAGGCAACCTGGATGGGATCTGCCGAGTCCACCTCATCGTGCGGGGGCTGGCCGCCCTGGATGGACGCGAAGTCGACGAAGTGCCCGGAATCCTTGAAGACCTTCCAGGGATGTGCAGCCTCGGCTACGTTGTAGCCGGTCTTCTTTCCCGTATCGCCGATATCGGAAACGCTGGTCAATACCATGAGGATTTTCTTCATGAAATGCTCCTATCGTTCAAATTCCAGCCTACGCCTAGCCCAAATTCAGGCCCCCGCGTTTGAGATCGTGGAACCGAATTCGACGCCTAAAGCCGGGCCAAGCGGGTCGCCAGATGAAGGGCTGCCAGCCGTCCCGTTCCGCGCGGGTCTCCGCCGCACAACTCGAAGATCCGTTGGAGCCTGTGGTGCATCGACTGCCGTTCCAGGTGCAGTTCCCGTGCCGCCTGTGCCGTATTGCATCCGGTATCCAGCCATACCGCGAATGTCCGCATCAGCTCCGAGCGTCGCTGCTCGTCATGCTCGACGACGGCGCCGAGCTGCCTCCGCACGAATGCCTCCCGGGTGGCCCGGTCGAGGCTTCCTTCCGCCAATCGCTCGACGGCAAAGTCCTCGGCATCCAACACGCCTGTTCCGGTCTGCGGATTCGGCATGAGCTCGAGCGTCAGGCGTGCCTCCGCCAGCGACCACGGAGCCTCTCCGATTCCCCCTGCCAACGGACCCACCGCTAGGGCTGAGCCGTCCGGGACCTCCAGCGCATGAAGCGCTTGCATGAGCGTAGCGCGCGAAGCCATCGCCGCGCCTGGGGGGAGGGCCGCCAGGGCGATCAACTCGGCGTTGTCCGCATAACTGGCACTTTGCGGAACCGCGGCCTGCAGGATGTTGTCCAGCTGTGTCCGGAGCTGTCCCGCCGTTGAGGAACGCACCGCGACGGCGACTACCGGACCGCTGGCCGGGAACCCTGAGGCGGGTCCCAATTGCTGGAGTCGCCATGACTGGGTGCCCGAACTGATGGCCCGCATGAGTTCGATGCCGGCAAGTTCCTTGAGACCGGGTGGCATGCGTTGCAGCAACGCCAAGCCGAGGATATCGACGCAACGCTCGCCGGCCACCCGGGCGAGGTTGGCGTCGCCGTCGTCGGGCACTTCCAATTCCAGGCGGGCCGCCAGCACGCCGCGGACGGGCACATCGACTGTGGCGAGATTGCTGGGACCGATCTGGCCAGCGGACGTTGCGCTTCCTAAAGTGATGCCAGACGGCGAGACGAGCCTGGCGTTGGCACCCGTCCGGCTCGCGAGGACGGCGAGGAGCTGGTCCAGCCCGCCTCCGTGCGCGAGTTCGGCCGCCATGGCATGGCTCGTTTCGTCTCCGAATTGCAATTGCGCAACCGATTCGCTGACCAGGAGCGAGTTGATGGCTTGCATGATGCCCACGAACGGGACCACTGTGCACAACTCGATGATGGGCAGTCCGGCGTCTTGGCCGGCGTCGAGCATGGACGCCGGTATGGCCGGCAGGAGCGGACCCGTTTCGATGGCCAATGCAGTGACGCCGCGGGCCGCCAGCTGACGGACGTAGTCCACGCGCCGCTCGTCCGAGGCGGTAGCGAGCGCCTGTCCGCCGGTCAGAAGCAGCTCTCCACCCCGAAGTAGGGGAGCGATGTCCAGCACTTCGCTCGAGTGGACCCAGCGGAGTTGCCGTGACAGGGCCTCAGGCACGTCGGTCCGCAGGACCGGTTCGGCGGCTTTGAGGCTGTCGTGAGCAAAAGCATCGGCAAGGAGTAATGACATGACACTCCGTATCTAATTATGGAGAACTATCATACACATCGTATCTTGTTGCTGTGATGTGGGGCACATACATTGAAGAAGTCCCTTTCACACACGGAGGCTCCCCCAATGCATGAGAACTTATCCACTGCGACGCCAGGGGCTGCAACGGCGCAGACCGACGTCGAGCAGAACCTGCAGTCCATTCCCGAATCAGCGCGTACCCGCAGCGTGGCGGGCCAATTCTGGATCTGGGCAGGCGCAAACCTTGCCCCCATCAACTGGGTCCTTGGGGCCCTCGGCGTCCAGCTCGGACTAGGTTTTGCCGACACCGTCATTGTCCTGGTGGTGGGAAACCTGATCGGCATGGCGCTCTTCGGCCTGTTTGTCCTCCTGGGGCAGAGAACCGGTGCCACCGGCATGGTCCTTGCCCGGGCAGTCTTCGGCCGCCGCGGCAACTACCTCCCTAGCGCGATCCAGGCGCTCCTCGGAATCGGTTGGTGCGCCGTCAACACCTGGATCATCCTGGATCTGGTGATGGCGCTTCTCGGCAAGCTCGGCCTAGTCGACCCGGAGCAGCCGAATGTGGGCCCCAAGATCCTGGTGGCCTTCTTGATCATGGCCGCCCAGGTCATCATCGCTTGGTTCGGCTACAAGGCCATTGCGGCCTTCGAAAAGTGGACTGTTCCGCCAACCATCGTGGTGCTGATCGCCATGTCCGCCGTGGCGTGGTTCGGCATGAACATTGATTGGGGCTACGCGGGTCCTCCGGGGGCCGTCCTTGAAGGCGGTGAGCGAATCGCGGCCATGACCACCGTGATGACGGTCATCGGCATCGGCTGGGGCATTACCTGGTTCACCTACGCAGCGGACTATTCACGGTTCGTCAGCAAATCGGTCCCCCGGCGCAAGGTGTACCTGGCCTCGGTATTCGGCCAGTTCCTGCCGGTGGTGTGGTTGGGGATCCTTGGCGCCAGCCTGGCAACGAAGAGCGGAACCGCGGACCCCGGCCACCTCATTGTCGACAACTTCGGCGTCCTGGCCATCCCGGTTCTCTTCCTGGTGCTGCATGGTCCCATCGCAACGAACATCCTGAACATCTACACCTTCTCGGTCGCTGCCCAGGCCTTGGACATCAAAGCCAAACGACGTTCCTTGAACATCTTCGTCGGGTTCCTGGCACTGGTCGGCGTCGTGTTCTTCATCCTCCAGGAGGACTTCGCCTCAACGCTGAGCACCTGGCTCGGAGGGCTTGTGGCGTGGGTGGCCGCGTGGGGCGGCATCATGCTGGTGCACTACTTCTGGGTGGACAAGCGCAACCCGGTGGGTGTTGACCGGCTCTTCGACCCGGTGGGCACCCGTCGGCTCCCGGCTTTCAACTGGGCGGGCATCACCGCACTTTTGGTGGGTATCTTTGCCACGTGGCTGTTCATGTACGGTGTGCTGCCGATCATGCAAGGCCCAATCGCCACAGCCATGGGCGGGATTGACCTGTCCTGGTTGGCAGGCGGAGTTGTGGCGGCGGCTGTCTACCGCGCACTAGGCCCACGGGTGCATGCCCGCTACCTTCCGCTGCCTTCCTCCGCGGCAGTGCCTTCCACGGATGCTTCGACGTCGCAGCCGCTTGCGGAAGACACCGTCGCCAATCTTGTCAACGACTGAAAGGAAACCCGATGACCAACGCTTTTCCTGACGAGGCACACCCGATCACTTGGCCCGAAGGTTTCAAGGCCGCGGCGTCCTTCACGTTCGACGTAGACGCCGAATCCTGCACCATCGCCCACGACCCCACAAGCACACGGCGCATGTCCCTCATGAGCCACCAGTCCTACGGACCGAGGATCGCCGTTCCGCGGCTCCTGAAGATCCTCGAGCGCCAAGAGATCAAGGGAACCTTCTTCATCCCGGGCTTCACGGCGGAGAGCTACCCGGACGTGGTCTGCCGGATCGTCGACGGTGGCCATGAAGTTGCCCATCACGGTTACCTGCACGAACCCATGCAGGGAATCGACGCCGCCACCGAGGCCAGCTACCTGGACCGCGGGCTCGAAGCCCTCGCGAAGGTGGCCGGGGTCAGGCCGGTCGGCTACAGGGCACCCTGGTGGGAGCTCAACTGGCATTCGCCGGCCCTGCTTGCGGACCGCGGGTTCCTTTACGATTCAAGCCTGCTCGACGGCGATGCCCCCTACCGCATGGGCGTCGCCCAGGATGATTCGCGGGACATCGATTCGCGGGACATCGTGGAGATTCCCGTGGACTGGGCACTGGATGATTGGGAACAGTACGCGTTCTACCCGGGAGTGACAGGAAGCGGCGTCATCGAAAGTCCCGCCAAAGTCCTGGAGATGTGGACCCTGGAAGCCGAGGCCCACCACACCCAAGGCAGTTGCTTCGTTTTGACCAACCACCCGTTCATCTCGGGCCGCCCGTCCAAGGCAGTTGCCTTGGAACAACTGATCGAACGGGTCAAAGCGATGGACGGGATGTGGGTGACAACCATGGAACGGATTGCCGAACACACGAAGTCAACGGTGAACGAGATCCACAGCCACGCCAGGATCGAGATCCCGTCCTACCCAGGCGCCGGAGCTAACTTCAAGCCTGCCCGGGTGCTGGAAACCACCCGCAACTAGGGACATGTCCAGCATGCACGCGCATTCCCATTGAGCATGCCCAGCCCTAACCAACAGCAGTGGACATAACCCCTGACAAGCCTGATGAGCATGTCCAGCCTTGGCCAGGAGCAGTGGACATAGTACTCATATGTCCACTGCTTGAACCTAAGGCTGGGCATGTCCAGTGGTGGGCGCGTCCAGTGGTGGGCGCGGCGGATTGGGTGGGCGCGGCGGATGCTGGCTAAAGGTCGTCGCGGCAGGGAGCCGAGTGGAGTTTGTAAAGGCCGTTCAGGTCTCCGGCCGCCAAGCCATCCGGGGCGCCGATCTCCGGGTACATGAGCTGGATTGGATCGTCGACGTGGTCAAGGCCCACCACGTGGCCCAGTTCATGTTGCACCACGGCCGAGACGTAGTGGGCACCACCCGGGACGCCCAGCAGTTCCTTGATTTGCCGGGCGTCCAAGTCCAGGCTTCCCGTCACATAGCTCTTGGGGCCGGAACCGAAGCTGTACATGGTGCTGCCGCCGGTGCCGATAACGGATCCAGCCAATGCCGGGGCGGCCTCGGGGGTGGTCCAGGAAATCAGCAGGGGTGCCCAACGATCCCCGTAGAGGGCCGGTTGGTATGGCTTGCGCTTCTCGGAGGGGGTTTCCGTGCTGGCTCCGTCGTTGACGAATTTGAGGCCCGTGGCTCCGGCGATTTTGGCAACGGCGTCGGCGATGAGTCCCTCGGAGCCGGCAGGGGCTAGGGCCGCGTTGACCACGTAGTGCAGGGGTCGGCACGGTGAGTAACCCACGGGTGTGCCGTCGGCGTTGGTGGCCAAGAACTTGTAGGAGTTGCTTGCCACGGCTGGCTTGGCGGGGGAGCCGAGCGCGTGGCCAGCTTCCTCCTGGCCGGGTGGCGGGGTGTCCGGGGCACGCGCGGCTTTTCGCGCCACTTGCCCGGGATCTGCGCCCTGGGAAGAGTTGTGGCTTGGGGACTGGGCCGAAGGACCCAGGTTCGGAAGCAGACCAGGGATCCGGGGATCGCCCCGGAGGAAACCACTCACAAGCACGGCTACGGCCGCGACGATCGCCACTACCATGAGGTTCCGGAACAGTGCGACGGCGGTACTGGGCCGCCGCTGCGGAGGTGGCGGACCGCCGTCGTACCCGTAGTTCGAATGCACGTCTTCCCCCAAATCCATGATCCCCGCATTCCAAGCGGGCCGACGCTACTAACCGATGACAGCGCCGAAAACGAGCCCCAGCCCATACGTGGCCGCGGCCGCGCCGAGTCCGATGGCGAGCTGCCGGAGGCCGCGGGTCAGCGGCGAGGTTCCGGATAACAAGCCGACGACGGCGCCAGTCGACAGAAGCGCGATGCCCACCAGCGTACCGGCCACAGCAAGCGCAGCGAAGCCTGTCATGCCGAAGATGAACGGCAGGATCGGCACAATGGCGCCCGAGGCGAAGAAGCAGAAGCTGGAGATGGCAGCGCCCCAAGCGGAGCCAACTGCTTCGTGCTCGTTCACGGTTTCTTCAGCCTCGGGATCCAGCGAGAGGCTGGGATCGCAATCGCAGCTGTAGAGGCCCATGCGTTCGGCGGCCCGGTGTTCGGCGGCCTCGTGGGACATGCCCCGGGCCAAATACACCAGGACGAGCTCATTGTGTTCGAGGTCCAGGGACGGGGCGGCGGTCAGCGTGGCCTGGGTGGGGCGGGTGGCCTTGAGGAGCTCCAGTTGCGAGCGGACCGAGACATATTCGCCGGCACCCATGGACAGTGCGCCTGCCAGGAGGCCGGCGATGCCGCTGAAGAGGACCACAGTGGCGGGAACGCCGGTGGCGGCCATGCCCATCACGAGGGAAAGGTTGCTGACCAGGCCGTCGTTGGCACCGAATACCGCGGCGCGGAAGGTGCCGGACAACCTGTTGCGGCCGCGCGTCGCCAGGCCGCGGACAACTTCTTCGTGGATCTGTTCGTCGGCCGCCATGGCTCGCGTTGCCGCGGGATCCTTCGCGTAAGGGGAGCGGCCTTCCGCCCTTTGCGCGAGGGCCAGGACGAACACCGAACCGAAATTCCGCGCCAGGAAGCCAAGCAGCTGGCTACGGATGGAGGCTGCTTTCGGCATCCCCGCGTGTTCGCCGAGGAGCTTGAGCCAGTGTGCCTCATGGCGGCCTTCGGCCTCTGCGAGGGCCAGCAGGATCTCGCGCTCCTCACCATCGCGGCGCTGCGCCAGTTGGCGGTACACAGCGGCCTCGGCGCGTTCGTCCGCCAAGTACTGCCGCCAGCGCTTGAGGTCCGACGACGGCGGGGGAGTCTTGGTGGCTGCTGCGTCTTGCGATGGACTGCTTGAGTCAAACGGACTGTCTGATTGCGGGGTTTTTGCGTGCGGGTGCACCGGGACTCCTGGGTTGCTGGGGCGGGCTTCATCGCCTCATTGCACGTCCACTTTATCGCCAATTTCCGCGGTTTTTCGGCCGGTAATCCTTACTCGGCGTTTTAGGTGTGCCTCAAAAACGCCGGAGGCTCCCGCGAAGCCTTGACCACCGGATGGGGCAGTGCTGGGATGGATGGACAGGGTCCACGCATTGGCGCCGGTGGCGTGGTGACCGGCTGCCTGATCTGCCTGGCGATGGGCTCAGCGGCACGTCGAACGGAGGTTGCACCATGGACAGCACCGAGACCCACGCCCGCCACCCCGACCGTCCCACGGTCGAGGCCGATCCCGCCTACGACTACAACGAGGACCTGGAGGTGGACGAGGACTGGGAAGAACAATCCGAGGTCCTCGACGACGACGAACGGCCGGTTCCGCTCGACGTCGACGAACACCGTGAGGCTGGAGAGATCGAATAGCCCCGACTCGCTGAGTGTGGGTAGCTAAAAGGCGCTGAGGATGAAGTGACGTTCCACGCCCGCCCGGTACCCGGTTGCGGCCACCGTCAGCGTGAGCTTCCGCGTGGCCGGGAACCAGCGGGCAGGCTGCACTGCTTGTGAGAGGGCTTCGGTAATGAGCCGAGGCTCATGATGCCAATAGCGTTCCAGGTTTCCGTCCACCACGAACGTGATGGAACCTTGGGAAAGGTCGACGCCGGGAATCACACGGACGAACTCGTCAACCCGTCGGGCGCGGGGCGCGGGCAGGGTGCTTGGTGGTGTGGTGTGGCTGGCCGTGGGGGTGGTGCCGGTTTCCAAAGGCATTGCCTTCTCCTGGTGGAGTTGCTCTTGCCCGCTCGGTTGTCTCTGGTCCGGGTCGGGCCGCTTCTTCATCCGAACCACCCGTGAACATGGGGTTGGCGTATGGCAAGTCGGAGCTTGGCGCCACATCTCTTGAAGCTCTTCCTACTGTACAGGCAGGCCCGCACCCGGGGCCTCCGCATTAAGGACTCCAATCACGACGGCGGCGCCGCACCCCTCGAACGAGAAGGTGCGGCGCCGCCGTCGTGATTTATCCTGTGATGCTCAGTGGCTGGCCACCGGGTGGACCTCCAACGGGAGTTCTTCCGTGACCGCTCCGGCAACGCGGCGGTCCCATGCTTCGCGGACCGCGGGTTCCGTGGGAGGCGTGAGAAGGGAGACTACCAAGTAGACGGCGAATGAGGCGCCGAGGCCCCAATAGATGGGATCGTTTGCGTAGACGCCGTCTTCGCTGGGAATGATTCCCGTAGCGTAAGCGATCAGCAGGCCCAGCGTCAGTATGGACCCGACCGCCATGGACCAAGCCGCGGCGATGCCCGTGCCGCGTTTCCAGACCAAGCCACCCAGGATCGCGACCAAGAGGCCGCCCACCAGGATGTCGTAGGCGATAGTCAAGGCAACCACGACGTCTTGCGCCGCCATCGAGATCAAGACGGCCACGATGCCCAGGCCAAGGACCCAGTACCGGTTGGCCTTGACGTCGTGCTCGGGGTTCTCGGTGTCGTCGGTGTTGATCGTCTTGCCGAACCAGCTGGCCACGAATGGGACAACGTCAGCGCGGGCCACCGTGGCTGCGGCAATGAGGGCGCCGGAGGCGGTGGACATCATGGCGGCGACCGCTGCGGCCATGACCAGGCCGCCGATGCCGATCGGCAGGATGTGCGTTGCCACCTCGGCGTAGACAACGTCCTTGCCGAGGGCCTTGACATCGATGTTGGGCAGGGCCACGCGGGCGGCCAGGCCGATCAGGGCGCCGGCCACGCCGTAAAGGACGCAGTAGACGCCGGCGGTGGCGCCACCCCAACGGGCCACCTTGGGGGTCTTGGCGGTGAAGACGCGTTGCCAGATGTCCTGGCCGATCAGCAAGCCAAGGGTGTAGACCACGAAGTAGGTGATGATGGTCTGCGCTCCGATGCCGTCCAACTGGAAGAAGCTGGCGTCAACCCGGGCACGGATGCCGTCGAAGCCGCCTGCGGCGTTGAGGACGAACGGGAGCATGAGGAAGAAGATCCCGATTGTCTTGATGATGAACTGCACCTGGTCGGCGAGGGTGATGGACCACATGCCGCCGATGGTGGAGTAGACCAGGACGATTGCTCCGCCGACGGCGATGGCTAGCCAGCGCTCCCAGCCGAAGAGGACAACGAAGATGGTGGCGTAGGCGCCCGTGGACGTGGCGCACAGCATGAGGGTGTAGGCAAGCATGACGATGCCGGAGGTCTGCGTGGCACGCTGGCCGTAGCGCAGGCTCAGCATCTGGGAGACCGTGTAGATCTTCAGCCGCTGGATGGTGCCGGCGAAAAGCAGGCTCAGGAGGAGCACGCCAGAGCCGATGGCCACTACCAGCCACATGCCGGAGATGCCGAACTTGTAGCCGAGGCCGACGCCACCAACCGTTGATGCGCCGCCAAGGACCACGGCGGCCATGGTGCCGGTGTAGAGCATCGGGCCGAGGCGCCGTCCCGCCACCAGGAAGTCGCTGTTGTTCTTGGTGCGCGACTTGCCCCACCAGCCAAAGGCCAGCATGGCAAGCAAGTACACCACCACGATCGCAATATTGATGAACGAAGAGTCCATGGTTGGCTCCTGAGGCTGATGCGCAGAGTTCTTGGGGATCCGACGCCGGTCCCGCTGGGTATCCTCGCGGGCTGCGGATGGTCTCTGCGCTGGTGATTGGGGAGAGTGGTCTGTGAAGTGTGCCTCACAAACAACACTTGTTGCCTATGAGGATACGTAGTGATGCGAGTAACAGTCAAGACGCCGCCATCACCACGAGACGCTCCGGCGTTGCCCACTCCATCCAAAAGAGTCGCCATGCCAGCGATCCGGCTACTATTGCTGCAATGATAGGGCCGTAGCAACGGCCTGAAAGGTTCGTGAATGAAGGCTCTCCCCGTTGAACCAAGCAATGTACCCGTTGCCATCGGTTCCAGAATCCGTGCCGCCCGCCAATCACAGCGGCTGACCATAGAACAGGTCGCGGATGCGACCGGCCTGACCAAGGGTTTCCTGAGCCGAGTCGAGCGGGACCTGACATCGCCATCGGTTGCTTCCCTTGTGACGCTTTGCCAAGTCCTTTCAGTATCAATTGGCGAGCTTTTTGCCGCCCCCGAAACGCACTTGACCCGGCGGGACGATGGTCCGCGGATTTCGCTCGGTGGCCAGGGGATCGTGGAGCGGCTCCTGACCGCCCGCTCAGAGCGGCGGCTGCAGATTCTGCAGGCAACCATCGAGCCCCGGGGCCGCGGAGAAGCCGAGCTTTACGCCGTTGATTGCGACGTCGATGTCCTGCACGTGGTCAAGGGGCGCATCAAGTTGATTCTCACCAATGAGGAGTACGAGCTCGACGAGGGGGACACCTTGTCCTTCCCGGGCCGCGAGCCCCACACCTGGGTCAACCCCACGGACGAGCCCGTTGAGGTGCTCTGGATACTGGTGCCGGCAGCCAGCCGCTGATGCTGGCTCCCTTCGACGCGCGGAGCGTAACAAGCCGGAAACCTGGGTGACTTCAGAATTTAACCCACGGGCCTTCTGCGTTACGTGCTTGAAATAATTCTTGCCGAAGACCGAAACAGGGCGGCTGTACGTTCGAGTGAACGCAACTCGTCAAGGTCGGTACCTCGTGAGGTACCAGGACCTGTTCGTTTTAAAAATGGTCTCGCCGTGCGGGCGCCATGGAGCGCCGTATATGCAGGAAGGCTCCCGAAATGAACTCAGCATTCTTTAGCGTAGGGCTGGATGTGAGCCCCCAGACCCTGGATCCCGGCGCAACAGCCTGGATGCTTGCAGCTTCCGCCCTCGTCCTTCTCATGACGCCAGGTTTGGCGTTCTTCTACGGCGGCCTGGTCAGGATGAAGTCCGTCCTCAACATCATGATGATGAGCTTTGGCGCCATTGGCGTGGTCGCGGTGGTCTGGGCCCTGTGGGGTTACGGACTAGCGTTCGGACCGGATACCCTAGGCGGCTTCATCGGAGACCCCTTCGCGAACTTCGGACTCAGCGGTTTGACCAGCGTCATCGGCGGGAAAGCCCCGGGGCTGCCGGACATGGTCTTCATCGGATTCCAAGCGACTTTCGCCATCATCACGGTAGCCCTGATCAGTGGCGCGGTGGCTGAACGCGTGAGGTTTGGCCCATGGCTGCTGTTTGCCGGCCTCTGGGTCACCCTCGTCTACGCACCCATTGCCCACTGGGTCTGGGGTGGCGGGCTCTTCGGATCCACCGGGATCATCGGCAGCAAGATCTCGGCCCTTGACTTTGCCGGTGGCACCGTAGTGCACATGAACGCCGGCATGGCCGGGCTAATGCTTGCAGTAGTGCTCGGCAAACGGCTCGGATTCATGAAGGACCCCAACATCCGGCCGCACAACCTCCCCTTCGTGATGCTTGGGGCCGGCTTGCTGTGGTTCGGGTGGTTCGGATTCAACGCCGGTTCGGAACTGGCTGCTGACGGAATCGCCGCGCTCGCCTGGACAAACACCCTCTTGGCCACAAGCGCCGCGCTCCTGGGCTGGCTTCTCGTAGAGCGGCTCCGGGATGGCCATGCGACGTCCCTCGGTGCCGCATCCGGCGCCGTCGCGGGCTTGGTGGCAGTCACTCCGGCGTGCGGATTCGTGGACCCCATTGGCGCCATCGTCATCGGTGTCGTCGCGGGTGCCGTCTGCGCACTAGCCATCGGGCTGAAGTTCAAGATCGGCCTGGACGACTCCCTGGACGTGGTTGCCGTGCACTTTGTCGGCGGTCTGTGGGGGACCCTGTCCCTCGGATTCTTCGCCGTACCCTCGGCAAAGACTGAAGGCGGCCTCTTATACGGCGGCGGCCTGACTCAATTCTGGCCCCAGATATTGACTGCGCTGATGGTGACCGCGTGGACTGCGATCATGACCACGCTCATTGGTCTGGCCATCCACAAGACAGTGGGCATGCGCGTCAAAGAGCACGAGGAATTGGCGGGCATCGATATCACGGAGCACGCGGAAACCGCATACGAGCTGGTGATGGTTGGCGGATCCTTCAATCCCGGAGAACCTCAGAACGGCAAAACGCCCGTGACAGCGGGCAAGGAAGAAACGGCAGACAAAGTCGAGGAAACGGAGCTGAGCCGTAGCAGGGCCTCGACGTGAAGCTCGTTACCGCGATAGTGCGGCCGGAGAGGATCGACGAGGTCCGTGACGCCCTGGAGCGCTTCGGAGTCAACGGGATGACGGTGAGCCAGGCGAACGGCTACGGCCAACAGCGGGGCCACATCGAGGTTTACCGCGGCGCGGAGTACAACTCCGATCTCCTCCCGAAAATCCGGGTGGAGGTCCTGGCCACCGACGATCTGGTGGACGGAATCGTGGACGCCATCATCTCCGGCGCCAGTACGGGCCAGTTTGGGGACGGCAAGATCTGGACAATCGACGTATCCCAGGCGGTGCGCGTCCGGACCGGGGAGCGTGGCGCCTCCGCGATCAGCTAGGGGCCATCAGCTGGAAAGACTGTGTTGGTGCCGCACCTCGTGGTGCGGCACCAACACTGCCATGTTCAGCCCACGTGCACCCAGGGCCTGCGCGTGATGTCCGGTTCGGCTTCGCGCAGCACTTCGCGAGTTACCGGGGCAATCTCGCCCTCGCCGAAAAAGAGGAATTTGCTCAGGTTGGCGATCGGATTGCCTTCGGTCCAGCGGAAATAGATGTGCGGCATGAGACCCGTGACGTCGCGGATGTGGAGCAGCACCGCGGCCAGCGTGTTGGGCACATTGTTGCTGTGGATCTCCAGGATCTTGAAGCCGTGCCGGCGCTTCCCTTCCACCAGGAGTTCCTGCTCAAAGTCCGAGCTGTCATCCACGATGATTTCGATGAAGATCGCGTGGCTGTCTTCCGGCAAATGGTTGGCTTGCTGGGCATGCTGCAGCTTCAACTGGTACCGGTCGGCGCTCAGCCGCTTGGGCTCGTGAGCGATGATCCGTATGGGGCCTTCCTCATTGGAGGCTGTGAATTCGAGTGCCATCTGGTCCATTTTGATGTGCGTAGCCCGCAGTTCGAAGGACCGGCGTATCCGCGAAGCGAAACTCACCAGGACAATGCCAAGGATGAACAGCGCCGCGATCCTGATGCCATCCGGTCGCTCCACCACGTTGGCCACCGTGGTGTAAGCGAAGACCACGGCCACCGCGCCGAATGCGATGGTCTTGCCTTTCTGCATCTTCCGGCGGGCGGACAGGGTGACCGCGATCGAGGCGGAGGTCATGAGGACCAGCACACCCGTGGCGTAGGCGCCGCCTTGGGCTTCCACATTGGCTTTGAAGACCAGCGTGATGATGAAGGCAACGGCGGTGAAGACAAGGACCAGCGGTCGGACGGCCTTGGTCCAGGCCGGGGCCATGCCGAAGCGCGGCAAATAGCGCGGCACGAGGTTCAGCAGGCCGGCCATGGCGGAAGCACCGGCGAACCACAGGATGGCGATGGTGCTGATGTCATAGACCGTGCCGAAGCCGTCGCCCAAGAATTGGTGCGCAAGGAATGCAAGGGCTCGTCCGTCTGCTTTCCCTCCCGGCTGGAATTCAGCGGCCGGGATCAGGAACGTGGTGATGAAGCTCGAAGCCACCAGGAAGGCACTCATGATGAGCGCCGCCGTCGTGAGTAGTTTGTGGGTGCCGCGGATGCGGCCCGCGGGATTTTCTTCCGTGTCACTGGGGCAACCCTTGATCTGTGGCATGACCGCGACGCCGGTCTCGAAGCCTGAGAGGCCCAGCGCGAGTTTCGGGAAGACCAGGAGTGCGATGCCCACCATGATCAACGGGTTCCCGTGTTGTTGGTTCAGGGCGGCCCACCAGTCGGTCACCACATGTGCCTCGGTCACCACGTGCGTCAGGCCGACAACGACGACGACGGCGTTCAGTACCAGATACACGCCCACGAGCACGACGGCGACGTTGATGGCCTCCTTGAATCCGCGCAGGAACACCACGCCAAGGCCGGCGATGAGCGCCAGGGTGATGGTGATTTCCTGCCCGTGGAGCCATTGCGGCGCGAACGGATTTTCGATGGCGTGGGCGCTCGCGTCCGCGGCGGAGAGGGTCATGGTGATCATGAAGTCCGTGGCAGCGAAGCCCAGCAGCGCCAGCACGAAGAGTTTGCCGCCCCAGCGGGGGAGGAGCCGCTCAAGCATCGCGATGGAGCCTTCGCCGCGATGGCTCTCGGAAGCGACCCGCCGGTAGACCGGCAAGGCGCCAAGCAGGGTGACGGCGACCAGGACAATCGTGGCGAGCGGCGAGACGATGCCAGCCGCAAGTGCTGCAATCGCGGGTTGGTAGCCGAGGGTGGAGAAGTAGTCGACGCCCGTAAGGCACATGACCTTCCACCAAGACTGGGGAGTGTGGTCCTCGTCCGGTTTTCCGTGCGGACCTTGCCGCTTTCCCGACGTCTCGGGCATGCCGTCAAGCAACCATCGCTTGAATTGCCCCTGTTTGATTTCGCCCGTGGGCTTGCGCCGGTCAGCGGGTTCGGCAGGTGGCCTGGTCAGCGTTGTCACATAGTCCTTTCGCGCAGCCTGGAAGCTGCTCCAGATGGAGCGTACGGGGGCGTCGGGGAGGGAATGCCCGTTTTTATGGAATCTTTACGCATCATGTGATGGGGGTCACCATCATGAAATGCATTCATATGTAAACAAGTGATGCATATAAGACAACTTGAGTGTATGATTGGTGTCACAGTCAAAACCCGATCTCACCTATTCACTGAAGGAGTGGCGCATTTTGGAAGAGCTTCGTATTGAGGCCAACGGCAACCTTGGTCCGATTGATTCGGCCCGAATCCCGCGCTACGCCGGTGCTGCCACCTATGCCCGCCTGCCCAGGCTGGACCAGGTGTCCAAGGCCGACGTCACCGTTGTCGGCGTCCCCTTCGATTCCGGTGTTTCCTACCGCCCCGGAGCCCGCTTCGGCGCCAATCACGTGCGTGAAGCCAGCCGCCTGCTCCGCCCGTACAACCCCGCATGGGACGTCAGCCCCTTTGAAAACATCCAGGTTGCCGACGCCGGGGACATGGCGGTGAACCCCTTCAACATCAACGAGGCCATCGAGACCATCCAGCAGAACGCGCTGGACCTGACCGCCAACGGAAGCAAGCTCGTGACGCTCGGCGGCGACCACACCATCGCCTTGCCGCTGCTCCGTGCAGCCGCCGAACGCGCCGGCGAGCCCGTGGCCATGCTGCACTTCGATGCCCACCTGGACACATGGGACACCTACTTCGGCGCCGAATACACGCACGGCACCCCGTTCCGCAGGGCCGTTGAAGAAGGCATCCTCGATACCGAAGCCATCAGCCACGTCGGTACCCGCGGCCCGCTTTACGGCAAGAAAGACCTCGACGACGACCACCGCTTCGGCTTCGGCATCGTCACCTCGGCGGACGTCTACTACCAGGGCGTCCTGGAAACCGTGGCCAAGATCCGCGATCGCATCGGCAACCGTCCGCTGTACATTTCCGTGGACATCGACGTCTTGGACCCGGCCCACGCGCCGGGTACGGGTACTCCGGAGGCCGGCGGCATCACCAGCCGCGAGCTCCTCGAAATCATCCGCGGTTTCCGTGGCATGAACCTGGTGGGCGCGGATATCGTCGAGGTTGCCCCGGCCTACGACCACGCTGAGATCACGGGTGTCGCAGGTAGCCACGTCGCTTACGAACTCGTCACCCTCATGGCGGACAACGCCGTTGAAGGTAACCGCCACGGCGCCCCGAACGGCTACGCTGCCCAGGCCCTCGGCCAAGAATCCCGCCGCCCGGCCGGTTTCGCCCCGGCGGTCGCGAAGTGACGGATCAGCGCAACGGCGGGGACCTCGTCGTCGAGACCCTTGAAGCGCTTGGCGCGAAGACCGTCTTCGGGATCCCGGGCCAGCACGCCCTGGGTTTGTTCGACGCAATGGGCCGCGGCAATCTGCACTTCGTGTCCTCCCGAGTGGAGAACAATTCCGCTTTCGCCGCCGATGGGTATTCCCGTGCCACGGGCGAAGTCGGCGTGCTGTTCTTGTCCACCGGTCCGGGCGCGCTGACGTCCCTGGCCGGGCTCCAGGAAGCGTATGCGACCGGCGTGCCGATGGTGGTCGTGGCGAGCCAGATCCCGCTGGAGGGCCTGGGGGCGCGCCGCAAGGGCATGCTGCACCAGCTCGATGACCAGAAGGCCTCGGCCGCGAACGTCACCAAGAGCCAGCGCCTCATCCAGCACGCTTCCGGGATTCCCTCGGCCATCCAGGACGCCTGGACCGAGGCCATTTCCTCCCCGCAAGGCCCCGTGTGGATCGAGATCCCGCAGAACGTGCTCCTGGACCCCATCATGGTCCCGCCGGTGGAAGACGCCCTCGCCGAAGCGGCCGACAACCCGCCGCGCGTGGAACTGATCCGCGAAGCCGTGAAATGGCTCTCGACGGCGGAGCGTCCGGCGATCATTGCCGGCGGCGGCACGCGCCGTGGCCGCGCTGAGAAGTCCCTCCTCTCGATCGCCGAGAAACTCCGCGCTCCGGTGATCTGCACGCCCGGCGGCAACGGAGCGTTCCCTTGGAGCCATGAACTGTCCCTGCAATCGTGGATCGAGGACCGCCACATGACGGACGTCCTTGAGGACGCCGACGTGCTGATCGTCATCGGCTCTTCCCTGGGTGAAGTCACGTCCAACTACTTCACCTTCGAGCCTCGCGGGCGCATTATCCAGATCGACGCCGAACCCCGGGTCCTGGAGTCCAACCGCCCCGGTTTGGGCATCCGCGCTGACGCCGGCCAGGCCCTCGCGGCACTGGACGAAGCCTTGGCCCCTGCTGGCACGGCCGGCGCCAGCCCGAGCTGGCACGGAACCTCGCCCGAGGACCTCGTCAAGGAGTCCCTGGCCAAGGTCAGGGCGCGACTTGAAGAACAGGACCTCGGCAAGGAACTGAAGTTCATGGCCGATATCCGCGAGGCCGTTCCGGCCGAAATGCAGACCTTCTGGGACATGACGATCTCCGCGTACTGGGCATGGAGCTGCTGGGATTCCCGCGAGGGCCAGTTCCACTCGGCACAGGGCGCAGGTGGCCTCGGCTACGGCTTCCCGGCAGCCATCGGCGGCGCAGTGGGACTCGAAACCGTGGGTAAACCGGGCCGCGTGCTGGCAGTCTCCGGCGACGGCTCCTCCATGTACTCGATCTCCGAGCTGGCCACCGCCAAACAGCACAACA
The DNA here is from genome assembly GCF_044358315.1 of Arthrobacter sp. FW306-04-A. Lineage (GTDB taxonomy): Bacteria > Actinomycetota > Actinomycetes > Actinomycetales > Micrococcaceae > Arthrobacter. The sequence continues at coordinate 957,840 of NZ_CP084559.1, forward strand.
TCCCGGTGACCTGGCTGATCGTGGACGACGGCGGTTACGGCATCTTGCGTGAATACATGGTGGGCGCCTTCGGCAAGGCCACCGCCACCGAGCTCGCCCGCCCGGACTTCGTCAAGCTCGCCGAGGCCTTCGGTGTCCCGGCCCGGCGTGTCGCCCCGGAGGAAGTCGGGGACGCGCTCCGGGACGGTTTCGCCGCGGACGGTCCCAACGTCGTCGTGGTTGAAACCCTCCTGAAGATGTTCGGCCCCACGCACTTGGGCGACTGACACTCCAGACGCTTCACACCCCAGCGCGAGCTGGCAGATAGTGACCCCTTTTTCGAAAGATGAGGGCATTAGCTGCCAGCTCGCGCTTGGTGTTTAACGCACCTCACACATCATTAGTTTCCCAAAGCAATCAATTTGGCGTATAGTTGCTTTAGGCAAACAAAAGTGAGGTGTCTTCCATGGCTGTCGCATCCAGCACAGCAACCGAACTCGTCCATCAGATTTTCGATCTGCAGCGGGTGCTGCGTTGCATCGTGACCGCGAACATCGCGAAGGATGCCGACGTCGGGTTCGCCCTACAGGGTGTTATGCGCTTCATCGGCGAGGGGGAGTCCCGGGCTACGAAGCTTGCCTCCCGGCTCGGCGTCAGCCCCCCGGTCCTCAGCAGGCACATCGCCGAACTGGAGGAACTCGGTTTGGTGATCCGGCGTCCAGATCCCGCGGATGGCCGGGCCCAGTTGGTGGCCTTGTCCGAAACCGGCATTGAAAAGGTCCGGGACTTCGAAGAACAGCGCAGCCTCAATTTACGGGCCTACCTCGCGGAATGGAGCGAGGAAGACGCCCTGGAGGCAGGGCAGATCCTGGAGAAATTGACCACATCACTCAATCACTCAGTCCGGGCAACGGCGGCCGGCTCCCACCACTCGAACCACACAGCTTAGGAGCAGCAGCAATGGCAACCCGAATACAGGAACGTTCGACGGCGGTGCCCGCGACATCCGCGCCCATGACGCACCGCCAGATCATGGAGGCCTTGACGGGCCTCCTCGCGGCATTCTTCACCGCTATCCTGAGCAGCACCATCGTGGCCAACGCCCTGCCCACCATCATGTCCGATCTCCACGGCACGCAGACGGACTTCGCGTGGGTCATCACGGCGGCGCTGCTGGCCAACGCCGCCACCACGCCCATTTGGGGCAAGCTCGCCGACCTCTTCGACAAGAAGCTCCTGGTCCAGCTGAGTATCGTGATCTTCGTGGCCGGCTCGGTCATGGCCGGCTTCTCCCAGAGCATTCCCTTCCTGCTGACCGCCCGCGTCATCCAGGGCATCGCCTTGGGCGGCCTCACCGCCTTGGCCCAGGCCATCATCGGCACCATGATTCCGCCGCGCGACCGTGGCAAGTACTCGGGCTACATGGGCGCCGTCATGGCCGTCGGTACCGCAGGCGGGCCGCTCCTCGGCGGGTTCATCGTCGACAGCCCGCTCGGCTGGCGCTGGACGTTCTTCGTCTGCGTGCCGCTCGCCGTCGTCGCACTCATCCTGCTCCAGGTGACCCTCAAGATCCAGCACATCAAGCGCCCCGCCAAGATCGACTGGCTCGGTTCCATCCTGCTGACCTCGGGCGTGAGCCTGCTCCTCATCTGGGTTTCCTTCGCTGGCAACCCGGACTACTACGACTGGATCTCCTGGCAGTCGGCCCTCATGGTGGGCGGCGGCGTGCTTCTGCTGGCACTGCTGGTGCTGGTCGAATCCAAAGTGGCCCAGCCCATCATCCCGTTGAAGATCATCTCGCAGCGCACCACCGCTTTGGCGATCCTGGCCTCCGTGGCCGTCGGTATCGCTATGTTCAGCTCCTCCACGTTCCTTGGCCAGTACTTCCAGGTAGCCCGCGGGGCCACGCCCACCGAGGCAGGCCTTCTGACGCTGCCCATGATTGCGGGCAACCTCTTGGGCTCAGTGGCGTCCGGCCAGCTGATCAGCCGCTTCGGCAAGTGGAAGCGATTCCTCCTGGCGGGCACTGTGCTGCTGGCCGGCGGCCTCGCGTTCACCGGCACCATCGACCACACCACGGAACTGTGGATCACCTGCTGCTACACCGCCATCTTCGGCCTGGGCCTTGGCTTGCTGATGCAGAACCTGGTCCTCGCTGTCCAGAACACGGTCCGCGCCCAGGACATCGGAACAGCCAGCGCGTCCGTGGCATTCTTCCGCTCCGTCGGAGGTGCGATCGGTGTCTCTGTCCTCGGTGCCATCATGGCCACGCACGTCAAGGACCTTGCCACCAAAGGCCTCGCCGCAGCCCATATCCCCGTGAGCGGTGGGTCAGGCGGTGGAAGCATGGATCTTGCTGACATGCCTGCCCCGATCCGGGACATTATGCGTGCAGCGTATGGCGATGCAACCGCCCAGATCTTCCTCATCTCAGCGGCCATTGCCGTGGTCGCTTTCCTCGCGGTGCTGTTCATCAAGGAAGTTCCGCTCCGGAAGACCGTGGACGCAACGCCTGCGAAGGAATTGCTGGCAAACGCTTCCGGCGAGGCCGCGATGACACTGGACACCTCCGCGCTGCCCGTCGTCGAATCCACTGAACTTCCCCAAGCAGCCGACGACGGCGGCACTCCGTTGGGTGCCAGCCGCGCCCGCGCGGCGGCCAAGAAAGAGCACGATGATCTGGACCTTGAGTTCGCCCGGATCCTGACGCAGGAACGGCCCGATCCTGCCGCTGGCCTGCGCGAGGTCCAGGACCAGCTTGCCCGGACCCAGAGGCTGCTGGCTGAGCAACAGCTTCAGCTGAGCCAGGCACAGCGCGAGCTCCAGGTGCGCGTGCACGAACAGCAGGCCACCGCCGTCGAGCAGTCGCGGACCGCTGAGGAGTTGGCCGCGCTGCGCAAGGAACTCAAGCGTGAGCGTCGCCGCCAGGAAAGGGCAGCCCTGCTGCTCATCGCGGGCGAAGCCTCGAGGGCAGGGGAAACTGGCCGGCACGCAGGCTAGAGCGTCACTCGGGCCAGGAGCCGCTGTAGCGGGCGTGGAAGCGCTGCGGCGGTTCAGGTACGCCGCAAGGATGATATTCGGCTAACGATATTTCGCTGAGGCAACGGATTTCGTAGAGTTGAGGGACTAATACTGTCAGCGCCTGCTGCTATCCATGTATTAAGTCATTCGCGCACTCTCTCATTAAGGATCCGTGGGCATGCTTGTCACCCTGATACGGCGCTACTCCAAACCGTATTTGCCGCAGATACTGGCCGTCATCATCTTCCAGTTGGCGTCCACCATCGCAACCCTCTACCTTCCTAGCCTCAACGCCAAGATCATCGATGAAGGGGTTTCCCGGGGAGACACCAATTACATTTGGCAGACCGGTGCCCTGATGCTCGCGGTCGCGCTCGGCCAGGTCATTGCGGCCATCGCCGGGGTCTATTTCGGTTCCCGCGTGGCGATGGCCATGGGCCGCGATTTGCGCAGGGATGTCTTCCGCAAGGTCAGCAGCTTCTCGGCCAAGGACGTCAACAGCTTCGGCGCGCCCACGTTGATCACCCGCGGCACCAATGACGTCCAGCAGGTCCAGATGCTCATGCTGATGGGCCTGAACTTCATGGTGTCCACGCCCATCATGTGCGTCGGCGGCATCATCATGGCCCTGCGCGAGGACCTCAGCCTCTCCTGGCTTGTCTGGGTTTCGGTGCCGGTCCTCGTGGCAGTGGTTGGTTACCTCGTGGTCAGGCTCATGCCGCTCTTCCGCTCCATGCAGAAGAAGATCGATGCCATCAACGGTGTGCTGCGCGAACAGATCATCGGTATCCGGGTGGTGCGGGCCTTCGTACGTGAACCTTACGAGGCCGAGCGCTTTGGCGACGCCAACAAGGATCTCACCTTGGTTTCGGTCAAGATCGGCAACCTGTTTGTCTTGATGTTCCCGGCCATCGGAATGATCCTGCACCTTTCCACGGCAGCAGTGCTGTGGTTCGGCGGCCAAAGGGTTGATGCGGGCAACATGCAGGTGGGCTCGTTGACGGCCTTCCTGCAATACCTCCTGCAGATCCTCATGGCCGTGATGATGGGTACCTTCATGGCGATGATGATCCCGCGTGCCTCCGTCTGCGCGGACCGCATCGGCGAGGTCCTCGACGTCGAACCCTCCATCCACGATCCGGAGGCGCCCGTGGTGCCCGCGGAGAAGAAAGGCCGCGTCGAATTCCGCGACGTCACCTTCAAATACCCCGGCGCTGAAGCTCCCGTGCTGAGCAACATCTCTTTCACGGCTGAGCCGGGCCAGACCCTCGCCATCATAGGATCCACAGGCGCCGGCAAGACCACCTTGGTGTCGCTCCTGCCGCGACTGTACGACGTCGCGTCCGGCGATGTATTGCTCGACGGCGTTCCGGTCACCAGCCTGGACCGCGACGAAATCACCAGCCGTGTGGCCACCGTGCCGCAGAAGCCGTACTTGTTCTCCGGAACCATCGAGCATAATCTGCGTTTCGGCAAGACCGATGCCACGGACCGGGAACTCTGGGATGCGTTGGAAACCGCGCAGGCCAAGGACTTCGTGATGGAAAAGTCTTCCGGCCTTAACCGGCGGGTGGCGCAAGGCGGCACCAACGTCTCCGGCGGCCAGAGGCAGCGCCTCTGCATCGCCCGGGCCCTGGTGACACAACCCACGGTCTATCTCTTTGACGACTCCTTCTCGGCCTTGGATGTGGCCACGGACGCCCGCCTTCGCAGGGCGCTGAAGGAGAAGACGCAGGAAGCCACGGTCATCATCGTGGCCCAGCGCGTCTCAACCATTGCGGATGCGGACCAGATCCTCGTCCTGGACAACGGCAGAATCGTTGACCGGGGCACCCACGATGAGCTGTTGGAAACGTCACCCACGTACCAGGAGATCGTCGAATCCCAGCTGAGCGCGGAGGAAGTGGCATGAGCGAACAGAACCAGCAAAAACGAGGCTGGGCCGCGAAGGCCGGGGCAGCCACGGCAGAGCGCGAAACTGCGGAAGCAAAGGACGCAGTCGGTGCCATAACAGCCGTGGAAGATGACGACATCGAGGAAACCGAATACACTCCAGGCGAAGCCGACGGCGGCATGTTCGGCAACCTGCCGGCCAAGAAGGCCAAGGCTTTCGGGCCGTCGGCGAAGCGGCTCCTGGGGCTGCTTAGGCCCGAGGCCGCAGGTGTGGTCTTCGTCATCGGCCTCGTGGTGGTCTCCGTTGTCCTGAACGTCATCGCCCCTAAGATCCTCGGCAGCGCCATGGACGTGATCTTCGGTGGCGTCATGGGCAAGCAATTGCCTCCCGGCGTGAGCCAAGCGGCCTTCGCCGAAGGACTCCGCCGCGCCGGCCAGAACAACTTCGCAGACATGGTCTCCAAGATGGAGCTCACCAACGGGATCAATTTCTCCAAGCTGACGTTCCTGATCTCGATCGTGCTCTTGATGTACTTCGTGGCCAACATCTTCCTGTGGGCCCAGGGCTACATCCTGAACAAGATCGTCATGAAGGTCATCAACCGCCTTCGCAATGACGTCCAGGCCAAGCTCAACCGCTTGCCCCTGAACTACTTCGACACCCGCCAGCGCGGCGACATCCTCTCCCGGGTGACCAACGACGTCGACAACGTCCAGCAAGGGCTCCAGCAGGCGTTCGCGCAGCTGGTCAGCTCGGTGCTCACGGTTTTGGGCATCACCGTCATGATGTTCATCGTGTCCTGGCAGCTGGCCCTGATCGCACTGGTTGCCTTGCCGCTCTCCGGTGTGCTTGCGGGCGTGATCGGCGCGCGCAGCCAGAAGCTCTTCGCCGCCCAGTGGAAGAACACCGGCTCGCTCAATGGCCAGATCGAGGAATCGTTCTCCGGCCACGAGCTCGTGAAAGTCTTCGGGCGCGACGCGGACATGCTGGAGCGTTTCGACGAACGCAACGAAGCTCTTTACAAGGCTTCGTTCGGGGCACAGTTCGTTTCCGGCATCATCTTCCCGGCCATGAACTTCGTCTCCTACCTGTCCTACGTGGGCATCGCCGTCGTCGGCGGCCTGCGTGTGGCCTCCGGCTCCATGAGCCTTGGCGATGCCACGGCGTTCATCCAGTACTCGCGTGAATTCACCCAGCCCCTCGGGCAGATCGCCGGCATGGCCAACATGCTGCAGTCCGGTGTCGCCTCGGCTGAACGTGTCTTCGAGTTCCTGGATGCCGACGAGGAAATCCCGGAGAACGCGGCCCGTCACCTGCCCCCGCGCACGGACGGCCACGTCGAATTCGAGAACGTGTCCTTCAGCTACGTTGCCGACAAGCCGCTGATCGAGGACCTGTCCCTCAGCGCCGAGCCGGGACACACCGTGGCGATCGTCGGACCCACGGGCGCTGGCAAGACCACCTTGGTCAACCTCGTCATGCGGTTCTACGAACTCAACTCGGGGCGTATCACCCTGGACGGGGTGGACATCAAGGAGCTGAGCCGATCCGAGCTTCGCTCCAAGGTGGGAATGGTGCTCCAGGATGCTTGGCTGTTCGGCGGGACCATCTACGACAACATCAAGTACGGCAACCTCGACGCCACAGAGGAGCAGATCATGGAAGCGGCCAAGGCCACATACGTGGACCGCTTCGTGCGGGCCCTACCGGACGGCTACCAGACCATCATCGACGAGGAAGGCAACAACGTCAGTGCGGGCGAGAAGCAGCTCATCACCATCGCCCGGGCCTTCGTTTCCGATCCATCGCTGCTGATCCTGGACGAGGCCACGAGCTCCGTTGACACCCGTACCGAGTTGCTCCTGCAGAAAGCCATGGCTGCCCTCCGCACGGACCGCACCAGCTTCGTCATCGCCCACCGTTTGTCCACCATCCGCGACGCCGACACCATCCTGGTGATGGAAAACGGCAGCATCGTGGAGCAGGGCAACCACAACGAACTGCTCGCATTGCAGGGAGCGTACTATCGCCTGTACGTGTCGCAGTTTGCCGGTGAGGATGCCGAGGAAGTCGCTGTGGATGATTCGACGGCGGTGCACAGCTGAGCGCGGATACCGGAGTAGTGGCAGGGGCGGATCCGGACGCCACGCAGAACCCGGCCGGCGCGTCGGTACCGGACGCCACGCAGAACCCGGCCGGCGCGTCGGTACCGGACGCCACGCAGAACCCGGCCGGCGCGTCGGTACCGGACGCCACGCAGAACCCGGACGCTGAGTCAGCAACGGATTCATCAGGGCACGGACAGCGCATCAAGGTCCTCGTGCCCATGCGTTGGGGCGACATGGACGCCTACGGGCACATCAACAACGTCCAGATCGTCCGCATGTTGGAGGAGGCCCGTATCGCGGCCTTCGGTCCGCCCCGCGGCGCAGGTTTGCCCGGGGTGGAGCCACCTGTCTCCATTTTCAACGATGTTGAAGATGGAGTCATGACCCTTGTGGTGGAGCACAAGGTCCGGTATGTGCGCACCTTGGAATACCGGAACGTACCGGCAGTTGTCGAGATCTGGGTGGGTGCCGTGAAGGGTGCCAGCTTTGACGTCCACTACGTCATCAAGGATCCCGTGACCGGCGAGGACTGCGTCAAAGCCAGCACACATCTTGCTTTCGTGGATGAGTCCACCGGCCGGGTCCGCAGGCTCACTCCGGAGCAAAAGCAGCGGCTGGAATTCTACCGGGCCTAGCTCCTGTCCACGGCCCGCACCCACGCGGTCTCGGCATGGCCGGTAGAGTTTCCCCATGAAACTCGAGATCGTCGCCGTCGGTGCCCAGGGTGCTGCCGTTGCCGCTGAAGAAGGCGCGGACCGGATTGAACTCTGCAGCGCCTTGGAGCTCGGGGGACTGACTCCGAGCCAAGGCCTGATGGACGCCGCACAGGAAACCGTGGCCGGAAGGCTCGAGATCCACCCGCTCATCCGCAGCCGGCCTGGGGATTTCCTGTACTCCAGCGCCGATCTGGACACCATGAATCGCGAGATCCGGTTCCTGCTCACCCAAGGAGCTCACGGAGTGGTGATCGGGGTTCTGACGGCCGCCGGCGAAATCGACGTCCAGGCCACACGAAAGCTCGCTGATGCAGCCCTCGAGACCAATCCCGACGCCCAACTGACATTCCACCGGGCCATCGATCAAACACGAGAGCCCGCAACCGCCGTCGAGCAGCTCGTGGAACTCGGATTCACGCGGGTGCTCAGCTCCGGGGGTGCCGCCACAGTGGGAGCGGGGATCACGACGCTTGGGCGCATGGCCCAGCGGGCAGCGGGGCGGCTTGAGGTCATGGCAGGCGGCGGACTCGCCCTGGACGATATCCCGGCCTTGCGCACCGCGGGACTGAGTGCGGTCCACTTGTCAGCCAGGTCCACGGTTTCCGCCCGGAAGAACCGGGACAATTCGCCCAAACCCGCGGATTCTTCTCCAGATCCGACGGCGTACATGGTCACCGACCGCGATCTGGTGAGGGCCGCACGCGCCGCTGTCAGATGAGATCCGGCCGAAGGCACCACGGAACCGGCTAAAGCTAGGCAGCGCTTTCCGCACCAGCCCGCCTCTTGGCCAATTCTGAACACTCCGGTCGCTATGACTCCGATAGCGCTTTGCAATGACCCTTTACATGATGACATCCGGGGTCAAGGATGGATGCAATATTCCGATTGAAAATGCCACTCAGGAGTCATAAAGATGCAATTAGGCCATACTGCTGTCCGCTCGGAATTTTCGGGCCATCCGGAGGTGGAGTGTGGAACAGGGGCGTGGGACAAGATGCTCTATGGAAACCACCGCTTCGTCGTGCGAGTGGACGCGGGAGGCGAGCAAGCTGACGCGGAAGGCGAGCGGGCCGACGGGGCACGCCCTGCCGCTGGGGTTGCGGCGAGTCGGGTGATCCTGCCCTGGCGGCGCCAGGACGATGACCCAGCGAGCGTGGAGATCATCGCTGTCTCTGCGGAGAGTGGCCGACGAGTCCGCAACGTCGTGGTGGAGCGCGCAGAGAGGGAGTCCGGACAGCTCGTCTTCGAACCAGTGGATGGCCCCGGCGACTACTACTTCTACTATCTTCCCTACGCGATGCTTGGAAAGCCCCACTACCCCCAGGCTCAGTACTTGCCGCGAAGGCCGTCCGCGGAACCGCAGTGGGCCGCCGCCGTCGAGCAGTCCGCCTGGCACCTGCAACCAATGCGCCTGCCAGCACAGCACATCCCCAGCGCCCGGGCGATTCGCTATGAGGCCGCGAGCGCCCGGGATTCCTTCGCTCCCATGAACTTCACCGCCACCGCAGACGAAATGGCCGCCCTGCACGAACAGCACCCTGCGGAACCTTTCCTGCTCTTCCCGGAAGGCCGGCTCGCTCCCCTCGCCATGCGGGACACCCTCCCTGCGCACTGGGCCATCGATGGTCCACGCAAGGAATTCAGCGACGTCGCGCAGCCCGGCGAGGACTACATCGTGCAGGTGGGCCTCTACGCCATACAAGACCTCACGGGCGTCACCGTGGAAGTGCAGCCGCCTACGGCTGGACACTGCCTCAACACCCGTGGGACGGACCGCTTGGGACAGCCTTTGTCCCGGACGCTGACCGCCCCGCGCGGCATAGTCCAGGCCCTGTACACCGTCCTGCCCATCCCGTTCGACGCCGCCGGAACCACTCTCACCGCAAGTATTACCGTGGCGGCGGATGGCGCCGCAGCCAGCACCGTGGCTATTACGTTGGAGGTCCTGGCGCTCGACGACGCCGATCCGGACATTCTCGATGGCGGTTTTGGTGAGCCCAAGTACCTTCGGCGCCTTGCATGGTTGGATTCGACGGCGGCCCAGGACCGCGAACTCGTCGCCCCGTTCACGGAGGTGCTTCTCGACGAAGCGGGCCGCACGCTGAGCATCCTGGGTCGCCAAGTACGGCTTGCGGAATCCGGCCTCCCGGCCCAGCTAAGCTCGACTTTCACATCCGCGGTCACCGCTTGTGATGGCCCCGCCGTCGACCTGCTCGCCGAGCCTTTGCACTTCGACGTCACCCTTGCTGACACCACAGGCGGGAAAGCTCAGCGATGGAGTTACTCGCCCCTGGAATTCACGATCGACGGCCCGGCCCAAGTGTCGTGGCGCTCCCAGTGGACGGCCGGCATCGGCGAGCCGGCCGACGTCGGACTATCAGCAGAGCTGCGCGGCACCCTGGAGGCCGACGGCGCCTGTACCTTTTCGCTGCGCGTTACCGCCGGGCAACCGCTGGAGGTGGACGATGCCAGCTTGCGGCTCGACTTCCACGAGGCAAGGGTTCCGCTCGCCATGGGACTTGGCGTTCCCGGGGGCAAACGACCCGAAACTCTTGAGTGGACATGGGAGGTGGCCAATCACAACCAGGACTCGCTGTGGCTGGGCAGCGTGAACGCAGGTGTCCAACTTGCCCTGCGCGACGGCAACTATGAACGGCCGCTCAACACGAACTTCTACCGGGAAAAGCCGCTGGTGGAACCGACGTCGTGGGCCAACGGGCAAGACGGCATGGTGCAGGGAGGTGTGGGGCTGCGGACCGCGGGCGAAACGGTCACGGTGTCCGCCTTCAGCGGCAGCCGCACCCTGGCCACGGGGGAGACGCTGGACTTCGACTTCCGGCTCTTACTCACCCCTTTCAAACCCATCAGCCCTTCCAAGCATCTGGCCAACCGGTTCTTCCACGCCCCTGCCGAGCCGGAGGCCATTGCCGCGTCAGGCGCCACCGTGGTCAATGTCCACCACGCCACGGCGCCGGCACCATACATCAACGATCCTCTTCTCACGGCCGGAAGACTGGCCGCCTACGTCCAGGAAGCCCACCGGAGCGGCCTCAAGGCCAAGGTCTACAACACCGTCCGGGAACTGACCTTCCGTAGCCCCGAGCTGCTGCCGTTGCTCTCCCTGAGTCACGAGGTGTTCAGCGATGGACCGGGCCTCGGCCACATCTGGCTGCAGGAACATGTCGGCAGGGGCTACGTGTCGGCGTGGTTCGCGTCCGACGTGGATGACATCGCAGTGGTCACGAGCGGGGAATCGCGTTGGGAAAACTTCTACGTGAGGAGCCTTGAGCAATTGGTCCGTCGCACGGGCGTGGACGGCATCTACCTCGATGACATCGCCTACGATCGCCACACCATGCTCCGGGTCCGCAAAGTCTTGGAGCGCAACTGTGGAACTGCCGAAGGACCGGATATCGATCTGCATTCGGCTAACCAGTTCACCGCTCGGGACGGGTTCGTCTCCTCGGCGAATCTGTACATGGAGCACATGCCATATGTGGACAGGCTGTGGTTCGGGGAGTACTTCGACTACGAAATTACCTCGCCCGAATACTGGCTCGTGGAGCTTTCCGGGATTCCCTTCGGTCTCATGGGGGAGATGCTGCAGGATGGCGGCAATCCCTGGCGCGGCATGGTGTTCGGCATGACGGGCAGGGTTCCAGCCGTCGACAACCGGCCGATGTGGCGATTCTGGGCAAACAACGGCTTGGAAGAAGCCACCATGATCGGACATTGGGCAATCGACGCGCCGATCCGGAGCAGCGATCCGGAGGTTCTGGCGACAACCTGGCTGACGTCAGATGGCTCGGCAGTAGTGGCGCTCGCGTCGTGGGCGGCTGAGCCGGTGGACGTGACATTAGTGTTCGACGGCGGAGCAGCCTCGGCGCTGTCGGAAGAAGGGGCTGCGGCCCTCGCCTCGAGCCCGGTGACCGTGCACCTTATCGAAGGATTTCAAACGGCCGCGAGCTACAGGCCCGGCCAGCCCATCACCATTGAGCCGAAGCGCGGGCTTCTGTTGACGATTGGAAAACACTGATGTTCGAACATACCGAGAAGAGCGGCAAGGCAAGCACCCTGAGCTTCTCCACTATCACCCTGAACATGGCGCAGTTGGGTCCCACCAGCCCACTGCCGGTTGTCATGGCAGAACTGGACCAGCCGTACAGGATCGGCGACGGCGTCCCGGAGGAATTGCAGGCCGCAGCCCGCTATGGGCAAGTGCCGAACATGTTCCCGTACTTGATGCAGGACGGCTACTCGCGCGAGCGGACCGCCCACGAACTGCCCGCCGTCGTGCTTGAGAACAGCAAGCTGCGGGCCGTCGTCCTTCCGACCTTGGGCGGGCGGCTGTGGGAACTTTTCGACAAGGCCTCGGGCAAGCAGCTCCTCCACACCCATGCGACCCTGCAATTCGCGAACATCGCGCTGCGCAAGGCGTGGTTCGCCGGGGGCATCGAATGGAATATTGGCACCCGAGGGCACTCGCCCACCACCTGCGATCCTTTGCACACGGCCATCGTCAAAACGCCCGAGGGCCACGACGTTCTGCGGATGTGGGAGTTCGAACGCCTCCGCGAAGTGGTTTTCCAAGTGGACATGTGGCTTCCGGAGGACTCGGACGTTCTGCTCGCGGCGGTCCGGATCCGCAACCCCCATGACTACGACGTCCCCATGTACTGGTGGAGCAATGCGGCCGTTCCCGAGACATCTGAAACACGTGTGATTGCGCCCGCCTCCGAGGCTTTCGGCAGCGACTACACCACGGACATCGCCCGCGTCCGGCCCACGGAGCACCAGGGCATGGATGCCACCTGGCTGGTGAACAGCCCGCACGCTGCGGATTTCTTCTTCGACATCCAGCCAGGACACCGGCATTGGATCACGGCGGTGGACCACGACGGCGACGGCCTCGCCATGCTGTCCACCAGCCTCCTGCGGGGGAAGAAGCTGTTCGTCTGGGGTCAAGGCGACGGCGGGAAGCGCTGGCAGGAATGGCTCAGCCCCGGGGCGGGCCCGTACGCCGAGATCCAAGCAGGGCTGGCGCAAACCCAGTTCGAGCACCTGGTGATGCCTGCCCGGGCCGAATGGAGCTGGGTGGAGGCCTATGGCAACGCCAAACTGGATCCCGGAACCTCCCATGGCCAGGATTGGGACGAGGCCGTGGCCCATGCCAGCGCCCGGCTCGAAGACCTTGTCCCGGACGCGGAGCTGGAAGAGGCGCTCGCCGAAGCCACGCGGAACTACGCGCTGCCGCCGGACCAGATGCTGGTGCGCGGCAGCGCTTGGGGTGCTTTGGAGAGTGCCCGACGGCGACGCTCAGGACGCGTGTGGCTCGACGAAAGCGGTACACCCTTCGCCGACGATGCGACCCCCGACGCCATCGAGGAAACAGGTCCTTGGCACAGCCTGCTGGAAGGCGGTAGTTTCACGGGCGCCGGGAGTTTCGTGGCTGGAGCGGATTGGGAAGAACTCCTGGCAAAGGATGGGGGAGCGGAAGCACACTTCCACCTGGCCACGATGAAGCATGCCCGCCAGGACCTCGCCGGCGCGATCGCTGGATACGGCAACGCGCTGGCGGCAAATACCCTCTCACCCTGTTCCACGGTCCTCGCCCACAGAGGCCGGGCCCTTGCCTTGCTTGCCACCAACAATGTTGACGAAGGCTTGGCCGAACTTGCCACGGCAAGCCGACTCGAGCCCTTCAATGTCCCACTGCTCAGCGAAGCCATGACGCTGAGCATCCGGCGCGGAAACCCCACGCAAGCACTCGCCTTGGCGGCAGAGGCACCTGACGGATTGTCCGACGTCGGACGCGTTCGTTTCCTGACGGCACTCGCCCTTGCGGGCGTCGGCAGGGGCGAGGAAACAGCAGCAATGCTGCGGGACGGCGTCGAGATACCGGACATCCGCGAAGGGGAAGACGGGATCGCAGAGCTGTGGCAGGAAGTGTGCCCTGGGGAGCCTGTGCCTGCGAGCTATCGCTTCGGAATGCACTGATTTGCGTTGTGCACCGGCGCGGGACGGATGCGGCAAAAGGCAAGAGCGGGACGCATGTGGCAGAACACATGAGGTGGGGCGCATGAGGTGGGGGCGCCGACTTTCCTGATGCCGTCACCCTGCCAAACCATGTAAGTTGGCAGGGTGACTCCCTCCACCAAAACACCACTGACCCGTGCCCCCGGTATCTCCAAGGAGATCGAAGATGCGGCGTGGTTCGTGCTGGGCCCGGGGCTGCAAGGCAAGGCTTCGGCGCTCGACTCCGGTACCCGCACCTGGACCGTGGACGCCGCCGCCGAGCTCCTGGAGCGATTGGAACGCGGCGTCGGAGACTCCAAAGCGCCCATGATGACCAATCTGCGCCAAAACCTGGAAGGGGCATCCCGCGAGGCCAAGCTGCTCGCCGTCGAACTCCTCTTCCTCCAGTCCCTTCCGCTGGCTCATGAGGTCAAATCGCTGAAGGTGAAGCGCGCCCGCGTTGCCGAGGCCGCGTCCTGGCTCGATCCCGAGCTCGAGCTGCCCAAGGAGCTGTACCAAGGCATGACCGATCACGGTGTCATCCGTGACCGGACCGCAGAGTTCAACTGGACCATCTGGGACCACCTCACCTGGTTGTGCCGCTTCGTGGCGCACGTGGATGGCCAGTCCAACGCGAGCATCACCAAAGCCCTCAAGGACCCACTGAAATTCCACGAACTCGCCGCAGCAACGCCCGGGGACCAGCCAGCCATCCGGCGCAGCATCGAATACTTGGCATGGCCCAGCTACTTCGAGCCTGTGGTGGCTGACGTGGAGCGGCGCGAAATCCGGGACGCCTTCGCTTCGCTCGTGGGCGGCGCCCACGGCGAAACCGAAAACGACATCACTGCGGACGTCCACCGGATCCGGCTGCACCTGGACGAACAGGCCGGCCAGCGTATCGATTGGTACGATCGGCAGCTCGTCAGCCAGTGGCGCAAAGTGGCAGATCCGGGCCGCCGCGCCTGGCTGCTGCGCACTCACCAAGACACCGCCGAGCTCCTCGCCACCTGGCAGGACGAAGAAAAGGCAACCCTCGACGTCGAACACCTCCGCGAGCTCACCCCCGGCGTCACAGCCGGCGTGGTCCAGCATGCCGTGGACGAGGACTACAAGCACCTCGGCTACGTGGAGCGGGAAGACACCAAGACCGCTGTATTCGCATTCCTGACCGTGATGAAACCGGGCGACCTCGCCCTGTTCCAGAACTCCGGAGCCGTCAGGATCGGCGTGGTCCTGGGCGAACCGGAACACAATGGAGACAACCGCCGGCTCCGACGCAAGGTGCGCTGGTTTGACGAGACCCATCCCATTGCGGAGGCTCCACGGCATGTCCAACGCCAGCTCTCCACCCCGGGGATCGTCGTGGACGTCACCAAGGTCATCCAGTCGTTGCAGTCGCTCCTGCCCGCTGAAGCCGAATCCGACGGTGAGGAAGCCACCGCCCTGGACACCGTCGTCGAGCCGGTGATTGAAGGCTTTCGCCCCCTCACGGAAGAGTTCGCCGCCTCCTTGCACATGGAACTCGAGCCGCTCAAGGAGATCGCCGAACTGCTGGAAGAGAACCGCCAACTGGTGCTCTACGGCCCTCCGGGGACAGGCAAGACCTACCTCGCCAAGCACTTGGCTGCCGAGCTCGCGGGGGACAGCACCGATGAGCGCGTCAAACTGGTGCAGTTCCACCCGTCCTACGCGTACGAGGACTTCTTTGAGGGCTACCGGCCGGATAAGACGGACGACGGCCAGGTTTCGTTCAAGCTCGTGGCCGGGCCGCTGCGGCGTCTCGCGGAAGAAGCCGCGAAACCGGGGAACTCCAACAAGCCGTACTTCCTCATCATCGACGAAATGAACCGGGCAAACCTGGCCAAGGTGTTCGGTGAGCTTTACTTCCTGCTGGAATACCGCGACGACCGCATCTATCTGCAATACAGCCCCAACGAGCCGTTCAGCCTGCCGGACAACCTTTACATCATCGGCACCATGAACACGGCGGACCGCTCCATCGCCATGATGGATGCCGCCATCCGACGCCGTTTCGCGTTCGTTGAATTGCACCCGAAGGTAGAACCTATCCGCGGCTCACTGAGGCGGTTCCTCTCGGCACGCGGCCTGGACACCCTCAACGCGGACCTGCTTGACGCCTTGAACGACTCCATTGACGACTGGGACCGGGACCTGATGATCGGCCCGTCGTACTTCATGAAGAACGCGGCCCAGAACCCCGCCGGTCTGCGCCGGATCTGGAAGTACGAGCTCATGCCCCTCTTGGAGGAGCACTACCACGGTCAGCTGAACCGGGCCCAGCTGGAGGAGCGCTTCGGTCTGGACCAGTTGTTGGGTCGACTTGCGGCCCGCTAAGGCAGCTCCACCCCGGCCCGCCCGCGCACCGGGTATCGGACGGCCTGCCGCCCGCGCTTCCACGAAGGTCCCGGCTGTCCGGCACATCGTCATGGACGAGCTCTCCGGCGGCATCGTGGACAAGCTTGATGCGGACACCGCCGCCCTCCTCAACTCCAGCGGGCTCGCGAAGGCCTCGCCCATGGGGATGGGCCTCTACCGGATCGAGCCCGTGGGCAAGGTCGGCTCCGTACGCACCCCGACCGTCCAGTTCGAGGTACGGCCCAAAGACCGCTTGGGCTTGAGCCGGCTGCTGTTCCTGCTCAGCTACGCCGGGGATCAAGGTTTCCGTGAGGACTGCGTGGCCGCCGTCGAACATCAGGATCTGTGGAGCGCGCTCGCGGAATCCCTCGCCCAACTGGCCGAGCGGGCCCTCAGCCGCGGTCCCCTGCAGGGGTACCTGACCGTGGATGAGTCCCTCCGGACGGTCAAGGGCCGCATCCGGATTTCGGACCAGATCTCCCGTCGCCCAGGGATGCTGGTTCCGCTCGAAGTCTCCTACGACGAATTCACCGAGGACATTGCCGAAAACCGTATTCTGCGCGCCGCGCTTGAGCGGATGGGCAAGGTACCCGGGGTGCGGCAGAACGTCCTCAGCCGCTTGCGGCAGCTTAAAGGAAAGCTCGACGCCGTCACGCGGCTCCAGTCCGGGGCGCCCCTCCCGCGATGGCAAGCGAGCCGGATGAATCTCCGCTACCACCCCGTGCTCCGTTTGGCCGAGCTCATCCTGCGGAATGCGTCTGCGGAAGCGGGGGAGGGAAAGCAGCAGACCGCCTCGTTCGTGGTGGACATGTCCCGCGTGTTTGAGGAATTCGTGGGCGTGGCGCTGCGCCAGGCCATGGGAGCGCATCCGGGCGAAATGCGGCTTCAATATGGGGCCACCCTCAACGAGGCCGTGCGGGATTCGGACCGGCTCACAGTTCGCCCTGACGCCGTGCATTTCCTGGGTGGCAGGCCCGTGGTGGCGTATGGCACCAAATACAAGGCCGCCACGGACTCCGGGGCGTCGCTCAATGCGGACCACTACCAAATGCTGGCCTACTGCACTGCGTTGCAGGTTCCCACGGCGTGGCTGGTCTACGCCGGCAAGGGCGAGATGAAGCTGCGGAGGATCCTCAACACGGACATCGACATTGTGGAGTATCCACTGGACTTGTCGCGGTCACCGGCGGAGATTCTTGCCGCGGTCACGGACCTGGCCCAGCAGTCGTGGGGAGAAGTGGTCCGGCAAGCTCGTCTGTGACTTGCGTGTTCCGTCATGGCTACACGTGTTCCGTCCGGGCGGCACTCGGTCTAGCCTGAGAGAGCAGTCATTTGCAGATGGAGGCATCATGCGCGGCAAGAAGAAGAAATCCTGGAAAGACATGACTCCCGGGCAACGGGCCGGCGTGGCCTTGGTGGGTGCGGGGCAATTGGCCCTACTGGTGGCGGCTCAGCGCAGCATCTCCAAGACCCCCGAGGCTCAAATCCGGGGAAACAAAGCATTGTGGAGGGCGGCGAGTTTCATCAACTTCTTTGGGCCGTTGAGCTACTTCCTGTTCGGCCGTCGTCGAGGAACTGCGTGAGCTGACTCTCCAGAGCCGAACGGTCCCGCAGTTCGCATTCCCACACGGTGAGAACCTCCCAGCCTGAGGCTCTCAGCTGTTGCCGCTGTGCGGCGTCGCGCTCCCGGGTACGGCTTCGCTTGGCTTCCCAGAAGTCCGCGTTGGCAGTTGGCGCGTGCTGGCCCGCCTTGCAATCGTGGAAGTGCCAGAAGCATCCGTTGACGAAGATCACCTTGTGCCGGCCTGCAAAGACGAGGTCCGGACTGCCGGGCAGCTTCCCGCCTGCGGCCCGCCCGTGAAGCCGGTACCGGTACCCCTTGGCGTGCAGGAGCTTGCGGACCAGAAGCTCGGGCTTGGTGTTCTTGCCCCGGATCTTGGACATGTTCAGGCTGCGTTGCTCAGGCGTCAGCAGATCACGGCTCTCGCCCATATCCTCAGTCTACGCAGGGCCTCCCCAGCGACCCTCGCTCACTTATATGGGTCTTTCTTGCGACGCACGCTCTCTAATGTGGCCAAAATCCCGGATCGTCGCTCACATGATGTGAGTGAGCGTCGGCGGGAAATGCCTCAGATGTGAGTGAGCGTCGGCAAGGCTCGCTCGATCGTGACCATTCGCGGTGCTTGGAAGGACAGCAAACGGAGCCATTCGGGTTCCGGGTCTGCCAGGCGAACGCCTTGCAGCGCTGCCGCGGTTTCCTGCACGACGACGGCGGCCTCCAGTTCCGCGAGTTTCGCACCAAGGCAACGGTGGATCCCCGAGCCGAAGGCCAGCCCGTAGGCCGTCGGACCGAGCCCCTGGGCCGTGGAAGCCTGGTCTGGCGACTCGTGGTTCCCTGTGAGCTCCAGCAGGATTTCGGCACCAGCGGGGATCCGTTGGCCGTCGAGTACGGTGTCCCAGGCGGCAATCCGGCGCCAGGTGGGGACCGAAGACTCGGTCGCGAGGACGTGACGGATGAGGTCGCGCGCCGCGGAGCCGGAGGCGGCGTTATCCCAGGCAAAGCCGGCGGACCCTTCGGCAAGCCGGAACAATGCCGTGCTGATGAGCTGGGTGGTGGTTTCCTGCCCCGCGATGAGCAGGAAATAGCCCAGGGAACAAATCTCGGGGGTGCTGAGGCCGTGTTCTGCCAATGATTTGAAGAGATTACGTCCCGGAGACCCCGCGGCCTCACGGACAAGCTCCCGCAGCCAGCCATAGAACGCAGCGGCACTCCCGGCCAGCTCCAATTGCCGCTCGGCGTCCGGCCAACCCCAGAAAAGCTCCAGGGAATCCAGGCTCCACGCCTTCAACTCAGGAAGATCGCGTACAGGGAGCCCAAGAAGCTCCAGCATCACAACTGCCGGCGGGTACGCAGCCACGGCCTGCACCAGATCCACCCGACCATCAGCTTCCAGCAATCCAACCGCCGTTGCGGCAGCATCCCGTGCTATTTCCCGAATCCTCGGCTCTATTGCACCCACCGTTGCTGGGGTGAAGAACCCGGCCACCACCTTGCGGATGCCGGTGTGGGAGGCCGTATCGTTGCTGGCCAGCACCGGCGGCAGCGCAAAGCGGGCACGCTGCAGCACGCGAAGGGACTGCCCCGACAAAGGCGTCACAGCGATGAGGGCATTTGCCGGGCTGAAGTCGTCCGGCCGGTGCAGGACTTCCCGCACCACGGACGGCTCGCGCAGAATCAGATACGGGCACGTCTGTGTGCTGGCAGAAGCGGTGCTCATGACCAGGCTCCGCCCAACCAGTGTGTGCTTGCTTCCCGGAAAGTCACCGGGGGAAGGTCTGCCGCACGCTCGGGCAACACCCCGATAAGCGGCCGCAACGAGCCAATGGTTGCCCGGTTCCCGTGTTCGAGGACGCCCGGTTCATCCGGCCACGTTCCCAGGACCACCCCATGGATGGCCAGTTCCCTGCGGTCTAGCGCCTCGAGAGTCAGCGCTGTGTGGTTGAGGGTTCCCAACGAGGGACGCGCAACCAGCACAAAAGTCGCGTCCTGTCCAAGGTGCCCGCCCAGATCCGCCAGCGTGCCGCCGTCGGCGTCTAGCTCGACAAGGAGACCGCCAGAACCCTCCACCAGGACATGGTCATGAGTGCTCGCGAGTTCGCGGACGCGGGCGGCATGTGCCGCGAGCGCCGGCAGCTTGACCCCGTCCAGCGCGGCAGCAGGCACCGGCGCGAGAGGTTCCTGAAGCACGACGCCGGCCTCGGCAGTGAGCGGTCCGGCCAGGCGAATGATCTCCGTGCAGTCGGAGTCGCCGGCCGCAGCGCCGCTCTGGCAGGGCTTGTACACGGCCACCGAACGGCCCTCCGCCTGTAACGCAGACGCGAGGGCCGCCGTCGTGACCGTCTTGCCGACGCCGGTGTCGGTTCCGGTGACGAGCACTATGTGGGGTAGTTTCACTGTGTTTCCTCCAGGATGCGGCGCAACGTTGCGCACGCGTAGTCGATGTCGTGTGGCGTCAGGGTAGCGCGGGCCGTCAGCCTGAGCCGCGAGACACCGTCGGGGACAGCTGGCGGGCGGAAGCAGCCGACGCGGACACCCGCCCGGTATGCCGCCTGGCTTGCGGCAAGCGCGGCTGAGGCAGAGGGCATCGGGATGGATTGCACGGCACCAGCTGCGTCGCCAATGAGTCCGACGTCGATGCCCCGCTCGCGCAGCGCCGGCGCCAGTCCGGCGGTGAGGCTGGCGGCGTTTTGGTGGACGGCCGCCGCACGCCACGGTTCCGTGCGGATGATCCCGACGGCGGCCAGCGAGGCGGCGGCCGACGACGGCGCGAGGCCGGTGTCGAAGATAAAGCTGCGCGCCCTGTTGACGAGGTGTTCGCGGAGCAGGGCACTGCCCAGGACGGCACCACCCTGGCTGCCGAGCGACTTGGAAAGCGTTGCGGTCAATACGACGTTGGGGTGGCGCGAGAGATCGGTTCCCGCCACCGAGCCGAACCCCTGGAACGCTCCGTGGCCGGCAACGCCGAGGCTGTGGGCCTCGTCCACGAGGAGCATGGCGTCGTGCTCTTCGGCCAAAGACAGCAGTTGAGGGAGCGGGGCGGCATCGCCGAAGACACTGTAGATGGACTCGACGGCGATGAGGGCGCGGGGTTCGGTACGGGTGAGCAGCTGCTGCTCGGTTGCGCCGAGATCGTTGTGCGGGACGGTTTCCACCCTCGAACGGCTCAAGCGAAAACCGTCAATCAGGGAAGCATGGCAATGTTCGTCGGCCACGATGAGGGTCCCAGGGCCGCCGAGTGCCGTAGTGACGCCCAGATTGGCCAAATATCCGGAAGAGAAGACGAGCCCGGATTCCACGCCCGTGAGGTTCGCGAGCTCGGCCTCGAGTTCCAAGTGCAACTCGGTGGTGCCGGCAACCAGACGCGAGGACGTGGCGCCGGTTCCCCAACGGCCGATCGCCTCCCGGGCAGCCTCGGCCAGTCTGGAGTCCATGGCGAGGCCAAGATAGTCGTTGCTCGCCAGATCCACCGAGGTGTCTGCCTCGCTGCGCGTCACGGGAGTCCGGACGAGGCACCGGCGCTCGCGGACCTCAGCCTGCTGTTCCAACCACACGGTCATGGACTTGCTCATGGGCCGTGCACCTCGGCCACTGCCGCCACCATGCCGTGCGCCATCCGCCGGACCTCGTCCGCCGTGCTGATGTACGGCGGCATCGCGTAGACGAGATTCCGGAAGGGCCGTACCCACACGCCGTGCCCGACGGCGGCACTCGTCACGGCGGCGACGTCCACTTCCGTGTTCAACTCAATGACGCCCACGGCGCCGACGGTACGGACCTCTTTGACGGCGTCGAGCGCGTTTGCGGGTTCGAGGCCGGCGGCCAGGCCCGTGCCGATCCGGGACACGTCGCTGCGCCAGGCGCCGCCGTCGAGAATTCCCAGGCTTGCATTGGCCACGGCGCAGGCGAGTGGATTGCCCATGAACGTGGGCCCGTGCAGCAAAGCACCCGCCCCGCCAGTCGAAACGCGGGCTGCCACTTCGCCGGTGCACAGTGTCGCCGCAAGGGTGAGGTAACCGCCGGTGAGGGCCTTCCCGACGCACATGATGTCCGGAACCACGCCGGCGTGCCTCGCGGCGAACAACTCGCCCGTGCGGCCGAAACCGGTGGCGATCTCGTCCAGGATCAGGAGGATCCCGTTCCGGTCGGCGATGTCGCGGAGGATGGACAGGCATTCGGCGCCGTAGATGAACATGCCCCCAGCGCCTTGAAGAACGGGTTCCACGATGATCGCGGCCAGCTCATTGGTGTTCTCCGCCGCAAGGCCCTCGACCTGCGCCTGCCACTCCGCAATCTCCTCCGGCGGCGCGCCCGCGGCAGGTGGCCTCGCGGCGAATACGTTGGCGGCGAGTAGTCCGGGGAAGGCCGAATGCATGCCGTCCACGGGGTCGCACACTCCCATCGCGGCGAAGGTATCGCCGTGGTATCCGCCGCGGATGCTCAGGAAGCGTTGTCGCTTGGGGAACCCCGAGGCCGTCTGGAACTGGACCGCGAGCTTGAGCGCGACCTCCACGGACACCGAGCCGGAATCTGCCAGGAAGACCCGCTCCAGCCGTGGACGATCTGCCGCGGAAGGTGCCATGGATGCCAGCCGTTCGGCCAGTTCGACGGCGGGCTGGTGCGTGAGGCCGCCGAACATCACATGGCTGAACCTGCCCAATTGGCGCCTCGCCGCGGCATCCAGGACCGGGTTGCGGTAGCCGTGGATGACTGACCACCACGAGGACATGGCGTCGAGCACCTCATGCCCGCGGCCGCTTTCGTCGCGGAACCGCAGCGCCACGCCGTCGGCGTCTTCGACTTCCCACAAGGGCAGCGTCCCCGACGCCGGAGCGTACGGATGCCAGAGGCTCGCGCGGTCTCGCTGAATGACGTCCCGCCGGATGACGCTCATGACGTCAGCCGTCCGTGGCGCGAGCATTCAGCGGTCCAGCCAAGCGGCGTGATCTGGACCTTCATGCGCCGCCGGCACGTGGCGCAATAGCGAGGCGGTTCCATCGCGAGGCGCCGTTGGCAGCTTTGGTGGGCGTCCGACGTCGGGCGCTCGCCTTGCGCTGCGGGCTCGCCGCAGTGCCCGCAGAAGTTTGCCGTGTCGGGGCTTGGGGCAGTTGTGTTCACAGCGACTTCTGGAGTTCCTTGATGGGCATGTTCAGCTCCACGAGGAGGTTGAGGTCCGCGTCGGCTGGACGGCCGAGCGTGGTGAGGTAGTTGCCGACGATCACGGCGTTGATGCCGCCCATGAGGCCTTCGCGCGTGCCGAGATCGCCCAGGGTCAGTTCCCGGCCGCCGGCGTAACGCAGGACGGTCCGTGGCATGGCGAGGCGGAACGCCGCGATCGCACGGAGGGCGTCCTTGCCGTCCATGATTCCTTGGTTTTCGAGCGGGGTTCCAGGGCGCGGATTGAGGAAGTTGAGGGGGACTTCGTGGGGTTCGAGGGCTGCGAGCTGGCTGGCAAGCTCGGCCCGCTGGGCCGTGGTTTCGCCCATGCCAATCAAGGCGCCGCAGCAGAGTTCCATGCCGGCGGCTTTGACCATAGTGCAGGTTTCGAGGCGATCCTCATAGCTATGCGTGGTGACGACCTCGGGGAAGTAGCTGCGCGCGGTTTCCAGGTTGTGGTTGTACCGGTGGACGCCCCATTCGGCGAGTTGGTCCACTTGGCGCTGGGTGAGCATGCCCAACGAACAGGCGATGTTGATGTCCACTTCTTGGTTGATGCGGTCGATTGCGAACTTGATCTGGTTCATGAGTTTGATGTCTGGGCCACGCACGGCCGCGACGATGCAGAACTCCGTGGCCCCAGTGGCCGCGGTTTCCTTGGCGGCTTTGACGAGCTCGGGAATGTCGAGCCAGACGCCGCGGACCGGGCTGTCAAACAGGCCCGATTGGCTGCAGAAATGGCAGTCCTCAGGGCATCCTCCTGTCTTGATGGAGATGATTCCCTCCACTTCCACGTCCTCCCCGCAGTGTTCCAGGCGGACTTCATGGGCGAGTTGCAGGGCCTCCGGGATGGCTTCGTCCGGGAGCTCCAAGATCTCGAGCAACTGGGACTCGCTGAGGCCTTCGCCGTTCGCGAGGACTTGCTGGCGGGCTGTTTCCAGAATCGGATATGTGGACTTACGCCTTGGGTTTGGCTGGGTGGTCATGGTGCTCCTCGGCCGCTACTTGCAGGGATGGTGCGTTCCTTCATGACGGTAGTGGGGCCGTGGGATCGCGATTTTGTTGGACGTCCACAAACGTGGGGCCGCAATCTTGGCGGCCGACTCGCTGGATAAGTTACAGCGTGGAAACACCGTAGTGACTCCGTGGTTTCATCCAGTCGATAGCGTCAAGGCCATGTTCAGAGGGGAAACATGTCCAGACGGAGAAAGTTGCGGGGATGACTGACGATTCGAAGACAACGCAAGTGCTTGAACCCCCGACGGCGGGCGGTACCCCAGAGGGGGTCGTCGTCGAACCTTCCGGAGCGCTAGGCACTCGGGACCGAACGGCGGGCAACGCCGATGCGATGAGCGCGGCGAAGGAGAGCCTGGAGGATTACACCCTTAGGTTCGCGCCGCGGTCCTACCGCAAATGGGGTGCGGGTGTGGTGGCGACCAGTGCGCTTGGGGGAATCGCCTATTTGGCCGATTTCTCCATCGGCGCGAATATCGGTATTTCGTATGGCACCGTGAATGCGATTCTCGGAATTGTGGTGGCAGCCGTGGTTATTTTCGCCACCGGATTTCCCTTGGCCTACTACGCGGCCCGCTACAACATCGACCTTGACCTCATCACCAGGGGATCCGGATTCGGTTACTACGGATCGGTGGTCACCAACGTTATCTTTGCGACGTTCACGTTCATTTTCTTCGCCCTCGAAGGTTCCATCATGGCGCAGGGCCTGGAACTTGGCCTGGGGATTCCACAGTGGCTTGGTTATGCGGCGTCCACCCTTATTGTCATTCCCTTGGTGATCTACGGGATGAAGGCCCTGTCCAAGTTGCAGGTGTGGACTACGCCTTTGTGGCTCCTGCTCATGGTGGTTCCCGTGGGGTATTTGGTGATTTCGCACCCGGACAGCATCGGGGATTTCTTCGCTTTCACAGGCAAATCCGGCGCTGAAGGCACCAACCTGGCCTCCGTGATGCTGGCCGCGGGTGTTTGCCTTTCACTCATGGCGCAGATCGCGGAACAGATTGATTACCTGCGCTTCATGCCGCCCAAGACCGCCGAAAACCGCGGTGCGTGGTGGCGTGCCGTGATCCTGGCCGGTCCGGGTTGGGTGATTTTCGGCGCGATCAAGCAGATCGTGGGCATGTTCATTGCCATCTATCTGATCGCCACTCTGGATCCGGCCGCTTCCGCCCACGCGAACGAGCCCGTGCACCAGTTCCTTGGCGTGTACCGGGAAATGATGCCGGCCTGGTTGGCGATGACTTTGGCCGTGGTGTTGGTTGTCATTTCGCAGATCAAGATCAACGTGACCAACGCCTACTCCGGCTCGCTCGCGTGGACCAACAGCTTTACTCGCATTACCAGGAGTTACCCGGGGCGCATGGTGTTTGTGGTGGTCAACTTGGTGATTGCGCTGGTGCTGATGGAAGCGAATATGTTCGAATTCCTCAACACCATTCTTGGTTTCTACGCGAACTGCGCCATGGCATGGGTTGTCACCGTTGCGTCCGATATCGCCATCAACAAATACCTGCTCAAGATTTCGCCCAAAGTTCCCGAGTTCCGCCGCGGCATGCTTTATGCGGTCAACCCGGTCGGTTTTATCTCAATGCTGGTATCGGCCGTTGTATCGATCGCAGTGTTCTTCGGTGCTTTCGGTTGGGCTGTTCAGCCGTATTCGCCGATCTTCGCCGTCGGGCTGGCCCTTGTGTTGCCGCCCGTGCTGGCTCTCCTGACTCGCGGGAAGTACTACTTGCGCCGTTCCGACGACGGTATCGAGCTGCCCATGTTCGACGCCGACGGAAACCCGAGCGACGCCAAGCTGCTGTGTCACGTGACGGGCCTTGAGTTCGAGCGACCGGACATGGTCCGCTCCGCCCAAGACGGGCCCGACGGCGAGCCACAGTTCATCTCTTCGCTCGCCTTGTCGACAGATAAGTCGGGGGAGTTGGTACTGCCAGCGCAGAAGTAGGCGCCAGGGCAAAAGGCACCATGGGCCTCGACGACGGATGGGCGGCCTGGCCGCGGTCCCGTCGTCGAGGCCTTTGGTTTTGTTTGGGGGGTGACCGGGCAAGTCGAGCGTGGCCCTGTGGATAACTTTTCAGGCAAGGATGGCAATTGGGTTACCCTTTTGGGAAACGTTTCAGTCTTGAAAACTATCTGGGGGATAGCAACCCATGACTCCACGCAGGTCCAATTTCACCCGCGCCCGGCTCTTCGTAGCGACCGCCCTTGCAGCAGTGCTGGCGATGACAGCCTGCGGGAACGGCGGCCAGTCGCGGGCCGAGCAATCTGCGTCGCCTGCTACTTCTGCTTCAGCAAGTGCCACAGCTACGCCCACTCCGACCCCGACTGCTGCCTACAAGCCGGCCGACTCCAAGGGGAAGGCGGAGAACGTGCCGGTCCCAGTGCTGCCGGAGGCCGCGAAGGCGAACAGCAAGGAAGGCGTGGAGGCGTTCGCGAGGTACTGGTTCCAGGTGATGAGTTATGCGTACGAGACCGGGGACGTTGGGTCGCTTGGCAAGATCACCGGAGCCAACTGTGAAATGTGCGAGGGCGTCAAGAGAGTCGTTCCGAAGGCATACACTGGCGACCGTTGGATCAGCGGTGGCCTATTTTCGACGCCGTCTGTGTCGTCCACTTTCAAGTCGCAACCCGACCAAAGCATTCCCGTGGTTGTTCAAGTAGTCCAGAGCAAGATCCACTACTGGGGCCCGGATGGGACTGAGTACCGGCAACCCACCGAGGCGACGAATACCGGCAACGTCGCTTTCGTTCGATTTGTAGAAGGCGCCTGGAGGCTTGATGGGGTGAACCCCCTGCGATGAGCCAAAGAAGCTGGTTCATCGGCGTCTTAGGCTCCGTACAGCTCATCCTCTTGGTCAGCGTCGGTGGGCAGTCGGCGATCGCGGCCACTGAAAGTGGCGAGGTTGGATGGACCGATACTGGTGCAAAACCTATTGCTTACGTTCGCGACCCTCAATCCGGAGAGTTTGTCCCTGCCCCTCCTGGCCATGTCAGCGAGGACCCGAACCAGTACAAGGCAGATCTCCAGTGCCAGGTTGATGACAATTCCTTGGCCAAAAAGTGCCTGCCGGGGCAGATGCAATGCCCACCCCGTGAGGCTGGTGAGAAGGCTGGGACTCCGGTCATTTGGAAGGTCGCGCCGAGGTCGGTCTCGAATCCTGTGTGGACGGACTGGAGCGCCAGCGGAAATGGTCCGTCATGCCTGTACGACCAAAAACCCGAGGACATCTTGCCGCGGATTGCGGCAAGAATCGAGAGCGACTTCCGCAACCTTCCGATCAAACCCGCGGGTTTGACCGCCCAGCCGAGCCCTCACACGCTCAAAGGTGCTGAAACCAACATTTTCGCGGACGCGCTTGAGCAGCAATTCGATGTGACGCTCCTTGGCCAACAGGTCCACATTGTGGCAACTCCGGTGGAGTACACCTACGCCTACGGGGACGGCAACAGTCTTGGGCCGACACCCTCCGCCGGTGGTCCGCTTCGGGAAGAGGAATGGGGCCAAAAGACCCGCACGAGCCATGTGTATCAACAGACCGGTGATTTTCAGATTTCCGTGACCACCACCTTCCGCGGCACCTACTCCGTGAACGGTGGTCCGAATCTGCCGATTCCCGGCACGGGTCAGTTTGCCTCGCCGCCCCAGACGGTAAGCGTCTGGCGGTCGATCACGCGCAATTACGCCGACAACTGCATCGTTAACCCCCAGGGCGAGGGCTGCCCGGGAGTCCCCGCGAAATAGCCCAGGCGCACACGGTACAGAAGGACAAAGTGTTGTCCTCGGGCGACCGGGTAGTTCCGCACCGCCGTCGTTGCGTGATCCCGGTCTCAATTGGAATAGTTGCAGGCGCGTGGCAGTTGGCGTTAGTGGACCTGTTCCCGTTTGAAAGGCACTGCTCATGTTGTTTTCCCCGTTGACTCTCGGCGAGCTTGAACTTCCCAACCGCTTGGTCATGGCGCCACTGACCCGTGTCCGATCGGGCGCCGAAGGCATTCCCGGTCCGCTGGTCGTGGAACACTACCGCCAGCGCGCCTCCCTCGGGCTTATTGTCAGCGAGGGCACCTACCCGACGCCGGCAGGCCAGTCCTACCCGGGGCAGCCTGGCCTCGTCACGGAGGAACAAATCGCGGGCTGGAAGAAGGTGACCGACGCCGTCCATGCTGAAGGCGGCCGGATGTTCGCCCAGGTCATGCACGGTGGACGCGTTTCCCACCCGGACATTACCGGCGGGCGCGAGATCGTGGCACCCAGTGCCGTGGCCATTGACGGCGAAGTCCGTACGCCGGACGGCAAGAAGCCTTACCCGGTGCCGCGCGAGCTGAGCACTGATGAACTTCCCGCAACGATCCAGGAAATCGTCACGGCATCCCGGAACGCCATCGAGGCAGGATTCGACGGCGTTGAACTGCACTCTGCCAACGGATACCTGCTCCACGAGTTCCTTGCCCCCAACACCAATGTCCGCACCGACAGCTATGGTGGTTCCCCGGAAAACCGCGCCCGCTTCGTGATCGAGACGGTCAACGCCGTGGTTGAAGCCTTGGGCGCCAACCGGGTAGGCATCCGGATTTCCCCGGAGCACTCGGTCCAAGGGATCGCCGAGACCGACCCCGCCGATGTCCGGGCAACGTACGAGGTTTTGGTGGACACCATCGCCTCGCTCAACCTGGCCTACCTCAGCATCCTCCACCACGATCCGAAGGGCGAGCTTGTCCAAAACCTGCGCGAGCGTTTCAAGGGCACGTTCCTGGTGAACACCGGCTTCGGCGAAGTAACCACGCGGGATGAAGCCTTGGCACTCGTGGCTGATGGTCACGCCGACGCCGTGGTGGTTGGTCGCCCTGCCATCGCCAACCCGGACCTGGCGCGCCGGTGGCGTGAGAGCCTCCCACTCAACGAGCCGGACCCCTCAACCTTCTACGGTGAAGGCGCCAAGGGGTACACCGACTACCCGTTCTACGCCAACTAGAACACCCGAAGCTACGACGGCGGCACCTGCGAAGGTGGCGCCGTCGCGGTTTAACGCCACTCGAGGCCATGGTCCCGGCGGATTTCCGTGCCGGTTCGACGGATTCTGCTGGATCACTCAAGGCAGCAGGTACCTGAGCCCCCGGAATTACGCGGAATCCACCCCGGAACTACCTCGAGCTCGTGGGGTGATCCAGCAGAATGTGACGCTCCCAGTGCGTGCGTGGCCTCCGAACCGGCGTAAAGACTCGCAAAGGCCCCTGCGGAAGGCCCATTCCTATAGGATTTGTCTATGAAACTCGCTTCCTCGCGGGATCGCGCCCCGGGCCGACCCGTCAGCCGCCAGGTTCTCGCCGACCACGTCTACGAGGAGCTCCTTGCTTGGCTCATGGACGGCCGGCTTGAACCGGGCGCCGCGGTCAGCATCGACGGGACAGCACGGGAACTAGACGTTTCCCCCACTCCGGTGCGTGAGGCGTTGGCAAGGCTTGAACACACTGGCATGGTCCGCCGGGTGGCTTTGAAGGGCTACCGGGTGGCCCCGGTTTTCACGCGCGAAGACTTCGCCGAGCTCATGGAGGCGCGGCTTGCGATTGAGCCTGTCAACGCACGATTGGCGTGCAGCCGGATTACCCCGCACGGCCTGGCGGACCTGCGCGAGGCCGTGAAGGATCTGGAGACGGCTCCCCGAGGGCCATCGTTCGCGGAGTTCCGGGACTATCTCGAGGCCGATGAGCGTTTCCACAAGCTGATCGCAGAGCAGTCAGGCAATCAGTTCATGCTTTCGGCCTACAACGCCCTAGGAGGACAGGTCCAGCGGTTCCGGCTGTTCGGGGGAGTGGGCATCACCGACGCCGAGCAGGCCATCGCTGAACACCAGGCCGTGTTCGAGGCAATGGCCAGCGGGGACCCGGAGCAAGCCGCGGCTGCCATGGCGGAGCACGTGCACAAGGTCCGCGCTCGGGCTATCGCCGACGCGCCGGCTGACTGAGCCGACGCCGCGACAGCGCACTCCCGACGGCGCGATCCAAGACCGAGCCTCGACACCAGCAGAACCGCAAAGCCCGCCCATCGGCGGGCTTTTGCGTGCTCCCTGCGGTCCGTACCCGGTGACCCACTTCACAAACATATGTAAGACATATAGGATCTTTGATGACGCGGGGCAATCGGGCCGGTCAATAGAAACTCCAAACAAACTTGTTGACAGTCTTGCTCAGATAGTAAATCCTATAGGAAACAGGATTCCACGAAGGAGTGAAAACTATGGCTTACACCGCCGAAAACTGGCCCATCACCGCGGCCTTGCTGCAGTTCCCCGGTACCGACGCCAAGGGACAGCACATCAACGACGCCGATGTTTCCGTTTGGGCCGAGGTCCTGCAGGAAGTCAGGGACGCAGGATTTGCGAACGCCGACCTCACGGACAGCTGGGTCCGTCCGGGTGACCTCAGCAAGGCCCGCCTCGCGGAGTTCAAGCAGACCGCAGACCACGTTGGCATAGGCATCCCGGTGATCTCGGCCATCCGCCGCAGCGTCATCCACACCCGGGACTGGGCCGACAACCTGGCGTATAGCCACCGCACCATCGATGCCGCGGCCGAGCTGGGCTGCGAGGTTGTTTCTTTCGGGCTCCACCAGGCCATTACCGCAGAGCAGCAAAAGCAGCTGTGGTTTTGGACGGTCGAAGGCTACAAAGATCCGGTGGGGGACAAGGAAGCCTGGGGCAACGCCGTTGCTCGCTTGCGCGAACTCGGTGAACATGCCGCGGCAGTCGGCGTCCTCCTTTCGCTTGAAATGTATGAGGACACGTTCCTGGGGACTGCCGATTCCTCGGTGCAGTTGGTCCAGGACATCGGGCTCGACAACGTTGGCCTCAACCCGGACCTCGGGAATTTGATCCGTCTCCACCGGCCCATCGAGGACTGGCGCGAGATGGTGGCCAAGACCCTGCCGTACTCCAACTACTGGCACATGAAGAATTACATCCGCGACGAAGACGTGGCCCGCGACAGCTACATCACCATGCCGGCTCCAATGGAGAGCGGCCTCATCAACTACCGCGAAGCGTTTAGGGTCGCATTGTCCGTGGGCTTCCAAGGCATCCTCTGCACTGAGCACTACGGCGGCGACGGGCTGAGTGTCACGGCAAGCAACCAGGAATACCTGCGGCGCCAAGTCCTCCCCAAGACGGAGAACTACGCCTTGGGCCAGAGCCAGGTTGCCCAGGGCCGGCAGCAGCCATCCGGCCGAAGCCAGCTTGCAGGTGTGCACCAGCCCGCCTCCCAGCTGGCTGGAGTGTAGGGCCGGACCATGACAAGGATCTTCGATAACCCCGCAGACTTTGCGGACGATGCGCTGGACGGATTCGTGGCCGCGAACCGCGGGTATGTTGCCCGGGTGGACGGCGGGGTGGTCCGCTCCACCGAAGTCCCGACCGGACAGGTTGCCCTGGTGGTGGGCGGTGGTTCGGGACACTACCCTGCGTTTGCGGGACTGGTCGGACCAGGCCTCGCGACGGCTTCGGCTTGCGGCAACATGTTCGCTTCTCCGGCCGCCGGGCAGGTCTATCGCGTGGCCAAAGCAGCCAACGCCGGCGGTGGCGTCCTGCTCAGCTACGGCAACTACGCTGGCGACGTACTGCACTTCGGCCAAGCCCAGTTGCGGCTCAACGCGGAAGGCATCGAAACCCGCACCGTGACCGTGACTGACGACATCGCCAGTGCACCTTTGGACCAGATCGAAAAGCGGCGGGGAATCGCGGGAGACCTGACGGTCTTCAAAATTGCCGGGGCCGCGGCCGAAGCGGGACTGGACCTCGACGCCGTCGAACGCTTGGCCATCAAGACCAACTACCGCACGCGCTCGCTGGGGGTGGCCTTCGACGGTTGCACCCTTCCGGGAGCCGCGGATCCGCTGTTCCACGTTCCGGCCGGACAAATGTCCCTTGGCTTGGGCATCCACGGCGAGCCGGGCATCTCCGAGCACGCCATGCCCACCGCCTCCGAACTCGCCGAAATCCTCGTGTCGAAGCTCCTCAATGACAAACCCGACGGCGCCGGAAACCGTGTGGTGGCGATCGTCAACGGCCTCGGCACCGTCAAGTACGACGAACTCTTCCTGCTCTTCGGAAAAATCGAGAAACTCCTCAACAACGCGGGCCTCACCGTGGTGGAGCCCGAATGCGGCGAGTTGGTAACAAGCCTGGACATGTCCGGTCTTTCGCTGACGCTGCTGTGGCTGGACGAGGAGCTCGAACAGTATTGGGCAGCACCCGCGGACACCCCCGCGTTCCGCAAGGGCAACCTCGCGCCTCGAGCGTTGCGCGTCCTGGACGGCGTCACTGCCGTGGACGAGTCCGACGTCGAACAGCCCACCGAAGCCGCTGCTGAACTTGGCAGGCAGGCCGTGGCAGTGCTCGCGCAGGTGCGGAACGTCGTCGTCGAGCATGAAGAAGACCTGGGCAAGCTGGACGCAATTGCCGGCGACGGCGACCACGGCATCGGCATGCGGCGCGGCGTTGACGCGGCCCTCGCGGCCGCAGAGACGGCAAGCGGAGCCTCGGTGGGGCGGATCCTGACCGCGGCCGGGGAGGCCTGGAGCGAACGCGCAGGCGGAACCTCGGGCGCCCTGTGGGGCTCGGCGATCATCGCGGCCGGACTGGCACTCGGCAACAAAGCGAGCTACTCGGGCAGGGATGCTGCGGCCGCCGTCACCGGGTTTGTGGACGCCATCACCGAGCTCGGCAAAGCCGAACCCGGCGACAAGACCATGGTGGACGCGCTGCTCCCGTTCCGGGTTGCGTTCCTGACCGAGTTCGACGCCGGAGCCCCGGTTGACCGGGCCCTCGCCGCGGCTGCTGCGGCGGCTGAGTCCGCGGCGGCGGATACGGCCCGTTTGCGCCCGCTCAAGGGCCGCGCCCGTCCGCTCGCAGAGAAGAGCGTGGGCCACCCTGATCCTGGCGCGGTCTCCTTCGGGCTCATTACGGCGAAGATCTCGCAACATATCGATTCACAGTTGGCTTCCGCGGCCGGAAACGGAGTTCAAGCATGAGCACATCACAGGGCTGGCGGATTGTCGTCGGCAATGACGAAGCGGGCGTCGAGTATAAGCAGGCACTCGTGGCTCTGCTTGAAGCCGATCCCCGGGTGGCGTCCGTTCAGGACGTGGGCGTGGGCGCCAACGACTCCACGGCGTACCCACACGTTGCCGTGAACGCGGCCCGCAAAGTGGCCGACGGCGAGGCAGACCGGGCCCTGTTGATCTGCGGCACCGGCCTGGGCGTGGCGATCGCGGCCAACAAAGTCCCCGGGATCCGTGCCGTCACCGCGCACGACAGCTACTCCGTGGAGCGCTCGGTCCTGAGCAACAACGCCCAGGTCCTGACGATGGGACAGCGGGTGATTGGCTTGGAACTGGCCAAGAAACTGGTGGACGAATGGCTGGGCCACCACTTCGACGAAAC
Source organism: Arthrobacter sp. FW306-04-A (assembly GCF_044358315.1). Taxonomy (GTDB): domain Bacteria; phylum Actinomycetota; class Actinomycetes; order Actinomycetales; family Micrococcaceae; genus Arthrobacter. The sequence goes on from NZ_CP084559.1 coordinate 991,121, forward strand.
ATCATCTTCCGCCGCCAAGGTGGACGCCATTTGCTCGTACGAGCCCGATTACACAAAGGCAGTGTGACATGACTGAAACGCAGAACACCCCTGCTGGCACGGCGCCGGCCCGGAAGATCGCCGTCGTCGGCTCCGGTTACATGGGCGGCGGGATCGCGCAGGTCCTTGCCCTCGGCGGAGCGCGCGTGGCGCTGGCGGACGTGTCCGCGGAAATCGCGCAGAAGAACTACGACCGCCTGCTCGTCGAGTCGGACGAATTCGTGGCTGCGGGTCTTTTCCCGGAAGGATCCACGGCAATCCTGAAAGCCAATTTGTGGGCAGCCAAAGACATCGAAGAGGCTGTGGCGGACGCCGATTTCATCGAAGAAGCCGTCCCCGAGGTCCTCGACATCAAGCATCAGACCCTGGCCCGCATCAGCGCCGCCGCCCGTCCGGACGCCCTGATCGGCTCCAACACGTCCACCATTTCCATCGCCGATCTCGCCGAGGCAGTGGCAGGCCCGGAGCGGTTCCTCGGCGTGCATTTCTCCAACCCCTCCCCGTTCATTCCCGGCGTCGAGATCATTCCCCACGCCGGCACCACGCCGGAGACCGTGGCCGCTTCCCGCGAACTCGTCCACGCGGCCGGCAAGCAAACCGCCGTCGTCAAGGACGTCACCGGCTTCGTGCTCAACCGGCTGCAGTACGCGCTTTTCCACGAGGCCGCCCAGCTGGTGGAGCAGGGGATCGCAACAGCGGACGACGTCGACACCCTGGTCCGTACGACGTTCGGCTTCCGCTTGCCGTTCTTCGGTCCGTTCGCCATCGCGGACATGGCCGGACTGGACGTCTACAACTTCTGCTATAAGTCCCTCCAGACCGGGTTCCCGGAGCGCTTCGCGACCCCGAAGATCCTGAGCGACCTCGTGGAGGCGGGAAAGCTGGGCACCAAGACCGGCGCGGGCTTCCTCAACGTCCCGGCGGAACGCACACCCGAACTCATCGCCTACCGGAACAAGGCCTACGTGGCCATGCAGAAGCTCATTGACGAGCTCGGCCCGGCACCCATCAACTAGCCCCACCATTCACAGGAGAATACCCATGAGCACCTTCCCCGCAGAACGAACCGCGATTGTCACCGGCGCCGTCTCCGAGCGCGGCATCGGCCGAGCCACCGTCAACTACCTGGCTGCGCAAGGCTGGAACATCGGCATCATCGACCTCGACGATGCCCTGTGCAAGGCCACCGCCAAGGAAATCGCCGCGCAGTACAACGTCAAGGCCTACGGCGTCGGAGCCAACGTGGCAGATGAGTCATCCGTACGCTCCGCCATCGACACGCTTGAAGCTGAGCTGCCGCAGATCGTCGCCCTGGCCAACGTTGCCGGTGTCAGCTCACCGGTTCCGTACCTGGAACTTGAGCCCGCCGAGTGGAACCGTGTCCTGAACATCAACCTCAACGGTGTCCACTACGCCACCCGCCGCGTGGCCGAATCCATGGTCAAGAACCGGATCGGACGCATCGTGAACATCTCCTCGGTTTCCGCCCAGCGCGGCGGCGGGACGTTCTCCAAGACTCCGTACTCGGTGGCCAAGGCCGGCGTCATCGGCCTGACCCGCGCCACCGCCCGCGAACTGGGTGAATTCGACATCACCGTCAACGCTATTTCTCCCGGTCCCATCGACACCGACATCATGGGCGGCACCCTCAGCGAGGAGCGCAAGGACGAGCTCACCAAGGACCTCGTGGTGAACCGCGTGGGCTCCACCCGGGATATCGCCGCCGCCATCGCCTTCCTCATCAGCGAGGACTCCGGTTACATCTCGGGCCAGACGCTGAATGTCGACGGCGGCTTGTACATGCACTAAGGAAGGACCCCATGGGCTCCTGGACCAAGGAACGCAAGATCTATCTCGCCGTCGGGATCCTGGTTTGCGCCGTCGGCGTGCTGCTCATGATCTTGCCCCGCTAAGGCGGGACACCGCTTCGGCGGGTCGTATCACTCTCTGAATGCATAACCCTGGCTACTCAAAACTGATTACTCAACGAGGAGTTTCGATGTCCGTTTCAACAACTTCCGCGAAGGAGATGCTGGATTCGCCGATTCTGAAATCGGCTATCCGCAAGGCTGCCGCCCGGCTCATGCCGATGCTGGTCATCCTTTATGTGGTCTCCTTCCTCGACCGCACCAATGTCGGTTTCGCTGAAGCCGCCCTTGGCGCGGATAAAGGCGTCTCGGCCGGGGCGTTCGCGCTCGGTGCCGGTATTTTCTTCATCGGCTACGCGATCTTTGAAATCCCCAGCAACCTGTTGCTCAAGAAGGTCGGCGCCAAGATCTGGCTTGCACGCATCGCGATCACGTGGGGCTTGGTCTCGGCCTGCTTCGCCTTCGTACAAGGCGAGACGTCCTTTGTGATCCTGCGATTCCTGCTCGGCGTGACCGAGGCGGGGCTGTTCCCGGGCGTCATCATGTACCTGGCCGAGTGGTTCCCTAACAAGGTGCGAGTGCAGATGTTCGCAATCTTCTACCTCGCCCAGCCGTTCTCCCAGATGATCGGCAACCCGCTCTCCGGCTGGCTGATCAACATCGGCGACCAGATTCCCGGCATCCGCGGCTGGCAGGTCATGTTCTTCACCGAGGGAATCCTGGCGGTGCTCGCTGGCATTGCGGCGTTCTTCTTCCTGATCAACGGCCCGGAGAAAGCGAAGTTCCTCAACGCGGACGAGAAGTTCGCGCTCAAGGAGATCATGGCCCAGGAAGACAGCGTCAAGGATGAAACCGGCCCGCGCGGTGTATTCGCCGCTATGCGTAACGGTCGTGTCTGGTACTTCACCCTCATCTACTTCTGCCTGCAGATCGCCGTCTACGGTGTGACCTTCTTCCTGCCCCAGCAGGTTTCCTCGCTGACCGGCCAGAAGGTGGGCCTCGCAGTCGGCCTACTGATCGCGGTTCCGTGGTTCTTTGGAATCTTCTCCTGCTACCTGATCGGCCGTGCGGCGAACACCGTTGCTAAGCGCCGCATGTTCGGCACCGTGCTGTTCGTGTCCACGGGTGTCTGCATCCTCGGTTCGGCTTGGGCCGGGACCAACCACCAGCCGGTGCTCGGGCTGATCTTCATCACGCTCGCGGTGTGCAGCTTCCTGGCAGTCGGTCCGGTCGTTTGGGCCTACCCGACGGCGTTCCTCGCCGGGTCCGCAGCCGCCGCTGGTATTGGCCTCATCAACTCGCTGGGCAACCTGGGTGGTTTTGTGGCCCCGATCCTGCGGACCGCCGTCAACAGCGCCACCGCCGACCCCACGGGATCGGCCGGCGTCTACGCACTGGGAATCCTTCCGTTCCTGGCGGCCGCCATGATGTTCGGCACCCGGGCGTTCAAGAACAAGGCCGACGAGCTCCTGGGCAAGTAGCCATGTACATCGGGGTCAGCACCAAGATGTACATGGGGTACCGGCACACCATGTCGTGGCTGGAGCAACTGCGAGATGAAGTGGACGCCCGTCCGGCCCTTGCGGCCGGGCGGGTGGTCCCGTTCGTCATCCCGTCGTTTCCCATGCTGCCGGCTGCAGCCCAGATGCTGGAGGATTCTCCTCTGCTCTTGGGTGCGCAGAATTGCGGCTGGTCCGACGGCCCGTGGACCGGGGAAGTATCGCCGACCTTGCTGGCGGAACTTGGTGTGCGGCTCGTGGAGATCGGACACGCGGAACGACGCCGGCACTTCGCCGAGGACGACGCTGTAGCGGCGCTCAAGGTCAGGGCTGCGGTGGACGCCGGGCTGACCCCGCTGCTATGCGTCGGCGAGGAAACCGCGTCCGATCCGGCGGTGTCCGCGTCGTTCGTTTACCGGCAGATCTCGGCCGCCGTCCGAGAAGATTGGGCGACGGCGGGACGGCTGGTCATCGCGTACGAACCGGTGTGGGCTATCGGCGCACCCGAGCCTGCCCGCGCAGCTTACGTGTCCGACGTCGTCGATCACCTCCGGGACTTGCTCGCCGAGCATGGCCTGGCCGGGCTGCCCATCATTTACGGTGGTTCCGCCAAACCGGGACTCCTGCCCGAGCTGCGCGGTGTGTCGGGCCTCTTCCTGGGCCGCTTCGCCCACGACCCGGCGAACTTCGGGAAAGTCTTGGACGAGGCGCTGCGAGTGGATCAAGCGCTAGGGTTGGATCACGCGCTAGGGTGAGCCTTCTGGCACAGTCCCACAAAACCGCCCAACTGTTCCAGCCCTTCCGGCTGGGTCGGAAGGTAGTTTGTCAGTTCGGGTGAGCGCACGACGACGGCCCGCCACTGACCGCGCGATACCGCCACGTTGATCCGGTTGCGGGAGAGCAGGAAGTCCATGCCGCGGGGCACCTCTGCGGCAGCGGACGCGGCCATGGAGACGATCACCACGGGAGCTTCCTGCCCCTGGAACTTGTCCACGGTGCCGACGCGAACACCACGGAGTCCAGCCGTTCTCAGTTCGCGCTGGATCAGCTGCACCTGGGCGTTATAGGCCGCCACCACGAGGATGTCCTTTTCGGTGAGGGGCCGCTCCTGGGGCGATTCCCGGGGGTCCAGCCACGCCAAACCGAGGTGTTCCTTGACCTGCCTGACCACCTCCGCGGCTTCTTCGGGCGACTGTGTGGAGTTGCCGCTGTGCGGGACGTAGACGCATTCGACGCCGGCCCGAACTCCGGACAGTCTCCGCGTGGAGGCAGCTGGTGCCGAACGCAGCCGGCCATCGTAGGACAGCTCGGACACCGCGGCGCATAAATCCGGGTGCATCCGCCACGAGGTCGCCAAGAAATAACCGAGCTCCGGGGGAAGAGTGTGCAGGCCGTGGGCCAACCAGCCGAGAGCCGACTCGTCCACGGGTTCCGGGTGCTTGCCCTGCGTGACTTGGGGCAATTGCTGGGGATCGCCGAGGAGCAGGAGCCTCTTCGTTGCTCGGCTCACGGCAAGGGTGTTGGCGAGCGAAAACTGCCCGGCCTCGTCGATGACCAGCAGGTCCAGGGATCCCGCCGGAACAGTCCGGCCTGTCATGGTCCACGCCGTGCCGCCGATCAGGCAGCCTCCCGGGGATCCGAGCAGGAGCTCAATGTCGTCCTTTGACTGCTGGGTCCACGGGACCGGGTCTTCGTGCTTCATTTCCTTGGCAATGACATCCGTATCGACCCCTGCCTTCACCGCGGCGTGGAGCATGTTCTCAACAACTGCGTGGGACTGCGCAACAACCCCCACCTTCCAGCCCTGACGCACCAGCCGGGCGACAACGTGCGAGCCCACGTGGGTCTTGCCCGTTCCTGGAGGCCCTTGGACGGCCAGGTATGACTGATCCAGATCCGTCACGGCCGCGGTAATCGCATCCACATAGCCATCCTCGCCGGACCCGACGGCGGGCAGAACAGGGAGAGTGGCCAGCCTCGGCGGCACGCGGCGTAGCAAGTCAAGGGCGGGATCCTTCGGCCACGACGGCAGACTGGAACGCAACTTGACGGCAAGTTCACTCAAGGCTTTTCTCTGGCCGTCCGTGTTCACCGGGCCATCCGGCGTAAGTGCTATGGGTAGCTGCGAGTATTCGGCAGCGCCCTTGGGCAGCCGCTCCGATATGGTCACGACGTCGGGTGCGCCGTCTTCAGGTCCCGCGAGGGAAGTGCCTTCATCGAGGTCGTCAAGATCGCCGTCCTCTATCACGTCCGTGCCGGACATTCCCGATCTGCCCAAGGCACTTTCGTTCTTGCCAATGAAGGCGTCGGGGAGTGGAGGCCCGTACATCCGGAAGTACTTCTTACCGGGGGCGAAACCGGAGCCATCGGCCGCATGGCCGAAGAGCTGTACCTGCCGTGCCGGGTTGCTGCGTGGAGTCGGCTTGGCCCAGTCCTGCACCACTTCGCCGCGTTCCACGATGAAGCAGTCCCTGGTGTCCTCCCATTCCGAGATGGGCCGGTCCAGGCGGTCGAAGTGGCCCCACCAGAATTGTTTGTCCTCCCGCCGGTGAAATCCGACCGCGGCCGCCACCAAGGCCACCGCCCTGTTGTCGTCGGATTGAACGGCGGCGTCCGGCAATTCTGCGAGGTAGTCGAGAAGGTCTGTTTCCTCGGGCGCGGCCTGGTACTTGTCCGGCTCCGTTTCGACAGGTAGTTCCGGACCCGAAGCAGCTGGAATGCCGGGTTCGATGGAGCGCTCCGCGGCCAGGCCCAGCAGCCAGTTCCGCAGTTCCAGGGTCGAGAGGCAGTCGTATTCGTTGTAGTCGGAGATACCTGCCAGGATTGCTGCCGCTTCGTCCTCGTGACGGGCGTCCCGGGCCGTGCAGTAGTTGGCGTAGGCAACCACGGAGGCTCCGGCGTCGGTCACGTCCCCCGAACGCAAGTGCTGGCCCATGTACAGGGGTTCGAGTTTCTTGATGCTGTAGGAGTCTTCGGAGATGCGGATGCTATGCCGCACGGTGTCGTAGAGGTCCACAAGCACGCCTTCGCGAAGAAGGTTGTCCACGGCGGCTTCGCCTACGGTGTGGATGACCGACAGATTGCGCAGCGCGGTTTTCTCGTAGGCCGCGTAGTGGTAGATCCGCATGTCCGGATACTTCATTCGGCGTTCGTCCACGTAGTCCAGGAAATCGATGAACGCCTGGCGCTCCTCAGCCCGGGAGTGTGCCCAGAACGGCTTGAACACGGGAATTCCGCCTGGCTTGGTGGGATTTTCCACAACCCCGAACAAATACTCCAGTCCCCAGCGGCCGGTTACGGGGTCTTGCCACAGGGGGTCTCCTTCGAAGTCGAAGAAGATGTCGCCGGCGTCGGGCCGCGGGAGCCGGGCCAAGGAGTTGGATTCCAGGAGGGAGTAGCTGATGCTCTTGGCTGTGCCGGTCTTGTCGGTGTAGTTGACGGTGCCATCGGCTGTGGCTGTTCCGGTCTGTAGACGGGCTTGCTCCTGCAGGCGCCTGGTGGCGGAATCGGCGGCGTCGGGCATCTCAGCAAGGGCGTCGATGGTGAAGATGCCGTTTTCCATGAGCTTCTTGCGCCGGGTGATTCTCATCCCCGCCACCATCAGCAGATCCCGGTGGAGGCGCACTTGTTCTTTGCAGTAGTCGCAGCGACCGCATGCGGTGATCCCAGGCGAACCCCATTGGATGGGCTCCAGCCGCGAGAGATGTGCGTCCGTCAGTGCAAGGAAGCGGTCGCGGCGTTCACGGAACACCGGAAGTACATCGGCGAGTCGGTGGTTGCTGTGCACGTAGTCGAAGCCGCCCTGGCCGCCGGGCCCAGGAGATCCAGATCCGGCAGCGTCCCGCTGAATGGTAGCCCCTAGGACAAGAGTCAGATCCGGCGCGGGAACGATTCCCGCTTTGATTAATTGATCGCCGTAGGCGGCAAGTTGCAGTAACGCCGTGACCTTGGCGTGGCGGGCGAGCTTGGTGTCAAAAACCGCGTAGCTTCCGTCCGGCTGCTTGACGAGGAAATCGGACCGGCCATGGAACTGGCCGTCGAAGAAGGCCGCCTGGAAAACCACATCCGCGCCGGATCGTAAGGCCGCAATGGACTCCGCGTGCTTGGCCTGCAGGGTGGCGCGGTCCATCGCTGCGGCCGGAACGACGTCGAACACTCCCGTGCCAGCAAGCGGATCCCACCACCCGAACTCGGCCACGAATCGGTCCAGCACCCTGTGCTCGTGAACGTCGCCCAACACGGCGGTACGCTCCAGCATTTCATCGACGTCGAAGGCAGGCTTCGGTGACCGGCCCAGCTTCTCGTCCAACTTGCGCAGCAACTGGTACTCGCACGTGGAAGCCGTGACCAGATCGCTGGCGGAAAACACCAGGTCCTGCTCTCGCCCCGTACTTTCTGGACCTAAACCTTCTAAACCTGCAATTTCTGAATCGAGAAAAAACACCGTGCCCCCAGACCATTGAGCTGATGAAGCCAAGCTATCAGTGGGGCCGGACAAGATAGCACCCCCGGCGGTGGGGGTCAGCCGCCGAAACGGAGGGTGATCACCAGGCCGATCAGCGCGACCACGCCGGCCAGAAGCATCGTGGCCCTGGGATTGCCGAAGTTGAGGGTCCATCCCAGACCGAACCGGCGGGGAACCAGCAGAGCGTGGTCTTCGCGGTTTATGTAGAACAGGCCGCTCCGCCAGTACTTGTCATCTTCCCGGTGCGTCAGGCCGGTGTCCTCGTCGCCTTCGTCCCGTTCGCGGTTGTTCCTGGCCAGGACCACGACGGCTACCGCGACGGCGGCCAAGATCGGGAGCACCACCACCAGCTGCGCCCACGACGTGACCGTCCCGGTCCACATCAGCAACGAGGATCCCAGCATCCCCAGGTCGATCATCGCGGCCAGTCCGAGCAGTGCCTTGGCGCCCAGCGACATGTACCGGCGGTGCCAGCGCGCGGAGCCTACCGGGTGCGCCGGGTCGATGTCGGGCCGGCTGCGGAAGATGATGGCCGCCGCGATACCCGCGAGCAACGCGGTCACGCCGATCTGGACGAACACCAGTGAGAAGGCGGTGCCGACAGATTTGGCGGCCAATCGGTTGGGCACGCCCTTCGCTCCGTAATGCACCGCGAGCACCTCGGGCATCGACGGGTAGCTGATCACGCCGATCACCACCGTGGCGACCGTGACGATCAACGCCGGTGCCAGCCAAAGCCAGGGAAACCGCGGTGGATCGGTCCGCAGTTCGGTGTCCACCGCGAGGCCTTGGCGCACTCCTTCGTACCAGCCCCCGGCGGCCTTGGCGGCCCGGATCTCGTGGTTGGCCAGGAAGAAGCAGCCATACCAGAAGCCGACGAGCACCAGCACCGACAAGGGCAGCAACAACGTTTCGCCGGTTATGGCGTAGATGGCGACGCAGACCCCGGCTGTGACAATCCCGCCGACGAGTATCCGCAATCGGTAGATGCGGGTTTGCCTAACCACAGCAGGGTCATCGGCGCGCTGGGCCGGAACCCGAACCCCGAAGGGCACGGTCGGGCTGTTGATCGAGGGCAGCACCAGGGCGATTGCGAGCACCAGTGCTGACAATGCGGAGCTCAAGGCGATGGCAATGGTCATGGAGTTTCCTCTGGCTGCGTGGTTCCAAATGAATCGAGCACTGACCGGCAGGTCTCGAGAACCTCGTCCGCCGGTAATCCTCGCGCGACGGCCTCGGCCAGCAGGGTCCGTGCCCTCGCGGTCCACTCCGCAGGGAACGGTGGGTCCGCGACCGTAGGGGTCACCACCGCGCCGGTCTTGCGGTTGAGCCGAATCAGGCCCTGCTGGCGCAAGAGGTCATAGGCTTTGTTCACGGTGTGGAAGTTGATCCCGAAGTCCGCAGCGAGCGTCCTGGTGGCGGGCAACGAACTGCCCTCGGTCAGCACGCCCTCGGCGATCGCCTCCACGATCTGGTCCCGAAGCTGCTGGTAGATCGGCACATCGCTGGCCAGGTCTACGTTGAGGATCATTTCTCCCACCTCCCGTATTTATTATAGAAGTTATAGAACAATTAGCGGAAGATCCCCAACCCCCGGAAAGCAGGCCACGAATGACCAAGCCCGATGCGCAACCATCGCCGGATCCCGCCTTCGAGGCCGCCTACCAGGCAGCCCAGAAGAGCCTCAGCGAAGGTGGCATTCCCATTGGCGCAGCGCTCGCCCGTGACGGCGTTGTCATCGCTAGTGGGCACAACGAACGCGTCCAAAACGGCGATCCGATCGCCCACGGGGAAATGTCTGCCCTCCGCGCAGCCGGCCGGCAAAAGAGCTACCGGGACACCACGCTGTACACCACCCTCGCCCCATGCGCGATGTGTACGGGCACCATCATCCAGTTCAAAATCCCGCGCGTAGTGGTGGGGGAGGCCCGCACGTTCGACGGCGAATTCGAGCTTCTGCGGTCCCGGGGCGTGGAAGTGGTGGTCCTCGATGACCAGCGGTGCGTGGAGATGATGCGCAGCTTCCAGGAAGAGAATCCGGAACTGTGGGCCGAGGACATCGCTGAATAATCCAACGGAGCAGACAGCATCTGGCCACAGCCAAACCCCAAGCGTAGGCTGACAGCATCGGCGTCGGTGCCGGGGGGTCCGCGTCGATACCCAATCGATGAAGGAGGACTCATGAGTGTTGTGCGCGAATTCATGACCACCAATGCCCAGTGCGTCAAAGAAGAGCAGTCGTTGCGTGACGCGGCTGTCCTGATGCGCGATCTGGACGTCGGTTCCCTGCCGATCTGCGGCAGCGATGGAAGACTCAAAGGATTCATCACCGACCGCGACATCGTGGTCAAATGCGTTGCTGAGGGATGGGATGCCGGCCAGAAGACAGCGGCCGACCTCGCTCAAGGCACGCCGATCTGGATTGATGCCGATGCCAGCGTTGACGCCGCCATCGACCTGATGGAGAAGCACCAGGTTAGGCGCCTTCCTGTCATCACCGACCACAAGTTGGTAGGCATCATCAGCCAGGGCGATATCGCCCGCAACTACGCCGAGCAGCGGGTGGGTGAATTGGTTGAGCACATCTCGGCCAAGACTCCCATGGCGCAACTGGGCTAACTACAACTTCCGCTCGATCAAGCGTCACGGCCCCCGGGCCGTGGCGCTTCCCTATCCGGGCCAGCGTGTCTGGGCCAGCGTGCCCCGGTCACCGTATCCGGGCCACGGGACGCCAAGCTAGAGAAACGCTTCCCGCCCCGTGCCTTCCCGCAGCACCAGTTCCCCGTCCTCGATGGAAACCAGCAGGCTCTTTGCTCTTCCGTGGAGTTTCTTGCTCGCGCTCAGCTTGCGGCTGGTGACCTCGACGCCAACGGTGGACCCTTTTGCCGGCAACTCCACGGAGATCTCCGCTGCCATTCCCAGCATGGTTCTGGTGGACACATCGCGCTCGTGGTGAGCCTCTTTGTGGTTGACCGTGACTTCTACGTCATCGGCGTCGAAACCGTCCTGCAGGATGATGAGCAGTTCTTGCATGATGCGCCTCTTCCTTGAGTAGCATGTCTAACCGGAGTCTTCAGCACTCTTTCCACTACAGCACAGTTTCACTACAGCACGCGGCGCCGTCTTTAGGTAGGGCAAAGCTTTAGTAGGGCAAAGCGGTAGGGCAAAATGTCATGGTGACCCAACTTCCCCAAAACCAGTCAGCACAGCACCAGTCATCAGACGCCGCCATCCACGCCCTGATCGCCCAAGAGCTCGGCGTGAAGTCCTGGCAGGTCAAAGCCGCGGTTGAGCTGCTCGACGCCGGATCCACAGTTCCGTTCATCGCCCGGTACCGCAAGGAGGTCACCGGGACGCTCGATGACACCCAGCTGCGCGAGCTTGAGGAGCGGCTCCGCTACCTGCGGGACTTGGAGGACCGCCGTCGTACGGTCCTCGAGGCGATTGCCTCCCAGGGCAAGCTGACACCGGAACTGGAGGCCGCCGTCGTAGGCGCCGAGACCAAATCGCGGCTCGAGGACATATACCTGCCCTTCAAGTCCAAGCGCCGAACGAAGGCGCAGATCGCCCGCGAAGCAGGCCTCGAACCACTCGCCGACGCGCTTCTCGCGAATCCGCAGGTGGAGCCTGAGCGCGAGGCCGCGAAGTACCTCAACTCTGAACATTCCATTGACGATGCCGCCGCGGCGCTCGCCGGCGCCCGCTCGATCCTGGTGGAGCGGGTATCGCAGGACCCCGATCTTGCCGAGACGCTGCGGGAGCGGCTGTGGACGCAGGGGCGCATGGTTTCGCGGGTGAAGAAGGGCCAGGAAACCGAGGGGCAGAAGTTCAAGGACTACTTCGAGTTCTCCCAGGTGCCCTCCGGCATGCCGGGCCACCGTGTGCTCGCGCTCTTGCGCGGTGAGAACGACGGCGTCCTCGAGCTGGATCTCGCCGAGGCAGAACCAGCCGACGACGACGCCCTGGCCGCCGCGCGCGGCCGGTACGAGAACGCTGTGGCCAAGTGCCTCGGGGTTGCCGAGCGTGGCCGGCCCGCCGATTCGTGGCTCGTCCAGACCGCCCAGATCGCGTGGCGCTCGCGCATCCTGGACCGCTTGACCAACGACTTGCGCGGCCGCATGTTCGCGCAGGCCGAGGATGAAGCCGTCCGGGTGTTCGCAGCCAACCTCCGCGACGTACTCCTTGCGGCTCCTGCAGGAAACCGCGCCACGCTGGGCCTGGACCCGGGACTGCGAACGGGCGTGAAGGTGGCGGTGGTCGATGGCACCGGCAAGGTCGTGGCCACCGATACCGTCTATCCGCACGCTCCGGCCAAGAAGTGGGACGAGGCACTGGTGACTCTGGAGCGCTTGGCGCGGCAACACAGCGTCGAGCTCGTGGCGATCGGCAACGGCACGGCCTCGCGCGAGACGGACAAGCTCGCAGTCCAGCTCATCAAGGCGCTGGCAGCATCCGGCGGTCCCACGTTGCAAAAACTCGTGGTGTCCGAGGCCGGTGCTTCCGTGTACTCGGCCTCCGCGCTCGCGGCCGCGGAACTGCCGGGCATGGACGTGTCCCTGCGCGGAGCCGTTTCCATCGCGCGGCGTTTGCAGGATCCGCTGGCCGAATTGGTGAAGATCGAGCCGAAGTCGATCGGTGTGGGGCAGTACCAACACGATGTCACAGCGGCGAAGCTGGACCGTTCGCTGGACGCCGTCGTCGAAGACTGCGTGAATGCGGTGGGCGTGGACGTGAACACGGCGTCGCCCGCGCTGCTGGCCCGGGTGGCAGGCGTCGGGCCTCTCTTGAGCGAGAACATTGTGGCGTACCGCAACGAAAACGGACCGTTCGCCAAGCGTGCCGACCTCAAAAAGGTGCCGCGGCTGGGTGCCAAGGCGTTTGAACAGTGCGCAGGCTTCCTGCGGATCACCGGGGGAGTGGAACCGCTCGACGCCTCCAGCGTCCACCCGGAAGCGTATTCGGTGGCAAGGAAGATCGTGGCCGCTTCCCGTGGAGCTGCGGTGTCTTCACTCGATCCGCAGGTGTTCGTGGATGGGACGTTCGGCCTGCCCACCGTTCGGGACATCATGTCCGAGCTCGAAAAGCCCGGCCGCGACCCCCGTCCGGCATTCGCCGCAGCGACGTTCTCCGAGGGCATCGAAAAGATCTCGGACCTCAAACCCGGCATGATCCTGGAAGGCACCGTCACCAACGTGGCGGCGTTCGGGGCTTTCGTGGACGTCGGAGTGCACCAGGACGGCTTGGTCCACGTATCCGCGCTGTCCAACAAGTTCGTGTCCGATCCCCGCGAGATCGTGAAATCCGGACAGGTGGTGCGCGTGAAGGTCCTCGAGGCGGATCCGGAGCGGAAGCGGATTTCGCTCACCCTAAGGCTCGACGACGAACCAGGCACCGGGGCCGGGTCCGGTTCGCGTGGCGGCGGCCGTGACCGCGGCTCGCGCGGGGTGCCGGCCAAGGCTGCGCCGGCAAAGGCGGCTCCGGCGAAGGCGGCTCCCGCGAAGGCGGCTCCCGCGAAGGCGGCTCCTCAGCCCCCCGTGAACACAGCCATGGCAGAAGCGCTCCGCAGGGCTGGGCTGGGGAAGTAGCCGCCACGCCAGAGGGCCGATGATTTCGAAGAACTGCTGCTGATTCTCGAACCATGAGTGGCATGATGTAGAAGATCAGCAGCGTTAGCTTGTGCCAGGGGGGGCCATGTTTCGAACGCGCGGGCCGAGGGAGAGCATTCGGGCGTCCATGCCCAAATGGTGGCTGCTCGTCATCATCGTCATGGAGGCTGGCGTTGCCTTGGCGGTCGGCCTTCCTTTTGTCCTGGGCGATGAACCATGGGAAGCATGGGGCTGGCCGGTCTGGATTTCGGATGTTCTTTCCTTGCTGGTGGTTCCCGTCGTGGTCTATGCGTCGTCTTCTTTGGTGCGTCAGCAACTGCGGGAGCGGGCTGAGGCATCCCGGACCACCCGCTTGATGGATACGGTGCTGACCACCAGCCGGGAGTGGTTATGGGCCATAGGACCTGACGGACGCTTCACCTTCTCCAGCCCCGCGGGCGCCGAGGTGACCGGGTACGAACCTTCCGAATTGCTGGGCAGGCATCTCGGTCTGATCATCGATCCTGACGACCTGGCCGACGCCCTGCAGCAGAGAAATTCCAGTCAGGACGCAGATGCCGGTTGGGCTGGACTCCACGCCGTGTGCCGCCACAAAGATGGAAGCAGGGTTCTGGTCGAGGTGTCGGGGAGGGCACTTCGCGACGCAGCCGGCCGACCCTCCGGGTTTGAGGGGACCAGCAGGGTCCTTGATCCCGGGACACTGGACTCGTTGGCTACCGACGAGATCAGGAGCCGTATTGAAGCGATGCTGGCTGCTGGTTCCTTGCTGACGGCGTTCCAACCAATCCGTTCCTTGGAAACAGGCTCAATCATCGGGGCCGAGGCGTTGACCCGGTTCCTGAGTTCGCCGGGCATTTCTCCGGAGGTGTGGTTCGTCGAGGCTGCGGCGGTCGGACTCGATGTTGAGCTGGATATGCTTGCCCTCGAAACCGCACTCGGCGCCGCCATCGAGCTGCCACCCAATTTGTCGGTTTCAGTGAATCTCTCACCCCGGGCATGCCTTGACGCGCGGCTGCCCGATATTCTTGCGAACTCCGGAATTCCGATGGGGCGGATCGTGCTTGAAGTGACAGAACGCCACCAGGTTGTTGACTACGGCCCCCTCGCTGCTGCGCTTGGACTTTTGCGGGGCAGTGGCGTGAGGATCGCTGTGGACGACGCGGGTTCCGGTTTCGCCTCGATGCGCCACGTCTTGCTGCTCAAGCCCGATGTGATCAAGCTCGACAGGGACATCATCGCCGGCATCGACACGGACCCGGGCCAGCGTGCCTTGGGAGTGGCCATGGTCGGGTTCGCTAAGGAGATCGGGGCATCCTTGGTCGCCGAAGGGATCGAAACCGAAGCAGAGTTAAGCGCGGTGGCGGGGCTCGGCATGACCGCAGGGCAGGGTTACCTGCTGGGGAGGCCGTCCGTGCGGCCAGAGGACTGGGCCCAGTGGGATGGGGAGTTCCCGCACGGAGGAAACGCTAAGAGTCCCGGGCCGGCGAATCAGCGACGCCAGTAAGTAGCCGGAACGACCAAGAAACGACGCCGGCACCCGGGTTCCTCTCGTCAGGAACCCGGGTGCCGCCGTCGTGCGCGTTAAGTCGACCCGCTAGGGCGCCGGGATCGGGAAGAACGCCCGCGGATCCTGCAACAGGGCAGGGTAGTCGAAGTCCGCGCGGTCGATGATCTTGGTGACCTCGAAGTTGCGGCCGAAACGGCCGTCTTCCAGGGTGATCGGGCGTCCGTGGATCTTGCCCATGGCGAACTTGGCGCCTCCCTCGACGGGGATGAGGACGGGGGTGTTGCCTGGGAGCGTCCTGAAGGCCTCGTCCTGGCGCTGGCGGTTGCGGGTGGGCTTCTTCACCAGTTGCTTGGGTGCCTTGCGCGCGGTCTTGCCCGGGCGGCGGGATTTCTCGGACTCGTAGACGAACTGGTAGCCGTCGCCGTCGCTTTCGGCCGCCTTGGCCTTGCCGGGGGCGGGCATCCCCACCTTGTCGATCTTCTCGGGTTCGATCTCGCCCAAGGGGGCGCGAAGGACCCAGATGAAATCATCGTAGGGGTCTTCGGGAATGAACTCGTGGCTGGGCTCAGGCCAGAGGTACTCCAGGTCCTTCGGAGTGTCGGGGAAGAGTTCGGCGTAGAAGCGGGGTTCTTTCTGGAGCAGCTTGGAGCGGTGGCTCAGATGGAAATCGGCGTCGCCGAGCCACGGCGGCATCGGAATCTTGGAGGCGTAGTCCGGGTGGGCCGCCTGGGGTGCGAACTCGGTGATGCTTGCACGGGTGTTGTCCGGATTGCCGCGGGCAACCCATTCGTCCACCATGGCCAAGCCGTAGAGGGTAAGCGCCGGGACATAGCCCATCCACATGCGGATAGCGGGGTGTGAGGGCCTGCCGAACTCGGGGATCACCAGTGCGCGGAGGATCTGCAGTGCTTCGACACGCTGCTTGCCAAGCCTGGCGGTGTCCAAGACGGCAGCACTTTGCTTGAAATCGGGGAACGGGAGGAAGGTCTGCATCCTTTCAGTTTGGGGGCCGGCGGGCGCAGATCCAAGTTGACGCGGTGTGGTCTTCACCTCGGAGGGCTTGTCTTGTTCGTCAGACACCATGCAGGGAACATAAAACCGACCTCACGCGAGCGATACTTGTCCCATGGAAGCCCGGTCGGAATTCGGTGATGAAGATCAGAGCGGTTTTGCGTGCTGGTGCTGCGGGTCGGTATATCCCGAGGACCGGATCATCCGGCTTGGAGCACATCCGGAGGCGGGGGTATGCCTGTCATGCACAATTTCCCTCCGGAGCGCTGCGCGTCGGCGGGAGACTCGCGGTTCGAACTGGCCCGTGCGTGCTGTTCTGAGGTCGGTTGACCGCGCCCGGGGTTCCGTCATGAGGCGCCGGTGGCAGCACCACCGCGTACTCGGGCCACTATTGCGCAGAATCAACCGGTATCTGCCCTGAACTCTGTTTTGCAGGCATCCCGATGGGGGTAGCTGGGGTATTCGTCCTAGTCTTGTCGGGTGGAAACTTTTGGCGAATCGACGACGGCGGCACCCCCGGTTGCCGAACTGCACCTGCACATCGAGGGGACGCTTCAGCCCGAACTGATTTTCGCTCTCGCGGAGCGTAACGGGATTGCGCTTCCGTACGCGGATTTGGACGAGTTGCGTGCGCGGTATGAGTTCACGGATCTGCAGTCGTTCCTGGACCTGTATTACGCCAACATGGCCGTACTTCGGACGGAACAGGACTTCGCGGACATGACCAGGGCTTACTTGGCCCGGGCAGCCGCCGGTGGAGTGCGGCACATCGAGATCATGATGGATCCGCAGGCCCACATCGCGCGGGGGGTTTCGCTTGAGACGTGCGTGAACGGCGTGGCGTCTGCGCTCGCGACGTCGGAGGCGGACTTTGGCGTCTCGACGCTCCTGATTGCCGCCTTCCTGAGGGACATGTCCGAGGAGTCTGCACTGGAGGTTTTGGAACAGCTTCTTGCCATGAAGGCGCCGATTGCGGGCATCGGCCTGGATTCGGCCGAGGTGGGCAATCCGCCGTCGAAGTTTGAGAGACTGTTCCGCCGCGCGGCGGACGCCGGGCTGCGACGGATCGCGCACGCCGGTGAGGAAGGGCCCGCTTCGTATATTTACGAGGCCCTCGATCTGCTCGGCGCTGAGAGGATCGATCATGGCATCCGCTGCATGGAAGACGCGGCCCTCGTGGAGAGGCTGGTGGCCGAGCAAGTCCCGCTGACCGTTTGCCCGTTGTCCAATGTGCGGCTTCGGGCGGTGGACACCCTGGCAGATCACCCGTTGCCTGCGATGTTGGCCGCAGGTCTGAATGTCAGCGTGAATTCGGACGATCCCGCGTACTTTGGTGGATACGTGGATGACAACTTCGAGCAGCTTGTTGCGGTGCACGGGTTTTCTGTTGGGGACCGGGCGCGGTTGGCCGCGAACTCGGTGCGTTCATCGTTCGCGGACGAGGCCCGGAAGGCTGAGCTGTTGGCCGAGGTCTCGGCGTGGGAGAAGGCTTCGGTCGATTAGTCCCTCGCCGGCAGTTCAGAAGGTCCATTGAGGATACTCCAACCGTTAGCTACTCACCGGTACCCGAGACCCTTCCATCATTTGTTGCTGTTTGGGCGTAATAGTGGGTCACGACACACGGTGTTTACCAAGAACAGTCGCCAGAGTTTACAGAACATTGGCAGACTGCTGAAGGAATGTCCGACGTTGAAGGAGACTCAGTGGCCAAGTCCACCGTCGAAAAAAGCAGTGTCCGTCTCAAGACCGTCCTAGACGTCTTGGCAGAGGGAACGTGGTCCGAGCAGTCGTTGAATGCCGGCGAGATCCTGGCTGAGGCGATTGTGCGCGTCCCTCTGGATACGCGCGAGAGCGAACTGCTCAGCGGAGGGATTCCGCGCGGCCACAAAAACCTGACCACTGAGACCGCGAAGCTGGTCAAAGCCGGTTGGCTGGTCAAGGGCCGTTCGGGCTGGACCATCACGGACGACGGCCTTCGTGCCACGGTCGCTTTCGCGAAGCCGGACGAGTTCGTAACGGCTCTGGCTGAGGGAACCCCTGTTCCGGCAGGTACCCCGCTCCCGACAGCCCCCGTGAAGAAGGCTGCCGCCAAGAAGGCCCCTGCCGCTGAAAAGGCACCCGCCGCCAAAGCTGCCGCGACGAAGACCCCGGCCGCAAAAGCAGCGCCAAAGAAAGCTGCCGCACCCAAAGCGCCTGCCGCCGTCGAGAAGCTTGAGCAGCCGTCCGCCGTCGCGATCGCTGGTGACTTCAACACGATCCTTGGCGCTCCGGAGGACTGGGCTCCGCAGTACGACGAGGTGCAGATGAAGTTCAATACCCGCCGCAAGGTCTGGACCCTCGCCGCAACGCTGCCTGCCGGTTTCTACACGTACAAGATCGCGCTTAACCGCTCGTGGGACGAGAACTACGGCGCGTTCGGGGTGCGTGATGGCGCCAACCACGAGCTGAACCACGACGGCGGCAAGGTCACCTTCACGTACGACCACGCCACGCGGGACATCGTCACCGCTTAGCCGTAACTCCCAAGTTTTCTCCAAGTCCAAGTTTGGCCTTGGAGAAAACTTGGGAACAAAGTGCCCCGTGTCCGAGGTTAGGGTATGTCAACTGGACCTAACCCGAGGAGCTAACGATGATTGATGTCACCATCCGCCACAACGTTGACCGTGAGCGCTTTGAGGTGCTCATTGGCGGCCGGGTGATCGGTAAGGCCGCGTACAAAGCGTACGACGACGGCTGGTCGCCGCAGCGGATTTTCTATCACACGGTGATCAACGAGGAGTACGGCGGACAAGGGCTTGCGGGCAGGCTCGCCGAAGCGGCCCTGAATGGGACCGTGAGCGAGGGACTACGGATCGTGCCGGTGTGCCCTTTCATTCAGAAGTTTCTGACCAAGCACCCCGAATATGAGGCGGACGCGACTGTCCCGACGCCCGCACACCTGAAGTACCTCAGCGCGGCTCTCGTTCCGGCCGCTAGGGCCTAATCACGCGCCAGCGCCCGCCGTCGTCCGCTCTTAGGCGTACATCAGCGAACCCGGCGTGGTGAGAACCTCGCCGGTCTCCAGCCAGGTCTTCAGGCCGGAGAGGATCATCGGCCAACCGCCGTAGATCTGGTCGTTGCCGCCTTCGCGTAGATCGCTGTGGGTGACGGTCAGGTGGCAGGAATCGCCCACCGGCTCGATCTCCCAGGTGATCCGTGAAGTGCCCTCGGCTTTGACGTCCTCGCCCCAGAGTGCGCGCATTGTCTGGACGAGCCGGCGCGGGGGATCGACCTCCACGTTTTCGCCTTCGCCCAGGACCATTCCGTTGGCCTTGGGGTTGTGCATCTCGTAGTGGCCGCCAGGCGTCCAGTCCGCGGTGTGGGTGTTGCCGAACTGGTATTTGCTGCGGATGTCGCTGTCCGTGATGGCTTCCCAAAGCCGTTCCGGAGTGGTCTTGATGTAGATTTCGAAGATCTTTTCCACGGGACTTTCCAATCTGGTTTTGAGGTCGCTCAACGCAGCGGCCCATGGTTCTGCATATTTGCTCACCCAGCGGTCGTGGACGAGCCTGATGGGTACCGGATTCAGGAAATGGAGCTTTTCGCGACCACGACGGCGGGTCACAACCAGCCCGGCCTCCTCAAGGATCTTGAGGTGCTTCATGATCCCGAAACGGGTCATATCGAACCGTCCTTCAAGCGCGCTCAGCGTCTGCCCGTCCTCGCGGAAGAGCTCATCGAGCAGGTCCCTGCGGGTGGGGTCGGAGAGTGCCTTGAAGACGGCGTCCATGGATTCAGGATAGGTGACCATTTAGTCACATGTCAACGGTTTCGTGGGCCGAGTGGCACGGCCAACGGGTTCCAGTTGTGTTTAGGCGCGTTTCAGCTCTGGACGGATTTCAGCTCGGGACGGATTTCATCCCTGGCGGGTTTATGTCCGGGTGGGTCTGAAGTGGTGGTTGCGTCTGGGTGTTTGGCGGGGATCGAGGTGGGGTGGGGGTTTGAACCATGCCACGCCGGAGTCCATGGTGATGGTCCAGTGTTCTTTGTGGATGACGTGGTGGTGGTGGCTGCACAATAAGGTGCCTTGGTCGGTTCCGGTGGTGCCGCCGTTGGACCAGTAGGTGATGTGGTGGGCTTCGCACCAGGGTGCGGGGATGGTGCAGTCGGGGAAGGCGCAGCCTTGGTCGCGGGCGGTGATGGCTTTGCGGATGTGGGGCGGGAACACCCTGGTGGTGCGGCCGATGTCCAGGATGCGGCTGTCGCTGCCGAGCAGGACGGGGATGATGTCCGCGTCGCAGGCGATCTTGCGGATGACCGAGGGGTGGATCGGGCCCTGGAACGTGGACGCGCCGGTGCTCAGACGGGGATTTGCCGCGGTGGTTTGGTGTGCGACGCGCTCGAGCAGGTCGCGGTAGTCGATGGTCACCATCACCTGCGGCCGGAGACCACCCGCGGCGGGCAGCTCGCCGGTGGACAGGGCCACTCCGCAGGCGCCGATGAGCCCGTCAAGCAACTTCTGCGCCCGCGAGCGGCGATCCAGCGGGGGGTGGCCGGCGACGTCGTGCTCCGAGAACCCTCCGGTGCCGCCGCCGGTGTTGCCGCCTGAATCCGCATCCGGTGATCCATCAGTATCGTGGCGGAGGCGGGGGTTGGCGGCGGTGTTCATGACAGTGGCGAGGGTCTCGAATTGTTCCGCGGTGGCGAAGATTTCCAGGTGATGCAGGCCGCGGCGGGGTTTGCGGATGAACGCACCTTGGCGGTGGCGGAGTTCTTCCTCGCTGGGTTCGGATCCGTCCTGGTCGATGGCATCAACCCAGCGCTTCGCCATCCGGGACACGAAATCGGGATCGCTCTGCACAGCGGTGCTGGTCAGTGACTGTTCCATCTGCAGGATGGTTTCCTGATCGGCGAGGTGCCGTACCTGATCCAGGGCCAGGCTGATCACCGTGGCCGAACGGGACGGCACGCATGCCGAGGAAAGGGCCGCGGCGAGCACCCCGTGACGTGCGGGGACGTCCTGCCCGGCGATCCCTGCCTGCGGGAGCACGGCGGAGGCCAGCGCGAGCCGGCGCCTCGCCTCGCCGATGCTGATCCGCAGCCTGGCGCGCAGGAATTCGGCGGCATTCCTGTAACCGTCGTCAACGGCGTCGGCTGCTCCGGTGAGGCTGGCGGCAGAAGCCGGCACCGGGACGTCCGGGACTTCCGGGCCGGATGCGGTTGCCGGGTCGGATCCGCTTGCCGTGGGCTCGGTCCAGCCGGTCCGCCACCCCGGCGTCGGGGATGACTGCCGTACTGCTTGGGCTTCGCGCCGGGTCCGCTCCACGGCCTCGGCCGCCACGATCTGCAAAAACTCCACCGTCCGCGAGATCTCTTCGACCTTGCCGGCGAAATCCGCGGCGTCAGGGAAAGCAAACACGCGGGCGTCAGCGACAGCCTTTGAGCGCAGCGCATCCATCGCCGCCACGGCCAGATCAAGGTCTTTTGCGGGCGACGGCATGGATCCCGGTCTGGTACCGGGACGGACCTCCAGCCGGTCGATGTCCGCGCGCCAGGCAGCCGCAGGCTTCATGCGGCGGGAAAGACGCCCCGGCGCCGCAATCCCGCCGTCAGCCGGGGCCGCCCGACGTGCCACGAGTTGACCGATGCCTTCCATGAATAAACCCTGTCACGGGGGTCTGACATTTTTAGCCCCGCGCTCACCGTCGACCGAAAAACTGTGGGAGAAAAGGCAGTCTGCGGCCGACCGCCACGGGAAGACACGCCCCGGGAAGAGCCACCCCGGGAAGAGCCACCCCGGGAAGAGCCACCCCGGGAAGAGCCACCCCCGGAAGACACTTAGGTGCTGAGGTCCCAATGCGCCCGGATCGCCTCAGCGATCGGGCCGGCGGTGACGTCCATCTGGAAGGCAACGGGCGCGGTCCCTGTCTCTTCGATGACCGTGTCGTGGTAGACGCGGCCGCATGACGGACACAGGGTGTAAAGATCCTCATCTTCGGGCCACGCGGCCAGCCCCGGCGGGACAGGGGAGTCTCCTCCGGCGTAAACAGGGATACCGTGCGAGTTGGCCTGAATCAACCCCTCTTTGCTGACCGTGTTACCGCAGAGGCAAGTGATCGTAGTGACATCGTGACCGATGACATCAGCGAATTCAGTGTCCATGATGAGCTCCCCGGCGATGGAAGGGACGTTCTGCTTGTAGCTTATGCCTGTGGATCGCCGGATGCGTCGGCCCGGTGACTTCCCGCCCCGGTTATCGGTTGTTCCCCGACATCCGGCGCGGGAAGATGTTCCCATGCTGCCTGAGGAGCGTTTCAACGCACTGGTCGATGTATTGAGGGCCAGCCCGGGCGTGAGCGTGCCGGGTGAACCGGGGCAACGCGGATTCGGTTCGAACGCGCTGAAGGTCCAAGGCTCGATTTTTGCGATGATTTCCGGAGGCAGGCTTGTGGTGAAGCTGCCACACCAGCGGGTTGAGACGCTGATCGGGATTGGAGTTGGCTCGCCGTTTGACGCTGGAAAGGGTCGTGCGATGAGGGAGTGGCTCACCGTCACAGCCGACGATGAGCAGTCATGGCTGGCCTTGGCTCGTGAGGCATTGGACTTCGTGCGGTCTCAGCGAAGAACACCATGAGGAGACGCGATGAAATCCAACGAACTGCTGCTGGATGCCTTCGGCCGGATCCGTGACATCGTTGCCGCCACTCTTGAGGGTGTCGACGACGAGTCTCTGGTCCGTCGGCCCGCCGGGATCGGAAACTCGATTGCGTGGTTGATCTGGCACCTCAGCAGGGTAGAGGACGTCCAAGTCGCCTCCGCGGCCGGCTTGGAACAGGTCTGGACCTCGCAGGGATTTGCTGGCCGCTTCAACCTGCCGCTGCCCGAACGCGACACCGGCTATGGCCACACGAGCGACAAAGTCGACGCTGTGCAGGCTCCGCCGGAGCTATTGCTCGAATATTATGACGCCGTCCACCGGCAGACAGTGGGGTTCCTGAGAACTCTCGGCGATGGGGACCTTGATCGCATCGTCGACACCCGCTGGAACCCGCCTGTCACTCTCGGCGTGCGGTTGGTCAGCACGATTGCCGATTGCCTTCAGCACGCGGGGCAGGCGGCGTACGCCAAGGGACTGAAGTCCTCGGAAGGTTAGGGCCGGTCGGGCTCCTCTTCGTCCGCGGGCTCCTCGCCGTTCCCGACCGCCTCATCGTTCGCGACGGACTCGATCCAGTCGACCGCCTCGTCCGGGAAATAAAACCCCGGGGGCTCGTTCTGACCAGTCCACCATGCATCGGAAGTGGCGGGCCCGCCGGCTTGGGTGATCTCTGAAACCACTTCCTGGGGTACTGCGTCGCCATTGTTCTCGATCAGCCATTTCTGGGTGGACGGCTTCAGCTTCGGCCACCAGTGCTCGATACTCATGGCCGAAGTCTGCCACGTCCGGCGGCAGGTCAGGAAGCGCGGATCGAAGTCAGCCCACCTTCCGGGGTTTGAAGACCAGCCCGACGACGGCGGCCAGCGCGAGCGCGGAGAGGACAGTCGCGGACCAGAACCCGGCCCTCCCTCCGGTAAGGAAGTCGCCCGGGATGGCGAACGCCGCGTAGGTCGAAGCAACGATGGCCAGGCCGACTGCGCCGCCAAGCTGCTGCATTGTCTGGAAAAGCCCGGAGGCAGACCCTGCGTGCTCGGGTTCGACGTTGCGGAGTGCGAGCGTCGTGAGCGGCATGAACGTCAGGCCGGCAGAGATTCCGGTACCCAGAAGGGCAAGCAAGACAAGGACGAAGGGGGTGTCCGCGCTCAGCTGCGTGAGCGGCAGGAAGGCGACGACGCGAAGGGCCGCGCCAAGGATGACCAGTCGGACCGCTCCTAGCCGCTCGAGCAGTCGCGGAACGATCCGTGACATCGCGAAGATGCTCAGTGGCATCGGCAGGAACACCAGTCCGGTCACCATGGGCGTGAGGTGCAGATCGTCTTCGAGGTACTGGACCATGAGGAAGAACATCGCCAGCATCCCGCCATAGGTGGCCGCCATCGCCGCCAGGGCCGCCACCCGGCTCGGGCTGCGTAGCAGCTGTGGGCGGAGCAAGGGGTGGGCCACTCTCCGTTCGGTGACGGCGAGCACTGCGAGCAGCGCCGCGCCGACAACGAGGCCGCCGATCGTCCGCGGGCTGGACCAGCCGACGTCGCCCGCTTGAATGAGGGCCCACACAATGGCGACGGCGCCGCCCGTCGCGGTCACCGCTCCGAGGATGTCGAAACGGCCGGGCCTCCGGGGAGTTTCGGCGACCAGGCGCGGCACCGCAATAAGGACCACGACGCCGATCGGCACGTTAATGAAGAGGGTCCACCGCCAGCTGGTGGTGTCGGTGAGAAGGCCGCCGAGGATGAGACCGAGCGCGCCACCCATTGAGGCAATCGCGGAGAACAATGCGAGCGCTCGGTTCCGCGCGCCGTCGTCCCTTGCGCTTGTGGTAATAAGCGCGAGCACGCTCGGTGCGGCGAACGCGGCACCGAGACCTTGGAGTGCGCGTGCGATGACGAGGAGGAGGGGTGAGGTGGCCAGGCCGCCGAGTAGTGAGAAGAGCGTGAAGGCTGCGACGCCCACCAGGAAGGTGCGACGGCGGCCGAAGACGTCTCCGATCCGTCCGCCGAGCAGCAAGAGGCCGCCAAAAGCGACGGCGTAGCCGTTCAAGACCCAGCTGAGCTCGGCCCGGTCGAAGTGGAGATCGGTGGCGATGTGGGGGAGCGCGACGTTCACGACAGTCGCGTCGAGGACAAGCATGAGTTGGGCCAGCATGACCAGCCAGAGGCCAATGCTGCCGGCGCGGCCGCCGGATCTTGCGATCCCGGCGGGTGCGCGTGTGGCGATTGTGGGTGTCATGGGAGGTGTCCTGTTCTAGCCGAGGGGGCTGACGTACACTAAGAGGAGAGATGCTCCGTTTAGAACTATACGGAGACACTCTCCGTTTTGCAACAGTTTTTGTTTGGATGGATTTGGAAGGGCTGGTTTCCGTGCGCGCTGACGCTCAACGCAACCGCGATCGAATCGTGGAGGTTGCGCGTGCCCTCTTCCGCGTCAAAGGCTACGAATCCGTTTCGATGGACGAAGTCGCCAAGGCGGCCGAGGTTGGCCCCGGCACGCTCTACCGCCACTTTCCGACCAAAGAGTCGCTGTACGACGCGGTGCTGGAGGCTTGGGCGGAGAAAGTCAATGCGGCTGTCGAGCGAGCGCTCGCCCTCGACGCTCCGGCGCGGGAGCAGCTGGTGACCTGGTTGACCGACTATGCGGCCATGCTGACAGAACACAAGGGTGCGGCCGCGCGGATCACTGCCGCGCTGGGCGACCCAGGGTCCCCGTTTGCAGCGAAGTGCCAGACCTACCTCGGCGCCAACCAGCGCGTGATCAAGGCGCTGGACTCGGCCCTGCGTCCCGGGGTCGAGGCAATGCAAATCAGTCGGCTCGTGGGCGGCGTGGCCGCCGTCGTAGACAACAGCGAGCTTCCCGCCGACGCAGCAGCATCGATGCTCGCGATCGTCGCGGACGGACTGCTCGCCTCCTGACGGTTTCGGGTGACGGGGCACCTTCGAGACCGCTCCCCGACCCTCCTGCACTTTTGGCTCGTTTTTGAGTGACCCTCCCCCGCTTGTAGCCCGTTTTTCGCCATCGCTCGCTCACTTTCGCGACGGCGCAACGGCGGGTGTGCAGGAGCGTTTAGCATTCGCGCCCCAAAGGTGAGCGGGCATTGGGGTAAAGCTATGCCAGTGGGCCGACCATGCCACTTGTCCCCACCGCGGCACCGCGCCACCGTGCCAAACGGCGGCAACGTCGGCGAGCTCCGAAATCCCTGTTGTGAACCCCTCTTGACGTGATCTGCAACATAGTTCTAATCTTTATTTAGTTCTAAACAAAGGAGTTCACATGTTGCGACCGAGTGGCAACGCTGACGTTACCCGCTCTGCGATCTTGGCATTCCTTGGCACCTCTGGCGGCGCATCCCGCGCCGACCTCGCACGGGGACTGGGGGTCTCACCGGCACTTATGACCCAGCTTGTGAAAGACCTCATCTCAGACGGTCTCGTGAGGGAGTTGGCGATGTCGCCGTCCAACGGCGGGCGTCCTGCGCGGCTGCTTGGACTGGTGGCTTCCGTCGGGCGCGTGATCGGTATGAAAGTTGCTAAAGACCACGTTGCGCTTGTCGAAACAGAGCTGGGCGGAAAGGTGGTGCGGGCCGAGAGTTGGCCGTTCAATGCTTCCTCGGTCACGTTCCTTTCCCCCTTGGTTGACCTCGTCCTGGGGTTCCGGGCTGCGGGCGGCGGCGCTCCCATCCTCGGTGTGGGCGTTGGTGTTCCGGGATCGGTGGATGCGCAGGGGGCCGGCGTGGTCGATTCAAGCCTTCTTGGATGGTGGCAGGTTCCCCTGGGGGCCGTTCTGAGCCGGGAGCTTGGCGTGCCGGTGTTGGTGGAGAACAATGTCAACGCCCTCGCCGTGGCCGAGCGGCTCTACGGCCCCGGCCGTGATCATGCCGACTTCCTTGTCGTCACCATCGGTGAGGGCGTCGGTGCCGGATTCGTGACCGGGGGCGCAGTCGTCCGAGGCAGCCGCGGCGGAGCCGGTGAAATCGGTCATATCGCTGCGGTGATGGACGGGCCCCGCTGCACTTGTGGCAACCACGGCTGCATTGAAGCGTTGATCGGTGAAGAGGCGCTCGTCGCGCAGGCCCGCCGGTCAGGGGTGATCCCACCCGACGGTTCTGTGGCTGATTTGCAGGCCCGGGCCGACGCCGGCGACGCTATGGCGCAAAACATTTTCCTAGAGGCAGGCCGGCCGCTGGGGCGGATCGTCGCCGGTCTGGTACAGGTGCTTGACCCGGAAATCGTGATTGTCAGCGGTGAAGGAACCAAGGCTTGGAGCCATTGGAAGGCCGGATTCGAGCAGTCATTCCGGGCTGCGCTGACCTCCGATCGCCGAAGCGTTCCTGTGATCGTCGAGTCCTGGGACGACGAAAGCTGGGCCCGAGGTGCAGCCGCCTTGGTCGCATCCGCTCCGTTCTACAGCGGTGAAAGCTCCGGCGAACAGGGACGCAGGGTAAGGGCCCGGCTCAGCTCGCCCATAGAGGAGGCGATCGGGTCATGACAACTGTTGGAAATTCCAAGCCAGGCGTTCTTAGGGTCACCACCACACACGGAGACAATCCTGCACCCATCCGTCGGAAGCCCGCCCCGCGTCTTCGGTATGCATTGACGGTTGCGTTGTTCCTGCTGCCGAGCGCGCTGCCGCTGCTATTCTTCACGATCGTTCCCATGGTGTCCGCGTTCTGGATCAGCCTGAACCAGTGGAACTTGGTGGGTTCAATGAAGTGGGTGGGCCTGGACAACTACGCCAGGCTTGTCACGGACCCGGGTACACAGGGCGCGTTCCTTCATACCGTCTATTACATTGTCGGTTACCTACCCCTGGTGTATGTCGGCGGCCTCGCTATCGCCCTGGCCCTGAACACGCGGATCAAAGGGCGCAGCATGCTCCGGGGCCTCTATTTCCTTCCGGTGGTAACTAGCTGGATCGTCGTGGCGCTCGTCTGGCGTTGGCTGCTGAACCCCAGCACCGGCGTCGTGAACTGGCTCCTTGGACTGATCGGCATTGCCGGCCCGGGGTGGTGGACAGACCCGGCTTGGTCGATGCCTGCCATCATCCTTGCCTCAGCGTGGAAAGATCTCGGGTTCGTCATGGTGATTCTGCTCGCCGGGCTGCAGGCCATTCCCGAAGAACTCTACGAGGCTGCAACGGTCGACGGCGCCGGTCCGTGGCGGCGCCTGTTCAGTATCACTCTCCCGATGCTCTCTCCATCAACGTTTTTCGTCATCGTCTTGTCGTTGATCAACGGTTTTCAAGTGTTCGACCAGGTGTATGCGATGACTGGAGGCGGGCCAAACAATTCATCCCAAGTGGTAGTCCAGCAGATCTATGACCTCACGTTCCGTTACGGCCGGGCCGGGGAAGCATCTGCCCTGTCGTGGCTTCTGTTCCTCTTCATCCTGATCATCACTTTGATCCAGGTGCGGGGCCAAAAGAAGTGGGTGAACTATGCGTAAGCACCCGCGCTTGATCGCGCTGAACGTCCTCGTGGTCGCAGGTGCCGCCGTGATGGTGTTCCCTTTCCTGTGGGCGTTCGTCACTTCCATCAGCCCCGGAGCCGGCCTGTCCGCCACCCCGCAGCTGATCCCGGAGAACCCTTCACTGTCCGCCTACGCCGAGTTGCTCCAACGGCTCCCGTTCGTGCAGATCGTCCTTAACAGCCTGATCCTTGCCGTCCTCACCACGGTGTTCCAGCTCGCTACCAGCTCGCTGGCCGCTTATGTCTTTTCGCGGATGCCCTTCAAAGGGCGTAACGCTGTGTTCGCCGTGTATCTGGCCACCATGATGGTTCCCCTGCAGGTCCTCGTTGTTCCGCTGTTCGTTGAGATGAAAAGCCTCGGCCTCATCGACACGTACCTGGGCGTTCTGCTGCCAGGCGTTGCCAGTGCATTCGGCGTCTTCCTTCTGCGCCAAGCCATGAATTCCGTTCCCACGGACCTCGACCAGGCCGCAACGCTGGACGGAGCGGGCCACTTCCGGATCTTCGGGCTCATCGTTCTGCCCTTGGTCCGTCCAGCACTGGCAACGCTGACCGTGTTCGCGTTCCTGAACAGCTGGAACAGCTTCCTCTGGCCGCTGATTATCCTGCGCACCCCCGCTATGAAAACGCTCCCGGTGGCATTGGCAGCGCTCCAGGGCCAGTACACAACCCAGTGGGACATCGTCATGGCCGGATCAATGGTCAGCGTCCTGCCAATGCTTGCTCTCTA
This sequence comes from Arthrobacter sp. FW306-04-A, assembly GCF_044358315.1. GTDB lineage: Bacteria > Actinomycetota > Actinomycetes > Actinomycetales > Micrococcaceae > Arthrobacter. The sequence continues at coordinate 1,019,938 of NZ_CP084559.1, forward strand.
CATCTTCACCCAGAAGTACATCATCCAAGGGGTCGCGGGAACCGGGCTCAAGTAGACCGCCCTGCTTCCCCCTTTATCAATGGAGATAGACATGAATAAGAAGCCCTTGGCTGCTCTGGGCCTCGCCCTGGCCGCAATCCTGGCAACGACCGGCTGCGGCTCCGCAGGAAGCCCAGCTGCGTCAAGCAGTGAAAAAGTGACCATCAAGTATTCAAACTTCACTTCCAACGGAGGCAACGAGAAGAACCTGGACACAATTGTTCAGGCCTTCCAAAAAGCCAACCCCAACATCACCGTCCAGGTCACCACCTTGCCTTACAAGGACTACGCCACCGCACTCCAGACTGATCTGGCCGCTGGGACCCAGGCCGATACTTTCGATATCGAATATGCGAATCTGCGCTCCTATGTGTCCAATGGGGCAGTCGCCCCTCTTGAGGGAGTCGACGGCTCCAAGTACAAGCAGTCCCTGCTCCAGTCCTACCAGTCAGACGGCAAGCAGTATGCGCTGCCCAGTTCCTTCTCCGACGTAGTCCTGTACTACAACAAGGCGCTCTTCGACGCCGCCAAGGTCGGGTACCCCACGTCCAGCTGGACATGGGCAGATGAGACGGCTGCCGCGAAAAGGATTACGGACAGCGCCGCGGGTGTCTTTGGAGACTTCCAAAACGTGAGCTTCTACGAGTTCTACAAAGCGCTGGCCCAAACCGGCGGCAAGTTCCTCAACGACGACGGCAAATCCGTCGCGTTCAACTCGCCGCAAGGAATCAAGGCAGCCGAGTGGCTGGCGGGCAAGAGCGGAACGACTATGCCCACACCCGCCCAGGGCGCAGGGACCCCGGACTTCGACACGAAGCTATTCAAGGACGGCAAACTTGGCATGCTCCACAGCGGCATCTGGGTGGCGAGCAGCTTCGCCGATTCACCCAAGAACTGGGACATCGCCGTTGAACCGGGAGACACGCAGAAGGCAAGTGCGGAGTTCTCCAACGCCATCGCGATAGCGGCCAACTCCAAAAACAAGGCCGCAGCCCAAAAGTGGGCAGAATACATGACCAGTTCAGATGTCATGGCACAGACCCGCATCAGCGCCGGATGGGAACTTCCCGCCACCTCCGACGACTCCGTCCTAAAGCCCTATCTCGCAAAGGACAAGCCGGCAAACCGCAAGGCCATCTTCGATGCCCTTGACCACGTCGCCCTCCCCCCGGTCATCGGCGACAATCAGCAAAAAATGGTCGACATCATCACCAACGCACTTGGCGAAGTCGAAGCGAAGCGCTCCAGCGCGGCCGACGCCCTGAAGGGTGCCGCGGACCAAATCAACGCACTGTTGAAATAGACCGGGCGCAAACCCAACAAGGCCGGAGAACGAGTCGCGGTGTCACCCTGAGCTGTGCCGGCACCGCGACCCGCCCATTGCCTGAAAGACTCATCGCCTGAAAGAGAAGCACATGATCGACAAATCCATGCCAGGTTCAGCGGTAACGTCTAATGGCGACGCCGCTGTCCACTCGATAGTCCAGGCAAGCACCGAGCTCATTTTGGAGCAGCAAACCCCCGGCGGCGCTTACCCAGCGAGCCCGTCGTTTTCCGCCTACGCCGGGTATTGCTGGTTTCGTGACGGCTCGTACATCGCAGATGCTATGTCCGCCGCCGGGCATATCGATTCCGCCGAACGGTTCTTTGACTGGTGCTCGAACGTTCTGACCTCGCGCTCCGGAAGAATTCGGCACATTGTGGCAGAAAGCCTAGCCGGCCGGCCTCCAGCCGATGAACAAATGCTGCCAACCCGATTCACCCTCGAGGGGGACGACGGAAACGATGAATGGTGGGACTTCCAGCTCGACGGTTACGGTACCTGGCTGTGGGCCTTGGCTGAACACAGCGCGCGATATGGCCGGCCGCTGGAACGTTGGGCCGAGGCGATTGCCCTCACGGTCGACTATCTGGCCTGCTCCTGGGACCGGCCCTGCTACGACTGGTGGGAAGAGGCTGCCCAGCACGTGCACGTCAGTACTCTTGGCTGCATTTCCTCAGGTTTGGCCAGCATTGTTGCGACCGGTCATCTGGAGGAAACAAGTGCCCTGCGATCCACCGAGACCGTGGAACTGATCCGACGCCGCGTCCAGAACGATGGAGTCAGGAACACGCACCTCACCAAATGGCTTGGAACCGATGCGCTAGATGCGAGCCTCCTGGCGCTCATCGCTCCGATGAACTTCCTTGAACCGGTGAGCCCTGTAGGCAAAGGGACCGTCTCCGCGGTCGAAGAGCAACTCACGGTCAACAACGGCGTCCACCGGTACCTGACAGACAGCTACTACGGAGGTGGTCAGTGGCCGCTTCTGAGCTGCTTCCTCGGCCTCGCCCAGGAGGCCGCCGGAAACCGGCCACGGGCCCGCGAGCTCCTGGACTGGGCCGCCTCTACTGCACGGGGCGGTACCGAACTCCCCGAACAGGTCGAAGACAACCTCCTGGACGCCGAGTACCTGCAACCCTGGATCGATCGCTGGGGACCCTCGGCCAGTCCGCTGCTGTGGAGCCACGCCATGTTCATCCGACTCGCGACCGCACTCGACATCACACGCCACACGGACCGGTCAGCTTCCGGACTCCAGACGAACGAAAAAGGACTCTGAATTGATCCGCCACAAACCATTCGGCTCAGGACACCCCTACGTCAACGACACCGATCAGCGCAGCCCTGCCCGTCCCCAAGCCGGCGAGTCCGTCACCTTAGGGGTACGAACCTCGCCTGAGCTGACAAACGTGGTCTGTGAATTGGCGGAAATTCGAAGCGACGGTTCGGTGACCCACTCAACCGTGCCTCTCAGCCGGGTGCCTGCGGCCTCCCGCGGACAAGTGGTCGACGGCGGACATCTCGCCTCAGCTCAGGCCAAACTGGCCCGGGCGGCCAGTGGCTGGCAGACCTCCCTTGGACCGGCCGACCCTCTGACAAGCTACAAGTATCGCTTCAGCGCCGACAAGCCTGCGGGCCGGAAGGAACACACCCGCTGGTTCAGCTATCAAGTGGCAACCTGGCAACCTGCAGAACATGCCTTGGACATCACCGGTACCCACCGGGTGATCCGTGACTCGGTCGAAGTGCTGAACGATGGTTCCCGGCCTCTTCGGGTGAGATTCGCGCTGCCGCTTGCCTCGAACGAACGGGTTACCGGCTTCGGGGAACGATTCGATGCCCTCGACCACCGGGGGACCTCGCTGGACGCAGTCGTCTTTGAGCAATACAAAAGCCAGGGCGCGCACCGGAAGACCTACCTGCCTATGCCCTTCGCCCACGTGGTCGGCGGAGACGGCTGGGGATTCCACATCGATACCTCCCGACGCACGTGGTACGACATCGGCGCATCTGACGAAAACCGGCTCATCATTGAAGCCGAGGTCGGCCCCGACGCCGTTAACGGAGACGCCCTCCTGGGAGTGCAGTTCTTCGATGGAACGCCCACCGAGGTCCTGCAATCCTTCCTCTCCAAAGTAGGGGCACCCAAGGAGCTTCCCGATTGGGTCTTCAAGCTGTGGGCGAGCGGGAACGAGTGGAACACCCAGGCAGAGGTCATGCGGCAGATGGATCTGCATCGCGAAACTGGGATCCCCGTTGGATCCGTGGTGATTGAGGCATGGAGCGACGAGGCAACCTTCACTGCGTTCCGCGACGCTGTGTATACCCCCAGCTCCGACGGCGGCCCTCTGGGGCTCAATGACTTCACTTTCCCCGAAGAGGGAGCATGGCCGGACCCGAAAGCCATGGTCGATGAACTGCACGAACGGGACATTCGCGTGGTCCTGTGGCAGATCCCGCTCATCAAAATGCGTCCGCACCCCCAAGGGCAGGCACGGAACGACGCCGAAGCCGCGATCCGTGAAGGCCGGCTCATTCGTGAAGAGGCTCCGGACGGCAGCCTGCGGCCTTACCGGAACCGCGGATGGTGGTTCCCACTTGGACTTATGCCGGACCTAACCGATCCGGAGGCGGCACGCTGGTGGACGGAGAAACGGCGATATTTGGTCGAAGAACTGGGCGTCGACGGATTCAAAACTGATGGAGGGGAGCACGCCTGGGGCGAGGATCTTCGCTACCTCAATGGGATGAAGGGAGACGAAGGGAACAACTTGTTCTCGGTTGCGTACGCCAAAGCCTACGGTGATCTGCTTGAGTCTGCCGGCAAGGCCCCGGTCACTTTCAGTAGGGCCGGCTTCACTGGCTCCCAGGCCCACGGAGCGTTCTGGGCGGGTGACGAGGACTCCACCTGGGATGCATTCCGCTGGTCGATGTTTGCCGGCCTATCCGCTGCAGCGAGCGGCGTCGTGTACTGGGGCTGGGATTTTGCGGGCTTCTCCGGGGACGTGCCGACCGCCGAACTTTATCTGCGCTCGGCAGCTGCGGCCGTATTTGTCCCGATCATGCAGTACCACTCGGAATTCAACCATCACCGCAAGCCGTCCCGTGACCGCACGCCCTGGAATATCCAGGAAAGAAGCGGCGACGAAACGGTGCTTCCGATATTCCGCGAACTGACGGAGCTTCGCGAACGCCTCATCCCGTATCTGTCAGAGCAAGCCCGAAAGACCATAGCCACCGGCGCCCCTCTCATGCGCCCACTCTACTTCGACTATCCCGAAGACCAGGAGGTCTGGGACCACCCGCTGCAATGGATGCTCGGCGATGACCTACTGGTTGCGCCCGTAACCCAAGAGGGGATCAAGTCCTGGACAACTTACCTTCCTTCCGGAGACTGGGTCGACGTTTGGACGGGGGACAGCCACGCCGGAAAACAAACAGTAGATGTTCCCGCTCCTCTCAACCGCATTCCCGCATTTGTCCGTGCAGACGCCTGGGACCGAATGAAGAGCATCTTCCAAAGCCGCCCCTGAACCGACCGCAGGAGATTATTCATGGAATACAGAAAACTTGGCCGAAGCGGCATGTATGTCAGCGAAATTGCCTACGGCAACTGGATGACGCACGGGTCCCAAATAGAGCAGGATACGGCCGCCGCATGCGTCCATGCCGCTCTCGACGCCGGCATCACCACCTTCGACACCGCCGACGCTTACGCTGACACGCGCGCGGAAAGTGCTTTGGGCGGCGCGCTGAAAGGGGTGCGGCGCGAAAGCGTGGAAATTCTCACCAAGGTCTATTTCCCCACGGGAGAGGGTCGTAACGACCGGGGCCTTTCGCGCAAGCACATCCGGGAGTCCATCAACGGCAGCCTCCGCAGACTCAAGACGGACTACGTTGACCTCTATCAGGCACATCGTTTCGACTACGAGACGCCGCTGGAGGAGACGATGCAGGCCTTCGCCGACGTCGTCCGTGACGGCAAGGCCCACTACATTGGCGTTTCCGAATGGACGGCTGAAGAAATCCGTTCCGGGGCGGCTCTGGCCAAGGAATTGAACGTCCAACTCGTGTCCAACCAGCCCCAGTACAACATGTTGTGGAGGGTTATCGACGAGGAAATCGTGCCGGCCTGTGAGGAACTGGGGATCAGCCAGATCGTCTGGTCACCACTTGCCCAGGGCGTGCTCACTGGCAAATATTCTCCGGGCAAAGAGGCCCCGGCAGGCTCCCGGGCCACCGACCAGAAGGGCGGCAAGGATACGGTGGCCCGGTGGCTGAAGGACGAGGTTCTCACCAAAGTGCAGCAACTGCAGCCGATTGCGGCCGACGCCGGAATGCCGTTGGGGACAATGGCTTTGGCTTGGGTCCTTCAAAACCCCAACGTTTCTGCGGCGATCGTCGGCGCCTCGCGACCCGAACAGATCACGGCCAACGCCGAGGCCGCCGGCCGGAAGCTTGAGGATGCGTTGATGAAACAGATCGATGAAATCCTTGATCCGGTTATCGAACGGGATCCTGCGAAGACCGACACCTTTCACGCCCGGCCATAAGTTGCCTTTTCGTTTCGCGCTGACCCGCGGGCCCCAGCGCAACGCTGAGTACCCCGGCAGCGGACCTGTACTCCAAGTGCAAAGCACCACTTACTCGCAAACTCGTTAACTAAGTCCAGTAGGGATCACTCACGGCTGCCCGGAAACGGCTCCGTAGCATCCAAAGTGAGCCGAAAAAGAGGCTCACTGCCATTGTTTCGGGAAGCAATGTGCGGCAGTACCAACCCGTCTGGGTCCTGACCCTGCCGAGGATGCACATCATGAAAACTGCAAAACTCATGGCCCTCGCTTGCCTCCTTTTTGCTGGGGTAGCCACTCCGTTCTCCGCCGCGAATGCCGCACCCATGGAGGCTTCGGGCATCGTGTTGGGCAGCGACATATCCTGGCCCCAATGTGGGGGCGGACTTCCTGCAGGCCAGGCGTTCGGGATTGTCGGAGTGAACGGCGGGCGGCCGGGCACCGCGAATCCCTGTTTCGCTGAGCTGCTGGGCTGGGCCAGCGGCTCGGCGGGCGGGACGAGCCAACCCGCAGCCGCGCTGTATGTCAATACCGCCAATCCTGGGCCGTTCGGAGCCGAGTGGTGGCCGGCATCCGATGCGGACGTGGGCCTGGGCGGTCCCAATCCGTATGGGAGCTGCGACGGGACAGCTTCGGCGGCGTGTTCCTACCTCTACGGTTACGGCATGGCCTTCGACGCCGTCACCCGGTACGGGGTACCCGACCCCGCCAAGCGCATGTGGTGGCTGGACGTGGAGACCGGGAATGCATGGTCTTGGGACTCCGTGGCCAACGCCGCCGACCTCGAGGGCATGACGGCATTTCTGCAAAGCATGGGCGCCCAGGTTGGCATCTATTCCACCTCCTACCAGTTTGGGCTCATCGCCGGCCAGCCTGGTCCTGGCAGCAGGCTGAACGGACTTAAGAGCTGGCTTGCCGGAGCAACATCACCGGAGTCCGCAGTGGAACTCTGCTCGGCCCCACCGTTGACGGCCGGCGGTGTGGTCGCACTCACCCAATTCACCACGGACTTCGACTACAACTACTCGTGCATTCCGCCCGCACCGCCACCACCGCCAGCACCCGCGCCGGTAGTGGCCCCGCCGAAGCCACCGGTCCCGACGCTGACTGCGGACGTGACCGGAAAGCCGAAGCCGGTGCGGGACATACCGCAGGGCTGAGGCCCGCGTGACGCCCGTGTCGCCCATCGTTTCGTGACCCAAGGCAACCATGGACCAGACTTAGGGGCGTGACCAACAAATCCCGCCCCGGCCTAGCGATCGCAGCACTCAGCCTCGGGACGGCGTTGAATCCGCTGAACTCGTCCATGATCGCAGTCGCGCTGGTGGTGCTTCGCGAGGACTTTGCGCTCGACGTCGCAACGGTCACCTGGGTGATTACCTCCTTCTACCTCGCCTCGGCGGCGGGCCAGCCGCTGATGGGCCGCCTCGCCGACCGGTTCGGTCCGCGGAGATTGTTCACCTTCGGTATGGCGGTGGTGGCTATTGCCTGCGCACTGGCCCCGTTCTCGCCGAACTTCGCGCTGGTCTGCGTGGCCCGGGCGCTCATGGCGGTGGGGACCGCGACGGCGTACCCGTGCGCCGTCGTCATGGTTTCGGCACTCAGCCGGCAGGCGAACATCAGCTCCACCCGACCCCTGGGGCGCATCCAGATGGCGAACACGTCGGCAGCGGCGGTGGGACCCGTCGTCGGCGGCCTATTGGTGAGTCTTGTCGGCTGGCAGGCGCTGTTCGCGATCAACGTGCCAATCTCGCTTCTTGCCCTGATTGTGGTGCGGCGGGTGGCGCCGCCCGACGTCGGACGCGAAAGCGGCAAGCTCTCCGTCCTCCTGCGCGATTCCGACATTCCGGGCATCCTGGCTTTCCTCGCCTCGCTCACGCTGGCGATGATGGCGCTGCTCAACGTGATGCCGGCCTACCGTTGGTGGTTCATCGCCGTCGCTGTTGTCCTGGCGGGGTTGTTTGCGTGGCGCGAGTTGCGGTTCAGCCCGCCGTTCCTGGACCTGCGGCTGCTTGGCCGGAACCGGCCGCTACTGCTGTTGTACTTGGGTTTTGCGGTGTTCAGCGCGGTCTATTACTTTGCGTTCTTCGGGCTTCCGCAGTTGCTGCAGCAGGCGGGAAAGTACGACGCCGGTGTGGTCGGCCTGCTGATGCTTCCCCTTGCTGCCATGTCAGTTTTCGTGACCCCGGTTGCGGTGCGGTTCATTGAGCGGTTCGGCGTGCGTTCCGTGATGATCGTCGGCGTCGTGCTCTTGGCCCTGGCGTCCGGGGCGTTGGGGATCCTGACTTTGTCCTTCTGGCCACCGCTGGTGCTGGTGCTCACGGCGCTGATGGGTGTCCCGTATGGCGTGGTCAGCACGGCGTCGAACCAGGGCCTGTATGTGTCCGCGCGGCCCCAGGACAGGGGAGTGGCCGCCGGGATTTTCCAGACTTGCCGCTACCTCGGGGCCATCACGGCGACGGTCCTCATTGGTGTGCTGTATGGTCCTGGCGTCAATCAGGCGAACTGGGGGTTGATGGTGCTGGTGATGCTGGGTCTGAGCGCGGTGGTGTTCGTGCTTGCGACGATGTGGCGGAAGCCGGATGCCGCGGCTTAGGAAATCTTATTGACACTCAAATGAGGCGGGAATAATCTCGGCCTTACGAGGTTCGTGGTCTCGTTCTGAGTGTTTTCGGCGCTGCCTCTGGGGGAGCTCCGCTAGTCGAATGAACTAGCGAGGAGAGTCCTCAATGTCTTGGGAAATGTCCGGAAAATATGTAGGAAGCTGCAGTTGTGCGTTGATCTGTCCGTGCCCGGTGGACGGTAGGCCCAACAGCCCGAACGGCGAGTGCCGTGGCGTGGCTGTGTTCCATGTTGCGGCTGGGAAGCTCGATGACACCGATCTTTCGGGTGTCGACTTCGCCCTCGTCAATTGGTTCCCGTCGCACCTCACCGCGGGCGGCTGGAAGGTGGGGGTCGTCCTCGATGAAGGGGCATCGGACGGGCAGGCGACTGCCCTCGAAAGCATTCTGCACGGCGAGGTGGGCGGACCGTTCGGGGATCTAGCGGCTTTGTATGGCGAATGGTTGGGCGTTGAGCGGGCCAGCGTTACGTTCTCCGACGGCGATAACCCGTCCGCCTCTGTGGGAGGACACTCGAACTTCACACTTGAGACGCTGCCTGGACCCGGCGGCAGTGTCACCACACTTAAGAATGCCATGTACGGTTTTGCCGTCGAGATCATGATTGGGAAGGCACAGGGGCACACAGACCTCTTCGGACTGGATTTCGACGGGATCTGGGGCGAGAGCGGGGACTTCGCCTACGCAAGCGAGATGGCCGAAGGCGCCCCCAAGGGCCGGGTATGACGGCCGGGCACGTGCCGCGCAGAAGGTTGATCCCGGGAACTGTGGCGCGCTCCACCGCGCGCGCCACAGTTTTCCGTGTTGACCTGCGCGAAGCCGGCTTGGTCGCGGTTCTGCTGGTCCTCGCAGCGGTGAGCTGGATCGTTTCGGCCGTGCAAATGTCCGGAATGGACATGGGGCGTTGGACGGACCCGGGACCGTTGGGCTTCTTCCTGGCCACTTGGGTTGTAATGCTGGCGGCGATGATGTTTCCGTCGGTGGCGCCGATGGTGGTTGCTTACGCCCGGATCACCGAGCACCGCCGCGAAACCGGACGATACGCTCCGCCAGGGTCTACGGCCGTATTCGTTGCCGGCTACCTGATCTCGTGGACAGTCTTCGGCCTCGCCGCCTACGCGCTCTACACAGCGGTTGCGGCGCTAGTCCCTGGCTTGTTTTCATCCGATCCCGGCGGTCGCTATCTGGCTGCGGGAGTGATCTTTGCCGCGGCGGTCTATCAGCTCACGCCGGCCAAGAACGTTTCCCTGATGAAATGCCGGACGCCCATGGACTTCATCCTGCACCGCATCCGCTACGGGCCCATTGGTGCGCTGCGCCTTGGACTCGAGCACGGGGCGTGGTGCGTTGCCTGCTGTTGGGCGTTGATGGTGGCGCTCTTCGCGCTCGGCGTGATGAGCGTCGGCTGGATGGCTGTGGTCGGGGCGTTCATTGCGCTCGAGAAGATGCTCCCATGGAAACGGCTCGCTAACCGCTCGGTTGCGGTGGCGCTGGGCCTCATAGCGGTGTTTGTCGCCTTTGTGCCGGGGATGGTGCCCGGGCTCGGGATATAGGTTTCAGGGAAAAATTGGACGGTCTCATTCATTAAGGAGTCTGAAATGGCTGATGGCACTGGACTGATCGGGCGTTTTTACAAAGAAATCATTGAGGGTGGAAATCTCGATCTCATTGATGAGTTGGCGATGGAGGACCTGGTTGATCACGAAGAGGCTCTCCCTGGGCAACCGCCCGGCAGGGACGGTGTCCGGTTCTTCGTCACCGCCATCCGGGAGGCGTTCCCGGATATCAAGGTCAAGATGATTGAGCCGTGGCTGGCTGACGGAAATTTGGAGGCGTGCCACGTGATTCTGACGGGCACTCACAGTGGGGACATGGCGGGCGTTCCGGCATCGGGCAACAGCGTCGAATTCGGAGGGACAGACATCATCCGTGTCGAGGACGGCAAAGTAGCTGAGCACTGGGGTTCCACAGACACCCTCAGCCTTATGCAGCAGATCGGTGCGATTCCCCAATAGCGTCTCCCGCCCGCGCTCCTAGCTGCGGGCGGGAGGCATTCAGAGGTGAGCCGGGAAGTCTGGTCGGCAGGTCGATAGGTCTGTCATGGAACCGGAGATCCCCGTGAAAATTCTGCGCGGAAGGTTCACCAGAGGTGGTCTGGGAAGAGCCGTGCGCTCCCGCACCGCGCTGCTGTTGGCGTTTGCTTTCGCGGTCATGGCCGACCCTGTCTCCTCTGTGGCGTACGCAATCGAAGCGGCTCTGCGTGCCTTGAACGGTGATTTGGCCTTGCTGGTCCCGGCGATGGTCCTGGTGGTGGCCATCGTCGCCCTGGTCATCGTCAACTACCGGCAACTTATCGCCCGCTACCCGAGAGGCGGCGGTGCGTCCGCCGCCGTCGGTGAAGCCTTCGGAGACGGCTGGTCCTTCATCCCGATCGGTGCGCTGGTGGTCGATTTCGTGCTCACCATCGCGATCAGCGTTTCTGCTGGTTCCTCGGCGGTAATCGCCTATTTCCCGGCCCTTGCCCCCTGGCGGTTGCTGCTCGGGCTGGGCTTGGTGGTCCTCGTCGGTGCTGCGAGCTGGTTCGGACACTTGGGCCGGCTGGTCTTCGCGGCGATGACTATGGCCTTCATCGTCGTTTCCGTCGTCGTCCTTCTCAGCGGTCTGGGCGCAGCGCCGCGAATGGTTGGCACGATCACGGGCGCCCCTGGGCATGCACCGGTCCTTGCCGTCGTGCTTGCCTTCCCCGTCGCCATGGCCATGGCCACCGGCGTGGAAGCGGCGACCTCGGCGGTTGCCCAGCTCGGGCAGCTCGACAACGCCGGGAAGCGCCGCTTCGGGCAGCTCACCCTCTGGCTGACTCTCGCCGTCGTCGGGATCATAACTCTGGGCCTCGCTCTGGAGGCCGCGCGGCTGCACGTCGGCATTCCTCCGGAAGACAGCACGCAGATCGCCGAACTCGCCCGCCTCGCTACCCCGGGGCCCGTGTTCGCCTCCTTCCAGCTCGTCACTGCCCTGCTGCTGCTCTCGGCGGCTTCCTCGGGCTTCCAGGCCGGACCGGGCCTACTCAAGGCTCTGGCACGCCACATCAACCGCAACGGTGAGACGGTCGGCATCCTTCCTCCCTCCCTGGGCCGCACCAACGCCCACCACACGCCCTATTGGGGCGTCGCCCTGTTCATCGTCCTAGCCGGAGCCGTCACCGCCATCGCCGGCGCCAACGATCAGGTGCTTGTCCTGTTCTACGCCGTCTCGGTCTTCCTCAGCTTCCTCGCCGGCTTGGTCTCCATGGCACTCTTTGCCCGGAAGGACCGCCAACCGGGATTCCTGATCCTGAACACCGTCGGAGCCCTCGTCGTGGCCTTCACTCTCGTTGCCAACCTCTCCCGCGGTTTCCCAATCGTCAGCCTCGCCGCTGCCCTCGCCATCGCAGGCCTCCTTTACTGGGCTTGGACTAAAGCAGGACGCCCCCGCGGCATCCGCAACGCAGCCGCGGAAGCGGAAATCGAATGACGCCCCCACCGCCCCCAAGCTAGCTGGCGTCGCTCCTGCCGTCCGCGACGTCGAACGCCTCAAGCACCGCCGCCCCCTCCGCGAGAAGAGGTTCGCGATCGGCTGGCTGTGCCACGAGCCGGGTCACATCGCTGAGAAGGGTCTCGACGTACTGCCGCACGACGGCGTGGTGCGGCGCGTCGCCGAACCACACGAGATCACGGCACACGCGCAGCAAGGCCCGGACCACGCGAGGCTCGTTCGCGCCGTACCGCCGGACTTGTCCGAGGGCCAGATCCACGAGATAGGCGAAATCGCGAGCCGGTAGGTGCAGCCTTACGGTGCCTTGAGCGTCCGCCACGGCCTGCGGGCCATGCTGCCGGAGTGAGAGAGCCGCGAGAATCGAGCCGAGATGGTCCACCGCTTGGTTCGCGGTGTAGGGGTCGTTGATGGCGGGCGAGAGCGCCTTGGACGCGACGTCGGCGAGTTGCCGGATCCCGAAGGCGACGTCCTGCTCAAGGGTCCGTTCGTAACCGATCCGCACGCTTTGGGCGAGCGCCCGGCGCAGTTCAGCGCCGGCGTCGGGGGCAAGGGGATGTTCGCTGTCGCCGGTGCTTTCCCACACCCAGGCGAGCGGGGACCCGGCGATGACGTGCCGGCCGACCATGGGCACCATCCGGGCAGTGAGGCCTCGGCTCGCGAGCACCCCGACGAACGCCTCGACATGGAAGGCTTGAACATATCCGGACTGCGGTGCCGGCAAAGCCGTGGCCCCCGGCGGCGGGTTTGGCATGCGAATACCGGGATCGCCGGGGACGAACGACCTCTCGATCACCTTGAGCGTGGCCTTCTCGACGCCCTTCATGACTTGGTCCACCTGGATCGAATGCGACAGATGATGGGCGAAGAAGACGAGCATGACCATGCTCACGAACAGCAGCAGCAGGGCACCACTTACGGCGAGGCGGGGGTAGTTCTCGGTGCGCTGGCCGGCTGCGATTCCCACTGTGTAGAGCCCCGCCGTGCTGTACGCGAACGTGGCAACGAACGCGCTGAGCGTCACCTGGTTGGGGATGTCGCGCAGGAAGTTCCGCAGCAGCCGCGGGCTGAACTGCGTCGACGCGAGCTGCAGTGCCACGACAGTGAGCCCGAGTACGACGGCGATGACCGTCACCATGGTGCTCGCGATGCCGATGAGCAGGTTCCGCGCGTCGTCGGACGTCCCTTGGAAGAGGAGGACGGCGAGGGGCGACTCCGTGCCGAGCTGCACCGCGGAGAGGCCCGCCCCCGCGATGATCGCGAGGACGACGGCGCAGGTCGGCATCGCCCACAGGGCACTCGCCAGATACTCCCGAGCGGCCTCACGCCTCACATGTGAAACTCTCGGCCGACGGTCCCCGCCAGTCAAGAGGCCAAGCCGGTTTCCTTGACTTCATCGAGAGGCTCAACAAGGGTGGAGGGGATCGATCCAAGCGAAATTCTTTCGAATCAGGAGATCCACCATGACTCTTCCCTCAGGCCTGACTTCCGGCACGTGGTTGCTGGACATGTCCCACAGCGAGATTGGCTTCAGCGTACGGCACGCTGGCATCAGCAAGGTCCGCGGCCGTTTCACGGAGGCTAATGCCGAGGCCCGCGTGCGCGAGTCCCTGGCCGACGCGTCCCTCCACGCAACAGTTAAAACCGCGAGCTTTGACTCCGGCGATGCCAACCGCGACGCCCACGTCCGCGGCGCCGACTTTTTCGACGTCGAGACGTTCCCGGAGATGACCTTCCGGGCCACCAGCGTAGAGGGCGACGGCGATGACTACACCCTCACGGGCGATCTCACCATCCGCGGGATCACTAAGCCCGTGGAGCTGGAAGTGGAGTTCACCGGCGTCGCTGTTGATCCTTTCGGCGCCACTCGCGCCGGGTTCTCCGCCGAAACGGAGATCAGCCGCAAGGACTTCGGACTGACGTGGAACGCAGCCCTGGAGACCGGCGGTTTCCTGGTGAGCGACAAGGTGAAGATCAATCTTGAGGCTGCCTTGGTCAAGCAGGGCGAACCCGCAGCCTAGGAGCCGCGGGGCCTGGCTCTTGGTGCCGGGGAGGGTGGCGCTCTTCTTAGGGCCTGGGAGGTCGGGCGTACCATAGGGCATGGCGCGTTTTGGAATGAAGATGGCATGCACGTTCCTGGCTCTTCTTGGCCTGTTGCTCGCGGGAATGGCCCCGGTAGCAGCGGCCTCCCCTCCCCGGACGCCGGATTTGGTCGGCAACGATGTTTCCTGGCCACAGTGCGGCAATACCCTCCCCGCGGGACAAGCGTTCGCGATCGTGGGCGTGACCGGCGGCCTGGCCAATAACACCAACCCTTGCTTGGCTCAGCAACTGGCTTGGGCGGCTGGCTCAACGGGAGGAACAGCGCAGCCCAAGGTCGCCCTGTACGTGAACACCGCCAATCCAGGACTCGCGGGCTCGTGGTGGCCGTCGTCGAACACCTACGCCGGCACACAGGTCGCCAATCCTTACGGGACGTGCGGCGGTGCAGTCGATCTCGCCTGCTCCTACATGTACGGCTACGCGAAGGCCTATGACGATGCCACTATCCGCGGCGTGAACAACCCCGGGAACTATTTCTGGTGGCTTGATGTGGAAACCAGCAACAGTTGGCAGACCACCCCGGCACTGAACAGGGCCGACCTTGAAGGAATGGTCGCCTATTTCAAGAGCATCACCTCCGGCACTGCCGGTGCGGGTGTCGGGATCTATTCGACGGCAAGTCAGTGGGGAACTATCGCCGGAACCGTCCCCACCAGCAGTCCGCTCGCCGGGCTGCCGAGTTGGCTTCCCGGTGCCAAGACCTTGCGCGCAGCGAAGTCCAATTGTTCTTTGCCTGGCCTTACGCCTGGAAGCCGGGTGTCTGTGACCCAGTACATGTCCTCCGGACTCGACTACGACTATTCCTGCCCCTGAGTAGGCTCGCTCGCGCTGCAAGCCCGCAGCCGAATAGCCGCGGAGTCCGGCGGGGGAGTGGGGACAACGGAGGAGTAGGGCGAGCAGCGAAGCTACTGACTGGCAACTCCGGATTGGCCGAACAGTTCTGCATCGAGTTGGTCGAGGGCTTCGGGATACCCGGCCACATCGATGGGTCCGTATGTGGTCTGGAGTGAAACCACCCGGAAACCCGGGCCGAAGTTGACTGCCACGAAATCCGACAGATCCAAGTGCTTGCGGTCCGGTGGGATCCGGCCATTCACGAGGAATGTAGCAGGATTGACCCATGGTCCGTCCCGGGACTCATCTGTCACGAAGTCAACAAGCGGTGCGCGGACGGAAAGCAGGCCCCGCACCCAGCCGTTGGCCAGGCCGCCGGGCAACGGTTCGGGCGAACGAATCCAGAATTCCGTCCACCCGCGCCGTCGCCATAGCTTGAACCGGAGCCGGTTAATCACGCGGGCTGCCACTAACCCAACCATCCAGGTGGCCACTAAAGTGATAAGGAATATGGGAAGTGAGTTGGGTTTTTCCCAGCCGAGCGATAGCAGGACGATCGAAGCAAAAGCCGCGCTGACGGCATAGCCAAGGCCGATCGCCAACAGACGCTTGATCCTCGGTTCTTTCCCGGCCATGCCACACTATAGGCCGGGTTCCCACCCGTTGTCCCAGACATTGACCCACAGGCGAAGCGTCCTAACCGCCGGGAAAGTAAATTGGTGTTGGAACAGGACATGCCGTCCGGGTAAATCGACCGCCACAAGGGAAACAGGAATAGGGAAATGAGCGAAACCGCGCTGCGTGCTGCGAACCTCAAACTGGTGGTTGCGCGGTGACGGCCCGGCTGCGGGTGTGCCTGCCCGATCAGAAACTCCTGGACGCCATGGAGCCTTCCGCCGACGTCGAGTTCGTGGTGTGGGACCTGACTGGTCCCGTGCCGGCAGGCCACTTCGACCTGCTGGTGCCGCCCTACATGGGCCGGCCGGACGCGCTCGCGGCGCTGGACGGTGTGCGGGTCCGGTTGGTGCAGAGCCAGTCGATAGGGTACGACGGCGTCGCTGACGTTCTGCCGTCGGGTTGCGCTTTCGCGAACGCGGCGGGCGTCCATGAGACGTCGACGGCGGAACTCGCCTTGGGAATGATCATCGCCAGCCAGCGTGGGATTCCGGACTTTGTTCGAAACCAAGCGACCGCTACGTGGGGTGCTGGCCAGCGTCCCAGCCTGGCGGACCGCCGCGTTCTCCTGGTTGGCTACGGGGGAGTGGGCAAGGCAATTGAAGCCAGGCTATTGCCATTCGAAACGCACGTGACACGGATGGCAAGCCGCGAACGGGACGATGAACACGGCCGGATCTTCGGCGTTGATGCACTGTTCGAGCAGTTGCCGCTGCACGAGATCGTGGTGGTCAGTGTGCCCTTGTCCGAGCAGACCCGCGGCCTGGTGGATGCTCGGTTCCTCGCGGCCATGCCGGACGGGGCGTTGTTGGTGAACGTGGCGCGGGGCCCGGTGGCGGACACAGAAGCCTTGCTGCGGGAGACTTCTTCGGGACGGTTACGTGCTGCTTTGGATGTGACCGACCCGGAACCGTTGCCCGCCGACCATCCTTTGTGGACGGTACCTGGTGTGCTGATCACGCCCCATGTGGGCGGGGCGAGCTCGGCGATGTTCCCCCGGATGGTCCGGTTGATCAAGAAGCAGATTTCGTTGCTGCAAGCCGGCGAGGCCCCGGTGAACGTGGTGCTGGGGCAGGAATCAGTGGGCGAGTAGCGGGCTGAGCGTGTCGGGGCGGTTGTGGCTGCGCGAAGGGGCCGCAATTATCCTTTCGTTCTCGGAACGGTCGGTTGACTCGCCCCTTGACGAAGAACGCCGCGGGGATGCGTGACACGTGCGGGTAGCGTGCCGCCAAAGACGCAGCGCACAGGTTCCTGCTTCCCCATCCGCGGATCTTGCTCCCGGAATGCGAGTTTAGGCCAGAATTAGCATGCTTTATTCATGAAAAACTGAGCGTTGACCCGTATTTGATCATCCAGACAATTCTGCATTCTATCCAGGAAGATCAGTGGACCGTATTCCGATAAATGATGTGTTTTATTCATGAACGCCTGGACCTTCCTTGCATTGGTCAGCGTGTGCGCTTCGATTGTTATAGCCTATTTGTCACTCAGGGTCGCCCAAGAGCCGAGATCCCGGTTTGGCTACACCGTTTTGAAGTGCGCAAGCCCGGAGACGGCTCGTTGGCTGTACAAGCGGGCGCAGGCGGTCCTGCTTCCCGGCGGCGTCGTGTCGACGCTCATCTCGATCACAGGGCTCGTTGTTTCAAATTTCGGGCCCCGGTCCGCTGTCTGGACTTTGAGTTCTCTTATTCTGCTGGGCGTGTCAATACTCGTTGGCTGGTTCATCACAAAGAAGGGCTTTGCGTCAGCGGCCTGAGCCGAAAACGCGTCAATCCCCCTGACTACGCTTTTGGCGTGGTCGGGGACCGTTGTTTAAGATTGCTCACTCGTTCCCATGCAGCCTGAGGCCAAGGCCAGAGACGGTCAATGAACCAAGCGTGCAGTTTCCCATGCTGTTCTCTCCGGTAGGTGGCAGAAGGTGCTGGACGCCAGGACGGTGCCCAGAGAGGGGTGCGATAGACGCCACTGTGGGCAAGTCCGCGGAGGGGAGACAACGGGAGGGAGGGCGGTGGGCTGGCTGCTCGCGCAGTTGCTACAGAGGAAAATGCGACGCCGGTGTGTCGGCCTGCTGTTGCTTCCCCTTGCGGTGATGGTGGCTTTTCCTGACCCCCGCGACGGTCCTGTTAATTGAGCGGCTCAGGCTGGCGTCCGTGATGGTCAGGTTTTGCCTGGCGTCCAGTGCGCTGAGGCTGGCTGGTTCCGAGGTGAGCCCGCCAATGCGCGGAGCGATGAATGCACCGACTATCCTGGGCAGATGGCCGAAATTGGGGGAACCAATACTGAGAACTTTGACTCCAAGCTACGCCGCGAGGCGATGGCATGGCTGTCGGTACGCACCAACGACGGCGAGGAGTGGCTCACCAGAGAGGATATCCAGGACTTCAATCTGGATGGGCAGCCAAGAAGACTTCAGGCTACGCAGACAGGGATTTGGAAACCACGGGATCTTACGGCGGCACTTTCGATCCAAACCGTTTACAGGGCCCCCGGCCGGGAACGCCCATACAACGATGAAATGGGGGAGGACGGTCTCCTCCGTTATGCCTGGCGAGGAGATGACCCGGAGCACCCGGATAATCGCGCGTTGCGGTCCGCTATGGAGCAGCAGTTACCTCTTATCTGGTTCTTTGGTGTTGGGATGTGGCCAGCCGTTTTTCAGCCGGTCTTTCCCGTCTATCTTCTTTGGGAAGAGCCCGAACGCAAGCAATTTGTCATTGATCCAAACGTTGGCAGAGGCCTCGTCAGCAAGGAAAGCCCGATAGAGGAGCACCTACGTCGTTATCTCACCGTAGAAACCAAACGACGTTTGCATCAACCTGTATTTCGCTCGACGGTACTTCGCGCCTACAAGACTAGGTGCGCGGTGTGCGCGTTGGCCCACCGGGAATTGCTCGACGCAGCGCATATCGTTCCAGACTCCGCAGAACTGGGTATTGCTTCTGTCATAAACGGTATGGCGCTGTGCAAGATCCACCATGCTGCTTTCGACGCACACATTCTGGGCATTCGTCCCGATTTCATAGTGGAAGTTCGAGACGACATTTTGGCGGAAGTCGATGGCCCAATGCTGACATACGGGATCCAAGCCAGACATGGTCAACGTCTCATGGAGCTGCCGCAAAACCGTCGTGCGTACCCCAGCCAGGAATTACTTGAGCACGCCTATCAGGAGTTCAGGAGTGCTTGAGGGGGACCGTCCATCGAACCGCGTTGAAACGCAGCGGTGAGGCCAACACAAAGAAATTGGGCCAAGGGTTTACGATCGAAATCTGGGGAATCGAAATCTGGGGAAAGGTACCAATGACTAGTATCGTCACAGCCGTGGCAAACAAGACGAAAGCCATAAGTCCACTCGCCGAGCTCATCAACAAGGAGTGTGTCGCAATTGGCGGGATCTACCGCCTTGACTACTCTCAGGCCGTCGTCCTTACCGATGACTATCGGAAGCACGAAGCCGGCGGTGTGCCGCTCGGCGGATACCTCCTCGCGACTGCGGGAAACCAGACCAGCGAGGGTTTCATTCTCGACGATGAGGAACTGATCCTCCTCCGTGTGCGCGGCACCGCGTCGCTGCCGAACGAGGTCGAATTGGTCCAGACCCGGCTCGCGGTCGTACGGGATGCCACGACTAGCGGACGCTCCTTTGACGACGTCACAGATACGCTCACCCGGGATGAGTTGCAGCAGTCAGCTTTCGATTGCGAGGTCATTGGCACGTTTTACGCCATCGATCAGGGAAGCGCCACTCTCGAGTTCGGGGCTGACATTGACAATGTCGTCTCCTCCGCGAAATACCAGGTCTTTCTCCCGTCCCCGTACGTGCTTTCCTGGCTCGCCTCCTATCCCGAGACCGGTGAAGATAACACCCTCCCGCTTGGGACCGTCCGATTCGCGTCGACGATGCGTCGGGCCCGAATGGCTGGCACTGCAGGGGCAGAAGTCCGTGTACACGTATCAGACTTCATCTCCCGTAAGACTGCCGTGTTCGGGATGACACGCACCGGTAAGTCCAACACCATCAAGACGGTCGTGACTGCGGTTTTCCAGCACGGCGTCGCGCGAAAAGAGCGCATCGGGCAGCTCATTTTCGACCCTCAGGGCGAGTACGCGAACGTGAACGAGCAGGACGGCACCGGCCTGCGCCTCCTCGGGGACACTGCTAATGAGGTTCGCATCTATAAGGAGAAGCCAGACCCGGCGAAGCCGGTTGAGCAACCGCTGCGAATCAATTTCCTCGACTCCGCCAGCCTGCAGACCGTCTGGCAGATGGTCCAGCAGGAAGTTGCCGCGTCAGCGTCTGCGGGTGCGCAGTATATGGCCGGGTTCCGTGCGGTGAACATGGCAGAGCCCGTGGCAGCCGATATTGCGGCACTGAACCATTTTGAACGGAATCGGCTCGCGTTTTACGCATTGCTTCACCGGGCGGGCGTGTCCGGAAGCCTCTCCACCGTTCGGGTGACGTTGACGAACGCACTCGTGAAAGAACTGACAGAAGCAACGTCCAAGATCTCGGGCGTGGCTGGGCGAGACAAGTATGCGTGGGTTTCGACGACCGCAGCTGCAATGGCATTGCTCGAATGGTTGCGCGCAAAGAATGAGAACGATGCTCTTACAGACTCGTGGAAGCGGGACTTTGCTTCGGGCGAGCTGAAGGACATTCTCAAGGCTATGGAGGGTCAGGCCGGCGACGCGGCCATCAAGCGGCTGAAGCCGTTTCACGATCCGGCAGCCATCGGCGAGATCGGCGAGCTCGTCTGGAAAGACATGCAGGCAGGTCGGCTCGTTATCATTGACTTGTCGCAGGGAAACGGCAGCGTCGTGAAGACGCTTTCCGAGCGCATCGTCACGACACTTCTTGACCATGCTCGGGACGAGTTCGCTGCAGGAAAACAGCCCCGGCCATTCCAAATCGTCGTCGAAGAAGCCCACAACCTTTTCGAAAGGGGCAAGCGGGAGACGGACTCTGATCCGTGGGTGCGGCTCTCAAAGGAAGCTGCGAAGTACAAGGTTGGCATGATGTACGCCACTCAGGAGGTGTCCAGTGTTGACCAGCGGGTCCTGTCCAACACGTCAAACTGGCTGGTGGCCCATCTTAACTCGGACAACGAGACCCGGGAGCTCTCTCACTACTACGACTTCAAGACATGGGCTGACAGTCTGCGCCGCTGCGAGGACGTCGGGTTCGTGCGCATGAAGACCCACTCCGGAAAATACATCGTTCCGGTGCAAATCGCGAAGTTTGACCACGACATGATCAACAAGGCGCGGATGACCGCAGGTCTCCTCCCGCATGTGCTCGACACCACCGAAAGCTACTGACTGTGCCGTACTCGAACGAGAGAGCCTCCCGGCTCGGTCATGTCCCGACGGTCAGCAACCATGCGGTCCAGGAGGCCTTCGCCCGCTGGGAAGTCGCCCAAGCGAAACCTGAGGACAGCGATCGCGTGACCTCGCTTTGCGTCCCGCTTCGCGCGCTCCAGAGCGTCACCCCGGCGACGGACGTCAAGTTCGCGATCACAGTCGACGGCTCCGACTCTGAGGTTGAGGTCACAAGGCAGCACCCGACAATCAAGGTTGGGTATCTCCGCATTGCCGGTTCCTTCTTGGACCTCGACAAAATCACTGCGGCCGGCGAAGGACCCTTCGTGAACCCGGTCCAGATTCGTGCATCTCATTCCGAAGCAGCTTTCGACGCCGCTCTGCCCGGGTCCGGCCTGATTCGGCCGGGCTACAACGGACGTGACACCTGGCGGCAGGAAATCGACCATTTCCTTCGAAACACGCGCTTCGACCAGGATTCCGACAGCACTTTGGCTGACGCCCTTCTCGCTATGCACGGCGGGCCGGGGAATCCGGCGAAGGATGTACCGATTCGAACCTGTCCCAGTTGCGCGTTCGGGTTCGCTCCGGGCTCAGAGCCGCGTGTCACTATCTCCGGTGGCACGTGCACAGAGTGTGGCGCCATCCTTTACTTAGCGGATGTCCTTCGCACTCACGACGAATACTCACAGGAGGGGTCGAATCAGACCGCCATGACGAGAGTCATGCTCGTCGTGGAGCGGCTGATGACGCTGAGCTACTTAGAGCACTTCTACACGCAGCTTGACACGCCTGAGGACGTCCTCAGGCGAACTCTTTTCATCACGGACGGGCCCTTGGCACTGTTCGGGGTTGTTGCGCCTTTGAAGCGCCGCCTGCAGACATATAACGACGCCATTTACGAATGGGGTGCGACGAAGGGCATCTCAGCACCGTTGCTCGTCGGGATCGAGAAGTCGGGGCGTTTCGTGGAGCACGCCGAGCTCATCGCGGAGCTGATCCCGAAAGGTAGTGTTATGCGGCTGACGACCGAGTACATAAATCGCATGACCGGTCGCCCAGACGGTCATCAGTATGGTCGAGACGAGTTTTACGGACGGAGGTTCATCTTCCGAACGACCGCGGGGGACCCCCTCGTGATAACGGTTCCACCGAGGGCCGGCGTGTTGCCGTACGAAGGTTTGGGGGCGGAGGAGTTTGACAGCTATCCGACTCTTCGTGTTGTCTGTGAAGTCCTCGATGGAGTGCGAACGCGACTCTACCCGAACGCGGTTATCCCCGTCGCACTCGCGCATAACGCGGCTTCGCTTCCACTCGGAGTTGGTCACTCAGTGTTGCGAGCAATGGCACAGAACGGTATCCAGTTGCCTAAGGATTCCCAGATCAGATACCGGTCGCCATTCAAGTGACGAGGGCAGTTGCGTCGTGTTTTGGAGTCCAATTATCGCAAGCGTGACTCGAGATGCCCGTGATGATGTCGTTCAATCTAGACTCTTTACGGTCCAGACAACATACGGAAGGCAGGTAAGTGGTCGTGACAATCGAGATCATTCGACTCCCGATAGATTCCGCACCACCGCCCACCCTGCCTCGAACCCCACCACATTTGGCGCCAGACGACGCGCGTGTGCATGTCGGCGCCGAATCATTCGCGCGAAGATTCGTTCGAGAAGAACCGCGCCAACTTTCTTCAAGTGTGCCTCCGGTGACAGAAGCCCAAGCCCGGATGCGGCACCAATCGCCGCTCCGATACCCGGGCGCGAAAACAGGTTTTGCCTCGGTGGTAGCGGAACTGATTGACACCGCTAGGGCAGCGAAGTCAATTCCACAGGTGGAGCTCTTCGTCGAGCCGTTCGCTGGGGGGTCCTCGACGGCGCTCCGTCTCCTCGGTAATGGAACGGTTCAGCGGGCCCTTCTTGCAGACGCAGACCCACTCGTGGCCGCATTCTGGCAGGTCGCCGCGGGCGACAGTGCCAACCTCATTGCGCGCATGAGGGAAGAACACAAGACATTTATTGCACCGGGCGGTTCTGCGGCTCTCGAACGCTGGGACTATTGGCGACACTGGACAGTTCCACACGGCATGAAGGCGGAAACCGCACGGTTCGAAACGGCGATGAGGTGTCTTTTCCTCAACAGGACGACCTTCTCCGGGATCCTGCACGGTGGGGCTGGTCCAATTGGCGGACGAGCCCAGAAATCGAAATATGGTATCGGCTGCAGGTTCATGCCTGACCCCTTAGAAACTCGCATCGCATACGTCGGCGAGCTCTACAGCAAGGGACGTATCGCGGACGTCTGGTGCGGCGATTGGCGTTCGACGCTCGACCAGGCAGCTTCCACTTACAAAACGATCCGACCCGAAGCTGTACTCGTATATCTCGACCCGCCTTACCTTGAGAAGTCTTCAAAGCTCTACAATGTTTCATTCGAGGACGAGGTTGACGCTTCTTGGAAAGGACAAGGCCCCCACCTACGCTTGGCTGCCTACTTGATGAGTGGCATCCCGTACCGGTGGATTCTGTCGTACGACGTAGAGCCCGAACTAACGGATTCATGCTTGCTTTACGGTCGCTCGAGAATGACCCCAGACGAGGATGCACGACGTCTCGGTGCCAAGTCCTTCATTGTCTCGAAGAGGTTGACGACATTACGTTACTCGGCCGCTTCCAACGGCAGTCGCAATGGCTCGGACGAATTGTTAATAACAACGCTTCCGAGTTCCGTCGTTGGAAAGATCAAAAGATTGCGGCCGATTATTGGGAGCGGCGACGCCCGGCCAATGTAGCTGAATCCATGGCAATGTGCTTATTGCGGTCTCGATCAACGCAGTAGGATCTGCCTCCGGCTCAAGGGATGGCCAGCCGATTGGACGACGGCTCGAAAACCTTGTTTGCATACTGGAGCTGAGGGGTGGCGCCCTCATTTCGTGTGTGGGCCCAGCTAGGATATACAGCATGGTTGGGCACAGAACGGCTGGGGCATGAGTACTAACATTGATAATCCGATCCTGAACACGCCGTATGAGCAGCCCGACCGATTCTATGAGATCGGCCCACAGGGCCCGACAGGGGAGGTTCGCGACGGCAGACGGCCCAGCGAGTCCTTCATTCCCATTGCCATCGCAAAAAAGGGCAGGCGCGGAAATGATGATTCCGTGCAGGAGACCTTCGACTTCGATCTCACCGGTGAGCGGCGCGAGAAGAACAGCCTTATCAACGATCTTCGCCGGGACGTTTCTAAGTGGCGTCGCGGCGGCGACTTCGCGGGTGTCACGCCGATTACTCGTAAGCTTCTCCAGCACTGGGCCGACCCCAATCGTGAGAACCGAGTCTTGTTCTGTCAGCGCGAGGCCGCCGAGACAGCGATCTTCCTGACAGAGGTTGCCGGACGAACCCACGGCTATCCCGACTGGCGAAAGAGACTTGAACCCGAGAATCAGGCGCACAATGTCGGTTTGCCTCGGGCAGCTTTGAAAATGGCTACCGGTTCCGGAAAGACGGTTGTCATGGCCATGCTGATCGCCTGGCAGACGCTCAATAAGGTGCAGTCTCCTCGTGATGCACGTTTTACTAACAGGTTTCTTGTCGTGGCTCCGGGCATCACAATTCGTGACCGTCTCAGAGTCCTGCTGCCTGAAGACTCGGAAAACTACTATGATCTACGTGACCTGATTCCAATCGACCTTAAGAGTGGACTCGAGCACGCTCGAATCGTCATTACTAACTACCACGCCTTCCAGCTTAAGGACGCCAAAGAGATACGTGGGGTCGCCAAAAACACCCGGCTTCTCCTCAAAGGCGACCGCAGGGGGGACGCCTTCAAGGAGTCTCCCAAGGCGATGGTCAGCCGCGTGCTCCGGGACCTTGGAACTGACAAGCAGCAGATTTTCGTGTTCAACGACGAAGCACACCACTGCTATCAGGATCGCCCGATACCGGCGGACTCTAAGACTGAAAAGCTCAGCTCAGAAGAACAAGCGGCAAATGAAGAAGCCCGCGTCTGGTTCCGGGGTCTCGAAGCGATCGCAAGGCACGCTGGGATCAAGCAAGTCATAGATCTGTCAGCGACGCCCTTCTATCTCAAGGGCTCCGGTTACAACGAGGGTTATATTTTCCCTTGGACTGTCAGTGATTTCTCACTAATGGACGCGATTGAGTCTGGAATCGTGAAGGTCCCGCGCACACCGGTCGACGACGACTCCGACCAAGAGCTCGTAACGTACCTTCGCCTATGGGATTTCGTCGGCCAAGAACTTCCCAAGAGGGCGGCAAAGGGCAAGGTCGACGACTGGCTGCCCCCGCCTGAGCTGGAGGGTGCTCTGCGCAGCCTCCACCGCAGCTATGAGAAGGCGTTCCACCACTGGGAGACGGACCTTCAGCATTTTGGCGAAACGCCGCCTGTATTCATCGTGGTCTGTCCCAACACAGTTGTGAGCAAGCTAGTTTACGACTGGATCTCGGGCCAAGAGATCGAGCAAGACGGTCAGATCGTCGCACACAAGTCCGGTAACCTGTCGCTGCTGAGCAATGTGATTGAAGGCAGGCTCCTGCCTCGGCCACGGACGATCCTGATTGACTCTGCCCAACTTGAGTCGGGTGAGGGCATGAAGGCTGACTTCAAGCAGGCCGCTGGCGCCGAGATCGCAGCGTTCAAGGCTGAATACCGCCGCCGCAATCCAGGGGCCGATGTCGATAAGGTCACTGACGATGATCTACTCCGCGAGGTAATGAACACGGTCGGGAAGAAAGGGAAACTCGGAGAGCAAGTCCGCTGCGTCGTTAGCGTTTCGATGCTTACCGAAGGCTGGGACGCTAACACCGTTACACATATCCTCGGCGTACGAGCGTTCCGAAGCCAGCTCCTTTGCGAGCAGGTCGTCGGACGCGGACTGCGACGGCGCTCCTACGCGGTCAACGACAAGGGCCACTTCGAAGCAGAGTACGCTAATGTCTACGGTATTCCGTTCCAGTTCATCTCCTCTGACAAGCCGACGAAAGATCCGGTGCCGCCTAAGCCCGTCCAGCAGGTGGCCGCGCTCGAAGGGCGAGAACACTTGCGGATTAGCTTCCCGAAGCTCACCGGCTATCGCGTCGAGCTGCCAGATGAGGACATCTGGCTCGACCTTGAGGATGCTCCGGTGTTCGAGATCGGACCTAATACTGTGCCCCGATGGGTTGAGATGCAGGGCGTAGTCGGCAACGGAGAAGTCGAGCGAGGGGACGACCGACAATACCGACCGCAGGAGGTCGCGTTTGCTCTTGCCAAGCGAATTCTTGACAGCGAATTCAACACTGCAGACGACAAGCGTCCCTGGCTTTTCCCACGACTTGTCGAGGTGTGCCGCGACTGGATCGAGCAAAGAGTCGTTTTGACGGAGGGGCACAGCCTCGGCCACTTGATGACTATTGCTGAGGCACAGGCCGAGGCCGCCGAAAAGGTGTGGGGTGCTATCACCCGGCTCGCCGATCGCCGTGGCCGGTTACGACCGATGCTCAACCGCTTCGACCCTGCCGGCTCGACTGCGGAAGTGGATTTTCCGACGCGCAAAGCGACGGTGCCAACGGAGAAATCAGAAGTCTCCCACGTAACCCTTGACGGCAAGGACGGCAACACTTGGGAACAACTCCTTGCCGCTGAGCTTGAGCTGAACCGTTACGTCGAAGCGTACGTGAAGAACGACCACCTCGGTTTCACGATCCCATATGTGCACAAGGGGAGGACGCACTCCTACTTTCCTGACTTTCTTGTCCGGCTGAAGCGACAGGATGGCGACGACTTCGACAGGACCCTCATAATCGAGGTCTCGGGCAGCCAGAAGAGCCCAGGTCCCACCCAAGCCAAGGCAACGACGGCCCGAGACTCGTGGTGTGCCTCTGTCAACAACCACGGTGGCTTCGGTCGTTGGGGCTACATCGAGATGACCGACCCGCTTGCATTTAGGATCCGGCTGGTCGAGGCGATCGAGCTCCTATTTGGCGACGCTTCGATCATCGGCGACCCGGATCTGCTCGACTTCGACACTCAGAACTTAAGGAGCGCTCGTGGCGCGTAATATCCCCAAAGAGCCGACTGCGGTCGAATCCATCAAGCATGCCGATAAACGAACAAATATCCCGACGGCTGATGCACATGAGTTTGTCGACCCCAGCCTGGAAGAGGCGCGAAAAGTTCGCTACTGCCGTGACGAGAGCGTCGACCCACAGCTCGTTTGGCGCGGCAAGTACCCCGACCCTGAAGACGCCGGCGGAACCGACGTGGCTCTTGTTGCCGATGCGCCGCCGATTTACATTCAAGAAAAGATCGATCCCCGGGTGCTTATCGAAAATCTTCGACGAACCGCTGAGACTGCGGGTGAGGAACCCGAGCTAACGCTCTTCGACGGTTTCGATGGCCTTGATGAACTCGATCAGGTTGATTTTTACAAGCACGACGCTAACTGGTCGAACCGGATGATTCTCGGCGACTCACTGCAGGTTATGGCTTCACTCGCCGATCGCGAGCGGCTGCGAGGCAAGGTGCAGATGATTTACATCGACCCTCCGTACGGGATTAAGTTCGGCTCGAACTGGCAGTCCTCTGCGCGAAATCGGACAGTGAGGGATGGAAAACTTGAGGACGCGGCTCGTGAGGCAGAACAAATCAAGGCCTTCCGTGATACCTGGGAATTGGGAATCCATTCTTACCTGTCGTACCTGCGTGATCGGCTCGTTGTAGCGCGCGACCTGCTGACCGAATCTGGGTCGTGTTTCGTCCAAATTGGTGATGAGAATGTGCACCTCGTGCGCAGCTTGATGGATGAGGTCTTCGGAAGTGACAACTTCGCCAGTCAGATCACCTTCAAGACAACGAGCGGCGCGGGCAGTTTTTCTGGTGGTACCAATGTGCTCGCGGGCGTGTGTGACACGCTGATCTGGTACGCGAAGGATCTCGAGTCAGTCAAGTATCGACAGCTATTCGCAACGAAGGGGCTTAATGACTTCATCCCGAGCGCCTACAACAGGGTGCAGGAGGCTGACGGGCGTCGAAGGTCTGCCACGCCCCTAGAAAAAACTGGCGAGGTCTCCCCGGGGTCGCGACTCTATGCTTTGGATAATCTGGTGTCCCAAACCACGAGAACTGGCCAGACTACGGTGTTTCCTGTCCAGGTCGACGGGAAGTCGTACATGCCTTCCGGCGGGGGGTGGAAGACTAACCGCGATGGAATGCAGCGCCTCCAGTGGGCCCAGCGAGTGGAGGCAACAGGCAAGCGAGCGGGGTATGTCCGCTACCTCGACGATTTTCCAGCAATCAGGCATACCAACGTGTGGATGGACACGGTTAGCAGTTTCATGTCCGATAAGTACTACGTGGTGCAGACAAACACGCGCGTGATTGAGCGTTGCATGCTCATGTGTTCTGACCCTGGTGATCTCGTTCTCGATCCAACTTGTGGGTCAGGCACGACGCCGTTCGTCGCAGAACAATGGGGACGCCGGTGGATTGCGGTCGATACGTCGCGGGTCGCGCTGGCACTCGCACGCCAACGAGTTATGGGGGCCAGGTATCCCTGGTACCTGCTGGCCGATTCGGCGGAGGGCCAAAAGAAGGAGCAGGCGTTGACAGCCCAGATACTCCCGCGCCAGGAATTTACTAGTGATATCAGGCAGGGCTTCGTCTGTGAACGTGTTCCGCACGTCACACTGAAGTCGATAGCGAACAACCCCGACCTGAAAGAGGGAATGAACCTCGCCGAAATCGACGCAACAATCAAACGTCACGCCGAACTCGAGCCTCTATACGACAAGCCGTACGAAGACAAGAAAAAAGTGCGCGTCGCAGGCCCGTTCACCGTTGAGTCCCTCAGCCCGCACCGTTCACTTTCCTTCGATGGCGGGCTCGGACAAGAGTCTTTGGGGGAGACGAAGGCTGCTAGCGACGCGGACGGTCCGAACTTCGAACAATCCATTCTGGACAACCTAGCGAAAGCGGGCATCCAGAACGGGCGACGCCAAGAGCGGATTACTTTCGCGGTGTTCGAGACATACGCGGGAGAATACATTCAGGCTATCGGCCAGCGAGAGGTAGTACCTGAAAGCGACGCTCCCACCAGAGTGGCGATCGCCGTCGGCCCCCAATACGGTACGGTCAACGCGGCATACGTGAAGAAGGCCGCACGCGAGGCGATCAATGCCGAGGATGTTGATCTCTTGTGCGTCCTGGGCTTCGCATTCGATGCTCAGGTCACTGGTGTGACGGAGGACGACGGAATCACGGTCGAGGCGTCCGCTGACGGCTTCGCGAACGTCGCTGGAGCCAGGAAGCTCGGTAGAATTCCAGTCCTCATGGTCCGGATGAACGCCGACCTCCTGATGGGCGAGGAGCTAAAGAAGACCGGTGCGGGAAACCTATTTACGGTTTTCGGCGAGCCAGACATCGACATTGACTTGACGGAGAACGGCCTGATCGTCAACCTCAGGGGAGTCGACGTTTACGACCCGACAACCGGGGAAGTTCGAAGCAACGATACTAGCCGCATCGCGCTATGGATGATTGACACTGACTACAATGAGGAGTCTTTCTTCGTGAGGCATTGCTACTTTACAGGTAATAACGACCCTTACAAACGCCTCAAGAAGGCCCTAAAGACCGATATTGACCCCGACGGATGGGACTCACTTTACAAAACTGTTTCGCGGCCATTCCGGAAGCCGGAGAGCGGAAAAATTGCGGTTAAAGTCATCAACGACTACGGCGACGAGGTCATGAAGGTGTTCAAAGTCTAGGTCGCAAATCATTTCCACGAAGGGGAGAAATGACGTCGTACACAGCAGCGCAGGACGAAGCGATCACCTGTCTTGATGAAACATTGCAAATTATCGCCTGTGCGGGGTCTGGGAAGACGCAGGTAATCTCGCAGAGGATCGCCAACATCCTCACGCGACCAGGAGTCGAACCGCGGAACATCATCGCGTTCACGTTTACTGAGAGAGCGGCAGCCGAGCTCAAGGATCGAGTTATGTCGATTGTCAGTAACCAGCGCGGCAATGTGAACGGTTTGGCGGAGATGTATATCGGCACAATGCACGGCTATGCGCTCGATCTTCTCCAGCGTCTCGTTCCCGACACGTTCAAGTTCTCAGTACTCACAGACATAACGGCTCGCCTTTTGGTTGACAAGTACAGCAAACAGTCCGGACTGACCACTTGCCCAACTCTTCCCACTGCAACGCAGGCCTACCTGTGGCGTTTTGCTAATTCGCGCCTTTATTTGCAGCTCATGAGCGTACTTCGGGAAGACACAGTCGACGAAGCCCTCGTGCCTGATGGTGTCTTGGAATCCCAGGCGGCATATCTCCACCTACTCTATGAGCAAGCCAACTTTGACTTCACGGAGATGATAAACCTGGCTGTCCAGATGCTGGAAGCCGATCCCGCCACCGATGTGGATGTAGCGACTATACAGGAGCACATCAGAGACGACATAAGGTATGTCGTCGTCGACGAGTATCAAGATGTCAATCCGCTTCAGGAGCAGTTGGTACGGGGCCTTGTTCAGTATGGTGCCAACCTGTGCGTGGTGGGTGACGACGATCAGACCATTTACCAGTGGCGAGGCAGTGCAGTCTCCAATATCATCAGTTTCGCAGACCGTTACGAAGGAGTCCGTCAGGTCACGCTTGCGGACAATTTCCGTTCAAGCCAGGGCATCGTGGAGCTTGGCCGATCAATCGCAGAACTGGTGCCCGTCGGTGAAAGACTCGCAAAGAAGATGGTGGCGGCAAGTCACCAGACGTGGGAGCGTGGCGATCTGCTGGCACTCAACTTCGACGATCCCGATTCGGAGGCCGGCTGGATTTGCGATCGGATCCAGGAGATGCGGGGGACCTCGTTCAAAGACACGCCTTTTTCTGAGGCACGCGGCCTGTCGTGGTCAGACTTCGCTGTACTCTACAGATCTGTCGCAAAGGACGCTGACCCCCTGGTAGCCGAGCTCCGCAGGCGGGGCATCCCTTACGTAGTGAAGGGTCTCAATCGGCTCTTTGACGCTGACGAGATCAAGGCTGTGGTCGGCATTTTCCGCTACGCGGTCGCCGAGATCGACGCCGAGCTGCTTAGGTCGCTCTGGGTTCAGGCGGACCTGCTGCCCAAACCGGAGAACTGGGCGGCGGCTGTCAAGATCCTTGACGTGGGCCGCGATTTCGACCGAGGTGCCCGTTGGGGCGTCTACAACATTCAACGTCTATATCTTGACTTCCTCGCCGCATTGGAGCTTCGTGAGGAAACCGTGCCCGGCCAAGCCGGCCGCGGGGAGCTCGTTTTCTACCAGCTGGGCAAGTTCAGTCAAGTGATCTCAGACTTCGAACAAATTCACTTCGCGAGCAAGCCCGCCGACAAGTATCAGACCTTTGCTAGATGGCTCGAGAAACAGGCGCCTGAATACTATGCCGAGTCTGATGGCGACGTCGGCTATGCGACGCCGGACGCGATTACCCTGGCCACCGTTCACCAGGCCAAGGGGATGCAGTGGCCAGTGGTGTTTGTGCCCTGCTTGCGCCGGAATCGCTTCCCCTCTCGACGCTGGGGCGGTCTAGGTCTCTTTCATGTGATTCCCGAAACAGCCGTGGCCGATGCAGATCGCTACCGAGGCACATTGGAGGACGAAACACGGCTCTTTTACGTTGCTATCACGCGATCACAAAAGTACCTCTATGCTACGCATTCGCCTGGTGTTGGCCAGTTTGCCAAGCGCTCCCAGTTTTTCGACCACTGCACGGCCAATAGCTGGGTCTCCACAAAGGCTAGCCCCGTAGCAAGTCCGAGGTTGGAGCCCAAACCCCGCCATGAGACGCCACAGGTGGTGTTGTCGTTTTCCGAACTCAAGTACCTTTTTGAGTGCCCTTATCAGTTCAAGTTGCGGTTTCTGTACGGATTTAACCCACCCCTGCACGAAGCTTTGGGCTATGGCAAGGGACTGCACGATGCGCTCTCTGAAGTTCATAAGAAAGCTGTCCATGGCGAGTTGCTGGACGTCTCCAGCGCGGCTGCGCTTGTCAGGCGACATCTGCACACGCCTTTCGCCTATCCGGAGTTGCGTGAAACCCTCCAAAAATCTGCAGTCGCGGCGATCCAGAGGTATTTCGCCGCACACGGCGACCAGATCTCTCGCACCGTCCATTCGGAGAAACAGATTCAGGTACACGTGGCGCCCGGCATAACCGTCGACGGAAGAATAGACCTCATCCGACGACTCGACACTGACGAGCTGTCCGTTGTCGATTTCAAATCTACGGACCGCGCTCAAGCGGAGGACGTCACGCGGGACCAATTGCATGTCTATGCCGTCGGCTATGAAGAGCTCACGGGACAGGAACCCGACCTTATCGAAGTTCTAAACCTCGATGAGGAGGGCAAGAACACGCGTGAAGAGGTCGAGTCCTCTCTGCTAAGCGGCGTGCGAGTCAAGATCAGGGAAGCTGGAGACGCATTGCGGTCGAATAGTCTCCCGCGGTTAGACTCCTGGTGTTCTCACTGTGACCGATGCGACCTCGCCGCGTTGTGCAGGGATAAACCATTGAGCCGGTCCTAGCCATCCCAGCCGTTGAACCCTTTGAACTGATTCTCCCGGCCTGCCCGACTATGGCTGGCCGCCGCCGCAGAGCGTGTGAATGATTGGAAGCATCAGCTCCGCCCGCGCCAGAAGGAAGCTCTGATAGTCCTCAGCTAAGCGAACTGAATCACTTTCCCCGTAGGGACCGGCGGATGCCAAAGGGTCGAATGGAATGACGTGTGATGCAATTCTGGACCGGATCTCAGCTTCTCCTAGATCCGCTTGCGCGGTGCGTTCCGCCAAGTATTGCAGAGGAGCCTTGCTAGAAATCGTTCTGTTAGTACTCCACGTCACGAGCGCACAGTTTAGGGCGCGCATTGACTCAGAGGGATCAATTCCAGAGCTGACCAATAGTGAGTCGGGGAATAGGTGGTGGTATTCGCGGGACCCGAGGTGATCAGCCGACACAGTCTTGTCGTCTGCGATGTCGCGGGCACCGTGCCGCAACGAGACGGCCAGGATGCCGCGAGCAATCACTTCGCGGCTGCGTGGCCAGCCGGCTCCGATGAGGTCCTCCAGGGTTGGAAGCGGTGTGACCCGAGTATCGAAGATCGGAGCCGCATCAGCCCGCGACTCTATCTCGCCTAGAAGGAGCCTTTTCAGGCCACGATAGTCCTGGTGCGCGCGCGTGCTGGCCGACTGATCATAACGGCGCGTCAAGAATGACCGCCAGACGTATGCACGCACTAGCTGCCGAGCGTTGCCCGCGGCGTCAGGTTTCTCCGGGAGATGTTCGTGAATTGCAGCCAACACGGGGAGGACAACCACCGATGGGAGTCTCTGTGCATCGTAAACTCGCTCCTCCTCGAGAAAGTCGATGGCCCAGCGGATTCCCCGGACAATGTTGTCCCACTCAGAGCCCACGGCTTTGAGATCAAGCCTCTGGTAGCTCCTCTGCGTGGCTGGGCGGTCAGACCGTAGCGCAGCGACGTCCAGAGCCAAGTTTCCGGCATCAGCATAGCGGTGCAGCGATGGAACCTGTGCGCGTAGGTCATCGATGAGATCATGCAAAGACTGGCCCAGTGCATCCTCCAACTGGGCTACGACGATGTCGAATGCGGTGAGTCTGACTGAGGAAGTGTTCATCTTGATGAAAACATCCAGCGCGACGTCCTTGGGAGTCCCGACGGGCAATTCCAGGAATGGGACGTTGTAGCTAGCAACAGCACCTCGGAGCGTAGTCACCTTTGTTTCAATGTCTCGGCCGATACTCAAATCGTTCTCAGACGCGGCGTCCGCCCATTCACGGATTGCGTCTCTCTGCGATACATCCGGCGAGAGCAAGGCCAGAGGAATATAGCCTCGAGCCCAGATTTCAGAGGGATCGTCACACCATAGGGGGTATCGCAAGTTCCCGCGCCGCCAGCGGTTCTGGGCAAGCACTCGTGGAACCTCTTCCTCCAGCCCTTCTTCAGACTCGAAGCGAAGCAGATAAGTTCGATCGTCATAGTTGTCATGCAGGGATCGCCAGAGCGCAGTTAGCCGCTGTTGTCCATCGAGCAGATGTTCAGTGACTCGTTCAACCGGGTCTGGTGCTGATTCGAGAACCCGGCTCAGGAAGGGTTCTTGGTCTCCGACTGCAAGCACCAATGTCGCTCCGGAAGGTAAGCCTCGTAGAACGGTCTCGACCAGGCCAGCAACTTCGTTGTGGCTCCAAGCTTCAAATCGTTGAAATCGCGGCAAACGTACTTGACCAGTTCTAATGCGCGCGAACCAATCAGTGACTGATCTGTTCCGTGCGTCCATATTTCCTCCACATTGGAATTGTGCGTCGGCGTCGATTACAGCTTGTCAATCCAAGTGTCTTCTTCCCTATCATCCCAAGCTGATCCTGTATTGGGTCGCACTTTGGCCGCGGCTCGGGCCTCGATTCCTCTCAGGATGGGCCGGACGTCCTTTGCTGACAGCTCGTGAATCCGGGTCACGGATCGAATTATGCAACTTTCAATGATTTGCTTGCGTTCTTCCATGCCGGAGATTCCGGCCGACTCAAATGCTTCACGGAGCCGTTGAATCTGCGAAGGCGAGATGAATGGATCAGCAGGAACCGAAGATCTGTCTGGAGCGTCGAAAAGTTCAAAACTGTCTTGCATTTGGTCCTCGTTGCAGGTGGGCTTCCTACGATATCGGCCAAGTGCACTGTTGCCATTCCTCAGGACTCCGTCCGCCCCGCAGGCCGTCCGGCGGCCGCCTCGACGGGGCGGGGGCGCCGGATCCCGCGATTAGGCAGCTGCTACTTGCTGCTGCCTGTGCAGTTAGCCACGGCAGTCGTTCCAGAGCCGCTGTTCTTTGACACGCTCTGACCGTCGACCAAGATTTCGCAGGTCACGTTGGTCGGGCTCGTGTAATCACCAGTGACGGTCAAGGGGCTCAGGTTGAAGCCCTTGGCAGTGACGTTCTTCTTCCAGTTGGCCGTAATGTCCTCCGTGGACATACCGCCCTCGGTCCAGTAAGAGACGTGCGCCTTACCAGTGACGGTGACGACTTAGTCAATCTTGTGTTCCTTGTTCACGGAGTCGCTTACGCTCTGAGCAGCGGCAGCGATCATGGCGGTGACGATGATTGCGACGATCACGGAAAGGACACCCAGGATCAGTCCGGCAGCCGAGGTTCCCTTCTTGGAGAACTTACGAGTCAATCCGATGATGCCGAAGATGACGGCGAGCGGGCCGAGGAGGAAGGCAATGAAGCCGGCTATCGGGATGATCGAGAAGACGATGGCGAGAATGCCCAGGACGAGGGCGGCTGTGCCGAAGCCGTTGCCCTTGGAGGGCGTGGTGTTGACGGGGGCAGCGGTGCCGGCTGGGCGTATGGTGCGAGTGGTTCAGTCATGACAGGTCCTTCTGGTTGAAGCGATTCGGAGACAATGCAGGGCCGCGAGTGTGAAAGCGTTGAAATGACCCCTGCTTTTACCTCGGGAACCTGCTGTGCTCACGTTAGGACCGGGCTCGGACATTTTAGGGGAGATTCTTGAAAACGCCAGTCAACTCCCTGCGTTCGCCCACCGGGCACGAGTTCTTGGGCGCCGAAATACTCAAGCCGCCGTCGTTCTATTCGCTTCTGCTATCCCGCAGGACTGGCTCGGCGACCGCAACCAGGGCACCCCGGTTTGATGCGAGGACGAAGAACAGGAAGATGATCCTGAACATCATCAAACTGGCTACTGTCGGCTCGGGTGTTCGACCAAAAGTGGTCCAGAAAGCGATCCGCTGCGCGGCCCAAAGCCCTCCAGCCGACGCCACAACAGCGCACAGCCGTCCCCGCGCAGTCCTTGGCGTTAGCAATTTAGATTTTATCGACGATGGTCCGGTTCCAGCCTGTCTCTAGAAGCTGCGACGGCGAAGCAGCGCAGATTTACCTTGATTGCTTTCTGTAGCCAAACCAGGTCGCAAGACTCGCTGCAGCCGCGGCGAGAGAGAAGACCGCCATGGCCAGGTTGCTGAAGGACGCAATAATGGCGACGATCAGGGACATGACCGCCGCGGAGAGAGTTAGAAGTTTCATGAAACAACTACCCAACACACAAGGAATCGCGGAAGCGAACGATGCGCTGTGACCTTCAAACTCTGCCTCCTCCGGTCAGCCGATTCCTTCGACTGATCCCGGGAGCAAGTCTGATCCCGTTCAGTGTGAGCACTCTCTTCATGACTCCCCGTTTGTTCTTATTCGGATAGTGCGGTTGTTCACATATTTGTCATTTGAACCCGGATTGTTGACACAACGTCTTCGGGATCGGCGGCGGAGATGATCCATCGGTGGCTGGCCGTTTCCAAGACGACTGCAGGCCCTCCCACCAGCACCCCTCGGGTGTTCTTACCCAAGACGCGGATGCCGTAGCCCTCAGAAAGGGAAGTGTCCGAGGCTCTGGTTACGGCTGAAAGGTCTGAGAGGGGAATCGTTGTTGAATAGAAGGGCGCACAACGTAGGACGATCTTCTCCTCCGTGACGGCGATGGAGACGGTCATTCGAACGATCAGCCAGGTCAGAGCCACGATGCCGGCGGCGATCAGGAGCCCGGGTAATAGGATGCCCCCGGCTTGAGCAGAGATGACAATGACGATTGTGGATGCGCTTACAATTCCCCAGATCAAGCCTTTGGAATCACGCGCAAGCCGGGCCTCAGATATCACCATGTCCTGTCCCCAATCCGCCCGCATTCAGTAGCGAGTCTTGCAGTCTCTGTGCGAGAAAGGCTATGGTCCAAATCGGCAACTAGGTGGACGAAACCTCAAAATGAGTGCTGAAAAGGCGGAATTAGGTGTCCCAAGGGCCCAATCTGTGTGGACCCGTCGCTTGAGCTAGGTGTGTCTGTCCTCAGACACTCACCGCACCCCACGTATGCGGCATCCACACCCACCTCGCCGTCGTCGGCCACTCCCGCCCGCCCACCACAAGCGACCCTCCCCAAGCCGTACCCTTATCCCAAAGGCGACTCCCGCAGGCGACGCATTCGAACGGATACGGCATGTCAGACCTCAAGGTCCAAGAACGACACTCCACACAACTGCCGATCACCGAGGCCGCGTGCCTTCAGCCGGACGATGTACTCGAACACCTGGGCTCCAGCCCGGCAGGGCTGACAGACAAAGAAGCCTCGGAACGACTGGAAGAACTCGGCCCGAACGCCGTCCGGACCCACCGGGCCAACGGATGGGCGGTGTTGGGCCGGCAGTTCGCCAGTCCCATCCTCATCCTCCTGATCATCACGGCCGGGCTGTCGCTCTTCTTGGGCGATGCCACGAATTCGATCGTGATCGGTGTGATCCTCCTGGTCAGCGTGGGCTTGGGCTTCACCAACGAATTCCGCGCCGAACGGGCCTCCGAAGCCTTGCATTCCCGGGTCACCCACCGCGCCGTCGTGCTCCGCGACGGAACCACGCAGGATGTGAACGTCACCGCCTTGGTGCCGGGCGACGTCGTACATCTGAGTCTTGGCGCCATCATCCCCGCCGATATCCGCCTCCTCAGCACCAAGAACCTCCTCTGCGACGAAAGCATCCTGACAGGGGAGTCCCTTCCGGCCGGCAAGGATCCGGCCCCGGTGGCGCATGGATCGGCGCTGGGCGACCTTGCTTCCTGCGTCTTCATGGGAACCGTCATCCAATCCGGCGGCTGCACCGGCGTGGTGGTGGCCACCGGCGGTCGCGCCGAATTCGGCCGGATCGCGCTGGGCCTGGGAGAACGGCAGCCCCAAACCGAATTCCAGCTCGGGCTGAAGCGGTTCTCGTTCCTCCTTTTGCAGGTGGCCATCGGGCTCACCACGCTGATCTTCATCGCGAACCTGCTGCTGCAGCGTCCGCTGATCGAGTCGCTGCTGTTCTCCCTGGCAATCGCCGTCGGCATCACGCCGCAGCTGCTGCCCGCCGTCGTGAGCACCAGCCTCGCCACCGGTACCCGCCAACTGGCCCGACGGAAAGTCCTGGTCAAACGGCTGGTGTGCATCGAGGACCTGGGTGACATGGACATCCTGGTCACGGACAAGACCGGCACCCTCACGGAGGGGAGGATCAGCTTCACCGGCGCGCTGCCCGCCTCCCCGGAAGTGTCCGATGTCGAACTCCTCACCTTGGGTTTGCTGGCCACCGAAACCGACTACGCCGAGGCCAAACTATCGACGGCCGGGCAGAACCCGCTGGACGCTGCACTGTGGGACAGTACCGGGGCGGCAGCCTTCGATCCCGACCGCTTCGAGCGCCTCGACCTGATCGATTTCGACCACCAACGCCGTCGGACCAGCGTCCTCGTGCGGGAAGCAGGCGGCCCGGCGCGCTTGGTCACCAAGGGTGCCCCCGAGGATGTCCTCGCCCTCTGCGGGCCGACCTCGCCCGGTGTGCAGGCCATGCTGGATGAACAGTTCGACGCCGGATCGCGCGTCGTGGCGGTAGCCACCCGCCCAGCCACGGGGCTGAGCAAGATCACGCCTGACGACGAAAAGGACCTCGTCCTGGCCGGCTTCCTCGTTTTCCTCGACCGGCCCAAGGCAAACGCGAAAGCGTCCCTGGAACAGCTGGCCACGCTGGGCATCTCCGTGAAAATCGCCACCGGGGACAACGCCAAAGTTGCCGAAAAAGTATGTTCCGAGCTCGGCGTGATTTCCGGCGGAACCCTCACCGGCGCGGACGTCGACGCCCTGTCTGATGCCGAGTTGGCCGCCACCGCCCGGGAGGCCACCATCTTTGCCCGCGTCTCGCCGGAGCAGAAAGCCCGCATCATCACCTTGCTGCGCCAAAGCGGCGGGGCGGTGGGTTTCATGGGCGACGGCGTCAACGACGCCCTGGCTCTTCACAAAGCGGACATCGGGATCTCCGTGGACAGCGCCACGGACGTCGCCAAGGACGCTGCCGATGTGGTGCTGATGGATAAGGACCTCGGCGTCCTGGCAGAAGGCGTGATGGAGGGTCGGCGGATCTTCGCTAACACCATCAAATACGTGCTGATGGGAACGTCCAGCAACTTCGGCAACATGTTCAGCGCAGCCACGGCGTCGGTGGTGCTGAGCTTCCTGCCCATGCTGCCGGGGCAGATTCTGCTCAACAACCTCCTCTACGACAGCGGCCAGCTCGCCATCCCAGGCGACCGCGTGGACAAGGAACAGCTGCTGGCACCGTCGCATTGGAACATCGCGTTCATCCGGCGCTTCATGTTCCTCTTCGGGCCCATCAGCTCCATTTTCGATTTTGCGACCTTCGCCCTCATGCTGTTCGTCTTCGACGCCGTGCCGGGGGAGTTCCGGGCCGGCTGGTTCATCGAATCCATCGCCACGCAGACCCTCATCATCTTCGCAATCAGGACCCGTCGGGTTCCGTTCCTGCGCAGCCGTCCCTCCGTTGGCCTGTTGAGCGCATCCTTGGGCGTCGTGGCCGCGGGCATCTTCCTGCCGTTGTCACCGATGGCGGGCCTGCTCGGCTTCGATCCCCTGCCGGTGCCGTTCTTCCTGGCGGTACTGGGAATGATCGTTGTCTACATGGTCCTGGTGGAATTCGCCAAACAGTGGTTCTTCGCCCGGGCCGCGCAGCAGCTGCCCGGCGTGGCGACCCCCGTCCGCCGTCGGCCGGACACCCACCACATCTCCCGTCGCGCGTCCCGCTTCAGCGCGCCGGTTGTCGCGGTTGTCCCTGGGCGCCCTGTGCGTCCAGCTCTTCTGGCTCGCAGGCGACGGAAGGTAGCGGCCTAGTTTTTGGGTGTCTGAGAGGTGGCGCTGTGGTGTGGATCCGGTCGGAAATAGGGCTTCAGGCGAAATTGGTTGATATGACGTGGGTCACTATATGCTGGTACCGGTCATGCAGCTGGCTTCTCGATTTAGTACGAGTAGGTCAGTCATGGTAACGATTCAACCCAGTCAACTCCGCCTCAGTGGTCAAAGGGGACCAGCCGCGGGAGCGCGCAGAATGCGCGAGCTCCCTGCCGCACGCCGTCAAGGAGAACTTTCCTGATGGCCGGACACTTCGAAGTGTTCACTGACAACGGAGGCACCTGCAGGGTCCGGCTGGTTGACGAGTTCGGGCGAGAGCTTGCAGTCTCCGCCCCTTTCCGCGACAAGGACGCTGCAGCTCGCGGAATTTATACTTTGCGAGAGATCGCGGCGAGCGGGCTCATCGAAGACCACACTTGCTAGTGGCTCACTGCCCCGGCACAAACCCCGAAACATACTCAGCATCCATGCCAACCAAGTATCGCGCCGTGGCGATCACTTCTTCGACGAACGCGGTTTCGCAGCTTTCGGTGGAAGAGTTGCAACGTATGCGAAGGCCTTCTCGACCCAATCCGCCGTTTGCTCTTCGTCGCCGCTCCAGGCTTCGGGCAGGCCGACGTATCCGCCCATTGAGCGTCCTTCCGGGCCGAACGGAAGCGTCTGGTGTTCGGCCTCGATGGCCGTCTTGTCGGCGTCGGAAAGCCTGACGCCGATCATCGGGCCGAACAGCCCGGCGAACATGTTGCCGTTCACGAAAGCGCCCAGGTTGCCGAACATTGGCTTCACGACCACCTCCGGATTGTCTGGCAGGACCGCGCGGAAACGGTCTTTGTCGGCGTCGGACGGTTTGGGTATCTGCATGTGCCTGCTCCAGGGTTGGGGATCGAAAGCCTAGGACTTACTGCAGCATACGACGCGGGAGTGCGGCCTCGCAGCGTCAAGGCATTGTGCCCGGGGCGCGTTTGACCGCCGGAGCCGTGAGCCGGGCTGGGCCTCCACCCGCTGGGACAGGGACCGGGCGGCGTCCTCGTGTGCTTATTCCTCATGTTCACGAAGCTGTGGGGGAACTTTCGCTAGCTGATACGCGCCCGTCGCCAGCGCCAAATTGTGTTCCCGCGAGCGTCGCCCGCGACATCGTCGCGTGGCATGAACGCCTCAGGATCCGCGTGCGGCTCGCCAAATACACGGATGCTGCCGGGAGTTAGGGCCACGGAACACTCATTGGGCGCTTGGCGACCACTCAATTTGGCCTTCGCCAGCACCTATTTCCGGGTTTTGACCACCTAGTTTCCGGGTTCTGACCACCTAGCCGACAATTTCGACCGTAGCGTTCCTCGCACGAACACACTGCGAGCTTAGGGGAAGCTTTGAAGAAGAAATTGACCGGATGAAACTCGTTCTTCGAATCCATCACGTGCCTATGTATGTGGCCTTCGTGTTCTCCTCCCTGTTGTTCAGCTCGGTGTTTCTCTTCGGGCTCTTGGTTCCCCCGGTCGAAGCAAAAACCGTCGTGTCCACGTACGGGACAGCCGTGTGTGCCAGTTTGTTGCTGACTCAGTTCCTATGGGGCCCGATAGTTCACCGCCTCAGGCGATCGCGGCTGCCGAACGTGACGGTGCCTTTGTGTGTAGGCGGAGCCACTTTCGCTTTGGCTTTCTTCTCCGGCGTAGTGGAGCGCTTCCTCGTCGGTGGGCCGACTGCCTCTATGCTCCTGGGTACCTACTTTGTCTCGGTTGCGGTGGTCGGAGGGACCCTTCTTGCGGTTTGGAAATTCGGTTCATCGCATGACTAGGCGGATTGCGCCCCCGTCCGTGTCGTAGTGAGCCGCATTCATAGAGCTTTGAATACTGGCAGCATTCCGAACGCTCGCCAGAGACGGAGGAAACGTTGAACAGATCAGTCAGCAGGGGATTGCTCTTCGGGGCCGGGTTCGGATGCACCTATGCGCTGGTGATTCTTCTCTTGGGCGGGTCCAGCGGCCCGGGCTTGTCGATACTCAGCGGGCTCGGTGGCGCGGCGGTGGGTGCCGTGTCAGGTTGCATCATTGCCGTATTGACCTTTGGCATCGGTCGGCTGACCGGAATTCGACGCCGCCACGCCGTCCGGGAAGGTGAGTTCGCCGTCCGGTCAGGGGAGTTGTCTGGGGGCCCGGCGAGTGAATCGCCAGGCCCCCGACACTCCTTGCCAATCATGAGTGTCGGCAGGCAGCGCCCTTCTGCTATTTGCGTGGTGTAGCCGTGGGTGACAACGGATGCGAGAAGTATCCAATATTCCAGCGATCATTGCTCCAAGTCAGCCAGATCGGAATCGTAACCGGTGAACCGTCAGCCAGCTTCGCCTGGATGGTGGTGTCATAGTTGGCCGGTCCGCCAGGAGACTTGTAGGAAACCTGGTAGTCGGCGGCGTCGACTCCGCCCCACATCCTGATCCAATCGTCCACCGCCTGATCAAGGTCTTTGAAATTCCCAGCGAACATGGTTTTCAGGCCGGCCGCGTCTTTGGTATGGAGATAGGACATGGTTTGGCGGATTGTCTGGTCACGCAGTTCCGGTTTGGGAGGGTCGCCGGGCGTCCCACTGTATGGACCGCACGCCGACAGGGTGACAAGGACCAGGAGAAGCCAGCAGCGCAGAAGCAATCGTCTCATGTGGTCTCCGATCTAGGTGCGGAGGGCGAAATAGGTGGACGTTGGGTTGGCATTGTAAATTTCCCAGATCGAGCGGTTCCAGTACCCGTCCGTGTGCTGGGACACTTTGATGTCCTGCCCGTTGACGAAGGTGACCAGGGCCGTGTGGTCAATGATCCCGTCGTTATACCAGTCAATTTGCATGACGTCAGCAGGCCCCATATCCGCCAGATACGAAAGTTCGTAGGTCCGGCCAGAACCGGTGGCGAACCAGAAGAAGTTCTGCGCACCGCTCCAAGTGTAGGAGTCCGGGTTGCTGTGGTACCACTTACTTGAATCCGTGCGTTCCCAGAAGAAGCCCGACCCTACTTGTTGCCAGCCGCCGGCCGCCAACGCCTGGGAAACGAAGTTCGTGCAGTCCCCGGTGCTCCCGTCGTAGTTGTTGTATTGCCAGTTATGACCGTTGAACCAGGTCGCCGCGTAGACAATCATGTTGTAGTAGTTGTAGCTCGCCGAAGCCACCATCGGCGCCCGGACCGATGTTGACACGGGCACCGCCATCGACCCTTTTGACCTCGATGAAGTCGTCACCTGCGGCAAGCTCGACGTCGATGCATCTGGCTGGCCCTTCGGCTCGCCGTTGGGCCCGAGGTTCTTCGGGTGCTGAAGTTCCTCGGGAAGAGGGGCCGGGTTACCGTTGGCATCGCGGTAGATCTTGGCGCCGCGCCCGGATCCCTGCTGCGACGGCCCGGACGACGCCGTCGTGTCGGCGGGACCAATGACGGTTGTCGGGGCCAGGGGCCCCGGTTTCGTGGGCCGGGTGCCCGTGATCTTCCAAGCCGCCCCTGTCTTCACCAGATCGAATTTCTGTTCGTAGACGTAGATCTGGTCGGGGCTGGCCATCCCGTTCTGCGGTGCGTACGACAAGTGGGTCGTTTCCGTGACAACTGCCGACGCCTGGGCACCTGTCACGCTGAGATCCTTGACTGCGATCTCGGATTGGCTGCCGGTAAAGGCGACCCCGTAGGTCTCGAGCTCGTCCCGGCGTGTGTGTAGTTTCGAGTATTCCTGCTCGGTTGAAGCCACGGCATCAGCGGCGATGTCCTGGCCGATTTCATCCGTCTGGGCCGGTGGGTTCCCCTTGACCACCTGATGATTCCTGCGGTCGATCACCCGGGCAATGACCCGCTGGATTGCTGCCGATTCCGTGTCCGGCTTGCCGGCCGGGCTCGCTCCCGCGGCTGGAGGAGCGGGCTGTCCAGGGCCCATATTGTCTTCAGCGAAAACAGTGTGCGGCTGAAT
The DNA here is from genome assembly GCF_044358315.1 of Arthrobacter sp. FW306-04-A. GTDB lineage: Bacteria > Actinomycetota > Actinomycetes > Actinomycetales > Micrococcaceae > Arthrobacter. The sequence goes on from NZ_CP084559.1 coordinate 1,063,662, forward strand.
CCCCACCAGGGTAATTCCGAGTGCAATAGCTGCTGCACTGATTTTTTGACGCATCAACATCAAGACCCCCTATGAGCGGTTTGTCTTCAGACGAGGGCGTGATACTCGGAAGGCGCTCTCGTGTCTTGTCATTTCCTTGCTGCCACACTGCGACTGGCTCGCAGCAACACGCCCCAGCGAGACCTGCAGTTTCCGTGGGCAAAGGCTATGACCCGATTCGGCGACTAGGTGGTGAAAACCGTCAAAATGAGTGCCAAAAAGCCGAAAATGAGTGCCAAAAGACCGAAAATGAGTGCCAAAAGACCGAAAATGAGTGTGAAAAAGGACGAGACTAGGTGTCCGCAAGCGCCAATTGAGTGCGGACTCCCTGTTCAATCTCGAAGTGCTGGCAGCGGAAATGGGAAGCCAAAGACCTTCGGCGCTGCAATCTCACCGCCCGGCCACGCACTCCGCAACATATTCAGCATCCACGCCCACCCCGCCGACGATCGACGAGTAGTGGCCCGTCAACCACGGCAGCCCGACCACATACAGGCCCGGTTGCTCGGTGACTCCACGAACATGGCGCGGGTAGCTCCAGGCGTCCAAAACGGGAATGTCCACGAAGCTTAGGTCAAGCTGGTAGCCGGTGGCCCAGAGCACCGACGTGATGTTCTCGGCGGCCAGGTTCAGGCGCGCTGGTTCAGGAGCAGGCAGCCAGTCATCCGCCGGCGCCGGCCGGGGTTCAGGCGCGTCGATTCCCGCGGCGGCGATGTAGGCGTCGAGCGCCCGCCCCATGCGCTGGCCGAACCCGGCCTCGACTGTCGCCAAACGTTCGGGGAGGTCGTCCGTGAAGGTGAGTTCGCCGTCGTCGGCTGCTTCCAGGTGCCCGTGCAGCCGGATGCCCTGGCGGCCGAGCGCGCGGAGGTGGACGTCGTGGCCGCCGTCGGTGCCGGAAAGCAGGGGGTTGCAGGCGAACCGTGCCGCGGGGGAGGGGAGCTGGCCAACTCTCAGGGCGTTGACCCCGTATTCGGGCCCGTGGATGCCCGCCAACAGGACCCAATACATCACGTCCTGCCCGCGATATCGGCGCGGCGCCTCCGGACACGTCGACACCGCCAGATGAACCTGCCGGCCGACCGCGTGCAAATCTTCCGCGATCTGGCCGCCCGACTGCCCGGTCCCGACAATCAGCACGGCGCCATCGGGCAGCTGCTCCGGATTGCGATATTCGTGGGTGTGAAGCTGCAGGACGCTCCTTGGAAGCCCGGCCGCAAAGGGAGGGATTTTCGGTATTTGGTAAGCGCCAGTCGCCAGCACCACGTTGCGCGACCGCCAGGTTCCGTCGGTCGTCTCGACGCTGAAGCCGCCGTCCGAGGTCGAGATCCGTGTGACATCCGTGCCAGTCCGGACCGGGGCATCGATCCGCCGGGCATAGTCCCGGAAATAGTCCACCGCGTCGTCGCGCGCCATAAAAGCTTCCGGGTCCGGGCCCGGGTACGGCATGCCCGGCAAGTCCAGCGTGAAGTTCGGCGTGTTCAGGACGAACGCATCCCAGCGATCCTGCCAAGCGCCACCCAGCGTGGCTCGCCGTTCAAGGACTTGATGCTCGACGCCGGCCCGGCTGAGGAAGTAGCTCGTGGCCAGTCCCGCTTGGCCACCGCCGACTATAAGGGTGTCGATATCCAGAGGGTGGCTTTGTTGGGCGGGTGCGTGCAGGTCAGCCGCCATGATCGATCACTCCTCCCCGTTGCCGGAGATTGTCCCGAAGCCTTTTGTTGGCAGAACTCTACGCTCAGGGATTCGGGTGCGGGAGGGGACTACGCGGCGTCGGGCGCTTGGTCAGAGGGCCCGGGCGACGCGAATCGCGAGCTGGACCAGGCGGTCGTGTGCCGGGGAGGCTGCCCAGCCGCGGTCCTTCCAGGTAGCACCGCTCAGATCGTCCACGCATGGAGGCTAACACTCCCGCGCCAGGGCGGCCCGGGTATCCGAGGCCCGTAATGAAGGCTCGTCGCGTGAGGACTCATCTCCGACGCGTCATCACCATGGCGTTGAATGGCCTGCACGTCACCCGCTAGCGTGACCGGACGTCGTAGGCGAAGGCATTGACGCCGCACGGGCCCACGCCCACGCTTGGAGCATGGCCACCAAACTATCCGGAGTGATCCTCGGGACCTTCCCGCAACTGCGCTATGAACCCACCGCCAAGCGGATCCGCGCGAGCCTGGGCGGGAACACCGTCGTCGACACCCTGCACGCCTGGCTGGTCTGGGAGCCGAGGCGCATCACGCCGATTTTTGCGGTGCCGGAGGCAGAACTGCTGGCAGTGCTCACTCCGCCCGGTGGCCCCGCAGCCGACGTCCCGGAGCTTGGCGTCAGACTGTCCGCGGACTCACCTACGTCGCTGGATCCGCGCACGGGGTTCGGCCGGCACACCGCCCCCGGCGAGCAGCTCGACGTTGTGACGGGGTGGACGGCGGCGCCGGGGGCCGCGTTCCGCCCGGACGACCCTGACCTGGCCGGGTACGTCGTCCTGGATTTCGCCGCCTTTCAGTGGCGGGAAGACGACGAGGAAATCATCGGCCATCCCCGCGACCCGTTCCACCGTGTGGACATCCGGGCGTCATCCCTGGCCGTGGAGGTCTCCCTCGATGGGGTAACGCTCGCCAGCACGAACGGCGCGCAACTCCTATACGAGACGTTGCTTCCCGTCCGCTACTACATCCCGCCCGCGGACGTGCGGCTGGACCTCATGGAGGAGAGTCCGAAGAGGACCGTGTGCCCGTACAAGGGGGAAGCCCGCTATTGGACGTACCCCGGCACTGAGAGCGGCGGGAACATCGCTTGGAGCTACGACAGGCGTTTCCTCGACGCTGCGCAGATCCACGGACTGGTGAGCTTCTTCAATGAAAGGGTGGACCTGACGGTCGACGGCATCCTGCAGGCCCGGCCGGTGACGCCCTGGTCCCGGCCGCAGGACCGTCGGGAGTGAAGGGCAGCAGAAAGGCGCCCCGCTGAGCCGGGACGCCTCTATATTGGCCGGCGATCGGCCCCGGAGCAGACCCGGATCAGAGCTGGTAGTCAACCGGAGACGTGATGCCCCGCACGATGACCGCACGCGGCTAGGATCTGCTCGTTGTTCAGGGTGCTTTGGAAAGCAGAGTTCGCCTCTGAGGAGACTGTTCCGTCTGCCCTGTGGGGCTGCTTGCAAGTGGCTGGGCCGTTGACAAGGCAGAAAGGGGGCTGTTTAGCTTGCCCTAAGCTATCCGCGTGGAAGGAATGGTGCTGCATGATTTCTGTTTTGCAGCCCGGGCGTGACATGGGTCCGCTCTCCGAGTCCGATGCCGAGGTGTATGTAGCCTCGGTTTGCTTTAAGACCGGGCCGCCGGGTGCTGCCGGGGTGGAGGTCGAGCGCTTGGTCCACGATGTCGCGAACCCCCGGCTCCAGGTGCCGGTTGCACGGGTCAGGGGCGCCATGATGGCATCGGAGGAACCGTTGCCTGGCGGAGGGGTGATTACCTTTGAGCCGGGCGGTCAGCTGGAAATCAGCTCCGCCTGCGCGGCTGATCTTCCAGCACTCATCGCGGCGACCCGGGCAGACCTTGCCGCCGTCGAGGGTCTGCTGACAGGAGCAGGCCTTTGCTTCGGCGCGGTGGCGCTGGACCCCATTCGGCCCCCTGTGCGGTCACTGGATCATCCACGGTACGCCGCAATGGAGCAGCATTTCGACCGCCTTGGCCCTGCCGGGCGAACGATGATGTGTTCCACGGCTTCCCTGCAGGTTTCCCTGGACGCCGGATTCGACGGCCCCGGCTCCACCGGCGCAGCGCAAAGATGGGCTCGCCTGCATAATCTCCTGCCGGTCCTGGTTGCCATGTTTGCAAATTCCCCGTTCCTTCACGGCGTTCCCAGCGGCTGGCACAGCAACCGTCAGCGTATCTGGTTGGCCACGGACCCGACCCGCACCGCCGCGGTCCCTCGCGCCGCGGACCCCCGCCTGGCCTGGGCACGCTACGCGCTGGACGCGCTGGTGCTCTGCATTCCCTCGGGAACGGCTTCCTGGAAAGCCCCGCGCGGGCTGACGATGCGGAACTGGCTTCGGGGGGAAGGCCCCCGGCCCGCGACGCTGGATGACCTGAGGTACCACCTGACGACCCTGTTCCCGCCTGTCCGGCCACGGGGGTTCTTGGAGATCCGGGTGATCGACGCACAGGCAGGCAGTGATTGGGAGACGGTCACTGCCATGGTGACCGCGCTCATGGACGATGAACGCGCAGCCGACCTTGCCGAAGAGGCCTGCGCCCCGCTTGCTTCCCTGTCAGATCCGATCAGGACCGCCGCCCGTGACGCGCTGGCGGATCCCATGCTCGCCTCGGCAGCCCTCGGCTGCGCCGAGGCCGCTCTGATGGCATTGCCCCGTTTGGAAGCCGACACCGCCACGAGAAACCGGGCGGAAGATTTCGTTGACCGCTATACGGCGCGGGGCCTGTGCCCTGCGGACGAGCGACTGGACCGGTGGCAAAGAACCCGCAGCTATTTTGGTGCAGGAGAGTGTGAGAAAGGTTCCGAAAATGCCAGATAACTTTCCAGGATCCGATATGGGTCAGGAAACTCTCAGGGCTTTCATCGCCGACGGGCTGGAAAGGGCCCGGAACCGGACCCATGCGCTGACGGCGTGCGACGAGGAAGACCTGCTGAAGCAGCATTCACCGCTAATGTCACCACTGGTCTGGGACCTGGCGCATGTCGGCAGCCAGGAGGAAATCTGGCTGGTGCGCGACGTCGGCAAAATGGAGCCGCTGCGGTGCGACATCGACCAGATGTACGACGCGTTCGAGCACCCGCGCAGCTCCCGGCCCTCGTTGCCGCTGCTCTCGCCGGAGGAGTCCCGGAAGTACCTCGCCCAGGTGCGTGCCAAAGCACTGGACATCCTGGACCGGACCCCTTTGGAAGGGTCGCCGCTGCTGGATCGGGGCTTCGCATTCGGCATGATCATCCAGCACGAGCAGCAGCACGACGAGACGATGCTGGCCACGCACCAGCTCCGCGTCGGCGCGCCGGTCCTGCAGGCCCGGACCTTGCCGTCCGGCGTCCTGGCCCCGGACCGGCACTCGCTGGCGAAAGAGGTGCTGGTCCCTGCCGGGCCGTTCATGATGGGGACCTCGGTGGAACCGTGGGCATTGGACAACGAACGCCCAGCCCATGAAGTCCACGTGCCGGACTACTGGATCGACACCGTTCCGGTGACCAACGGTGCTTTCCGGTCCTTCATCGATGACGGCGGCTACCGGAACCCTCGCTGGTGGACGGCCCAGGGATGGAACCACGTCAGGGAAGCCGGGTTGGTGGCCCCCAAATACTGGGAACTCGACGGTGACCGGTGGATCAGGACCAGATTCGGCGTCGTTGAACCGGTGCCGGAGGACGAACCGGTGCAGCACGTATGCTGGTTTGAAGCGGCCGCCTACGCCCGCTGGGCCGGCCGCCGGCTTCCGACCGAGGCAGAGTGGGAAAAGGCTGCCCGTCATGATCCCCGGTCGGGGCGTTCGCGCCGCTACCCCTGGGGAGACGAAGATCCTTCACCCCATCACGCGAACCTTGGCGGCACGGCTCTCCGGCCCTCGCCGGCCGGCTCCTACCCGGGCGGAGAATCACCGCTGGGCGTTCGCCAGCTCATCGGTGATGTTTGGGAATGGGTCTCCAGTGACTTCCGCGGGTACCCCGGATTCAACGCCTTCCCCTATCAGGAGTACAGCGAAGTGTTTTTCGGCTCTGACTACAAGGTGCTGCGCGGGGGGTCCTGGGCTGTGGACCCGGCCGCGTGCCGGGGGACATTCCGGAACTGGGACTACCCGATCCGCCGGCAGATCTTTGCCGGGTTCCGCACTGCCCGCGACGCTGCACCGGCCGAGGTGCGTTAGCGCATGTGTCGCCACCTGGCCTACATCGGGTCTCCGGTGCCGCTGGCGGAGCTGCTGCTCACCCCGGGTCATGGGCTGTTGACGCAGTCCTGGGCGCCCAGGCATCAGCGGCACGGGACCGTGAACGCCGATGGTTTCGGCGTCGGATGGTACGCCCCGGGCGATCCTTTGCCTGCCCGCTACCGGCGCGCCATCCCGATCTGGGCGGACCGGTCCTTCGCCGATGTCGCCAGGGTTACCTCCAGCCGGGCCGTTCTCGCAGCCGTCCGGTCCGCGACACCGGGGATGACGCAGGAGGAGTCAGCTGCTGCCCCGTATGCGTACGGACCATGGCTCTTCAGTCACAACGGAAGCGTCGAGGGCTGGCCGGATGCCTTGGAGGGTCTGGCCGCGTCGCTTCCGACCGCCCGTCTGCTGGCGCTTGAAGCCCAGGTCGATTCCGCCCTGCTCTGGGCACTCGTCCTGGAACAGCTCGATGACGGGGACACCGCCGGGGAGGCACTGACGCACGTAGTCAGAAATGTCGCCGCCGCCACCGGGGCTCGGTTGAATTTTCTGCTCACCGACGGCACGCACATCGCGGCCACGGCCGCCGGGGATAGCCTTTTTTGGCGGACCGGCCCCGGGAGCGTAGTGGTGGCCAGCGAGCCCTCCGATGACGGACCCGGCTGGCACGAGGTGCCGGAGAATTGCATTCTGACCGCCACCGCCGGCAACGTCGACGTTCGTCCGATTCCGAACCTCACTAAGGAACAGGTGGCCCCATGAGCCTCTCCACCGACCGCTCCGACATCATCCACCACCTGCCCCCGGACCACATAGGGCGCAGCCTGCGCGCCGATGTGCGCGCCGGACTCAGCGCCTCCCCGAAAACGCTGCCGCCCAAGTGGTTCTATGACAAGCTCGGCAGCGAACTGTTTGAGCGCATCACCGAGCTCCCGGAGTACTACCCGACACGGGCCGAACGCGAAGTGCTGGAGCTCTACTCAGCAGAGATGGCGGCCGCGAGCCCGGCCGAGACGCTGATCGAGCTCGGGTCCGGGTCTTCCCGGAAGACCCCGCTGCTGCTCAACGCGCTCAGGGAGGAGGGATCCCTTCGCCGTTACGTTGCCGTGGATGTCAGCGACAGCGCGCTGCTGGATGCCCGGAACGAATTGGCTCCTGCCTTTCCCGATCTTGAACTGCAGGCCGTGGCAGCGGATTTCGAGACCCAGCTGCACCTGCTGCCCCGGGGGGGACGCCGCATGGTCGCGTTCCTGGGCGGCACCATCGGGAATTTCGAGCCGGAGGCCAGGGCCCGCTTCCTCTCCGACGTCCGCGAGTTGCTCGGCGACGACGGCGGTTCGCTGCTGCTCGGCACGGATCTGGTGAAGTCACCCCATGTCCTGGTTCCGGCGTATGCCGACGCCGAAGGAGTCACCGCCGACTTCAACCGGAACGTGCTGCGTGTCCTCAACACCGAACTGGGCGCCGATTTCGACGTGATGGCATTTGATCACGTGGCGGTGTGGATGCCCCAGGAGGAGTGGATCGAGATGCGGCTGCGCGCCAGCAGGCCAATGCTGGTCCGTCTGCCGGGAGTGGACATGGACGTCTACTTCCACGAGGGCGAAGAACTGCGAACGGAGATTTCGGCCAAGTTCCGCCTTCGGGGCGTGGTCGAAGAGATGGAGGAAGCGGGGTTCACCGCCGTCGGGCAGTGGACCGACCGACAGAACCGTTATGCGATGACCCTGGCCGAAGCCATCTAGGCAGGCCGGTGGGCGGACACGTCATGTACTCCAGGAGGTTCACCGAAGGAAGCCGACCAGTCGCTGGACCTCAGTCTCGGTGTTGTAGTAATGCACCGAGGCCCGTACCACCAGGTCCTCCCCTTGTCGCGTCCCTGTGGGGATGGAGTCGGCCTGGGCGGACGGCAACGGTGCCACGGAGACATTGATCCGGTGCTCCGCGAGCCTGGACCTGATGTTCCGGGCGTCGGTTCCCTTCACCGAGAAGGTGACGATGCCGCACCGGGTGATTCCGCGGTCGTGGACAGTGACCCCGGGAACCGCCGCCAGTTCGCCCCGCAGCTGATCCGCAAGCCCGACGACGCGCTCCTGCACGGCGTCCAGGCCCAGAGCCAGGGCATAATCGACTGCCCGTCCCAGGCCGAGCCGTCCGGCGGCACTGGTCTCCCAGCTTTCGAAACGCCGGGCATCGCCGCGGACTTCAAAGCCCCCGGCACCGGTCGGAACGGTGGAATGGCCGTCCAGCATGGCAGGCTCCAGCCGTTCCAGGACCGCGGCGCGGATATAGAGGAATGCGGTGCCGCGCGGTCCGCGCAGGAACTTCCGCCCCGTACCCGCCAGAACGTCGCAGCCCAAGGACTGCACGTCCAACGGCATCTGCCCCACCGATTGACACGCGTCGAGCACAAACATCACCCCGGCAGCCCGGCAGCGTCTGCCCACCTCAGCAGCCGGATTTACCAGACCGTTGGCCATCGGCACATGAGTCAGGGCCACCATGGCCACATGTCCGCGCTCCAGCTCCCGCTGCAGCTGTTCCAGGTCCACCTGCCCGTAGCGATCATCGTCGAGCACCACAATCTGCAGATCATTCCGACGCGCAAGCTGCCGCAGCGCAATGACATTGCCGGCATACTCGGAGCGTCCGATCAGCACCCTCGACCCGGGAACGAACGGGAATCCGTAGACCGCTGCCGCCCAGGCGCGGCTGCCGCTCTCGGCCAGTGCTATCTCGTCCGGGCCCGCCCCGATCAGCCGCGCCAGCGAGGAGTACACACCCTCCAGCCGTTCAGCAGCCTCCTCCGCCGCCTCATAGCCGCCGATCTGCTCCTCGCGGCGTAAATGACCCACCACAGTGTCCATCACGGGACCGGGGGCCAGTGAACTTCTCGCATTGTTCAAATGGGTCACGCACAGGACGCCACGGGTCTGCCTTCGCACCGCTTCGACATCAATAGACATAAACCACATTCTGCCCGCAATTGCATTGCGGGCCCGTTGCTGCCGTTCGCGGCAGCGAAGGAAGTCCTATCGTTTATGGCGATGTTCTGACGGGGAAGGTGGTTGTCGATATTTCAAATCCCGCCGATTATGCAACTCTTGATTCGCTTGTGGTCGCGCCGGGTTCCTCTGCCGCAGAGGAAATCGCCCCTCACCCGTGCCGACGTCGGCAAGGCCTTCAACACGACGTTCTCCGGAACGCTGGTCGTCGGCGAGGCCTCCGGCCAGCCGCTGGACGTATTCATCGCAGGCGATTCGGCTGAGGGCACTTCCGCCGTCTCAGAGTTCGTGGCCGCAGCCGGGATGCGCCCCCATCGCCGTCGGCGGGCTCGCCGACGACGTCGTGCACACGGCGCCGGCGACGACACCCTTGACAGGCTCGTCAAAGTTCTGGACAAGTTCGCCGCCACGGACCAAATGACGATGTGATTCTGGAACGTTAGAGCCACCAGAAACGTGTATGGTTCACCCGTGAAGCGCTTTTTTGAGCACCCCATGACCCTGTGGCCGTCTATGCGGAACCGCCTACACATCTACGCGCTGCCAGCCCCTGACCTCCGATCGGCATTGGAGGAACGTCAGCGCGTTCTGGAGGCGTTCGACTATTGCTCCATCCAGCCAGCCGATTACCTGCATGCAACAGTCCAGCAGTTCGCGGTTACCTCCGACGAGGTCAGCCCCGAAGACGTAGACGCCTTCATCGCAAGGCTTAATAGCCTCGCGGCCGAAACCAAGCCGTTCAGCATCGAGCTGGGCGAACCGGAAGCGGACGATTACTCGCTCGGGGTCAGAGGGACCAATACTTCGCCCTGGGCAAAGCTAACTGCAGCGGTCCGCGACGCGGCTGCCGACACCATCAACAAGAGCCAGCCGCTGCCCAACGCTCCCTTCAGTCCACATCTCACCCTGGGCTACGGCGTGGCCGAAGGCAGTACCCAACTCATTCAACAAGCGTCCGATCAGCTGAGAGCACCTGCCCTGCCACCTCTGACCATCAACGAGGTGCACTTCATAGCTGTCCACCAGGACGCCAACCGCGGCACCTTCACTTGGGACACCACATCTCGCTTGCCTTTCAGCGACCAATCCCCGGCGAAGTAATCGATGCGACGCTCCTGCGTTGTGCCGCCAAACCGGATGATAACTATCGCTTATTGTTTGCCATTTCCAAGAACCTGTTCCTGACATAGGGTGAAGCGCACCACACGGTACCCGCGTGGGCTTCGGCCGGAATCACGACCTTGGATTGATGTGCAGAGCGGCCGGGGCGCAGAACGAGCATTTCCATCCGCAGACAAACAAGGGAGACCCTCATGTTGCTCTGGATAGCCATCATTATCGCTGTTCTCTGGCTTCTCGGCTTTATCGGCAACATCGGCGGCGGGCTCATTCACCTGCTTCTGGTTGTTGCCGTGATCGTTCTAATCTTCCACTTCGTCCGTGGCAGATCCCGAACGTAGTCAGGCGTCGGGACAGGAGGCCGGCGGCCCCTGGCCGCCGGCCCTGGTCGACCCCACACTGCCCTCCACGCGGCAGTGGGGGCGCGGGAGGCGCGACCTACCCTGGCGATCAGGGCCGGTATCCGCACCGTTGGGGTATAGTCGCCCCATGCTCTCTACGCGTCGATTTATTTGCCCCCGACCGGGTTCCGGTCGCGAGGGCTGTCAGGCGCGCGCCTAGGTCCTGGCGCCGGATTTGAGTCGGGGGAGGAACCCGCCACTCAGATCCGATCATTAGGACCAACAATGCCCGCTTATCTCAGTCCCTCCGAACTCAACAATGCTTTGACCATCCGGGATCTCTCGAATCCCGACGGTCAGCCCCACGCAATGCAGGCACTCTTACAGGGCGTCATCGATGCGCTCAGCAGCAAATGGGGCGTGCCGGAACGGATCGTTCGCCACAGCCCGCTGGTGAGCGTAGCCGACAACTACGACCGCCTGGGTTTCACCGAATCAGACGTGACGCGAGATCAAAGATACTCCCGCTACGTCAGCCCTACCGTGATGCTCCGCAGCCACACCTCCGCCTCCATCCCGTCGCTGCTGCGGGCACTGGAGGCCGAGGAACCAATGGACGAGCTCTGGGCCATCCCCGGTCTTGTCTACCGGCGCGATTCCATCGACCGCACCCATGTGGGAACTCCCCACCAGGTTGACCTGTGGCGGGTCAGCTCGCGGGATAAACTCGGCTCCGGCGAGCTGCAGGAAATGATCGCCTCCCTCGTACAAGCAGTACTTCCGGGCGCGCAATGGCGTGCAGTCCCAGCGGTTCACCCCTACACCAGCGAGGGCTTGCAGGTGGATGTCCTCATGGAGGGGGAATGGCTCGAACTCGCAGAATGTGGACTCATGGCCACGCATCTGTTCTCCGACGCGGGCCTGGATCCAGCAAGGTGGTCGGGACTGGCCCTGGGGATGGGTTTGGACCGGGCCCTGATGCTCCGCAAAGGCATCCCCGACATCAGGTTGCTCAGATCTACGGACGAGAGAATCGAACAGCAGATGCTGGACCTATCCCGGTGGAAACCGGTCTCCCAGATGCCCTCCATCCGCAGGGACATTTCCATCGTCGTTCCCGCGGACATGGACGCCGAAGTGCTCGGAGACCGAGTGCGAACAGCCCTGGACGAGCAAGCCGAGGACCTGGAAAGCGTCGAGCTCCTGGCCCTGACTTCATGTGGAGAGCTTCCCGCGGCAGCGCGGGAGCGGCTCCGCATCCACGATGGCCAGGCCAACGCCCTGATCCGTCTGGTGCTGCGTCCCCTCGCCCGGACCATGACAGATCCCCAGGCCAACCAGATCCGAAATGATGTTTACCTGGCTTTGCACGAAGGGCCAGTCAAGGAGCTCATCGCGGGATAGAGACTGCTGGGCCAGCAGCATCGCACCGACTCGCGATCGCCAGCGACGCCGGCCCGTTCACCGACCCGGACGGGTTCGCGTGGGAGGCCGCATCAGTGTGATCCGGCAAGGCGTCAGCGCACGCCCGTTAGGTCCCGGCGCTCGCGCGGGCGTCGAGATTGACCTGGAGGAACTGGATAAAGTCCAATCCGGTCGACGTGCTGCCACCCCACGGCTTGCCGTCGACGAACGCCGTCGGGATCCCGTTGATCCCGCTGTCCACGGCGAGCCTGTTGGAGTACCGCGCCCACGCCAGGAACGAGCCACTGTCGATGCACTTGGCCCCATCGGCGCCCGCCGCCGCCGCGAGGGACTTCAGTTCCTGGTTGCTCAGGCCCGAGGACCCTTGGGCCGGTTGGTGGGCAAACAACTGGGAGAGGAAGTCCGCGTACCTGTCCGGGTGCGCATCGGCGACGCATGCTGCCGCGGCGGCCGCACGTGATGAGTACCTATTGGTGGACTGGCGGTCGAGGTAGGTGACGGGACGGTATTCCACGGTGATCTTTCCCTCGTTGCGCAAGCGGTCGAGACTGGGCCCGTAGGAGCTGTGAAAGTCGGCGCAGTACGGGCACATGAAGTCCAAGTACACCACCACCTTGGCCGGCTGCCCTTTCGGCGACGCCTCGACGCCTGGCGCATGCGCGGGCTGCCCGTTCGGCGTCGCGAGCGGATCCGGCGACGGGAGCGTGGTGGTGTCGACCGTGGACGCAGCGACAGGCACCACTTTGCCTCCCGCGGCCAAGGTGATCCCTCCGCTGGCGTTCATGTTCGCCGGGCTGGGCCCCCGATCGGGGAGTTGGAGTGGAGGAGTGGCCGAGGGGCCGCTTCCCATCCACTGCCCGGCGGTCATGGTTAACCCGGTGGACACGAGCGTCAGTGCGAGCACCGCCGCGAGCGTGCCGGCCGCAAGGCCTGCGTATCCGACCACCAGACCAGCGACGGCGAGACCTCGGCCGCCGTCGCCGCTCCGCCTGATGCGCGCGAGGGCGATATGCCCAAAGATGATGCCGAGCAGGCTGATCACGAAAGAGCAGACGAGGGATGCGATGGCCAGCGGTTCGGTGCGCAGAGATGGCGGGGGATAGCCCTGCCGCGGATCGGGCCGAGGACCGGGGGTTGTCTCGTAGTGCGTGGTTGGCTGGGGCGGCCACGGGCGTTGCTCGGGCTGGTAGTCACTCATCCGCAATGCTCCTTCTGGTGTGCAGGAGCTACCGCGCCCCCCAATGGTCAGAGCATAGCGCCACGCACGGTGCAGGCGGCAGGAACCGGCGGCCGTTTGTTCAGGTGGGGTCCAACTCGCCAGCGCGCACCCGGCCCGCCTTAGACAACCCGATCCGCCCGGTCCCAGTGCTCGCGCAGCAACCCGCCAAGCCGGTCGGGTTCGATCCGGTGCGGGGGATCGAAGTGGTGGCGGTCAGGGAACACCTCAAGGCGAAAGTCCGGGAACACCGTGGACAGCCGTTCGGCAACCTCGCCATAGTCGTCTGGATTGCTCAGGCCGCCGAGGACAAAAAACACCGGCCGATTGAACGCCGCCAACCGAGCCCGGTCCAGATCGTAAATCTTGAAGTCCCGCAGGAACGCCCGGATCCCGGCCGGCCGCTTGGCCATCCACGGCGGCGGTCCGCCTTCGGGCGGAGGCGGAAGGACGACGTCGGGCTTCACTCCCAGCCTCATGAACGCGGCCATGAACTGCGCAGGCGGCAGAGTCTCCAGCGCTTCGTATTCCTTCCAAAGCTGGGCGTGCGCCGGGCTCCAGTCCCAACTGCCGGCCCAGGCGGGCTCCAGAAGCGTGAGGCTAAGCAGCCGCTCGGGGTGTTTGGCGGCGAACGCCAAAGAGGCGGCCCCGCCTCCCGAATAACCAAGCAGGTGGAACGTGTCCCAGCCGCGGGCTTCGGCCTCGCGGAGCACGCCGTCGATCTCGGTGTCCAGGCTCCAGCCTGGCGGCGGCTCATCGCCGTCGTACAGCTCCAGGTCCTTCGCGACGGCGTCGACGTCAGGCCCCAACGCTTCGATCAGCGCGCCATAAGCGGGTTGGGCGGGAAGAACGCTCCCCGGAAGAAGGACCACCCGAATCGACTCCATGGCGGAACTCTACGCCGGTTGGGGCGCTAAAGGAGGGGGAGAGGGGCTATTTTCCGGGCGAGAGGACAGTGACGCCGGCATCGACAGCAGCGGCGAGAAGTTCGACGCCGTAAGCGACCATCAGGTCCGCCTGGAGCCTGATTGCTGTCGCCAGATGGATCGCGTCCGCACTCTGCAGCCGACCAGGAAGAGCGGCCGCGTACATCAGGTCAGAGCGGGCAACGTCCACGAGGTTGACTCCGCCGAGTACGGTATTCACCGGTCCGGAGTTCAGGCCCCGCCGACGCGCTGCGCAATGGAGCTCTGTGTAGAGCAGCATCGACGCGACAAGGCGGTGTCCGCTTGCGGCAGCAGTAGAAAGATACTCGGCGAGGGCAGCGGATTCCGGTTCGTCGACCAGAACCTTGAGGACCGCCGAGGTGTCCACATAGGTGATCATCGATCGCCACGCAGATCGGCCAGAATGTCTGACGTGCCCATCTCACTCCTGATGCGGGGCACAAGCCTGAAATCCACGGGGCTCTCGGCAGCGCGGCGGACGCCGCCTGACTGCAACAGCCGTTCGAACGGCGACGCGGAGGGCGGTATGAGCGTTGCTGCAACTTCCCCGTTGTTGGTCACGTCAATTATTTCGCCATTCTTGACCCGCTCCAGAATCTTGCTGCTGTTGTTCCGGAGTTCTCGGTGTGGAATCGTGGTCATCGTTGCCTCCGTAGCAATCGTAGCACTTTGCCATTCCTAGAGACGATCCACGTGATCCACACCAGGATCCGCCCGGGTTGGCGGCAACGGCCGGTGGCGCGCGACAGATGAAGAGTTTTGACAAATAGTAGCGATCCGCCAAAACCCCTGTATGCTTGTAGCTGTTGTTGTGTTTGGCATTTGGTAGTTCAGGCAGTTCCCGCGGTTCATCAACCGCGACCTTCTGAAGTAACGGTGGAGAACACCCCACACCGGAGGCCCGACAGTCGGGACAACCTCCACCTTCAGTAAGGAAACTGAAAAAATGGCTACAGGTATCGTCAAGTGGTTCAACTCCGAAAAGGGCTTCGGCTTCATCTCCCCGGAAGATGGCAGCCAGGACGTTTTCGCTCACTACTCTGCAATTAACTCGGGCGGCTACCGCTCCCTCGAAGAGAACCAGAAGGTTTCCTTCGACGTCGAGCAGGGCCCCAAGGGTCCCCAGGCAGTAAACATCCAGGCTCTCTAAGCTTCGGATTTCAAAAAGCAGGGCCGGTCATTGACCGGCCCTGCTTTTTTATGCCTATTTCTCGCAGGCGATTCCGTCGTTATCCCTATCCAACGCAGGCCGGTAACCTGGCTGACCTCGGTAGATAGGTGCGGCGCCTGCGGCTCGGGCGGCCGTACAGTTCGCATAGTAAACGGACGACGGCGCGGGCGGCTGGACCTGCCGAGCCTGGGCTTGGTCTTGTTGGGCCTTCGCGGCTGCAGCGTCGGCGTCTGCCCTCGCCTGAGCCGCCGCGGCGTCTGCTGCCGCCTTCTCAGCTGCTGCCTTATCTGCGGCTGCCTTTTCTGCCACAGCCTTCGCCGCCGCCGCTGCGGCACGCGCGTCCGTCACTTTCTTGGACTCTGAGCGTTCCATCCAGAGCAGGACTCCCGCATCGGACTTCGTGCAAATGAATTCCTTAGGCGGGTAGTTCTCTGTTGCGTTCTCCGTCACGCAGGATACGGATTTCGGTGCGGTAGGTGTTGGAGTGGCACTTGGTGAAGCGGAAACCGAAGCTGAAGCTGAAGATGAAGCCGACAGCGTGGCACCCCCGTGCGAGACTGTGGAGCTGGCTCCGCCGCACGCCGTCAGCGAGAGTGCCGCGGCTGCCGACGTGACGATGGCGAAGAGTCGGAAAAGTGCGGTCCGAGATTTCAAAAAGTCAAGCGACGCGTGCTTCGCCGCCTCATTGTTTTTCGGCGCGTGAGTATTCATTTATTTCCCCCATGAAATTGTTTTGATGCAAGTGTCCGCCGATTTTAGCATCTGAAATGCGAGAAAAGAAGAAGTTGTCCACATGGACCATGATGCCCCTTGACATGGCTCGAAAGAGGCGGGGGGTGAGCTCTTGAATCGAATCTATGTTCGATTGTGGGAATATTGATTCGAATAAATATCCACATGCGCCAGATGCCACCTAGAGGGGGTCACGAAGTCTCCGTAGCGTTTCAAGCAAGAGACCACCACCAGGAGAACCATGGAGAAACTGTCACCGCCAAGCCTCACCTCGTTAGTCCCTGGGGAACACCTAGTTGTCGCGGGCGCACACTCAGATACGGAACAAAACCGCAGGTCGGCACACCTAGACGGCTCCCGGCGCACACGCAGTTTCGCCATTGCACCACCTAGACGCCGGTTTCGGAATCTACGGTTCCCTTGGAACGCGGTTCGTGGAAGAGCGTTGGGGGATCCTTTCGGGTTGCCTGGGAATCCGCCAGCTAATGCCTGTCATTGGACAGGAAGCAGTCGAACCGGATGGACGTAGCAGCTCCTAGGGCCCGGAGCGTGCCGATTAGAGCATCAGAGAAAGTTGGATCGCGAGTGTTCGAACAGGAAGTTCGGCGAACGCTGGACTACGTTGCTCGCGGCATGATGGTTCGAATTGTCGGTGCGTCCGGAAGCGGACGCACGAGTGTCGCGCAAAAAACTATCGCCGAGCTCGAGAAAACCGGAGCTACGGTTTACTCTATTTCGGCCCTTCGCTCACATCGCGAAATACCGTTTGGTGGAATATATAGCCTGGGACTTGATATTCGAATAGGTCAATTAGGGGTACTGGGCGTGGTTGACACACTGGCAGGACGGCTCGCCAGGCCAGGGGAGCGTGTGCTTGTTGTCGATGACCTCGAATTCGTCGACACGGAGACCCTGGCGGTCCTGGATGCCGTGAGGCTCAGGACGAAGCGACCCATGATCGTGACAATGGGTGAGTCCTCCCTTTACGCTAAGGGGCGGCCCGCCGTTCTGAGTCCTGGCCCTGAAGCGCGGGTCCACCTGAATCCGCTCCGCTATGAGCACGTGAGCGAACTCATCACCGATGTTTTGGGTGCTCCCGCGGACGCTGATACCACTGCCCGCATCCTCACGAAGTCCGCAGGGAACCCCAGGCTTGTGGCCCGAATCGCGGAAACGGCCTCACTCAGTGATTTGCTTGCCCTTAGCAACGGCCAATGGCACATGACCGGCGACACCCTGTGGAATGAGCACCTGCAGGGCACCGTGGAATCTCTCCTTGAAGGACTCGAGTCCGACGAGCTCACCGGCCTTCAGACCATGGCCATCGCCGGTACGGCGCCCATCGATGTGCTGCAACGGGTAGTCGACGCAGACGTTCTGGACCGGCTCGAACAGCACGGCTTGATTTCCGTCATGGAGGATCCACACAACAACATTTGCGCTGCGATCACACCACCGGTGCTTGCCGACTATTTCCGTGGCCAACGAGTGCTCACGGGCCGGCGGGTCCTGCAGGATCGAATCACCCGGACCTTGAGCGTTTCGCGACAGGAACCCCATGTTGACGTCACGCCGGCCGATTCGCTGATGGGGGTCCTGGCCTCGCTGCGCCTTGAACGGAGTACAGACGACGCGGGTACGGCGCGCCATTTTCATGAGAGAATCTCGGTTCTAGAGCGTCGCCGCTTTGACCGGTGGGATGCCGAAAAATCGGTATCGAACGCGGTGGCAGTCCTGAGCGTTTACTGGGGCTCGCCGACTGACACATCGAGAATTGAGCGCGTGCTTTCCGAGACCGTGAGCTCGGAAGGAGACATGTGCGAACTCCTCTTCTTGGCAGTTACCAAAGCGCTCTGGGCTATCCACTCCGGCAAAGGGCTAGAACATGCGGCCGACGCTCTGAGGAACTTTGGGAAGGGACACCCTGAGTGGTCGGCCGAGGTTGAATCGGTAGAACTCTTCCTCGTAGCGTCATACGACCGGATGCCTCAGAATCTCGACGACACCTTGGCGCGTCTACACGATCGCCACCCTGAAAGCGGTGTCGTGGCGTGCGTCCGGGGGATGCTGGAACTCTACCGCCTCAACCCTTCCGCGGCACTCAATGCCATCGACTCCGCAAACGGATTCAAGGGCTTTCCCCGTATCGGACCTTTCATCCGTGGACTGGCATTGTTCACCTCTGGGCGGATTGAGGAAGCAATTGTCTTTGCGCTCGACCAACGCGCGGAAGCCCGCCGCCACCTGGACCAATTCGGGATGGTGTCAAACACCTACGTCGCTGCGCAGGCACTCGTCTACCGTGGCCATTTCGAGGAGGCAGAGTACCTGATGGGCAGCGTCTTCGCCATGGGACGGCCAGGCTTCCTAGTGGATTCCCTCCATGACGCCATGCTGCGGCTCGCCGGGCTGAGGGCGGCGACGTCGGCCATCTTGCCCACCGCGACCCTCGCAACGCAGGCGCGGCGCGATGCGGAAGACATCGGCCCGCTTCCGGGAATCGCAAAAGGAGTCTACGAGCTCGTCGCCGGGCGGCCCCTCATCCCCGCAGTATTCGACAGGAAAGCCGCCCGCCTCATTCGACGGCAGTTGGAACGTGGCTATGTACTGGAAGCGACATACTCTGCACTCTTCTTCACTTGCCTTCTTCCTGGTCGGAAGGTTCTTGAGATTCTTCGGCAGACCTTGAGGGAACATGCCTGCACCTCGCACGATCAGCTTGTAGCAATTGCGGCAGCGGTGGTGGAGGAAGACCACCAATTGCTCGGCGTCCTGCTCGAGAATTACGAGCCCGACTCCGATCTTTATCAGGTTCGGATGCTGCTTAGAGGTGCCTTCAAGCGGTATGCCTTCGTGGACGACACCGTAGGGGCGGCAGAGATGGAGCGGGCGTACTCCATTTTTGCGACTCGATTCCCATCGGCAGATGAGCCCATGGCATTCAATTCCGGAAGCTACTCGCCTCTGACGGTCCGGGAAATTGAAATAGCAGCCTTGGCCGGTCATCGTTCCAACCCCGAGATCGCCGAGCACCTGGGAATCAGTATCAGGACCGTGGAAAACCACATTTCGAACGCGCTCCGAAAGACCGGAAGCCCAACGCGCGCTGCCCTATTTGACCTGGTCCGGGATTCGTCTCCCTTCCGCTAGGAACAGAACTGTTCATCCACGTTTCTCGGGTACGCCTCCCCGCCGATGCTTCTCCTGGATCGAGTCAATGAAGGCCGCCAGGGTGAGGACCGCCAGACCGAGCGAGCAGACGGCCGCGATTGCCGACGTCGCTTCTTGGAACGGGACACGGATCTCCGGGCCAAGTGCCGCTGCATGAGAAAACCCAGCGGCAGCGAATATTGCGGCTTTGGGGACTAACCATTTTTGGGTGCGGACGAAGGCAGCAGCAAATGGTGCAGCCACGCCGAACACAAGGAGGATGACCACCATCGTATTCCTGAGGGCGAGAGGATCAAGGTTGCGGAGGCCTTCCGGTGCTGGCAAACTCCAAATGAGGGCGACGGAAATGCTGGAAAAGCCGGCAAGCATGAAGCCGAGGACCCGCGGAAGAACCCCGTAAAGCTGAGCAGTCATGAGGCCCCTAGGTGTGCGCGAAAGGAGGATACCTGGAGCGGAAGCTTACCGTCGCGTGGTCGGCGCCTTGCTGGGCGAGCCTACGATGAAGGGCCGGGTGTTGACCGGTTCGACGGGGAGGACAACCGCCTTTGCTTCGGCAACGGTCTCCGCAGGCTCGGAGTGGGAGCCAGTTCCGAGCCCACGAACAATCCAACCTTGCGCTTTCCACACCCCAGCGTCCAGGACGTTCCGTGCGTCCAGCACCATCCGGCGTCGTACGAGCGAACCGGCAGCGGCGGGTGAGAGGGTGCGGTATTCGTCCCATTCGGTCAGCAGGAGCACCAGCTCAGCGCCTTCCAATGCGCGGGTCGTGGACGCTTCGAAGCGGAGCTGGGGGTAGCGCATCCAGGCGTTGTTGATGGCCTTGGGGTCGGTCACGGTCACGTGGGCACCCGCCGCGGCTAGCTGGAGTGCGACGTCCAGGGCCGGGGAGTCGCGGATGTCGTCGGTGTCCGGCTTGAAGGCAGCGCCAAGCACGGTGACGGTGCGGCCGGACAGGAAACCCTTGCACATGTCACGCGCCACTTCGACGGCGCGTGCGCGCTGGCCCAGATTGATGGAATCGACCACGTTCATCCACTCGTCAACGGAAGACACAGACAGCGCTCGTGCCTGCGCCCGGAAGGAACGGACGTCCTTCGGCAGGCAGCCGCCGCCGAATCCCAGGCCGGCGTGCAAGTACCGGCTGCCGATACGCGGATCCAGGCCCATCGCCTCGCTGAGTTCAGTGACATCGGCACCCGAAGCGTCGCAAAGTTCGGCCATGGCGTTGATGAAGCTGAGCTTGGTGGCGAGATAGGCGTTCGAGGCGGATTTGATGAGCTCGGCGGTCGCAAAGTTGCAAACCAGCCGCGGGATACCGGCGGAAATCAGCGGTTCGTAGACGGCATCAAGGGCGGCCGTCACGGGTACGCCCGCCGCAGAATCCTTGCCGCCCGGCACGCCGTACACCAGCCGGTCCGGTACCAATGAATCCTTCACAGCCGTGCCCTGACGTAGGAATTCGGGGTTCCAGCCGAGCAGGACATCAGGCCTGCGGGCAAGGATGCCGCGGAGCATGTCCACCGTCCCCACCGGGACGGTGGATTTGCCGACGACGGCGGCGCCCCTCGCCAGATGGGGGAGGAGGCTCTTCGTAGCTGCGATCACGTAGGAGAGGTCTGCCGTGTCCGACGTCTTCGACTGCGGGGTGCCAACGCAGAGGAAGTGCGTCTGGGCGTCGGCGGCATCGGCAAAGTCGGTGGAAAACGTGAGCCGTTTCGTGGCGAAGCCGTCCCGGAGAAGTTCGTCAAGGCCGGGTTCGTGGAAAGGGGCGAAGCCCTTGTTCAAGTGGGCCACCTTCTGGGCGTCGACGTCGATGCCCACCACGGTGTGGCCCATCGACGCGAGCGTTGCGGCATGTACTGCGCCAAGGTAGCCGCAGCCGACAACGGAGATTTTCATGCTGAGAGTCCTTTGCTGGAAGTCACGGAGATAACGGCGGGCTCGGCGGCCTGAAGCTCGGCCGCCTGGATGGGTTCGGTGGGTGGCTCAACCAGCGCATCACCGGCGATCACTGCCTCGTAGTGCTGTACGAGTTGGGCGCTCAACACCGGCCACGTCCGTCCCTGGACCGAAGCGAGTGCCGCCTTTCCGAACGCCCGGCGCTTGGCGTCGTCGCCCACCAGGTCCTGCACGTAACCGCGCATCTGGGCGAGGTCACCTGGCTCGTAGAGCCAGCCGGTACGTGAGTTTTCCACGAGGTCGAGGGGGCCGCCGCGGCCGGTGGCCACGACGGGAACCCCCGATGCCATGGCCTCCTGGATGGTCTGGCAGAACGTTTCGAACTCGCCAGGATGCACGAAGAGATCAAAGCACGCAACAACCTGGGCCAGTTCGTCGCCACCCAGGAATCCGGTGAAGACCGCGTTTGGCAGTGCCGCTTCGAGGGCCGCGCGCTGCGGCCCGTCGCCCACGATGACCACCCGGGTTCCCGGCAGATCCGCCAACACGGCAAGGTCTTCCACCTGCTTTTCGATCGCGAGGCGGCCGACGTAGCCGATGATGCGCTCGCCGTCGGGCGCTACGGAGGCTCGCCACGCCGTCGAGCGCTTCGTGGGGGAGAACCGCGCGGTATCCACACCGCGCCGCCACATGCCCACCCTCAGGATCCCGCGTCCGCGCAACTGGTTGAGCGCGAACGTGGACGGGACCAGTGTGCGGTCTGCAAGGAGATGGATGTTGTCCACCCGGTTCCATGCCCAGTTTTCCAGGATGGGCACGCCATACCGTGCGGCGTAGCTGGGGACCTCGGTTTGGTAGATGGCAACCGTGGGGATGCCGAGCTGGTGCGCGGCCTGCACAGCCCGCCAACCGAGGACGAAAGGGGATGCAAGGTGGACGACGTCCGGTGCGTAATCGGCAAGGATTCTCTTGACCCGGCTCACACCGCCCAACGCCACCCGCACATTTGTGTATCCGGCCAGCGGCACGGAAGGAAGGCGGTGGACAAATGCGCCGTTCACGACGTCCGAGACAGCAGTGTCCGACGTCGACGGCGCAATCACCATCACTTCGTCGCCGCGCTCTTGCAGATGCTCCAGCACCCGCAGGATGGAGTGGGTAACCCCGTTCATGAGCGGCAGGAATGATTCGGCAACGATAGCGATCCTCACCCCTCCACGGTGTGCCCGGCGGTTGGCGAAGCGGGGGAATGGGCGTGACGCTCGGGGGAAGGTTTGGTTAACAAACTGATGTTGCTGTCCCGGCACCATGGAGTGGAACGTCGTTTGCCAACGGAAAGAGGCCTCACCTGAGTACCCCAGGCAGGAAAGACGGGTAGAACTTACTCTTATCCGTCGCTATGGGCCCGAATTACGGTGACACCATAGTGAACCTCGTGGCCATGACTGGCGCTTGTCCCGGCACCGGGGGTTTTCGGCAAGACGGTGCCGGCTCGGCGGCGCATGCTCACTTGCTGAACAGCGCCGGGTGTCATCACCCTGAGCCTGCTGTATGTCCGGCCAGGCCGCCGCCTAAGAATCGAGCCAGACCCTATGAAACTCTTCAACCGTACTGACCAGCACCGGACGTTCAGAGGAACGATCCGCGGCAAAAGGCTTACGTGGCTCTCCACCGTTGTGGTGGTACTTGCATTCGCCGGCGTCACCTCCGGCATCACCGCCCCCGCAGCCTTGGCTGCCAATCCCACTGTCGTAACCCTGACCTTTGATGACGCAAATGCTGATCAGGTCACCGCCGCGCAGACCTTGCAGAGCCTGGGCCTGGTAGGTACCTTCTACACTCCGTCCGGATTCGTTAACAACCCTGGGTACATGACCGTGGCGGACATGCAGGGCTTGGTGGCGAACGGCAACGAGATCGCCGGCCACACTGTCACCCACCCGGACCTCACCACCGTGACGTCCGATGAGGCCACTCGCCAGATCTGCAACGACCGAGTCAACCTCAGCAATTGGGGATTCACAATCACGGACTTCGCCTATCCCTTTGCCGCCGAAAACGCCTCTCTTGAGACCATAGTGAAGAATTGCGGTTTCAACAGTGCCCGCGGTCTTGGCGACATCAAGACACGGTTCAGCTGCGCCGGTTGCCCCCTTGCGGAGACCATACCGCCGGCAAACCCGTACAACACCGCCGCTCCCGATGAAGTGGACAACACCTGGACACTTGCCGACCTGCAGA
The DNA here is from genome assembly GCF_044358315.1 of Arthrobacter sp. FW306-04-A. Taxonomy (GTDB): domain Bacteria; phylum Actinomycetota; class Actinomycetes; order Actinomycetales; family Micrococcaceae; genus Arthrobacter. Next base: position 1,086,835 of record NZ_CP084559.1, read on the forward strand.
AATCTGTCACGCAGGCCGAGCCCGCAGGCGGATGGGTGCAATTGACGTTCCACCACATTTCCTCCACCAGCAAAGATCCGCTGAACATCACGCCCACCTTGTTCAACCAGTTCGCCACCTGGCTCAAGGCCCGCCCTGCAACCACCAGCGTCAAGACGGTGGCTCAGGTGATTGGCGGAACGGTCAAACCGCTGGTCTCCGGACCGCCGGCCCCGCCACAGGGCACTGGAAACCTGGTCAAGAACCCGAGTCTCGAAACCCTTGTAAACGGCGCCCCGCAGTGTTGGGCAGCCGGAGGCTACGGCACGAACACCGCGAATTTCTCGGTTGTCAGGCAGGCACACACAGGGAAGGTTGCGGAACAGTTGGTGGTCAGCGGCTACGTGGACGGCGACGCGAAACTGTTGCCGACCCTGGACCTGGGTGGTTGTTCTCCAACGGCGACTCCGGGACACACGTATACGCTCGGCGCTTGGTATAAATCCACCACCAATACCCAGTTCGAGCTGTATTACCGCACTGGACTCGGTTCATGGACGTACTGGACCTCCAGCCCATGGTTCGCCGCCGCTACTACCTACCAGAAGGCCACCTGGACCACCCCGGCCCTTCCGGCGGGCGCCAGCGGCATCAGCTTCGGACTGAACCTGTTCAGCAACGGCACCCTGACCACTGACGACTACGAGATGTTCGACGTCGGCAACCCGCCACCGCCTCCGCCGCCACCGCCAGCTGGGTCCAACCTCGTGCAAAACCCAAGCCTTGAAACCGCAGGGGCGGGCGCGTTCCCGCAGTGCTGGCAGGCTGGCGGATACGGCACCAACACCGCCGTGTTCAGTACGGTAGCTACTGCCCACACCGGCACCAAAGCGGAGAAACTCACCATCACGGGCTACTCCAGTGGTGACGCGAAGCTGCTTCCGACCCTCGACACCAGTACCTGCCCACCTGCGGCGGTAGCGGGACACACCTACTCGCTCCGGGCGTGGTACACGTCAACTGCAGTCACACAGTTCGCGTTGTACTACCGCGACGCCTCCGGCACCTGGGTGTACTGGACCTCCGGACCGTGGCTGCCAGCCACGGGCACCTACACGCAGGCGAGCCTCACGACGCCGGCACTCCCCGCCGGGGCCACTGCCATCAGTTTCGGGCTTAGCCTGTTCAACAACGGAACACTCATCACGGACGACTACGCGATGTATGACAGCGTGGGGGCCCCGCCGCTGGGTTGAGTAACTGGGCAACTGAAACGAACGCTGAGGGCGGCTATCTATTTAGCCGCCCTCAGTACGTCTGGCAGCTCGTCAACGAAGACTGTCCCGGGTGGCTCGTAGTAGATGACGAGCACCTCATCACCGATGTTGAAAACGCTGGTCTTGTCGAAGGGATGGGCGTGGAAGGCGCTTGTGCCGCCATGGAACGGCAGCATGACTTCCCCCACGGTGCCAGGCCCGATTCGCCCCGTGACCCTCCCGATCTTGCCGGTCAGGCTCCGATCAACCTCTTTGTGCATCGGTTTCGCTATGCATCAGGGGCTTTGGTAGGCCGTTTGGGAGGTACCTGGCCGTTCTTGAGGGCAGCTGTGATCGATGGCAGGAAGTTGCCCACCTGGGACAGGATCCCACCCACCATGCTGTTGAGCCCTTCGCCGCCGTTGAGGACCGTCAGCTGCCCCACATGTGCAAAGGGTTCGGCCGCGGCCGCCACGATCGCAGGCATGTTCTCCGCTAGTTGCTGGGAGATAACTGCCTCTTGGTTGGTTCCGAGCGCCTCAGCACGGGCCTTGATGCCGTCCGCTTCCGCCAAGGACTTGGCCTTTATAGCGGAAGCTGCCGCATCACCGCGGGCCTTCGTGGCTGCCGCTTCGGCTTCACCGGTGATCTTTGTGGCTCCCGCAATCGCGGCCGCAGCCGTGGCGTTGGCCTGCGCTTCGACTTCCACCTTGCGGGCGTTCGCCTGGGCTTCAAGTTCCGTACGCCGTGCCCGCGCCTCGGACGCGCTGATGTCCGCGGCCTTTTGGGCTTCTGCCTCGGTGCGCTGTGCGTAGGCCTTGGCATCGGCAGGTTTGCGGATGGACGTCTGGAGCTTTTGCTCCTCGCGGTCCGCCTCCAGCTTGGCCACCTCGGTTTCCTGGACCACCACTTGCTGGCGCGCCGTGGCGTCGGCCAATGGACCTGCCTGTGCCGCGTTGGCCCGAGCAGTCTCGGCGTTGGCTTGGGCCGCCGATTGCTTGATCGCCGAGATGCTCTGGGCGTCGGCTATCTGGGCAGCCGCCTCAGCTTCCTTCTCAGCTGCCTCGCGGTTCCGGGTGGCTTCGGCTATGCGGGCCTCCATTTTGACCTGGGCAATATGCGGCTTGGCCAGGTTCTGGATGTAGCCCGTGGGATCCTGAAGGTCCTTTATTTGCAGGGAATCAACTACCAGGCCAAGTTTTTCCATTTCAATACCACTGGCACTGCGGACCAAAGAGGCGAGTTTGTCGCGCTCGCGGATGATCTCTTCCATGGTCATGCTGCCAATGATCGAGCGCAGGTGTCCTTCAAAGACGTTGTAGACCTGGCTTTCCATTTTGGGCTGTTGGCCGAGAAACCTCCTCGCGGCGTTCGCAATGAATGGCGCGGCGTCACCGATTTTGTAAATAACCACACCCTCCACGATCACCTGGATACCTTGCGAGGTCACGCAGTTGACCTGGAGTTCTGTTTCATTCAGCGTCAGCGACAAAGTCCTCACTGTCTGGAGCCCGGGAACCACCAAGGCACCCTTACCGGTGACAATTTTGAAGTCCATTCCGTCCCTGGTGTCCAAACTTCCGCGGGTCAGGCCGGAAATGATCAATGCCTCGTTTGGTTCAGCCACCTTCCACATCAATTTGATGAGCAGCCTAATGACCGCAACGGCGACGATTACTCCCAATACGGTCACAAGAATGGGGAGATAAGCAACGAGGTCGAACATGACTGTCCTTTCAACGGCAAGCACTCAAGCGGCTCGTGTAGCCAGTCTGCTGCCGACGGCTACAGTAGTCCAGCAATTTGTTTGCTTACAATTGACACAACGGATGCTCCTAGGCGCTCGTTCCCGCCAGCGATTCAGTCCTCGCCTCAGGCCTCGTGCGGACATCCATACCGGGACCGGTTGCGGCACCCGCCGCAGCTTCCGCCGGGACAGCCGGGACGCCGTCGGCGGCTTGGCCGTAAAGCCAGTCGTTGTACTGGAAGTCGCCGTCCTTGCGGCTCTTGAACAGCAGGTTCCGCAAGGTGCGCGCGACGCCGGACACGTGCCAGGACTCGCCCCAGACGCGCGCAGTGCGCTGGACGCGGGCCGTGCGGGCTGCCCGGGCCGAGTTGAATTCGTCGATCGCGCGGTCCCAAGCAGCGGGGTCCACGCCGTCGTCGGTAAACACGGAACCGACCGTGGAGTCCTGGAGCACCGCGGCGTCTTCAAGCGCTTGGCAGGCTCCCTGGGCCAAATACTGGAGCATCGGGTGGGCCGCGTCGCCCATCAGCACCAAGCGGCCGTCGATCCAGTTCTCGATGGGATCGCGATCGTACATGGGCCAACGGATGCCGGTCGCAAGGTTCCGCAGGGCAGCCTGGACCGCGGGGACGCAGTCCTTGTAGGCGGCCTCAAGTTCGTCCACGCCGCCGTATTGTTCTTCTCCGCGCTCGAACGACGGCGACTTGAATACAGCCACGGTGTTCAACAGTTCGCCCTTGCGAAGCGGGTACTGCACCAGATGGCAGTCCGGCCCGAGGTAGACGATCACGTCCTCGAGATCAGCCGCCGGGGTTTCCGCTGTAATGGGCACCGTTCCGCGATATGCGACGTACGACGACGACACCGGGCCGTCCTGCGCAACGGCCGAGCGGAGCGTCGACTTGAGGCCGTCCGCGCCGATCACGACGTCGGCCTCGTAAACGTTGCCGCCCGCCGTGTGTGCCACGCCGCGGGCGTTCACGGTCTCAACCTTCTCCACGACGACGTCGTTCACCAGGCGGACGCCGGCGTCCTCGCAGGCTTCCAGCAGGATCCGGTGCAGGTCACTGCGGTGGATCACGACGTACGGAGCGCCGTACCGTTCCTCGAAATCGCCCCCCAGGGTCTGGCGGGTGAGCTCCTCGCCGGTGAGGGCGTCGCGGAACACCAAGTGCTTCGGCCGGACACCGATCTCCAACGCCTTCTCCAGGAGGCCCCAACGTTTCAGGACGCGGGAGGCGTTCGGGGCCATCTGCAGGCCGGCTCCGACCTCGCCGAATTCGGGGGCCCGCTCAACCAATGTCACCTCGGCACCGTTCGCGCGGAGGGCCAAGGCGCCGGCGAGGCCGGCCATCCCTCCGCCGACGACGAGTACTTCAGTGAACGGTTTGCGGTCAGACATTGCTAGCTCCTAAAGGGATGGTGTTTTTGGAATTGATGTTGGCACTCTTGATTTTGGCGGCGATGGCGCCGAGCAGGACCGCGGCGACGGCGGCCGCCCCGGCAAACGCCAGGAAGTTCGAGTTGACGCCCAGGCCGGCCGCAAGGAGCAGCCCGCCGGCTTGCGGTGCGGCGACCGCGCCAATGCGGCCGACGCCGAGGGCCCAGCCCAGCGCCGTACCCCGCAAATGCGCCGGGTAGTGGCTGGCCACTGCGGCGATAATGAGGCATTGGGTTCCGTGGGTGCCGACCCCGGCCAGCACCAGCATCACGTAAACGAGTCCCACCGGCGGGCCCGCCACCAATACGGCCAGCGCGACGGCGGCGACGGCGGCTGCCGCTATCGCCGTCGGGATTGGACCTTGTTGTGTCCGCTCCGGCGCTGCAGCGGAAGGTGTGTGATTCATCCCACCACTGTGTGGCCGCCGTCGGAGTAGCCCTATAGAATTCTGTGGTGCAGAATCTTCCGGCCCGCAAGAAGCCGGCCTATTCCATTGAGGCCGTGGACAACGCCCTGCAACTCCTCCAGCTCTTGCGTGACGGCGGTAGCCTCAGGCTCAAGGATGCGGCTGAGGAGTTGGGTGTTGCCCCCTCCACCGCCCACCGGCTGCTGGCCATGCTGGTGTACCGGGGGTTCGCGGTCCAGGACGAGACCCGTAGGTACGTACCTGGACCAGCCATGGGAGTTGGTCCGGCCGGACTCAGTTGGACCCGTCTGTTGCGCACGGTGGCGCAGCCGCACATGGAACTCCTGAGCGGGCGGATCAACGAGACAGTCAATCTCATGGTTCGGGTGGGGACCAGGGTCAGGTTCCTTGCCACGGTTGAAGGCACCAACGCCTTACGCGTGGGCGATAGGCAAGGAACCGTGCTGCCTGCCAACAAGGCCTCGGGAGGCAAGGCTCTGCTGGCCGAGCTGGAGACCGCCATGATTGAGCAATTGTTTCGCAGCCACAATGCGGAAATCGGCGGGGATAGTATTCCCGACGCCGAATATCCGGCCTTTCTCCGCGAGCTGGAGACCATTCGGAGCAACGGATTTGCCGCCAACTTCGAGGGCACCGAGGAAGGGATCAGCGCCCTGGGAGTGGCCCTTCACAACAAGGACGGCGTCGCGGTAGGTGCGCTGAGCGTGGCGACGCCTGTGGCAAGGTTCCGCAGGCTGTTCGATGCTGGACTCGTGAGCATCATGCGGGAAACGCAACGGCAATTGGAGATCGACATCGCAGCCAATCCGGCTGAGCCCGGCTGAGCCTGCGCACCACTATTCTGCTGTGCAGAATATGTTGGAGATCACTTCGCGGTCTCTCTAGGGTCTGGAGTACGCCTAAACCGTTCCGTACTCTCGAGGAGGCCCCTGTGTCCATCAGCGCCGATAGCACAACGCACGAATCTGTTGCCGCCGCGAACGCGGTTCCGGAGCCGACGCCACAGGAAGCTGCCCAGCTGGAGCAGTTGTACCGCGACTTCGGAGCCGGGAACCTGATTCCGCTGTGGACCGAGATCGCTGACCTCATGCCAATGGTGCCGTCCCCGAAAGCCATGCCTCACGTGTGGCGCTGGAACGATCTGTACCCGTTGGCGGCCCGTGCCGGGGACCTGGTGCCCGTGGGTCGCGGCGGGGAACGCCGTGCCATCGCGCTCGCCAACCCGGGCCTTGCTGGTACCCCTTATGCCACGCCTACTCTGTGGGCTGCCATCCAGTATCTAGGCGCGCACGAAACAGCCCCGGAGCATCGTCACTCGCAGAACGCGTTCCGCTTCGTCGTCGAGGGCGAAGGCGTCTGGACCGTGGTGAACGGGGATCCGGTGGCCATGCGCCGCGGCGACTTCCTCCTGACCCCGGGCTGGAACTTCCACGGCCACCACAACGACACGGACCAGCCGATGGCTTGGATCGACGGGCTGGACATCCCGTTTGTGCATTATGCGGACGCCGGGTTCTTCGAGTTCGGCACCGAACGCGTCACGGACGAGGCCACCCCGGACATCTCACGCTCCGAACGCCTCTGGGCCCACCCGGGCCTTCGTCCGCTGTCCGGACTGGATGACACCACCAACTCGCCTATCGCGGCCTACCGTTGGGAGCACACCGATGCCGCCCTCCGCGAGCAGTTGCTTCTCGAAGATGAAGGCCACCCGGCCACGGTCAGCCAGGGCCACGCCGCCGTGCGCTATACCAATCCGACCACGGGCGGGGATGTCATGCCGACCATCCGGGCCGAATTCCACCGGTTGCGTCCCGGGGCTTCCACCGAGCCGTTGCGTGAAGTCGGTTCCAGCGTGTGGCAGGTCTTCGAAGGGACCGGCACCGTGATGTTGAACGGGGAGTCAAAGGTTCTGGAGAAGGGCGATCTCTTCGTGGTCCCGTCCTGGGCCTTGTGGTCCCTGCAGGCAGAGGGCGAGTTCGACCTCTTCCGCTTCAGCGATGCCCCTATTTTCGAACGACTGAACTTCAACCGCACGTACATCGAAGGACGCAACAAATGAAACTCCTCACCCTCCGCACTTCCGCCGGAACGACGACGGCTGTCCGCCAGGACGGCGACACCCTGACCGAGATCGACGGGTTCTCCGACGTCGGCGCCCTCCTGCAGGATCCCGCTTGGGCGGCCATCGCCCAGGCGGCCCACGGCTCAAGGCACGCTTACGACGGCGCGGACCTCGCCGCCGTCGTACCCTCACCGGGGAAGATCATCTGCGTGGGGCACAACTACCGCAACCACATCAAGGAGATGGGCCGGGACATCCCCGAGTACCCCACCCTGTTCGCGAAGTACCAGGAGTCCCTGATCGGTCCCAACGACGATCTGGCGTTGCCGCAGGAATCGGACACGGTTGACTGGGAGGCCGAGCTCGCCGTCGTGATCGGCAAGAAGGGGCGGCGGATCAGCCAAGCCGACGCGGCCGATCACATCGCCGGGTACTCGGTGCTGAACGACGTCAGCATGCGCGACTACCAGTTCCGCACCGTCCAGTGGCTCCAAGGCAAGACCTGGGAGAACAGCACCCCGTTCGGGCCGGCCCTGGTCACCAAGGACGAGTTCTCGGCCGGCCCGCTGATGACCTCCGCGGTGGACGGCGAGATCCAGCAGCAGACCCCCACCGGTGACCTCGTGTTCACCCCGGAATTCCTGGTGTCCTATATCTCGACCATCATCACGCTGAACCCGGGCGACGTCATCGCGACCGGCACGCCCGGCGGGGTGGGCCACGCCCAGGACCCCAAGCGCTACCTCCAGGAAGGCCAGCTCCTGGTCACCACCATCGAAGGCCTGGGCCAGCTGAACAACCGCGTGGTCAAGGAAGCCTGATGGTTGCTCGCCAGGACCTCACCACTGATCCGGGCTTGCAGGAACAATTGCTGCAGGCCCGGCGGGGGACCGCGTTCTTCGCCCGCAAACTCAACGAACTCAGCGACGCAGAGCTCGACGGCGGTTCGCTGCTGCCGGCGTGGAGCCGGCGTCACGTTATAGCACATGTCGGCTACAACGCCCGGGCCATCGCGCGGCTCGTGGAGTGGGCCGGGACCGGGGTGGAGACTCCCATGTATCCCTCTGTCTCGGTGCGGGATGAGGAGATCGACTTCGGCGCCACCCTGTCTCCTATCGCGTTGCGGAACCTCTTTGACCACTCCGCTGTGCACTTGAGCGTGGAATGGCGGGACCTGCCGGAGGATGAGTGGCGCCACACGGTCCGGACCATCCAGGGCAGGGAGGTTCCGGCATCCGAGACCGTGTGGATGCGGACCCGCGAAGTCTGGGTGCATGCCGTTGACCTGGACAACGGGGCGACCTTTGCGGACATCCCGGTGTCGGTCCTGCAACGGCTACTGCGCGATATCACTGGCGCGTGGGCCGCCCGCGGCACCAATAAGGGGTTGCTCGTTAAAGTTGCCGGCACGGACCTCGTATTCGGGGACCCGGACACCGCCGTCGTGATCACTGGCCCGCTGGCCGGCGTCGTGCAATGGGCCACCGGGCGGGGGACCGACGGTGTGACTGCGGGCGCCGGGCCGGTGCCGGCGGCACCCAAGTGGATCTGACGGCGTCGGGCACAAAGAAGGTTGGCACAGCTCCCGGCTTCTTCACCGGAAGAACTGCACCAACCGCTTGTATGACTATTCAGATTTAGCTATAGATCCTACCCATTGGCGGCTCCTGTAATCCCGGGCTAACTCAATCCGGGCTTGTGAACAGGCCTATTTTGCGTCGTCAGCCAGATGCCGTGAAAACATCCAGCCAGCGGCGGCCATCAGAATGCCCAGAACCATGAACGTCCAGTTGTCGATAGCGTTCAGCGACAGGAAGTTGGCCGCCGAATCAACCCCGACACTCAGTCCGTACACACTGAGCACGATGTACAAGGCACCGAAGCTCATCAGGATATTGCGTGCGCTATGGCCTCCCGAGCGGGACATTGCCCAGCTGGTTCCACCGATGGCGAGCTGCACAATGTTGAGCAGCAGGGACACTTGGAACACACCTAGGAGCATTGCGTGCGAATTTGGCCCGAAGAACTGCAATTCCCCGTACCGCATGGTGATGCCCGGAATGAATCCGAGAAGGCCCACCAGCGCCATTAGAATACCTACACCAATGCCGATGTTCTGGATGTCCGTGCGTCCGAAGTGAACACCGTGTGCATGTGGGGTTGCGGTAGTCATTTATGCCCTCCATCCACCTATTGCGAACACTCCAATTTTACGTCTGCTTTATCGAAAAAGCGCTTGGAACGGCGGCTCTCGCGGCTGCTCGAACAGCCCCGACGCTCGCTCACTTCTGCGGGGTTTTTCCCCGATGCTCGCTCCCTTCTGCGGGGATTTCGGGCGACCCTCCTGCACTTGCACGACGGCGGTGCGGCGGATGTGCAGGAGCGTCTGGTTTTCGGGCGTGATACGTGAGCGAGCATTGGAGGTTTGGCGGGCCTTGCGGGTGCCTGCCGGGGGAGCGAGGCACACCGTGGCACGATAGGACACGATGAAACTGCGCGCTGATCAGACCGGTAACCGTGGCCTGCCCATGCCCTTGTGGCTGCAGGGTGCCCTTGAGGCGGCCCAGGCTGCCATCATCTCGGCGCTCGTGGTGGTCCTGCCGCTCGTCGCCGTCTGGGCAACCGACGGATTCCAGAACCGCAGCATCGACTTCCTGGCACGATTGGCCGGCCAAACCTGGCTGCTGGTTCAGGGCGTGCCTTTGCAGCTTGCCACGGTGAACCTGGGTACCGCAGGACTGCCCGGATCCGGGATGCTGTCCCTGATCCCGCTCGGGCTAACCTTGGTGCCTTTCCTTCTTGCATGGCGCGCGGGGCGCCGCTTGGCCAGGGCGTCTTACACGGACCAGCTTTGGCAGGCATTCTTCGGTGCGCTGCTTGTCTACGGGGCATTCGGCGCGGCTACCGGCTTCATCTGCCGCACCCAGGATGTGGTCATCAACATCTGGTTCGCCGCATTCCTACCGCTTATTCCGTTCGGCCTCGGCATGGTGGTCGGTGCCAGGCGGGAGTCCGGCTCATGGAGCAGGTTGATTGGCGTCGACGCCGTGGATTGGCTTGCGCGCACCAGCCAACATTCCCGATGGGCCGGGTCCTACTTTGGCTCCGCGATCAAGGCCGGGTTCGTGGCGATCATGGCAGCACTCACACTTGCTGCCCTGCTGCTCGCCGTCGTCCTCGTGGTGCACTGGACGGACATCATCGCCGTCTACGAGGGCCTAAAAGCCGGTGCTCTCGGCGGTGGCGTTTTGACCATCGCCCAGCTCGGCTACTTGCCCAATCTCGCAGTGTTCACCTTGGCTTGGTCCTCCGGCGCGGGGTTCTCCCTCGGCGTCGGCTCACACGCCGGTCCACTGGGTACCGCCGTCGGGCCCCTGCCTGCCATCCCGATCTTCGGCGCGCTGCCCACCGGGCACCTCGACCTTGGGGCCGCGGCCCTTGGCCTTCCGGTGCTCGCCGGGCTGCTTGCAGGCTGGTGGTTCCTGCGCGAGGGGGAGAACCACTTCGACGAATGGCTCTCCATCAAGATCAAAGCGCGTTGGTTCACGGCGCCTGTTTCCACGCTGTTCCTGGGCGCTCTCGTCGGAGCTGTCGCCGGAGCCTTCGCCGGGGGACTGGCCTGGCTGGCGCGCGGTTCCGCGGGAATCGGACGCCTCACCGAGGTCGGCCCGGATCCGCTGTGGACGGCCGTCTGGATCGCCGCGGAAGTGGCGATCGGCGTCGTGATCGGCTATTCGGTGGGGCCATGGTTGGAACGGCGGCAGAAACTTCGAGAAGCGGACCTTGACGCTTCCGTGTACGACGGCGACCACAGCTAAGCTGCCCGGCTCGCCTTAGGCTGCGCCCGGGCTAGCGCAGCCCGGAAGGAACCGACTTCTGGAAGTCCACCTGGCAGGAGTCTTGGGCTTGGATGGTCAGCGCGGTCCGCGCGCAGTCCTGCAAGGTGCGGATCTGTTGGAAAAAGACGACAGCCGTCAGAACCAGCAGGCACATAATGGCCGTGACTACCAGCCCGGAAATGGTGCCGAACAGTACCAGGCGGGACTGCTTGAACCTGATCGTCCGGACGAGGACCACCACACCAAGTACTCCCGCGATGACCGTGAGGATGCCACTGAGCCAGACGTAGCTGATGTTCAGGACATAGACGAAGACGGCGCCGAGCACCGTTAGCAGGAATGACCTGAAAAGCGTTTGGGTAACTGCAAGCGCTGATTTGGCAGCCTCGCTCTGTGGATGCTGCTGAGGGCTGGGTCCAACGCCGGAATTCATGTTTTCCAGCCTACGCGAGCCACCCATAAGCTAGTGCAATGCGCATTGTTGTCCTCGCCTCCGGCACCGGTTCCAATCTCCAAGCAGTTATCGATGCCGTGAAGGCAGGCGAGCTTGACGTTGAGATCGCAGCCGTGGGTGCCGACAGGCCGGGCACCTACGGTGTGGAACGCTCCGCGGAGGCCGGACTGGAGACCTTCGTGGTGGACTTCAAGGACTACGCAGACCGGGCAGAATGGAACGCCGCGCTCACCAAGGCGGTTGCCTCGTACAACCCGGATATGGTGGTTTCCTCGGGGTTCATGCGGATTGTCAGCCCGGAATTCATCGATGCCTTTGATGGCAAGTACCTCAACACGCACCCTGCACTCCTGCCCGCCTTTCCCGGCGCCCACGGAGTCCGCGATGCCATGGCCTACGGGGTGAAGGTCACAGGGTGTACTGTCCACTGGGCCGACGCCGGCGTGGACACCGGGCCAATCATCGCGCAGGAAGCGGTCGAAATCGCCCCGGACGACACCGAAGACACCTTGCACGAACGCATCAAGGTAGTGGAGCGCAAACTCCTGGTCCGGACCCTCGCAGAGCTCGCGGCCGGGAAGCACGTCTGAGTCCCGGGCACCCCGGGGGGACATGTCCACCGTTGGCCGCCGCGGATGGACATGCGCCCCGGTTCCCGGGGGGACATGTCCACCGTTGGCCGCCGCGGATGGACATATTACTGCTATGTCCATCCGTAGCCAGGGGCAGGGGGCATGCTCAGTCGAGGTCGAGCTGCTTGGTCTCCGGCGCAAAGAAAGCCATCCACAGCACGGACAGCACAATGAGCCCGCCAGCCAAGGCGAAGGACGTGGCCAGTCCAAACTCGGGCCAGAAATAGGACGCGAACACGAGTGGCCCGATGCCTGCTCCAATCCGTGAGAATGTGGACGCCCAGCCGAAGCCTGAACCCCTCAGCTCGGTGGGGTAGAGCTCGGACACGTAGGCGTAAAGCACTGGGATGGCCACCTGGACAACGAAGCCAAACGCCAGCAGCCAGAACACCGCAGCGTCGGGAATGTCCACTACCAATGAAACGATCACCAGGGTCAACGCGGACAGCGGACCGGTAATAGCCAGGATCCACTTGCGGCCTACCCGCTCCACGAGCACCGCGGCAACCACCACGCCCAGAAGTCCGACGGCGGCCATCCCCGCCGTCGTCACGAACGCCTTGTACTCCTCGAATCCGGCGCCGATCAGAATCCGCGGCATCCACGTCAAGCTCAAGTAGTAGACCAGAAGGATACTGAAAAACAGGGCCCAGGCCGCCGTCGTGATCTTCCAATTGAACTGCCAAAGGCGGCGTAACTGCTGCCATGCACTGCCTGCCGAGAGGCGCGGTGCGTCCTGGGGTGCGGGCAGGCTGTAGGCGTGGGGTTCGGCGCCCGTGGCCGCAACAAGGCGATCGATGACCTCCGCGGCCTCTTGGCGCCGGCCATTACGGATGAGGAAGAGCGGTGATTCCGGCACGCTCCGCCTGACCCAGAAGACCAGGAGGGCAGGCAAAACCATCACGAGCATGGTCAGGCGCCAGTCTGCGAAGGCGGCGACGAGCCCGGCCGAAATGAAGCCGCACAGGGCGGCGCCCACGGGCCACCAACCATCCATGGCGGTGAGCATCTTGCCACGTTGTTTCCGTGGTGTGAATTCGCCCACCAGGGCATAGTCCACCGGAATGCAGCCGCCCAGCCCGAAACCGGCGACGAAGCGGAAGATGCAGAACCAAACGATGTCCGGGGCGAAAGCTCCCAGCACCGTAAAGATGGAGAAGATCAGGAGGGTAGCGGTGAATGCCTTCTTACGCCCGATCGTGTCCGCGATGGTGCCCCAGGCGAAGGCACCCAGGGCCATGCCGATCAGGTTGGCGGTGCCGATCCACCCGGCGTCGGCGGGCTGCAGCGACCAGTGTTTGGAAAGCAGCGGAATGAGAATGCCGTTGAGGGTGACGTCCCAGGCATCGAACATGAAGCCGAGGCCGCCGATCAGGAAAATCCGGCCCTGGACCTTCCACCGCCACGGAAGCTCCTGGACCACCTGCTCGCCGCTCGGGACGGTTGTATAAGTATTCATTTCCCCTCCTGGGGAAAACTCTATCCGTGGTTCTGGATCGCCTTTCGCAGGAAGCCCCCGGCCTCGTCCAAAGCACTCTTCGCTTGCCCGGGATCGATGCCCGTCAACACCACCAGGATCGCCGCCTTGACGGAACCACCGACGGAGTCCAACGCGCGAATCGCCGTCTCCGCGTCCACACCCGTGGCATGTTGCACGGTCCGCTGGGACCTCGCGAGCAGTTTGTTGTTGGTGGCGCGCAGGTCCACCATCAGGTTGCCGTAGGTCTTGCCGAGCTTGACCATGGCGAGCGTGCTGATCATGTTGAGGACGAGTTTTTGCGCCGTGCCGGCCTTCAGCCGCGTGGAACCGGCAACGAACTCCGGACCGACCACAACATCGATCGCCACGTCCGCTAGTTTGCTGATGGGTGAGTCATGATTGCAGGCGAGCGAAGCGGTGAATGCCCCACGACTGCGGGCTTCCTCGAGCGCTCCGATCACGTACAGCGTGCGTCCCGAAGCCGAAATCCCGACGACGGCGTCCGCCTCGGTCACGCTGACGTCGTGCAGGTCGCGGGCTCCCGCCGTGGCGTTGTCCTCGGCGTATTCCACCGGTTTCTGGATGGCCTGGGTGCCGCCAGCGATGATCCCGACGACGAGTCCCGGGGGAGTGCCGAAGGTGGGTGGGCATTCGCTCGCGTCCAATACCCCGAGTCGCCCGGCCGTTCCGGCACCGACGTAGAGCAGCCGGCCACCGCGGGCGAGGCGTTCCGCTACGGCGTCGACCACCGCGGCGATCTGCTCACTGGCTTGTTCGACGGCGGCCGGAACCGCGCGGTTCTGCTCGTTCATGGCCGCGACGAGCTCGGCCGTTCCCATGGTGTCCAATTCACTGAGCGTGGACGATGCCGCTTCGGTTTGCAGGCCCGCGAGCTCGGACCGGAGTTCCGCGAGCCGGTCGCCATTGATGGCACCGGGAGAGTCCGTGGAAGCTGCGTCAGATTGTTCCGTCACGGTGGATGTACCTTTCCTGAAGGAGCCCGCGGCGGTTCGCAGCGAGGGCAGCACCGTCCATTCCATCGCCGAGCGCCGCAACCACTTCAATCCCAGCCGACGCGAGCGCGTTGTGCAAGAGGCCGCCGAAGAACTCCGATTTCACAACGCCGCCAAGGAGGGCCACCCGCTTAGTCTCGCCCGAAGCGAGGGAGACGGTGTTCACGAGAAGCGTGCACGCTTCGTCCACAATGCCGCGTGCGACGGCGTCCCCCACCTGCGCTTCACGCAGCACCACGGGCGTGAAGCGCGCCATCGTCCGGGCCGGGTTGTCGGACTCGGCGAGCCACGCCGGGAGCTGCTCGGGCGAGCCAACCAGTGCGGCGGCCGCGTCGAGCAACGATGTGGCCGGTCCGCCGTCGTGTGCTTGGAGTGCGGCCTGCAGGCCCCGCTGTCCGATCCAGCGGCCGCTTCCGCGATCGCCCAACAAGGGTCCCCAACCGTCGGCGCGGTGCAGGATTCCGCGGTCGTCAAAGCGGAAGGCAACGGCACCGGTGCCCACAATCAGCACCGTCCCGCTAGCGCCGTTCAGGGCGCCGAGCTGGGCTGCAGTGGCATCGGAGAGCACCGCGGCTGGGACTTTGAAGCGTGCGGAAAGCAGGACGGCGAGTTCGTGGGAGTTCGCCGCGGAGGCTTCAACCCCGGCCACAGCGGCGCCGATTCCCCGCAAGGAGCCAGTTGGAAGCCCTCCGGGCAGCATGGCCGCAGTGTCCACTAGCAGCTCGAAGGCGAGCCGGGCTCCGTTGTCCATGCCCAAACCAGGGAAGCCTTGCTGGTCCGCCGAGCCCAACACCTTGTCGCCATGCCTGAGTTCAATCCTGCATCGGCTCTTGCCGACGTCGGCCACCAAAATCGCTTCTGCGGATTCCATGGCCCAACCTTATGTTGCGGGCGGCGGCACGTCTGAAAAACGAACAGGAGCCACAACACGATAAACTCGTCCGTATCCCCAGCAACCGTGGAATCCCGCGATATAAGACGGAGACTTTTGTGAGCTTCACGCAGCTTGACCGTGTTCCCATCCGCCGTGCACTGATCTCGGTCTACGACAAGACGGGGCTGGAGGAGCTCGCGAAGGGCCTGCACGCAGCAGGAGTCGCCATCGTCTCCACCGGCTCCACCGCGAAGCGGATTGCCGCGGCCGGTATTCCGGTCAAGGAAGTCGAAGAAGTCACCGGGTCCCCGGAGATGCTCGATGGCCGCGTCAAGACCCTGCACCCGCGCGTGCATGGCGGCATCCTGGCCGATCGCCGGGTTCCTGCCCACATGGAAACGCTCGCCAAGATGGAGATCGAGCCGTTCGACCTGGTGGTGGTCAATCTCTACCCGTTCGTGGAGACTGTCCGCTCCGGCGCGGCCCAGGACGACGTTGTCGAGCAGATCGACATCGGAGGCCCCGCCATGGTGCGTTCGGCCGCCAAGAACCACGCCGCCGTCGCGATCGTGGTTGACCCAGGCTTCTATGGTGCCGTGGTGGAAGCCGCCGCTGCGGGTGGCTTCGACCTGAAGACCCGCCGCCGTCTCGCCGCGAAGGCTTTTGCGCATACCGCAGCGTATGACACCGCCGTTGCCACCTGGACCGCCAGCCAGTTCCTCGACGAAGACGGCGACGGCGTCATCGACTGGCCTGCTTACGCGGGCCTGGCACTGGAACGCTCCGAGGTGCTGCGCTACGGCGAGAACCCGCACCAGCAGGCCGCCCTCTACGTGGACAAGGCCGCGCCCGCTGGTATCGCCCAGGCCGACCAGCTGCACGGCAAGGCCATGAGCTACAACAACTTCGTGGACGCCGATGCCGCCCTGCGCGCGGCGTTCGACTTCTCGGAGCCTGCTGTCGCCATCATCAAGCACGCCAACCCCTGCGGCGTGGCGGTCGGTTCCGCAGATGCCGCCGACCCAATCGCAGACGCCCACGCCAAAGCCCACGCGTGCGATCCGGTCTCCGCTTTCGGCGGGGTTATCGCGGCCAACAGCATTGTCACCGCGGGAATGGCCCAAACCGTCGCCGGAATCTTCACCGAGGTCGTCATCGCCCCGGGCTTCGAGCCGGAAGCTGTTGAAATCCTGTCCAAGAAGAAGAACATCCGCCTCCTGGCGCTGCCGGACGGCTATGGCCGCTACCCGACGGAGATCCGCCAGGTCTCGGGAGGCGTCCTCGTCCAGCAAGCCGACAAGGTGGACGCCGACGGCGACAACCCCGCCAACTGGACCCTCGCCGCCGGCGAAGCCGCTGACGACGCCACGCTGGCCGACCTCGCGTTCGCTTGGACCGCGTGCCGCGCCGCCAAGTCCAACGCGATCCTCCTCGCCAACAACGGCGCAGCTGTCGGCATCGGCATGGGCCAGGTCAACCGTCTTGATTCCTGCAAGCTGGCCGTTGAGCGTGCCAACACCTTGGGCGTTCAGGTGGAGTCCGACGTCGATGGCGCCGGCGGTGCCTCCAATGCCGACGCGAGCAGCGCACCTGAACGCGCACGCGGTGCCGTGGCTGCTTCCGACGCGTTCTTCCCGTTTGCCGATGGCCTGCAGATCCTGATCGACGCCGGCGTCCGCGCCGTCGTCCAGCCTGGCGGTTCGGTGCGCGACGAGGAAGTCATTGCCGCGGCCAACGCCGCCGGGATCACGATGTACTTCACGGGTGCTCGCCACTTCTTCCACTGAGTCCGCTCGCTCCACCAAGAATGGACATGTCCTCCCGTGCCGGGAGGACATGTCCATTTTTTATGGTCAGGACTGGGCATAGTGGCTATATGCCCAGTGCTGAGAGCTAGCGGGGGACATGTCCGTGGCTACGTGCCGTGAGCGCTAGGATGTGGACGCCAGTTCGTAGGCATCCCGTATGACGGAGCCCCAATAGGGCCCGTAAATTATCGATGGTCCACCCAGGTAGCCATAGCTCGTAACGGAGTTTTGGAAGGAGTCGTCGTCAGAGTCGACCATCCACGGGCCTCCAGATGATCCTCCGGTCATGTCGCACGGGATTCCCTGCGCCCTGAACTGTGGATTGATGGGATCCTTGGTGGCGTCACCCGAGCAACTCTTCAATGATTGGCCGTCAAACGGTGGGGCGGCGGGGTAGCCAAACGCCTGATAACTCAGGCCCCGGTCAATGTTGAACTCTACCCCGGACGCGCCAACGACGTCGGCCAGGTGCTTGCCGTTCACGGTGGCAGTGACCGCGAATCCGGTGTCATAGCGGATATCGCCAGCGGTGCGCCACTGGGTGGTGGTGTAAAGGGCTTTGGCTGGCCAAATGCCGTAGGGCGCCGTGCCATTGAGATAGGCCGGAACGAAGACGAAATTCCGGACAAACGCTCCGGGACCCTCGTTGACGCAGTGGCCCGCAGTTGCCACTGTGCTGTCGTTCTCCGATACGACGACGTTGCCGGAGCAGACGTACGCGAAAGTTCCCATCGTGAAGAAGACCTTGCCAACGTGGTCAATGGGGTCTTCGTTTTGGTGCAAGCTCGGGCTGTCTGCTTTGGCTGCGCCAGCGATCTTCACCGGCGGTCCGGATTCGACGGCGCCGCCGGTAGCCCCGGAGGCGGCCGCTCGCTCAAGGGCTTTTCCTGCGAGGACATCGCCCGGGATTGCCGTTCGCATACGCTCTGGAGTCCAATACGCCGTGGAGTCGGTGTTTGTCGTCGCCAGGCTGACGAGTTGCTGCGCCCCAGGCGCTGCGAAGCTCGAAACCGCACTGGAAGGCGTTGCGGCTGCCGCCCCTCCAGCGGCACAGAGGGTCAAAACGGCGGAAGTTAGGAGGCTCAGGAGACCGGTGATGGGGAGTGATTTCTTTGTCATGATTGTCCTGCCAATCGATGATGTAGCCATCTGTTCGCGGCCACAGTTGACCCATTGAACCTACTCCGATTCAGCCTGTCGGTATAGAAGGTTTGGCTGCGTATGACGTTGCGTCGACGGCACGAAGCCATGCCAGTAGGCACCAATACCGTGCCCTCAGGTAAGTTAGAGATGTTGAAATCTGCAGACTTTCAGGGAGATGCCCCGCCAATGGCAAAGATTATCTATACCCACACTGACGAAGCGCCGATGCTGGCGACTTACTCGTTCCTGCCGATTGTGGAAGCATTCGCCTCGACGGCTGGCGTGGAGGTCGAGACTCGTGACATCTCGCTCGCCGGCCGAATCATCGCAGTCTTCGGTGACTACCTGACTGAAGAGCAGCGGATCAGCGACGCCCTGGCTGAACTGGGTGAACTGGCAAAGAAACCCGAAGCCAACATCATCAAGCTCCCTAACATCAGCGCTTCCGTTCCCCAACTCAAGGCAGCCATTGCCGAACTGCAGGGCAAGGGCTACGCGCTTCCGGACTACCCGGACAACCCTTCCTCTGACGAAGAGACGGACATCCGGTCCCGTTACGACAAGATCAAGGGCTCGGCCGTGAACCCCGTCCTGCGTGAAGGCAACTCGGACCGCCGCGCGCCCCTGTCGGTGAAGAACTACGCCCGCCAGAACCCGCACTCCATGGGTGCCTGGAGCGCCGACTCCAAAACCAACGTTTCGCACATGACGGCGAACGACTTCCGCTCCAACGAGAAGTCCGTGGTCATCCCCGCCGATGACACCATCAAGATCCAGATCGTCCGTGAAGACGGCACGGTCAAGGTCCTCAAGCCAGCCTTCCCCGTCCTCGCCGGCGAAGTGGTGGACGGCACCGTGCTGGGCGCCGCGGCCTTGGACGAGTTCCTGGCCGCCCAGGTGATCCGCGCCAAGGATGAAGGCGTGCTGTTCTCCGCGCACCTGAAGGCCACCATGATGAAGGTCTCCGACCCCATCATCTTCGGCCATGTCGTCAAGGCATACTTCTCCGAGCTGTTCGACACCTACGGCAAGCAGATCGCAGCTGCGGGACTGAGCGCGAACAACGGCTTGGCTTCCATCCTCAACGGCCTCGACGAACTCCCCGAGGACGTGCGCGAAGGTATCAAGGCGGCCATCAAGAAGGGCATGGAAGACGGCCCGGCGCTGGCCATGGTCGATTCCGACAAGGGCATCACCAACCTTCACGTACCGAGCGACATCATTGTTGACGCTTCGATGCCGGCAATGATCCGCAGCTCCGGCCACATGTGGGGACCGGACGGCAAAGAAGCCGATACCCTCGCCGTCATCCCTGACAGCTGCTACGCAGATGTCTACCAGGTGGTTATCGATGATTGCCGCGCCCACGGCGCTTTCGATCCCACCACCATGGGTACGGTTCCGAACGTCGGCCTCATGGCACAGGCGGCCGAGGAATACGGCAGCCACAACAAGACCTTCGAGGTCGAGTACGCCGGGACTATCCAGGTTGTGGACTCCTCCGGAACCGTGCTGATTGAGCACCAGGTTTCCCCGGGCGACATCTGGCGCGCTTGCCAGACCAAGGACGTGCCGATCCGCGACTGGGTCAAGCTGACTGTCACCCGTGCCCGCGCGTCCAAGATGCCGGCTGTATTTTGGCTCGACGAAACCCGCGCCCATGACGCCCAGCTGATCGCCAAGGTCAAGGAATACCTGAAGGACTACGACACCGAGGGCCTGCAGATCGAAATCATGGCCCCGGAGAAAGCCACGGCGTTCACGCTGGAACGGATTCGCAAGGGCGAGGACACCATCTCCGTGACCGGCAATGTGCTCCGCGACTACCTCACGGACCTGTTCCCGATCCTCGAACTTGGCACCAGTGCCAAGATGCTCTCCGTGGTTCCGCTGATCAATGGTGGCGGCCTTTTCGAGACCGGTGCCGGTGGTTCTGCCCCGAAGCACGTTCAGCAACTCTTGCAGGAAAACCACCTGCGCTGGGACAGCCTGGGCGAATTCCTTGCGCTCGCCGTGAGCTTCGAGCACCTTGCCACCACAACCGGCAACGCCCGTGCACAGGTCCTCGCCGACACGCTGGACCGGGCAACGGGGACGTTCCTGCTCGACAACAAGTCTCCGAAGCGCAAGGTGGGCGAACTCGACAACCGAGGCAGCCACTATTTCCTCGCCAAGTACTGGGCCCAGGAACTGGCGCAGCAGGGCGACGACGCCGAGCTCGCCGCGGCGTTCTCCGCCGTTGCCGAGGCCTTGACGTCTAACGAGGAAACCATCATCGCCGAGTTGCTCAGTGTCCAGGGCTCGCCCGCCGACATCGGAGGCTACTACCGCCCCGACGCCGCGAAGGCTGAGGCCGTGATGCGTCCCTCCGCAAGGCTGAACGAGGTAGTCGCCACGCTGAACTAAGCGCCCCGCCTCACCAACTAGCCCGCAGTTGTTGTCGTTAGAGAGCTCATAGCGAAAACAACTGCGGGTTAGTTGCGTCTAGGCGCGGCCTCGGGCGGAGAAACGGCGGGGCGCGTCGATCCCGTCGACAAGATCGGCAAGAACCCGGCCGATTGCCGGGGTGAACTTGAAGCCGTGCCCGGAGAAGCCCGCCCCGATAACCAGCCCCGGCAGCCATTCACGGACGTAGCGCCGGAGAGCTTCCAGCTGGACCGGTTCGGGTTCAAAGGTGCGCGCATCAGGATCCGCGACGGGCCCGACTCCATGCCAGCCTGCCTTGACCCCTTCGCCCGGCGTGAGCATCCCGTAGACGGGGCTATACCAGTAGTCGTCGCGAGGGTCGCCGGGGTCGGGCGCATGGTTGAAGCTTGGCCAGAACTGGGAATCGTCGACAGGCGTGAAGTGGGCAGGCTGTTCCTGGGTGACCACCAGTCCCGACGAGCTTGCTGGTCCAGGCACCGGCCGTTATGACTACCCCGCGCGACGTTGCCATGGTTGGCCAGCCCCACAAGGTCCAACAGTTGTGTTCCGGTTTCTTTTGCCAGCCCATCCCAGAGACCCCTGGCTTCGCTGACCAGGGCGAGGTAGTCGTCCTCCGCGTATGCCGTGTTGAAGTTGCGCGTCGCGCCGTGGGAAGCGCCTACATGGTGCCCCTTTTCGAACTGTTCGAGGAGAACCACCGATCGCCGTCGGAGAGCGAGCTGCCACGCAGCCGCCGATCCCATTGCGCCTCCGCCGACTACGACGACGTCAACATCCATCCCGGATTCACCCATCATGTCCGGGCCCCCAGCGAGGCCCACTTCAGCTTCCATTCTGCGCCCACCAGCCGACGCCCAAGGTCAGCACGGCAGGCGCCGCGGCGACGGCGAGCGCGGAGGAAGTGAAGGGTTCCGTCTTCATGGGAGTCTTTTGCGAATGGGAGCGAGGAACGGCTCAGTAAAGCTGGGAGATATTGCGGTGTGCGAGTCCAAAGGACAGGGTCATTCCGACGCCGGAGGTCACCGAGACGACCGTGATGCCGGGTTGGGTTTCTCGGACCAAGATGGGGGCGACAGAGCTGGAGGCGTAGATTCCCTGCCAGCGCTCGATGACGTCCAGGGGCGTCCCGATGGCCTTCTCGATGTCCTTGCTCAAGATGGTGGTCACGGTTTCATCCATAAACGGTGCGGCCGTGCGGTGGTAGTGGTGCGAGTCGCCAAGGATCAGCGTCCCGTCGGGGCGTTGCGTGAACATCACGTTCGCTCCGATGTCCATTAGCTCGGGCCGGTCCTGCTCCACTTCTGCGCGCAGCGCGGCCGCGGCCGGCATTTCCATGAAGGCCGGATAGCGGAGCATCGATGTAGCAGTGAGGACGGCAGGATCGATCTTCAGCCCTGGCGGCTGGGCGGCGCGGGACATTTGCAGGGCGCAGCGTTCAATCCGGTGTTCCTCGGCGAGCGAGGGAAACAGGTAGTCGACGTCATGGCCTACGCAGACGAACACCTGTTTGCCAAGGAAGTCACCACGGGGAGTGCGGACCGTTGGCTGGCCGGCGCTGTCCTCGAAGCCGAGGGCAGCGGTGTTCCAGTGGATGTCGACGCCGGCCTGGCGGGCGAGCCAGGCGGCGAGCGTGGCGACCGTGGTCCGGGGGTCCACCCGCAAGTCGTCCCGGAGGAAGGCTCCGCCCACCAACGCGGGCCAGGGCGCAGGGGCCGCTCCGCCGCCGTCGGGCACTGTGCTTCCGGCGCCGGAACATAGCCGGGACCGCACACCGTCGGGGGAGAGCAGCTCAACCTGGCCCTCTTCGCGGGCCGCGGACAGCTCCCGGAGCACGTCCATTTCGGCCTCGGTCCGGGCGAGCACCACGGCACCGGATTCGACGGCCCAGAAACCGGCCAGGGCTGCGAACTCGAGCCAGTATTTGCGGGAGGTCTGCGCCAATTCGTAGAGCTCTCCGGATTGGGCGGTGACGCAGCAGTGGCCGAAGTTCCTGATGGAGGCGCCCACGGCGCGGTGGTCGCGCTCAAGGATGGTCACGCTCAGGCCATTGGCAACGGCGTGTGCGGCGTGTGCGAGCCCGACGATGCCGGCGCCCACGATCACGACATCGGAGCGCGATGCTGTCGCCGGGTTGGCGCCGGATGGGGAAGGTTGGATGTTCACGCTATTGACACTGGACTGTTTGAAGAACGGAGTCAAGCCACGATGCTAATTGTATATACAAGTTTATCGAGACTTTACCTTCGCTACTCGATGGTTCATGCATCCTTTACCTCCCCGGCTAGAAATATAGAGACCTGAGCGGGATCAACTTGTATTATCAACTCGTGAGCATCCAGCAGAACGCACCCTTGCATGTCCGCCTCAGCGAGGAGTTCATGCGCCGCATCGCGGATGGAACGTGGCCGCCAGGAACGCAATTGCCCAGCGAGGCGGTCCTCTGTAAGGAGTTCGGAACCTCCCGGGGGCCTATCCGCCAGGCGCTCGCGTTCCTGCGGGCGGAGGGTGCCGTCACCGGCGGCCGCGGCCGTCCGCCGATGGTGCGTTCCACGGTGCCGTCGCAGTCGTTCTCGACCTTGAATTCCTTCACCGAATGGGCCATCGGTATTGGCAAAACCCCCGGGCAGCGGACGTTGGAGGTGGCACGCCGCGAGGCGAGTCCCCAAGCGGCCGACGCGCTCGGACTGGAGCCGGGGGAGAAAGTGGTGGAGCTGCTGCGCGTCCGTTACCTGGAGGGCGTGCCCGCCATGATTGAACGGACCAGCTTCATTCTGGAGGTCGGGCGGCTGCTATTCGATTTCGACACGGATTCGGGCTCCATTTTCGCTTTCCTGAAGGCCCAAGGCGTGGACCTCTACAGCGCACGCCACACCATCGACGCCGTGGCCGCGGGCGAGGAAGACGCGGATCTGCTGGAACAGGCGGAGGGGATTCCCCTTTTGCGGGAACGCCGGGTGACCAGTTCGGGCAACGGCATGGCTATCGAATACTCGGAGGACCGGTACCTTCCGGCACTCACAAACTTCACCATTGACAACGCAGCGGACCGCCGCGCCGCTTTGGCGCGCATCCGCGCCGAATAGACCAGAAGGACACATGATCAAGCTCGTAGCCTGCGACATGGCTGGAACCACCATCGACGAACACGGAGACGTCTATGTAGCGCTGGCGCGTTGCGTGGAGGAGGCCGGGGCAAGCACCACCCCCGAAGCGATCCAGGAATGGATGGGCGCAGACAAAGTGGAAGCCATTGCGGCGCTGATCACCAAGGGTGGTGGCATTGCCACGCCGGAGATCGTCCAAGCAGCTTTCCTGCGCTTCAAGGAGCTTCTCGCGGACTTCTATGAGCAGAACCCGCCGGTAGCGCTCGACGGCGTTGAGGACGCCTTCCGCGAATTGCGCAGCCGGGGCGTCAAGATTGCGTTGACCACGGGATTCTCCCGCGATGTCGCGGACCCGCTTCTGGCCAGGCTGGGCTGGTCCCTTGCGGGCGAGGGCACAACGCACGACGACGGCGGCTTGCTTGACGCCGTCGTCTGCTCTGATGAGGTGGCGGCCGGACGCCCGGCGCCCCATATGATCCACCGTGCCATGGAATCGACGGGTGTGATGGACGTTCGTGAGGTGCTTGCCGCTGGCGACACCACGAACGACCTCAAGGCGGCCAGGAACGCCGGAGTGACTGCTGTCGGTGTGCTGACAGGCAAACTGGGACTCGAGGAGCTTGCTGGACAGCCGCACGATCACATCCTGGCGGGCGTCAAGGATATTCCGGCGCTGCTGGAGTGAGGGCAGGCGGCCGTATCGTAAAGGCGGCCGTTTTGAGCTGTGCCGTTCGCGTTTTGAGCTGTGCCGTTGGCATGGAAGATTGGACCGGGTGAAATTCCTCCTGCCTTCGCAGACCTCCTCCTCGCGTGGCATCGCGTTTCTGCGCGTCGTTTTCGGCGGCCTTTTGCTGCTGCATGGAGTCCAGAAGCTGCTGGCCGGGCAGCAGGCGTTTGAGGCAACCATCGCCGCGATGGGGGTTCAAAAAGCGGAGCTGATGTCCTGGCTGGTCATCTGGGGTGAAACCGGGCTGGGTGCACTTTTGGTGCTCGGCGCCCTGACGAGGGTGGCCGGTTTCCTGGCCGCTCTGATGTACGCAGGGATCTGGTTTGTCACCGAATCAGGCAAGCCCTTGTTGAGCGATCGTCCGGGAATCAACGCGGAGCTGCTCATTCTGTATATCTCTGTTTCACTGGCGTTTGCCTTCATCGGTTCCGGAGCGGCCTCGCTGGACCGGAAACTGTTTGCCGGGAAGCCGGCCCGGAAGCCGGCCCGTATGTCAAGCCGCTAGACGCCCTGGCGCCGCCCGGCCTGGAGACCTGCCCGGGCCATGGCGTCCGCGTAGGAGCGGCCCATGTCGATCAGCCATTCGGTCTGGCGTTCCTTGGAACCGGCGAAGGCGCGCCCGTGCAGCGAACGGGCCTTATAGACTTTCAGGCCGCGGCGCCAGATCAAGGAGTTGTCAGTCTTGAGGAGCATCTGCGCCAGGCGGTTTGCTTCTGTTCCGTGGGCGACGATCGCCGAGGCGCGCGGAACGAGTTTCAGGAAACCGATCAGCGGCTTGAGGCCGGCACTGACCTGCTCGGGAGTCAGCTTTCCATTCGCCTCGCCAGGAGTGAACCACGGGTGGGCGTTCCACGGTATCATCCATTCCGGGCGCAGGCCGAGCTGGAACTGCAGGCCCAGCAGCCGGGTGGCGGCGGCGTCGTCGCCGGCCCACACAACCCCCCGCGGGGAGGCTCCGCTCGTGTTGGAGAAAAGGGTGACAATCCGGCAGTCCTCCACGGAGTGCATCGGATCCACGTAGGGGACCTCGAAGCCCGGGCGGAGCTTGCGGAGGAACTCCACATGCTCGTTGACCGGGGCGATGTGAGGGGCGAAGAAGGGGCTGTCCGGAACCGCGGGAGCTTCGACAGGGCCCTCTTCGGTGGCGTCGGCAGGCGGGGCCTCAATCGCGGGAGCAGCCACGGGTACCACCTTGCGGGTGGTGACCGGGCTGGCCTTGGGTATCGACATTGAGGAAGCCTTCGCCGGCGTGGCCGGAATGACGGCAGCGGCCTTCGGAGCGTCTTTCTTGGGTGGAGCCTTCTTTTCGGCCTTGGCCGGGGCGTCGAAGTCATCTTCGCCGTCGAACAAACCGTCGAACAGCTTGTCGAGTTCGTCGTAGCCGCTACCGTTACCGCTGCCGTAGTCGTCGTCGAGTTCGGGGCCGTGTCCGAAACCTTCCTCGTACCGCGAGTCCAGTTCGCTGCGGTAATCCTCGTCGTAATCCTCGAAATAGTCCGGTTTGGCCAATGCGGTCATGAGGGTTGGGGTCTCCTCGGGTCGGGCAGGGGCCGGCGTCGGGCGCGCAGGGGCACGTCCGTTCAGGGCCAGTTGATGGGGAGGCTCTCCGGGTTGCCGGTTGAGCCTTTAGATCTTAGCAATCCAAAGGCGGTCTGGTGTCCTTCCGCCGTTCATTTGACACGGAATGTGGCGCAGCCCCGGGGCTTGAAGGAGCCGCGATGCGTCGAATATCACCCGCATGCGCCGCCGAGGGGGTGCGTAGAGGCAGGAGAGGGCGGGTGGAATT
This sequence comes from Arthrobacter sp. FW306-04-A, assembly GCF_044358315.1. GTDB lineage: Bacteria > Actinomycetota > Actinomycetes > Actinomycetales > Micrococcaceae > Arthrobacter. The sequence continues at coordinate 1,113,037 of NZ_CP084559.1, forward strand.
GACCAAAAGTGTCCATTCCATCCGCCCTCGGCGTCAGGGGTTCGGTGTCAGGGCTCAGACATGGATGATGAACTGCGCAAGTGCTGCGGCTGCCCTTTCGGACGAACTGATGCGCCAGACCGCCGAGTTGGCCACCGAACGCAACGTACTGGTCCGCCTGCATTGCCTCCAGCAGCCCAATGAGGACGGCCCCAACGTCACCGACACGTATGTTGCGGGCCGCCCCGTGGTTGTTGGCGGGTCGCTCCCGGGTATCGAACTGGATGAACTGCGCGCCGAGGGTCAACGGCTTTTTGGGCAGATGGTCGAAGCCTACGGCGAACGTGACTACCGTCGGCGCGACGCATCCGAGCTGTTCCCGCCGGTCTATGCCCCGGCGGCGGTGTAGCCGCGCCTAGGGTGCGTTGCTAACTCCGCAGGGCAAATTGCCACGCATCGGCTCCTCCGCGGGCTATTTGCCCTGCAGAGGAGCCGATGCACGGACTGCGAACCAGTGCGGTGGAACAGCCCTCGCCGGTGATTATGCAGGAATGGTGGCCCGAATCTTCCGGCTGCCCACCATTACGATGAGTCCGCCTAGCAGCAGGGCTGCTGCGTACGGCAACCACATGCCATTGAAGCCAGTGCTAGCGAGGACCGCGGTTCCCGCTCCAACAACAACGGCTGCTGTAGTAGCCGCGGCGACGCCGGCTTGCGTTGCAGTTCCTGTTGAAGGAACGGCGGTAGCCGGGTCGACGAAGCCTTGAGCGTCGACCGGTGCGTTCATGACGGGCGGCGCGACTACCGACGGGTTCACGACGTTGGAAGGCAAGCCCTGGTCAACTGAGGCGATCCCGACGGGGGTCGGCAGGCCCATGGGTGCGGCGAGTCCGGTACCCAAGAGGGATACGAGGTCTCCGGTGGTGCCTGCCGGGGTGGTCCCGAGGAGGCTTACCGAGGTGTCGCCGACCGTGACCGGAGTGGTCACCGGAGCGGTCACCGGTGCGGTGGTGGTGCCTGCCGGGGTGGTCCCGAGGAGGCTTACCGAGGTGTCGCCGACCGTGACCGGCGCGGTGACCGGAGCGGTCACCGATGCGGTGGTGGTGCCTGCCGGGGTGGTCCCGAGGAGGCTTACCGAGGTGTCGCCGACCGTGACCGGCGCGGTGACCGGAGCGGTCACCGGTGCGGTGGTGGTGCCTGCCGGGGTGGTCCCGAGGAGGCTTACCGACGTGTCGCCGACCGTGACCGGCGCGGTCACCGGTGCCGTGACGCCGGTGCCAGACGCTGTCCCAGGGGTGGAATTGCCAAGAACCGCCAGAGAGGTGGCTCCGATATTAACAGGGACCGATATCGGAGCCACCGCCTGGGTTCCGGACGGGACAGTTGGTCCGCCGGAATTAGTCGCCGGGGCCGCAGCCGGGGCGAGCGCAGGGGCGGTGGTTGTGGCGGCCGCAGTTCCAAGTACCGTGAGCGACGTCGACCCGAGGCTCAGCGGAATGGACGCCGGTGCAACGACTTGGGTGCCTGAGGCGGTGCCTTGTGCAGTTGTTGTAGTGTCTGCCGCATTCGCGGCAGTTGCGCCGAGGGCTATTAACCCACCGGCAAAGAGGGTGCCAAGCAGCCCCTTGCGAATAATGCTGTGCATTTTGTTTTCTCCTGAACGAGTAGTTCCTAGAGGCGTCCGCAGGAGCCTGCGTGTACGCCCTGATTGGCCATCTGCCGCCGTCCAGAATCTGCTTCTGGGAAAGCGGCGGGAGCTCGGAACTAGTCAGGAGAAGAACCCGGGTCAAACGACACCGGAGCCGGAACTCTGCCGGCAGCAGCCGTGGACGCGAGGACCCCGGCAAATGGATAAAACAGGTTCATGCTCGGGAGCCAGGCGGTAGCCGCCCCCGAAGGATTGCCTGGAAGGGCCGCCGAGCCGTTTCCGGCATAGCTGCTGCCTGGAGTGCCGTCCGGGAATATCCCGTCAGACGGAGATGCCGGCACTGCAGGGTTCCGGTAACCGGCATATTGGACGGTCGCGTTCCAAGGTGCCTTGCGCAGGCTAGGCGGGCCATAGATTCGAGCGAGGCCGACCAGCGGAACCGCGACGGCCTGCGCAAGCGGCGAGATCGCGGAAGTGGTCACAGCATCAGCAACGGACCCAAGGCCCGAGGGTTGCTCGGAAGGAATTGCACCCGTCCCGAGGTTACCGGGGATGGTTACCGGTAGGTTGCCGATGGAAAACCCCTCCACGGTGGAGCCGACAGCACCCAACGCGGGGGCAATAGAGCCGCCAACCAAGGAGCCGACGCCTGACCCAACCCTATCGACCGCACGGGCTGCCGGAAACAAAACGGGCGCGGTCAGGGCGTCAACGGTGCCTTGAGGGATGATTTCACCGACGATAGGCGTACTGGCCACACCCCGGTCGATTGCCTGGGTCAGCCGCGGTAGTTCGCGCACAACGGACGCTGGTACATTGACGACTGGGAGTTGTACCACCGGAACTGGAGCGGAAGCCATTGCCGGAGCCGGTACGGATGCGGCACTCGCCGAAACGGCGTTGCCGGGCGTTCCGGTAATTCCGGCGGTCGCGTTGGGCACAATGTTTGTCACGGCCGATTCTGCGCCGCCAACAAGCGTGTGGTTGTTGGCGCTACCGGAATCAGCATTGGCAGCTGTGGAGGAGAGGGCCAGCCAAACGACGGCTCCGGCGCCGGCCAGCATGACGGAGCGGAGAAGATGAAGAACGCGCAGCTTACCTCGCACAGCTTCCATCTCGACACCCCCCAGCGTCTGCTTGGATTGACGATCATTTCAATCGTAGGACTGGACTAGTTAATTAGTCCAGACGCAGTACGGGTAGTTTCCGCAACTGTCAAGAAGGCACGGGAACGGGACAAAAACCAACCGACAGTATGGAAACTCCCACGGACGGCGATTTCGTCATTCAGCTCACCGGGCGTCGTTCGCGTACCGGACTCCGAGCTGGGAGCGGACCCCGTCGAAGAGCCGCATCGTGTTCAGTGAATCGTCCAAGGGCATCACCGGACTCTCAGTCAGCCCTTGTTGGATGCAGCGTGTAACCTCTCGCAGTTCATAGGTGTAGCCGATCCCGATCGCGTCAAAGCGCTCGGTCCGGGGCTCATCCCAGCCGGTTCGAATCAGTAGCTCGCGCGGATTGTTGATGGACCCTTGCGTCTGGAGGAATCCCAGGGAGCCGGCAACAGAAGCCGATCTCGGCCCGTGGGCCAGCAACGAAGAGGTCAGTTGGGCGATGGCGCCACTGTCGTAGGCTAGCGTGAGCGCATTTTGGGAGTCGACGCCGTCGTCCGTCAAGGCGCCTACTGCGCTGACTGACTGCGGGAAACCAAGGGTGCCCAAAGGCCACAGCAGCGCATACACGGTGAGGTCCAATAGAGCTCCACCACCGTCTGCCGGGGCCCAGATCCGGGCCGAGGCGTCGTAGGGGGCGGGGAATCCCAAGTCGGCGCTGACCCACTTGATTTCGCCTAGTTCGCCCGACGCGGCAATGGCGAATGCCCTCTGGATGCTGGGCAGGAAGCGACTCCATACCGCCTCCATGAGGAACAATTTCCGTTCCCGCGCCAAGCTGACCAGCTCTGCCGCCTCACGGCCGTTGATGGTCAGAGCTTTCTCGCACAGGACGTGCTTGCCCGCGTTGAGGGCATCCCTGACGATGTCGAAATGTTGGGCGTGCGGGGTGGCCACGTAGACCACATCGACGGCGTCATCAGCGAGTAGCCGCTGGTAGCCGGGCACGCCGCCGTCGTCCCCGTAGGACTTCGTGACCCCATGCGCGGCGGCAAAGGCATCCCCGGATTCCTGGCGCCGGGAACTCACGGCGTAAAGGTTTGCGTCCTCGAGCTGGGCGAGGTCGCCGCTCACGGTTTTGGCGATCCCTCCTGTGGCGACAATGCCCCAGTTCAGAGCCTTGCCGGTGGCTGCGCGAGGATCCTGGTTCGGCTGGCTGAACAGCCACGGCTTGGCGATATGCGGACTCATGCGCCCTATCCTCTCATTCCGCCGCTCGCGTTATACAGCGAGGCTCAAAGTCCTGAAAGGCAGCCTCCATGGGAGCGTCCCCGCACCCCGAAGCAAACTTGTCTACATAAGTTAACAACTGCCGTCTTTTTTGGCCGACAAGATTCATTTGAGGTTCACCGGTTCGCTGCAAATTCCGGGATTTTCGTCATTTTCAACTTGTACGCTCAAGCGGTCACTCAAGCCAGTAGGGCTTGTGGCCTGCGAAGTGGCGGCGCCAAGGCGGCGCATGCGCCCGCCTCGGTCAAGCACTGGAGCGCTGCCACCTGAGCCGGGGACCTCCGGCGTCTGCCCTCTGGGAAACACCCGTTCGTCCTCAATGAAAGGCACACCGTGAAATTCCTCCGTTCTTCCAGCCGCGCCCTCCAGCTTGCAGGGTTGGCGTCCGTGGCCGTCGTCGCCATGACTGCGTGTGGCTCCGCAGGCGCCTCAGTCCCGTCAGCGGGTGCGGGCACGTTTGCCAAGGACTCAAACACGCTCATCATCGGCATGGTTCCGGACGAAAGCGCCGCGACCTCGACGTGGCAGCCGATCGCGGACTATGTGGGCAAGGTCTCCGGCAAGAAGGTCGAGGTCAAGCAGTCCTCGAACTATGCCGCACTCATCGAAGCTTCGATCGCAGGCCAAGTGGACGTCGTCTCCTTCTCCGGTTTCACCTACCTCCAGGCCAAGGCCAAGGGTGCCAAGTTCACTCCGGTTGGCGCGAGCGTCGACGCAAGCACCCACGAGCCGGGCTACTACTCCGACGCAATCGTCCCCGCGAATTCCTCGGTCACCGATGTGGCCGGGTTCAAGGGCAAGAAGGTTTGCTTCGTGAACGAGAACTCCACCTCGGGCTACTTGTTCCCGCAGTACATGCTCAACAAGGCCGGGGTAAAAACGGGCGACTACACGCCGGTCATGGCGGGCAAGCATGACGTCTCCGCGCAGAAGGTTGCCCAGGGGACCGAGTGCGAGGTCGGCTTCGCACAGGACATCACCGTCACCACCACCGGACCGGCAGCAGGCCTGTTCAAAGCCTCGGACCTGAAGACCATCAAGCGCGAATTCGTCCCTGGCCCGCCGTTCGCAATCGCCGACACTCTTCCGGACGACGTCAAGAAGGTACTCAAGGACAAGATGTCCACTGTCACCACCGCAGACATCAAGGCCGCCGGCATCACCACCACTCCTGCCTTCGACAAGTTCTTCGGTGAAGGCAACAAGCCGGTGGACGACAAGTACTACGACAACCTCCGCGACCTTTGCAAGAAGCTTCCGGATGTCAAGACCTGCGCGGGCATCTAAGGCATGACAAACAATCACGCCGTCATTGAGATCGACGGCCTCGTCAAGGACTTCGGCGCCAAAAGAGCCCTGGACGGCGTGAGCCTGACGGTCGAGGAGGGCGAAGTTCTCGTCCTCCTCGGCCTATCCGGTTCCGGCAAGTCGACCCTGCTGCGGCACGTCGACCAGCTGGAGCTCCCTACCGCGGGCCGTATCCGCGTTCTGGGCAAGGACGTCCCCGCGCTTCGCGGACGCGAGCTGCGCGCCCTACGCTCGCAAGTCGCCGTCGTATTCCAACAGTTCGAACTGGTCGGTTCCCTGTCCGTCCTCGAAAACGTGCTGACCGGCGCGCTGGCGCGCCTCACCGGGCCACGGCTCGGCACCTGGTCCTACCCCAAGGCCCTGCGTACGACGGCGGCTCGGCACCTTGAGCGGGTTGGCCTCCTTGGCCTTGAACACCAGCGGGCAGATACCCTCTCGGGCGGTCAGCAGCAGCGCGTGGCTGTGGCCCGGGCGTTGATGCAGGAGCCGAAGGTCCTCCTCGCGGACGAGCCGGTTGCCTCTCTGGATCCCGAATCGTCGAAGCAGGTCATGGAGCTCATCCGGGAAATCGGCCGCGAGAACGCCCTCACAGTGGTCTGCAGTCTCCACCAGGTAGACCTCGCCCTTTCTTGGGGCGACCGCGTGGTAGGCCTGAGCCGCGGCGCTGTGGTCCTCGACACCCCGACCGCCGGCTTGGGACGGGACGAGGTCATGCGAATCTACAGTCAGGTGGCTCCTGCCGAGGCCGAAGCCGAGGCGGCGGCCGGATGACCGTGACCCTTACCCCGCAGGGGCCGGCACCCCATGGACCGGATCCCACGGGTCCGGCGTCGCCAGGTCCCGCTCCGCGCCGGAACGCGTGGACGCGCCGCTACTGGACCCGTCTGTCCATGACAGTCATCCTCGCCGTGCTGGTGCTGGCCGCCCTGGGCTCGTTCCAGCTTCTGGACTTCAGCGGTGCCCGCCTTTCGCGGACGATCCCCGCCGCGGAACGATTCTTCGCCCGGATGGTGCCGCTGGACTTCTCACGGCCAGAGGAACTCCTCTGGTTGACCGTCCTGACCCTGGCAATCGTCATTTGCGGCACGCTCCTCTCTGCCGTGCTGTCTGTGCCCGTCGCTTACTGGGCCGCACGCAACACAAGCCCACACCCCGCGTTTCGCTGGCTGGGCCGGAGCGTCACTGTGCTGGCGCGTGCGTTCCCCGAGCTCATCCTCATTATTATCCTGGCCACGATGTTCAGCCTTGGCTCGCTCCCCGGCATCCTTGCGCTCGCACTGCACTCCGTCGGGATGGTCGGCAAGCTCTTCGCCGACGCGATCGAACAGATCGATGAAGGCCCTCGCTTGGCCATTCGGGCCGCCGGTGGAACGAAGGCCCAGGAGTTCGTCTCAGGCGTCCTGCCCCAGGTTGCACCGTCGTGGGTCGCCACCGTGTTGCACCGCCAGGACATCAACCTGCGCGCCTCTGCGATCCTCGGCTATGTGGGCATGCCCGGTCTTGGCTATGAGCTCTCCGCCAGTATCCAGCGCTTGGACTACAAGCGTGCCATGGCCGTCGCGCTCATCATTTTCCTGCTGTGTGTCGCAATGGAGGTTCTCTCCTCGACCATCCGCCGAATGGTCCTGCGCGGTGGTGCAACACGCGAACGACGGCGGTGGACCGGCCCCGCGCTCGGCTGGACGGTCGCCGCGGTGATTGGCGCCGCCGTCGTCGTCGCGGCACCCACGTGGAGCGACTTCCTCACCGTCTGGACGGTCCTTCCGCAGCGCCTCGCGTCCTTCCTCCCCCTCTCCATCGGCGAATACACTTGGCCACAGATTCTTGGGATGCTCGGGCAAACGCTTGCGATCGCGCTCGCCGGGACGTTCATCGGCGTCTTTCTCTCCGTCCTGATCGGGTCCTACGCGGCGCGCAATGTGGCCCCGAGCGAGGGGATCCGGCGCGGGGCACGGCTCGTGCTGCTTGTGGTCCGCGGCATCCCGGAGCTTATTCTGGCCATCGTGCTGATCCTTGTTACGGGCCTCGGCGGGGCCGCCGCGGCGCTCGCCTTGGGCATCGGTACAGTGGGCCTGCTGGGTAAGCTCCTGGCGGACTCGATCGAAGAAGTCGACCCCGGGCCGGAGCGCGCGCTGCGCTCCGCAGGTGCCTCCCGACCGCAGACCTATGCCTCGGCGACGTTCCCACAAGCTGCTCCTGCATTCGCGGGCCACATCTTCTATGCCTTGGACGGGAACATCCGCGCCGCCACGGTGCTGGCCGTAGTTGGTGCGGGCGGCCTGGGCCAAGTGATGTTCGAGGCCGCGCAGCTCAGTCGCTACAACGTGGTCTTCACCATGGCTCTCCTCGTAATCGCCATGGTCTTGCTGGTCGAGGCCCTCGCGATGTGGATCCGCAAGGCCCTGGCCGACTGAAACGACGGCGGCCACCCCCTCAGTGGGGATGGCCGCCGTCGTTGCGGTGCTTGAATCGCTAGTAACTACTTGGTGAGCGGGCCGAGTACCGGATCGTCCACGTAGGCCGTCTTCACGTTGTCCTTGGTCACGATGACCGGAGGCAGGAGGTATGCCGGCACGGTCTTGACGCCATTGTTGTAGGACTTGGTGTCGTTGATCTCCAGCTGCTTGCCCGCCTGCAGGTCCTTGACCATGGTGATCGCGTGCTCAACGAGCTTGCGGGTGTCCTTGTTGATGGTGGAGTACTGCTCACCCGCAAGGATGGACTTGACCGACTCAACTTCCGAGTCCTGCCCGGTCACGATCGGCAGCGGCTTGCCTGCTGCCTTGACCGAGGTCAGGACAGCGCGGGCCAGGGTGTCGTTCGGGGACAGTACGCCGTCAAGGGAGGCGCTGGTGTACGTGCCTGCAAGCAGGGTGTCCATGCGCTTCTGGGCGTTCTCTGCCTTCCAGCCCTGGGTCACGGCCTGTTCGAACGACTTCTGTCCGGAAACCACCTTGAGGGTCCCGTCGTCGATCTTGGGCTGCAGGATGCTCATTGCGCCGTCGAAGAAGACCTTCGCATTGGCGTCATCGGGGGAGCCTGCAAACAGTTCGATGTTGTAGGGGCCGCTCGCCTTCTTGCCCTTCAGCCCGTCCAGCAGGGCCTGACCCTGCAGCACGCCGACCTTGAAGTTGTCATAGGCCACGTAGTAATCAACGTTGGCGGTGTTCAGCAGGAGGCGGTCGTAGGCAATGATCGTGGCGCCTGCGTCCTTGGCCTGCTTGAGCTGCGTACCAAGCTGCGCGCCGTCGATCGCACCGACGATGATGACCTTGTCGCCCTTGGTGACCATGGCGCTGATCTGGTTCTGCTGCTCCGAAACGCCGCCGTTGGCGAACTGCACATCCGGCTTGAAACCTGCGCTCGTGAGCCCGTCGTTGAACAGCTTCTCCGCCAGGACCCAGTTTTCACTGGTCTTCTGGGGGAGTGCGACGCCGATCGACGAGCCTTTCGGGAATGCCTCACCGCCGCTAGAGGAACCACCGGAGGTGCCGCTGTCCGTACGGCCGCAGGCCGTCAGCGCCAGTGCCGCGATCGCAGCTACTGCTGCTGCCTTTCCTGCTTTACCAAACATTCGCATAACTTGGATTCGCTTTCTTTGTTGTGGATGGAACAAGTTGTCCTGAAACCGATCAGGCTTCCTTCGAGATGACTTCCTTGGTTGAGGTTGTCTCGTCCGGAGCGTTCTCGCTGCTCCGGCCGAAGTTCTTCATCATCATTCCGATGATCGATTTCTTGCCCTGGGTCTTGTTGTAGACGTCGAAGGCGACTGCGGCGAGCAGCACGAGCCCCTTGATGATCTGGGTGAGGTCTGCGCCGACGCCGAGGAGTTGGAGACCGTTGTTGAGCACAGCCATGACCAGGCCACCAACGATCGAGCCGATCACGGTGCCCACGCCACCGGTGACTGCTGCACCACCGATGAAGACGGCGGCAATGGCGTCCAGTTCCCAACCGACGCCGTCGAACGGACCTGAAGCGGTGGAGCGGCCGACGAAGATCATGCCGGCGAGTCCGGCCAGGACGGACATGTTCATCATGACCATGAAATTGACCTTCTTGGACTGAACCCCGGAGAGCTCGGCCGCGTGGCGGTTGCCGCCGACTGCGTAGATGTGGCGGCCAATGACCGTCTTGGCGGAAATGAAGCCATAGATCAGGACCAGGACGGCCAGGATGAGGCCGGGGATGGGGAACGACGTGCCAGTGCGGCCAGTGGCGAACAGGTAGGTGGCGTAGAGGATGGCTGCGTTGACGAGCACGAGCTTTGTGATCATCACCCAGCCTTCAGGAACCTCTGCACCCAATGCCTGGGCGGTGCGGCGGGAACGAATTTCACTGATGATCACGAAGGCAACAGCAATGAGTCCCAGGAGGATCGTCAGGTTGTTGAACCCTGTTTTGGGGCCAACTTCAGGCAGGTAGCCGGAGCCCAAATACTGGAAGTCTTCGGGGACCGGAACGGTGTTGGACTTCCCGACGAACTGGTTGAAACCGCGGAACAGCAGCATGCCCGCCAGGGTCACGATGAATGCCGGAATGCCGACGTAGGCGGTCCAGAATCCTTGCCAGGCTCCGATCAGGGCACCGAGCAGGAGCCCGAACAGCACGGCTGCGTACCAAGGTAGGTGCCAGTCCCTGATGGCCAGCGCCACCGAGATACCGACGAAGGCCGCAACCGAACCTACGGAAAGATCGATGTGGCCGGCGATGATCACCAGGACCATGCCGATGGCCAGGATCAGGATGTAGGAGTTGCCGTTGAAGAGGTTGATGACGTTGCCCGGGGTAAGCGTGCGGCCCGAGGTGAAGATCTGGAAGAAGATGACGAGTGCAACCAGGGCGAATATCATGCCGAATTGGCGGGTGTTGCCACCGAATAGCTTCTTGAGCGCGTTCATTGTTTTGGGTCCTTGTGTCCGTGTGGTTCTGGAGATGACCGGGGTCAGGCGGCTTTGCGGCTGGATGTCATGAGCTTCATGAGGCTCTCCTGGCTGGCTTCGTCCTTGTTCAGTACGCCAGTGATGGAGCCTTCGAAGATGGTGTAGATGCGGTCCGAGAGGCCCAGCAGCTCGGGGAGTTCGGAGGAAATCACAATCACGCCCTTCCCTTGGTTGGCCAGCTGCTGAATGATTCCGTAGATCTCGTACTTGGCCCCGACGTCGATTCCGCGGGTGGGTTCGTCCAGGATGAGAAGGTCGGGATCGGTGAACATCCATTTGGCGAGCACAACCTTTTGCTGGTTGCCGCCGGAGAGCTTCGACACGCCTTCCTCCACTGACGGAGTCTTGGTGCGCAGCGACTTCCGGTACTGCTCAGCCACCATGAATTCCTTGTTGGTGTCCACCACGATCCCCCGGGTGATCTTCTTGAGGTTGGCCGACACCGTGGTGGTCTTGATGTCGTCCAGGAGGTTCAGCCCCAGGCTCTTGCGGTCCTCGGTGACGTAGCCAAGCCCGGCGTCGATCGCTTGGCGGACGCTGCGCATGGTGATCGGTTTGCCGTCCTTGTACACCTGACCGGAGATGAACCGCCCGTAGGAGTGGCCGAAGACGGAGCGGGCAAGCTCGGTGCGTCCGGCACCCATCAGGCCCGCGAATCCCACGATTTCGCCGCGGCGCACATGGAAGTTGGAGTTCTTGCAGACCAAGCGGTCCTGGATCTGGGGGTGCCCGACATTCCAGTCCTTGACTTCGAAGAACACCTCACCGATCTTCGGTGTGTGGTCCGGGAAACGGGACTCGAGGGTCCGGCCAACCATGCCCTTGATGATCCGGTCCTCGTCGACGCCGTCTTCTTTCACGTTGAGCGTCTCGATGGACTTGCCGTCGCGGATGATGGTGATCTCGTCCGCGATCTGCTCGATCTCGTTGAGCTTGTGGGAAATCATGATGGACGTGATGCCCCGGCCCTTGAGGCCGAGGATGAGGTCCAGGAGGTGCTGGGAGTCGGATTCGTTGAGGGCAGCTGTGGGCTCGTCCAGGATGAGGAGCTTGACGGACTTGTTCAGGGCCTTGGCGATTTCCACCAGCTGCTGTTTGCCTACGCCGATTTCCTTGATGGGGGTATCGGGATCCTCGCGCAAGCCAACCCTGGCGAGCAGCTCAACCGACCGCTTGCGGGCCTCGGCCCAGTCGATGATTCCGCGGCGGACGGGTTCGTTGCCGAGGAAGATGTTCTCGGTGATGGACAGTTCCGGGATGAGCGCGAGTTCCTGGTGGATGATCACGATTCCGGCCTGCTCGCTCGCCCGGATGTCCTTGAACTGCTGGACTTCGGCCTGGTACACGATGTCGCCGTCGTAGCTGCCGTAGGGGTAGACCCCTGAAAGCACCTTCATCAACGTGGACTTTCCTGCACCGTTCTCGCCGCAGATAGCGTGGATCTCGCCCACCTTGACCCGGAGGCTAACGTCCGCGAGCGCCTTCACGCCGGGGAATTCCTTGGTGATGGACCGCATCTCGAGAAGGATCGGGTCCTGGTGCGTTATGGGGGTCGACATACCCTTGCGCCTCCAATGTTTGACGTCGTTGTCGGCCCGCGGATGGCGAGCCTACCTGATGAGAAAGTAAACTGGATCACACCGCTTGTCGTCAAGACTTTAACGCAAGACGGCGATAACAGCGTGGTAACGAAATGTTCAGGACTGCTTGATGCCGGCGTGCTGGAACACCAAAGCGGCCGCCCCGAGGGCCTCCGCTCTGGCGCCTAGCGACGACATGGCCAAGTGGGTTGTTTCGCCGATCACGGGCACCGCATGGCGCACGAGGCCGCGCCGGATCGGGTCGAGGAGGATGTCACCCAGGCCGGCCAACGGGCCGCCCACCACGATGACTTCCGGGTTTATGAGATTGGCCACATTGCCCAGGGCGCGCCCCACGGCGAGGCCGGCGTCGTCCACTACCCGGAGGGTTGCGGGGTCCCTGGCCAGGGCGTTTCGAACAATGTCTTCAGGTTCGAGGTGCAGGCCGGAACCCTTGCCGAGCAGCTCGATCATGGTGGTGGTGGAGGCCATGGTTTCCAGGCAGCCCCGGTTGCCGCAGCGGCAGATGGCGCCGTATTCATGGATGGTCGCATGGCCGATCTCTCCCGTGATTCCGACCGCCCCGTAGTAGGGCGCGCCATTGATGATGAGGCCCGCGCCGATGCCGGAACCGATCTTGAGGAACATGAGGTTACTGATCCCGCTGTGCGGCCCCCAGGTGACCTCTGAGAGGGCGCCCAGATTGGCGTCGTTGTCAACGTACACGGGCAGATCGAGGGCTTCCTCGAGCCGTTCGAGAATCTGGATTCCCACCCATTCGGGCAGGATGGCACCCTGCGCTACCGTGCCGGAACGGCGGTCGATGGGGCCCGCGATGCCGGCGCCGGCGCCAACTACCGCGCTCCGGTCTACGCCGCTTTCCAGCAGCAGTTTGTCAAGGAGTGCGACGGCGGCGCTGATGCCCTGTTCGGCGTGGTGGCCGAGGGGGAGGGTGACCGTTTCCTCGACGATGATGTGATAGCCCAGCGAGGCCAGGACGACCCGCAAGTGGCGCCGGCCAAAATCGATTCCGACAGCCACGGCACCGTTGCTATTGAGCCTGACGTTCAGGGCCCGGCGTCCGGAGCTGGTGATCGGTTCGGTGGAGACAAGCCCGGCGTCCTGCATGATCTTGACGATGTTGGACACTGTGGCCGTGGAAAGGCCGGTTTGCCTGGCGAGCTCGGCCTGGGTGGATGGACCGCTCAGCAGGCATTCGATGAGCCGCTGTTGGTTCAGGTGGCGCAGCGCTGATTGCGAGCCGGGGTTTTTGCGATGGCTCTTCGTCGAGCGGGATGTTGCAGGCATGACATGAAGCGTGCCCCAAATCACAGTTGCAGTCAAGAAGTTAACGCAACGTTCCAAAGTTGCGTCGGCATCATGAACTATGCGCGCGATTTGTACGAACCATCCCCGTTCGGCTCTTCCCGGGTCCATTTGTCCTTCATGAGCGGTCTGCTGCTGGCTACGCTGGAATCACAAGGAATCCCGGGTATGTCTCCCAAGGAATGCTTGCCGGGGGATGCAAGGTGCTATTGAGGTGGTAAAGATGCTGCTGTCTGTCCTGCAGGCCAACGCTGTTGTCCTGGACATCGACGCCAATCTGGAGGCAATCGACGCCGCGGCACAACGCGCTGCCGCAGCCGGGTCCGCCCTGCTGCTGACCCCGGAGCTCTTTCCCGTGGGTTATGCGCCGCTTAGGCTCCATAGCGAATTTGACCCGGCGGCCCTTCCCGGTATCCGGGCGCGCCTTGCGGATATTGCCCGCACCCACGGAATCGGACTGGTCTACAGCCTCCCGGCACCGGCCGCAGACGTTGGCTGGCACATCTCCGCCACGCTCCTGGACGGGCACGGAACCGTGCTGCTGGACTACAACAAGGTGCACCTCTTCGGCGAGGAGGAGCGCAAGGCGTTCTCTGCCGCCCAGGCAGCTCCCGCCGTCGTGGACTTCAACGGCGTCAAGACGTCGCTGCTGATTTGCTACGACGTCGAATTCCCGGAGGCCGTCCGCGCCGCGGCAACGCGAGGCGCCGAACTTCTGCTGGTTCCGACCGCCCTGTCCGCAGGCTTCGAGGCCGTGCCCCAGGTACTGATCCGTGCGCGCGCCCTGGAAAGCCAGCTGAACGTGGCCTACGCCAACCACAGCGGGCACGAAGACGGCTGCGACTTCCTCGGCGGAAGCGTGGTCGCCGGTCCGGACGGCTCGCTGCTGGCTGCCGCCGGTGACGGGGCCGCATTGCTGTTCGCTGAGGTCTCCACGGAAAGCGTCAAGACGGCGCGGGAACAGGTGCCGTACCTGCGCGAACGCCGCCCGGAGCTTTACCGCGAGTGGGAAGACTAGCCGTCCGCTCCGCGCACCAACTCATCCGTGTATTGCAGCGCGATCCAAAGTTCTGCGCGCACCTGGGCTTGGTTCAAGTCGGTATCAAGAAGTTCGGCGAGGAGGCCGATCTGGCGGCGCACGCTGTTGCGGTGCAGGCCCAATAGTTTGGCGGACGCGTCCCAGCTGCCGTTTTCGCTTAGCCAGCCCCGGAGCACGGCCAACAGCGGATCCCGTCGTTCGGGCTCCAAGGCGAGTACCGGTTCAAGCAGCCGCGTGGCCAACATGGACCCGGCCTCACGCCCAAGGAGTCCGGTCACGGACCAGGTAACCTCGTCAACCCGGGCGCTCTTGCCACTCGATTGCACGCGGCCGCGGAGCGACGTCACGCGCTGATGCGCTGCCGCGAGCCCCGTCAGTTCCGTGGGATCCCCGATGACCAACCGCCAACCGAGTCTTTCGATGTCCGCCAGCAGGGAGTCATCGACCTTGAGCCTCGTGATCGCAGCGAATCCGTAATCGGTGATTTCCACCAGTTTGGTGTCGAAGAGGCGCCGCCACTGCAATAGCTCGCGCACAGGGCTGTCGCCGGCTGGCCATTCCGGAGAGTCCACTTTGATGCCTTGCACCACCCGCAGGGGAGCGGAGCGCGTGGAGGACAAGCTTTGCGCGAGGAGGTCCTTGAGCCCGTTGATGTGCCGCGTACTGCCAGCGGCAAGGCTCTCCGGGTGCAGGAGCAATGCGGTAGCCAGCTGGCTCGGCGCGAGCGAGCCGCTGGTCCGTTGCCGGACCAGCAACTCCAGCAGCCCCACCACGGACTGCACCACGCTGTTCTGGGCGGGAGTCAGCGCAACGTCCGAACCCAGAATCAGGGCGCCCAGATTGGCATCCTTGGTGCTCCGCAGCGGGTGGCCGAAAACCATCGCTGAGCCGGGCTGCTCAAAGCCGTCCACCTCAACGCGCGGCCCGCTGCCCGAAAGAAGCCGCTCCAGCATTGGCTCCAGCAGTGAATGCTCGACGCCGGTGCTGTCGCCGGCGGCGTGGGCGCGCGCGCGGATCCGCCCGTCCGCGCCGACCAGCAGGGCCCAGACAGGCGCCTTTTGGACCAACGCGGCCAGTAGTTCGTGTTCAGGCCGAGGGGAGAGGACAGCCCGCATGAGTTGCCTGTTGGTGTCCGCGAGGTGGCGGAAAACCTTCGCGTTGTCCGATTCCAGGAGCTGGGAGAACTCCAGTCCGATCGCGGCAAACGGGATGGATTCCGGGATCTCAATCAGAGTGAGCTTGTGCCGGCGGCAAGCCTTGAGCAGCTCGGACGGAACGGCGTCGAAATACGGCCTGATCCCGAACCCCAGGGCTGCCACCTTGGCCCCCACCAGCCGCTTCACGTAAGCATCGACGTTCTCCCTGGACCCGCCATTCCCAAGGAAGGGGAGCCCTGCGGTCAGCAGGAACTCTCCCTCCGGGAGGTAGGGAGTGGGATCGTCCAGTTCGCTCGGCTCAACCCAACGCAGCAGCTCTCCGCCGCTGCCGCCGTCGTGGAGTATCTCCAACTCCGGCGGCAGCTGCTTGAGGAACTGATCGAGCGTGACAAAACTCAGGCGGCCCTGGCTCGGCTCAGGCGACATCGCTCGGTGCCTCCCTGCCTGCAAGCTCCTCGTAGTCCGGGCATTCGTAGGCGCGGGGGAGTCTGGGTGCAATCCGGTTGATAATCTCGTCGCCGTGGCTTCCGATCGCAGCGCCCCAATCGTCGGCGCTCGCAGCACCTCCGGCCGGATCGCCGAAGAGAACCGCCGTGTCTCCGACATCGATCCCGGACGCATCCGGGCCCAGGTCCACCATGAACTGGTCCATGCACACCTTGCCGATCACGGGGACTTTCCGTCCGGAGATCTGGACCAGGCTCCGGCCACTGATGCCCTTGGGGATACCGTCGGCGTAGCCCAACGGAATGAGACCGAGATAGCGCGGCTCATGCGTGATGGCCTGGTGCTCGTAGCTGACACCGGTTCCCGCGGGGACTTTCTTGACCATGACGAGCGGTGCGGTGACGCTCAGTGCGGGGCGCAGTCCGAAGTCGGCAGGATTCAGGTGATCCGCGGGGGCGAGCCCGTAGATGGCCAGGCCCGCACGGACCATGTCGAAGTGGAATTCGGGCCGGTCCAGTATGTTGGCCGAGCTGGATACGTGCCGTAGTTGCGGGTCCAGTCCGGCGGCCCGGGCTTCGCGCACGGCGTCTTCGAATTCCGCTACGGCGGCTGCGTTGCCCGGGTGCGCGGGAACATCGGCCCAGGCCAAGTGGGTCCAAATGCCGCGGACCAGCACCGTGCCGTCTTGTTCGGCCTTGCGCGCGTGGGCCACGAGTTCTGGCCAGTCTTCCTTTCGGGCGCCGCCGCGGCTCAGGCCGCTGTCCAGTTCCAGGTGTACGACGGCGGGGCGCCCCAGCTGCCTCGCGATGCCCGCCAGGACCTCAAGCTGGCCGACGCTCCCAAGCGAGACGTCGACGTCGTGCTCGAGTGCCTCTCGGATTGTTGCGCTGGTCTGGGATGCCAGATAAAGCCAGGACAAGACCGGCACGGTGATGCCCGCCTTGCGGAGTGCGATGGCTTCGCTGAGCTGCGCTGTTCCCAGCCAGTCAGCACCTGCCTCCACTGCCGTGCAGGCTACATCCACCAGGCCGTGCCCGTAGCCGTTCCCTTTGACGACGGCCATGAAATACGGCGCGGCAGTGCGCTTCTTCAGGGCTTTGATGTTGTCTGAAATCGCAGTCAGATCAACGCTGACCTGCCCGGAAAGAGCCGCTTCCGATGTCGGTTCTGATTGTGCATTACGTCTCATGGTTGACCACTATAGGTCATTTTGCACCGACTTGAGAGCTGGCTCACAGGCTTACGGTGGACACGGGAAACCGCAAACTACTCTGAAGGGACGTCAACGGTGACTGTGCCTACCTCCACCCAGACCAAGCCAATACAAGCCGCAGAGGCTGCCCGCCGCCCGGGGCTCGGTTCACAGCTATTGCGCCGCAAGCCGATCGGGCAAATGGTCAAGGAAGCCGGAAGCAGTGAGGGCGGGACGCCGCTGGTCCGCAGCTTCGGTGTCCTCCAACTGACGATGATCAGCGTCGGCGCCACCCTGGGTACAGGGATCCTGGTGATCCTGGGCGAGTCCGTGCCGCTCGCCGGCCCCGCGGTCTGGATTTCCTTCGTGGTGGCCGGCCTCGCTGCCCTGTTCTCCGCAGTGTCCTACGCGGAAATGGCGGGCCTCGTGCCCGTTGCCGGCTCGAGCTACTCCTACTCTTACGCCACCATGGGGGAGGGGATGGCCTGGATCTGTGGTTGGTGCCTCGTTCTCGAATACGCCGTCTCCGTGGCGGCCGTGGCCGTCGGCGCAGGGCAATACGTGAACGAAACCCTCGCTGCATTCGGGCAATTCCTGCCGGACGCCATGTCCCAGCCGCCGGGCAGCGGCGGCGTGGTCAACGTCCCCGCCATGGCGATTGTGGTCCTCGCGATGATCCTGCTGGTGCGCGGCGCCAAGGAGAGCGCCTGGATCAACACTGTGATCGTGACCATCAAGATTGTCATCCTGCTGTTCTTCTGTGCCGTCGCTTTCACTGCGTTCAATGCCGGGAACTTCGAGCCGCTCATGCCCATGGGTGCCGCGGGCGTCTCGGCTGCCGCATCCAGGGTCTTCTTTTCCTACATCGGCTTCGATGCCGCCTCTACCGCCGGCGAAGAAGCCCGCAACCCCAAGCGCGACCTTCCCCGCGCCATCCTGCTTTCCATGGTGATCGTGACCAGCATCTACGTCCTGGTTGCCGTGGCCGCCATCGGCGCCCGCCCCTGGGAGTGGTTCGGCGGCACCGAGGCAGCCCTCGTCCAGATCCTCGAGGAAACCACCCACCAGCCATGGATCGCGCTCGTCTTCTCCATCGGAGCCGTGCTTGCCATCGCGAGCATCGTCCTGACGGTGCTTTACGGCCAGACCCGCATCCTGCTCTCCATGTCCCGCGACGGGCTGGTTCCTGAAGTCTTCGGCCGTATCTCCTCGCGCACCGGCACCCCGGTGGCCGGGACGCTCATCGTCGGCACCGCCGTCGCACTCACCGCGGGGCTCGTCCCGCTCGGCGCGCTGGCCGACGCCACCAGCATCGGCACCCTCTTCGCATTCGCGCTGGTGAACGTCGCCGTCATCTACCTGCGGCGCAACCGTCCGGAGCTCAAGCGCAGCTTCCGCGTCCCGCTCTACCCGATCACCCCCGTGCTCGGCACGCTGATGTGCGCCTACCTCATGGCCAACTTGGGCGCAGACACCTGGGTGGTGTTCGGCGGCTGGATGCTCGTGGGGATCGCACTTTACTTCGGCTACGGGCGCCGGAACTCCAAGGTGGCGGCGCTGACCGAACAGGAATACCGTGAACTATCCGCAAGGGTCCCCGACCCGGAAACTGTGAAGGCAGAACTTTCATGACCATCGCCACCGAATTGCCCACGGAACCCACACCCCGCACAGGGGACGCGGGAATTTCCCAAGCAACGCCGGCCGACGCTCCGATTACCATGCTGAATCCGGACTTCCCCTTCAGCTACGACCACTACCTGGCCCACCCCGACGGCCTGGCGGTTGTTCCGCCGGAACTGTACGGCACCGAGGTCGCCGTGATCGGCGCCGGCCTGTCGGGACTCGTCACGGCCTACGAGCTCATGAAACTCGGGCTGCGCCCCGTGGTCTACGAGGCTGACCAGATCGGCGGGCGGCTCCGCACTGCGAGCTTCCCCTCCGCTCCCGGTGTGGTGGCAGACCTTGGCGGCATGCGGTTCCCGGTTTCCGGCAAGGCGTTCTACCACTACGTTGACCTCCTCGGTCTGGACACCCAGGAATTCCCCAACCCGCTCGCGCCCGCAACATCAAGCACGGTGATCGAGTTGGCGGGGCAGAAGCACTACGCCGCCACATCTGCTGACCTTCCGGAGTTCTTCCACGAAGTTGCAGCAGCCTGGAAGGCCGCAGTTAATGACGGTGCTGCGTTCCAGGAAATGCAGTATGCGATCCGGGCCCGCGACACCAAGCGCATCAAGGAGCTCTGGAATGAACTGCTCCCGCTCCTGGATGAGCAGACCTTCTACGGCTTCATCGCCGCAAGCAAGTCCTTCAAGGAGGCCGGGTTCGCCCACCGCGAGGCGTTCGGTCAGGTAGGTTTCGGCACGGGCGGCTGGGACACCGACTTCCCCAACTCCATCCTGGAAATCCTGCGCGTCGTCTACACCGACGCCGATGACCAGCACAGGCTCATCACTGGGGGAGCGCAACGGCTCCCCGAGGCGCTCTGGCACCACGCGCCGTCGGGCATGGCCCACTGGCCCGAGGGCACCTCGCTGGCATCCCTGCATTCCGGTTCCCCGCGCGGAGCCGTAGACCGCATTGAGCGTGACAGTGTTGACGGGCCTTCGGGCCAACTCATGGTGCGCGAACGTTGGGGCCGCGAAACCGGCTACCCCGCCGTTGTGACCACGTGCCAGTCCTGGTTGCTGTCCACGCGCATCCACACCCAGGAATCGTTGTTTCCGTCGGAGCTGTGGACCGCGATCGAGCGTTCGCACTACATGCAGTCGTCCAAGACGTTCGTTATGGTGGACCGGCCGTTCTGGAAGGACATCGACCCGGAAACGGGCCGCGAAGTATTGTCCATGACCCTGACCGACCGGCTCAACCGGGCAACATACCTGCTCGACGACGGCCCGGACAAGCCTGCTGTCATCCTGCTTTCCTACACGTGGAACGACGACGCCCTGAAGTGGCTCTCGCTCAGCGCCGAGGAACGCGTCAAGCTCATGCTGCACTCGCTCGAGCAGATCTACCCGGGCGTGGACATTGCGAGCCACATTGTGGGCCAGCCCATCACGGTTTCCTGGGAGGCCGACCCCAACTTCATGGGTGCCTTCAAGGCCAACTTGCCCGGGCACTATCGCTACCAGCAGCGCCTGTTCACGCACTTCAAGCAGGACAAACTGCCGGAGAACCAGCGTGGCATCTTCCTGGCCGGCGACGACGTCTCGTTCACCGCGGGTTGGGCCGAAGGCGCCGTCACCACCGGGCTCAACGCAGTGTGGGGCGTGGTGAACCACCTGGGTGGTTCGTCCGTCGCCGGCAACCCCGGTCCCGGCGAGCTGTTGGACGAGCTGGGGCCGATCAGCCTGGATTAGCTCTGTGCGTGCATCTCGCGGTGGGCTGCCGCCAGCTCCCGGTAATGGGCAGCGTTGCGTTTCACGCCGTCGAGTTCTTCCTCGCTCAGTTCGCGGCGCACTTTGGCGGGGACTCCGGCAACCAAGGAACGCGGCGGGATGACAGTTCCCTCAAGCACGACGGCGCCCGCGGCCACGAGCGAACCGGTACCGATCACGGCGCCGTTCAGGATGGTGGCGCTCATGCCGATAAGGCAGTCGTCCTCCACAGTGCATCCGTGGACGACGGCGCTGTGCCCGACACTGACGCGCTCGCCTACGGTGCAGGGGAAACCGGGATCGGCATGAAGGACCACGTTGTCCTGCAGGTTCGAGCCGGCACCGACGCTTATTGCAGCGGTGTCTGCCCGGACGGACACACCATAGAAGGCGCTGGAGTCCTCGCCCAGGGTCGCCTTGCCGATGATCGACGCCGTGGGCGCCACGAAGGCGGTGTCATGAATGGCCGGGGTATCCCCGGCAAAGGTGTAAATGGGAGCCATGGGCCAAGCCTAGAACACGCTGGCCCTTACCCAACTAGCTAGCAGTAGGTGTCGCTATGAGCCCGCCTTGCGACACCTGCTGCCGGGGGCCACGCCGCCAGGGTTCCCTGGCCGAGCTTGCGAGGCGAGGGTGGCGGTGGGGATTAGATTCGGCCGGAAGGCGTCCGAAGGACCAGGAACTGGTAGTGCTGGGTCCAATTCCCCGCACCCGGTCCGGACTCGGCCCCCGCGCCCTCGGGCCAGGTCTCAAAGTGTTCCAGCGCGCCGTGCGCCCCGAAGATGCGCTTCACGGCGTCGTCGCTCCGCCGGCTGAAGAACCGCCGCGGTTCGTCTTCGTCCTCCGGGTTGAGGACTTCCTCATCGCCTCCTGACCAGAGTCCGACGGCGATTGGCGCGCCTGGTGTGGCGACCCGCACGAGCTCACCGACGACGTCGTGGATTCGAGTGTTGGGGACATGCAGGAGGGTACTCATGGTCCAAACGGCAGGGAACACAGCGTCGGCGAACGGCAGGTTACGGCCGCTGGCCACACTGGCGTCCAGGCCCTTGGCGCGGGCGACGTGGATGCTCTCCTCGGAAAGGTCGACTCCGGTGTAGTGCAGTCCCGCTCGGACGAATTCCAATCCTTCGACGCCGGTCCCGCAGCCCAGTTCGAACAGCGAATGCCTGTGTTCATCCTTGAGCAGACGGATGAACCAATCGCGGCATTCCACCCGACGCGGCGTGAGGGCCCGGGTGTTCCGGAGGTAGGCATGCCGATCGTAGAAAGTGGCGAGATCAGCCTCGTGGTCGGCTCCCGGGATGCCCTGCATGCGAACAGCCTAGGCCGGAGTGCCGTTCAGTTGAAGACCACCGTGCGGGTGCCGTCCAGGAGGACGCGGTGCTCGGCATGCCACTGCACGGCCTGCGCTAGGGTGCGGCCCTCGACGTCGCGACCCATCTGCACGAATTGCTCCGCGGTGCGGGCATGATCCACGCGGATGACTTCCTGCTCGATGATGGGACCCTCATCGAGGTCCGCCGTGACGTAGTGGGCGGTGGCGCCGATGATCTTCACGCCCCGTGCATGCGCCTGGTGGTAAGGCTTGGCACCCTTGAAGGACGGCAGGAAGGAGTGGTGGATGTTGATGGCCTTGCCGTTGAGCTCTGTGCAGAGCTCGTTGGAGAGGACCTGCATGTAGCGCGCCAGGACAGTCAGCTCGATTCCGTGCTTATGGATGAGCTCAAGGAGTTTCGCCTCGGCTTGGGGCTTGGTGTCCGGGGTGACGGGGATGTGGTGGAAGGGGATGCCATAGAACTCCGCCAGGCCTTCGAGGTCCTTGTGGTTGGACACGATGGCCGGCACCTCGATGGGGAGGGTTCCGGAACGCTGTTGGAAGAGGAGATCGTTAAGGCAGTGTGCGTCCCTTGAACCCAGGATCAAGGTCCGGACTTTCTGGCCCACAGGGCTGATCTGCCACTTCATCCCGAATTCTTCTGCCACCGGGGCCAGCGCCGAACTCAGTTCAGCCTGGGTCGACGACGTGGTGGCTTCCACCCGCATGAAGAAGTTTCCCGTGCTGGGGCTGCCGTATTGCTGGGAATCGGCGATGTTGCAGCCGGCCTCCAACAAGGCGCCCGCAACGGCGTGAACAATTCCGGGCCGGTCCGGGCAGGACAGGGTTACAACAAAAGACGTGGGCAGGGTGGAGTCAGTCACACAGTCAAGCCTACCGTTGCGCACCTGTTGTACTGTTTAAGTCGTCGCGACTGGCGTTGGGTGGTGTACCACCAGGGAGCGGCATTGATGAAGACCACGGATCGTACGCCTGGGCCGAGGGTCACGTTTTACTGTCGCTGTGCCATGCCCCGTAATCAAAGGGCATGGAAAAAACCCAGCCGGTAGCCTGACCTGTAGAAATACCCGTTGCCTATCCAGGAGATCTTCGTGACCACCACCATCACCTCCGCGACCATCAGCAACCAGCCGCTTTCCGAACTCGACCCCGAGATCGCAGCGGTTCTGGAACAGGAACTCGGCCGCCAGCGCGGCACCCTGGAAATGATCGCTTCCGAGAACTTTGCTCCTCGCGCCGTCATGGAGGCCCAGGGTTCTGTCCTGACCAACAAATACGCCGAAGGCTACCCGGGCAAGCGCTACTACGGTGGCTGCGAATACGTGGACATCGCCGAGCAGTTGGCCATTGACCGCGTGAAGGCTCTCTTCGGCGCAGAGTACGCCAACGTGCAGCCGCACTCGGGTGCACAGGCCAACGCCGCCGCCCTCTCCGCCCTGATCAACCCGGGCGACAAGATCCTGGGCCTGTCCCTCGCCCACGGTGGCCACCTGACCCACGGCATGAAACTGAACTTCTCCGGCAAGCTGTACAAAGTTGCCGCCTACCAGGTTGAAGAAGGCACCTTCCGCGTGGACATGGACAAGCTCCGCGAGCAGGCCATTGCCGAGAAGCCGCAGGTCATCATCGCTGGCTGGTCCGCTTACCCGCGCCACCTCGACTTTGAGGCTTTCCGCTCCATCGCCGATGAGGTTGGCGCGCTTCTCTGGACGGACATGGCCCACTTCGCCGGCCTCGTGGCAGCAGGCCTGCACCCGAGCCCGGTGCCGCACTCCGACGTCGTCACCTCCACGGTGCACAAGACGCTGTCCGGTCCGCGTTCCGGTGTGATCCTCGCCAAGGAGGAATGGGCGAAGAAGCTCAACTCCAACGTCTTCCCGGGCCAGCAAGGTGGTCCGCTCATGCACGTGATCGCCGCCAAGGCTGTTGCCTTCAAGATCGCCGCGGGCGAGGAATTCAAGGAGCGCCAGGAACGAGTCATCGAAGGCGCGAAAATCATCGCTGACCGCCTGAACCAGGCTGATGTTGCCGGAGCTGGCATTTCCGTCCTGACCGGCGGCACCGATGTCCACTTGGTCCTCGTGGACCTGCGCAACTCGCAGCTGGACGGCCAGCAGGCCGAAGACCTCCTGCACTCGGTCGGCATCACCGTCAACCGCAACGCCGTTCCGTTCGACCCCCGCCCGCCGATGGTCACCTCCGGCCTGCGTATCGGTACCCCGGCCTTGGCCACCCGCGGATTCGGTGCCACCGAGTTCACCGAGGTTGCCGAGATCATCGCTTCGGCGTTGAAGGCCGGTTCCGCCACCGATGTCGAAGCCCTGCAGGCCCGTGTCGACAAGCTCGCCGCCGACTTCCCGCTGTACCCGCAGCACGAGCAGTGGTGAACCCGTCCATGGCCCAGACCGCGAAGATCCTTGACGGCAAAGCCGCCGCTGCCGCCATCAAATCAGAGCTGACTGAGCGTGTCGCTGCCCTGAAGGCCCGCGGCGTAACTCCGGGCATTGCCACTGTGCTCGTAGGCGCGGACCCTGCTTCGCAGCTTTACGTGTCCATGAAGCACAAGCAGTCTGTGGAGATCGGGATGAACTCGATCCAGCGTGAGCTTCCGGCGGATGCCACCCAGGCCCAGGTTGAGGCCCTCATCGACGAACTCAACGCGGACCCCGCCTGCCACGGTTACATCGTGCAGCTGCCGCTGCCCAAGCACCTGGACACCGACGCCATCCTCGAGCGGATCGACCCCGCCAAGGATGCCGACGGCCTGCACCCGACGAACCTGGGCAGGCTGGTGCTCAACGTCAACGGAGAGATCACCTCGCCGCTGCCGTGCACACCCCGCGGCGTCATCGAGCTCCTGGAGCGCAACGGCTACAGCCTCGCCGGCAAGCACGTTGTGGTGGTCGGCCGCGGCGTCACGATCGGCCGCTCGATCGGCCTGCTGCTCACCCGGCGGGCTGTGAACGCCACCGTGACGCTGACGCACACCGGCACCAAGAACCTCTCGGAGCTGCTGCGGCAGGCGGACGTGATTGTTGGCGCGGCGGGTGCCAAGCACATCGTCAAGGCTGCGGACGTGAAGCCGGGCGCGGCCGTGCTCGACGTCGGTGTTACCCGTGAAACCGACCCGAAAACGGGCAAGAGCAAGGTCCACGGCGATATCGATCCCGCCGTTGCCGATGTAGCAGGCTGGATTTCGCCGAACCCCGGCGGCGTCGGTCCCATGACCGTGGCGCTGCTCATGACCAACGTGGTCGAAGCCGCGGAACGCCAATTGGCAGCTGGAAGCGTCTCCGGCGTCGCCTGATTTTGCTCCCCACCGGCGTGTAGGACGCCTACTCCCTCGGGAGTAGGCGTCCTACATCGTTAACCCGACGACGCCGGAGCCCGCCGCGGCTAGGCTCGGAGCATGCAGCGGCGTTTCCAAGGTCCCCCTACGAGTTTCATTGTGATCGCGGTGGCCTTGATCCAAGTCCTTGGGACCGTCTTTTCGGCGGGCCACCAGGCTGCGCTGCGCCCCTTGGACCCACTGGCCTTCATCCTGTTACTGGCGGGACCCGCGGCCCTGGCTTTCCGGTCCAGCAGGCCCGTGGTTATGCTTCCGGTCACCTTGGCGGCCACTTTCAGCTATGTGCTTCTCGGTTACGCCTGGGGCCCGATCGTGCTGTCCCTGGCTCTGTCCATCATCCTGACCGCGGCCGCGGGGCTGCGCTGGCAGGCCTGGCTTGGGGCAGGGATCTGCGCCGTCGCCATCGTCCTGTTCTCCGTCCTGACGGGAGGTGAGACCGGGCTTGTCCGGGCATCCGCCGGCATCGCGTGGGTGGCGATCCTTGTCCTGATCGGTGAAGGCTTCCGACGGCGGGGCGAGCGGATGGCAGAATACCGACGCCGGCGCGAGGCCGCGAAACAAGCCGAACGGGACGAATACCGGCTCACGCTCGCCCGCGATATCCACGATGTGGTGGCCCACTCCCTGTCGATGATCAACGTCCAGGCCTCCGTGGCGCTCCACCTGGGCACCAACGACCCCGAGAAGCTCCGCCCGGCGCTGGAGGCCATCAAGGCGGCGAGCAAGGAGTCCTTGGCCGAGGTCCGTCAGCTCCTTGGCGTACTGCGCGACGACGCTCCGTTGAGTCCTGCCGCACCGCCAAGTTTGGCGCGGATCCCGGAACTCGTGGAGGACGCACGGCGCGGCGGCCTGCAGCTGCGATTCGACAACGCCGTTGACCCGGAGCGGGTAGGCACATCACAGCAGGAAACGGCCTACCGGATTGTCCAGGAAGCCCTGAGCAACGTCCGCAGGCACTCCGGTGCGGCGTCCGCCGTCGTACTTCTGGAATTGGCGGGGAACGCGCTCAAGGTGAGGATCGACGACGACGGTGCAGGCATGCGGGGAGCGGCTGCCGGCAACGGGTTGAGGGGCATGCACGAGCGCGTCAAGGCTCTCGGCGGCACGCTTGTCCTGGCGCCGCTTGAACCAGGGTTGCGCGTGGAGGCGAACCTCCCGCTGAACCACACCAAAGGAGAACACCGGCCATGATCCGCTTGCTGCTTGCCGACGACCAGACCCTTATCCGGGCGGGATTCCGGGCGCTCCTGGATGCTGAACCGGACATGGAAGTGGTGGCGGAAGCGGGTACCGGCAAGGACACGGTCAGGCTGGCCCGGCGGGAATCACCCGACGTCGTCCTCATGGACATCCGCATGCCCGATGGCGACGGGCTGGCCGCCACCCGGCAGATCCTGGCTGACCCTCGCCTCGCGCACACCCGCATCATTATCCTCACTACGTTCGAACTGGATGAATACATCGCCGAGGCCGTGCGCGCCGGTGCGGCCGGCTTCCTCGTCAAGGACACCGAACCAGAGGAACTGATCCGCGCCGTGCGGGTGGTCCACGACGGCGACGCCCTCCTTTCGCCGTCGGTGACCCGCCGCATCATGGCCCAGCTCGCCCTGCACAGCAAGGCGGCGTCCAAGACAATTCCCTTGGACCAGATCACCGAGCGCGAACGGGAAGTCCTGGCGCTGGTGGGCGAAGGCTTGAACAACGCCGAGATCGCCGGGCGGCTGTTCATCACCCCTCTGACGGCCAAGACGCACGTTTCCCGAATCATGACGAAATTGCTGGTGCGGGACCGGGCACAATTGGTGGTCCTGGCGTACGAATCCGGTTTGGTCCGGCCCGGCTGGAGCAGCTAGCCGTTCCGCGCAGTCTCCCGGGGGAGTAGGCGGCCGGACGCAAGTGACTCCCGGTGGCCGACGCGTTTGGATGGGCCGAAAACCAGACTGGAACCAGAGCCGAGATACGGCCTGTTGAGAGTTTGGACTGGACATGTTGACTTCACTGAGCACCACCATCAGCGCCGCGGCCGCGCAGCTTCCCGCCGACGTCGTCCATGGACCGGGGGACGGATTCGTCTTCTGGCCGTTTTTCCTCCTGATTCCGTTGTTTTGGTTCCTGGTTATCGGATTCTTCATTTTCTTTGGCCGCCGCATGTGGCGCCGAAACCACTACTGGGCCACAACCCAGGGCGCCGAGAGCGTACTGAGGGAGCGCTACGCACGTGGCGAAATCGATGAGACCGAGTACCGCCAACGCCTCGAAGTGCTGCGGGCACATCCCACGAAGTGAGGGACCGGCGGATTCTGCTGGATCACTCGTCTTGATAAGCCATCGGGCCTTGGAATCATGCGGTTCCAGGGCCCGATGTTGGAGTGATCCAGCAGAATGTCGCGCAGGGTCCTGCACGTTACTCCAGAAAATTGCGGAATACCTCTTTCACGTATTCCTTGGCTCTACTAGTCTGCTGGGGTGCACAATGAAGCCACCCGCTCTTTCTCCACGTCAGCCAGCTTCCAGATGAACCCACCCGCAGTCATCACAGCCGAGAATCTCACCAAGAGCTACGGCGAGCTCACCGCCGTGGACGGTATCTCCTTCGAAGTCTCGGCAGGGGAGTCCTTCGGCCTGCTTGGCCCGAACGGCGCCGGTAAATCGACCACCATGAAAATGATTGGCGGAGTCTCCCAGCGCACGTCCGGGAAGCTCAGCATCATGGGCCTGGACCCGGAAACCCACGGGCCGGAAGTCCGTGCGCACCTGGGCGTGGTGCCCCAGCAGGACAACCTGGACGAGGAACTGAAGGTCCGCGAAAACCTGATTGTCTATGGGCGCTACTTCGGCCTGCCTTTGAGCTACTTACGTCCCAAGGCCGACGAACTGCTTGAGTTTGCGCAATTGACAGACAAAGCCAAGTCCAGGGTCGATGCCCTCTCGGGCGGCATGAAACGGCGGCTGACGATTGCCCGCTCGCTGATCAATGAACCCAAGATCCTGCTCCTGGATGAGCCCACCACGGGCCTGGATCCGCAAGCCCGCCACATCCTCTGGGACCGGCTTTTCAGGCTGAAGGAACAGGGCGTCACACTGATCCTCACCACGCACTACATGGATGAGGCCGAACAGCTCTGCGACCGGCTGATCGTGGTGGACAAAGGCCGGATCATGGCCGAAGGCACGCCTGCCAGCCTGATCCGCGAATATTCCACTCGCGAGGTCGTTGAGCTCCGCTTCGGCTCGGAACGAAACGCCACGATCGGCGTCGAACTCGAGGGGGTCGGAGAACGGGTGGAGACGCTGCCGGATCGTGTGCTCATCTACGCGGACGACGGCGAATCGGCCTTGGAGCAAGTCTCGGCGCGTCGGCTCCGTCCGCTGACCTCGCTGGTGCGGCGTTCTTCGCTGGAGGACGTCTTCCTCCGGCTGACCGGACGGAGCCTCGTTGACTAGGTGCGTAATTAACCCGGGGAACAGTTGATGGGGGGACAGTTTGTTGAGGAGGACGCATGACTGACGGCCAGCTCCCGACGGCGGCCCCTCCTTTGCGCGCACACCCGCCGGCCGTCTCCGCCAGCCGGGCGCGGCGCTGGGGATCGTTCTTCTACGCCGAGCAGGTCCTTCGTGTGATGCGTGGTTACGGCTGGTCCGTGTTCCTCTACAGCGTGGGGCAGCCCGTGGCATACCTGTTTGCCATGGGCATCGGGCTGGCGAGCCTGGTGGATGCGAACAGTACGGCGGCGTTCGGCGGCGTGAGCTACCTAGCGTTCATTGCGCCGGCGCTGCTGGTCTCATCCGCGGTCATGACGGCGTCAGGGGACTTCTCCTACCCGATCATGGACGGCTTCAAGTGGCGCCGGGTGTTCTACGGGCCGCACGCTTCTCCGCTCGTTCCGCAGCAGATTGCCGCGGGTCACATCATGGCCAGCACGCTGAAGTTCCTCGTGCAATCCGTGGTCTACTTCGTCATCGTGGCCATGTTCGGCGCCTCGCCGAGTCCTTGGGGGTGGGTGTCGGCGGTGGTTGCCACGGTGGCCGGACTGTCCTTCGGGCTGCCGCTCATGGCCTACGCCTCGAGCATCACCAAAGACTCCGGCCAGTTCGCCCTGGTGCAGCGGTTCATCGTGGTGCCGTTGTTCCTGTTTTCGGGGACCTTCTTCCCGCTGGACTCGCTGCCCCTGGGTGTGCGCTGGATCGGCTGGATCTCCCCGGTGTGGCACGGCACGGAGCTGGGCCGCGTCTTCACCTACGGACTT
Organism: Arthrobacter sp. FW306-04-A; assembly: GCF_044358315.1. GTDB lineage: Bacteria > Actinomycetota > Actinomycetes > Actinomycetales > Micrococcaceae > Arthrobacter. Next base: position 1,142,376 of record NZ_CP084559.1, read on the forward strand.
GAAGAGAGCCCTGTGCTGACACTGACCCACGTCCTGTTCCTTGTTGGGGCAGCTGCCGCCGGGTGGACGCTGACACGGCGGCAGTTCGTCAGGAGGATGGGGGCATGAGCACCCTGGCCGAAGGCCAGACGGGACCGCACAGCGCCACAGACGCTGCCCGCGAGCGAACGTTCGGCCCGCTGTATTCACGCAATGCGCTTGCTGTTGTTGCCCGGGGCCGCATGGCGGCGAAAAGCAGTACCTGGTTGATCCTGGTGTCCGGATTCTTCGAGCCGGTGCTGTACCTCATTTCCATGGGTGTGGGGCTGGGCCCGATCGTCGGAACCGTGGCCGGGCCTGGTGGCCAGGAAATCAGTTACGCGGCCTACATTGCGCCGGCGCTCCTAGCCGTGTCCGCCATGAACGGCGCGGTCTACGACTCCACGTGGAACGTCTTCTTCAAGATGAACTTCGCCAACCTGTACCAAGGCATGCTCTACACCTCCCTAGGGCCTTTGGATGTAGCCATCGGGGAGATTTTCCTGGCCCTGCTGCGTGGACTCCTGTATGCGACGGGCTTCACCGCGGTCATGGCCGTCATGGGCCTCATCACGACGCCGTGGGCCATCCTGGTCATACCGGCGTCCGTGCTGATTGCTTTCGGCTTCGCAAGCTTCGGCATGGGCATCACGAGCTTCATGAAGACCTTCCAGCAGATGGACTGGATCAACTTCTTCATGCTGCCCATGTTCCTGTTCAGCGCGACGTTCTACCCGATAACCGTCTATCCGCAGTACATTCAGTGGCTCATCCAGGCGATGCCCCTGTGGCATGGCGTGGAGCTCCTGCGGCAGATCAGCATTGGCTCCTTCAGCCCGGCCACGGCAGTCCATATCGGCTACTACCTTGTGATGATCGCACTCGGCATCACGCTCACCACGGGACGGCTGCGCAAGCTCTTCCTCAAATAGCAACCAGGCTGTTCGCCGGGGGTGGAAGCGGCTGGCTCGTCCTGCGGAGTTTGCGACAATGGGTGCATGCAATCTCTCGGCGACTCCCCGTCATCTGTTCCCCCGTCCGCTTCCGCCAAGGGCCCTTTCAAGGGCTTCCGCATCGGTGGACTGGGCATGACGGTGGTGCTCATCGCTTTCCTGGTGGCCGTGATCTTCGCGGCAAACCAGAACGACGTGGTCGGTTGGATCGTCGCCGTGGTTTCCTTCGGCTGGCTCGCCCTCGCCGCTTTCGTGGTCTTCAGCATCCAGAGAGCTGCCAAGCGGGCTGGAGAAAAACTCACCGAAGCACAGAACGCGTTCAACGCGGCGACCGGCCGGGCGCCGTCGTCGTCGAGCGCCGACCACGGCGGCACACGCGTGGTCTCGGAACGCAGCGAATCGGATGAAATCCGCGACCTCAAACTGGACCACTCGTTCAAGATTGTGCAGGTGCAGGTTCGCGTGGTGGAGGCGGAGCGCGCCAAGGGCGAATCCGCCGATCAAGACACCATCAACCGCGCCTTGGAGACCATCGCAATCACGTCAAGCAACGCGAGGGACATGATCAAGTCTTCAGGCGGAACCGACGAGCCCGTCTCGGGCACCATCATCGACTAGAGTAGGCGGGGTGAGCTCGGCATTGAAGAAGGACTTCCTTCGCATCGCAACGGTCAACGTCAACGGCATTCGCGCCGCCTACAAGAAGGGCATGGCGGAGTGGCTGGAACCGCGCGACGTCGACATCCTGTGCCTGCAGGAGGTCCGCGCGCCTGATGAGGTGGTTCACCAGCTCATCGGCGAAGGCTGGCACATCCTCCACGCCGAAGCCGAGGCCAAGGGCCGCGCCGGCGTTGCGATTGCCTCCCGTCAGGAACCCACGTCCACCCGTGTGGGTATCGGCGACGATTACTTCGCCACCACAGGACGCTGGGTGGAGGCCGATTACGTCGTTCGAGACGGAGGCGGCAAGGACACTACCCTGACCGTCGTCAGCGCCTATGTGCACTCCGGCGAGGTAGATACCCCCAAGCAGGTGGACAAGTACCGCTTCCTGGACGTCATGATCACGCGGCTCCCGGAGCTCGCGAAGCACAGTGAGCATGCCCTGGTGGTCGGCGACCTCAACGTGGGCCACACTGAACTCGACATCAAGAATTGGAAGGGCAACACCAAGCGTGCCGGCTTCCTTCCTGAAGAACGTGCGTACTTCGACCGCTTCTTTGGCGACGAGATCGGATGGAGGGATGTCCACAGGGGCCTGGCAGGAAATGTCGATGGCCCCTACACCTGGTGGTCCCAGCGCGGTAAGGCCTTTGACACTGACACTGGCTGGCGCATCGACTACCACATGGCCACTCCTGGACTCGCGGCAGCCGCTCTTTCGGCCGTCGTGGACCGGGCGCCGTCGTGGGACACCCGTTTCTCCGACCACGCACCGCTGGTAGTCGACTACCAGCTCTAAGCTTTCGAAAGTTTCCCCATGACCAGTTCCACCACAACTGAACCCGCTGCGGCCGCAACCATGGCAACTTCCACAAAACTGGCTGCCGGAGCCAAGCACCGTGTGCTGTCCGGCATGCAGCCATCCGCTGACTCCCTCCACCTGGGCAACTACCTCGGTGCCTTGGTCAACTGGGTCCGCATGCAGGACGAGTATGACGCCATTTTCTTCATCCCGGACCTGCACGCCATCACGGTGCCCCAGGATCCTGCCGAGCTTGCCCGCCGTACCCGTGTCACTGCTGCTCAGTACATCGCCGGTGGAGTAGACGTCAACAAGTGCACGCTGTTCGTCCAGTCCCAGGTTCCTGAACACGCCCAGCTCGCTTGGGTTCTGGGCTGCATTACTGGCTTCGGTGAGGCCTCGCGCATGATCCAGTTCAAGGACAAGTCCTTGCAACACGGTTCGGATCACGCCAGCGTCGGGCTCTTCACGTACCCGATCCTGCAGGCAGCCGACATCCTGCTGTACCAGCCGCACGGCGTACCCGTGGGCGAGGACCAGCGGCAGCACATTGAGCTCAGCCGCGATCTCGCCCAGCGTTTCAACAGCCGGTACGGCGAGACGTTCCAGGTGCCGCAGGCCTTCATCCAGAAGGAATCGGCCAAGATCTACGATCTCCAGAACCCCACGGCCAAGATGTCCAAGTCCGCAGAGTCGCCGGCTGGTTTGATCAACCTGCTGGATGACCCGAAGATCACGGCCAAGCGCATCAAGTCGGCGGTCACGGACACCGAGACGGAGATCCGTTTCGATCGTGAAGCCAAGCCCGGTGTGTCCAATCTGCTGAGCATCTACTCATCCATCAGCGGGCAGCCGGTGGAAAAGATCGTCGCGGATTACGAAGGCAAGATGTACGGCCACCTGAAGGTCGATCTCGCCGAACTCGTCGCCGGGCACCTCGGACCTATCCGGGACCGCGCCAACGAGCTGCTGGCGGACCCGGCCGAGCTCGATCGGCTCCTGGCCCATGGGGCGGACAAAGCCCGCGAGATCGCCTCGGCCACCCTTGCCGACGTTTACGCCAAGGTGGGCTTCCTGCCTTACGGCGGAGCACCAGGAATCCGCTAAAACCATGTGCGCAGCTGGCAAGCTCAGCGTCCAGGCTGGCTCCCCTGCAGGGGGAGCCGGCCGGTCCACTGGTGCCCGACCGGACCCGGATGCAAACCAGTCTGCCAGCGCGTGCGGCGACAGCATGTGCGTGGGCGTCATCCTGGGCTTTCCCCCGGATGTGGCGCAGGAGCTGCAGCAATGGCGTGCCTCCTTCGGTGATCCTATGGCCGAGGCCATCCCCGCCCACATCACGCTGGTCACCACCACGCCTGCGCGGGATTGGGAAGCTACTCGGGAGCACGTTCGGGAGGTCGCCCGGCGCCAGGCGCCGTTCAAAATCACGATTTCCGGCACGGGTTCCTTCCGTCCCGTGTCCCCTGTGGTGTTTCTGAACGTCGCAGACGGTTTCACGGAGTGTGTGGGACTGCATGAACAACTGCAGACCGGGCCACTCGAACGGGATCTTCCTTTCCCTTACCACCCCCACGTGACGGTAGCCCACGACGTCGCTCCCGAAAGCCTGGATGAGGCCGAAACGGTGCTCAAAAACTACACGGCCACCTTCCCTGTGGTTAGCATGGGACTTTACGAGCACGACAACAATGGCATCTGGCAGCTACGGGAAGAGCTCGATTTTGGCGGCGACACAGATCAAGCACGGGAAAGCACAGCCAACAGCGGAGATTCCGCCGCAACCAACTGAGCTCGCCAAACTAAAGCTGCAACTCATCCATCGCAGGCTCGATTGGGGCCATACGCGGCGCTCCAACGCCGGCACGGTGGCGAAGCTGATGGCCTTCGTGCAGCTGTTCCTTGCCCGGCTGAACACCTTCCGGCCCATGAGGGCGTGGCAGCACTACTCGCTGCGCCACGGGCCGCTCATGAGCGCCGGCATCGGGTTCACGATGTTCTTCTCCATCACCGGTTTGCTGACCACCGGATTTTCCATTGCAGGCCTCGTCCTGAGCGGCCAGCCTTTCTTGGTGGACGCCATCATTGCGAACATCTCCAAGAGTGCGCCGGGCCTCTTGAAGGTGGACGGCGGCCAGGGCCTGGTCAATCCCCATGACCTGCTCAATCCGAATGGCCTGGGCTGGACTGCGGTCATCGCCGCAGTAGTCACCGTGTTTACCTCTTTGGGCTGGATCGCGAGCGTGCGCGAAGGGCTGCGTGCGGTTATGGAATTGCCGCCACTGCCCCGCAACCCGGTCCTGGCTAAATTGTTCGACGCCGGGACGCTCCTGTTGCTTGGTGCGGCGCTGGTCCTGAGCGCAGGCGTGTCCCTGGTCTTCGGGACGGCCGCGAGCTGGGTGATTGGCCTACTCGGCATGGATGAAGGCATCGCAGGACCCGTGATTGGCGTCGTGAAGCTGGTGGTGCCGTTGCTGCTGAACTGGGCGACGGCGGCCATCCTGTTCCGGCTTGCTGGGAGCCTTCCACTGGGAAGGCAGGCCTTCATGGAGGGAACCATCATCGCGGCGGTCGGCACCACCGTGCTCCAAGTCTTTAGCACCGAGTTGCTGGCGCGCGCAGGCCAGAACCCTGTCCTCGCGCCCTTCGCCATCATCATCGGGCTTCTCATCTGGTTCAACCTGGTCAGCCAGGTCTATCTGGTGTCAGCCGCGTGGTCGGCCATCAGGGAGGCGGACGGGGACGCCCACGAGCCCCAGCGCAAGGCCGCCCTCGGATCGCGGCACCGTCCGATCCATTCCTTCCCCGCAAAAGGAAAGTAAGGCGCTAGTCGCCGAGGTACTGCCCAGCCCAGGCCGAGATGATCCGGGCAACCCGGGCGGCCTGTCCCTTACCCGTCAACAGGTGGTCGCTGCCTTCGAGCGAAACAAAGCTCCGCGGGTGCCGTGCCGTTTGGAAAATCTCACTGGCATTGTCAATGCCCACGGTGTTGTCCGTGGGGGAGTGCAGGACCATGAGGGGTCGGTGCAGGGTACGGATGCAGTCACTGAGGTCGGCCTGCTCTACGTCTTCCACAAAGTGGCGGCGAACCTCCATCCTTCTGCCGCCCAGGTTGACCTGTGCGCTGCCTTCGCTGAGGATCGTGCTCACTTCGGCGTCGAACATGTGCTCCACGTGCTTGGGCTCGAAGGGGGCGCCTACAGTCGCAATGGCACGTACCCCGGGAAGGCTGAGGGCGGCCGCCAGCACAGCCGCCCCGCCGAAGGAGTGGCCCACTAGCAGGGAGATCTCCTTATCTTCCGCACGCATGAAGCCGGCGGCGCGGATGGTGTCTGCCACCTTCACGCTGAACGATCCCGCGGACCATTCGCCGGCGGAGTCGCCCAGCCCAAGGTTGTCGAAGCGGAGCATGCCGACGCCAAGGTCCGCCAAGCCCTTGCAGATACGCGAGGCGGAGGGGCTGTCCTTGCCGAGGGTCAAACCATGGGAGAACACACCCCAGCCCCGGACCGGGCCTTCAGGCACGTCCACGATTCCTGCCAGGAGATCTCCGGTGCTGCCTTCGAAGCTGATCTTCATGGATTTGGACACCTGTCCACCTTTCGCTTTGCGAGTTGCCCGGCTTTTCCTGAACGACTCTTAAACAACAACGACGGCGTACCCCGCAAAGGGGGACACCGTCGTCGTACTCTAACTTCGGAACTAGATCTTGCGTGCCAGGATGGCCTGCTTGACCTCGGCGATAGCCTGGGTCACCTGGATGCCACGGGGGCAGGCCTCCGAGCAATTGAAGGTGGTGCGGCAGCGCCACACGCCTTCCTTGTCGTTGAGGATCTCCAGGCGCATGTCGCCTGCGTCGTCACGGGAATCGAAGATGAAGCGGTGGGCGTTCACAATCGCGGCCGGACCGAAATACTGCCCGTCCGTCCAGAACACAGGGCAAGACGAGGTGCATGCAGCGCATAGGATGCACTTGGTGGTGTCGTCGAACCGTTCACGGTCCTCAACTGACTGCAGGCGTTCCTTGGTGGGCTCGTGGCCCTTGTTGATCAGGAACGGCATGACCTCGCGGAAGGACTGGAAGAACGGCTCCATGTCCACGATCAGGTCCTTCTCCACCGGGAGGCCCTTGATCGGTTCAACGGTGATGGGCTTGGAGGTGTCCAGGTCCTTCAGCAGGGTCTTGCACGCGAGGCGGTTACGGCCGTTGATGCGCATGGCGTCGGAGCCGCAAACGCCGTGGGCACAGGAACGGCGGAAGGACAGCGAGCCATCGATTTCCCACTTGACCTTATGCAGGGCGTCCAGCACGCGGTCGGTGCCGTACATCGTCAGCTGGTGGTCTTCCCACACGGGCTCTTCCGAGACCTCGGGGTTGTAGCGTCGCACTCGCAGCGTGATGTTGAAGGTGGGAATCTCCCCACCTCCACCAATGTGCGCGGGCAACTCGATCTTGGATGCTGGCTCAGCAAGTTCAGCAGACATCTTAGTACTTCCTCACCATCGGCTCGTAGCGCGTAAAGACAACAGGCTTGGTGCCGAGTCGGATGCCCGCGATTGCTTCCGCAGATCCGTCCGCAGGGGCGTGCTCATCCTTATACGCCATGGAGTGCTTCATGAATTTTTCGTCGTCGCGCTCCGGGAAGTCCTCCCGGAAGTGGCCTCCACGGGACTCTTCGCGGTGCAGGGCAGCAACTGTCATGACTTTGGCCAGCTCCAGTAGGAAGCCCAGTTCCACCGCTTCGAGCAAGTCAAGGTTGAAACGCTTTCCCTTGTCTTGGACGCTGATGCGCTGGTAACGCTCTTCGAGGGACGCAATGTCCTTGAGCACTTGGTTCAGGGTGTCCGCAGTACGGAACACCTGCATGTTGGCATCCATGGTGTCCTGCAGTTCCTTGCGGATCGCGGCAACCCTTTCGCCGCCATCGGCAGTACGGACGTGGTTCAGCAGATCCAGGGTGTATGCCTCCGGGTCTTCCGGGAGCTCCACGAAGTCAGCCGTCTTGGCGTATTCGGCTGCGGCAATGCCCGCGCGTTTGCCAAAGACGTTGATGTCCAGCAGCGAGTTGGTGCCCAAGCGGTTGGAACCGTGCACGGAGACACAAGCAACTTCGCCGGCTGCGTACAGGCCGGGCACTATGGTGTCGTTGTCCTGCAGGACCTCGGTGGTGATGTTGGTGGGGATGCCGCCCATGGCGTAGTGCGCCGTCGGGAACACGGGAACCGGTTCCGTGTACGGCTCGACACCGAGGTAAGTGCGCGCGAATTCGGTGATGTCCGGAAGCTTCGCGTCAATGTGGGCCGGCTCAAGGTGCGTGAGGTCAAGGAGGACGTAGTCCTTGTTCGGGCCGCAGCCGCGTCCTTCACGGACTTCATTTGCCATGGAACGGGCCACAATGTCGCGGGGCGCGAGGTCCTTGATGGTGGGGGCGTAGCGTTCCATAAAGCGCTCACCCTCGGAGTTGCGAAGAATCGCACCCTCGCCGCGGGCAGCTTCCGAGAGGAGGATGCCCAAGCCTGCGAGACCGGTCGGGTGGAACTGGAAGAACTCCATGTCCTCCAGCGGGATTCCGCGGCGGAAGGCGATGCCCATGCCGTCACCAGTGAGGGTGTGGGCGTTAGAGGTGGTCTTGAAGACCTTACCTGCGCCGCCCGAGGCGAACACCACGGACTTCGCTTGGAACACGTGCAATTCGCCGGAGGCGAGGTCGTAGGACACGACGCCGGCAACGCGCTTCTGCTTGTACGGCGTTCCGTCTTCGCGGACGGCGTCTTCCTCGACGGTCAGCAGGTCCAGGACGTAGTACTCGTTGTAGAACTCAACGTTGTGCTTGACGCAGTTTTGGTACAGCGTCTGAAGGATCATGTGGCCCGTGCGGTCTGCTGCGTAGCAGGCGCGGCGGACCGGGGCTTTGCCATGGTCACGGGTGTGGCCACCGAAACGGCGCTGGTCAATGCGGCCTTCGGGCGTGCGGTTGAACGGCAAGCCCATCTTTTCCAGGTCCAGCACGGCGTCGATGGCTTCCTTCGCCATGACCTCGGCTGCGTCCTGGTCAACCAGGTAGTCGCCGCCCTTGATGGTGTCGAACGTGTGCCACTCCCAGTTGTCCTCTTCGACGTTGGCCAAGGCCGCACACATGCCGCCCTGGGCTGCGCCGGTGTGGGAACGGGTGGGGTAGAGCTTGGTCAGTACTGCGGTGCGTGCGCGCTGACCGGATTCGATCGCGGCGCGCATGCCGGCGCCGCCGGCACCGACAATAACGACGTCGTACTTGTGGACCTGCATACCAGATGCTCTTTCTCTCTAAGTCAGATGGTCGGCGGAGCCTGCTCCGCGTGGTGTGCGCCGTCGGACATCGCCGGCGGTGCAGCGGAGCCGCTACGGCGCCGGGCAGAACCCGCCCGGCAGCTGAACGCCGTTGACGACGGGGCACGGGTTGAACGTGAAGATCACCAAGGTGCCCAGAACGATGATGACGAAGCTGGCCGCGTACAGGACCACCTTGAGCCAGAAGCGGGTGGCGTCCTTTTCGGCGTAGTCGTTGATGATGGTGCGGACGCCGTTGGTGCCGTGAAGCATCGCGAGCCACAGCATGGCCAGGTCCCAGAACTGCCAGAACGGGTCTGCCCACTTGCCCGCCACGAAACCGAAGTCGATGGCGTGGATGCCCTCTCCCACCAGCAGGTTCACGAAGAGGTGGCCGAAGATCAGCACCACGAGCACGACGCCGGAGAGCCGCATGAACAGCCATGCGAACATCTCGAAGTTCCCCTTGGAACCGGTGCCGCGACGGTACTGCGGAGCGATCTTTCCGCTGCGGGGATTCTGAATATCAGTACTCATGGCTTAGTGGCCTCCCAGAGCGAGGGACAGGTGGCGGATAGCGAAGGCCGCGAACGTAACCAGCCAGAGTGCCAGGACGACCCACAGCATCTGGCGCTGGTACTTGGCGCCCTTCTTCCAGAAGTCAACTGCGATGATGCGCAAGCCATTGAAGGCGTGGAAGACGATCGCTGCGACGAGGCCCGTTTCGCCGAGGGCCATGAGGGGGTTCTTGTAGGCGCCGATGACGGCCGTATAGGCCTCCGGGGACACGCGCACCAATGAGGTGTCCAGCACATGGACCAACAAGAAGAAAAAGATCACAACACCGGTAATGCGATGTCCAACCCAGGACCACATGCCTTCACGGCCGCGGTACAAGGTGCCAGCTGGTTTTGTCGGCACTGAATAAACCTTCCTGCAACACAGTGGCGCTGGCACGGGATCCATGCGGGGGGAACGCCAGCTGCGAGAGCACTCGTAGCTCAGCCTAAATCTAGGCTTCGCTCACAGCTTATTCAATTTAGGCGCCCCTTCTTGTAACGAGATTGCGGGTGTTCGCCTGAATTCCGGTCTTTTCGCCGCGAGGGTGAGACGAAGACCACAAAGTGGGACTTGCGCGGGTGTCGGATAAGGTGTTGCGGTGAGTATAGAAAACGCTGCGAGCCTTGAATCGCCATTGCGCCACTTCCATGCGGTTATTCCGGCCGGCGGAGTGGGCACGCGCCTGTGGCCGCTTTCGCGTGCTGCTGCGCCAAAATTCCTGCACGACCTCACAGGTTCGGGAAGCACCCTCCTGCGGGCTACATACGACCGACTCGAACCACTGGCCGGCAACCGGGTCCTGGTTGTCACGGGCGTGGCACACCGGACGGCTGTCTGCCGCCAGCTTCCCGAAGTGGGAGACGACGAGCTGGTGCTGGAAAGTGAACCGAAGGACTCAGGAGCTGCAATCGGCCTCGCCGCCGCCATCCTGTACCGTCGCGATCCGGACACCATCATGGGTTCGTTCGCCGCCGACCACGTCATCAGCCCGGACAATCTCTTCCAGGAAACCGTGCGCGAGGCCATCCACACCGCTGCTGCCGGGAAAATCGTCACTATTGGCATTAAGCCCACGCATCCCTCAACCGGGTTCGGCTACATCCGCACCGGTGACTTGCTCAATATCGACGACGCGCCGAACGCCCATGCGGTGATCGAATTCGTAGAGAAGCCGAGCGAAGACATTGCGAAGAAGTACCTCGAGACCGGCGATTACGTCTGGAACGCCGGAATGTTCGTCGCCCCGGTGGCGCTCATGCTCAAGCATCTTGAAGCAAACCAGCCGGTCCTGTTCGCCGGGCTGCAGGAAATCGCGGAAGCCTGGGACACCCCGGAGCGCGATGAAGTGACGGCCCGCGTGTGGCCCACGCTGCCCAAGATCGCCATTGACTACGCCGTGGCAGAACCTGCCGCAGCGGCGGGGGATGTCGCCGTCGTGCCCGGTACCTTCCGTTGGGACGACGTCGGAGACTTTGCGGCGATCGGCCGCCTCAACAATGCCGGCGACGTTGACGAAGTGACGGTCCTCGGCGAAGGTGCACGAGTCTTCACCGAGAACGCCAGCGGCGTGGTTGTCTCCGACACCAAGCGTGTGATCGCGCTTATCGGCATCAAGGACGTGGTAATCGTGGACACGCCGGACGCCCTGCTTGTCACCACCAAGGAGCACGCTCAACGGGTCAAGGGAGCGGTGGACGCGCTCAAGGCCAGCGGGGACACCGACGTACTCTAAACAAGGTGCTTGAGGCGCAGTCCGTAACCAAGAGACCCCTTTCGTTATTCGAGGGGCGCGGATGGCTAGAGTTGTGAGGTGCGCAATTTCACTACTGAAACCGAGCCCACCCCTGTGGTGAGGCCGTGGCTTGACGATCTTTTGCCGGAACTCATCGAATTCCGGCGGGATTTGCATGCGCACCCGGAACTGTCCTTCAAGGAGTTCCGCACCACGGACAAGCTCGTGGAGCGGCTTGAAGCTGCGGGACTGGAGCCGCGACGGCTCGAAGGCTCGGGACTGACGGTCGATGTCGGCGAAGGGCCCATCGCCACGGCGTTGCGCGGTGATATCGATGCCCTCCCCATCATCGAAGAAACCGGGCTTCCGTTCGCGTCGAAGAACCACGGCGTGACCCACGCCTGCGGGCATGACGTCCACACCACCAGCATGCTCGGAATTGCCCTGGTGCTGCACGCCATGCACCAGGAATCGCCGCTGGGCGGCACAGTGCGCATTATCTTCCAACCGGCCGAGGAAACCATGCCCGGCGGTGCGTTGTCCTGCATCGAGCAGGGCGTCCTTCAGGGAGTCCCGCGGATTCTGGCGCTGCACTGTGATCCGCGTATAAACGTTGGCAAGATCGGCACGCGGATCGGGGCGATCACCTCAGCCTCGGACACCATCAAAATCGAACTGACCGGACGTGGCGGCCACACTTCCCGGCCGCATCTGACCGAGGACCTGGTCTTCGCACTGGCCCAGATCGCCATCAACGTCCCGGCCGTCCTGTCCCGTCGGGTGGATGTCCGCAGTGGCGTCTCGGTGGTGTGGGGCCAGATCACGGCAGGATCCGCACCCAACGCCATCCCCGCCAACGGTTACATGGCCGGCACCATGCGCTGCCTGGACCGCGATGCATGGCATAGCGCAGGGGAGTTGTTGGACGACGTGGTCCAGCAGGTTGCCGCGCCGTATGGGGTGGACGTCCACCTCGAGCACACGCGGGGGGTCCCTCCCGTGGTCAACTCGGAACACGAAACCGCCCTCATCGAGGCCGCGGCCAGGGCTGAACTCGGTGAGCACGCCGTCGTCCTGACCCCCCAGTCCATGGGCGGCGAGGACTTCGCCTGGTTCCTGGCCGACCTGCCGGGTGCCATGATGCGGCTCGGAACCCACACTCCGGGCGGCGAAGAATACGATCTCCACCGGGGTGACTTCATCGTGGACGAACGAGCCCTTGGCTTCGCCATCCAAGTCTTGGCTGCGGCGGCATTGCGCACCATCCGGGACCTCTAAAACTGCGACGGTCGCTCACTTTTGGTCGAAAGGCCGGGGATCCCCCTGCAGATCATCTGCAGGGGGATCCCGTCGTTTGGGCTTGTTTGTGAGTGAGCGTTGTTGCTCCGATTGAGTTGTGCACAATTTAATTGTGAGCTATTGTTATTTCCATGAGTGAAGCCCCCCGTCTCAACCACCAGGTCTGTTTTGCCCTCTACTCCGCATCGAAGGCGGCCACGGCGGTCTACAGGCCGGTGCTGGATGAGCTTGGGCTGACGTATCCGCAGTACCTGGTGATGCTGGTTCTCTGGGAGAACGAGCCGCGAAGCGTGCGGGAACTGGGTACTGAGTTGGGGCTTGACTCGGGAACGCTGTCGCCCCTGCTCAAGAGGCTTGAAGCCCTGGGCCTGGTGGAGCGCCGGCGTTCGGCCGAGGATGAGCGCCGCGTCGAAATCCACCTGACGGGCTCGGGGCTTGCCCTTAGTGCGCGGGCAGGCGCCGTGCCACAGCGGCTAGCCGACGCCGCTGGGTTGAGCACCGCCGAACTCGCGCAGCTCCACGACACTCTGGGCCGGCTCACCGCCGCCCTCCATTCAGCCATCTGATCGTCCATCCCCTCCGAAGGAAAAGGAACCACAGTGAAGACTTTGTACACAGCCGAGGCGGTTGCTTCCGGTGAAGGCCGTGACGGCAACGCACGCACCAACGACGGCAAGCTGGACGTAGCGCTCGCCAGCCCGGTGGAACTGGGCGGAAATGGCCAAGGAACCAACCCTGAACAGCTTTTCGCCGCCGGTTACGCGGCGTGCTTCCACTCAGCACTCAGGCTGGTGGGACGCAAGGCACGGGCGGATCTCAGCGATTCGGCCGTGGCAGCCAAGATCCATTTCGGCGCCTTGGATGGCCGCGAGGGATACGGACTTGCCGCCGAGCTTGAGATCGCCTTGCCGGCCCTCGACCGGGAAACTGCCGAGCAGCTCGTGGCCAAGGCGCACCAGATCTGCCCCTACTCCAACGCGACCCGCGGCAACATCGCCGTCGACATCAAGCTTGTGGAGGTGGCCGCGTGAGCACCGCGCTTCCCAGCCGCACCCGCGAAATCCAGCTGGCATCCCGCCCGCAGGGACGTCCTGTTCAGGAGAATTTCCGCCTGGCGGAGACCGATCTGCTGGAGTTGCAGGACGGCCAGATCCTGGTCCGCAACGAGTTCATGTCCGTCGACCCCTATATGCGCGGCCGCATGAACGACGCGAAGTCCTATTCGGCACCTTTCCGCCTCGATGAAGCGCTCGACGGCGGTGCGGTTGGTGAGGTGATTGCGTCCCGTTCCGAAGCGCACAAGGTGGGCGACGTCGTCGTGCACCAGCTCGGTTGGCGCGAGTTCTCCGTGGTGGACGGCACGCGTGTGACGCCGGTCCCGGCCGGCCTCGCGCCGTCGTCGGCGTTCCTTGGCGCCCTCGGCATGACGGGACTGACGGCGTATGCCGGGTTGCTCAAGGTGGCCGAGTTCAAAGCGGGCGACGTCGTTTTCGTTTCCGGGGCGGCAGGAGCCGTCGGCTCGATCGTGGGCCAGATCGCCAAGGCAATGGGCGCCTCCAAAGTGATTGGCAGTGCCGGTTCCCCCGAGAAGGTGGCACGCCTGCTGGAACTCGGCTTCGACGCTGCCTTCGACTACCATGACGGGCCGGTGGTGGCTCAACTCCGTGAGGCGGCGGGGGAGCGTGGCATCGACGTCTACTTTGACAACGTGGGCGGCGAACACCTCGAGGCCGCCCTTGCGGTGCTCACAGTGGGCGGCCGCGTGGCGATGTGTGGTGCGATCTCGCAGTACAACTCCACCGAGCCCACACCGGGCCCCCGCAACCTGGCCGTGGCCATTGGAAAGCAATTGACCCTCCGCGGCTTCCTGGTAGGCGGTCAGCGCCAATACGCCGCCGAGTTTGCCGGGAAGATGGCCGGATGGCTCGCCGATGGAACAGTCCGCTACGACGAGACGATCGTTGACCGGTTGGAAAACGCGCCGCGGGCCTTCATTGATCTCTTGGATGGGGCCAACACCGGCAAGATGCTGGTCCGCCTTCACTGAGTCCTTCTTCGCGAAGTGCCGCTGACCGACGAGGCCGGCCTGCTCGGGCGCGGATGCTAGGACCGTTGGCTGGGAGTTCCACTACTGCTTGGTAACAAAAGCTCAACAATCTTAGGGTTGTTGGGCTTTTGTGTTACCGGGGTGTGTTCCATCCCACTAAAGTTGTGGCATCAGTGCGCCCCAGGCGCAGTGCTGCGAAGCATCAGTGAAAACAGAATTTCAGCCTCGAGTTTTCGAAACGGACACTCATTGACCAACTGTCGTAGCATCAATCACTTTCTTCCTGGAGGAAAATTGAAGCAATCACTGCGTGCCACCCTAAAGCGCGGTTCATTTGCAGGCGTCGCAACTGCGGGCGCCGCTGCTCTTTTGCTGGCAGGCTGCGGTAGCGCACCGTCTGCGTCGAGCTCGGGCAGTGCCACGAAGTCGGACTACACCGCATGCATGGTGTCCGACTCCGGCGGCTTCGACGACAAGTCGTTCAACCAGTCAGGCTATGAAGGCCTTCAGTCAGCCGCCAAGGATCTTGCCATCCAGGAGAAGCACGTCCAGTCCAAGGCCGACACGGACTACGACCCCAACCTTCGTTCCATGGTCCAACAGGGCTGCAAGCTGACGGTTACCGTCGGCTTCCTCCTGGGCGATGCAACCAAGTCGATTGCTACGGCAAACCCGAACAGCCACTTCGCCATCATCGACTACTCGGACCCCACCTTCCCGAAGAACGTCAAGCCGATTGTCTATGACACGGCCCAGGCCTCATTCCTGGCCGGCTACCTGGCTGCAGGTACCTCCAAGACCGGCAAGGTTGCCACCTTCGGTGGTCTCAACATTCCCACGGTGAGTATCTTCATGGACGGCTTCTCTGACGGCGTGAAGTACTACAACCAGAAGAAGGGCAAGTCCGTCCAGCTGCTTGGCTGGGACAAGGACAAGCAGGACGGAACGTTCGTCGGCGACTTCAAGCAGGTCGACAAGGGCAAGGTCCTCACCCAGGGATTCCTGGACCAGGGCGCCGACGTCGTCCTTCCCGTCGCTGGTCCCGTTGGCGCGGGCGCCGGCAGTGCGATCCTTGACGCCAAGGCAAAGGGCACGGACGCCAAGCTGATCTGGGTCGACTCGGACGGCTACCTGACGGCGCCCGCCTACAAGTCGGTCATCCTGACCTCGGTCCAGAAGACCATGGCCACAGCTGTCGAAACGGTCATCAAGGCGGACAAGGACGGCAAGTTCGACCCCAGCCCCTACGTTGGCACGCTCGACAACGGGGGCGTGGCACTTGCCCCGTTCCACGATCTCGACTCCGCGGTGCCGGCTGACATGAAGAGTGATCTTGACCAGCTGAAGAAGGACATTATCTCCGGCGCAGTGAAGGTCCAATCAAAGTCCAGCCCCAAGTAATAATCCGGGCGAAACCACGCCGCGCTGCCCTTCAGCCGAGTTTTGGCAGAAGGGCAGCGCGTTCTGCGTTGCCTTCAATTTTGCTCTTCGACACTCCTTTGCCGAGCACTATGCTGGGAGCACGGTGATGACGAGGAGCCATCCTTCATAGATGGGTTGGAGTTTTGAAACTCGAACTGAAAGGGATCACGAAGCGCTTCGGATCCCTCGTAGCCAATGACCACATCGACCTCGTGGTTGAACCCGGCCAAGTCCATTGCCTTTTGGGCGAAAACGGTGCCGGTAAATCCACCCTGATGAATGTCCTTTACGGACTTTACGACCCCAGTGACGGTGAAATCCTGGTCGACGGCAAGCCGGTGGTCTTCAAGGGTCCCGGCGACGCCATGGCGGCAGGAATCGGCATGGTCCACCAGCATTTCATGCTGATTCCGGTCTTCACGGTGGCCGAAAATGTCGCATTGGGAAACGAAGCCACCAAGGCAGCCGGTTTCCTGAACTTGGATGAAACCCGCCGCAAGATTTCCGAGATTTCCAAGCAATACGGTTTCCACGTCGATCCCGATGCCCTCGTGGAAGACCTTCCCGTGGGAGTGCAGCAACGGGTCGAAATCATCAAGGCGCTCGTGCGCGACGCCGAAGTCCTGATTCTGGATGAACCGACTGCCGTTCTCACTCCGCAGGAAACAGACGAGCTCCTGGATATCATCCGACAGCTCAAGGCTGCCGGAAAATCCATAGTCTTCATTTCGCACAAGCTGCGTGAGGTCAAGGAAATTTCGGACATCATCACAGTGATCCGACGGGGGAAAGTGGTTGGCTCGGCTGACCCCTCGGCGTCCCCAACGGAACTCGCCTCGGCGATGGTGGGCCGGGCTGTCAGCCTGACCTTGGAAAAGAAGCCTGCCCAACCGGGTGAGGCGACCTTCAAGGTCCGGGACCTAACCGTTGTTGACCACAATGGCCAGCACGTCGTGGACGGGCTGAGTTTCGACATCGCCAAGGGTGAAGTGCTTGCCATCGCCGGAGTCCAAGGCAACGGCCAGACCGAGCTCACCGAGGCCATCCTAGGCGTCCAGCCCCACGTCACTGGATCCATCACCCTCGACGACGTCGAACTGCTCGGCAAGAGCGTGAAGCAGGTCCTTTCCGCCGGAGTCGGGTTTGTCCCCGAGGACCGCAAGATCGACGGTCTGGTAGGGACGTTCTCCATTTCCGAGAACATGATCCTGGACCTGTACGACAAGCCGCCCTTCGCCCAAGGCATTGGCATGAAACCGGCCTTGATTGCTACCCATGCGGCGAAGAAGGTCGAAGAGTTCGATGTGCGGACGCCGTCGATCGACGTCGCCGTGGGTACTCTCTCCGGCGGAAACCAGCAAAAGGTGGTGCTGGCAAGGGAGCTGTCCAGGCCATTGAGGCTCTTCATCGCATCACAGCCCACCCGCGGCCTCGACGTCGGCTCCATCGAATTCGTGCACAAACGGGTCATCGCCGAACGGGACAACGGAACTCCGGTGATGATCGTCTCCACAGAACTCGATGAAGTGCTCGAGCTCGCTGACAGGATCGCCGTTCTCTACCGCGGAAGGCTCGTCGGGATTGTTCCCGCCGGTACTTCCCGCGATGTGCTCGGCTTGATGATGGCAGGCGTTCCGGAACACGAGGCAGAACTGACTGCGCACAAAACCCTCGAGGGAGGAACACATGTCTGAGTCCAACACCCCTCGACACAAACACGGGGACAAGCCGGTGCTTCCGGAAACATCGATTGACGACGACGTCGTAGCGGATGTCGCACTGGACACTGCGGACGGTGCGATGGCCCCGTCAGCGGTTCCGGCTACCAGCCAAGGCGGACAGATCCCGCACGCCGCCGGTGGTTCGGTCTTCCGGCAGATCGTGACCGGAAACGCCATGGTGTCGGTGCTGTCAGTGCTCCTCGCGATTGTGCTCGGCGGAATCCTCATGGCCGTGACCAACCCCAAAGTGGCCGAAACGGCAGGATATTTCTTCGCGCAGCCGGGGGACATGCTCACCGAGGTGTTCAGGCCTTACGTGGCGCTAGTCCAGGGCTCGCTGTTCAACTGGGCCGGGGCCGACGCCGCAGCCCAGCTGTACCCGATTACTGAAACACTGACGGTGTCCACACCGTTGATTTGCGCAGGACTTGGCGTGGCATTGGCGTTCCGTGCGGGACTGTTCAACATCGGCGCGCAAGGTCAGATCATCTTTGGTGCCCTGTTCGGCGCCTACGTTGGCTTCACGTGGCACTTGCCTTTCCTGGTCCACCTCCTGGTGGTCATCGTCGCCGGACTCGTCGGCGGCGCGGTGTGGGGCGCCGTCGTCGGTCTCCTCAAGGCGAGGACCGGCGCGCATGAGGTCATCGTAACCATCATGCTGAACTACATTGCCAACTTCCTGCTCCTTTTCCTCCTGACCACGCCGGCTTTCCAGCGCAAGGGCTCGACCAACCCGATCTCGCCCTTCCTGGACCAATCTGCGCTGTTTCCGGAGTTGCTCGGTCCGCAATTCAGGCTCCACGCCGGCTTCCTCTTGGCCGTGCTGGCGACGGTCTTCGTCTGGTGGCTCCTGAACCGCTCAACCCTTGGCTTCGAATTCCGGGCCGTCGGCGCCAACCAGAGCGCCGCACGCACCGCCGGGATCAATGTTCCACGGGCCGTGATCCTGGTCATGGCGATTGCCGGTGCTCTTGCGGGCCTGGCCGGCATTGCGCAAGTGTCAGGGACGGAGAAATACCTCTCCGGAGGCGTCGCGGCTTCCATCGGATTCGATGCCATCACCGTTGCCCTGTTGGGCCGTTCGACGCCGTGGGGAACCTTCTTCGCCGGTCTCCTGTTCGGTGCGTTCCGGGCAGGAGGGGTCGCGATGCAGGCACAGACCCAGACCCCGATCGACATCGTTTTGGTCATCCAGTCGCTGATCGTCCTGTTCATTGCGGCGCCGCCGCTGGTGCGTGCGATCTTCGGGCTGAATCCCCGGAAAAAGAAGAAGGCCCCGGGCGGCCCTGGCTCCGGAACGATCCCCTCCGGAAAAATTGAGAGCGGAGCGGCAACAGCATGAGCACCACAACAACAACGTCCGGCAGTGGCACGCCCGCCGGCAGCGCCCCTGCGCGCTCCGGTAAACCGGGTGTCAGCGAACTGGTGAGCTGGAAGGCCGGAATCGGACTGTCCCTGCTCGCAATCCTGGGAACCGTCCTTTTCGGATTCATGTCCAATTCGAAGTCGGCAGGCTTCGGCATCGCCGAGGCAGCCAATGAAGCGGCCTCCAATGTAGCTGCGTGGGTCACGCTGGTCTTGGCCCTTCTGCTTTCAGCCTGGCTCGGATACCTATGGTTCGTCCGCCGTCGTTCAGGCGTCGCGTCGGGTTCAGGCACAGTGCCGGGCTGGCTGCCCGCAGCCACCGTCGCCGCTGTGGTGGTTCTCGGCCTTGCCGCGCTCGGAGTCGCGAAGGTTGTCCGGATCACGGTTCCTTCCGCGGCCATTGGCTGGATCTGCGCAGTTGTTCTGCTGGGTTTGGCGGGCTACACGGTGTATCTCACGCAAGCAAAGAGGACCGTTCCCCGGTGGGTGGGAGGTACTTTTGCCGCCCTTTTCCTGATCGGGTTCATGGTCTGGATCGTGGCCCACGGAAATGACGCAGAGCCGTCCATCTCCCTCGCCGGGCTGATCGCAGGATCCGTGACCTTGGCCGTGCCGCTGGTGTTCGGTTCCCTTTCCGGTGTCCTGTGCGAACGCGTCGGCGTGGTGAACATCGCCATTGAAGGACAGCTTCTTTTGGGTGCGTTTTCCGCGGCCGTTGTTGCTACGGTGACGCACAACGTCTACGCCGGGCTGGTCGCCGCTGCGGTGGCCGGGGCGCTCGTTTCCCTGGTTCTGGCCGTGGTCAGCATCAAGTACCTCGTCAACCAGATCATCGTGGGCGTCGTCCTCAACGTCCTCATCAGTGGGTTGACGAGCTTCCTGTTCTCGACGCTGCTGACTGCGGACCCGGAGGGCCTCAACAAGCCCGGCCGCCTGCCCCCGGTGGATATTCCCTTCCTGTCCGATATCCCGATCATTGGCCCGATCCTGTTCCACCAGTCCCTCGTGGGCTATTTGATGTACATCGCCGTGATCGTGGTCTACCTCGGCCTGTTCCACACGAAATGGGGCCTCCGTGTGAGGGCCGTCGGCGAGCACCCTCAGGCCGCCGACACCGTGGGCATCAATGTCAACCGGACCCGTTTTTGGAACGTGCTCATGGGCGGCGCGATCGCCGGCATTGGCGGCTCCTTCTTCACGCTGGTCTCCGTGGACGCCTTCAGCAAGGACATGTCCGGAGGCCGGGGGTACATCGCGCTGGCAGCGTTGATCTTCGGGCGTTGGAACCCGATCGGCGCGTTCCTGGCAGCGTTGCTCTTCGGCTTCGCGGACAACCTCCAGAGCGTCATCACCATCATCGGATCGCCCGTGCCGAGCCAGTTCATGGCCATGCTGCCCTACGCCTTGACGGTCTTCGCCGTCGCTGGATTGGTAGGCAGGTCCAGGCCGCCGGCGGCAAGCGGCATACCGTACGTGAAGGGGTGACCGTGGCGGTCACGGATGCCGGAGGCGTGGACTGGGCGGCCCTAGAGGCTGCTGCGGTCGCCGCCATGGGGAAGGCCTACGCTCCGTACTCGAAGTTCCCGGTGGGTGCCGCTGCCCTCACTGAGGACGGGCGGATCGTTAGCGGCTGCAACGTCGAGAACGCCAGCTATGGCCTCACTTTGTGTGCTGAGTGCGCCCTTGTGGGTGACCTCCATATGGGTGGTGGCGGTAGATTGCGGGCGTTCTATTGCGTCGATGCGAAGGGGAACGTCCTCATGCCGTGCGGCCGCTGCAGGCAGTTGCTGTATGAATTCCGTGCACCCGGCATGCAGCTCATGACAACGCAGGGCATCAAGACCATGGACCAAGTGCTGCCCGATGCCTTCGGTCCCGACAACCTCGAGGAGAACCGGTGACACAGACTGAAGCGTTTGATGCCGTTCAGATCATCAGCATCAAGCGGGACAAGGGCACCCTGAGCCCTGAACAGATCGACTGGACCATCGACGCCTACACTCGGGGCGTCATCGCCGACGAGCAGATGGCCGCGCTGAATATGGCAATCCTGCTCAACGGGATGGACCGCGCCGAGATCTCGCGCTGGACCGCGGCGATGATCGCCTCGGGCGAGCGAATGGATTTCTCCAGCCTTCGGCGTCCCGACGGCGGCATGAAGGCCACCACCGACAAGCACTCCACCGGGGGAGTCGGGGACAAGATCACCCTTCCGCTGGCGCCGTTGGTGGCGGTCTTCGGAGTGGCGGTTCCCCAGCTTTCGGGCAGGGGACTGGGCCACACCGGAGGCACCCTGGACAAGCTAGAGGCAATTCCCGGGTGGCGTGCGGATCTGAGCAACGAGGAAATCCTGGCCCAGCTGCAGGACGTTGGGGCGGTCATTTGCGCTGCCGGCACGGGATTGGCACCGGCAGACAAGAAGCTCTACGCCCTCCGGGACGTTACGGGCACGGTGGAAGCCATCCCGCTGATTGCTTCGTCGATCATGAGCAAGAAGATCGCCGAGGGCACGGGTTCCCTGGTGCTCGACGTGAAGGTGGGCTCGGGGGCTTTCATGAAGGACGAAGCACGCGCCCGTGAGCTGGCCGAAACCATGGTGGCGCTGGGCAAGGATGCCGGCGTCAACACGGTGGCCCTCCTGACCAACATGAGCACTCCGCTGGGCCTGACCGCGGGAAACGCCATCGAGGTCGAGGAATCGGTGGAGGTGCTTGCGGGCGGCGGTCCGGAAGACGTCGTCGAGCTGACCGTCAGGCTCGCCGAGGAGATGCTCGCCTGCGCCGGAGTGCACGACGCCGATCCCGCGGCCGCCCTCAAGGATGGCCGCGCGATGGATGTCTGGAATCGAATGATAGAAGCCCAAGGCGGCGATCCGCGTGCGGCCCTGCCAGTGGCCAGGGAATCCGAGGTCATCCCGGCTCCGGCCGACGGCGTCCTGGTGGAACTCGACGCCTTGTCCGTCGGCGTGGCTGCGTGGCGCCTCGGCGCCGGACGTGCCCGGAAGGAAGACATCGTCCAGGCCGGTGCGGGGGTGCGGATGCACGCCAAACCGGGCGCCCTGGTCCGGGCGGGGGAGCCACTCATGACCCTGCTGACCGATACCCCGGAAAAATTCGAAAGAGCCAAGGAAGCCTTGGAGGGCGCCGTGCTCATCGCGCCCGAAGGCTCACGGCCGGCTCAGCGGCTGATCATCGACCGGATCTCCTAGGCTGGTCTCCCGGGCATTTTCGGATGCCTGGGAGACAATCCCTGCGGCCATTCGTTAGGAAACCGTGCAGGCAATCAACGACTTCATCCTCGCCGCCGCAGGGCAGCCGTGGGTCCTGCTTCTGGTCTTTGCCTGCTGTGTGATCGATGGATTTTTCCCACCTATTCCCAGCGAGTCGGTAGTGGTTGGGCTGGCTGCCGTTTCCGCAACGGCCGGAGTGCCCAACGCGTGGTTGCTGATTCTGTTGGGCGCGCTGGGGGCTTTCACCGGCGACAACATCGCCTACTTGATCGGTCGCCAAATAGGTGTTCGCCGATGGCGGTGGATGCGTTCCCAAAGGATGCAGGGTGCGTTCCGCTGGGCTGGACGGGAACTTCGACGCCGGGCCGCGTCACTGATCATGGTGGCCCGGTTCATCCCCATCGGCCGTGTGGCGGTCAACCTCACAGCCGGTGCAACCCAGTTCTCGCACGGCATGTTTGTGGCGCTCACGGCGATGTCTGCCGCTCTGTGGGCCAGCTACTCGGTGGCGATCGGTTTGTTCTTCGGGCAGTGGTTCGAACACAACCACTTGCTCGGGGCGATCATCGCGATCGTCGCGGCAGTCATCCTCGGAATCATCGTGGACCGGGTCATCAGCACGGTCCGTGGCTCCACGCCCTCTCCAGAAGAGGTCGAAGCGGTCGAAGATGCGGGGGAGACTGAAGAGGAACCCGCCACCTAGCCGAGTTTCGAGCTAGCGTTAAGTTGTGTTCTTCTCCGGCCGGGGCGTAGCGAACGACGCTGCGGCCGTGGGACACTTGATAGCGATCTGTGTCACGCAACCGCGTGACTTTCCTTGAGGAGCAATGCCTGCGTGGAATTCATGAACCACATGCTCGAGCACGCCGCCGGGCAACCGTGGATCTACCCGGTGCTCCTGGTTTTCTTTTTCATCGACGGCTTTGCCACGATCCTTCCCAGTGAGACCGCGATCGTAGGATTGTCGGCCCTTGCAATGCACCGCGGCGAGCCCAACCTGTGGCTCCTCGGCGCCACCGCGCTGGTCGGGGCCATGGCCGGCGACAACACGGCCTACATGCTTGGCCGCAAGATCGGCTTGGACCGCTGGAAATGGATGCGCAAGCCGAAGGTCCGGAAGATGTTCGCCTGGGCACACTACGAGCTGGACAAACGCGGCGCCGTGCTCATTTTCACCGCCCGGTATATCCCGTGGGGCCGTGTGGCAGTGAACTACGTCGCCGGACAAACCGGGTTCCGCCACAAGACCTTCTTCTGGCTGGACGCCTTCGCCTGCTTCACCTGGGTAGGTTATTCCATCGGGATTGGATCGCTGGCAGGCCACTGGGTGCACAACAACCCGCTCCTCGGCGTGGGGATTGCCGTGGCATTCGCCGTGGTGCTCGGCGTCATCGTGGACCACACTCTCCGTTGGTGGCACAAGCACCTTGAAAAGAAGGACGCAGAGAAGAAGGAAGCAGCTTCCGCGGAAGCAGCTTCCGCCGAAGCAGCCGCAGCGGATGCAGGTACCGCAGTGAAGGCGACTGCCGGCGTCGAGCGCTCAAACCCTGCTGGCTAAGCTCCGTCCGTCCCCCTAGAGTTGGACACGTGACTGAGCCTATTGTTGACGCCGCCCCTGCCCTTGACTTCGATCTGAAGAGCCTCCCGAAGGTTTCCCTTCACGACCATTTGGACGGGGGACTGCGCCCGGCCACCATTATCGAGCTGGCGGAGGCCGTCGGCCACACCCTGCCTTCCACGGATCCCGTAGCTCTTGGCCAGTGGTTCCGTGAGTCTGCCGATTCCGGTTCCTTGGTCCGTTATCTCGAAACCTTTGACCACACGATTGCGGTCATGCAGACCAAGGAGGGCCTGGCGCGCGTCGCCAAGGAGTTCGTGGAGGACCTGGCGGACGACGGCGTTATATACGGCGAGATCCGCTGGGCACCTGAGCAGCACCTGCAGAAGGGCCTCACCTTGGACGAGGTGGTGGACGCCGTCCAGGAAGGGCTCGATGCCGGCGTGGATGCCGTAGAGGAGACCGGTCGCCAGATCCAAGTGGGCCAGCTCATCACGGCGATGCGCCACGCGGACCGCGGCCAGGAGATTGCCGAGCTTGCCGTGCGCCACCGGTACAACGGCGCAGTCGGTTTCGACATCGCCGGAGCCGAAGATGGCTTCCTGCCTTCCCGTTTCAAGGGTGCTTTCACCTACCTGGCAGAACACAACTTCCCGGCTACCGTGCACGCCGGCGAAGCGGCAGGCCTGGAGAGCATCCAGTCCGCCCTGGTGGACGGCCGTGCCCTGCGCTTGGGCCACGGCGTGCGCATCGCCGAGGACATCACCGTTGAATACGAAGATGCCGAGACCGATGAGGACAACGACGACGTCGAGGACACCGTTGGCATGGTCACCTTGGGTGAGGTGGCCGGCTGGGTCCGCGACCGCGGAATTGCGCTGGAGATCTGCCCCTCGTCCAATCTGCAGACCGGAGCGATCGCGAACTTCGGCGAAGGCATCGAGAACCACCCGTTGGACATGCTCTATCAGCTGGGCTTCAATGTCACCATCAACACGGACAACCGGCTCATGAGCGGCGTCACGCTCACCGACGAGTTCGAGCTTCTCGTGGAGACCTTCGACTACGATCTCGACGACCTCTTGGAACTGACCCTCAACGCGGCCGAGTCTTCGTTCCTGCCCTTGGACGAAAAAGAAGCGTTGGTGGAGTACATCAACGACGCCTACGCCAACCTTGCCTGAGCAAACTCCTGCAGGCACGGTCTCCGGAAGTCCTATGACGGTGCTCTTGCAAAAGATCGCGTCTTTGCGCGAGCACTGTCCCTGGATGGGTGCGCTGACCCACGAATCCCTGGTCGAGTACTTGATCGAGGAAGCGTATGAGGTGGTCGACTCGATCGAGGCAGGGGCCTCCGGTTCCGACATTTCCGACGAACTTCGCGGCGAGTTGGGCGATGTGCTGCTTCAAGTGGTGCTCCACGCCCGGCTCGCCGAGGAGCAAGGACGGTTCACGTTCGACGACGTCGCGCGCGCCATTACGGAGAAGATGGTGCGGCGCAACCCGCACGTCTTCAAGCCGGACGGGTCCTTGCAGGAATCCTTTCCAGCCACCGTGGAGGAGATCGTCGAAAAGTGGGATGCGGTGAAGAAAGCCGAAAAGCCCGAGCGTTCGGACCCCTTCGAAGGCATCCCACCCCACCTACCTGCCCTCGCCTTGGCGCAGAAGTCCCTTGACCGTGCCGAGCGCGCGGCTCGCTCAGGCGGTCCGGAAAGCGTTGGCCACACTATTGCGGCAACGGAGGTTCCCGACTCCGAAGCCGCACTTGGAGACTTCCTGCTTGGCGTCGTCGCGGGCTCGAAAGAAAAGGGATTCGACGCCGAACGGGCCTTGCGCGCCGCTGTCCGCCGCTACCAAGGACGCGACGGCGAAGCCACATAACGTGAGCGGTCCGACGCTGTTCCGTAACGTTGGCCGCTCTCGACTAGGCTAGTGGCGACGAGGACGTCGAGAATTTCCCTCTAGATTCCCAGTAAATCGCTTCACCATAAGGAGCAGTCCATGGCGCTTATCGATGCCATCCACGCCCGCGAGATCCTTGATTCCCGCGGAAACCCGACAGTAGAAGTTGAAGTTCTGCTTTCCGATGGCCAGATCGGCCGCGCGGCAGTTCCGTCCGGTGCTTCCACCGGCGAGCACGAAGCCGTTGAACTGCGCGACGGCGACAAGGGCCGTTACCTCGGCAAGGGCGTCCAGAAGGCCGTTGACGCGGTCATCGACGAAATCGCCCCGGCCCTCATCGGCTTCGACGCGACGGACCAGCGCAGCATCGACCAGGCCATGATCGACCTCGACGGCACCCCGAACAAGGGCAAGCTCGGCGCAAACGCCATCCTGGGCGTTTCCCTCGCCGTGGCCAACGCCGCCGCCGCATCCGCAGACCTGCCCCTGTACAAGTACCTGGGCGGCCCGAACGCCCACGTTCTTCCCGTCCCGCTGATGAACATCCTCAACGGTGGCTCCCACGCCGACTCCGACGTCGACATCCAGGAATTCATGATCGTCCCGATCGGTGCCGAGACCTTCTCCGAAGGCCTGCGCTGGGGCGTTGAGGTCTACCACAACCTCAAGTCCGTCCTGCAGGCCAAGGGCCTCTCCACCGGCCTCGGTGACGAAGGCGGCTTCGCGCCGAACCTCCCGTCCAACCGCGCGGCCCTGGACCTGATCCAGGAAGCCATCAAGAACGCCGGCTACACCCCGGGCAAGGACATCGCCCTCGCGCTGGACGTTGCCTCCTCCGAGTTCTACAAGGATGGTGCCTACCAGTTCGAAGGCAAGGCCCTCTCGGCCACCGAGATGAGCGCTTACTACGCCGAGCTCGTTGCAGACTACCCGCTGGTCTCCATCGAGGACCCGCTGGACGAGAACGACTGGGAAGGCTGGAAGACCCTCACCGACACCATCGGTGACAAGGTCCAGCTGGTTGGCGACGACCTCTTCGTGACCAACCCTGTCCGCCTGCAGCAGGGCATCGACGCCGCAACGGCGAACTCCCTGCTCGTCAAGGTCAACCAGATCGGTTCCCTGACCGAAACCCTGGACGCCGTTTCCCTGGCCCAGCGTGCCGGTTACACCACCATCACCTCGCACCGCTCCGGCGAAACCGAGGACACCACCATTGCTGACATCGCCGTTGCCACCAACGCGGGCCAGATCAAGACTGGTGCCCCGGCCCGTTCCGAGCGCGTCGCGAAGTACAACCAGCTGCTGCGCATCGAAGAAGAACTCGATGACGCCGCACGCTACGCCGGCCGCAGCGCTTTCCCGCGTTTCAAGGGCTAGTATCCGTTGAAACAGCTGACCGGTGGCTATGGTGGAAAGACCGTAGCCGCCGGTTCTGTTTAACGAAATGTGAGAGCACTTCGGCAGGACCGCAGGCTCCATGAGGCACACAAAGCGCAGCAACCCGCCAGGCAAGCACCAGGCATTACAGGAGTGTCATGGCCACCCGCCGTCCCAAGGTCCCCCGAGCCGACGCACTGGGGCGGTCGCCCCAAAAGAACACCGACAGCGGCCATGTCATCCGTGCCGACTTCGGCGAGTCCCGTAAGGCAACGCTTGCACAGCAGGAGGCTCCGGCTCACGCCGGATCCAAGACGTCGTCCACCGCCAGACCCGAAGGCAGCGCCCAAAGCAAACCCCAGTCTGCCTTAAGGGCTGCTTCTGCTGCGCCGAAATCGGGACGTCCGGCGCCAGGCCGGGCGGGAAACGCCTCGGTCGCCAGCAAGGCGTCCACCAAGGGATCAGGTGCGGACTCCGCCCACCCCGGCAAGGACAAGGCGACCGGCCCCGTGCCCGCAAAGGCCTTCTCAGGGCGCATGCTTGCACTCGCCGTGGTGATGGTCGCGATCACCATCATGCTCGCGCCCACGGTGAAGATTTTCCTGGAGAAAAAAGCGGAAATCTCCGCTTTGGAGGCCGACATCGCGAGCAAGCAGGCCGAGCAAGCAGGCCTCAAGAAGCAGATCACCCGCTGGCAGGACCCCAACTACGTGAAACAACAGGCCCGCGACCGCATTAACATGGTTATGCCGGGTGAAGCAGGCTACTGGGTGTTTGGCGGCGGAGTTCCCGCCGGCACACCGGGCGGACGCACCGGCTCAGGAGCTTCCGGAAGCCCCGCCAATCTGCCGTGGGTGGATGGGCTGTGGGAATCCATCAGACGCTCGGCAACAGACTAGACGCGGTGCCCGCCGCCGTCGTGCCCTGATAGGCGCGGCCAAAACAGGGCAGGAAGGATGGCAGCGCCAGTGGAAGACAACTCGGCACCTGCATCGCAGGAGTCCCGCAAGCCATCAGCTCACGATCTGGAAATCCTCAGCCGCCAGCTCGGAAGGCCCGTCCGCGACGTCGTCGAAATCCCCGCGCGCTGCGTGTGCGGCAACCCGTTGGTTGCGGCAACTGCTCCGCGTTTGAGCAATGGCACACCGTTTCCCACGACGTTCTACCTGACCCACCCCGTCATTACCGCCGCAGTGTCGCGACTGGAAGCGGGCGGGCTCATGAATGAAATGAATGAACGGCTCACGGCAGACGAACCCTTGGCAACGGCCTACCGGAGCGCCCACGAGGCCTATCTTCACGCGCGTGACGAAATCGCCGGACGTGCCGGGACGGGACCTGTCCCGGAGATCGCGGGGGTCTCGGCCGGCGGAATGCCCACGCGCGTCAAATGCCTCCACGTCTTGGTTGGCCACTCCCTGGCGGCCGGGCCCGGAGTCAATCCGCTCGGCGACGAGGCCATTGAAGCGATCAGCGAATGGTGGACCGCGGACCGCTGCTACTGCGACGGCGCTTGGGACAGCGAGGGGGAGGCCCCGTCCAAGGACCTCAGCCGCCACGGCCCGCAGGGGCTTCCGGACATCGTGGGTCGTCCGGCGCCTGTCCGCAAGTTCAAGACCGCCGATGCATTTTCCGGCGAACCGTTTGCAGGGGAGCACGACGCATGAGCCGCGTAGCCGCCATCGATTGTGGCACTAATTCGATTCGCCTCCTCATCGCGGACGCCAGCGGTGCCAATACGGGGTCTCCGCTGCGCGACATTGTCCGTGAGATGCGCGTGGTTCGCCTCGGCCAAGGAGTGGACGCCACCGGCGAACTTGCCCCGGAGGCGCTCGAACGCACCTTTGCGGCAACGGGCGATTACGCCGAACTGATCCGCCGTCACGGTGCCGGGAGTGTCCGCTTCGTGGCGACGTCCGCAAGCCGCGACGCGCGCAACCGGGACGTCTTCGTTGATGGGATCCGGGACCTGCTGGGGGTCGAACCCGAGGTCATCTCAGGCGATGAAGAAGCCGCCCTGTCCTTCGCCGGGGCAAGCAGCGTGCTTCCTTCGCGCGGAAAGGATCCGCTGCTCGTCGTGGACCTCGGGGGCGGAAGCACCGAGTTCGTCCTTGGAGATTCCGACGGCGTCATCGCCGCCAAATCCGTTGATGTCGGCTGCGTGCGGCTGACCGAACGGCACCTCCGCAACGACCCCCCGACGCCGGAGCAGATCGCCGCCGCGGAAGCCGACGTCGACGCAGCCATTGACCTCGCCGGCCGCACGGTCCCGCTGGGCCGGGCCACCGCCGTCGTGGGCGTTGCGGGTTCCATCACCACCATCACGGCCCATGCCCTGGGCCTGAGTGAGTACGATCCCGCACAGATCCACGGCGCCAGCCTGGATCTGGGAACCATCAGCGACGCCGCCACGAGCCTGCTCGAAATGAGCCGCGAAGAGCGCGCCCGGCTGCCCTACATGCACCCTGGACGCGTCGATGTCATCGGAGCCGGAGCCCTCGTGTGGCGCCGCATACTCCAGCGCCTGGCTGAGCTAGGGGATGGATCCATCAGCGTGGCCACCTCCAGCGAGCACGACATCCTCGACGGCATCGCGCTGAGTATTCGCTGATGACGTTGCCACGCCATTGGCGCCGCCGAACCGCATCGGCCGCGCTGGCCGCCATGTTGGCCGGGGGAAGCCTGGCAGGGGCCCTGCTGGCTGCGCCTGCGGCATTCGCCGACTCCTGGCGGGACAAGGAATACTGGCTCAACGAATACGGCATCTCCGCCGCTTGGCAGGTATCCAAGGGCGCGGGCGTGAAAGTCGCCATCATAGACAGCGGGGTAGACGGACAACACCCCGATCTCAAGGGTGCCGTGGTCGGCGGAACTGACGCTTCCGGTTCGGGCGATCCGAACGGGCAGAAGAGCATCGGCGCCAAACCCGAGCACGGGACCCTCGTCGCTACGCTCCTGGCTGGCCGTGGACATGCTCCAGCCAGCCCTTCGGCGTCTCCGTCGTCCCCGCCCCCCTCAGGATCCGTTGGCCCGGACGGAATCGTCGGCGTCGCTCCCGAGGCCGAGATCCTGTCTGTCTCCGCTTGGCTCGGTTCGCCGAACCCTGCCGGAAAGACGGACCAGGAGCAGATTCCGCAGGCTGTGCGATGGGCAGTGGACAACGGCGCCAAAGTCATCAACATTTCCCTCGGGAGCACCTCGCCGGACTGGCCCCAGAGTTGGGATGCGGCGTTCCTCTATGCCGAACAGAAGGACGTGGTGATCGTGGCCGCGGCCGGCAACCGGATTGCCGGGAACGTCCAGGTGGGTGCGCCTGCCACCATTCCGGGCGTATTGACCGTGGCAGGCCTTGACCGCAACCGCTCGGCCAGCGTCGATGCTTCTTCACAGGGGATCAGCATCGGCGTCTCGGCGCCCGCGGAAAAGCTGGTGGGTGGCCTGCCCGGGGGGAGCTATGAAGACTGGGCCGGAACCTCCGGCTCCGCACCCCTTGTCTCCGGTGTCGCGGCCCTGATCCGTTCGAAATGGCCGGATATGAGCGCCAAACAGGTTATCAACAGGATTGTGTCCACGGCGGAGGACGCCGGAGCGCCTGGCAAGGACCCCATTTACGGCTACGGCATCCTCAACGCCGAAGCGGCATTGAAAGCCGATGTGCCCGAGGCAAAGAGCAATCCCGTGGGTTCCATCGTGGACTGGATCCGGGTCCATCGGCGCGGGGACCTCAGTAGCCCTACCCCTGAGCCGACGTCCAAGCCCAGCAGCCCCGCAGCCACCTTGGCGGATCCCACGGTTCCCGTGGCGAAGGCGCCCTCCCAGGCGGACACGGCCGTTCCGGCCGCGGTGGTCATTGGCTTTGGATTGCTCTTCGTGGCCATCGTCGCGGGCGCCTCGGTCCAATTGAGGCGCGCCTACCGGAGCTCTCCGGAACTGCCCCAAGAACCAGCCACTGGCGTTGCAGACGTCGTGGATCCGAGTACCCCGAAATAGCCCGCGGCGCCGGTGTGGCGGCGTCGGGAAATAGTTAGTGAAGATTTTCACAAGGTGCTGTACTCTATTCCTATGGCAACCACCCCTGAGCTCATTGACCGTCCCCGTGTTCTCGTTGTCGGCGGCGGATACGTCGGCCTGTACGTAGCACTGAAGCTGCAGAAGAAGATCGCGAATGCCGGCGGAATCGTTACCGTCGTTGATCCGCTTCCCTACATGACCTACCAGCCCTTCCTTCCCGAGGTGGCCGGCGGCAACATCGAGGCACGTCACGCCGTCGTCTCGCACCGCCAGCACCTCAAGCAGACGGAACTCATCCAGGGCCGCGTCACCAGCATCGACCATCAGAACCGCACCGCAGTTGTTGCCCCGGCTGACGGTGGCGAGCCTTTCGAGATTCCTTACTTCGACGTCGTGGTTGCCGCCGGCGCCATCACCCGCACCTTCCCGATCAAGGGCCTCGCCGATGAAGGCATCGGCCTGAAGACCATCGAAGAAGCGGTAGCCCTGCGCAACAAGGTCCTCGAGCGCATTGAGGTCGCCTCCACCATGACGGACCCTGCTGAGCGTGCCAAGGCCCTGACCTTCGTGGTTGTGGGTGGCGGCTTCGCCGGTATCGAGTGCATCACCGAGATGGAAGACCTCGCCCGCGCCGCCGTCAAGAACAACTCCCGCATCCGCCAGGAAGAAATCCGCTTCGTTCTCGTCGAAGCCATGGGCCGCATCATGCCCGAGGTCACTGCCGCCCAGGCCGAATGGGTAGTTGAACACCTGCGCAGCCGCGGCATCGAAGTCCTGCTCAACACCTCCCTTGACAGCGCCGAGGGTAGCCTGAAGCTCATCAACCTGCCGGACAAGACCCCCGCCCAGGAATTCGAAGCCGACACCCTCGTGTGGACGGCAGGCGTGCAGGCCAACCCGATGATCCGTTCCACCGACTTCCCGCTGGAGCCCCGCGGACGAGTCCGTGTTCTGCCGGACCTCCGCATCGCGGGCGACGAAGGCATCATCGACAACGCCTGGGCCGCTGGCGACATCGCCGCCGTCCCGGACCTCACTGGCAGTGGCCTGCCGGACGGTACCTGCGTTCCGAACGCCCAGCACGCACTCCGCCAGGCCAAGCGCCTTGCCAAGAACCTCTGGGCCTCCCGTTGGGACAAGCCCATGGGCGATTACAAGCACAAGAACCTCGGTGCGGTAGCTGGCTTCGGCGAATGGAAGGGCGTTGCCAACATCAACCTCCTGGGCCGGATCGGCCTCAAGGGCGGCCTCGCCTGGCTGGCCCACCGTGGCTACCACGGCTTGGCCATCCCCACCGGTGAGCGCAAGGTCCGTGTGATCTTCAACTGGCTCCTGGGCATGATCATGGGCCGCGACACCACCCAGCTGATGGACCTCGACAACCCGCGCGGTGCCTTCGTGTCCGCAGCGACCCCGGCTCCCAAGCCGGCTGCTGCACCGGCTCCGGCTCCGGCTGCTGAGCCCGCCGAGGCCAAGGCCCCGGTTACGGCTGACGCCAAGTAGCGATACCGAAGCAGTCCTGACGACGGCGGCCGTCTCCCACCCGGAGGCGGCCGCCGTCGTCGTTAACTCCAGACCCGTCCGGTCTGCGACGGCGGGTCGGTTCTGACTGCGACGCAGCGTCCTAGACTTGTCTGCATGGCGGGCGAAAGTGATCTGACAACCCTTCTGACATCCATGCACCCCGTGGTTCGCCACGGCGACTATGTGTACGCGTTGTGGCCGCATGGCAAACCGCTCGAGGGCAACATCGAAGCCGCTGTCCGCGAAGCAGAGGGCCTCACCGTGGTACTGCGCCGCGAGGAAGCCGAGCGTCTCGGACTGTCCTACGATTTCGAGGCTGCGTGGATCACCCTTCAGATTCACTCCGCGCTGGAAGCGGTGGGCTTGACAGCGGCCGTCAGTTCCGCGCTGACCGCAGCCGGTATCAGCTGCAACGTCCTGGCCGGGTTCCACCACGACCACCTGCTGGTTCCTTCCGCCGAACGCGGGCACGCCATGGGGGTGCTGCAGCGGCTGGCCCAGGGGCTGGTGCTAAGGACGGAGAAGCCAGCCGACCGCGAGGGAGTGCTGGACCTGACAGCCAGCGCGTTCTCGATCAGCCCGGTCACCGGCCTGCCGGTCGAAGGAATACCGGCGGAAGTGAAGTTGTTGCGCGAACTGTTCGACTGCGACGAGTATCTTCCGGAGTTCAGCATCGTGGCCGAGATCGGCGGGGAGATCGTGGGGCACATCATCAGCACCCGCGCCCGGCTCGGAAATCTCGAACTTTTGGGACTCGGCCCCATCAGCGTCCAGCCGCACCTGCAGCGGCGCGGCATCGGATCTGCGCTCTTGAGGGAGACCGCCCGACGGGCCGAGGACGCGGGCGAACCGGGAATCGCCTTGTTGGGTAGCACTGATTTCTATCCGGGCTTCGGATATCTTCCGGCCAGCCAACTGGGCGTGACGGCGCCCGATCCCGCGTGGGGAGACCATTTCCAGCTGTTGCCTCTTAAAGCATGGCCCGACGGCGTCAGCGGCACCTTTCGCTATGCCGCGCCGTTCGAAGCGCTCCAAGGGCGCCCGACTTCTGGCCTTTGACGCGTGCCCGGCCGCGGGCTGGGTTACCATTATCCGGGCGCCCCAGTAGCCCAATCGGCAGAGGCAGCGGACTTAAAATCCGCTCAGTCCGGGTTCGAGTCCCGGCTGGGGCACACTTGCATTCCTTGCTACGTCGCCGATGGCCGTGGACTCGACGCAGACGTCCGGGGATACTCCCAGCTGACCATAAGATTTCCCCCATGCAACGAGTGTTATAGGGCTGTGACCTGAATCACTTATGTTCCCGGTCCAATTGCATTAGTTTGAGTCTTATTCAGGAACACCTGATCAATCGCATCAATGGCAGATCGCACCTCTCGATCGAGGAGACAATCCATGTTTGATCTTTCCCAAGCGGCGCCCCGTGCGGCCAAGCTCACCGCGCTTGGCATCGGCGTCGCTCTTCTAGCCACGGCCTGTGGTGGATCATCCACCCCAAGCTCCACTGGAAGCAGTTCCGCCGCGCCTGCAGGCGTCTCTTGTCCCGCACCCAGCGCGGGAGCAGGCGCTGGCGCAAGCCAGACCGCAACAACTACCGGTCCCGTGCCTCCCTCGACCACCACTTCCGCCGCGCCTTTGAAGATCGGTTCGCTTCTGCCTACAACCGGCTCGCTGGCCTTCCTCGGCCCGCCCGAAATCGCGGGCGTGAACCTTGCCATCAAGCAGATCAATGACGCAGGCGGGGTCCTCGGCCACCCGGTCGAGGTGATCCACCGTGATTCCGGTGACACGAAGACGGATATCGCTACCCAATCGACCACGGCCCTCCTCGGACAGGGAGTCAGCGCTATCGTCGGTGCAGCGTCTTCGGGCGTTTCCAAGACCGTGATCAACCAGATCACGGGCGCCGGTGTCATCCAGTTCTCCCCGGCAAACACCTCGCCGGACTTCAGTACCTGGGACGACAAGGGCCTCTACTGGCGCACCGCCCCATCTGACGTCCTGCAGGGCAAGGTCCTCGGAAACTACATGGCATCCTGTGGTGCCCAGACCCTGGGCATGATCGTCCTGAACGACGCCTATGGCACAGGCCTGCAGAAGAACGTGAAGTCAGCGTTCGAAGCAGCCGGTGGAAAGGTTGTTGCGGAGGAACTCTTCAATGAGGGCGACTCCCAGTTCAGCAGCCAGGTGGACAAGGTGATTGCAGCCAAGCCGGACGCGATTGCCCTGATTTCCTTCGACCAAGCCAAGAGCATCGTGCCGCTGCTGACAGGCAAGGGCGTCAAGCCAACGCAGTTGTTCATGGTCGACGGCAACACCTCCGACTACAGCAAGGACTTCAAGCCAGGCACGATGACCGGAGCCCAGGGCACCATCCCCGGTACTTTCGCGAAGGATGACTTCAAGAAGCAGCTTCTTGCCATCGACCCGAGCCTGAAGGACTACAGCTACGCCGGTGAATCCTGGGACGCTGTCAACCTGATCGCCCTGGCAACGGAAGAAGCGAAGAGCACGAAGGGTGTGGACATTGCCAAGCACCTCCAGGACGTCTCTAAGGACGGCGTGAAGTGCTATGACTTCCCAAGCTGCGTGACGTTGCTTCGCCAGGGCAAGGACATCGACTACGACGGCAAGTCCGGTCCCGTGACCTTTGCTGCCAACGGCGACCCGACCGAGGCTTACATCGGTATCTACAAGTACCAGGACGACAACACCTACAAGCCGGTCCGCGAAGAATTCGGCAAGCTCTAGGCCGGAGGCTGGACCAGACTGAACCATAACGAAGCGAAGTAGGCAGGACCCCCGGAGAACCTCCGGGGGTCCTTTGCTTTGCCCCTTCGCTGCCGCAGAGCCCGCTCATGTGGTCTGCCGGGAAGCCCGCCAATGTGGGCAGCAAAAAGCCCGGCACCGCGGTGCCGGGCTTTGAGCTTAGTGTCCTTCGCCCTCCACGGTATCGGCCAAGGTGCCGAGGTAAAGCTGGATGACTTTGGGATCCTTCATGAGCTCCCTGCCTGTGCCGGTGTACGCGTCCTTGCCCTGGTCCAGGACGTAGCCGCGATCGCAGATCTGCAGGCAGCGGCGTGCGTTCTGTTCCACCATGATCACCGAGACACCTGCCCGGTTGATCTCGTGGACGCGCAGGAAGGTCTCATCCTGTTTGACGGGGGAGAGGCCTGCGGACGGTTCGTCGAGCAACAGGACGGCCGGATCCATCATGAGGGCGCGTCCCATGGCCACCATCTGGCGTTCACCGCCGGAGAGAGAGCCCGCACGCTGGGCGCGACGCTTGCCCAGCTCCGGGAAGAGCTCGGTCACGAAATCGAAGCGCTCGGCAAAAGCCTTGGGCTTCTGGAACATGCCCATCTGGAGGTTCTCTTCGATGGTCAGCGTGGCAAACACGTTGTTGTTCTGCGGGACGAAACCCACGCCCTGAGTCACCAGCTTGTTGGCTTTCAGCCCGGTGAGGTCCTGCCCGCGGACCACCACCGAGCCGGAATGGACCTTCACGAGCCCGAACATCGCCTTCAGGAGCGTGGACTTACCTGCACCGTTGGGCCCGATGATGCCGATCAGTTCACCCTTGCGGGCTTCGATGCTGCAACCGTTGAGGATGTTGACGCCGGGCAGGTACCCGGCCACCAGGTTGGTGACGCTCACCACGGCCTCGTCGGCCGGTGTGCTGCCGGCTGCCGGCATTGCACTGGGTGCACTCATCTGCCATCCTCCTCTTTCAATCGGGCGACGACGACTTCGGGGGCGATCATGCCTGCATTTTCCGTGCCCACGATCGATTCCTCGTCTGCCTCGAGTTCGGCTTCGAGTTCCCTGATGCCCTCGGCGTCGCCGAGATCGACATCGTGGTGGGCGCCCAGGTAGGCATCGATCACGGCCGGGTTCTTCATGACTTCCCCTGGTGGGCCTTCGGCGACGATCCGCCCTTCGGCCATGACCACCACCCAGTCGGCGATGTGCCGGACCATGTTCATGTCGTGCTCCACGAAGAGCACGGTCATGCCTTCTGCCTTCAGGTTCTTGATGTGGTCAAGAAGGGACTGGGTCAGCGCCGGGTTGACGCCTGCCATTGGCTCGTCGAGCATGACGAGCTTCGGCCGTACCATGAGCGAGCGGGCCATCTCCAGGAGCTTGCGCTGGCCACCGGAGAGGGATGCTGCGTAATCGTCCTTCTTGGCGTCCAGCTTGAACTTCTCCAGCAGGACATTTGCCTGCGCAGTGATCTCCTTTTCCCGGCCGCCCCAGATGCCTTTGAAGAGGGCTTTCGAGAGGCGCTCGCCCGGCTGGTCTGCGGCCCCGAGCCGCATGTTTTCCATGACGGTGAGCTTGCCCATGACTTTTGTCAGCTGGAACGTGCGGACCATCCCCATGCGGGCCACCTTGTACGAGGACACTCCGGCGATGTTGCTTCCTTCGAATTTCCACTCGCCGGAATTGGGCGTGTCAAAACCCGTCAGCAGGTTGAACAAGGTGGTCTTGCCGGCGCCGTTGGGGCCGATGAGAGCCGTGATCTTGTGCCGCGGGATCTCGAGGTACTCAACGTCGACGGCGTTGATGCCGCCAAAGCTGCGGGTGACGTTTTCCGCCACCACGATCGGGTCCCTCTTCTTGCAGCCCGGCAGGTTCTCGCCTATGGCGATCGGCCGGGAATCGGTCATGTAGTTGACTTCTTCTGTTTTCACATCATGCGAATCGTCGCGAGGCTCAGTCATGCGAATGCGAGCTCCTTCTTGTTGCCGAAGACGCCCTGCGGGCGGAAGATCATCAGGAGCATGAGGGCCACGCCCACCAGGATGTAGCGCAGCTGACCGGCCTGGACCGTAGTGAGCCATGTCACCGCTCCGGACTCGATCAGGCCATACAGGATGCTCTGGGTCAGGGACAAGACCACCCAGAAGATCATGGCGCCGATCACGGGCCCGAGGACCGTGGCCATGCCGCCCAAGAGCAGGCAGGTCCACAGGAAGAAGGTCAACTCGGTACCGTAGTTGGACGGCTGGACGGCGCCTCGTGGAAGGGTGAAGATCATGCCTGACAGGGCGCCAAGCACGCCACCGATCATCAGGGCCTGCATCTTGTAGGAGTAGACGTTTTTTCCGAGCGAACGGACGGCGTTCTCGTCCTCACGGATTCCCTTCAGGACGCGCCCCCAAGGGCTGCGCATCAGGAGCCACACCAAGATGCAACAGATGACGACCAGGCCCCAGCCGACAAACCTGATGAAGAAGTCACGGTTGTTCATGCCCAGGTATGTACCGGGCGGGAACGGATTCATCACAAAGAAATCGCCTTCGAAGGCCGCCAGGCCGTTTGCCGAACCCGTGAAGCCGGTCAGCTGGTTGGTGGTGACGATGTACCGCAGGATTTCGGCGGAGGCGATAGTCACGATGGCGAGGTAGTCCGCGCGAAGCCGCAGTGTGGGAATACCCAGGATGAACGCAAATGCCACCGAACAGATGACCGCGATGAGCAAACCGACAAAGAACGGAACCTTGAAGGTCAGGGTCGATATGGCGAAGCCGTACGCGCCGACCGCCATGAATCCTGCCTGGCCGAAGTTCAGTAGGCCCGAGTAGCCGAAGTGCACGGCGAGGCCGAGCGCGGCAAGGGCGTAAGCCGCCGTCGTCGGGCTGATCAATTCGCCCGCGGCGCTGGAGAAAATAAATCCAAAGTCCATGGCCGTTTCCTAACCCACACGCTCACGCCGGCCGAGGATACCCTGCGGTCGGAACAAGAGGACAACAATCATGATGAACAAGGCACCGACGTATTTGAGGTCGGCTGCGAGGCCGAACACGGTAGTCAGCTCTACGAAGATTCCGACGACGATCGAACCGATCAGTGCGCCGAAGACGGTTCCAAGACCGCCGAGGGTCACGCCGGCGAAGATGAGCAGCAGGATTTGCGAACCCATGTCGAAAGTGACGCCTGGCCGGTAGTAGGCCCAGAGGATGCCACCGAGGGATGCCAACATGCCGCCGACGATCCACACGATGCGAATGACGGAGTCGACGTCGATGCCGGAGGCTGCGGCCAGGGCCGGGTTGTCCGCCACTGCGCGCGTTGCCTTGCCGAGCCTTGTCTTAAGCAGGACGATGCCGATCAAGGCAATGACCACGGCACTGATGACCAGGGACCAAAGGTTGTTGGGCGAGATGGATACTGGCCCAATCTGGATTTCCGAACTCTGGGCGTAGGGGAGCTGCTGCGTGGCGCCGCCGAAAAAGAATTGGATGACGTAGCGGATCGCCAGGGCCAGACCGATGCTAACGATCATCATGGGCACCAGGCTGGTTCCGCGGCGCCGCAGCGGGCGCCAGAGTCCGGCGTCTTGAACGTAGCCGAAGAGTCCACCGCCGAGCAACGCGAGGACGATAGCCAGCCAGAACGGAAGGTTCATCGCGTTGAAGGTAAAGACCAACACGGCTCCGAGCGTGACCATCTCGCCATGTGCAAAGTTCGTCAGGCCGGTGGTGCCGAAGATCAAGGACAGGCCGACGGCGGCGAGCGCGAGCAGCAGCCCGAAGCTCAGGCCGGCAACCAGGCGGTTGAGCAGGTTCTGGCCGAAGTCCTGCTGCGTGACCACGATGCCCTTGCCAAAGGCGAAGATCACCGAGAGGTTGGAGGTCTGACTGAAGGTGACCTTGCGGGGATTCTCCTGGCCTTCGGCAAGTTTGATGCCGTTGGGCAAGGTGGAGGTGTCCAGCTTGACCTCGTAGGCCCCTTGCACGGGGACTCCGATGCTCCATGCTCCGTTGGCACCTGATGTCGCGGATCCCTCGAAGCCGTTGCCGGTTGCAGTGATCTTGACACCGGGGATGGGGGCGCGGGCATCGTCACGCAGGAAGCCGCTGATGCTGTTCTGGAATTGTTCCGGGGCGGGTGACGGCGATGGGGTGTCTGCCTGTGCCGCCGGGGCTGCGAGCAGTGCCGCCAAGAGGACGGCGAATAGCGCCCCCATGGCTTTCTGCAGTCCCATGGACGGTCTCTTGGACCGGTCTCTGGATGTGCTTCTCAAGATGGAAAACCTTCCACATTGGGGGTGGTCCCGGCTGCGCCATTGCGGCCGGTGCGAACGGTCATGGGCTCCGCGGCAGCATCTCACTGCATTGACACCGCCTTTGTGATATTGGTCACCCATGTCCGCTTATGCTACCGCTCACTCGGCCTTAAGAATGCCCCCTGGAGCGCGAGGGACGTCGCGATCAGATAACAACTGTGAAGCTGAAGGCAACTATTTGGTTAGTCCAGCTAATGTAAACCTTTGTTGATCCCGGGTGCATCTAAAGAGTCTGTGAACTTGTGGAACTTTCGCTGCCGGCCAGGCGTGGGAATTGGTAGCGTGAACTATCACTTCGCCCCCTTACCAAGAAGGACATCCACCATGGCACTCGGAGGCAACCCGGTCTTCAACGGAAAGAATTTCCGTGGAGCTACGCAGGCACCGCCTGTTCCCAGCTATTCTCAGGGCCAGACCCCGTACGGCCAGAACCAGTATGGCCAGCCCGCTTGGGCAGCACAGCCGCAGATGAGCAGCGATCAGCTGCAGCAGATGTACAACCAGCCTTCAGCCGGTCCGGCCGAGACCGGCCGCATGACTTTCGACGACGTCATCGTCAAGACTGCCGCCTGCCTCGCCGTGCTGTTGCTTGGCGCAGCCATCACTTTGTTCGTGGCCCCTGGCACGGCCAATCTCCTCATGGTGGTCGGTGCGTTGGGCGGCTTCGTGCTGGCCATGGTCAACACCTTCAAGAAGCAGCCGTCTCCGGCACTGATCCTCACTTACGCCGGTCTTGAGGGCTTGTTCCTCGGCGGCCTGACGCGCCTCCTGGATGGTTTGTACCCGGGAGTCGGACTGCAAGCCGTCATCGGCACGCTCGCCGTGTTCGGGGTGACGCTGGCTCTCTTCAAGAGCGGCAAGGTGCGGGCCACCCCCAAAGCGGTGCGCTTCTTCATGGTTGCCACTCTCGGCTACCTCGTCTTCGCCGTGATCAACATGGTCATGGTGTGGACCGGCGTCGTCCACTCGCCATTCGGCTTGAGCACCAGCGTGCACATCTTCGGCATTCCGCTGGGCGTCTTCATCGGGGTCCTGGCGATTGGCCTGGCGGCTTTCTCGCTGGTCATGGACTTCACGAGCATCGAGCAGGGTGTCCAGCAGGGTGCTCCCCAGAGGTACTCCTGGACGGCCGCCTTTGGCTTGACCGTCACCCTCGTCTGGCTTTACGTGGAGATCATCCGCCTACTCGCGATCCTGCGCGGGGACGACTAACTCTCGGAGGCTTAGGACAGCCGGAGGCCTAGGACAGCCGCTCGAAGACCACCGCCATGCCCTGCCCGCCACCGACGCAAAGGGTTGCCAGTCCCAAGGAGCCATCCCGTTCGCGGAGGCCATTGAGCAAGGTGGTGGTCATTCGGGCACCCGTCATGCCGAAAGGGTGGCCGAGGGCAATCGCGCCGCCATGAACGTTGAGCTTCTCCGGATCGATGCCGAGTTCGCGTGCGCTCGCCACGACCTGGACGGCGAAGGCTTCGTTGAGCTCCACGAGGTCAATGTCTGCCATGCTCAGTCCCGCCAAGGCCAGGGCCCGGCGTGAGGACTCCACCGGTCCCATGCCCATGAGTTCCGGGGAGAGGGCACTGACCCCGGTCGAGACAATGCGTGCCAGCGGTTCGAGGCCAAGCTCCCGGGCCCTGAAATCGCTCATGACTACGACGGCGGCAGCGCCATCGTTAAGCGGGCATGCGTTGCCGGCCGTTACTGTTCCCTCCTTGCGGAAGACCGGCTCCAACGCGCTGACCGCCTCGAAGGTGACGCCGGCGCGGGGCGAATCGTCGCGGTCCACCACGGTGCCGTCTTTGCGGGTGTACGGCGTGATCTCACGGGCATAGAAGCCGGAGGCTATGGCCGCCTCTGCACGGTTCTGGCTCAGCACCGCCCACCGATCCTGTTCCTCCCGGCTGATTCCGTGGCTTGTGGCGACGTTTTCCGCGGTCTGTCCCATGGCGATGTAGACGTCCGGCATCCGTCCACCCATGCGGGGATCCGTCCACGGGGTGTTGGACGCGGCCCGGGCGGCGGTGCGGGCACGCGCCCCTTCAAACAGGGGGTTATGGAGGCTAGTGTCCGTCTCCCCGGCACCGACCCAGTTCTGGTAGCGGGACACGGACTCGACCCCCGCCGAGACAAAGGCGTGGCCCTCACCGGAGCTGATGGCGTGGAAGGCCATCCGGAGAGTCTGTAGGCTCGAGGCGCAAAAGCGGTTGATCGTGGCCGCGGGGACGGTGTCCAGACCGGCCAGGACGGTCACCACGCGTGCCATGTTCGAACCGGCCTCACCGCTGGGCTCGGCGCAGCCAAGGTAAAGGTCGTCAAGGCCTCGGCCATCGAGAGCTCCCGGATCGAAAGCCGGAATTCTTGCCAGCGCAGCAGTCACCATCGCCGCCGCCAGGTCATCCGGACGTTCGTCTTTCAGGGACCCTTTGAACGCCCTTCCAATGGGGCTTCTGGCAGTGGAAACAATGACGGCCTCAGTCATGTCCCCAGCTTACGCCGGGGCCCCCGAGCCGAATGCGGGCGGATACCCGGGAGTCAGGCCAGGCGGGCCGCCCCCGCAGCCGGGGTCACGGTGAAGATGTCCGGCGTCGTGAAACCGGCCGCCGCGAAGGCGCGTACGACGGCGTCGCGCACCTCCTGCTCATGGCCCGCCGGGGTGAGGGCGATGGCTGAGCCGCCGAATCCGCCTCCAGTCATGCGGGCGCCGATGGCGCCGTGGGCGCGGGACGTTTCCACCGCAAGATCGAGTTCCGGGCACGAGATCTCGAAGTCGTCGCGCATGGACACGTGGCTTGCGTCCAAGAGCAGGCCGATGTGGGCTGGACCGTCCGTGGTGAGGCGCTCCACGGTCTGCAGCACCCGGTCATTCTCGGTGACTATGTGCCTCACCCGACGGAAAGTCGTGCTGTCCAGGAGCCCGCTGGCTTCCTCCAAATCGCCGATTCCGACGTCGCGAAGGGCTGTGACTCCGAGCACTTGGGCGCCCAGTTCGCAGGAGGCCCGGCGGGATGCATAGCCGCCATCCGCGTGCGAATGGGAGACCTTGGTGTCGATAACCAACAGGACGAGGCCGGCTTCCAGGGCGTCGAAGGGGACCAACTGCACGCTTTGGTCGCGGCAGTCCAGGAAGACGGCGTGGCCCGAGGATCCGCGAAGCGAGGCCGACTGGTCCATGATTCCGGTCGGGGCGCCGACGAAGTCGTTTTCAGCCTTCTGCGTGGCGAGCACCATGTCTTCGGCGCCGAGTCCCGCTCCGGTGAGATCGTTGAGCGCCGAGATGACGGCGCATTCGATGGCGTGTGAGGAGGACAGTCCCGCGCCAAGGGGGACATCGGAATCCATGAGCAGATCGAAACCCGGGATATGGATCCCGCGCTGTTGCAGGGCCCAGGCCACACCGAGAGGATACTTCGCCCAGCCCTTGGCGGATCCAGGGGCAAGCGTAGTGATGTCCGCTTCGACCAGGCCCTGCTCGCCGAAAGTGGACAGCAGCCGGATGCGTGAATCATCGCGGATCCGGACCGCAACCTTCGCGGTCTTGTCGATCGCGAAAGGCAGCACGAAGCCCTCGTTGTAGTCGGTGTGCTCCCCGATGAGGTTCACGCGTCCCGGTGCCTGCCACACGCCGTCGGGCGCTGAACCGAAAGTCGACTCGAAACGTCCGAGCAGGGTGCCCAGCGCGGGGGCGGCGGGAGTTGAGGTCATGCTGTGGCCCCTTCCGGTACAGCTTGCGGGGAATCGCTGGCGACGGCGCGCAGCCGTTCCGCCACGGACTCGGGCGTGGTGTCGTTGATGAAGGCTCCCATGGCGGCCTCGGAACCGGCAAGGTACTTGAGTTTGTCGGCGGCACGGCGCGGGGAGGTGAGCTGCAGATGCAGGTGGCCGGACCGGTGCAGGGCGGCATCCAGGGGCGCCTGGTGCCACGCCGAAATGTACGGCGTAGGCGTTGGATACAGAGCGTCCATGCGCTTGAGCAACTCAAGGTAGACGTGGGCCAGCTCGTCGCGTTCTTCGCCACTCAAGGCGGCGAGGTCGGGAACTTGCCGATGCGGGACGAGGTGCACTTCCAGGGGCCAGCGCGCGGCGAACGGTACGTAGGCACTGAAGTGCTCGGCCTCGAGCACCATGCGGCTGCCATCCTGCCTTTCGGCCTTGAGGATCGAGGACGTCAGCGATTCCCGGCCTTTGGCGTCGTCGAAATGCCGGACCGCGGCGGCGCCGAGGCTTGCCGCCCGCGGCGTGACG
This sequence comes from Arthrobacter sp. FW306-04-A, assembly GCF_044358315.1. GTDB lineage: Bacteria > Actinomycetota > Actinomycetes > Actinomycetales > Micrococcaceae > Arthrobacter. The sequence continues at coordinate 1,186,184 of NZ_CP084559.1, forward strand.
TAAGGATAGGCGTAGATCTGACCGTGCGGATGGTGGAGAGTCACCCCGATGTCGGCACCGCGATTCTCGAAGGGAAATACCTGCTGAATTCCCGGGAGGGCGCTGAGGGCCTCGGTCCGGTGTGCCCAGGCCTCGATCACGGTACGTGCCCTCGTTTCACCAAGCTCAGCGAAGGATCCAGTGTGGCGGGGGGTGAACGAGACAACTTCGCAGCGGCCATAGGCGGCGCCCGATGTTCCCCAAGAGGGTGCGCCGGGGATCGTGCCGACGGCCGGGCCCAGCGAGGGGAAACGGTTCTCGAAAACCACGACGTCGTAGTCCGGTGCGGGGATTTCCGAAGGGTTCGCGGGGGTGGTGGGGCAGATCGGGCATTGGTCCGCGGGCGGCAAATGCGTGCGGCTTTGGCGGTGCGCCGCGACAGCGACCCATTCGCCGCTCAGCGCGTCATAACGCAACTCGCCTGGTTCGGCGCGAGGAGGGAGGTCCCGGTGATCTTTCAGCGATCCGGGTTCGCGCTCCGGTGAGCCGGCGTCGTCGAAATAGATCAGCTCCCGACCATCGGCGAGGCGTGTGCTGGTAAGGCGAGTCATGGATTTATGGTGGCACAAGGTGCTCAAAAAGGCAAAATATCTAACAAAATTGAACATTAAGCAACGGGGTCGAGTGTCACCCGGGATGCAGTACGGTGGTGCCATGCCTCCCACAACACCGTATTCCGCGCCGCGCGAAGAGACCGTATCCCGGCGATTTGCCAGCGGCCGCCAATTCGAAATCCGCCGTGGCGACGCTCTCGCCGTCGTCACCGAGCTCGCTGCCGGCTTGCGCCTGTTCAGCCGCGCCGGTGTCCAGCTCACGGAAAGCTACGGTGACGATCAACTCCCGCCTGGCGCCACTGGAATCACCTTGGCGCCGTGGGCCAACCGGGTGGAGGACGGGGTCTGGTACCTCGATGGGAAGAAGCAGCAGCTGGACATCACCGAGGTGTCCCGCAACAACGCCAGCCACGGGCTCTTGCGCAACTCGTCCTACGCCCTCGTCGAAGAAGACGAATTCTCCGTGACCCTCGAAGCCGTGATCTTCCCACAGCACGGCTACCCGTTCCTGGCCCGCCATCAGGTCAAGTACGGGATTGATGCTGAGCTCGCGCTGCGCGTATCCCAGACGCTCATCAATGATTCAGCGGCCCCGGCACCGTTTGTGCTGGGAGCGCACCCCTATCTGCGCGTTGGAGACGTTCGGCCTGAAGAGATGGTGCTGACAGTTCACGCGGGCACGAGGCTCGTGGCCGACCAGCGGCTGATCCCGCGTAGCTCGGTGGCGGTCGACGGTGATTTTGATCTTGGCGGCGGCCGGAGCGTGGGCAGCCTCGATATCGATGTGGCGTTCAAGGATCTGGAGTTCGACGGCGGCGTTGCCCGCCACACGCTGTCAGCGCCCGATGGGCGGAGCGTCAGCTTGGAGCAGGACGAAAACTGCGCCTATGTCCATGTTTTCGTCACTGACACTTTTCCTGGCCGTTCGAAAGCCGTTGCGATCGAACCCATGACCGGTCCCGCGAACGCCTTCAACTCCGGCGAGGGCCTCCGTTGGCTTGAACCGGGGGAGGCCTTCACCATGAAGTGGGGGATTGTGGGCGCGCTGTAGCCGGGTTTCCTATCCGGCACGCCCTGGGGAATTATTGGGGGCATGACGCCAGCACAGGACGCCACGCCCGGAATAGCCCCCGTTACCGCCGGGCCCGGACCGCTATCGGAGCACCGCATTGGGCAGGACATCCCCTACGGGGTCCGGATTGCCGCCGCTTGGGCATGGCGGGTGGGACTGATCATGTTGGTCGCGGGAGCCCTCATCTGGTTGTTGGGGAAGGTCAGCTTCCTGATCATCCCGCTCATGGTCGCCTCCCTTCTTGCGGGCTTGCTCTACCCCGTCACGGGGTGGCTCAGGAAGCTCAAGATGCCGCAAGGAGTGGCTGTCGCCATCACCGTGGTGGGGTTCCTCGGAGTCATTGCGGGAGCACTGGCATTGGTAGGCAGGCAGCTCGCTGCGGGATTCGGCGAGCTGTGGCAGGAAGCGCTCGCCGGCATCCAGCAAATCCAGACCTGGCTCGCCGAAGGGCCGCTGCACCTGACCGCGGACCAGATCGACAAATACATCCAGGACGCCACCTCGGCCTTGCAGAACAACAGCAGCAGCATCCTCAGCGGGGCCCTCTCGTTCGGCAGCACCGCCGGGCATTTTGCCGCCGGCATGGTCCTTGCCCTCTTCATCCTCATCTTCTTCCTCCTGGAAGGATCCAGGATCTGGCGGTTCATGGTGGGACTCCTGCCCCGGACCGCGCGCGCAGCCGCCGACGGCGCGGGCCGGCGCGGTTGGTCGTCCATGGTCAGTTATGTGCGCATCCAGATGTTCGTGGCGTTCGTGGACGCGGTGGGCATCGGAGTCGGCGCCGCAATCATCCAGGTTCCCTTAGCCTTGCCCTTGGCTGTCCTGGTGTTCATCGGTTCATTCATCCCAGTGGTGGGCGCCCTCGTGACGGGAGCCATCGCGGTGCTCCTGGCCTTGGTGGCCAACGGCCCGGTCAACGCCCTTATAATGCTGGGCATCGTGCTTTTGGTGCAGCAGCTTGAGAGCCACATCCTGCAGCCGCTTGTCATGGGCAAGGCTGTATCGCTACACCCCGTTGCCGTGATCCTGTCCGTTGCCGCCGGTTCCTACCTTGCTGGAATCCCGGGAGCGCTCTTTGCCGTTCCGCTCCTCGCCGTAGCAAATACGGCGATTCGCTATATTGCCACCCGGACGTGGGAACATGATGAAGGACTGACGACGGCGTACGCTGGCGCGGGGGCCGTAACACGGGACTCCGATGGGGATCCCACCATCAAGGAAATCCACCTTCCCGCCGCCATGACCGGCGCGCGGTCCAACAGCGGCAAAGGTGCCGCCAGTCAGAACGCGGCTGCGGAACGGACATCTCCCAAGGATGCCGCAGACCACACCAACAAAGGAGAATAACCCGTGAATACCCTCGATACACTGCCCGTCACGCTGGACGATGTCCTTAAGGCGCGGGAGCTGCTCGAGGGCATTATTACCAAGACCCCTATCGAGTCCTCACGGGCTCTGGGAGCGATGGTAGGCGGCGAGGTCTTCTTCAAATGCGAGAACCTCCAACGGGCCGGTTCCTTCAAGGTCCGTGGAGCCTACGTCCGGATGGCACGCCTGTCTCCCGAGGAAAAGAAGCGCGGTGTCGTCGCGGCTTCGGCGGGCAACCACGCCCAAGGCGTTGCCGTGGCGGCGAAAAGCCTGGGAATCAAAGCACGCATCTACATGCCGCTCGGCGTCGCGCTTCCGAAGCTCGCGGCGACCCGCAGCCACGGGGCCGAAGTGATCCTCCACGGACACAATGTGGACGAGGCCCTCGCCGAAGCGCAGCGCTACGCTAATGAGACGGGTGCCGTCTTCGTCCACCCCTTCGACAACGTCGACGTCGTGGCTGGCCAAGGCACCGTTGGGCTCGAAATCCTGGACCAGGTTCCCAATGTCGACACTGTCGTTATGGGCGTGGGCGGTGGCGGCCTGCTGGCCGGTGTCGCCGTCGCGATCAAAGCGAGGGCCAAGGAATTGGGACGGGAGATCCGGATCATCGGCGTTCAGGCTGAGAATGCCGCCGCCTACCCGCCGTCGCTGGCCGCCGATGCCTTGGTGCCGCTCAAGAAGGTTTCCACCATGGCGGACGGAATCGCCGTCGGACGTCCTGGCCAGCTGCCCTTCAGCATCATCCGCGAACTCGTAGACGACGTCGTAACCGTCAGCGAGGACTCCTTGGCGCGCGCACTCATCTTCCTGCTGGAGCGGGCCAAGATGGTGGTTGAGCCTGCCGGTGCGGTGGGCGTCGCCGCGCTCATGGATGGCAAGATCGAAAACCCGGGAACCACTGCCGTCATCCTCTCCGGTGGCAACATCGACCCCATGTTGATGCTCAAAGTGATCCAGCGCGGCCTCTCAGCGGCCGGACGCTACATGACCGTCCGAATGATGCTGGATGACCGGCCGGGTTCCTTGGCCACGATTGCCCGTATCATCGCCGAAAATGATGCCAATGTGACCGGCCTGGACCACACCCGGGTGGGCGGCGCGATCAGCATGGGCGACGTCTCCATCACCGTCAACCTGGAAACCAAGGGCCACGAACACAGCGAGCAGGTGCTGGCAGCCCTTCGCGCCGAAGGCTTCCACCCGATCGTGGTGCACTGACGGGCAGCTGATATGGCGCTCTACACCAACGGAGACGGGCGGTCACCGGCAAGGGAGTCCCTGGCTACCCGAGCCCGGGGTGGGTTGCTGTTCATGGGTGGCTTCGTGGTGCTGTTGGCGGTGATCGAGTTGGTCAACACCTTGATGTTGCATAGCCTCAACACTGTGTTCGGGCTGCGCTCCCGGAGCCTGGACGGCGTTTTCGACATCCTGACGTTCCCGCTGCTCCACGCCAATTTCGGACATCTCCTGTCCAATGCGTTGCCGCTGGTCATCTTCGGTTTCCTGGTGTTCCTCTCCGGTCTCCGGGTGTTCCTGACGGCATTGGCGTTCAGCTGGCTGGGTTCAGGCCTTGCGGTGTGGCTGATCGGCGGGGGAGGCGTGACTGTGGGCGCCTCGGGCCTGGTCTTCGGACTCTTTGCATTCCTGCTGGTGCGGGGCTTCTTCAACCGCAGCTGGTGGCAGATCCTGCTCTCGGCGGTGCTGTTCCTGGCCTACGGCAGCATCTTGTTCGGTGTGCTGCCCACCGTGATGGGGTTGGTCTCGTGGCAAGCGCACCTCGGCGGGGCCATCGGGGGAGTGGCGGCCGCGGTGCTCCTGCGCCCGCGCCGCCAGGGTTCCCTGGCGGTGGGGACTTGCGAGGCGAGGGTGGCGGTGGGGATTACTCGGGAAAACAAAAGCAAAACGCCGGCCCTCTCCGCGAAGGGGAGGGCCGGCGTCGTTGTTTTGCGGACTATCAGCCAGCGTACGGCTTGGCGGAAACAATCTCCACGGGGATTTCCTTGCCGTTGGGGGCGACGTAGCTGATCTTGTCGCCTTCTTTGTGGCCCATGATCGCCACGCCCAGCGGAGACTTCTCGCTGAAGACGTTGAGATCGGAATCGCCGGCGATTTCGCGGGATCCGAGCAGGAAGGTCTCTTCGTCACCGGCAATGCGTGCGACGACGAGCATGCCGGGCTCGACGATTCCGTCGTCGGCCGGAGCTTCGCCAACCTGGGCATCGCGCAGGAGCGCGGTCAGCTGGCGGATACGGGCCTCGATCTTGCCCTGCTCTTCCTTCGCGGCGTGGTAGCCGCCGTTTTCCTTGAGGTCGCCTTCCTGACGGGCGGCTTCGATCTTCTGTACGATCTCCGCACGGCCAGGGCCGGAAAGTTGGTCCAGCTCTGCCTTCAAGCGGTCAAATGCGTCCTGGGTAAGCCAAGCTGCAGGCGCGCTGTTGGTGGTCGACACGGACTTCTCCTTATGGATCTGACAAGCAAAGACCCCGCCGGTGCAGGCCACTCGTGGAACTCAGCAACCAACTCAGCGGGGTTAAGGTATTGATCCAGTGTAGTCAATCCTGTGGACAAACCCAAGCTCGCTGAGTCGCGGGTCACACGTTTGTTATTTGCTGTTGTCGACAATCCAGCAGTTGTCCACGACGGCGGACACGGCCCCGGACTCGGTGTGCAGGATAGTCCTGTGGACAGTCGTCTGGCCGCCGTCGGCGCCGTCCTTCGGGGCATTCGGACCAATCTGGACGACTTTCCAGCCGACCACCGCGAACTTGGAGTCCATGGCCTTGACGGCGCACTTTGCCGCGGCACCAGGGTTCTTGGTGACCTGGAAATCGACCTCGGACTGGGTGGCGTCCGTGGAGCTATAGCCGAGATCCTTATATGACACAGACGATTGCGAGGAAGACGTGGTGACCCAAGCCAGGAACCCGATTCCAAGGACGAGAGCGGCGATCACGATGTTGCGTCTGGTTTTCCCGCCGAAGGCGCGCTTTTGGCTGCCGTAGCGATTGGCTAGGCTGTTAGTTGCCGGCAGCGCCGTGCCCGATGGGTCCTCCGAAGTCACCCACCTAGTTTAGTGGGCTTCCGGCAACTCGTTGCACACAGCGGAAACGCCTGGGCAGCAACCAGCCATCAGCAAACCAGAAGAGCATTACCCGGAAAGAGGAACCGTACCGGATGAGCACATCCAGCAGCCCCGACACGCAGCTCCGGCTGCTCGCCGTCCACGCGCATCCGGACGACGAATCAAGCAAGGGCGCGGCAACCATGGCGATGTACGCGGCTTCCGGCGTCGAGGTCATGGTGGCCACGTGCACTGACGGCTCGCGGGGCGACATCCAGAATCCGGCCATGGAATCGGCTCCACATCCAAAGCGGGACATGGCGGGCGCGCGCCGCCTGGAAATGGAGGAAGCGGCCGCCGTTCTCGGAATCAAACAGCGTTGGTTGGGTTTCGTGGATTCCGGACTGCCCGACGGCGATCCGTTGCCGCCCCTGCCTGAGGGTTGCTTCGCGCGTCAGCCCCTTGAGCGCGCGGCGGCGCCCCTGGTCCGCTTGGTCCGTGATTTCAAGCCGCACGTCGTGGTGAGCTACGACGAAAACGGTGGCTACCCGCATCCGGACCACATCATGGCCCACAAGGTTGCCGTCGAAGCGTTCCATGCTGCCGGAGACCCAACGCGCTACCCCGGGACCGGCGAAAGCTGGGAGCCCAGCAAGCTGTATTACGATCGCGCCTTCAGCCCTGACCGGTTCCGTGCATTGCATTTTGCGCTCGAAGAGGCAGGCCTCCAATCGCCCTACGCGGAACGGTTGGCTGCCTGGCTTGAGGCCGACGCGGAAGGCCATACTCCGCCGAGGCCGATGCACCAGACCACCACGCAGGTGGATTGCGGGGACTATTTCGAGGCCCGTGACGATGCCCTCCGGGCGCACCGAACGCAGGTTGATCCGCTCGGCTTCTTTTTCGCTGTGTCCCCGGAGATGCAGCGCAGGGCGTGGCCGTGGGAAGACTTCACGCTGGTCCACTCCCGGATCCCGGCCGAACTGCCGGAAAAGGACCTGTTCGCAGGGCTAAGATAAGATCGCCGGCGATTTCTATCACGTGTAGAAGTCGCCAACCGGCTGGAAACTCCCATAGAAGGTTTGAACCGTGCACCACTTTCTCATCGCCCTGGCCACGACTCCGTCGCCTACCCCGACCCCGTCGCTGCGCCCCGGCTTGTCGGAAGACCAGGTGACCCCGGGAACCTGGGGCTTCGTCCTGACTGCCTTCATCGTGGTGCTCACGACCTTCCTGATCGTGGACATGGTCCGTCGTATCCGCCGGGTCCGCTACCGTGCCCAAGTTGAAGAAGCCCAGCTGGTCACAGAGTCCGGCGGCGCCGATGACGGCGGCGTCGCCTCGGGCAAGCCGAACGCGGAAGACTCCGACGGCGATGCCGGCTCCGGAGCCCGCTGACCCGGGCACCACCCGGGAATGGCCGGGGGCATCCAATGCCCTCGGCTCCGAACCGTCCGCTTATCTGCGCCAACACGCGCACAACCCGGTGCACTGGCGGCCGTTCGGGGACGAGGCCTTCGCCTTCGCGGCGGCCCGCGATGTTCCGGTCTTTCTTTCCATTGGCTATGCTGCGTGCCATTGGTGCCACGTCATGGCCCACGAGTCCTTCGAAGACCAAGACACGGCGGATTACTTGAACGCCCACTTCGTGGCCGTCAAAGTGGATCGCGAAGAACGCCCTGATGTGGATTCGATCTACATGGCAGCCACCCAGGCCATCAGTGGCGAGGGCGGTTGGCCGATGTCCGTATTCCTGACGCCCGAGGGCCTGGCCTTCCATGCGGGCACCTATTTCCCGCCGACGCCCCAGCCCGGGCGTCCGTCCTTCCGGCAGGTGCTTGAGGCGGTCCACGAGGCATGGCTGGAACGCCGGGACGCCGTCGAGCAGAATGCCCGCGGGCTCGCCTCCGGCATGGCCGATGCACAACTCGCCGCGGCAGTGTCCTTGGACGGGCCACCTGAAATCCTGGACAGAAGCCTGCTGTCGGAAGCAGTGCGCGTTCTCGCCCGTTTGGAGGATCCCGACGGCGGTGGCTTTGGCGGCGCACCCAAGTTCCCGCCGTCGGCGGTTCTTGAGTTCTTGATCCGGCACGCTGCCGTGCAGTCGGATACGTCCGACGCCGCCCGCGACATGGCCGGGCGCACGCTCGCCGCAATGGCCCGTTCCGCATTGTGCGACCAGCTCGACGGCGGCTTCGCCCGGTATTCCGTGACCGCCGATTGGTCCGTGCCGCATTTCGAGAAAATGCTCTATGACAATGCCCAGCTTCTTCGCGCCTACGTCCATTGGGTCAGGCTGCGCGGTGACTGGGTGATGCCGGCAGGCGAGGCAGCGCTGGTGGCTTCGCGGGTGGCGGACTGGATGCTGGATTCTCTCGGGCTGGGCGATCCCGCAGCCCCGGAAGGGCTAGCGTCCTCCCTTGACGCCGACACCGTGGTGGACGGTGTGCATCACGAAGGGGCGTCCTATCTGTGGACTCCTGAAAGCCTAGAAGCTGTGCTGGGCCCAGGGGATGGCGCGGCCGCGGCAAGGCTGATGAGTGTCGGGGCATCGGGCACGGTCTCGGCGTTTGGCTCTCCGCTGCATCCTGGGCGCCAACTGACCGGGTCCGAATCACGGCTGTGGAACCGTGTCCGGCCCGCTTTGCGTGTTGCACGGTCTGCGCGCACACAGCCGGCCCGGGACGACAAGGTAGTGGCGGGATGGAACGGCCTGGCCATCGCAGCGCTTGCCGAAGCCGGTGCGGTCTTGGACAGGCCGGAACTGATCGCCGCCGCGGAAAGCGTGGCCGCGTACTTGGTACGCGTACATTGGCGTCCGGCGTCTGGTTCCAGTGGCTCCGGTTCCAGTGCGCAGGTGCTGATCAGGGTCTCGCACGATGGCGTTGCGCGAGGGATCAGTGGCCTGTTGGAAGATTACGCGTTCTGTGCCGAAGGATTCCTGGCCCTCTATGCCGTGACGGGCCACCGGCGCTGGTACCGGTTCGCGGAAGAATTGATCCGCGGAGCTTGCGCGCGCTTCGTGGTGGACGGGACGTTGTCGGACTCTGTGGGGGAGTCCGCCCAGGTGTTCAACGCGCAAGGGCAGCACCCGGGGTTGGACCCCTTCGACAACGCGGCGCCCAGCGGAGCAGCGGCATTTGCCGGCGTGCTGCTGAGCTACGCTGCGTACTCGGGTTCGCACGAGCACAGGGCCATGGCAAGCAACATCCTGTCCCTCCTGCCTCCGATAGCCGGCCGGGCACCGCGGGTGGCGGGCTGGCTGCTTGCGACCGCACAGGCGGCTGTGGCTGGCCCCGTAGAGGCAGCCGTATCCGGCCCGGCTGGTCCGATCCAGCGGGAACTCCACCGTGCCCTGCTGGCCTCTCCGAGCCCGGGAATGGTGGTGGCCGTGCAGAGCGGGGAAGCTGGCGAAGAGGCGGCCGACGACGGCGCGGTCCCGGAGACCCGCGCAGTGGAACCGAATGTGCCACTGCTTGAGGCCCGCACCGCGGCCGCGGACGGCTCACCGCAGGTGTACTTGTGCCGGGGGATGGTCTGTGACCTGCCGCTACGCTCGGTTGAGGAACTGGGACCGCGCCTTGAAGCGATGACGGAGGCCGCCGGCTAGCTCAGCACGGCAATCATGATTGCGGCAAAATGCGCCGCGAAGGCCAGCACCGTGAGAGCGTGGAAGAGTTCATGGAAGCCGAAGTTCCGGGGGCTGAAATTGGGTTTCTTGATTCCGTAGAAAACGGCGCCGGCGATGTAAAGGGCTCCGCCTACGCAGATCAGGATCGCTGCGGGGGCATTTGCCTCGAAGAATTCAGGCAAATAGAACAGCGCGCCGCAGCCCAGTGCAACGTAGATGGGCACGTAGAGCCAACGCGGGGCACCGGTCCAGAGGACCCGGAACAACACCCCCAACAGTGCCCCAGACCAGATGACCCACAGCAGGAGCACTGCCTTGGGCCGCTCCAGTAGCGACCACGCCAGCGGGGTGTAGCTGCCGGCGATCACCAACATGATGTTGGTGTGGTCAAGTCGCTTGAGGACCATTCTGGTTTTCGGCTCCCAATTGCCGCGATGGTAGACCGCGGACACGCCGAAGAGCAGTACACCCGTGAAAGCGTAGATGGCCGATGCGATCTTCCGGTCGGCCGTAGGTGCCAACGTCACCAGGGCGATTCCTGCTGCGACGGCGAACGGCGTGGCCACAGCATGTATCCAGCCGCGCCACCTTGGCTTGATTGCGAGCAGCTCCGACATCGTTTAAGCGTAACCCGCGTCCGGATAAGTTACTGCCGAGTAACGATCTTTTCAATCGAGTTTCAAGACTTCTGTGTGCCAGCGGCCCAGCTTGGGAAGGTAGCCTTGGTGGTGCACCTTAGGCCGCGCGCTGGAGGTGGTGATGGTTGTTTGGGTGAGGGCGGCTGCCCGCCCGGCCAGCCGCCGTCGTTGTTTATTTTGCTTTCAGGTGCCGTTCAAAGGAAGTCAGGTGAGTGTCCGGATGGAGTGGCCCGGCTTCCTCTACGGCTTCTACGAGCGCAAGCTGCTCCGATCTCTCAAGCAGGACAAGATTCCCCGGCACATCGGCGTGATGGTGGACGGCAATCGCCGCTGGGCGCGGCAATTCAACGCTCCCACCAGCGAAGGCCACCAAGCAGGGGCGGACAAAATCCACGAGTTCCTGGGGTGGTGCCAGGAACTGGGAGTCAAGGTTGTCACGCTGTACATGTTGTCAACTGACAACATGAACCGTTCCGGCGAAGAACTTGAACTCTTGATGGGCATCATCGCCAACACCCTGGATCGGCTGGATGAGGATGCGGATATCTCAGTCCACGCCATGGGTGCGCCCGAGCTCCTTCCGGACTATCTCGCCGAGCGGCTCAACAAACTTACAGCCCGCACTCCGATCCGCGAGCGGCTGCACGTCAACGTGGCGGTCGGGTACGGCGGGCGGCGCGAGATCGTCGACGCCGTCCGGGAATTGCTGCATGACGCCGTCGCGCATGGCCGCGACATCAGCGAGCTGGCCGATGAACTATCAGTGGACGACATCTCACGCTTCCTCTATACGCGCGGCCAGCCTGACCCTGATCTCGTGATCCGCACATCAGGTGAGCAGCGCTTGTCCGGCTTCCTCATGTGGCAAAGCGCCTACAGCGAGTTCTACTTTTGCGAGGCACTCTGGCCCGCGTTCCGCAAGATCGATTTCCTCCGGGCCCTGCGGGACTACGCGGGCCGCCAGCGTCGCTTCGGTTCCTGACGCGGTTTCCACTCAGTGCGCTCCCGTTTACGGGAAGTTCACATTTTGTCTACACGAATCGCCGTTTGAGCTAACCGGAAATGTAATGGCACGGGAATACGTTAATCCCATCAGTAGGCAAGCCGCCTGCTGATCGGGGAGGCCAGTAGATGGAGCGAATCATCGCACCAGTTACGTGGGGGGCCGCGCCCGGCCTTCCGGCCGAGCCGCCTCACGAATAAGCCGGGTTCGCCCGGGGCTGGAGTCGATGTGGCTATTTCTGAGCAACTGCCCGTAATCGTTTCCGACGGGGAAAGTTCAGCTACCTCTCGCACCAAGCGGGCCAAAAGCGGTGGGACTGTGTCCAAACCCCCGACTGGCCGAAGCTATGTGATTGACACTTCCGTGTTGCTTTCCGATCCGCACGCCCTGTTGCGCTTCGCAGAGCACGAAGTCATTGTCCCGATCGTGGTCATCACCGAATTGGAAGGGAAACGCCACGATCCCGAGTTGGGCTACTTCGCCCGCAAGGCGCTCAGGCTCCTGGATGACCTGCGCATTGAGCATGGCGGGCTGAATCAACCCATCCCGATCGGATCTGACGGCGGCACACTGCGTGTCGAGATGAACCACGTCTCCACCGAAGTCCTGCCTGCAGGATTCCGGGGGGGCGACAACGACAGCCGCATTCTGGCTGTCGCCAAGAATCTAGCCAACGAGGGCCACAACGTCACGGTAGTCTCCAAAGACCTCCCCATGCGCGTAAAAGCCTCCGCCATGGGGTTGTTTGCTGACGAGTACCGCAACGAACTCGTCAAGGACTCCGGATGGACCGGCATCGCAGAGATCGAGGCCAGCGAGGACGAAATCACCACCCTCTACGGCCACGAACCGGTCTTCATCCCGGCCGCAGCCGAACTGCCGGTCAACACCGGCCTGGTGCTGCTCTCGAACAGGGGCTCGGCCTTGGGACGCGTTGGCGCGGACAAGCAGGTACGGCTGGTCAAGGGCGACCGTGATGTTTTCGGACTGCACGGCCGCTCGGCGGAGCAGCGGCTTGCCATTGATCTGCTCATGGATCCCAGCGTCGGAATCGTTTCGATCGGCGGCCGGGCGGGCACTGGAAAGTCGGCCCTGGCCCTGTGTGCCGGGCTCGAAGCAGTCCTGGAACGCCGCGAACACCGCAAAGTGATCGTTTTCCGGCCGCTGTACGCGGTGGGTGGACAGGAACTCGGCTACCTGCCGGGTTCTGAGGCAGAGAAGATGAACCCCTGGGCGCAGGCGGTCTTCGACACCCTCGGTGCACTCGTCAGCCAGGAAGTCGTTGAAGAAGTCATGGACCGGGGCATGCTCGAAGTCATGCCGCTGACCCACATCCGCGGACGCTCCCTCCATGACGCCTTCGTGATCGTGGACGAAGCCCAGTCGCTCGAAAAGAACGTGCTCCTCACCGTGATGAGCCGCATCGGACAGAACTCCAAGATCGTCCTGACCCACGACGTCGCACAGCGGGACAACCTCCGGGTCGGCCGGCACGACGGCGTTGCCGCCGTCGTCGAGACACTCAAGGGCCACCCGCTGTTCGGCCACATCACTCTGACCCGCTCCGAGCGCTCGCCGATCGCCGCGCTCGTGACGGAACTGCTCGAAGGGGCTGAAATCTAGGCGCGACTCGGTATTGCCGGGTGCGAGCGGCTCGCCTTTTGAGCAGGACGTGAGGCTTCGCTCGTTCCTGGCTGGAAGGACGGCGCGCGCTCACCTATGGCGCGTTTTTGCCGAGCGCTCCCTCACCTATGCGGGGTTTCCTGTTGACGCACGCTCACCTTTCTCGCCAAAATCCGGAACGCTCGTTCACAACAACAAATGAGCGAGCGTTCCGCGGAGGGGGCCGATAGGTGAGCGAGCGTTGGGTGGGAGGGGCCGATAGGTGAGCGAGCGTTGGGTGGGAGGGGCCGATAGGTGAGCGAGCGTTCTCGCCGAAGCTGACAGCGTTCGCCCGTTCGCCCGTCCGCTCTCAGGCGCGGGGGCCGATGTCCCAGCTGATGTGCTTCCGGACATCCGTGAGGTTCATCGATTCAGCGAGGAACAGATCGTCCAGCATGTACTCGTCCACCCCTAGGATCCGCATCCAATGCCCCTGACCGGTGCCATCGCCGTCGAGCGATTGGCTCGAAACGCAAACGCCCGTTCCCGAGTCCACCCGCAACAGCGTGCGTCCGGGAAAACAGAGCGGCTTGGTTGCATCCGACGCGACATAGCTGTGTCCCCGGGTCGCGATGGTTTCGAGCGCCGGTCGTCCCTCGTGATCGACTTCCCGAATGGGACCGAGGGCCACCCGGTTGGATTCGGGAAATTCCATGGGAACCGGCGCGTTCCCCGCGAGCTCCACGGGATCCAGGGCGGCAGCCAGCCTTCCGTTACCGAAGGACGGCTCACCATATGCCGCCTCCGGGCGTCGACGGACCAAACCACCGGAGTCATAAACGGGGGTCACCAAATGGGCCGGCAAGAGCCAGGATTTGCGCTTGGAACCAAGGTAAAGCCCGTCGCGGGAGTCGTTAATGCCCGTAGTACTGTGCAGCAGCGTGCCATCCATGGTTTCGAGCCGAAGTGCTCCCGGCCGACGCAACCAGGCTCGCACGGTGTCTCCTGCGTTTCCCGGCCGGTCCAGGTATTCGAACCTCAGGCTGGTCCATTTCCACGGGGAGGAACGGCAGAGGTTTCGGAAGGTGGAGGACATGTCGGCGTCCGGATTGCCTTGGATTTCTGCACTGTAGCGCCCCATATCCACAGTCTAAGGGTGCGTGACCGGCGCGCGTTTCAGAAACCCGATAGCATCCGAGGGTGATCCGACGACTCGGCGAATTGTGGGGGACCAGTTTCCCGGCCTTCTGGCTGCTTCTCGCAGCATGTGTGTACTTTGCGATCATGGCTGCGCGCCTCACAGTCATTGACATCCGTCACCACCTACTGCCCAACCGGATCGTGTTCCCCTCCTACGCCATCGCGGGAGTGTTGTTGCTCGGCGCAGCGATCGCCGTCGCCTTGGGCGGCGGAGCGGCGGGAACCCTCTCCGGAGCGGCAGGAAACGTGCCCGACGGCGGCGCCGCCTTCCTGGGTGTGCCCGCTTTGGGAATTGTGGCCGGGGGAGTTGTGCTGTGGCTTTTCTACTTCATCCTGCGTTTGGTGTATCCGCCGGGGATGGGCTTCGGCGACGTCAAACTGGCCGGAGTTCTAGGCCTGTACCTTGGCTATCTGGGCTGGGCGCATGTCTTCGCAGGAACATTTGCCGCGTTCCTCTTCGGCGGCCTGTGGAGCCTTGGGCTCCTGATTGCCCGGCGCGGGACGCTCAAGTCAGCAATACCGTTCGGGCCCTTCATGCTGGCCGGTGCCGCGGCGGCGATGCTTGCCTTGCCGGCCTGAGAACGGAGGTCCCAGGTGACGCGAAGGCACCCGCCCGAACATGCCCGCCCGCTGTCATTCGCGCTTCGCCAATGGGATACTCGCCCTACTGGCGGATCCGATCAGGAAGCGGGGGCGATGTTCCTGCTGGTGATAACTGTTTCAACGAAAGCGGGCTAAGGCAGTGGCGGTTCCGGAATTCATCCTCGAAATCCGCGAGAAGATCGGCAATGATCCGCTGTGGCTGCCTGGCGTGCGCGGCGTGGTTTTGGACGACGAGAACCGGGTCCTTCTGTGCCAACGGGCCGACAATGGCCGTTGGACCTTGATTACGGGGATGCTGGAACCAGGTGAGCACCCCGCGCCGGGATTGATCCGGGAGATCTTCGAGGAAACCGCCGTGGTGGCCGAGACGGAGCGGATCCTGGCGGTAGGAGTGATCGGCCCTGTCACTTATCCCAACGGGGACGTTTGCGACTTCCTGGATATTGCCTTCAAATGCCGTTACGTCTCCGGCGACGCCCGCGTCAACGACGACGAATCAATCGCCGTCGGCTGGTTTGCCCTGGACGACTTGCCTGAAATCAGTGCTGGCCACCGCGAAACCATCAGGCTCGCGCTGGAACCGGGCACCGCCGTCGCGTATCAGCGCGATTAACGGTCCGCGCACCAACCAGCACGGGGGCGGCTCGGCAGGCCCGACGTCGGCGGGTTCAGCGCCTGGTGAGCTCGCCGTCGTGGTCGTCAACGTTCTCGACGGTCCCCTAGGCGGATGTTCCGAGCCGTTCGGCTTCGAGGCGTTCCGCCTCCTCGCCCCCAACAGCTTCGCCCCGGGCCACCATGCCGGCGGTATCGGAGAGCGGGATCTGCTTGAGCGTGATGGCGAGCAGGAGCGCGACGGCGATGAACGGGATCAGGTACCAGAACACCGGTGCCAGCGAATCGGCATAAGCGTTGATGATGGCGTCCTTGACCTGGGACGGCAACTGGGCCAGTGTCTGGGGATCGAGCTTGCTGGTGGACTGTGCAGCTTGTGCAGCGGAAGCGCCGGCTCCTGTGAAGGCTTTGGTGAGGGACTCTGCCAGGCGCGTGGTGAAGATCGAGCCGAAGACCGCGACGCCCAACGAAGCTCCGACTTCGCGGAAGTAGTTGTTGGTGCTCGTGGCCGTGCCGATCTGTTCCGCTGGAACTGCGTTCTGCACCACCAGGACAATGACCTGCATGATCAAGCCCAGGCCAGCCCCGAAGATGAAGAGCTGGATGCAGATGACCCAGATTGGAGTTGCCGCGGTGAGCGTGGTGAGCCACAGCATCGCAACGATCGTTAGGCCCGCTCCGAGGATCGGGAACATCTTGTACTTGCCGGTCTTGGAGATGCGGATACCGGAATAGATCGAGGTACCCATGAGTCCCACCATCATCGGCAGCATGAGCAGGCCGGAGACGGCAGCTGAAGTGCCAGAGGACATTTGCAGGAACGTCGGCACGAAGGCGATGGCGGCGAACATGCCTAGGCCCAGCGTGAAGCCGATGGCCGTTGCGTTGATGAAGATCCGGTTCTTGAACAGGCTCAGCGGAATGATGGGGTCCTCGGCCTTGCGCTCCACCAGAACGAAGAGGAACGCGGCCAGGACCATGCCGGCACCGAAAGCCCACGTGAGCGGCGAATCCCAGCCTTGGTCTTTCTTGCCGCCGAAGTCAGTGAAGAAGATCAGGCAGGCCGTGGCTGCAGAAAGCAGCAGCACGCCCAGGATATCGATGCGCTTTTCTGCCTTCTTGTTCGGCAGGGTGAGCGTGAACCAGGCGATGGCGAACGCCGCGATGCCGACCGGGATGTTGATGTAGAAAGCCCACTCCCAGGTGAGGTGGTCCACGAAGAAACCGCCCAGGAGCGGGCCTGCAACGGCGGAGAGGCCGAAGATGGCGCCCAGGGGACCCATGTATTTCCCGCGTTCCTTGGCCGGCACGATGTCGGCGATGATGGCCTGGGACAGGATCATGAGGCCGCCGCCGCCAAGGCCTTGGATGGCGCGGAAGATCACGAAGCCCCAGAAATCGGTGGCGAAGGCACAACCGATGGAGGCTGCCGTGAACAAACCGATGGCAATCAGGAAGAGGTTCCGCCGGCCCAGGATGTCACCGAACTTGCCGTAAATCGGCATGACGATGGTGGTGGCCAGCAGATAGGCCGTGGTGATCCAGGCCTGGTTCTCCACGCCGCCGAGCTTGCCGACAATAGTGGGCATGGCCGTGGAGACGATGGTCTGGTCCAGGCTGGAGAGCAGCATTCCGGCGATGAGCGCCGAGAAAATGATCCAAATCCTTCTCTGGGTCAAGAGCAGCGGTGCGGCCGCTTTGGTCTTGAGGGTGGTACTCACGGTTGGTCCTTCTGGGGTTCGACGGGGTTGGTGTCCAGCGGTTGGGCGAAGAGCCCGCGGGCTGCGTTGATGTTCCGATCCAGCAGTTCGCGGTAGGGCTCGGTGTTCTCTTCGGAAAAGAACTGTTTGCTCGTCTTCTTGGTGACTGCGCCGAAGACCGCGGCGGCCATGATGACCTCGATGTGGTCTGCGGGGAGGCCTTCACGGGCGGCGATGAGCTCGGCGAACTGACGCTCGCGGACTTCGCCTTCACGCGTCAACCGGCCCAGGAGCTGGGGCTCGGCGGTAACTGCCGCGATGAGCTGGCGGATCTCCGACGGGCTGATGGTGGATCGCTCGAGGACGGCCAGGGTGAAGTGGCGCAGTGCGGACAAGAGCGAGTCGGAGATCGTGCCGATGGCACGGGCGGGGTTGCGGCTGAAGGCCTCCAGAGCCTCTTCGGGAAGCTCGTCGGAGAAAGACCCGATGACCGCGTCCTCCTTGGTGTGGAAGTAGTTGAAGAAGGTCCGCCGCGATATCCCGGCCTGTTCGCAGGCTTCCTCGACGGTGAAACCGTTGAGTCCGCGCTGCGCGGTCAAAGACCGGGCAACGGCGGAGATCGCCGCGCGGGTCTGTGTGCGCTTGCGCTCGCGGAGGCCGCCATCGATAGTTGCACTATTTTCCACAAAGTAAAGTTTTGCACTTTTCTATAAAAAGTGCAAAAAGACTTTTGAGGCGGAAACGACGACGGCGGCCGGCACCTTCCCTGGGGAAGATGCCGGCCGCCGTCGTGCTGGCTAGCTGGGCTAGGTGGAGGCTAGGCCTTGTGGGCCGGTCGGGTCATGGTGGTGACGTCGAGGGCCTTGTCGAGCTGCTCCTCGGTCAGTTCGCCACGCTCGAGGTAGCCGAGGGAGACCACGGCCTCGCGGATGGTGAGGCCTTCAGCCACGGCTTTCTTGGCGATCTTTGCCGCTGCTTCGTAACCGATGAACTTGTTCAGCGGGGTCACGATGGATGGGGATGCCTCGGCCAGGAACCGGGCGCGCTCCACGTTGGCGGTGATGCCGTCGATCATCTTGTCGGCCATCACTCGGCTGGTGTTGGCCAGTAGGCGGATGGATTCCAGTAGGTTGGCGGCCATCACGGGGATGCCGACGTTGAGCTCGAAAGCGCCGTTGGTGCCGGACCAAGCGATGGCGGTGTCGTTGCCGATGACCTGCGCGCAGACCATGATCGAGGCTTCGCAGATGACCGGGTTGACTTTGCCGGGCATGATCGAAGAGCCCGGCTGGAGATCCGGGATGGAGATTTCGCCAAGTCCCGTGTTGGGGCCGGATCCCATCCAGCGGAGGTCGTTGTTGATCTTCATGAAGGAGATCGCGATGTTGCGCAACTGGCTGGAGCCTTCGATGAGGCCGTCGCGGTTGGCCTGCGCCTCGAAGTGGTCGCGCGCCTCGGTGAGGGGCAGGCCGGTGTCGGCAGCGAGGAGTTCGATGACGCGCTCCGGGAAGCCTTCCGGGGTGTTGATGCCGGTGCCGACGGCGGTGCCGCCCAGGGGAACCTCGGCAACGCGGGGGAGGGCTGCGTTGATGCGCTCGATGCCGTAACGGACCTGCGCGGCGTAGCCACCGAACTCCTGGCCCAAGGTCACCGGAGTGGCGTCCATGAGGTGGGTGCGGCCGGACTTGACGACGTCCTTGAACTCCACGGCCTTGCGGTCCAAGGAAGCAGCCAGGTAGTCGAGGGCCGGGATCAGGTCGTTGATCAGGGCCGACGTCGCGGCGACGTGGACGGACGTCGGGAAGACGTCGTTGGAGGACTGGGAGGCGTTGACGTGGTCGTTCGGGTGGACAACCTTGTCACTTCCGGCGGAGGCGAGGGCGCGTGTTGCCAGCTCCGCGATGACCTCGTTGGTGTTCATGTTGGACGACGTGCCCGAACCGGTCTGGAAGACGTCGATGGGGAAGTCGCCGTCGTACTTTCCGGTAGCAACCTCATCGGCAGCGTTGGCAATGGCCGCGGCGAGCTCACCGTCGAGCACCCCCAGTTCGGCGTTTGCGAGGGCTGCAGCCTTTTTGACGCGGGCCAGGGCCTCGATGTGTGCGCGCTCAAGCGTCTTGCCGGAGATCGGGAAGTTCTCCACGGCGCGCTGCGTCTGGGCGCGGTACAGTGCGTTCACGGGGACGCGAACTTCGCCCATCGTGTCATGTTCAATACGGAACTCGGCCGTGTTGGATTCTTGAGTGGAAGTCATGGGCCTAGCTTATGGCGAGCGACCGCTTGACCGAAAACCGGTGGTGCAAAGCTACGGCTGCTGGTTGCCGCCCCATCGACGGCGTTGCAGCGCCGGGCCTAAAGCTTGCCGATGCCGGAAACCAGCGCCGCACGGCCTTCGTCCAGTTTGTAGGAAAGCCCGACGACGGCGGCGCGTCCGTCGTCGATCGCGGCGGAAATCACACGGGAACTGTCCGCCAATCGACGGGCCGTTTGCTTGACGTGCTCCACCACCATGTCGTTGACATCCGTCTGCTCGTTGCGCACGGCTGTGAGCACGGACGGCGTGATGCGCTCCACCAGGGAGCGGATGAAACCGACCGGCATCTCGCCAGTCTCCACGGCGTGCTTGGTTGCCTTCACGGCTCCACAGCTGTCGTGGCCAAGGATCACGATGAGGGGGACGTGAAGTTCGGAGATGCTGTATTCAAGCGAACCGAGGACGGCGTCGTCGATCACCTGGCCGGCGGTGCGGACTACGAAGGCATCGCCGAGTCCGAGGTCGAAAATGATCTCAGCGGCCAGGCGGGAGTCCGAGCAACCGAAAATCACGGCGAAGGGATGCTGGTCTTCGACAAGGGAGTTTCGGCGCGAGGCGTCCTGGTTGGGGTGCATGGACTCGCCGGCGACAAAACGTTCGTTTCCTTCGCGCAAACGGCGCCAGGCAAGTGCAGGAGTCAGGTAGGTGGCCACGGCGCTACTTTACGGCTTGGAGGTGGCAGGCTGCGAAACTGTTTCGCCAGGCTTCGTGGTTTCGTCCGGGGAAGCCGCCGGAGCTGCGTCCACGGCCTTCACTACGGCTGTGGCTAACGTGGAGAACTCGTCCAATCCTGCGCCGCCACTCAGGATGATCGTGGTGCCGCGGTAGTTCAGGACCATGCTCCGGTTGCCCTTGGCCGTGTCATGGAGCTCCCAGTCGTGGCCGCCTGCGTTACGCGTCCCGGTGACCGGGGCGCTGCCGGTTTGTTGGAAAATCCACGTGGGATTCGCCTTGCGGGTCTGGACAATTCCGATGAACGCTTGCTTGGGAGTGAGATACCCGACCTCCCAGGTGGGTACGCCGTCGCCGGTCCCGGATACCCAGCGGGCGTAGTTTGGACTAAATGTGTCGCCGGTATCGGGCGCGACGGGTGTGAAACCCGCCACATCTTTGGCGTTGGTGGCGGTTGCTGCCACATTGACGTTGGGCCGGTAGCCGTTGCTCTTCGGCGCCGGGTTCATGAGCACGATCGGCAGGAATGCCAGCACGCAGAGGAGCAACGCGATGAGCATGCCGATCACCGAGGCGTTGGCGCGTTTGGCTGCTTTCGCCGGGATGACGGGCTTGACGATCGGTTGGCTGGCGTCGTCGGGGCCGGGGGCGGCACTGCTGCCATCATTCAATGGGGCAGCCGCCATTGCTTTGTCCTGCGTATCACTCACGCTTCAATAGTCCCTTATCCAAGCGGCTAATACACATCGGGCAATCCGCGCAAGGGGTGTTCCGAGAGTCGGTCATCCCATGACTCGTCTGCCCAGCCCCGACTATGATCTCTTGTAGAGGAATGATCCAGGCCGCCAAGCGTGGCCGTTCCTGGTCCCACGAATCGCATCATCGAAGAAGAGGTTCACGTGTCTCCAGCGCCAATGTCCCAGACGTATTCCACGATTTCGCCGGCGCTCGCCGTCGGAACCGATGAGCCGGACCGCAACCTGGCCCTCGAACTTGTCCGCGTCACCGAGGCCGCGGCCATTGCCGGCGGTCACTGGGTTGGCTTCGGCGACAAGAACAAGGCCGACGGCGCCGCGGTTGACGCCATGCGCTCGTTCCTCCACACCGTCCATTTCAACGGCGTCGTTGTCATTGGCGAGGGTGAGAAGGACGAAGCCCCCATGCTCTTCAACGGCGAGCATGTCGGTGACGGTACCGGGCCGGAGTGCGACGTCGCCGTCGACCCCATCGATGGAACCCGCCTGACTGCCCTGGGCATCAACAACGCCCTCGCCGTGCTGGCAGTGGCCGAACGCGGCACCATGTTCGATCCCTCCGCTGTGTTCTACATGGAAAAGCTCGTGACCGGTCCCGAGGCCGCTGACATGGTGGACCTGCGTCTGCCGGTGAAGCAGAACCTGCACCTGATCGCCAAGGCCAAGGGCGTCAAGGTCAACCAGCTCAACGTCATGATCCTGGACCGCGATCGCCACCGCCCGTTGGTGGAGGAAATCCGCGAAGCCGGCGCCCGCACCAAGTTCATCATGGACGGCGACGTCGCAGGCGCCATTGCCGCCGCACGTTCCGGCACCGGCGTCGACGCCCTGATGGGCATCGGCGGTACCCCTGAGGGCATCGTTGCCGCGTGTGCCATCAAGTCCCTCGGCGGTGTCATCCAGGGTCGCCTCTGGCCCACCAGCGACGACGAGAAGCAGAAGGCCATCGACGCCGGCCACGACCTCGAGCGCGTCCTGTCCACGAACGACCTCGTGACGAGCGACAACTGCTACTTCGCAGCCACGGGCATCACCGACGGCGACCTCCTCAAGGGCGTGCGCTACTCCAAGGACAAGGTCCTGACCCAGTCCATCGTGATGCGCTCCAAGTCCGGCACCATCCGCTTCGTCGACGGCGAGCACCAGGCCAGCAAGTGGGAAGGCTACGCCCGCAAGTAAATCCTGGCTTAGTGCAAAAGGGCGGCACGATCGCTCGGCGGCTATCTCCTCGTCCCTCGTCGATTCTGACACCGCTGTCACGATCCCACCGCCCTTTTGCGCGCCCGCAGACTTCCGTCGGGCTAATTGGGAGAAGGGCCAGCGGAGCTTTTCGGGCAACTCCCAAACGGTTCCTTTCCGGCGTCGGCCGCTGAAACCCTTGGACTGAGCCAGAAGCAATTGCGCCGCGACAGCATTGTCACGTTGTCGCGGGGACTGCGCCTGCCGTTGCAGAGCACGGGGACGGTCGCGGAGCACTTGCGTGGCTACACCGAGCTCGACCCCGAATGTTGCCTGAGCCACGGCTCCGCCGCGCGGATCCGTCGCATCAGTTTGTCCGCGGCCCTCGACGAGACGATTTGAAGGCGATGGTGGCGACCCATCCCGGCATGCGAGGCGTCCGCAAGGCCCGGCTGGCCCTGGATTTTGATGGCATTTGCTGCCAGTTCGGGCTTAAGGAAGTGGGTCAGCGGAGCTTTTCGCGCAGCTTCCGCGCGAGCTGGTAGGCACCGTATCGGAACTTGTTGACGGGAAGGTCCCACGTGCCCGGATAGGCGATTTCGCGTCCGCCGAAAGACTTCTTGAAGGCAGTGAATCCGGCCCACTTGTGATCAGGATCGCCTTCCGGGGCCACACCCCACAGGTCGACGTGCTTGAGTCCCTTGTCCTTGGCATCGGCCATGAGCGTCACGAGCAACGGGATGCCCGCGCTGAGCTTGCGGTGCGTGTCATCGAGCGCCGCGTGGGCGTAGGTACGCGTGTCTGCGGAGTCGTACGCCAGAGCGGCGGCAATGGGCTCGCCTTCCAGTTCGGCGATGAACAGGGTGCAGGCGCCGGCAGGCATGAGGGAACGGGCTACCGAGCTCAGGTAGTCGTCGCTCTGGGGTTTGAAACCGTTCCGTGCTGCTGTCATGTGCAGGAAGTTGAGAAGTACTGAGATCTCTTCAGGATCCTGCGAAGACCGGAACGTTACGCCCTTCTTGTGGATGTTGCGGTACAGGTTCCGGTTGGTGGATTTCATGCCCGCTAGGACGTCCTGGAAATCGCCGTCCAAATCCACAATCCAGCTCAGTTCCGGCTGCTGGTTGGACGGCGCGGGCTGCAGGCCGCGTGCCCGCAGTACCGCATCGGCGTCGACGGCTTCGAACCCGGCGGTGACCGGTTCCATCCGGACAAACACTGCCCGGCTGCGACGCGCGATGTCCAGGAGCGCCTCTACAGCCGCGCCGAAGGCCTCCAGCGAATCGGCCACGGGTCCGTACGGCGTGTAGATCACCTTGCCCGCGGGGTTTTTTTCCTCAACAGCCAGGAAACGCCACCCCGGGCCGGACTCCTCGTGCACGGTACGGCCAAGGGAACGTTGGAAGGACGCCCAAGCGGGCGTCTGCAGGAAATACTCCACGGCCTAGTTCCCCAGCCCCGTTGTGACGGCGAACGCAACGCTCGTTCCGGCTGCTCCGGAAGCCGGGTGCACCATGACGGGCTCTTCGGCCGCCGGAATGAACGCACTTACGCCACGCGCGACGGCGAGTTCGCTCTTGGGGGAGTCGAGCACGACGGAACCCGACACGACCACGACGACGGCGGGGCCGACTTGCGCCAGCGGCACCGGTTCCGCTCCAGGGGCCAACTCGATGCGCTGGAGTTGGAATTCCCGGAATGGCGGCACATAGAGATCCTGGCCAAATCCGGAGGTTCGCGGCGCGATGCGCGGCACCCCGAGGGAAGCGAACTCGATGGTCTTCAGGAGTTCGGGAACATCGATGTGCTTGGGAGTGAGGCCACCGCGCAGCACATTGTCCGAGGCCGCCATGACCTCCACGCCGAGGCCCTTCAAGTAAGCGTGGACGTTTCCGCCCGGCAGGTAGACGGATTCGCCCGGTGCCAGGAAGACAAGGTTCAAGAGCAGGGAAATCAGGACACCCGGATCTCCAGGGAACTCACTGTTGATGCCCACCAACGTGGTGAGCTGCGCGGTGTGGATACCCATCGGCGCGCCCGACTTCAAGACGGAGACCACTTGCTCCGTTGCCGCTGACACGGCATCCCCGCCGGTAATCAGGCGGGTGAACGCAGCCTTGAGAGCGGCGGACTCATCTGGGCCGGACAGGTCTGCGATGACCCCAATGATGACCTCCGGGACGTCGACGGCGGCCAGGTCCAGGAGAGTCGCGAGGTGCTCGAAGGCGCGCCGCGAATCGGCGGCTGGACGGAAACCGCAGAGCGCCTCAAACGGGGTCAGGGCGAAAATCATCTCCGGCTTGTGGTTGTCGTCCCGGTAGTTGCGTCCGGGGGCATCCGCTGCCACGCCTGCGGCATTTTCCTTTGCGAAGCCTTCCCTGGCTTGCTGCAGCCTTGGGTGGACCTGCAGGGACAAAGGCTTGTCCGCCGCAAGAAGCTTGGTGAGGAACGGCAACCGGGGACCGAATTCGGCCAGGCTGGATTCGCCCAGGAAATGGGCGGGATCTGCGTTGATCAGGGCGTCCAAGGCAACGGAGGATCCATCGGGGCGCGTGGCCATCGACGGCGAGTCGGGGTGCGCTCCGATCCACAACTCGGCCTCGGGTCCGCCCGAGGCGGGCCTTCCCAGCAGGGTGGAGATCGCCGTCGTCGATCCCCATGCATACGGTCGCAGAACGTTCTCAAGCAGGTACACGGCAGGGGATCCTTGTCATTACGAGGCGGTACGTTCGGATAATTCGGGCGCTTGCCAGCCTACAACGGTCTGCATTGCCCGTTGCTGGCATCCGTCAGGTTCGTTCCGGGCTGGTTCCGACCGGGCCGGCTATCGGACATCGCAACGCCCTTTAGCGGCTGCTCCGAGCGGAGACGTTGGCCGTGGAGAACACTTCGGCCACCTTGTCGCGGAGCTTGGCCCCTTTTTCCGTGGCAGTATTGTTGAGCTCCTGGGCAAACTCGAGCAGATCGCCACGAAGCCGGACGGCCAGATCATCGGTTCCGGAAGCAAGTATGCGCACGGCCAGAAGGCCGGCGTTGCGGGCGCCGCCGATCGACACGGTCGCCACGGGTACGCCCGCGGGCATCTGAACGATGGACAGCAGGGAATCCATGCCATCCAGGGTCTTCAGCGGGACCGGGACGCCGATCACGGGCAGCGGGGTGACGGATGCGAGCATGCCCGGCAAATGGGCGGCGCCGCCTGCTCCGGCGATGATGACGCGGATGCCGCGTTCATGGGCACTCTGCCCGTAGCGGATCATTTCCGTGGGCATCCGGTGGGCGGAGACCACGTCGGCTTCGAAAGGGATGCCGAATTCGGCCAGGGCGTCCGCCGCAGCTTCCATGACCGGCCAGTCGGAGTCGGAACCCATGACCAGGCCCACGATCGGGGCGGCGTTCTCGGCACCCGTTTTTTCTGCACTCATGCGGTCTCCTCGGTGGTGGTCTCTGCCGGCATGCGGCCGTCACGGATGATGTCGGCAACAACGGCGGCGCGGTGCCGGATGGAATCGACGTCTGCCGTGGAGTTGCCGACGAGGTTCACATGGCCGATCTTGCGGCCGGCACGCACGGATTTGCCGTAGCAGTGGACCTTCGCAGCGGGCTCGTAAGCCAGGGCCTTGGGGTAGGCGCTGAAGAGATCTTCGTTGGCGCCACCCAGGAAGTTCTTCATGACCACCACCGCGCCCAAGGCATCGGTGGCACCGAGGGGGAGGTTGAGGACTGCGCGCAAGTGCTGCTCAAACTGGCTTGTGACGGAGCCGTCCTGCGTCCAGTGGCCCGTGTTGTGCGGACGCATGGCGAGCTCGTTGACCAGGAAGCCGGCCCCGACGCCGGGAGTCTCAAAGAGTTCTGCCGCCATGACGCCCGTGACGCCCAGTTCATTGGCGATCCGCAGCGCTGCCTCTTCGGCGGCGGCGGCGACTTCCACGGGAATGTCCTGGGCAGGCGCAATGACTTCGTCGCAGATCCCGTCCACTTGGACAGTGTGGACAACCGGCCAGGCGCGCGATTCGCCGTCGGGAGTTCTTGCGACGAGCGCGGACAGCTCGCGGCTGAACTCAACCTTCGCCTCGGCCAGCAGCGGGCTCATGGCCTCGAACCAGTCCGTGGTGGTCCGGGCGTCGTCGGCGGAATGAACGATTCGCACGCCCTTGCCGTCATAGCCCCCGCGCGGAGTCTTCAAGACGATCGGCCAGCCGATCTGCTCACCGAAAGCCACCAGGTCTTCGACGCCGTGGACGGCTGCCCACTCGGGGTTGGGGAGCCCGAGGCGGTCGATCGCTGCACGCATCACCAGTTTGTCCTGCGCGTGCACAAGGGCATCCGGGCCCGGTTGGACATTGACGCCGGCCTCGATCAGGGCACGAAGGTGCTCAGTGGGGACGTGCTCGTGGTCGAACGTCATGACGTCCAGTCCCTTGGAGAACTCGAGCAAGGCCGCGAGGTCCTTGTAGTCGCCGACTGGAGCCGTCGCCACGGCCTGGACGGCAGAAACGTCCTCACCTTCAGCAAGGACACGGAGTTCAAAGCCAAGAGCGGTCGCGGCCGGAGCCATCATTCGTGCGAGCTGGCCGCCGCCCACCACGCCAATTACAGGAAAAGTCACAAGGTTCAGCCTACCGAACCAGCAGCCCGTTCCTGGATTCTGCTGCCCCCGTTGCCCTACCCGGCTGCCGAAAGGGTTCCCGTGCGGGGCCGTTTGCGCGGAACAATTGGGCAAGCTCCAAGGAATCGGCGCTAAAATGGAGACTTCGGCCCATCGGCCCCCTAGAACAACGGCCATGGAGGGTCATGATCAACACACTTGCAGATCGCATCCGCGGACTTGCCTCGCTCTTTTGGCGCGAAGTAGCCAAGTTCGGCGCTGTCGGCGGTGTTGCGTTCGTCATAGATAACGGCTTGACCTACTATCTCATGCACGGTCCGATGTCGGACAGCGAGGCCAAGGCCCGCTTCGTCGGAGCCACTGTGGCCACGGTGTTCTCCTGGATTGCCAACCGCTTCTGGACGTTCCGTCACCGCCGCCAGGACAACGTGGTGCGCGAGTTCGTGATGTTCATCATCATCAACGGCATTGGCATCGGTATTTCCACCGGCCTCACGGCCATCGCCAAATACGGTATGAATATCCAGGATAAGAACATCCTCTTCGCTGCCGGCGTGGTCGGCATCCTGGTGGCCACCGTTGTGCGTTTCTTCGCCTACCGCTTCCTGGTGTTCAACAAGGAACTGGACGAAGAGCCAGCCTTCTCGCATGACCACGAACTCATCGAAGCCCATCACAAGGCCAAGGCCAAGGCCATCCACGCCGCTAGTGCCGAGGATAGCGCCGACGCCGACGCCGGCTCGGGTGAGGGCGAAGAAGCGGTCAAGCGCCGTTAACGCGCTCGTTCTCCAGCAGGTGCTGGGTGATTTCAACGTCGGGGTGAACCAGCACCACTGAGCCGTCTTCCTTCCATGCGCCCAGCGCCTCCGCCAGCGCTGATTCCAAGCCGTCGGCCGCGCGGACCAGCAGCCGAACGCCGGTCTCGTGTTCCTTGGCAAAGCCGTCCAGCAATTCATTGTGCGCGTGTCCGGTTTCAGGGCGGCGCAGGGCCGGCAGCGCGGGGTCCGGTTCGGCGTGGGCCATGAAGACGTCGCCGTGGGAGCGGACCTCTGCTGCGTAGTCCACGACGCCGACCGGCAGTTCCCCGGGCCAGCGCATCGCGAGTGCCGCCAGCGGCACCGCGACCACCGCATCAAAGTCCGCGCCGGCACCGGCGTCGGGGGTGTCCGTCACAAGAAGATCGGCGCTGCCGCCGTCGAGCACCAATTCCATGCCCAATTGCCAACCGGCCAGCGCCCACACAAGGGACTTCCAATGGGCCGGCAGGTCCAGGCGCAAGCTCATGCCAGGCTC
Source organism: Arthrobacter sp. FW306-04-A (assembly GCF_044358315.1). Lineage (GTDB taxonomy): Bacteria > Actinomycetota > Actinomycetes > Actinomycetales > Micrococcaceae > Arthrobacter. The sequence continues at coordinate 1,214,092 of NZ_CP084559.1, forward strand.
GGCGTCGAACTCGTCCTGAAGCAGGTTGCTGGTCTTGGCGACCCAATTGTCCAGAACCCGGCCTGAAAGCTCCACCCGTTCGGCATCCGGTCCGTACCAGGTCAGGCGGGGGGACGTGGCGTGCCCGGAACGCAGGGCTGCCATCAGGTTCATCGCGGGGGTGCTCATGGCTACATCTTGCCACGGGGCGCCAGCGCAGCCACGGGCGTATGTGAATTGCGCCACACAGGGCCGGTCGGTGTGGTTCGCGGGACGATCCAGCGGCTGCATGATTTCCCTGAAATTCAACGAAAATACATATTAACTGATTCGGGGCTTCCGTTTTTCGCCGGGGCGCGCGGATGGCACGGAAAAATCCCGGGCGTGGCGTGGCACCAGTTAGTGCGGAAAGTTGATTATTATCCCGGCGCGGCTTGACGGCTTGGTAGTTACACGCGTGTAATTAGATATCGAACGCCGCTGCGGGAGTATCGGGTACATAACCGAGTACCGAATGAGCACGGCAGCAGCTGCAACATCAGGAAGGGACGCCATGGGGCAAGCGTTGCGTATCCAGGAAGATGCAGTCGTCGCGGAATATGCGTCGGTGAAGTACCGATCGCGGGAAGTTCCGGGGGATTGGTATGTTGACCCGGCAGATCCGCAGGCGGCGGACCGCTATATCGAGACCACTCGCGAGTCGTTGGAAGATCAGGCAACAGCCCTTCTGGCGGCACACGAGGCCCTCGTAGGGGACATGCCGGCAGATCCGGAGGACGATCTTGACGATCCTCCCATGGAGCTGCGCCGCCCGCTCGAAAACCCGGCCCAGCCGGTGTGGATCGGTCTCCCTGGCCAGGGGGACTTCGACGACGAGGGCGAACTCGGTTGGCAAACGGACGCATTGTGCGCCCAGACTGACCCCGAGGCCTTCTTCCCCGAAAAGGGGGGCTCCACGCGGGATGCCAAAAAAGTCTGCGGTGCGTGCAATGTGCGTTCGCAATGCCTTGAATACGCACTCGCCAATGATGAACGTTTTGGTATCTGGGGCGGCCTTTCCGAGCGTGAGCGCCGCAGACTGAGGAAGCGAGCGGTCTGATTCTCAAAGCAGTACACGTTACCGCCGTCGTCGTCTCGCATGACGGCGGTAACTATCTCCCCAGAACCCTGGCGGCTCTGCTGGACCAGACGCGTCCGGCAGATGCCGCCATTGGCATTGATACGGGCTCCCGCGACAAGTCCGCAGCGTTGCTGCGGCGGGCGCTCGGCGAGGCCAATGTCACCAGCACAGGCGAATCAAAAACAGGTTTCGGCGCCGCCGTCATGGCTGGCCTGGCCCGTTCGGCTCCTTCGAAGGAACCGGGAACCACCGAATGGATCTGGCTGCTGCACGACGACGCCGCCCCCGCCCCGGAGGCACTCGCCGAGCTGCTTCAGGCAGTCGAGCGCGCTCCCTCAGTGACGGTGGCCGGTTGCAAGCAGCTGGCCTGGGACGCGGAACGCAAGCTCATCGACGCCGGCCTGTCCACGAGCCGCTGGGCCGAAAGGCTCACGCTCATCGAGGCTGACGAACTCGACCAAGGTCAGTACGACGGCCGTACCGACACGTTCGCCGTGAATTCCGCGGGCATGCTGATCCGGCGCGACGCGTGGGAGCAGTTGGGCGGCTTTGACCCGGCGCTACCGGGCGTAGGAGACGACGTCGATTTCTGCTGGCGCAACTGGCTTGCGGGCAACAGGGTTGTTGTGGTCCCGGCGGCACGCATGTTCCACGTCGAGAACCGGCCCCACAGCCTGGCGACACCTGCCGCAGCCCGCAAGAGCCAGGTCCATTTGAGGCTCACTCATGCCTCGCCGTGGAAGGTTCCGTTGCACGTGGTCGGCGCCTTGTTCGGCGGCTTGTTGCGGCTGGTCTTGAGCATTCTGGTCAAGGAGCCGGCCCACGGAATATCCCAGCTCGGCGCCACCTTTGCGGCCCTTGGCCGTCCGAGGGCGATTTGGCGTGCCAGGAGGAATGCCGCCCGGACGCGGCGGGTGCGGCGCTCCGTCATCAAGGGCCTGCAGACTCCGCGGCGCGAGGTTTGGGCCCACCGCCGCTCCCTTGTGGAAGCGTTTGGTGCAGACGATTTCCAGGAGACGCAGGATTCCCTGGCTCCGGAACCGACCGGCGATGCTGGCGACGATTTCGCAGCCCTCGCTACGAATGAGCGAGGGTGGATCGGCACAGGTGCGGTAGCGGCCGGATTCGTTGCCCTGGCCGCCTCCTTCGTAGGCCTGCTGGGACTCCTGGGCGCGGACGGGGTGACCGGCGGCGGACTGCTGCCTGTGGCCACCGCCGCTGACATTTGGCGCTCAGCCTCCAGCTGGTGGATCAGCTTGGGCGCAGGACTGCCCGGGCACGGGGATCCCTTCGCCTACATACTGTGGCTCGCGTCGATGCTCGGGGCAGGCGACTCCAACTCAGCCATCGTGTGGCTGTTGTTGCTGGCCATGCCCGTGTCCGGACTAGGTGCCTGGTTTGCCGCTGGCGCGTTGACCACGCTGCGCCGTTACCGCTTCATTGCTGCATTGGTGTGGGCGGGTGCACCGGTTCTCCAAGTCTGTGTGAACCAAGGAAGGCTTGGGGCCATCCTGGCCCATATGGTGATGCCTTTGCTGGTCCTGGCACTCTTGCGGGCAACGGGATCGGCACTGGGTCGGGGCGCTACGTCCAACCAGCATCGGCATCAGCCGTCCGGCGCAACCTCAGCCAAACCGTTGCCGGGGAAACCGGGCATCAACGGCACGCCGTCGTGGACCGCTGCTGCCGCGGCCGGACTGGCGCTGGCGGTAGTGACGGCCTCTGCTCCGTCCCTGCTGCCCCCCATTGCCGTCCTCGTTGTCTTTTGCGGTATCGCCCTGGGGCGGCGCGGGCGGACCGTCTGGTGGTCATTGCTTCCGAGCGCGGCGCTCTTTGCACCGTATGTGCTCTCGGTCCTGGAGCGGCCCCGCGCCATGCTGGCCGATCCAGGCCTCCCGCTCGGGTTCGAAGCCGCACCGTTGTGGCAGCAATTGCTGGGCCAACCCCTGAAATTCGACGTCAACGGCGGATTGGCCGGCTTGGCAGGCTTTGGCCCTTCGGGTGTGCCGTGGGCGCTACTGCTTGCTGTCCTGGTTGGCGCACCGGTCTTCCTGTTGTCCATCGCGGCCCTCTTTGTGCCCGGACGGCGCTCACGCCTCACTCGTTTCCTTTGGGCGGGGGCACTCCTGCTCCTGGCCTGGGCTTGGCTCGCCGGACACGTGGCCACAGCCTCCAACGGCAACGTGCTCGTAGCGCCCTTCACGGGGCCGGCAATTTCCGCCGCCGGATTCGCCGTGCTTGGAGCCGCGCTGATTGGAGCCGAAAACCTCCTCCAACTCACGGCCAAGGCGGAGGACGGCAGGCCCGTCAGGCGCGCAGCAGTGCGAACCCTCTCTGCTGTGACAACCCTTCTCCTGGTTGCCGGACCCCTGGCCAGCATGGGTGTATGGGCAACACAGAACGTCATGACCAATGCGGATACGGTGCCGTCGGCCAGTGGTGCCCTCGGTACCCCGCGCCTGATCCAGCCGGCAGCCAAGAGCACGCTTCCGGCTACCGCCGTCGACCACGGCCAAGGGCCCGAACAAACCCGCACGCTGGTCATCACGGCCGGTGAGAACGGTGGCTACACGTCATCCCTGATGCGTGGGGCCGGTACCACGCTGGACTCGCTCTCCACCGTGGCCGCCGCCGGTTCCATCGTGGGTTCACCCGGCCAGGAACGCCTCGCGGCCGACGACGACGCGACTGCGTCCATCCGGAACGCAGTCGCCACTATTGTTGCGGGAACAGGGGTAGACCCGCGGCCCAACCTTGAGCAACTCGGGGCCGGATTCGTTGTCCTGAAGTCAGCCGACACCGCTGCCCAGCTGACCGCAAACCGGATAGATTCCGTTCCGGGCCTGGTGGCTGTGGGAAAGACCGAATCAGGGTGGCTGTGGCGGGTCACGCCGCTGAACCGGGCTGCCGCAGCCGATGCCGAAACGGCGCACCGGGTCAGGGTGGTAGATGCCAAGGGAGCTGTTGTTGCCCTCCTTCCCTCCCTCGGAACCTCTGCTGAGGGTGGCATCCCGGCCGGCGGGGACGGCCGCCTGGTAGTGCTCGCCGAACGGGCAGATGCTGGCTGGAGCGCTTGGCTGGATGGCCATCGGCTGAGCCCGACCACCTCGGGATGGGCCCAAGCGTTCACCTTGCCGCCTGCAGGCGGCAAGATCGAGATCCGTTACACCACTGTTTGGGAGCCTTGGCTCGGCATTCTGCAGGCCTTGGTGATTGGTCTGACCATCCTGCTGGCCATTCCCATGCCTGCCCGCAGGCCGAAGACCGGCCTCCTGAAGGAACAAAAAACTCTCCGTAAGGAATACAGCCGTGTCTGACAACCAAGACCGCACGTCACGGAGGCCCACCCGGCGGGGTAGCGCGGAGTCGGGCATCGGGACAAGGGAGCGCGGCCAGCGCAAAGCCGGGAACAAGAACAAGGGCATTGTGTTGGGGGCCCTCTCCGCGGCGATGCTTCTTGCGGCAGGGGCCGGCATGGTCTCTGCCGCATCCATAGTCCCGGCGCCGTCAGGAAGCAAGACCTTGGACATGTCCCTTGCCGATGTCCCCGCGGGCAAAGCGACCGCCGTGTGTCCCGCGCCTCCGCGCCTCCCTGAGGGAACCGCCGCCGGCACCGACACTCAGTTCAGCCCCATTTCGCGTTCAGCCAAGAGTTTCCTGGATGCGGTAGTGCTCAGTGACGCCGCCGGCTCTGTTCCCGGAAGCAGCCTCGCCTCCCTGGGCGGGTCCGCGATAACCGAAATCGCCAAGCCTCCTGCCGCCGTGCAGACCCCTGCGCCAGGGCCTCCCGTCCTGAGTGCAGGCGTCGTTGCCCAACGGCCTGCGGGTGAAGTAACCGTGTTGGGTGCGGATCCCGTCAGTGGCCAAAAGGCCGCCGTGGCGGGCCTTATGAGCTACACGGCCAGCGACGGCGATCTCCGAGGCCTTGCGGCGGCACCCTGCCAGCAACCGGGCAACGATGCCTGGCTCCTGGGCGCCGGCACAGCACTGGGACGAACCGCGGTTTTGAACATCAGCAACGCTTCGGGCACACCGGCCACCGTCAACCTTGACTTGTACGGTGCCCGTGGCCAGATCCAGGCCTCGGACAGCCGTGGCTTGCTGGTTTCGCCGGGAACTACGCGATCCATCAACTTGGCCGGGCTGGCCCCGAACGAGGGCCAACTCTCCGTACACCTGCGCAGCAGCGGCGGGCCGGTTGCGGCAAGCCTCCAGCAAAGCGTTCTCCGCGGCCTGACGGCCGGGGGTGTCGAGCTGATTACCCCGGGCGCTGCTGCCGCCGACTCCCAGGTCATGACGGGGGTGGACATCCAGGACCCGGCCGCCGTGAAGTCGCTTGCTGACAGGGCGGGTTTTTCCGACGTCGTTCCGGCATTGCAGATCACCGTCCCCGGTCCCGCGGACGCGGTGCTTGATGTTCGGTTGTTCGGGCCGAACGGGCAGCGCACGCTGCCTGGCGGGGGAGCGGTGACTGCAAAAGCGGGTTCGGTCACCCAAGTGCCGCTCACGGGCGTCCCCGCCGGCATGTACACAGTCAGCGCTACCTCGGACGTTCCCTTCGCCGCGTCGACCCGCGTAACACGAGGGCTCAAGGCTGAGGATCCCGTGGACTTCGCCTGGTCTCCGTCCGCGGTCCGTCTGGGGAGCCAGCATGTGATGGCGGTTCCTCAGGGAGGCACGCGCTTCCTCAGCTTCGGCGTGCCGGCAGGCCGCGCCACGGTCAGCTACACGCCGGTCACGTCGGACGGCAAGGTCCACAAGACGGAAACTGTGGAGATCGCGGGGGGAACCACCTCGGTCATCGGGGTTCCAGAGAAGTCGGACGGCGCCGCGATTTCCGGCTACATCGTGTCAGCGGCAGGAGACGCGGCCTACGGCGCGCTCGTCCTAGGTCAGGGCGAGCAATCCGGAGTTTCGGTCTTGACCATTCAAGATGGCGCGGCGGGCCACGAAAAAGTACAGGTCACCCTGGGTTACTGAGCGGCGGTTTTCGGGTAGCGCTCTGCCGGGCCGCGGCTTACTGATAACGACGGCGGTAGACAGGGTCCAGGGTCTCCGGCGGGACGCCGAGCATCTCGGCGGTGTATTCGACGACGACGTCGTGCACCAGGTCCTGGAGGTCCTCGCGGCCCCCGGTGGTGTGCTCTACGACGCGCCGATAGATGGTGATGACGGGTCCTGCGCCGTGGGCTGCCGGGGTGTATGAGCCCAACGGTGCCGCTGTGCCTTGGGCCACCAGTTCCTCGAGGTTTGGCGGGATCTCGTCGACGGCGAACGAGACGCCGTCGAGCCGTTTGCCCCACATATCCTGCAGCCGTTCGGCGGAATCCAGCACGAGGTCGTCGAACTTTTCCCCACGCGTCCGGTACCCGGGAACGTTGGGAAGCATGATTTCCCCGCGCAACCCCCGCCCGTGGCGGTTTCTGCGGCGCTGCCTGAAGCCGCGTACGGACGTGCCCGCCGTCGTCGTTTCCTGGCTGTCCCCGGTATCAGACAAATGGACTGTGAAGCCCGGAACGTGGTGCTGTGACTGCATATATCGACTTTAGACCCGCGCCTACGCCAACGCGACATAATGCCCGCTCAGAGGCAATGCACCGCGCCGCGGCGAAGTGCGGCTAATCTGGGATGTTGTGGGTGTAATTCGTCAGTGTTCCAGATCAGCTTGCCGTCAATCCGCGGTGGCCACTTTGACGTACGTCTACGCCGAATCGACGGCGGTGCTGGGTCCTCTGGCTACGTATGCCGAGCCCCACTCCTACGATCTGTGCGCGCAGCATGCGGAATCGCTGACGGTACCGAGGGGCTGGGAAGTCATGCGGCTCGCCATGCCGTCCTCGCCGCCGCAGCCCGGACCGAACGATCTCCTCGCCCTGGCCAATGCCGTGCGCGAAGCGGCCTCGGCCCCGGCGCCGGAACAGCGCACTGCCCGCGCCCCCTTTGATGGACCGGTCCCTGCAGAGGGAACAACAAGGCGCCACCTGCGCATCCTGCGCGATCCTTCCTGAACTCCTTCGCGTCCAGCACGAACCGCCGCTGTCTGACTCCGTGTGTCGCTGCTCCCTTTGTGACAAGGTTCCCGGTGCCGCCGGGTTGTACTCTGGAAGCTGCATATCAGTCCAAAGCGGCGCCTGTGATGGTGCCATCCAGGGAGCTTCAACCATGCCAAAGGTCAGTCCTGAATTGTTATCCATCCTGCGTTGCCCGGTCACTGGGTCCCCGTTGGAGCAGGACGGCGAGGAACTTGTCTCGACGGCGGCGGCCGCCTCGGGTGAAAAGGTCCGCTACGCCATCCAGGACGGAATCCCCTTGCTGCTGCCTCCGGAACTGCTGGCAGCCGCCAACGCCGCTGCCTCGGACCAGCACGACGGACCCCGCCGCGCCTGAGCCACAACTGACTTCAACCATTCGGTACTTCTAAGGACTTCCATGACTTTCGACTATAAGGTTGCAGACATCTCCCTGGCCGAAGCCGGGCGCCACCAGATCCGCTTGGCCGAGCACGAAATGCCGGGCCTCATGTCGTTGCGCGCCGAGTTCGGTCCGAGCCAGCCGCTCAAGGGAGCCCGCATTGCCGGGTCCCTGCACATGACCGTGCAGACCGCGGTTCTCATCGAGACACTGACCGCCCTCGGCGCCGAGGTCCGCTGGGCCTCCTGCAACATCTTCTCCACGCAGGACGAGGCCGCTGCCGCCGTCGTGGTCGGCAAGGGGACGGTCGGGGATCCCCAAGGCGTTCCTGTGTTCGCCTGGAAAGGCGAGACCCTCGAGGAATACTGGTGGACCGCCGAGCAGATCCTCAGCTGGCCCGGCGCGGATTCCAACCCGGAGTTGGGGCCCAACATGATCCTCGACGACGGCGGCGACGCCACGATGCTGGTCCACAAGGGCGTCGAGTTCGAAGCCGCAGGCGCGGTGCCGACCGCTACGGAAAACGATCCCGAAGAGTACGCACTCGTCCTGGATGTGCTGCGCAAGAGCCTTGCCGCCGACCCGAAGAAGTGGACCCGCATCGCTGCCGGCATCCGTGGCGTGAGCGAGGAAACCACCACGGGCGTGCACCGTCTCTACCAGCTCGCCGAACAGGGCAAGCTCCTGTTCCCGGCCATCAACGTCAACGACTCCGTGACGAAGAGCAAATTCGACAACAAGTACGGCATCCGCCACTCGCTACCGGACGGCATCAACCGTGCCACGGATGTCCTCATGGGCGGCAAGGTCGCCGTCGTCTGCGGCTACGGTGACGTCGGCAAGGGCGCCGCCGAGGCACTCCGCGGCCAGGGCTCACGCGTCATTGTGACCGAGATCGATCCCATCTGCGCACTCCAGGCAGCCATGGACGGCTACCAGGTGGCCAAACTTGAATCGGTGCTGGAACAGGGCGATATCTTCATCACCACCACGGGCAACAAAGACGTCATCATGGCCTCCGACATGCTCCGCATGAAGAACAAAGCGATCGTGGGCAACATCGGCCACTTCGACAACGAGATCGACATGGCCGGACTGGCAAAGCTTCCCGGCGTCCAGAAAGTTGAAATCAAGCCGCAGGTCCACGAATGGGTGTTCCCCGCAGCCGATGGCCGGGATGAGCGATCCATCATCTTGCTTTCCGAAGGCCGGCTCCTGAACCTGGGCAACGCGACCGGCCACCCGTCATTCGTGATGAGCAACTCCTTCGCCAACCAGACGATCGCCCAGATCGAGCTGTGGACGAAGAAGGACCAGCCCGAAGGCGAGCGTGAATACTCGAACGAGGTTTACGTGCTGCCGAAGATCCTCGACGAGAAGGTCGCACGCCTCCACTTGGATGCCTTGGGTGTGGAATTGACCGAACTCAGCAAGGAACAGGCTGAATACCTGGATCTTGACGTTGCCGGGCCGTACAAGCCCGAACACTACCGGTACTGAGAGAACACGGGCTGGGAGCGCGCTGACCGGCGAGCTCCCAGCCAATATCAAGCCGCGCCCGTTAGGATGCGGCTGTGGGGCGTGAGTTTTTTGGGGGCGCGAGTTTTTTGGAGAATTCGAACATGGGTCATAATCCTGACGGCGGGCACGCGGACGTTTCTGAGCGCTGGGACGCATTCGAGCATGCCAACGCGGCGGAGCCCGTGGACGATGGCACTGCCGAGCACTTGGACACTGCGCAGACGAAGCGAAGCGGGTTCCGGAGGATGGCCTGGATCGTGGTTGTCTGCCTCGTTGCAGCCCTCAGCGGCACTTTCGCTGCCGTGGCGCCGCATGCGGCCAGTGCGGCGATCGAGTCCGAAGGATCATCCGGTGAACGCAGCGAGGCGGGTGCGGTGCTGCCCGTCGTGAAGCCCGCCACGGTGGTCGCCTCACCTGCGAGCGGGGCCAAACAGGTAAACCCCGCTGCCCCCGTCACAATCGCCGTCAAGGACGGAACCCTGGACAGGGTCTCCTTGACGAGCACCAAGGGAAAGACCATTGAGGGCGGGTTGACCCCGGATGGCCTCAGCTGGACGGCCACCACGCCCCTCGAATTCAACACTTCATACACTTTCAACTACACCGTGGCGGATTCGGCTGGCCGCGCCACGTCGAAAACCCAGTCCTTCGCGACGGTTTCCACCCAGAACGAGGCCGACGCCGCGATGTACCCTCTGGAGGGGTCCAAAGTAGGCGTGGCGCAGCCGCTCCAGATCACCTTCAGTGAACCCGTGGTCAACAAGGCCGCTGTCGAGAAGGCCATCAAGGTCACGTCCACGTCGGGCCAAGTCGGGGCCTTCCACTGGTTCAGCGACACCATGGTGCGCTACCGTCCGGAGAACTTCTGGGCAGCGAACAGCACCGTGACAGTGGATCTCAAACTGTTCGGGGTGGACTTCGGCAACGGCCAGATCGGCAACTTCAACAAGACGAACTCCTTCAAAATCGGAGACAAGAAGGTTGCCATAGCTGACGCGGTCGCCCACACCTTCACGGTCAGCGTCAACGATCAGCAGGTTGGCCAGTGGCCGGACACCATGGGCGACACCAGGTTCCCTTCCGCGCGCGGCTACCTGGTGCTCATGGAAAAGTACCGGGTGGAGCACATGGACGCCTCCACCATCGGTCTCAAGCCAGGCGATCCTGCTTACTACGGACAGCTAGACGTCAACTACGCCACGCGCCTGACGCCCAGCGGGGAGTTCATCCACCAGGCCACGGACTCGGCGATGCCTTACATCGGCGTCACAAATCTCTCCCACGGGTGTATCGGCCTGGGACCGGACGGGGCGAAATGGGTGTTCGACAACATGACAACCGGAGACGTCGTGCAAGTGGTCAACACCGAGGGCGATTACGCCAACTTCGACGACGGCTTTGGCGACTGGAACATCCCCTGGGCGCAGTACGCGAAGCGCTAAGCGCCGTCGGAAGCGCACGACGCCGGCTGCTCGCCTAGCGCGTGAACGGGAGCCTGTTGAGTCGCGCGCCGACCGTGGCGCTGCGATGCTCTGCGCGGCGCAATCGTTCGAGGTCCCGGTTCCGCCGTTCGCACAGCACGGCGTGCAAATAGTCTTCCGGAGTCGTTCCGGGCGGCGGCGGCGGGGCAACGTGGGCTGCCAGTTCGTTGGCGAGGGCTCCGGCCAGCCTGGTGCGTGATTCCGGGGCCATCCGGAATGCTTGCTGGATGAATTGTGAGGCACGCCGCGCCGTGCCGTCCGGCACCCTGCCGATGTCCGCGATTCCCACCCAAGCCTGCAATTGTGGCGGAGTGTAGGGGAGGATCTTCCGTTCAGCGGGAACGCGCTGCCTGAGGGAATAGCTTCCCGCCACGACATCTCCGAGCCTCTTCGACTTGTCGTTGAACAGGGCCACGGCGATGGCCAGTCCGCCGAACGTCGCGTAGATCTCCAGGAAGCCGATCAACCCGCGGATCAGCGCATGCCGGAAACGGATGGAGCCGCCGTCGTCGCGCACGATCCTGAGTCCGGTAGCCAGCTTTCCCAGCGAGCGGCCGCGGCTCAGCGTTTCCACAGCCACGGGAACGACCACAAGGCACAGCACCACGCTGGACAGGACCATAGCGCGGCCGGCGGCTTCGTCCATGTCCGGTGCCGCTACGCTCAGCAGAATCAGCAATCCGAAAAGCAACAGGACATGCACCAGGACATCGAGCATGAGCCCGAGGGCCCTCGCCCCGAACGATGCCGGCCGCAGTTCGAGGACCACGGCCTCGCCGGTAATGATCGAACTCAAGCCGTCCCCCAGAAACTGCCACGTACTCCCACGATGTGGGCGGGACCGGTCGGCTCCCGCTGGATCGAGTCTAGCCGTGGAGGCGGGTGTGTAGCAGGGTTGCCGGGAGCATTGGCACTGCTTTGGGATTGTTGGCACTGCTTTGGGATTGTTGGCACTAGGGTAGTGCCGTGGACATGGACGCCTTCTCCGCCGTGAACGGAACCAGATGGTCCCGCTTGCACGAGCTCGCGCACAAACGACGCCTTGACGGCGGCGAAGCCGATGAGCTGTTGCGGTTGTACCAACTGGTGTCATCACACCTGTCCCTCATCCGGTCCGTAGCCCCGGAGAGCGCGCTGTCCGCGTCCTTGTCGGCAGCCCTGGCCCAGGCCCGCACCCGATTCACCGGGGCGAGGTCGAATTTCATGGAAGACCTCGCGCGCTTTTTCGTTGTGTCCTTACCGGCTGCGTTCTACCGCTTGCGCTGGCTGACGGTGTGGTGCGGGGTCTTCTTTTGCCTTGTAGCGGCGGCGTACACGCTGTGGATTGGGACGTCGTCGGACGCGTTGAGAGCACTGGGAAGCAGCAGCGCCGTCAAGCAATACGTCGACCAAGATTTTGTTGGCTATTACTCGGAGAACCCCGCTGCGTCCTTCGCAGGGGCTGTCTGGACAAACAATGCCTGGATCGCGGCGCAGTCCGTAGCTTTGGGCATCACCGGCTTCTGGGTGCCATACATGCTGTTCTCGAATGCTCAGGGCCTGGGGATCGCTGCTGGTGTCTTTGCCGCCACCGGCAAGACGGACGTGTTTTTCAGCTACATCCTCCCGCACGGCCTCATGGAGCTGACCGCCGTTTTCATTGCGTCCGCGGGCGGTCTCCGCATTTTCTGGGCCATGGTTTCGCCCGGCCCCCGCCGCAGGATGCAGGCCGTGGCGGACGAGGGCCGCTCGCTGATCACCGTGGCTCTGGGCCTGGTGATCGTCCTGTTGCTTTCCGGACTCGTTGAGGCCTTCGTGACCCCCAGCCCGCTTCCGGTATGGGCAAAGATACTGATCGGTTCGCTCGTGCTCGCGGCATACTGGGTCTATACCCTCGTGCTGGGCGGACGGGCGTTCCATGCCGGCGCCACAGGTGACCTGGATAGCAACGACGCCGGCTACCGGGAGATAGCCGCTTAACGGCACATGGGTCCGGTCGCAATCCGGCGTTCGCCGGGGTGGCTCCTCGTCCCTCCGCGAGGGCGGACTGTAGGCTCGAAGACAGAGAAGATTGCCAGCGGACCGTTCCCGCGCCGGCATGTGAATCCTACGGAAGTGAATTTGAAGTGACCGAGAAGAGCCCGATCCCCAAAGACCCGGACGCGAATATCCATGACGACGGCGATGAGCCGGCCTTCGATTGGATGAAGCCTGCCCCCAAGTCCGCGGCACCGGACACACGCACGACAATGGCTGCTGACGGAGGCCAGGACTCTTCCACGAAGTCGGTACCCGAGGGCAAACCGGCGGTTGAATCCGCGTCCGGACAGCCCGAGACCCGGGCTGACCGCAAGGCCGCCGAGGCGGCCGAAGCGGGGGTGGAACCGGCGCTCTTCGCCGAGCCCCTGCCGACGTCGGCCCTTCAGGTCCGCCCCCCGGAATCCGAGGTGGAACGCCGCAACCACGAGCGCGAGCAGGCTGCCAACGCCAAACCCGTGGCTCCGCGCATTTTCCAGGTCCTGCTGGCCGTCTTCTACCCGGTGGTCCTCCTGGTGCTGGCAATCCGCACCGTGGCCAGCCCGTTGTTTTTGTGGGTGGAGTACTACCGGCCAGGGTTCCCGGGCGACGGCTACGGCTTCAATGCCGATGACCGGATAACCTACGGTTCCTATGCCGTGGACTACCTCAGCAACTGGTCCGGCCCGCGCTACTTGGGAGAGCTGGTCAACCGGAACAGCGAGAAGCTGTTCAAGGAGGGCGAAGTCTCCCACATGGCGGACGTCAAGACCGTGATGCTCTCCGCATTCGGTGCCGGCGCCCTCATGATCATCATTGGCATCATCGCCATGCTGTATCTGCGTAAGCGCAGCATTGGCGGAATTCGCCGCGGCCTATTCGCCGGCTCGATCGTCACTCTCGTGCTCATTCTGGGGCTGGGCACGCTTGCCGCCCTTGGCTGGCAGCAGTTCTTCGCGGAGTTCCACCAGATCTTCTTCGCGAACGGCACCTGGACATTTTCGCTCGACGACACCCTGATCCGTTTGTTCCCTGGACAGTTCTGGATGGACGCCGGAATAGTGATCGGCGCTTTGGTCTTCGTCGTCGCCCTGCTGACGCTCATCTTCACGTGGCCTACCCGCCGTCGTCGCGGACTGCCGGCCAAGGACGACGCGGCTGCGGAAGACCCCGCGGATGTGAAGCCGACCTCCTCTGGGGACGGCCCGCTCGAAAAATAGTGGCTAGATCCAGGACGGCATCCACATACGCATGCGCCAGTCTTGGTAGCTGATCACTTCCGCCGTCCACACCGGGTAGAAGAACGCCGACAGCAGCACGGCAAGAACGACCACCAGCCCCACCACGTAGAGTCCCGAGCGACGGCGCCACGGGGGAGCGCTGCTCTTGCCCAGAGCAAGACCCAATCCGTAGACGAGAGCCAAGACAAGGAAGGGTTCGAAGGAGAGCGCGTAAAAGTAGAACATCGTGCGGTCCGGATACATGAACCACGGCAGATACCCTGCGGCGACCCCCGCCAGGATGGCTCCGGCCCGCCAGTCGCGCCGTCCGGCCCACCAGAAAAGCACCACGAAGAGTGCAATCGTTGCACCCCACCAGATCACAGGATTGCCCACGGACAGGATTGCCGAGGTGCAGCTGGAGAGGTCGCAACCGGACGTTCCCTGCTTGGGCGACTCGTAGTAAAACGACGTGGGCCGCCCCATGACCAGCCAGCTCCACGGACTCGATTGATAAGGGTGGGGTGAGCTGAGGCCTTGATGGAAGTTGTAGGCTTCCATGTGGTAGTAAGCAAGTGAGCGCAACGGCCCTGGAATCCATCCCCAGGTGGCGGAAGGATTCGTTTCGGCCCATTGCCGGTAGTAGGCATCCTTGGAAAGGAACCAGCCGGTCCACGTGGACAAGTACACGGCTCCGGCCACCGGGATCATGGTGAAGAACGCCGGCACGCCGTCTTTGATGATCGCGGAGCTGGGCCAACTCCGAATGCCCGCGATACGCCGCGCGCTCATATCCCAGAAGACCGTCATCAAGCCGAAACCGGCAACGAAAAAGAGTGCCGACCATTTCGTGCCGACCGCCAGGCCGAGGCAAACGCCGGCCGCTAGGCGCCACCATCGAAATCCAAGCCACGGCCCTGATGCGAGTTGCGATGGCGTTGGCCGGCCGTCCTTCGACGTGCCCGCAAGCGCGGCGAGCCGTGCCGCTAGACGGCGCCGGCCGTCGTCGCGGTCCATCAGCAGGGCACCAAACGCCGCGAGCAGCCAAAACATCAGGAAGATGTCCAGCAGGGAAGTGCGGGACATGACCAGGTGGTGGCCGTCGACGGCGAGCAGCAGCCCCGTGACCGCGCCCAGGATGTGGGAACGGAACAGCTTCATGGCGATCAAGGCGATCAGGAAAACGGAGAGAGTACCCGTCAGGGCTGCGGAGAACCGCCAGCCGAAGGAATTGTCCGAACCGAAGAGCCACATCCCGAAGGCGATCATCCACTTTCCTACCGGGGGATGTACCACGTATTCGGGGGAGTCGAGCAGGACGTTGGGGTTGCCCGCGTTGAAGGCGTCGTTGGCCTTATCCGGCCAGCTCCGCTCGTAGCCGCTGACCAAGAGGGAGTAGGCGTCCTTGACATAGTAGGTCTCGTCGAACACGAGGCTGTGCGGGGCATCGAGGCGGACAAAACGCAGGATCCCGCCGATCACGGCAGTGATGATGGGGATCAACCAGAACCACAGTCTCAATGACGGCGGGTAGTCCCGCCAACTCTGGATGCTGCCAATGAGCCGCGTACGCAGGGCCTCTGCGGTGAACGCCTCGCGGGGCCGTGTCAACCAGGTTTGCGGGGCGGGGCGCACGGAGGTATCGATCACTCAGCCATGCTACCTTTTGCCTCCGATAGCTCCCTGAAAGCAGCATGGGGGTCGGTCGCAGACCGCGGGAGGCTAGTCCCACACAGTGTGCGGGGCGCGCCCATTGGAGGCGGAGATAGGCTAGACGGGTGACTGAACAGCTGAGCTCCCCGGATGAAGCCCTCGATCCTGCCTCCGCGGAGCCCTCGGAGTCCATGGACACCGCCGCGGAGCCCGTTGAGCCACAGGCCCTTCCCGCACTTCCCGACGGCGTGGGCCGGATCGTGCTGGCCGCCACTCCGATCGGCAACGTCGGCGATGCTTCCAGCCGGCTCGTCGAGTTGCTGCAGACCGCCGACATCGTCGCCGCAGAGGACACCCGACGCTTGCATCGGCTGGTCCACTCGCTCGGTATTACTGTGTCCGGCCGCGTCATCAGCTACCACGAGCACAACGAGGCCGCCAAGACCGAGGAACTGCTGGACTACGTCAGGGCGGGCAAGACCATCATCATGGTGAGCGACGCCGGGATGCCCGCAGTATCCGACCCCGGCTTCCGACTCGTGGAGGGCGCGGTGGCCGCTGGGCTCTTCGTCACCGCCTTTCCAGGGCCGTCCGCCGTATTGACTGCGCTGGCGCTTTCGGGGCTGCCCACGGATCGGTTCTGCTTTGAAGGATTCCTGCCGCGCAAAGCCGGCGAACGCAGTTCCCGCCTTGCAGACCTTGGCAACGAACGCCGGACGATGGTGTTCTTTGAGGCACCGCACCGGCTTGAGCCAATGCTCCGCGCACTGCACGAGCGGTTCGGCGCGGACCGCCGCATCGCAGTGTGCCGCGAATTGACCAAGACCTATGAGGAAGTCATCAGGGGAACCGTCCGGGATCTGCTCGAATGGGCTGAAAACAACGAGGTTCGCGGCGAGATTGCCGTAGTCGTTGCAGGCGCACCCGAACAGGCACCGGGCAAGCCTGAAGACCACGTCGCCGCAGTCAACGAACTCATGGCCAAGGGCGTCAGGCTCAAGGAAGCAGTGGCTGCCGTGGCCGAAGAGGCCCGCATCAGCAAGCGTGAGTTGTACTCAGCGGTGCTCGCGGCGCGTTAGGACGGTGCTCGCCGCGCGGTAGCTTCGGGCCCAACCCAGGGGCTGTGCAACTGCACAAACCCGTGCTCGTACGGCAGTGCGCGAAGGCGTAGACACTTCTTCCCGGCGGGCAGTACCGTGACAGTAATTCCACAAAATCAAGTGTTGGTGCATCCCTACAACGTGCACCAACTGACGAAGGAGTCACTGTGACTGTTACCGCCGATCGCGAAAGCGAACTTCTCGCCTCCGTTCCCACCGGGCTGCTCATCAACGGCCAGTGGCTGCCTGCGGCATCCGGCAGGACGTTCGACGTCGAGGATCCCGCCACGGGCAAGGTGCTCATGAGCATCTCCGACGCCGGGGCAGAGGACGGCGCCGCCGCACTGGACGCTGCTGCCGCCGCGCAGGCCTCCTGGGCGCGTACCGCTCCGCGCGAACGTGGCGAAATCCTGCGCCGCGCCTTCGAGCTGGTCACGGCACGAGCCGAGGACTTCGCTCTGCTCATGACCTTGGAAATGGGCAAGCCCTTGGCCGAATCCCGCGGTGAAGTAGCCTACGGCGCCGAGTTCCTCCGTTGGTTCTCCGAGGAAGCCGTCCGCGTCAGCGGCCGCTACTCTGCAGCCCCGGACGGCAAGAACCGCATTCTGGTCCAGAAGAAGCCGGTTGGCCCCTGCCTGCTGATTACTCCCTGGAACTTCCCGCTGGCCATGGCTACCCGCAAGATTGCCCCCGCCGTCGCGGCCGGCTGCACGATGGTACTCAAGCCCGCCAAC
This sequence comes from Arthrobacter sp. FW306-04-A, assembly GCF_044358315.1. Classification (GTDB taxonomy): domain Bacteria; phylum Actinomycetota; class Actinomycetes; order Actinomycetales; family Micrococcaceae; genus Arthrobacter. Next base: position 1,231,306 of record NZ_CP084559.1, read on the forward strand.
CTGACCCCGCTGACCAGCCTGCTCTTCGCCCAGGTCATGCAGGAAGCCGGCCTCCCCGCAGGCGTGCTCAACGTCATCCAGACCTCCACGGCAGGCGCTGTCACCGGACCCCTCATCAAGGACGACCGCCTGCGCAAGATCTCCTTCACCGGTTCCACCGCCGTCGGACAGGCCCTCATGCGCGAAGCCGCGGACAAGGTCCTGCGCAGCTCCATGGAACTCGGCGGCAACGCACCATTCGTGGTGTTCGAGGACGCTGACCTGGACAAGGCCGTCGAAGGCGCCGTGGCAGCCAAGATGCGCAACATGGGCGAGGCCTGCACGGCCGCCAACCGGTTCATCGTGCACGACTCCATCGCCGATTCCTTCGCCGACAGATTCGCTGCCAAGATCGCCGCACTCAACACGGCCCGTGGCACCGAGCCGGACTCCACTGTTGGCCCGCTGATCGACGGCAAGGCCCGCAACGGAGTGCACGCCCTGGTGTCCGACGCCGTTGCCAACGGCGCAATTGCGGTCACCGGCGGTGCCCCGGTGGATGGCCCCGGCTACTTCTACCAGCCCACCGTGCTCAAGAATGTCTCCGCGGACGCCCGCATCCTGAAGGAAGAAATCTTCGGACCGGTCGCCCCGATCATTACCTTCAAGAGCGAAGACGAAGCCATCAAGCTGGCCAACAACACCGAATACGGCCTGGTCGCTTACGTTTACACCAAGGACCTCAACCGGGGCCTGCGCGTCAGCGAAAAGATCGAGACCGGCATGCTCGGCCTCAACGCCGGCGTCATCTCCAACGCCGCGGCGCCCTTCGGTGGCGTCAAGCAGTCCGGACTGGGCCGTGAAGGCGGCTTCGAAGGCATCGAGGAATACCTGACCACGCAGTACGTCGGCATCGCTGATCCTTACGCCGACTAGCAAAGGCTTCGGCAGACCTCTCGCAACGGGGACTCGCCGTCGAGTAAAGGCAGGGCACCGGAACCCCAGGGTTTCGATGCCCTGCCTTTGCCGTTCTTAGCCCAACTAGCTTGCAGTAGGTGTCGTTTAGCGGCCTGTATGCGACAACAACTGCGAGTTGGTTGGGGGCTCAACGCCGCCGGCGGATGGAGCCGAACAGGCTTTGCCAGGATGCCGCAGCCCGGCGTGCTGCCGCCACTGAAATGCCACCCAACCAGCGGAACGGCGTCCGCACGAGTTGGAACCAGCGGGACATCAAGGACGGCGGGAACCAGTCCGCGCGGAAGGCTGCGAACCACGTGGCATTGCGCCGCAATGCGGCGCGGACGGCGGCGATCCTGCCCGCTGCTGTCGCGCCTGCTTGCTCCGTTGCGCCGTCCGCCGCGGGATCCGTCGGGGGACCGTAACGCTGCCGCTCGAAGTCGCCGGTGAGTAATGCAACCGCCTGCTGCCCGGCGTCGTCGGCGGCTCCCGACGCCGAAGCCGCCGGCGCTCCGAGTACAGCTGAGTGGCGCAATCGGGCCGCGAAGTGCCGTGGCGTTTCGCTCGGCACGGGGGGCACGCCGTAGTCGGTGGCGAGGTCCCGAAGCTCCGCCCACGCAAGGACAGGACCGTCCCGGGGTGGGGCCGGTCCGACGCCGCCCCCGGAACCGATCCGCAGGGCCCGTCGCGGTTTCAGGCGCCGCGCCCTGATGCCGGAGCGGACCAGCCGCGGGGAGGCTGCCAATACCGCCACAAGGAGCGCCCCGGCGACGACGTACAGCACGGTTGCGGAGCCGGCGGACGTGCTCCCTCCAACGCCGGACCCCGCAAGGGGCGGTACCGCCGGGGTTCCCGGCTGGGGGGTCACGGACCCCGGGGTCAGGTTTTCGTCGTGCAGGTTGGTGCTCTGGCCGCCCTCCGACGTCGGTTCGGCCGCATAGGGTGGGACCACACCGCGTGAAGGGGTCGGTTCAAAGGCGACCCAACCCACGCCTTCGAAATAGAGTTCAGGCCACGCATGGGCGTCACGGGCATCCACCTCAAACTCCGGCAGGGGTTCCTGCCCTGCGACGGCAACGGTAACCCCGGTAGAGTGTCCTGGCGCGTAGCCCACGGCGATGCGGCTCGGAATTCCGGACAGCCGCGCCATGACGGCCATGGCCGACGCGAAGTGGACGCAGTAGCCGCTCTTCTGTTCGAGGAAATCCGCCAGCACGGACAAGCCGTTGCCGTCATAGCCGCCTTGGACCGGAGCCTGCAGCGAGTAGCTGAATTGCGGCGAGCGTAGATAGCTCTGGATCGCTATTGCCTTGGCATAGTTGCCAGTGGCGCCAGCAGTCACGGTCTTGGCCGTGTTCTTCACAATGTCCGGAACGTTGTTTGGCACCTGGATGAAATCCTGCGAGATGGACGTGGGCCGGGCATTGTCCTGGCTTAACGTCGCGGAGGTCAGGGCCGGCAGCGCCGAATATACCGTGTATTGCTGGTTCCTGGTGTTGGTATCCTCGGCGCGGATGCTGAGGGTTTCGGGATCCCAGGACCAGCGTCCGCTAAGCCCGTTCACGGCCGTTGGAGCATAAGGAACCGGCAGGTAGGGGCTGGTGAACTGCCCGGTATCGATCACAGTCAGTTGGCGCACCAAATCGGCGGGGAGCGGATAGTCCGGCGCCACGCGGCCGGGTCCGACGCGCCGGGAAGCCTCGCGGTCGTCCGGCGCCCAGGTATCGCCGTCGAACTTGTCAATGGTGACCGAACGCAAGTAAACGGGGGCCGTGGAACTCGTGGCGTAGGTGATGCGGCCGTCGCCAGTGGGATTGCGCAGGCTGTTGCCGAGCGTGATCATCGGATTCAGGCCGTTGGAAACGCCCCAGGGGTTCAGGCGCGATCCCACCGGAAACGTTCCGCGCTCGAAGCCTGGAATCGTCAAGGGCAGCAGCAGCCCGAGAACCAGGGCCACGGCACCGATCACGGTCGATCGTTTGAGCTGCCCCGTGCCGCGCGGGTTGTCTGTCTGTAGCCGGGAATCCGGCGCGAACCACTGGCTGCACCCCAGGATCAGGATGAAACCGATGGCAGCGGCAAGGAATCCGAGCAGCCCTGCGCCTTGCGGCTTGATGGTGGCCGGGAAAACGAGGACGGCCAGAAGACCCAAACCGCTTGTGGCAGGCATTCCGAGTGGAACCGCCAACGCATCGGTGAGGACAACCACCAGGCCTAGGCTCGCGCACGCGACAAACACGATTCCGGCGTTCGGGGCCACGGGAGCGGTCTCCGAGACGACGGTTTCGCCTGCGCGTTTCAGGAACTTGCCGAGCTGGGCATATGTCTCACCGGAGGGGACGAAGCCCGCGATGCTCTGTTGCCGGAAGAAGGTGAAGGTGAGGATAAACGCCAAGGAGACGAGCCCGCCCAACGTGATGAGCAGCGAATGCGCCCTTAATGCGCGGAGAACAGCCAACGTCATTGCGACGGTGCACACCGTGGTGATCGCAGGAACCAACCAAGCCCAGCCCCTGAAGACACCGTTGAGCGAGAGCGATGTCCCGAGTACGGCGATGGCGACGGCTGCGGACATGGCCCACGGGTAGGCACCCGGCCCCGGCTTTCGGGCGGGGGGTACATTCCCCGGACCGCGGGAGGAAGCTCCTGCCTCGGTAGTGCTCGTCGACGCCGGACGCGGGGTCCGTCCGGGAGTCTCGTGCCGGGAGGTGGTTGTCATCGCGGCACCGCCGCTCCGCGCCTGACGTCCATCGCCGCGGCAGCGGCCGCGAGAATCTCTCCTTGATCGAAACCCGCCCATGCGGCGGGAAGATCCGTTCTCGAGCTGACGGCGACGGCCCGCCAGCCGCCCAGCTTCAAGGCTTCGATGATCGGCTGGGCATGGTGGGGATGGTCCGTGACCACCAGTGCGAAGGCATTGGCTCCGTATCCGGCGGCGGGCGCCAACGCGCGGGCCTCGGCGAGCGGCATATTGCCGAGCAAAGCGAGAAGGGGTCCGCGCAGGCGGTGTGCCGCCAGCTTGTCCATCAGGTGGTCGTCGAAGGGCGCCTCAACACCGTCAACGACGCCGGCGGCCTCCTTGCGGCGCTCGCCATGGACATGCCGGGCGCCGGTGAGTTGAATTGCGGCCAGGCTCTCGGCAATGGATTGCAGGCCTCCCAAGCCGCTGAATTCCTCGGTTTCGGGATCCGGGGCCGAGTGGGAACTACGGAACGCCGGATTCCCGGCGGCGTCGAGGAACCTCAGCGAGTAGTTCCGATCGGCAAGATGGGCGCTGATCGACATGGCCGCCGTCACGACCCACTCGAAGTTGTCGCTGCTGACCAGTTCAAAGGCGTCTTCGTGGGCCGGACCGAAGGTGGCGCCTGAACCCGACACGAAGGCGGAATAGCGCTGGTCCATGACGATGGTCGCCTCGGGCGTGGTAACGGACTCTTCCTGCCGCACCATGAGTTCCCCGTGCCGCGCGGTCGCTGCCCAGTGGACGCGCCGCATGGGGTCGCCATGACGGTATTCGCGGGTCATGACGTCGTCGTCGCTGGGATTCGCACGGATTCGGGTGGCGGTCACGCCGTCGTTTCCGCGTGCGCCCGCGAGGCCCGTGGCGGGGAGCTCGACGGCGGCAGGCGTCACGGTGAGGATGTCGCCGTCGTCGATCGCGTGCCGGTGCAGCGACAAGCCAAAGGGATCGCAGAACTCGGCGGTGACCGGGCCGATCCTGAACTGGCCGCGCTTGCCCGAGCGCAAATGGTATTCATACCGGCTCGTGCCGCCGGAAGCGGCACGGGCGGGAAACCGGAAGGCTGGAGGTTCGCCGAAGCGCGGCGGCAACTGCTCTTCCATGATCACCGGGCCGGTGGCCGCGCCGGTCCTTGCCACGGCCAGCCGCACCGTTGCGGTGGAGGAAGTTTCAACGGAAGACGGGTTGAATTCCCGGAAAACCTGAAAGCGCGGTTTGAGGACGCGAACCCCGGCAAGGGATACCAGCGGCAGCACGATCAGCAGGATGCCGAGGGCCAGCAGGTCGCGCCTGCCCATGATTTGTGCCAGGAGCAGGGAGCCCACGCCGCTGGCCAGCAGTCCCCAGCCACGGGTGGTGAACAGGTGTTTGGGAAGTAGATCCATCAGTGCCATGTGTGCCCCCTCCGGACATCCGGCTAGCTGCCGCGGCGTTCGGCGCCAGTGTCCTGGCTTACGGGGAGCGAGGCCAGGATCGCCCGGATGATGCTCTGCGGAGTGTCACCGGAACTGGCGGCCTTGCGGTCAAGGATGATGCGGTGCGCCAACACCGATTCGGCCACGGAAATGACGTCGTCCGGAAGGACGAAATTCCGTCCGTCAAGAGCAGCAGTCGCCTTGGCCGCCCGCAGTAGTTGCAGCAGGGAGCGCGGGCTGGCTCCGAGACGCAGCCGCGCGCTGTCCCGTGTGGCCCGCCCCAAGGCAACCGTGTATTCCTTGACGGATTGGGAGACGAAGACCTGCTGTACCGTGGCGATCATGGCGGCGACATCCGAGGAAGTGACCACGGGGGTGACTTTCGCGAGGGGTGAGACCGCCTGATGCGTCTCGAGCATCTCGATTTCGGAGAGCTTGTCCGGGTAGCCCATTGAGATTCGTGCCATGAACCGGTCCCGTTGGGCCTCCGGCAGCGGATACGTGCCTTCCATCTCAATGGGGTTCTGCGTCGCAACCACCATGAACGGCTCGGCCAGCTGGTAGGAATGGCCGTCCACCGTCACCTGGTGTTCTTCCATGCATTCGAGCAGGGCGGACTGGGTCTTGGCCGAGGCCCGATTGATTTCGTCCCCGATCACGATGTTGGCGAACACTGCGCCCATCCGGAACTCGAACTGCCGTGATGACTGGTTGTAGATGGAGACGCCCGTGACATCCGAAGGAAGAAGGTCCGGGGTGAACTGGATCCGGCTGACTTTGCAATCGATGGTGCGTGCGAGGGTCTTGGCGAGCAGGGTCTTGCCGACGCCCGGCACGTCCTCCACGAGCAGATGGCCCTGGGCGAGGAGCACGGTCAGGGCAAGTTTGGCGGCTTCGGCTTTGCCGTCGATGACTTTGTTGATCGCCGCCAGGATCTTCTCGCTCGCAGCGTGGAATTGCGCAGGATCCATGACCGGCAGCTTGTGACCGTTGAGGGTCTCGCGTTCGGGCGGCAAGGCGACAACAGCCTCGTCCCGCAGCAATGGCTCATCAACGGTACCGTGTCGCTTTGAATCCATGGACAACCCCTCAGCCATGACAGAACCCCTGCCGGGCCGCGGTGCCCTGGCCGGGATTTACCGCCTTTTGTACCAGACTACCCAGCCTAGGCCCGCCGCAGACAGAGGTACGTTCCGGAGGAAGAGACAGAGGAGAGATCAGGGCAGGACAAGGTGGGGTTCAGGAAGGAAAGATAGGGTGGGAGCATGTGCAACTCCCTCCCACCGGCTCCCTACCGCGCGCCGGAAACCGGTGACTCCAGCAAGGAATACCCGCCGGCTCCCGAGCCGTTGCCGGTCCCGGTGATGGACAACCACACGCATCTCGACTTCCGGCACGGCCTGCTGGAAGTAGCCGTCGTGGATGCTTTGGACGCCGCCGAAGCCGTGGGGGTCCAGGGGGCCGTGCAAGTGGGCTGCGACCTCGAGTCATCGCGGTTCACGGTCCAAGCGCTGGACGCGGACCGGCGTCTCCTCGGGGCAGTCGCCATCCACCCCAACGACGCTCCGGCCTACGCCGGCCGCGGAGAGCTGGAATCAGCGCTCGCGGAGATCGAAGAACTGGCGGGCCATCCGAGGGTCCGCGCGATCGGCGAAACCGGCCTTGATTTCTTCCGCACCCACGGCGACGGCCTGGTGCACCAGCGCCACTCTTTCCGCCGCCACATCGACATCGCGAAGAGGCTCGATCTCACTCTCCAAATCCACGACCGCGACGCCCATGACGACGTCGTCCAGGTCCTCCGGGAAGAGGGCTCCCCGGGGCGGGTGGTGTTCCATTGTTTCTCGGGTGATGCGGAACTGGCGCGGATCTGCAACACGAACGGCTGGTACATGTCCTTTGCCGGCACCATGACCTTCAAGAACGCCGCAAACCTGAGGGAGGCGCTCGCCATCGCGGATCCGGAACTCGTGCTCGTAGAAACCGACTCCCCGTTCCTGACGCCGCATCCCCACCGGGGCCGCCCCAACGCGAGCTACATGGTGCCTTACACCGTCCGTTCCATGGCTGAAGTTACCGGAACTGAACTCTCCGCGTTATGTTCCCAACTGGCCCAAAATACGGTGGCAACCTACGGATCGTGGGACTGAGCTGCAATTACCTTGCATACCCGGTATGTAAAAATCTTGGTCACTTTATAACGCTTCGGTTACAGTGGGTAACCAGTAGCCGGGGTCGGGGAAGGCCTTCGGACAACTAACTCCGTTCGCAATTGGTGTTTAAGTTGAATTGAGTCTGGCGGCGCACAACTCCGCTGCAGTCCTCCTGCATGGTTTCGGCCTGCAATCATGGGCCGCGGCAGGAGGCCCCTGTGCGCTTTTCCCCGTGCCCGGATGGTCCAAAAGTTACGGGCAAACATGGTTAAGTTCTTCACCACGGGCGGCAAGTTCAGTTTCGTCAAAGTCGGTGCGCAGCTGCTGGTGCTTTCGGCACTGGTGCTTGGTGTGGTTGCTTTCACAGGCGGCAACAAGTCAGTCACCCTCAACGTCGACGGCAAAGTGAGTTCCGTCCAGACCTTCGGCAATACCGTTGACCAAGTGGTCAAGGCAGCCAAGGTCGATCTGAAGGCTGAAGACCGGGTTTCCCCGGCTTTGGACGCCTCGGTGCAGAACGGCTCCATCATCAACGTCAACCTGGCCAAGGCCGTCACCGTCAGCCTTGACGGCGCACAGCGGACGGTCAACACCACGGCTCCCAACGTCGAGGGGCTCGTTTCCGAACTCGGCGTCGCGAGCGCTTCGGCTGTCTCCCAGCCCAAGGACACCCAGCTGGCAGTTTCCGGATCGTTCGTCTCGATCATGACCCCTAAGACGATCAGCCTGATCGTGGACGGTCAGAGTTCCGCAAAGACCACGACGGCGGCTGACGTCGGCACTGTCCTCAGCGATGCCGGCGTCGTGCTCGGCCCGAACGACCGCGTTTCGCAGCCCAACTCGGCCCCCGTCGTCCAGAACATGGTGGTCAAGGTTTCCCGTGTGGACACCAGCAAGACCGCCACCGAGACGGAAAACGTTCCCTTCGATACCGTCACCACTCAAGACCCGGCCCAGTTCACGGACCAGAAAACCGTGACCCGGGAAGGCGTCCTCGGGCTGCTCAGCAAGAAGTTCAAGCTCATCCTGGTGGATGGTCGTGAAGCGTCCCGGACCCTGGTCTCGTCGGACGTCACCGTTAACCCTGTTTCCGCGAAGGTGACTGTCGGAACCATGGAGCGCCCCAAGCCTGCGGCCGCCGGGCCAGTTGCCTCCGGACCTACTGGCGCACCGAACGAGGCCATGTGGGACAAGGTTGCCCAGTGTGAGTCCGGTGGAAACTGGGCCATCAACACGGGTAACGGCTACTACGGCGGCCTGCAGTTCGACATCCAGACCTGGATCGGCTCCGGCGGTGGTGCCTACGCTCCCAATGCGGCCGCCGCCAGCAAGGCCCAGCAAATCGACATCGCCAACCGCGTTTACGCGCAGCGCGGCCTTTCCCCTTGGGGCTGCGGCTGGGCAGCCTCCCGCTAAGCATCGATGAAATTGGCCGGGTCCGGAATCTCCGGGCCCGGCCCTTTCATTTGCGAAGACGACGCAGGCGCAAGCGAAGATGGCAGAGGGGCGCTGCCGTGAGTCGGGCAGACGATACGATACCTAGGTGACTGAACCGAATTCCGAACACGCCGCCGTCGCACCCCTTCTCGGGGCTGCGGACATCCGACGGCTCGCCGAAGAAATCGGTGTCCGCCCAACCAAAACGCTGGGCCAGAACTTTGTCATTGACGGCAACACCATCCGGAGAATCGTCTCGGCCGCCGGTATTGACCCCCAGGAAACCGTCTTGGAGGTCGGGCCGGGGCTGGGTTCGTTGACGCTTGGCCTGTTGGACGCCGCCAAAACAGTTGTCGCCGTCGAAATCGATCCCGTACTGGCCGGCAAGTTGCCGGAGACGGTCCGCGCTTGGCGCCCGGACGCGGTGGATGATTTCCACCTTGTCCTCTCAGACGCCATGAAGGTCACGGAGCTTCCTGTGCAGCCCACCGCCCTCGTGGCCAATCTTCCCTACAACGTGGCGGTGCCCGTCGTCCTGCACCTCCTCCAGTATTTCCCGAGCTTGCAACACGGGCTCGTCATGGTCCAGGACGAGGTGGCGGACCGGCTGGCCGCGGGTCCGGGTTCTAAAATCTACGGTGTCCCTTCGGTCAAGGCCGCTTGGTACGGCCACATGCGCAAGGCCGGAGTAATCGGCATGAATGTCTTCTGGCCGGCCCCGAAGATCCATTCCGGACTGGTGTCCTTTACGCGCGGCGCGCCACCGGCAACACACGCCACCCGCGAGCAGGTTTTCGCCGTCATCGATGCCGCGTTTGCCCAGCGCCGCAAGACGCTCCGAGCGGCCTTGGCAGGCTGGGCAGGAAGTGCGGCGGAGGCCGAACGTTTCATCGTGGCCGCCGGCGTTGATCCGACTGCCCGCGGAGAGGTCCTCGATATCAACGCGTTTGTCCGCATCGCCGAGGCCCGCCACCCCCTGGACGCATGAATCCGGCAATCAGCGGTGTGAACCGCGGCCGCTTCGTCGCACGGACGGTTCGCGTCCGGGCGCCCGGCAAGGTGAACGTCTCCCTCAACGTTGGCCCGCTGCGGCCGGACGGCTACCACTCTGTCGCCAGCGTGTATCTCGCGGTGTCCCTGTATGAGGAAGTCGCCGCTACAAGCACCGAGGGGCAGGGAATCACGGTCAGCATCAGTCCCTCAAGCACCCTGGACCTCGACGGGGTGGACATACCCCTGGACGAGCGGAACCTGGCCTTCAAGGCCGCCGCCATCATGAGGGACGTCTCAGAGAAGGCCACCGGTGTCCACCTGGAAATCACCAAGCGCGTCCCGGTCGCGGGAGGCATGGGGGGCGGCTCAGCTGATGCAGCGGCCACCCTGCTGGCCTGCGATGCCCTCTGGAACAGTGGCTTATCACGCGAAGAACTTGCCCATCTTGCGGCCGAGCTGGGCGCGGACGTACCGTTCTCGCTGCTTGGAGGCACCGCCGTCGGGCTTGGCGTCGGCGACGAACTGTCACCGGCCCTCGCAAAAGCGCAAATGGACTGGGTCTTGGTCTGTGCCGACTACGGTCTCTCCACGCCCGAGGTCTTCCACACGCTGGACAGGCTCCGGAATGCCGAAGGACTCGACATCCCCGAACCGCTCGAGGTCGATGCCAAGATCCTGCAGGCGCTGCGCAACGGAGATCCGGGCGCCCTGAGCAAGGTCCTCATCAACGATCTCCAGCGCGCCTCGATCGAGCTGGCTCCGCAATTGCGGGACACCATCGGGCTAGGGGAGTCGAACGGCGCCCTCGCAGGGATTGTTTCCGGTTCGGGCCCCACTGTGGCTTTGCTCGCGCACAACGCTTCCGCGGCCCGGGGACTTGCCGACGACCTGCGGCATCTTGGGCACAACGCCCTTGCTGTTCACGGACCGGTGCCCGGCGCCCGGATCATCTCCGATACCCTCCTATGACAACCCGCCTTGGCGATTTTTTCGTCAAGCAGCGACTTTCCTGATTGTTCACACCAGAAAGTAGTACCCAGTGGCCCACCTGCTCGGCGGTGAAAACCTCACCGTTTCGTTCGCAACCCGTACCATCCTCGACGGCGTGACCCTTGGTTTGGAGGACGGCGACAGGATCGGCATGGTTGGGCGCAACGGCGACGGCAAATCCACGCTCATGCGCTTGCTGGCATTGCGCTCGACACCGGACTCTGGTCGCGTGACCAAACGAGGCGACGTAAATGTCGGTTACCTCGACCAGTCCGATGTGCTCGACGGCGACCTCACGGTGGGGGCCGCGATCGTCGGTGACCAGGCGGACCACGAATGGGCAGCCAACCCCAAAATCCGCGAAATCATGGGCGGCCTGGTTGCCGACGTCGATTGGCACGCCAACGTGCATGCCCTCTCCGGCGGGCAGAAGCGTCGAGTGGCCTTGGCCAAGTTGCTCATCGAGGACCACGACGTCATCATGCTCGACGAACCCACCAACCACCTCGATGTGGAAGGCGTGGCCTGGCTCTCCCGGCATCTGAACACCCGGTGGCGGGCCAACCAAGGCGCGTTCCTTGTGGTGACCCACGACCGTTGGTTCCTGGACGAAGTCTGCAACCGGACCTGGGAAGTGCATGACGCCATGGTGGACCCGTTCGACGGCGGCTATGCGGCCTACGTGCTGGCCCGCGCCGAGCGTGACCGGAGCGCATCCGTCGTCGAAAGCAAGCGGCAACAGCTGGTCAAGAAGGAGCTGGCGTGGCTGCGTCGTGGCGCCCCGGCCCGCACGTCGAAGCCCAAGTTCCGTATTGAGGCCGCCAACGAGCTGATCGCCGATGTCCCCGATCCGCGCGACTCCGTGGCCTTGAGCAAGATGGCAACCGCCCGGCTCGGCAAGGACGTGCTTGACCTTGAGGGCGTCTCGCTTGATTTCGTGGGCGGTGATGTCGGCAAGAAGCTCTTCGACAACGTCACCCTGCGCCTCGCGCCCGGGCAGCGGCTTGGACTGGTGGGCGTCAATGGTGCCGGAAAATCCACGCTGCTGAGGCTGCTCAACGGGGAGATCGCGCCGAGTTCCGGCAAAGTCAAGCGGGGCAAGACTGTTGTCACCGCGGTGCTCAGTCAAGACGTCAAGGAGATCGACGACGTATCCGACCTTCGCGTGATCGAGGTTATCGAGCGCGAAAAGCGCTCGTTCAGTGTAGGTGGCAAGGAGTTCACGGCCGGGCAGCTCGTAGAGCAACTCGGGTTCACGAAGGAAAAGCAGTGGACTCCGGTCTCAGACCTTTCCGGCGGTGAGCGGCGCCGCCTGCAACTCCTGCGCCTGCTGGTGGGCGAGCCCAACGTCCTGATGCTCGACGAACCCACCAACGACCTCGATACCGACACCCTTGCCGCCGTCGAGGACGTCCTGGATGGCTGGCCCGGTACCCTCGTCGTCGTCAGCCACGACCGCTACCTCCTGGAACGCGTCACGGATTCCCAAATGGCACTCCTGGGCGACGGCAAGCTGCGCGGGCTTCCGGGCGGCGTGGACCAGTACTTGGAATTGCGCGAAGCCGCCCTTGCGAGCGGCGCAGTGTCTGGCGGCGCCTCAAGCCGGAGCAGCAGCCCGACGGCGGCAACCGGCTCAGCTTCGACTGCTGCGGCTTCGGGGCCGAGCGAGGCAGAGAAGCGGGAGGCCCGGAAGGACCTGAACAGGATCGACCGGCAGTTAAGCAAGATCGCCCAGCTGGAAGAGAAACTCCACGTCCAGATGGCCGCCAAGTCCCAGTCCGGCGACTTCGACGCCCTCGGCGAACTGAACACCAAATTGCAGGAACTCCTCGAAGAAAAGGAAGTCCTGGAACTCGAGTGGCTCGAGGCGGCGGAGGTGCTGGGGGAGTAGGTCGGAGGGGACGGAGCGGCCGCATCCTCTGCGCTGCCGGATGACCAGGACGCAACCAGAACCTAGCCCTCGCTCCGCAGTTCCGGCTCCTTTTGCAGGCCTGTCAGGCCGTTCCACGCCAAGTTAACCAGGTGCGCGGCTACTGCGCGTTTGTCGGGCTCGCGGTGGTCCAGCCACCATTGGCCGGTCATAGCCACCATGCCTACGAGCATCTGGGCGTACATGGCGCCGTCGGCTGCGCTGAAACCGCGCCGGGAGAATTCGTCGGCGAGCAGGTCTTCCACGCGGTCTGCCACGTGGGAGAGCAGGGTGGAAAAGGCGCCTTCGGGCTGGGAAGGCGGGGCGTCCCGCATGAGGATCCGGAAGCCGTCGCTCCGCTCTTCTATGTAGCCAAGCAAGGCAAGGGCCGCCTGTTCAACGAGCACACGTGGTTTGGCTTCGGCGGCCAGGGACTCGTTGATGGCCTCCAGCAGGATGCGGAATTCGATCTCCACCACCTGCGTGTAGAGCCCTTCCTTCGAGCCGAAGTGCTCGTAAATGACAGGCTTGGACACTCCTGCGGCCACTGCGATCTCGTCAATGGTGGTGGCATCAAGGCCGCGGGCTGCGAAGAGGCCACGGCCTATCTCGATGAGCTGGGAACGGCGTTGGGATCCAGTCATCCGGGCACGTACAACCTGGCCTGAGGGCGGGTGGTTGATCACCCTGGAACCCGACGAGCGCCGGGGAAGTCCTGTGCTGTTGCTCACGCATCTATCATGCCTCACGTCAAGCGTGAAGCGGCTCCTGGAGGGTCCCGTCAGCACGGTCGGAAAGGACTCGGTGATGCGCCAAGTCGCGAACACCGCAATGGTCATGGCAAACTAGATTCTTGTGTGTGCGACCCGGTCAATCGGGAACCCGCGGGCTGTGCGTCCGCAAGGGCCACGCGCACACGGTCCGCCCTGGTGTAATGGCAGCACCCCGGCCTTTGGAGCCGTGGAGTATAGGTTCGAATCCTATGGGCGGAACTTGTCGGTGATCTGCCGGCACCGCCTCTGAAGGCACTGTCTCTCCCGAAGCTGTCCATTGGCTGCGCGGAAGGCTGTGAATCGGCAAGAGTAGGATAGAGCAGATGCCGCAGCCGGGTTCGCCCGGACGTAACCGAGCAAGGAGAGCGACTTCGTGAGCCCCGATACTACTGGCCCCGCCGCTGTAATCGTCCTAGCTGCCGGAGCCGGTACGCGCATGAAGTCGCGGACTCCCAAGATTCTCCACGAAATCGGTGGACGTTCCATGGTGGCGCATGCCATCCTTGCCGCACGTTCCATCGATCCCCAGCAGCTGGCCTTGGTGGTCCGCCACGAACGGGACCTCGTCGCCGCGCACGTTGAGCTGATCGATCCCGACGCCGTCATTGTGGACCAGGACGATGTTCCCGGAACCGGGCGTGCCGTCGAGGTAGCCTTTGACGCCCTCGATGCGAAGTCCGAGCTCACCGGAACGGTAGTGGTCACGTACGGCGATGTTCCTTTGCTGACCGGTTCCCTCCTCTCCGAGCTTGTCGCCACGCACGAATCCGAAGGCAATGCCGTGACGGTCTTGACCGCCATCCTCGACGACGCCAATGGATACGGCCGCATCCTTCGTGGCGAGGACGGCACGGTACTGGGCATCCGCGAACACAAAGACGCCAGCGACGCCGAGCGCTCCATCCGCGAGGTCAACTCGGGTATCTACGCTTTTGACGCACGGGTTCTCCGCACGCAGTTGCACAAGGTGACCACCGAGAACATCCAGCGCGAAAAGTACCTCACCGACGTCCTCGAACTGGCGCGCGACGCCGGAGGGCGGGTTTCCGCCGTCGTCACCGAGGACCGCTGGCAGGTGGAGGGTGCCAACGACCGCGTCCAACTGGCCGCGCTCGGAGCCGAGCACAACCGCCGGATCATCGAAGCCTGGATGCGTGCCGGCGTCACGGTCGTCGACCCGGCCACCACCTGGATCGATTCCACCGTCACCCTGGACGAAGACGTCCGCCTCCTGCCGAACACGCAGCTTCACGGCGCCACCACTGTTGCGCGCGACGCCGTCGTCGGGCCAGACACGACCCTCACCGACGTTTCGGTGGGCGAAGGCGCGAAAGTTACCCGCACGCACGGCTCGGGATCCACGATCGGTGCCAGGGCCAGTGTGGGTCCGTTCACGTACCTGCGCCCGGGCACGGTCCTGGGAGAGACCGGCAAGATCGGCGCTTTCTACGAAACCAAGAACGTGACGATCGGCCGCGGCTCCAAGCTGTCCCACCTCGGCTATGCCGGCGACGCCGAGATCGGCGAGGACACCAACATCGGCTGCGGCAACATTACGGCCAACTACGACGGCGAGAAGAAGCACCGCACGGTGATCGGCTCCGGTGTGCGGACCGGTTCCAACACGGTCTTCGTGGCTCCTGTAACGATTGGCGACGGCGCTTACAGCGGCGCTGGCGCCATCATCCGCAAGGACGTTCCCGCCGGAGCCCTCACCCTGAGCGTTGCCCCTCAGCGGAACGCCGAAGGCTGGGTCATCGCCAACCGCCAGGGCAGTAACTCGGCCCAGCTGGCGCAAGCCGCGCTGGGCTCCGCTGCCACCCCCGATTCATCAAGTACCCAGGCAATCACAGAAGAGGGCATACAGGCATGAGCGAAATTACCGCACACGGCGAGAAGAAACTAGTTCTCGCTGCCGGACGGGCGCACCCCGAGCTGGCGCAGGAAATCGCCAAGGAGCTGGAAACGGAACTCCTCCCTATCGACGCCTACGACTTCGCCAACGGTGAAATCTACGTGCGATCGGCGGAGAGCGTCCGCGGCACCGATGCCTTCGTCATCCAGGCACACCCGGCCCCACTGAACAACTGGCTCATGGAGCAGTTGATCATGATCGACTCCCTGAAGCGCGCTTCGGCCAAGCGGATCACCGTGGTCTCTCCGTTCTACCCCTACGCCCGCCAGGACAAGAAGGGCCGCGGCCGCGAGCCTATTTCCGCCCGCTTGGTGGCAGACCTCTACAAGACTGCCGGTGCGGACCGGATCATGTCTGTGGACCTGCACACGTCCCAGATCCAGGGGTTCTTTGACGGTCCTGTGGATCACCTCATGGCCATCCCGCTGCTTGCCGACTACATCCGCACCAGGGTCGAAGCGGACAACATCACGGTTGTCTCGCCGGACACCGGCCGCGTCCGTGTGGCAGAACAGTGGGCCGAGCGCCTGGGCGGCGCGCCGCTGGCGTTCGTCCACAAGAGCCGCGACCTCACGGTGCCGAACCAGGCTGTCTCGAAGACCGTCGTCGGGCAGATCGAAGGCCGCACGTGCGTCTTGATCGACGACATGATCGACACCGGCGGAACGATCTCCGGCGCCGTCCAGGTCCTCAAGAACGCCGGTGCCAAGGACGTCATCATCGCTTGCACCCACGCGGTGTTCTCCGAACCGGCGGCGCAGCGCTTGGCCGATTCCGGCGCCCGCGAGGTTGTTGTCACCAATACACTGCCCATTCCGGCAGACAAGCGTTTCCCGCAGCTCACCGTGCTGTCGATCGCACCATTGATTGCACGCGCCATCCGCGAAGTGTTCGACGACGGCTCTGTCACCAGCCTCTTCGACGGCAACGCTTAACAGCTTCCTCGGTTTTCCGCAATCGTGCGGGACTGCTAAGCTCTTGGGGATACCTTGGCGAGGGAGAGCACATCCTGATCGCGTTTCTACGTGAATCCGGATTGCGGGTCTCCGTTATCGACTGGGTCTGAAATCTCCTTCAACGAAGGCGGACCGGCTGCTCTGCGGCTGGCATTCCGCCGGGCGTGGAAGGTCACCACAGACCTCCGCCCTTGCTGATCGACTTGCCTGGCATTGTGCCGGCGCCACAGTAATCAAGGAGTACACATGTCTGAGCAGAAGCTCGCAGCAGAACTGCGCACCGAATTCGGCAAGGGTTTCGCCCGCCGCGCCCGTTCGGCCGGCCAGATCCCGGCCGTCGTCTACGGTCACGGCGCGGAGCCCATCCACATCAACCTGCCGGGCCGCGCCACCACGCTGGCCGTCCGCGTTTCCAACGCCCTGCTGTCCCTGGACATCAACGGCGAAGAGCACCTGGCCTTGGTCAAGGACATCCAGCGCGATCCGATCAAGCAGATCATCGAGCACATCGACCTCCTGACCGTCCGCAAGGGCGAAAAGGTTACCGTTGACGTTTCCGTGCACGTCATTGGTGAAGCTGCCATCGGCGCCGTCGCCAACCAGGAAGCCACTACGGTTTCCCTCGAAGCCGAGGCTACGCATCTGCCGACGTTCGTCGAAATCAGCATCGAAGGCCGCAAGGCCGGCGAGCACGTCCACGCCTCGGATATCGTCCTGCCGAGCGGTTCGGAACTGCTGACCGATCCCGAGACGCTCATCATCCACATCTCGGAGGCCACTTCGGAAGCCGAGGAAGAGGCAGCTCCTGCCGCTGAGTAGTCTTTCTGTTTATTAGTCGTTCCGACTAGTTGCGGCATAGGCCTTTGCGAGTGGCCGGGTCCCTGAGGGGTCCCGGCCACTTCTTTTTCAGTCCACCCTCTTGATTCCCTAGGATGACTCCATGACAGACACTTGGCTGATTGTCGGCCTTGGCAATCCCGGCGGTGAATACAGCCACAACCGCCACAACGTCGGCCAGATGGTCCTGGACGAGCTTGCTTCGCGCATGCGCGGAAGTTTCAAGACCCACAAGTCGCGGGCGCAAGTGGTGGAGGGCAGGCTGGGGATCGGGGGGCCGCGGGTGGTGTTGGCCAAGCCAATGAGCTACATGAATGTCTCCGGTGGCCCGGTTTCCGGCCTCGCCAAGTTCTTTGATATCGCTCCAGACCACGTGATTGCGGTGCACGATGAAATTGATATTCCCTTCAACACCGTCAAGTTGAAGATCGGCGGTGGAGAAGGCGGCCACAACGGCCTGCGGGACATCTCCAAGGCTTTGGCAACCAAGGACTACTTGCGGGTCCGTGTGGGCGTCGGCAGGCCGCCTGGCCGGATGGACACGGCGGATTATGTCCTCAGGGATTTTGGATCCTCGGAAAAGAAAGAGCTGCCATTCCTCCTGGATGAAGCGGCAGACGCCGTTGAAGTATTGATGACTGAGGGTCTGCTTGCCGCCCAACAGAGATTCCACGCTGTGAAGGCATAGTCCCCGCCGCCGCCGCCCTTGCCTCGCTTCGCTCGGCCAGGGAACCCTGGCGGCGTGGGCCGACCACCGGAGCTTGGAACACGCTGATTGTGGCAGCGCGGCCGCGCGGAGATTCCCGGGGCGTGCAGTTGATTCCCAAGTACCCAATTCAATTGTTTAACAAGTACCCTGATGGCTCGCCGACTGACTAATTGATTCGGGGGGATCGCTATGATACTTTGCAAATCACTGCTGGGGCTCAAGGGAAATACGAAAGCAAACGACACGCTGAACGTCACGTCCGCCAGAGCTACGAAGGTAGCGTGATCTGAATTGCGAGCAACACCGGAATCTGAAATAGGGCGGCACCCAACGGAGCGGCAAGCCCTTGGCGCTGCAGAACGTCGGAAATGGTCGTCGCTGGTCCGGCAGGATCTTCAGAGCACGGTTATTGAAGCGCTTGGCGAGCCATCTTTTTATGGAGTGGTGGTAGTTGGAGCGCCGGGCGTTGGCAAAGCGACGTTCGCCCGCTCCGTAGAGGCACGGCTCGCTCCAAAGACACACGTACTGCACCTCCACGGTTCAGCGGACACCACAACTCCCTTTGGGTCGCTGGCACATCTGGTCGCCCGATTGCCCGCCGATGCTGGAGATTCCCCCGGGGCGATCATCCACGGCATATCGCAAATGATAAGTTCGGACGCCGCGGGGCGCGAAGTGCTGTTGGTCCTATCGGAACTTCCCGCAATGGACACCATGAGCACGGCCGTACTAGTGCACTTGTTAATTAGTGGCACGGCGAAAGTCCTCGTTACTGTCCGCCAAGTCACTGACATGCCGGAAGACCTGATCAGGTTGCTGAAGGACGGGCTGCTCCACGAAGTTCAGCTCCAGGTTTTTTCCCGGGCGGAAGTGGCCAAATTGCTCACGGGCGTCCTTGGGAAACGAGTGACCGCAACTGCCGCAAGTGCCCTGCATGCATCCAGCGGTGGAAATCCCTTGGTGCTCCAAGCCATTGTCACCGAGCAGCTTCGCTCGGGCAACCTGCATTTGGCCGGACAGGTTTGGGCGATGAAAGGAGAAATCCATCTTTCTTCCGCGGAAGTCCTGACCGATCTGGTCCGTTCCCGACTTGCCCGGGAGACCCCAGCGGTCCAGGAAGCGCTGGAGTTGCTTGCCCTCATCCGGACAGCCCCACTCGCCGTGCTGTTGGAGGTTCTGGAACCTGAAGTGGTTGCGGAGATGGAGTGGTCCGGCTATCTTCGCATCGAACCGTCAGGCGCCCGCCGTGTGGCGCTGCGCGAGGAGTACATGGGTGAGGTCATTCGAGGCTGGATGGACCTGCCACGACGGAATGAACTGCGCCGGCTAGCCGCCGGGGTTATCGGTGGCATTACGCAGGACCTGGACGCCGAGTCCCTCCTGGGGTTTGCCTCCTCCACGCTGAACGTACGCGAAACGTTGGAACCCGCGGTGGCCCTGGCCGCTGCGACGGCCGCGAACAGGCAATTCGATCCTTGGTTCGCCTTGGAATGTGCCCGGCAGATTGGGCGGGCAGACAAGGAGTGGGTGGCCGCGGCCCAGCAACGTTGTGTTTCCCACGTCATCCTGGCCGAGCACGAGGCTGCGGTCGCCGCTTTGGAGGATGTGACGCCCGAGCAACTTCGGCGCCTTTCGGCGTACGACTACGCGGACTATGTCCAGGAGCTCTGCAGCGCGCTGTTGTGGATTCCGGGTGGGCACCTGCAAATTCCCGGTCTGATCGCCGATGCGGAGGAGGAACTTGCCCGCCGATCACAAGCGGGCGGCACTGATGCCGCCGAACTTGAGCGAGCACGTGGGATGCTCAAGCTCGCCCGTTTTGAGCTTCAGGTCCATCAGGGCGAGTATTTGGAAGTTGCTGAAGCCTTGGAGCAAGAATACCGGGATGGCAACGACCTCCAACAAAGGTTGAGTTGCGGAAGCTTGCTGACGATGGCCTGGGCGGTACTAGGCAGGGAAATGGAGGCAATCGAACTGGCGCGCGAGCTGAAGCACAAAATACAGCGGGCAAAGGCACAGCCCCGTTTGCACAACTGGTTGTCCGAAGGCCTGTTTGCCGCACTGCTGTGCAGCGGACAATGGGAAGAATTGGCCCAGATGCTGACAGCGACACTCGACCAGCGGCCGAAGAACATTCACTACCTCGGCGGAGCGGCCGAGCTTGCCTTGGGGGTTTCCTACACCTACGCAGGACGGGCCGCAGTGGCGATTGACACACTTCTGGGAGCCCAGGCGCAATTGGAGATCAGACGCAACTACTACGGACCCGCACTGGCTTACTCCGCGCTGGCCTTTGCCTATGCGCAGGCCGGCGACGTGAAGGAATCCCGGACGTTTCTCGAATTGGCGGAAAAAGGGCAAGGGGAGACGGCGTGGTTTCCCGCATGGATGGCCGAATTCTGTGTCAAAATGGCGCGGCGCTGGTTGAAGGATCCTGGAGCGAAGCAGACCCTGATCGAGTCGGCCAACCGGGACCTGGCGAAAGGACGGACCACAACGGCGTCCATCAGCCTCTTCGGGGCCACCGTCCACGGTACTGACGAGGAGCTTTTGCTTTTGGAGCAGGTTTCATCGCGCCGCCAAGGCAAGATGGCGGCCGTGAACCGGATGGTGGCGGAAGGAAGCCGAAAGAAGGACCCGAAGACGTTGCTGCTTGCCGCCTCCGTCGCCCAGGAGCTGAAGTTGGATGCGGTGGAGTCGCGCTGCGCCGTACTGGCACTGGACATCGCCCGGGAAGCTGGCGATTCATCATCCGCCAGGCTCGCCCAGCAGCGGTTGGACCGCCTGGTCGGCACCGTTCCGGTACTCCCCCTTACACCGCATACTTTCGGACCAGAACTGACGGAAAGGGAACGGCAGGTTGCAAAGATGGCCAGTCAAGGGTTGAGTAACAAGGAGGTGGCCAACCAACTTCAGGTTTCCGTCCGAACAGTTGAAGGCCACCTCTATCAAATCTTCACGAAAATGGGCATCTCATCAAGGAGCGAGCTTGAAGGAACCGCGCAGGCATGACAACGCTGCGGCGGTGCATGGTCCTGCCCGAGAAAGTGGCACGAGACCGCTTGAACCTTGGCTGGACTATGGGCACTTGCTCACTGGAATTACGACCGCAATCCGTGCGGACGACTGTTCGGCTGTCTTCATCGTTGGCGATTCAGGCCTCGGCGCGTCATCCCTTCTAGCCCAGCTCGGGAGTATCTTCGGCAAGGACTTTGCGGTAGTCCCGATTCATGGAAGTCCGTCACTTACTGCCGTCCCCTATGGGGTGTTGGCCCCGTATCTTGCACAACTTTCAGTTGCCGACATTTCATCCCGCGTCGCCGTGCTGCGTGCCCTTTGGGCTCACCTTGAGAGCATCCGCAGAGGTACCGGTCCAGCTTTGCTCCTGGTGGATGATGCGCATTACCTGGACGATGCCACGTGCGGGATGCTTACGGAGCTTGTTCAGGCAGGATGGGCCAAAATCGTGGCCGCATGCGTTCCCCGGCCTGGGGTTCCGGGACCCCTCTTGCGCCTGTGGCACGAGGGAACCGCTGAGTGGTTTGACTTGGAGCCCCTGACGGCTGAGCAAGGCCACGAACTGTGCGAGGCCTTGTTGGGGGGAATCGTGCTGAGCAGCACCAGCCATGGATTCTGGACAGAGGCCGGTGGCAACACCCTGCTGTTGAAGACCCTTGTTCGGGAAGCCGAAAGCTCGGGTTCGCTTGTTCAGCGGCACGGTGTTTGGCTCAAAACAGCCGCGACACCCATCCATACTGTGAAGCTGGAGGCTGTGGTCAAGCTTCAGCTGATGCGCATTTCGCCCGCAGGCAGGGATGCCCTGAGCTTGATCGCACTGGCCGAGCCGGTGGACGAGAAGCTGATCAACGTTGTAGCCGGTGAATCGGCCGTGCAGGAGTTGGTGGACCAGCATTTGATCAAGCCCTCCGGCAATGGGTTGCCAACCCTCCGGCTCGTCTCTCCCGTCTACGGAGAGGTACTTCGCGGCGTCGTCCCAGCGGCCCAGAGCCTGCAACTGCACCGCCAATTGATTTCCCGGATGGACGTTATGGAAGACAACCCGGACTCCCTCCTGCGGATGGTTACGTGGTCCCTCGACTGCGGGGCGGACGTGCCCGACCGTCTCCTGATCAGAGCGGCGGTCCTTGCCGGGAGGCTCCTTCAAAGCGAGACGGCATTGCGCATGGCGACCGCCGTGCGGGATATGCAGTGGCAAACGGTTGCTCAAGCCATCATGGCCAGGTCGTACTTCAATCTTGGCCGCCGCGACGAGGCCGCGGCAGTCCTGGCCCAAGAAACCCTGGACGGCGACGCCGGACCCTCCCACCTAATATTCGGCAGCCTGCTTCGTGCCGTCACGCGTGCCGCGGTGGGGCAACCCGCTTCCTTGATCCTGGCCGATACCGAGGCTTTCCGCGAATGGGGCGAGCAGCAACCAGGCCTCCAGGGGCAGCAGACCCCGGACGTGAAAGCCGTTGTGCCACTCGCTGTTTCCCTCATGGGCCTGGTTGCTGGTTCCTTGGACGGTGAATACCGGCGGATGGGCCCGGACTTGGAGCGCGTCCTCCTTCAAGATCAATCGCTAGAAGGCTCCTTTGCGGTTCTGTTCAAGGCCCTGGCGTTGTCCCTGAAGTCAGAGCGGCTCTGCGCCCTCGGCTTCGGGCGCCAAGGGAAGCTGCTGGCGCTGGAAGCTGCCGCCGTGGAACAGCCCCAGGAGAACGACATATTCTTCGTCCCCGAGTTCATCGCTGCCCGCCACGTCATTTGCGCTTTGGCTGCCGGGGACTGGGCGGACGCTCAAAAGCTCCTCGACAGCTACTACGAATCGTCGGGGGTCGCCATGGCTTCCTTTGGCGGGGCGGCCTACGTAGTGCTCGGCTATATTGCCATCAGGCAGGGAAAATCCGGCGATGCCTTGCCGCTGCTCACTGCCGGCCTCGAAGCCCTGAGGGACAGCGATCCGCAGAATCTCTTCGGTCTGTGTGCCGCCATGGCATTCTATGCGGCAGCCGGCGCCGGGTTGCCTGAAGCTGAACGGTTCAGGGCGGACTGCAAGTCCTGGGGGCAACACGGCATGCATCTTCTGACTGCTCAAGCAAGTAGCTTTTTCGAAGCCGCGATTGAACTCCTCAAAGGTGACGGCTCCGGCGTCGAAGGGTTGCATGTCAACGCTGACGATGCAGCGAAAGAAGGCGCTACCTTCCTTGAACTACATGCCCTGGAGCTGGCGCTTGGCCTGGGAGACACCACCAGGCTGGACCGGTTTTGCGAAACTGCGGCCGCAATTGAGGGCGGATGGGCCGAATCC
The DNA here is from genome assembly GCF_044358315.1 of Arthrobacter sp. FW306-04-A. GTDB lineage: Bacteria > Actinomycetota > Actinomycetes > Actinomycetales > Micrococcaceae > Arthrobacter. The sequence continues at coordinate 1,254,377 of NZ_CP084559.1, forward strand.
CTCGCTGAGTACGGGCTGGCACTCAAATTCGGCGGTGCTGCCCGGTATTTGTCGGCGGGGGAGAAGCTTCAATCAGCCGCTGTCTACCACTTGGCCGCAAGGTCCTACAGCCTGGCGCTGGATGCCCCGGATCGTGGACTCACCAAAGAACTCGCGGCGCTCGCGCGGGCGGGGCTGGCGCGCTGCAACGAAGAGTTGGGTCAGGGAGGCGAGGAAACACAGCGCGAATCGGTGTCTCCAAGACTGACCAAGAGGGAATGGGACATAGTTAATCTGGCGGTCCAGGGCCTCAGCGACCGGCAGATTGCGGACACGTTGCTTATCTCGGTCCGCACTGTCGAAGGGCATCTGTACCGGTGCTACTCGAAATTGGGGATCACCGGAAGGGAAGAACTTCCCGGGGCTGTCGCCGTCGCGCAAGGGACACCAGAGGCCGGCTGAACCGGAGGAAGGACGCGAAGCAATAGTAGCGCACTCTCGTTTCGCGGGAACGCCACTGCCGGCGCCGAGTAGCCACCACCCGCCGCGGGGGTACTCATACCCGCATACGAGTATCGGGCCGTATGAAAGTCGAGTACCCACTACTGGTGTGGGGCTGACGCCAAGCTGGTTAATTGGGGGGTGTCACCACTCGATCACTGGGGGTCTCGCTCATGTTGACAGCAGGCAGTGCATCCACGGTCCACGCCGCTCGGTCCGGAAACGGGTCGCGGTACCAGGCATTCGACGCATCTTCGTCTCCATCCTCACAGGACGGCAGTGAGGGCAAATCGGTTTCGATGGCGTGGCCGCCGATTGGACCAAGGGCCACTGTCAACGACATCGCACTTGCGCTCGCCGCATCCAAGGGTGGCGTACTCGTTACGGGGCCGTCCGGGAGCGGCAAGAGCTACTTGACCACCCGCGCGGTGAACGAAATTCGCGGGCGTTCGTTCGTGGTCGTCATCCGTGGCAGCGCCGCGCTGGCGGGGTCACCGTACGGCGCCCTCAATATTCTCTTGAGCGATCTTGACCCGGGGTACCTGGCGCATCCTGTCCTGGTGTTGTCAGCACTCACCGCCTTACTCCGTGAGCGTGCCGAGGGAAAGCCGGTGTACCTGGTCATTGAAAATGCGTCCGAGCTGGATGAGTTGGCGGCCATGACGGTGGCCCAACTCGCGCGGAACGGCGCTGCACAGCTTGTCCTGACCTGCACTGATCCGCAGCGGCTCTGTGGCGAGATCACGAGGCTCTGCGGCGACGGCTTCCTGAACCGGATAGACCTCAAACCACTTACTTTCCAGGAATCACACGTCTGGCTCGAGGCCGGGCTTGGAGCAAAGGTCTCACCGTCGGGTGCCCACGCCCTTTGGGCAGCCAGCGGGGGCAACCCCCACTACCTCAAGATGCTCGCGGCAGAGCTCTCCGAATCGGGAGCGCTTCTCAAGCGCGACGGCGTCTGGGTTCTGACGTCACGGAGCGAACTGCACGGCCGGGCAATCACGGATCTCATCACCACCCGGCTTGGCCGGATGAGCAGCGGCGAGCGCAAAGTCCTGGAGATCCTCTCATTGGCAAAGGCCGTCCCCTTGGAATCCCTGCTGGCGCTCGCGTCACCGGACGATGTGGATTCCCTTGAGAAAAGGGGCGTCCTTGTGGTGGACGATTCGCTGCCCAGGATGGCCAGGCTGCAAAGCCAACTCGTGGGCGACGTGGTCCGGGCGAACGTTCCTCCCGGCCGCAGCAACGAACTGCGGGACATGTTGACCCAGGCGACGAATCCGTCCCTTGGCCAACGCCTGATGTTGCTGCACATGGCTTCCTGGGCATTGGACTGCGGAGCCGAACTCGGTACGGAAGAAGCTCTTGACGCTGCCGCCGTGGCGAATCGGCAACTTGACGCGCGGCTGGCCTTGCGCTTGGTCCGGTCCATTCCAAACCACTCCCTGATGCCTGCGGCTGTAGCCGAGGAAGCCCACGCATTGATGACGCTGGGTGACGTGGCCGGTGCCCGGAACGTCTTGAGGCAACACCGGGAGGCACCCGGGGATGAGGCCACCCTGTCTGAATGGGTACGGCTCAAACTCGCCGAGAGCTCGGTATTTCTGGCCCGATATGAAACCACTGCCCAGGCTTGCGAGACCTTGGCACACGTCCGACGGCGCCTGGACGACGGAACTGCGACGGCCAGCGGAGGGCAGGATATCGCCGAACTTCGGGAGGAACTTGTCCTGGCCGAATCGCAGGCAGCCAGCTATTCGGGTTCTTACGCCGAGATGGCAGTAAAGCTGGAGGAGGTACTTCAAGACTTTGAGTCCCACGGCACGGAGTTCCGTTTACTCGCCGGAAGCTGGCTGTGCGAGGCCTGGGCCTTGACGGGACGGCAATCCGATGCGGCGGACATGGCCGAGCAACTGATGGCCGATTGTCATGATCCTGCCGTTTCGGTCGCGGCGGCCCGCCGCGCGACATCGCGCCTCAGGTTCGCCTTCGTGCTTGCCGGAAGGTGGGATAAGGCAGGGGAAATGGTCCAGCCGGACGACGACGTCTTGGTCTCGTCGGCCGAGGCACTCCCCACGGCCATTGATCTTCCCAAAGCGATCTTCCTTTGCCTCCAGGGACGGGCCCAAGACGGCATGGAAGCGCTCATTCCGGTGATAAGCCAGCTGCGTGTCCAGGACAACGAAGGCATGCTGGATGCCGCCTGCACTGCGGCTGCCTACGCGTCGGCATTACAGGGTGAGACCGACCAAGCCTTGGGCTACCTGAAGGAAGCTTCCACCCAGCAGCGCAGGCCGACGTGGCGGAAGGAGCGGACGCAAAAGTACCTCGCGGCGTTGGCCCGGGAGCGCCTCGAAGGCCCCGAAACCGCCATCGAGGAACTTCTCCGCCTGGCCGACGCCGACCGGAACGAGGGAGCGCCCGGTCACGAGATATTTTGCCTCAGCTCAGCCGTTCGTCTGGGTGCTGTGGCGGCCGCTCCCCGGCTGCTGGACTCGGCACTCAGTTGCCAGGGCCGATTCGCGGAATTGTGCGCCGTGTACGCGAGGGCGATGATATCGGGCAGCGCCGAGCTTCTTCTTGAGGCAGCACGGTTGGCCGAAGACATGCAGAACGAGAGGTTCGCCTTCGATATCGCCGAGACCGTGTTGCATCTGGAACACGTCCAGTTGGACAAGACGGCACTCCGGAAGGCACGGCAGCTCGCGGAGACCTGCAGGCAGCACCTGCGCACGCCGCAGAGCGGCCACCAAGAGGGACTGAAGCTGACTGCGCGCGAGTTGGAGATTGCCAAGCTGGCGGCGAAACGGGAAAGCAACAAGGGTATCGCCGCGAAGCTCCACGTTTCAGTACGCACGGTAGAGGGGCACCTCTACCAGATCTTCGGCAAGCTGAAGATCGTAGAACGCTCGGAACTGAGCTTTGCCCTTGGCAGCGTTGAAGGTGGTGCGCAATGACTGAGGTGGTTTCCACCGAACCGTTGGTTGGACGATTCAGCGTCATGGCCGCCGTCGTCGATTGCCTTCTCGATGTCAACGGCCCGGGGGCGCTGCTTTTCGGCGATGCAGGCATCGGCAAGACCGCACTGATTAACGAAGTGGTCCATGAACTGGGCCACCGAATCCGCCCCTTCAGGGTCTTTGCGGGCCCGACTCTGGCATCAGTACCCTTTGCGGCCCTGGCACCACTGCTGACCGCCCTGACCCCGGGCCAGATCAACGAGCCGTTGTCCGTCCTGAGGGCGGTCGTCGCGGCATTGAACCCGGCAGGGCAGCCGCACCCGGCACCGGCCGTCCTGATCGTTGAGGACGCACATCACATCGATGACAGCAGCGTAGCTGTCCTGGCGCAGCTGGCTGCAGCGGAAGCCGCCAAAGTCGTGTTTTTGTGCCGTCCGTATCCTGCCCCGCCAGCAGAGGTTTTCTCGATGTGGTCCGAGGGACTCGTGGATCGATTCGACTTGCATCCCCTCAACGAGCAGGAAGTAAACCTACTTTGCGCCCGGGCCTTGGACGGGCCCGTCGTCCAAGGCGCCAGCGCCCTGCTCTGCAAGTACTCCGGCGGAAACCCGATGTTCTTGCTGGAGCTCATTGACCACGCCAAGTCACTTGGCCAGTTGGTCTGCCGTAACGACGCCTGGATGCTTTCGGGTGAGCTTCGGGGAACCAGCGTGCGTTTGATGGACCTGGTGAGAAACCAGATCCTCCTCCTGGGACCCGAACAGCGTGAGACCCTGGAAACCGTAGCGTTGGCAGAGCCCGTGCCGCTGAACGTTGTGCAACAGGCAAGCTACTCCAGCGCCGTGGATGAACTGCAGGAGCTGCATTTCATAGAGATCGCGTCCGATCCCGCACGGCATGTCCGGCTCGCCCAGCCGCTGGTCGGCGAAGTGATCCGCCAGCTGGTCCCCACTGCCCACAGCATGACCATCCGACGGCGCATCGTGGACCTGCTGGGGGCCAAACCGCAGACCATGGACGGCCTGCTGCGCTACGTTTCATGGGGGCTGGAATCGGGCACCAAGGTCCCGGATGCCGACATCCTGGAAGCGGCCCAACTGGCAAATCGGCTGTTCATCCCTAGTTACGTGGAACGAGTGGCCGGCGCGATCAAGGATCCGTCCCTGCGACTCGCCGCCCAAGTAGAGGTGGCACGGGCCAAATGGTACCGCGGTGATATTCGGGGATCGGTGTCGTCTCTTGCCGGGGTAGTGGACCGGACGAGTGATCCGCGGACGCTCCGGCACGCATCGATGTTGGCGGCCCAACTTGCCGGACGCCAAGGCGTCGGGCCGAACGCCATCAAGCAGGCAGCCTACGAATGGGAGGCGGCCCTCGCCAGGCTCGCTGAGGCTCCGCAGGGCATTGACCCCGGGGAACTGGAACGCGGAAAGCTGGGAAGCAGGCTCCTTTCGCTGCAAGGCCTCCAAGCGGAAGGCCACTATGTCGAGACGGAGCGTGAGCTCCGCCAGATTTGGAACGAAACCGATGACGACGAGTCCCGCCTGGTGGCGGGCACACTCCTCGCGGAGGCCATGGCGGTCACCGGCCGGCCGGTCTCAGCCCTCCAGATTCTGATGGGCATCCAGGAGATGGTCGCCACGAGCGGCGATTGGAGCCTCCAATACGCGGGCTTTGTCATGCGCTGCTACATCCTGGCCCTGCAACAGGCGGGTGAGTTTGACGTTCTCGACGCCTTCCTCAGGAATCATGTTTCCCAAGGACCGAACTCGCTGATCTATTCGGGCGGGATGCTCCACCTGGCGGCCGGAGTAGTGGACTTGCGCAGGGGAGACCTGGGGCTTGCGCTGCCACGGCTTCGCCAAGCGGTCAGCATGCTGCGGGTCTCAGACATGGGCAGCGACCTGCCCGACGCCGTTGCTGCCGCCGCGTACGCGGCGTCGATCCTGAAACGCCGTGACACCGCTGCGTCGTACTCAAGCGAGTACGACGCAATGATCCGGGAAGGTGTGCATCCCTCGCTGCTGGCCCAGGGCCATGCGGCAGTGGCGAGGGCGGAACAGACCGGCTCGCAAGTGGCGATCGCGCGGCTCATGTCCCTTGCGGATTCGGCCGCCGCGGACGGCGCAATAGGCGCCGAGATTGACATCCTGATGTTGGTCCTGAGACTGGGAGACCCGAGCGTTGGGCGCAGGCTGACCGCGGTAGCCGAGGGCAGTGAAGGCCGCACTGCGGAGTTTGCCCTGAGCGTTGGGCTGGCCCTCACGCACAAGGACGCGGATCGACTCATTGAGCTCAGCGAATCGGCGTCCAAAGAGGGCATGGAACTCGCCGCAGCTGATTGCGCGGTTCACGCCCTTCGGATCCTGGAAAGCAGGGGGGACAAAGCGCGCCAGCTTGAGGGACAGCGACTTCTCAAGCGCCGCACCGCTGCCCTCGACAAGGCAGGTCCGGCTAACGAGGGGACCTCGCCCGACCTCCAGAAGCTCACCCGGCGAGAGCAGGAAATCGCAACGCTTGTGCGGTCGGGGTCAAGCAATAAGGACATTGCCGTCAGCTTGGGCCTGTCATTGCGCACCGTTGAAGGCCACCTCTACCGGATGTTTGCCAAGCTGGGCATTAGCCACCGTGAAGACTTGATGAACGGTGCCGACGGTACGGAGAACCTGGGCTAGCAGTAAACTCCGGTGCCCACTGGGCCCGGAGGACGTTTCCCGCGTCGTCTCCCTCCGCCGTCGTCCGCGCTCGGATATCAAGGGTGCGGGGACCAAAGCGAGTACCGAATCGAGTGGTTAAGAATGCCCGGACGGGTAGTCAACAGATTCGGGCGGCGCAGCGCATCCAAAGACGGGTAGAGCCCACTCGCGCCCGCCCTAGGGGTTCGTTAATACGCTCGTTCTTGATGGCAATCGCCACTCAATTGGGGACAAGTGGGTCTCGAGATGAAACGCAGGAAGAATTCTTTGCTACAGGAAGACCACCCGGTAATCCGGCGAGAAATCAGCTCCGATGCGACCGGTATCCCGCATTCAGCGGGTACCCCCACAAGCGAGCCGGCGGCGGGCGGTCATCTGCCCTCTGAGACCAGGGCACATCCCGTTTCGTCGCCGGCTTTTTTTCACACTGGAGACATCAGGCACCGGGAGGTCGACTGACGATGGCACCGAACACGAAGGTAAAGACCCTCAAGGCAGGGCTTAGCGGGAACTCCCAGTCCGTGCACGCGCCGGCACCGGCATGGCCGGAGGGAGGCCTAACAGCCACAACCACGCAGGACCAGGCATTCACTTTCGACGTGGCGATCGTGGGCATGGGCTACGTAGGCCTGCCCACGGCCTTGGCCATCAACGCCTCCGGCCGCCGCGTCCTGGGGCTGGATGTGTCCGATGCCCGGCTGGCCGTGATCCGCGAGCAGCGGGCAGATCTTCTGGATTCCGACAAGGAGCGGCTCAGCAACGCACTCTTGGACCCGACCTTCATGTTGAGCAGCGATTTGTCATTGCTTGCCCACGCGGCGGCCGTGGTTGTTTGCGTTCCGACCCCGGTTGACGAGTATTTGGTCCCTGACCTCGGTATTCTCCGGGCGGCCTGTGCCTCCGTAGTCGACTTTGCCACCACCGGCCAGCTGCTGATGCTGACCTCCACAACGTATGTGGGATCCACGCGTGACCTGCTGGCTTTGCCGCTGGCTGCCAAGGGGCTCATCCCCGGCAGGGACGTGTTCGTTGCATTCTCGCCGGAACGCATCAATCCCGGGGTGGACTCGTTCTCACACGAAGACGTTCCCCGGGTAGTTGGCGGCGTGACCCCGGCCTGCGGTGAAGCTGCCGAGCGGCTTCTGAGCGCGAGCACCAAGTTGGTCCACGTAGTCCCGTCGGCGGACGTCGCCGAAATGACAAAGCTGGTGGAAAACACCTTCCGGGCCGTCAATATCGCCTTGGCGAACGAGTTCGCCGATATCTGCCATGAACTCAACATGGAGGTCATGGACGTCATCGATGCGGCCTCCACCAAGCCCTACGGATTCATGCCGTTCACACCTGGGCCCGGCGTCGGCGGTCATTGCATCCCCTGCGACCCCCACTACTTGCTGTGGCAATTGCGCAAAGCCCGCTTGACGGCACCGGTGATCGAACAAGCTATGGCAGGAATTGCGGGCAGGCCGCACCAGGTGGTGGAAAAGGCCCGGCGCATCCTGTCGGACCGAAACCACGGTGTTGCCGGCGCGCGCGTGATGGTCCTCGGGGTTGCCTACAAGCCCGATGTCGAAGATCTTCGGGAATCCCCGGCGTTGGAGATCATCGCAGCCTTGATCGCCGACGGAGCGGAAGTCGCGTACTCCGATCCCTGGTGCCAGACGGCGCCCGACGGCCATGGCGGGACACTCCAATCCGAGCAATCGCCTGCTGACTGGGGGGCGGACCTGGTGATCCTGCACACAAGGCACAGCCAGATGGACCTTGACTGGCTGGCCGGAGCATCCGCAGTCCTGGACACCACCTACCGCTTGCCCAAAGCCGACAACGTAACGCGGCTCTAGATCCACCAGGTTTTAGACGGAAGCAGGAGAAATGAAAACAGCAATCACCGGCGGTGCCGGATTCATCGGTAGCCACCTCGTCGAGCATCTGCTGGCGGCCGGCGACGAAGTCGCGGTCTTGGACAACTTGTCGACGGGACGCCTCGAGAATCTCAAGGGCGTGATCGGGCACAGGAACTTCCACTTCGTGGAGGGCACCATTCTCGATCGGGACGCCGTGGACAGAGTTGTGGCGGGTGCCGACAGGGTCTTCCACCTTGCGGCCGCCGTCGGAGTGAATCTGATTGTGGACCACCCTCTGGAGAGCCTCCGCACGAATATCCACGGCACCGAAGTTGTCCTGGATTCTGTCCTGGAGTCGGGTGCCTCGCTGCTGCTGGCATCCACGAGCGAGATCTACGGCAAGAACACCTCGGACAGTCTTTCGGAGGAGGCGGACCGCATCCTTGGATCTGCGCTCAAGTCCAGGTGGACTTATGCTGCGGCCAAGGGCATTGACGAGGCATTTGCGCATGCATACTGGCGCCAATTCGGCTTGCCCGTTGCTATTGTGCGGCTCTTCAACACGGTAGGACCTCGCCAGACAGGCCGCTATGGAATGGTTGTTCCGCGACTCGTCCGGCAGGCGCTCGTCGGTGAGCCTCTAACGGTGTACGGAGACGGCCAGCAGACAAGGTGCTTCTCCTACGTCGGTGACATAGTTCCGGCCATCACCCGTATTTCCGAGGAACCGCTGGCCTACGGGAATGCGTTCAACCTCGGTGGGAGCTACGAGATTTCCATTCTCACGCTGGCCCAACGGATCGTTGAACTCCTCGGGAGCGAAAGTCCCATCATACTGGTTCCGTATGAGCAGGCTTACTCCGAGGGGTACGAGGACATGCGCCGGCGCGTTCCGGACAACAGCAGGTCCCGCGAGCTTGTCGGCTTCGACCCGAAGACCACCCTCGATGAAATCATCCTCAACGTCGCCGCCGACTACAGGCCGGCCAAAGTCCTGGATCCTTCGGGTTGGAAGGTCACCTTGGCCTCTTGAACGAACGACCTGCCGAACCCATTCCCAGGAGCACGATGTGAATCCCTCAGGATCCAGACCCGGGCGCCCTGGTCTCGCTGGAGCGGCTGTACTTGCGGTCTTGGCCCTGCTGACTGCAGCGTGCACTGGGCCGGCACCAGGGCCGAGTCCCTCCTTCACAGCCGCCGGGCGATACCCTTGGCACACAGGAATCGTGGCAACAACCTTTTGGGTAGGGGAGATCTTCGACCCCAAGGCGGCTGATGGCAGCCAGGTGATGTCCACGTACGACTCCCAGTGGATGCAGAGCTATGGAGGCTGTGACGGTGTCGTCAAGAACGGCTGCACCACCGAGGCGAGAACGCCGGCCAAGGGATTTGCGCCGACCAGCATGACTCCGAAGGAGAACCCGTTTTACCTGGATCTTCCCTATGATGACGTCAACGATGCCGCAGCTTTTGCCGAACGAGCCACTGTGATTCCCTGGGCCAACGATCCTGGCTTTGCGGGCAACGAGAAGAACCGTTCCTTCAGTTACATGAAGAACCAGTGGGTCAGGATCCGCAAGGGCGGCCATGAATGCTATGGGCAGATCGAAGACGCCGGTCCCGGCCAATACCACGACAAGAACTACGTCTTTGGCTCCAATGACGCCCGGCCTGTCAACACGAAGTTCAACGGGGCAGGCATGGACGTCTCGCCGGCGCTCAACGGGTGCCTCGGCTTTTCCGATCTCAACGGTGAATCGGACAAAGTCGATTGGCAGTTCGTGCCGCGGGACCAGGTTCCTTCGGGGCCGTGGTTGGACATCGTCACGGCCAGCCAAGTGAAGTAAGCCAGCGGCCGGGTCCGCGCAGGTCCGAAACAATGCGGTACTGGCAGTCCTTGTAACAATCCCTGAAAACTGGAGGTATCCATGGAGTGGCTTAAGAGGCTATTTCGGCGCGGTAACGGCCGGCACCTTGCCCGCCCGGCCGAAGCCAAAAACAGGACCGGAACAGAACATCCTGGCCTCGTCTGAACCTTTGTTGGGCGGCAGGTGTTGAGCGGCAGGCTCAATGCAGTTTGCCTTGGAAACCTGCACCCAACACATCAGAGAAGCGTTGGCTTCCTTGGTTGATCCCGCTGCATATGTGGCTGGCCGGTCCTTCCGAGGTGTCCTGCGGGCAGGACGTGTCCCGGTTCAGGGACCACATGGACACCCGTGTCACTCCCTTGCTGAGGGCAAAGGAGTTCAAGTCGCGCGCCGCATCCAGGTCAAACACTTCGCCCGGGAGATCGTTCCGGCCGATCATCGGGGTCAACCCCATCTTCCTCCAGATCTGCTCGCTGTCGAGGGTCATTCCTGCACGCTGATAGATGATGCTGAGTTGCTCGTGGGTCGCCTGGGCTGCCGACGTTCCGGCATCAAGCATGCTCTGCGATGCACTTCGGCTTGAGCCGTAGTTCATCGTCATGATGTTGACGCCAGCCAGGTGAACGCCGGCGGCGAGCATTTGATCGACGGCGGAGGTTCCGGCGTCGGTCAGTCCTTGCGGCGTGACTGGAAGTGTCAGCCAGACAGCGAGGGAGTGTCCTTCTTTGCTTCGCTCCTTCTGCAATGCGGCGACAACTGCCGCTCGGCGCTGCCAGGCGGCGCTGTCGGTGAGATTGGTGCCTTCGATATCAAAGTCGATGGTCGCGGGGTTGTAGCGCTCCAGGACTGCCCGGTAGGCCTTTTCCAGCTCCGCGACGTTCTGGCAGGAGTTCGCGAGCTCACTGTTCACCGAACCGCCGAAGGACACGGCGATCGCGCCGCCGTTTGACCGTAGCTTGGCGATGCGTTCCTCGAGTCTGAGTGAAGCTTTCGCGGCGTCGAGGCTGTAGGTGCTACCCCAGCTAGGCGTGCAGGCCTGTCCGGCATTTGCTACCACAAACGCCAGCGTGACATTCTTGGTGGCCTCACCCAGGGGTGCGTCGAAGGGGTACTGAGGGACTACTGTGACGTCAACGTAACCGGAAAACCATGGCGGCTGGAACGCACCGTTTGCGTCCGTGGCTACGCGCCACGCCAAAAAGCCCCCGACCCCGGCCACCACCAGGCCTGCGGCGATCCAGACCCACGCAAGCCTTGACAGTCGGCGGCGACGTCCACGGGGCCGGCCGGACAAGTCACGGACGTTCCGTGTGTTGCCCGCCTCGGCCGCAACCGAAGTGCCGCTTCCCCGTTTCTTGGACACTCTCTTCCGCCGTCCTTGATACCCGCTCAGAAACTCCGACTGCTTTGATGCACCATTTGACCACGAACAGATCGGATCCGCCCGTGCTTCCGCATTGGTCTTTGATCCGGCGGATTCGGTACGTGGCGCACGAGTAGTGGCGTTGTTCAGAAGCCAAAGGCTGAGTGTAAAGACGGGTAGAGCCTACTCGTGTCCGTCGTCTCGCGACTCCATAGGCTGATGGTGTCAGTTGGTTGACGGCAACGGGGGAAAGACAGGTCTCAAAATGGAAAAGGACGCTCTGGTCCGAGCGGCATCGGAACCCAACGGGTTGATCCGAGAAGGCGATTGGCTCGGGTTCGAGTCAGCCCTCGAGGTTTCCACCTTCCTTTCCAAAGATCCATCGCCAATTGACGGCGCTGCCTCTTGGCAGCGCGCCCTCGTAGAGAGGGCCCCTGAGCGGGGGCCGGTGGTGAATAAGCCTTTGAGACCGAGGCTTCCCCCAGTCGCCACCGGCCCCTTCAGGAACTTACTCACTGAGGCTCGGCGATGAGCTCCGGGCGGAAGGACTTCGCGTCCGGCCCGGTCCGCACGTCCAGGAAACGTGTAGGCTTCTGGGCCGCCTCCTGGGTCTCGGTGTTGCTCCTGTTGACGGGTGCAACGTCGCTGCTCAACGGAAACCAGACTCCGGCTGGCTCCCCCCAGCCGGACGCCACGGCTTCTGCCGCGCCGCTGTCTTCAGTCAGCCTGACATTTGATTCAGGCCGGGCAAGCCAGATGGAGGCGGCCCGGATCCTCAAGGACCACGGACTTCGCGGCACTTTCTTCATCGATTCAGGATTTGTGGGCGCACCCGATTACATGACGGTCGAGAATCTCCACACTCTGGCTACTAATCAAAATGAAATCGGAGGCCATACAGTCACTCTTGCCGATGTGACTGCGGTGGAACCCGATGAAGCTTCACGGCAGATCTGCAAAGATCGGGCGAACCTCACGGATTGGGGCTTTAAGGTCACGTCCTTCGCCTATCCGTTTGCGGCTTCAACGGCGAAGTCGGAGGAATTGGTTGCCGGGTGCGGATACAACAGTGCCCGGGGTCTCGGTGAGATACACAGCCCCTTTGACTGCGCCGCCTGTGCCCAGGCAGAAACGGTCCGCCCCACCAACCTGTTCCGGACGAGGGCAACGTCGGAGGTCGGCAGCGGCTGGACGTTGGCCTCCCTCGAGGCAACCGTGGTGCAGGCCGAACAGGCGGGAGGATGGTTGCAGCTGACCTTCTACGACATCGACACCAGCGGTAGTCCCCGCTCCGTCAGTCCCGCGTTGTTCGAACAGTTCGCCACCTGGCTGGCAGCGAGGACCCAGCAGGGGACCATGGCTGTGCGCACGGTGCATGACGTGATCGGCGGCGTAGCGAAACCAGCGGTGAACGGTCCGGTGGCGGCACCGGCAGCACCGGGCAAGAACGCGCTGCGCAACCCCGGGCTGGAGATCGCCGGAAAGTACGGTTTGCCGCAATGCTGGCAGGTTTCGTCCTACGGCAAGAATGCTGTGGTGCTGACCACCTTGAACCCGGGACGCAGCGGTGAGGTGGCCCGTCGTCTGGACGTGACCGAATACTCGTCCGGTGACGCCAAATTGCTTCCCGTCCTCGATCTTGGGGCATGCGCCCCGAGTGTCATGGCCGGCCACAAATATTCGCTCCGTGCGTGGTATCAGTCCAGTGCGAAGACCCAGTTTGAACTGTATTACCGCAACAAGCTGGGCACGTGGACCTTCTGGACGGCCAGCCCATGGTTTGCGGCAAACACCCGCTACGAACAGGCAATCTGGGAAACGCCGCCCGTTCCGCCCGGAGCAGAAGCCATCAGCTTCGGTATGAACCTTTTCAGCGATGGCCAGCTTGCTACCGACGATTACGAAATGTACGACACAGTTGGAGCTCCGTCGCCGTGATAGTTCTTTCAACCGTTTTGGTCCTCGGGATCAGCACGATTTTCTGGTCCGTTGCCGGGCTCTTGCGCCTGGCAGGTGAGCAGTCGTGGCGGACCCAGGTGTGGTCCAACCGGATCCGTGGTTGGATTTCCTGGCTACGGGGCGGGGTGCCAACCCAGCAACGTCAACGAGCCCGTCATCGTTCAAGCGGAGTCCGAATCTACCCTGCGAATGTCGCAGTCCTTGTAGCCGCCCACAACGAGGCACTCGTCATCAACGAGACTATCCTTGCCGCGTCCGCTTTGGTCCCTCGGCGCAACATCCACATCGTCTCGGACATGTCCACAGACGATACCGCAGCTATTGCCCGGGCCGCAGGAGTAAAAGTCCTTGAACTTGAACCGAACCGGGGTAAGGCAGGCGCGCTCGCGGCGGGAATCGCCCATTTCGATCTGTGCAGGCGGTTCAAAGTGGTCATGCTCCTGGACGCGGACACCCGCCCGGCCCCGGACTATCTCGAAACGGGGCTGCCGCTGTTTTCCGATCCCACCGTCGTCGCAGTCGCGGGACGCGCCAAGTCAATCATGAGTCCGCCATCTCCGACGGCGATGGGCCGCTTCTTGGTGGCTTACCGGGAGCGCTTGTACATCGTGGTCCAACTGCTGCTCAAATACGGCCAAGCAGCACGGGGCGCCAACGTCGTTTCGATCGTTCCGGGATTTGCCAGCATGTACAGAACCAGCGCGCTCACCAGAATAGAGGTCCTGGCGCCGGGACTGGTGATTGAAGACTTCAACATGACCTTTGAAATCCATGCGAAGAAGCTGGGGCGGATTGCATTCCATCCGTCCGCCGCTGTCGCGTACACACAGGATCCGGACAATCTGAAGGACTACGTCAAGCAGGTGAGGCGGTGGATCCTGGGCTTTTGGCAGACGGTCAGGCGGCACGGACTGCAATTCGGCAGGTTCTGGTTGGTCCTGGGGCTGTACATCGTTGAACTCGTTGCCAGTTGCATCTTCTTCGTGCTGCTCGTGCCCGCCTTCCTGCTATCGTCAATCGCCGCCGTCGAGGTCTGGATCTTTGGCGATCGATCGGAGGTTTTCGTCTTCCTATCCGGTGTCCTGCGGCCTCAGGACGTTCTCATCGGAGTCTTCCTGCCGGACTTCGTCCTGACAATCCTTGCCGCCGTCTCGATGCGCAGCCCCCGCTTCTTGCTGTTGGCTCCGCTGTTTCCCTTGATGCGGATCCTGGACGCAATCATTTGCCTCCAGGTATTGCCAAGGGCGTACTCGTCACGTTCCTCGGGAGTTTGGGTGAGCCCGGTTCGAAGGATCCAACGCCCGTCCCAGGAAATGGGCGCGGCCGGATCGCCGGTGGCACGGGTCGGCTAGGGCTACGGACAGCCAAGGTGACAAGTCCCGTACACACGGACGCCCATGCCACGCAGCCATGAAGGCTGGGACATGGGCGTCCGCCCGGTTCCAGGGATCGCCTCTCTTTCGCGGACCAAAAGGCCCGCTGACCAAAAGGCCGTGGAAGCGGTTGTTTCTTAGTTGGTGACTCCCGCGGTGGTTACAACGGTGAGCCACGGTCCGGCCGGCACGCTCGCGCGGTCCACGAAGCGCCACGATACGTGGTCATTGTCGCCGTTCAACTCAGCGAAGCCCAGGCAGCCGTTCAGGGCAGGGGACACATCCATGCCTGCACCCTGGCTCGGGTCGCCGGAGAAGTCCTTGTTGGCGGGACGGGCGTTGTTTGCTCCGAACACGTAGGCGGAGTCGTGGTAGAGGGAACCGCTCGAGGGGCCCGCATCCTCAACTTGTCCGTAGCAGACGCCGCCGTTGGGGCCGGTGATCTGAACCCATGCGTTCTTCATGTAGCTGTAGCTCGAGTCCGCGCAGTGGTTGACGCCCGTTGCGGCGTTGTCTGCTGCGGCCCACGGAATTACCTTGCAACGCTCAGCGAAAGCGACGCTGTCATTGACGTCGTCGTAAGGCAGGTCCAAGTAGAACGGGTTCTGCAGAGGCTTGGGCTGATGCAGCGGGAAGTATCCATTACTGGCCACGCGCTTCTCCGTGGCGCACTGGAAACTCGTGCCGGTGCCGGAACTGACTCCATCGCAACCGCCGTAGGGGCTGCCCGGGCAGCCGCTCGCGCTTGCAGGGGTGGTCCCGAGGTTAACGCCGGTGTGCTGGAGTGCCCACTGGCCATTAAAAGTGGAGCAAACTTGTGAGCCGTCCGAGAGGCTGGCATTGAAGATTTCGCCGACCCAGAAGCTGGTGCTCACGATATTGGTGTGCAAGGGGTAGTTCCCGCCAGTGGCAGCCAGGGGAGCAGGCGCGGCAACGGGTGCACTAGCGGCTGTTGCTGCGGGAGCCGGCGCGGCCGCGGCGGCCGGGGCGGGAGCGCTCGCCGGCGTCGCGGCCGGAACATTGCTAGGCGTCGGCGTCGGGGTCGGCGTCGAAATGCGCTGGGGGGCGGAGGAGGCGGAAGGCGAGGGGCTTGTACGCGTGCTCGAATCCCGGTCGTCAGCCTGGTAGGAGGATTTGTGTGACGACTGGACGGCGGAGATGGTGGCTAGCCCGCCGAAGGCCAGTAGCGCCACGGCTATGAGTGCTGTGAACAGGTGTTTCATATTTTGGGTGACATATCTGTTGGGGACATAGACATACGAGACCGAGGCAATCGGTAGGGCGATCTGCAGGCAAAAATGCCGCAGAGTCGTACACGGCCAAATGGTGTGTCGCGACAGAGTTGTTGTGAAAAAGGCTGCGCTTCGACTCCCCAGAAGTAGCCAGCCAGAACTTACTCTTGCGGCACCAGCTTACACAGTCAGATCACAGGACGGTAACAGGGGCTATACATCCGGTCAGGAGTCGAAGCCGGAACTGCCCTTCGCAAGCCTGCGTGGAGCGCCTGGATGTTGTGCAAGTGGCCCTGGAAAACCAAGTAGTTACCACTCAATCCAGGACAGAAACCCGCGGGTAACGTTTGGAAATGACACCGGTCCGTGCCGCGGCCGTCAGGAACACGTGTCCGGCGGCCCGAAGATGGGACAGGACCATGGAGGATACTGAAGGGACCCACACCTCGCCCCCGATCATTCGGGCAGCAGAGCTTCAAGATATTGTCATTGCCTTGTCAGGGCCGGAACCAGCAGGGATCGTCATCTCAGGCCCGAGCGGCTCGGGAATGACTACTCTCTTGGACGCCGCGGCTTCAGTGCTTCGCGGGTCGTTCAGCGTGATCGCCCACAACGTGTCCGAGTCATTCGCGGATATCCCGTTTGGAATCGCCATGGCCCTTGTTCCGGACCTGCCGGCCCGCTCCAAGGTGTGGCCCGGTTCCATCGTGGCGGCTTGCCGCAAAGCAGTGCGCAGCGCTTCGATAGCCGGATCCTCGGCCCTGCTGGTGCTGGACAACATCGATTTCCTGGACGACATGTCCCTTTGGCTCTTGAGCCAGCTCCTTGGTGAACCGGACATCCGCATGATCGCGACCCACCGCTCAGACCGGCCACTGAGAATGGAACTGATGGAATCCGTCGTTTCGCGGCAGCTTTCGGTGGTGACCCTGGACGACCTCACGCAGGACCAGCTTCGCGAATTCCTCGATGACCGTCTCGGTGGGCACTCCGCGCGGAGCCTGGTCCGGGATATCCATGCCGCCACCGGAGGAAACCTGCAGGCCGCGAAGTTGCTGTTGGACGAAGCCGCAGCGCGTGGCGAGATCGTGGAGCAGGCTGATTCCTGGATGCTGTCCGGACCGATCCGCCTGGACGGTTCGCAGGCGCTCGAGCTGACCCGGCACCGGCTTGAGGGATATTCAGTGCCGCAGCGTCAGGTTGTGGACCTCCTGGCGGTGGGGGAACCGATACCGATGGCCGTCCTCGAACAGCTTGTCCAAAAACGGGCCATAGAAGCACTAAGGAGCGACGGAACGGTCCGTGTCCAGAAAGACAACCAGGAGACGGCTTCCCTCAGCCACGCCAACGAGGGGAGGCTGGCCCGGCAGCAGCTGGGGCCAGCCCGGATCTTGGAACTTCGGCGAAGCATCTACAAGATCTCCGTCCCGGTCGCGGATGACTCGCTCTGGACGCTGTTCCGCCGAGTGGAGCTCGAACAGGAAAGCGGATTGCCGGTAGCCGACGCCGACCTTCTGACCGTGGCGATTGCGGCGAACGACATTCACGATAACCGGCGGGCCCGGCGGTCTGCGGATGCGGTGCGGGCGCCGGAACTCGGACTGGTCGCAAAGGTGGAGCTGGCAAGGGCCCTGTATCACACGAGGGATTTCCCCGGGGCTGTCACGGTCCTGAAAGGCTTGGTCGCAAACACCCCTGACGTCCTTACCGCGGATTTCGCCCACGCCGTGTGGCTGCTGTTGCATGCCCTCTTGCCGACTTCGCCGGGGGCAAATGTGCTGCAGTCCGTCCTACGGGATGCCCGACGGCGGCTGGAGACTGCCGCCGTCGGGGTCCAGCCGGGCGAGCCGGCCTTTCTTGGCCAAGCGGCCGTCCGGGACGAACTGGACGTTCTCCAGTTGTATCTGGATGCGCAGAACGGAAGCTGGCCTTCAGCCGGTAGCGAGCTGTTCCAAAGGCTTTGCCGCGGTCAATTGATCGACCCTGGACTGCGTTCGGAGAACCTCCCGCCACCGCCTACCCAGGCCGCGGTGCTTTTGATGGCGCTTGTCTCCCAAGGGCTCGCCGTCAGCGGGCGGTTCTCGGACGCCGTCGCTCTCTCGACGTCGGCCCTCGAAGCTTTGGGGAGGCTGCCACGGTGCCCTGTGGAATTCCTCTCCACCGTCTTGACCATCCACGGATCGAATTTGATCTGGCGCGGGCAATGGGGCGGCTCCGAAATGTTCTGCGTCGGCAGTTCCAGCTACAGCAACCGTATGAATGATTTCGGCGGGGCGGCCCACCTCTACAGGGCGCTAGTGCTTGCCAGGCAGGGGAGCCTGGAACTGGCTTGTGAACAGTTCCGCCAGGCCAAGGCCCGGCTGGACGAAGCTGATCCTGACGGGCTTCTGCCACCGGCCCTCGGTGGACTTGCCGCAGCTGCGTGGTTGCTGGGCGATGTCAACCAGGTGCGTCGCGCCCTGGCGGCCTACGATTCGCGCCGCAGTTCCGGAAATTACCTTGCATCGCAGCTCGCCGAAAGCTATTCATCGGCAGCACGGTCAGTGCTGATTGGTGCAGAACACTCACACAGGAAGCTCCTTCAACTTGCAGGTTCGGCTGCAAAGAAGGGACACCGGGCACTAGAAATGCTGAACCTGGGCTTGGCCGCGCGTACCGGCAGCCGTGGATACCGGCAAATGGGCCCAGGGGTGTCCGAGGTTGTGTGGAGTGTCGAGTCCGGAGTGCAGCCAGGACAGGACGGAGGACAGGAAATGGGACATGGACCAGGGCTGGGAACAGAACAAGAAGCGAGCACGGGTGCGCCGCAACAAGACCGGGCTTTTGACCAAGAGGAGGTGTTTGCACACGATGAACCCGGGCTGGAAGGTCCGGAGTCCAAGTCCTCTATTCTTCCCGGGATTGTCAAGCTCTCCCAACGCGAACGCGAGGTGACTGCCTTGGTCGCTTCCGGGCTGAGCAGCGCGGAGGTGGCCGCTCGTTTGGGTATAGCGGTGAATACTGTCAATGCGCACCTTCAGCGGGTTTACGGGAAGCTCGGAGTCTCACGCCGGCAGAAGCTCTCGGAGCTGTGGGACGAGTTGGCGAAGCCGGAGGAGTAGTCTGGGCAGCTCCGCGGATGAGGCAGCGAAGCCAAATGGTGGGACAATTACTAGGTGACGCCGCCACTCCTGGCGGTCAGCCGCTGGCGATTGCCACGTATTCCTAACAAGGAGCACCGGTTTTGACGATGGTTTCCA
This sequence comes from Arthrobacter sp. FW306-04-A, assembly GCF_044358315.1. Classification (GTDB taxonomy): domain Bacteria; phylum Actinomycetota; class Actinomycetes; order Actinomycetales; family Micrococcaceae; genus Arthrobacter. The sequence goes on from NZ_CP084559.1 coordinate 1,273,394, forward strand.
CCCCCGCGTGGGGAGACGCCCAGGTTTCCGCACTCGATGACGATGAAGTCCGTCGCATCCGCAATGATTTCCCTGTTCTTGAGCAGGAAATCAATGGCAAACCGCTGGTCTACCTGGATTCGGGTGCCACCTCGCAGAACCCTCGAAGTGTGTTGGAGGCGGAGCAGGAATTCTATGAGCAGCGAAACTCCGCTGTCCATCGGGGTGCCCACCACCTCGCCGTCGAGGCAACGGACTCTTTCGAAGACGCACGCGCCACGGTGGCACGTTTTGTGGGCGTGCAGGATGATGAGCTGATCTGGACGGCTAACGCCACCGCCGGGCTGAACCTACTGGCCTATTCGTTTTCGAACGCCAGCATGGGCAGGCCAGGTGCGGAAGCCGGGCGCTTTGCCCTCAAGCCGGGCGACGAAGTGCTTGTCACCGAAATGGAACACCACGCCAACCTGATCCCATGGCAGGAACTGTGCCGGCGGACCGGCGCCACCCTCAAGTACATTCCCATTGACGATGCCGGTGCGCTGCGGCTTGAGGAAGCATCGCGCCTGGTCACCGCGCACACCAGGATCCTGGCCTTCACCCACACTTCCAACGTGCTCGGCAACATCAACCCGGTGGACGTATTGGTCCGGATGGCCCGGGAAGTGGGTGCCCTGGTGGTCTTGGACGCCTGCCAGTCCGCGCCGCACCTCCCCTTGGATTTCAAGGCCTTGGACGTTGACTTCGCCGTATTTTCCGGCCACAAAATGCTGGGACCTACGGGAATCGGCGCGGTCTACGGCCGCAGCGAACTGCTCAACGCAATGCCACCGTTCCTGACCGGTGGTTCCATGATCACCACGGTGACGATGGAACAAGCCCAGTACTTGCCCGCTCCCCAGCGTTTCGAGGCCGGAACGCAGCCCATTTCGCAGGCTGTGGCCCTGGCCGCGGCAGTGAACTACCTCAGGGAAACAGGGATGCAGCGGGTGGCCCTTCGTGAGGCCGAGCTTGGCCAAAGGCTTGTCACGGGCCTCAGCGCCATCGACGGCGTGCGCGTGCTGGGACCCGGGCCGGGAGAAGAACGGACCGGACTTGCCGCGTTCGACGTCGCAGGAGTGCACGCTCACGATGTCGGGCAGTACCTCGATAATCTGGGCATCGCAGTCCGGGTCGGCCACCATTGTGCGCAGCCCCTGCACCGCAGGCTGGGCCTGACTGCCTCCACCAGGGCCAGTACCTACCTTTACACCACATCCGAGGAAGTAGACCTGCTGGTTGGGGCGGTTGCCGGGATTCGGCCGTACTTCGGGGTAGCGGCGCCTGGAGTCACGTCATGAGTGGTCTGGACTCGTTGTACCAACAGCTGATCCTGGAGCACTCCAAGACCCGCAGCGGCGGTGACCTGGCTGAACTGCCGGCCGCCCCGACGGGTACGGCCGGCACGGGGCAGAGTCACCAGCTCAATCCCATCTGCGGGGACGAAATCACCCTGCGGCTCAGTGTCGGGGCCGCCGGAGACGGACAGAGCGTCACTGAAATCCACTGGAATGGCGATGGCTGTGCCATTTCGATGGCGTCCGCCTCCATACTCAGTGAAATGGCACCAGGGATGTCCCCGGCGTCCCTTCGACGGACCATTGATCATTTTCGCGAATTGATGCGCTCGCGCGGCAAACTGGAAGCGGATGAGGAACTCCTACAGGATGCTGCAGCGCTGGCCGGGGTCGCCAAGTATCCGGCCCGGGTAAAGTGCGCCATGCTCGCGTGGGTGGCTGCGGAAGACGCGTTACGCCAGGCTGAGGCCGGCCAAGAGGTGTCCCGGGTTCTCTAGCGAGGCCTGGCCTAGGTCGAGTAGCGTCCACTCTATTTTGGACTCGTGGCCCGGACTTAGCCTCGAACCATGATCACCTTGGAGAGCAGGCGCGAATGGCGCCGGAGCCAGCATCGGGTCCGCAGGGCGGAATTTGTGGTTGTGGGATTGTTGCTCGCCCTCGTCGCAGTGACGATTCTTGCCGCCTTTATGGGCGTGATGCAATAAAAGGCGGCAGGCCATAACGCAGTCAAGCTGCGGCGATGGCGGCTGGGCATGGCCGCACAACATTGGAAATGTTGGAGACAAAGAAAAGCTCGGACCGCGAAAACCGGCCCGAGCTTTTTTGTACCGTTGGCCTAGTCATCGCATCATTTGGGTACCGCTGCGATGAGCACCGAAATCGACATGAGACCGAGAATCGCCCAAACAAAGATCAATGACCAGTTCTTCTCTTGGGCTTTCCTGTGGGCCCCATGCCACACTCGTTCCATACTATTCGCGTCCATATCAGCAAGGTATTCCTGCCGATACCGCTCAAATAGCGTGCCAACCACCCTACTTGGAAGCCTCATTACTCCATTTGAAATATCGGCTACTCGTTTGCGGACCGGGCGCCTTGGGCGCGGGTAAAGACGTCTGGCACGCCGTCGCCGTCGTCGTCCGTCTGTTCCTCCCTCGCCACGCGGCGATAGTGCCGGTTACGGGCTTTGAGCACGACGGCGGCAAGCACCGCCGCGGCGAGGGAACCAGCCAGTATGGCCACTTTCGCGTGGCCATCGTGCGGGGAACCGGCGCCGAAGCCGAGCTCGGCGATCAGGAGGGAAACGGTGAAACCGACACCCGCCAGCGTGGCCAGCCCTGCGACGTCGATCCACGCGAGGCCGTCGTCCAGGCGCGCGCGGGTGGTCTTGGTGATGAGGAATGTGGTGCCGAAGACGCCCGCCGTCTTGCCCACCACAAGGGCCAGCACGATGCCCACCGCCACCGGATCGCGCAAGGCAGCGCCCAGTCCTTCGCCGCCGCCCAGTGCCACGCCGGCAGAAAAGAAGGCGAACACGGGCACGGCAAAGCCCGCCGACAAGGGACGCAGCCGGTGTTCGAAGGTTTCTGCGGGTCCGGCCGCAGGCTCGCCCTCCTTTCCTGAGGCCCCCACGGGTACGGCGAAGGCGAGCAGGACCCCGGCCACGGTGGCGTGGATGCCCGAAGCATGGACGAGGCCCCAGGTGGCCGCGGCAAGGGGTAGCAGCAGGTACCAGCTGCGGACGCGCTTCTGGACTGGCTTGTTCACGAGGAAGGCAAAGAGGGCAAGCGGCGCGGCGGCGGCCAGCAGCATGAGCGGCTCAAGTCCGCCCGAATAGAAGAACGCGATGATGCCGATGGCGATCAAGTCATCCACCACGGCCAGCGTCAGCAGGAAGGTGCGCAACGCCGCTGGCAGGTGCGTATTGATGACGGCAAGGACGGCCAAGGCGAAGGCGATGTCCGTGGCCGTGGGGATGGCCCAGCCCTTGAGCGTTTCCGCGCCGCCCGAACCGAGATTGAGGACCACGTAAATGAGCGCGGGAAGGGCCACCCCGCCCACTGCCGCCGCTACCGGGACGATCGCTTTTGCAGGCCTTCGCAATTCCCCCGCCACGAATTCGCGCTTCAGCTCCAGTCCGGCGATGAAGAAGAACACGGCAAGGAGCCCGTCAGACGCCCAGTGGCCCAGGCTCAGTTCCAAATGCCATGGGGCGTAGCCGATCTTGACGTCGCGCAGCGCGAAGTAGCCATCGGCAAGGGGTGAGTTGGCCCAGGCGAGGGCGGCCACGGTGGCGGCGAGCAGGAGACCGCCACCAACGGTTTCGGTGCGAAGGATGGCCAGGATCCGTTGGTACTCGGGGAAGCTGGAGCGGCTGAAAACCCTGGGAGGGGCAGCAGGGTGCGGGCGATTCGCCATGGTGGCTCCTGTGGAGGTTGGGAAGCTCGGGGTCGACAAAACTATTGCCGACCAGACTTCCCGGCGCACCTGAATTCCATTTTAGCCGAAGGGGTCGCCGCCCCGCTGCTCGGAAGGGGCGTTAGGCGAGCAGGCCCGCTACTCCAATGACCGCCGTCGCGAGTCCAAGCACCATGGAGATGCTGACCAGGACGACATGGACCGTGAGGAACTTGGTGGCTTTCCCCCTGGCGTCGCGGGCGCGGACGTCCGTCATGACACGGCGCAGGAACTGCGGCCACACGATGAGGGACCAAGCCCCCGCGACGATCAGCACAACCGACAGCCCGGCTGCCAGCTTCACGCTAGTGGCTTTCGAGCCAGGCCTGGGCCTGCTGGGACTGGATGTTCAAGGCCTTGCCAACCATCGGTTCAGCCGCTTCGGCGATCTTGCCGCCGAGGAACGGAACCGACGACGTGACGGCACCTTCGAGCTCGACCCGGGTGTTGCCGACGTCGGCCACCAGGCGCTGGACTGCGGTGACATCAAGCGGGGCGCCGGAGATCTTCAGCGAGATGTTGCTGGTCCGTGAGCCATCGGCAGCCGGGGCTTCCCACTTCTCGGTCTGGGTGACGGTGAGCTTCTCGCCCACGAACTTGCGGGCGATCTCCGGGAGGCGCGTGGTGGGCAGTGTGCGGACCGTGATGGTGGTGAAGGCGCCGGAGGTGTCGCCGTCGACCTGGAATGATTCCAAAGTGCCGCCGACATACTCGCTCGTGTGGCGCAGGAAGTCTTCGTCGATGAAAGTAGCGGCTACGCGGTCGACGCCGTAGGGCAGGGTGGTGGATGCGTTCAGGGCCATGGGGGTCCTCCGTGAATATCTCGGTTGAAAGCTCTTGCGGCTCCCAAACATCCTACGGTGTGGGCGGGGTAGGCTAGGAACGCCCCGGGATTCGAGAGAATTTCGGGTTTTCGTGTTGCCTTACCCCATCCGACTTCCCTCTTCCGAGGAGTGCCATCCATGAGCCCCAAAGGCCAGCCGTCAGCGGTTAACTCCGGAATCAGCCACCTGGGCGCTGTCGCATCCCTTGACGGATTGCGGCGTGCCCTGGGCGAGGACCGGACGTTCGCACGGGTCAGGCCCGAGGCGGCACGCGCCTTCAGCGAGCGCAGCAGTGACTACCAGATCAGCGCCCCCACTGGCTTGAGGGCGGCGCTGCTGGCGGAAATGGCCGATGGCCTCGCCTCCCAGGACATTGAAGACAGCGCGGTGGTTTTGGCCGTGACGGCCACGGGCCGCGAAGCCGAGGATCTGACCGCGGCACTGGCGGCCTATCTTCCGGCGGATTCGGTGGTGGCCTTCCCCAGCTGGGAGACCCTGCCGCACGAAAGGCTCTCGCCCCGCTCAGACACGGTGGGCCGCAGGCTCTCAGTCCTGCGCCGCTTGGCCCACCCGGAAACCTCGACGGCGGGTCCCCTGCGGGTGGTCGTGGCGCCGGTTCGCGCCGTGGTCCAGCCGGTCGTTGCGGGCCTGGGAGAACTGGTCCCGGTGACGTTGAAGGTAGGGCAGGAAATGCCCTTCAGCGACGTGGTACGGCGCCTTGCCGACGCTGCCTACTCGCGCGTGGACATGGTTACCCACCGGGGTGAATTCGCCGTCAGGGGCGGTATTTTGGACGTTTTCCCGCCCACCGAGGACCACCCGATCAGGGTGGAATTCTTCGGTGACGAGGTTGACCAAATGCGCTGGTTCGCGGTGGCCGATCAACGTTCGCTCTCCGGTCCGGCCGTGCACCACCCCACCGAACTGCACGCCCCGCCCTGCCGGGAAATCCTCATCACGCCGTCGGTCATGTCCCGGGCCGCCAGGCTCAAGGCTGACATGCCGGCAGCCGCGGACATGCTGGAAAAAATCGCAGGCGGCATCGCCGTTGAGGGCATGGAGTCACTGGCCCCCGTCCTCGTGGACGCCATGGTGCCTTTCGTGGACCAGTTGCCTGCCGGGTCGATCGGCGTGGTCATCGAACCGGAGAAGGTCCGTACCCGCGCGCACGACCTCGCGGCCACCAACGAGGAGTTCCTTGAGGCGGCATGGTCCACAGCGTCCGACGGCGGGACCGCGCCGCTGGATTTGGACACGGTATTGGGCTCCCAGGCCGCCTCAGCTTTGCACGCGGCCAGCTTCCAATCGTTGACGGACACCCGGAGCGCAGCCCTGGCCCACGGTGTCTCCTGGTGGTCCATCACGTCGTTGGCGACGGACGAAGAGCTGGTTCTCGATATCGACGTCCTGAACCTGCACGCCCGCGAACCGCGCGGCTACCAAGGCGACGTCGCGGAGATGCTCGAATTCATCGGTTCCCACGTGCGGGACCAGTGGCGCATTGTGGTGGCCACGGACGGACCGGGCCCGGCCCAGCGTCTCGCCGAGTTGTTCCATGATGCAGACATCCCGTGTTCCCGCGTCGAATCCCTGGCCCACGAACCCCAGGCCGGGATCATTGAGGTGACCACTGCCGCCGTCGGACGCGGTTTTGTCCTGGACGGACTCAAGCTGGGGCTGCTCACGGAAGCGGACCTCCTGGGCCGCACGTCAGCCGGGTCCACGAAGGACATGCGGCGGATGCCCTCGAAGCGGCGCAACGCCGTCGATCCCCTTCAGTTGCACGCCGGCGATTTCGTGGTCCACGAACAGCACGGAATCGGGAAGTTCGTGGAGCTGATCCAGCGCAAGGTGGCGGGCTTCTCTGCCGGACCCTCCGGGGGAGACGCCGGTCTTCGCGAGTACCTGGTGCTTGAGTACGCGGCGTCCAAGCGCGGCGCCCCCGGCGACCGGCTTTTCGTCCCGACGGACCAATTGGACCAGGTGACCCGCTACGTTGGCGGAGACACGCCGTCGTTGAGCAAGATGGGCGGGGCGGACTGGGCGAGCACCAAGTCCAAGGCTCGCAAAGCCGTCAAGGAAATCGCGGGCGAGCTCATCCGCCTGTACTCGGCACGCATGGCGTCCCGCGGACACGCCTTCGCGCCGGACACGCCGTGGCAGCGGGAGCTTGAGGAAGCTTTCCCATACGTGGAGACGCCGGACCAGCTGACCACCATCAACGAGGTCAAGGCCGATATGGAACGGGAGATCCCGATGGACCGCCTGGTCTCGGGCGATGTCGGGTACGGAAAGACCGAGATCGCCGTCCGCGCCGCGTTCAAGGCCGTGCAGGACGGCAAGCAGGTGGCAGTCCTGGTTCCCACCACGCTGCTCGCCCAGCAACACTATGAAACGTTCACCGAGCGCTTCTCCGGATTCCCCCTGCGCGTCAAGCCGCTGTCCCGGTTCCAAGGTGCGAAGGAAGCCAAGGAAACCATAGAGGGGGTCAAGAACGGCTCCGTGGATGTGGTCATCGGCACGCACCGCCTGCTGTCCAAGGACTTCGAGTTCAAGGACCTTGGCTTGGTGATCGTCGATGAGGAGCAGCGCTTCGGGGTGGAGCACAAGGAAGCCCTCAAGAAGATGCGCACCAACGTAGACGTCCTCGCCATGAGTGCGACGCCGATCCCGCGGACGCTCGAGATGTCGTTGACAGGTATCCGCGAAACGTCCACGCTGGCAACACCGCCGGAGGAGCGGCATCCGGTGCTGACGTACGTGGGGCCGTTCACCAACAAGCAGACCTCGGCGGCGATCCGGCGGGAACTCATGCGCGAAGGCCAGGTGTTCTTCGTCCACAACCGCGTGTCCTCGATTGAGCGCATCGCTGCCCAGATCCGGGAACTCGTCCCCGAAGCCCGGGTGGAAGTGGCGCACGGGCAAATGTCCGAGAGCCGCCTGGAAAAGATCATCGTGGACTTCTGGGAGAAGCGCTTCGACGTCCTGGTCTGCACTACCATCATCGAAACCGGCCTGGATATTTCCAACGCCAACACCCTGATTGTGGACGGCGCAGACAAGTACGGCCTCTCCCAGCTCCACCAGTTGCGTGGCCGCGTGGGCCGTGGCCGCGAACGCGCCTACGCCTATTTCCTGTACCCCTCGGAAAAGCCCTTGGGCGAGGTGGCCCTCGAACGGCTCAAAGCCGTTGCGGCCCACAACGAACTCGGCGCAGGCATGCAGTTGGCCTTGAAGGACCTCGAAATCCGCGGCGCCGGCAACCTACTGGGCGGGGAACAGTCCGGGCACATCCAAGGCGTTGGCTTCGACCTCTACATCCGCCTTGTCGGTGAAGCCGTGGCCGAATACCGTGGGGAGGCCGAAGAGAAGGCCGCCGACATGAAGATCGAGTTGCCCGTCAACGCCCACTTGCCACATGACTACGTGCCGGGCGAACGCCTGCGTCTCGAGGCCTACCGGAAACTGGCCGCAGCCATCACGAACGAGGCCATCGACGAAGTCCTGGCGGAACTCGTGGACCGTTACGGTGAGCCGCCGCTGCCCGCGAAGAACTTGATCGCGGTCGCCCGCTTCCGGGTGGGGGCCCGGGAGGCCGGTCTGTCCGACGTCGCGCTCCAGGGCAACTTCATCCGCTTCTCGCCCGCCCAGCTGCCCGAGTCCAAAGTCATGCGCCTGAACCGCATGTACCCGGGTTCGCAGACCAAGCTGGCGCTCGACGCCGTGCTGGTCCCGAAGCCCAAGACGGCAAGGATCGGTGGCCGCGACTTGCAGGACGCCGAGATCCTCGAGTGGGCCAACACCGTGATCGAAGCTATCTTCGCGGCTTCGCCCGCTTCGCCCGCTTCGCCCGCTTCGCAGACCGCAGGCTAAAGCGATGATGGGAGGACATCACGCCGCGTCCGGGGCCGCGGCGTGGATAGCTATTGCGTCAACCGGCCCATACGCCTTGGGCTGGTACCCCTTGGACGCCACCGGAATCCTCATTGGAGCGATGACGACGGCGGGGACTGCCTTGGTGTGCGATTGGGACCACCGTGCGAGCACCATAGCCCACTCGCTGCCGCCGTTGTCGAACGTGATCGCCGTCGGGATTGAGAAGGCCAGCGGAGGGCACCGGCAGGGAACCCATTCACTTTTGGGCGCCTCGGCCTTCGTGGTGCTCGCGGCCATGGCTGCCCAGTTCCAGCTGGACACACCCGTGGGCCGGTTATCCGTGGGCGCCGGGCTGTTGTGCATGTTCATGATCAACCTGGCAGCGAAGGCCCTCAAGCTCTTCCCGAATTCCGGCTGGATCGTCAATTGGGTTTTCGCCCTAGCCATGGCCGGACTGGTCACGTGGTTCGCTCCGCATCAGTGGAGCTGGCTGCCATTGTCCATGCTGACCGGCGTCGTGGTCCACATTGTGGGTGACATGATCACCACCGGGGGAGTGCCGCTGCTGTGGCCGATCGTGATCAAGCCGCCGAAGTTCTGGCGCAAGCTGCCCCTGGTCAGCGGGATCTGGCGGGCCAATGGCGCATTCTCCATCCCGCTTCTTGGCAAAGCCGGTTCGCGGCGGGAATGGCTGGTCCTGATTCCGGTGAGCGGCTACGCCATGCTCGGCCTTGGCTTGGCGGCCTGGACACTCGTCCGGAACCAGTGGCCAACCGTCCAGGCCCTCTTGCTGGGCCTGGGCGGTTGACTGTTGTGCCTAGAAACTCGAGGCAGTGCCGGAAGTGATGGTGCCGATCGGGTTGCCTTCTTTGTCCTCAGCGCCCGTTGCCGGGGTGTAAAGCGGAGTGGTCGGCGAGACGCCAGTTCCTGTGGTGCCACCTGAGCCGCTGGAGGTGAAGGTGATAACCAGTGTCCCGGAGGACTGGGTCCAGGTCATGGTTGCCGAGAAGGTCCGGGCCGAGGTGCCCGTGTTGTAGGCGCCACCAAGAGACACGCTGCCAAATGATGGCGCCGAGCAGGTGGAGCTGACGAACGTCAGCGCGTTCGCTGTGCTGATGCTAGCGGTGCCGGTGGCGGTCTGGGAGGCGGACGTGGAGTCCCAGCCGCTGCACAGGGTGTGCGCGTTCATGTCCGTCGAATAGACGATGGTGAGCGTGTCCCCGCTGTTTGCCTTTCCCACGTTGCCGTTCCCGCTGCCGTTGGCCATGGTGACGGATGAAACGATGGGCGCCACAGTGTCTTTGAACGAGGTGGTGGTGGCCGTCGCGCTCGTGTTGTCGGCCGCGGTCTTGGCGACTGCACTGTACGAAATGGTTCCGTCATTGAGTGCAGTGAGGTTCAGTCCAGAGATATTCCAAGCCCCGGATGTTCCGTCGGCTGTGACGGGCTGGGGGGTGACCGTGTGTACCTGCCCTGCGTCCGTGACGGTGAGGGTTACTGAGGCGCCAGGCTCGGCCGTGCCCGTGACTGGGACATTGCCCTTGTTGGCGATGTTCACGTACGCCGGTGCGGAAATCGTGGGGACAGCGATCTTGACCGTTTGAGTCTGGGAATTACTGGAGTTCCCTGCGACGTCCGTGGCGAAGTAGGACACGGTGTGGTTGCCGTTGCCGCTGACATTCACAGCGGCTGTGGCCGCGTTGACGGTCACCGTGCTGCCGCCGTCGACGGTGTACTTGATGGACGCGACGCCCGAGCCGGTGTCCGTCGCGCCGAGATTCACAGTAACTGGGCTGGTGTTGTTCCAGCCCGCTCCGTTTGGCGTGGGGGAAATCGAGGTGACGCTGATGGTGGGGGGAGTCGTATCAATGGCTACGACTGCGCTCCGTGCACTTTCCGCGCCGGTCCACAACTGGATGACGGGCGTGACCGTGTAGTACCACGTTCCGTCGGGCACGCTTTGCTCGATGCAGCTGAGCCCGGACACCGTACCCGCGCAGCCGCCTCCCGCGGCGACCTTGGTTCCACCGGTGGGCGACGAGTAGCGGGCAATCGTGTAGCCCGCCACGTTGTGTCCACCCGGCGTGGTGACGGTCGTCCAGCTGATCGTGACATTGGTGCCGCTCGATGACCCTGTGGGCGTGCTTCCCTGCGGGATGGTGTCGGCTTTCGCCGCTGCAAAATTGCTGCTGCTCAGCGATTGCCAGAAGGCGTTGGCTGCCGGACCACCCCAGGAAATGAAGAGCACCGCAAGGAGCGCCCCCATCACTCGACGCAAGAGCGCCTGCTTGTGTCCGCGGCCTGCAGGGTGCTGGGGCTTGCTCATTTGCGGACCGCCATCGTGACTGGAAGGTGGAATACGGCGCCTTGGCAACTGGATTGTGAAGCCGTCGACATCGACGCGGCTCCGCTTAGGGTGATCAGGACCGAGGAATTCGCCGGTATGGATACCGTTGGCGTCAAAGGACTGGCCGGGGCGTTGAACGTCACGCCTGTGGTGGTGCACAGCGGGTGCGAGGAATCCGCCGTCGTGGCCCCGTTGGAAGCGAAGCTGTACAGCTGCACTGCGAAGGAATTTGGATTGCTTGCCCGTACGATCACCTCGGCGGTACCTCCCGGGACCAGGGTGGTTGCAGGAGTGTCTCCGGCGACAAAGGCGTCCACGGTCACAGTCTGCATGTCGCCGGTGGCAGCAGAGCCGCTGCCGATGCCGATGGTGGACCAGTAGGCGTAGGCCGTACCGACACCCAGGACCAGGCTCAGCAGGGCGGCCGTCACGGCTGTCTTCGCTGCGAGCAGGGGGCCCGCTTTCATCCAGCTGTTCGCTTTCATGTCAGTTTCCCTGTCCTGATCCTGAGTACGTTACCTGGAGGGTTGCGCCTTTGCAGCCATCCTGGTTGGTGTGGGCGTCGATCATTCCTATCCTCGGCCAGCTGGAGGAGGCTATACCGAGGCCGGAGAGTGAGCTATTCCCAGATGGAACGGTGAACGGGTACGGGCCGCTGTACTGCGTTACGGTGTAGTCGGCCGTCCCGCAGGGCAGGCTCCGGCTGATCGCGTCCGCCGTCCGCGTCACGCCCGCAATGGAGACCGAGATGTTGGTCAGTGACAGCGGCTTGGTGCCGGGGTTGGAAATCTGCAAGTTCAAGGGAAGGGACGTGCCCGGTGCCAGAAAGCCGGACAGGTTTCCGGACAGCGTGAACTGTCTCAGGCTCGAGTCCAGCACCAGCTGGGCGCTGGCGTAGGCGTACTGGGTCTTGCCCGCGGCGTCCTGCCCGGAACCGACCAGATACAGGGTGTAGGTTCCGGCCGTGGCGCTGGCTGCGGTGGTGATCTGCAACGTTGAGGATCCCCCGGTCACGGGGTTGGGCGAAAATGTCGAGACGGACCCGGACGGGAGGCCTCCCAGGACGCTCAGCGTGACCGGGCCCGGAAAGCTGGTCCGGGTGAGCGAAATGCTGTAGGCGGCCGTAGCACCGGGTGCGATCGTGACCGAGGCTGGCGTTGCGCTCAGCGAGAAGGATCCGGAAATCTGGTAATTCACCGTCAGGCCCGCGGTCACGCTGCCGTTGATTTTCCCGCTGGTCCCCGTGACCGTGAGGGTGTAGCTCCCCGCCGGGGTGGAGCTGGTGGTTGAGACGCTGATGGCGGACGTGGAGGTGCCGCCCGAAGCCAGGGTCACCGACGGTGGGGAGAAAACGGCCGATGATCCGCCGGGCAGCCCACTGACGCTGAGTCCGACGGCGCCAGTGAAACCGCCGGTGGAGGTCACCGAGAGGATATAGTCTGCGGTCTTTCCCTGCTGGACGGATTGGCTGGCGGGGGAGATCTGCAGGGTGATCCCGGGCTTGCTTGGTTGAGCTGCTGCGAACAGAGCGCTTGCCGGTATCAGCATCGCCAGCAGCCCGACCAGCAGTACCCTGACGGCAGTGCGGACGGACGGGCGGACGGGCCTGGGTTGATCCTGCACTTTTCCCCTTTTCCGGTGCGTTATGAACGGTGGCGAACCAGGGGGCCAGGTGTCGACGCCGGCCCCCCGGCCCGATGGCAGTTGCTTAGCTGGCGAGGGTTAGCGTTATGACTGCGCCCTTGCATGCGTTCTGGTCCACTCCTGGTTGGTCCAAGAAGGTCAGGGTCCCTGTACCGATTGAAACGTTTGTTGCACTAGCAGCCAGAGTTGTGCTCGAGCTCGGCAGTGAGGCAGTAAACCAAGCCGACTGGCATCCGGTCTTGTTGGTCGTGACTGCGACGGGCTGGAGGTTGACGACGGTGCTGCTAGTGGTGTTGTTGGTGGCCCAGTAGTTGATCGTCTCGAAGGCACCCGGGGTCAGGCCGTCCGCAAAAGTCGCGGACAGCGTAACCGTGCCGTTGCCACTTGAGTTGGTGGCCGTCCCTGAACCGCTACCTGTGGTGGACCAGTAGGCGAAGGCTGCTCCGCCGCTTGCCGCTACGAGGGCAATTGATGCTGCAACCGCGTAGACTTTTCCTTTTTTGCTCAATTTACGCATGAGTGAGACTCCTTTTGAATTGGTATTCCCCAGAACAGGCGACAGCGGGCAAGGAATTCGAAATTATCAATCCTTGCTTCGACTGCCCATTCAATCGATGACCAAATGCTGGCATGGCCCTGTTTAACTAACAACGAGTGGTACTACTTGTCTTTGTTTGACCAAACCGAGTGGCATTACCTGTTTTTTTAGGACGCCGGGCATGGGCGACCATGCGGAGCAGTAAACTTGAGGCGTCAAAGCAGGTCTTATTCAAAAACTAAAAGCCTGTGTTGCCGCGAGTGACGACGCGAAAATGGGGAGGTCGCGTCGCGGTTGGGTCCACGCAGCTGGGGGCAGCGGCCTGTTTCGCCGTGGTGCCGGCCTCGGCGCCGTCCGGGGCGGTTGTGTCACGCGATTTTGCAGAAATCACTACCCCTCAAAGAGGTTTCGCAATGAAAACGCCCATCCAACGAGTCCTCATGCTGTTCGCAGCTATCTTGCTCATGTTCGGAACGGGACTGTCGGCCGCCCAAGCCGCCAGCCCTCACTTCAAACATGGTGGCTCGCCTGTCTGTACAGTGACGACGAGCGGTTCATCGGCTTCCACTACCTGTACCGCGGTGATCGCGGGACTCGGAAATCAGGACCTTCTCGCCACAGTGACCGTCAACGGCTTCGCCGTTTACCAATGCCAGAACCAAGGCGGGAACGTCGCTCCGGGACAAAACAAGGTCCTCGTGGGTCCAGCCACCCAGCCGACCTTCATTGACAGCTCGGCGATCAAGAACGGGAACTTGACCTTGGTCACTGACCCGGCTGTGCTTTCTGCCCCGAGCCAGGTGACCGCATCCCAAGCCGGTTGCCCGAACAACAACTGGACAGGCATCAACCCCGTGTTGACCGTGACGTCGATCTCCCTCGTGATCGAACAGCCTCCAGGAACGGTTATCTTCAGCTGCTCGGCATCCAGCCAGAAGGGACTGACCGGTTCGGTGGCTCTGAGCTGCTGAACTTTGGGCCGGGAAACCGGCTTAACGAGGAAGGCCCGGGCGAATGCCCGGGCCTTCCTCGTAGTCAGTGCTTAGCTTTCGCCGGCCGAGTTGGAGCGGCCGAGGATGGTCTGCGGGATCCAGAAGGCGAGGCCAAACAGGCCGAGGCAGATGGCCATCGGCCACGGGTTGCTAAGCGTCAGGAAAGACAGCGAATACATCGCGCCGAGGAACAGGACCATCATGACCGCGAAGATCAAAATGCTCTGGCCCAGGTTGTTCTCTTTTTCGATGGGCTTGCTGGCGTTCTGGGACATGCTTTCCTCCTCGGCCCCTGGGGGCTCAAAAACTTTGGCGGCTGCGGGGCTATTCAGTACTGGGTAAATTCAGTACGCGGATGAACCTTGTTCACCTTTGACGATGGCAATCCCGGAGCTCGCACCGATACGTGTTGCACCAGCAGCAATCATAGCCTGTGCATCAGCCAGGGAACGCACTCCGCCGGAGGCCTTGACGCCGAGGTCCGGGCCCACTGTCTTGCGCATGAGCGAAACGTCCTCGGCCGTGGCGCCGCCACCGTTGAAGCCGGTTGATGTCTTGACGAAGTCCGCCCCGGCCTCCACTGAAGCCTCGCAAGCGAGGACCTTCTGCTCGTCATTCAGCAACGCGGTCTCGATGATGACCTTCAGGATGGCCCCGCCCGCGTGGACCGCCTCCGCCACCGCTGTGATGTCATCCACCAATGCGCCCTTGTCCCCGGCCCGGGCTGCGGCGATGTTGATCACCATGTCGATTTCATCCGCACCGTCCAGCACGGCACCACGGGCTTCAAAAGCCTTGACGTCGCTGGGAGTAGCACCCAGCGGGAAGCCAACCACCGAGCAGGTGAGCACGCCGGAACCCTTGAGTGCCTTCGTGACGGTCTTGACCCAAATCGGATTCACGCACACCGATTTGAACTTGTACTCGGCTGCCTCCGCGCAGACCTGGCGCACCTCGGCCTCGCTGGCCTCCGGCTTGAGAAGAGTGTGGTCGATGTATGAAGCGATGCTTGCACTATTGTCCAGTGCGGTAGAGGCTTCGTTGCTCATGGAGGTCCTTCCGTGGCGGGCCCGGTGGCTTCGTGCCGCAAGGTTCGCGGCTCGTCAAATGACCATCTTGCCACACTGCCCGACCGCCGTGGAGGCTGCCCCGAAACGGGGGAATACCAAGTGCCGGGCCGTCTCAGGCAGCGGCGACGGCGGTCCGCCCGGCCCTCGGAGCGCGGAACCTGGCGTCTTCTTCAAGCCGGGCGGCGCAATGGGCCGCTGCCGCATCGGAAGACAAGACGAGCCCCAAGCGCATGCCGTCCCAGGAGGCGGCGTCGCCGATCGCCCAGATGCCCGGCACGGAGGTCGTGAAGTCGCGCTCAACCCGGATGCCGCCGTCGGGAGCTGTTTGCAGACCGGCACTTTCGGCGAGTTCGTTGCGGGGGAGCCGTTCCTCGGCGAGCACCACAAGATCGCCGTTCATGCTGCTTCCGTCTTCGAAGACGATCCCGGTGGCCGGGAACACCGAACCGGCGACGGAAGGCATGACGGAAGCGGGGCGGAGGGTGGTGCGGACTGGCCGGACTCCGCGGGCCCGCAGCACAGCCTCGGCCTGGCCGGCCGCAGGACCAGTGCCCACCAGGATTCCCAGGGGGCGACGGCCCAGGGCCCGGGTAATGTCGTTGACCGCGGTGCCGATCTGCTCAGCGTCGTCGATGGTGGAGTAGTTCAAGCCGCGCGCAGCGCCCTGGACTGGCGGAAACATCGGCGCGGAGCCGGTGGCGACAACCAATTGGTCGTACGGGAACTCCATGCCCTCGGTGGTGGTCACTGTGCGTGCCTGGGCGTCAATGAAGCTCGCGGCCTGGCCGAAGCGAACGGAAACCTGGGGGAGCGCAGCTAGGTCCAGGAGCGCATCGGAACAATCGTCGCGGTTGCTCAGAACGGTGATGGTGCCGTGGAAGGCGGCTGTTCCCGGCTGTTCCCGGTTTTTGTAGGGTGCGCTGACCCCCGCCAGCCGACGAACGAGGGCCTGGGCTGCCGGCCCGGCTCCTGCAATGACGAGGTGGATGGAGTCTGCGGACGGGGTGGTGGACATGGTGGGTCCCTTCGCTGGATTGACCTGTTGGTACGTGCCTGTGTCCAGCGTAGGCGTTGGGTTTTTCGGTGGTGTTTCCCGGTTGTTGCCATTTCGCAGGCGCCTGTTCCCTGATGGTTACCCACCGGTAATGAGCTGGGTCACACGTGGACATTGCGCGACGTCAGTACCGCCGCAGGAGCTCCCGGAGTCCGTTGGACACAAAGGCTCCGGCCGCCCCGGCGCGCTCGAGGAAGCCGTGGGCGCCCACAGGTTCGACGGAGCCGAGCAGCCCCGCGGCGTCGCCTAGGCTCATGCGGACTTCGGTATCGAGCCGCCCCTCCACCACCAACCGGGCTCGGCGGGAATCGGACCACGCGTCGGGTCCGGGGTCATCGTGGAAGGTGCGGGTCACCGACACGTCCCGCCAGCCGCCGTCGAGCTTCACGCGCGCCTGGTAACTGACGGTTTCCCCTTGGGTTTCAACGCGCCCATCCGCGAGGAACGCCCTGGCTCCGAACGGCCGGTGGTCAAGGAAGCCGGACACCTGAGGCGCGGCTCCGGCGTCGGCGGATGGCAGCACCACGGTGGCGGAAAAAGTCAGTGGTTCGCCGGCTGCTTCACCGCGGAGGGTGTCGTTGAAACGGACGCCGGCAGGAGGCTCGGTCATGGCCGTGCACGAGGAATCCTTGGCCAAGCCGTCGCTGGTCATCGAGTCCAGGTACTTCCGTGCGTCCCTGTAGCCCATGCCGATCAAGGTGTCTGCGTTGATCCTGTCCAGATAGAACTCAGGATCGAGGGGGAGAGGATGTTCCGGGCGCACCACATGGAGCACAAACTCGCGTCCTATGGCCTTGGCTGCCTCGAAATCCGCAAGGAGTGCGCCCATGGCACTCATTTCGATCATATGGACGTACTGCTCCAGCGGGCCGTCGCCCCAATAGGGGGAATTCCCGATGCACCAGATGAGCCAGATTTCGTCCGCACCCCGCCTCAGCGCTTCCTCGACGTTGGCATCCCGAACCCAGACGGCGTCGGTCCAGATATTGCCGTCCCTGCGCAGAGGTGTGAGGAAGATCGGCAGTGACATCCCCGCGGCCATGAGCTCGGGATCGATCTCCGTCGCGTCGATCGGGTGGCAGCGTTTTTCGACGAACTCCACCACATTGAAGGAGCCTCCGACGGCGCCCGGTTCCGCCGCGCGGCGACGGATCTCCGCGGCGTCGATCCCCAACGCCGGGAACACTTTGTTGAGGAGACCGTCGGCATCGCCAACAGCGGGCAAGGCCCACGGTCCCTTCAGGTAGTCGCCCAGGGGGAGGGCCGAGCCGAAATCCTTGACGTTGACGCCGGACCAGTTGCTGCACATGTCCTCCGGGGACACCCCGGAGAGCATCATCCCGGCCGTCAGGATCCCGCCGGACGTTCCGTCCACATGATCGAAGGCCAGACCTTCCTCCGCGAGCGCGCGCACCACTCCGGCCTGCCAGGCCACACGCATGCCACCGCCGGCCAGCACCAGGGAGCGCATCACGTACCGACCCTCCCTGCGGCTGTGAGGCCGCGCCAATAAACGAAGCAGAGCACCGCCGTCGCAAGGTCGAAGAAGGCAACCGTCAGCGCCAGTGGCGCGAAGACGCCGTTCAGCACTCCGATCCCGACGGCGGCAAACGCGCCTGCTTTTTGCACTCCGGACCAGAGGACTACTTCATGCGAAGCTACGGTGTTGAGCAGGGTGTGCAGGAGCAGTCCGCCGACCACCACCATGAACATCCCCACGGTGCCGAAGAGCTGGTGCGCCTCGGGCGTTGGCTCTACCCCTATCAGCCGGAGAATGGCCCCGCCGAACGGAATCTGCGCCGCCCCTGAAAAGACGGTGATGATGGCGATGGCGGCCAGGACGGCGCGCAGCGGATCGGCGGCGGCCCAATTCAGGACACCCGGAGCGTGTTCCCTGTGCGGACGTGGGTGCGGGTTTGCTGTGCTCATGGGAATCTCACGAGTAGCTTGCCAGGAGCCTGCCACGGTCCACGAGCAACCAGACCATGGACAGCCAGGTCAGGGTGGAGACGTAGAAGCGGATGTCGTTCAGGAACATCCAGCGCAGCAGCAATTGACGGAGTTCTGCGTCGTCCTTGAAATCGCCGCCGCGGATCCTGATGTTGATGGGGATGATGATTCCTTGGCCAACTAACGTCAGCGCGATGATGCCCAGCAGGCAGATGACGGCGGGGACGACCCGGATGCTGCCCCATTCCGTCCACACCAGGATGGCGCCGGAGACAAACATGATCGGCACCACTACCGTGAAGAATTTAGTGGCCGCGCGGGTGGGGATGCCGAAGTGCATGTCCACGTTGTCGCGTTCCAGTGACCGCCAGGTGGGGTAGAGGAACCATTTGAGGACCCACATGGTGCCCACGTACATGGTTGATCCGAAGAGGAAGTACAAGGCGTTCAGGAGGAGGAGCCAGTTCATGATGACTGTCCTTGGGCAGGCTGGGAATCGGCGACGCGGGAGCGGTCCGGAGGTGCCAGCCACTCCTGGCTCTGGCCAAGGCCCACCACGCTGTCCATCATGTCTCCGCCGCGGAGGACTGCCGCTTCCGCTTCCGTCGTGGCCGTGAGGAACCACGCTTCATAGTGGTCGTCCAACACTCCATGCGCTTCGGGAAGCCACGCGGTGAACAAGGGCTTGTTTCCCACCTGCAGGGTCTTGAGGGGTGCGACGCCGGGAGCCTCACCCAGGACGAGGCGCGCCTTGGCCTGCCGGCCGAAAGCGACATTCGCGGTGGCCTCGAAATATATGTCCGATTTCCAGAGCATTCCACGGAAGGCGCAGTAGTTGGAGGCGGCCAGCCTCACCGGGAGCCCGATGGGAGCGGGCTGTTCGATTTCGATGTAGCAGCCCAGCATTCCGTCCTGGTCGTACTGGGCCGAGACCGTGGTGTCCGTGACCACGAAGTCGAGGTTGGCTTGGTGCTTGGGCATGCCCCAGATTCCTTTGCCGCCCTTGACTGAGATTTCGGTGCTGACGGGAAGGTCCACCACGAACTGGCCCAGCTTGAACGTCTTCTGGAAGATCAGCGGCAGGATCGGCGGGACGGGCCGGCTGCCGTGGGTGATGGCGATGGCCAGGGAATATTCGATGTATTTGCCGATGTCCGTCGACTTGTAGTTGACCACCGTGACCACCAGCAGGCCTTTGCCGCCCAGGCTGAATGGCCGCATTTCCTTGCCTGGGAGCAGTGCAGCGGCAGCGCGCTTGTTGATGGGGAAGGCCGCCATGAGCACAGGGGAGTCGTCCGAATTGACTGGCATGACGTACTGGATCCCGTCCACCTTGGCGTACTGGCCGGTGAGTTCGGTTTGGCGGCGGGGGACCGGGGAGGGGAGGAGCCTCTGAAGGGATCTGTGCAGCGCTGCATGCAGTTGGGCGAAGTTATTCATGAGTTCAGCTCCTGGACGATGATCGGGAAGGTATCCCGCCACGCCCGGGCGCCGAAGAAGACGTCCAGATGGCCGTAGCCGGGAATGAGGTGCAGCGAATCCTTGCCGGGCCTGTGGGCTTGGAAGAACTCGAAGGTGCGCTCCTGGCTTTCCGGCAGGAAGCAGAGGTTGTCCTTGCCCGCCATGAAGACGAACCGCGCGTCGGTTTGCGGCGCCTGGGCCACGAAGTTCTCCGGGAGTTCGAGGTGGTTGCCGGCCGCCACCATGTGTCCGGCCTTGATGCTGCGGCCCATTTCCTCGAAGAAACTCACGGGGACCTCGGCAAACTCGCCCTTGAGCCATTCGTGGGTGGCGTCGTCTAGGTTTTCATGGGACCACAGGGCCGGCCTGCCGCTTCCGTAGGTGAAGCTGACCATCTTGCAGACCGTGTTGTTGCATTCGTGGTGGCCGGCTTTGACCAGGAAGCGGATGAGGCGGGTGAAATAGCCCTCGGACTTGTAGGCCCACGACGGCGACAAATAGGGAGTGAACAGCTTCACGACGGGCGTCAGGTAGTCGATCTTGAGCCGCGAAAACGCGGGAACCACCGGATGCAGGGACACCGCGTTGGAGATGATGGTGTCCACTTGCGGCAGCAGCCCCGCCGCGGCAGACATAGCGAACGAGGTGGAGCCCTGGCAATGGATCAAGGCCTTGAGGGTCTGTGCGCCGGTGGCCCGGAGTACGTGCTCGACGGCGGCAGGATGGTCGTAGACCGCGGCGTCACCTAGCGTCCACGAAAGAGGGTCGAGGTCGATCGAGGCGCGCCAGTTGAGCATCCAGACGTCCCAACCGTCTTCCAGCAGCACATCGACCACGGTTGTGGGGACCGGTGGCCGGAAGAGTTCTGCGCGTACTCCGGATCCATGGACCAGCAACACGGGCCCCTTGCCAGGGTTGACCGGAGAACTGACGTGCACAAGGCTGAGCGGCGTGTCGTCGCGTGCCCGGAAGGGGATGACCTCGGTGCGGTGCTCGGCCCGGGTGACAGTCATGGTGAAATTCCTTCCCGGGATATGGGGATGGGCGTTTCAAGCAGCCGGACTGCCGGGAGCCCGGCGGCCGTGCCACCCTTGGCCGGCACTGGACGGACGCCGTCGGGCGTGGTTTCCAGTGCCCAATCGCGGCAGATTGCATCGATGGCCAGCGGGTAGACCGTGAGCGCGCCGTCGGGGGCCAAATGGACGCGCAGGAAACCCTTGTGGTCCTCCACCGACTGGCCGGACATCATCCAGGACGCCACCTCACCGCCGCGGGTACCCAGGATGAAGAGGGCAAAGGCCTCACTGCCGAGGACCCAGCCGCTCACGAAGGTGACCGCGAGGGCGAAAAGGGCGCCCAGGAATTGAGGCCAGCCGGGAGGCCAGTGCAGGACTGCGACAACCACCAGGCCCACTCCCATGGCCGCGAGTTGGTACAGCACTCCGCGCAGGAACGTGACAAGACCTTTGCGGTCCCGGATCACCGATGAAGTGCCGAACAATTTCCAGAGCAATGCCAGCGCGCCGAGCAGCACAAGCGGTCCCAACACGCCGAAAATCAACGGCCGGGCGAGGCCCGCCCCTTCAAGGGAACCCAGGGTGTCCATGAGCGACTGGCCGCGGAAGCTGCTGAAGACAGTCCATCCCGCCAGGAAGAAGAGCACGTGGATCAGTCCCAGAAGCGGTCCGAAGCCTGGATTCCGGGCAGGAAGCCAAAACGGTGAGAACGGGTTGGCGAGCCGGCGCCCCATTTTCCGGCCGTCGTCACAGCTGGGGTAGCTGACGGGCGTCCGGCCGAACCGGCGGCCGGCTGAACCCAAGTCCGGCGTCGGGAGCGACGCCGAAACGTTCGGCGATGTGATGGGCGTTGGCAGGATGACTTCCTCGGGAAGTTCCGAGGTGTCAGCGAGGTAGGCCCCGCCGAGCCCGCACGTGACGAGTTGCGTCCTTGACCCCTCCGGGACTGCACCGCTTCCATCGCCGGGCACGTCTTGCTCGAAGCGTGAGTAATGGTGCAGGTCCCCGCTGAGCCAGAGGCGGACAGAGGCGCCGGTGTTCTCGAAGCGGGCCGTGGTCGGGTTGAAGCGGCGGCGCAAGTAGTCCTGCTCGAAGAAGTTGACTTGGCGGAACGCGCTCGCCGACGGGGAATCGGAATAGACCCAGTACGGCGAAGCCAGGCACAAGATAATGGCATCGCCCGGCTGCAGTTGCGTGGTGACGTTCTTGTAGAAGTAATCCAGTTGGGGCTCATCGATGTACTGGCCAAGTTGGCTGTCCAAGCCCAGTACCCACCAGCCCGGGCTGCCGGGGCCACCGGTGAGCCGCACGCCGAAATAGCTGCGGCTCTGGACCGTACGCCAGGCTCCGATGCTGCGCTGCCTCGTGAACAGCCGGATGAAGGAAGTCAGTCCGTCGTACCAGTCATGGTTGCCGGGCAACGCCAGCATCAACGTGGCAGGCGGACAGGTACTGGGAGGCGGAGCGTCCGAGTCGCTGGGCGCGGGAGCGGGGAACGCCTTGCGGTAGGGTCCCACCATCTTGTCCTCGTAGCGTTCCGGTGAAGCCACCGGATAGACCTCGTCGCCGCCAAGAACCAGGACGTTGCCGCGCGGCAGCGTATGTCCGGCTACCTCAAGCCTGTCCTGGGCGAGGAGAAGAGCCACCGAATACGTCGCGTCAAAGCCGTCGCCCAGGTCGGCGGTGAAATCGAGCCACAATTCCTTGGCCTGCGTTCCGGCCACCTGTGCCAGCGCTTCGTCCCGGCTCAGTAGTTCGTCTGGTGCGGGCAGGCCTTTGTCCATGACGGCAGGTTGCGCTGCCTGGCCAGGCAGCGGGAGCCGATCAAGATAGAGCGGCTCACCCGGGAGTCCGGCTTCGAGCTCGCGTTTGTCGCCGAAATCGGCGAAGAGGGTTGCCGCCGCGACTTTGAGTCCGGTGCGGCCCAGGGCGATGGGCGAGAGCCAGCGGACAGCATCGCGGGGCGTGAACCCCAGCTCGGCGCTGTGTTGTGCGAGCTCCCAGTGCTTCATGATCGTTGCCGGAAGGGGTACGGAATCTTGGAGACAGTGCGCCCGTAGACCTGCCAGAGCTCGCCCAGGAACAATTTCCCGAACGCCGTGAGCCCAGCTGCCGGAGCCGGCCCAACAGCCCGGAAAGTGGTGAGCTGCCGTGCGAAGTCCAGCGGCCTGATGTGCAGTATCCCGGCGCCGACGACGGCGGGATCGTCGCCGTCGTCGTACTTCCTCGCCGCTGCGGCCGGTTCCGGCGGCGGGACATGTCCCCTGAGGATCGTGGCATACAGGATGGTGGTGTCGGGCCAGACGTCGAAGCCGGTCCCGTTGTGGATGAGCTTGTAACCGGTGAACGTCAGCGGGGTGCCCCCCGGATCGCGCAGCCAGAGCCGGTACAGCATGCGCCTGCTCGGTGCGCCGTCTGCAGACTTGTCCTCCACGAAGAGGTTGAACCAACCCTTCTCCACCGGCAATCGTCCACCAAACTGGTCCGCCAGCACATAACCTTCGGCCGCAGCCGGGTGGGCCGGATCTGCGACAAAGGCGTCGATGTCCTTCGCCGTGATGGTCAGTTCGAACATGATCCGCCGCCCCCGGTCGCGGCCCAGGTTGCGGCCCTTTTCGGGATCGGAGAGGCCAGGGCTGAACCAGCCGTGCATCTGCTCTGTGAAACTGACTGAGGTGAAACTGACTGAGGTGGCGGTACTTCCGGCGCCTGCTCCGTGTGGATCAAGCCCGCGAACCTGCTCAACCGGCCTGGACCCCGGTGCATAGGCAGGCTTTTCCTTGCGGCCCGAGATGCCTTTGGTGGCGTCGGGGGCAAGCGCTCGGGGTGCGGTTTCGGATTGGTCGACGACGGCGGCCCCGGCAACGGGCGGGCTCTGCACGGGCACTATGCCTCCGCGCTCCGCGGAAACTGCGGCTCCGGTGGCGGCCTCCCGGCTGTCCGCCTCAAGGATGTGCCGGCACGCCCGCTCCGCGAAGGCCGCAATAGTCAGGGAAGGATTCGCCCCCACCGGCCCGGGCATCGCAGCGCCGTCCACCACGTGTAGGCCGGGGTAGCCGAACACTTCGCCGTATTCATCGCACACGCCCTCGGCGGGATTCCTTCCGGAGGGGGAACCCCCGATCGGGTGCACTGTGATGACCCTTTTGGCCCACCACAGTGGATTGTCCACGAAGTTTCCATCCAGCTGCCCGGCTATGTCCTCCATCGTTTTCTGCACCCTGCTGAAGTAGCTGCTGGACGAGGACAGGGTCCAGTCGATGGCGAGCCTGCCGTCCTGCAGACTCATGACGCCGTCGGGGATGTCGCGCCCCATGCCCAGCAACGGAACCGAGCTGCTGGACAGGCGTCCGTCACCCAGCGCCGCGGCCAGGTCGGCGGAGATGTTGGAATGGTGGCCTTCAAACAGCCGGTCCTTGAGGATTTGGGCGGCCATCCTGGCGGTCCGGCGGGCCACTTGGCCGAGCTGGGCGGTTTCGATCAACCAGTTGATGAAGGCCGGATATCCGGCATCCTCCACGTAGTACCCGCGGCCGGAACCGCCGTCCACCGTATCCGGAATGCGGATGGCCGTGGTGATCACCGGGCCGCGGCTGCCCGAAAGTGTCCGGACCCCCGGTGTGCCGCCGTGACCGTTCGGTGGGCCGGCCTCCCCGGTTTTCGCATCCATGATGAGGGTCAGGAGGTCTCCGTTGCCGCTGAACCTCGTGCCGAGGGTTTCGCTGAGCCCCGGCAAGGAAGCCCGGTTGCGGAGGAGCAGGAAGTTGCTGCCAAAGGTGCCTGCCCCGAGGACCAGCCGACGGCAGCGGATGAACCGCTCGCGCAGCAGTGCGCCGGGTTCCTGGGGGTCATGGACAACGTAGCGGACTTCGTAGCCGCCGTGCCGAAGCCCCTTGCCGGGTAGTGGGCGGATACCGCGCACATCGTGGAAGGTGCGCAGATCTGCTCCCGCACGTTTCGCCGCCGATAGATAGTTGTGGTCCAGGGTGTTCTTGGCGCCGACGTTGCAGCCGATATCGCACTCGCCGCAGAGGAGGCACGTGGTCCTGACGGTGCCATCGCCATGGACGCTGCCATACGGAGCGGCAGGCAGCGGCTGGTTGCTGCGGGGTTCGGCGCCGGGACCGCTAGCAAACGTCACGGCGATGGGAGGCCGGGTGATGGCCAAACCCAAGGCCGCGGCGCTCGCCTCCATGGCGTTGGTCTTGGGGGTGTCCCGGTAGGGATAGGGGACCGGTTGGAGCATTTTTTCGGCGTCGCCATAGAACGGTTCCAGGTCCTCATAGCTGAACGGCCAGTTCTCATAGCCGCCGCCAGGCACCGGCGATTCCTTGACGAACCACTTGGGGTCCTTGCGCAGCAGGACGTTGGCGTAGATGAGGGAGCCACCACCCAATCCACTGGACACCAGGCCTTCCGTCCCGCGGAACGTCCAGGCGTCGAACAATCCGTAGAGGCCACGGTCCGGGTCCCAGAAATTGCGGCCCATTTCGGAGGGGGTGCGGGCGAAGCTCCCCGGCGGATAAGCCTTGCCGCGTTCCATGAGGACGACGGATTTGCCGCCCTCCGCCAGCCGCAGGGCAGCGACAGATCCGCCGAAACCGGAACCCACCACCACGGCGTCGACGGTCTCAATACCACTATCTCCGTGGCGCAGCGGATCAGGAGCAGGCTTGGAACCCGCATCCCCACTTTCCCTGGTCCCCAGACGAACCATGGCCGTTCCTCTCACAGGAGAGCTGACCTGGAGTCACCCGGACGTAGCCGGACGATGCCTCCGTGGACTATGGCCCCATGTTCCCACCGGGCCGCGAATCTGTCCATGATGTGGAGTTATTGCTCGCGCTGCTTACGCGGGGACGCGTACCCTTTCCATCTAGCGCGTCCTATTTGGCGGGCGCCGTCGAGTTGCGGACAACCAACTCGGGCGTGAGGCGCTTGTCCGCCATGGGGGCGTCGGGATCGTTGAGGCGCTCCATGGCCACGGCGCCGGCCGTGCTCCCCAATTGCATCGCGTGGAGATCGACCGACGTCAGGTCGATGCCGTGGAGCCGGCCAGTCCGTGAATTGTCATAACCTACCAAGGACAAATCCCCGGGGATGGCCAGGCCCCTGGCGTAGGCGGCTTCGCGTGCTCCTAGGGCGAACTGGTCGTTGTGAGTGAAGATGGCTGTCGGGCGGTCCGCGCTCTCAAGCAATTCGGCGGCGGCGCGCTGCCCGGCATCTTGTGTGAAGTCATGGGCCGGTACCGTCCAGGGAACCAATCCGGCGTCGCGCATTGTCTTCTCGTAGCTTCTTTGGCGAACCGTGTGGCCGTCGTAATCGGGTCCGGCCAGATGGGCGATCCGGGTGTGTCCAAGGCTGAGGAGGTGTTCGGTGGCGGCCCGGGCGCCGGCCTCGTCGTCGGAATACACGCTGTCGACGCCTGCCACTGGCCGCGCGACGCTAACGATCGGGACTATCTTCGCCAGTTCCCGCACTCGTTCGTCCGAATCGAGGAGCGTTGCGGCGATGATGATTCCCACGCGTGCCTCGATCAGCGATTCCACGGCTCCCGGGTCCACTCCGTCGACGGAACGGGAGACGCTCAGGATGAGGCGGTTGCGGGCCTGGGGGAGTGCCATCCGCACGCCGCTGAGGATGTCTGCATAGACCTCGTTGTGGATGTCCATCAAATACAGCCCGACGGCGGAACGATGTTTGCGTGCCAGATCGGCCGCCGCCGCGTTGGGCCGGTAACCGAGACGTTTTGCCGCGTCGAAGATAGCTTGCTTGGTCTCGTCGCTGACACCTGGGGTATCGCGGAAGGCGAAGGACACGAGCGTGCGGGAGACACCGACTTCTCGCGCAACATCGCTCTGAGTTGCGGGACGGAGCTGCCGGTCAGGACCCATGGCTTTATCTTCCCACGGCGAAGAAACCAAAATTAAGTCATTTGTTAGTTTGACCTTACATTTAACCCTTTCGCGCGTTAGTCTATTGTCCAGAGCGGGTGTATGACCCGTATCACAAGACAAAGGAGTCCTGATGTCTGCAACTCAAATACAGCGCGACGGCGCCCATGTAACCTCGCTTCCGCCACTGACCAACGGCCCGCACCGCAAGCGCCTTGGGCTCGTCGCCCTCACCGCCACCTTCGGTGGTCTGCTGTTCGGCTATGACACTGGCGTCATCAATGGGGCGCTCAGGCCGATGACGGCCGAACTCGCCCTCACGCCGTTCACTGAGGGCATCGTTGCCAGCTCGCTCGTCTTCGCCGCGGCGATCGGCGCGCTCTCAGGCGGCCGCATTTCCGATGGGTGGGGGCGCCGCAAGACGATCATTCTGCTGGCGGTGCTGTTCTTCGTTGGCACCTTGGTGTGCGTGTTCACACCGAGTTTCGGGGTGCTAGTCGTCGGCCGCATCCTGCTCGGTCTCGCCGTGGGCGGCGCCTCGGCTGTGGTGCCGGTGTTTCTGGCGGAGATGGCCCCGTATGAGATCCGTGGCTCCCTGGCGGGCCGCAACGAGCTCATGATCGTCGTCGGTCAGCTGGCGGCCTTCGTCGTCAACGCCATCATCGGCATCGTGTGGGGTGACATCCCCGGCGTGTGGCGCATCATGCTTGCGGTCTGCGCGTTGCCGGCGATCGCGCTGTTCTTCGGCATGCTCCGCGTGCCCGAGTCGCCGCGCTGGCTCGTGGAGAAGGGCCGGCACGATGAGGCCCTCGCGGTGCTGCGGTCCGTCCGCTCCGAGGACCGTGCGCTTGCTGAGCTCGGCGAGGTCGAGAACGTCGCCAAAGAGGAGCAGGAGAACCAGCAGATCGGCTGGCGTGCCGTCTTCAGCAACAAGAACCTTTTCCGCATTCTGCTCGTGGGCATCGGACTGGGCGTCGCCCAACAGCTGACCGGCATCAACTCGATCATGTACTACGGCCAGACCGTGCTCGTCGAGTCGGGCTTCGACGAGAGCGGTGCGCTTATCGCGAACATCGCGCCCGGCGTGATCGCCGTGATCGGGGGCGTCATCGCCTTGTCGCTGATGGACCGGATCGACCGTCGCAAGACCTTCATCCTCGGCCTCACGCTGACCACCAGCTGCCACCTGCTCATTGGGTTCGCCTCAATGATGTTGCCCGTGGGCAACCCGATCCGCCCGTACCTGATTCTCTTCCTGGTGGTTGCTTTCGTCGGGTCCATGCAGACGTTCCTGAACGTCGCCGTGTGGGTCTACCTGTCGGAAGTCTTCCCGCTGCACATGCGCGGCTTCGGTACCGGCGTCTCGATCTTCTTCCTCTGGGTGGTGAACGGTTTCCTTTCGCTGTTCTTCCCGTCGCTGGTCGCGGGGGTCGGGATCACCGGCACCTTCTTCCTCTTCGCCGTCGTCGGGGCGCTGGCCCTGATCTTCGTAGTCAAGCAGGTCCCCGAAACCCGCGGCCGCACCCTCGAAGCACTCGAGGAAGACGTCACCACCGGTGCCATCTACCAGGTCCACAAGAACCAGGCCTAGACGCGGAGCCGATAGCCCCGTTTCACCACGGTTTCCACTAGCGTTCCGTCCGGCAGCGAGGACCGCAAACGGCTCACCGTCATGTCCAGGGCGTGGACCGAGCCCCGTAATTCCAAAAGGTCGGAAAGAGCCTCGCGGGACAACACTGCACCGCCTGCCCCCAGGAGCGCACGGAGCAGGAGCAACGGAGCCGGGGCCAGTTCCACTACGGAACCATCGATCCTCAAGCAGCGGCCACGCAGCTCAATATGGCCTGCAGGGGTATCGAGCCGGCGCACATGGTTCAGGGCCAGATGTTCTGTGACGAGCCGGATGAGAGCACCCATACGGTAGCGGTCCGGGATGATGGGGGACAGCCCGGCGTCGATCAGCGGTTGTGCGGTGACGGGCCCGACGGCGGCAACGGTCACCTGGGTCTTGAGGGCCTCGATCAGCTGATGGTACATGCCCATTTCGTGGGCCGTGCTCCACATGGCGTCTACCGCCGGTGCGCTCGTGAAGGTGAGCACGTCCAAGTCTCCGCTGCAGGCGGCTTCGATCAAGCGCGGCAGCTTGTCTTCGCCGTCGGGCTTCACCCAGCGGTACGGCGTGACGGTGAGGACCGTCGCGCCGGACATCCGAAGGCGCTCAAGCTGGCGGACGTCGGTGTAGCCGTGCAATTGCACGGCGACGGTCTTTCCCCGGACGCCTTCCTGAAGGAGCATGTCCACCAATGTGGCGGTGGTTTCGTCACTGCTGATCCCGACGTCGGCAAGGCCGGCCGCGCGGACGGCACCGCGGGCTTTTGGTCCCCGCACGAACATGCGGCACGCAGCCAGGACGTCGAGAAGCTGCTCGCCGATGCCGAAAGAGTCCGCGGCCTCGCACCAGCGCCGCATTCCGTAGGCAGTGGTGGCGATGCAGATATCGGGCTTGGCCGCGATGATCTTCTTCGTGTCCTCGATGAGTGTGATGTCTTCCTGCACCGGTGCGATCTTCAAGGCGGGTGCATGCAGCACTGAGGCACCGCGCCGTTCGAGGGCCTCGATCAGGTCGCGCGACCGCCGGTGGGAAGTCACTCCGATGCGGAAACCGTCCAGCGGCGCATCGTCGTTTGGTCCAGGGGTGGCCAGCGGCGAGCCTGCATTGACGGAATCAAGGGTGTTCAGAGTGGTCATGGAGTTTCTTTCAGGCTTCAAGGAGCGAAGCCGCGAGCCGGCTCAGTTCTGCGGAGGCTTCGGCATGATTGCGGTTGGCTTCGGCCACCCGGACCACCTCGCCGATGACCAGGACGGCCGGGTTGCTGCAGCCGGAGGCTGCCGACTCGATGGTGCCGAGTTCGGCGATGGTGGTGCGCTGGCCGGGGCGGTAGCCGCGCTCGACGACGGCCACGGGCATTCCGGCATCCATTCCCGCCCGGCGCAGGCCGGCAGCCAACTGCGGCAGGGTCCCGATGCCCATCAGCACCACGATGGTCCCGCCGAGGCCGGCCAGATGGGTATGTTCCTTCTCGGTCAACGGGGCGTGGCCGGAGACCACGGTGAACATGTGGCTGACCCCGCGGTGCGTGACGGGAATGCCGGCGGCCGCGGGGACCGAGATGGCGCTCGTGACCCCGGAGATGACCCGGACGGGCACCCCGGCGGCCACGCAAGCAGTGACTTCTTCCCCGCCGCGGCCAAACACGTAGGGGTCACCGCCCTTGAGTCGGACAACGTTCTTGCCTGCCAGGGCCGCCTCGACCATGAGCTTCTCAATGTCGCACTGGGCTACTTTGTGGTGGCCAGGGCGCTTGCCGACGTCCACCAGCTCCGCAGAGGTAAGGCGCACCAGCTCCTGGTAGGGGGCCAGGCGGTCGTAGAAGACGACGTCGGCGTCCCGTAGCGCGTTGACCGCGCCGACGGTGAGCAGGTCCAGCGCGCCGGGACCGCCGCCGACCAGCGTGACATGGCGAGGCTCCCCGGCGGTCGGTTCGATGGCGACGGGGATCCCGGCTTCCCGGCAACGCTCAAGCAGCGGCTTCCAACCGGCATCGCCGTCGTCGACGGCCGCAACGAGGAACGGGCGCTCTGGCAGCGGGCCGTCACCTTCGGCACCGTCCGGCTTGCTGAGACGGTAGACGATTGCGCCGGCGGCCTCGTAGCGGCGGACGGCTTGCCGGGCGGCGTGGGCCGAACCGGTGACTAGAACGTCGCGGCCCGCGAGATCGATTGTGAGCTGCATGGTTGTCAATTCCCTTCGCCTGCCGATTCGTTGCCGGACCGGACGGGGATGCTCGCTGAAGCGATGAGTACGCTGGTTTTTTCCTCGTTGGTGGCGGGGCGGATCTGGCCGCGTTCGGGGACGAAGGTGATGGCCTCGTCTTTCTGGTCCGGGGCGTTGACGAAGGAGCGGAAGCGGCGCAGGCGTTCAGGGTCCTTGAGGGTTTCGGCCCATTCGTCCTGGTAGTTTTCGATGTGGCGGGCGATGGCGGCTTCGAGGTCCTCGGCGATGCCGAGGGAGTCGTGGATGATGACGTCCTGGATGTGTTGGAGGCCACCGTCGAGTTCTTCCTGCCAGCGCGCGGTGCGCTGGAGCCGGTCCGCGGTGCGGATGTAGTACATGAGGTAGCGGTCGATGTATTTGATGAGGGTCTCGTCGTCCAGGTCCTGGGCCAGGAGCTGGGCGTGAGCGGGCTGGAAGCCCCCGTTACCGCCGACGTACAGGTTCCAGCCTTTGTCGGTGGCGATCACGCCGACGTCTTTGCCGCGGGCTTCGGCGCATTCGCGGGCGCAGCCTGAGACGCCCATTTTGAGTTTGTGGGGGCTGCGCAGGCCGCGGTAGCGCAGCTCGAGGTTGATGGCCATGGCCACGGAGTCCTGGACGCCGAAGCGGCACCACGTTGAGCCGACGCAGGACTTCACGGTGCGCAGGCTCTTGCCGTAGGCCTGTCCGGACTCGAAGCCGGCCTCGACGAGTTCCTTCCAGATCTCCGGGAGCTGTTCGAGGCGGGCGCCGAACATGTCGATGCGCTGCCCGCCCGTGATCTTCGTGTACAGGCCGTATTTCTCGGCGACGCGGGCGATGACGCCCAGGCCCTTGGGGGTGATTTCGCCGCCGGCGATGCGGGGGACCACGGAGTAAGTGCCGTCCTTTTGCATGTTGGCCAGGGCGCGGTCGTTGGTGTCCTGCAGGGTGCCCCGGCCCGCGCCGAGCACGTACTCGCTGTTCTGCGAGGCGAGGATCGAGGCGATGGTGGGTTTGCAGATGTCACAGCCGGCGCCGGTGCCGTATTTGGCCAGGATGTCCTCGAAGGAGGTCAGTTCCAGGACCCGGATGGCGTCGAAGAGTTCCTGGCGGGAGAGGCTGAAGTGCTCGCAGAGGGCCTTGGAGACCTCGATGCCGGATTTCTTCAGTTCCCCTTCGAGGAGTTTCTTGAGCATGGGCACGCAGGAGCCGCACTGGGTGCCGGCCCGCGAACAGGCTTTCAGTTCGCCGAGCTCCCGGACCGGGGTGTTGCCTTCGCAGGAGCCGCAGCCGTTGATGGCGTCCCGGATGGACCCGGCGGGCACGTTGTTGCACGAGCACAGGATCGCGTCGTCGGGCAGCTCGGTCTCGGGGGCTTCCCCGCCCCCGGCGGCGGTGAGGTAGGCGCCGGGTTCGGCGGGCAGTTCGCGGCCGAGCATGGGGCGCAGGCTCATGTAGGGGGTGGCGTCGCCGACGAAGATGCCGCCGAGCAGGGTCTTGGCGTCGTCGGTGGTGACGATCTTCTGGTACACGCCCCGGGCCGGGTCCGCGTACACGATTTCCAGGGAGTGTTCGGTCCTGGCGAACGCGTCCCCGAAGCTGGCCACGTCCACGCCGGAGAGCTTGAGCTTGGTGGCGGTGTCGAAGCCGGGGAAGGTCGCCTGTCCGCCGTGCAGCCGGTCGGCCACGATCTCGGCCATCGTGTTCGCCGGAGCCACGAGTCCCAGGCACATGCCGTCGAAGTTCGCCACCTCACCGATCGCCCAAATGCCAGGGACTTGTGTGGCGCAGTGGTCGTTGATGACCACGCCGCCCTTCCTGCCCAGTTCGAACAGCGGGCCGTTGCCATCAGCGGCGCCCTCGCCGGCACGGAAGAGTTCGTCGCGGGGACGGATTCCGATGGACGCGATGACCATGTCAGCGGGGACGATACGGCCGTCCTTCATGAGGACGCCGGTGACCTGTCCGCCGTCGTCGGACAATACTTCGGCGGGATAGGTTCCCGTAAGAACTTCAAGTCCCTTGGCAGTGACAAGTCGGCCCAGTGCCTGGCCTGCGCCTTCATCCAGCTGGGCGTTCATGAGCCAGCGTGAACCATTGATGACGGTGGCTTTCGCTCCGAGCTCCATGGTGCCTGCCGCTGCTTCCAAGCCGAGGAGCCCGCCACCGATGGTCACGGTCCTGACAGTGCGGCCGAGCTTCTCGGTGAGTTCGGCAAGGGTTTTGTTGATGGCCCAGACGTCGTCGAGCGTGCGGTAAACGTGGGCGAGCTCGCCGCCGGGGAAGGGGAGTTGCGCCGCGTCCGAGCCGGTTGCGACCACCAGGTGGTCGTAGGCGTAGCTGTTGCCGGCCGCGGTTTCCACCGACTTGGCGTCGGTGTTGATCCTGACCACTCGCTCGCCGGTACGCAGGGAGATGGATTCGTGCTCCCACATGGACATGTCGCCCAAGGTGAGGTCATGGTCCACGTCGGTGAGGGCCTTGCTCAGCGTGACGCGGTCATACGGGAGGTGCGCCTCCTCGGTCAGGACCGTGACGTGCCAGCCCTCAAGACCGCGGGTGTGCATGGCGTCGGCAAAACGGTGGGCCGCAGGGCCTCCACCGGCGACAACAATACGGCGCAGGTTTTCTGGGTTGGAAGTGTGTCCGGTCACTGGTGGCCTTTCGCATACGCCGCAGAACGTGCTCCGCAACTTGTCACTTCAGACTACGGACGGGCAGTTTCGCCTCAGTTTCCCTTTTGTTTCGTGGTCTTAACTTCTGGGTCACGATTGGATGTCGTTGCGTGTGAGGTCTCTTTTACGCACCGGACACATTGACTGCATTCGGGTGAAACACGCCCGGCCTACCTTGAAAGTGTGGCTGCTAGGCGGCCAACGCCTGAAGGCAAGAACTATGGCCGGGACAACATTCGTCCGGCCTCTGGCACAGTGGAAGGGGTTGACATGACTGTCATTCTGGAACGGGAAGAACAACTGATAGCCGCGCCGGCGGCGTCCGGCTGGCACCGTGTATGCCCGTTGGACGAGCTTGAGTTGGCATGGGGCGAGGCAGCCCTGATTGACGGCGTGCAGGTGGCGCTCTTCCGCGTCAATCCCGAAAAGGTGTACGCAGTTGCCCAGCAGGACCCTGCAACCTTGGCCAACGTCATGGCCCGCGGGATCACCGGGTCCCGGGGATCACGTCCTACCATCGCCTCGCCGTTGCACAAGGAGGTCTACGACCTGCAGACCGGCGAGTGCTATTCCAACCCCAAGCTCCGGCTTCCGGCTTTCAAGACCCGCTTGGTTGACGGCTTCATCGAAGTCGAAGTCTAGGCCCCAGCCTCAGAGACCAGCCTCAGAGCCTCAGCGTTACAGCCCCAGCGCCTCGCGGACGTCGGCCAGTATGTGGTCCAAGGTGGTCCGTGCGGCGTGCCGGGTTTCGGCGAGTTCCGCCGCGGAACCGACCGCCTTGATGACCTCCAGGTAGCACTTGAGCTTCGGCTCCGTGCCGCTGGGCCGGATGATGACGCGGCTTTGGTCTTTGGTGAGGTAGAGGAGGCCGTCCGTGGGCGGCAGTTGTTCGCTTCCCTCGGCCAGGTCCACAAAAGTGTCGATGGCGGAGCCGCCGAACGACTCGGGCGGGTCTGCCCGGAGCCGGTTCATCATGGCGTCCAGCAATCCGAGGTCCGCCACCCGAATGCTGAGTTGGTCACTCGCATGCAGGCCGTGCACCAGGTAGATCTCGTCCAAGGTGTCGAAGATCGTTTTCCCTTCAGCCTTGGCCGCCGCCGCCAGTTCGGCGATGAGCAGGGAGGCGGAAATGCCGTCCTTGTCCCTCACGAGTTCCGGTGCCACGCAGTAGCCCAGGGCTTCCTCGTAGCCGTAGACGAGTCCCGGCACGCGCGAAATCCACTTGAATCCCGTCAGCGTTTCTTCGTGGGCGAAGCCCGCCGCCGCGGCGATGCGGGAGAGCAGCCGGGACGAGACGATCGAATTGGCAAAAACGCCGCGGGTGCCATCGCTTTGCCGGGCGTCGGCGGCATGGCGGGCCACCACGTGGGCGCCTAGAAGGGCGCCTACTTCGTCGCCTCGCAACATCCGCCAAGCACCCGTATCAGGGTCCTTTGCCGCTACTGCCGCGCGGTCGGCGTCGGGGTCGTTGGCCAGCACAATGTCGGCCCGCGAGCGAGCCGCTGCTGCCAAAGCCAGATCCAGTGCGCCCGGTTCTTCCGGATTGGGGAAGCTGACCGTAGGGAAGTCCGGATCGGGTTCTGCCTGCTCTTCCACGAGTGAGACATCCGTGAAGCCGGCCGCGTTGAGAACCGAGACCGCGGTTTCACCGCCTACTCCATGCATGGGCGTCAACACAATCTTCAGCTCCCGTGCCGGGAAATTCAGGGGATCGGCCAGGCCGGCCATCGCGGCCTCGTACTCGCCCGTGATGGACCCGGGCAACACCGTCCAGCCGGATTCAGCCAAAGCAATGGAGCCCAGGGGGCCCACGGCTTCGATGCTTGCGGCGATCTGCGAATCGTAGGGCGCCACGATCTGGGACCCCTGGCCGGCTTCCTCCACGGCCCGGCCGCCCAGGTACACCTTGTATCCGTTGTCCTGCGGCGGGTTGTGGCTCGCCGTGACCATGACGCCGCCGTCGCAATCAAGGGCCCGGACCGCGTAAGCCAGGAGCGGGGTGGGAAGCGCCGAAGGCATCAGGAAGGTATCGATTCCCGCAGCCGTGAAGATCGCGGCAGTTTCTACCGCGAAGACATCCGAGTTGTGCCTCGCGTCATAGCCGACGACGGCGCGGGGCCGCGTTCCGGGGGAGGCCGCAGCAACAGAGTCCGTCAGGAAGGCCGCCAAACCGGCTGCTGCCCGCCGCACGACCACGCGGTTCATCCTGTTGGGGCCCGGACCGAGAGCGGCGCGGAGTCCCGCGGTACCGAACTGCAGCGTTCCACTGAAGCTGTCTTCAAGCTGTTGGCGGGCTGCAGCGACGCCGCTGGAGGCGAGCCCGGTCAGTTCGGACAGCGCTGATGCGGTGATCGGGTCCGGGTCTTGGGCAGCCCACTCGCCGGCGTCGGATATCAGCTTTTCAAATTCGGCATCGCTCGATGTCATAGGGATAAAGCTATCGTCAAAGAGGATGGATGCCGAGGTCGAGGGCTATGGCAACGGTCACAGTCCGGCCACATCTTCGGCCAGGCTCTGGGTGTCAGTTTGTCTTGCGGGTGCTGCTGAGTTTGAAGCTCGCGGTACCTCCCGCGCTGAAGGCGGCCGCGCCTGTGTTGCCCCATTGCGGGAAGAAGATGTCCGAGATGACCACAGAGCCGTCTTGTGTGAAGACCTCCACGGAGGACGAATCCAGCAAGACCCGGAGGTGGACTTTTCCGTCCTTCGTGGGCACGGGGGCCTGGTGGTACGGGCTGAATTTCGGCGAGAAGTTGGAAGTGCCGGCCGCCGAGCGGTCCACTCTGAGAGTCTGGGTTGCGCGGTTGTAGGAGATCCGGAGGCCTGCCTTCCCGTCCGCCGAAGCCCGCAGCACCAAACCGGCCTCAGCTGAGCCCGCAACATCCATTTCGGCGTCGATCAGCTGGGTTCGTGAGCCAAAGTCGCTGCCGAGGGAGTCCGTGGAGTCGGTGACGGTGAGGTTTTTGCCATGTACTTCACTGGTCTTGGCGTCCGTGAGCACGTCCGCCGCAGCGGAGGCGATGGTCGAATGGAGCTCGAAACGGTTTCCCGTGGCCACCAGGCTGAGCTGGCGCGGGATGGCCATGGATCCGCGCCACGGGGTGCTCGGTACGGACTGCGCATAGTCCCAATTCCCCATCCAGCCCAGCAGTACCGGCTTGCCGCCAGGGGCAGAGGTGATGGTGTTGGCGGCGTAGAAGTCGGCTCCGTGGTCCAGCCATTGCGAGTCCGTCAATGGGTCACCGGGTTTTGCCGCGTGCTCCGCCGTGAACCGTGTGCCGTTGAATTCGCCCACGAAGTACTGCATCCCGGAGCCTCCCGCAATGCCTCCTGGGTTGATGCTCAGGATCATGACCCACTTTTTGAGGCCGTTGCCGCCGTCGACGTCCATCTGGAGCAGCTCCGGAACTTCCCAGAGTCCGCCTTGAGCGCCCACTCCCGTGAAATCGCTGAGGAAGTTCCAGTGCAGCAGGTCTGTGGACTTGAAGAGTTTCACCACCTGCGCGTCGGCTACGACTGTGGTCATGACCCAGTATTTGCCGGGTTCGTACCAGGTGATCTTGGGGTCGCGGAAGTTGTTCGACGCCGGCTGCAGGCTGAGCACAGGGTTGCCCTTGTACTTGGTCCAAGACTGCCCATGGTCCAGGCTGTAGGCCACGGACTGGGCTTGGCTGCCCCTTGGCAACGCCCCGCCGTCGCCGTATGAGCTGGTGTAGAGCGCCACTAGTGGCGGGTTGGCTGTGGTGCCCAGTCCCGAGGCGTTCCTCGTATCAGGAACGATGGCGCCCGAAAAGATTTCCTCGCTTGCTGAGCCCTCCATGGCCACCGGCTGCTGGGTCCAGTGCACCAGGTCGGTGCTGGTGGAGTGGCCCCATGACATATCTCCCCAGAAGTTGCCGTGCGGATTGTGCTGGTAAAACGCGTGATAGGTCCCGTTTTCGTAGACCAACCCGTTGGGGTCGTTGATCCAGTTTTCAGACGCAGTCAGATGCGCCGCGGGCCGCCACGGGTCCGATTCGGACGGCGATGGGGCGGATATTCCGACGGCGGTGCCGGTGGCGGACTGCGGGTTCCCCGCGGACTGCGACGCGTCCGGCGTCGGGGTGCAGGAACTCGTGAACACTGTCAGGACGACGGCGACGACGACGAGTAGCGCCTTGCGAGCCGGGTGGAACGGGCGGTCAGGGGAGTAGAGCATGGGACTTCCTGGGTTGGGGAGCGGGGCGCCCGGGTGGAACCGGACGCCCCGCGTTTGCCGGACAGGCGGCATGCTTTGCCTGCCCGGCGGGTTTTTACGTGGCCTACTTGTAAAGGCCTTCCCCGCCGACGCGGACGTTGGTGGGGAGGTAACCGAACGGACCGAGGCCGTTCTTGCCGAAGCTGCGGTCAACCTGGGTGACGCCACCGGCGAAGTTGATCTTTACCGTGGGGGAGAGCGACCCTCCACGGACTCCGTCAACGTTGTCGATGAAGGACTGCACCAGGCCGCCCGGCTGCACGTAATGCGAGTAGGCCTGGAATTGCCGGCCGTTCTGCTGTGCCGACTGGTTGCCGCTCGGGTTGTTTGCCGGCAGGTTCAGGTCGGTCGGCGAGCCCAGCGCAAGGCCGCTGTTGTTGACCGGCTGGAAGTCCGAACGGACACCGTTGCCCACAAAGCCATAGACGCCGTCAGGACCTCGCATGCCGTCGGCATAGGTGAACTGGTGGCTGATGGTGAACAGGTAGTACTTGTTCTTGCCGTTTTCATTCTGGATGAAGATCTGCGGGCGTTCAGTCTGGTCGTTGACGCAGTTGGCGGACAGGACCGGCGGCAGGAAATGCCACTGGGTCAGGTCCTTGTTGTCCGCGACGGCCAGGCCGACGCTCGCGGTCTGGAACCAGGAGCCGGTGGTGGTGTTCACCGTGTTGGTGTTTTCGGCGTGGGGATCGCCCGGGCGGTAGCCAAGATCAGCATCGGTGCACTTGTAGTCGCCGCGCTTTCCGGCGGTGTTGCCTTCGAAGACCATGAAGGTCTGTCCCGGGTGGGCCGGGTCCTCGAAGGTGTACGGGTCGCGGAAGGCGAAGCCGGCGTTCTGGGCCTTGGTCTGGTAGAGCTTGCCATCCGGTTCGAGCAGCTTGGTGTGCTGGAAACCGTCGAACGTCACGCCGTCCTTGTCGGCGTGGATGTTGCCCAGGGCCTTGGCGATGACTGCATCGGGAGCGATACCGCCGCCGCCCGCGTTGCGCTCTGCACGGTCATAGAACGTAGTGGCCGTGTAGAAAACGTTGACGTGGTCACCCTGCATGAGGCGCGTGGAACCCGACCACTCGGTGTTGCCGATGGAGGTGTTGTCCAGGAACAAGTGTCCGCCGTAGTTCCACTTGTCCTTCGCCGGGTCGGCGTTGGTCTTCCGGAAGAAGTAGCCGATGCGGGCGTTCCAGTGGCGCTGGTCGAAGCCGTAGCCCGCGTGGCGGTCGGCGACGAGGGAGAAGATGACGTCCCAGCCCTTGTAGCTGATCTGGTTGGCGTTCTGGTCGGTCAGGGACCAGGTGTCCCAGACCCACACGTCGTCGTTCATGGCCGGGAAGTCCTTGGGGATCTCCGGCATGGTGACGTTGGGGCTCATGGAGTTCACGCCCGGAGCCACGTTCGGGTTGCTCTGGGCCATGATCTGCTTGGCATCCGCCCGCGTCCACTTGGACGTGAAGTTCGCTGCGGGATCAAAGGCCTCTTGCGTGTGGACCGTCGGCAGCGGGAATCCCGGAGTGGGGGCCGGCATCGTGGTGGCCGGCTTGTCGGCAGGCAGGTTTGCCTGGGCAGCGGGGGACGCCATGAGGACCGTGGCGGCCACGCTGGCAGCGGCCGCGAAAGCGGCTGCCGACCGCAGACGGCGGCGTGGCCTGTTGGGGTTTGAGTGAGATTTCATGCTTGCTCTTCTCGCGGAGGTTGGACTACGGGGAGGGCATAAGCCCTTGTCCGAACTCCGGCGTTCCCGGTAACACCGATGGCGTTGTCAGGAACGCCATCGTCTCGGGCGGAGGGGATTCCTGGGAAGCCCCGTCCTTCGGTCCTGGCACGTCGACTTGCCGGGACCGTTCAAAGCTTGACGCGCGCTGAATGCGGTTGCAACCCGTGTTTCGCGCGGCATTCGGGGCCATAGTCCACATGTCAGACATATCTGCGCAAGCGCTTACATTTTTACACCGCGCGCGTGCCATGGAAAGCGCGGCGGGTCAAATATTTCTGAATAAATCTGATTTATTCAAAAAGTTCACACGCCATTAACACCTGGGTGAATTGACTTGACAAGAGTCGGAAAATTGTCGTGACGACGTCTGTCGTTGGTGGGTTTCGTGGTCGGCTGGACGGGGATGCAAAACTGCCCGCGCCGAGATCCGACGCGGGCAGTTCGGTAGTTGGTGGTGGGGCTATTTGGCCTTCGTGGAGCGGGTTCGCATCAGGGCGGTGATGCCCACAGCGAGGCCAATGAGGCCTGCCGCGAGCCCGAACCACCCGGCCGTGGATCCGGCGTCGCTGGCTGTCGAAGCCGCAGCTGACGGGGCCGACGGACCTGACGGAGCCGGGGTCACAGACGGGGCGGACGTGGTAGCCGTCGATGCGGCCGAGTCGCTGGCGGTGGTGACGAACGAGGGAGCCGGGTGCTCGGGCTCTGGCTGACCCTCAACGGTCTTCTCGTCCCACTTCACTACAGTGCCGTCGGTGTAGCTCTGGGTCGCGGGCAGCGTCACAGTGGTGCCGGCGTCGGGCAGTACACCGACGGAGATCGAGAACGCCTGATATTCGTTCTGCCCGATCTGGTGTGCTGCGTCCGCAGTCCAGACAACCGAACTGACAGCCTTGGTCACCGTTGCTCCTGCGACCGTGACGGGTTTTGGCAGGTTGGTGGTGACGAGCTCGGCCGTCCAGCCCTCGACCGGCTTCACGGACACCGAGTTGAAGGGTGTGTCCGTGGGGAGTGAGACTTCGAGCTTGTTGGTCTTGGCCGTCGGGGACTCGTTGGGGACGTTGAAGGTCAGGTGGGTGTAGCCGCCCGCTGCCGGGTCGTCGGGATTGACGTTGACGTGTGCGGAGGCGGCCGAGACGCCGAAGGCAAGCAGTCCGGCGACCATGGTGGCGGCGCAGGCGGTCTTGAGGGTACGGCGGTGGGAGGTCTTCATGGCAATGGTGCCCTTTCACGAGGAAAAGCGGTTGGGACCGGGGCGGACGGAGGTCCGGACCGGTGAAGGCAAGGAGCTGCCGCCCGTCCCTGCCCGTGTGTGAAAGGGGAGAGTCTTAGGCGGCTGAAGCCAGGGCTGGTGGACCACGCCGGGAAGGAAGCCGGAGGCCGGGAAGGCCTTGGGGACGAACATCGGGGCTCGAACGGGGGCTGGGGGCGCGAAGTGGCTGGACCACTGTGGCGGCGGGTAATTGGACCAGCGGGCGCAGCCACGCAGCCAGCGTCCATAGTGCTCGTTCGCCGCGAGCGAGCAACAGCGCCGTGCCCAAGGTTGCCACGGTGTGCGCTGCGAGCATCTGCCAGTCGCTTGTCGGGGCGTGGGCCGAGGCGATGGCGCCTACGGTTTCCGGAGCGCGCACCAAGGAATCATGTCCTGTGTGCCCGGGCTGAAGCTGCGCCGCAGAGGAAGCCCCTGACAGAGCGCAGAACGCCCAGTGAAGGCAGAGCTGCCCGGCCCCCAGCAGTCCGGCCAGGGCGGGCAGCGAAAGTCGGACGCGCGTCAGGATGGCGACCGGGAGGATTGTCAGGGCACAGAGCGCCGTCAAAATGGCTGGCGTCGGAAGTTCTCCGCCACCAGCCAAATGCCCGCCCGCGGCGAAGCCCAGAATGATTGAGCCGATCAAGCTGGTTCGCAAGAACCGGAAAGGAGCGGATGTCGTCATCGGCGGTCCTTTCCGGTTCGAGCGCTACGGCGGAGAATCACTCAAATTCTACTGTGCTACGAACTCCGGAATGGCCGGGGAGCCTTGGCTCCCCGGCCACTCGATCAAAGCTTGGCGATGATGTCCGCCAGGAGGCGCGAAATGCGTGCGCCCGCCGTCTGGCCCGCCTCGATGACTTCCTGGTGGCTCAGCGGTACCGGGCTGATGCCTGCGGCCAGGTTGG
Source organism: Arthrobacter sp. FW306-04-A (assembly GCF_044358315.1). GTDB lineage: Bacteria > Actinomycetota > Actinomycetes > Actinomycetales > Micrococcaceae > Arthrobacter. The sequence goes on from NZ_CP084559.1 coordinate 1,314,403, forward strand.
TCACGAGGGAGATGCCGAAGACCTCCATGCCCGCGTGCCGGCCGGCGATGGCCTCCAAAGCTGTGGACATGCCCACCAGGTCGGCGCCGATTCGTTTGGCGTACTGGACCTCGGCCGGAGTTTCGTAGTGTGGGCCGGTGAACTGGGCGTAGACCCCTTCGTCCAGCGTGGGATCTACTTCGCGGGCCAGGCCTCGGATGCGGGAGGAATACAGGTCCGTGAGGTCGACGAACGTGGCGCCTTCAAGGGGAGAAGCCGCCGTCAGGTTGATATGGTCACTGATCAGCACGGGGGTGCCGGGGGACCAGGCTTCGTTCAAGCCGCCGCACCCGTTGGTCACCACCAGCGTCTTGCATCCTGCGGCAGCAGCAGTGCGCACGCCGTGGACTACCGCACGAACGCCTTTGCCTTCGTAGTAGTGGGTACGCGCGCCAAGGACCAGGGCCCGCTTGCCCTCCTTCGTCAGGACCGAGCGGATGGTGCCCACATGCCCCTCAACCGCAGGCGCATGGAAGCCGGGAACCTCCGACGCCGTGAGGGTCGCCGTCGTTTCGCCAATGAGATCCGCAGCCGCGCCCCAGCCTGAGCCGAGCACAAGTGCGACGTCGTGAGATTCGACGCCGGTTTCCGCCGCGATGTAGTCGGCCGCAGCTTTGGCGGCCTCGAATGGGTCTGTGTTGATCAGCTCTGTGTTACTCACTGGTACAAGCTACAGTGCCGCCCGCGCTGTTGAACAGGCCGCTGGTGGAACGCGAACTTCGGACCTCTGCGAGCGTTCTCAGGTGGGGCTTAGTGGCAGGTCCGCTGGCATTAAGTAAGAATTGACCATTGTGACCATGCATCCTGACTTCAGCTCACCACGAATCGCGATCCTGGGCGGAGGTCCAGGCGGATATGAAGCGGCAATGGTCGCAGCGCACCTGGGAGCGCGGGTCACCCTCATCGAGCGCGCCGGGCTTGGCGGCTCAGCGGTCCTCACCGACGTCGTGCCTTCCAAAACCCTGATCGCGACGGCGGATCTCATGACCCGCGTCGGCGAGGCGGGGGAGCTGGGAGTCAAGTTCGCCGTCGACGGCAGCGATGTAGCGCCACGCATGCGCGCGGATCTGGGCCACATCAATGACCGCGTCCTGCACCTCGCGCGGGAACAGTCCGACGACATCCGGGTGGGCCTTGAGCACCTTGGCGTAGAGATTCTGATGGGGTCCGGAAGGCTGTTGGACAACCACACCATCGAGGTCATCACCTTGGATGGCACCAAGACGATCACCGCCGACGCCATCCTCCTGGCCGTCGGTGCGCATCCCCGCGAACTGCCCACTGCTAAGCCCGACGGAGAGCGCATCCTCAACTGGGCGCAGATCTACAACCTCGAGGAACTTCCGGAAGACCTGATCGTAGTGGGTTCCGGCGTAACAGGCGCCGAGTTCGCTTCTGCCTACAACGGCCTTGGTTCCAACGTCACCCTCATTTCAAGCCGCGACCAAGTGCTCCCGGGCTCGGACACTGACGCGGCCCAGGTCCTCGAAGGTGTCTTCAAGCGCCGCGGCGTGCGCGTACTGTCCCGTTCGCGCGCTGAGGCCGTGGAAAGGACCGACACCGGCGTCCAGGCCACCCTGGGCGACGGTTCCGTGGTGACCGGCAGCCACTGCCTCGTCTGCGTGGGTTCGATCCCCAACACAGCCGGAATCGGGTTAGAAGAGGCAGGTGTGGCTGTCACGGCGTCCGGCCACATCAAGGTGGACGGTGTTTCCCGCACCACGGCGCCGAACATCTACGCTGCGGGCGACTGCACGGGGATCTTGGCCCTCGCCTCTGTCGCAGCCATGCAGGGCCGCATTGCGGTTGCGCACTTCCTGGGCGACGCCGTCATGCCGATCAAGCTCCACCAGGTAGCCTCCAACATTTTCACCTCACCGGAAATCGCTTCGGTGGGCGTCTCCGAGGCCGATCTCGAATCGGGCAAGTACCAGGGCGACGTTGTCACACTCTCCCTGCTGAGCAACGCCCGCGCCAAGATGCGCAACACCAAGGACGGCTTCGTCAAGATCATCGCCCGCAAGGGTTCGGGCACCGTGATCGGCGGCGTCGTCGTCGGGCCGAACGCTTCGGAACTGATCTTCCCGATCGCTGTTGCCGTGAAGCAAAAACTGCACGTCGACGACATCGCGAGCACCTTTACCGTGTACCCGTCGCTGACGGGGTCCATTTCGGAAGCGGCGCGCCGGCTTCACGTTCATATGTAGGTCTTGGCTCTTCGTCGGCGCTGCCTTTGCTAGCGTCGAGCACATGCCGTCTATCTACCCGCCCAAATTGCGTCGCGGCGACTTGGTCCGCGTCGTTGCTCCCGCCCTGAGCCGCGCCGTGGTCATGGAACACGACAACACCAGCCACATCGGGAGGCGTTTCGCCGAGATGGGTCTGCGCCTTTCCTTCGGAGAGCACGTGGACGAGATGAATGGACTGCTTTCGTCGTCGACGCAGTCACGAGTCGATGACCTTCATGCGGCCTTTTCGGATCCGGATGTGGCCGGAATTCTGACCGTGATCGGCGGATTCAGCAGCAACGAGTTGCTTCCATACCTCGACTGGGAGCTCATCGGTGCGAACCCGAAGACCCTATGTGGCTACTCGGACATCACGGCTCTTCGCCCGGCCGCTGCCTGGACTGACGACGCATGGTTCCGCGACCAGGACGCTCGAACGCTGATTCCGGGCGATGGTTGGTGGCCGTTGCAAGACGGCACTGCTAGCGGACGGATCGTGGGAGGAAACCTCTCCACCTTGAATCTCCTGCAAGGAACGGCGAACATGCCGTCCTTGGAAGGAGCATTGCTGTTCTTGGAGGACGACTTCGAAAGCCACCCGGCCACCTTTGCTCGCGACCTCGCCTCGCTTCTGCAGACGCCAGAAGCAAAGGGCATCCGAGGACTGGTGATTGGTCGCTTCCAGCAGGCAAGCCGAATGACCCGAGATCTACTGGCCCTGATTGCGGCCAAACAATCCGTTCTTGCAGGCTTGCCGGTGCTCGCCAATGCCGATTTTGGCCACACCTCGCCTATCTTCACCTTCCCGATTGGTGGCCAAGCCGAAGTTACGGTCGGTGAATCTAGCACTTCGAGGATCACGCGCCACTGACGCGGGTGGGCGGGCTATTTTGTCGGAGCCTGCTGGCAGAGTGTTTTCCATGGAAGCGATCGGACACCTCACCACGCGCCAGGGCGCTGCGCCTGGTGGCCGGTTCGTCGTGTCCCATCGGGTGCCGGAGCCGCGGATGGTGACCGCGGCTCGCCAAGCGCCGGAGCTGCGCCGACTCGTTCTGCTGGATCCGCGCGAGGATCGCGCCGGCGATCGCGGTGGTCCGCACCGGGTTCTGGAGAGTTCTCTTGCGGCGTTGCGGTCACTGGCGCGGACGGCGGTCGACGACGTCGGGTCGCTGGGGTTGCAGGACTCCGCTGCGTTTGCCTCAGGCGTGGAGGAGCTGTCCCGCACCTTGGATTATTTGCAGGTCGTCGCCGCGGGTCAGTTGCACAGTGTGCGGCAGCAGGAGCCGGCCAGCAAGACGGGCTGGATGACAGGCTGGGGAGCCGAGGCCGGGGCGGGCGGTTCCAGAGCTGGTGCCGGCAACCCCGGAGCGGATATCGGGGCAGCCGGTACCCATGCCGATGTCGAAGACGGCGGCCTCGGCCAGGGGGCCGCCCGGGCCGGGTTCCGGGAGTTCAGGAACACCGGTGAGCACATGCGCTCGCTCCTGCGGATCAGCGCCGCCGAAGCCCGCCGCCGCCTTACCCTCGCGGAGAATCTGCTTCCCGGCCGCTCACTGACGGGCCAAACGGTACAGCCACGATATGGGGAAGTGGCCGCGGCCCTGGCCCGCGGGAGCATCGCCTCCCGCCCGGCCACCACCGTCACCATGGCTTTGGAACGCGTCCGGCCCCTGTGCAGCCCCGAAGTGGCCGTGGACATCGAACACGCGCTGACCACGACCGCAGTCGAGAACGATGCCGACTTCCTGACTAGGATCGCCCGCCGCTGGACCGACGCCATCGACCAGGACGGTGCCGAGCCCAGCGAAGAAGCCCTGCGCCACCTCCAGGGCGCCTTCCTCCGGCGACCCAAGCACGGGCTGCAGCATCTGGAAATCTTCGCCACCCAGGACCAATGCGAACACCTGCTCACCGTCATGAACACCGCCACCAATCCCCGGACTCGCACAGCCGAGGAGCCCGGACACGGAGACAGCCAGGTGGACGCGGGCGGCGAGAGCGAGCCGACGAATGGGCCTGCAACCGATCGGCCGGGCGGTTCACGCGATGATGCCGCGCCCCTGGACCGCCGCACGAGGGCGCAGAAGCTCCTGGACGGGTTGCTGAGCGCCTGCAAGATCGCCCTCGCTACAGGGGCATTGCCCGCGGCCGGAGGCCAGCGCCCACAGATCATGGCCACCATCGACTACCGGGACCTCCTGACGTCACTAAAAGAAACTCGGCACTCGCAGCCGCAACCGGGCACGGGGAACTTTACGTTCACCGGGCCGGTCCCGGTGGCCACGTTGCGGAAGATCGCATGCGATGCCGACATCATTCCCGTCCTCCTCGGCGGAGAAGGCCAAGTGCTGGACATCGGCCGGGCGTCCCGGATCTTTCCGGCCCACATCCGCAAAGCCATCACCGCCAGGGACAAAGGCTGCGCGTTTCCTTCGTGCACGATGCCAGCCCCGTGGTGCGAAGCCCACCACATCGAATACTGGTCACGGGGCGGATCCACTAGCACCGACAATGGCGTCTTGCTCTGCAGCCACCACCACCATCTGATTCACAAGGAAGAGTGGCACATCCAGGTTCAAGCGGGCGTGCCTTGGTTCATCCCGCCTCCCCACATCGACCCACGCCAACAACCACGCAGGAACCGCTACTTCCAGGTGTGACCACCTGGTTCGGTGGGACGTGCTTGAGAATGTGATCAAGTGCCGGTTGCCGCGCACGGCAGGTCCGCGGCAACGAGTCCTTCGAGCGCGCCGCCGCATGTGGTCATCTTGAAACGGCGGCAGGGGTCGCTGACGCTGATGTGCTGCGTGGTCGTCCTCGCCGATTGTGCAAGAGTATGGGGCATGGAGATTCGAACCCGGGAGGGCCTCGTCGATGAACTCACAGCAAGAAAGCGGACGCGCTGATGCCAAACCATTACTTCAGTACACGTCTGTATCAGTCTTCTGCGCCCTTTTCGCACTTTGTCGAACACGCCGGTAGCGGCTTCACAGCGGGCATCATCGGCCAACGCAGGGACAATGGCTTGCTGGTTTCCGATGACGTCGCAGAGCAATGCGAGGCCATGATGGACAACCTGGAAACGCTACTTGAAGAGCTGGGACTGGCATTTTCGGATCTTGTGCGAACCACCGTCTATTTGACAGGTTACGAGGACTTCGACGACATCAACACGGTTTATGCCAGACGCCTGACCCAACCTTTCCCAGTCCGCACGACGATTCAGGTAGCCGCTCTGCCCCTGGGCGCCAAGGTGCAAATAGACACCGTCGTGGCTCTTAGGATGACGGGTGGAACGCGGTAGCCGAATCACCACGTCGGTCGACGTCACCCGCCTATGCGCTCCTGCCAGCCTTTCATTGTGGGCGCGCGACTTGGGCGCGCGAAGGTACGACCGACTCCGGCTGAGGTGCCTCGTCAGGTGGCCGGGTCGTACTGGAATTGCCGGACCTCTTGCGAGCAGCGGCAGGCGACGGCGATCTTCGCGGCCCACTCGAGTGCCGCCTCCCGCGAGGGCAGCTCGAGAACCGTGTAGCCGCCGTTGGGCACATTGTGGCCCGGGTAAGTGCCCTCGGTGACGGTGCCGTCACCGGCCACGAGCACCGGGTCTACGTTCTCATCGATCCCGCCGGCGAAGACGTACACGCCGGCCGCCTTGGCCTCGTCAATGACGGCATGCGAGGCTTCGACCACCGCCTCGAAGTCCTCCTCGGGGAACACCATGGCCTCACCGGGGAACGAGATCAGGTACTTGGTCATTTGAGGACTCCTCTGCTCCGGCGGCGCTATCCTTCGGCTCTTCTCTGCGGCACCGCTCTGTTGTCAGCCCAATTATGGTTCCGGCGCCCGGCACATGGTCAAGGTAGAGCGTCGCGACCGACCCGCAGCACCTGCTCGAGCGGTACCGTCTGAGAGCACGTTCCAAAGCGCGCCGCCCGCGAAGGAGGGTCAGCCATGGATCACTTCGACATCATCGTGATCGGCGCGGTTAACTAGGGGCATGGGGGACCTGACAAAAAACGAAGATCGCACACTCAAAGTGGACGGACTGGTCAACGGACGCGACCTAGGGGGTCTGAAGCGCACAGACGGGACGGTCACTCCACGCGGCGTCTTCTTCCGGAGCGAGAACGTCGATTGCATCACCGGGAACGGATGGCAACAGGTCTACGATGCCGGGATACGCACCGTGGTGGATCTTCGTCAGCAACGCGAACGCAAAACAGATACCCGGGAACGGCCTGGTTGGCTCACCACGATCCACGTTGACCTTGACGGCCTGGAAAACAAAGAGTTCTGGGCGGACTACTGGGACAACGGCCTAGTGGGTACAGCGATTTACTTCCTCCCGCACCTTGCAGCCATGCCCGAACGGGCCGGTACAGCCATAACGGAGGTACTCAACGCACCGGCAGGAGGAGTCCTCTTCCATTGCATGGGAGGCAGGGACAGGACGGGCCTAGTTGCCATGGCTCTGCTTCATGCAGTCGCCACCGACCGCGGATGCATCATCGATGACTATCTGGAAACAGTCAGGTTAGGTGATGTCCGAGCAGCCAGCAGCAACCGAAACAACGCTGAACCCATGCTTGAGGAATTGTGCCGGCAACATGGCACAACAACCGAAGGCGCGTTCCGGAACGCCTTGGAAAAATTTGATCTCCAGGCCTTCCTCGACGCCGCAGACTTCACCGATGAGGACCGGGAGCGCCTGTTCACGTGGCGTGGCGCGATCACACCCGCAAACCCGGCGGAATAGGGTGGCAATTATGGAAACCGCGGCAATCAAAGTCCGGGAAGCGACCGCCGAAGACACATCGACACTCTGGGCGGCCTGCTTTGAAGCAGCGAATTGGCGCGGGAGTGAGCAGTTCACGCGCCAACAGCTCATGAACGACCCGGAACTCTCGCACTACGTCGAAGGCTGGCCCCGCCCTGGGGACTTCGGTGTTGTTGCTGTGACCGGGAATGGAGAAGGAATCGGCGCCGCATGGTGCCGCACCTTTGCCGCCGACGACGCAGGGTACGGCTTCGTGGCGACGGACATACCGGAACTAACTGTCGGCGTCGTGCCCGGGCTTCGGGGAGCGGGTACCGGCACTGCGCTCATGACTGCACTCATCGCGCTAGGACGCTCTCGAGGGCTACGGGGTATCAGCCTCAGCGTGGAGGACGGCAATCGCGCCAGGGATCTATACGAGCGGCTCGGATTCGTTCGGGTCGGCCGGAACGGCGGCTCGGACACCCTGCTACTGAAACTGTAGGGAGACGCCCAAACCCCCTACGCCGCAACCCCTTGGAAATGCCTCTCGATAATCCCCTTGATGTCCCCGTGGCACCCGCCGCAGCCGGTCCCCGCACGGGTGGCTTTGGAAACTTCCGGTACGGAGGAGCAGCCATCCAACACGGCTTCCTCGATGCTCACACCGCTGACGCCTGCGCAGCGGCACACCGTGCGTTGGGGGTCGTTGTTGGCGCCGGCGGAATCCAACTGGTCGGGGCCGTCCAGGCGGAGCAGGAGTGAACGGTCGGCCGGCAGTTCGGATCCGCGTTCGAACAGCATCACGAGCTCCGCGGCCGTGCGCGGCATGCCTACGGTCACGAGGCCTTCGAGCGCGCCGCCCCGCGTGGTCATCTTGACGTAGCGGCCGTGTTCCGGATCAGCCCATTGCGCAACTTGGCGCCGCGGCCTGCCGTCGGCAACGCCTACGCTCAGGAGCTCGTCATCCCATGGTTCGGCCCTATTGTCGCCAGCGACCGCAAGGTTGATGCCACGTGCCTTTAAGACCACGACGCCGGGTTTCTCCTGCGGCAGCGGCGCCAACGTGTCGGCAGCGTCCTGGCCGCCCTCGGCTAGAAGGATCAGGTACTCGGCAAGCCACTCGGCCTGGCGCCAGCCCGGACCTACCAGGCCGGAAGGGCCCAGGGCGGTGCGGCACTCAGGACATTCGGCGTCGGCACAACGGACTTCGGCGCAGTCTCCGATCGCGAACATGTGTGGCTCGTGATACGTGCGCAGGTGGTGATCCACCAGGATGCCGGTGGCCGCTGGCAGCCCGCAGCCTTCGGCGAGTTCGATCCGCGGGCGCACGCCGCAGGAGAGGACCAAGAGGTCGCCCTCGATCCTCGACCCGTCGTCGAGGACCAGGGCTGAAAACATGCCGTCGGGGCCGTTGTGTTCAACGGCGGTGGATCGGGCGTTGCCCACCATGGTGATCCCGCTGTTGCGCAGGCTTGCCGCAAGAACGGCGCCGCCGCCGCGGTCGATATTGCGGCCGAGCGGGAAGGAACCGTTGTGTACAACCGTGGTTAACGCGCCTTCTTCCGCGGCGGCGAGGGCCGTTTCAAGGCCCAGCACACCGCCCCCGAGGACGATCACGCGCTTGCCGGCAGTCACGGCGTCGCGCAGCTGAGCGGCATCACGGAGGTCCCGGAGCGCGGTCACGCCCTCCGGGAGCACCGGGTGTGAAGGATCGGGGTTGATTCCGGTGAGGTTGGGAAGGACTGGCCGCGAGCCCGTGGCGAACACCAGGCGATCGTAGCCGGGAGTGGTTCCGTCCGAGAGGACCACCTGCTGGCGGGCGCGGTCGATGCGTTTGACCGTGACGCCCAAGCGGACCTCGACGCCGTCGGCCGCCAAAGCGGTAGCGTCCGCCATCGCGAGAGCCTCCGCGGTGGTCCGCCCCACGCCGAGTTCCGCCACCATGACGCGGTTGTATGCGGCTTCGGCTTCCTGCCCGACGACGAGCAACTGGACAAGGCCGCTGCGCACGGCGGGCAACAAGTCGTCCACCAGCCGGGCCGCGACCGGCCCGAATCCGACCACCACAATTCGCTCGCTCACGATGCCTCCTTGACGTGCATTGACAAGCCGGCTCCGGCTGGTACAGCTGTGGAGAGCACAGCCAACGCCGGTTCGACCTCTGGTTGTGCCGCCTTCCGGACCCATACCGTGCTGGCCTTGAACTCCGGCATGCCGGAAATAGGATCCGTGACCGCCTCCGTGAGCCGGTTGGCGCTGCCCAGTCCAGGGAAATGGAAAGGAAGGAAGACGGTGTCCGTGCGGATGGAGTTGCTGAGCTCCACCCTGCACAGGACTTCGCCACGCTCGTTGGAGACCCGGACAAAGTCGCCATCGGAGATGTCCCTGACCACCGCCGTCGCAGGGTGGATCTGCAGGAGGGCCTCCGGCTGGGCGGCCGCGAGTTCGGCCACACGGCGGGTCTGGGCGCCCGACTGGTAGTGCTCCAGCAGGCGCCCGGTCACGAGGGTCAGCGGATCGGGATCAGAGCCGACGACGGCGGACCGCGGGGAGCGCTTCTGCGGTGCCACCGGGACCATCACCGCGCGTCCGCCGGCGTGCGCGAAGCTGTCGAGGAAGAGTCGCGGCGTTCCCGAGCTGCCGGTGGGATAGGGCCAGTACGCGGCTTCTCCGCGGTCCAGCATGGCGTAGTCGATTCCCGAATAGTCGGCCAGCCCCCCAGCCGAGGCGAGCCGGAGCTCCTCAAAGACGGTCTCGGGATCGTCGCTGAACATGGACGGAGCGTCGAGGGATTCGGCGAGCCGGGCCATGAGCCACAATTCGCTGCGGACGCCCGGGGGAGGGGTGAGGGCTTTCCGACGGCGGAGGACGCGGCCCTCGAGGTTCGTCAGGGTGCCTTCTTCCTCGGCCCACTGCGTGACCGGGAGGACGAGGTCGGCTTCAAGCGCGGTCTCGGACATGAAGAAATCGCAGACCACCAGGAAGTCCAGTCTGCGCAAGCCCTCGATCACGGCGCTGGCGTCCGGGGCGGACACCGCCACATTGGCGCCGTGCACGAAAAGGCAACGGACGCCGTCGGGCTGTCCCAAAGACTTCAAGAGTTCCACGGCCGGCAGACCGGGGCCGGGGATGAGCGACTCGTCCACTCCCCACACTTTGGCAACGTGGGCGCGAGCGGCGGGATCGGTGATCTTGCGGTAACCGGGGAGCTGGTCGGCTTTCTGGCCGTGCTCGCGGCCCCCCTGGCCATTGCCTTGGCCGGTGAGCGTGCCGTAGCCGCTGCGGGAGGAGCCCGGCAGGCCGAGGAGGAGGCTGAGGTTGATTGCGGCAGTGGCGGTGTCCGTGCCGTCGACGTGCTGCTCGACTCCGCGGCCGGTCAGGATGTAGCTGCCACCGCGCCGGGCGCCGTCGGCGAGGCGGCGTGCGGTCTCGCGGATGAGCGTGGCGGGCACGCCGGTGATCGATTGAACGCGCTCCGGCCAGAAAGCTGCGAGGCTGCGGACGATCGCCGGGTACCCGGTGGTGCGGCCTTGAAGGTAGTCAGTATCGGCGAGGCCTTCGTGGACCACCACGTGGGAGATGCCCAGGAGCAGGGCAAGGTCCGTGCCGGGGGTCGGCTGCAAGTGAATGCCGCCGCCGTCGCCGGTGAATGCGGCCGTCGCGGAACGGCGGGGATCGGCCACGATCAATCCGCCGGAATCGCGCGCGCTCTGCAGGTGCTGGACGAACGGCGGCATGGTCTCGGCAACATTGGAGCCGAGGAGGAAGATGACGTTTGCCGAATCAAGGTCCTCCACGGGGAACGGGAGGCCGCGGTCCACGCCGAACGCGCGGTTTCCGGCTGCCGCAGCGGAGGACATGCAGAAACGTCCGTTGTAGTCGATGCGGGAGGTTCCCAGCGCCAGGCGGGCGAACTTGCCCAACTGATAAGCCTTCTCATTGGTGAGTCCGCCGCCGCCGAACACGCCGACCGCGTCGGCTCCGTACTGTTCGCGGGTCTGTTTGACGGCTCCCGTGACCAGCATGAGCGCTTGGTCCCACGTGACCGGCCGGTGGACGCCGTCGGACCCTTTGAGCATGGGTTCCGTGACTCGTCCGGTGTGGTTCAGCAACGACGCCGATGTCCAGCCCTTGCGGCACAGCCCGCCCCGGTTGGTGGGGAAGTCGCGGCCGGATACTTCCAGTAGTGGAAGTGCCTTTGCCGCGGGAGCGGGGTCTGACCCCGGCTGCGCAACCCCCAACCCCGGCTGCGCCGAGGGCGCCGCCGGGGTCAGAGTCATGGCGCACTGCAGCGCACAATACGGGCAGTGGGTGTTGGCGCCATTGGGCATATTAGATGTGTCCCATCGCGTTACGGTTGGCCTTCCGGAGGTAGCAGGCCCAGCAGACGACCAGCATCAGCACGTAGGCGCCGACGAAGCCATAGAACGCGGGGGTGTAGGAACCAGACGCGGTGGTGGAAGCGTTCAGCACCTGGGGGATGACGAATCCGCCGTAGGCGCCGATCGCCGAGATCAAGCCGAGGGAGGACGAAGCCAGGCGTGCCGTGCTTGCGGCACTGGCCCCGGAACGGGCAGCCCGGCTGGAGGTGGCGAAGATGACCGGAATCATGCGGTAGGTGGCGCCGTTTCCAAAGCCGCTTGCCGTGAAGAGGAACAGGAAGAGGACCAGGAAGAGCCAGAAGTTCTTGAGCGGAAGGGTCCAGATCATGGTCAGGGTGATGATCGCCATCGCTGCGAACGCCGTGACGGTCATCCTGGCTCCGCCCATGCGGTCAGCCATGCGTCCGCCATAGGGGCGGGCCAGCGAGCCGACCAGCGGGCCGAGGAAGGCGAGCGAAAGAGCCACTGCGCCGAGGTGCATGGAGGAGAAAGCCGGGAAGTAGTCCTTGATGAGCTTGGGGAAAACGCCGGAGAAGCCGATGAACGAGCCGAAGGTGCCGATGTAGAGGAAGGCCATGATCCACAGGTGGGGTTCCTTCAACGCGGCGATCGAGCCTGCCACGTCGCCCTTCGCGCTGGTGAGGTTGTTCATGTACTTCCAGGCGCCGAACGCGGCGACAAGGATGAGTGGGATCCAGATGAGGCCTGCCATGGGCAGGTTGACGGTGCCGGCGGCCAAGAGAGTGACGGCGATCGGGACAACGAGCTGCGCGACGGCGGCACCGAGGTTTCCGCCCGCGGCGTTCAGGCCGAGCGCCCAGCCCTTTTCACGGGCAGGGTAGAAGAAGGTGATGTTAGCCATCGAGCTGGCGAAGTTGCCTCCGCCAAAGCCTGCAAGGCCCGCTACCAGCAGCATGACGCCGAAGGGGGTGCCCGGGTTGGAGACGCAAAGAGCGAGGCCGGCTGTGGGGATCAGCAGCAAGAGGGCCGAGACGATGGTCCAGTTGCGGCCGCCGAACTTCGGGACCATGAAGGTGTAGGGGATGCGCAGCGTGGCGCCGACCAAGCTGGGGATCGAGATGAGCCAGAAGATCTGGTTGGTGTCGAACTTGAAGCCGGCGACCGGGAGCTGGACGACGACGATCGACCAGAGCTGCCAGACGACGAAGCCCAGGAACTCGGCGAAGATGGACCAGTAGAGGTTGCGCTTGGCGATGGAACGGCCAGCAACTTCCCACTGTTCCTTGTTCTCTGCATCCCAGTTGGCAATCCAGCGGCCAGGGCGGTGTTCGAGCTCGGGGACGAGGGCGGTGGGCGCCTGCTCGTTGGTGAGGATTTCGGTGCTTCGGTCAACTGTCACGGAGTGCCTCCTTTGTGGGGACGTTGTACTTCCACGTTAGGGAAGGCTCGTTTCGCGGACCGTCGCGGTTTGTAAACGTGCTGTGACATTTGCCTATCGGAGGGAGTCACCGGTGCGTGAGATGGCGGTGAGGTTGTTGTGTCGCGGACCGCAGAGTGAGACTTTCCAAAGCGTCCGCATGCTGGACTTGATTGTCCATTTGTTGGATACCGGGAACTATTATTGAACTCTCAAATAATCTTTGCCGGCAGGCTCAGGAACGCCGGGCCGGCGTGAACGAAAGCAACCACTACATGTCTTCCATCGCTGAATCCAAGGAAAGCGAGTCAGTCAAGCCGGCCAACTCGCGGGGACGGGTGATCTTCGCCAGCCTCATCGGGACGTCCATCGAGTTCTACGATTTCTATGTCTATGCCACGGCCGCAGTGCTCGTCTTTCCCAAACTGTTCTTCCCGACGGCTGACGAGACCACCCAGCTGCTGAGCTCCTTCGCGGTGTTCGGTGTCGCCTTCGTTGCGCGGCCACTTGGCTCCATAATTTTCGGCCACTTCGGTGACAAGTTCGGTCGCAAGGGCACCCTGGTGGCGTCCCTCCTGACCATGGGTATTGCCACGTTCCTGATCGGTTGCCTCCCCACCGCCCAGGTCCCGGGCTGGACCTTCCTGGCTCCCACGTTGCTGGTAGTCCTGCGCTTCGCCCAGGGCCTGGCCCTCGGCGGTGAGTGGAGCGGTGCAGCGCTGCTCGCAACCGAGAACGCGCCGGCCAACAAACGCGCCATCTACGGAACATTTCCCCAGATGGGTGCGCCGATCGGCTTCATCCTGGCCAACATCATCTTCCTGGTCTTCAGCTACACCTTGACTCCCGAGGCCTTCGCCGCCTGGGGCTGGCGCGTGCCGTTCCTGCTCAGCGCGGTCATGGTAATCCTCGGCCTCTACGTGCGCCTCAAGCTCATTGAAACCCCTGCATTCACCAAGGTGCTGGAGTCGAACGAAGTGGCCAAGCTGCCCATCGGACGAGTGTTCAGGAAAAGCTGGCGCCCGCTGATCCTCGGAACCTTCATCATGCTGGCGACGTATGTCCTGTTCTACCTGATGACCACGTTCACGCTGACCTACGGCACCAAGCCCACTCTGGCGGGCGCTCAAGCCGCTGCGGTGAAGGCCGGAAAGCCGATGACCGAAGCGGCCGCCGCGGCGTTCGTCCCGGGCTTGGGTTTCAGCCGGAACGACTTTCTCTGGATGCTGATTGCCGGCGTCGTCTTCTTCGGCATTTTCACCCTGGTGGCCGGTCCGCTGGCCGAAAAGTACGGCCGCCGCAAGATGCTCCTCGCGGTGACGGCCAGCATCCTGGTGTTCGGCTTGGTGTTCGTGCCCCTGTTCAGCGGCGGCTTTGTGGGGACCATGGCGTTGCTGATCATCGGATTCACGCTGATGGGCCTCACCTTCGGACCAATGGGCGCGCTGCTCCCGGAACTGTTCCCGACGAACGTCCGTTACACCGGATCCGCAGTCAGCTACAACATGTCCAGCATCCTCGGCGCAGCAGTGGCCCCGTTTATCGCAGTATGGCTTTGGGAATCGGCCAAGGGCAGCACGGTCCTGGTGGGCGTCTACCTCAGCGCCATGGCAGTGCTGACGCTCGTGGCCTTGTTCCTGTCCAAGGAAACCAAGGACACGGACTACGAGAACAACGTGGCCTGATTCCGTATTAACCGACTCCTGTTAAAAGGCTCCGGCCCCGCACCAATGTGCGGGGCCGGAGCCTTTTACGCCGTTGCTTAGTCTTCGATCGTTGCGATGACGGCGCCTGCGGAGACGGTTTCGCCTGCCTTGGCCACCAACCCGTGGATGGTGCCGGCCTTGTGGGCGGTAAGGGGCTGCTCCATCTTCATGGCCTCGAGAACCACGATCAGATCGCCTTCGGCAACCACGTCGCCGGCAGCCACTGCTACCTTGACGATCGTTCCCTGCATAGGCGAGGTAAGGGCGTTGCCGCCCGCCACAGCGGCTGTGGCGCCCGCAGAACGGGAACGTTTCTTGATCTTCGCGCCCTTGGAGCCCGCGCTGGCTACCGAGGAAACCGAGCCGAGAGTCGCGGGAAGGACAACTTCCAGCCGCTTGCCGCCAACCTCGACGACGACGCGTTGCCGCTCACCGGCGTCGGCGGCTTCTGTTCCGCCTCCAGTGGGCGTCCATGCTGGGATGTTGTTGACGAACTCGGTCTCGATCCAGCGGGTGTGCACCTTGAACGGGCCTTCGGCCGGAGCGAATGCGGGATCGGTTACCACTGCGAGGTCGAAGGGGATGACGGTCGGGATGCCTTCGACCACCATTTCCTCAAGGGCCCGGCGGGAACGCTGGAGGGCCTGTTCGCGGCTGGCGCCTGTGACGATCAGCTTTGACAGCATGGAATCGAAGTTTCCGCTGATGACGTCGCCCTGCTCGATGCCGGAGTCGATGCGGACGCCCGGACCCGTCGGGTTCTTAAGGGTGCTGATGGTTCCCGGTGCAGGCATGAAGTTACGGCCCGGGTCTTCGCCGGTGATGCGGAATTCAAAGGAGTGGCCGCGGACCACAGGATCGCCATAGCCGAGCTTTTCGCCGCGGGCGATGCGGAACTGCTCACGAACCAAGTCGATGCCCGTGACTTCCTCGGAAACACAGTGCTCCACCTGAAGGCGGGTGTTGACTTCGAGGAACGAGATGATGCCGTCCTGGCCCACCAGGAACTCGCAGGTTCCCGCGCCCAGGTAGCCGGCTTCTTTCAGGATGGCTTTCGAGGACTCGTACAGGCGCTCGTTCTGCTCGGCGCTCAGGAACGGTGCCGGAGCTTCTTCCACGAGTTTCTGGTTGCGGCGCTGGAGGGAGCAGTCGCGGGTAGAGACCACAACAACGTTTCCGTAGGCGTCGGCCAGGCATTGGGTCTCGACGTGGCGGGGGGAGTCAAGGAAGCGCTCGATGAAGCACTCGCCGCGGCCGAAGGCGGCAATGGCCTCGCGCACTGCGGATTCGAAAAGCTCAGGGATTTCCTCGATGGTCCGGGCAACCTTGATCCCGCGGCCGCCGCCGCCGTAGGCAGCTTTGATGGCGATCGGAAGGCCGAACTCCTTTGCGAAGGCCAGGATCTCGTCGGCGGATTCCACCGGGTCGGCAGTACCGGGAACCAGCGGAGCACCAACCTTCTCGGCGATGTGGCGTGCCTGCACCTTGTCGCCGAGCGCTGAGATGGCCTCCGGGGACGGGCCGATCCAGGTGATGCCGGCGTCGATGACCTTGGTGGCAAACTCGGCGTTCTCGGCGAGGAAGCCGTAGCCGGGGTGGATGGCGTCCGCACCGGACTGCTTGGCGACCTCGATCAACTTGTCCATCACGAGGTACGACTCAGCAGCCGTGTTGCCGCCCAGCGCGTACGCCTCATCTGCCAGCCGGACGTGCAGGGCGTCGCGATCGGGGTCTGCGTAGACGGCCACGGAGGCGATGCCTTCGTCCCGGGCTGCGCGGATAATGCGGACCGCGATTTCGCCTCGGTTGGCAATCAAGACCTTGGTGAGAGGGCTGGAAATGGGCTGCGCCGGATTAGCTGACAAGTTGACTCCTTCTGTCCTTCAGGGAGCCTAGCGTGATTTTGAGGGTTCCGCCCATATTGATGGGGGATTCCGTGTGTGAGACGGCCTGTCTTTGTAGGGTTGCTACAAAGTCAGGAATCCGGCCGCGGGGCCGGCGACTCGGACCGACTTCTATTCGCTGATCGCCTCGGAGCCGTTCTGAGTCCAAAGTTCGGTGATTCCAACGTTCGCTTGCCCGAGCAGATCGCGGAGAGTCGAGATGGAGAGCCCGACGACGGCGTGCGGGTCGCCGTCGACCTTGCGGATGAAGGCCCCGCCCAAGCCGTCGATCGTGAACGAACCCGCGCAGTGCAAGGGCTCGCCGGTCGCGATGTAGGCGTCGATGTCCTCCTCGCTCATCTCCACAAAGTGGACTTCTGCACTGGATACCGCGCCGACCGTTGCGCCGGTGCCGTCGGCTGCCTCGCCGTCGTTCACGTCCGCTGCGGTATCGCGACAGTCCACCAGCCAGTGCCCGGTGTGGAGCACGCCCTTGGAGCCGCTCATGCGGAGCATCCGTTCCTTGGCCACGTCCACTGTGTACGGCTTCCCGTGCGATTCGCCGTCGAACTCGAACACGGAATCGCAACCGATCACCAGAGCCCCCTCGGCGCCGGGCAGGGAAGCGACGGCCTCGGCCTTGGCGCGGGCCAGGAGGAGCGCGGTGTCATGCGCGTCGGTGACCCCATATCGGGCCTGCACGGCGTCCTCGTCCACGTCCGAGACGAGTACCTCGTGGTGGATGCCGGCCTCCGTGAGGAGTTTGGTGCGGGCGGGGGACTGGGAAGCCAGGATCAATCGGGTCACGGCTCAAGCGTAGTACGCGGCGCCGCCCCCCGACGCCCGCTCACTTTTGACCTGTTTCCACCCGACGCTCCATCACATCCGGGCCCAAATCCCGATACGCTCCGTCACTTTTAGGGGATAACTAGAGGTGAGGGAGGGTTTTGGGAAAGCGCGCTAAAGGTGAGTGGGCGTCGCTTCTGAACACAGAACCGACGCCCGTCGAGAGGCAACCAGACGCCTAGTGGACCAGTTCCTTGGCGCTGCCTGCCGCCGTCGTGCGCTGAAGCTTGGCGCCTTCAACGTCGACGTCGGGCAGGATGCGGGACAGCCACCGCGGCAGCCACCAGGCTTTCTCGCCCAAGAGGTACATCACGGCTGGAACGATGGTCATCCGCACCACGAACGCATCCACGAGCACGCCGAACGCCATGGCGAAACCGAGCGGCCGGACCATTGTCAGGTGGCTGAAGATGAAGCCGGCAAACACGCTGACCATGATGATGGCGGCGGCCGCGACCACGGCGGCAGCATGGCTGAAGCCGCTCCGGACGGCTTGCTTCGCGTTTTCGCCGTGCATGAACGATTCGCGCATGCCGGACGTGATGAAGACCTGGTAGTCCATGGCAAGGCCAAACAGCACGCCAATCAGGATGATCGGCAGGAAGCTCAGCACGGCTCCTGGGTTGGCGACGTCGAACACGGTGCCCAGCCAGCCCCACTGGTACACGGCCACCACCGCGCCGAACGCTGCCGCGAGCGAAAGCAGGAAGCCTCCCGTGGCGAGCAGCGGGACCACGATGGAACGGAACACCAGCAGGAGCAGGATCAGTGAGAGCCCGACGACGATCGCCAAGTATGGGGGCAACGCGGCACCGAGCTTCGCGGAGACGTCGATGTTGCCGGCCGTCTGTCCTGTCAATCCAATGGTGGCGCCGGTGGCCTGCTGGATTTCGGAACCCTTGGCGCGCAGTTCCGAGACCACCTGAACGGTACTGGCACTGGCGGGCCCGTCCTTGGGGATGACCTGGAAAACGGCGGTGCGGTGATCTTGGCTGAGCGCCACCGGAACGGCTGCCACGACGTTGTCGACGCTGCGCAGCTTGTCCGCTACGTCGAACTGCTTGGTCTTCGCCTGGTCGTCGCTGAGTCCCGACGGGAATGTGCCGACAACCACGATGGGTCCGGTCATGCCCTCGCCGAAGCTCCGGCGGGTGAGGTCATATGCCTTGAACGCTTGCGAATCGACCGGTTCCGAACCGCCGTCGGGCAATGCGAGGCGCAACTGGGAGGCCGGGAGCGCCAGCACCCCGAGGAGCACGACACCGGCAAGCAGCGAGACCACCGGGTGGCGGGTCACGAGGCCGCCCCAACCGCGGCTGCTCCGGCGCTGGTCCTCGGCGCGATCTGCCAAGGCGTGGTCCGGTTCGGCGTTGTGGCGCTCGGCTTTGGCCCAGGCCCGCTTGGAGATGAGCTTCCGGCCGACCAGCGAGAGGACTGCCGGGGTCAGCGTGAGGGAGACGACGACGGCGACTGCCACGGTCGCTGCGGCAGAAAGGCCCATGACGGCGAGGAACGGAAGCCCGGGAACCACCAATGCGGCAAGCGCGATGACGACGGTGAGGCCGGCAAAAAGGACGGCGTTGCCTGAGGTTCCCGTGGCAAGGGCTACGGACTCCTCAGCGTCCATCCCTGAAAGCAGCTGGCCGCGGTGCCGGTTGACGATGAAGAGGGAGTAGTCAATCCCGACGGCGAGGCCCAGCATGAGCGCGAGCATCGGGGAAATGGAGCTCATGTCGATGACGCCGGTAAGGGCAAACGTTCCGCCGACGCCCACGGCCACGCCGATGATCGCCATGAGGAGGGGCAAGCCCGCGGCGACAAGCGTCCCAAGCATCACGATGAGGGCGATCGCCGCCACGGCGATGCCGATGATTTCCGAGACGCCGAACAGTTGGGAGACGTCCTCGGTGATTTCCTTGCTCGCTAGTGCTGTGACACCTGCTGACGAGACTCCGTGGACTATGTCCTGGACTTGCTGCCTGAGGGCGGGGGTCAAGCCGTTAATGGAGGTCTTGAACTGGACCTGGGCGATCGCCGCCTTGCCGTCTGCAGAGACGAATCGCATGCCTTGGGACGCCGCGACCTGGCGCTTGGCCAGGGCAAGTGCTGCAGCTCCGTCGGTGGCCTGTTTCTGGCCTGCTTCGAGCTTCTGACGCCCGGCGAGCAATTCGGCCTTCTGCGGGGCAAGTTGGGCCTGGATCTGCGCGGCGGGCATGCCGGCAGCGGTCATTTGCTGCTCTGCGGCCTTGAGCTGGTCGTCGCCGGCATCGAGCGTGGCCCGGGCCTTGTCCAACTCAGCCTGCCCGGCGGCGGCTTTCTGTTCGCCGGCAGCAAGATCGGACGGTGCCTTGTCCAGCTGCGCTTGGGTGGCGAAGGGATTGACCGTGGACTGCACGTCCGGCAGTTTTTCCAGCTTGGTGAGGGCCGACGCAATGGCGTCCTTGCCGGCTTGGTTGAATCCGGCGTCGCCGGCTTCGAAGACGATCCCCGCGGAACCACCCGAGGAGGCCGGAAGGTCCTTCTTGAGTTTGTCCAGCATCTGCTGGGTCTCCGTGCCGGGGATCTGGAAGTTGTTGGACATGGTGCCGTGGAAGGCTGCTGCGGAGCCGCCGACGGCGATGAGTACGGCTAGCCAGAGGGAGATCACCAGCCAGCGGTGATGGTAGGAGAACTTGCCAAGACGGTAGAGCAGGAGTGCCATATCGGAACCGATCTGTCGGTGTGTGGTTATGCCGAGTGTTGGGGGTCAGCCGCTGGCTGAGTGGCGCGGGAGGCAGGGCCCTGGGACCCCGGGTCTTGGGATGCCGTGCCGTGGGGCTCCGGTCCTTGAGGGGCGGGTGCAGTGAAGCCTGAACCGAGCAGGCCAATGGCGTCGATCAAGTGCTGCCGCAGGCTCGCCAGGGATTCGGGGGAAAGATCCGGGCCGCGTTGTTCGAACCAGACGCTCATGGCTGCCTTGCCGCACGAAATGATGGATCCGGCCAGGGCCCGCAAATAGAGCTCATTGACACCCGGGCCGAGGCGATGGCGGGCGGCGTTGATGATCTGCGTAGTGCAATGGTCCCAGGCTTCGAGTTCGGAACGTACCAGGGCCCGGTTGTCGTGGGTGAGGCTGAAAAGCTCGGCCATGGGGGAAACCGTCATGGGGTCGGCCAGCGCCATGAGGGCGGCCCGGGCCGAATCGAGGATGGGTTCGTCCGAAGGGCGCAGGCGGAATTGTTCCAGGGCATGGTCCAGGAAGCCTTCAGTCACTGACGCCAAAGCGGTTTCGAGGCTGGGGAAGTAGTTGAAGAAGGTACGCCGGGATACGCCGGCCGCTTCCGCGATGTCTTCCACGGTGAAATTGCCAACTCCCCTGCTGCGCAACATGGCGAGGGCTGCGTCCGCGATCGCTTGGCGGGTGGCCAGTTTGTTCTGTTCCCTGCGCGAGGGGAGGGTGGTGGCGTCGGAAGTTGTCACCTATTTACACTAAGTGCAACTTTGCACTCAGGGCAAGTTAAATCTTGGCTCATCAAAAGTAAACGGCCGGAGACGGTCGTGCGTCTCCGGCCGTTGTTGACTGCCCTACTGCTGGAAAGGTTCCAGAATCCGCCACAACTCACCGTTAAAAGGACGAATCCCCAGGGCATTCCCCGGGGATTCGTCCGCGCGATGGTGGGTCGCGATGGTGGCCGCCGCTTAGGCCTTGGCGTCCGCGAGTTCGCGACTTCCGTCGGCAGGCTCCGGAGAGACTGCGTTGTCCTCAGCGGCGAACGCCTTTCCCTTGCGGGGCGCGTTGTAGAGGGATTCGTCCAGGATTCCCTGGCGCTTGGCGACGATTGCCGGAACCAAAGCCTGTCCGGCGACGTTGACTGCCGTGCGGCCCATGTCCAGAATCGGGTCGATCGCCAGGAGGAGCCCGACGCCGGCGAGCGGCAGTCCCAGCGTGGACAGGGTCAGCGTGAGCATGACGACTGCGCCCGTGGTACCTGCAGTTGCTGCGGAACCGAGAACCGAAACCACTACGATCAGCAGGTACTGGCTGATGTCCAGGTTGACGCCGAAGAACTGGGCTACGAAGATCGCGGCAACGGCCGGGTAGATGGCCGCGCAACCGTCCATCTTGGTCGTGGCGCCCAACGGTACTGCGAACGAGGCGTAGCCCTGGGGAACTCCGAGGTTGCGCTCCGTGACGCGCTGGGTGAGTGGCAGCGTGCCGATCGAGGAGCGTGAGACGAATGCCAGCTGCACGGCGGGCCACACGCCCGAGAAGTATTGCTTGACGGACAGTCCATGGGATTTGACCAAGATGGGGTAAACCACGAACAGCACCAGGGCGAGGCCTACATAGATGGCCACGGTGAACTTGCCGAGCGAACCAATGGTGTCCCAGCCGTAGACGGCAACAGCGTTGCCGATCAGGCCGATGGTGCCCAGCGGGGCGATGCGGATGATCCACCAGAGGACCTTCTGGATGACGGCGAGGGCCGACGCATTGAGGTTCAGGAATGGTTCGGCTTGCTTACCGACCTTGAGGGCTGCGACTCCGACGGCGATGGCGATCACCAGGATCTGCAGCACGTTGAAGCTGACCGACGTGCTGGCGACGCCATTGGTGACGGTGGTGCTGGCGCCCAGGCCGAGGAAGTTCTTCGGGAACAGGCCGGTGAGGAATGCCCACCAGTCGCCGGTGGTTCCGGCATATTCGGCCTTCTTGGTGATGCCCGTACCGGCACCCGGCTGCAGGAGTACGCCTAGTCCGATGCCGATCAGCACCGCGATGAGCGAAGTGATGGCGAACCAAAGCAGGGTGTTCCACGCCAGTTTCGCCGCATTGGACACTTGGCGAAGGTTCGCGATGGAACTCACCACGGCGGTGAAGATCAGGGGCACGACGGCGGTCTGCAGCAGCGAGACGTAGCTTGAGCCGATGGTCTGCAAAGTGGCACCGAGCCCGTTGGGAGCCGCCTTGGTGCTGCCGGTGGCCTTGGCCAGGAGGCCGAGCGCCAAGCCGATCACCAGGGCCGCGATGATCTGGACGCCGAAGGACGTTGCCCACTTGGGAAGCCGGGACGAGGTCTTTCCGGCGGAAGTCGAAGTGTTGGATGAATTGCTCACCGGAACAAACTAGGCCCGGAAAAATACCACCGCGATCCGAGGTTGAGAAATGTTACGGCCACAATTTCAACCAACAGCCCCAACAACCCGGGAATTCGCCGCCAATCCACCCATTTATGAAGTTATTCCCGGACGGAATGTGGGGAATGTCTCGCGTGCATTAGCGAACCGCAGTGGCTCGTGGCTCGTGCCCACCCGGAGCCGCGCCGGTCACCGGGCGGGACCCGGGCGGGGGAGTTGCGTTAACCCAGCAGCGCCCGGCGGAGAGTATCCAGCCCAACAGAGCCGATGTTCAGCGCATCCGTGTGGAAGGACTTCAAGTCGAACCCGTCGCGGCGTTCCAATTCGGCCCGGATTTCCTCCCATAGCCGCTGCCCCACCTTGTACGACGGAGCCTGCCCTGGCCAGCCGAGGTACCGGGTGAATTCGAACTGGAGCTGGCCAGCGCTGATGGGAAGGTTGGCCTTGAGGAATTCGAAGCCCTTTTCCGAGGTCCATGTGCCGCTGCCCCAACGTTCCGGTACTTGCAGCTCAAGGTGAACGCCGATATCGAACACGACGCGGGCCGCACGCATGCGTTGCATGTCCAGCATGCCCATGTGGTCGCCCGGATCCTTGAGGTAGCCGAGCTCCAGCATGAGCTTCTCGGCGTAGAGGGCCCAGCCTTCGCCGTGTCCGGAGACCCAGCAGACATTGCGCCGCCAGTTGTTGAGGAGCTCGCGACGGTAGACGGCGGTGGCCACCTGGAGGTGGTGGCCCGGCACCCCCTCGTGGAAGACCGTGGTGGTTTCGGCCCAGGTGGTGAAGGTGTCCTCGCCTGCGGGGACGGACCACCACATGCGGCCGGGCCGGGAGAAATCGTCCGAGGGGCCGGTGTAGTAGATGCCGCCTTCGTCGGTGGGTGCGATGCGGCACTCTAGCGTCTTCATGATGTCCGGGATGTCGAAGTGGACGTCGGCCAGTTCGGACACTGCGCGGTCGGAGAGCTCCTGCATCCACGCCTTGAGGGCATCGGTGCCCTTGATCTGCCGGGTTGGATCGTTGTTGAGGATGGCCTTGGCCTCGTCGATGGAAGCGCCGGGCTTGATTTGCTCGGCCACCCGTTCCTGTTCGGAGATGAGCCTGTCGAGTTCCTGCACGCCCCAGTTGTATGTTTCCTCCAAGTCCACGGTTGCGCCGAGGAAGGAACGCGAGGCCAGTGCGTAGCGCTCGCGGCCCACGGCGTCCTTTTCGGGAGCGAAGGGGAGAAGCTCCGCTTCGAGGAAGGCGGCGAGGCGCTTGTAAGCGGAGCGGGCGACGGCGACCCCGGCGTCGAGCTTTTCCTGCAGTTGTGCGGGCAGCAGCTGGCCATCGATGGCGGCTTCGGAGGCAAGCTTGGCGAAGAAGCCGTCCTCGGCCGCGTACTTGCTGGTCTGTTCGATGACGATCTTGACTTGGCGGACGGCGGAGACCTTCCCTGCGTCCCTCGCGGAACGAAGTGACGCCATGTATCCGTCGATCGCTTCCGGGACGTTGGCCGCGCGGCCCGCGATGTGCTCCCAGTGTTCGGCAGTATCGGTGGGCATGAGGTCGAAGATCGCACGGATGGTCTGGGCCGGGGACTCGATGTTGTTCAGATCCGCGGCGTCCCAGCCGGTCTCGTGGATCTCGAGCGTCAGGCCGAGCCGCTCGCGCATCGCGTCAAGGGTAATGACGTCGGAGGCGTCCGCGGGTTCGAGCGTGGCCAGTTCGTCGAGTGTGTCGCGTGCTGCCTTGGCGAACGCGGCCGCGCCCGCGGGCGAGAAGTCCTGGTATTCGGTTTCGTGTCCGGGCAGGCCGAGGGTGGTGGCGAGGCTCGGGTTCAATGCCAGAAGCGTGTCGGTGTACGCGTCAGCTACGGCGTCGATGGCGGTCTGGGAACGTACCGGAGTGGTGTTTTCAGTAGTCACCCCAAGAGCCTAACCGCGCCCCGGCCCCTTATGAAAGGGTTATTGCAGAGTTCTCCGGAGCAGTGGAGCCTCTTGGTTAACCCCGGCTGCGCTTCCAGGCGCCCGGCCCCGGCGCGGGGTCCATGCGCAGTTGCTGCCGCCGCAGCCAGTGCCGCGTGCTGGGCGGTACGGTTTCGGCTTCCTGTGGCGCTTCGAGGGAAGCGACGACGGCGGCAAGCGCCGCGAGCTCTTCCGGCGTCGGGTTTCCCTTGACCACCGAAAGCAAGGGCTCGGCCGGTGCCGTGTCCGTGGAGTCTGGGAGGTTCTGTTCGGCGCTCACAGGGGGATGTTTCCGTGCTTTTTGGTGGGCAGGCTGGCGCGCTTGTCGCGAAGGGCGCGGAGGCCCTTGATGATTTGCAGGCGGGTCTCCGACGGCGCGATGACGGCATCCACGTAACCCAGTTCGGCTGCCTGGTAAGGGTTGAGGAGTTCTTCCTCGTACTGGCGGATGATCTCGGCACGCTTGCCTTCGACGTCGCCGCCGGCTTCGGCGACGGCTGCAAGATCGCGGCGGTACAGGATGTTGACGGCGCCTTGGGCGCCCATGACGCCGATCTGTGCCGTGGGCCAGGCCAAGTTGAGGTCGGCGCCGAGCTTCTTGGAACCCATCACGATGTACGCTCCGCCGTAGGCCTTGCGGGTGATGACCGTCAGCTTGGGCACGGTGGCTTCGGCGTAGGCGTAAAGCAGCTTGGCTCCGCGGCGGATGATGCCTTGGAATTCCTGGTCCTTGCCCGGCAGGAAGCCGGGGACGTCCACCAACGTGATGATGGGAACGTTGAAGGCATCGCAGTGCCGGACAAAGCGGGCGGCCTTTTCCGAGGCAGAGATGTCCAGCGTGCCGGCGAACTGCATGGGCTGGTTGGCGACGATGCCAACAGTGTGGCCTTCAACGCGGCCGTAGCCGATGATCACGTTGGGGGCGTAGAGCGACTGCATTTCGAGGAAATGGGCGTCATCCACGATCTGTTCGATGACCTTGCGGATGTCGTAGGGCTGGTTGGCCGAGTCCGGGATGAGCGTGTCCAAGGCGAGGTCGTCGTCGTCGAGCTCTAGTTCTTGCTGGTGCTCCAGGACGGGGGCCTCGGAGAGGTTGTTGGACGGCAGGAAGTCCAGGAGTTCGCGGACGAATTCGATCGCGTCGGCTTCGTCGCTGGCAAGGTAGGTGGAGGTGCCGGTGGTGGCGTTGTGCTGGCGCGCGCCGCCGAGGGTCTCCATGTCCACGTCTTCGCCGGTGACGGTCTTGATGACGTCCGGGCCCGTGATGAACATATGGGAGGTCTTGTCCACCATCACCACGTAGTCGGTGAGGGCGGGGGAGTAGGCCGCGCCGCCGGCGCACGGGCCCATGATGAGGGAAATCTGGGGGACGACGCCGGAGGAATGGACGTTGTTCCGGAAGATGTCGGCGAACATGGCCAGTGAGGCTACGCCTTCCTGGATGCGCGCGCCGCCGCCGTCGTTGATGCCCACCATCGGGCAGCCATTGCGGAGGGCGAATTCCTGGACCTTGACGATCTTCTCGCCGTTGACCTGGCTCAGGGAACCGCCGTAGACGCTGAACTCCTGGCTGTAGATGGCGATCAGGCGGCCATCAACGGTGCCGTAGCCTGAGACGACGCCGTCACCCAGCGGCTTCTTCTTCTCCATGCCGAAAGCTGTGGAGCGGTGTACGGCCAACGCGTCGAACTCTACGAACGAACCCTCGTCGAGGAGCATGTCAATGCGTTCGCGGGCTGTGTTCTTGCCGCGGGCATGCTGCTTCTCGATGGCTTCGGGACCGGATGGTTGTTCTGCACGGGCCTGGCGGTCGCGGAAGTCGGCAATCTTTCCCGCTGTCGTTGTCAGATCGTGGCTCATCAAATGTCTCCGGCTCTGTAGCTGATTTACGCTGGCACTGCTTCGTAGGCATGCGCTCTTAAGTAGCATCCGTACAAAGTGCGGGCCCTGTTGGCTAGTCTAATGACGCAAAAGCCACAGACCTCTGTAGAAACCCTACAATTTTCCGACTTCAAGTCGAGCATCAAGCAATGTTACTCGCTGGTAACATAGGTGGGCTACAGTGTCCTCATGACCTCAAGCAACGACGCTTCTGCAAACCCTGCCCTTCCCTACCAGGCACGTGGATCACTGAGGGGCCGCACCATCCTGATGTCCGGCGGCAGCCGAGGCATCGGCTTGGCGATCGCCACCCGCGCGGCCCGCGACGGCGCGAACATCGTTCTCATGGCCAAGACCGGGGAACCCCACCCCAAGCTGGAGGGCACGGTCTTCACGGCTGCCGAGCAGGTGGAAGCAGCCGGTGGCTACGCGCTGCCGCTCGTCGGGGATGTCCGCAACGACGGCGACGTTGCCGCGGCGGTTGCCGCCGCCGTCGAGAGCTTCGGCGGGATCGACGTCGTGGTCAACAACGCTTCGGCGATCGACCTCTCCCGCACTGACGCGATTGACATGAAGCGCTACGACCTCATGCAGGACATCAACGTGCGCGGCACGTTCCTGCTATCCAAGCTCGCGTTGCCCGCCCTGCGGAAATCGGGTAATGCCCACATCCTGACTCTTTCTCCGCCCCTGAACCTCGACCCGAAGTGGGCCGGCATGCACTTGGCGTACACCATGGCGAAGTACGGCATGAGCCTCACCACGCTGGGCCTCGCCGAAGAACTCAAGAACGACGGCGTGGCGGTCAACTCCTTGTGGCCCTGCACGCTCATCGACACCGCGGCCATCCGAAACATGCCTGGCGGGGAGCAGATCGTCCAGGCGGCCAGAGGTCCGGAAATCATGGCCGACGCGGCCCACGCTGTGCTGACAGGGGCGCACCTGACCACAGTCTCGGCCGGTTCAACCAGCAAAACCGGCAACTTCTACACCGACGAACAGGTACTGAAGGCCGCGGGGGTCGCGGACTTCACGCCCTACAGCCTGGGTGCCCCGGAGGAGAAGCTCGTGGCTGACATCTTCCTCTGAGCGGACATCTTCTTCCGGGACCAGCTTGGCTGGATAGGATTCTGTCTATGGACGTCGAACAGCCTGTAAGCAGCGAACCACGTGACCCGCGCTTGGGCCTGGACCGCGATGCCCTGCTTCATCCTGACTTCCTCGCGGCCGCTGGTATTTCGCAACTGAAGATTGTCGAGACCACAGGCTCCACCAATGCCGACCTGCTGCATGCCGTCACCACGGAACCCAAGGAGTGGGCCGACCTCGCGGTCCTCACCGCAGAGCACCAGACAGCGGCGCGGGGAAGGCTCGACCGCCACTGGGAGTCTCCGGCCCGCTCGGCGATTTCGGTTTCGATCGTCCTGCGTCCCGTCAATGCCCAAGGCCTGCCCGTAGCGACCCAGAGCTACTCCTGGCTCTCCCTGCTGGGGGCGCTCGCCTTGCGGGAGACGCTGCTGGAAACGGCTGGGCTTCCCGCCGAAATCAAATGGCCCAACGATGTCCTGGTCCGGGGCAAGAAGATCGCCGGCATCCTGGCGCAGATGGGGCCGATGGGGGACGGATCGGTTCCCGCTGTGATCCTGGGTACCGGCCTCAACGTGACGCTCGACGAGGATGAATTGCCTGTCCCCACGGCGACGTCCCTCCTGCTCGAGGGCGCAACCACCACGGACCGCACCGTCCTTCTCCGAAGCTACCTGTCCCGTTTCGCAGCGCTGTACCGCAGTTTCTGCAATGCCGACGGCGATCCCACTGCGGGACTGGCCGGTGGTTCGTCCCTGCACAAGCGGGTGGAAGCCGTCATGGTCACCTTGGGACGCGAAGTGAAAGCTCATCTGCCGGGCGACCACGAATTGGTGGGGCATGCGTCCAGGTTGGATGAGTATGGTTCCCTTTTGGTGGTGGACCATGGCGGCCGCGAGCACGTGGTGACCGCCGGCGACGTCGTCCACCTGAGGGCTACAGAAAGCGGTTATGCGTAGAGAGCTCCTGCGTGGGGAGCAAGTCATCGTGATCACGCGGCAGCAGCCAAGGATGCTCTTTGGTCCCGTCCTGGCATTCATACTCGTCCCGGCTGCGGCGGCTTTCGCATGTGCCTGGATAGTCAAGGGCGGACCGGGCAAGCTGCTTCCCCTCATCACGGGTGAGTGGACCCAATGGCTGGTGGGCGCGTGCCTGGCCATTGTGGCGATCGTGCTGCTTGGTTACAGCCTCCCCGCATTCATCCGCTGGCGTGGCATTCGCTACATCCTGACCAGCGGACGGATAGTTGCCCGTTTTGGAATGCTTCGCCGGGACGACTGGCAGGTTCCCCTGGCCGCGGTGCGCAGCGTGGGGATCAAACAATCGCTGCTCCAACGGATATTGCGCTCCGGGAATATATCCTTGGATACCGGGCACCCCGGCGACACCGTTCTTGCGGATGTCCCGGAGGTCGGCAAATTCAGGAGTTTCATCCTGGAAGCCATGGCCGAGCTTCCGCCGAGTGTCAGGTTCGGTGACGGAGCCGGCGAGTTTGACGGTTTTGCCGAATACCCGAATGAAGCGTTGCCCTGGGATGTGAGAGAAGGTGGAAGTGATGAGCGTTGACGAGCAGGAGCCTGAGTACATGGACCACGAGCCCGACGCCGTGCCTGAACCTTCCGTGGACCCCGCACCTACGGGGGTCCTTCCCGTCGTGCCCCCGCCCACCGGGGCCCTGTCATCCGAGCGGCTGGCCATCAAGGCGCTTGAAAGCAGGCTGCTGGGCGGCGAACGCAAACTCCGGCGTCGTGAAGTGGCTGCCGGCGCAGGTGTCTCCCTGCTGTCCGCCCGCAAACTGTGGCGCGCCTTGGGTTTCCCCAACTTCGGAGACCAGGACGTAGCGTTCACGGAACGCGACCTCGCCGCACTGTCCACCATTCTTGACCTTGTCCGAGCCGGGAAGCTCACCGAGGAAGCCGCCATTTCCGTGACCCGGGCCATCGGCCAGATGACTGACCGCATGGTGGTGTGGCAAGTCGAGGCACTGATCGAAGACATGGTGATGCAGCAAGGCATTCCCGACGCCGTTGCACGCAAACAGTTGGTCAATGAACTGCCCAACCTCGTGGACGCCATGGAGGAGATCCTCTTGTACTCGTGGCGCCGCCAGATGAACGCCGGCGTGCAGCGCTTGGCCGTCCGCGCCGAAGCCGGCTTGCAGGCCAGCGAGGCGGGCCGCGAGGGCGATGAAGACGATGCCCCGCTGCCGCTGGCGCGCGCCGTGGGCTTTGCCGACCTTGTCTCCTATACGAGCCTCTCCCGCCGCATGAACGAGAAGACCCTGGCCCAGTTGGTCCAGCGCTTCGAGAACAAGTGCGCAGAGATTATTTCCATCGGCGGCGGACGCCTCGTGAAGACGGTCGGCGACGAAGTCCTCTACATTGCCGAGACGCCTACCGCGGGCGCTGAAATCTCCTTGGCGCTCGCCCAAGCCTTCACGGAAGACGAAATCCTGCCGGAAGCCCGCGTGGCCATGGTCTGGGGACGGATCCTTTCCAGGCTCGGCGATATTTACGGCCCTACCGTCAACCTGGCAGCCCGCCTCACCGCGTTGGCGGAACCGGGCACGGTCCTGGTTGATGAGATGACGGCGGCGGCCCTGGGCCAGGACGAGCGTTTCGTCTTGGTTCCCCAGACCGCTGAAAACGTTCGCGGCTTCGGGGAAATCCTCCCCGTCCGGCTTGCACGCGGGCTTGGCAAAGGGCTGGTTCTCGACTGATCCCGTGGACGCCGTCCTTGGAGTTAACTCTCGGATCGTGGCATAGTCGTCTCCGCCACCCTAGAGCCCACTTTTGCTAACCGTGCTTTCCACCGAGGACAAGAATGAATTCACAGTCCGCAGCGACCGCCCTTGAGCCAGGATTCACGCTGAGCTACGGCTACGGGACGGACCGGGGACTCAGTCGAGAAATCAACGAAGACTCGCTCATTGCTGTGGATCCGGTCTTCGCGGTGGCTGACGGCATGGGCGGGCATGAGGCAGGCGAGATTGCCAGCGCATTGTGCGTCCGTACTCTTGGCAGCATGCCGCAATTGGCGGCGGGCGTCCGATCGGCGACGGCCGTCGCCCTGCAAGAATGTATCCTTGCCGCCGACTCCCAGATCCGGAATGCCACGGGTGGGCGGGCCGGAACAACGCTGTCCGGAGTCGTCGTCGCCGAGCAAATGGGCGTCCTTTATTGGCTAATCATGAACATCGGTGACTCGCGGACGTATCACCTGAGCCGGGGCGATTTCAGACAGATCAGCGTGGACCATTCGGAAGTCCAGGAACTCGTCGACGCTGGCAGGATCACGCGTGAAGAGGCCGCTGTGCATCCGCGCCGCCATGTGGTGACCAGGGCCCTCGGCACCGGCGGCGAGAACGAAGCGGACTTCTGGTTGCTGCCCGTTCAGGAAGGGGACCGGATACTGATCTGCTCGGACGGACTCACCGGGGAGCTGAGCGACGAGCATATGTTCCGGATCCTGAGCACCGTGGGGCAGCCGCAGGAGGCAGTGGATGCCCTTATCCAGGAGGCCTTGCGCAGCGGCGGACGGGACAACGTCACCGCGATCGTGGTGGATGCCAGGATCACATAGAACGACGCCGGAGGGGCAGGTCCCCGCTCATGCCGGCAACGCTTTTGGGGGACGGAATTTGCGACACGCCCGGACTTTGTAGGAAGATTCCCGTCAATACCACCCCAACTCCGGGCGGCCTGCGCCGTCCTGCAGAGGTAAACATGACCCAACGCTCCTCCGCGCACTCTGGCGGCGCGACCCGTGCCGCCGTGCGACGCCCGTTTTCCGTTGTCCTCGCGGGCATTGCCATGGCCATGGTGATGTGCGCTTTCCCGTTGCTTTCGGCCCACGCCGAGACCGCGATGGCCCCGGGCCAGGTACAAGTTTCGCCCACGTCCCCAGCACCGGGCCCCGCACCAACTGAGCCCACCCCGACCCAGCCAAAGGTGGTGGATCCCGCGCCCTCCAAGCCACCCGTCGTCGCACCGGCGCCGCCCGCTCCGGTGGCACCCGCACCCGCCGAACCCGCACCCGCGCCGGCTCCCACGACGCAGGTGACCGTCGAACCGGAACCCAGCGGCGCGCCGTCGGAGGCTCCAGCAGCTACCAGCCCGGCGACCACATCGGCAAGCCCGACGACGAGCAGCGCCTCGCCGTCGGCGTCGTCCAATTGGGATACTCCTATCCAGGAGGGGCTCAAGGCCACCCAGGCGGCTGCTGTCAGTGGTGACAAGGGGCCGGGTTCGGACATGTTCGGCGTGATTGCCATCATGGGCGGTGTGCTTTTGGTGGCGGCAGGCGGCATAGCCTTCGCTTTGTGGAGCCGGAACCGGTTCTCCGCACATTGATTCCTGCTTGTCGTCCAGCGGCCTTATTTTGTCGCGGCTTTACGGCAAGATAGGTACGTGAGCACAGCAGAAAGCGAAACCGCAGTTCCGGCCGAATCCGTGCGGGAAGAGTACGAAAACCTGGCAGACCTCGTCCGCAAGTACCGCTACGCGTACTACCAAGAAGACGCGCCGACGGTCTCGGATGCCGAGTTCGACTCCCTGTACCGCCGCCTTGAGGAACTCGAGGCACTGCACCCCGAGCTCGTCTCAAACGATTCCCCCACGCAGGAAGTGGGCGGCGAAGTGTCGGCCGCGTTCGCCGCCGTCGAGCACCTCCAGAGGATGTACAGCCTGGAGGATGTCTTCTCGCTGGACGAGCTCGAAGCGTGGGTCCGCAAGGCCGAGGCGTCGGTCGAGAAACTGGGCACAACGGCTTCCCGGATTGCCTGGCTGACCGAGCTGAAGATCGACGGCCTGGCAGTGAACCTGCTCTACCGCGACGGCAAACTGGTTCGTGCCGCCACCCGCGGAGACGGCACCACGGGCGAGGACATCACCCACAACGTGCTGACCATCAAGGAGATCCCGCGCCAGCTCAGCGGCAGCGGATACCCCTCCGAGGTGGAAATCCGCGGTGAAGTCTTTATTCCGTCCAAGGCTTTCACGGAGTTCAACGCGGCCCTGATCGAGGCCGGCAAGGCGCCGCTGGCCAACCCCCGCAATGCCGCGGCCGGTTCGTTGCGGCAGAAGGACCCCGCGGAAACAGCCAAGCGTCCATTGCGGATGTTCGTCCACGGCATCGGCGCGCGCGAAGGCCTCGACTCCGCCAGCCAGTCCGAAACGTACAAGCTGCTGGAGGAGTGGGGCCTGCCGGTCAGCCCGTACCTGAAGGTCCTGGACTCCCTCGAGGAGGTCCTGGAGTTCATCAAGCACTTCGGTGAACATCGGCACGACCTCCTGCACGAGATCGACGGCATCGTGGTCAAGATCGACGACTTCGCCACGCAGCGTGCCCTTGGCTACACTTCGCGCGTGCCTCGTTGGGCCGTTGCCTACAAATACCCGCCGGAGGAGGTCCACACCAAGCTGCTGGACATCCAGGTCAACGTTGGCCGCACTGGCCGCGTCACGCCCTACGGGGTGATGGTACCGGTCAAGGTTGCCGGTTCCACCGTGGAGATGGCCACCCTGCACAACCAGGATGTGGTCAAGGCGAAGGGCGTCATGATCGGCGACATCGTGGTCCTCCGCAAGGCCGGCGATGTTATCCCTGAGATTGTCGGTCCGGTCCTTGCGCTGCGGGATCAGCAAGATCCTCCGGTGCGCGAGTTCGTGATGCCGACCGAATGCCCGTCCTGCCACACGCCCCTGGCTCCGGCCAAGGAAGGGGACGTGGACATCCGCTGCCCCAACGCCAAGTCCTGCCCATCACAGCTGCGCGAGCGTGTTTTCCATGTGGCGAGCCGCGGCGCCTTCGACATCGAGGCTTTGGGGTGGGAAGCAGCCATCGCGCTCACCCAGCCCGCGGAGCCGGAAGCCCCGCCCCTTCGCAGCGAGGCGGCCTTGTTCAGCCTCAACGCGGAGGATCTCGCCGAGGTACGCATCCACCGCGAGAAGCGCTCCAAGGGCGTGGGCACGGGAACCTTCGAATTGGTGCCGTATTTCTATTCCAAGCCCACCGCGAAGACCCCCTCAAAACCCACGGCCACCACGGACAAGCTGTTCAAGGAACTCGAGAAAGCCAAGACACAACCCCTCTGGCGCGTCCTGGTTGCCCTGTCCATCCGGCACGTGGGTCCCACGGCTTCACGGGCGCTGGCTACGGCCTTTGGGAGCATGGATGCCATCCGGGCGGCGTCAGAAGAAGAACTGGCCAACGTTGATGGTGTCGGCCCCACCATCGCCGCCGCACTCAAGGAATGGTTTGCTGTGGACTGGCACCAGGAAATCGTTGACAGCTGGGCAGCCGCCGGAGTTCGCATGGTTGACGAACGCGACGCGGGCATCCAGCGGAACCTGGAAGGCCTCACCATCGTGGTGACGGGATCGCTGCCCACGCTGAGCCGCGACGAAGCCAAGGAGGCCATCATCATCAGGGGCGGCAAGGCTGCCGGTTCGGTATCCAAGAACACCAGCTACGTGGTTGCCGGGGAGAACGCCGGCTCCAAGCTGGACAAGGCCGAACAGCTCGGCATCCGTGTACTGGACGAGGACGGCTTCAAGGCATTGCTCGACGGCGTGCTGGAACCTGCCGGCGGCGCGGAGACAGATGATGAAGGTGCAGAAGACTCAGCCCTTGCCGCGATGGAGAATGCCGCAGCCGAAATGGCGTCCGTGTCGGACATGGAAGCTTCGGAATGACGGCCGACGTCTTGGAGCTTCTCGCCGTCGCCCGCGCAGCAGCTGAGGCCGGAGCAGACGTTCTCGCCCGCCGGCCGGCCGGCGGCAACGCGGCCGGGAGTCTCGGCGTCGTCAACAAGGGCGACGCCGGCGACTGGGTGACCGCCTTCGACGTCGCAGCAGAGAACGCAGTGCGGGACGCCATTACCGCAGCCCGCCCGCACGACGCCATCACGGGCGAAGAGCACGGCACCACCCAGCCCGAGCAGCCCAGTGGCTACCGATGGTCCATCGACCCCCTGGACGGCACCACCAACTTCATCCGGAACATCGTCTACTACGCAACGTCCGTGGCCGTTGCGGATGCCGACGGCGTTTGGCTGGCCGGGGTAGTCAACGCCCCGGCACTCGGACGCGTCTACTCGGCCGCACGCGGCCACGGAGCGTGGCTTGAGGAAAAAGACCAGCGCACCCAGTTGAGCGGGCCGCTACTGGGCCGGACCGGGCTGATCGTGGCCTCCGGGTTCAGCTACGATCCCGCCACGAGGGCTGAGCAGTTCGCCGGACTCGGGACCCTCATGGAAGGTTTCGCCGATCTCCGCCGGCTGGGCTCCGCGGCGCTGGATCTCTGCCTCGTGGCCGATGGCACCCACGATGCCTTCGGAGAACGCGGGCTCAACGAACACGACTACGCGGCCGGTGCCCTGATTGCCGAAGAAGCCGGTTGCTGGGTCCGCCGACCCCGGTTGGCCAGCCCGCTGGACGGCGGACCCACGGATGCGGACCGCTTGGAAGCCTGGACTTGCGCGGGCACCTTGGAACTCTCGGGCAAGTTCCCGCTCTAGCTCCGGGTCCTGGAGGGTGTTCCCCCAACGCTCCTTCACCTATGCGGGGTATTCCTACAACGCTCCTTCACCTATATCTGAGCGTGCGTCGGGGGATTGGGGTGCATATCTGCAGGAGCGTCGGGGGCAGGGCGCCGCAACCGAAACTTAGGCCCTCGGGGTGATAGTTCCGTCACGGAAACGCCGCTTTGGCACCCGTGGAACCTCGGACGCGACTACCATGGATCAGTGCATTCGCAGATTACCGTCCGTCCCGCCCTGCCCGAAGACTACGACGCCGTAGCCCGTATCACGATGGCCTCCTACGTGACCGCCGGCTACTACGGCAGTCCGGACCACCCGTATCTGCAGAAGCTCCGCGATGTGGCAGACCGTGCCCGGCACGCGGATGTTTTCGTCGCCGAGCGCGACGGCCAAGTTATCGGCTCTGTCACCTCGGCCAAAGCAGGCGGCGACTTTTCGGACATCGGGTTCCCGGACGAACTCGAAATGCGCACTTTGGTGGTAGACCCCGAAGTGCAGCGCTCCGGAGCCGGACGGGCACTTGTACAGGCAGTTGTTGACCAGGCCCGGGCCATGGAAGGCATCAAAGCTGTTTCTCTCACCACGGGTGCCACGTGGGAAAGCGCTAACGCCCTTTACGCCAAGACCGGTTTCGAGCGCGAGCCCGAACGGGATTGGTTCGTGCCCGGGACCGACATAAAGCTGTTCGTTTACCGGCAGGATGTCTGCCAGCCATAAAGTTTCCTCGTAAACCCCGAACACACTCCTGCAACCCGCGACGGGTGCGGAAACTGAGAAAGGCGCGGCATGCGCAAGACATTCGGCACGGGTTCGGTCTGGGAACAGACCCTTGGATACTCACGTGCGGTCCAGGTGGACAACACCCTCTTCATTTCGGCCACGGCCGCGTCCGGGCCTGATGGCATCGTGGGCGATGATTTCTACTCACAGACCAAATACATCCTCGAAAAGCTGGGTGCGGTCCTGGCCGACGCCGGTTTCTCCTACGGGGACGTCGTCCAGTCCAAGCTGTACTTGACGGACATCAGCAAGTGGGAAGACGCCGGCCGCGCGCACGGCGAGGTCTTCGGCGAGATCCGCCCCACACTCTCGCTGGTCCACGTCCTGCCGATCCTCGACCCGGAAATGCTGGTTGAAATCGAACTGGTAGCCCAGAAGAGCGCCTAAGAACGATCAAGAGTTGGGCGCGAGCTGGCAGTAGATGCCCGCAAAATCGGGGCAAGGGTCATTTGCTGCCAGTTCGCCCGGGGACGCCGTAGCGATGCTCCGGGCGGCCTGTGGTGCCGTAACGCAGTTGGATTTCGACGGCGCCGTCGTCGGCCAGCGAGGACAGGTACCGTTGCGCCGTGGCGCGTGAGACTCCCACCCGTTCCGCAACCTCTGCCGCGGAGTATTGTTCCCCCGGCGCCAAGGACTCCAGCACGGACGCTTCCGTCGCTGAGCGCGGCTTTCCCGACGGCGCCACGTCGCCGGCGATGAGTGCCCGCTTGGCCCGTTCGATGGTCTCCTGGTCCACAGCGTGCTGCTGGCCGAGGATCCTCCGGTATCGGGCATAGGAACGCAGTTGCTGCGACAATGATTCGGCGGTGAACGGTTTCAACAGATAGGCCAGGGACCCGCGGCGCAGGGCTGTCCTGATGGACACGGCGTCGGAAGCCGCGGTGAGCATCATGGCATCCACATCGAGTTGCCCCAGCAGATCCAGGCCCGAACCGTCCGGCAGATAGACGTCCAGCAGCACGAGGTCCGGCCGAAGGCTATGCACGGACTGCAGCGCCTGAGCCGTGGATCCCACCGGAGCCAAGGCCAGGAAACCAGCCACGGAATCGACGTAGGCGGCGTGGAGCCTGGCGACGTGGAAGTCGTCATCCACAATCAACACCCTGAAGTCTTTGCTCATTGCTGTCGTTCCTTGGGTTCGGTTGCTGTGGACGGTTCGGTTGCTCTGGTGGGTTCGGCTGGTGAGGCATCGACCGGCGCGCCGGTAACCCCGGGTATGGCGGCCATGAAGACGGCGCCCGGACCGCCGGGAGAGCCGGGCGTCAAGACGCGCACATCGCCTCCGCGACGCCGCGCGAGCTGCCGGACCAACGCGAGTCCGAGTCCCTGCCCACCCGACTTGCCGATCCCTCCTTCGGGCGCCGCCGTCGTGAATCCTTCCGCGAACACCCTCTCGGGCTCGACATCGCCCAGACCATCGCCGGAGTCCGCGACGACGATGTGCAGCGTGCCGCCGTCGGGCCCTGGTTCGTCGAGCAGCTCAAGCTCCACCCAGCGTCGCGTCGAAGAGCCGGCGACGGCGGCGTTGACGGCGTTGTCGATCAGGTTGCCAAGAACCGTGGTGACGTCCTGCGGCTCGGTGACGTGGCCCCGCACCAGGGTCTCTGGACCGATACGCAAGTCCACGCCTCGCTCATCCGCCTCTACGCCTTTCGCGCCGACGAACGCCTGCAGATAGGGATCCTGCAGGAGCTCGGCTTGCTGCACAGGAAACTTCAGCGGCCCGGTGGCGGAGATCCTGGCGAGGTAGTCCTTGGCTTGGCCGTGTTGGCCGATGCTCATGAAGCCGGCGATCGTGTGGAGCTGGTTCGCGAACTCGTGGCGCTGGGCCCGCAGCGCGGCGGACATGGTGCCGACTGCGTCGAGCTGGCGCGTCAGTTGTTGCAGTTCAGTGCGGTCCCTGAGCATGACAACCCAGCCGAGATCCTCTTTACGGTGCAGCGCCTTGCGGGCATTGGCAACGAGGACCCGGCCGCCGGCGACAATTTCCACGGCTTCGGCGTCGTGCGCCGACGGTTGGGTGAGGGCCTTCAGCTGTGCCGGGACGGCGGCTTCGGCCCAGGCGGTGCCTGTCCAGGCAGGGCCGGTCCAGTCGGCGCCTGTGAGGACATGCCCATCGGTGGCGCTGGTTTTGGGAGGCGAGCCAGGCGTTTCCGGTCCTTCCGGCATGCCCAGCAACCGCCTCGCCGCGGCATTGAAGACCGTGATGCGGCCATCGGCGGAAATACCGATCACGCCGTCGTCCACGCCCTGCAGCACGGCCACCTGGTCATGTACCAGCGTGCTGATTTCTTCGGGTTCGAGGCCCAGGGTCAGGCGTTGCAAACGGCGGCGGAGGAGGAAGGACGCCAGGACGCCGGCAACCAGGGAGCCCGCCGTGGTCAGGGCGATCGGGACGATGTCCTCGGCAAGGCTTTGGCCGAGAGTCTCCATGGAATAGCCCACGCTGACTTCGCCCACCACAGTTGTGGCGGAACCCGGCGCGAAGACCGGGACCTTGGCGCCCGCGGATGGTCCCAGGGTGCCGGTGTTCCGGGTGGTGACTTCCTTTCCGGACAGGGCATCCGAGGGATCCGTGCTGACCCGTTCGCCGAGCCGGACCAGGTCCGGGTGGGCCAGCCGCAAGCCGGTCTCGTCCGTGACGACGACGAACAAAGCACCGGTGCGGCCCCTGGCAGCCTCTGCGGCTTCCTGGATGGGGCCGGTCGCGAGCACTGCAGGAGGCGGAGTTCCTGGCTCGTTGCTGATGGCTTGGACCTGGGATCGGAGCTCGGGATCCGAGGCCACAGTGCGCGCCAAGGTGAGTGCCTGGTTTTCCGCCTCGGCGCCGATCCGCCCATAGACGAGCCACACATGGACAGTGCCGCTGAGCAGCACCACCAAGAGGACCACTCCGAGCTGCAGGAGCAGGGTCTGCGTCGAGAACCGCAGGGCAATCCTGGGCATCCTGCCTCCTTACGGCTGGGATTGGCCGGCTGGAGCAGGGCAGCAGCGGCGCTGTACTTCTACGTCTACCTCTCCATTGAAGCATTGAGCACAATGAGCAAAATGCTCTCAATCAGCAGTATGTCCATCAAATCCCACAAACGCCTCGCTGTGAGCGTCGCCACTATACGTTCTGTATCGCGCATCACATCGACGTGATGCCGTTCCCTGTAGTAAGGAGCCGGCTGTGCTGGTATTGCTTGGATTCGCAATGATTGCGGTGTTCATGGTGCTGATCATGACAAAGAAGTTGACGCCCGTTCTGGCGCTGATCATCGTTCCCACCATCTTCGGCTTGTTTGCGGGTGCCGGTCTTGGCATCGGAAGCATGGTGATGGATTCGATGAAGTCCATGACGTCCACGGCCGCACTCCTGATGTTCGCGATCGTGTACTTCGGACTCATGATCGACGTCGGACTCTTCGACCCGCTGGTCAAGCTCATTCTCCGCAAGCTGGGCAACGACCCCGCAAAAGTGGTCCTCGGCACCGCCATTCTTGCTGCCGCGGTATCGCTCGACGGAGACGGCTCCACCACCTTCATCCTGACCACGGCGGCTATGCTGCCCGTCTACCTCCGTTTGAAGATGAGCCCCGTAGTCCTGACCTGTGTTGCCGGTCTGGCCAACGGCACCATGAACATCCTGCCCTGGGGTGGCCCCACAGCCCGCGCGGCCACGGCCCTCAAGATCGACGTCAACGACGTGTTTGTTCCGATGGTCCCGTCCCTCATCGCGGGCCTCGTCGTCGTCTTCGTGTTCTCCTGGCTCTTGGGCCTTCAGGAACGCAACCGCCTCCGCGCCACCGCTCCCGAGATCTGGGGCGATGTCGCCAACGCAGGGGACGTGTTCGACGGCGGCACGCACCGCGGCCGTACCGGCACCGGATCCTCGGGCCGTGGTCCCGGCGCGAGCCTCAAAAACGGTAAGCCCGGCACCGGCGGAGGCGCCGGCGTCGTGGTCCTGGAAAGCACCGAAACCTTGGTTGACGCCCACCACACCGGTTTGACCGACACCGCGCTCGATCCCAACCGCAAGACCCTGCGCCCCAAGCTCTTCTGGTTCAACCTCGGCCTGACCGTCGCTGTGATGGTCATGCTGGTGGCCAACCTGGTGCCGCTGCCGTACGTCTTCATGGTGGGTTCCGCCATCGCCTTGTTGGTGAACTTCCCCAAGGTCAAGGAACAAGGCGCGCAGTTGGTGGCCCACGCACCGTCCATTGTTGCCGTGGTCAGCATGGTCATGGCGGCGGCCGTTCTCACGGGTGTCCTCAACGGCACCGGCATGGTCAAGGAAATGTCCGCGTGGCTGGTCCACATCATCCCCGCCGAGATGGGTCCCTTCATGGCTGTCATCACGGGCCTGCTCAGCATTCCGATGACGTTCTTCATGAGCAACGACGCCTTCTACTTCGGCGTCCTCCCGGTCCTGAGCGAAACCGCCGCGCACTACGGCATCAGCGGCGCAGAAATGGCCCGGGCCTCCATCACCGGCCAGCCCTTCCATCTGCAGAGCCCCCTGGTCCCTGCGATCCTGCTGTTGGTGTCCTTGGCCAAGGTAGAACTGGGCGACCACCACAAGAAGGTCCTGTGGCGCACAGCGGTTATCTCGATCGTCATGCTCGCAGTAGGCATGCTGACAGGAGCCATCGGCATCGGGTAACAAAACCAATCACCCGCGCCAGGCAACGCGGGGTCACTTACGGCCCATTCCGGACCTCCGGATGGGCCGTAAGTGACCCCGCGTTGTTCGTCGTCCAACCAACGTAGACTAGTCCGGAAAACCATTTGAACTTTGCAGGGGAGATCCATGGCTGCGATCAACCGTGACGACGTCGCGCATCTTGCGCGTCTGGCTCACATTGAAATGAGTGCCGAAGAGCTGGACAGGATGGCCGGCGAGCTTGCCGTCATCGTGGATTCGGTGAAGTCCGTCAGCGAAGCGGCCGGGGACGATGTCCCCGCTACGTCCCACCCGATTCCGTTGAGCAACGTGTTCCGTGAGGACGTTGTGGGCCACACGTTTACCGCTGAGCAGGCGCTGTCCGGGGCTCCGGATTCCTTCGAGGGTCGCTTCAAGGTTCCGGCAATCCTGGATGAGGACTAAGCGCATGACTGAATTGAACAACACCGAACTCATCCGCCTGTCCGCTGCTCAAATCGCCGCCAAGCTGGCCGCGCGCGAGGTCACGTCCGTCGAGGTCACCCAGGCGTACCTGGACCGCATTGCCCTTGTAGACGGCGGGGCTGACGGCATCCATGCTTTTTTGCACGTCAACAGTGAAGAAGCGCTCGCCGTCGCCGCCGAGGTTGACGCGATCCGCGCCGCCGGCGGTGCCGAGGCCGGGGCGTTGCACGAACTCGCGGGCGTACCCATCGCCGTCAAGGACCTCATCGTGACGATCGGCCAGCCAACCACGGCCGGCTCCAAGATCCTCGAGGGCTGGCACAGCCCCTACGACGCCACCGTCATCAAGAAGCTGCGCGCAGCGAAGATGCCCATTCTGGGCAAGACCAACCTGGACGAATTCGCCATGGGTTCCTCCACGGAACACTCGGCGTACGGCCCCACCCGCAACCCTTGGGACCTGGACCGCATTCCCGGTGGCTCGGGCGGTGGCTCCGCTGCCGCCGTCGCGGCTTTCGAAGCTCCGCTGGCCCTCGGTACGGACACCGGTGGATCCATCCGCCAGCCAGCCGCCGTCACCGGCACGGTTGGCATGAAGCCCACCTATGGCGCTGTTTCCCGCTACGGCGCGATCGCCATGGCGTCGTCGCTGGACCAGATCGGCCCCGTTTCGCGGACCGTGCTGGACTCGGCCCTCCTGCAGGAAGTCATCGGCGGGCACGATCCCTTTGACTCGACGTCCCTGACGGATCCTTTCGACACGCTTGTTGCCGCAGCCAAGACGGGCAACGTCACGGGCATGAAGATCGGCATCATCAAGGAACTCCACGGCGAGGGCTACCAGGCCGGCGTCGAGACCCGTTTCAATGAGTCCCTTGAGCTGCTCAAGGGGGCCGGCGCGGAAATCGTCGAGGTTTCCTGCCCCAACTTCAAGTACGCGTTGGGCGCCTACTACCTGATCATGCCGTCCGAGGTCTCCAGCAACCTGGCCAAATTCGACGGCGTGCGCTACGGCCTGCGTGTCCTGCCCGAGGACGGCCCCATGACGATCGAACGCGTCATGGCCGCTACCCGCGCCGCCGGTTTCGGCGATGAGGTCAAGCGACGCATCATCCTGGGCACCTACGCCCTGAGCGCCGGCTATTACGACGCCTACTACGGCTCGGCCCAGAAGGTCCGTACGCTCATTCAGCGCGATTTCGACGCCGCGTTCGCCCAGGCCGACGTCCTGATTTCGCCCACGGCTCCCACCACGGCCTTCAAGCTGGGGGAGAAGCTCGACGATCCGCTGGCCATGTACCTCAACGACGTCGCCACCATCCCGGCGAACATGGCGGGCATTCCCGGCTTGTCTCTCCCCGGCGGCTTGGCTGACGAAGACGGACTGCCCGTAGGCATCCAGCTTTTGGCTCCTGCCCGCGAGGATGCCCGACTGTACCGCGTGGGTGCCGTTCTTGAATCCTTGCTCGAACAGAAGTGGGGTGGCCCGCTGTTGGACCGAGCCCCCGTTCTCGGTTCCAGCTCCACCATCGCCGGAGGTTCCAACTGATGTCTACCGACGCCATCCTCAGTTTCGAAGAGGCCATGGAGAAGTACGATCCCGTCCTTGGCTTCGAAGTCCACGTGGAGCTCAACACCAAGACCAAGATGTTCTCCTCCGCACCCAACGTCTTCGGCGACGAGCCGAACACCAACGTCAACGAGGTTGACCTTGGCATGCCCGGCGTCCTGCCTGTGCTGAACAAGACGGCAGTGGAATCTTCCATCAAGATCGGCCTTGCCCTGAACTGCAAGATCGCCGAGTATTGCCGCTTCGCCCGGAAGAACTACTTCTACCCGGACACCCCCAAGAACTTCCAGACCTCCCAGTACGACGAACCCATCGCTTACGACGGCTACCTGGACATCGAGCTCTCGGACGGTACCGTGTTCCGCGTGGAGATCGAGCGGGCGCACATGGAGGAAGACGCCGGCAAGCTCACCCACATGGGCGGCGCGACGGGCCGCATCCAGGGTGCCGACTACTCGCTCGTGGACTACAACCGTTCCGGTGTTCCGCTCGTGGAAATCGTCACCAAGCCGATCGAGGGCGCCGGCAGCCGCGCACCCGAGCTCGCCAAGGCATACGTTGCCGCTGTCCGCGAGATCGTCAAGAACCTTGGGGTTTCCGACGCCAAGATGGAACGGGGCAACGTCCGTTGCGACGCGAACGTTTCGTTGCGCCCGCACGGCCGCGAACGCTTCGGCATCCGTTCGGAGACGAAGAACGTGAACTCGTTGCGCGCCGTCGAGCACGCCGTCCGTTACGAAATCCAGCGCCACGCTGCCGTCCTGGACTCCGGCGAGCCGGTCATCCAGGAAACGCGCCACTGGCACGAGGACACGCGCACAACGACGTCGGGCCGCGCAAAGTCCGACGCCGACGACTACCGCTACTTCCCTGAGCCGGACCTCGTTCCGGTCCTCGCGTCCCGTGAATGGGTGGAGGAACTCCGCGCCACGCTCCCCGAGCCACCCGCGGCCCGCCGCAAGCGGCTCCAGGCTGACTGGGGCTATTCGGACCTCGAGTTCCGCGATGTCGTGAACGCCGGCGTCATGGACTCCATCGAGGAAACCATCGCGGCCGGGGCCAGCGCCTCCGTGGCCCGCAAGTGGTGGATGGGCGAGATCGTGGGACGCGCCAAGACGGCCGACGTCGATCCCTCCGAGCTCGGCGTCACCCCCGAGACCATCGTGGAGCTCAACAAGCTCGTCGAGGGCGGAAAGATCAACAACAAGATGGCTTCCCAGGTGCTCGACGGCGTCCTCGCCGGCGAGGGCACCCCGGCGGAGATCGTCGAGAAGCGCGGCCTCGCCGTCGTGTCCGACGACGCCCCCTTGCTGGAAGCGATCGACGCCGCACTTGCGGCCCAGCCCGACGTCGCGGAGAAGATCCGCAGCGGCAAGCTTCAGGCCATCGGTGCGATCGTCGGGGGAGTCATGAAAGCCACCCGCGGGCAGGCCGACGCCGGCCGCGTCAAGGAGCTGATCCTGGAGAGGCTCGGCGTCGAAGGCTAGTCCCCACCGCCTCCCTTGCCTCGCTTCGCTCGGCCAGGGAACCCTGGCGGCGTGGGCCCACCCACCGCCTCCCTTGCCTCGCTTCGCTCGGCCAGGGAACCCTGGCGGCGTGGGCCCACCCACCGCCTCCCTTGCCTCGCTTCGCTCGGCCAGGGAACCCTGGCGGCGTGGGCCCACCCACCGCCTCCCTTGCCTCGCTTCGCTCGGCCAGGGAACCCTGGCGGCGTGGGCCCACCCACCGCCTCACCCGACTAGGTCGCAGTTAATGTCGTTATGCCGTCAAAACGACACCAACTGCGACCTAGTTGTGTCTGGATCCACAGCAGGCACACAGCTTAAAGGCACAATATGGAGTCATCAGTTCTTTGCTGCCCGCCCCTTACCGGTTCGGGGAGGAGCGGAGAAAGGATTCGGCCATGTCCACCATGACTCCGGGCCTTCGTAAGGCCCTCATCGCCGGCGGGATCGCCGTCGTCTTGAGCGGCGGTGGTGTGGCCGCAGTGTGGGCTGCCGGCCAGATCATCCCTTCGTACGTGTTGAGCGCGACGCCTACGGGCGTAGCAACGCCTGGAACAACGTCGCCCGCCACCCCGTCGCCCGGTAACGCCAAGCATTTTCCCGTGCTGCCGCGCGGCTTCGCAGGCCCGGAAGTCCACGGTGAGTTCACGGTCAAGAACAAAGACGGCACCTTCACGACCGTGGTGACGCAGCGCGGCGCCGTGCAGTCGGTCAGCGATTCGAACATTTCCGTGAAGAGCGATGACGGCTTCACGCAGAGCTACGCGATCACATCGTCAACCACC
Source organism: Arthrobacter sp. FW306-04-A (assembly GCF_044358315.1). GTDB lineage: Bacteria > Actinomycetota > Actinomycetes > Actinomycetales > Micrococcaceae > Arthrobacter. The sequence continues at coordinate 1,358,951 of NZ_CP084559.1, forward strand.
ATCGTCAAGTTCCCTGCTGCCGGAACGGGCACGCAAGGCCGTCGTCCATCGCCCCAGACCATCAAGGCTACCGACCTGAAAGCGGGCGACACCGTCGCTTTGTCCGGTACGAAGAGTGGCACCACAGTGACCGCCAACCGCATCATCGCAGGTACCCTGCCGGCGATGCCCGATGGCGGCGGACGTCGGCTGGGCTACGGAGGCAGCGTGTAGGAAGCGGGCGCCACGAGCACTCCACCGTGCGTGCGCGCCAAAGCTGCAGCAACCTTTCGACGACGACGGCGCGAGCAGAGTCCCGCCGGTGCGCTTGCTCTTGGTTCAGTCGCGCACGCGGTCGTGTCCGCAATTTTCGCGTCCGGTGACGAAATCTGATCTTCCGGTCAAGTTTCAATCATGATCTTGCAAAAGAGATGGGCGTCACTTATGGTTTGTTAAACGGTTAACGAACGTGGCTGGCATCACATGGCATTCGAAACGCCGCCCCGGTTCCCAGCGAACCCACCACGCGCCACCAAAACACGAGGAGAACGCATGAACTCGACGACGGAAGAAGCCCCGGCGCTGCCGGATGCGGACCGCGTCCCGGCCCATGCCGAAGGGAAGCGGCTGAGCAGGGGCAGGCCGAATCGGAACAAGCCTCCCGTTCCGACGACGCAGTCTTTCAGGTCCCGCCTGCGCCGCGACAAGCAGATGCTCCTGATGATGCTCCCGGGCATCGCGTTCCTGCTGCTGTTCTTCTACGTTCCCATCCTGGGCAACGTGATCGCGTTCCAGGACTACCAGCCCTACCTCGGGATCGGAGACAGCCTCTGGGTAGGTTGGCAGAACTTCGTTGATCTGTTCGGCAACCCGGACTTCGTCCACGCCTTCTGGAACACCCTCTACTTGGCCGCGTGGCAACTGGTCTTCTTGTTCCCGGTGCCCCTGGTGTTGGCGTTGATCGTGGACTCGCTGGTGAGCGCCCGGGTGCGGAAAGTGTTCCAGAGCATCGCCTACCTGCCGCACTTCCTTTCCTGGGTGCTGGTTATCGCCTTCTTCCAGCAGATGCTCGGCGGCGCGGGGTTTGTGAACAACACCTTGCGGCAGTTCGGCATGGAAGCCGTGCCATTCATGACCAACCCCGAGTCTTTCCCTGTCCTGGTGGTCGCTCAGATGATCTGGAAGGACGCCGGCTGGGCAATGATCATCTTCCTGGCGGCTCTCGCCAGCATCGATGCATCGCTGTATGAGGCAGCCGCGGCTGACGGCGCAGGCCGCTGGCGTCGGATGTGGCACATCACGCTCCCCGGGCTCCGTCCTGTCATCGTCCTGCTGCTCATCCTCCGGATCGGCGACATTCTTTCGGTGGGCTTCGAGCAGTTCATCCTGCAGCGCGACGCAGTCGGGGCCGGAGCCGCGGAAGTCCTGGACACCTTCACCTATTACACCGGTGTCATCGGCGGCGGATGGAGTTCCGGCGCCGCCGCCGGACTCGCCAAGGGAGTGGTCAGCGCCCTGCTGATCTTTGCCGCCAATAAACTTGCCCACCGTTTCGGCGAAGACGGAATTTTTGCAAAGCGCGCGGGCTAGCCCCGGGCTAGTCCCGGCCAGTCCGGATTTCGCACCAGGAGAACACTATGGCAACCACACTGACCCCCGGAAAGACCCTTGCCGCCCGCAAGGTCAAGGAACTGAGCTACAACCCCAAACGGCCCGTCTGGAAAGAGCGGCCTTCGCCCCTCTATCAAACCATCAAGGCGCTGGTCCTGATTGTCTTCAGCGTCTCCATCCTGACGCCCATTCTGTTGGTCGTGTCCACCTCCTTGGCGGACAACGATCAGCTCATGCGGGCGGGTGGATTCGTCCTGTGGCCCGAGCGGCCAACCCTGGACGCCTACGTCACCATCTTCAAGGGCCCCATGGTCATCCAGTCACTCGGGGTGTCCATGTTTGTCACCGCTATTGGCACGGTCCTGGCGCTTTTCGTCACAATCACCATGGCCTACGCCACCAGCCGCACCGTCCTATTTGGCCGGCCGGTGATCCTCGCGGTGCTGTTCACGCTGCTTTTTGCTCCCGGGCTCATCCCATCGTTCCTGATGATCCGCCAGCTGAACCTCTTGGATTCCTTGTGGTCCCTGATTCTGCCCGGCATCTTCGGGGCCTTCAACTTCGTGGTCATGAGGTCCTTCTTCATGAACATCCCGGGTGAACTGATCGAGAGTGCGCGGATCGACGGCGCCACCGACTGGCAAATTCTGTGGCGCATCGTGATGCCGCTGTCCAAAGCCGTGATCGCCGTCGTCGGGCTGTTCTATGCGGTGGGTTTCTGGAACTCATTCTTCAACGCGCTGCTCTACATCAACGATCACAGCAAGTGGCCCATCCAGTTGCTCCTGCGCAACTTCGTCGTTCAGGGCAGCGGCGCCGCGGACCAGCTGGGAATCACCACAGCGCCGCCACCGCAATCCATCCAGATGGCCGTAGTGGTGGTTGCACTGGTCCCCATCCTCATGGTCTACCCGTTCCTGCAGAAGCACTTCGCCAAGGGCGTCATTACCGGCGCGGTCAAGGGCTAGCGCCGCCAGCCAGGCCTCAGCCTGCCGAGCACCAAGCCTCCACGCACCAAACCATCACACTGCACCACCCACACCACCTCAGAAAGGGTTCTGCCATGACCAGTACCATTCCAGGCACTTCCGGCGTCAGCCGGCGCGGGTTCCTCGGCCTCGCCGGGTTGAGCGTCGCTACCGTTGGGCTCGCCGCTTGTGGCGGAGGAGCCGGCGGGGCCGGAAACGGGGGCGCCGCTGCCTCTGCTTCCGTCAAACTGCCGACGTACAAGGAGTTCACCGGCCTGACCCCGGACCTCCCCGGGAACGCCAAGGGCTTGCAGTCCGCCTACTTCAAGCTCCCCACACCGGTGCAATCCGTCACCTCCGCCCCGCTCAAGGGCAAGGTCACCGGCCTGACGGAGACTTTCGACACGATGAGCCCGGGCATGAAGGACAACGCCTTCTGGCAACGCCTCAATGCCAAGCTCGGCGGAGACCTGGACCTGCAGATTGCCGAGGACATCGGTGACGGCTACCCCGCCAAGTTCGCCACCGTCCTGGCCAGCAACGATCTCCCGGACATGATGTGGGTTCCGCCGAACCAGGGCATCCCCAATGTCGGTCCCATGCTCGAAGCCAAGTTCCAGGACCTTACCAAGTACCTCTCCGGCGACGCGGTGCTTGAGTACCCCAACCTTGCGGCGCTCAAGCCGGACTCCTGGAAGACCGCCGTCGTGAACGGCAAGATCTGGGGTGCTCCGATTCCGAGCACTCCCTTCGGCCAGGTCTACCTCGGCAACCACGCAACCTGGGACAAAGTAGGCGGATTCAACGCCAGCAATGCCGAAGAGTTCCTGGCGAAAGCCAAGGAAATCACGCGTCCGGGGGAGCAGCGTTACGCCCTTGAACCGGCGTACATCAATGCCCTGCACATGGTCACCGAGTGGTTCGGTGCCCCTAACGGTTGGGCCGTCGGCAAGGACCGGACCCTGAAGCATCTGTATGAAACGGATGCCTACGCGGCAGGCGTCGAGTTCACGGCGAAGATGTTTGCCGCCGGAGTCTTCTACCCGGACACGAAAGCCACGGACATCCGCAACCGCGTGGTCAACGGCACGGTTGGCGCACAGGTCATCGTCGGTCCGCACGGCATGCGCCAGTACCGGGCCCTGAGCGAAACGGCGAAGTTCGACATCCTGGTGCCATTCAGCGCGGACGGAAAGGCCAAGCCGACATATGACATGGGCTACGGCACGGTCGGATTCACGCCATTCAAGAAGGCAGACGAAGGCAGGATCCGCGAATTGCTGTCCCTGATCAACTACTTGTCCGCCCCGTTCGGCACCGTTGAGTACATGCAGAAGAACTACGGCGAGCTCGGCAAGGACTACACCCTGGACCAGAAGGGCAGCCCGCAGATGACCGAGTCCGGAAATACCAACATCCCCGGACTCGCCTCGGCGTTGAACATCATGTCGAGCCCGGAGAACGTCATCTTCAACCCGGGCTTCGACGAGGACACCAAGTACATCATCCAGCAGGAACAGAAACTCCTGGACCTGGCGTGGCGCAATCCGACCAACAGCACCTACTCGGACACCAACTCAAAGGTCGGGGCGAAAATCCAGGCGCCGTTCCGGGACAAGGTGGTGGACATCATCACCGGACGCGCCAAGATGGACGAATTGAAGGACGCGCTGAAGCGCTGGAAGTCCGACGGCGGCGACAAGATCCGTGACGAGTACCAGGCGGCATTGCCGTCCGACGTCCCGGTCTTCGGCGCCTGACGGGGACACACTTCTAGAATGATCGCCAGCGGTGGCGGCATGCGTGCCGCCACCGCCGAAGAAGGGGAGACATGGTCAAGGCCACGGGCGCCGGAGTGCGTCCCACGATCCGCATGGTCGCGGCAGAAGCAGGGGTCTCCACGGCCACGGTGTCCTATGTGATGTCAGGACGCAGGGGCGACGGTGGACCCGGCGTGTCCGATTCCACCGTCGAGAAGGTGAAGTCCGCCGCTGAACGGCTCGGCTACCACCCCAACCAGGCGGCCCGGGCCATCCGCACCGGACGGACCAACACGGTCATCCTCTCCCTGACAATGCTCTCCGATCCGTGGTCCTTGTCCGTGATCGAAGCCGTGCAGCGGGCCGCCGCCCCCCTGGGCATCACCCCCATGATTCTCGGCGACGCAGATTGGGCCCGGGTCCTGCAAAGCCACGACGCCGACGCAGTGTTCGTGGACGCCGTGCGCGAACAGGACCGGGGCGTCCTCGAGGAACTCGCCGGACGCGGCACCACCCTGGTGGTTTTCGACGAGGCCCTCGAGCCTGCCGGTTTCGACGTCATTCGATCCGTTGCGGGTCCCGGCTGCAAGCTTGCCGTGGAGCATCTCCTGAACGGCCACCGCGAGGTGGCGTGCCTGGTGCCCGCGGGTGCCGGGCGGCCTTTGGGCGGCCCGCGGTACCGCGCCTACACCTCGGCGCTGGAAGAAGCGGGTATCCCCTTGAACGAGGACTTCGTGGGAACCTTCGACGGCACCACGCTGGGTGCCTATGCCGCCACCATGCGTCTGCTCAGCCTGAAGGACAGGCCCACCGCGGTCTACGCGGTGACAGACTTTGCCGCTGTCAGTGCCATCAACGCCGCACAGCGCCTTGGACTGACCGTCGGCCGGGACGTGGACATCATCGGTGTCGGCAACACCATTGAGGGCGAGCGGATGTCGCCCTCCCTCAGCACAGTGGGTCCGGTGGACTTCTTCGACCGGATTGCGCGCCTCCTCCTGAAACGAGCCGTCGACGGCGGTGCTTCCCGCGGCGGAGCAGCTTCCGGTCCGGCGGTCATGGACTTTCCTTGGCAACTGTTCGTGCGGGAATCGGCACCACATCGCACAGCCACAACACGACTTTTTTGAGAACCAGCAGAAGGATTCACCAGCAAATGGAAACGGTTGACATGAAGATTGGCTTGGTGGGCTTCGGCCTGCGCTCGGGCCTGTGGCGCCACGCGCACAAGCCGGGCCAAGGCTCGGAAGTCACCTTTGTGTGCGACACGAGCGAACGTGGCCGTGCGGATGCGGCCGAACGGATCCCTACCGCCCGCGTTACGGCCGATCTTGGGGAGCTCCTCAACAGCGGTATTGACGCCGTCCTGGTCCTGACTCCGGACAACCAGCACGCCGCCGTCGCGGTCCGCACCCTCAAGGCAGGAATCCCGACTTTCTGCGAGAAGCCCCTTGATATCACCATCGAGGCCGCGGACCGGATCCTCCGGACCGCCTACGAAACCGGCACCAGGCTCTACGTCGGCCACAACATGCGGCACATGCCCGTGGTGGTCCAAATGCGCGAGCTCATAGAGGAAGGCAGGATCGGCGAGGTCAAGGCCGTTTGGTGCCGGCACTTCGTCGGCCACGGCGGAGACTACTACTTCAAGGACTGGCATTCCGAGCGCAAGAACGTCACCTCGCTTTTGCTGCAGAAGGGGGCGCATGACATCGACGTCATCCACTGGCTCGCGAAGGGGTACACCAGGCGCGTATCCGCCGTCGGGGATTTGGCCGTCTACGGCTCGGTGTCCAGGCGCAGCGACAACAGCGGCAAGCGCATGGGTGACTGGTTTTCGATCGACAACTGGCCGCCCACCGAGCAGAAGGACCTCGCGGAGACCATCGATGTCGAGGATATTTCCATGATGAACATGGTCCTCGACAACGGTGTGCTGGCGTCCTACCAGCAGTGCCATTTCACGCCGGATTACTGGCGGAACTACACCGTGATCGGAACGAAGGGCCGGATCGAGAACTTCGGCGACGGCCCCGGCGAACTGATCAAGGTCTGGACCACGCGGACGACGGGTTTCGCGGAGCCGGATGACGTGATCGTGATCCGGGACGGCGAAGGCGGCCACGGCGGCGCCGATCCGCGCCTGATCGCCGAATTCCTCCGCTTTGCTGCCGAGGGCGGGCAGACCGAGACCAACCCGATTGCAGCCCGCCAGGCGGTCGCGGCCGGCGTCCTGGCCACAGAGTCGTTGCGCGGCGACGGTTCCGCCCGCGAAATTCCGTCCCTGCGGCAGGACCTCGTGGACTATTTCGAAGCCGGCCAGCCTGCCTTGGTGCCCAAGTAATCCCCACCGACCCTCGCCGGTGGGGCCCCACGGCCAGGGAACCCTGGCGGCGTGGGCCCACGCCGTTGGGCTACGTAGCCCCGGCGAGTTCGGTCATGACGGTCTGCAGCGCTTCGCAGACCGTCATGACCGATTTCCGCTTCAGGGTTTCCGGCCTTGCCAGGATGTCGATTTTTCGCACCGAATTGACCCCCGCCAGCGGACGCAGGACCACGCCCGCATCCAGCACGCGCCGGGCAGTGAACCGCGGGAGCAAACCAATCGCCCCACCGGCTGCCACGAGCGAGGCCACTGTGGAGTAGTCGTTGATGCGGTGGAGGACGTCCGCGGGGCGCCCGCTGACAGCGACGACGGCGGCCAGCACGTCTGCGGGGGAGTAGCCTGCGCGGCTGGTCACCCAAGTCTGTCCGACGACGTCGGCCGGCCTGAGTTCGCGGCGTGCCGCGAGCGGGTGCCCGGCAGGCAACACGACGTCGAGGGGTTCGTCCGCGAGCGGGATCACAGCCACCTTGTCGGTGGGCCACCCGGGACTGTGCTCCATCCGATGCGCGAGCACGAGGTCGTACCGCGCCGCGAGTCCGGGAAAGTCTTCCTGGGCGACGTCCTCGTCGGCGAGCTTCAAGCGGGGGACGCTTTCCGGACCCGCGCCGCCTGCAGTGGCCAGCAATGCCGCAAGCGGAGCGAACAGGGCCTGCCCCGCACTGTGGAAGGCGCTCACGGTCACGGTGGAACCCGGGGAGTCGTGGTAAGCGCCGATCGCCGCCCGTGCGTCCGCGAGCGCGTTCACGACGGCGGCTCCGGCGTCGGCGAGGACCCTCCCCGCATCCGTGAGCACCAAGGCGCGGCCTTCCTTGCGTGTCAGGGGCACGTCGACGGATTTCTGCAGGAGCGCGAGCTGCTGGGAGACGGCAGACGGTGTGACCATGAGGGTCTCTGCTACGGCCTTGACACTGCCGAGATCTCCTAGTTCCCTGAGCATCTGGAGCTGGTGTACTTCCATTTAGTAAATGCTAAATCGTTGATTGAGAAAAACCTAGTTGTGCTAAAGCGTTCGTGGGGCTTCAATGAAGTGAAACGGCACACAAACGGCCCATCCCCTGAGTTAGGAAGACCCATGAAGGCTCTCTACAAGTCCGGTGCGCACGCCGGTTTTGAACTCGTCGAACGTCCCGAGCCGGAGGCCGGTCCCAGCGACGTCAAGATCCGTGTCATGACCACCGGCATTTGCGGAACGGACCTGCACATCCAGTCCTGGGACGCCTGGGCACAGGGCATCATCGAGGCGCCGCTGATTGCGGGCCACGAGTTCTACGGCGAAGTGGTGGCCGTGGGCGAAGACGTCCGTGACGTCAAGGTCGGCGACCGCGTCTCCGGCGAAGGCCACGTGGTCTGCGGAATCTGCCGCAATTGCCGTGCCGGTCGCCGGCAGATGTGCATCCACACGGTGTCCGTGGGGGTGCAGCGCGATGGCGCCTTCGCCGAATACGTCGTCATACCGGAGACCAATGTCTGGGTCCACCACGATCCCTCGGTCACGCCGGAGCTCGGCGCCATCTTCGACCCGTTCGGCAACGCTGTCCACACCGCCCTGAGTTTCCCGCTGGTCGGCGAGGACGTGCTCATCACCGGTGCGGGGCCCATCGGACTCATGGCAATCGCCGTCGCGCGCCACGCCGGTGCCCGCAAGATCGCCATTACGGATGTGTCCGCCCCGCGGCTTGAGCTGGCCCGGAAGATGGGCGTGGACCTGGCCGTCGATGTCTCCAAAATGCGCGTCAAGGATGCCCAACGCGAGCTCGGCATGCGCGAAGGATTCGACATTGGCCTGGAAATGTCCGGGCATCCCACGGCCCTGCCTGAGATGATCAACAACATGAACCACGGCGGACGCATCGCCATGCTTGGCTTGCCCAGCCAGTCCATCGACATCGACTGGGGCAAAGTGGTCACCCACATGCTGACCCTCAAGGGCATCTACGGCCGCGAGATGTACGAAACCTGGTACGCCATGAGCGCCATGCTGTCCTCGAATCCCGTACTGCACCGCAACATTTCCGCTGTGGTCACGGACAAGCTGTCCGCTGCCGACTGGGAAAAGGGCTTCGAGATCGCCCGCGCCGGCTCGGGCGGCAAGGTAGTCCTCGACTGGACCGAAATCTAGTGGCCGTAAAGTCCGCCAAACCAGCACTCTACTCCCAGTACCAGGAGCCACCAATGTACTCAAGCATCAAAGACCAGCTGCAGGGCGAACTGGAAGAGATCCGCACCGCAGGACTCTTCAAGACTGAACGCCACATTGACTCGCCGCAGGCCAGCCACATCTCGGCCGGCCAGCTCGGCCAGCCCGCCAATACTGTCTTGAACTTCTGCGCCAACAACTACCTTGGTCTGGCGGACCACGCGGATATCATTGCCGCCGCCAAGGCCGCCATGGACCAGCGCGGCTTCGGCATGGCATCCGTCCGTTTCATTTGCGGCACCCAGGACCTGCACCTTGAGCTCGAAGCCCGGGTCTCCGAGTTCCTGGGAACCGAGGACACCATCTTGTTCTCCAGCTGCTTCGACGCCAACGGGGGAGTGTTCGAGTCCTTGTTCGGGCCTGAGGACGCCATCATCTCGGATTCCCTGAACCACGCCTCCATCATCGACGGCATCCGCCTCAGCAAGGCCAAGCGCTTCCGCTACGCCAACCAGGACATGGCCGATCTCGAAGCCAAACTGCTTGAAGCCGCGGGTTCCCGCCGCAAGATCATCGTGACGGACGGCGTCTTCTCCATGGACGGCTACCTCGCTCCGCTTGCGGCCATCTGCGATCTCGCGGATAAGCATGATGCCCTGGTCATGGTGGACGACTCCCACGCCGTCGGTTTCATGGGTGCCACCGGCGCCGGAACCCCGGAACACGCAGGCGTCTCCGACCGGGTCGATATCTACACCGGCACGTTCGGCAAGGCCCTCGGTGGCGCTTCGGGCGGTTACGTCTCCGGCCGGGCCGAAATCGTCGCCATGCTGCGTCAGAAGGCCCGCCCGTACCTGTTCTCCAACTCGTTGGCTCCGGCCATCGTTGCAGCCACCATCAAGGCGATCGAATTGGTCCAGGGTTCCGGCGAGCTCCGGTCCAGGCTCTTTGAGAACGCAGCGCTGTTCCGCCGCCGCATGAGCGAGGAAGGCTTCGAACTGCTCGACGGCGAACACGCCATCATCCCGGTGATGTTCGGCGACGCCGTCGTGGCCGCGAAGGTGGCCGACGAGATGCTCCACCACGGAGTCTTCGTCACCGCGTTCAGCTACCCGGTGGTACCCAAGGGAGCCGCCCGGATCCGTGTGCAGCTCTCGGCAGCGCACAGCTCAGAGGACGTCGAGGCGTGTGTCCAGGCTTTCGTGAAGAGCCGCGCCGCAGCGGGGCTCTGAGTTCCGATGATCCTCACCATCCTGGGCGGCGGGGGATTCCGGGTTCCCCTGGTCTATTCGGCATTGCTGGCCGACCATGAAGCGGGCCGGGTCACGGAACTCAGGCTGTTCGACGCCGACCCCGCGCGCCTGGGAGTGGTGGCCAGGGTCCTCGCCGACATGGCCGAGGGGGTGCCTGATGCGCCGGCAGTCCGCAGGTTCACGGAGTTGTCGGAGGCGCTGCCGGGCACGGACTTCATTTTCTCCGCCATCCGGGTGGGTGGGTTGGAGGGACGCGCCGCCGATGAACGGATTGCCCTCGAGCATGGAGTCATCGGGCAGGAGACCGTGGGCGCGGGGGGAATTTCCTACGCCCTGCGGACCATTCCCGTGGTCCTGGACATCGCCGCGGCGGTGAAGAAGCACGCTCCGGGGGCCTGGTTCATCAACTTCACCAATCCGGCGGGCGTCATCACCGAGGTCATGACCAGAGTCCTTGGCCGCAAAGTGGTGGGGATCTGCGATTCGCCGGTGGGGCTGGCAAGACGCGCACTTGGCGCGGCAGGCATCCACCGCGGCGCGTCAGCCTTCCGCGATGGATCCGTGGAGATCGACTACATCGGGCTGAACCACCTGGGCTGGCTGCGGGGGCTGGTGGTTGACGGTGAGGACGTCCTGCCGCGCCTCCTGGCCGACCCGGACGCCATCGAGTCCTTTGAAGAGGGCCGGTTGTTCGGCGCTTCGTGGATCCAGGCACTTGGCGCGGTTCCCAATGAGTATCTTCACTACTACTACTTCACGCGGGAAGCGCTCGACGCCGATCGGCGCGCCGCGAGCAGCCGCGGCGCCTATTTGGCGCGGCAGCAATCGTCCTTCTACGACGGGCTCGGGGACGCGAACGACGGCGGTGCGGGGCCAGCTTTGCGGGAAACTTCCTCGAAGGCTGCCCTGCGGCTCTGGGAAAAGACCAAGCTGGATCGCGAAGAGACGTACATGCAGAGCAACAGGGACGCGGCCGGTACTTTCGAACGCGACGCCGCGGACCTGGTGTCGGGCGGCTACGAGACCGTTGCTCTGGGCATCATGCGGGCCATCAGCCAGGGGGAAACTGCCCGCCTGATCCTGAACGTCCCCAATAGCGGCACCTTGGCTGAGCTCGACGCCGACGCCGTCATCGAGGCACCCTGCTTGGTGGATGGCCGTGGAGTCCGCCTGCTCCCGGCGAAGGCCTTGCCGGACTACGCCCGGGGACTCGTCATCAACGCCAAGGCCGTCGAACGCGCCACAATCGACGCTGCGCTCACTGGTTCCCGGCGCTCCGCCTACAAGGCGCTGGCCATGAACCCTCTGGTGGATTCGGTCGGGGTGGCGCAAGAGCTATTGGATAGCTACCTCAGCCACTTCAGTCAGCTCCAATACCTGCGCTGAATCCCTAAGCCCTGTCCCGACAGGGGTCAGAGGCCTAGGATCGGCAGCATGGACAAAGATGCAGCACAACCTCGCACCGAGGTGTTGGATTCCCAGCAATGCTGGAATCTCTTGAGGGGCGTGTCCGTCGGCAGGCTGGCGGTGTGGCTCGGAGACCACCCCGACATTTTCCCCATTAATTACGCCGTGGACCAGGGGACGGTTGTCTTCAGAACCGGGGCGGGCACAAAGCTCGCGGCAGCCATGGGCGAATTCCCGGTGGCCATGGAGGTGGACGGCGTCGATTCGAGCACCGGAGTCGCATGGAGCGTCGTGCTCCATGGCAAAGCAGCGCCCGTCAAACAGATCGACGACGTTATCAACTCGTTCTCGCTGCCTCTGTTTCCGTGGGAAGCCGGCCGGAAGGACCACTTTGTCCGGATTCCGGCGGACTCGATCTCGGGACGGCGCTTCACAGTCACGGAGCCGCTGACCTGGTGGACACCGTACAGCGGGATTAAGCCGTCCGCGGTGGAATAGTGCCGCCGGACGCCCGCAGCCGATCCCCTCGCGACTGGCTCTCTCGCTTCCGAGCTTCCGCGCTGACAGGATGGAGGGATGGCTGCAAACTATGACGTGGTAATTGTCGGCGGCGGCATCGCCGGATTGTCCCTGGCCTCGGCGCTGGCCGGCCACTGTTCGGTAGCCCTCGTGGAGGCCGAACAAACGCTGGCCTACCACACGTCGTCCCGCTCGGCACGGCAGTTGATCCCGAGCTATGGACCGGCCGTGGTTCAGGAACTCACCGTTCGAACACTGGAACTGTTGGCAGCACGTGACGCCGTGTTGCCGGTACCGGTGCTGGCACCGCGCTCGTTCATGTTGGTGGGCGATGAAGCAACGGTCAAGGCAGAAGCCAGTGGCCATATGCATGCCATCACCCACGCGGAAGCCCTTGAACTGTGCCCGGCCCTCAACCCCGGGTCCTTCACGGCCGCGGGCCTGGATACCGGGTCATTCGCTTGCAATGCACCCGTGTTGCTGGAGGACCATCGGCAGCGTGCCGAAGCCGGGGGAGTGGACATCATTACCGGCGCCCGGGTCCATTCGGCCCAACGCCTCGGCTCGGGCTGGCTACTGGGCGCCGGGCTGGAAGGCTTCCAGTCCGCCGTCGTCGTCAACGCCGCCGGTGCCTGGGCGGACGAACTCGCGGTGCTCAGCGGGGTGGAGAAGCTGGGCTTGCAGCCCTTCCGGCGCACAGCGGCGATTGTCGACGTCGGACGCCCCCTTCCACTGGGAAGCCCCATGGTGGCGGCAGCCGATGATTCCTACTATTTCCGGCGCGAGGGGGCGCAAGTGCTCATTTCGCCGTCGGAGGCGGTGCCGAGCGGCCCCGAGGACGCACAGCCGCGGCCCGGCGACGTGGAAGAGTTGGTGACCCGGCTGAACTCGCTCACGTCGCTGGGCATCCATTCCGTGGCCAAGGCCTGGACCGGGTTGCGAACGGAAGCTGGCGACGGCGTCCCGGCCGTGGGTTTCGACGCCGAGGCTCCCGGCTTCTTCTGGCTCGCGGGTCAAGGCGGCTATGGTTTCCAGACCTCCTCCGCCATTGCCGAGCTGGCTGCCGCCGAGATCCTGGGCTCCATATCCGGCATCAGTCCGGTATCCCGGACACCGGAGGAGCTTGCGGCCACCCGTTGGTCCATCCGCCGTTGAACAATAGGTTCATGAGCGGGCAGACGAGCACACTGATCAGCAACATCGGCGAATTGATGACCCAGGACGCTGAGCATCGCGTCCTCAAAGACGCCGCCGTGGTGATCGAGGGTGAGCGGATTTCCTGGATCGGCCCCGCATCCGAGGCTCCCGCCGCCGACGAACGCGTGGACGCTGAAGGCCGCGCCGTGCTTCCGGGTTGGGTGGATTCGCATTCGCACCTGATTTTCGCTGGAGACCGCACCGCCGAATTCGAGGCCAGAATGGCGGGCCAGAGCTACAGCGCCGGCGGGATCGCCGTCACCACCGGCGCCACTCGCGCCGCAAGCGACGAGGAACTGACCCGCCTCGCCGCCGGACGCGTGACCGAAGCCGTCTCCCAAGGCACCACCTACCTGGAGAGCAAGACCGGCTACGGGCTGGACCTCGAGAACGAGGCCCGCAGCGCCCGCATCGCCGCCGCCACTGTGGACGAAGTCACCTACTTGGGCGCCCACCTGGTCCCGGCCGGAACCGATGCTGAGGAGTACACGGACCTCGTCTGCGGCCCGATGCTCGACGCCGTCCGCCCCTACGTGGATTGGGCCGATGTTTTCTGCGAGCGAGGCGCCTTCACCGAGGAACAGTCGCGCCGCGTGCTGTCCGCCTGCCGCGACGCTGGCCTGGGACTGCGCGTCCACGGCAACCAGTTAGGTGTTGGACCCGGTGTCCAGTTGGCTGTGGAGTTCGGCGCGGCCAGCGTCGACCACGTCAACTACCTTTCGGAGGCCGATATCCAGGCGCTCGCGGGGACGTGGAGCGGCTGGGACGCTGCGACCGGAACAGGCACCCGCGGAACCGTGGCTACCTGCCTGCCTGCCTGCGATCTCTCCACCCGCCAGCCGCTCGCCCCGGGCCGCGCGTTGATCGACGCCGGCGTGCAGATTGCCTTGGCCGCGAACTGCAACCCCGGCACCTCCTACACGAGCTCGATGGCCTTCTGCGTCACCACGGCGGTGTTGCAGATGCACTTGAGCGTGCACGAGGCCGTCCGGGCCGCAACCTACGGCGGTGCGCTGGCGCTCGCCAGGGAGTCGGGCAACGACGTCGACGGCGAACGGGCGGTGGGTTCGATCGCCGTCGGGCACCGTGCAGACCTTCACATGCTCAAGGCGCCGTCGGCCACCCACCTGGCCTACCGCCCCGGTATCCCGCTGACTTTCGCTGTGTGGCGGGCCGGAGTCCACGCGCAGTAAACCCATCTCCGCAACACCAGGCAGGGCCTCTCCACATGGAGGGGCCCTGCTTTTTCTTTTGACTCGCCCACATCGCCCCTCAATCCTTGTGCGATTGAATATGATCGTTTAGTGTTTGTATAGATCAGAAAACGTCAAATCGTTGAGTGTTGAAGAGTGCGTCGAAGAAGCGCGGACAGGAATGGTAAGTGCGATGAGTAACAACACCCTCGGGGCCTTCATGGAAGAAGAGCTTGTTTCGCAGCCCGGGGTCTGGCAGCGGGCCATCGAGCAATCGAAGGCGGAGCATTTGCTGCCTGCCGATGGTGAGCGGATCGCCGTCGTCGGTTGCGGTACCTCATGGTTCATGGCGCAAAGCTATGCCGCTGCCCGCGAAGCCGCGGGCAAGGGCGTCACGGACGCATTCGCAGCGTCGGAAGCTTTCCTTAATCACAACAGCGCCGGTCGCCAGTACGACGCCGTCATCGCCATCACCCGCTCCGGCACCACCACGGAGGTACTGGAGCTGCTGGAAGCCTTGCGCGGAAAAGCCGTAAGCGGAAAACCCAGGACGCTTGCGGTGATCGGCGACGTGAATTCACCCATCACCGCCTTGGTCGACGCCGTGATCGGACTTCCCTACGCCGACGAGAAGTCGGTGGTCCAGACCCGCTTCGCCACCACCGCGCTGGTGTACCTTCTCACGAGCCTGGGCATCGAACTCGGCACCGCCATCGAACACGCCCGCACGGCAGTGACGGACCCCGTTTCCCAGGAGTTGCTCGACGCCGAACAGTTCACCTTCCTCGGCACCGGCTGGACGGTTGGCCTGGCCCATGAAGCCGGACTCAAGATGCGCGAGGCAGTGCAGGGCTGGACCGAGTCATATCCGGCGATGGAATACCGGCACGGTCCCATTTCCATTGCGGCCCCTGGCCGGGTCACGTGGCTCTTCGGCGCGCAGCCTGAGGGATTGGATGCCGATATGGCCCGGACTGGCGCCCTGTACGTCAACACCGGCAAGCACCCGCTCGCGGAGCTGGCCCGGGTCCATAAGGTCACTTTGGAGCGGGCGCGCGTGCGCGGCCTCAACCCGGATCTGCCGCGCAACCTCACGCGCTCGGTCGTCCTGAACACCACGGCCTAGGTCTTTCCATGGTTCTCGGAGCCGCCCAATCCGCGGTCCTGGCCTTCGACGTCGGCGGGACGGACCTGAAGGCGGGTCTCGTCGACGCGGCCGGGAATGTCCTGGGGTTGCGCCGCGTCGCAACGCCACGTGATTCCCTGCGGCCGGGCGATGCGATCCTGGACGCCATCGCCGCACTGGCCTCTGAGTTTGCCGCCGAATTCCCCGGCCACCCGGCAAAGGCAGCCTGCATTGTTGTTCCAGGAATCGTGGACTCCGACACCGGAGTGGGGATCTACTCGGCGAACCTGGGCTGGCGTAATTTTCCCTTCGGCGAAAAAGCCACGCGGCGCTTGGGACTCCCGGTTTCCTTCGGCCACGATGTCAGCACGGCGGCCGAGGCCGAATTCCGCTTCGGAGCCGCCCGGGATTTTCGAAACGTCGTGGTGATGGTGGTCGGCACCGGGATCGCCGCCGCTGTCATCTCCGATGGCTACCCCGTGCGCGCAGGTGGCTTCGCCGGGGAACTGGGCCACGCCCTTGTTCCGGACCCCGACGGCCCCGGGACCACGATCCTCGAAGGGGTTGGCTCCGCTGGAGCGATCGCCCAGCGCTACAGCGACCAGGCCGGAACCCCGCGGGCCGGCGCCCGTGAAGTTCTGGAGCGTGCCAAAGCGGGCGATGCGCTCGCGGCCCGGATCTGGGCTGACGCCGTGGACGCCCTCGCCTTCAGCCTCAGCCAGTGCGTCAGCATCATCGGCACGGAAGCGGTGGTGGTCGGCGGCGGTCTGGCCGAAGCAGGGGAGGGACTCCTGCAGCCGCTGCGCTCGCGCCTTGACGAGCTGCTCGATTTCCAGCGCCGGCCGATCATCATGCGCGCCCAACTTGGCCAGGACGCAGGGTTGCTCGGTGCTGCGATGAGGGCCCGGGCACTGCTCCCTGCGGCGAAGGCCGCCTCCGCCACGGGATCCAGGCCATGAAGCGGGTCATCACGGTCACGCCCAATCCGGCCATCGACCTCAGCTACCACGTCGCCGGGATAACTCCCGGCGCAAGCCATCGCGTAGCCGCACCCCTTAGCCGCGCAGGGGGAAAAGGCCTCAACGTCGCCCGGGTGGCGCACCAGCTGGGCCATCCCGTGCTGGCACTCGCGCCCTCCGGCGGCGCCGCCGGTGCGGAATTCGCCGCTGAACTCCGCAGCAGCGGCGTGCCCCATCGCTTGGTTCCGGTCGCGGCGGAAACCCGGCGGAGCATCGCCCTCGTGGATACGGTGGGCGGCGAAACCTCCATCTTCAATGAACAGGGGAGCCCCCTCCAACCGTCCGAATGGCAGGCGTTGGCTGCCGCCGTCGTCGAGGCCCTCGACGGGCAAGCTGCCGGAGTGCTTGTCGGCTCCGGCAGCTTGCCGCCGGGCGCGCCGGCGGACTTCTACCCCGCGCTGGTGCGTCTGGCGCACGACGCCGGGATCCCCGCCGTCGTCGATACCTCCGGTCCCGGAATCATCGCCGCCGCGCGGGCCGGGGCGGATTTGCTCAAGCCCAACAACCACGAACTCCTCGAGGCAACAGGGGAGAACAGCCTGGAAGCTGCCGCACGGCAATTGATCGCTTTGGGTGCGAAGACGGTCCTGGTCAGTGCCGGCGCCGAAGGCATGCTTGCCTTCCACCATGAGGCCCCGGGCGGCTACTGGTGCGCACGTCTCCCGGAGCCCCTTAGCGGCAACCCCACCGGAGCGGGCGACGCCGGAGTGGCGGCGGCCGCCGTCGCGCTCGCGAGCGGAGTCTCCGACATTCCCACGATCCTGCGCAGGGCCACAGCGTGGTCCGCCGCCGCGGTGCTCATGCCCGCCGCCGGCGAGATCTCGCCGCTCTACGAGGACCTCGAAAATCAACTCATTCTCAGCTGGAAGGAGACCCTGTGACCCTCGTCAGCACACGGGAACTCATGGACACCGCCGCGGCCAACGGCATCGGCCAAGGTGCCTTCAACGTCATCCACCTCGAAACCGCAGAGGGCCTGGTGGCCGGAGCGGAGGCCGCCGGAGTCCCGTTGATCCTGCAAATCTCGGAGAACTGTGCCCGCTTTCACGGCGGACTCGTGCCGATTGCCCGCGGTGCAATGTCGATTGCCCGGGATGCTTCAGTTCCCGTGGCCTTGCACCTGGACCACGCCGAATCCGAAGAGCTGGCCCTGCAAGCCGTTGACCTCGGCTTCGGCTCCGTGATGTACGACGGCGCCCACTTGCCTTATGACTGGAACGTCGAAGTCACGCGACGGGTCGCCCAATACGCCCAGGAACACGGCGTCTACGTTGAGGCCGAACTCGGAAAGGTCGGAGGCAAGGACGGCGCCCACGCTCCAGGAGTCCGGACGGATCCGGCCGAGGCCCGCTCCTTCGTGGACGCCACCGGCGTCGACGCCCTTGCCGTCGCGGTCGGTTCATCGCACGCCATGACAGAACGGAGTGCCACCCTGGACTTGGCGTTGATCACGCGGCTGAAGCAGGCGGTCCAGCTGCCGCTCGTCCTTCATGGTTCCTCGGGCGTAGCAGATGAGACCCTGGTGGCGGCAATCCGGGCCGGTATGACTAAGATCAACGTATCCACACACTTGAACGGGTTCTTCACCCGCGCCGTCCGTGAGTACCTGGATGCCAACCCCTCCGTGGTGGACTCCCGCAAGTACATCAAGGCCGGACGTGATGCCCTGGTGTTGGAAACCGCACGTTTGCTGACGCTGTTCGCGAAAGTGAATTAGCCTCAATTTCCGGAAGGTTCGTGATGACCCGCAACGATCGACTGACAGCCATCCTTGATCTCCTCGCCGAGTCAGGGCATGTTGAGGTCGAGGATATCGTGACCCGCCTGGGCGTCTCACCGGCCACGGCGCGCCGTGATCTCGACAGCCTCGCAAAGCAACGGCTCCTGAGCCGTACCCGCGGCGGTGCAACCACGGGATCAGTGTCCTACGAGCTCCCGGGGCGTTACAACAGGAATGACCACGCGGAGGCCAAGCAGCAGATTGCCCTGGCGGCTTCGGAACTCATCGTGCCCGGGGCCGTGATCGGACTCAGCGGCGGGACAACCAACACGGCCCTGGCCCAAGTCCTGTCCACCCGCGAAGACCTGAACGCACCCTCCAACCGGCCCATGCTGACGGTGGTCACCAACGCCATCAATATCGCCGCCCAGCTTGCCGTGCGCCCCAACATCAAGATCATGGTCACCGGTGGCATCTTGAACCCGCGTTCGTACGAACTTGTGGGGCCATACACCGATGTCATCATGCAGAAGGTTGCCCTGGATATCGCCTTCATCGGCGTCAACGGGGTTGATCCGAAGATCGGCCCCACCATCACGGACGAGGGCGAGGCGATGGTGAATACTGTCATGGCACGCCGTGCCACCGATTCCTATGTCCTGGCCGACTCCACGAAGATCGGCAAGCGCGCGTTCGCGGCGATGGCCGGGTACGATTTCCGCCGGCTCATCACAGATTCCGGGATCACCGCCGAGGACAAGGCCGCGTTCGAAGCCAACGGCACCGAAGTGATCGTGGCGAAGGACGCCTAGCTCCGCCCGTCAGAAAACCATCGGGGGAGCGTTCAGCACGGTTTCGTCCGTGCTGCGCCGCACCCATTGGCTGAACGGCGTGTCGAGATCGTACTTGTCCTGATCGTTGCGGATAAGGGTCCGTAGCGCCGCGTTGCCCGGGTTGTTGAGGGACTCGAAGTACTCTACCGACCAGTGGAACCACCGCATGCAGAAAAGACGCATGGTGAGGCCGTGGGTCACCAGCAGGGTGTTGGGCGCGTAATCGGGTTTTTCCCAATGCCGGTACAGGGTTTCCATGAAGGACGAAATGCGGTCGTAGACATCGGAACCTGATTCGCCTTCCCGGAACCGGTAGAAGAAGTGGCCGTAGAGGTTGCGAAGCTCCTTTTGGTCCCCGATGTCTCCGGCGATTTGGAAGTTGGCCCAGTCCTGTTCACGCAGCCGGGGTTCCTCGATCACCCTTTCCGTGAGGTTGCCCAGATTCAGTGCTTCAAGTGTCTGGTACGCCCGAAGGTACGGCGAGACGTAGACGCACACAGGCTCGCCGTCGAGCGTCTTGCGCAGTTCCTCACCCGCGGCCCTAGCCTGCTCGACCCCGAGCTCCGTCAGCGGGATGCGGTAGTCGGGGACACGGTTGTAGATGGAAGTGTCGGCGTTGGCGGCGGACTGGCCGTGCCGGATCATGAAGATTCGTGCTGGCGCGCTCATCCCACCAAGCATAGGGTCCGCTGCCGCCCTTGCCGTGTAGGCGACCCCTCGGAGAATGAGCTCCCGGGAAAACATCAGCCAAATGCAGGCAAGATAGGAACATGCTCCTTGCCTCAACGCGCCGGCTGCGCGCCGAAGTGCTGATAGTCCTTGGCCTGTCCCTGGGCCAATCAGCCGTGTACTCCGTGGTGCAGTTGTTGGACAAGATGACTCGGGCACCCCTGTCCCAGGCAACGTCCACCCTCAATCGTTCCCAGAACACCCGTGAGTACTTCGATCTCACTTACCAGTTGCTCGATATTGCCTTCGCCCTGGTCCCCGTGGTGCTGGTGTTCTACTTTCTGACGATGCACCGCCAAACGGCAGACAGTCCTTCGGGATTCACGCGTCTAGGCTTCAACTTCGCCCGCCCGGGCCGCGACGGGCTTCAGGGACTGGGTCTCGCCGCCCTGATCGGAATCCCGTCGCTGGGCCTCTATGCAGCAGGCCGCGCCTTGGGAATCACGACTGAGATCATCCCCAGCGGCCTGGACTCTTACTGGTGGACAGTGCCTGTGCTGATCCTGTCCGCGGTGCGGCACGCCGTCGTCGAAGAAGTAATCGTGGTGGGCTACCTCCTGGACCGTTTCGGGAAGTTCGGATGGAGCACGCCGGTGGCGATCGGGCTCAGTGCGCTCCTGCGCGGCAGTTACCACCTATACCAAGGCTTCGGGCCCTTCATTGGCAATGCGGTCATGGGTTTGGTATTCGGCTGGATCTACACCAGGACCAAACGGGTCATGCCACTCGTGGTGGCGCATGCACTCCTGGACATCGTGGCATTCGTCGGCTTCAGCGTCTTCGGCAAGGCGATCGGGCTGGGGTAGGAACAACGCCGTTAAAAGGGTTCGGCCGCCATCGCGGGTGACGTCATTGGCACCCGCATATGGCGGCCGAAGTTTTCCGGGCGTTCCTAGCCCGATGCTCCGTCAGATTGTGACGGCTCCGTTGGCGGTTTCGAACGTTACTGACATGATTCCAGGCGTTCCGTGGGGAGCCATCCATTGGACCGCAACGTCCTCAAGGGGCTTCTCCACGGGTTCCCCGAGCCACTCGGTGACCCGCTCTGCCGAACCAGCAATGGTGAGGCTGGACATCTTGACGTCGCTTGGGTAGACGAGGGACGGGTGAAGCGCGGGGTCGCCCTCCCAACGGAGCAAGTAGGGTACCTGGGGATCGGCAATCAGTCCCAGGATGCCGATTTGCGACCAGACGAGTTCGCGGCCGTCCGGAAACTTGCGGTTGCCGGGGACAGCGGCGCGTCCGAGCCGTTGTTCGAACGGGCTCAGGTCGTCCACAGCGACGCACCAGCCCATCCAACCACCTCCTGTGGCGGAGCGTGCACGGACGGCTTGTCCAAAGGGTGCCTTGTCGGATGCCGGGTGGTCAAGGACCTCGACAACTTCCAGGTATTTGTGGTCAGCAAGGGGGATGATCATGTTCCGGGTACCGAAGCGCGGGTGCACTCCGCCCCGGACTGCGTCCACTCCCAATGCTGCGGAAATCCGCTCGGTGGTGGCCAAGAGGCCATCTCGTTCACAAGCGTAAGAGACGTGATCCATGCGCATGGCTTCATCTTGGCACTTTGTGATGGAGCTCTCAGCTAAGTCAAGCCTAACCAAGGTGGGATGTATCGAAAAGGCGGCTCAGCGTCACTTCGGGACGGGCCGGGACGGAAAGCAACGCGTTCGTCACAAAGCCTCCAGCACCGGCGGAGAACGCTCCCGGACCGGCAGGCTGGTCCCGTTGAGGCTCGCCTCGAGGTGGCCCCCCGACGCGAGCCATGCCTCAGCTCCCGAGGTAGTAGCCCGAAGTGTCGGCGATGAGTTGGACGGTGCCGCTCGAGTTATTGGTGAAGGAAATCGTTCCGTCAGCGCCGACCGGCGTGATGGCGAAGTTGGCGACGATCTGCCCTGGCCCGTAGTTCACGTTCGAGGTGCCCGGCTGCGGGGTTCCCCCGGCGTAGGCGGTGATGAAACCGTTGGACGCGGTGTTGGCGACCGTGATGTTCATCGCGACGGCGGAAACCCCCGTGGCTGGGAGACCACCGCGCCCGGTGACCTTGACGTTGATGGTCTGTCCAGGCCCGACCGGTCCGTTGACCCCGCCGGTACCGATACGGGTATCCAATTGCCGGAATGGTACCTGGGCGGAAAACGCCCCGGGATCAGTGGCCGCACCGCCAAGGAAGTAGCCGGAGGTGTCGGCAATGAGTTCGACCGTACCGGAGGAAGTGTTCGTGAAGGAGATGGTTCCGTCAGCGGAGACGGGGGTGATGGCGAAGTTGGGGACGATCTGCCCTGGCCCGTAGTTGACGTTCGAGGTGTTTGGTTGCGAGGTTCCAGCGGCGTAGGCGGTGATGAAGCCGTTCGACGCGGTGTTGGCGACCGTGATGTTCATCGCGACGGCGGAAACCCCCGCGGCTGGGAGACCACCGCGCCCGGTGACCTTGACGGTGATGGTTTGTCCGGGCCCGACCGGTCCGTTGACCCCGCCGGTACCGTCACGGGTATCCAATTGCCGGAATGGTGCCTGGGCGGAAAACGCTCCAGGATTAGTAGCCGCACCGGCAAGGTAGTAACCGGAGGTGTCGGCGATGAGTTGGGCGGTGCCGGAGGAGGTGTTCGTGAAGGAGATGGTTCCGTCAGCGGAGACGGGGGTGATGGCGAAGTCGGGGACGATCTGCCCTGGCCCGTAGTTGACGTTCGAGGTGTTTGGTTGCGGGGTTCCAGCGGCATAGGCGGTGATGAAGCCGTTGGACGTGGTGTTGGAGACCGTGATGTTCATCGCGACGGCGGAAACCCCCGTGGCAGGGATGCCACCCCGGCCGGTGACTTTGACGTTGATGGTTTGTCCTGGCCCCACCGGCCCAGTGACCCCGCCGGTACCGTCACGGGTATCGAGCTGCCTGCACGGAGCTGTCTGGACAAACCCGCCTGAGGGATACGGCGGTGCCGTAAAGAGTGCGCTGCTAACGTAAAGCAGCCGGTTGGGCGTGCAGTTTCCGGCCGATTGGATGACCCCGAAGGTCGCCCCTGTGGTCAAAATCGCAGCCACCTGCGCCGGGCTCCAATCAGGGTGCCTGGAGAGGAGCATGGCGGCCGCTCCCGCCACGTGGGGCGCCGCCATCGAGGTGCCGCTGAGGACGCTGGTCGCAGTATTCGATGTCACCCAATCGGAGGTGATCTGAACCCCTGGAGCATATAAGTCAACGCAGGAACCGAAGTTGGAGAAGAATGCCTGCCGATCTGACATGTCGGAGGCGGCCACCGTCAGAGCCGCCGGCACGCGACTAGGCGAAAGGGTACAGGCGTCCGTGCTTGAATTGCCCGCCGCCAAGGTTACGGTAATGCCGTTGTTGATTGCGCCTTGGACTGCATCGTCAAGGCTCGGGTTCGCGCCGCCTGACAGGCTGAGATTCGCAATCGCGGGCTGTCCGGGCTGGTGCTGCTGCACCATCCAATCCAGTCCCGCTATGACGTCGGAGGCGTTTCCGTTGCCGTGGCAGTCGAGTGCCCGAATCGGCACAATCGTTGCCGATTTAGCCATTCCGTAGGTGCTGCCGGCCGCGATTCCAGCGACGTGCGTCCCGTGGCCGGCTTCGGGGAATGATGACGTATCGGTGCACGGGGAGGCCGCCGGGGCGCTGCGGGTAATGGCGTCCCAGCCCGCGCTCACACGGCCGCCGAAGTCCTGATGGGTGCCAAGTACGCCGTTGTCCACAACGTAGATCGAAACGCCTGCGCCGCTGGCGGGGGGCGTGTAGGTTCCGGACAAGGGAAGTGTGCGCTGATCGCTGCGATCCAGGCCCCAAGGAGCACCGTCCTGCGTAGTGTCAATCCTCACTGGCGTGTCTCGCTCAACGGCAGCGACGCCGGCGGACTTGGCCAATTCTGCGGCCTTCTGGGGGGTGGCTGCCACCACTGCGCCCTTGACTGCGTGTGAGAACGTCTTCCCAACACGGACACCTTGAGACCGCAAGGATGCCGTCTGTCCCGCAACATCGGACCCGTCGGTGTATTGCACAATGTAGCGCGCCTCGCCGGCGGTCGTGTCGGGCTCGAGTGAGTCCGCGCTGATGTCGCTTGAGGGTTTCGTTTCCACGCTGGCGTGCTGGGCGGGTGCGGCCTGGGCCACGACTGGTGGTACCAAACCCAGAGGCACCATCACGAGCGCCGCTGTAGCTATGGCCAGGCGCTGGGCAAAGCGCATGGATCCTCCCGAGATTGAAATTTCCTTGCGAGTTGTTGGCATAGGCCACATGCAGACTGCTGTATCTGATTCTATCGAGTCACACGCGCATCATGCTCCCCTTCGTTAACCGGCCTCTCCGCACCCGCTTGCATGAACAAAACGCGGCCAAGTGTCACATAGATGTCATAATCTTCGTCAGAAGGGGTCCGGTTTTCCTAGACTCTTCGTATTAGGTCATGAGTGCCAGTGACAGCCCCGGCTTGCTGGCCGGCAACCCTCCTCTCGCGGCGGGGTGCCCCGGGTGAAGACCTGGCCCTTCGCTTTGTTGGCGGCGGGCAAGCGCGATGTGAGGTGTCAACGAATGACAATTGCTGCAACAGCCATACCCCTTTCCGGCACCCAGGACGGAACGCTCAAGTATGTCTCCGTGGGCGGACTCGAACTGGAGGCCGGAGGTTTTCTCCCGGACGTCGTCCTTGCGTACGAGACGTGGGGGAGGCTCAACGCCGATGCTTCAAACGCTGTGCTGGTGGAACATGCCCTGACCGGCAGCACGCATGTGGCCCGCGGTGAAAGCGACGATGAGGGTTGGTGGGAGCAACTCGTTGGGCCCGGGGCAACCATTGACACGGACCGCTATTTCGTCGTCTCCGTCAACATCGTGGGAGGCTGCTACGGCAGCACCGGGCCGTCGTCGAGCGCGCCTGATGGCAAGCCGTGGGGTTCCCGTTTTCCGCTGGTGACGCTGCGGGACAGCACCACGGTGGAGGCCCGGCTGGCCGACGCCTTGGGGATCCACAGCTGGCACACGGTGGTAGGCGGATCCATGGGCGGTGCGCGTGCCCTGGAATGGGCGGTCAGCTATCCGGACCGCGTGAAGCGATGTGCCGTGATTTCAATCGGGGCGTACAGCACTGCCGAGCAGATCGCGTTCGCCCAGGCCCAGACGCTCGCCATCCGGCAGGATGCCGATTTCAACGGTGGTGACTACTATGGCCAGCCCGCGCCCGAGGCGGGGTTGGCCCTCGCCCGGCGGATTGCCCATATCACCTACCGCTCGGCGGAGGAACTGGATTTCCGCTTCGGCCGGAATGCCCAGGGCGGTGAAGCGCCCCTCCAAGCTCCCGCTTTGGGGGACCGGGGCCGGTACCAGGTGGAGAGCTACCTCGACCATCAAGGAAGCAAACTGGTCCAGCGCTTCGACGCCAACAGCTACATTGCCATCACAGAGGCGCTCATGAGCCACGACATCACCCGTGGCCGGGGTGCCCTGGAGGATGCGCTGTCCGTGGCCACTGCCACGTTCTTTGTTGCCGCGGTGGACTCGGACCGGCTCTACTTTCCGGAGCAATCGCACGAACTGGCCAAGGCCCTGCCCGGTGAGGTCTCAGTGCACGTCATCGAGGCACCCATAGGGCACGATGGTTTCCTCACTGAGATCGGCCAGCTCGGCCCCCAGCTGCGCGAAGCTTTCTTTGGCTAACGCAGGCTTTCTTCTCCTGAATCAGCCGTTCATGATCTCCTGGCGGAGCAACATGTAGTCCTCCATGGCAATTTTCCCGTCGCTGTACTGCTGGTCCAGTTCGGCTAGTTTCCGGGCCCGGTAGCCATGGGGCGCGGTGTCCGGCTGGGGAATGGTCGACGACGGCGGAGCGGCCTTTGGTGCGGGCGTCGCCACCGGAGGCTGCGGCTCAGCCGGGATCACCACCGGAGGCGCTGCCGGGTAGCCGTACGGGTAGTTCTGCGGAGGACCCGGGTAATTCTGACCTGGGTAATTCTGCGGAGGGAAGTCCCTGATCCGGCGTTGGCGCGAACGGTTGTACATGCGGATCCCCATGGGAATCAGCCAAGAGCAGACGATGATCCAGAAGATCAGATTGTTCACGGTGGAGGCCTCCTAGGTCTTTCTCCAGCTTAGCCCCGGCCCCTGCGACAAGCGTCGTGGTCCTCCGTCAGTTTCGGGGCAAAACGGAGTCGGCCGGACCGAAGACGGGTCCCGGCGTCGGGCGTTTTGGCAAGATCCCGTCGCCGGAGGACTGGTGCCGGATCCGGCGGATGACCCACGGAACAAAATACTCACGCGCCCACACGAGGTCGCCGGAGCGCGCTTCCTGCCAGCTCCGCTGTGGCAGTGGCTTGGGCTGGAGCGGCTCCAGATTGTGCGGAACATTGAGGGAATCGAGGACCATGGTGGCGATCGTGTGGTGGCCAAGGGGCGAGAAATGCAGGCGGTCTTCATCCCACATCTGCGAGTTGGAAAGTTGCCGCAGGGACCACATATCCGCCACCACGGCGTCATGGCGGGCGGCTACGGTCCGCAGGTTTTCGTTGTAGATGGCAACCTTGCCGCGGATGCGCCCAAGAACTGACGAAACGGTGTCCGGGCCGTTGAAGAGAACCACCGTGGCGCCTTCTGAACTCAGGGTCTGTACCGTGGCATCGAGTCTCTCGGCCAGAGCATCGGGATCGCCACCGGGACGGATGAGGTCGTTGCCGCCTGCGGAGATGCTTACGAGGTCCGGCTTAAGGTCCATACAAGAGCCGAGTTGTTCGTCCACGATCTGTTGGAGCAGGCGCCCCCGGATCGCCAGGTTGGCGTAGGCGAAATCCCTGTGACCGCGGCTCAGTTCCTCGGCCACCCGGTCAGCCCAGCCGCGATGTCCGCCCGGACTGTTGGGCTCGGGGTCGCCGATGCCCTCGGTAAACGAATCACCCAAAGCCACGTAGCGGGTCCACGGATGAATCCGATCATCCGCGCCGTGCCTCACCGGGAAATCAGTGTCACTCACGTCGATATCCTGCCTTTTGCTGCAACGCTACGCGCCAGTAGCTTGTTACTCATGGGTAACTGTAAGAATAGTCCCATGAGTCAAGCTTCCGCCTTTCCCGCCCCGGTCGTTTTGTGGTCCCATGAAGAAGAGGAACGGGCTGGAAAGCCGTTGCTGGTCCTGTTGCATGGCTATGGATCCAACGAGCAAGACCTTTTTAGCCTCGCAAGCCTGCTGCCCCAGGAGTTCGTGGTCGCCTCGCTCCGCGCCCCGATCGCCACCGGCCCGGGCTTCACGTGGTTCCCGCTCACTGCGTCCATCGACTACTCGCTCGACGCCGTCAAGACCGCGGCCGAGTATGTGTTTTCCTGGTTGGACCCGTTCAAGGCCAAACACAGCTCGGTGACGCTCCTCGGGTTTTCCATGGGCATGGCCATGGCCACCTCGCTGCTGCGGCAGCGGCCGGCGGACTTTGCCGCCGTCGTCGGGCTTTCAGGCTTCGCCGTCGACGCCGATGCCGACCCCACGTTCCGCGACGCCGAACTGGACGGTTCCGTGCCGCTCTTCTGGGGACGGGACCAACAGGATCCGGTCATTACCCCGGACAAGATCGAATACACCATGGAGTGGGTGCGAAAGCACACGGACCTTACCAAGGTGCTCTACACCGGCATGTGGCACGGCATCAACCAGCAGGAAATCGGCCACGTGGGCGAATTCCTGGAGCACAAGGTCCTCACCTCCGTCTAAAGCGTGCCCTAAGAAAGCTAGGACTCCTTGGTGATCCGCACGGTTTGTCCGTTGACGGTCACAGTGTCACCCGCATGGAGTTGACGGCCGCGTCGATCGTCGATCTCTCCGTTGACTTTGACCAGCCCGTTTTTGATGAGCTCGGTGGCCTCCACGCCGTCCTCCACCAGGTTGGCGAGTTTCAGGAGCTGGCCGAGGCGGATCATGTCGTCGCGGATGGGGATTTCTTGAATTTCCGGGTTGCTCATACAAGCAATGATGCCTGAAGTAGGGTGGTGAAAATGCCGCAATCGTCCCGCCCCGCCTCCCGAAGTACTTCCGGAAGTACCTCCCGGACTTCCCTTCCCTTGCTCACCGGCCTGCTACTGGCGGTGGCCACTGGACTCGTGATTCCCCTTCAGGGCCGGATCAACGGCGCGCTGGGGGCAACGCTCGACGACGGTATCGCGGCCGCCGTCGTGAGCTTCACCACCGGGCTGGTACTGATCGCCGCGATCGGACTCGCGGTCCCCAAGGGCCGCTCTGCCTTGCGACGGATCCTGCCTGCTCTGAGGGAGCGCAGCTTTCCGCGGTTCTACGTCCTGGCAGGCGGGATCGGTGCCCTTTTCGTGTTTGCCCAATCGTTCACCGTTGGCTTGCTCGGGGTGGCCTTATTCACGGTCGCCGCGGTGACAGGCCAGACCCTCAGCGGGCTCCTCGTGGACCGGCTCGGCATCGGGCCCGGCGGCAAGCGTTCGATCACCGGTGTCCGGATCCTCGGTAGCGTCCTGACGATTGCCGCCGTGGTGTGGGCCGTCTCGCCGCGCCTCGGGGCGGCCACCGACGTCGGATCCTTGCTGCTCCCCATCCTTCTGCCGGTCGTGGCGGGCTGCCTCATGAGTTTCCAGCAAGCCATGAACGGCACCGCAACCGTGCACTACGGCAGCCCCATCGCCGCCACGCTGGTGAACTTCGTCGCCGGAGCAGTCATCCTCTGGATTGCCTGGCTAATCAAACTGCTGCTGGTCGGCCCCGGCCACGCCTTGCCTGCTGAATGGTGGTACTACCTGGGCGGTCCCATGGGCTGCGTGTTCATCGGGCTCGCGGCCTTGCTGGTCCGCAGCCTGGGTGTCCTGGTGACGGGACTGGGGATGATCGCCGGGCAGTTGCTCGGATCACTCGCGCTGGACCTGGTCCTCCCGGCACCCGGAACGGTGGTGGCACTGCCCACGGTCCTTGGCACCTTGTTGACCCTGTCCGCCATCATCGTGGCCACGTTGCCTTGGCCGAAGGATGCCCTCGCTTCCCGCGGTTCCATCCGGGGGCAGGCAGGTCGGTCCCGGAAGAAGGACAGCGGCCAAAGGCCGGTAGGCTAGGACACGCAGCTTCCTGCGCGGTGTTTACCCCTAACGACCGTTTCCCTAAGCACAACCGCGGACCGCACCCAGCGGCCCTGTAGAACATTGGAGTACCCATGGCAGCAAAATCCGTCCTCGACCAGGTCATTTCCCTCTCCAAGCGGAGGGGCTTCGTGTTCCAGGCCGGTGAAATCTATGGTGGCTCCCGCTCCGCGTGGGACTACGGCCCCCTGGGTGCCGAGCTGAAGGAAAACATCAAGCGCCAATGGTGGCAGAGCGTGGTCCGCGGGCGCGAGGACGTGGTGGGCCTGGACTCCTCCGTGATCCTTCCGCGCCAGGTATGGGAAGCTTCCGGCCACGTTGAGGTGTTCTCGGACCCCCTGGTCGAGTGCCTTTCCTGCCACAAGCGCTACCGCGCGGACCATCTCGAAGAAGAGTACGAGGAAAAGAAGGGCCGTCCCGCCGAAAACGGCCTCAAGGACATCGCCTGTGCCAACTGCGGCACCCGTGGCGAATGGACCGAACCGCAGGAGTTCTCCGGCCTCCTCAAGACCTTCCTCGGTCCCGTGGCCAGCGAAGAAGGCCTGCACTACCTGCGCCCGGAAACCGCGCAGGGCATCTTCGTCAACTTCAGCAACGTACTCACCACATCGCGCAAGAAGCCGCCGTTCGGCATCGGCCAGATCGGCAAGTCCTTCCGCAACGAGATCACGCCAGGCAACTTCATCTTCCGTACCCGCGAGTTCGAGCAGATGGAAATGGAATTCTTCGTCGAACCGGGCACGGACGAGGAATGGCACCAGTACTGGATGAAGGAACGCATGTCCTGGTACACCGGCCTGGGCATCAAGGAAGAGAACCTGCGCTTCTTCGAGCACCCGTTGGACAAGCTCAGCCACTACTCCAAGGGCACCACGGACATCGAATACCGTTTCGGTTTCCAGGGCTCCGAGTGGGGCGAGCTCGAAGGCATCGCGAACCGCACGGACTTCGACCTGACCACGCACGCGAAGGCATCGGGCACGGACCTGAGCTACTTCAACCAGGCCACCAACGAGCGCTACACCCCATACGTGATCGAGCCCGCGGCCGGCCTGACCCGTTCCTTCATGGCGTTCCTGATCGACGCCTACACCGAAGACGAGGCCCCCAACGCCAAGGGCGGCGTCGACGTCCGAACTGTCCTGAGGCTTGACCCCCGCCTGGCCCCCGTCAAGGCAGCCGTGCTTCCCCTGAGCCGCAACGAGGATCTGTCCCCGAAGGCGAAGGACTTGGGCGCCCAGCTGCGCAAGAACTGGAACATCGACTTCGACGACGCCGGCGCCATCGGCCGCCGCTACCGTCGCCAGGACGAGATCGGTACTCCGTTCTGCATCACCGTGGACTTCGACACCCTTGACGACCAGGCGGTCACGATCCGTGAGCGTGACACCATGAGCCAGGAACGCGTCTCGCTCGACAAGGTTGAGGGCTACCTTGCCGCACGACTGATCGGCGCTTAGGCGTGTCCATCGAGTACCGCGAATGGCGTGATGGCGACGACCTGGCGCTCCTGGAAATGTGGGGTGGGCCAGAGACCCTGCCGGCCCAGCAGTTCCGGCCGGCACTGGCGCCATCGAGCAACGGCGGCCAAGGCAAGCCTTGGCGCCGGTGCATCGTGGCGGAAGACGTCGTTGACGGCATCGGCATCCCGGTGGCTGCCGGCGTGGTCCACGAAGCTTCCCTGCATCCGGAACGTCTCTGGGCCTACATCGAAGTCGCCAAGGATCACCGCCGGAGCGGGATAGGTGCCACGCTCCTCACCATGCTGCGACGCGAAGCCGAACAGTCGCCGTCGGGGGTTACCAAGCTGCGCAGCAAGGTGGAGCCAGGCACCTCCGGTGCCGCTTTCGCCGAGTGGGCCGGGCTCGCGCCCATCCAGCGCTCACAGCTTGTGGTGGTGGATCCCGAGCCGTTGAGGCTTCCGGTGTTTGGCGACGGTTCCGAGGAAGCGGCTTCCGAGCAGGTTGAGGACCTCGCCACAGGATCCGTGGAACTGAGCGACGTCGTCGGCCGGTACTACACCGCTGTGCACCACTGGGACAGCCCCGGCGAACTGGGCATCCCCACGGTGCAGCGGCTGTTCCTTGACGAGCTGACGGGGGCGCACGGTGCCCTCGTGCTGCGCGCTCCGAAGGCCAGTGCTTTTGGTTCGGGCGTTCCGGCCACCCGCAAGGGCAAGTTGCACGCGTTCGCCATCAGCTATGCCCAAGGCAGCTCGGATGAACCTTCGGAAGTGTTCCTGGGCCACGAACCGCGTTTGCAGGAGGACGAGGCCCGCGCGGCAGTCCGTGATTTGTTGGCGCTTATTGCCTACCAGCATCCGGTGCTCCTTGAAGTGGATGATTCCATGACGGCTGTGCGCGCAGTCGTGGATCCGCTGCTCGAGCTGGGCAAAGCGAAGCCCCGGGGTGCGGACACCTTGGTGGTCAGCGACTAATGGGTCACGGTCATTCACACGGTCACACTGAGCACTCGGAGCCAAGCCCACGGGCGCTCGCGGCGCGCAAACGGGCCAACTGGCTCCTCGTAGCGGTGCTGGCGCCGCTTGCCGTGCTCACGATCGTCGCCATGATCGTCATGTGGCCGTCAGGGAGCAAGGCAGGCATATCCCTCGCGAGCCCCTACCAGGCTGCGCCGGGCGTGACGTTCGATACGGGCAAGATTCAGGCCGTCACGCAGGAGAACTGCTCCCAAGGTGCCCAAGCCCAAGGTGCGCAAGCTCCGGGGACGGACCAAAGCAATGGGGCGCAGCAGCAAGGCTCCCAATGCACCTTCGCGTCCACGCAGCCGGACAACGGCGGCAGTCCCGTCAAGGTGGTCATCAACCCTGACGTCGCGAAGTCCCACGGCGTCAAGGTGGGGGACAGCATCCGTTACTTGAACCTCTCCGGCGTGCAGGGCGCAGCGGCGGGCAACGGCTCGCCGTCGTACGTTTTCCTGGATTTCGTGCGGAACGTTCCCATGGCACTCTTGGCGATCCTGTACGCGGTGGTGGTCATCGCAGTCGCGCGCTGGCGCGGCTTCAGGGCGCTCCTTGGACTGGCCGGAGCCTACGTGGTGCTGGTCAGCTTCATGCTTCCGGGACTGGTGGAAGGCAAGCCGCCGCTGCTCGTCGCGTTGGTTGGCTCCACCGCCATCATGATGGGGGTGCTCTATTTCGCCCACGGGTTCTCGGCCAGGACATCCACTGCCTTGCTGGGCACCATCTTCGGCCTCAGCATCACGGCGCTGCTGGCAGCCTGGGCCACAGACGCGGCCGACCTGACCGGAGTCGGCAGCCACGACGCCGCTGCGCTGGTAAACATGTCGGACAAGATCTCCATTTCCGGAATCATCTTGTGCGGGCTCATCATCTCAGGGCTCGGCGTCCTGAACGATGTCACCATCACCCAGTCTTCGGCCGTGTGGGAACTCTATGAACTCGCGCCCGAGACGAGTGCCCGCACGCTGTTCACGTCCGCCATGAGGATTGGCCGTGACCACATCGCCTCCACGGTCTACACCATCGCCTTTGCCTACGCAGGCGCCGCGCTTCCTATCCTGATCATTGTCATGCTGTACGACCGCCCGCTGGTTGATGCGCTCACCAGCGCAGAGTTGTCCGAGGAAGTCATCCGGACGCTGGTGGGTTCCATCGGCCTGGTGTTGGCCATCCCCGTGACCACGTTGATCGCGGTCCTGGTGGTCAAGGCGACCGGTCCCCGGCGGCTCGCGGCAGCCGGCGCAGCGGGTCCGCAAGCGGCCGACGACGACGGGAAAGTCCGTGAGCTTGAAACCGCAGAGTCCGCGGACGCCTTCGAATCGTTCGACACCGGCGAGCTCGCCGCCGTCGTCATGACCAGGCGGGCACGCAGGGACGCAGAACGTCGCTAGCCTTGCGATGACATCGGTCATCCCTCGTTGGTGGCACACGCCCGGGCGGCGGACGCGGATCTGGGCTTGATAGGTATTTGATAGGTAGTGGAGCAAGCCATCAGCCAAGGAGCGTCATGACAACAACGAGTGTGCCGGCCGTCCACGCAGCCGGATTGCACAAGAGCTTCGGGAAGGTCCACGCCGTCCGCGGCCTGGACTTGACCGTGCAGCCGGGGGAGGTGGTGGCGTTCCTCGGGCCCAACGGCGCGGGCAAGACCACTACTATCGACATGATCCTCGGGTTGAGCGCCCCGGACCAGGGAAGCGTTTCCATCTTCGGACACACTCCCCGGGGAGCGATCGCCCGCGGCCAGGTGGCAGCCGTGATGCAGACCGGCGGCTTGCTGCGGGACATCAGCGTCCGCGAGACAGTGCAGCTCAACGCCGCCATGTTCGATTCCTCCCGCCCGGTGGACGAAGTCCTCGCGCGGGCGGGAATCCTGGAGATCGCAGACCGCAAGCGCCACCCATTACCTCGAAGAAGCCGACGCCTATGCGGACAGGATTGTCCTGGTCCGGCAAGGCAGCATCGTTGCGGACGGTACCGCCGCCCAAATCAAGAACCTTGCCTCCGGCCGCACCGTCAAGGCTTCCCTTCCTGCAACAGAGCGCGGGCTGCTGGCCGGGATGCCGCCCGCCGAGAGCATCGAGTACGACGGCGGT
This sequence comes from Arthrobacter sp. FW306-04-A, assembly GCF_044358315.1. Taxonomy (GTDB): domain Bacteria; phylum Actinomycetota; class Actinomycetes; order Actinomycetales; family Micrococcaceae; genus Arthrobacter. The sequence goes on from NZ_CP084559.1 coordinate 1,392,436, forward strand.
CGCCTCACCGTCCGCACCGGCGACTCGGACGCCGTCGTCCGCTACTTGCTCAACAACACCGGAGCACATGACGTCGAGGTGGCAGCCAACAACCTCGAGGAGGCCTTCGTCACCCTCACTGGAGACGACGCCGCGCCGGAATCCACGAGCATCACTTTTGAAGGAGACCTCGTATGAGCGCGGCAACAGTCGTCCAGGACCGGAAGCCATCCGCCGGCGGGGTCAACCGCACGTTCCTCTGGATCGAGATCAAGCGGATGCTCCGTAACCGCAGGACCATCATTTTCACGGTGTTCATGCCAGCCGTCTTCTTCTTCATTTTCGGCCTGTCCAACAAGGACCAGCACCTGCCCAACGGGCACAGTTACGGCCAGTACATCCTCATCAGCCTCACGGTTTACGCGGCCATGACCGCTGCCACGGGTGCAGGCAGCCAAGTGGCCGTGGAACGTGCCCAAGGCTGGAGCCGCCAGCTTCGCCTCACGCCCCTGCTGCCGGGTGCGTACATCGCGGTGAAAGCCGTGGCCGCACTGACGTTGTCCCTTGTGGCCGTCGTGGCCCAGTTCGCCATCGGTGCCTTGGCGGGGGTCACGATGGATGCGCAGACTTGGCTGACAGCCGGGTTGGTAGCTTGGCTGGGCTCCCTGGTCTTCGCGGCGCTCGGATTGTTCGTCGGCTACCTCATGCCGAGCCAGAACGTCATGCAGATCCTCGGCCCGGCCCTGGCCATCCTTGCCATGCTCGGCGGGTTGTTCATGCCGATTGAGGTCATGGGGGAGACTTTTGGGAACATTGCTAAATTCACGCCAGCCTACGGAATCGGGCAACTGGCCCGGAGTCCCATCACCGGCACCTTCGACTGGGCGTGGATCGTCAACGTGGTTCTCTGGCTCGTGATCTTCGTGGCCGGGGCCGCGATGGCCTTTCGCCGCGACACGAAACGTGTCTGAACAGGCCGCCAAGGTAAGCACCATGACGAGTCTGGGCACCTGATCGTCGGGCCAGACCGTGCCTCCGGAATGTCGATTTGCCCCGCTTTGAGACAATGGACGGGTGACTGTAGTAGCAACGCCCCCTTCGCCCAAGCTCGAGCTGCCCCCGTTGCAGCTTGGTCGGATCACGGTGGACACTCCCGTGATCCTGGCCCCGATGGCCGGAATCACCAACTCGGCGTTCCGCAGACTGTGCCGTGAATACGGCGGCGGCCTGTATGTCGCCGAGATGGTGACCTCCCGTGCCCTGGTGGAGCGTACGCCGGAATCGTTGCGCATCATTTCCCACGACGACGACGAAAAGGTCCGGTCCGTGCAGTTGTACGGCGTGGATCCCGTCACAGTGGGTCAGGCCGTACGCATGCTTGTCGAAGAAGATCGCGCGGACCACATCGACCTCAACTTCGGCTGCCCCGTGCCCAAGGTCACCCGGCGCGGCGGCGGTTCCGCCCTGCCGTGGAAGATCGACCTCTTCACCTCCATCGTGCAAACAGCGGTGAAGGAAGCCTCCAAGGGCGATGTCCCGCTGACCATCAAGATGCGCAAGGGCATCGACGAGGACCACCTCACGTACCTCGACGCCGGCCGGATCGCCCGCGATTCCGGTGTTGCCGCCGTCGCGCTCCACGGCCGCACCGCAGCCCAGTTCTACTCCGGCCAGGCCGACTGGTCCGCCATCGCCCGCCTGCGCGAGGCCCTTCCGGACATTCCCGTCCTCGGCAACGGTGATATCTGGTCCGCCGAAGACGCAGTGCGCATGGTGCGAGAAACGGGGATCGACGGCGTCGTGGTGGGCCGCGGCTGCCAGGGCCGCCCATGGCTCTTCGGTGACCTCCAGGCGGCTTTTGAAGGCAGCGATCAGCGCCACCGCCCGGGCCTGCGGGAGGTTGCCGACGGCGTGTACCGCCACGCCGAACTCATGATCGAGACCTTCGGCAACGATGAATACAAGGCCCTGCGAGAAATCCGCAAGCACATGGCCTGGTACTTCAAGGGCTACGTGGTGGGCGGGGAACTGCGCGCCAAACTGGCAACCGTGCCCACCCTGGAGGTCCTGCGCGAACTGCTGGACCAACTGGACATGGACCTGCCGTATCCGGGCATCGACTCCGAGGGCCCGCGCGGCCGTGCGGGTTCACCCAAGAAGCCGGCCCTGCCCAAGGACTGGCTCCTCAGCCGGCAAATGGACGCGGACCAGACCCGCGACATCGCAGCGGCCGAACTCGACGTCTCAGGCGGCTAAAGCGCGGCCTAGCCCGACCCCAGTGCACGCGCACGGCCCGAGTCGTGGAAAACTGGCTGCATAGGCACTGGCTGAAGACGCTGGTGGACGGCAAGCGGAGGAGGCGGATACCCATGGGAACTGAAGCGATGTCTGCGGCACGCACTGCCGAAAACGGAGCGGGCATTCCAGGCTATGTGGGGGCCGACTCGGCACGCTGGGTCCAGGAGCCTCGGAAGAACACCTACCGTTCGGACTTCGAGAGGGACCGGGCAAGGGTGCTGCATTCCTCCGCCCTGCGGCGCCTCGGGGCGAAGACTCAAGTGGTTGCCCCGGATACCGACGATTTTGTCCGCACCCGACTGACGCACAGCCTTGAAGTGGCCCAGGTAGGCCGAGAGTTGGGCCGCGCGCTCGGTTGCGATCCGGATGTTGTGGACACGGCGTGCTTGAGCCACGATCTTGGCCACCCGCCCTTTGGGCACAACGGGGAATCCGCCCTCAACGAGGTAGCCCACGGAATCGGTGGCTTCGAAGGCAACGCACAGACTCTGCGCCTGCTGACCCGGCTTGAGCCCAAGGTCCTCACCCCCGACGGCCAGCCCGCCGGTTTGAACCTGACCCGCGCCAGCCTTGATGCGGCCTCCAAATACCCATGGTCCGCCGTCGACGCCCCGGTCATCCACGGACAACGGAGCAGCAAGTTCGGCGCCTACGAGGACGATTTGCCGGTGTTTACCTGGCTTCGGGACGGCGCACCCGGCAACCGCTCCTGCATCGAGGCCCAAGTGATGGACCTTGCTGACGATATCTCCTACTCGGTCCACGATGTGGAAGACGCCATCGTCGCCGGCCATTTCCAGCTGAAGTGGCTGGACAACCCGGATCACCGGGCACGCGTGGTGGGGTACACCAAGCAGTGGTACCTGCCCCACAACGACCCTGCCGAAATCGATGCCGCCCTCGCCCGCCTCGAAGCCACGAGCGTCTGGGTCCGTGAGGCTGACGGCAGCCGCAAGTCGATGGCAGCGCTGAAGGATATGACAAGCCAGCTGATCGGCCGCTTTTGCCAGAGCGCCCTGGAGACCACGCGGGCCCACTTCGGCCCGGACCACCTCACCCGGTACGGTGCGGAACTCATGGTCGCGGAGGACACCACCACGGAGATTGCCGCCATGAAGGGCCTTGCCACGACATTTGTGATCTCCACCGACCACCGGCAACCCGTCTATGAACGCCAGCGGGAAGTCTTGCATGCCCTGGTCGGCGTACTCAATGCGAGCGGAGACCGGCATCTGGAACCGATGTTCGCTGCCGACTGGCGGGACGCCCCCGACGACGCCGCCCGGCTTCGCGTCGTCATCGACCAAGTGGCGTCCTTGACGGACGCTTCGGCTCTGGCGATGTACGAACGCCTGGTGGGTAGTTTGCCGTCGCTCTGGTAGCCGCCCGGGTAGTCCCTGGCCCGGGGTCGATCCCGCGGAGCGACTAGGATGGTGACGTGGCTGGCCTGATCAAACGTGAAGATATCGACGAAGTACGCCAGCGCACCGATATCAAAGAAGTGGTGGACGGCTACGTCACCCTCAAGGGTGCCGGACTAGGCACATTCAAAGGCCTGTGCCCCTTCCACGACGAGCGCTCGCCGTCGTTCACTGTCCGTCCCCAAGTAGGCCGGTACCACTGCTTCGGCTGTGGCGAAGACGGCGACGCCATCTCCTTCGTTCAAAAGATGGACCACAGCTCCTTCCACGAAGCCGTGGAAAAGCTTGCAGCCCGGATCGGCTACGAGCTGCGTTATGAAGACGGAGGCACGGGTCCTAACCGCGAAGAGGTCGGTAAACGCCAACGGCTTCTCGATGCCCACAAGATCGCCGACGAATACTTCCGTGCCCAGCTGTTGACGGCGGGTGCGGCCGAGGGCCGCAACTTCCTCCATGGCCGCGGTTTCGATCGGGCCGCAGCTGAACAGTTTGGGGTCGGCTATGCGCCGCAAGGGTGGGACTCGCTCCTGAAACACCTTCGCGGCCGCGGTTTCACGGACGCCGAACTGAAGCTGACGGGCATGTTCTCCGAAGGCAATAGGGGCATCTACGACCGCTTCCGGGGCCGGCTCATCTGGCCCATCCGGGACATCGCCGGAGACACGATCGGCTTCGGCGCCCGCAAGCTCTACGAGGACGACCAGGGCCCTAAATACCTGAACACCCCGGAGACCGTGCTCTACAAGAAATCACAGGTCCTCTACGGCATCGACCTTGCCAAGCGGAACATCGCCAAGGACCGCCAATTGGTGGTGGTGGAGGGCTACACGGACGTCATGGCCTGCCACCTGGCCGGCGTCGGTACCGCTGTGGCCACCTGCGGAACCGCATTCGGAACGGACCACATCAAGATCGCCCGCCGCTTGCTGTCTGACGACGGCTCCGGGGGAGAGGTCATCTTCACCTTCGACGGCGATGCCGCCGGGCAGAAGGCGGCATTGCGCGCCTTCGAGGAAGACCAGCGCTTCGTCGCGCAGACCTACGTGGCAGTGGAGCCCACCGGAGCCGATCCCTGCGATTTGCGCCAGCTCAAGGGGGACGCGGCTGTCCATTCGCTTGTGAAGTCGCGGCGACCGCTGTTCGAGTTTGCTATCCGTACTACCTTGAAGCAGTTCGACCTCGACACTGTTGAAGGTCGGGTGCAGGGATTGCGGGCATCGGCCCCGGTCGTGGCCGCCATTCGTGACATTTCGACGCGTACAGGGTACAGCCAAGCTCTCACAGGATGGCTGGGACTCGCGGACCCCAACGAAGTACTTCGAACGGTGAATGCTGCTGCCAAGCGCGCTGCTTCCGGCGCTCCCGCGACGGTGGCTGCGGGAGCTGCAGGGACCGGTTCCGGAACAGCGCCCGCCCAGGCCGGCCAGCCGGCGGCAGCAGCGCCGTCGGACGCTTCTATCGCTTTCATGCGCCCGGACCCGCGGGACCCCGTGGCCGCCATGGAACGCCAGGCGCTCGAAGTGGTCATCCAGAACCCTGCTGTCCTCGGCGGCGAAGCCTGGGGACGGTTTGAGGCCTGCCACTTCGTCACTCCGGCCTACTCTGCGGTACACACGGCCGTCCGGGCCGCCGGGCTGGCTCACGTGGGCGACCCTGTGGCCTGGGTGGAAGGGATCCGCCGGGAAGTTCCCGAGCCGCTCAGAGGCTTGGTCTCGGAGCTTGCCGTTGTACCCCTGCCGGCCAGTACGCCTGAAGCTCTCCAGCGGTACTGTCGCGACATCCTGGCCCGGCTGTTCGAACTGCAGATCACCCGCGTCAAGGCGGACAAGATGGGCCAGTTGCAGCGTCTGGATGCCTCCGCCCAGCCGGAGGAGTTCCAACGCCTCAACAGGGAGCTCATGGAGCTGGAAATGCAGCGCCGTGCTCTCCGGATGGATAGCTGAGGGCCTTTCGCGGCGCCGATTTCGTTTCCCGGCGGCCGTTTGTTAGGCTGATACACGCTTCATTCCTCCGTAGCTCAATTGGCAGAGCATTCGACTGTTAATCGAAGGGTTACTGGTTCAAGTCCAGTCGGAGGAGCGCTACTCAAAAATCCCCGTCCTCAGCAGAGGGCGGGGATTTTTGGCGTCTGATTCTTCACCCGTTGGTGAGGGTGACGTCGTCGAGGTACATCCAGGTGTCGTCGGCCGGGCTGGAGCCGTCGAGGTGGACGTTGAACCAGAGCGTGATGGTCTGGCCTTTGTACGCGGACAGGTCGGCGCTGAACTGGGTCCAGGTGCCGTTGTTGTTGCAGAGCTTGAACAGGCTGCCGAGGACCGTGCCGCTCGTGGAGCGGACCTGGGCTTCCATCCAGTCGTACGGGCAGGCGTTGCCGGTGCAGGGGTCTTCTGCGCTGTGGGGCTGGTACCAGAAGGACAGGGTGGATGTTCCGGTGGCCGGGACGGTGATGGTCTGGGACAGGCTGCTGTCTCCCAAGGGTTCCGTCCCTGATGCCAGGCCCAGGAGCGCCGAGCCGGTGCCGGTGTGGGCGGTGGTGGAGGCCACGGGCGCCCTGACCCCTCCGGTGATCCAGGCCGTCAGTCCGGACTCGAAGCCGCCGTTGGTGATGGTTGACGTGGTCGTTCCTGTCGGGGTGACCGGGGCCGAGGCCGCCGACGCCGGGGAGGTGCCGATCGCGTTGGTGGCCGTGACCGTGAAGGTGTACGCGGTGCCGTTCGTCAGGCCCGTGACGGTGGCCGTGGTGGCGGGCGGGTTCCCGGTGACGGTGACCGGTGCCAGGGTGGTGGCCCCTGCGTGCGGGGTGACCGCGTAGGAGGTGATCGGAGAGCCGCCGTTGGCCGGTGCCGTCCAGGACACGGTTGCCGAGGCGTTCCCGGCGGTCGCTGTTACCCCGGCGGGGGCCGCAGGTGCCGTCGCGGCCGCCGTCGGGGTGACCGGGGCCGAGGCCGCCGATGCCGGGGAGGTGCCGATGGCGTTGGTGGCGGTGACCGTGAACGTATACGCGGTGCCGTTCGTCAGCCCCGTGACAGTGGCCGTGGTGGCGGGCGGGTTTCCGGTGACGGTGACCGGGGCCAGGGTGGTGGCCCCTGCGTGCGGGGTGACGGCGTAGGAGGTGATCGGAGAGCCGCCGTTGGCCGGTGCCGTCCAGGACACGGTTGCGGACGCGTTCCCGGCGGTGGCTGTCACCCCGGCCGGGGCGGCAGGCGCCGTCGCGGTGGTTTGGCTGTTGCTGAGGGTGACGTCGTCGAGGTACATCCAGGTGTCGTCGGCCGGGCTGGAGCCGTCGAGGTGGACGTTGAACCAGAGCGTGATGGTCTGGCCTTTGTAGGCGGAGAGGTCGGCGCTGAGCTGGGTCCAGGTGCCGGAGTTGCTGCTGAGCTTGAACAGGCTGGCCAGGGTGGTGCCGGTGGTGGAGCGGACCTGCGCTTCCATCCAGTCGTACTGGCAGGTGGTGCCGGTGCAGGTGTCGTCTGCGGTGTGGGGCTGGTACCAGAAGGACAGGGTGGATGTCCCGGTGGCCGGGACGGTGATGGTCTGGGACAGGCTGCTGTCACCCAGGGGCTCCGTGCCCGACGCCAGGCCCAGGAGCGCCGAACCGGTGCCGGTGTGCGCGGTGGTGGAGGCCACGGGTGCTTTGACGCCCCCGGTGGTCCAGCCCGTCAGCCCGGACTCGAAGCCGCCGTTGGCAATGGTTGACGTGGTCGTTCCTGTCGGGGTGACCGGGGCCGAGGCCGCCGACGCCGGGGAGGTGCCGATGGCGTTGGTGGCGGTGACCGTGAACGTGTACGCCGTCCCGTTCGTCAACCCAGTGATGCTCGCCGTCGTCGCGGGCGGGTTACCGGACACCGTCACCGGAGCCAAAGCCGTGCCACCGGAGGACGGCGTCACCGTATACGAAGTAATCGGAGAACCGCCATTGGCAGGCGCCGTCCAGGACACCGTCGCGGACGCGTTCCCCGCCGACGCACTCACCCCGGTCGGGGCCGCAGGCGCCGTCGCCGCCGCCGCAGGGGTGACCGGGGCCGAGGCCGCCGACGCCGGGGACGTGCCGATCGCGTTCGTCGCCGTCACCGTGAACGTGTAGGCGGTGCCGTTCGTCAGACCCGTGACAGTAGCCGTCGTCGCGGGCGGGTTACCCGTCACCGTCACCGGAGCCAAAGCCGTGCCACCGGAAGAGGGCGTCACCGTGTAGGAGGTGATCGCCGAACCACCGTTGGCCGGCGCCGTCCAGGACACGGTTGCCGAGGCGTTGCCGGCCGTCGCGGTCACCCCGCTTGGTGCCGCGGGCGCCGTCGCGGCGGCAGCGACAGTTACCGGGTGGGTGACCGTCCCTGTCAGGCCGCCGTTATCACGCACCGTCAGCTTCACCTGGTAGGTTCCCGCCGCGGCGTAAGCATGTGACGGATTCACGCCGGTTCCTGCCGGGGACCCGTCGCCGAAGTCCCAGCTGTACGAGGCCACAGTCCCGTTCGGATCCGTCGATGCTGAACCGTCAAACGTCGCCGTCAAGCCTGACGTCGAAGATGTGAAGGCGGCCGTCGGCGGCTGGTTTGGCGTATTTCCCAGGGCCTGGGCAACCGTTTGCACGGACGTTGTCCCGTTGGCCGTTCTCGCCGCGAGCCATGTAATGAACGTGTTGAAGAGCGTGGGGCTGATGGTCAGCGTGGGGTCTGTACCGACGGCAATATGGTGGAATGTCAGTTGTACCCAGCCGCCTCCCGGTTCTGCGTTGGTCACCAGGTCCTCGAGGTTCTGCAGCGTCCAGGTACTGTCCACTTCATCCGGCGCCGCTGTGTTGTAAGGATTGGCCGGGGGAAGGGTCTCTGCGAAGGGGCATCCCGAGCAACTGGCAGGGGAACGGATGTCACCCAAATTGCGCGCACTGGCAAAACCGCAATTCTTCACGATTTGCTCGACCGAAGAGTTTTCGGCGGCGAAGGGATAGGCAAAGTTGGTGGCGTTGAACCCCCAGCTGGCAAGGGTGGTCCGTCCGCCGCATACTTCGTTAGTGGCTGCCGAGGTGGACAGGGTGGTGAGGTCCGGGTGGGTGATGGTGTGGCCACCGATCTCGTTGCCGTCCGCAGCGATGCTGTTCAGGTTTGCCCGGGTAAGCCAGGACGGATTATCGATCCAGCTGGTCGTAATGAAGAAGGTCCCGTGCAGTCCATTGGACTTCAGCACCTGTTCGGCCGCGAGTTGATCGTCATTGCCGTCGTCGAAGGTCAGGCTGATGATGGTCTTCGGCAGCGCCCGGGCCGGGGCTCCGATGTAAACCATGGAGTAGCCAAACAACAACAGGACGGACGCGGCAGTTGCCCAGCGGAACCATGGGTTGCGAAGGCCAGGCACCTTCTCGCGCCCAGCCGAAGCGCGCCGCAGCTGTCGGAACAACAACCTGGGCTGCCGGAACGATATGGGCCGCCGGAACAGTATGGTCAGGAGCCGCATCGGCTTCCCCTTTGGCTGAACAGACCGGATCAGTATCCCCAGGTCCGGAGCCTATGGGCTCGGCACTGCACGGGTTAAGAGTGGGCGGTACCTGTTTTAGAGCGGCCCCGGCTCTCTTCACTCAGGCTCCGATACGCGTGCTGGACTGGACTGGAAGGCCAGGGGACTCAACGGAAAGGTGAGTGGAAGCCCCAAGCGGACATTTGGCAAGCAACGTCGGCGGCGCGGGCTATACCCGGGAGGGGTATATTGCCGGGCTGCCCACCGTGGTCTTGGGTCGATTTCATTTGCGGCAAAACCTTTGCTAAAGTCATAACCGCTTCATTCCTCCGTAGCTCAATTGGCAGAGCATTCGACTGTTAATCGAAGGGTTACTGGTTCAAGTCCAGTCGGAGGAGCGCGAAGGCCCCGCACCGGTTTTGATTGGTGCGGGGCCTACTTTTTTGCTTCGAGTTGTTCGGATTTTGCGCGATCATTCAGACGAAATCCATCTCCACTTGCAAGAATCTGGCCGCTTCGGCCACGGCGGCCCGGAAAGCCTCTTCCTCGGTGGGTGGCGTCCTCGGTTCCCTTGGGTGCCATTCGTGGGCAGCGGAGTGAACGCGTGTGAATCCGCCACCAGGGGGCGCGTAGAAGATTCCGAAGCGTTGGACGGGCCATTCAGGCGAGGTTTCCGGAGCTACAAGCAAGGCCGCGCCATTGGTTGGATTGAACCATTGGGCAATCGGGCGGCGGCGGTCCTCTGTGAAGAGTCCGGCCGCGTAGAGGGCCGCGGACTGGGGGCTGGTCACAGTGCACAAGCGATCCCACCACAGCGGCAGGATGCCGTCATCCCTGCGCTGCCATGGGGCTGGAATAGGTTGCAGTTCCTGCCAACGGGGCACATCTCAACTTTATCGCCGGGCCATGCCCTGCAACAGGCCTCGACACGACGGACGGCCTGCTTAGTCCCGTTTCCAGGGCCCGGGATTGATCCGGTAAAGAATCGCAGAGCCGACGACGGCGCCCAGCAGGGCTCCGAACACGGGGTTGCCGGCCCCGCGGCCCAGCAAGAAGCCGACGACGGCGCCCATCACCGCCCCGAGGAAGAGGCCCCGGCCGTTGCGGTGCGGTTTGCGCGTCATGGATTGAGCCTACTTGCCCGCCGAAGGTGCGGTCTTTGGGCATCAGCGGATGGACTTGCCCGCATCAGTGGATGGAGGGGACAGTGCGGGGCCGAACGACAAGCCAGAGGGCCGCAGCGGAGCACGCGAGGCACACCGCTTGGACGGCTCCCATGGGCACGGCCGAGCCAACGCCCAACCAGCCGACCACCGGCGGAACGATACCGGCCATCAGGAAATTCGACGCACCCAGCAGGGAGGCCGCGGTTCCAGCCTGCGCGCCGTGGTTGGCCAGGGCAATCACCTGGACGCACGGGAACATGAACCCGGTGGCAAGGATGTAGAACCACAGCGGGACCATGACTCCCCACAGTCCGAAGTGCAGGAGATCGAATACCACAATCAGCATCGCCATCAGCAGCATCCAGGCTGTGGCGAACGCCAAGATCCATTGGGGTGCCACGCGTTTGATGACCCTGGAGCTGATCTGGACGCCGGCGACGATGCCAAGGGAGTTGACGCCGAACAACAGACCGTATTGCTGCGGGGAGAAGTCGTAGACCTGCTGGAACAGGAAAGTCGATGCCGAGAGGTACGCGAACAGCCCGCCGAAGTTGAACCCGCCCACCAGCAGCATCCCGACAAAAATCCGGTCGGCGAACACGGCTCTGTAGCGCTGGCCCGCCGTCGATGTGGTCTGCCGGCGGAGTTCTGCCGGATACGTTTCCCGGATAAGGAACACCGCGGCAATGAACACAAGGATTCCGTAGCCCGCCAGGAAGTAGAAGATGCCGGGCCATGGCATCACCAGCAACAGTTGGGAGCCGATGATCGGGGCCAGGATCGGTGCGAGGCCATTGACCAGTGACATCCGGGAGAACATCCGCACCATGGCGTAGCCCGCGAAGAGGTCCCGGACCATGGCCATGGCCACCACGCCGCCGCCGGCCGCACCGACGCCCATGAGGACGCGGAACAGGGCGAGTGTGTTGATGTCCGTGGACAGTGCGGCGCCGAGGGAGGAGCCGATGTGCAGGGCCGTTGCCAGGATCAACGGCATCCGCCGTCCGAATTTGTCGCTGAACGGCCCCACCACCAACTGCCCGACGGCGAAGCCCACCGTTGTACCGGTCAATGTGAGTTGAATCGCTGCCGCCGACACGTCGAAGTGGTGCTCCAGTGCGGGGAATGCCGGTAGATAGAGGTCCACCGTAAATGGACCCAGGGCGGTCAAAGCGCCAAGTAGCAGGATGTAGAGGAGTTTTTCGCGTCGGCTGAGGGAATCGCCCGGTACAGGGGGAGTGTTCACGATTATCAATCCTATGTGCGACAGATCATATTTAACAGGGATGGCAGGGGCGCGCCGCAGGACTGCCCCGGAAGTTGAGGCTGAAGCTGAATGGTAGTTTTGTGGACAGGTGCGCGTGGGCGGTAGTTCCTCCCCGTGCCAGTGCCGGGTAGGAGCAACTAGGAAGCAGTGAGGCGGAACCAATGAGTGGACGTCACAGCGGCCGGGCTGGCCAACGCCCGGGCATTTCGGCATTGCCGAACACCCTCAAACTTGCCGCCCGGCTCGCGCCGAGGCAGCTCAATGACGAAATCAGCATGGCCAAGCTTGAGCTCAAGGGCAAAGGTAAGCGTCTGGGGGTTGCCGGTGCATTCGTCGGCGTCGCGCTGATCTTCCTCTCTTTGCTCGTCATCGCCTTGGTGGTTGCCGCCATTTTGGGCCTGGCCACGGTCATGCCGGCCTGGCTGGCTGCGCTTGTGGTTGCTGCAGTGTTCCTCCTGATCATTCTTGTCGGAGCCCTCGTGGCATTCCTCGCCTTCAAGCGGGCCATGCCTCTTGTACCTGAGAAGACCATCCGCGGTATCAAGCACGATCTCGGCATCATCAAAGAGGGGACGGCGTTCGACGCCAGCATCCTGGACCCATCGTCGGAGGCCTATAAGGCTGCGGAAGCAGCGAAAGCGGCTGCAGCCGAGAAGGCCAAGGCCGAGAAGGCCGCCAAGGAAGAGGCACACAAGGCCGAGCTGCCCCCCGCCCCGAGCCAGGCGGAGCTGCTCCGCCGTCTGGAGCAGCGCCGCGAACACCTCGCGGACGTTCGCGATCAGCTCGGCGTCGAGCTCGATGTCAAGACCCAGGGAAAGGTCCTCCTGGACGTTGCCGGTCACAAGGTCGACGACGGACGCCGGATTGCGGCCGACAAGCTCGCAGATCTCGCTGAAAAAGTTCCCGCCGGGCTTCCGGAGCGGCTCGCCGCACGCTGGAAGGAGCTACTGCTCTTTGCCGCGTCTGCCACGGTGGCTGCAGTGGGACTACGGAAGCTGTTCAAGAAGTAATCGGGACGGCAAGCAACCACATCAGTCGCGGACCACGGAAAGGGGGACAGATGAAGTTCATCGGTGCAGGCGCCCGCCGGGGGCAACCGCAGATCGACCACGATCTCATCTTCACAGTCCCCAATTTCCTGACAGTCCTGCGCTTCATGGGCGTCCCGCTGTTTGTGTGGCTGGTGCTGTGGCAGCGGGAATACGGTTTCGCTGTGTTGGTTCTTGCCATCATGGGCGGCACCGACTGGGTGGATGGTTACGTCGCCCGGCGCTTCAACCAAGCCTCCAGGCTGGGCCGCATCCTCGATCCGGTGGCGGACCGCCTGGCACTCATCACTGTCGCTGTCACGCTCGCCATCGCTGGAGTGGTGGACTGGTGGTACCTGGCCGCCCTGGTGGTGCCCGACGTCGTCCTAGCCACAGCCTCTCTGTTCTATTTCCACAGCCACCCCGACCTCCCGGTGAGCCGGATCGGCAAGATCCGGACGGCGTTCCTGCTCCTAGGCACGCCACTTCTGGTCCTCTCCAAACTCGCGATTCCTTTCACTGGCGTCTACTTCGTCATCGCTTGGGTCTGCCTGGGTTTGGGCCTTGTGGGCCACTGGGTGGCCGCGTACAACTATTTCTGGGCGATCCTCCGCAAGGGAAAAGAGCTCAAAGCCAACGACGGCGGTCGTAGCTGATGGTCTGGTTTGCAGTCCTTCTTGCGGTGCTTGGCGCCTTCTGCCTTGCCATCGGTGCCCAACGCCAGGGCAGCGCGGTCAAAGCCGATACCGGTGGACTCGCCTTGAGTTCCCAAGGATTCTTGAGACTTCTCAGGAATCCACGCTGGATGTTGGGCCTGCTGTTGCTTGCCTTGGGCATGGGCATGAACGCCATCGCCTTGGTGTCAGCTCCCTTGACCGTGGTTCAGCCGATTGGTGCCATCGCTTTGGTGATCACCACGGTGGTCAATGCCAAGGACCAAGGCCTAAGCATCAATCGCGGTACCGTGGTGGCGATCTCGGCTTGCGTGACCGGCTCGGCGCTGTTCGTCCTGCTGGCGGTCTACGCCACCCAGGAGAACCACCACGTCAGCGGCGAGGACGAAATAACCATCGTGCTCCTACTGGCTCTCGCCGTCGGGCTCTTTGGAACTTTGGCTGTCATGTTCCGGCACCGCATGAGCGCCTTTGTGTACATCCTGGGCGCCGGGGTGCTGTTCGGATTCGTCGCCGTATTGACGCGCATCATTGGCCGGCACCTTCTGGACCCCAACGGGCACTTTCTGCTCAACGTCCAGTGGTACACGGTGGTGGCCATCGCCGCGGCCGGCGGGCTCGGTTCCTGGTTTGTGCAAAGTGCTTACTCCGGCGGGCCACCGGATTTGGTGATCGCGGGCCTCACTGTGGTCGACCCCATTGTCGGGATCGCCATCGGGATCGCCATTTTGGGTGAGCTTCGTCCCGATGTCCACGCCGTGCTCGCAATCGGCATGGCTGTGGCCGCTTCCCTTGCTATCGTGGGGGTTATTGCCCTGAGCCGGCACCATCCCGAGGTCACCAAGCGGAAACGTGACGCGAAGGCGGCAGCAAGCCGGAAGGCCTAGGGCAAAGTTCGACAACCGTGCCCCGCACACCCGCGGCAGGCAACCGGCGAAGACAACGCAGGGCCAGACGTTTTGCGATGTTCGCACCGTGACCATCAGGAGTTCTCCACGTGACCGTTCCCGAAACCAATAAACCCCTCACCATCCTGATTGCGGCGGAGACTTACCGCCCGCAGGTCAACGGTGCTGCTCAGTTCGGGTACCGGCTTGCCAAAGGCATGAAGGCGCGGGGGCACGACGTCCACGTGCTGGCCTGCCGGGCAGACAACGGGAAGAGCTTCACCGAGCTCGGGGATGAAGGCACGGTGCACCGCCTGAAGTCCCACGGAGTCTTTACGCACGAGTACTTTCGCATCTGCTACCCCTGGGAAATCAAGAACGACATTCGACTGCTCTTCGACAAGGTGCAGCCCGACGTCGTGCACATCCAGAGCCACTACATGATCGGCGAGCACGTTCTCTACGAGGCAAAGAAGCGCGGCATCCGGATCATAGCCACCAACCACTTCATGCCGGAAAACCTGAACCCGTTCCTCCCGTTCCCACAGTGGTTCAAGGACATCATCGGGCGTGTCTCGTGGAAGGACATGGGCAAGGTCATGGGCCAGGCCGACGTCGTCACCACGCCCACGCCGCTTGCAGCCAAGGCAATGCACCAGCACGCGTTCCTCCGCAAGGTCCTGCCGCTCTCCAACGGCATTGACGCCGCTGCCTACGAGTTGAAGCCGGAGGAAGAAATCGAGCCGCATGCCAACCCCACCGTTCTCTTCGTAGGCCGCCTTGCAGAAGAAAAGCACGTGGACGTGCTGATCGATGCCATTTCCAAGACGCCTGCCGAACTCAACGTGCACCTCGAGGTCGTGGGCGGCGGCGAGGTCCGCCCAGCACTGGAGGCGCAGGCTAAGCGGCTAGGTTTGGGGCAGCGGGTCAAGTTCCTGGGCTTGGCGAGCGATGAGGACCTTAGGAAGGCGTACATTCGCGCCGACCTGTTCTGCATGCCCGGAACTGCCGAACTGCAGTCCCTTGTGACCCTCGAGGCGATGTCGGCCTCGACGCCGGTACTCCTCGCCAACGCGATGGCGCTGCCACATCTGGTGCGCGAAGGCGAGAACGGGCACCTGTTTACGCCGGGCGACAGCAACGAGTTGGCAGCCCGGATCACCGAGCTTCTGCGTTTGCCAGCCGGGGAGCTCGAAGCCATGGGCAAGGCCAGCCGCGCCATGGTGGAGCCCCACAGCATCGAGGGCACGTTGCAGACTTTCGAAGACCTGTATCGCGGCGCATCCTATGAGGACAAGGTCGTCTAGCCGCCCGGCTCCGGCTTGGTTTCCTGGTTGGCATCCGGAGCCGAATTGTTTTGCTAGAGTGTTTTGGCCGGGAAGGACGCTGACAAAGCGGCCGCCTGGCCGACTCGGGGCTATAGCTCAGCTGGTTAGAGCGCGGGACTCATAATCCTAAGGTCCTCGGTTCAAGTCCGAGTAGCCCTACCGAAAAGAGCCCCTGACCTGCGGAAACGTAAGTCAGGGGCTCTTTCGTTTTTGCGTTCTGAGGTAGCCATCCACCGGAAACCCACCGGAAACGACGTTTGCCGCCGCCGCACGCTGGTCCGTGTGCAGTTCGTGCCGACCACGGTGTTTGTAGCTGGTGAGCTTTTCCATGGCGACGTCCGCGCTCACGGCCGGTCCGCCGTCGTCGTTCCTTGCTCCCATGATGATGTCCTCGTTGGCGAGGGTCGCCGCGTCCGTGTAGAGGCGGGCGCCGTGGAAGTCGAAGATGCTGTGTTTTGCGAAGACGAGATCGGGCTGCCCGTTGGCGGGAAGTAGCGGTTCTCGTTGGTCCCGGACTGGTTGGGCGAGCGGGATGGTGCGGTCCTCAAAGGTGGAGTCGCCCGTCGTGGATATAGGTCAGTTGCAGCTTGCGCAGTTGGCCGGACCTCAACCCGTGGAAGGCCACGATCGCTGTGAGGGCGGCCCGGGCCGGGTCGTCGGAGTTGGGCGCTTCGCGCAGCACGGCGGCGGCCACAGGCATGGGCTGGAGGGTTTCATGGGTGCCGGTGCGCGAACCCCAATTTGCCGCTAAAGCCGAGACGGTCGTTGCAACTCCCAAAAATTCTGCGTGTTGCAACGACCGCTGGAACTCAAGAGGGGCCGGGGCATTTCCTGCGTCCGCCGCACCAACGCTTCAGGGTGCGGCCTGTCCGGGTTGGGACGGGCAGGCTGTGGAGCGTGAGGCCGAAGCTAGTCGCCCTTGTTATTCCCCTTGTCGTTGTCTTGGCGCGTATCGGTGCGGGGCCGCTGGAGGGTGAAGGACTCGAACGCGGAAAGCTGTCCCTGGGGTCCGAGCACGTTGTAATACGTGACCTGCAGCTTGGTAATCCCACCGGGCTGCGCTCCCGGGTCCACACTGAACGCCGCGAAGCCGTAAGAGTTGGCGGCGTCGCGCTTAGCTGACCACGGCGCGGCTTCCTGGGTGTAAACCGGTGGGCGCTTGTTCGTGGCGGGGTTGACCGGACCGACGCTGGTGATGACCCGACACGACGGCGGGTTGTAGAACAGTTGGTTGGACGTCACGGAGGTGCCGCCACCGCCCAGGACCATGTGCACGGTTCCCTTGGTGGTGTCGATGACGTCGGTGCGGGTATCGGCCGGGACAGGGGTCAGGGTGGCGTTTGACTGCTGGCCGCGGATGGGGTGGGAGCGCTCGTAGTGGTGTTCATGGCCGCAGACGACCAGGTCAACACCGTATTTATCGAACAGAGGCACCCATTCCTGCCGGATCCCAAGGTCTGCGCCATTGAAGGATCCTGCGGTGCTGATGACCACCTGGTGCATGCAAATCACCACCCAGTCGATGTTCTTATCCGACCTTGCCGTGCTGAGCTCTTTCTCGAGCCATGCCTTCTGCGCGCCCTGGGAGTAGCCCCGGACATAGCTGCTTCCGCCGTCCTGGTAGCAGACGTCGTCGTTGGCCAGGCTGATCACGCGCACGGAGCCTGCGGTGAAGGAGTACCAGAGCCCGCGGGTGGTGTCAGTCTGGCCGGGCTGGGGCGGGACCGAGAAGTAGGTCTGGTATGCGGCGTATCCGATGGGCCCGTTGCCTAGTTCGTTTTCGTGGTTGCCGGCTGCGGGCATCCACGGCCGGTGCCGGGCGCTGCGGGAGTTGTTGTCCCAGAAGTCCGTCCAGGTCCGTACCCGGTTTTCGGAAAGATTGGCGTAGCAGAGATCTCCGTTGAACAAGTGGAAAAGCGGCTGGACGCGTTCAATTCCGGCAGGCATGTCCCCTGCGGCGGGTGAGCCCAGATTGTCGTTGACCCACGGCTGGTTGGCGGTCGCGGCACCGGCCGGTGGGACATACTTCTTGCCCAGTGTCGGGGTGCCCTGGTCCCCGAAGCTGGTGAACGTGAAGGCCTCACGGCCGCGGGGGCCGGTGCGGAAGGAACCGAATTCCGCCTGCGCACCGTCGTGGATGGCAGCGTAGATGTAGTCGTGCGAGGAATCCAGCCCAGTGAGTTTGGCATGGTAAGCGTGAACAACCTGGCCGGACTTGGCATCCGTGTAGCTGGTAGGGACAGCGGCCTGGCTCTTTCCATAGCTCCCGTCCAATTCACCGAGCATCACCCGGGCATTGCTGACCGGCTGCAGGGTATGCCAGGAGACCACGACCTCGCTCGAAGCATCCGCACCGAACTGCAGGTGCAACCCGTTTACAATCGGGGTGGTCAGGGGATCGCCGACACTCGTCTTCACCTCCGAAATCTTGGCTGCGTTGGCCGCGGTAGCGCCGGCCAGGGGCGCCAAGGCTGCACCTACGCCGGTAGCACCAGCGGCGGTCAGGAAACCGCGGCGGGAAAAGGCGGAACGGAAGATCTCTTTGTCATCACTCATAGCAAGCACGTTGTCCGCGCGAACGGACAGCTTTATCAACAACGCTTAAACGTTCAGCCACGAGCACGTGAACAATTTGACGATGACAGGTTTGGATGTCGTCGGGGAGGGTTATGCCATGCCATCCCTGGGCGCGCGGCTCAACCTCCTTCGGGATGGCGAGTCTTTGGGGCAGATCGGAAAAAATTTCGAGAAACGTTCCCCGGCCCGTGACCTTTCCGGGTGGTGCATCGATTACCGCTGTGTGGGCCGCCGGGGGCGGCCATGTTGTCCGGAACCTCGACAGACCGAACCCATGGAGGGTCTCATGTCCTTTTTCACCGCGCTCACGGGCAGCAAGACGGCTGCCGGAGTTTTGGACACACAGTCATGAACGCTGTCAGGATCGGCCCCGTCACCACCAAGGACACCGGCGAGGTGATCCCCGCAGCCGTGGTCCTCGGCGATTATCACATGAACGACGGATACGGCTGGATGGAACTGATCAGGGAACACGGATGGGCCGCCATCCCAAACTGGGGGGCCGATGGGTGGAACCTGGGCCAGTGGCCCTTTGTCATCGTCGCAGCCATCCGTACCGCAGACGGCGCCGGCAATCTGTTTGGTGTCGCCAGCTACAGCGACGGCGACGTGACCTGTACGTACTACAGGACGGAAGCCAGACAATGGGATGAGATCACCAAGCACGCTCACTACTGGTGGAAGAACGGACAGGCACACGCCCCAGCTGACCTTCCCGAGGACGCCGCCGAGCTCCTGAGCCGGTACCGCCAGCCCTGCACCGGTCTTTTCAGCTAACCCACCTCGATGCCTTCACTTCCCGCTCGCCAAGGGTGACGGCAGTGACCTTACTTCTGCGTTGTTGACATTGATCGAATATCCGGTCAAATCGTGCGGTTTCACTCATTCGTCTTGGGCCACCTCCTGCTTGGTCGAGGTCTTCGGACTCACCAATGCCTGTTTTGGTAAGTCGTTCCTAGCGGCGAGTTGGTCGCAATCCGAGCGATTTGTCAGGGCCATCTCAGTCTTGTCCGCATCCCGGTAAAGGCCGGGGGTGACGAACATTTGGGGCCGATATGCTTCACGCGCCACTGGTAGAACGTCTGCTCTGGAATCTGTAATTGCGTGCAGATGTCTTTCGGGGTCAGCCATTGTTGTCCGGCACCTTCCACCGTGCTTCGGCTGGCTTCTGGCGTTGTTCTCATCAGTGTCTCCGTCGTCTTCGCGGTTTGATCGCCGGCGGAAGCGCCAGCTGTATTCCTCTTCATGGGATCGGAAGAGGTCGGCGGCATGACGGGGCAAACTCGTTTGCGGAAGATTTGGGCCGGTCAAAAAGGCTAGCCAGAATCCCGCGACACGCCCCGCTAGGCGGGGCGATTCGCCCACCGTTACCCACCGGAAACTATGGCGAGTAACGAAAAATGATGAGCACGCGCGGTGCCCGTTTGGGCTGTTCCGCCCCGGAATGTAGGCATTTTTGGCATCCACCGAATACTGTTGAAAAACGGCAAATCACAATCCCGAGTCCTCGGTTCAAGTCCGAGTAGCCCTACCCGAAAGGAGCCCCTGACCTGCGGAAACGCGGATCAGGGGCTCCTTCGTTTTTGCGTTCTGAGGTAGCCATCCACCGGAAGGTGTGCGTGGTAACCCATGGGAAACCAAGATTTGCCGTCTCAGGAGCATTTCCACGACGAAAGACGGCAGGAAGTACCTTTTACGGGAATTGGGGCTCTTGGGGTGGTCCTGGTGGTGTTGCTTCGCGAATCTGCAGGCCTCCGACGCCGGGAGAAACGTAGTTGTCCAGGATGTCCCTGTAACGACGGCGCGTGTTGAGTGCGCGATCAGCGTCCCCAAATTCCGCCCACCGAATCAGACCGAGCTTGGTGATCCGAGTGTCTGAAGTCATGTCTTCGCCTCCGGGCATGGCGCGGTCATGCTCTGCAAGGGGAGTGCAGGCACCCTGATCCCCGGGCTGAGGGAAGCAGGAGTCTGCGGAGTTTCGTTGGCGGCTATAACAACATTCAAAGATGCCACGACGCCTCCGGAGTCACAGCGGCCGAGAAGAGGGCAGCCCGCCGCCCTCAGCCGAGGAAGTGTTCAACTTTTCGCTTGACTCTCCGGGGCAGCTATATCGGGCTCGGACCGGCTTCCCACCGGTACTGGATCCAGGCGGTGAACCCTTCGCAGCGCTCGAACATCGTGCGGGACTCGGCCCCGTGTCTCTCGATCCAGAGGATGGCTCCGTCCCGGGTGACCCCGTCGACGCGGCCGGTGCGGACTGTCCTGTCATCCAGCCGGACTTGGATCACTTCGCCGAGCAGTGCTACCCAGTCGTGTTGAAGGTGCATCCGCTTGGCACCGGCCCTGGTGGCGACGCCCGATGCAACTGTGCCAGCTCCGACCGTAACCGAAGCGCCCGAAAGGCGTGTCAAGCCGGAAAGCATGACAACGCCGTCGAGCGGGCGGATTCCAGTGCTTCCAGGACGGGGCGTGCGCGATGTTCTTGGGATAGGATTTCCACGCCCCACGGTCCGTTGAAGCCGATTGCCTGGAGCGTTTTGATAAACCCGGTGACATCCTGGTCCCCCTCTCCGCAAAGACGGCGATTGTCGCGAGTGTCTTCGAAGAGTGTTCCCTTGATTTCCGCGTCCGCGTCATTGAGTTCCACCCCGAAAATCTGGTCGGCGGTGAGGCTGTTGGACAGCTCAACCAAGCTCGTTCCAGCCCGGAAGACATGCCAGTAATCAACAACCAGGCCACATTCCGCCATACCAACAGATCGCATGAGCTCGGCAGCCGCCGGCATTGAGCCGACCATCGAAAACGGCATGGGCTCGAGGGCGATGCGGGTTCCTCCTTTTGAGGCCTCCGTTGTCAGGCGCCTCAGCGGCTCCACCAGGAAATCAAGGTCATCCAGGGGTTCGCTGAACGCCGTTCCGATCTTGATGAAGCGCGCCCCCAGCGTTTCGGCGGCATCGAGCAGCAGCTCGAACTGCGGCTTCCATTCGTGGGAGCGGGATTCGTCCCACCAGTTGTTCAGTAGCTCGACTTCAACGTGGCGGAAGCCAGCTTGGTCGATGAGTTTCCTAAGGCCGGAGAATCCGATGGTGTCCTTCGCGGCGACGAGGTCGTCGTACGCCAATCCGAACCCCGCCCATCCGGTAGAGGCGATGGCGTCCAAGCGCTCGCCGATGGGGACTGGGCTGGTCTCGGGGCGGCTCAGAGGCGCGATGTCTCCTGCGCTGGTCCAGCAGGTCGCGATTAGTTCGGGGGTCCTTGAGTACATCATCGTTCTCCTCGCGGCGGTGCGCGGATAGTTAAGGCAGGTGGGTGCGAACACCCGTCGACTATTCAATTGGAACGCTCCATTGACAATTGGTCAAGCCTTGATTTAGCGTTGGAGCGTTCCACAAAGCGAGCTGGATCACATCGCAAAATGGATCACATCCGTTCACAGCTAGATGGTTCCGGCCACCCAGCCTGCCTTCGAAGGCACAGAAGACGCGGGCGACGGTCGAAATACGCGACATCAAAGGAGATTTCACGTGGCAAAGTTCAATTGGCGGCGGAGCGCAGTGGCGCTGGCCGTAGTACCGCTTCTGGCACTGGCGGCATGCTCAGGCGGCGGCAAGCCAGCCGACACCGCCAACGCTGCCGCCGGCGGGGCTGTAGTCGACACACCGCGCCTCAAGATCGCGCTGATCACCCACGCTGCAGCAGGGGACACGTTCTGGGACATTGTCCGCAAGGGAGCTGAAACCGCAGCGAAGAAGGACAATGTTGATCTTCTCTACAGCGGAGACGGGGATGCCGGCCGTCAGGCGCAGCTCGTGCAGCAGGCGATCGACCAGAAGGTCGACGGCATCGCCGTCACTCTCGCTAAGCCGGACGCCCTGAAGGATGTCGTCCAGAAGGCTCTCGCTGCCGGAATTCCGGTCGTGAGCCTCAACGCGGGCGAGGACCAGTACAAAGCAATGGGAGTCATGGCCCACTTCGGGCAGAGCGACAAACTCGCCGGCGTCACGGTGGGGAAGCGCCTGGCCTCCGAGGGCATCAAACACCCGATCTGCGTGATCCAGGAGCAGGGCCACGTTGGGCTTGAGAACCGTTGCGCCGGCATCAAGGAGAATGTCCCCGGTTCGGAGGTTGTTTACGTCAACGGCGCTGACATGACGTCCGTTGCTTCCACGGTCACCGCGAAGCTGCAGTCGACCCCGGATGCCGACGCCATCGTCGGTCTAGGCGCCCCGTTCACGCTGACCATCGTGAAATCCGTCAAGGATTCCGGAAGCAAAGTCAAAGTCGCATCCTTTGACCTGAACGGCGATCTCGCCAAGGCGATCGTGGATGGAAGCGTGGAATTCACGGTGGACCAGCAGCCCTACCTGCAGGGATATGGATCAGTCGATGCCATCTGGCTCAGCAAGGTCGGTGGCTTCAAGGTCGGCGGCGGCCAACAGGTCTACACCGGACCGGCTGTGGTGGATAAGTCCAACGCTTCCGACGTCTCCAAGTTCGCCCAGGCCGGCATCCGCTAACCCGCGAGAAAACCGTCGGGATGCCGGGCCCTCTACCAGCCCGGCATCCCACGCCAAAGGAGTTTAGTAATCATGGCCAATGCTGTCCTAACCGCCCCTTCCGATGAGCGCGTCAGCGCCCGGAACCGCCTCCAGAAAATGCTGGTGCGGCCGGAGCTCGGGGCCCTCGTGGGGGCCGTCGTCCTCTTCGTCTTCTTTTCCGCCATCGCCCCCGTCTTCCTGCAGCCCAACTCCCTGGCGACCGTCCTCTATGGCAGCTCCACGATCGGGATCATGGCCGTAGGAGTCGCCCTGCTGATGATCGGCGGCGAGTTTGACCTTTCCACGGGCGTCGCGGTCATCACCTCTGCCCTCTCGGCCTCGATGTTCAGCTGGTATTTCAGCGTGAACATCTGGATCGGAATCGCCTTCGCCCTCGTCGTTTCTTTGGGGATCGGTTTCATCAACGGCTGGATCCTGGTGAAGACCAAACTGCCGAGCTTCATCGTTACCCTCGCAACCTTCCTGATGCTCGCAGGCCTGAACCTTGGCCTCACCCGCCTGATTGGCGGAGCGGTAGCCACCCCGTCCATTTCCGGCATTGACGGCTTCGAAGCGGCCCACACCATTTTCGCTTCCTCCGTCACCGTCGCCGGAGTGGAGGTCCAGATCACGGTATTCATCTGGATCATCCTGGTTGCGGTCGCGTCGTGGGTCTTGCTCCGCACCAAGGTGGGCAACTGGATCTTCGCCTCAGGCGGTGACGCGAACGCTGCCCGCGCCGTGGGTGTTCCGGTGACCAAGACCAAGATCGGCCTGTTCATGGCGGTCGGCTTCTGCGGCTGGGTCCTGGGCATGCACAACCTCTTCGCCTTCAACACCGTGCAGTCCGGTGAAGGCGTGGGCAACGAGTTCCTCTACATCATCGCCGCGGTCATCGGCGGCTGCCTGCTGACGGGTGGTTACGGTTCGGCCGTGGGCGGTGCGATCGGTGCGTTCATCTTCGGCATGGCCAACAAGGGCATCGTGTACGCGCAGTGGAACCCGGACTGGTTCAAGTTCTTCCTGGGCCTGATGCTGCTGCTGGCCACCATCGTGAACCTCATCGTCAAACGCCGCGCAGAGCTCAAGTAAAGGGGCGGACCAATGAATGCCAAACAGATCGACCAGCAGACCCTGCTCAAGGATGAAAAGGATCCGCTCACCCACACCCCCGTGCACCTGCTCTCCCTGGACGGTGTCGGCAAGCACTACGGCAACATCATCGCCCTGCGCGATGTGACCATGGCCGTGGACAACGGCCGCGTCACCTGCGTCCTGGGCGACAACGGTGCCGGCAAGTCCACCCTGATCAAGATCATCGCCGGACTCCACCAGCACGACGAAGGCGTGCTGCACATCATGGGCGATGTGCGGAAGTTCAATTCCCCCCGCGATGCCCTGGACGCCGGCATCGCCACGGTCTACCAGGACCTGGCGGTCGTCCCGCTGATGCCGATCTGGCGGAACTTCTTCCTCGGCTCGGAACTGACCACGGGCTGGGGGCCGTTCAAGAGCATGGATGTCCAGAAAATGAAGGACATCACGCTCAAGGAACTGGCCGCGATGGGCATCGACCTGCGCGATGTGGAACAGCCCATCGGCCAGCTCTCCGGCGGTGAACGCCAGTGTGTGGCGATCGCGAGGGCCGTGTATTTCGGGGCGAAGGTCCTGATCCTGGACGAACCGACGGCCGCGCTGGGTGTCAAGCAGTCCGGCGTCGTGCTCCGCTACATCCTGCAGGCCCGCGACCGGGGCCTGGGCGTCATCTTCATCACGCACAACCCGCACCATGCCTTCCCCGTGGGTGACCGGTTCCTGCTGCTCAAGCGCGGCAAGTCGATCGGCTACTACGACAAGAAGGACATCACCCTGGACGAACTCACCGCGCAGATGGCAGGTGGCGCGGAACTGGCCGAACTCGCCCACGAGCTCGAACAACTCGGCGGACACACCGAAGCCCTCAAGGAAGTCCAAGCCGAAGTCGCCGAGGTCACCGACGCAGCATACGAAAGCAACACCAAGCGCCACTAAGCGCGAACGTTTACAACCTGATGGAGCAACCATGGAAATGCTAATAGCCGGAAACTGGCGCGGCGCTGCCGACGGAAGGACCGAGGAAGTCCGCTCGCCCTTCGACGGCCGGACGATCGACACAGTCCCCGTAGCGACAGTCCAGGACGCCCAAGCCGCACTTGACCGCGCCGAGATCGGCGCCCACCTGCAAAGGACAACACCGGCCCACGCGCGCGTCGATATCCTCTTGCGCGCAGCCGCCCTGGCGGATGAACGTGCCGAGGACATTGCCCAGACCATCAGCGCCGAAACCGGGAAGCCCATCACCGAAGCACGGGGTGAGGCCAGCCGCTCCGGGAACATCATCCGCCTCGCCGCTTACGAAGGGAGCCAGCTGTACGGCTCCACGCTTCCTTTGGACGCAAACGCCGGGACAGGTTTGGACAAGATCGGATTCACCCTGCGGCAGCCGGTGGGCATCGTCGTCGCCATCACGCCGTTCAACTACCCTGCCCTGCTGGTGCTTCACAAAATTGCACCCGCACTGGCAGCCGGTAACGCCGTCGTACTTAAACCGGCCCGCGCAACTCCTCTGACGGCGCTGAAGCTGGCGCAGTGCTTCGTCGACGCCGGCCTGCCGCCTGAGGCGCTGTCCGTGATCACGGGACCCGGCAGTTCCCTCGGCGACGTGCTCGTGACGGATCCGCGGGTCCGCAAGGTGTCCTTCACAGGTTCCACCAGCATCGGAACGCATATCAGCTCGATCGCAGGCGTGAAGAAGCTCTCCCTTGAGTTGGGCGCTTCGTGCCCGGTGATCATCCTGCCGGACGCGGACCTCGAACTCGCCTCCACCGCGGTGGCGGCTGGCGGCTACGTCAATGCTGGCCAGGTGTGCATTTCGGTGCAGCGGGTCATCGTTGACCGCCGCGTCGAGAAAGACTTCCTGGACGCGCTGGTCCCGAAGGTCGAAGCGATCACCGTGGGCAACCCCAAGGAAGAAGGCACGAGGCTTGGCTCGCTGATTTCCGTGGAGGAAGCCGCACGCGTCCACACGTCGATCCTCGAGGCCCGCCATTCCGGTGCCCGTGTTCTCACCGGCGGTGATCGCGACGGCGCCGTGGTGACTCCCGCCGTCGTCGCCGGCGTCGATCCACGGTCGCCGCTGAGCCGGAGCGAACTGTTCGGACCCGCCGTCGCGGTCTCTTCCGCGCAGGACATGGAGAGCGCCATCGCCATGGCCAACGACAACGAGTACGGGTTGGGCGCTGGCATCTTCACGAGCGACGTCGCCGGGGCCGTGCAGGCCATGCGGCAGATCGACGCCGGCAACATCCACATCAACTGGTCGCCGCTGTGGCGGGCGGACCTCATGCCCTATGGCGGCTTGAAAGGCAGCGGCATCGGCAAGGAAGGCGTCCGCTCTGCTGTCCAGGAAATGACCGAAGAGAAAACGGTCGTCCTGCACGGGCGCCCCTGGTAACCACGACAACTGGAATAAGGCAATGACCACACCATCGCAGACCATCAGGCTCACCACTGCCCAAGCGGTCATCAAGTACCTCTCCGCACAGTATTCGCTGGCCGACGGCGTCCGCCGCCGCCTGGTCCCCGCTGCCCTCGGGATCTTCGGCCACGGCAACGTGGCCGGCCTGGGACAGGCCTTGGACGAAATGGCCGACGATATGCCGTTCATCCAAGGCCGCCACGAGCAGTACCTGGCCCACATCTCCACCGCGTATGCCAAGGCGAGCCGCCGCCAGGCAGTCCTCGCCGTCACGGCCTCCATTGGCCCCGGTGCGCTCAACCTGGTCACCGCTGCCGGCCTGGCAACGGTAAACAGGATCCCGCTCCTGCTCTTGCCCGGTGACACCTACGCCACCCGGCACCAGGGCCCGGTCCTGCAGCAGCTGGAACACCCCACCGAGGCTGATGCCACGGTCAACGACGCGTTCCGCCCGGTATCGCGCTTCTTCGACAGGATCAACCGCCCGGAGCAGCTCCTGACCGCGCTTCCGCAGGCCATGCGCGTGCTCACGAGCCCCACGGACACCGGCGCCGTGGTCCTTTCGCTTCCCCAAGACGTGCAGTCCCACGCCTACGACTTCCCGGCTGAATTCTTCGAGCCGCGCGACTGGAAGATCCGGCGGCCGCTGCCGGACCTGGAAGAGGTCGACGACGTCGCCCGGCTTATCCGCTCGGCTGAGCGTCCGGTGATTATCGCCGGTGGCGGAGTCCACTACTCCGACGCACACGCGGCCCTTGAGGCACTGGCAGGACAGGCCGGAATTCCCGTCGTCGAGACGTTCGGCGGCAAGGGGGCCGTGACCAAGGACGAATGGTGGCAAGTGGGTGGTGTGGGGCTGGAAGGCAACTTCGCGTCCAACACCCTGGTCAAGCAAGCCGACCTGGTCCTCAGCGTCGGCACGCGCCTCACCGACTTCGCCACCGGCTCCCAGTCCATCTTCGAAAACCCGGACGTACGGTTCGCGTCCTTGAACATCGTGGACGCCGATACCCGCAAGCAAGGCGCCACGGGGATCCTGGCGGATGCGCGCCTTGGCCTGGAAGCACTCGCCCGCGCCCTGGAGGGCCACAACACCGCCGAAAACTGGCAGGAAACCGTCCATTCCGAGAAGGCAAAATGGGCTCCCATCCGGTCCCAGTGGCTCGACGCCGACACTCCCTACCGCCCGGAGGACCACCCGGACGCTCCAGTCACCGGAGCCGTCCTGACCCAGCCGCAGCTGATCGGACTGATGCAGGAACACGCCCGCTCGGGCGACACCATCATCGCTGCGGCCGGAGGACCTCCCGGTGACCTGCAAAAAGTGTGGGACGCCACGGGCAACCGCAACTGCCACCTGGAATTCGGCTTCTCCTGCATGGGCTACGAAATCGCAGCCGGCATGGGCGTCCGCTTGGCCGAGGGCAACAACGACAACCGCGTGATCACCTTCATCGGCGACGGCACGTTCCTCATGGCACCCACCGAAATCCTCACCGCGGCCCAGGAAGGCCTCAACGTCACGGTTGTCGTCTCCGAGAACCACGGCTACCAGGTCATCCACCGCCTGCAGATGAACCGCAGTGGCAAGGAATTCGGAAACGAGTTCCGGTACCGCACCACTGGAGGCAGCGTCGCTGCAGGAGACGCCCCCAGGGCGCGGCTGGATGGCGACTACCTCAAGGTGGACCTCCGGCAGATCGCTGAAGGACTGGGCGCCCTTGCCATCCGGGCAACCACCGCGGCAGAGGTCCGGGAAGCACTGGCCTCCACGCGAGACACCGAAGGACCGGTCGTGATCGTGGTGCCAACCGTTCCCCATGTGGACCTGCCCGGCGGAGACGTCTGGTGGGACGTAGCTCCCGCAGAAGTGTCCGGTCAGGAATGGGTCCGCACCCTCCGCGCAGATTACGACCAAGCACGCGGCCGCCAGCGGTGGTTCGGATGAGCGGCTCAGCGGTGAGCGGCGGAAACCACGACAGCGGACCGCTCGACGGCGGCCAGCTGCGGCGCCGCTTGGCCGCCGGAGAGGTGACCCTGGGAACGTTCGTCGGCATGGCTTCCGCCACCGCGGTGGAAGTGTGCGCTGCTGCCGGCGCGGACTGGGTGCTGGTCGATCTTGAGCACGGCTCCGGCGGTGAAGATGCCGTCCGTGACGGGGTCCTTGCGGCCGGAGCTTACGGTGTCCCGACCATCGTGCGCGTGGAGAGCGGCGAGCGGATCCGCATTGGACGGGTCCTGGACCAAGGCGCGGCAGGCATCATGGTTCCCCGCGTGAACAGTGTCGAGGAAGCCAGCCAAGCGGTGACGCACATGCTCTACCCGCCCTACGGCGACCGCGGGGTTGCCACGTACAACCGCTCCTGCCGCTGGGGCATGGACAGGGCGCCGTTGAGCGCAGATCAGCAGTCAGCCGTGGGAATCATCCAGATCGAGACCCTTGATGCCCTGGTACATGTGGATGAAATAGCGGCCCAGGACGGGGTGGATGTCCTCTTCGTTGGACCGATGGACCTGTCCTACGCTCTGGGCGTGCCGCTGCAACTGGACAGCAGTGCTTTCCAAGAGGCGCTGCAGCGAGTAGTCGCGGCAGCCCAACAGCACAACAAAGCGGCCGGCATCCTCGCGGTGGACGGCATGGCCGCGGCCAAGTATGTCCGGCAGGGCTTCCGGTTTGTGGCCATCGGATCAGACTCCACCATCATGGCGGCGGCCTTCCGTGACGCCTTTGACACCGCACGCAACTGACAAGATTTTCAACGAGAAAGGCATGAACGTGAGCTCAGAATCCCGCACCGTCGGTGTAGGCCTCATCAGCGTCGGATGGATGGGAAAGCTCCACTCGCGCGCCTACCAGACGGTCCCGTACGCCTACCCTGAGCTTGGTTTGACCACCAAGCTCGTCATCGCAGCAGACACGGCGCCGGACCGGGTGGACTACGCCCGCGACGTCCTTGGCTTCGCGGAAGGCACCACTGACTACCACGATGTCCTGAACCACCCGGATGTGGATGTCGTTTCCATCTGCGCCCCCAACTTCCTCCATGCTGAAATCGGCATAGCGGCGGCCAAAGCTGGTAAACACTTCTGGATCGAAAAGCCCGTCGGACGCGGCTATGAGGAAACCGCTGCCGTGCGGGAAGCCGCCGTGGAGGCCGGCGTCGTAACCTCCATCGGATACAACTACCGCCACGCCCCGGCGGTAGAGCATGCCAGGAAGCTCATTGCGGAAGGGCGCCTCGGCCGCATCACTAACGTCCGTGCCGTGTTCTTCTCCGGATATGCATCCGAACCCAACGGCGCCTTGTCCTGGCGCTTTGACCGGAAACTCGCCGGCACCGGCGTGCTGGCGGACCTGTTCAGCCACGCAACGGACCTGTGCCAATATGTAGTTGGGCCCATCGCAGAAGTTACCGCGCTCACAAGTACGGTCTACACTGAGCGCCCCAAGCTGGCGATGGGATCAGGGACGCACTTCGCGGTGATCGAAAACGGTGAAATGGGAGAGGTCGAGAATGAGGACTACGCTGCAGCGCTGGTCCGCTTCGGCCCGTCCGCCCGCGGGGCAGGCGCCGTCGGCACCATTGAATCCTCCCGGGTTGCCGTTGGGCCCGAGTGCGGTTACCAGATCGAGGTCTATGGAACCGAAGGCTCGCTCAAATGGGACTTCGAGCGCATGAACGAGCTCAAGGTCTGCCTGGGCCGCAACAACGATGAGCAGGGCTACACTACGGTCAACGCCAGCCCCCGCCATGGGGATTACTCCCACTTCCAGCCTGGGCCCGGCAACAGCATGGGCTTTGACGACCTCAAGGTCATCGAAGCCAAGAAGTTCCTCGTCGCCGTCACCGGAGGAGTGCAGGAAAACTCCAACATCCACGATGCCGCTTCAGCCGCCGCCATTGTCGGCGCCGCGGAAGCATCCTCGCTGTCCGGTCAATGGCAGAAGATCGAGGAAATCCACGGCACCACGGCAGCGCGAGCGTAACCATGGCACCTCCATCCGCCCGGCGGCCAACGATCATGGACGTGGCAGAACGTGCCGGCGTTTCCAAGTCCCTGGTCTCACTCGTGCTGCGCGACTCACCGCGCGTCAGTGAGGAACGCCGTCAGCGGGTGCTCAAGGTTGTTGAGGAGATGGGCTTCGAGTTGAACCTCGCGGCCCGGTCCCTGGCAACGCGGGACAGCGGAACCATCGGTGTGCTGGTCAGCGATATGCACAACCCGTGGGCCTTCGACGTAGCCGATGCCGCACGGACCGTACTTGAAGAGGCTGGACATACGGTCCTCTTCAGTGCGGTCACGGCGGCCGGCAGGGGAGTGGACCAGTCGATCCTGCAGGCCTTCCGGGACTTGCGTGTCGCGGGACTGCTCGTCGTCGGAACCGTGCCCGACCAGCACCCGTTCAGCCGCGCCGTCTCCGGCGGGGCTGTGGTCTTTGCCGGCGGCGGACCGGACTACATCGATACTGCCGATATTGTGCGAAGCGATGACGCCCACGGCATGTCCATGGTTGTTGAGCACTTGATCGCCCAAGGACACGAGAACATCGTGCACCTAGGCGGCCTGGGTGGCTCGGTTGGCCGGGAACGCGTGGACGGGTATTCGGCGGCAATGGAAGAGCACGGACTGGCCCGCCACATCCATGTGGTGGACGCCGACTTCTTCCAGGAGTCCGGCTATGTTGCCGCTCAAAGGGCCCTGAGCTCCCGTTCCAAGCACCAGCGTCCCACAGCGCTGGCCTGCATCAACGACCTCGCCGCCTTCGGGGCCATGACGGCTGCCGATGAACGTGGCGTGGAAGTTGCCATCACGGGCTACGACAACATCGCGCTTGGTGCCATGCCGCGCCTGGGACTGACCACGGTTGACCCGAATAGCTCCGCCATCGGAGTCACTGGCGCAAAAACCCTCCTGGAACGCATCCATGGTGAGGGCAGCGGGTTCGTCCACCATACAGTCACGCCCCAGTTGGTCGTGCGGAAATCCAGCCTCCTCGGCCTTTAGAACACAAGCCTTTAGAACACAGGCCTTTAGAAACGCATCTAGCAACACCCCGTCTCTAGACCTACCAGCCACGCCGTTTCCGGCGCAGCCCCATACCTCCACATCTTCAAGGATGACGATGGCTTCGATAACCACACCCCAAATCTTTGTCGCTCTCGGCAGCGTGGAACCCGACTTGGTGGAACCGCTCCTGTCTGAACACCAGCGACTCATCCAGGACCCCAGCGACGAGGACCTGGCCAAGGCCGATGCGGCAATTGTCAGGGCCGCGTACCGTGTGGACCGGGAACTGTTGGACCGCATGCCGGCCCTCAAAGTGATCGCCCGGACGGGCGTCGGAACCGACCTCGTGGACGTCGCTGAAGCCAACCGACGGGGAATCCCCGTGGTGATCACGCCTGGAAGCAACACGGCCTCTGTAGCCGAAGGAGTGTTCGCCCACCTGCTGGCGCTCGTCAAGAAGCTCTCTTCGCTGACCGCGCTGGTCCGTGAGGGACGCTGGGAACAGCGGGCCGCCGTCGGCGTCGGAGACCTGGAGGGATTCACGCTCGGCATCATCGGCTACGGCCGTATTGGCCGCCGCGTGGCGCGCATCGCCGATGCCTTCGAGCTAAAGGTGCTGGCTTACGATCCTTTCGCCGAGATTCCCGCGGAGATCCGTTGCGACACGGTGGAGGAACTCCTCGCGGGTAGCGACTTCATCACCCTTCACGCGCCCCTGACACCGGAGAACCAGAACCTCATCAACGCGGACCGGCTCAAGGCCATGAAGCCCGGAGCGATCCTCATCAACTGCAGCCGCGGTGGGCTCATCGACCTCGACGCCGCCCACGAGGCACTGCTGTCAGGACACCTTTCCGGGCTAGGCCTGGATGTGTACGATCCCGAGCCGCCTGCGCACCACCCGTTGTTCGACCATGAAAACGTGGTCCTGACTCCGCACTTGATGGGCTTCACCCGTCAAGGCATGGCGCACACGGTCAGGGACGCCGCCCAAGGAGCAGTTGACTTCCTCGCCGGGCGCACGCCCGCGGCGGTGGCGGCGCCATGACAGCCCGTGCAGTTGAGCAAGTCCCCGTGAACCCACAAGAACCAACGCAAGCCCCCGGTCTTCCCCGGGCAGCCCCCCAAGAAAGGACCCTCCACATGTCCACTGATCGACCCCTCAAAGTAGCGCTGTTCGGTTCCGGCCGCATCGGGCAGGTCCATGCCCGGAATATCGCCGATCACCCGGACCTGGAACTGGCATGGATCGCCGACCCCTTCATCGACGGAGCCCGCAAGTTGGCGGCTGGGACCGGCGCGGTGGCTGTTGAGTCAGCCGACGAGGTTTTCGCGAACAACGACCTTGACGCCGTCGTGATCGGCTCGCCCACCAGCACGCACGTGGACCTGATCTCGCGCGCCATGGCGCAACGCGTGGCGGCCCTGTGCGAGAAGCCAATCGACCTCGACATCGAGCGTGTGCTCGCCTGCCGCGACGTGATCAAGGGCAACAACACGCCCCTCATGCTCGGGTTCAACCGACGCTTCGATCCCCATTTCGCGGCCATCCGGTCGCGGGTCGCGGCGGGTGAAATCGGACGCCTCGAACAGCTGACAATCATCAGCCGCGATCCCGCACCCGCGCCCGCGGCCTACATTGCCACCTCCGGTGGGATCTTCCGGGACCAGAGCATCCACGACCTGGACATGGCCCGGTTCTTCGTCCCCGACATCATCGAAGTTTCGGCCACCGGCGCCAACCTGTTCTGCGACTACATCGAGGAAGCCGGGGACTTCGACTCGGTGGTCATCACCCTCAAGGGCCGCGACGGCGAACTCGTCACCATCACCAACTCCCGCCACAGCGCGTTCGGCCACGACCAGCGCCTGGAGGCGTTCGGCAGCGAGGGGATGCTCAGCGCAGGCAACGTCGGCCCGACGACGGTGCGCAAGTACGGTGCTAACGGCACCGAAGAGGCGGACGCCTACTTGCCGTTCTTCCTGGAACGTTACGCCGAGGCCTACCGGAACGAGCTGGACAGCTTCGCCAAGGCCATCCGCTCAGGCACTGCCTGCAGTCCGGGATTCGACGACGGTCTGCAAGCACTCGCTTTGGCCAACGCGGCCGAAGAGTCCGCCCGTTCAGGCCGCGCCGTCAGGATCGAAAATTCAGTCAAGATCGGGCAGCCGTAACCATGCCGCTTCTCCAAGACAAAGTGATCCTCATCAGCGGAGGTACCCAAGGTTTGGGGGCCGGAGTCGCACGCCGCGCAGCTGCCGAAGGTGCGGCCGGGATCGCTGTCACGGGCCGGAACGCGGACTCAGGCGAAAAGCTCGCCTCCGAGATCACAGCCTCCGGCGTCGAGACCCGGTTCATCAAGACCGACCTCGCCGACGTCGAACAGGCCCGGAACTCGGTGCTCGAGACGGTCAACATCTTCGGGCAGCTCGACTGCGCGGTCAATGCGGCAGGCCTGACCACCCGCGGCACCATGCTGGACACCACGCCGGAGCTTTTCGATGCGCACATCGCCGTGAACCTGAAGTCACCGTTCTTCATCATGGCGGAGACCATCAAGCATCTTCGTAGCAGGGGTGTGCCAGGAAGCATCGTGAACGTCATCTCCATCGCCGAACTCGGCGGGCAGCCGTACTTGGCGCCGTATGTGGCGGCCAAGGCCGGCCTGGCCGGGGCAACCCGCAACGCGGCACATGCGCACCGTTGGGAAAAAATCCGGATCAACGGGCTCGACATCGGCTGGACCGCCACGGACGGCGAAGCCGAAACCCAAAAGAAATTCCACGGCGCAGGGGAGGACTGGCTGGAGAAAGCCAACGCATCCGTTCCCATGGGAAAACTCGGACAAGTGGACGAGATCGCCGAATTCATTGTCTTTCTCCTCTCCGACAGGAGCGGAGTCGTCACCGGCTCGGTCATCGACTGGGACCAGAACGTATACGGAGGATCAGATTGAGCACCATCACCAAGCGCATTGCCGCAGCCCCCATTTCCTGGGGCGTCTGTGAAGTCCCCGGATGGGGCCACCAACTCGAGGCGGACCGAGTCCTGTCGGAAATGACGGCGCTGGGCATCAGCGCTACCGAGTTCGGCCCCGCGGGGTTCCTCCCCGAAGAGGCTGCCCAGCGCGCGGAGGTGCTGAAGCGGCACAACCTCCAGGCGATCGGCGGCTTCTTCCCCGTCATCCTGCACGATCCGTCCAAGAACCCCTTGGATGTTGTGGCGGCTGAGCTGGATGCCTACGAAGCTGCCGGGGCCAGCATCATGGTCCTCGCCGCGGAGACCGGCGTTGCAGGTTACGATCAGCGCCACGAGCTCGACGCCGAAGGCTGGGAGCTGTTCGGCAAGAACCTCGACGCGGTGGTCAAGGCCGCGGCGGACAAAGGCATCCAGGCGGTGGTCCACCCGCACGTGGGAACCATGATCGAAAGCACCTCGGACGTGAACCGTGTCCTGAACGACACCGCCGCAAACCTGTGCCTGGACACGGGCCACCTGCTCATCGGCGGGACCGACCCCGCCCTTCTGGTTCGCGACTACGCCTCGCGGATCGGCCACACCCACCTGAAGGACGTGCGAACCGCCGTGGCGCAGCGTGTCCAGGCCGGGGAAATTTCCTACACGGACGGCGTCAAGGCAGGCATGTACGTGCCCCTGGGGCAAGGCGACGTCGGCATCGCCGGAATCGTCCGCAACCTGCTGGACGTCGGCTACGAGGGCTGGTTCACCATGGAGCAGGACACCATCCTCGAAGCCGAACCCACCGACGACGGTCCGGTCCACGATGTCCGTCAGTCCGTGGCCTTCCTGCGTCAACTGGAAACGGAAATCAACCGATGAGCGCGGTCCGCTGGGGAGTGCTGACCACGGCACGGATCGCCCAAGGTCGGTTCCTGCCAGCCATGAGCAGGGCTCGGAACGCCGTGGCGTCGGCCATCAGCAGTCCGAACGGAAAGGCAGCCGAAGTTGCAGAGCGCTTCGGCATTCCGGCCGCCTATTCGTCCCACGAGGAATTGCTGGCCGATCCAAGCATCGAAGCCGTCTACCTGCCGTTCCCTAACTCGCTGCACGCCGACTGGATCGTGGCTGCCGCCGAGGCGGGGAAAGACATCCTTTGCGAGAAGCCCCTCGTCGCCAACACCCATGACTATCGCCGGGTCCTGGAGGCCTGCGAACGCAACGGGGTGAACCTTATGGAAGCGTTCATGTACCGCTTCCACCCCCAGCACCAGAAGGTCCGTGAGTTCATCGACTCGGGCAAGATCGGCGAGTTGGTGTCCATGCACGCCCGCTTCCACTTCGTCATGGACCGAAGCGAAGGCGAGGTCCGCCTCCAGCCGGGAATGGACGGAGGTGCGCTCAACGACGTCGGATGCTACGCCGTCGACATCATGAACATGGTCATGGGCCGTGCGCCGCAAACCGTCTACGGCAAAGGCGCCAGCCGCACGGACCCGGTGGAAACCACTATGGCCGCGATCCTGGACTATGGGGACGTCTTGGGGACGCTGGACTGCGGCTTCGAAGGCCCGCGCATCAATACGTTCCAGATCATCGGTACGAAAGGCCATATCACCCTGGATAAGGCCTTCGACCCGGACCCCGGCGAAATTGCCCGCGTTACCGTGTCCTTCCGCGACGGACGAGCCGAGTCTGTCGACATCGGGGAAGACCCGTTCAAGACCGAAATCGAACGGTTCAGCGCGTGGGTGCGCAACTCCGGGCCTGAACTCGTCCACAGGGAATTGACCGAACAGAACCTGGCCGTCCGTCTGGCGCTCCAGGAATCACTCGCCACCGGATTGCCGCGCGATGTCAAGGACGTACATGCCGTGGAGCACCACCTACTACAGGAGCAGTAATGACCATCATCAACCATTTCATCAGCGGAG
The DNA here is from genome assembly GCF_044358315.1 of Arthrobacter sp. FW306-04-A. Classification (GTDB taxonomy): domain Bacteria; phylum Actinomycetota; class Actinomycetes; order Actinomycetales; family Micrococcaceae; genus Arthrobacter. The sequence continues at coordinate 1,428,467 of NZ_CP084559.1, forward strand.
CCGAGAGTGCCGGCAGTGGAACAGGCACCAAGCCCGTCTACAACCCGGCCACGGGTGCCGTAACGGCCGAGCTGCGGCTGGCTAACCCGGCCGATCTCGAAACCACTGTCGCTGCCGCAAAAAAAGCTGCTGCGTCCTGGGGCGACATTTCCCTGGCCAAGCGCACCGCCGTGCTTTTCAAATTCCGCGAACTCGTCGCCGCCCACGTTGACGAGCTCGCCGCACTGATCACCGCCGAGCACGGCAAGGTCCTTAATGATGCGAAGGGCGAGATCGGCCGTGGCCTGGAAGTGATCGAGTTCGCGTGTGGTATTCCGCAGTTGCTCAAGGGCGAGTATTCGGATCAGGTCTCCACCGGGATCGATGTGTTCTCCTTCCGGGAGCCCGTCGGCGTCGTTGCCGGGATCACCCCGTTCAACTTCCCCGTGATGGTTCCCTTGTGGATGGCGCCGATGGCGATTGCCGCCGGCAATGCGTTCATCCTCAAACCTTCCCACCGTGTGCCATCGGCCGCGATGCTGCTGGCCAAGCTCTGGAAAGACGCCGGCCTGCCCGACGGCGTGTTCCAGGTCCTGCACGGTGACCGCGAAGTCGTCTCCGGCCTGCTGACCCACCCGGACGTGGACGCGATTTCCTTTGTCGGTTCCACCCCTGTGGCAAAGCACATCCTGGAAGTGGCCACCGCACACGGCAAGCGGGTCCAGGCCCTGGGCGGCGCGAAGAACCACGCCATCATCATGCCCGACGCCGACCTGGACAACGCCGCCGACCACCTGGCCGCCGCCGCGTTCGGTTCCGCAGGACAACGCTGCATGGCAATCTCCGTTGCGGTCGCCGTCGGCGATGCTGCCGATCTGCTGGTCAAGAAAGTCGAAGAGCGCGCCCTGGCCGTGAAGGTCAAGAACGGCACCGAAGCCGACGCCGACATGGGTCCCGTGATCAGCCCCGAATCCCGTGCGTTCATCGTCAAGACTGTCACCGAGGCAGAGCGGGCCGGCGCCGCGATGGTCGTCGACGGCCGCGACCTGGTGGTCCCTGGCCATGAAGAAGGCTTCTGGATTGGTCCTACCGTGATCGACCACGTGAACACTGAAATGAGCGCTTACCGGGAGGAGATCTTCGGACCCGTCCTCGTAGTGGTCCGGGTGGAGGACCTGGACGAAGGCATCAAGCTGATCAACGCCAATCCGTATGGCAACGGCACCGCGATCTTCACCTCCTCGGGAGCCAACGCCCGCAAGTTCCAGCGTTCCGTGGACGTCGGAATGATCGGCATCAATGTGCCTTTGCCGGTTCCTGTTGCTTACTACTCCTTCGGGGGCTGGAAGGCCTCGCTCTTCGGGGACAAGCACATCTACGGTCCCGAGGGGGTGTCCTTCTACACCCGCGGCAAGGTCGTCACCTCCCGCTGGCCCGAGTCGGCCCACGCCTCGGGAGCCTCGTACAACTTCCCGTCCAACTAGCCCGGAGTTACGTCGGCCTCGCGCCCGGATTCGCTGAGTTTCCGGGCGCGAGGCTCTTTCGGGTTAACATTTGTAGACAGAAAAGTGGCGTGTCGCTCTGTCAGAGAGAAGAAGTCGCACCGGGATCGGCGCGGCCGAGATAGCCCCGAACGCCTGATGAAAGATGAGGGCATCGGCAGGGGTTTTGATGGTAGGCGTTTCCATGGTCCTTCTCCTTAACTGACAGCCGGCGTCTGCCGGGTTCGCCAGATTTCGGCAACTTTCTGATAGAGGATCTACTGACCGATATGCTTCACCGCCACTGGTAGAACGTCTGCGCAGGAATCTGTAACTGGGTGCAGATGTCTTTCGAGGTCAGCCATTGTTCATCGGCAATTTCCTCCGTGGTGCTGCGTTCTGGCATCGTGGTCATCCCAGTCTCGGTCGTGTCTGCTGTTAGATCGCCGCGGAAGAGCCAGCTGTGTCCTTGGTTCAAGTCCGGGTAGCCCTACCCGAAAAGAGCCCCTGAGCTGCGGAAACGCAGGTCAGGGGCTCCTTGATGTGACGGTTACTCGCCGGCGCTCTTGCCGTCCTTCGAGTTGTCCTCAGCGCCGCCGGTGAACATCAATCCTTTGGGGTGAATGGCGGCCAGTTCCTTGATAGGAGCGAGAGCGCCAGTGCTCAGGTCAAGGTTTGCCAGGTACGCCGGGCCCGCATCGGGTACCACTGTGGAGACCGCCTGGCCTGCCTTGAATGGACCCGTCACGGAGAACACCTTGTTGTCCTTCGGATCGGTGACCAACAGGGTTTGGTTGGAGTGGGCCGCGAACACGGTGTCATCCAGGGGCTGGGCAACCGACAGCACCTGGAGTGTTTGCTTGCCACTGCCCGGGTTGGAGGCGAAGATCAGCTGTTGGTCACCTTGTGCATCAAGCATGAAGGAGTCCTTGAATCGCGGAGCAGAAGCCGGAACCAGGGTGTTGGAGTCCGGGTCCGTGAGGGCCAGCGTGGCTTCTTTTCCGGCTTGGGGGCCGTTCGCCGCCTTCGCCGTGGCATTGTCGCTGAAAAGGGGCGTCAGCTTGGCCGTGGTGCCTTCCAGCGCCACGGAATAGGCGGCGGGACCCGAAGTGTCTGCAGGGGCCGAGGCGCTGACGAGAATCTTCCCGTTGACGACAGATACCGCGTCGGTTCCACCGCCGTGGGTGAGGCCCGAATACGCGTACGTGGCCAGCGGTTTCGCCTGGTCCGGGTTGAGGGTGGAGAAGCTGGAATTGCCGTCCTCGTTGGTTGTGAGGAGCAAACGGTGGTGTTCCGGGTCGGCCGTCAGCCCATCAACCTTGCCGGTGATTTGCCAGGATTTTCCCGGCTTGCCGTCGAGGCTGAACTGCTGCACGGTGCTGGCCGTGATCCCGGTATCGGACGGCTCACCCAAAGGGCCAACGCCGTTCTGGAACGAGACGTACACGGAGTCGCCCATCCGTGTGATGTCGTCCGGAGCGGACTCGTTGCCGACCGGGGAAAAGGACTTCACGGTGTATCCGCCCGGCGCGGCGTGACTTTCACCCTCATCCGCAGCGGAGGCGGGCATTGCCACGGACGCAATCGTGGAGGCAGCAACAGCCGCGCCCACCAGTGCCATCGAAGTGCGCTTGAGCTTGTTCGGTGTGACAGGCATTTGAAAATCGTCCTTAGTTTGGGGAAACGATGTCATAACCAAGCTAATGAAGCGGGCTGGGAGCGCCCCGTGCAAACTTCCAACAGCCGGGGGCATGGAGGTTAACGGGAGCTGTCCAGGGCGAGCGGGAACTGGGGGGCTGCGGTGCGATATTGCCCGGGAAGCGGTCTCCCGCCTGCTTCGCGGAGGCGTTGCTTGGCGGGACGGTTGCTTGTGCGGAGGGCTGGCATTGAGGTAAGTTACTCGCCAGTAACTTACGCAAAGGAGCGCCATGCCCAAGGCAGCAATCGACCTCGAGAACCTCCCGTACGCCGATGGCGACTTCTATGGCTTTGAGCAACTTCTTACAGCCAAGGAGCAGGACCGGATGGCTGAAATTCGGGCCTTCCTCTCCCGCGAGGTCAAGCCGATTGCGGTCGACTGCTGGAACCGGGGGGAGTTCCCCATGGAGCTGATCCCCAAACTGGCTGAGATCGACCTCGTGAGCCCGGTGAGGCGGCAAGGCTATTCCAATCTGTTTGCAGGCCTCGTCCATGCCGAGGCAACCCGTGCGGATGCCTCGATTGCCACATTCATGGGCGTCCACGACGGTTTGTTCACAGGGTCCATCGAGGCGCTGGCATCTCAGGAGCAGCAGGACGCTTGGTTGCCGGACATCTACTCCCTCAAAAAGATCGGAGCTTTTGGGCTGACTGAACCGCTGGGTGGTTCGGACGTCGCGGGCGGCACCCGGACCACCGCGCTCCGCGACGGCGACAACTGGATCCTCAATGGAGCCAAGCGCTGGATCGGCAACGCCACGTTTTCCGACTGGGTGGTGATCTTTGCCCGCGACCTCGCAGACAACCAGGTCAAAGGCTTCATGGTGGACACGAGCCTCCCGGGATTCAAAGCCACCAAGATCGAGAACAAGATTTCGCTGCGCACAGTCCAGAACGCCGATATCACTCTCGAAAATGTCGTGATTCCTGACTTCTTCAAACTGGCCAATGCCAACAGCTTCAGGGATACCAACAAGGTCCTCAAAGTCACGCGGCTTTCGGTGGCCTGGCAAGCGGTGGGGCAGCAGCTTGCAGCGTTCGACGTTGCCCGCCGCTATGCGGCGGGTCGGATGCAGTTTGGGAGGCCCCTGGCTTCGTTCCAATTGGTGCAGCAACAACTCGTTCAGATCCTGGGCAACACGGTCAGCTCCATGGGCATGGTGGTCCGGCTCGCGCAGCTCGAGGATGCCGGAGTGGCCAAGGACGAGCAATCCGCGTTGGCGAAAGCATTCACCACGGCCCGCATGCGCGAAAGCGTTGCCCTGGGCCGCGGCATCCTGGGCGGCAACGGCATTGTCACGGACTTTGAGATGGCCAAGATCTTCGCCGACGCCGAGGCAATCTACTCCTACGAAGGCACCCACGAAATCAACACCCTCGTGACGGGGCGGGCTATCACGGGGATTTCCGCCATCGTCTAGGCGTCCACTCGGGACTTGGCGATCCACAGGGGAAGGTGAGTCTTCCGTGCGGTCCCCGGCAATGGAAGCAATGCCCTGGCTTAGCGGCATCAACTCCAGCGGCAGCAACACGGACGGGCGGAGATCGGTTACGAAGGCAAGCGGGTTGACGTAGTCCTCCCCGCGTCGCACCCCCCAGTGGATGCAAGGTGATCCGGAGCAGTGCCCCGCCTCGACCACGCCGATTGCCCGGCCCTTGATCACTGTGGAGCCCTCTTTGAGTTCGCTGCTCACGGGTTCAAAGCTGCTGCGGAGCCCGTCGCCGTGGTCGATCACGATCACCGGCCTGTCCACCACGACGCCTACGAAGCTCACGGTGCCGTCGGCAGGGGCGGTGACCGGGCCGCCGTCGCCGGCCGCTTGCAGATCTACGCCGCGGTGCCCGCTTTGCCAGGGTTTGTCCGGAGGGTCGAAACTACGCACGACGGCGGGCTTGGGGGAGAGCGGCCACGCCCAGTCCGGGCGGGAACTGGCGGCGGCTGCGCCGGATCCCGGGGCGGACGCGGCGGGCGTCGCGCCCAAAGCCAGTACCAAGAGCAGAAGGACCAGAAGATTTGCCGTTCTCATGGAGCAAGCCTTCGTCAGCCCGGTGAGTCTCGGAAGCCGCAAGACTGACTATGTGGAAAACCCGACGGGAAAACGCGGGAATGCGGAGCCTGGACTCCGTGCAATTGCGGTCAAGAGGGTGGGGGCTCTGTAGTACACTTGGTGGAGCAGTTTGCTGTGCCCTCAAGCTTGTTCAGAAGCGCTTCTCATTCAGTTGCGCGGGGGCTCCAGGCTGACTACGCGTATCCACCCCTCCAACTGCGAATCCTTGCGGATTCAACGCTGCGGAGGATTGTGCCTCTTGCGGTCCGGTGAGTCATTGGCCGGATGAGAAGTGCAATGGATGCCAGGAGCCAGATCCCTTTCGGGTTCGGCTAACTAACCGTCAACTATTGGCAGGGTAAGAGCGGCCCGTGTGGCGCTCTCATGAATGACCTGCCGGAAGGAGCGTCGGCATGCCCGTCGTAACTATGCGCCAGCTGCTTGACAGCGGCGTCCACTTTGGACACCAGACCCGTCGTTGGAACCCGAAGATGAAGCGATTCATCTTCACGGAGCGCAACGGCATCTACATCATTGACCTTCAGCAGTCACTGTCCTACATCGACCGCGCTTTCGAGTTCGTCAAGGCTACTGTCGCCCACGGCGGCACCGTCCTGTTCGTCGGCACCAAGAAGCAGGCCCAGGAAGCAATTTCTGAGCAGGCTACCCGCGTTGGCCAGCCGTACGTCAACCAGCGTTGGTTGGGCGGCATGCTCACCAACTTCCAGACCGTTGCCAAGCGCATCCAGCGCATGAAGGAACTCGAAGAGATCAACTTCGAGGACGTTGCAGGCTCCGGTTACACCAAGAAGGAGCTCCTGCTCCTCAAGCGCGAACTCACCAAGCTGGAAACCAACCTGGGTGGTATCCGCAATCTGACCAAGGCTCCTTCCGTTCTGTGGGTTGTTGACACGAAGAAGGAACACCTGGCTGTTGACGAAGCCAAGAAGCTGAACATCCCGGTTGTTGCCATCCTGGACACCAACTGCGACCCCGACGAAGTTGATTTCCCGATCCCGGGTAACGACGACGCCATCCGCTCCGTAAACCTGCTGACCCGCGTGGTTGCTGACGCTGTTGCTGAGGGCCTCATCGCCCGTAACCAGCGGGCAACCGGTGCTGCAGAGGCTCCGGAAGAGCCGCTGGCCGAGTGGGAGCGCGAGCTCCTCGAAGGCAGCAAGGCCGAAGCTGCTGAAGCTCCGGCAACCGAAGCTCCGGCAACCGAAGCTCCGGCAACCGAAGCTCCGGTTGCGGAAGCCGCTGAAGCCCCGGCCGCCGAGGCCACCGAAGCTGCTGCCGGCGAAGCCGAAGCAGACAAGTAAATCCGGATCTTTCCTGCGCCTGATATCGGTGCGGGGAGCTACTGACAGGATGGCGGCCCACTAGGTGGGCTGCCGTCCTGTCAGTCCGTAAACACATAAATTTCTAGACAGAGGGGTTCACATGGCGAACTACACTGCTGCTGACATCAAGGCCCTGCGCGAGCGCACCGGCGCCGGCATGATGGACGTCAAGAAGGCTCTTGACGAGGCCAACGGCGACGCCGAGAAGGCCATCGAGATCATCCGCATCAAGGGCCTCAAGGGCGCTACCAAGCGTGAAGGCCGCTCCACGGCTGAAGGCCTGGTTGCAGCCAAGGTCACCGACGGTGTTGGCGTAATGATCGAGGTCAACTGCGAGACCGACTTCGTCGCCAAGGCTGACAAATTCATTCAGCTGGCCGACAAGGTCCTGGCTGTCGCTGTCGAGTCCGGCGCTGCCGACCTCGAGACTCTGCTGGCCATCGACGTCGACGGCAAGCCCCTGTCCGAGGTTGTCGTCGAAGAAGGCGCAGTCCTCGGCGAGAAGGTCGTCGTCCGCCGCATCGCCCGCATTGAAGGCGGCACGGTTGACGCTTACCTGCACAAGACCTCCAAGGACCTCCCGGCCCAGGTCGGCGTCCTGTTCGCTGTTGAAGGCGAGGGCGACGCCGCTGCTACCGCAGCTCACGACGTTGCCGTCCACGTTGCAGCCATGGCTCCGAACTACTTGAGCCGCGAAGACGTCCCGGCCGAACTCGTCGAGTCCGAGCGCCGCATCGCAGAAGAGACCGCGAAGGCTGAAGGCAAGCCGGAAGCCGCTCTCACCAAGATCGTCGAAGGCCGCGTGACGGGCTTCTACAAGGGTGAGGTTCTCCTGGACCAGGCATTCGCCAAGGACTCCAAGAAGACCGTTGCCCAGGTTCTCGAAGAGGCCGGCGTCAAGGCAACCGCAGTCGCTCGTTTCCGCGTAGGAAACTAGTAAGACTTCAAAAGGGGTGGTCACTGCGGTGGCCGCCCCTTTTGCGTGCAATGGCAGGCGCGCGCCGCGTGCACCCACAGCCGGTGGCTTTCTGCCCGGCCCACAGCAAGATAATCTAGCCAGAGTCCACAAACGGGAAGGCACCATGGAAACCGAGAACACTGCAAACCAGCCCGGAAAGACCCGCCGCCGAGTGCTGCTGAAGCTGTCCGGCGAGGTCATCGGCGGCGGAAAGCTCGGTGTAGACCCGGAGACCGTCCGCGCTATCGCCAAGCAGATCGCCGCAGCCGTTTCCGAAGTCGAGGTGGCAATCGTGGTAGGCGGCGGCAACTTCTTCCGCGGCGCCGAACTCTCCCAGAGCGGCATGGACCGCTCCCGCGCCGACTACATGGGCATGCTGGGCACCGTGATGAACTGCTTGGCGCTGCAGGATTTCCTGGAGCAAGCGGGCGTCGAGACCCGCGTCCAGAGCGCCATCACCATGGGCCAGGTGGCGGAGGCCTACATCCCGCGGCGGGCTATCCGCCACATGGAGAAGGGCCGCGTGGTCATTTTCGGCGCAGGCGCGGGACTTCCGTATTTCTCCACCGACACCGTCGCCGCCCAGCGTGCGCTCGAAGTACATGCCGACGTCGTCCTGATGGCGAAGAGCGGCGTGGATGGCGTGTACACGGCAGATCCCAAGAAGGATCCCACGGCCGAGAAGCTTGAAAAGCTCAGCTATGACGAGGCCCTGCGCCGTGACATCCGAGTGATGGACCAGACCGCCATGACCATGTGCAAGGACAACGATTTGTCCATGGTGGTCTTCGGCATGGAAGGCGAAGGGAATGTCACCCGGGCCATCCTCGGTGAAAAACTGGGCACCCTGGTCACTCCCTAGCAAGGGCTAGGATATTTCTAGGACTCTTCCGCCCGCAGGGGCGGAAATTTACTGTGCATCGCGGCCCGTGGAACGGGGCGCGACTATTTCTGAGGAGAAACCATGATCGAGGAAACCTTGCTCGAAGCCGGCGAAAAAATGGACAAGGCGGTCGAGGTAGCCAAAGAGGATTTCGCGACGATCCGTACCGGCCGTGCCAACCCCGGGCTCTACAGCAAGGTGATCGTGGAATACTACGGCACCCCCACGCCGCTGCAGCAACTGGCTTCTTTCGCCATTCCGGACGCCAGGACCATTCTCATCACCCCTTATGACAAGACCGCGATGCGCGACATCGAAAGGGCCCTGAGCGACTCTGAGGTGGGCGCGAACCCGTCCAACGACGGCAACGTCATCCGGATCACCATTCCGGAGCTGACCCAGGAACGCCGCAAGGAATACGTCAAGATCGTCAAGGGCAAGGGTGAGGACGCAAAGGTCAGCATCCGAAGCATCCGACGCAAGGCCAAGGACTCCCTGGACAAGCTCGTCAAGGATGGCGAAGCCGGCGAAGACGAGGGCGCCCGTGGCGAAAAGGAACTCGACGCCATCACGAAGGCCCACGTCGACGGCATCGACGAGCTCCTCAAGCGCAAGGAAGCCGAGCTGCTCGAGGTCTGATGAGCGAGGCTGAGCCGGCGCCCGCGCAGGGAATCCCCACACGCGCCAGGCGCCAACGGGGCAACCCGACGCCCAAGGCGGGAAGGAATCTTCCGGCCGCCATCGGCGTCGGGCTTGCCATGCTCTTTGCCGTTCTCGGCGGGCTGCTGTTCCTGCCGTTGGGGTTCGTCCTCCTGACCACCGCATTTGCGGTTCTCGGTGTGTGGGAGATTTTCCGCGCGCTTGAAGGCCAGGGAACCCGGATGCCGATTATCCCCGTGATGACCGGCACTGTGGCGATGCCGCTGGCGGCCTACTTCGGTGGCCCTGAGAGCCTGCTCTTTGCCATGCTGCTCAGCAGCGCGGCCGTCCTCCTCTGGCGCTCCCTTGAAAGCGCCGCTGGCGCTCCCCGTAGCGTCTTTGCCGGAATTTTCACCCTTGCATGGGTGCCTTTCCTGATCAGCTTTGCCATCTTGCCCCTCCACACCAGCGGGGGAGCGACGACGGCGGGACTCTGGCCTGCCGGACAGGTTCCGGCAGGTGCCTGGCAGATTGCAGTCATGCTGTTGCTGGTGGTGTCCAACGACACTTTTGGATACCTCGTAGGCGCGCTGTTCGGCAAGCACCCGATGGCTCCCAAGATCAGCCCCAAAAAGTCCTGGGAAGGTTTCGGAGGCTCGGTGGCAGGAGCCATGGTCATCGGGATCCTGGCCAGCGTTTTCGTTCTAGGGAGGCCCTGGTGGGTCGGCGTGGTGCTGGCCGTCGGCATGGTGGCTGCGGCCACCGCCGGTGACCTCGCCGAATCCATGGTCAAACGGGAGCTGGGCGTCAAGGACATGAGCAGCATCCTGCCCGGGCACGGCGGGGTCATGGACCGCCTCGACTCGATCGTCTTCGCGGCACCGGCAGCATTTATTCTTTTCGCGCTGTTGAGCGGCGCCTGACAACCACACAGAAGGAAAGCAGTGGCAGTGGACATTCGTCGCCAGATCCCCGCAGCATTTGAGCGCGTGGAGCGTAGCAAGTACGGCTACAACGCCAAGCAAGTAGACCAGTTCTTCCAGCGCGCCCGGATGTCGTTTGAAAACAGGGCTGAGGCACCGGAAAGAGTCGGCAGCAGCGATGTTCGCGCTGTTTCCTTCGATCCCGTCAAAGGCGGCTACGACGCCACCGCTGTGGACGCCGCCCTGGATCGCCTCGAAGATGCCTTCGCCCGCCGGGAACGTGACGAGCTGATAGCGGCAGAAGGCGAGGAAGCCTGGCTGCTGAAGATCGGCAAACTCTCCGGAGTGTTGCGAGGCCGCCTGCACCGACCCGATGGCCAACGCTTCCGCCGGCCGGAGAAGAAGCGTGCGCGCAGCTACAACATCGCCGAGGTCGACGCCTTGTGCGTTTCCCTGATCGGGTACCTGGAGAATGACAAACCGCTCAGCGTCGACAATGTCCGACGCGCCGCGTTCTCCGAGGCGAGAGGGCACGACGGCTACGAAGAGGCCCAGGTTGATGCATTCCTGGACCGGGTTGTCGAACTCATGGCGGCCATCGACTAGCTTCGGCCAACAAGGCCCGGACCCAAGCCGGCCGCCTTCAGCGGAGCTGGCGTTTCGTGGCCAGCGGCCGTTCCGGGACGTGAAGCCGGGTCATCAGACGGGTCACGGTCTCCGGAATCCGGTGTTTTGTTGCCCGCGAGACCAGTACCATCACGCCAAACGCGGCTGGCACCGTCCAGGCTGCAGGCTGGGCAAGCCAGCCGGGCGCAACGGACGAGCCCATGAAAGTGCTCGCTACCAGCGCACCCCCGCAGAGGACGGCTCCGGTCAATATGCCGGCGATCGCGCCCGTGTCGCTCAGGCCGCGCCACCAAATGCCCAGCAGGAGGACGGGACAGATAGTGGACGCCGTGAAGGCGAAGACCAGCCCTACGCTGCCGGCCAGGGCTGTCGAATCAGTGGTGAATGCAAAGGACAAGGGGACGATGGCGGCCAGGAGTGCAGCGACCCGGAATCCGCGCACGCTCCCGCCCAGAAGGTCCTGGCTGATGACGCCAGCCAGCGAAACCACCAGTCCTGACGTCGTCGAGAGGAACGCCGCAAACGCTCCGGCGACGACCAGTGCCGAGAGAAGATCGCCAGGCACGCCGCCCAGCAGTTTCCCGGGCAGCAGGAGGACCAAGGCATCGGGTTGTCCGTTGCGCGCAAGCTCGGGTGCGAAAACCCGGCCCAGCAGGCCGGACGCTGTCGGGAACAAATAGAAGACAGATAGCAGGCCCAGAACAATGAGGGTGGTCCGGCGCGCCGATTGGCCGTCAGGGTTGGTATAGAAGCGGACCAGGACGTGGGGGAGTCCCAGTGTTCCGAAGAGCAGTGCCACCAGGAGCGAGACGGTCTGATAAAGGCCTGCCGCAGGAAGGCCCGTGGGATTGCTGGATGCCTCCGCCAGGGCCGGCATGCCGGCGTCGGCCTGGTGCATCAACAAGAACACCACCGGGACAGCCAAAGCCGTCAGTTTGAGCCAGTACTGGAAAGCCTGGACGAACGTGATGGAGCGCATGCCACCGGCAACCACAGTCAAGCAGACCACCACGATAACGGCGATGGAGCCCACCCACGAAGGCAAACCTGTGCTGATCCGGATGGTGAGCCCGGCGCCGTGCAGCTGCGGCACTATGTAGAGCCATCCGACAGCCACTACCACGAGGCTCGTGACGCGGCGGACGGCTTTGGACTGGAGCCTGGCTTCCGTGAAATCCGGGATCGTGTAGGCGCCTGATCGGCGCAAGGGAGCGGCGACGAACAACAGCAGCATGAGGTAGCCGGCGGTGTAGCCTACCGGGAACCAGAGGGCGTCTGTTCCCGTCAACAGGATCAGCCCCGCGACGCCCAGGAAGCTCGCCGCAGACAGGTATTCACCGCCTATCGCCGAGGCGTTCCACCAGGGCCGCACAGTGCGTGATGCCACGTAGAAGTCGCCCGTGGTCCGCGAAATACGGAGCCCGTAGAAGCCGATCGCCGCCGTCGCGAGTGCCACCCCCACAAATGCCGCGAGGCCGACGGCGGGGTTCACTTCTCCTCCACGAGATCGCGGTAGCGGGCCTCGTTCCTTGCCGCTGATCGGTTGTATAGCCACGCACTCAGGCCGATGACCGGGTAGAGCGCTACTCCGAGGATGATCCAATTGACGGGGATGCCGAGAATCCGCATTTGTGCCAGGTCCGGGACCAGCGCCACCATGGAGCCGTAGGCGGCCAGCACCAGGAGGAAACCTGAAGCCACCACCACAGCAAGGCGCAACTGCGAACGGATCAGGGACCGGACGAAGACCTGTCCGACGTCCGAGTCTTCGGCCGCCTCACGCGAATGGTATGGACGCGTGGGCGCTAACCTGGCCGCCGACTGCGGGGCGGTGACCCTGACCCGGGTCATCCTTGCGGCCGGATCCGGGTGGCTTCGAGCCTGTCCCGCACGGACGGAAGATGCCTGCGGCTGATCGGCAGTTCTGCCCCGGCCACCGTGACACTGGGGCGTGCCGCGGCCAGTTTCATGTGCCCCACGTGATTGAGGGACATCAGGTAGGAGCGGTGGATGCGGATGAATCCGGCCTCTGCCCATTGCTGTTCGAGGTCGCTCAGCGGCACCCGTATCAAGTAGCTCGCCTCCGCGGTGTGCAACCGGGCGTAGTCGCCCTGGGCCTGGACGTAGCTGACGTCGTCGCGCCGGATCATCCGCGTGGTCCCGCCCTGGTCGACCGTGATCATCTCAGGGACCTTGCTTCCGTCCTTGATGAGTTCACTGATGCGGCTGATGGACCGGGCCAGGCGCTCGGCACGCACCGGCTTCAGCAGATAGTCGACGGCGGCCAGTTCGAACGCCTCGAGAGCACAGTCCTCGTCGGCAGTGACGAAGACGACGGCGGGAGGGTGGGCGCTGTGCGAGATGACGCGGGCGATGTCCAGGCCGGAAACCGCTGGCATATGGATGTCCAGGAAAACAGCGTCGACGGACTCGGCCTCAAGGGCACGGAGGGCTTCCGCGCCCGAGGCCGCCCGATGGATGGTACCGATGCGCTCGTCCTTCCCCAGCAGGAAGGCGAGCTCTTCAACGGCGGGGAGCTCGTCGTCGGCGACGAGTACGTTGATCATGGTTATAGATTAGCCTCAGGCATCATGGCTCGGCTGGGACTTCGGCACGCGCATCGTGATCAACGTGCCTTCGCCCGGCGCGGTCTCGATGACCAGGCCGTGTTCGTCGCCATAAACCTGCCGGAGGCGGGCATCGACGTTTCGTAGTCCAACGTGGTCGCCGTCGGCCTGGCCGGCCAGCACGGAGCGCAGGTGTTCCGGATCGATGCCCACTCCGTCGTCCTCGATAGTGACTTCGGCGAAGGCTCCGGAATCGTTGGCACAAATGGTGATGTGACCCGGTCCTTCCTTCGCTTCAAGCCCGTGGCGCACCGCGTTTTCGACCAGCGGCTGCAGGCTCAGGAAGGGAATCACAGTGCTCAGGACTTCCGGCGCGATCCTGAGGCTCACCTGCACGCGGTCCCCGAAGCGCGCCTTTTCCAACAGCAGGTAGCGGTCGATGCTCCGAAGTTCCTCGGCCAGGGTGGTGAAATCGCCATGGCGCCGGAACGAGTATCGGGTGAAGTCCGCGAACTCCACCACGAGCTCCCTGGCCCTGGCGGGATCGGTGTTGATGAACGAGGCGATGGCGTTGAGTGAGTTGTAGATGAAATGGGGGCTGATCTGCGCGCGCAAGGCCCGGACTTCGGCCTCGATGAGCAGAGTGCGGGAAGCATCGAGTTCGGCCAATTCCACCTGCACGGCTACCCAGTCCGCCAGTTCGCTTGTAGCCCGGACCAGCCCCGCCCCGGCTTGCGGAGCGAAGGCGGCAACGGCTCCCACCACACGGTTCCCGGCCCGGATCGGCGCGATCACGGCGTTCAGCTCGCGCGACGCGGACACAACCACCGTCCGCGCATCGGTGAGCACGCCCGCGGCGAGCCCCATGAGGACGGCTTTCAGTTCTTCCGCCGCGCCGTCCCAGGCCAGGACCGACTCAGTGTCCGTAATAGCCAGGGCGTCGCAGCCGAGCAGGGACCGCAACTGCCTGCTTGCCTTCGCCGCTCCCGCCGCGTGGAGTCCCGTGCGCAGGTGCTGCCCCGCGCGCGACGCCGCGTGCAGGGTTTGGTAGGTGGCCCTCTCGGCGTCCGTGCCCAGCTCGCGGAAGGAGCGGATCACCTTGAGGCCCACCCCGACGACGACCGCCACGGCGAGCACGATGACCGCAATAGCGGCGGCGGTGACGAGCGGGGAATCCGGCATGGAGCAAGACTAGCGAACCCGCCGTTCGGCGCAGCAACGTGTCCGCTGGGCGACGCCTGTACCTATGGATCTGGAAGTGGGGCAGAAGCCGGGCGGATAGTGATTCCAGTCACGTTGGCTAGGAGTGTGTGGTCAATGTAGACATTCACAACCAGGAGGAAACCATGGGTAACGAGGCCCAGACACCGGACGCAGCGGCGTCCGTGGATTTCCAGGAAGTCCAGCAAACGGCGCAGTTCCAGGAGCTCCGCAAGCGCCACCGCAGTTTTGTCTTTCCAATGGCCATCGCGTTCCTGCTTTGGTACTTCGCCTATGTCCTGCTGGCTGACTACGCAGTGGGCTTCATGTCCACCAAGCTGTGGGGCAACATCAACGTCGGCCTGGTCTTGGGCCTGCTGCAGTTCGTCTCGACTTTCGGAATTACGGCCTGGTACGTCCACTACTCCAATCGGAAGCTGGACCCGATCGCCGCGGAAATCCGGAATGAGATCGAGGGCCATGAATTCGACAAGGGCAGTGCAGTGACAGGGGCAACAAAATGAGCGCCATGGTCCCGATGATCAACGTTGCCGCGCTGAAGGACACCACGCTGCTCAACATGGGCATCTTCGCCCTGTTCGTCCTGGTCACCATGGTGATCGTGTTCCGGGCAAGCCGGAACAACAAAACGGCTGCCGACTACTACGCCGCCGGGCGCTCGTTCACGGGCTCGCAGAACGGCACCGCGATCGCCGGCGATTACCTCTCTGCCGCCTCTTTCCTGGGGATTACCGGGGCAATCGCCGTCAACGGCTACGACGGCTTCCTGTATTCCATCGGTTTCCTCGTGGCGTGGCTTGTGGCATTGCTGCTTGTCGCCGAGCTGCTGCGCAACACGGGCAAGTTCACCATGGCCGACGTGCTTTCCTTCCGGCTGCGCCAGCGCCCGGTGCGGATCGCCGCGGCCCTGTCCACCATGGCCGTCTGCTTCTTCTACCTGCTGGCACAGATGGCAGGCGCCGGAAGCCTTATTTCCCTGCTCCTGGGCATCAGCGACTGGGGCGGCCAAGCCCTGGTGATCGTCGTCGTCGGCGCCCTCATGATCATGTACGTGCTGATCGGCGGAATGAAGGGCACCACTTGGGTGCAGATCATCAAAGCCGTGCTGCTTATCTGTGGTGCCGCGGTCATGACCCTTTGGGTGCTGTCCATTTACGGCTTCAACCTTTCGAACCTGTTGGGGGCTGCGGCGGATTCCGCCAAGAACCCCAACGTGCTGAACCCCGGATTGCAGTACGGCAAGACCGAGACCTCCAAGCTGGACTTCCTGTCCCTCGGCCTGGCGCTCGTCTTGGGCACCGCCGCTCTGCCGCACGTGCTCATGCGTTTCTACACCGTGCCCACCGCCAAGGAAGCCCGCAAATCGGTGGTCTGGTCCATCTGGCTGATTGGATTGTTCTACCTGTTTACCCTTGTCCTCGGCTACGGCGCCGCGGCACTCGTCGGGGCGGACACCATCAAGTCCGCTCCGGGCGGCGTCAACTCCGCTGCGCCGCTCCTGGCGTTCCACCTCGGCGGGCCGTTGCTGCTGGGCTTCATCTCCGCGGTCGCGTTCGCCACCATCCTTGCGGTGGTGGCCGGCTTGACCATCACGGCAGCAGCGTCGTTCGCCCACGATATCTATGCGAATGTCATCTCCAAGGGCAAGGTCGACGCCGGAGCCGAGGTCAAGGTGGCGCGGCGGACGGTGGTGGTCATCGGGGTCCTTGCGATCCTCGGAGGTATCTTCGCCAATGGCCAGAATGTCGCCTTCCTCGTGGCGCTCGCCTTCGCGGTGGCGGCATCGGCCAATCTGCCGACCATCGTCTACTCCCTGTTCTGGAAGAAGTTCACTACCCAGGGAGCTACCTGGAGCATGTATGGCGGCCTCGCCGCGGCCGTCATCCTGATCGCGTTGTCGCCAGTGGTTTCCGGTGCCAAGACGTCAATGATCCCGGGCGCCAACTTCGCGATCTTCCCGTTGAGCAACCCAGGAATCGTGTCCATTCCGCTCGCGTTCCTGCTTGGTTGGCTCGGCACCATGCTGGACAAGAGGCGTGAAGACGCGGCGAAACAAGCCGAGATGGAGGTTCGGTCACTGACCGGCATCGGAGCTGAGAAAGCGGTGAATCACTAGGAATTTCCTGCAAGCCAACAAAGCAAGAATCCTTCCCACACATTGTGTGGGAAGGATTCTTGCTGCGGCCGTCGGTTGGGAGGTTTAGTGGTTGTGCCCGCTCGGCAGCGAATGCTCTCCGTGCGGGACGGCGTAATGCCCGGCCACGGAGGCGGCCAGCCCCGGCGTCGTCACTGCTGCGACCACGACGGCGGCGGCAAAGGCTGCCCCCACAAGCGCACCGGTCCGCGGGGGAGCCGCTGCCGTTCCGCCGGCGTCGTCGAGGTACCTCCGGGCCAGCCAGGCAGAGGATCCCAGCGCCATGAGGACGAGGAAAAGAGCAGCCAGGTGCCCGCCGTCGAGCAATCTTTGGGCCACTCCGGCCACTAGCACGGCTACGTGGACCAGCACGGCCGTGATGAGTCCGATGGTTGTTGCTTTACGGAACCGGAGCCGTCCGCGTTGCAGGCTCGCAAGCGATCCCGCGAGCAGCGCCAGGCCCCAGACCGCGAAGATTCCACCCGCCCACATGAGGGGCCCCCGGCTCGAAATGTAGCTTGATGCGATGGAAAGCTCCACAAGCCCGGCCCCCATTCCCGCGAAACACGAAAACAGGGTGACGGATGCTCCGGTGGTCGGTCCTACGGACGTCGCTGCTTGAGCTGACACGGACGGCTCCTTCCGGGGTTCGAGGTCTTCTAGACGTGGGCCCTGGCAGTGTTGGCCGGAACCTTGTCCTGGGAAAGGCCGACGCCTAGAAGTACCACGGCGCTGGCAAGGTGCAGGACGTTGTCCGCGCCGTTTAGGGCAATGATATTCAGCGCGGATCCTACGAGGAACAGGCCGAGTATGCCGACCAACAGATAGACGCCGCCGACCGTGGTGTTGATTGTCTTGGACAGCACCGTGCTGTTCATGCCCGCGTAGAGCAGCGCTCCACCGATAGCGAGGTGAATGATGTTGTGCAGGGGATTTACCGCAAAGATGATCAGGTTGGCACCCTCGGTAGCGAAGAATCCAATCCCCGAGGTGACGAAGAATCCAACGACACCCACGAGCAGGTAGACGGCTCCAAAGATGGTGGCGATCAGGCGGTTGGGCGAAGTGCGCATGGTCCAAACCTTCCGGTATGGCCGGGTTTGAATCCGGCCTGTGTTCGAAACCCCGGACGGGGCTCTCAACCAGATATTCGGACCATGCGGCGCCGTGGATGGGTGTGTGGTGACAATTTTTTCCGGCGCTAGCGCCGGGGCTGGAAGCGGATAGCCTTCATCTTGCATCAATCGCGCATTCCGGCGCGGAACAAGGGCACGCTTCAGCTTCGTCGACGTACGCCAATGGGCTTAGTTGGTGCGGAGCGCCGTCTTTGTTGTGCGGTTCAGCAACGGCTGCACCCGGAACGGAATCAATTCGCCCATGGACATCGCGGTATCGGTTCTCTCCACACCGTCGCACGCCAGGATCTTGCCGTTGATCCGGAACAGGTCCTCGGCGTCGAGCGCTACAACCCGCAGCAAGAGGTCAGCCGATCCGGTGAGCCCGTACCCCTCCAGGATTTCCGGGATTTCGGCGAGTTCCAAAGCGAGCTGTCCGAGCTTCTGCTGCTGCACGTGTACGGAGATGAACGCCATGAGCGGATAGCCGAGGGCGGCAGGGTTGATGCGCCGTTCGAAGGAGAGAAACGCGTGCTTCTTCTCCAGTTGGGCCATCCGTGCCTGGACCGTATTCCGCGATAGTCCCAGCTTCTGCGCCAAGGCCACCACTGTGCCGCGGGGATCCTTTGCCATGGCCGAAAGCAGGCGGGTGTCTGTGCCATCCAAAGCTTGCATAATGCGCAACGTTAGCACGGTGCGAGGGAGCAAGACAGGGCAGAATGCGCAGAATTTTCAACGGTGGTTGTACCCAATGAGCATTGTGAGTAGGGTCACAATTAATCCAGGCGAAGACGCCAGGATGCTGGCCCGCGGCTGGATCACAAGTCCGTCCCAGGCCTGCGAGCACGAGCTGAAAGGTGCGATCAACTGTGTTGACGGACAAAGCCGGCCAGGACGCCTACAAGGCTCCGAACCCCGGAATCAGTGCAGAAAACCCTCGTCGGACCGGCGGAAACCTGGTCCAACTGATTTCCCCCGAGGGGGAACGCATCAGCCACCCGGAGTTCGATCTCTGGGTCAGCGATGTCACGGACGAGCAGCTGTGCTCGCTGTATGAGGACATGATGGTCATCCGCCGCATCGACTCCGAGGCCACTGCCTTGCAGCGTCAGGGGGAGCTGGCCTTGTGGCCGCCGCTGCTGGGGCAGGAAGCATCGCAGATCGGTTCGGGCAGGGCCCTCCGGGATGACGACTTCGTCTTCCCCAGCTATCGGGACAACGGCGTGGCCTATTGCCGCGGAGTGGAGCCAAAGGACCTGGTCCGTGCCTGGCGCGGCAATGCCTCGTCCGGTTGGGACCCGTACCGCCACAACATTGCCACCCAGCAGATCATCATCGGCTCGCAGTCATTGCACGCAACCGGCTACGCCATGGGCATCCAGCACGATGGCGCCGATTCCGTCGCGGTTGCCTACTTCGGCGACGGTGCCACCAGTGAGGGTGACGTCAACGAGGCAATGGTCTTCGCGGCGAGCTTCCAAGTGCCCGTGGTCTTTATTTGCCAGAACAACCATTGGGCCATCTCCGAACCCGTCCGGATTCAGTCGCACATCCAGATCGCCGATCGTGCCTCAGGATTTGGAATCCCCAGCATGCGGGTCGACGGGAACGACGTCCTGGCTGTTTTGGCCGTCACGCGCATTGCGTTGGACAGGGCACGCAAGGGCGGTGGACCGACGTTCATTGAAGCGGTGACCTATCGCATGGGCCCGCACACCACGGCGGACGACCCCACCCGCTACCGCGACGCCAATGAGCTTGAGGACTGGGCGGCCAAGGACCCGATTGCCCGGCTGAAGGCGCTGCTTCGCACCAAGGGCCTGCTGACCGAAGAAGTTGAAGCCAGGACCCAGGCCAAAGCGGACGAGGTGGCCCGGAACCTGCGGGCAGGCGTCATCAATATGCCGGATCCCGCGCCGTTGGACCTTTTCAACCACGTCTACAGCACGCCCAACTCCTGGATCGAACGCCAGAAGGACCATTACTCCCGCTATCTGGAAAGCTTCAGCGGATCCACCCAGGAAGGTGCACTCTGATGAGCAAGCTGACATTCGCCCGCGCCATCAATGCCGGCCTGCGCAAGTCCCTCGAGAGCGATCCCAAAGTTGTCCTCATGGGTGAGGACATCGGGGCCCTCGGCGGTGTTTTCCGGGTGACCGACGGCCTCCAGAAGGACTTCGGCAAGCACCGCGTGGTTGACACCCCCTTGGCCGAATCCGCGATCATCGGCACAGCGGTCGGACTGGCCTACCGCGGCTACCGTCCGGTCTGCGAAATCCAATTCGACGGCTTCATTTACCCGGCGTTCGACCAGATTGTCAGCCAGGTCGCCAAGATGCACTACCGGACACAGGGCCGGGTCAAGATGCCCATCACCATCCGGGTTCCTTTTGGTGGCGGGATCGGCTCACCCGAGCACCACTCCGAATCCCCGGAGGCCTACTTCACCCACACCTCTGGACTGCGCGTCATCAGCGTCTCCAACCCGCAGGATGCGTACACCATGATCCAGCAGGCCATCGCCTCGGACGATCCGGTGCTCTATTTCGAGCCCAAGCGCCGTTACCACGACAAGGGCGAAGTGGACGAGACTGCAGATCTTTCCACTGCGCTGTCCATGGAAAAGGCCCGGGTGGTCTCCGCAGGCAGCGACGTCACGTTGGTGACGTATGGCCCGCTCGTGAAGACCGCCAATGACGCAGCCATGGCCGCCTCCGATGAAGGAATCTCCGTGGAGGTTATCGACCTGCGCTCTCTGGCCCCGATCGACTTCCCGGCAGTGGAGGCGTCTGTCCGCAAGACCGGCCGGCTGGTCATCACCCATGAGGCTGCGCAGTCCGGCGGGCTCGGTGCGGAAATCGCCGCGAGCATCACCGAGCGCTGCTTCAACTACCTGGAATCGGCGCCAGTCCGGATCACGGGGTTCGACATCCCTTACCCGTACTCAAAGCTCGAGATGCACCATCTGCCGGATATGGACAGGATCCTTGACGGCGTGGACCGGGCACTTGGCCGCGGTAACTCCCTGAGCGGCCTGGAAGGATGAGCGCCACGATGATCAAGGAATTCAGGCTTCCGGACCTCGGCGAGGGACTCACCGAGTCGGAAATTCTCAGCTGGAAGATTGCGGTGGGGGACACCGTGACCTTGAACCAGGTCATTGCCGAGGTGGAAACGGCCAAGGCCGTGGTTGAACTTCCCTCGCCTTTCGCGGGAACCGTGGCCGCCTTGCACGAGCAGGCCGGTTCGGTTGTGGAGGTCGGCAAGCCGATCGTCTCCTTTGAAGTCGACGACGCCGGAGCCTCGCCGTCAAGTGTTGCAGGTTCCGATGCGGGCACTTCCGGTGTGGTCGCCCCCGCGGGCAGCCCGGTGGAAGCCGCGGCGAAACGTGAGCCGAACCTCGTAGGCTATGGTGCCGTCGTCGAAAAGTCCGGACGCCCGGCCCGACGCCAGCGCGCGTTTGACGGACGCGCCGCCGAACGCGAGCCGGTCCCGGAGTCCGTTCCCGCCGTCGAGCCCGCCCCACCTCTCGCGGTTCCCAGCGAGCCGACTGCGGAACAAGAGCGGCCGCGGTCCACCCCTCCGGTCCGCAAGTTCGCTAGGGATCTTGGAATTGACCTTGAACTGGTCAAGGGAACCGGGCCTGCGGGGCTCATCACCCGTTCGGACGTCCAGGACTTCGCGGCTGGGCCACAGGTCCAGATATTGGGCCGCGTCGGTGCTCCGACCGCCCCGGCCGGCGTGCCCGCCGTCGGGACCTCCGTTGAACGCGAGACTCGCACGCCCATCAAGGGAGTTCGCAAATTCACGGCCGCTGCCATGGTGCAAAGTGCATTCACGGCGCCACATGTGACGGAGTTCCTGACCATTGACGTCACGCCCACCATGGAACTGCTGACGCGGCTAAAAGCCAGCCGCGAATTTGCAGGGTACAAACTCACGCCGTTGACCATAGCGGCCAAGGCAGTGCTTATTGCCCTGCGCAGGAACCCGACGCTGAACTCCCGCTGGGACGAGGCCGCACAGGAGATCGTGCAGTTCAATTACGTGAACCTGGGCATCGCGGCAGCCACGCCGCGGGGACTGACTGTTCCCAACATCAAAGACGCGGACAAGATGACGCTGGTGGAACTGTCCACCGCGTTGTCCGAGCTCACGGACACGGCACGCTCGGGAAAGACCTCTCCGGCAGATCTCACGGGCGGGACCATTTCGATCACCAACATCGGTGTCTTCGGGATCGACGCGGGAACCCCCATCTTGAACCCGGGCGAGGCTGCGATCGTGGCGCTGGGATCGGTGCGGAAGGCTCCATGGGTGCACAACGACGAACTCGCGGTGCGCCAGGTGATGTCGCTGAGCCTGTCTTTCGACCACCGGTTGGTGGACGGTGAACAGGGTTCGAAATTCCTGGCCGACCTGGGCGCGATCCTGTCCGACCCTGCAACAGTCATGACCATGATCTAGCCCTCGCGGCCGTTCCGACGGTTCCGCGCGCGCACCGATCCGCGCGGGCACGATGTTCGCGCAACGCTCGCTCACTTTTGGGCCCAAAATGCTTGGCGCTCCTGCACAACTGCCGGCTCGCCGCCGGACAAGTGCAGGAGCGTCCATTAGAAACGCCCCAAAAGTGAGCGCGCGTCGGCGGCTATCGAACGGTCAGTGCCGCCAGCGCCATCCGTTCGAGGATGGGCCTCGCGCTCTTGACCGCCATGCGGCGTCCGTGGTGCCGGACGGAGTGGGGAGTCGAGTTGATCAATCCGAAGGCCGCATGTGCCCGTACCCGCAGTTCGGCAGGATCGGTGTCCGGATGCAATTGGCCGAGAACTCCCACCCACAGTTCCACGTAGTTACGCTGCAGGGTGCGGACTTCGGCCTGGTCGGCATCGCTGAGGTTGCTGAAATCGCGGTCCTGGACACGGATGACATCGGGATTGCTGAGGGCGAAGTCAACATGGAATTCCACCAGCCCGCGCAACGCGGTTTCGGCGTCGGGGGCCTCGGACACCACAGTGCGGCCGCCGTCGAGCAGATTGCGGCTCACGCTCAGCAGCAGCTCGGCAAGGACGGCCTGTTTTCCGGGGAAATGCCGATACACGGCCGGTCCGCTGACTCCTGCGGCGGCTCCCAGGTCCTCCAGCGACACGCGGTTGAAGCCGTCTGCGGCAAAAAGTCCGGCAGCCGCGACCAGGAGCGCCTTGCGCCGGGTTTCCTTGGCCT
Source organism: Arthrobacter sp. FW306-04-A (assembly GCF_044358315.1). Lineage (GTDB taxonomy): Bacteria > Actinomycetota > Actinomycetes > Actinomycetales > Micrococcaceae > Arthrobacter. The sequence continues at coordinate 1,451,303 of NZ_CP084559.1, forward strand.
GGCTCCGCTGGGTCTGGCCGTCCTGCTGCGGGCTCCGCTGGAAGGTGACCACAATTCCTCCTTATTGCAAGCGTCACATTCGACCTGCTGCCGGATCGAGTTCGGCATCGAGGTGATGGACAACACAGTTAATAGAGACTAACCTAAATTCCAGTTATGCGGTACTAACTGAGATGGCCTTTTGGCCGGGATGGGACACGGCCGATGGAGACACTCGCCAGCCAGCTGGATGCCAGCAGCGATCAGTTCGCGGCCAACGCGGAAGCGCAGCTGTCCCTGGTGCAGGAGTTGAAGAAGCGACTTGCCGTGGCCGCGCTCGGTGGACCGGAGAAATCGCGCGAGCGGCACATCTCCCGGGGGAAGCTGTTGCCGCGCGAACGCATCAACTACCTGTTGGACGAGGGCAGCCCCTTTCTGGAGATCGCCCCGCTGGCGGCCAACGGGATGTACAACGATGACTCGCCCGGCGCGGGGGTCATTGTCGGGATCGGCTTGGTCCATGGCCGCCAGGTGATGGTGGTTTCCAACGACGCCACGGTCAAGGGCGGTACGTATTACCCGATGACGGTCAAGAAGCACCTCCGGGCCCAGGAAATCGCCTTGGAGAACAGGCTGCCGTGTGTCTACCTGGTGGATTCCGGAGGAGCGTTCCTGCCCAAGCAGGACGAGGTGTTCCCGGACAAGGAGCACTTTGGCCGGATCTTCTTCAACCAGGCGAAGATGTCCGCCGCGAAGGTCCCGCAGATTGCCTCGGTCATGGGGTCCTGCACCGCCGGGGGCGCCTATGTCCCGGCCATGAGCGACGAGACGGTTATTGTCCGCAACCAGGGCACCATCTTCCTGGGCGGCCCACCCCTCGTGAAGGCCGCCATCGGTGAGATCGTCACGGCAGAGGAACTCGGCGGCGGAGACGTCCACTCGAGGATTTCGGGTGTGACGGACCACCTCGCCGAAAACGATGAGCATGCCCTGCAGATCGTCCGCGACATCGTCTCCACGCTGCCTAAGCCGGCCCCCCCGGCATGGGACGTGGACACTGCCGTCCAGCCGGTGGTGGACCCGGGCGAGATCTATGGTGCCGTTCCCACGGACGTCAACGCCCAATATGACGTCCGCGAAGTCATCGCCCGTCTGGTGGATGGCTCCAGGTTCCATGAGTTCAAGAAGAACTACGGCACCACCCTGGTCACCGGGTTCGCGAAGCTGCACGGCCACCCCGTGGGCATCGTGGCCAACAACGGGGTGCTGTTCAGTGAGTCCTCCCTCAAGGGCGCGCACTTCATTGAGCTCTGCGATCAGCGCGGCATCCCGTTGATCTTCCTGCAGAACCTCTCCGGCTTCATGGTGGGCAAGGACTACGAGCAGGGCGGCATAGCCAAGAACGGCGCCAAGATGGTCACCGCCGTCGCCACCGCCCGCGTCCCCAAGCTGACCGTGGTGATCGGCGGATCCTTCGGCGCCGGAAACTACTCGATGTGCGGCAGGGCCTACTCGCCGCGCTTCTTGTGGATGTGGCCCGCGTCCCGTATTTCGGTCATGGGCGGGAACCAGGCCTCCAGCGTGCTGGCCACCGTCAAACGGGACCAGTACGAGGCCCGCGGCGAGGAATGGTCGGCGGAGGACGAGGAAGCCTTCAAGGCCCCCATCAAGCAGCAATACGAGGACCAAGGCAGCCCCTATTATTCCACCGCCCGACTGTGGGACGACGGCATCATCGACCCCGCCGACACCCGGCGCGTCCTCGGTATGGCCCTGGATACCGTGTCCCGCCAACCCTTGCCGGAAACCTCCTTCGGCCTCTTCCGGATGTGACCCTATGACAATCAACTCCTTCGACACCGTCCTTGTCGCCAACCGCGGCGAGATCGCCTGCCGCGTCATCCGCAGCCTCAAGGCCATGGGCATCCGCGCGGTGGCGGTCTATTCAGACGCCGACGCCGGGGCCCGGCACGTGCGCGAAGCGGACACTGCCGTCCGGATCGGCACAGCCGCGGCGGCCGACAGCTACCTGCGGATAGACGCCATCATCGAGGCGTGCCTGCAAAGCGGCGCCCAAGCCGTCCATCCCGGCTACGGATTCCTGGCCGAGAACGTGGAGTTCGCCAAGGCCTTGGACGCCGCAGGGATCGCGTTCATCGGCCCGGGCATTGACGCCATCGAGATCATGGGCGACAAGATCCGTTCCAAGAACCACGTCATGTCCTATGGCGTACCCTGCGTTCCGGGCATTGCCGAACCGGGCCTGAGCGATGCGGAACTGATCAAGGCGGCGCCCGGCGTCGGCTTCCCCCTGCTCATCAAGCCCTCGGCCGGTGGGGGCGGTAAAGGCATGCACGTGGTGGAGCGGCTGGAGGATATGGCGTCCACGCTGCTGACGGCCCGGCGTGTGGCGGCGAGCGCCTTCGGTGATGACACCCTGTTTCTGGAGAGGCTCGTCCAGGCGCCCCGTCACATCGAGGTCCAGGTCCTTGCCGACAACCATGGCAACGTCATTCACCTTGGCGAGCGCGAGTGTTCGCTTCAGCGCCGCCACCAGAAAGTCATCGAGGAGGCGCCGTCCCCCTTGCTGGAGTCCTTGGCGAATGGTGCGGAAGTCCGGGCGCGGATCGGTGAGGCCGCCTGCCAGGCTGCCCGAAGCGTCAAGTACAGCGGTGCGGGAACGGTCGAGTTCCTTGTCTCGGACAAGGATCCGGAGCACTTCTTCTTCATGGAGATGAACACCCGTCTCCAAGTGGAACACCCGGTCACGGAAATGGTCTCCGGCGTCGACCTTGTCGAATGGCAAGTGCGCATAGCGGCAGGTGAGGTCCTCACAGTCGCACAGTCCGAGGTCGTGCTTGACGGCCACGCGATAGAGGCGCGCGTCTACGCGGAGGTACCCGAACGCGGTTTCATGCCGTCGATCGGCGAGGTCGTCACGCTCCGGGAACGGGCCGGCGACGATCCCCATGTCCGCGTTGACTCCGCCATGCTGCCGGGACTGTCCATCACCGGCGACTACGATCCCATGCTGGCGAAGGTCATTGCTTGGGGCCCGGACCGCAAAGCGGCGTTGGACACCCTTGACCACGCGCTGGGGGACTACACCCTGCTGGGCGTGCACACCAACGTTGAGTATCTACGGCTCCTGATCAACGACCACGACGTCCGGGCCGGGCGCCTCGACACCGGTTTGATCGAGCGAAAGCTGGAGGGGCTGGAGTTCCGTCGGGCGAGCGACGTTGAGCTGATCGCCGCAGCGATCCTGAGCCGTTCGGAGCTGCTGAACCGCCAGGTCCTGGCGCCTGCCGGGACGGAATCGCCCTGGAACACCGCGGATGGTTGGCGCATCGGCGCGCCCGCGCCGTGGAATTCCACCATCGGACTTCCCGACGCCCGCCTGGCCACCGTTGCGCTCACCGGGAACGGTTTGAGCCTCACGGCGCGCGTGGATGACGGCTTCGTGCACTCTGCAGAGATGCGGCCTGGATCCGCGGGACATGCGGCGCTGGTGCTCGACGGCGTCGAGCACCATTTCGCCCACGGCTCGCCCTCTCCGGGAGGCGCCGGATCTGGCCAGCCGCGGGAGCTTTGGCTTGGCAGCGACGGCTGGTCTTGTCGCCTGGAGATCCTGGACCGCGAGGCCCGGCTCCAACGCATCCTCGCGGGCATCCAGCGCGAAGAGGGCGCCGCGGACCCGGAGGTCCGGTCTCCCATGCCGGGAACCGTCGTCTCCGTTTCGGTGCACAACGGCGACCACGTGGAAGCAGGCCAGGTGCTCCTTGCCGTGGAAGCGATGAAGATGGAACACCAATTGCTGGCCTCGGTGTCCGGCACGGTGCATCTCAGCAGCAAGACCGGGGACCTCGTCAAGGCCGACCAGGTCCTCGCAACCATCCACGTGGCGGCAGAGCCCCCTAAAGAATCCACCCCGGAACCAACGGGGGAACCGACAGAAAACCAGAAAGACGAGGAAGTCTAGCCATGGCAAGTTTTGAACTCAGCGAGGAATACCAGGACCTGAGCAACTCCGTCCGGGAATTCGCCGACGAGGTAGTGGCCCCGGTGTCCACCAAGCATGACGAGGAACACAGCTTCCCCTATGAAGTCGTCAAGCAGATGGGCGAGATGGGTCTCTTCGGCCTGCCCTTCTCTGAAGAGTTCGGCGGAATGGGCGGAGACTACTTCGCCCTCGCGCTCGCGCTGGAACAGCTGGGCCGGGTGGACCAGTCCGTGGCGATCACCCTTGAAGCAGGCGTATCGCTGGGCGCCATGCCTGTGTACCGCTTCGGTACACAAGCGCAAAAGGAACAGTGGCTGCCCCAGCTGACCTCTGCCGAAGCGCTCGCCGGGTTCGGCCTGACCGAGCCGGAAGCTGGCTCGGACGCAGGCGGCACCAAGACGAACGCTCACCTTGAAGACGGCCTCTGGGTCATCAACGGCAACAAGGAGTTCATCACGAACTCCGGGACCGACATCACGCGCCTGGTCACCGTCACCGCCGTCACCGGACAGCATGAACGCAAGGACGGGAGCATCAAGAAGGAAATCTCCACCATCCTGGTTCCCACCGACACGCCTGGTTTCACCGCGGAAAAGGCCTACAACAAGGTGGGCTGGAACGCATCCGACACTCACCCGCTCACACTGAACAACGTCCGGGTGCCCGAAGAGAACCTGCTCGGTGTCCAGGGACGGGGTTACGCCAACTTCCTGTCCATCCTGGACGAAGGCCGTATCGCCATCGCCGCGCTCGCCACCGGCGCGGCACAGGGCTGCGTCGAATTGTCAGTGAAATACGCCAAGGAACGTATGGCTTTCGGGCACCACATCGGCAAGTACCAGGCCATCCAGTTCAAGATCGCCCGCATGCAGGCGAGGGCCCACACGGCACGCCTGGCCTACTACGATGCGGCCGCGAGGATGCTGGCCGGCAAGCCGTTCAAGACCGAAGCAGCCATCGCTAAGATGGTCGCAGGCGAGGCAGCCATGGACAACGCACGGGACGCCACCCAGGTGTTCGGTGGCTATGGCTTCATCAACGAATTCACGGTTGCACGGCACTACCGCGACTCCAAGATCCTGGAAGTCGGGGAAGGCACCACCGAGGTCCAGTTGATGCTCATCGCCCGCGAGCTGGGCCTTTAACCGTCAGGGAAGGTAAACGATGATCGACAAAGTTGTTGCCAGCGCCGCGGAAGCGGTGAAGGACATCCACGACGGCGCCTCTCTCGCCGTCGGAGGGTTCGGCTTGTGCGGTATCCCCGTGGCGTTGATCGATGCGCTCCACGATCAAGGCACCAAAGACCTTGAAACGGTCAGCAACAACTGCGGCGTGGACGACTGGGGCCTGGGCATCCTGCTGAGGGACGGACGGATCCGCCGGACTATCAGTTCCTATGTTGGTGAGAACAAGGAGTTCGCCCGGCAGTATTTGGCTGGCGAGCTCGAGGTGGTTCTCACGCCGCAAGGCACGTTGGCTGAGAAACTGCGCGCCGGAGGCGCCGGAATCCCTGCGTTCTTCACGGCGGCAGGCGTCGGGACCCAGGTTTCGGAGGGCGGGCTTCCGCAAAAGTACGACGCCGAAGGGAACGTGGCGATCGCGTCCTCACCCAAGGAAGTGCGTACCTTCAACGGCGCGGACTATGTCCTGGAGGAATCCCTGACGCCCGATTTCGGACTCGTCCATGCCTGGAAGGGCGACCGTCACGGGAACCTCGTCTTCCACGCGACAGCCATGAACTTCAATCCGTTGTGCGCCATGGCTGCCCGGATCACCATCGCCGAGGTGGAAGAGCTCGTGGAGCCAGGCGAACTCGATCCGCAAAGCATCCACACTCCAGGCATTTTCGTCCAGCGGGTCGTGCTTGCACCGGATACGGAGAAGCGCATCGAAAAGCGGACGGTTGCCTTGACCCCGGCATCTGCTGCGGGCACTACCGAAGCTGCCGGCACTACCGATCAGGCAGGAGCGTAGCCATGGAATCGAACATCACCCAGGATGTGCCACCGCGTCCCGAGGCGGTCAGGCACGAGTACCGCCGGGCCAACGTCGAACATCACGAAGGCAAGGGCTGGACGCGGAACGAACTGGCCGCCCGCGTGGCCCGCGAGCTCCGCAACGGACAGTACGTCAACCTGGGGATCGGCATGCCCACCCTGATTCCCAACTACATCCCTGCCGGAGTCGAAGTGATCCTGCATTCCGAAAACGGGATCCTGGGGGTCGGCCCTTATCCGGCCGAGGACGCTGTGGACCCCGACCTGATCAACGCAGGCAAGGAAACGGTCACGGTCAATGCGGGCGCCGCGTTCTTCGACTCGGCAACATCGTTCGGCATGATCCGCGGCGGCCATGTGGACGTGGCCGTGCTGGGCGCCATGGAGGTTGCGGCCAACGGGGACCTGGCCAACTGGATGATCCCGGGAAAGATGGTCAAGGGCATGGGCGGCGCCATGGATCTCGTCTTCGGCGCCAAGCGGGTGATCGTGATGATGGAGCACGTTGACCGCAACGGCAAGCCCAAGATCGTCAAGGAATGCTCGTTGCCGGTGACGGGGAAGGGCTGCGTTGACAGGATCATCACCGATCTCGCCGTGATCGATGTGGTCTCCGAGGGTGGGGAATCGCGGCTGGTCCTGCGCGAGTTGGCGCCGAATGTGTCTGTAGAGGACGTTGCGGCTGCGACCGGCGTCGAGCTTTTCGAAGAAGACCAGGAGCTGACTGTATGACCGCGAGCCCTGAAACCCCGGGCAGCGGTGGACCCCGAATTATTGAGCAGCGGGGGCTCTACTTCGACGAGCTCGAGGAAGACGTCGTCTATACGCATCGCCCGGGACGGACCGTCACGGAAACGGACAACGTCCTGTTCACCACGTTGACCATGAACACCCAGGCATTGCACCTGGACGCGGCCTGGAGTGCAACCCAGCCCTTCGGCCAGCGGCTCATGAACTCGATGTTCACGTTGTCCACCATGGTGGGGCAGTCCGTCACGCAGCTGACCCAAGGCACCATCATCGCCCAGCTTGGCCTCACGGACGTATCTTTTCCGCACCCGCTCTACCACGGCGACACCCTTTACACGGAGACTGTCGTGACCGGGAAGCGGGCGTCGTCGTCGCGCCCCGGGCAGGGCGTCGTGACTATGCAGCACACGGGGCGCAACCAGGACGGCACGGTTGTGGCCTTGGCCACGCGGGCCTGCCTGATGTGGACCCGGACCGCGCATCTCAAGGCGCAACAGGGGACAATCAATACATGACCTTCACGATGGGCCCCGCACTACTTTTCTGCCCCGCCGACCGTCCGGAACGGTACCAAAAGGCCGCCGAGCGTTCCGACGCCGTGATCCTGGACCTCGAGGACGCGGTCGCCCCCGCGGACAAGAAGCGCGCCCGGGGCGCCATCCTCGCCCAGCTTGGCTCGGGTGGCGAGACCGCCGAGCTCGACCCCAGCCGCACGATTGTGCGGGTCAACCCGGTGGGGACCCCGGACTTCGAGAAGGACCTGCACTGCCTCACGCACACGCCGTACCGCACCGTGATGTTGGCCAAGGCCGAGTCCGGTGAACAGCTGAAAGCGCTCGAGGGGTACCACGTCATCGCGCTGTGCGAGACGGCCAAGGGGATCATCAATGCGAGTGAGATCGCCCAGGCCCCCAACGTCGTCGGGCTCATGTGGGGTGCCGAGGACTTGATCGCCTCCATGGGCGGCACCTCCAGCCGCAAGGACGACGGCGGCTACCGGGCCGTCGCCATGGCCTCCCGTTCCGCAGTGCTGCTCGCCGCCAAGGCTGCGGGCAAGGAAGCCATCGATTCGGTGTACGTCGACATTCCCGATCTTGCCGGATTGGCCGTGGAATCCGCAGACGCCATGGCCAGCGGATTCGGAGCGAAGGCCTGCATCCACCCGAACCAGGTTGCCGTGGTCCGCGAAGCCTACGCACCCTCGCCGGACGCCGTCGCTGAGGCACGGGAGCTGCTTGAAGCCGCGGCGGCGGCCGGAACCGGGGTATTCCAGTACAAGGGCAAGATGGTGGACGGTCCTATCCTCAAACACGCCGAATCGACGTTGCACAGGGCCCGGCTTTCCTGAAGGTTCAGTCCTGCCGGATCTAGCGTCCACGCCGCCGCGACGCCGGACGGCCCAAGGGGGCAATGACCTCGTAGAGCTCCATCCGGATCCAACGCTGGCCCGTTTCGCGGAACTCGGCCCTCGTTGCGAAGCGGTACAGGAAGCTGCGCGCCCGCACCCAACGCGGCGGTGCGCCGTCGAACGGGTCTTGGCGCAACAAACGCAAGGTGGGCCGGTCGGCGTCGAGCAGTTTCCCGAGGAACGCGTAGAACCACTCCTCATGCACGGTGCGCAAGGGCAGGAACCACATCAACCAGTCGAGGCGCAGGTGGTACGGCGCCCATTGGCGGGGGAGCCGGCGGACGTCGCCGGGTTTGCCCTTGAAGCCGTATTCGCGCCAGTCGGCCTCATCGACGGGAACGTCCTCCTGCGTGCCCTCCACCACGATTTCCACCCGGTGCCGGGTCACCGTACCGAACGCCCCATAGGTGTTGACCAACTGCCAACGGTTGAAACTCGCGTTCATGAGCTGCTCCCGCGAGAGCAGGTTGCGGATCGGCCAATAGCTGAGCACCAGGAGGAGCACTGTCACCGCGAGTATGACGGCGAGCCACCACACCGGGGTCTGCGGAACCTCCGCAGCCGGGTTCGTCTGCTGCGGAATGAACGGCAGCACAGCGTGGGCGACCGGGTCGCTCACCGCAGCGAAGGCAAGCACGATCGCGGACCAATTGAGCCACGCGAAATTGCCGCTCCCCACAAGCCAAAGCTGCGTGAAGACGACAATTCCGGCGGCAATGGTGGCCAGTGGCTGCGGGGCGAACAGGAAGAATGGCACCACCAGCTGGGCGAAGTGGTTTCCGAGCACCTCCATACGGTGCATCGGTTTGGGCAAGAGATGTGCCTGGCGGCTCAACGGTCCGGGCATGGGCTGCGTCTCGTGGTGGTAGTACAGGGCGGTTAAATCACGCCACTCGCTTCCGCCATGGATCTTGATCATGCCAGCGCCGAACTCCAGCCTGAACAACAGCCACACGAGCAGCACGAGGATGGTCTTAGGCGGGGGAGTCTGGTCCGAACCGAGGAATGCAACCGTGAATCCCATTTCGAGCAGCAGCATCTCCCAGCCAAAGCCATAGAAGGTCTGGCCAACGTTCACGATCGACATGTAAAGCAGCCACAGAGCCAGGAAGGCGGCCAGAGGATGCCAGGGCGGGCCAAGCTGCGGCAGCCCGCCCACGAGCGTCAAGGAAATGGCGAGTCCGGTGGCGCAGACTGCCCGGAGCAAGGAGTCCGAATACTTCCACCGGAAAAGGCTGGGCCTGCGCAAGATCCTGTGACCGTCAACGTACCGCGGGACAGGGAGAAGCCCGTGTTCCCCGAGGAGCGCCGGGAATTGGTTGAGGCTGGACAGGAACGCGATGAAGTAGAGCGCGGCCGTGCCACGCTGAAGCACCTGCCGGGCGAATTCATAGTCCGGCGCCTCGAACCACGAGACCCAGTCCACAAACCAACGCTACGCCTGGGGTGCGGGATACTTAAGCAATGCAGCCGCGCAAGATCATTCTCCTCGGGTCCACTGGTTCCATTGGCACACAGGCTATTGAGGTCGTCGACGCCGCTCCCCACCTGTTCGAGGTCGTGGCCCTCAGCGCGGGTGGCGGCAACCTGGAACTGATCGCGCAGCAGGCTGTCCACACCAAGGCCCAGGCAGTCGGCATCGCCTATGGCGACGCCCATGAACTCCGGAAGCTCATCAGCGCTGCCGCCTCCGCCGCCGGACTCAGGAACTATGATCCGGCGATCATCACAGGGCCGGACGCGTCTACCAAGATTGCCGCGATCGAAGCGGACGTCGTACTCAACGGCATCACGGGTTCCATCGGCTTGGCCCCTACGCTGGCAGCCCTCAAGTCCGGCGCCACCCTCGCCCTGGCGAACAAGGAATCCCTGATTGTGGGCGGTGCGCTCGTGATGGCCGCGGCAGCCGTTGACCAGATCGTGCCCGTGGATTCCGAGCATTCGGCCATTGCCCAGTGCCTCCGCGCGGGAACTGACAAGGAGGTTGAAAAACTCATCCTGACAGCTTCCGGCGGTCCGTTCCGGGGCCGGAACCGCGAGCAACTCCGCGACGTTACGCCGGCCGAGGCCCTTGCCCACCCCACGTGGGATATGGGCCTGATGGTCACCACCAACTCAGCCAGCCTGGTCAACAAAGGCCTGGAAGTCATCGAAGCGCACTTGCTCTTCGACGTCCCTTTGGACAGGATCGACGTCGTGGTGCACCCACAGTCTGTGGTGCACTCCATGGTGGAGTTCGTGGATGGCTCCATCATCGCCCAGGCTTCGCCGCCGGACATGCGGTTGCCCATTGCCCTTGGACTCGGGTGGCCGGACCGCGTGCCCCGAGCCGCCAAGGCCTGCGACTGGACCCAGGCCACCAGTTGGACGTTCGAACCCCTTGACTCGGTAGCATTCCCGGCGGTGGAACTGGCCAAGGACGCCGCGAAGCAAGGCAGTACTTTCCCGGCTGTCTTCAACGCAGCGAACGAGGAAGCCGTTGAAGCCTTCCATGCCGGCAGGATCAGGTTCACGGATATTGTGGACACGGTGGAGTCCGTCCTCAGCGAACATTCAGGATCCTTGGAGCTGACGGTGGACTCGGTGTTGGATGCTGAGAGATGGGCACGCACGCGCACCCACGATCGTTTAGCCAACAGCACCCTTTAGGAAGCAGTACTTAAGGCATGAATCCCGTCATCCTGTTCATTCTCGGAGTCGTCTTCGTCGCGATCGGCGTGGCCGTCTCCATCGCGCTGCACGAGGTGGGGCATCTCGTGCCCGCCAAGCTTTTCAAAGTGCGCGTCACGAAGTACATGATCGGTTTCGGCCCCACCCTCTGGTCCACACGGAAGGGCGAGACCGAATACGGTTTCAAGGCCATTCCGCTCGGCGGCTACGTCTCCATGATCGGCATGTACCCGCCCAACCAAGACGATGGCAGCGTGCGTCCGTCCAGCACCGGCATGTTCCAAACCCTTGCCACCGAGGCCCGGTCCGCGGCCCATGAGGATGTGGGAGCGGACGACCAGAACAGGGTCTTCTACAAGCTGCCGGTCTGGAAAAAGATCATCATCATGCTGGGCGGCCCGGCCATGAACCTGCTCATTGGCCTTGTGCTGACTGCGGTGTTGCTCATGGGCTTCGGTGTATCCACCGCCACTACCACCATTGCCAATGTGTCCAAGTGCCAGGTGAAAGCGGGAGAGACCGTTGATCCCAATTCGCCGAACTGCCAGCTGACCCCGGCGGCGGTCGCCAAGCTCCAACCCAACGACGTTGTCACCAGCTTCGACGGGAAGCCTGTCACCAGCTGGGCTGAAATGAGCAGTTGGATCCGGGCTTCCGCCGGCAAGGCCGTCCAAATCACCGTGGAGCGTGACGGCAAGAGCGTCACCTCCCAAGTAACCCCCGTCCTTTCCGCACGCCCTGTCATCGGAGACAACGGTCAGCCGGCCAAAAGCGCGGACGGCAAGCCGTTATATGAGGAAGTCGGGTTCCTCGGCATCGGTGCCCAGACCGCCATGGTGCCCAAGCCGGCGTCGACCGTTCTTCCGATGGCTGGCGAGAACATCAAGCAAATCGCCGGAGTCATCCTCAACCTGCCCGCCAGGGTGGTCGGCGTGGCGCAGGCGGCCTTCAGTTCGGAGCCGCGCGATCCCAACGGTCCCATCAGTGTGGTGGGAGTCGGCCGGGTAGCCGGTGAAGTCGCCGCCATGGATCAGGTTCCTCTGCAATCACGCATCGGCGCGCTCGTGGGGCTCCTCGCGGGGCTGAACTTCGCGCTCGCCATCTTCAACCTGGTTCCGCTGCTGCCGCTCGACGGCGGACATGTGGCCGGCGCACTCTACGAGGGAGCCCGGCGTCGAATCGCCAAGCTGCGCGGCAAGCCGGATCCCGGCGCTTTCGACATCGCCAAGCTCCTGCCGTTGACGTACGTCGTGGCCAGCGTGCTCATGGCAATGGGGGCGCTGCTGATCTACGCCGACATCGTCAAGCCCGTCAATATCTTTGGCTGATCTGTCTGATCCGGCAAGCGCCGGAGGCGCGCGGTGGACGCCCCGGATCGGGCCGGCCCCCGAATTGTACTGGGGGGATAGGCTATCCATATGACTGTTTTCGCTGTTGAGTACGTGTACGACGCCGAGTCCGCCGAGGTGCGCGACGCGAACCGCCCCGCCCACCGTGCCTGGCTTGCCGGCCTTGCCGAGCAGGGCACCTTGCTGGCAAGCGGTCCTTACGCCGACGGTGCGGGGGCGCTGCTGCTACTCAAGGCCGCAGACGAGTCGGAGCTGAACGCCACGCTGAAAGCGGACCCGTTCGCCGCTGTACAAGGGATTGCAGGCATCCGGACGTCGGAGTGGAATCCCATTATCGGAGTGCTTTCCGCCCACGCTTCCTAGCCGCTTGACCGGACGGGGCCCGGAACCCAGCCCCACGATCCACCCACTTCAACCCAAGGAGTCCACGTGACCTCGGTCAGCCTGGGAATGCCATCAGCCCCGCCCCCCGTTCTCGCGCCCCGCCGCAAGACCCGCCAGATCAAGGTGGGTTCGGTGGGCGTTGGCTCCGATTCACCCATCAGCGTGCAATCGATGACTACCACCCCCACCACGGACATCAACGCCACACTGCAGCAGATCGCAGAGCTGACGGCGTCCGGCTGTGACATCGTGCGTGTCGCTTGCCCTTCCGCGGATGACGCCGAGGCGCTGCCGATCATCGCCCGCAAGTCGCAGATCCCGGTCATCGCGGACATCCACTTCCAGCCCAAATACGTCTTCGCCGCGATCGAGGCCGGTTGCGCGGCGGTACGGGTCAATCCGGGCAACATCCGCAAGTTCGACGACCAGGTGAAGGAAATCGCCAAGGCCGCCAAGGACCACGGGACTTCCATCCGGATCGGCGTCAACGCGGGATCCCTGGAGCCCGGCATCCTGAAGAAGTACGGCAAGGCCACACCGGAAGCCCTCGTGGAATCGGCAGTTTGGGAAGCTTCCCTGTTCGAAGAACACGGCTTTCACGATTTCAAGATCTCGGTCAAGCACAACGACCCCGTGATCATGGTGGCGGCCTACGAGATGCTTGCCGAAAAGGGCGACTGGCCCCTGCACCTTGGCGTGACCGAGGCCGGGCCGGCGTTCCAGGGGACCATCAAGTCCGCAACTGCCTTCGGTGCACTTCTGTCCCGCGGCATCGGCGACACCATCCGCGTATCCCTGTCGGCGCCGCCCGTTGAGGAAATCAAGGTAGGCAACCAGATCCTGCAGTCCCTCAACCTGCGCCCGCGCAAGCTTGAAATTGTCTCCTGCCCCTCCTGCGGACGCGCCCAGGTGGACGTCTACACGCTCGCCGAGCAGGTCACCGCCGGACTTGAAGGAATGGAGATTCCGCTGCGCGTCGCCGTCATGGGTTGCGTGGTGAACGGTCCGGGTGAGGCTCGCGAAGCCGATCTGGGCGTTGCTTCCGGAAACGGCAAGGGGCAGATCTTCGTGAAGGGGGAAGTCATCAAGACTGTTCCCGAGAGCCAGATTGTTGAGACACTGATCGAAGAGGCCATGCGTATCGCTGAAGAGATGGGGGAGGCCGATGGCGAAGATGCTGTCAAGGGTAGCCCCGTGGTTAGCGTCTCGTAACGAGACTAGCGCCGATGGGATTTCCGTCCGGGTGCTCGGCGCTGCCGACACCCGGTCCCTTCGCGCGCTCGCGATGGAAGACGCAGTAGCGAACGTCTTCATTTTGGCGCACCTTGACTCATCGGGGAGCGCCGCCCCTACTTCCGGCGGCGCGAGCGTGTTCGGAGTGTTCGACGGCGACACCCTGGTGGGTGCCTGCTGGGCCGGTGCCAATCTGGTTCCGGTGCAGCTCGACCCGGAACTGGCTGCCCGCGTGGCCACAGCTGCGCACCGGGCGGGCCGTCGCTATGCCTCGATCTTCGGGCCCGCGGAGTCCGTGCTGGCACTTCACTCCCGGTTGGAGCAACTGGGTCATTTCGCCCACGAGGTTCGCGCCGACCAGCCGCTTCTGGCAATATCAGGGCCACCCGCTGTCCAAGCCAACCCGCAGCTCTGTTTCGGAGACATCGCGGACTTTGACCGCATCCTGCCCGCTTGTGCAGCCATGTTCGAAGAAGAAGTGGGTTATTCGCCCTTTCTGGGGAGCGAGGACTTCTACAGCCGCCGGGTGGCCGGGCTGATCCGGCAAGGCCATTCCTTGGTGCACATCGACGGTGGAACCGTGAAGTTCAAAGCCGAACTCGGTGCCGTCACGGCGCAGGCAACCCAGGTCCAAGGCGTCTGGATGAACCCCGAGTTCCGCGGCCAAGGACTCAGCGCCGGGTACATGGCGGGTGTGGTTGTCCTGGCCCAGAAGTTCGCGCCGATCACCAGCCTGTACGTCAACGAATACAACACCAGGGCGCGAGCCACGTATGAGCGGGTCGGTTTCCAACGCCTCGGAACCTTCGCCACTGTGCTGTACTGACCGCCGCTGTGCCGGTTACTTGGCCCGGTCCTCCTGAGAGTGTTGTCAGGGGCAATCTAGACCCGGTCCTCCTGAAGGTGTCGTGAGCCGCCCAAGTTTGGTTAGTGCGCGGGTGTGATACCCAAAGTCTTTTGCACGGGTGAGCTGATCTTCCGGGGTTGCGCAGGCGACTGCTGAGCGGCGGATCTTCCTTACTCGTTTGCACGGAGGCGTCCATTTGCTCAGCACACGCCTGCACGATTCGTCTGTGGTGCTCTACTGGGGTTCCGGTTAAGGTATTGGTAGACGGTTTGGCGACTGACCCCGAATTCCCGGGCGAGTGCGGCTTTCGCCTCGCCGGCGGCGGCGCGCCGTACCAGGTCGGCCGCCTGCCCGTCGTTCAGCGCCTTGCCCCTGCCTTTGTAGACGCCGGCCTTTTTGGCCAGCGTGATCCCTTCACGTTGCCGTTCCCGGATGAGTGCCCGTTCAAACTCGGCGAACGCCCCCATCACCGACAACAGGAACGTCGCCATCGCGGTGTCGTCTCCGGTAAAGGTCAGGTTCTCCTTTACGAACCGGACCTGCACCTTCTTCTCGGTCAGCCGGCGGACGCTGGCGCGCAGGTCATCGAGGTTCCTGGCCAGGCGGTCCATTGAGTGCACCAGGACGGTGTCGCCGTCGCGGGCGAAATCGATCAATGCTTCCAGCTGCGGGCGGTTTTGGTCCTTCCCCGACGCGTGGTCCATGAAAACCCGGTCGAGATGCTCGCCGTCGAGCTGCCGGACGGTGTTCTGGTCCAGCGAGCTGACCCGTATATAGCCGAAAGTCTGGCCAGTCATTGTTCCCCACCCTGTAGTGTCAGGGCAACTCTAAGAGCCCGCCACCCATGTGTCAAAAAATGCCTGGCTCGACCCCAGCCTGACACGTATCCACTGGGATCGTTTCACGCCGGGCTTACGTCCGTTTGGGGTGTACCCCAGACTGACAAAGCCACAACGCTCAAGATCGCTGTTTCAACAGTGCTCTGGCCTCTTTGCCGAACAACGGATCATTCCGTAGCGACTCCACTGCATTGCGCCCAATATCGCCACCGACGCGCACGATCGTGCTGAGGAAGAGGATCCGCGAACTTCCGCGGGTGGTTTCATTCAGCAGATCCAACAATGCATTGAGGTTTTCCGGGGTCGCAGAGGCTGCCAACGCAACTGCCAGTCCCTGCTCCTCGTCCGGTCCTGTCGCGCGCAAGTAGAGCTCACGAAGACGGGGCCAGTAGATCTGTGCTGGTTTGACGGCCAGGGCACGCCCCAGGCCCTCCAACACTCGATCCGGGTACCCACCACGTTCCAAATGTTCGAAGAGCACAGGTAAGGCGGCAGGATACGGGTCAGCGGTGTTCACCAGATCCCATACAGACTTGACGTCGAGGCCAACTCCGCGTAAATCCTCCACAATTGGCTGCTCAGCCTTTCGGAACAGACTCACCCTCGCTTGATGCTCGGCGTCAAAGGCTGCCTTCTTGCTCTGATACTCCTGGTCCTTCTGAAGCTGAGCCATGAACTCAGTCGCGCTCATCGCACCGGACTTCTTATTCGAACGGGTCACGGGATGAATTTTAGATTGAATCTGGGGGTGTCGGCGATCGCGTCCTGCAGAGGTCCCGAAAGCGTCGTTGGGTTCGCGCCGCCACGCACGTAGAGGTCAAAGACTCGCCCAGTATCTTTCGCGAACTTCAGACTGTCTTTGAGCTGTCGGGTAAACGATTGCCGAGCCACATTTTTGACCTCAGAGACCGCTTCATCGGTGAGGCCGTCGAAGATGCGTTTCCGACCATCGATTTCTGCCGCCTTCTTCAGACCGATATCGAAGGCACCTCTAACTGCATCTTCGCCCGCCTGGCCAAGACGGACAATCTCAGCGCCATTCTTCGCTGCGGCTGCCGATGCAAGATTCGCGTTCCCGACTGCCGCGGTAGCCGCTTGGCTGGCAGCGTGCATGATGGCGTTTGCGGCTGCCAGGGCGGCCCCGTCGTTCCGGGCCCCGTGGTCGTTGGTTGACGAGGGCCTTTGGGGGATGGCGGGGAAGTATGTTCCTGTGGCCTGTGGGTAGTCGGCGACGTAGCCGTCGTCCGCACCGATGCTACCGACCATTGGCCTGTCAAAGGAGATGGTGCTGTCCGCGGATGCGGGTATCGCGGGGTAGCTGGAACTGGGCTCTGCTGCTGATGTTCCGGATGAGCTTTGCTGTTCCCAGGGCCAATGGATCGTAGGCAATTGGAACGAAGGCATCTGGATTGGGTGTGCGCTGAGTTGGGTTGAGAACCAGTCGATAAGGACGCCGGCTAACGCCAAACCCCCAAGTGCGAGGGCGTCGTCGCCGCCCCAGTCGAGCCCTGAGGGGTCGCGGTGGTTGACGGGGTCCTGGCCGGCGTAGGCGTAGGGGCTGTATTTGTTCGGTTCGGTTGGATCCAGGACCGGGTCGGGGCTGGTGAAGGCGCCTAGTACGGGGTCGAGGTCGCGGGCGCCGAGGTGGGTGAGGGTGCTGATGGTGTCGGTGAGTCCGCCGATGTACCCATTGACGGCTCCGTAGCCTGCCGGGTTCGCGGCGTTGGACCCCACACCTGTGGTGGCACCCGCGGCGGTGGCGTACGCGCCTGCTCCTGCCGCGGTCTGGGTGGGTCCGCGGGCGAGGCCGACGGGGTCGGTGTAGCGGGTTTGGGCGGTGACCGGCGTGGCCCCGCTGCTGGCCTGCACGATGGTCTGGGCCGTGTCGACACCGTCGCTGAGGATGAAGGCGAGCCTCACGGTACCGCCGGCTGCGGTGCGTTGCGCGACGGTCTTCCCGGCTAGGCCGTAGGTCTTGCTCGCGGTCTTCACCCCTGCCGGCGTGGAGTGGGCGGTGATCGAGCCGATGGTGACGGTGGTGCCGGTTCCGTCGGTGATCCCGACGAGGTTCCCGCCGGCGTCGTAGTACCGGGTTCCGGTACTGCCCGCGGTCCCGGTCACCGGGGCGGGCGGGGTGCCCGCGGCGGCGGAGGGGTTCGGGTTCGCCGGAAGGGTGCTGGAGCCGGCGGTGGTGAGAAGTTTCCCGTCCGCTGTGTAGGACAGGTTTTCACCGGCCCGGCCGGTCATCCGCCCTGCCGCGTCCCAGCCGAAGGTGCTGGTCGTGGCCGACCCGCTGGCCGGGGTGGACGTCAGGGACTGAAGCTGGTGCGGGCCCGGCTGGCCGCCGGTCGCAGGCGCGTTGAAGTAGCCGGTGGTGTCCGCGATGATATCCACGGTCCCGGAGGAATTGTTCGTGAAGGAAATCGTCCCGTCAGGCCCGACCGGGGTGATCGCGAAGTCGGGGATGATCTGACCGGGCCCGTAGTTCAGGTTCGAGGTGCCCGGCTGCTGTGTCCCGCCGGCGTACGCGGTGATGAAGCCGTTGGACGTGGTGTTGGCGACGGTGATGTTCATCGCGACGGCGGACACCCCCGTGGCGGGGAGCCCGCCGCGGCCGGTGACCTTCACGCTCACGGTCTGCCCCGCCCCGACCGGTCCGGTGACCCCGCCGGTGCCGTTGCGGGTGTCCAGCTGCCGGAACGGGGCCTGCGCGGAAAACGCCCCCGGGGTTGAGGGTGTCCCGGACAGGTAGTAGCCGGAGGTGTCCGCGATGATCTGCACGGTCCCGGAGGAATTGTTCGTGAACGAGACCGTCCCGTCCGTCCCGACGGGGGTGACGGCGAAGTTGGAGACGATCTGGCCGGGTCCGTAGTTCACGTTCGAGGTGTTTGGCTGCGTGGTGCCGCCGGCGTAGGCGGTGATGACCCCGTTCGAGGTGGCGCTGGCGACGGTGATGTTCATCGCGACGGCGGACACGCCGGTGAGCCTGTCAAGTTGTTTGTGTGTGTGGGGTCGGGAGTCATTTTTAGCTGAGGTAGGGTTCGAGTCGTTCGGGGTAGGTGATGCTCAGGACTCCCAGGGCCTGGATCCAGCCGGCGGTGGCTGCCCCTTCGACGAGGTGGTTGCCGGAGGATTCCTTGTCGGTGGTTCTGGTTTTCTGGCGTTCTCTGGCGCGTTTGTCTTCGATGTTGCAGATGGCGAGCCAGAGCAGTTTCACTGCGGCCTGGTCGTTGGGGAAATGGCCCCGGTTCTTGATGATCTTGCGCAGTTGGTAGTTCAGGGACTCGATCGCGTTGGTCGTGTAGATGACTTTCCGCAGCGCCGGTGGGAAAGCCAGGAAGGGGATGAACCGTTCCCAGGCGTTTTCCCAGGTCTTGAGAGCTGCCGGGTACTTTTGTCCCCATTCCCCGGCGGCGAACTCCTCCCGGGCCGTCAGGGCCGCTTCGATGGTCGGGGCGGTGTAGATGTTCCGCAGGCAGGCGGCGACCTTCTTCCTGTCCCCGTAAGCGACGAAGCGCATGGAGGCCCGGACCAGGTGCACGACACAGGTCTGCACGGTGGTGTTGGCCCAGGTCGCCTGGATCGCCTCGGGGAACCCGGTGAGCCCGTCGCAGCAGGCGATCAGCACGTCTTTGACACCGCGGTTGGCCAGTTCCGCGCAGACCCCTGCCCAGAACTTCGCCCCTTCGGAAGCCTGGATCCAGATCCCGAGCACGCGCTTGACCCCGTCAAGATCCACGCCGACGGCGATGTGGGCGGCTTTGTTCTTCACCTGATGCCCGTCCCGGATTTTCACCACGATCGCGTCCAGATACAGGATCGGGTAGATCGGATCCAGCGGCCGGGACTGCCAGGCCATGACCTCTTCGAGGACGTCGTCGGTGATCTTGGAAATCGTCTCGCGGGATAGTTCGGTACCGATCGTCGATTCCAGGTGGTGTTCGATGTCCCGGATCGTCATTCCACCTGCATAAAGGCTGATGATCATGTCATCGAGCCCGCCGGTGCGCCGTGAACCTCTTGGAACCAGTTGCGGGGTGAAGGTGCCCGCCCGGTCCCGCGGAATGGCAAGACCGACGTCTCCGACCGTGGAGGCCACCGTTTTGGGGTAGCTGCCGTTCCTGGAGTTCGGCAGCAGCCGGGCAGCAGGATCACCCTTTTCATACCCCAGATGCTCGCTCAGTTCGGTCTGCAGGCCCCGCTCAAGCACGGCCTTGATCATCAGGTTCAGGAACCCGTCCTTGCCATCGATCTGAAGCCGGCCGGCATCGATCTGTTCCATCAGCTCATCAAAGGCACCCGAGGCCTTGAGCGCCTCGAGGTCCCCGGCCGCGGCAACCTTTTCCGCGAGTTCCGCACCGAGCTCTTCATGGGAATCAATCATGGACAAAGTGTTCTCCAATCACACGAGGACCGGAACCCCTACACAATCCATCTGACACCCTCACGCCGGTCGCGGGGAGGCCGCCGCGGCCGGTGACCTTCACGCTCACGGTCTGCCCGGACCCGACGGGTCCGGTGAACCTCTTCCGGATCCTGCCATTTCCTGGCACCGTCCACGAAAACCTCGCGACGACGCAGACCATCCCGTAAGGACACGAGCAGGCAAAGCTCGTAAGGGATCCGCTCAATCCTGCCCTTCTCGTCCCGGACAGCGCCCTCCCAGGACCTGGGCACCACTCCCGCAACCGGGACTGGATCTGTGGGCGCGAAGAACTGGCTCTTACTTCCGGCATCCGCGTACCTTTTCAGCAACGCGATGGCATCCATGATGGGCCGGAACGCCGTGTTATGGCACCGGAACCGCAGCACGGACAGCAGTGCCGGCAGCATCCGCCGGTAATGATTCGAGTACGAACCACGCAACACGGTCCGGACTTTGCCCTGGAACACGCGCTCGTTGGCTTTTGCCTCCTGGACCAGCTGCCGCAGGGTCTTCTCACTCACCACCGGGAACACGGCCTTCCGGACCGTCTCATCAGGGCATGCAACCGCTGTCTCTGCCAGTTTGAACAGCAAGGCCGTCTTCCCATGGACCCTTTGCAGGTCCTCGGTCATTTCTTTCTCGACCTTCTTCACCGCGCTGGTATTGATCTTCAACACCAGCACGAGCAGCAGATCGACCAGGGTGTCAGCGATCTCCGCCGTGCGTTGATGACACAACGCCGCCAAGAGCGTCAACCGCACCGGGGGCGCGTCCTGGAAATCCGATGGATACATCCGGGCCGCTCTGGCCCGCCACGCGCTCACGACCTTCTCCGACACCCCGGCGAACAAGCCGGGCGCTAAATCAAGAGCCTGGGCTGCTGAAAGCTTCTCCACTTCTGCCAGCAACGATTCCAAACCAGCCGGGCCCGGATCAGCCTTCAACACCGACAACAGAGAACCCGCTGTTCCATCAGCGACGAGGGCCTCCAGGCCAGCGGCGCCGTCCTGCCCCAGAACCTCGACGACATCGGCACACAGGCGCTGCTCAAACAACGCCGGGCCAGCACCAACAATCCTGCCCGCACGCCCCGGCGGCTCAATACGCTCCTGACGGCACCGGGACAGCAAAGCCTCCACAAGCGCAGACTCACGAACCTCCGGCGGACACACCCTCCCCGCCAACCACCCAGCCAGCCTGGCCTCATCAGCGGAGGTGAACTCACGGAATCCAAAATGGGACCTGATCTCGGCCCGGTGGTATTTGATTGAACGCCCACCCCAATAGGGACCCAGCGCATCGATAGGCACAGAAATCTGTGCTGCTACATAGTTCAAAGCTCCCAGTGGAAGATCAGAAGGCCCGACCGGAAACCTGGCATGTTGCTGAAAAAACTTCAGCAACACAGCAAACCCTGCCCGAGTCGCTCCTGACTTCCGGGCCATCAATGCCACATCGTCATCAACCAGCGTCCACGAATCAAGAAGCTCGCTAGTCAGCTCAAGGCCCAAACCCAGAACTTAACCACACCTAGATTGCCCCTGAAGACACCTTCAGGAGTACCGGGCCTACTTGGGGAGAACGAGTTCGCCCGTGAGGTAGTGCTGGACATTCGGCGCCACGAGCCGCACCACCTCGTCCTGGGAGGCCGAAGCCAGTGGTTCGAGCCGGACCACGTAGCGCATCAGCATGAGCCCCACCATCTGCGCGGCAACGAGGTTGCCGCGCATCTTTGCTTCCTCGGGAGGTCCCGGTAGCCCTGCCGTGATCCTCGAGAGGATGGTCCTCGCCACCATCTCCCGCAGCAAGGCGGTCTTGGCCTTGGAGCCGATGGTTCCCCTGACGAACGCCACCAGTCCGTGCTGTGCCGGGCTTTCCCACAACCGCAACACGGCGCGGACGATCGCCTCCGAACGCTGCGCCGGATCCAGTGATTCGACGCCGGCAAGCACCTCCGCAGGATCCGCCGGGAGCTCGACGCTTTGTGCGAAGAGCTCGTCCTTGCCTTTGAAGAAGTGGTGGACCATGGCCGGGTCCACCTCGGCTTCGCGAGCCACCTGTCGCAGGCTTGTGCCGTCGAAACCATGCTCGGCGAAGAGCCGGCGCGCCGTCGCCAAGATCAGTTCGCGCGAGTCGCTGCCGCCGCCGCGGCGTCCCCGCCGCAGGGGAGGCAAGGCGCCGCTCATGAGGTCCGCCGTCGGAGGGTAAACGAGGCCAGGACCAAGACTCCCACCACGATCGCCGCCATCACGCCGGCATCCTGCCACATGGCCTGCGTAGCTTCGGCGTTGCCCGCGATTTGCTGGAGGGCGTCAACTGAAAACGTCAGTGGAAGGGCATTGGAGATGCTCTCCAGGACGCCGTTCATGTGTTCCCGGGCGACGAAGAGCCCGCATAGGAGGATCTGCGGCACAACCACTACCGGCATGAATTGCACCGCTTGGAATTCCGTCCGCGCGAAGGCAGAGCACAGCAAGCCCAGGGCGACTCCCAGCACAGCGTTGATGACGGCGATCAACACCACATAACCGGGACTCCCCTTGATATCCAGGTTGAAGATCCAATAGGCCACGGCCGTGGCTACCAGGGACTGGAGTGCGGCCATGATCGAGAACGCCAACGCGTAGCCGAACAGGAGATCGGCCTTGTGGATGGGCGTCGTCAGGAGTCGCTCCAGCGTCCCCGAGGTCCTTTCCCGCAGCATCGTGATCGAGGTGACCAGGAACATCACCACGAACGGGAAGATGGCCAGCATCATGAGTCCGACGCGGTCAAACGTCCGGGGGAATCCAGGGGGCAGGGTTTCGTTCTCGAAAAGGAAATAGACGGCCGTGAGCAGCAGCGCGGGAACAACCATGATCAACGCGACGCTGCGGTGGTCGTGCCGCAGTTGTTCCAAAACCCTTCGGGAGGTCGCAAGCATCATTCGCGGGTTCATGATGCCACCTGGCTTTCATTGGCGCCCCGGTTGCGCGGAGCGGTATCCGTTTCCTGGATGATGTGCAGGAAAGCCTTTTCCAGGTCGTTGCTGTGTCCACGTTCGCTGAGTTCCGCCGGACGGAGTTGCGCCAGCAAGATGCCATCGCGGAGCAAGAGCAGGGAAGAACAGTGCGAGGCCTCTTCCATAACGTGGCTGGACACCAGGAGCGTGGTTCCCGATTCGGCCATGGCGGCGAACCGTCCCCACAGTTCGGCCCGGAGTACGGGATCCAGGCCCACTGTTGGTTCGTCGAGGACCAGCAGCTGCGGGTGCGAGACAAGGGCGCATGCCAGCGAGACCCGGCTGAATTCACCGCCGGACAAGTCTGCTGTCTTTTGCCGCGCCAGTGCTTCGAGCCCGACGGCGGCAATCGCCTCCGCGGTGTCTGCGGCCGTGGCGCCGTGCATGGCTCCGAAATACCTGACGTTCGCCTCGACACTGAGGTCCGTGTAGACGCTCGGCGCCTGGGTGACGTATCCGACGTCGTGCCTCAACGATGGTGTGCCGGCCGGGCGGCCCAATACGTCGATCGTGCCGGCAGTGAGCCGTTGGACTCCGACGATTCCGCGCATGAGGGTTGTTTTGCCGCTCCCGGAGGGGCCGAGCAGGCCCGTGATGCGGCCGGGCTCGATGGCGAAGTCCAAGCCGCGCAAGATCTTTTTGCGGCCACGGGTGACGTGCAGGCCCTCCGCTTTGACCGCCGGGGGCGTGTCTGGGGTGTTGCTTCCTGATGCGCTGTAGGACATCGTCGCCTCCGGAGATAATTTATTCATCAGGTGATGAATAAAAGGTAGACCCAGTACCAGTCCCGGTCAACAAATATTGATTAGTCCAAGCCCTTGAAAAAAGTGTTCGCGATCACATATGTTCAGACCAGCCGTGTCGTTGGGGCGCGGATGGTTTCGGAGAGGAAACACAAACAAATGGCTGTAAGCGTTGATCTTTCGAAGGCATTCGACAAGTCCGACTAAGCCTCCAAGACAGCGCCTGCGGCCGACCAGCCGCTGAGCCACGCCATGGCAGGATGACCAGCCGCCCAGCGGCCAGGGGCTTCCACCGACCATGGCGTGGCTCATCTGCGTTGGGCAGGATTCTGCTTTCGGGAACGAGCCCGGGGAGGGGCCCGGCAGGTTCCCTGCCTTGAAGCCGGTAGATTAGGAGCAGTAGGTTTTGCCAGCTCTTGCCATAGAAACGGATTCTGACCCGTGGTCCTTCGCCTCTCCCAGTTGTTCCTGCGCACCCTGCGTGAAGATCCCGTCGACGCCGAAGTCGCCAGCCATAGGCTTCTTGTCCGCGCCGGCTACATCCGCCGCGCCGCGCCGGGCATCTACACGTGGCTGCCTTTGGGATTGAGCGTCCTGCGCAAGGTCGAGGCAATCATTCGCGAGGAGATGGCTGCCATCGGCGCTCAGGAAGTCCACTTCCCGGCGCTGCTGCCACGTGAACCCTACGAAGCCACCAATCGCTGGACCGAATACGGCGAGGGGTTGTTCCGCCTTCAGGACCGCAAGGGTGCCGACTACCTGCTCGCCCCCACTCATGAAGAAATGTTCACCCTCCTGGTCAAGGACTTGTACTCCTCGTACAAGGACCTGCCGTTGAGCCTGTACCAGATCCAGAACAAGTACCGCGACGAAGCACGCCCCCGGGCAGGCCTCCTCCGCGGTCGTGAATTCATCATGAAGGACTCCTACTCCTTCGACGTCGACGACGCCGGCTTGGATGCCAGTTACGCCGCGCATCGTGGCGCGTACCTGAAAATCTTCGAGCGCCTTGGGCTCGAGGTCATCCCTGTTGCCGCGACGGCGGGCGCCATGGGCGGATCCAAGAGCGAGGAATTCCTGCACCCTACCGAGATCGGCGAGGACACTTTCGTGCGCTCGCCGGGCGGCTACGCGGCCAATGTCGAAGCTGTGACCACGGTGGTCCCGGCAGAGATCGACTTCAGCAACGCTCCTACTGCACGCGTCCTGGACACTCCGGACACACCCACCATCGAAACCCTCGTGGCAGCTGCCAACCAGCTCGCTCCCCGCAGCGATTCCGACGGCGGCGCTTGGACTGCCGCTGACACCCTCAAGAATGTGGTCCTCGCCGTAACGCTGCCCACCGGCGAGCGCCAGATCGTGGTCATCGGCGTGCCCGGGGATCGCGCCGTGGACCTCAAGCGCGTCGAAGCCAATATCGGCTCGTTCCTGCCTATTGGCGGCGAGATCGGACTGGAAGCGGCCAATGAGGATGACCTCAAGAAGATCCCGGAACTCGTCAAGGGCTACATCGGCCCCGGACTGGTCCTCGGAGAAGCCGTACTGGGACTCGAAGGCACGTCCAAGCTGCTCTTCCTGGTGGATCCTCGGATCGTCTCCGGCACCAGCTGGGTCACCGGAGCGAACCAGGACGGCAAGCACGTCTTCGGCCTAGTAGCTGGCCGTGACTTCTCCTGGGACGGGGTCATCGAGTGCACCGAAGTCCGCGCCGGAGACGAAGCCCCGGACGGCTCCGGCCCCCTGGAGACCGCACGCGGCATCGAAATGGGACACATTTTCCAGCTAGGCCGCAAGTATGCCGAGGCCCTTGACCTGAAAGTCCTGGACCAGAACGGCAAGCAGGTAGTGGTCACCATGGGCTCCTACGGTGTCGGCGTGACCCGTGCCGTGGCTGCGCTGGCCGAGGCCAACAACGACGACCGTGGCTTGATCTGGCCGCGCTCGGTAGCCCCGGCGGACGTCCACGTGGTCGCCGTCGGCCGCGGTGAGGAAATCTTCGCAGCAGCCGAGAAGCTCTCGGCCGAACTCGAGGCTGCAGGCCTCGACGTGATTTACGACGACCGCCCCAAGGTTTCCCCGGGCGTGAAGTTCGGTGACGCCGAACTCGTGGGCGTGCCCACCATCGTGGCGGTCGGACGTGGCTTGGTAGACGGTGTTGTTGAGATCAAGGACCGTCGCACCGGTGAGGCCGAAAACGTGGCGGTCGAGAAGGCCGCCGACTACGTGGTCAACGCCGTACGCCAGAAGTGATCTCCGGCTTCGAGTCGGTTCAGCTCACCACGCTCATCCTGATCGTGGTGGCTGGATTCGCAGCCGGTTGGATAGACGCAGTGGTGGGTGGCGGGGGACTGATCCAGCTCCCCGCCTTGCTCCTGGTTCCGGGGATCTCCCCGGTCCAGGCGTTGGCCACCAACAAGATGGGCTCCATCTTCGGCACAACAACCAGTGCCGTCACCTATTACCGTCGGGTTGGCCCTGACCTCAAGACGGCCATACCCATGGCGGTGATTGCCCTCGCCGGCAGCTTCGGCGGAGCCGTCTTGGCCGCCAACCTTCCCGCCAGTGTGTTCAAACCCATCATCGTGGTGGCGCTGATCGCCGTCGCGCTCTTCACAGCGCTGCGCCCCAACGCGGGAGAGCTGACCGCGCTGCGTCACGACGGCCACAGGCACTATGTCGTTGCCTGCGCCATCGGTGCCGTGATCGGGTTCTATGACGGCCTGATCGGCCCCGGAACAGGCTCGTTCCTGGTGATTGCCCTCGTGTCCGCCATGGGCTATGCCTTCCTCGAGGCCAGCGCCAAAGCGAAGATCGTCAACATGGCCACCAACGCCGGGGCCCTCTTGTTCTTCCTGCCGCACGGATCATTGCTGTGGGGCGTCGGTGCCGTGCTTGGGCTGTCCAACATGGCCGGCGGGTACCTGGGCGCCCGGACCGCCGTGAAACAGGGCAGTGGCTTTGTGCGCGTGGTGTTCCTGATCGTGGTTGGCGCGTTGATCATCAAGCTCGGCATGGACGTCTGGCACGACTACTTCGTCAAGTAACCGGGCTGGTTCCCGCCGGCGATAGCCGGGGTGAAGCCGCGGGCGTAGCATGCACTCATGTGGGTCGATTCCAGCGGCTATGAGCAGGCTCTCGAACGTGCATGGGAGCATACCCGGGAGTGGTTGAGGGCCTTGCCTGGGCGGCCTGTGCGGCCAAACAACACAGCCGATGACGTCACCGCGCTCTTCGGCGGACCGCTTCCATCCAGCGGACAGGACCCAGCCGCGGTCATCGATTTCCTCGCCGAACACGCCGAACCAGGGCTCATGGCAATGCAATCGGGGCGCTTCTTCGGTTGGGTCATCGGCGGTACGGTTCCGGCGGCCATGGCCGCGGACTGGATGGTATCCGCCTGGGACCAGAACACTGGGCTGCGTTTCGCCACACCCGCCACCGCCGGGATCGAGGAGGCAGCCGGGCAATGGCTGCTTGAGCTGCTCGGCCTTCCGGAAGGTTCCGACGTCGGATTCGCCACCGGGGCAAGCATGGCCAATTTCACGGCACTCGCCGCGGCCCGCTGGCGCCAGCTGGGCATAGCCGGCTGGGACGTCAATGTCAGGGGACTCCATGGCGCGCCGAAACTGCGGGTCCTCGTTGGAACCGAGCGGCACGAGAGCCTGGACATGGCGTTGCGCTTCCTGGGGTTGGGGAATCCTGAAGTTGTCCGCGCCGACGACCAAGGACGGATCGATCCTGCCGCGCTCAGGGCCGCGCTGCAGGCGGGCTCCGGCCCCACGATTGTGTGCCTCCAAGCCGGGAACCTCCACTCGGGAGCCTTCGATCCTTTCCGCGAGGCGATCTCGGTTTCCAAGGAGTACGGTGCGTGGGTCCACGTTGACGGCGCCTTCGGTCTGTGGGCAGCAGCCGTACCGGGACTACGGCACCTGGTCGAGGGGGTCGAGTTGGCTGACTCCTGGGGGACCGATGCCCACAAGACCCTCAACGTGCCTTACGACGCCGGAATTGTGGTGGTGCGCGACGTTGCCGCCCTTCGATCGGCCATCGGGATGCACGCCGAATACCTCATGCAGGACGATCACGGCCCCGGCGACCCCATGGAAAAAGTTCCCGAGCTGTCCCGCCGGGCCAGGGGAGTGCCGGTATGGGCGGCCCTGCGGTCCTTGGGTGGCGACGGCGTGCGGCAGCTTGTCGCAGGACGTGCGGAATGTGCTGCGGAGTTGGCCCGGCGGCTTGCGGAAGTGCCGGGCGTGGAGGTGCTCAACGACGTCGTGTTCACGCAATTGTCCTTGGCCTTCGGTTCAGACGAGAGGACCCGGGCCGTCACCGACTTCATTATGGCCGACGGCAGAGTCTGGATGTCCGGTTCGCGATGGAAAGGCCGGGACATCCTGCGCGTTTCGGTCACCAACTGGTCCACGGATTCAGCCGATCTGGATATTGCCGTGCAAGCCATCAAGGATGCGTTGGAGGCAACAGCCTGAGCAGTGCGTCTGGACCACTGAAGCTAATCGGATCCAGCCAGTCCCGGTTCGGGCAGGTCGTGAGCGGCGGGCAGTCCGTCCAGGGGCCGCCCCGCGAGGGTGCTGGCCACCCACAAGGAGCGGGCCAGATCGCCTTCATGTTGAGGCTTGCCTGCATACCAGAGGGCGTTCTCGACTTCTCGGACCACGCTCCATTCCCGGGCGGCCTCGCCGTCCAAGCCAGCCGCGCTGCTGAAATCTGCGCAACGTTCCAGGAGCGCAAGTTCCGGAGCGGTTCTGGAGAGATCGCGGATACGGTTCCACAGGATCGGGGCGACGGCGAATTCTGCCTCCCCGACCATCGGCTGCGGATCGATGGCCACGTATTTGCGTTTCCTGACGGAGTGGTGGCCGTCGAGATGCGGGAGGATGTTCATGAAATGCAGATCGCAATGCACCAGGACGTCCCTGCCTGCGCGGCGTCCAACAGCGCCCCGTGTCTGGCACACTTCCAGCGCGGCTTCCAGGAGCCAGCGGGGGAAGGGCTGGCCGAGTCGCTCCCAGTCCGCGGGCAACTCATCGCTCCAGCGCTCGGCGCGTGCCGCGATGTGCTCAAACGCTTTCCACTCGGGCCGCTCGTCCGGTTCGATGCTGAGTTCCCTCACGAGCGTTCCCCAGACATCGCGGGCTTCGTCCATCGGGGCGCTGTATAGCCAGCGGCCAGCGTCGAGCCGCTCCAGTACCATCGCACAGGACTCAGCATCGGCGTCGTGCAGCCTTACCGCTCCGGTACCGCCCCAGAGGGTCAGCGCATGCCGTTCAACAAGTGCCTCCTCGTGCGGGAACGCTATTTTGAGCACCGAACGGGCGCCGTTGTAGATGACCGGAATGACGATGCCGCCGTGGCCGTTCCATGGTTCCACCCCGGGTTCCAGGTCAACGGACAACTGCCAACGCTCCAAGCTGCTGTTGATCAATCCAGGCAGCCCGGAGAGCCATGCCCGCCCCTCCGCTGTTCGGGAGTAGCGAGCCTGGAGATCGCCAGGGATGGAAACGAAGGTAGTCATCACCGCCAGCCTACCCAAGCCGGTCCGGGGGAGGTTTAGACCACTCCGGTAGAGCCCAGGAGGCTTCCGATGAGGAACGTCGCGGCGAGGGCGAGGGCCCCGCCGATGACGACGCGCACGGCGGCCCGAGTCTTCGAGCTGCCACCGATCCAGGCTCCAAGGGCTCCGGTAATTGCCAGCGCGAGCAAGACGGAAATGAAGGTCAGTGGCACACGCAGCCCGGGGGGCGGGAGCAAGATCGCGAGCAGGGGCAGCACCGCGCCCAAGGTGAAGGCAATCGCCGAGGCGAAGGCCGCATGCCATGGGCTGACGATGTCGTCTTCGTCGATGTTCAGTTCGGCGGAAAGGTGAGCGGCCAGGGCGTCGTGCTCCGTCAACTCGACGGCCACTTTCCGCGCTGTTTCAGGCCGCAGGCCCTTGGCTTCGTAGATCGCAGTGAGTTCGGCAAGCTCCTCGTCAGGCTGCTCGGCCAGCTCCCGGCGCTCCTTCTCAATGAGTGCCTTTTGACTGTCGCTTTGGCTGCTGACGGACACATACTCGCCCAGTGCCATGGACACTGCGCCACCTACGAGTCCGGCTGCGCCGGCCGCGAGGATGGCACCGGTGCTCGTCGTTGCTCCAGCGACGCCCACCACGATCGCGGCAACGGAAACGATTCCGTCGTTCGCGCCAAGGACGCCTGCCCGGAGCCAGTTGAGCCGGTGGGCGAGGTCATTGTCGTGTGGTTCGTTTTCGTGCAGGGCTGCAGTTTCTGTAGAAGCCATGGAACAAGCCAAGCACTTGGTGGCCGCAGCCGCCAGCAAAGAAAGGCTTTCCTATGGAGCCGGAGTGCTCGATGGAAGCGGTGGCAGGGCGGCGCCATCAATCGAAAGTCCGGGGAAAGGTCCAACAGGAGTTCCCCAAGCTTGGCTGCGCTTGGCGGCATCGACCAGTCCGTCAATGGCCCATTGCCGTGTCTCACCCCCTGACAACGCCACGAGGTCGGCATAAGCGGTCAGTGAGCTGGCCTCCATGCCGCCCAGGGCGGCCCCGGGTTTGGCGGCGAAGCTGGCAGGCAGACGGTAGCCGGCTTCCCGCGGCGGGATGGCAACGCAGTGCAGCCTGCTTTGGGCTTCCGCTCCCCGGAGCAGCTCTTGATGGCGGGCCAGCCACGTGGCAGCGGTCGCAGATGCCTTCGCGTCCAGCTTGGTCAGGGCCACTTGGTAGGCGTAGATCGCCTCTTGTTCGGAGCTGACGACGGCGGCAACGGCAGCGGGGAGATCGGCCCGGGATGAAGCTGTCCCGGGAGCCGGGGCCGCTGTAGCTGACATTCCGGGCAAAGCGGGGCAGCTCGGGGCCGGTGTCGGGGCGGGAGTCGCCCCGGCGGTGGCTGTCGGTACCGGCAGACCCCAGATTGTGGCCAGTCTGAATGACTCAAGCAGTTGGGAGGTCCCGACGGCGGCAAGCAGCCGTGCCGTGCCGCCGTCGGCCTGTGCGGCGTCCGCCAAGCGACCGGAGGCGCTCGAGGAGAGCGCGGAGAGGAAGGCGGCTCGAGTCGGGCGGTCTTGGGTGGCGACGGGACTTGAGGATGCGAATCTTGGGGACCCCGGTTTAGGGGACGCGCCACAAGAAGTGCGGGAAGCCGACGACGCTGGCTGCCCGCAAGGCGGCAGCAAGGCCCGCGCCTGACTTGTCAGCAACGTCACAGAATCAGCCAGTCCACTGCCACCGGACGCCTCGCCCGCCGCGGCGTCACCCGGCGTCGTGCCCTCCAGCAGGGATGCGCTTCCCAGGAGCGCCTCGGTCGCGGAAAGGGCTCCGGAACGGGCGGTTTCGGAAAACGGGACGGCTTGCGGTTTTCCGGCGTCCCGGGGAACAAGCACGGCTCCGACTCCCACTACGAGGACTGCCAGCAAAGCCAGAAGAAGGGCTCTCGTCCAGCCGTGGCTTCGTGGTTTTTCAGCAGTCTCGTGGTTCACAACAGACCATGGTGTCACGCTCGCGGGCAATCTGATGCCAGTACGCCTGGGCGGGCGCCGGGTGACCACTCATTTTCGGGGGCTATCAGCGCGATCGCACCATCCCGTGCACCACGGCGCCGCAAATATCGTTAAGCTAGTAGTCACAACATCATCTATCGGGAGGCGGCTGGCCAGTGAGTCATTCGGAAGCCACGACTTCAACAGACCAGGCTGGAACGGATCCGACGAATCCACCACAACACGAGGTCCGCAACCCGGAGGAGAGCAGGCTGAGGGCCCTTCTGGAGCCTGCCGTCCAGGCAAGCCGGCTCTACCTTGAGGATGTTGCCATCCAGGTTGCCGGTTCGCACCGGGTAGTCCACGTGATCATCGACCTGCCCCAGGAAGAGACCGGCGGTGTCAGCCTGGACGTCATCGCGGACGTCTCCAGGGCCCTTTCGGACATTCTGGACAACGATCCCAATACTGACGCCCGCCCCTACGACCTCGAGGTCTCCTCGCCCGGCGTCGGACGGCCGCTCACGGAACCACGCCACTGGCACCGCGCCCGCGGACGCATGGCCAAGGTCAACGTGATCCAGGGCGACAACCTGACGGGCCGGATCCAGTCCGTCGACGACGACGGCGTCACTCTGGTTCCAGAGCAAGAGGTCAAGAAGGGCATGAAGCCCAAACAGGGCGACCCCGTGAAAATTCCTTTCGACAGGATCCGCCAAGGAAAAGTCGAGATAGAGTTCAGCCACCTCCACGAGGCCGGGCTGGAAGACGAGCACAACGGACCTTCCGAGGAGGCCTAATGGATATTGACATGAGTGCGCTGAGACTCCTGGAGCGTGAGCGTGAAATCCCGCTGGACCTCCTGATCCCCACCATCGAGCAGGCGCTCTTGGTGGCATATCACAAGACGCCGGGCGCTTTCGAGAAGGCCCGCGCAGAGCTTGACCGCAAGAGCGGACACGTGACCATTTGGGCTACGGAAATCGACGACGACGGCGAAGCCATCGGCGAGTTCGAGGACACCCCCGCCGGGTTCGGCCGCATCGCGGCGAGCACGGCCCGGCAAATCATCCTGCAGCGGTTGCGCGATGTTGAGGACGACAACGTCCTGGGCGAATTCAAGGGCCGTGAAGGTGAACTCGTCGCTGGCCTGATCCAGCAGGGCAACAACCCGCACATGATCCAGGTGAACCTCGGTTCCGTGGAAGCCTTGCTGCCGCCGCCCGAGCAGGTGCCGGGGGAGAAGTACACCCACGGCAACCGACTGCGCGCCTTCGTGGTGGATGTCCACCGCGGCGCCAAGGGACCTTCCATTACGCTGTCGCGTTCACACCCGGGCCTCGTCCGGAAGCTTTTCGAACTGGAAGTACCGGAAATTGCGGACCGTTCGGTCGAGATTGTCGCGCTGGCTCGCGAGGCCGGGCACCGGACCAAGATGGCGGTCAAGGCGAACACCGCCGGGATCAACGCCAAAGGCGCTTGCATCGGTGAAATGGGCTCGCGCGTGCGCGCCGTCATGACCGAACTCAACGACGAAAAGATCGACATTGTCGACTTCAGCGAGGATCCGGCGACGTTCATCGCCAACTCCCTCTCGCCGTCGCGCGTGAATTCGGTCACTATCACCGACGAAGCCACTCGGTCCGCACGCGTGGTTGTTCCTGACTATCAACTGTCCCTTGCCATCGGCAAAGAAGGCCAGAACGCCCGCCTTGCCGCCAAGCTCACCGGCTGGCGCATCGACATCGTCTCCGACGCCGCACCGGCCAAGGGCAACTAAACCCGCCCAGAGGCGCCCGCCCCCGGATCCTTGCGCCATTGGATTCGGTGGCCGGGCCCCGGGGGGCTTAGACTGGATGGAACCGGGCCTATGTCCGGTGTCCGTGCGCTTTGGCGTGCTCGTGACTTGTAGAGGCAACAATCTCGACAAGGCGGGGGCGAGCGCCAAGGAAAGCAGAACCGCAAAGGCAGGAAAAGACACTGAGGCAGGTTGATACACCCAGTGGCTGAACTGCTTCACACCAGGCGCCAGCCTGTGCGTACCTGCATCGGATGCCGGAAACAAGGCAGCCGGAGTGAGTTGATCCGGCTCGTCGCCGTAGGCGGCGGGTCACCCGTTGTCCTGGTGGATGAACGACGCCGGATGGCTGGCCGGGGTGCGTGGCTGCACCCCAGCAACACATGCCTGACGCTGGCAACCAAACGGCGTGCTTTCGCAAGGGCCCTCGCGGGCGCAAGTGAAGTCACCGCCGTCGAACAATACCTGGCGGCAGTCATACCCCCTGCGGACACCCCCGTGAAAGCAGGAAAACCGTCCAAACCTGAAAGCGGGTCAGAAAACTGATGGAAACCCGATGAGTTCCCAGCGATGAGTGCGCAACGATGACAACTTTGTTGCGCTCAGCACAGGGCCTTTCCGCCGCGTTCGCGGCTGGGGCCCGCATTAAGAAGTAGACGGTTCGTGCCTGGCTCGGTGCGGACCGAGACAGGAGAAATGTGGCCAAGGTCCGCGTACATGAGCTCGCTAAAGAGCTCGGTATTACTTCCAAAGATGCAGTGACAAAACTGCAGGAATTGGGCGAATTCGTTCGCTCCGCCTCTTCAACCATTGAGGCCCCCGTCGTGAAGAAGCTTCGCGACGCCTACCCGGGTGCCGGCGCTGCAAAGGCCGCTGCCTCGGCAACGGCTTCCGTTGCAGCCCCCAAGGCACCCGCTGCACCTGCTGCACCCGCAGCATCCCGCCCGGCTCCGGGCCCTGCAGCGCCCAAGGCTCCGGCTCCCGCTCCGAAGGCTGAGACCACCGCCCCGGCAGCGCCTGCGGCTCCCGCAGCTACCGCAAGCCCTGTTTTCGCCAAGCCGGGCGCCCGTCCGGCGCCCAAGGCCGAAGCTCCGGCACCGGCACGTTCCGGTGGCCAGGCTCCGCGCCCTGGCGGTCCCCGTCCGGGCAACAACCCGTTCGCGACTTCGCAGGGCATGCCCCGCGGCCGTGGCGACGGCGAGCGTCCGCCCCGTCCGGGCAACAACCCCTTTGCGGCTTCGCAGGGTATGCCCCGTTCCGGTGGCGGTCGCACTGAAGGCGAACGTCCCGGTGGTCCGCGTCCCGCGGCCGGCGCAGGCGGCCCCCGTCCCGCAGCCGGTTCCGGTGGACCGCGTCCGGGAGCACCGCGTCCCGGTGCTCCCCGTCCGGGTGCACCGCGTCCCGCAGGTGGGCCTGCAGGAAACCGTCCTACTCCGGGCATGATGCCCAACCGTACCGAGCGGCCCGCTCCCGGTGGCGCAGGCCGTCCGGGTGGCGCTGGCCGTCCCGGAGGCGGCCCCGGCCGTCCGGGTGGTGCTCCTGGCGCTGGCGCAGGCACTGGTGGCGGAGCTCCCGCCGGCGGCGGCTTCGGCAAGGGCGGCCGCGGACGCGGCGGCACCCAGGGTGCCTTCGGCAAGGGTGGCGCAGGACGCGGCAAGCAGCGCAAGTCGAAGCGTGCAAAGCGTCAGGAACTGGAGCAGATGAGCGCTCCGTCGCTGGGTGGCGTATCCGTACCCCGCGGCGACGGCAACACCGTGGTCCGGCTCCGTCGTGGCTCGTCCATCACGGACTTTGCCGACAAGATCGAGGCGAACCCCGCCGCACTGGTGACCGTACTGTTCCACCTTGGTGAAATGGCAACGGCTACGCAGTCGCTGGACGAAGACACCTTCGGCCTGCTCGGCGCTGAACTCGGCTACAAGGTCCAGGTTGTCTCTCCGGAAGACGAAGAGCGCGAGCTCCTCGACTCCTTCGACATCGACCTCGATGCCGAACTGGAAGCCGAAGGCGACGACGTCCTCGAACCGCGTCCCCCGGTCGTCACTGTCATGGGTCACGTTGACCACGGTAAGACCCGACTGCTCGACGCCATCCGGAAGACCAACGTGGTTGCAGGCGAACACGGCGGCATCACGCAGCACATCGGTGCCTACCAGATCAGCCACATCCACGAAGGTACTCCGCGCGACATCACCTTCATTGACACCCCCGGTCACGAGGCGTTCACCGCTATGCGTGCCCGTGGTGCCAAGGTCACCGACATCGCCATCCTGGTTGTCGCAGCCGACGACGGCGTCATGCCGCAGACGGTGGAAGCGCTCAACCACGCACAGGCGGCCAACGTGCCGATCGTCGTCGCAGTCAACAAGATCGACAAGGAAGGCGCGAACCCGGACAAGGTCAAGGGCCAGCTCACCGAGTACGGTCTGGTTCCCGAAGAATACGGTGGCGACACCATGTTCGTTGAGGTTTCTGCCCGCCAGAACATCAACATCGACGAACTGATCGACGCTGTCCTGCTGACCGCAGACGCTGCGCTGGACCTGCGTGCCAACCCGGACAAGGACGCTCGAGGCATTGCCATCGAAGCGAACCTGGACAAGGGCCGCGGTTCCGTGGCCACCGTCCTGGTCCAGTCCGGTACCCTGGCCGTCGGTGACACGATCGTGGCCGGTACGGCCCACGGCCGCGTCCGTGCCATGTTCGATGAAGACGGCAACGCCCTCGACATCGCGCTTCCGTCCCGTCCGGTCCAGGTCCTGGGTCTGTCCAACGTACCGCGTGCAGGTGACACCTTCCTGGTGACCTCCGACGAGCGTACGGCCCGCCAGATCGCTGAAAAGCGTGAAGCAGCCGACCGCAACGCGGCACTGGCCAAGCGCCGCAAGCGCATTAGCCTCGAGGACTTCGACAAGGCTGTGGCCGAAGGCAAGATCGACACCCTCAACCTCATCCTCAAGGGTGACGTTTCCGGTGCCGTCGAAGCCCTCGAAGACGCCCTGCTCAAGATCGACGTCGGCGACGAAGACGTTCAGCTGCGGGTCATCCACCGCGGTGTGGGTGCCATCACGCAGAACGACGTCAACCTCGCCACCGTGGACAACGCCATCATCATCGGCTTCAACGTCAAGCCCGCCGAGCGTGTGGCGGACCTTGCCGATCGTGAAGGCGTGGACATGCGCTTCTACTCCGTCATCTATTCGGCAATCGATGACATCGAGCTGGCCCTCAAGGGCATGCTCAAGCCGGAGTACGAGGAAGTCCAGCTCGGTACCGCCGAGGTCCGCGAAGTCTTCCGTTCTTCCAAGTTCGGAAACATCGCCGGTTCCATCGTCCGCTCGGGCATCATCCGCCGTAACACGAAGGCACGCGTCAGCCGCGATGGCAAGGTCATCGGCGACAACCTCACCGTTGAGACGCTCAAGCGCTTCAAGGACGACGCCACTGAGGTCCGCACGGACTTCGAGTGTGGTATCGGTCTTGGCTCGTACAACGACATCAACGAAGGTGACATCATCGAGACCTTCGAGATGCGCGAGAAGCCGCGCGTCTAAGGTGTCCGTTTTGGGTGGGGTCGTCGGGTTTCCCGGCGGCCCCGGCCCGTTCCGCCGATATGGGGGCCCCGCCCCTACGCTGGGCGGCAAAGGATCTGCGATCCTTGCCGCCCAGCTTCGGCAGGCCCGATGCCACTCCCGGGCCCCCACATCGGCTCCACGGGCCTCCGTGGGGACCTCACGGTCCGTCGGTGACTTGCCTTGGGCGCGTCGCACTATACAGAACTTAAGTACGCAAGTTGCTAACGCGCCGTCGTACGCGAAATTTAGGAGTAGAAATGGCTGATCCGGCACGCGCTGCCAAGTTGGCGCAGCGGATTAAGGTTGTTGTTGCTGAGGCACTGGGCCGGCGGATCAAGGATCCTCGGGTCGAGGGCATCACCATTACGGATGCCCGCGTCACCAACGATCTTCAGCACGCCACCGTGTATTACACCGTCTTCGGTGACGAGGCCGCTCATTCTGATGCTGTTAGGGCGTTGGAGAAGGCCAAGGGTGTTCTGCGTCAGGAAGTGGGCCGCAATATTACCGTGCGGCTGACTCCTACCCTGGAGTTCGTTGCTGACCTTATCCCGGTCAACGCGTCGAACCTTGAGGAGCTGCTGCGTACCGCCAAGGAGCGTGACGCCGAGGTGGCCGCGCTGGCCGCGGGCGCCAAGCACGCAGGCGATGCAGATCCGTACAAGAGCGATGCCCCGCAGGATGCGGACATCGACGAAGACGATTTTGACGAAGAAGACATCGACCTCCGGGCTGATGAAGACATCGACGAAGACGGCGGCAAGTAGTCCACCGACTTCCTCAGCAGGGCCGGATCCGGTAGTCCTGGCGACTACCGATCCGGTCCTGTTTGTTTAACCGTGAAAAGTCGGGTCAAAGGGCCGGGCCATGGCTAAGATCGGAGCATGGCGGCGCACGATGCAGCTCAGAGTCCCGAGAACTACCTTGAATACGCCCTGCGGCTCGCAGTGCAAAACGTGGCCGACGGCGGCGGGCCTTTCGGCGCCGTCGTGGTCACCCCGGACGGACGGCTCCATGACGGTGTCAACCGGGTCACCCGCGACAACGACCCCACAGCGCACGCCGAAGTGGTCGCGATCCGGCGGGCGGCGTCGGAATTTGGAAGCTTCGATCTTAGCGGCTCCGTGCTCTATTCAAGCTGCGAACCGTGCCCATTGTGCCTCTCGGCGGCATTATGGGGCCGGGTAAGCCGGGTCTACTTTGCCGCGGACCGGCACGGGGCCGCCGCTGCTGGCTTCGACGACGCAGTGTTCTACGAGTACTTCAACGGCATCCGGCCGGAGCTGCTGCCCGTCCACCACGCAGAGGTTCCGGCGTCGGACGCTCCTTTCGACGCGTGGCGCGGGCACAAGAACCGGACCAAATACTGAGCCGAACGTCGCCAACGGCCAGGCCGCCGGGTCTCAAGATCGCGCCGGGAGCCGCCCGACGCCGTCCAGCAACTGCTGGTGATCGCCGCATAGCGCGATCCTGATCCAACCCTCGCCGATGGAACCGAACGCGGTACCCGGCGCCACGGCCACTCCGAACTCCGCGAGGAACGCGCGCACCCAGGCGCGCACGTTGCCGCCGCTCACATGCGAGACGTCGGCCCAAAGGTAGAAAGCTCCTTGGGCGCCCAGGAAGGGAATCCCCTTCTCCACCAGCACTGCTGACGCGGCATCCCGGTTGGAGCGGTAGTGCTCCCGCGCGGTGTCCACATAGTCCTGAGGGCCGGTCAGCGCCGCGACGGCGGCGTACTGGGAAGGCGAAGCCACGCAGGAAACGATTGCCTCCATGACGTTGTTCATCTTCCGCTCCAGGCCCGGCGGGCAAATGAGCGCGCCGATCCGCAGTCCCGTCAGTCCGTAGGTTTTGGACAAGGTCAGGGACGTGAAGACCCGGGCTTCGCCGGGAACGTTGCTGTCGAAGCGGGCCGGACTGGTGTGCGGAACTTCGAACGTGAAGGCTTCGTAGCATTCATCCGAAATGATCCACAGATCGTGTTTGACAGCTAGTTCCACCAACTGGCGGGTGACTTCCTCGCCGATCACCGCGCCCAAGGGATTGGATGGCGAATTCAGGACCAACACCTTGGTCCGGGGCGTGATCAGCGCCTCGATGTCCTCGATGCGCGGCTGGAACCCGTGCGCCGGGTAGAGCGGGTACTGCACCGGGACGGCGTTCAGCAAGTGGCCGGTCATGGCAAAGGTGGGATAGCCAGGATTCGGAATCAGGACCTCGTCGCCGGGGGAGAGGAGCAGGCTCATGGCGAAGTGAAGGCCCTGCTGGGCCCCGTCCACGACGTACACACGCTCCGTGCCGACGTCCACCTTGTTGTGGGCGCGGAATCGGTCGGCGAAGGCTTCCCGCAGGACAGGGATCCCGGCATTGGGAGTGTAGTTGGTCTCGTCCCTGTCCAGACAAGCGATCCCCGCGTCCAGGATGTGACGGGGCAGCGCAAAGCCGGGCTCGCCGATGCTGAGGACAATCGCCCCGGGAGTAGCCCAAGCGGCCTCGGTGATCTCGCGGATCTGGTTCACGGGGACTTCGCGGACGTGTGCGGCAAGCTCTGGCATGGGAGCCATCTTAGCCGCGGCGCCGTACCGTTCCGGGACGCTGCCCCGCAGGATGCATGCCCTGGCGCGGATATACTGGGAGGCGTGCTTTC
This sequence comes from Arthrobacter sp. FW306-04-A, assembly GCF_044358315.1. Taxonomy (GTDB): domain Bacteria; phylum Actinomycetota; class Actinomycetes; order Actinomycetales; family Micrococcaceae; genus Arthrobacter. The sequence goes on from NZ_CP084559.1 coordinate 1,490,449, forward strand.
TGGACTGGTAATCGTTGACAAGCCGCAAGGATGGACCAGCCACGATGTGGTTGGACGGATGCGGCGACTGGCCGGTACCCGGAAAGTAGGGCACGCAGGAACTTTGGACCCCATGGCCACCGGTGTCCTGGTGCTTGGGATCAACAAAGCAACACGGTTGTTGACGTACATCGTCGGCACCTCCAAGACGTACTCCGCCACCATCCGGCTCGGCGAATCCACGATCACCGACGACGCCGAAGGCGATATCACCGAAAGCCGCAGTGCCGCCGGCGTCACCGAGGAATCCATCCGTACCGGCGTCGCCCGGCTCACCGGGGATATCCAGCAGGTTCCCAGCAGCGTCAGCGCAATCAAGGTCAACGGCGAACGGTCCTACGCGCGCGTCCGTTCGGGTGAAGAGGTCAAGCTCGCTGCCCGCCCCGTGACCATCCACCGTTTCGAGATCCATGCCATCCGCAGGATCGACGACGGCAGGGTAGTGGACGTCGATGTCACCGTTGAGTGCTCCTCCGGTACGTACATCCGCGCCCTGGCACGCGACCTTGGCGAGACCCTCGGCGTCGGCGGACACCTCACAGTGCTGCGCCGCACCCAAGTGGGGCCCTACTCCCTGGAGCAGGCCCGCACCCTCGAACAGCTCGCCGAGGAACTGGAAGTCCTCGAAATGTCTGCCGCTGCCCGCGCGCTCATGCCGAACCGGGAGCTGAGCGACGCCGAAACCACCGAAATTTCCTTTGGCCGTAGGATCGCCGCTGGGCCAACTGCGGGCACGGCGGAGGCTGCCACCGCCGAGAACCCCGCAGCAGCGTTCTCCCCGTCTGGAGAACTGGTGGCGTTGCTGGCCGACGCGGGGAGTTTCGCCAAGCCTGTGCTGGTGTTCGCACCGGACAACGAAAAGCGGGCACACTAGCCATGGACGGATACTTTTACGCTGTCCTCGTCGTCGGGCTGCTGTCCACAATCATCTGCGTCGTGGCGGGCCTGATGAAAAAGGCCCCCAACGACGTCACGATTCTGTCCGTTGCCGCCGTCGAACTCGTCCTGCTGGTCTATCTTGTGGGATCGATCATCCGCGTGGCGATGGGTGAAAAGATTGCGGGGGAGCCTTGGGAGTTCTGGGGCTACATCATCACCGCGCTCATTCTTCCCGTCGTGGCTGTGTATTGGTCCATCCTGGAGCGGACCCGTTGGAGCAATTTCGTCATGGGCGCCGTAGGCGTCACCGCATTGGTCATGGCGGCCCGCATGAACCAGATCTGGTACTGACATTGGAAGAAGCACACGAAGTGACTGTTGAGACCACCCAGAAGAAGAACCGGGACACCCGCAACACCGGTCCCGGAAGGCTGCTGATTGCGGTCTATGCGGTTTTCGCGATCTCGGCAACGGCCCGTGCCGGATACCAGATCCTGACCAAGTTCTCAGATGCTCCCTTGGCCCACATCCTCTCGGCTTTCGCGGCTGTGGTGTACGTGGTGGCCACGGTCTCCCTCGCCAAGCCGGGCCGTACCTGGTTCAAGGTGTCCTTGGCGGCAGTCCTCGTGGAAATGCTCGGCGTGATCGTGGTCGGAGCCATCAGCCTTTTCGATCCGGTGGCTTTCCCGCACGACACCGTCTGGTCCTTGTTCGGCCGCGGATACGGCTTTGTGCCGCTGATCCTGCCGGTGCTGGGCTTGCTCTGGCTCTACCGCCGACGCCCGGCACGGCTTCCGGAGTAGGCAGGGCGGGCCTCGGTTCCCGGGCAGGAGAGCTCGGGACAGCAGGTAACCTTAGAGAATTCCGGCGCCGGACCAGGCGGCCGGGCATAGTGAATACCAGCAGTAAAAGGCGAGGTTGATGGTCCACATCTGGAACGATCCCACCGAGGTCCCCGAGGATTTCGGTCCCAGCGTCGTTACCATCGGGAACTTTGACGGCGTCCATCGTGGCCACCAGCAGGTGCTGACGCAGCTTCTGCGCACCGCGGAGCAGCACGGTGCGCGGTCCGTCGTCGTGACTTTCGATCCGCACCCGGCCCTGGTCCACCGGCCCGATTCGGCACCGGAGCTCATCATGGGGCTGCAGGACAAGCTCGATGCCCTGGCCGACGCGGGCGTAGACGCCGTCCTGGTCATGAAATACAACCTCGCGCTGGCAGGTATGACCCCCGAGGAATTCGTCGGCACCGTCCTGCTCGACGGGCTCCACGCGGCACACGTCGTGGTGGGCCACGATCTCCGGTTCGGTGCAGGCAATTCGGGCGACGTCGGCACCATGCAGGAATTGGGCAAGGACCTGGGATTCGGCGTCCACGTAGTCAACGAGTTTGGCGCGGGGGGCTTTCCAGTCCACGACGACGGCGGCACGGACCGCCGCTGTTCCTCCACCTGGGTGCGTGAAGCCCTTGCCGAGGGCGACGTCGAGACCGCGGCCGCGGTACTTGGCCGCCCGCACCGCATGCGGGGCGAAGTGGTCCACGGCGCCGCTCGCGGACGCGCCCTTGGCTTTCCCACGGCAAACCTTGACCATGGCGCCACCGGCTACGTGCCCGCGGATGGAATCTACGCAGGCTGGCTGATCGACGGGTCCGGAACCCGCTGGCCGGCCGCGATTTCCGTGGGGTCCAACCCCACCTTCGACGGCGTGAGCCGCCAGGTGGAAGCCCACGTCATCGACCGCCCGGAAGAGGCCGTGGAGGACTTCAACCTCTACGGACAGACCGTCGTGGTGGAATTTGCTGCGCGGCTGCGGGGGATGGTGGCCTACCGTGGACCAGAGGCCCTTGTTGAGCAGATGCGGCTCGACGTCGTCCAGGCCCACGATCTTTTGCTGAATAAATAGCCCCATGCGTTAGCAGGGATTCGGAGGGCATGCAGCGTGAGCGTTGAGAAGAACACCCGGCCACTCGACGAAGGCATCGTGAAGGATTTCAGCTCACGCATGAGCTACGGCTCCTACCTGCAGCTTCCCTTGCTGCTCAGCGCGCAGCAACCTGTCAGCCAGCCAGAGCACCATGACGAACTCCTGTTTATCATCCAGCACCAGACCACGGAGCTCTGGTTGAAGCTTGTCCTCCACGAGCTCCGCAGTGCCGCGACGTGGCTGCGCCAGGACGATCTTGGCTCCGCGCTCAAGGGCATCGCAAGGGTCAAGCACATCCAGAAGACCCTCACCGAGCAATGGTCGGTGCTGGCCACGCTGACTCCCACGGAATACTCGCAGTTCCGTGGCTTCCTGGGGAACGCCTCCGGCTTCCAGTCGAGCCAGTACCGTGCCGTCGAGTTCATCCTTGGCAACAAGAACGCCAAGATCCTGCCGGTGTTCGATTCGGATCCAGAATCGCGGGCCATGCTGGAGGAACTCCTGCACGCGCCCAGCATCTACGACGAATTCCTGGCCTACCTTCACCGCCATGGCTACGACGTTCCGGCGTCCGTTCTGGACCGGGACGTCTCCCAGGCCCACCAGTTCGCCCCTGAGCTCTTGCCGCTCTTCAAGCACATCTATGAACATGCCGCAGAAAACTGGGCGGCCTACGAGGCCTGCGAGGAACTGGTGGACCTTGAGGACAACTTCCAACTGTGGCGCTTCAGGCATTTGCGCACTGTCCAGCGGACCATCGGCATGAAGACCGGAACCGGAGGTTCAAGCGGAGTTTCATTCCTCCAGAAGGCACTTGACCTGACGTTCTTCCCCGAGCTGTTTGCCGTCCGAACTGAGATCGGGCAGTGACCGGAACTCGTCTTTGAGGAGGGTCACACGGCAGCTTTCGACAAGATTGCCAGGCTGCCGGTAAACTGAGGGATGGATCCGGCTGCAGTCCGTGGCGGCTGGACCTGTTTTGTGTGCGGTCATCGGCACATCACAACCCGGCAGCGAGGCGCTGAATCGGGACGCACGGCACAACTCTAGGAGTTCACGTGGCACTTGAAGCCGCTGTTAAGCAGTCCATCATCGAGGCATACGCAACGTCCAAGGGCGACACTGGTTCGCCGGAGGTCCAGATTGCAGTCCTGACTCAGCGGATCAAGGATCTGACTGAGCACATGAAGGAGCATAAGCACGACTTCCACACCCAGCGCGGTCTGCTGGCTATGGTTGGTCGTCGCAAGCGCATGCTGGGCTACCTCAAGAAGACTGACATTGCCCGCTACCGTGCGCTCATCGAGCGCCTCGGCCTGCGCCGCTAGTTTGACTTCGGGCGGCCCGATCCTCCGCGGACCGGGCCGCCTTTTCTCCATAACTAAATCCAACACTTAACAGGAGTTCAACCGCATCGCGCATTCGCGGTCCTCGGTAGTGATCCCCGGGAACAGTCTTCTGCGATGAAGGCGTAGCCCGTGGGTCTCGATCGATGACCGGGTGTCGTACAGGCCAGGAACAGACGCTGGCCTGGGTCGATGCGGACGAACTTCCGCTAAACAAGAAACGGAGGTGACTCTCAATGGAGGGTCCCGAAATCCAGTTCTCAGAAGCCAACATCGACAACGGCCGCTTCGGCAAGCGTGTTATCCGCTTCGAAACCGGCCGCCTTGCCAAGCAGGCAGCCGGCGCAGCGATGGTCTACATCGACGAAGACACCGCCCTGCTGTCCGCAACCACCGCGGGCAAGTCCCCGCGTGAAGGCTTCGACTTCTTCCCGCTGACCGTCGACGTCGAAGAGCGCATGTACGCCGCCGGCCGCATCCCGGGCTCGTTCTTCCGCCGTGAAGGCCGCCCGTCCACCGAAGCCATCCTGGCTTGCCGCCTCATGGACCGCCCCCTGCGCCCCGCTTTCGTCAAGGGCCTGCGCAACGAGGTCCAGATCGTCGTCACCGTCTTGGCGATCAACCCGGACGAGCTCTACGACGTCGTGGCCATCAACGCCTCGTCGATGTCCACCCAGCTCTCCGGCCTCCCGTTCTCCGGCCCGATCGGCGGCGTCCGCGTTGCCCTCGTCGCCGACGAACAGGGTTCGCAGTGGGTCGCGTTCCCGAAGCACTCCCAGCTCGAAAACGCCGTCTTCAACATGGTTGTCGCCGGACGTGTTGTGTCGGGTGCCGACGGGGACGACGTCGCCATCATGATGGTTGAAGCCGAAGCCACCGACAACTCCTGGAACCTCATCAAGGAACAGGGCGCTACCGCTCCGACCGAAGAGGTTGTTTCCGAGGGGCTCGAAGCTGCCAAGCCTTTCATCAAGGCCCTGTGCGAGGCCCAGGCCGACCTGGCCGCCCGCGCCGCCAAGCCCACGGTTGAGTTCCCGATCTTCCTGGACTACCAGGACGACGTCTACGCCGCTGTCGAAGCCGCAGCCGCCGAAAAGCTTGCTGCGGTCTTCCAGATTGCCGACAAGCAGGACCGCGACAATGCCTCCGACGAGCTCAAGGACGAAGTCCTGGGCGCCCTCGGCGGCCAGTTCGAAGGCCGCGAGAAGGAGCTCTCCGCAGCCTTCCGCTCACTGACCAAGCAGGTTGTGCGCCAGCGCATCCTCAAGGACCAGATCCGCATCGACGGCCGTGGCCTGACGGACATCCGCCAGCTGACTGCCGAGGTAGAGGTTCTGCCCCGCGTTCACGGTTCCGCCATCTTCGAGCGCGGCGAAACCCAGATCATGGGTGTCACGACGCTGAACATGCTCAAGATGGAACAGCAGATCGACTCGTTGTCTCCCGTCACGCGCAAGCGCTACATGCACAACTACAACTTCCCGCCGTACTCCACGGGCGAGACCGGCCGCGTCGGCTCCCCGAAGCGCCGCGAAATCGGTCACGGCGCCCTTGCAGAGCGCGCCATCATGCCGGTGCTGCCGTCCCGCGAGGAATTCCCGTACGCCATCCGCCAGGTGTCTGAAGCGCTCAGCTCCAACGGTTCGACGTCGATGGGTTCCGTCTGTGCCTCCACGCTGTCCCTGCTCAACGCAGGTGTGCCGCTGAAGGCCGCTGTTGCCGGTATCGCCATGGGCCTGGTTTCCGATCAGGTTGACGGCCAGACCCGCTACGCAGCCCTGACCGACATCCTCGGTGCCGAAGACGCTTTCGGCGACATGGACTTCAAGGTTGCCGGTACCTCCGAGTTCGTCACGGCCATCCAGCTGGACACCAAGCTCGACGGCATCCCGGCATCGGTCTTGGCCGCCGCCCTGAAGCAGGCACGCGAAGCCCGCCTGCACATCCTGGATGTCATCAACGCCGCCATCGACACCCCGGACGAGCTCTCCGAGTTCGCGCCGCGCGTGATCGCCGTCAACATCCCCGTTGACAAGATCGGCGAGGTCATCGGCCCCAAGGGCAAGATGATCAACCAGATCCAGGAAGACACCGGCGCCGACATCTCCATCGAGGACGACGGCACTGTCTACATCGGCGCCACCAACGGTCCTTCTGCCGAAGCAGCCCGCGCCGCGATCAACGCCATTGCCAACCCGCAGATCCCGGAAATCGGTGAGCGTTACCTGGGCACGGTCGTCAAGACCACTACCTTTGGCGCGTTCGTTTCCCTGACCCCGGGTAAGGACGGTCTGCTGCACATCTCCGAGCTGCGCAAGCTGGCCAGCGGCAAGCGCGTGGACAACGTCGACGACGTCGTCTCCGTGGGCCAGAAGATCCAGGTCGAGATCACCAAGATCGATGACCGCGGCAAGCTCTCCCTCTCCCCGGTTGTGGCCGAGGAAGAAGGCGCCGCTTCTGAGGAAGCTGCCGCCGAAGAGGCTGAAGTATCCGCAGAGTAGCCTGAACCGGCACTGCACGCGGCAGGACCGGTGGACATGTCCACCGGTCCTGCCCGGTTTAACACCGAATTTCCGCCCCAAGGGCGATGTGCCCGCTGGTACGATTGCAGCCAGATTTGGCACCCGTGATTTCCCGCAGAACTGAAAGGCCTTGATGACTGTCGTACCCCTCCCTCTGGCGCAGACCGTGCCCGGCGGCGAACTGATCCATGGTGCCGAAGGTGGCTCCATTGTCCGGCGTTCGGTGCTACCGGGAGGCGTTCGCGTGCTCACCGAGGCCATGCCCGGGCAGCGTTCGGCAACCATCGGATTCTGGGTGGGGGTCGGTTCCCGCGACGAGGCAGAGGGCCAGCACGGCTCCACCCACTTCCTGGAACATCTCTTGTTCAAGGGGACCCGACGGCGTACGGCCCTCGAGATCGCCTCTGCTTTTGACGAGGTGGGCGGTGAATCGAACGCGGCCACAGCCAAGGAAAGCACATGCTACTTTGCGCGGGTGCTGGATACCGACCTGCCCATGGCCATCGACGTCATCGCCGACATGATTACCGGCGCGGTGCTGGATCCGGCGGAACTCGAGCAGGAACGCGACGTGATCCTTGAAGAAATCGCCATGGACAGCGATGACCCCACCGATGTGGCCCACGAGAAATTCGTAGCCGCGGTACTCGGCATTCACCCGCTGGGACGCCCGATCGGCGGCACCCCGGCTGCCATCAAGGCCGTGTCCCGCGATTCCGTGTGGGAGCACTACCGCCGCTACTACCGGCCTGATGAAATCGTCATCACCGCCGCCGGCGGATTGGATCACGACGTCGTTTGCCGCCTGGTGCTTGATGCGTTGTGGAAAGCCGGCTGGGAACTGAAAGACGGTGCTGCCCCAGTTGATCGCCGTTCCACCGCGCGCGCGGATATCACCGGTACGTCCGGGCTCCATGTGGTCAAGCGCCCCGTGGAGCAGGCCAATATCATCATGGGCTGCCCCTCGATCGTTGCCACCGATGACCGTCGTTTTGTCATGAGTGTCCTGAACGCAGTCTTGGGCGGCGGGATGTCCTCGCGGCTCTTCCAGGAGATCCGCGAAAAACGCGGCCTCGTATATTCCACCTACTCCTTTGCCTCTGCCTACGCGGACGCAGGCTACTTCGGCATGTACGCCGGCTGCACGCCGTCGAAGGTCAAGCAGGTTCTGGAACTTCTCGGGGCTGAACTGGACAAACTTGCTGCTGACGGGATCACGGACGAGGAATTGCGCAAGGCCGTAGGCCAATTGTGCGGCGGAATCGTCCTGGCCTTGGAAGACACCGGTTCCCGGATGTCCCGCCTTGGCCGTGCCGAACTAGTCTCCGGCGAATTCCAGGACATTGACGAAACGCTTCGCCGCATCAAAGCCGTCACCGCCGAGCAAGTGCAGGAGCTCGCCGTCGTGCTCGCCGCGGCCCCACGTACGGTGACCGTCGTCGGGCCCTTCGAGGAGACGGAGACTTTCGGCCTCTAGACACAGGCCCCTCCCCGGGGACATGCCCTCCGTTGGAGCCAAGGAGTGGACATAACCCTGATATGTCCATTCCTGGCTTGGCACAGGGGGCATGTCCGGCGGGAACGTCGAATACACCAGCGGGACATGCCCAGCTCCCGAGCCAAGGAGTGGACATAACCCTGATATGTCCATTCCTGGCTTGGAACAGGGGGCATGTCCCATGGGGAAGGCTGGACGCGCCTGCTGGATCGGGAACATGATGGTGACGTATCCATCGTCGATGCGCAGGAGTCGCCATGAACGAGCCATTGAAGAGTCATGCAAACACTGCGCTGGAGACGTTCCTGGGGCATTGGCGGGGGAGCACCGAGCTTGCCGCTTCTCCGTGGGGCCCGGCCCGGACCGCCGACGCCGAGGTCACCTTCTCGCGCGCGGCCGGAGGATACGCCCTGGTGCAGAGCTACCGGCACCTTGAGCCTGACGGTACGCACTTCGAGGGGCACGGTGTGTTCACCATTGACCCGGACCACGGAGACACCCTGTGGTACTACGTGGACAGCATGGGCCGGCCACCGGAAGCACCTGCCCGTGGCCACTGGCAGGACGGCACGCTGAGGCTTGAGCGGCGTAGTCCTCGCGGGACCGCGAGGCACACCTTCAAGGTAGATGGCGGGGTGCTGACGCACGTGGCCGAACTCCGGCTCGGCGATGCCCCGGCATTCAGCCCGTTCATGATCTCCGTCTGCAGGCGCGTCTGAAGTACGCCTCCACGGTACGGCAGTCAGAGCGTCTTGGCCTCCACGGATTCTACGATCCGGGTGTCCGGCGCGCCGTCGAGCGAGGGTGGCCTTCCGGGGCCGCTCCACACCCTTGTCCGCAAGGTGTTCAGCATGGATTCGGCTTGCTCCCGCTCGGCGAAATCAAGCTCGATCAAGACGCGCTGCGAATCGTCCACAGGCCTGCAGACCCTGTAGGAAACAACGCCGGAGCCAGCACGATCTGCCGGATCTGAGTCGAATGACTGCTTCCATGCGGTGAAATCGTTCACGGCGTGTTCAATCTGGAGGGTGTACATGGCTGTTCCTTTGCTGTTGCGCGGATAGGCACAGCGTAGGCTCCTTGGGCCTGGCGAAACACCCTTCGGCTTGGTCGGCTCAGCCGCCGGCAAACGGAGGAAGGACGTCGACGACGTCGTCCGCGCCGAGAGCGGCCGAACGGTCGCGGACTGCTACTTCGTTGCGCAGGAAACTGCTGCGGGAAACAATCCGGGCCAGGGTGGGCGTGCCCGCCGGAGGTTCCGGCCGTTCGACGGCGAGCAGGGCAGCGATGAGCCCGTCCAGGCTGGTTCCTTCCGGAAGATCGTGGTGTTCCTCTTCGACGCCTGCCGCGGCACGTGCGGCAGCGAAGTAACGTACAAGCACAGTTTCAGCCTCCGATGGCGCTCATGCTGCGGTCAGGCTGGACAAAGTCCGGTGCCCCGAGGCCGGTGTGGTCCATCCCGTGCGCCTTGGGTTTGAGCCACATAGCGTCCTGCCAGCGTTGGGCGAGCTCTTCGTCGCCGGCCCCTTGCCGGAGCAAGCCGAGGAGATCGAATTCCTCGCGGGAGAACAGGCAGCTCATGATCTTGCCTTCGGCGGTGATCCTTGTGCGCCGGCAATCGGAACAGAACGGCTCAGTGACCGAGGCGATAATACCGACGGTGCCTAGAACAGCTCCGTTGGCTTCCGCGGAAGCCGGGTCCCGGCGTCGTACTTCGAATCGTTCGGCCGGTGCGCCGTCGCGTTCACGAGGGTCCGGAGTGAGCACGAAGTCCCGGGAGAGCAGTTCGCGGATCTCCGCGGCGGTAATCATGTTCCGACGGGTCCAACCGTGATCGGCGTCCAGCGGCATTTGCTCGATGAAGCGCAACTCATAGCGGCGGTCCAAAGCCCAGGCCAGGAGGTCCGGGGACTCTGCGTCGTTGATTCCCCGCATGAGCACGGCGTTGATCTTGACCGGTCCCAGGCCCGCGGCCCACGCGGCATCGACACCGGCGAGCACCTTGTCGAGGAAGGGGCGCCGGGTCAGCTTGGTGAATGTCTCTTCGTGCAGGGAATCGAGGGAGACGTTGATGCGTGTGAGCCCGGCTTCTTTGAGCGCGGCCGCCTTCTTGTCCAGGCCGACGCCGTTGGTCGTCATGGAGATCGGCAGATCAGGGTGTGCCTTCCGGAGGGCCGAGATGATGTCCACGAGGTCGGCACGCACCAAGGGCTCGCCGCCGGTGAGGCGCAGTTCGCGGACCCCGAGTTGTTCGACGCCGATTCGCACTATCCGGACAATCTCGGCGGCGGTCATGACGGCCTGTTTGGATAACCATTCGAGCCCTTCGGCGGGCATGCAGTACGTGCACCGGAGGTTGCATTTGTCAGTCAGGGACAAGCGCATGTCGGTGGCCCGGCGTCCGTAGCGGTCGAACAGGCCCGCAGGGGTTCCGGCAGGGCGCGGCGGGGGCGCGGACACGCTGCTCCCTGTCCCATCGCCCGTAGCGGGCAACGGCATGCCTAGCTGAACACTCATGGATTCAGGCTACGCCAGGCAGGGCCTAAGAGTGATATCGCCCACTGGTCACGTTCGTCGGCTTCCCGTGGCGGGGCGCAAAGCGTGAGTTCTTACGGAATGCATACGGTTGGCCCACGGGCGAGCGGATCAGCCGCTACTGGCACATTGCGAATCTATGCTGAAGGTGTGAACATGCAGCCCGCCCCGCACGCTGCCGAACCTGGCAACCGCCGCATTCTCTTGGTCGAAGACGAACAGACCATCGCCGACGTCGTCCGGGACTATCTGGTCCAGGCCGGGTTCCAGGTCGATCTCGCGGGCGACGGCTTCACAGCCCTGAGCCTCGCAGCTGCCAGGCGGCCTGATCTAGTCATCCTGGACCGCATGCTGCCCGGACTCGACGGGGTGGAAGTGTGCCGCAGGTTGCGCCTGGCCATGAGCGTTCCCATCATCATGGTCACAGCCCTCGGCACGGAGGATGACCGCATCCTGGGCCTTGAAACCGGAGCCGATGACTACGTCACCAAGCCCTTCTCGCCGCGCGAACTGGTTCTCCGGGTGAAATCCGTGTTGCGCCGGAGCATCAAGGAATTCAGCCCGGAACCTCCCGTGGAACTTGCCGGTTTCGAATTGGATCCGGCCTCGCGCACGGTGCTCCATGATGGAAAGCCACTGACGTTGACGGTGCGCGAATTCGATTTGCTGGCGTTCCTGCTCCGCCGGCCCAACCAGGTATTCAGCCGTGAGGACCTCATCAAGGCCGTGTGGGGCTGGGACTTCGGGGATCTGTCCACCGTGACGGTACATGTCCGCCGCTTGCGCGAGAAGATCGAGGACAACCCCACAACCCCGGTGCTTCTCAAGACTGTCTGGGGCGTCGGTTACCGCTTTGACGCAAAGGAAGGTGGACATGCAGGCATCTGAAATGTTCACGATCCTGGCCTGGATGCTCCTATGGGCTGTCTCCATCGGCACCTTGACCCTTGCCCTACTGCGTTTCCTGCGCGGTGCCTCGATCCTGGTGCAGATCTGCCTCGTTGTGGTGGCCACCGTTGGCGTTCTCGTGGCCGGAATGGTGAGCGCGTTCAACGCCATGTTCATTTCGGCCCGGGACCTCGAAGTCATGTGGTACATCCTCGCGGTGGCCTCAGCCGTGGCCATTGCCATCTCCCTGGTCCTCGGAGCCGGAGTATCCCGCAACGTCATCCGGCTCGTGGCCGCCACGCGCCGCCTCGGCAGCGGCGAAGCCCTCGACGGCTCCGTCCTGCCGCCATCGGCATCGCGGCGAACCGCGCCGGCCATGAACTCCGAACTGGCCCAGCTCGCCCAGGAACTCGAAGCGAGCAGCCTCAAACTGGAGGAATCCCGGAGGCGGGAAGCCGCCGTCGAAGGTGCCCGCCGCGAACTGGTCTCCTGGATCTCGCACGACCTCCGGACTCCCTTGGCGAGCATGCGGGCCATGGCCGAAGCTTTGGAAGACGGCATGGTGGCCGATGTTCCCGCCTACTACCGCAAGATCATCGGGCAGACGGATCAGATGGCGGTGATGGTCAACGACCTCCTTGAACTGTCCAAAATCCAGGCGGGAACGCTCAGTCTGAGCGCGGAAGCCCTGGACCTCTACGATCTGGTGAGCGACGCCATCGCCGATCTTGCACCGCTTGCCGCGCAGCGCGGCATCCGGCTCGACGGCGGTGGCGACCGGGAGTGCATGGCTGTCGCGGATGGGCCCAGCCTGGGCAGGGCTGTCCGCAACGTGCTCCTGAACGCGATCATCTACAGCCATCCCGACGGCGGCGTCCGGGTTGGCGTCGGACGCGAAGGTAGCGACGCCGTCGTCGACGTCGCGGACAGTTGCGGGGGCATCGACGACGAAGATCTCGCACACGTTTTTGAAACCGGATGGCAAAAGGACCGCTCCAGGAGCGCAGGAATGCGGTTCGAAGGGGGGCAACCGCGCTACAGCGGAGCCGGTGTGGGGCTCAGCATGGTGGCAGGCATCGTCAAGGCCCATGGCGGCAGCGTCACGGTGGCGAATACCGGGGAAGGTTGCCGGTTCACTCTGCGCCTTCCCTCGGGCGCACAAGCAGCAGCATCCGACACCGGCGCATACCCGGCAGAAACAGCTCCCACTGAGACAATTCCGTCAGCGGGCACCAAACAGGCAGGCACGACATGAGCAGGACCACTCCGAAGGCAGAGAAACCCGGTACTGGGACGGCGGCCCGTTGGGCTGCAGCGTGCGGCGTCGTGGCCATCGGACTCGGGGTGGCCGCCGGAGAGTTGTTGGCCGGTTTCCTGAGCCCGACCGTCTCACCCGTCACAGCACTTGGCGGTGTGGTGATCGACGCCGTACCGGGTTGGGCCAAGGAACTGGCCGTCAGCCTTTTCGGCACCGCGGACAAAATCGCCCTGATCGTCAGCATCGCCTTGGTCATGTTGGTCTTTGCTGCGCTCGCCGGGTTCCTGGAGTATCGGCGAAAAGGAGCGGGGCTCGTGCTCGTCTTGCTCGGCGGAGCCGCCGGACTGGCTGCCGTTTTGACCCGCGCCCAAGCGGCACCCACCGCAGCCATCGCGCCGGTCGTAGCCACGATGGTCACCATGCTGTTCCTCCGCCTCCTGACGCAACGGCTCGAAACCTGGCGCCCCGGACCGGAGGCCAGCGATATGCCCCTGGCCCGCCGGAGCTTCGTGCAATTGTTGGGCGGAACGGCGATAGCAGCAGTGGTCGCGGGAATCGTGACGACCGTGGCGCGCAGGGCAGGAACCGTGGTTTCCGATTTCCGCCGTGGGGTTGCCCTGCCAGCGCCAGCGACGCCGGCCCAGAAGGTCCCCGACGGCGCTGCACTCACCTTGGCGGGACTGCAACCGCTCGTCACGCCGAACCCCGACTTCTACCGAATCGACACCGCGCTGATTCCCCCGGCCGTGAATCCACCGGAGTGGATCCTCAAGGTGACGGGTTTGGTGGAGCGCGAAGTCCAGTTGGATTTCGCCACCCTGTTGAGCAAACCGATGATCGAGCGCCACGTGACCATCGCTTGTGTATCCAACGAGGTTGGCGGAGACCTGATCGGGAACGCCCTCTGGTTGGGCTGGCCCGTCCGCGAGCTCCTGGCCATGGCCGGGCCCAAGCCCGGCGCGGACATGGTGCTGTCCCGCAGCACCGACGGTTGGACCGCCGGAACTCCCCTCGAAGCGCTCACCGACAATCGGGACGCTATCCTCGCCGTCGGGATGAACGGTGAACCCTTGCCGCTGGAACACGGCTTCCCCGTCCGGATGATCGTGCCGGGTCTTTATGGATATGTCTCGGCAACCAAATGGTTGACGGAGCTGAAAGTCACCCGCTTCGCGGACGACCAGGGCTACTGGACGCCGCGCGGCTGGAGCGACCATGGACCCATCAAGACGCAGTCCCGCATCGACGTGCCGCGGGATGGCCGCTCGATCAAGGCCGGAATGATCCAGTTCGGCGGGGTCGCCTGGGCGCAACACCGCGGTGTCGCCAAGGTGGAGGTACGGGTCGACCGGGGCAATTGGCAGGAAGCCAAGATCGCACCGGGAATCTCCACGGACACGTGGTACCAGTGGCAGCTAGGCCTTGAATTGGGTGTTGGAGGCCATGAGGTCCAGGTCCGTGCCACCGATGCCACCGGCACCCCCCAGCCCGAAGCCCGCACTCCCGTGGCTCCGGACGGGGCCACGGGATTCCACACCATCCGGATCACCGCCAACTGACACTAGGCTGTGTAGGTCTGAGCGAAAACAATCGGGAGGAACACCGTGGCCAGATCCGTCGCAGCCCACCGCGAAGCCGTCAAGGAGCTTCTGTCAGGCCTTGCGCGCCTAGGGAGCACCGAGGAGTTGCCCTTGATGGCCGCGCTCGGCCGCGTCCTCGCCGATGATGTCCTGGCGCCGCTCAGCCTGCCACCGTTCGCCAACTCCCAGATGGACGGATTTGCTGTCCGTTCGGCGGACCTCGCACCTCACTCAGGGAGCGACGTCGGAGCGGAGCTGACGGTCGTGGATCCGGTTCCGGCGGGCGCGTTCCCGGCGCGGCTAATGCCCGGCACCGCGGCCCCGATCATGACCGGCGCCATGATGCCCGAGGGTGCCGACGCCGTCGTGCCCATCGAACAGGCGGTGCCCGATGTCTTCCCCGCGCCCGGGGTGTCGGCAACCGTCCGCCTTCCGACAACCGAGCCGGGAACGTTCGTCCGCGACGCCGGGAGCGACATCACCGAAGGGACCGTTGCCTTGCGGTCCGGAACTGCCCTTGGGCCCGGGCAGTTGGGGCTGCTCGCCGCCTTGGGGATGACCGCCGTCGAGGTCCGCACGCCAGTGCGCGTGCTCCTGGTGACTACGGGCGATGAAGTCGTGGAACCCGGCACGTCCCTGCCGGAGGGCAAGATCTACGATTCCAACGGAACCCTGCTGGAAGCCGCCATGGTGCAATCCGGTCTCCGGGTCACGCGGACGGGAATCAGCAGTGACAATCCTGCTGCCCTGGAAGACCTGCTGCATGCCCACCTCGGAGCAATCGACCTCATCGTGACCACCGGGGGAGTCAGCAAGGGCGCCTACGAAGTGGTGAAGCAGGCCATGGACGGCCAAGCGGTCGAGTTCGTGTCCGTGGCCATGCAGCCCGGCGGTCCTCAAGGGATCGGAAAGTTCGACGGCGTGCCCCTCCTCGGATTTCCCGGCAACCCGGTGAGCTGCCTTGTGTCCTTCGAAATGTTCCTTCGCCCCGCGCTCGCCGTCGTCGTGGGAATCCCGGCATTGCGGCCGAGCCTGCAGGCGCGCCTTACTGAGTCGCTCACCTCTCCCGCGGGCAAGCACCAGGTGCGCCGCGGAACCCTGCTTCCGGGTGGATCAGTCCGGCTGGAGGGCGGCGTCGGTTCGCATCTCATCCATGCGCTGGCCAACTCGAACGCGCTGGTCCAGGTTCCGGCGGACGTCACGGAACTCGACGCCGGGGCGGAAGTGGAAGTATGGATGTTGTGAATGACACTTCAGACTCCGCCGGCATGGTTGGCGGCCTCACCCACTTGCGCCAGGATGGAACAGCCCAAATGGTCGATGTCTCCGAGAAGGCCGTGACCACGCGCGAGGCTATCGCCACCGCCACCGTCCACAGCACCTCCGAGGTAATTGCCCTGCTCGGCGCCGGTGAGCTTCCCAAGGGGGACGCCCTGGCCGTGGCGCGCGTCGCCGGGATCATGGCGGCCAAGAAGACCCCCGAACTCATCCCGCTGTGCCACCCGCTGCCGATTTCCAAGGTCACCGTGGACTTCGAACTCGGTCCGGACACAGTGAGGGTGCTGGCGACGGTCAAGACCAGGGGCGTCACTGGCGTGGAGATGGAAGCGTTGACCGCGGCATCCGTGGCGGCGCTCAGCGTCTACGACATGATCAAAGCAGTCGACAAGCACGCGGTGATCAGCGGCATCCAGGTGCTCGCCAAGAGTGGCGGAAAGAGCGGCGACTGGGCCCGTCCAATCTCGTCCGGCACGCCCAGTGAGGGGTCACGCGCATGAGCGCCTGCGAACCCCAGCGTGGTCCACGGAAGGCCGGCGTCGTCATTGCCTCCACCCGCGCCGCGGCGGGAATTTACGAGGACAGGAGCGGTCCCGTGATCCTGGACTGGCTGGCCGAACACGGCTACGAGACGTTCCCGGTCATGGTGGTACCGGACGGCGAGCCGGTCGGTGCGGCAATCCGCGCGCTCCTGACCCTGGAACCCGCCGTCGTGATTACCAGCGGAGGCACGGGCCTCAGCCCCGACGACCGTACTCCTGAAGTCACGCTGCCTTTGTTGGATCGCGAAATACCCGGCCTCATGGAAGGCATCCGCCGCGCCGGAGCGGCCAAAACCCCTATGGCCATGCTCAGCCGGGGGCATGCGGGCACTGCGGGCAAGACGTTCATCGTGAATCTGCCGGGTTCGCCGAAGGGAGTGATGGACGGGCTTGCCGTCCTTGATCCCGTCATCGCCCACCTGTGCGATCAGTTGGAGGGAAACCATGACCACTGAAACCGACTTCGAAGTAATCAGCGCGATCCTCAGCGCTGAAGCGATTTCCGTGGATCAAGCCATCGCGGCCGTGGAATCCGACACGGCGGGAGCGGTGGTGAGCTTCAGCGGCGTTGTCCGGAACCACGACGGCGGCAAGCCCGTGGACAGGCTCAGCTACAGCGCCCACCCCACCGCCCACCAGGTCATGGCCGACGTCGTGGCGCAGCTCGTGGCGGAGCACTCGGGTGAGGCTGCCCAGCCTGTCCTCATTTGGGCGGCCCACCGGATCGGCATGCTGGAGATCGGTGAGCCTGCGCTCGTTTGTGCCGTTGCTGCTGCCCACCGTGGACAGGCCTTCGCCGTGTGCTCGGAGCTTGTGGACAGGATCAAGGCGCAGGTGCCCATCTGGAAGGAGCAATTCTTCAGCGACGGCACGGTGGAATGGGTCGGTGCGGGGGAGTAGCTCGCTTCCCGTCGAAATCGCCGGAACGGTGCCGGTTCGCCGGAGCGTTCGGGCGAACCGGCACGGTTCCGGCGACCCCACGTTGGGGCAACCACCAACCGGGCGGGGCGATCCCGGGGCACTGCGCCCGGTAGGGTTAAGGGCATGACCGAACAACTTGCTGTTGCCGTGCTGGGCGCCCACGGGCGCATGGGTATCGAGGCCGTCAAGGCAGTGGAGGCAGCCGCCGACATGAAGCTTGTGGCGGCACTCGGACGCGGCGATTCCCTTGATGCACTGCTCGACGCCGGTGCCAAGTATGTTGTGGACCTGACTGTTCCGGACAGCACCGAAGCTAACGTCCGTTTCGCCGTCGAACACGGTATGCACGCTGTTGTCGGCACCACCGGCTGGGACGCCGCGCGGCTTGCCGCTTTGCGCGAGTTGCTCGCCGCGAACCCCGGCCCGGGCGTCCTGATCGCACCGAACTTCGCCCTCGGTTCCGTCCTCGCCTCGGCGTTCGCGGCCAAAGCCTCCAGATATTTTGAGTCGGTCGAGATCGTCGAGCTTCACCACCCCAACAAGGTGGACGCACCTTCGGGTACGGCGGTCCGTACGGCCCAGCTCATTGCGGCCGCCCGCGAAGAAGCCGGCGTCCCTGTCAGCCCGGACGCCACGGACACGGCCCTCGACGGTGCGCGCGGTTGCGACGTGGACGGTGTCCGCGTCCACAGCGTCCGCCTGCGCGGGCTCGTGGCGCATCAGGAAGTGCTCCTCGGCGGTCCGGGGGAGCAGCTGACCATCCGCCACGATTCCTTCGACCGGGCTTCCTTCATGCCCGGCGTGCTGCTGGGACTGCGCAACGTTGCGGCCCACCCCGGGCTGACAGTCGGCCTGGACGGCTACCTGGACTTGGGGCTGTAGGCGCATGGGTTCGCTCTGGAACGCATTCAAGAAGAACCGCACCAAGATCTGGGTCGGTGCTGTCACGCTGCTGCTCGTTCTCTACCTGGTGGTCACCTTCCAGCGTTCGATCCTGCTGCTCAGCGACCAGAACCTGGTAGCCAAGGGAATCGGCGCGGCCTACCTGGTGCTCCCCATCATCGGAGCCTGGGCGTTAATCCGCGAACTGCTATTTGGCGCCCGTACCGAGAAAATGGCCAAGGTGCTCGAAGCCGAGGGCGGCCTGCCGGTGGACAACCTGCCGCGTACGCCTGGTGGGCGCATCGTCCGGGCCGCCGCGGACGCAGAGTTCGAGAAGTACCGTGTGGAGGCCGAGGCTGCGCCCGAGGACTGGCGCTCCTGGTTCCGGCTTAGCTGCGCCTACGATGCTGCCGGCGACCGCAAGCGTGCCAGGGAGTCCATGCGCGACGCCGTACGCCTCTTCCGTGCCCGGCCCACCGCGGCGGAGCAGTAGCCGCGGTCGGTCCGAACGCAGGAATCTTGTATTCGAATATATGTTCGAATACCATGGCTGCATGAGCGATCCTTCGAAGCGGCCGAACGCGTACCCCCAAGGCCTGGACGGGCCCATGAAGGCGATGAGCCCGGGCGTCGTCGATTTCCTCTTCCGGCAACTCGTCGCGGGTGAGCCGCCAGAAGATGTGCAGTGGCTGCGCGAGGGAACTGTTCTGGGCGATCAGCAACCGGGAGCTGAGCTTGCCAGGCGGCTCGCGGAGACTGACCTCGAATCGTTGACCCCTGTTGAACTGTTCGACTATGTGCGTGCCGCCCAGCGGTTGTGTGCTTGGGCGGACCGCTTGCGGGAATCGGCGGTTGCCCGGTATTGCTCGCCGGAGACGGCTGCGAAGGATGGCTCGAGGACGCCCCCTCGCACGGTGTTCGGCAATCGCCCTCGCGACGCTTCAGCCTGAGGCTTTGCTCCCATTTCGGTGAATTTGACGACAATCACGACGCCGCCATTCTCCTATCCCGCAGCTGACAGGGTAACGTTTTTCATATGTCTGACTCTCGTGCGAACGTTCCTGCTCTCGGTACCCTTCTGACCGCCATGGTCACCCCGTTCACCAAGGACGGCGAAGTCGATTACAAGCAGGCAGCGGAACTGGCAGTCAAGCTCGTCGACGACGGCTGCGATGGCTTGGTTGTCACGGGAACAACCGGAGAGACGTCCACGCTCACGGATGCGGAAAATCTCGGCATGTTCCGCGCCGTGAAGGAAGCCGTCGGCGATCGCGCTGCGATCATCGCGGGAACCGGAACCAATGACACCGCACACTCGGTGCACCTCTCCCAGGAAGCCGCGAAGCTCGGCGTCGACGGCCTCCTGATCGTCACGCCGTACTACAACAAGCCGAGCCAGGCCGGCGTCCGGGCCCACTTCGAGACCATTGCGTCGGCCACCGAGCTTCCCGTCATGTTGTACGACATTCCCGGGCGTTCTTCCATCCAGATCGCACCGGAGACCATGATCGGTCTTGCCGCCCACCCCAACATCGTCGCGGTCAAGGATGCCAAAGCCGATTTCGCCGCCGCAACGCGCGTTATGGCTGAAACCGACCTTCTTTTCTACTCGGGTGACGATGGCCTGACCCTCCAGTGGATGGCGCTGGGCGCCGTCGGCCTGGTAGGGGTCACGACGCATGTCGTCACCCGCCGGTTCCGTGAGCTGGTCGACGCCATCAACGCGAACGACTTCGGCACGGCGCGCAAGATCAATTTCGAACTCGAGCCTGTGGTCCGTGCAACCATGACCCGGGTCCAAGGCGCTGTCGCCGCCAAACAAATTCTTAAATGGCAGGGAGTCCTGCCCAACTCGGTTGTCCGTTTGCCCCTCGTGGAGCCGGACGCCGCCGAGATCGCAATCATCCGCGAGGACTTGGCGGAAGCTGGAATGGACTTCACTGTCTAGAAGGATTCCGCCGGAAAGTAGCGCATTATGACCCAAACCGCCCTTCCCGGACTTGCCACCCCGCCCAAACTTCCGCAGGGAACACTCCGGATTGTGCCCCTTGGAGGGCTGGGGGAGATTGGCCGCAACATGGCCGTTTTCGAAATCAACGGCAAGCTGCTGGTTGTCGACTGCGGCGTGCTCTTCCCTGAAGAGACACAGCCCGGCGTTGACCTCATCCTGCCCGATTTCTCGTACATCGAAAACAGGCTCGACGATGTCGTTGCCATCGTCCTGACGCACGGCCACGAAGACCACATCGGCGCTGTGCCGTACCTTCTTCGCCTGCGCCCGGACTTGCCCTTGGTCGGTTCCCAACTGACGCTTGCCCTCATTGAGGCCAAGCTCCAGGAACACCGGATCAAGCCGTACACGCTCACGGTTGCCGAAGGACAAGTGGAGCAGTTCGGGCCGTTCGAATGTGAATTCGTTGCAGTCAACCACTCGATTCCGGACGCCTTGGCTGTCTTCATTCGAACCGCCGGCGGCAATGTGCTGCACACAGGCGACTTCAAGATGGACCAGCTGCCCCTGGATGGCCGCATCACAGACCTGCGCCACTTCGCCCGCCTCGGCGAAGAAGGAGTGGACCTGTTCATGGCCGACTCCACCAACGCGGATGTCCCAGGCTTCACCACGGCCGAGAAGGAAATCGGTCCCACGCTGGACCGCCTGTTCGGCCAGGCCAAGAAGCGCATCATCGTTGCGTCCTTCTCGTCGCACGTTCACCGCGTCCAGCAGGTTCTCGACGCCGCCGCCAAGCACGGCCGCAACGTCGCCTTTGTGGGCCGGTCGATGGTGCGCAACATGGCCATCGCGGCAAAGCTGGGCTACCTTGACGTCCCACCGGGAATCCTCGTGGACATCAAGAACATCGAAAACTTGCCTGACCACCGCGTAGTCCTGATGTCCACTGGCTCCCAAGGGGAACCCATGGCAGCACTGTCCCGCATGGCCAATGGCGACCACCGAGTAGTGGTCGGACAGGGCGACACAGTCATTCTGGCCTCAAGCCTCATCCCTGGCAACGAGAATGCCGTCTACCGGATCATCAACGGGCTGCTCAAACTCGGCGCCGACGTCGTCCACAAGGGCAACGCCAAGGTACACGTTTCCGGCCACGCGGCCGCGGGCGAACTGCTCTACTGCTACAACATCCTCAAACCGCTGAACGCCATGCCCGTGCACGGCGAAACCCGCCACCTCATCGCCAACGGCAACCTGGCGGAGGACTCCGGCGTCCCCTCGGACCGCGTGATCCTCAGCGATAACGGCACGGTCATCGACCTCAGGGACCACAAGGCCAACGTCGTGGGCCAAGTTGAAGTGGGCTTCGTGTACGTGGACGGCTCCAGCGTGGGTGAAATCACCGACGCCGACCTCAAGGACCGCAGGATCCTCGGCGACGAGGGC
The DNA here is from genome assembly GCF_044358315.1 of Arthrobacter sp. FW306-04-A. Classification (GTDB taxonomy): domain Bacteria; phylum Actinomycetota; class Actinomycetes; order Actinomycetales; family Micrococcaceae; genus Arthrobacter. Next base: position 1,511,943 of record NZ_CP084559.1, read on the forward strand.
TTCATCTCCGTCATCACCGTGATCAACCGCACCACGGGCAAGATTGTCTCAGGCCCCGAGATCCACGCCCGCGGCGTGGCCGAGGACGATTCCGTGTTCGATGAGATCATCCCCAAGATCAACGCGGCCCTTGAAGACGCAGTGCTCCACCATGCGGACCACACCACCCACCAGCTCCAGCAAGTGGTCCGTCGCGTGATCGGCACCTGGGTCAACCGCAAGCTTCGCCGGCGACCCATGATCATCCCGTTGGTATTGGAAGCCTAGCTTCTGGAGGCGAAGCTTCCGGGGGCATAGCCAGCACGGACGCCCCGGAGCCAGTCTCCGAACAGCCCGGTTCTTATGAACCGGGCTGTTCGTGTGTTCGGGCCCGGGTCGAGGTGACACCGAGCCCCGCTGATTGTTCAACAGGGGCAACATGCTTCCTCCGCGCCCCTGAAATCCGCGGGATTCCGCACGGACTGGGGTAGCGTGGCGGATATGGCGACTCGTACTACCTCCGCGCCTAGAGGCAGCTCCAATAACAAATCCGGCGGCTCGGGCAGCGGCCGAACCCCGGCCAAGTCCGGCAGGAGCGGCACAGCGACAGCCCGCGGCAAGCAGACTGCCGTCGTCGAACCCCAACAACCGTGGCTCCTGCGTGCATTTGCCGGGGCATGGCTGGGAATCGGGCACGTGGTGGGTGCAGGCATTCGCCGGATCGGCCACGACGTCAGCGACCTTGATCCCGCGGACCGCCGGGACGGCGCCGCGCTTTTCAACCTGGCGCTCGGTGTCTTCATCGCGACCTTCGCCTGGTGGGGCTTCAAAGGCTGGTTCCCGGACGTGGTATATGGCATCGTGAACGGGACCTTCGGCTGGGTGTCGCTTATTCTGCCGCTCATGCTTTTCGTCTGCGCATTCCGCCTCTTCCGCCAGCCGTGGGACAGCCGTGGCAACAACCGCGTGGGCATCGGCTTCCTGATCATGACCTTCGCCGGCACCGGTTTGGCCCACATCATCGGGGGCCAGCCGACGGTCGCTGATGGCTTCGATGGTCTCCGGCGAGCCGGGGGAATGCTCGGCTTCCTCGCGGCATCGCCGCTTGCCGCCATTCATCCCGCAGTACCAGTCATCGCCTACGGCGCCTTGGCGTTCGTCTCCCTCCTCATTGTCACGGCCACGCCCTTCGGCGCCATTCCCCGGCGTATCCGCGGCGCGTACGAGCACCTCATGGGCGTCGACCTGGTTGATGCCGACGCACGACACGGCGATTCGCACGATCGCAGTTACCTCCACGAAAACGAGGCGGCCGTGGAGCCGAAGAAGAAACGCCGCAAGCGCTTCTTCGGCAAGGACCACGACGACGACACCGGGCTTGAAGGCTACGTCGGCGATGAAGCGTTCGAGCACGCAATCGTCGACGACGACGCCCCTCCCGCGAAGGGCGCGCCTTCCGTGCCGCCCGGGGTCCGTCGCCCGACCCAAGCCGAAATCGCCGTCGAGAAGATCAAGGCCGCACAGGGACTTGGAAGCTCGAAGACAGATGCGGAAAACGCCACGGAAGCGATCCCCATGATCGCGCCGGCCGCAGCCCTTTCGGCGGCCGTGCCGCCCGTCATTGTGCCTTCGGCGCCTGTCAGTCCGCCACCGCCTCCGACGCCGATTCCGCAGCGCACCGAACAACTTTCGCTCGCCGGCGACGTGACCTACACGCTCCCGTCGTCGGACAACCTGACTCCTGGTTCCATCCCGAAGGAACGCACGGAAGCGAACGACGCCGTGGTGGCTGCCCTGACGGACACCATGCAGCAGTTCAACGTGGACGCCACGGTCACCGGCTTCAGCCGTGGCCCTACCGTGACCCGCTACGAGATTGAACTTGCGCCGGGCACGAAGGTGGAGCGCGTGACAGCCTTGTCCAAGAACATTTCCTACGCGGTGGCGTCGAGCGATGTCCGTATCCTCAGCCCCATCCCGGGCAAGTCGGCCATCGGCATCGAAATCCCCAATACGGACCGCGAGACTGTGTCCCTCGGCGATGTCCTGCGCAGCCAAAACGCGCGGCGGACAGACCACCCCATGGTGATGGGCGTCGGCAAGGACGTCGAGGGCGGTTACGTCGTCGCGAACCTCGCCAAGATGCCGCACTTGCTCGTGGCAGGCGCCACGGGTGCCGGTAAATCGTCCTTCGTGAACTCGATGATCACCTCGATCCTGATGCGCGCCACACCCGATGAGGTCCGCATGGTCATGGTGGACCCCAAGCGCGTGGAACTCACCGCGTACGAGGGTGTTCCGCACTTGATCACGCCGATCATCACCAACCCCAAGAAGGCTGCCGAGGCACTTCAATGGGTGGTCCGCGAAATGGACGCCCGCTACGACGACCTTGCCAATTATGGTTTCAAGCACATCGATGACTTCAACAAGGCCGTCCGCGCTGGGAAGGTGGTTCCGCCTGTTGACTCCAAGCGCGTCATCAAGCCGTACCCCTACCTGCTGGTGATCGTGGACGAGCTCGCAGATCTCATGATGGTGGCCCCGCGGGACGTCGAGGACTGCATTGTCCGAATCACCCAGCTTGCCCGCGCCGCCGGCATCCACTTGGTTCTGGCGACTCAGCGTCCTTCGGTGGACGTTGTGACGGGCCTGATCAAGGCGAACGTTCCTTCCCGCATGGCCTTTGCCACGTCCTCTGTCACCGACTCCCGCGTGGTCCTGGACCAGCCCGGCGCGGAGAAGCTCATTGGCCAAGGTGACGCGCTCTTCCTCCCCATGGGCGCCTCCAAGGCGATGCGTGTGCAGGGCGCCTGGGTCACGGAATCCGAAATCCATCGGGTGGTGGAGCACGTCAAGGGCCAGCTCAAGGCCGTCTACCGGGACGACGTCGCGCCCGAGGCGCAGAAGAAGCAGATCGACGACGACATCGGAGACGATCTCGAAGTCCTGCTGCAGGCTACAGAACTCGTGGTCACCACGCAGTTCGGCTCCACGTCGATGCTTCAGCGCAAGCTCCGCGTCGGCTTCGCCAAGGCCGGCCGCCTCATGGACCTGCTGGAATCGCGCGGGGTCGTGGGGCCATCGGAAGGCTCCAAGGCCCGTGATGTCCTGGTCAAGCCGGACGACCTCGCTCCCGTGTTGGCAGCCATGAAGGGCCAGGAGGCTCCAGCTACGCCTGATGCGCACACCGCAGCCCTCAGCGACAACGCGAACGCGAACATCGCCGTCGGAGGCTACGCCGAAGACTTGGTCGCCGCCGATCTCGAACGCCGCAAGCAGGTGACGGATTACCACGACGGGGCAGACAGTTCCGATGACGAGGACGACGGCGGCGAGGACGCCTGGTCACTGACCGGACGGTAGCCTAGGGGAGTGACTACATCCGAGGGCAGCAAAGCCGGTTCCAACGGATCGGATATCTGGAACCTGCCAAACATCCTGACGATGCTTCGAATTGTCCTGGTCCCGTTTTTCGTTTGGTTTCTCCTCGCGGACAACAGCCAGCACGGCATCTGGCGCTGGGCCGCCGTGGTCGCCTTCGGCGTGGCCATCTACACGGACAAGCTCGACGGCGACATTGCCCGGAGCCGCAACCTCGTCACCAACTTCGGCAAGATAGCCGACCCCATCGCGGACAAGCTGCTCATCGGATCCGCGCTGGTTCTTCTGTCAGCCCTGGGCGAGCTGCCCTGGTGGATCACCATCCTCATCCTCGTGCGCGAATGGGGGATCACCGCCCTGCGCTTTTTTGTCATCCGCTACGGCGTCATGCCGGCCTCGCGTGGCGGCAAGCTCAAGACCGTCATCCAGACCGTCGCCATCTTCCTTTACATCCTGCCGTTGGATTCCCTTGCGCCATGGCTCGGGAGCGTTGCCTTCTGGGTCATGATCGTCGCCCTCGCCATCACGGTGTGGACAGGCGTCGAATACGTCATCGAGGCCGTCAAGCTCCGCGCCGCAGGCAGGCGGGCGGCATGAACGGGGCCGCTGACAAGGTGGCCGCGACTGCCGTCGCCCTCGCCATCGAGCGGGGCCTTACAGTGGCTACCGCTGAATCGCTGACGGCCGGCCTGGTTGCTGCGACCCTCGCTGATACACCGGGCGCCTCAGGCATGCTCCAGGGCGGCGTGGTCGCATATCAGAATTCAGTGAAGGCGGCGGTTCTGGGGGTGCCGGCGGAGCTGCTCTCCGCGGTCGGATCCGTCGACGCCACGGTGGCGGTGGCCATGGCCGACGGCGCCAGGCGCGCATGCGGAGCCGATGTCGGAGTGTCCACGACGGGGGTTGCCGGGCCCTTGCCGCACGACGGAAAACCGGTGGGAACCGTCTTCATCGGCATCGCGACGTCGAGTGGAACTACGGCGCACGCTTACTCCTTTCACGGGGATCGCCCCGCTATCCGCGCGCAGGCAAATGTGGCCGCGCTGGAGCGCTTGCTGGAGTGCCTTGTCCGCACCGACCTACCACGCGTAAAGTAGCCGGGAACAAAAACCGAGGCTCAATAGTTGTTACATTGTGTCGCCTCGGAATGGCCGGGGCGCCTAGGATGTAGAAACAACCGGTGCACCTTCGCGGTGAACCGGACTCACGAGGGAGCAAGGCGATACAGATGGTTAAGCAGCCCGTATCCGTAAACGGCGTTGTCCGCTGGAAGGATGTGGGCTTGGCCGAGAAGGCACCGAGCGAACAGAAGGAGCGCAAAATGGTTGTACTGCGTCACGAAATCGGTGATGTTCTGCGCGATGTCCGCCAGCGTCAGGGCCGTACGCTCCGCGAAGTCTCGCACAGCGCCCGCGTTTCCCTTGGCTACCTGAGCGAAGTTGAGCGTGGTCAGAAGGAAGCATCCTCAGAGTTGCTGTCCTCAATCTGCTCGGCACTGGACGTTCCGTTGTCCGGCATGCTCCGCGAAGTCAGTGACCGGGTTGCCGTCGCCGAAGGCGTCGCTGTTCCGGACACCGTCCCGCAGGAATTCGCCCAGCGCTATGGCCGCGATCTCGACCGTGAGCTCAGCGCCGAATTGAACGGTGACTTCACCCAGGGCATGCTCTCCGGAGCCCGTTAGATCGACCCTGCCCTCCGGTAAGCCGTTACCGAGCGCGATCCAGCACGGTTCATGACCGGTCGCTCGGGTCCCGTGCGGTGACACATAGCCGAATACATGAAATGAAGAAGGAGGGCCTCCAGTCGGAGGTCCTCCTTCTTGCGTCTGTGTGGCTTGGTGTCAGTCTTTGCCGATTCCTTCGCCATAAGCGGCGTTGAGCCGCTCAATGTAGTCTGCCAGCGTCTGGATTTCCTCCAGCGGCCACTCACCCAGCCGCTCCCGGAATACCTGCCGGCGTGCGTCCTGTACCTGGTGCATCTTTTCTTCGCCCTTAGGGGTGAGCCGGATCGATTGTGCACGGCCATCTTGGGGATCGGCCTCTTTGTAGACCATGCCGATGCTCTCGAGGAATGCGATCTGGCGGCTCACCGACGGTTTCCCGACGCCGATGCACGAGGCGAGCTCCGTCAGGCGAATGGGGCCCTCTTTCCGGATGATCGACAGCAGTCCGTAAGCAGCTGGTTCCATGTCGGGATGGACCTGCCGAGATAACTGATGGGACAGCGACCGTGCGCGTCGCCAGAACATGCTCAGTTGGTGTTCCACCTGCTGGAGGGCGGCGTCGACGTTGTCGCCTGCCTCCACCATCTCTGGTGCGTCGTCGGGAGTGTTGCTCATGACAACCATTCTAGAGTCCGGTCCCGTGAGAGACTCTATTGGTGCGGATCAGTGACTTCTGGCGGCTGATGGACGATGAATTCGGGGCTGGCTACTCCCGGGTCCTCAGCAGCTCCCTTGTATTGGCCGGCGTCGGCGGCCGTACGGCAAACGACGCCTTGGCTGCGGGCTACAGCCCCCGCGACGTCTGGCTTGCCTTGTGCGACGTCCAGGACGTTCCGCCGGAGCGACGGCTCGGCAGGGACGTCAAGCCCGCCGACAAGGGCTCAGGGACGTTCTGAATTCCAGTTCCCCGGGACACGCCAACAAATTTGTTCGAATATCTGTTCGGATGAGGCTATGCTCCTTTCAGAGGAAAATTGACCCTAGCGGACCGGTTTTCGCATCATTCGAATCCTGTGGTTTTCCACATAGACGAAGTCGCACGCAAAATTGTCAGCGGCTCGTACTAGCGTCGGATGAGACAGGAAAGCGGCCGTTCAGGCCAGTCCACAGCGAGAAAGCATCAGAGGTGTGAACCATGGCGGCAAATCAGGATCGTGAGAAGGCGCTCGAGGCAGCGCTTGCCCAGATTGACAAGCAATTCGGCAAGGGCTCGGTCATGCGCCTGGGTGACGAGGTCCGGGCGCCTATCGAGGTCATTCCGACCGGCTCCATCGCCCTGGATGTCGCTCTTGGCATTGGTGGCCTGCCTCGCGGCCGTGTCGTTGAGATTTACGGCCCGGAATCCTCGGGTAAGACCACCGTCGCGCTCCACGCTGTGGCCAACGCGCAGCGTCAGGGAGGCATCGCAGCCTTCATCGACGCCGAGCACGCCCTCGATCCCGAATACGCGGCGAAACTGGGCGTCGACACCGATGCGCTCTTGGTTTCGCAACCGGATACCGGTGAGCAGGCGCTTGAGATCATGGACATGCTGATCGGCTCCGGCTCCTTGGACGTCATCGTGATCGACTCCGTCGCCGCCTTGGTTCCCCGCGCGGAAATCGAAGGCGAAATGGGCGACTCCCACGTCGGCCTTCAAGCCCGTCTTATGAGCCAGGCCCTGCGTAAGATCACTGGCCGACTGAGCCAGACCAAGACGACCGCTATTTTCATCAACCAGCTCCGTGAGAAGATCGGCGTCTTCTTCGGCTCCCCGGAGACCACTACTGGTGGTAAAGCCCTGAAGTTCTATGCCTCCATCCGCATCGACGTCCGCCGCATCCAGACGCTGAAGGAAGGCGCAGATTCGGTAGGTAACCGCACCAAGGCCAAGATCGTTAAAAACAAGATGGCTCCGCCCTTCAAGATCGCTGAGTTCGACATCATCTATGGCCAGGGCATTTCGCGTGAGGGCGGCATCATCGACATGGGCGTCGAGCACGGCATCATCAAGAAGTCCGGCTCATGGTTCACCTATGACGGCGACCAGCTGGGACAGGGTATGGAGAACTCCCGCCGCTTCCTGCGCGACAACCCGGAGCTGGCCGCGGACCTCGAGCGGCTCATCAAGGAAAAGCTTGGTGTCGGAGTAGTCAAACCTGCCGAAGCCGAGAAGTCTCCGAAGCTGAAGGCCGTTGACGGCTAAGCGCCAAGGGCATTCACGGTCCGCGGGTTCTTCTCGGTCCTTCGGGTCTTCCCCTTCTTCGAAGTCCGCCCGGTCCTGGGAGGCGCCTGCGGATTCGTCCGCGGCAGCGGACCCTGATGCCAATCCGGAAGCGGTTGCCCGGACTATTGTGTTGCGCCAACTGACCAACTCGCCCAAGAGCAGGCTCCAGCTTGAGCGCAAACTGGCTGAGCGGAATGTGCCGGAAGATGTGGCCGAAGCCGTATTGGACCGTTTCGAGGAAGTTCGGCTCATCAATGACGCCGACTTCGCTGAGATGTGGGTCCGCAGCCGTGCCCAGTCGAGGAAACTTGCCCGGGGTGCCTTGAGGCGTGAGTTGGCGGACAAAGGAATCGACGCTGAGACGGCTGAGGCTGCCTTGGCGCAACTGAGCGATGACGACGAGCGGAACGCGGCCAGGGATCTGGTCGCGCGCCGGCTGAGGGCCGGCGTCGACCTTTCGGACAGGGCCGAACGCGATAAGCAGACCCGTCGCCTTGCGTCGATGCTCGCCCGAAAGGGCTACCAACCATCAGCGGCTTTCCGGATCGTTGGCGAGGTCCTGGACGAAGCCCTGGCAGGCGAATCGGAGTTCCGTAATGGCTGGGAAACCAGCGGCCCGGAGACGGACCAGATCACATAGGCGGGGAGCCCCGCACACTGAGATCTACCTGTGAGTATCCTGCCCTGCGGCGACGTTGGGTATGTGCTTTGGTGACCGTCGGCTAAGGTTCTGGACTAGTGTTCCGATTCGGAGGCAGGTGAGATCCAATGAAACCGTTGCCGTGGCGGCTTTCGGCAGTCGTTGTGCCTTTGCTTGTCGCGTCGTTGCTCCAAGCAGTCCCGGCCTCGGCCGACGACGCTCCGCCCTCGGGCTATCCCAGTTGGGCGGAAGTGCAACAAGCCCAGGGAAATGAGGCGGCCGCGAGCGCCGAAGTTGCGCGCATCAACCAATTGCTGGTGGGACTGCAGCAGAAGTCCGGCGAACTTGGTGCAGCCGCCATCAAAGCGGGAACCGAGTACGCCAAGGCCCATGAGGCTCTGGTGCATCAGCAGGAAGTGACCCAGAAGCTCGTTGAGGCATCCCAGCAGGCCAGGGCCAAAGCGGATTCCTTGAAGAAGGCCACATCCTCTTTAGTGGTGAAGGCATACGAGTCTGGTGGATTTGATCCCGGCCCGTGGTCCCTCGCGAATGCCGCCGTCGAACCTGACAACCTCCAGAGTTACGCTTTGCTGAACCGGGTTTTGGATCGTACGGCGAAATTGCACGCGGATGCACTCAGCGCGGCCCAGGCATCTGCTGCCGCAACGGCCCAGGAGCAAGCTGCCCGGGATGTCCTGGCACAGTTGGACAGCGACGCCGCGGCCAAGGCGCAGACCGCAGAGTCTGCCAGGCGCGCCGCCGAAGACAGCGTCGCCGCCACGGAAGGTCAGCGGACGACCCTCGTTGCCCAGCTCGCGTCCTTGACCTCCACTTCCGCCGCCGTTGCGGAAAAGTACCAGGAGGGCCAAGTGGCGCTGGCTGCATATGAGGCAGCGCAGGAGGCCAAGAGGGAGGCTGCACAGCGCCAAGCTGAAGCCGCCGCAGCGGAAGCCAACAGGCAAGCGCAGCAGGCTCAGCAGTCCCAACAGCCCATCAGCAGCGGACTCGGAGGGGGCGGAACCGGTTCCGGGTCCAGAGGCGGTGGCGGGGGAAGCGTCGTCAACGACCCGGCAGGGGCACGGCAATATGCTTCCTCCCGGCTCGGTGCCTATGGCTGGGGCCAGGAGCAGATGCAGTGCCTGTCCCAACTATGGACCCAGGAATCAAGTTGGATGACAGATGCCACCAATCCAAGCAGTGGTGCCTACGGTGTTGCGCAGGCGCTGCCGCCGGACAAGTACTATTCCGCGGGCAGCGACTGGCTCAGCAACTACCGGACCCAGATCGATTGGGGACTTGGCTACATCCGGGACCGCTACGGTTCTCCCTGCAACGCGTGGCAGCACGAGATGGGCTTCAACTGGTACTAGCCCGAGGGGCTACCCTAGATTGGTGAGTTCTCCTTCCGTAGCACCAGCACCAGCCTCCCTTGAGCTGCCCAGCCCGTCCCCTGTGAGCGACGCCGCGCCTGCCAACGAGGCGCAGCGTACTTACCAGGTCCGCACCTTCGGTTGCCAGATGAATGTCCATGACTCTGAGCGCATGGCCGGACTTCTCGAAGATGCAGGTTACGTGCCCGTCGACGGCGGCGTCGCCGACGTCGTGGTCTTCAACACCTGCGCAGTCCGCGAGAACGCCGACAACAAGCTCTACGGCAACCTCGGAGAGCTCAAGCAGGTCAAGGCGGCGAACCCTGGGATGCAGATCGCGGTGGGCGGATGCCTGGCACAGAAGGACCGCGAAACCATCGTGCGCAAGGCTCCCTGGGTGGATGCCGTGTTCGGTACCCACAACGTGGGCGCGCTCCCGGCATTGTTGAGCCGGGCACGCCACAACAACGAGGCCCAGTTGGAGATCCTGGAATCGTTGGACGTCTTCCCGTCCACCCTTCCCACCAAGCGCGACTCCGTGTACTCGGGTTGGGTTTCCATCTCCGTGGGCTGCAACAACACCTGCACGTTCTGCATCGTCCCATCGCTGCGTGGCAAAGAGAAGGACCGTCGTCCGGGCGAGATCCTTGCTGAAATCCAGGCGCTGGTGGATGACGGCGCCGTCGAGGTCACACTGCTTGGCCAGAATGTGAACTCCTACGGCGTGGAATTCGGTGACCGCCTGGCCTTTTCCAAGTTGCTCCGCGCTTGCGGAGACATCGAAGGCCTTGAGCGCGTGCGCTTTACGAGCCCGCACCCGGCTGCCTTCACCGACGACGTCATCGACGCGATGGCCGAGACCCCCAACGTCATGCCGCAGTTGCACATGCCGCTCCAGTCTGGATCGGACAAGGTGCTCAAGGACATGCGCCGTTCCTACCGCTCCGCCAAGTTCCTGGGCATCCTTGACAAGGTGCGGGACAAGATACCGAATGCCGCGATTACCACCGATATCATCGTGGGCTTCCCTGGCGAGACGGACGAGGACTTCCAAGCGACGCTTGACGTCGTCGAGAAGTCACGCTTCGCCTCGGCGTTCACCTTCCAGTACTCCAAGCGCCCGGGCACTCCGGCCGCGGACCTTCCGGACCAGCTGCCCAAGGCGGTTGTCCAGGAACGCTATGAGCGCCTGACGGACCTCCAGGACCGCATCGCAGCCGAGGAGAACGCGAAGCAACTTGGGCGGCGGGTTGAGCTCCTCGTCACGGCTCAGTCAGGTCGCAAGGCCGAGGAAACGCACCGCTTGTCCGGCCGCTCCCAGGACCAACGGCTGGTGCACTTCTCCGTTCCGGAGGGCGCAGAGGCACCACGGCCAGGCGATTTCGTCACGGTGACCATCACCGAGGCAGCAGCCTTCCACCTCGTTTCAGACCCGGCCACGACGGCGGACTATAGCCTGAGGCGCTCCCGTGCCGGAGACGCCTGGGACCGCTCGCAGGCCGATTCCTGCGGTGCTCCAGCGCCTGGTGCCGCCGGTGCCGGGTCCCCAGGTGCCGGGTCCTCGGGTGCAAGGGGCGTCTCCCTAGGCATGCCGTCGCTGCCCGTGCGACGCGGCTAGCTGGACATGACAGAAGCATCGGCCGGATCAGCTGATCCGAAGCCGCCCGTGATCGCCGTCGTCGGGCCTACAGGCTCAGGCAAGTCCGATCTTGGCGTCGCCCTCGCCCTAGGGCTTGACGGCGAGGTCATCAACGCCGATGCGATGCAGTTTTACCGGGGCATGGACATCGGCACGGCCAAGATCAGCGTCGCGGAACGCAGGGGAGTGCCCCACCACCTCCTGGACACCATGGACGTGACCCAGGAAGCCAGCGTTTCCGATTTTCAGGCTGAATGCCGGTCCGTTATTCGCGACATCCAGGGCCGCGGCAAGCGGGCCATCCTGGTCGGCGGTTCAGGACTTTACGTTCGGGCAGCGCTCGACGTGCTGGAATTCCCGGGCACTGATCCCGACGTCAGGAAACGGCTGGAGCAGGAGCACGAAACATCAGGCCTACCCGGCCTCCAAAAACGCTTGGAACGCATCGATCCCGTTTCGGCGGGTAGGCTTGGCGACGCGCGCCGCGTCATCCGGGCCCTGGAGGTCTTCGAGCTCACCGGACGCCCGTTCAGCTCATTCATGCCGCAGCGCGAGTACGTTCAGGCGGCCGTGCAGATAGGGCTCGACGTCGATCGGGACGTCCTGCGCGATCGGCTCGCCGAGCGGGTCCACCGGATGGTCGACGCTGGACTTCTCGAGGAGGTTGCGCGGCTGGACGCCGCCGGGCTGCGGCGAGGCAAGACGGCCTCGCGTGCGCTCGGCTACGCCCAGTTCCTCAAGGTTCTCGACGGCGAGTCGGACGTGGCCACGGCGGCCGAAGAGACCATCGTGGCCACTCGCCAGTTCGCCCGCCGCCAGCTCACTTGGTTCCGTGCCGACCCCCGGATCCACTGGCTTGACTGGCAGGACCCCGATTTGGTGGCCAAGGCCGCAGAAATCTGCGCAAGCCAGGCGTCGGCGATTTAGGCGCAACCCGCGGTACAGGTAGCCTTGATCCATGGACGAAACCCTTTCATTTTCCGCCCCGCAGCCCGCCGCTGCCGGCGGTGCCGTACCCGCCTCCGGTCTGCACGGATTGGCCTTTTCCAAGGGACACGGTACGGGCAACGATTTCGTCCTGATCGCGGACCCTGAGGACGCGCACCAAATCTCTCCGGAGCAGGTTGCAGCGGTTTGTGACCGCCACTTTGGCGTTGGTGGGGATGGGCTCATCCGCGCCGTCCCGTCGCGTTTCCTCGCTGAAGGCCGCCAGCTCCTCGACGCAGACCCTGGTGCCGAATGGTTCATGGACTACCGCAACGGCGACGGCTCGCTGTCCGAAATGTGCGGCAACGGCGTCCGCGTATTCGTCCATTTCCTCATAGAGCAGGGTTTTGTCGCCCTCAACGCTGGTGAGTCCTTGACGATCGGAACCCGGGGCGGCATCAAAAAGATCGTCCGCACAGCTGACGGTTACGCGGTTGACATGGGCCCTTGGGAGTTCATTTTCCCGCAGGATGCCACCAGCAAGGCCATGGACTCCCTCGTCAGTGCCGACGGATTGGAAGTTGCCCGGCCCGCTCTTTCGGTCAGCATGGGCAACCCGCACACGGTGGTGGCACTCGCCGAGCTTTCGGAGCTTAAGGCTACGCAGCTCTTCAAGGCGCCCGTTGTGGATCCCAAGCCAGTCAACGGTACAAATGTCGAATTCGTGGTTCCCGCAGAGCCTCTCGTGCACGACGGGATAGGCAACATCACCATGCGCGTCCACGAGCGGGGCGTCGGCGAAACCCAGTCATGCGGCACGGGTGCCTGCGCGGCCGCCGTCGCAATCCGCCACTGGGCCGGGGAAGGCGCTCCCGACACGTGGCGCGTCAACGTACCGGGCGGCGTCGTCGGGGTGCGGTTCTTCCCGGGCACGAGCGGACAGGAACACGTGGAGCTCAGCGGCCCCGCCGTGATTGTTGCTAGCGGGACGCTTTCCTGATTCGCAGGATGCGAAAGGATTTCGAGGTACTTTCCCGGGAGACCGAGAATGAATCGTCGAGAGCGTCGGCAAGCCAACGCTGAAGTGAATCCGCGCCGAGGTTTTTCTGGACCACAAGCCAGGCGTTTCCACCCGGCGCAAGCCGCGGCAGCCACGTAAGCAGCAGATTGTGAAGTTCATCCTTGCCGATACGGATGGGCGGGTTGGACCAGATGGTGTCAAACGTCACCGCGGGGTCGACGTCGCCGGGCAGGCTAGCGGTAACGTTCCGGAGGTCCAGCAGGGCAGCGTTCTCGTTTGTCAGAGTGATGCAGCGTTCGTTGACGTCAACCGCGTGGACGCGCGCGTGCGGAGCCATGAGCCCCATGGTCAACGCGATGGGTCCCCATCCGCAGCCGATGTCCAGCAGGTTTCCCTGCGGGGCCGGGGGTGGAACTTCGGAGAGCAGGATCGCTGTTCCCTTGTCGATCCCGTCGGGGCTGAAGATGCCGCCCGATGTCTGGAGCCGGCGGGTCGCGCCGGCCAGTTCCACCGTGAGGGGCTTGCGGGTGAACGGCCCCGCGGGCTGTGCGCTGAAATAGTGAGCAGACTCCATAGCTTGCCAGATTAGTGGCCAGCAGCGGGCAAGGGAAACCGCGGGTCGCCCAAGCCGAGCTTGACACTGCCTGATAGTCTGGTGCGCATGTTCCTGATCTTTGAGTAGTCGGTACCGCCCGCGACGCAGGCCTGCTTCGTTTGCAGCGCCATTCCGCCTTGGCAAGTCCGTTCCAGACCTTCCTTATTGGCGTCTGGACACTCAGCAGATCGTCCCCTTCCCGCTCTGGGTTCAGTGCACGCAATCCGCGCACGCCGTCCCGGGTGGAGAGCTCCGACCATCGGCAAAGCCTTGCCAGGCATCAGCCCTGCGCGAATTCCGCGCCACAAGAACCGAATCGGCACTATTCTGGAAATGCCGAACCCCTAAAGGAGACCATGACCACGCAGAAGAACACCGGACCCGATTCCGACGCCCAGGACATGAGTCCTGAAGAAATCCAGGCTGTCATCGACCGGATTCTCTCCAAGGACGCACCGGCCATAGTGCAGGAAAGCGACGAACCCAGGGGCGTGTTTGGCAAGGCCCAGGCGATTTCCCGCCTGGACGAAGAACACAGCATCTACGACGGCGACCAAGAGGATCTGGCCGAGCGCCGGGCCCTGCGCCGCACCGCGGGTCTGTCCACGGAACTTGAAGACGTCACCGAGGTTGAATACCGGCAGCTGCGCCTTGAGCGCGTGGTGCTGGCAGGCCTCTGGACCGAAGGCACCCTGGCCGACGCCGAGAACTCCTTGAGGGAACTCGCAGCGCTGGCCGAGACTGCTGGCTCCGAAGTCCTGGATGGAATCGTCCAGCGGCGCATGAAGCCGGACCCCGGCACCTTCCTTGGCTCAGGCAAGGCCCTGGAGCTCAAGGACATCGTGTCGTCCACCGGTGCGGACACCGTGGTGGTCGACGCCGAATTGGCGCCGTCCCAGCGCCGCGGCCTTGAGGACATCGTCAAGGTCAAGGTGGTGGACCGCACCACGTTGATCCTCGATATTTTCGCGCAGCATGCGAAAAGCCGCGAAGGCAAGGCCCAAGTCGAACTGGCGCAGCTGGAATACCTGTTGCCGCGCCTGCGTGGCTGGGGCGATTCCATGTCCCGCCAGGCCGGTGGCCAGGTGGGCGGTGCCGGAGCAGGCATGGGTTCGCGAGGTCCCGGTGAAACCAAGATCGAACTGGACCGTCGTCGAATCCGCACGCGGATGGCCAAGCTGCGGCGTGAAATCGCCGCGATGAAGCCAGCCCGCGAGACCAAACGGGCCAACCGCCGTCGTAATGCCGTTCCTTCGGTCGCCATCGCCGGCTACACCAACGCGGGAAAGTCCTCCCTTCTCAACCGCCTGACGGACGCGGGCGTCCTCGTGGAGAACGCCCTGTTCGCCACGCTGGATCCAACGGTCCGCAAAGCCCAGACCCCGGACGGGATCGGCTACACGCTATCGGACACGGTGGGCTTCGTGCGTTCGATGCCCACCCAGCTCGTGGAGGCGTTCCGCTCCACGCTGGAAGAGGTAGCCGACGCCGATCTGATCCTCCATGTTGTGGACGCCTCGCACCCGGATCCGGAGGGCCAGATCGCGGCCGTCCGGACGGTCTTCAGCGAAGTGGATGCCCGGAAAATCCCGGAAATCATCGTCTTGAACAAGGCAGACGTCGCCGATCCGTTCGTTGTCGAGAGGCTCAAGCAGAAAGAGCCACGCCATGTGGTGGTGTCTACCCGCACAGGACAGGGCATCGCCGAGCTTCTTGGCGCCATCAGCACGGCCATTCCGCGTCCCGGTGTGCGCCTTGAGGTTCTGATTCCGTACAACCGTGGGGAGCTCATCAACAAGCTGCACAACACCGACGCCGAAATCCTGAGCCTCGAGCACGAGGAAGAAGGCACCCGAGTGGTAGCCATGGTCCATGAGAACCTGGCCGCCGAGTTGGAGTCGTTCGTCAGCAATGGTTGATCCGGAAGCGGGGGAACGCGGCGAAACCGTGGGTGAACGGACCGCCCTTGAACTCCTGGACAAAGCAGTCGCAGGTATGGGTGGCCAAAACCGCGCGGGCCAGCACCAGATGGCCAAACACGTGGCACGGGCGATCGAGACCGGTGAGCACCTTCTGGTGCAGGCAGGAACGGGCACAGGCAAGTCCCTCGCGTACTTGATTCCCTTGATCGCGCACGCGATGGAGAGCAACAAACCTGCGCTCGTGTCCACGGCCACCCTCGCCCTCCAGACGCAGATCGTGGGCCGGGACCTGCCGCGGCTCCTGGAAACCATCAATCCAGAGCTGGAGCGGCCTGTTAGCATCGCGTTGGTCAAGGGCCGGGCCAATTATGTGTGCAGGCACAAGTTGGAGGGCGGATTTCCCAGCGAGGAACCTGCCGAAGGGCAGTTGTTCTCCCTCGGCGAGGACACCAGCGTTCCCCATCTCGCGGCCGCGATCGGCGGGCCCTCGTCTCAGCTCGGCAAAGAAGTGCTGAGGCTGCGGGAGTGGGCCGGGAAGACCGTGACCGGAGATCGCGACGAACTCATGCCGGGGGTCACGGACCGGGCCTGGCGCCAGGTGTCCGTCACGTCCATGGAGTGCCTAGGGGCGCAAAAGTGTCCGATGGCGGAGGAATGCTTCAGCGAGCTGGCCCGCCACCGCGCCGCGGAATCCGACGTCGTAGTCACCAACCATGCGATGCTCGCCGTCAGCGCCTTCGAAGGCCTGGCCGTGCTGCCAGAGTACGACGTCGTGGTGGTCGACGAGGCCCACGAGCTCCAGGACCGCGTCACTGGTGCAGTTTCGGGGCAGCTGTCCGTGGCAATGATCCATGCTGCCGCGTCCAGCGCCCGCAAACACACAGCCATCACCGTGGACGCACTGAACGCCGCCGCGGACCGCCTTGAGCTTGCAATTGCCGGCGCGCCTTCCGGCCTGCTGCCCAACGGGCTCAACGACGAACAGCTGGATTGCGTGGGCCAGCTCCGGGAAGCCTGCCGCGCGGCCCTGTCCGATTCGAAGGGTGATTCGTCCAACGCGGTGGACGGCGGACGCCAGCTCGCGCGCTCGCGGCTGATGCTGATCCTGGAACTGTGTGAACGCCTGCTCGCGGCCCGGGAAAACAGGGAAGTTGTGTGGCTCTCGCGGAACAGCACTTTTGATCCGCAGCAGGGGTACACGGCGCCGGATGAGGAATCACCTGCGCTCATCAATATCGCCCCGCTCAGCGTCGCAGCTCGGCTCCGGGAAGGGCTCTTCGCGGGCCATACCGTGGTGTTGACCTCCGCCACCTTGGCTATTGGTTCCGCTTTCGAGGCCACTGCGGGAGGGCTGGGACTGACCGGGCAAGGCGCTCCGAGCTGGACTGGCGTGGACGTCGGCTCGCCTTTCGATTACCCCAAGCAGGGCATGCTGTACGTTGCCAGGCATCTGCCTAAGCCCGGACGAGGCACCTCGCCCGAGGCACTTGACGAACTTGAAGAGCTCATCAAGGCCTCCCACGGCGGAGCCTTGTGCCTCTTTTCTTCCCGACGGGCAGCGGAGGAAGCCGCCGATGCGATGCGGTCGCGCTTGGACGTCGAGATCCTCTGCCAGGGTGAGTCGACCATGGCCGCGCTGGTCAGGCAGTTTGCCGAGGAGGACGACACCTGTCTATTCGGCACCATGTCCCTTTGGCAAGGCGTCGACGTTCCGGGCGGTTCATGCCGGTTGGTGGTCATTGACCGGATCCCGTTCCCGCGTCCTGACGATCCCCTGATGACAGCACGGTCCCGCGCCGTAGCGCAGGCCGGAGGCAATGGTTTCATGGCGGTGTCTGCCACGCACGCGGCCATCCGGCTTGCCCAGGGCGCCGGCCGTCTCATCCGTTCGAACGGTGACAAAGGCGTGGTGGCAGTACTTGATTCACGGCTTTCGACGGAGCGCTACGGCAACTTCCTCCGGGCAGCCTTGCCGCCCTTCTGGGCTACCACCGACCGTACAGTGGTCCGGGGCGCGCTCGAACGGCTTTACGCCGAGTCAGCCAAGGCCTGAAGCGGATGTCCTAGAAGCGAGCTTGTCTTAGAGCGGGCGCGTCCTAAAGTGAGCGCAGCACCGAGACGACCTTGCCCATGATCGTGGCGTGGTCGCCCAGAATGGGTTCGTACTGGGTGTTCTGGGGGAGCAGCCAGGTGTGGCCATCACGCTGACGGAAGGTCTTGACGGTGGCTTCGTCGTCCAGGAGGGCTGCCACGATGTCGCCGTTGATGGCATCACTCTGGCGCCTTACTACTACCCAGTCTCCGTCGCAGATGGCGGCGTCGATCATGGAATCACCGGCGACCTTCAGCATGAAGAGCTCGCCATGGCCTACCAACTGGCGGGGCAGCGGCAGAACGTCCTCAACTGTCTGATCCGCCAAGATGGGTCCACCAGCGGCGATGCGGCCAACGAGGGGCACCATGGCCGTATCGCTGGCACTGGCAAGCTCAGTGACGGCCAAGCCGCCTGCGCTGCGGAGTTTAGACGGCGCTTCAACGCCCGGTATGACAGAGCCGCCATCCAAGGTCAATGGCATGAGGACTTCCATCGCCCGCGGACGCTTGGGATCGCGACGAAGATAGCCGAGCTTTTCGAGCTGCGACAACTGGTGCGTGACGCTGGACAAGCTGGCCAGGCCAACAGTGTCTCCGATTTCGCGCATCGACGGCGGGTAGCCGTGATCGTTCACTGAACGCTGGATGGTCTCCAGGATCTTCTTTTGGCGGACGGTCAGGCTCTTGGGAGCCTTCTGCGGCTGCTGGCTCCGCGGTGAGGCCGATCCGCTGCCAGTGGCTTTCGCTGCCATGTTCGCCAACGCCCTTCCGTTCCGCCCGATCTGCGCTGAGGCGCTTGCCGGGACTGTTGGCCTGAAATGTCAGACCCTCCTGTTGCACTGATTCAGTGCTTGTTTCTTCACTCAAACGTAGGGCAGGCACAGGCGTTTATCAAACATTTGTTCTAGCGAGTCTCGACATCGTTCGTTGATAAGTGCTAAAAATGTCATAGCAAGGTTCGAATATGTGTTCTATAAAAGTGCAACAGGTCCGGGTGTTCGTTCGAATCGTTCGAAGACATGAACGAACAACCGCCCTGCAATCACTGACTGAAGGCAAGAATTGGCAGCCGCACTCCAGAGATTCCGGAACGCGGCATTGTTCAGAAGGGCTCAGCTCATGTCCGCTATTACCATCAACCACCCGTCGGGCCGCCGTACGGCACCGGGCCGGCTTCGCTTGACCCGCCGGGGCCGCATGGTCTTCTTCGGTGTTCCAGCAATGCTCTTGGTTGCAGCGCTGCTGAGTCTGGCGGGATTTCTGAATTCGCCGGCCAAGGCTGCAGATTCAGCGGCCCAGCTGCAGCCCACCTCCACCATCAGTGTCACGGTGCAAACCGGCCAGTCGTTATGGGGGATTGCCGGAACTGCTGCACCTTCCCGGGATCCGCGCGACGTCGTTGCCGAAATTATCCAGCTGAACAACCTGCAGGACGGCCACATCGTGCCGGGCCAGCAACTGTTCATTCCTGCCACTTAGCCGCAACTCTGAACGCGCTAACAGGTCCTTTGAGCGGGCGCTTGGCCGTCACAGTTTCAGGGCATCAGCCGCGGCACCTTAAACTGGGATGGTGAGTGACCAGCTTGAGCGACTTGACCGACTTCCCCTCCGGACCAACCTGCGCGGCCTGAGCCCCTATGGCGCGCCGCAGCTTGATGTTCCGATTTTGCTCAACGTCAATGAAAACACCCATGGCGTGCCCGCGGATGTCCAAGCGGCCATCACCGAAGCCGTGGCGGCGGCCGCCACGGGACTGAATCGCTACCCGGACCGCGAGTTCACCGAATTGCGTGAGGCCCTCGCCGAGTACCTGGGCCACGGAATGGCTGCCGAGAACATCTGGGCAGCCAACGGCTCCAATGAGGTTCTGCAGCAGATCCTCCAGGCCTTCGGCGGCCCGGGACGCACCGCACTTGGCTTCCCGCCCACGTATTCCATGTACCCCCTGCTCGCCAGTGGGACGGACACCGCATACATCGCCGGGGTTCGGGCTGAAGACTATGGCCTTGACGCAGCCTCGGCCGCGGCACAGGTTCGCGAGCTCCAACCGAACGTCGTGTTCCTGTGTTCTCCGAACAACCCCACCGGCACTGGGCTTAGCCTTGACGTCGTCGAGGCCGTCTACGAGGCCGGAGAAGCTAGCCAGGCGATTGTTATCGTGGACGAGGCGTACCACGAGTTCGCCCACGACAACACTCCGAGCGCGTTGACGCTCCTTCCTGGCCGTGAGCGTCTCATCGTTTCCCGGACCATGAGCAAAGCCTTCGCCCTCGCTGGTGCTCGCATCGGCTACATGGCAGCGGCCCCCGAGGTTGCCGACGCCATCCGTTTGGTCCGCCTCCCGTATCACCTCTCAGCGATCACCCAAGCAACCGCGCTGGCCGCGTTGCGGCACCGCGAGGCCCTCATGGCGGACGTCGAAGACATCAAGATCCAGCGGGACCGCATTGTGAACGAGTTGACCCGGATGGGGCTCAAGCCGGCCGCTTCGGACTCCAACTATGTGTTCTTCGGTGGACTCAAGAACCCGCACGCTTTGTGGCAAGGCCTGCTGGAGCGTGGAGTCCTCATCCGCGATGTCGGCATACCGGGCCACCTCCGGGTCACGGCCGGTACCGAGCCGGAGACCACCGCCTTCCTCGAGGCGCTCGAAGCCTTGCTGGACGGCCAAGTCGCCGCACCGGCCTAGACTTGAACCGGTCCCACCACTCCTTCCTCCTAAGGACATCTCAATGAGCGAAAACGGCGCCAGCGCGGCGGCCGCCCGGACAGCCCGCATGGAACGCACCACCAGTGAGTCCTCCGTCCTGGTTGAAATCAACCTCGACGGCACCGGGGTCTCGGACATCAGCACCACGGTGCCCTTCTACGACCACATGCTGACGGCCCTCTGCAAGCACTCGCTCATCGACATGACCGTCAAGGCTACTGGGGACACTCACATCGACGCCCACCACACGGTGGAGGACGTTGCCATCACCTTCGGTGAGGTGCTGCGCACCGCGCTGGGCAACAAGGCCGGCATCCGCCGCTTCGGTGAGGCAACCGTTCCGTTGGATGAAGCACTTGCCCACGCCGTCGTCGACGTTTCCGGACGTCCTTACTTGGTCCACGGTGGAGAGCCCGCCGGCCAGGAATACCACCTGATTGGTGGCCACTTCACCGGTTCGCTGACGCGCCACGTCTTTGAGGCGATCACCCTCCACGCCGGCATCTGCCTCCACATGAACGTCCTGGCTGGCCGGGATCCGCACCACATCGTGGAGGCCCAGTTCAAGGCCTTCGCCCGTGCGCTCCGTACTGCCGTTGAGTCCGACCCCCGTGTCGAAGGCATTCCGTCCACGAAGGGTGCCTTGTGAGTACCCACATCCTCAAGGATGGCGCCATCGTGGACCCGAAGGCTGCAAGCCGCATTGTCTCGCCCGAGGGAAAACCGACAGTAACTGTCCTGGACTATGGTTCGGGAAATGTCCGCTCTGCCGTTCGGGCGCTTGAACGTGCCGGCGCGGATGTCACGCTGAGCGCCAAGCCTGAAGACGTCCTGAACGCCGACGGCCTTTTGGTCCCGGGCGTCGGTGCTTTCGAGACGGTCATGCGCGAGCTTAAGGCGGTGGACGCCATCCGGATGATCGGTCGTCGCGTTGCCGGCGGCCGGCCCGTCCTGGGCATCTGCGTTGGGCTCCAGGTCCTGTTCGAGGCGGGCGTGGAGCATGGAACCGAGGCCGAAGGCATGGGCGAGTGGCCCGGCAAGGTGGAGCTCCTGCCTGCGTCCGTTGTCCCGCACATGGGCTGGAACACCGTGGACGTGCCGGAAGGCTCAAAGCTGTTCGCCGGCGTCGAGCACGAACGGTTCTACTTTGTGCACTCCTATGGAGTGCAAAAATGGGAATTCGACGTCGTCCAGCCCCGCATGGCGCCGCCGAAGGTGACTTGGTCCGAACACGGCGCCCCGTTCATCGCCGCCGTCGAGAACGGTCCCCTGTGTGCTACCCAATTCCACCCGGAGAAGTCCGGCGACGCCGGAGCACGGCTCTTGCGCAACTGGGTTGAGAGCCTGGGGCCGCACTCTCCGGTGGCCGAGACCGGAGCCACTGCCTGACATGTGGTCAATCATTTTCATGGGCCTCGCCGGTTTGCTGGTTGGCGGAGGCATTTCCTTCCGCCAGCAAAAGCGTCCAGCTTGGGTTTCCATCTCGTTTTACGTGCTAGCCGGCATGGCCCTGCTCGCCGCCTACCTCTTCACGCTGCCTGCCAACTGACTTGCCGGGCAACTAGCGCCCGTCCCCACAACACCAAGGACTTCAATGACCACCGCTTCCGAACTGCCCGTTCTGGAACTCCTGCCCGCCGTCGACATCGTGGACGGCCAGGCCGTCCGTCTCCTTCAAGGAGAAGCCGGCTCCGAGACCAGTTACGGCACCCCGCTGGAAGCAGCTCTGAACTGGGAGAACGCCGGCGCCGAGTGGGTCCACATGGTGGACCTGGACGCTGCTTTTGGCCGCGGCAACAACGCTGACCTCATCAGCGAGGTTGTCTCGCAACTGAACGTCAAGGTGGAACTCTCGGGAGGACTGCGGGACGACGAGTCGCTTGAGCGTGCGCTGGAGCTCGGCGTCGCCCGCGTGAACCTCGGTACTGCCGCCTTGGAGAACCCGGAATGGACCCGCCGGGCCATCAACCGCTTCGGTGACAAGATCGCCGTCGGGCTCGATGTCCGCGGCACAACGCTCGCGGGCCGCGGCTGGACCAAAGAAGGCGGAGACCTCTGGGAGGTGCTGGCGCGCCTTGAAGACGCTGGCTGCGCCCGCTACGTGGTCACCGACGTCACGAAAGACGGAACCCTTCAGGGTCCCAACGTCGAACTCTTGCGCCAGATGGTGGAAAAGACGGGCAAGCCGGTGGTTGCGTCCGGCGGCATCTCAAGCTTGGAAGACCTGCGGGTCCTGAGGGAGCTCGTGCCGCTCGGCGTTGAAGGAGCGATCGTTGGGAAGGCGCTGTACGCCGGTGCTTTCACCCTCCCGGAAGCGCTAGACGTCGCCGGCCGCCGCTGATGTCCCAGGATCCACAGTCCCCAGCTGCCGGCAAGGCTTCAACCCCGGCCCTGCGGCAATTGCCCGGGCACATCGCGGCGGCCCTTGCAGGTGCCGGGGGATCGGGCGACTCTGCCGGCCAGCCCTGGGCGGGCCGGAACCTGAGCGGTGATGCCGCCAACATCCACAATTTCGAGGACGACGACGGAACTGCCGACGCCGGGTACCTCGCCGCAGTCTCGGCCCTCCTTGCCGGCACAGGAAGCGAAGCCGGAGTGGTGACTTCGTTGGCAACGGCCAGGGTTTTTGTCCCGGTGGTGGCCCAGCTCGCTGAGGAAGCCGAGGGCGTGGATGGTCGCCACGCGGACAAGCAGGCCGACATGGCGCTGGTGACATTGAAAGCGCCGGATGGCCGCACGGCCATGCCTGTCTTCACGTCGGCCGCCGCCCTGGAAGCCTGGCACCCGCACGCTCGTCCCGTAGCCGTATATGCAGCCCGGGCGGCGCTGTCTGCCGTCTCGGAGGGAGCGCAGCTGCTCGTCATCGATCCGGGTTCGGATGTCACCTTCGTGGTGCGCCGGCCTGCTATGTGGTCACTGGCGCAGCAGCGCGACTGGACGCCGTCGTACCTTGATGATGAACTGGAGGCTGCTCTCAATTCCTTGGCAGGGACTTACCCGGCCGTGCGGCGCCTTGAGATCCGGCCAGGTGCCGGGGTAGCTTCGCTTACGGCAGATGGATCGACCATGGCCGGCGGGGGACCGGGACCAGAACTGCGCGTGGTGCTGTACCTCGAAGACGGCCTGGATGCCGCTGCGATCCAGCATCTGGTCTCCGGGCTCAACGAGCGTTGGGCGCAGAACGAATTGTTCGCCGAGCGGGTTGACTCGATCGAAGTCAGCTTGCAGCGGGCGGCACAGTAGCCGAAGGCACGGGGGGAACGTCCTTGTCCTGCCGTCGGCAGAACAGGGGATGTAGCTCGTGAATTTCTCTCTCTACCGGGAGATGCTGTCCATCACGTCCGTGCGGCGCCTCCTGCTGGTGGGCATGGTTGCCCGAATACCGCACTCGGCAGCAGGGGTTCTGCTCATCCTGCACATCGTGCTGACCTTGGGCAAGGGATACGCTGCCGCCGGTGCTGCCGCCGCGGTATTCACCATCGGCATCGCGATTGGCGCTCCGTGGCGAGGCCGACGCGTGGACACTGTCGGCCTGCGCAAGGCGCTCATCCCTTCCGTGGTCTCGGAGCTGGTCATTTGGTCCGTTGTCCCGCACGTGAGCTACGAATGGATCCTCCCGCTCGTCTTTGTCGGTGGCCTGCTGACGCTGCCGATCTTCAGTGTCATCCGCCAGTCGCTCGGCGTCCTGGTAGATGGTGAGCAACGGCGCTCCGCGTACGCCTTGGACTCGATTGCCACCGAAGTGGTCTTCATGATCGGCCCCGCAGTGGGCGCGGTTGTGGCCACGAGCGGGTTCACCGTCCTCGGCCTGACCATCGTGGGCGTCTGCACGTCGGCCGCCGGGCTGTTCCTTCTGTGGTTCAACCCGCCCACCCGCAGCGATGATGTCCTGGATGCCAGCCAAACGGCTGACCGCGACGCCGACGAGCTCCATGCTGCCGAAGCTGCTGTTGTGGCATCGGCTCCGGCCCATCTGCAGGAGGCTGCTTCGGAGATGGCCCACGCGGTTTCCCAGCCTTCCGGACTGCGGGGAAAGATGGCGAGGAACTTCACATGGTTCACTGCGGCAGTGGCCGCGGTTTTCGCCGTTGCCGCAGGATCCGGCATGGTCCTGAGCGGAACCGACGTCGGAATCGTGGCGGTATTGCAGCGCGGCGGCCATGAGAGCGAGATCGGGATTGTTTTCTTCTTCTGGTGCGCCTCATCGGTAGTCGGCGGACTCATTTACGGCGCGATGCACCGGCCCGTCTCGCCGATCCTGCTCCTGCTGGGCATGGCGGCCCTCACTATTCCGATGGGCTTCGCCGGGGACACGTGGACCCTTGCCTTGTTGTCCCTTCTACCGGGTCTGCTTTGCGCGCCGGTGCTGTCTGCAGCCTCTGAAAAGGTCGCAGACATCGTGGATGAGGACCGGCGCGGCGAGGCAATGGGCTGGTATGGCTCGGCCCTGACTGCGGGCGTGGCCTTCGGTTCGCCGGTCGCCGGGCTTTTTATCGACGGCGTGGGGCCATGGGCAGGATTCGTCGCCATCGGGACAGCGGGAGTGGTGCTGTGCCTTGCCGGGCTGTTCCTCCAGCTGCGTCGGCGCCGGATCATGACCATCGCCCGGGCCGGCGCGGGGGATCCCGTTAACTGAGTTGCGCCGCTAGCGGGGCTATGGCGCCTAAACCGCCAGGATACGACGACGGCGGGCTGGCCAGGAAGGCCAGCCCGCCGTCGCGGTCTAACAGCTGAGTCCGGGTCAGTTGACCGGGCCGGTGAACTTTTCGCCCGGGCCCTTGCCTGGCTCGTCCGGGATCAGCGAAGCTTCGCGGAATGCGAGCTGGAGGGAACGCAGGCCATCGCGCAAGGGGCCGGCATGCTGTGAACCGATTTCCGGTGCAGCGGCCGTAACTAGCCCGGCCAAGGCGGTGATCAGCTTGCGGGCTTCGTCCAGGTCCTTTAGCTCCTCAGCCTCGGGGTCGTCGGCCAAGCCCACCTTGACAGCCGCTGCGCTCATGAGGTGAACGGCGCCGGTGGTGATGACCTCAACAGCGGGAACTTCCGAAATGTCGCGGATCTGCTGGCCCACTCCGGCATCAGTACCGGTGGGCTCATGGTCGAGGGAATTGCTGTCTGAAGTGCTCATGCTGGTAAGCTTGTCACAGACCGACTGGAAGTCGCCATTTTTCTATGGCTCACGCAGAATTCGGCCACCCATCGTTAATGTGCGGTTGGCGGACGATTTCTGTAGAATTGGTTTTCAGTTCGCAAGCGGAGTTCTCTCCCACCCGCGTCAGCCGTTTCCCTTCGGGGATGTAAGTTGCCGGGTACCTGGTCGGACACCGTTCAAGGTAAGCCTTGGATGGTGCGAACGCCTCCATCGAGGGGCTGTATCCGATCTTTCGAGGCCTTCGATTGCGCCAGCAATTGGGGGCCTTCTCTATTTGCCGGTGGAATACTCATCACAACAACAGGAGCTTTGACATTAGCGAGCCAAGAATCAATGAGCGTATCCGCGTCCCCGAGGTGCGTTTGGTCGGCCCTGCCGGCGAACAGGTTGGAATCGTCCGTATCGAGGACGCCCTGCGTCTTGCTGCCGAGGCTGATCTGGATCTCGTTGAAGTTGCACCGCAGGCCAAGCCTCCGGTGTGCAAGCTGATGGACTTCGGTAAGTACAAGTACGAAGCCGCTGTCAAAGCCCGTGAGGCCCGCAAGAACCAGACCAACACGGTTCTGAAGGAAATCCGCTTCCGCCTGAAGATCGATACCCACGACTATGAGACCAAGCGCGGACACGCGCTTCGCTTCCTGGGCGCAGGGGACAAGGTGAAGGCCATGATCCAGTTCCGTGGACGTGAGCAGCAGCGCCCCGAAATGGGCATCCGTCTGTTGCAGCGCTTCGCTGAGGACGTTGCCGAAGTTGGCGTGATTGAGTCCAGCCCGCGCATCGATGGCCGCAACATGGTCATGGTGATCGGCCCGCTGAAGAACAAGGCCGAGGCAAAGGCCGAGGCCCGCCGTGCGGCGCAGCGCGCAGAAGCCAAAGCCCAGAATGAAGCCAAGGCAGCTGGCCGGATCGACCTTTCAGGCGAGGATGCTCCCTTGACGCAATCCCTCGCGGACCTGGTTCCGGCGGAACTCCTGACCCAGGTAGAGGAAAACCAGGCCGAGGACACGGTGGCAGCGGAAACTGCGCCGGAATCCGTTGAGGCCGAGGTTGCCGAAGCTGAAGAGGCTGCTCCTGTTGTTGAGGTAGCGGTTGCCGTCGAAGAGACGCAGGTTGTCGAAGAGACGCCGGTTGTCGAAGAGACGCCGGTTGTCGAAGAGGCTCCCGTTGTCCAAGCAGCTCCAGTTGCCGCACCCGCGCCGGCAAAGGCACCGGCGCCGGCAAAGGCTCCTGAGCAGGCAGCTTCGAAGCCCGTTGTGCCGGCTGCCCCCAAGCCTGCTGCTACACCGGTGCCGAAGCCGATGGCCAAGCCTGCGATTCCGAAGCCTGCAGCTCGACCGGCAGCCCCCAAGGTTGCTCCCAAGCCGGCAGCACGCAAGACCAACTAGTCACGCCGCAGGAGGCATCCCCTCCGCCCGGCACGAAAGCAGCGGTCACCCCCTATGGGGTGGTCGCACGAAAGAACTGCGGACCCAGTCTGCGGATACGTAAGGAGATCGGTTCCCATGCCGAAGATGAAGACCCACAGTGGTGCTAAGAAGCGCTTCAAGCTGACCGGTACCGGCAAGCTGAAGCGTCAGCAGGCCAACCGCCGCCACTACCTGGAGCACAAGTCCTCCACCCTGACCCGTCGCCTTGCCGGCGACAAGATCGTCTTCAAGGGCGATGCCAAGGTCATCAGGAAGATGCTCGGCATCTAAGTTCCAAGTTTTCTGGTTGCTGCCATCCGGTAGCCGCCGACTACACCAAAGCCTTCTCAGGCCGGCCGGGTTTCCGGCAGTAGCAGCTTGGGATAAGAATTTTGAAGGAGTACGCACGTGGCACGTGTGAAGCGGGCGGTAAACGCCCACAAGAAGCGTCGGGTTGTCCTTGAACGGGCCAAGGGTTACCGCGGTCAGCGGTCTCGCCTGTACCGCAAGGCAAAAGAGCAGCTGCTGCACTCGTTTGTGTACAGCTACGGCGACCGCCGCAAGAAGAAGGGCGACTTCCGTCGCCTGTGGATCCAGCGCATCAACGCTGCATCCCGCGCCAATGGCCTGACCTACAACCGCTTGATCCAGGGCCTGAAAGCCGCTGAGGTCGAGGTTGACCGCCGCATGCTGGCAGAGCTGGCCGTTTCTGACGCCAACGCTTTCGCCGCGCTGGTCCAGGTTGCCAAGGACTCCCTGCCTGCCGACACCTCCGCTCCGGCCGTCAAGGCCGAAGCTGCTGCGAAGACTTCTGCGGCTGCCAAGGCTGCTCCGTCCGTCAAGGCTTCCGTGTCCGAGGAAGAATCCGCTGCCAAGGCTCCCAAGGCCAAGGCTGCGAAGAAGCCGGCCGCTGAGGCTGCTGAGTAGAACGCGTAACCGCAGTTCAAGGGACAGTGGCAATAGCCACTAAAGTTCTTTATATGAACGAAACCGGGCGCCCGCAAGAACTTCCGATGTCCAACCCCCGAGCTGATCGGGTCAGGGATGTCGCAAAGCTTGCAGGGCGCCCGGCCCGTTTAAAGCGGGGCAGGTTCCTCGCGGAGGGCCCCCAAGCGGTTCGGGAGGCACTGGTCCTGCATCGGGAGCGGACGACGGCGGGGGAGGCCGGCGTCGTGCACGAAGTTTACGCAAGCGAAAGTTGCCTGGACCGGCTCCCTGAACTGGCCGAGCTCGCCGATGGCGTTGCCTTGCGGCTGGCGAATGACGATGTCCTGGCCGCCATGGCGGACACCGTCAATCCCCAGGGCATTGTGGCCGTCTGCAGTTTTGTGGACGTGAGCCTTGAATCGGTGCTCGACTCCGGCCCGCGGCTGATCGCCGTCATGTGCCAGGTGCGGGACCCTGGCAACGCGGGAACAGTGCTGAGGGCCGCCGATGCTGCCGGAGCGGATGCTGTGGTCCTGACGGCCTCCAGCGTGGATATTTACAACCCCAAGGCTGTGCGGTCCACCGCAGGCTCCCTCTTCCATTTGCCGGTTGTCCTGGGTGCGGACGTCGAGGAGCTCGTTGCCCTCTTCAAGGAGCGCGGCATCGGGATTCTGGCGGCGGACGGTTACGGCACCCTCAATCTGGACAAGCTTCAGGATGAGAACGCCGCACGCCGGCTAGGCGCGTCGGTAGCTCACTCTGACTACGCACTCGAGGCTCCGACGGCCTGGTTATTCGGCAACGAAGCACAAGGGCTTTCAGACTCCGAACTGGCACTCGCAGACCATCGTGTTGCGGTACCCGTCTACGGCTCGGCTGAAAGCTTGAACCTCGGCACGGCAGCTACTGTCTGCCTCTACGCCAGCGCACGCTCCCAGCAGGCTTCCTGACAATTTCGGCAAGGTACGGTATTGCTTGAAGGAAGGCGACGCAGCGGTCCGTTCCGGCAATTCACTCACATCCCCTGAACCGAAGAAGAAGTGGAGCTTTCGTGGCTGCAAATGGCGGTAGCAAGGCAATCGTGGCGGCATTGGGTGCCAACCTGGCGATTGCCGTGCTCAAGTTCGTCGCATTCGTCCTGACCATGTCATCGTCCATGTTGGCGGAGGCGATCCACTCCGTGGCCGACTCCGGCAACCAGTTGCTCCTGCTGCTTGGCGGGAAGCGGGCACAACGGGCGGCGAGTCCCGAACACCCGTTTGGCTATGGCCGTGAGCGTTACATATACGCCTTTATCGTCTCGATCGTGCTGTTCAGCGTTGGCGGCCTTTTCGCGCTCTACGAATCCTGGGAGAAGTTCCAGCACCCGCATGCCATTGAAGGCGATTTCTGGTGGGTGCCGCTGGCTGTGCTGCTCGGTGCGATCGTGGCGGAGTCGTTCTCTTTCCGCACCGCAATCCACGAGTCCAATCCTTTGCGTGGCAACCAAAGCTGGATCAAGTTCATCCGCAATGCCAAGCAACCGGAGTTGCCCGTGATCCTCTTGGAGGATTTCGGAGCCCTCCTGGGCCTCGTCTTCGCGCTGTTCGGCGTGAGCCTGACCCTCATCACGGGCAACGGCTTGTGGGATGCTGCGGGCACGGGGATGATCGGCCTGCTTCTCGTGGCAATCGCCGTAGTGCTCGCGGTGGAAACCAAGTCCTTGCTGCTTGGTGAATCAGCCACCAAAGAGGACAACACCCGCATCACGGAAGCCATTGAGTCCGATGGCACGCGCATCATCCACCTCAAGACCATGCACTTGGGTCCGGAAGAATTGCTGGTTGCGGCGAAGATCAGTGTGGGCGTTGCCGATACCGGCCAGGCCATCGCGAAGGCAATCGACGACGCCGAAGTGCGGATCCGTACGGCTGTGCCAATCGCGCGGGTCATCTACCTTGAGCCCGACGTCGAGCGGGTCCAGGTCTAAGCAGCCCACCGCCTACGCAGCCAGCGGCTTCTTGCGTTCCAACCAGCCACTAATGCCGGCGACGCCAAGGCCCAGGACCGCCAGGACAGCGCCAACGAGGGCCGGGGCCACGTAACCCCAACCCCATGCGATGACCACGCCGCCGAGGAACGCGCCAAGGGCGTTCGCGATGTTGAGCGCGGAATGGTTGAGCGAAGAAGCAAGAGACGGTGCGTCGGGCGAAGCGTCGAGGAGCCGGGTCTGCAAGGGTGGAACGAGCATGGAGCCGATGCCGCCCACGATGAACACCATGATGAATGCCGACCACGCCCAGTGGGCAGCGATGGCGTAGACAATCAAGGCCAGCGCGATTGCCGGAAGGACCCGGTAGATGGTTCCCATGACTGACTTGTCGGCGATCCGGCCGCCCAGGATGTTTCCGGCCACCATGCCGAGTCCGTAGAGGGCCACCACCAGGGGTATCAGCGACTGCGGGATGCCGGCCACGGATGTCATGGTGTGGGCGATGTAGGTATAGGTGGCGAAGAAGCCGCCAAAACCGATGATTCCGATAAGCAGTGCCAGCCAGACCTGGATGCGTTTGAGGGCGCCAAGTTCCCGGCGAATGCTCGCCTCGGGGTGCACGGGCTCAAAGGGGACGAACTTCCAGAGCAGCACACTGGTGGCCAAACCGATGATGCCCACCACCACGAAGAGCAAGCGCCAACCGAAGGTCTGACCAAGCCAGGTGGCAGCGGGAACGCCGATAACGTTGGCGATAGTGAGCCCGCCCATAACCATCGAGATCGCCCACCCACGCTTGGTGGGGGCAACCAGGCTCGCTGCGATCACAGCAGCGATCCCGAAGAAAGCGCCATGGGGCAGTCCCGACGCAAACCTCGTGATCAGCATGGTTCCATAGTCCGGTGCAATGAAGGACGTCAGGTTCGCTATGGACAGGAACAGCATGAGTCCCAGGGCAAGTTGCTTGCGTGGGAGCCGGGCGCCCAGCGCCGCGAAGATCGGCGCACCCACTACTACGCCCAAAGCGTAGGCGGAAATCAGGTTCCCGGCCTCGGGAGTGCTGATGTTGAGTCCCTGCTCGATCTCCTTGAGCAAGCCCATCATGGTGAATTCCGTGGTCCCTATGGCGAATCCACCCATGGCGAGGGCAAAGATGGCCAGGGCCACGTGGCGGCTTCCGGTCTTTTTGGAGGTCTTGCTGACTGCGGTGGTGGTCATTGTCCTGTTTCTGGGGGTGAGCGGGAGGCCGCACGAACGGGATTAAATCCGACTTTCAAGCTTAGTGGGAGACTCCGGCGAATGTCCCTGTATGTGACAACTTCCATAGGCAGGATCCCTGGGCGCGCGGCCAATAGACTGTTGCGGTGACTGGACTGATAAGTGTGGCGGGCGCCGCCGTCGTCGATTCTCTTGAAAACCCGAGCCGGTTGCTGGTCGCCCGGCGCAGCGCTCCGCCGCAATTCGCCGGAATGTGGGAGTTCCCGGGCGGCAAGCTCGAGGCCGGAGAGTCCTTCGAAGACGCGCTGCACCGGGAATTGATCGAAGAACTCGGGATCACCGTCCGGCTCGGGGCCGAAGTGGCGGCGGACGACGATGCCGGGTGGCCCTTGAACGAGCGGGCTGTGATGAGGGTGTGGTTCGCTGAACTGCTCGACGGCGAACCGCGTCCGCTCCAGGACCACGATGAACTTCGCTGGGTCCCCCTTGGTAGCGGCGACGAGGCGTTCGCGTTGCCTTGGATTCCCGCTGACCTGCCGATCGTCCGGGCCTTGCTGGAACGGGTGGATTCAGGGCTGCTTGGCTAGAAAAGCGTCGGCTGGCCAGCCGGTGGGAGGGAAGCAGCCGCTTCCTTGCCTGCAGCGGCGTTCCTGTGGCTGAAACCGTTGCTCCCTGAAAAGCCGTGGCGGGCCTTGAAGTAGTTGATGCGGCCGCTCAGCCAGGTCCTGTATTCCTTCGAGGCATACGAGCCTTGGCCGTAGAGACGCCGATACTTGCCCACGAGGCCGGCGTGGTTGGCCGCCAGCCACTGCATGAACCATTCGCGGGTGCCCGGCTTCAGGTACAACGCCCCGGCAGTGACTCCCGTGGCGCCAGCCCCGGACAGGGCCGTGAAGAGAGACTCCAAGGCGTCATCGCTGTCCGTTAGCCAAGGCAGGATAGGCATGGCCATGACTCCGCAGGGCAGGCCTGCCTCGCGCAACCGGTGGATGAGTTTGAGCCTGGCGCGGGGTGCCGGGGTCCCCGGCTCGACAGCCGAGGCGAGGGTTTCGTCTGTCATGGCCAAGGAGATGCCCAAATCCACGGGTACCTGGCTGGAAGCGTGCTTGAGCAGGGGGATGTCGCGGCCCAGCAGGGTTCCCTTGGTGAGGACGGAGAACGGCGTGCCGGAATCAGCCAAGGCGCGGATGATTCCAGGCATCAGTTGGTAACGGCCCTCGGCCCGCTGGTATGGATCCGTGTTGGTGCCCAGGGCGACATGATGGTGTCCCCAAGACGGCTTGGAGAGTTCCTTGCGCAAGACTTCTGCCGCGTTGATCTTCACTATCACCTGGGAATCGAAATCGTGTCCGGCGTCGAACTCCAGATAGGTGTGGCTCTTGCGGGCGAAGCAGTAGACGCAGGCATGGCTGCATCCGCGGTATGGGTTGACGGTCCATTCGAAGGGCATTTGGGAACCGGACGCCACCTTGTTGAGCACCGATTTGGCGGTGACCTCATGAAAGGTGACTCCGGAGAATTCGGGGGTTGAGACGGAACGCAGAAGCCCGGCCAGCGGCAGCAGGGCGTCCGGAGCTGGGGCGGCTCCGGACAGGACACTGTTGCTGTTGTCTCCGGGTGCCGGACCACGTTGTGGTGAAAGTGCTTGTGCGTCCCATCTCATGGCCTCCATTCGAATATATGTTCGAACGGTTGTCAAGGCCTGCCGAAAGATCGGAGCTGGGACCTGGACGCCGGGTCAGCTGTTGCTAGGGTGGGTTCATGATTCTGCTGACGGGATTCGAGCCTTTCGGCGGCGACTCCAGCAATCCTTCGTGGACCGCCGTCCTCTTGGCGAGGGAAATTTTGCGCGCTGAAGGGCATGAGGTTGAGGCGCTCGAGCTACCCTGCGTTTTCGGTGAATCCGCTGCCGTTCTGCGGGAGGCCATCGGGCGGCTGCGGCCGGAACTGATCATCTGCGTGGGGCTTGCCGGCGGCCGCGATCGGCTCTCCTTGGAGAGGGTGGCCATCAACTGCGATGACGCCAGAATTCCGGACAATGCGGGAAACCGGCCCATCGACGAACCTGTCATTCCGGCGGGTCCTGCGGCGTACTTCAGTACCCTGCCGGTGAAGTCTGCGCTCCGGGCGTTGCAGATCGCGGGAATCCGCGCGGAGGTCTCACAGACGGCTGGAACCTATGTATGCAACCACGTGTTCTATACCCTGATGCACGAACTCTCGAGTGCCGCCGTCGCGGCACAAGCCCGCGGCGGCTTCATCCACGTTCCCTACGACGAAGCCCAACTGCCTCGGGGGAGTGCCGCACCATCCATGGCCGCGCGGGACATGGGAGAGGGGATCGCCGTCGTCGTTCGTACCGCTCTCGATGCTCCCGTGGACGCGAAGCTGTCCGCGGGAGCCATCCACTAGGAGAGCTGGATCAGCCGGCGCTGCGCTCCGCAGACTCCAGCTCCCACTGCACCACCACGCTCGCCGAAACTGCCACGGATCCTGTTTCGATGGCCACGCCCTGGGCGGCAACGGCGCGCTTCATGTCACCCATCATCGGCACGGGCAACCCACGCTCTGGCCGCTGATCGATAGACAAGACCTGGCCTAGCCGGGCGCCGGCGAGTGCCGCAAACCGGGCGGCTTTCGCCTCGGCCTCCCGCCACGCGGCCTCCTGCGCCCGCGCTGCAACGGCCGACGAATCCGTGAATCCTTGTTCGATCCCATTGATGCGGAGGGTGTCGCCACCTGCAGCGACGGCCGCGGATATGGCGACCGGGGCCGCAGACGGCGGGCTGACCCGGGCAACCAAGGTGGTTGATGCAACATATCCAGTGACCTTTTGCCCCTGGTTTTCGGCCCAGACGAGTTCCGCCCGCAGATTGAGGCCGCTGGTCCGCAGGTCACGCTCAGCGACCCCGTGCCCGCGCAAGGCATCAGTGACCGCCGAAGTCACCTCTCCGGCGTCGTCATAGGCCGCTCCGGCGGCATCACGCCTGACCTCGACGGCGAGCGTCAGCGTGAGAAGGTCGGGAACGGCTTCGGCTGTTCCCTCCCCGGTGACAGTAATGGTCCGGACCGGTGTCATGAGGCCATGCTAGCTGCGCCGCCGGCGAACGATGCCCCTGCGTCACGGGTTAAATCCGGGCCGAAGCCTTCAACTAGACTGGGGGTTAGTGCCCGCCGGACGCGTCTGGCGAGCATTGCTCCTGCCTTTGCCATGGCCCCGCCGGGTGAAGACCATTTCCGACTCGTAGCTAAGAACAGTAGATGACTGACACTTTGCCGGGCGCTGCCATCCCGAATCCTCTGGATGAAGCCGCCATCACCGCTGCCGTTGAGGAAGCAGTCGCCGCGATTGCCGCTGCATCCTCCCTCGAAGAACTCAAGGCCGTCCGCTTGGCGCACACCGGCGAGAAGTCGCCCTTGAGCCTTGCCAACCGTGAAATCGGTGGCCTGGCCAAGGAACAGAAGGCCGCCGCCGGTAAGCTCATGGGCTCCTCGCGCGGCCGCGTCAACCAGGCGCTCGCAGCACGGACCGCTGTGCTCGAAGCCGAAAACGACGCCCGTATCCTCGTGGAGGAAACCGTCGACGTCACGGCAGCACCGAGGCGACGCCGCGCGGGTGCCCGCCACCCCCTGTCCACGCTGCAGGATCGCGTGGCGGACATTTTCGTCGGCATGGGTTGGGAAATCGCCGAGGGCCCGGAGGTCGAATCCGAGTGGTTCAACTTCGACGCCCTGAACTTCAAGCCGGACCACCCTGCCCGCGAAATGCAGGACACCTTCTTCGTGGAACCTCCCGAGGCGCACCTGCTCATGCGCACGCACACCTCCCCGGTGCAAGTCCGTTCCATGCTGGAGCGCGACGTGCCCATCTACGTGCTGTGCCCCGGCAAGGTATTCCGCACCGACGAACTCGATGCCACCCACACGCCCGTGTTCCATCAGTTCGAGGGCCTGGCCATCGACAAGAAACTGAGCATGGCGGACCTCCGCGGCACTTTGGAGCACTTCGCACGGCAGATGTTCGGTGACGAGGCGCAGATTCGCCTGCGTCCCAACTATTTCCCGTTCACGGAGCCGTCGGCGGAACTGGACATTTGGCACCCCGGCGCCAAGGGCGGCCCCCGCTGGATCGAATGGGGCGGCTGCGGCATGGTCAATCCCAACGTCCTGCGCGCTGCGGGCATCGACCCGGACGAGTATTCAGGTTTTGCCTTCGGCATGGGCATCGAGCGCACGCTCATGTTCCGCAACGAGGTCGGCGACATGCGCGACATGATCGAAGGCGATGTACGTTTCAGCGAGCACTTCGGGATGGAGATCTAACAGTGCGTATCCCACTTTCCTGGTTGCGTGAATTCGCGCAGGTTC
Organism: Arthrobacter sp. FW306-04-A; assembly: GCF_044358315.1. Taxonomy (GTDB): domain Bacteria; phylum Actinomycetota; class Actinomycetes; order Actinomycetales; family Micrococcaceae; genus Arthrobacter. The sequence goes on from NZ_CP084559.1 coordinate 1,547,196, forward strand.
CGGCCGACGCCACGGCCGAAGACGTCATGGCGGAACTCGTCAAGGTCGGTTTTGAAGAAGAAGCCGTCCACCGCCCCACGGACGAACTCAAGGGTCCAATCGTGGTGGGCCAGGTCCTGAGCCTGGTCAAGGAACCGCAGAGCAACGGCAAGACCATCAATTGGTGCCAGGTCCGCGTGGTCCCCGAGGGGCAGGAGCAGACCCTCCCCGGTGAGGGCATCGACCCCTCCGGCGTGCAGGGCATCATTTGCGGTGCCCACAACTTCGTCGAGGGAGACAAGGTAGTTGTTACCCTTCCTGGGGCCGTACTCCCGGGGGACTTCCACATTTCCGCCCGCAAGACCTATGGGCACCTGTCTGCGGGCATGATCGCCTCGGTACGCGAACTCGGCATCGGCGAGGACCACGACGGCATCTTGGTGCTCTCCCGCATCGGCCTGGATCCCGAGGTCGGCGCTGACGCCATGACGTTGCTTGGCCTCTACGACGAAGCCGCCGAAATCAACGTCACCCCGGACCGCGGTTATGCGTTCTCGATCCGTGGCGTCGCCCGCGAATATGCCCACGCCACCGGAACTGTCTTCACGGATCCGGCCGCCAAGGTCAATGCCCCTGCGGCACTCTCCGGCGGCTACGGCGTCAAGCTCAACGACGACGCTCCGATTTACGGCAAGCCCGGTTGCGACCGCTTCGTGGCCCGCGCGGTCCGCGGAGTCGACGCCACCCGCCCCACGCCGCCGTGGATGGTTTCCCGGCTGCGTTTGGCCGGCATCCGCTCGATTTCGTTGCCGGTGGACATTTCCAACTACGTGATGCTCGAGCTCGGCCAGCCGAACCACTGCTACGACCTCGACAAGCTCTCGGGTGACATCGTGGTCCGCCGCGCCGTGGCAGGGGAGAAGATCACCACCCTTGACGGCAAAGTGCGTGCGCTCGACGTCGAGGACCTCCTGATCACCGACCGCTCCGGGGCAATCGGCATCGCCGGCGTCATGGGCGGAGCCAACACGGAGGTCTCCGATTCAACCACCAACATCCTGGTCGAAGCTGCGCACTTCGATGAGGTCTCGATCGCACGGTCCCGTCGCCGGCACAAGCTGCCGTCAGAAGCGTCCAAGCGCTTCGAGCGCGGCGTGGATTGGCAGGTTGCCAACATTGCCGCCCAACGCGTCGTTGACCTCCTCGTGGAACTGGCAGGCGGCACCGCTGACGAAGCCGGGACCGACGTCGGGACCGCGCCCGACCCGGTGACCATCGAGTTGCCGGTTGGCTACGCGGCCTCCCGGATTGGCATCGACTTCACGGAAGAACAGATCACCGGTTCCCTCAAGGACCTGGGCGCCATCGTCCTGAAGGGCGAGGTGAGCGGCTCCTATGTGGTCACGGCACCGAGTTGGCGCAATGATCTGGAAACCAAGGAAGACCTCTCCGAGGAAATCGCAAGGCTGGTGGGCTATGACAACATCCCGGCCACCCTGCCCGTGGCCCCTCCGGGCCGCGGCTTGACCCGGACCCAGCAGCAAAAGCGCCGGGTGGTCCAGGCCCTCGCAGATTCGGGCCTGACAGAGGTCCTCTCGTATCCGTTCGTCTCCAAGTCGTCCAATGACACCTTTGGGGTCGCTGAGGAAGGCGCGGCACGCACCGCCCTCAAACTGGCCAATCCGATCAGTGAGGAACACGGCTACCTGCGTACCTCCGTTCTTCCCGGCCTGATCGAGGTTGCCCGCCGCAACCACTCCCGTGGGTTCCGCGACCTTGCCCTCTTCGAGGCCGGCTCGGTGTTCCTTCCCGACGGGCAGCTGGGCACGGCGTCCATCCCTCCGCTGGGTGTCAAGCCGTCCGACGAGGTACTTGACGGACTGTACGACGGCGTCCCGGACCAGCCGCTGCACATCGCCGCTGTTTTGACCGGCCATGATTCCCCCGCTGCCGCGGCCCACGCGCCGCGTGTCTGGGACTGGGCAGACGCCCTCGATGTCGCCCGGCTCATCGGCGACGTCCTCGGCGTGGAGCTCGTGGTCAGCCAGGGCAGCCACCAGGCGTTTCATCCGGGCCGTGCCGCCCAGTTGGCCCTCCGCTCCGGCGACGTCGTGGGCTACGCGGGCGAACTACACCCGAAGCTGCTCGCTGCCCATGACATGCCGGCCCGTTCCGTTGCTCTCGAGCTCAATGCGGACGCGCTCTTCGACGCCGCCCCGGACGTCATCGTCGCCAAGCACATCTCCGGTTTCCCGGTCGCCACGCAGGACGTTGCCCTTGTGGTACCGCGGGACGTTCCGGCGGACGCCGTCTTGGCTGCCCTCCGGGAAGGTGCGGGAGAACTGCTCGAAGACGTCGCATTGTTCGATGTCTACGCCGGCCAGGGCATCGAGGATGGCAAGAAGTCGCTCGCCTTCGGGTTGCGATTCCGCGCCACGGACCGCACACTGACGGCCGATGAGGCATCGGAGGCCCGTGAGGCCGCCGTCGCAGTCGCCGCAGAGCGATTCGGAGCAGTCCAGCGCTGACCCGCATCAACACCGGGATCGAGGGGCTGGATGTTCACATCCAGCCCCTCGGACCCGCGCAATCCGCCGCCATCGCGCAGATGGCGGCGGGTTTGTTGTCTCCGGCCGAGATCCTTCGCGGAAACGCAATGGCTCCCGAGGCGCGCCTGGAATTCCTGGCGTCCAGGGTGGCTCAGCAGAACTTTGCTGCCGCCCTCTTGGGTGTCCCGGCCTCGAAACTCCAAGCGGCCTATGAGTGCCCGGAATGCGGCGCCGGTCCGGACATTGCGCATGGCCGGCCCGGATACCTGCTCGACGGCGGACCCGCACCGCTGGTGCTCAGCGCCGCGCGGGCGTCGGGCTGGGTGCTGTTTGCCGCCGTCGTACATCCCGAACCCGGCCTCCGGCTGGGAGCCGATCTGGAAAGCGCGGCAGGCACGGAGTTCGCCGGCTTCGGCGACGTCGCGCTGACCGCGCGTGAGCGTCGCCACCTCGATGCCCTGGACGCCAGCCACCGTTCGCTGGAGCGGGCGCGACTATGGGCTCGCAAGGAGGCCTGGTTGAAGATGACGGGTGTTGGGCTCAGGGTGGACCCGAATTCCCTCGACGTACTGGAAAGGCCAGGGTTATGGGACCTCGAACTCCCGGCCAGCGCCGACAGCCAGGATCTTCCGGCCGGACTGGCTGCTGCCGTTGCGCTAGCTGCCCCTTAGCTGGGCCGGTGGATTAGCTGAAAGCGGGGAGCCTTGCCTGGTACAGCCAGGGCTCCAGCACGCTGGCGGCGTCGAGCCCCGGAACGTAGGCATTGGCCGTGACGATGAATTCCGCCGTGGAGACCGAGCCATGACGCTTGGTCTCAGTCCAATGCCGCAACAAACCGAAGAACGCCGTGTCACCGCATGCACGACGAATGGCATGGAGAGCCAGTGCTCCGCGCTTGTAGACGCGGTCATCGAACATTCGCTCCGGCCCGGGGTCGCCGATCACCAGATCCTGGGCGCCGGCGTCGAGCTTTCGCCACGCGGCCCTCGTCCGGTTGGCGAGGGACATGACGCCGGCCTCTTCGGACCAGATCCATTCGGCGTAGCAAGCGAAACCCTCGTGCAGCCAGATATCCCGCCAACTGCTCGCGGTGAGCGAGTTGCCGAACCATTGGTGGGACAGCTCGTGGGCGATCAGGCGCTGAGCCTCCCACGATTGCTCCATGTGGTTGCGCCCGAAGATGGAGAGCGTCTGTGCCTCGAGGGGGATTTCGAGTTCATCGTCGGTGACCACGGCCGTATATTCCGCAAAGGGATACGGACCGAAACACTCCACAAAAGTGCGCATCATGTCGGTTTGCCTTGCCAGGCCTTCCTTGGCCTCGGACAACAACCCAGGGGAGACGGCAACAAACTGGGGCACTGGAGTGTGCCGCGCGCCTTCGGCATGGTGGGCCGTCCCGGCGTCGGCCCTGTTGAGTGAGGGGCTCAGCTGGTGGAGCCGGTAGCGGCCGATCTGAACCGTGGCGAGATAGCTGGCCATCGGTTCGCTCTGCTCATAAACCCAGGTCTCACGGCTTGATTTCCGGCTGTGCGAGACGAGGCGGCCGTTGCATATGGCGCGGTAGTTGTCGTCGGTGGTTATGCTGATCAAATAGCTGGACTTGTGCCGCGGATGGTCGTTGCACGGGAACCAGGAAGCGGCGCCGTTCGGCTGGCCCGCAACCAAGACGCCGTCGTTGAGCTCTTCCCAACCGACTTCGCCCCACAGGCCCCGGCGCGGCTTCGGATTGCCGTCGTAGCGGAGCTCGACAGTGAAGGCCTGGCCAGCCCGCAACCGGTCCTTCACGGTGACAACAAGGTGCTCGCCGCGAGGGCTGAATTTCGGCACCTTCTTACCGTCCACCAGGATCTTGGAAGCTTTCAACCCCACCAGATCCAGGACCACGGAGTCTGTGTCTTCGAGCGCCATGCAACGAAGCATCGCGCGGCCGTTGAGCCTATTGCTGCCCAGGCTATAGTCCAAATCCAACTCATACCGCAACACCTGGAATGCCATACTCCCGTGGTGCAGGGTATAGGGATCGGCAGCAGTTCTGATTGTTCCTGGTTCGCTGCGGCTCATGTGCGCTGGCTGCCTCCGTGTAGCTTGCTGTGCTGCTGTTGTCATGGGCTGGTGGTTTTCACGGGTCGTCTTGCCAATCTACGCTACGGCCCGGACCAAGGGCTGACCGGGTTGCCCATCCAGTAGGTGCCCGCAGGAACAGTTTCGCCGCGCATTACCAGCGACGCCGGTCCAACCGTTCCTCCTGCCCCGATGCTGGCGCGCGGCAGGATGACGCCGTGCGGGCCCATCGTGGCGCCGTCCCCGAGAACCACGGTGTCGATGCTCATGATGCGGTCGTGGAAGAGATGGGTCTGGACCACGCAGCCGCGATTGACTGTGGAACTTTCGCCTAGCGTGACAAGGTCGGCCTCGGGCAACCAGTAGCTTTCGCACCATGTGCCCCGGCCGATCTTCGCACCGAGTGCCCTGAGCCACCACACCAGCGCCGGCGTGCCGGATGCCGAACGCGCGAACCATGGAGCACTGACCATCTCGATAAAGGCGTCAACCACTTCGTTCCGCCAGATGAACGAGCTCCACAGGGGATGCTCGCCCTCCTTGATGCGGCCCACCAAAATCCATTTCGCGGCAACCGAACTTGCTGCGGCCACAGCACCTGCGGCGAGGACAACGACGCCTCCCAGGACGGCCGCCAGCCAGTAAGAGGACTCCGAAGCGATCCAGTCGAGGACCAGCATGATGCCGACGGCGATCGCCACAGTCAGGATGACCGGCACCAGGCGGCACAATTCCCACAGGGCGCGTTTGGTCTTGAGTGCAAGCGGGGGATTGAAAGTGAGGCTCTGATCGGCGTCGACGGCGGTCCGGCGCAGCCTGACCGGCGGGCTACCCAGCCAGGAGGTGCCCGATTTTGCTTTGGCCGGCGTGGCCGACAGCACGGCGACCAGCGAATTCTTGGGCACGCTGCGGCCCGCAGCGGTCATGCCGGAATTGCCGAGGAACGAGCGTTTCCCGATCTTGGCCGGTGCAATCTTCATCCAGCCGCCGCCAAGCTCGTAGGAGGCCACCATTGTGTCGTCCGCGAGGAATGCACCTTCACCGATGGTCGTCATGCGCGGCAGCAGAAGTACGGTGGAGGCCTCCACGTTACGGCCTACTTTGGCACCCAGCAGGCGCAGCCACACGGGGGTAAAGAGGCTGGCGTAGATCGGGAAGAGCAGATCCCGTGCCATGTCCAGCACGCGCTCAGTGGCCCAAACCTGCCAGCCAACGCGGCTGCGAACGCGGTAGTACCCCTCTGCGAGACCGATGCCGAGCATCCGTGTGGTCGCGAGGATCAGCAGGAGATTGCAGAGGAACCAGGCCAGTGCGGCCAAGGGAATGGCAAGCAAGAGCTCCGGGAAGGCATCCTGGAGGGAACTCCTGCCTTGGATGAAGGCCAGAACCACGCACGCGCCGGCGAACGCCGACACGTAGGGGATGAGGGCGAGCAGCGCGGAAGCTGCGGCGAACGCCGCGAACCAGAGCCTGCCAATCAGATGGTGCGACGACGGAGTCTCCGGCCATCCATTCTTGGCTTTGCCACGGCGTTCGGCGGGGGAGCCGGCAACGAGGTGTCCGGCCTTGACCCTGCCCAAGACTGCGGAGCCGGGTTCCACGCGCGCGCCGGCGCCGATGCTGGTTCCCGGCATAAGCGTGCTGCGGGAGCCCACGGTTGCGCCGGCACCTACATGGATGGAGCCGATGTGGACGAAGTCACCGTCGATCCACCACGCTGAGAGATCCACCTCGGGTTCGATGTTGCAGCCGCTGCCCAGGGAAAGCAGTCCGGTGACCGGCGGCAGGGAATGCAAATGGACGTTGTTCCCGATCTTCGCCCCCAGCGCCCTGGCATAGTACGGAACCCACGGCGCGCTGGCGAGGCTGATGGCGCCCGAGAGGTCCTGGATCTGTTCCGCAAGCCACAACTTCAAGTGAGCTTTGCCCGAGCGCGGGTAGGTTCCGGGCTGGAGGCCACGGAGGAGTGTCCTCGCGGCCAGAATCGAAATGCCCATGCGTCCCGGCGGGCTGACGAACACCAGCCAGGACGCGAGGATCCACCACCATGACACCACAGGCGCGGTTGAGAAACCGGCGAAGTCGGCCAGCAAGTGGTTGGCGGCCATCAGGTAGGTGAGCCAACGCATACTCACCAGGATGTTGAGGAAAATGCCCATCAGGGACTGGAAGATCTGCGATTTCCGGGAGGTCGGTCGAACCGTGCGTTCGGCTGCCGGTCCCTGGATGCCGCCTTCCGGCAGTGACTGCCGCGCGGCATCGATCAGGGCGCCCACTCGGGGGGTCGCATAGATCTCAGCCACCGTGATGGTGGGGTAACGCACTCGCAGGGCAGAGACGAGTTGGGCCGCGGCGAGGGAGCCGCCACCGTAGGCGAAGAAATCAGCGTCGAGCGATGTGACCCGGGAGCCCAGGACGCTTTCCCACTGTTCAGCCACCCATTGGGCATCCTCGGGAAGGTTGAGTGGTGCCTTGTCCGCATCGGCAGCTCCCGCGCCCGCCAGCGGCCAGGGCAGTGAACGCCTGTCCACTTTGCCACTGGTCTTCGTCGGAAGTGAATCCACCACCGTCAGCAGTGGGATCAGCGCAGCGGGAAGGCTTTCGGTGAGCAACTCCCGGGAAGCTGCGAGGTCGATGTCCTCGGGTCCCGCGGGAGCCAGGTAGCCGACAAGTATCTGGTTGCCGGCCGCCGTCGTACGGACAGCAGCCGCCGCTCCGGCAACGCCGGGCAGCGCCTGAAGTGCGGCGTCGATCTCGCCGAGCTCGATCCGCCTGCCACCAAGTTTGACTTGTTCGTCTGCCCGGCCTTGGAAGATGAGACCGGCTTCTTCATAGCGGACGAGGTCGCCGGATCGGTACGCGCGTTCCCACCCCAGGGACGGCATCGGCGCGTACTTCTCTGCGTCCTTCGCGGGATCGAGGTAGCGGGCCAGGCCTACGCCGCCGATGATCAGCTCACCCGTCTCGCCCTCCTCGACGGGAATCCCTGCGGCGTCGACGACGGCGAGGTCCCAACCGTCCAGCGGCAAACCTATGCGTACGGGACCGCTGCCACCGAGTGGAGCTGCGCAGGCCACGACGGTTGCTTCCGTGGGTCCGTATGTGTTCCACACTTCGCGGCCGTCCACTGCGAGCCGTTCGGCGAGTTCGGGTGGGCACGCTTCGCCGCCGAAAATGAGCAGGCGCACGTTCTCGAGGGCTTCCGCGGGCCATAGCGCCGCGAGCGTGGGAACGGTGGACACCACTGTGATTCCATGGTTGATGAGCCACGGGCCAAGATCCATGCCGGAACGCACCAGGGCACGCGGAGCCGGGACCAGGCAGGCACCGTGCCGCCACGCCAGCCACATCTCTTCGCATGAAGCGTCAAACGCCACGGAAAGACCGGCGAGGACCCGGTCCTGCGGCCCTATGGGATCTTGCTGGAGGAAAAGCCGGGCTTCGGCGTCAACAAAGGCCGCGGACGAACGGTGCTGCACCGCCACGCCCTTGGGTGTGCCGGTGGAGCCTGACGTGAAAATGACCCAGGAATCGTCATCCAGGCCCGGTGCACGCGGAGCCGGGTGCGGTGTTGGCCGCTCCCCGGGGACGTCGATCCTTCGGCCCTTTGTGACAACGGCAGACACTTTGGCTTCTCCGAAAACCAGCCGTGCCCGTTCCTCGGGATCGTCCGCATCCACTGGCACATAGGCGGCCGCAATCGAGAGGATCGCCAGGATGGCAATGTAGAGATCATTCGTCCCGGACGGGATCCGGACGCCGATCTTGTCTCCGGGGCCAAGTCCAGCTGCACTGAGCGTGGCGGCAAAACCGCGTACTTGCGCCATGAGTTCGGAGTAGCTTAGCGATTTGCGCCCGTCATCGAGGGCCGAGGCTTCCGGAAACGTTCGGGCCGTGTCATCGATGATTTCGATCAGCGTGCGCGTAGGCGGCGCGGCTCCTGCGCCTTGCAGCTGGGGCAGGTGCACAGCTTGGACTTCCAGGCGGTCTGCCGGGATTTCATGTTCCTGGGTCACGTTCGAAGCTTCTCGGATTGAGGTGAACAAAAAGTGTCAGCGGTCGCGTGGCCGTTGCTTTGGCTTAGCCCAATGTTAATTGAAAAGACAATGTGCCGTTGCTTTGATTATGGGACCAACAGTAGCTTGCCCGTGGTCTTGCGGGCTTCCAAGTCGCGGTGGGCCTGGGCGGCTTCGGCGAGAGGGTACGTCCCACCGATCCGGACTTTGAGCGCGCCGCTGGCGGCTGCACCGAAGACCTCGGCCGAGCGCCAGCGCCGTTCTTGCGGGTTCTGGAGGAAGTGGGCAATTGTCGGGCGTGTCAGGGACAACGATCCGCCCGCGCGCAGCAGCTGGGGGTCAAAGGGAGGCACCGGCCCGGAAGCTGCCCCGAACAGGACAAGCGAGCCACGGATTCGCAGGCTCGCAAGGGAACCGTCAAACGTATCCTTGCCGACGCCGTCGTACACCACGTTGACCCCTTCGCCGTCCGTGAGCTCGCGGACCTTGTCCGCAAATCCGGCGTAACGCAGGACCTCGTCTGCGCCGGCTTCCCGGGCAAGGACTTCCTTCTCGTCCGAGGAGACTGTGGTGATGACACGGGCGCCGCGGGCCTTGAGCAATTGCGTCAGGATGAGACCCACGCCGCCGGCACCTGCATGGGTCAAGACGGTGTGGCCCGGTTCCACGCGGAAGGAAGAGTTGACCAGGTAGTGCGCGGTCATTCCCTGCAGTGGAAGGGCGGCCGCTGTGTGGTCGTCGACGCCGTCCGGCACCGGAAGCGCCTTGTCAGCGTCTACGAGGGTGTACCCGGCGTAGCTTCGCGATCCTTCAGCGGTGGCGACCCTGTCCCCAACGGCGAAGTCCGCGACGTCCGAGCCGATGGCCTCAACGATGCCCGCCGACTCAGAGCCGGGGGTGAACGGGTATTCAACTTTGTAGATGCCGCCACGCTGATAGGTGTCAATGAAGTTCACCCCGGCGGCTGCGACCTTGACGAGCAACTGATGTGGGCCCGGTGCCGGAACCTCTGCTTCGGTGAGTTCGAGGACTTCGGGTCCTCCGGCTTGCCGGGCGATGATCGCATGCGTCATGGGTCTCCTTCTCCGTCGAGGCACTTTCGTACCCGCATTCACAGAACCATCCTAGGGAGAGGAGTCCGTCGAGTGTCCAGTCAGGGGCGCAGGCCCGTTGTTCGCCGTAATGTGCCCCTGTGGTCCTCGGAGTGTCAGCCCCTGCCGTGCGCGGAAGCCATGGGGCAGTCAAAGCCGCGGCCGGCGGCGAGTCCCACCTCATTGAGGTAGCGCACGATGATTCCGTATGACTGCATCAGCGTGGTTTCGGTATAGGGAATGGAGTGCTCTTCGCAGTAGCTTCGAACGATCTCCGCGGCGCGGCGCAGGTGGGGGCGTGCCATGTCCGGGAACAGGTGGTGTTCGGCTTGGTGGTTGAGGCCGCCCAGCAAGATGTTCATGAAGGGTCCTCCGGAGATGTTCCTGGCAGTCAGGATCTGGCGACGCAGGAAATCGACGCGGGAGTCGGCAGGCAGGACCGGCATGCCCTTGTGGTTGGGGGCGAAGGAAGCGCCCATGTAGAAGCCGTACACCATGATCTGGACGCCCAGGAAGGCGAAGGCCATGCCCATTGGGAGGAAGGTGAAGGCGAGGGCCGGGAGTGCGAGGAGCCGTGCCAGAAGGATGGGGGTTTCCACCCAGCGGTGCTTGATGGCTCCGGGCCGGAGGATGTACATCAGGGACTCCCACTGCAGGCTGATGCCCAGCAACATGAGGAGCGGGAAGAAGAACCAGCCTTGCCTGCGGGTGAGGAACGCGAAGCGTCCTTGCCTGCCGGCAGCGGCTTCAACGTGGAAAGCCAAGGCGCCGGTCTTGATGTCCGGGTCTTTGGAAATCACGTTGGGGTTGTTGTGGTGTGCGCCGTGCTTCTGCTCCCACCAGGAGTAACTGATGCCGGCAACCGAAGTGGCCAGGATGCGGGCGGACCAGTCATTGGCCCTGCGGGAGGCAAAAATCTGACGGTGACCGGCCTCATGGGCCAGGAAGCTCAACTGGGTGCAGAGGATGCCCAGGGCTGCGGCGATGAGGAGTTGGTACCAGCTGGGGCCGATCAGCGCGAAGCCAAACCAGGTGCCGGTCAACAAGAGGACCAGGGCTGCAAAAGTGCTGACGTAGAAGCCAACGCGGCGCTTCAAAAGCCCTTCCGCGCGGACGGTCTTGAGGAGTTCGGAATAGCTGAGCACGACGGCGTTTGGCTGCCGGACGCTCCTAGTAGGACGTTCCGTGGTGGAGGTCGGTGACATATGCAGTTTGCCCCGTAACAATAACGGGCAACGGTGCAACCGACGATCGGCTGCACGGTCTAGATCACCCTCTATTCAGCATACGCCCCCAAACCAGCTGTGCCGAGACGGTCCGCCTTCGACGGGCCTCGAAAAAGGCGTGCATAAATATCGGCAACCATGAATAGTTTTGCTGTATAGTCTTGCCATGACTATTTCTGTTGCCGTCTCCGGTGCCAGCGGCTACGCCGGGGGAGAGGTGTTGCGCCTCCTGGCAGGCCATCCGGATGTCACCATCGGTGCCATCACCGCGCACAGCAATGCCGGTTCCAGACTAGGGGAGTTGCAGCCGCATCTCCATGGTTTGGCCAGCCGGATTCTCGAAGACACCAGCGTGGAGAACCTCGCCGGCCACGACGTCGTGTTCCTGGCGCTCCCGCACGGAGCCTCCGCAGAGATCGCCGCGCAACTGCCGGAAGGCACGCTGGTGATCGACGCCGGCGCGGACCACCGGCTCGAAGATCCCGCGGCGTGGGAAAAGTTCTATGGCTCGGCCCATGCGGGCACCTGGCCCTATGGGCTGCCGGAACTCCCCGGCCAGCGTGAAGCCCTCAAAGGCGCCAAGCGCATTGCGGTACCCGGGTGCTACCCGACGTCGGCCCTTCTCGCCCTCACGCCCGGCTTCGCCAGCAAGCTTCTTCAGCCGGACGACGTCGTGATTGTTTCGGCCTCCGGCACTTCGGGTGCCGGCAAGGCAGCCAAGGTCAACCTCATCGGCTCCGAAGTCATGGGCTCCATGAGTCCCTACGGTGTGGGCGGCGGCCACCGTCACACCCCCGAGATCGAGCAAGGGCTTTCCAATGCCGCCGGTGAACAAGTCACAGTGTCCTTCACTCCCACCCTCGCGCCCATGAGCCGCGGTATCCTGAGCACGGCAACGGCCAGGGTCAAGGCAGGCATCACCGCGGCCGAGCTCCGCGGTGCCTGGGCCGAAGCCTACGACGACGAACCCTTCGTCCACCTGCTTCCTGAAAGCCAGTGGCCCACCACCAAGTCGGTGCAGGGTTCCAACCATGCAGTCATGCAGTTGGCTTTCGACGAACACTCCGGCCGCGTAATTGTCACGTGCGCCATCGACAATCTGACCAAGGGGACCGCCGGCGGCGCCGTGCAGTCCATGAATATCGCCCTCGGCCTGGACGAATCCGCAGGCCTCAACGTCCAAGGAGTTGCACCGTGACTATCACCGCCCCCCAGGGATTCCGGGCCGCCGGCGTCAAAGCAGGCATCAAGGCGTCGGGCAATCCTGACCTCGCCCTGGTTGTCAACGACGGCCCGCTCAAAGCGGCCGCAGCCGTTTTCACATCCAACCGCGTGGCCGCGGCTCCCGTGCATTGGTCCCGCCAGGTGGTCTCCGACGGGCGCGTGGATGCAGTGGTGCTGAATTCCGGCGGGGCAAACGCCTGCACCGGGCCGCAGGGATTCCAAAATACCCACGCAACCGCAGAAAAAGTGGCGGCTGTCCTCGGGATCTCCGCCTCCGACGTCGTGGTCTGCTCCACCGGCCTCATCGGTGAGCAATTGCCCATGGACAAGATCATCCCGGGCATTGACTCAGCTTTTGCGGAGCTCTCCGAAGACGGCGGCCTGGCTGCCGCTACGGCGATCATGACCACGGACAGCGTTGCCAAGGAAGCCGTCTTCACCGGCACCGACGCCGAAGGCAAGACCTTCACGGTCGGGGGCATCGCGAAGGGTGCCGGCATGCTGGCGCCGGGCCTCGCGACAATGCTGGTGGTGCTCACCACGGATGCCCAGGTCCCGGCGGAAGAGCTCGACGTCGTGCTCCGCGACGCTACGCGCGTCACCTTTGACCGCACGGACTCGGACGGTTGCATGTCCACCAACGACACCGTCGTCTTGCTGGCCTCCGGGGCCTCCGAGGCCATCCCCTCCGCTGAGCAGCTTGGTTCCGGCATCACGCAGGTGTGTGCCGAACTTGCCCGCAAGCTGATCGGCGACGCCGAAGGTGCCAGCCACGACATTGCCATCCGTACGTTCAACGCGGCGAGCGAACGCGACGCAGAAATCGTCAGCCGTTCCGTGGCCCGCTCCAACCTCTTTAAGACCGCCATCTTCGGCAAGGACCCCAACTGGGGCAGGGTCCTGTCCTCCGTGGGCACCACAGACGCCGTCTTCGAACCGGACCAGCTCAACGTCTCCATGAACGGCGTCCGGATCTGCCGTAATGGCGGCATCGGCGACGACCGCAACCTCGTGGATCTTGAACCCCGCGAGGTACTTGTGGAAATCGACCTGCAGGCAGGCGACGCGGAGGCCACTATCTGGACCAACGACCTCACGCACGACTACGTGCACGAGAACAGCGCCTACTCGAGCTAGACGGGGATGACCATGACTGCGCACACCCGCGAAAACACGTCCATGAGTGATGCCCAGGACAAGGCCGCGACCCTGATCGAGGCGTTGCCCTGGATCCAGCGCTTCGCCGGTACCACCATGGTGATCAAGTACGGCGGCAACGCCATGGTCAACGAGGAACTCCGCCGTGCCTTCGCGGAGGACATTGTCTTCCTGCACCACGTGGGTATCCACCCCGTCGTGGTGCACGGTGGCGGCCCGCAAATCAACTCGATGCTCAGCAGGCTCGGCATCGAATCCGAATTCAAGGGCGGCCTGCGCGTCACCACCCCCGAGGCCATGGATGTGGTCCGCATGGTGCTCACCGGACAAGTGGGACGGGAACTCGTTGGTCTCATCAACTCCCACGGACCCTATGCAGTCGGCATGTCCGGCGAAGACGGCGGTCTGCTGCGCGCCGTGCGCACCGGCACCGTCGTGGATGGCGAGGAAGTAGACCTTGGCCTGGTGGGCGAGGTAGTGGGCGTTGATCCCACGGGTATCGAGGACATCCTCGACGCCGGCCGCATCCCGGTGATTTCCACGGTTGCCCCCGAGATCCTTGACGAAGGGGACGGCACAGGCTCCACCACCGGCCAGGTCCTCAACGTCAACGCGGACACGGCCGCAGCGGCAGTCGCCGCTGCGCTGGGCGCGTCAAAGCTCGTTATCCTGACCGACGTCGAGGGACTCTATGCCAACTGGCCGGACAAGTCCTCGCTCATCTCTTCGCTGACTGCCTCCGAGTTGCGTGAGATGTTGCCGCGGCTGGAGTCCGGCATGATCCCGAAAATGGCGGCCTGCCTGAAGGCCATTGATGAAGGCGTGGAGCGGGCGCACATCGTGGATGGCCGCTTGCCGCACTCCATGCTCCTGGAAACCTTTACGACCGCGGGCATCGGAACCCAGGTTGTCCCCGATGAGGAAGTGAACTCATGAACGCCAACGAAGCAGAACTGGTTGAAACGCCCGCAGACGCAATAGCTGGGCACAGCACGGGAGCCGACTGGCTGGCCCGCTATTCGTCCTCGCTCATGGGCGTTTTCGGCACCCCACAGCGTGTCCTGGTCCGCGGGGCAGGGGCCCTCGTGTGGGACGCCGACGGCAAGGAATACCTTGACCTCCTGGGCGGCATTGCCGTCAACGCCCTAGGACACGCCCACCCCTTCGTCACGTCGGTCATCTCCAGCCAGCTCGCCACGCTGGGGCACGTCTCCAACTTCTTCACGAGCCCCACGCAGATTGCGCTCGCTGAGAAGCTCCTGTCCATCACCAACGCTCCCGCCGGTTCCAAGGTATTCTTCGCCAACTCCGGGACCGAAGCCAACGAGGCCGCGTTCAAGTTGGCTCGGCGCAACAGTGAAGCGCCGGCCGGTGCAAAATCAGCCAAGCGCACCAAGATCATCGCCCTCGACGGTGCCTTCCACGGCCGCACGATGGGTGCCTTGGCCCTGACCGCCAAGGAAGCCTACCGGGCGCCCTTCGAACCGTTGCCCGGCGGCGTGGTCCACATCCCCTTCGGCGACATCGAAGCCCTCCGCGCCGCCGTCGACGAAACGACGGCGGCCGTGTTCCTCGAGCCCATCCAAGGCGAGGCGGGCGTCCGCCCGCTCAGCGTCGAATACCTGCGGGCGGCCCGCGAAGCCACCACCGCTGCCGGCGCGCTGCTGATCCTGGACGAGGTCCAGACCGGCATCGGGCGCACGGGCAAGTGGCTGGCCAGCGAAGACGCCGGAATCGTCCCCGACGCCGTGACCCTCGCCAAGGGCCTGGGCGGCGGCTTCCCGGTTGGCGCGCTCATCACCTTCGGAGAGCCGACGTCGTCGCTCCTGACAGCGGGCCAGCACGGTACCACTTTCGGCGGGAACCCGGTGGCAACGGCCGCCGCCCTCGCCACCTTGCATGCCATCGAAAGCCAGGGCGTACTGGAAAACGTGCTCACTGTCGGCACGCGGCTGCGGGCCGGCCTGTCCGACGTCGACGGCGTCACGGAAGTCCGCGGGGAAGGCCTCCTGATCGGTTTCGATCTCGACGCCGGGATCGCGCCCGCCATGGTGACCGCCGCGCTCGACGCTGGTTTCATCATCAACAGCCCCGGCCCGCGCACCATCCGGCTGGCTCCGCCACTCATTCTGACGACGGAACAAGCCGACCGTTTCCTCAAGGCGCTGCCCGGCATCATCGGGGCGGCAGCCGCCCAGACCGCTGCACCCCTGACCGCTAAGGACACACCGTGAATACCACCCGTCACTTCCTCAAGGACACGGACCTCACACCGGCCGAGCAAGCCGAGGTGCTGGAGCTCGCAGTCCGGATGAAGGCCGCACCGTACAGCGTCCAACCGTTCGCAGCGGACGGCAACGGACGCAAGACCGTCGCCGTCATCTTCGACAAGACCTCCACCCGAACCCGGGTGTCCTTTGCCACCGGCATCGCGGACATGGGCGGCAACGCGCTCATCATCAATCCGGGGGAGGCGCAGATCGGCCACAAGGAGTCCGTTGAGGACACCGCGAAGGTACTCGAACGCATGGTATCGACCATCGTCTGGCGCACCGGCGCGCACTCCGGCCTCGTGGCGATGGCCGAGAACTCCAAGGTTCCAGTCATCAACGCTCTTTGCGACGACTATCACCCTTGCCAGCTCCTTGCAGACCTCCTGGCGGTCAAGGAGCGCAAGGGCGAACTTGCCGGACTCACCATGGCCTACCTCGGCGACGCCGCGAACAACATGGCCAACTCGTACCTCCTGGCGGGCGTCACGGCGGGGATGCACGTCAGGATCTCGGGGCCGGAAGGCTATCTGCCAGCCGCTGACATCGTTGCTGCAGCCGAGGAACGGGCCGCAGAGACCGGTGGTTCGGTGCTCATCACCACTGACGCCGCGGAAGCCCTTCGGGGGGCCGATGTCGTCGCCACAGACACGTGGGTGTCCATGGGCCAGGAGGCCGAAAAAGAAGCCCGGATGCAGCTCTTCCGCGAGTACTCCGTGGACGAGGCTGCCATGGAACTAGCAGCGCCGGACGCCGTCGTGCTCCACTGCCTGCCGGCCTACCGCGGTTACGAGATCTCGGCAGGCGTTATCGATGGGCCGCAGTCCATCGTCTGGGATGAAGCAGAGAACCGCTTGCACGCCCAGAAGGCGCTCATGGCCTGGCTCATGCACAGATCGGGACTCGCATTCGTCGACGGGCTTTCCCCCGCTGAAGGCACCGTTTCTCCCGGAAAAGGCGCTTCGGAGAGCACGTTCTAGTGTCCACCCATCCGGCGTCGCATGGCGCCAGCCCCGCCACCAAGACGGCCCGGCAGGCGCGGATCATCGCGATCCTGACGGGCGAGTCTGTGCGGTCGCAGGCTGAGCTCGCGGCCCTGCTGGCGGACGACGGCGTCCAGGTCACCCAGGCGACCCTCTCCAGGGACCTGGTGGAACTGGGCGCGGTGCGGGTGCGCGGCAAGGACGGTGCACTGGTCTACGCGGTGCCCGGCGAGGGTGGTGATCGCAATGCCAAGAGCGGTGTCACCCAGGAAATCCTGGACGCGCGCCTGTCGCGGCTCTGCGGGGAGCTGCTGGTCACCGCGGAGGCTTCGGGCAATATCGTGGTGCTGCGGACGCCGCCGGGTGCCGCCAACTTCCTGGCCCTGGCCATCGACCACTCGGTGATGCCGTCTGTATTGGGTACGATCGCAGGCGACGACACCTTGCTTTTGGTTGCCAGGGATCCCGACGGCGGGGCCGAATTGGCAACCCGGTTCCTCCAACTGGCCCAGGAAGCCGGACCGGGCAACTAGCCGGACCGGTAACTGAATCATTCCGGCCTTCGGGTCGGTCCCAAGCATTTGACTCAAAAGAACCAAGCAACAACAAAGGAGCACTCTCGTGACTGAGCGCATTGTTCTGGCCTACTCCGGTGGCCTTGATACTTCCGTAGCCATCGGCTGGATCGGTGAAGCCACCGGTGCCGAGGTCATCGCCGTGGCGGTCGACGTCGGACAGGGCGGCGAGTCGCTGGAGACCATCCGCCAGCGCGCCCTCGGCTGCGGCGCCGTCGAGGCCTACGTGGCCGACGCCCGCGACGAGTTCGCGAACGAATACGCCATGCCCACGCTGAAGGCCAACGCCCTCTACCAGGGCCACTACCCGCTAGTCTCGGCCATCTCCCGCCCGGTGATCGTCAAGCACCTCGTCAAGGCCGCCCGTGAATTCGGTGCCACCACCGTTGCGCACGGCTGCACCGGCAAGGGCAACGACCAGGTCCGCTTCGAAGTGGGTATCCAGACCCTCGGCCCGGACCTGAAGTGCATCGCCCCCGTCCGCGACCTCGCCCTGACCCGCGACAAGGCCATTGCCTTCGCCGAGGAAAAGGGACTCCCGATCGAGACCACCAAGAAGAACCCGTACTCGATCGACCAGAACGTCTGGGGACGCGCCGTCGAGACCGGCTACCTCGAGGACATCTGGAACGCTCCCACCAAAGACATCTACGACTACACGGCCACACCGGAGTTCCCACCGGCACCGGACGAGGTCACCATCACCTTCGAGGCCGGCGTGCCCGTGGCTGTCGACGGCGTCAAGCGCACCCCGCTCCAGGTCATCCAGGAACTGAACCGCCGGGCCGGTGCCCAGGGCGTCGGCCGCATCGACGTCGTCGAGGACCGCTTGGTCGGCATCAAGTCCCGCGAAATCTACGAAGCTCCGGGTGCAATGGCCCTTATCACCGCGCACAAGCACCTCGAAGACGTCACCATCGAGCGCGAGCAGGCCCGCTTCAAGGCCACTGTCGGCCAGCGGTGGTCCGAACTGGTCTACGACGGCCAGTGGTTCTCCCCGCTCAAGCGTTCCCTGGACGCCTTCATCGAGGACACCCAGCGCTACGTTTCCGGCGACATCCGCATGGTCCTGCACGGTGGCCAGGCCATCGTCAACGGCCGCCGCTCGGAAACCTCGCTCTACGACTTCGACCTCGCCACGTATGACACCGGCGACACCTTCGACCAGTCGCAGGCCAAGGGCTTCATCGAGCTGTGGGGCATGTCCTCCAAGGTTGCCGCAGGCCGCGACCTGCGCGTGTCGGGTCAATGATGGAGGATCAGGGCCCACGGACGCCGGGGTCCCCGGCCGAGCGCAGCGAGGTTGGGGAGCGTTCGGGGACCAATGAAGGCGCTCTGTGGGGCGGCCGGTTCGCCGGCGGCCCTGCAGATGCCCTTGCCGCACTGAGCAAGTCCACGCATTTTGACTGGCGGCTGGCCCGCTACGACATTGCCGGTTCCAAGGCGCATGCGCGCGTGCTGCACAAAGCGCGGCTGCTGGACGATGCCGAGCTCGAAGGCATGCTCGCCGCCCTCACGCAGTTGGATGACGACGTCGCGAGCGGCGCCTACCAGCCTGCCGAATCCGATGAGGATGTCCACGGTTCCTTGGAACGGGGACTCATCGAGCGGGCTGGAACCCACTTGGGCGGCAAGCTCCGGGCAGGGCGTTCGCGCAACGACCAGGTGGCCACGTTGGGCCGCATGTTCCTGCGCGACCACGCCCGCATCATTGCCCGCGGCGTGCTCGCCACGATCGATGCCCTCGTGGAGCAGGCCAAGGCCCACCAGGGCGTTGCCATGCCTGGCCGGACCCACCTACAGCACGCCCAGCCCGTCCTGCTGAGCCACCATCTGCTGGCCCACGCTTGGGCCCTGCTGCGCGATGTGCAGCGGTTCCAGGACTGGGACAAGAGGGCCGGCATCTCGCCGTACGGTTCCGGTGCCTTGGCGGGTTCCTCGCTGGGCCTGGATCCCGAGGCCGTCGCTGCGGACCTCGGCTTCTTCTCGGCGGTGCACAACTCGATCGACGGCACCGCCTCGCGCGATGTCTTCGCCGAGTTCGCGTGGATCTGCTCGATGATCGGCATCGACCTGTCGAGGGTCTCCGAGGAAGTCATTCTGTGGGCCACCAAGGAGTTCTCCTTCGTGACGCTGCACGATTCGTACTCCACGGGGTCTTCGATCATGCCGCAGAAGAAGAACCCGGACGTCGCCGAACTCGCCCGCGGCAAGGCGGGGCGCCTCATCGGCAACCTGGCCGGCCTGTTGGCGACGCTCAAAGGCCTGCCGCTCGCGTACAACCGCGATCTGCAGGAAGACAAGGAGCCGGTCTTCGACGCCGCGGACACCTTGGAAGTGCTGCTCCCCGCGGTCTCCGGGATGATCGCCACGCTCACCTTCAACACGGAGCGCATGGCATCCCTGGCACCGCAGGGTTTCGCCCTGGCCACGGACATCGCCGAGTGGCTTGTCCGCCAAGGCGTGCCGTTCCGGGAGGCCCACGAGCTCTCCGGCGCAGCGGTGAAGCTGGCTGAAGGACGCAGCGTTGAGCTCTGGGACCTGAGCGACGAGGAGTACGCGGGCATTTCGGAGCACCTGACCCCCGAGGTCCGCTCCGTGCTCAGCACCGAGGGTTCGCTCAACAGCCGCAACTCCCAGGGCGGCACGGCCCCGGCCGCCGTCGAACGCCAGCTGACGGTACTCGAGGCTGAACTCGACCGCGTGCGGGGGTACGCGGGCTAGCGTCCCAGACGCTCCCTCAGCTTTGGCGTGGTTTCGGCCAGCGCTCCTGCAGCAAAGGGCAGGAGCGCCGGTGATTTTCACACCAAAGCTGAGGGGGCGTTGTCAGTTAATCCTCGTTAACAGCGCGGTTAACTCTGTCGGATACTATGGCGCTATGACCGAGATCACTACCTCAGCGCTTCTTGCCGAGCTCCACAAGGCAGCCGGCACTGTCACCGAAGTCGTCTCCAAGCTCGACGACGCCGATGTCAAAGCTCCCTCCCAACTGCCCGGATGGACCCGCGGCCACGTGCTGGCGCATATTGGCGGCATCTCCAACGCCATGGCCCGGCAGTTGGAATACGCCGCACGCGGCGAGACCATCGATATCTACGACGGCGGCTACGAGGGCCGTACGAAGGCCATCGAGCTCGCAGCCAGCCACAGCCTCGCCGAACACCGTGCCGCTACGGAAGCCGCCCTCGCCCGGGCCCTGAGGGCCTTCGACGGACTCGTGGAGTCCGGCTGGAACACCCGGATCAGCTTCCGGAATGGAACAGTGCTCGACGGCGGTTTGGCCCTTTGGCGCGAACTGGTCATTCACGCCACGGATCTGGGAATGGGTCGCGGCCCGGAAGCCTGGAGCCGGCAATTCTGCGAGCACCTCATCGATTTCCTCTCGGCCCGTGTTCCGGCCGACCAGAAATTCGTGCTTCAACCTTTGGGCCTCCCGCAGATCGTCATCGGCTCGGGGCGCCAGTCCGTCGCCATCAACGGGATGCTCACGGATATCGCAGCCTGGCTCGCCGGCCGCACGCCTACCCTGGGGAGCCTGCGGGCCTCTGCCGACGCGGACGGTGTTGATCTGCCGGAGTTGCTGCCGTGGCCATCGATCGTTCCAGCGGCGCATTAGCTCCCCTGCGTTTGCTCGCGGCTGCCCTCCAGAGGTGCATCGTGGCGTAGGAACGCCACGGGCTCACATTGCGGAAGTCGGCAGGCAGTCCCTCCGCGGCCGCCAGGTTCTTGAGTCCGTTCCGGACCGCGGCGTCATTGGCCAGGAAAACGTCCGGATCGCCGATGACCCGCATCGCCACATAGCCGACGGTCCAGGGTCCGACGCCGGGCAGCGGCAACAGCTTGTCGGCCAGGGTTTGGGGGCCGTCGCCATAGTCGAAGTCGAGTTCCCCGCTGGCCATGGCCCCCGCCGCGGACAGCACCGAATCAATGCGGCGCTGCGGCCCCCTCAGCAATGCCGCGCCGGAGCGGGCGGTTTCCTCCGCCGTGGGGAACAAACGATCCAGGCCAAGTGCATGTCCGGCGTGTCCTTCCGGCAGTCGGGTTCCGGCGTCGGACAGTTGGGTCAAAGCCGTACGCGCGGCCGCCACCGTGATTTGCTGGCCGATCATCGCCCGGATGAGCAGTTCCTCGGGGTCCACGGCGCCCGGGACCCTGATCCCGGGGATCTCACGCACTGATGGGCAGAGCCGGGCATCGGCGGCCAGCGCCTCGTCCACGGCTACGGGATCGGCGTCGAGGTCGAACAACCGTCGCACGCGGCTCAGGAGGACTGGAAGATCGTGGAGGTCCAAGGCGCTGACGGCGAGAGTCAGCGCACCGCCGCGCGCCCCGGCGTCGTACTCCACAGTGAACGCGGCATTTCCGCGGGGCAGGCGGACGGTTCGCGCGTAGGTGTTAGGACTCGCCAGCTCGATGCCGGGAACCGCGCGGGCGGCGAGAAAATCGAAAATCCCGGTGTCGAATGGCTCCCGGAACGGGAGGTTGAGAGTCAGTGAAGTAGCCCCGGCCTGCTTGCCCCCTTGGCCAAGAGGCTTCGCGGTGGCCCGCAGCGCTGTCGGGGTCATGGCAAAGACTTCATTGATGGTGTCGTTGAATTGGCGGACACTGTTGAATCCGGCGGCGAACGCCACGTCGGCGAGCTTCATCGAGGTGGACACCAGGAGTGTCCGGGCCGTCTGCGCCCGGCTGGCCCGTGCCAGGGACAGTGGACCGGCACCGAGCTCATGGCTGAGGATCCTGCTGAGCTGGCGGGAAGAGTAGCCCAGCCTGGTGGCGAGTCCTTCGACCCCCACCCGGGAGATCGCGCCATCGTTGATGAGCCGCATCGCCCGGCCGGCGATGTCCGAGCGCAGGTTCCACGCGGGCGTGCCCGGAACGGCCTCCGGGAGGCAGCGCTTGCACGCCCTGTACCCAGCCTCGTGCGCCGCGGCAGAAGTTTCGTAGAACGTCACGTTCTCGGCCTTCGGCGTCCGGGCCGGGCACGACGGCCGGCAGTAGATTCCGGTAGAGCGGACGGCGGTGAAGAACTGGCCGTCGAACCGGGGATCCCGCGCATCGATGGCACGGTAGCGTTGCCAAAAGTCCATTGCTCCATCCTCGCAGCCTCCGCGTGCTGTTCCTAGCGGAAATCGGACATTGTCGAGAGCGGATCCAGCGGGCGGATTCTTGCTAGGGTCTGGGCATGACAACGCAGGGTGCAGCTCCGGAAGCCATCAGGGCCATCCTTTCCGGAGATCCGCGGGATGTGGCGCCTTTGCTCCTTGGCGCTGTTTTGAGCCACCAGACTCCTGAGGGCAGGGTGTCCGTCCGGCTCAGCGAGGTCGAAGCCTATCTGGGTCCGCGGGACTCGGCCCAACCCGATCCTGGATCCCACACCTTTGGCGGCCCCACCGCCCGGAACGCGCCCATGTTTGGTCCGGCCGGCCACCTCTACGTCTACTTCACGTATGGCATGCACTATTGCGCCAATATAGTTTGCGGTCCCGACGGCGTTGCGTCCGCGCTGCTGTTGCGGGCAGGGGAGGTGGTGGCGGGGCAAGACCTGGCACAGTCCCGCCGTCCGGCGTCGAGATCCCTGACCGACCTCGCCAGCGGACCCGCCCGGCTTGCCGCAGCCTTGGGGCTGACTACGGCGGATAGCGGCCGCGATGCCTTGGCCGAGCCGTTCGGCCTGGAACTTCCGGTTACCCCGGCAGTGCGATCGGCAGTCGCGAGCGGTCTCCGGGTGGGAGTATCAGGCGACGGCGGTTCCGCCGACTACCCGTGGCGGTTTTGGCTCTCCGGGGACCCCACGGTGTCGCGGTACAAGCCGGGCCGAAGCCGTGCCGTCTAGAAGCTCGGGGAGGTATCCCTCAAGCGACGTGCTCGGTCCGGGTTGGCTCCGCCACATATGCGCAGTGGTTGTCGGCCAGCTCGAAGGGCGCCAAGCGGCCAAGCAATGACTCGCGCACCTGGGGCCATTCCTCCTGCAGGATCGAGAACACGGCGGTGTCGCAGCGGCTGCCGTCGGGAGCGAAGCGGTGCCCGCGCAGCGTGCCCTCGTAGCTGGCGCCGAGACGCTGGATGGCTGAGGCGCTGCGCGTATTGCGTGCATCGCAACGGAACCCGACCCGGTGGACGTCCAGCACACCGAAGGCGTAGGCCAGAAGCAGCTGTTTCGCCGCCGGATTGACGTGGCTGCCCCAAAACGGGCGCCCGTAAAAGGTCCCGCCGATCTCGAGGCGCTGCTGTCGGGGAATGTACTCGCACAGGGAGGTGGTTCCGAGCAGCGCCCCCGTCCGCTGCTCGACGACGGCGAACGGGATTGTTGCGGGATCTTCGAGGCGCGCCGCGAAGAGTTCGGCCAGTTCCGCGGCGCTCAAAGGCTGTTCGGCGGCCATGCCGGACCACATCCCGGAGTCCACGAAGTCAAACAGTGGGCCGGCGTGGGCGGGGGAGAGCGGGACCAGGCTGATGCCGTGTCGGGTCAGGGCAACGTCGTGCTGCATTGCAGCATTGAAGCACCACCGGGTACCGACAGAAAAGCTCAGCAGGTTAGCTCTGAGTGAACATTGCGTGACGTACCGGCGTGCGGGCCGTTTCACACACGTCAAGCAAAACCGCTGTAGAATGGACGGTCCGTCTTTTTCGATAGGGGAACGTTTCGATGCACGACGCTGATTTGCTCCACGAACGGGAGTACGTGGCCGGTCTTTACTCGCGCCTGGATGAGTTGCGGGAGGAAAAGCGCCAGCAGCTAGCGCAAGTCCGGCGCGCCGGAGCGGTGGGCACCATGCAGAACGTTTCCGAACGCGATGCCTTCGCGGCGCTGTACGAGGACCGCCTCGCCCAGCTCGACGCCGTCGACGACCGTCTCGTGTTCGGGCGCCTTGACCTGGACACCGGAGAGGCGCAGTACATTGGCCGCATCGGGCTCTCCACGGCGGATCTCCAGCGGCTTATGGTCGACTGGCGCGCCCCGGAAGCCGGCCATTTCTACCAGGCGACCGCCTTCGACCGGCAAGGCGTCCGCCGTCGTCGTCACCTGATACTGCAAGGCCGCGAGGTCAAGGCAATCGAAGACGATGTCCTGGATGCCAGCATGCTGGCGGACAACGCGTCCCTCCAGGGCGAAGGCGCGCTGCTTGCCGCCCTGAATTCCAAGCGCACCGGCCGTATGTCGGACATTGTGGGCACCATCCAGTCCGAGCAGGACCGCATTATCCGTTCGTCCATCTCGGGTGCCTTGGTTGTCCAGGGCGGCCCCGGTACTGGCAAGACGGCCGTCGCGCTCCACCGTGCGGCCTACCTGCTCTATACCCACCGCGACCGCCTGAAGTCCGCGGGCGTGCTGCTCGTTGGCCCATCGTCGTCGTTCATGCACTACATCGAGCGGGTCCTGCCTTCCCTCGGCGAGACCGGCGTCGTCATGGCCAGCCTTGGACGCCTCATGCCTGGGATCCATGCCGTGCCCGAACAGGATCCCGATGTCGCAGCACTCAAGGGCAAGCTTGACATGGCGGGTGTCATCGCCAGTGCCGTGGCCAACCGGCAGCGGACTCCCGCGGAGGACCGCATCCTTGAGGTAGATTCCCGCAAGCTCACCTTGTCTGTCCGGCAGGTACGCCGTGCCCGCGACAGGGCACGCGCCACGGGCAAGCCCCACAACGAAGCACGCGTGACGTTTGTGAAGATCCTGCTGCGCGAGCTCACGGAGCAGCTGACGGAGATCGTCGAGGAGTCCAACATCGGCAACAACGCCGATCGTTCCTACCTCGCCGAAGACGTCCGCTCGGCACGTGATGTCAGGATCGTCTTGAACCTGTGCTGGATGCCCATGACGCCCGAGAAACTCGTGTCTGAGCTCTTCAGCAAGCCGGCCATCCTGGAAGCCTGCACACCGCACCTCACACCGGCGCAGCGTGCGTTGCTGCTGCGGCCTGCGGATGCCCCGTGGACGGAAGCCGATGTTCCGCTGCTCGACGAGGCTGCTGAGCTTCTGGGCGAACTGGATGCTGCCGCCGGCAGGGGACTGGCGCAGCAAGAGCACGACCGTGCCCGAGACATCGCCAACGCCAAGCAGACCCTGGTCAACATGGAGGCCATGGGGGTCGACGTACTGATGACGGCCGAGGAACTCGCCGACCAGAACCAGGAACGCGAGACGCGCCTGACGGCGGCAGAACGTGCCACGACCGATCGTTCGTGGGCATTCGGACACATCGTGGTGGACGAAGCCCAGGAGCTCTCGCCCATGCAGTGGCGGCTTTTGGTCCGGCGTTGCCCGTTGAAGTCCTTCACGATCGTCGGCGACATCGCCCAGACGAGTTCCTCGGCCGGCGCGAACTCCTGGCAGAGTGCCCTCGCGCCGTCGTTCGGGGACCGCTGGCAGCTCGAAGAGCTCACCGTCAACTACCGCACCCCCTCGCAGATCGCCGAAGCGGCGGTCCGCATGGCGAACCGTGCAGGCCTGGTTGTTTCTGCTCCCAAGGCCGTCCGCGAAGGCAAATGGTCGCCCATCGTGGACCGTGTGGACAAAGCGGACATGGTGGACTGCCTCGTCGAGATCCTTCCTGAAGAACTGGAGGCGATCGACGGCGGTCTCCTCGCCGTGATTGCCGACGGCGCCCTCCTGCCGCGCGCTGCAGCCGCCCTCCGTGGCGTCTACGGCCACCGCGTGGGCACCGGAGCGGGGAGTTACTCCCAGGACATCGTGGTCATCAGCCCGAAGGAAGCCAAGGGCCTCGAGTTCGACGGCGTCGTGGTTCTGGAACCCGCTGCCATGCTCAATCACGAGCATGGCAAGGTGGGCGATCTCTACGTCGCCATGACCCGTCCGACGCAGCGACTCCGGCTCATTACCGCCGCGCCGCTGCCCGCGGGTATCGAGCGCTGAGGGAAACAAGCAGTCTGAATAGCAATCCTGCTAACTTAGAACTCGTGTCACACGTAAACAACCTCGAGTCCCAGCACAACGACCCGGGCTTTGCCAATATCTGGCAAGAGCTCAAATGGCGCGGCCTTATCCACGTTTCCACTGATGAAACGGAATTGGAAAAGCTGCTCGCCGGGGACCCGATCACGTATTACTGTGGCTTCGACCCCACGGCACCGTCTCTGCACCTCGGCAACCTGGTCCAGCTTTTGCTCATGCGTCGCCTCCAGCTGGCCGGTCACAAGCCGCTCGGCCTCGTGGGCGGCTCCACCGGACTGATCGGCGACCCGCGCCCGACGGCGGAACGCACCTTGAACACCAAGGACACGGTTTCGGAGTGGGTTGGCTACCTTCAGGCTCAGGTCCGCCGCTTCCTCAGCTTCGAGGGCGACAACGCCGCACGCATGGTGAACAACCTTGACTGGACCGCGCCCCTGAGTGCCATCGACTTCCTGCGTGAAATCGGGAAGCACTTCCGCGTGGGCACCATGCTTCGCAAGGATGCCGTTGCCTCCCGTCTCGGTTCCGACGAAGGCATCAGCTACACCGAGTTCAGCTACCAGATCCTGCAGGGCATGGACTACCTCCAACTCAACCGCGATTACGGCTGCGTGTTGCAAACCGGTGGCTCGGACCAGTGGGGCAACCTGACGAGTGGCACGGAGCTGATCCGAAAGGTTGACGGCAAGGTTGTCCACGCCCTAGGCACGCCCCTCATTACCAATTCGGACGGCACCAAGTTCGGTAAGAGCGAGGGCAATGCCATTTGGCTGGACGCCCATATGTGCAGCCCGTATGCCTTCTACCAGTTCTGGCTGAACACCGCGGACGCCGACGTCGTTGATCGCCTTAAGGTCTTCACTTTCCTTAGCCGCGCCGAGATCGAGGAACTTGGAGCCGCTGTTGCCGGGCGCCCGTTCGCGCGCGAGGGCCAGCGCAGGCTCGCCTACGAAGTCACGTCGCTGGTGCACGGAATCGAGGCAACGGAGAAGGTGATCGCTGCTTCCGCCGCGCTGTTCGGCAATGGCGATCTCTCGGTTCTGGATGAAGCCACCTTGGCGTCCGCCACGGCCGAGCTGCCGTCAGCCTCGATCCGCGCGGATGGCCTGGGTATCGTTGACCTCTTGGTCGCTTCCGGACTGTCCGAGAGCAAATCCGCTGCTCGTCGTACGGTGGGAGAGGGCGGCGCCTACGTGAACAACAGCAAGGTGACGGACCCGGACGCCGTGATCGACCAGGCGGAACTGCTTCACGGCCGATACTTGTTGTTGCGCCGGGGGAAGAAGAATCTGGCAACCGTCGAAGTGACCGTCTGACGGTTCCTTGACTTCATGGCGGGGCAGGTTTGTTCCGCTGTGTGCCGTGGTGCAGGCGCGCCGACGCTGACTATTGCACGTTCCTCCGAGGCCGACTTGCGCGGCTCCGGGGGAGCGTGTATCGTTTTCTGAGTTGCTGCCGCTGATGCGGACAAATTGCAACAAAATCCCATTGAATTGTGAAAGATCCGGTTTGGACGAAAGTCCGGAAATCGGATAATTTTTTGACTCTTCGGGGATATTCGATTTACTTGGGTGAATTTCGGGAGAAATCCTGGATTTGCAAAGTGAAAATGAATGAAATACAGTAGGAACATCGCAGCGAGGAAATGCGGAACATCGAATTCAATTGAATTTGTTCCGAGAAGTATTCGGATTGTGTCTGTTGTTTGAGAACTCAATAGTGTGCCAAGTTTGTTGATACCGATTTATTTTATATGAATTGGTTGTTTTGGCTGGTTCCGTGTCACCTTCGTGGTGCGGGGCTGGTTTTTTACAGCTGGTTTCAAATTTTGTGCAGCCGTTCCGCCGTTATTTCCGGTGGTTGTGGTTGTGTCTGTTTTTGTTTTACTTCAACGGAGAGTTTGATCCTGGCTCAGGATGAACGCTGGCGGCGTGCTTAACACATGCAAGTCGAACGATGATCCCTGGCTTGCCGGGGGGATTAGTGGCGAACGGGTGAGTAACACGTGAGTAACCTGCCCTTGACTCTGGGATAAGCCTGGGAAACTGGGTCTAATACCGGATATGACCGTGCCGCGCATGCGGTGGTGGTGGAAAGCTTTTGCGGTTTTGGATGGACTCGCGGCCTATCAGCTTGTTGGTGGGGTAATGGCCTACCAAGGCGACGACGGGTAGCCGGCCTGAGAGGGTGACCGGCCACACTGGGACTGAGACACGGCCCAGACTCCTACGGGAGGCAGCAGTGGGGAATATTGCACAATGGGCGGAAGCCTGATGCAGCGACGCCGCGTGAGGGATGACGGCCTTCGGGTTGTAAACCTCTTTCAGTAGGGAAGAAGCTTTCGGGTGACGGTACCTGCAGAAGAAGCGCCGGCTAACTACGTGCCAGCAGCCGCGGTAATACGTAGGGCGCAAGCGTTATCCGGAATTATTGGGCGTAAAGAGCTCGTAGGCGGTTTGTCGCGTCTGCTGTGAAAGACCGGGGCTCAACTCCGGTTCTGCAGTGGGTACGGGCAGACTAGAGTGATGTAGGGGAGACTGGAATTCCTGGTGTAGCGGTGAAATGCGCAGATATCAGGAGGAACACCGATGGCGAAGGCAGGTCTCTGGGCATTAACTGACGCTGAGGAGCGAAAGCATGGGGAGCGAACAGGATTAGATACCCTGGTAGTCCATGCCGTAAACGTTGGGCACTAGGTGTGGGGGACATTCCACGTTTTCCGCGCCGTAGCTAACGCATTAAGTGCCCCGCCTGGGGAGTACGGCCGCAAGGCTAAAACTCAAAGGAATTGACGGGGGCCCGCACAAGCGGCGGAGCATGCGGATTAATTCGATGCAACGCGAAGAACCTTACCAAGGCTTGACATGAACCGGTAACGCCTGGAAACAGGTGCCCCGCTTGCGGTCGGTTTACAGGTGGTGCATGGTTGTCGTCAGCTCGTGTCGTGAGATGTTGGGTTAAGTCCCGCAACGAGCGCAACCCTCGTTCCATGTTGCCAGCACGTCGTGGTGGGGACTCATGGGAGACTGCCGGGGTCAACTCGGAGGAAGGTGGGGACGACGTCAAATCATCATGCCCCTTATGTCTTGGGCTTCACGCATGCTACAATGGCCGGTACAAAGGGTTGCGATACTGTGAGGTGGAGCTAATCCCAAAAAGCCGGTCTCAGTTCGGATTGGGGTCTGCAACTCGACCCCATGAAGTCGGAGTCGCTAGTAATCGCAGATCAGCAACGCTGCGGTGAATACGTTCCCGGGCCTTGTACACACCGCCCGTCAAGTCACGAAAGTTGGTAACACCCGAAGCCGGTGGCCTAACCCTTGTGGGGGAGCCGTCGAAGGTGGGACCGGCGATTGGGACTAAGTCGTAACAAGGTAGCCGTACCGGAAGGTGCGGCTGGATCACCTCCTTTCTAAGGAGCACCATCATCGCCCCTTGTGCTGTCCGCATGGATGGTCCGGGGGTGGGTGGAAGCAAAGCCCATTGCGCAGGCGTCTGTTCTGCGGTGGGTGCTCATGGGTGGAATATCAGCAGATAGCGGCCGGTGGTTTCTTTTCCGCCCTTAGTACGGATGTTCTTCCCTTCGCGGGAGGGGTGTTCTGGAACGGTGCGGGGCGGGGGTCCCGGTTTTCCGTGTTTGGCACACTGTTGGGTCCTGAGGCAACAGGGCCATGGTCCGCGGGCCCTCCTTTGTCGGGGGGTGGTGCGGGGTGTGGGTTTTGGTGTTTCCGGTTTCCTGGCTGCATTTGCCTGTGCGTGGTGGTTGTCCCTTTGCGGGGGTGGCTGGTGCGGGGGTGTGGTACGGGGTTGTTGTTTGAGAACTACATAGTGGACGCGAGCATCTGACACGGGCAGGCCTTTGTGCTTGTTTGTGTCTACAGCAATTTCTTTTTGATGGACCTGGATCCGGCCGTGCTTCGGCGTGGTTGGTTTCCGTGGTTCTCTCGGAATGTTTTTGATCTTTGTGTGGTCAAGTTTTTAAGGGCACACGGTGGATGCCTTGGCATTAGGAGCCGAAGAAGGACGTAGGAATCTGCGATAAGCCTGGGGGAGTCGATAACCGGACGTTGATCCCAGGATGTCCGAATGGGGAAACCCCGCCAGGCGCGTTTGCGTGGCCTGGTGACCCGCATCTGAACACATAGGGTGCGTGGGGGGAACGCGGGGAAGTGAAACATCTCAGTACCCGCAGGAAGAGAAAACAAGAGTGATTCCGTTAGTAGTGGCGAGCGAACGCGGATGAGGCTAAACCGTTCCATGTGTGATAGCCGGCGGGCGTTGCATGGGCGGGGTTGTGGGACTTTCCGTACTGGTTCTGCCGGACCGGTGGGGTGAGAGCATGGACATAGGTGAACGGTCTTGAAAGGCCGGCCGTAGAGGGTGGGAGCCCCGTAACCGTAATGTTGTGTGCCGCCTGGAGAGGATCCCAAGTAGCACGGGGCCCGAGAAACCCCGTGCGAATCTGTCAGGACCACCTGATAAGCCTAAATACTTCCTAATGACCGATAGCGGACCAGTACCGTGAGGGAAAGGTGAAAAGTACCCCGGGAGGGGAGTGAAACAGTACCTGAAACCGTGTGCTTACAATCCGTCGGAGCAGCCTTAGTAGTTGTGACGGCGTGCCTTTTGAAGAATGAGCCTGCGAGTTAGTGTTACGTCGCGAGGTTAACCCGTGTGGGGTAGCCGTAGCGAAAGCGAGTCTGAACAGGGCGAGTGTAGTGGCGTGATCTAGACCCGAAGCGGAGTGATCTACCCATGGCCAGGTTGAAGCGACGGTAAGACGTCGTGGAGGACCGAACCCACTTCAGTTGAAAATGGAGGGGATGAGCTGTGGGTAGGGGTGAAAGGCCAATCAAACTCCGTGATAGCTGGTTCTCCCCGAAATGCATTTAGGTGCAGCGTTGCGTGTTTCTTGCCGGAGGTAGAGCTACTGGATGGCCGATGGGCCCTACAAGGTTACTGACGTCAGCCAAACTCCGAATGCCGGTAAGTGAGAGCGCAGCAGTGAGACTGTGGGGGATAAGCTTCATAGTCGAGAGGGAAACAGCCCAGACCACCAACTAAGGCCCCTAAGCGTGTGCTAAGTGGGAAAGGATGTGGAGTTGCGAAGACAACCAGGAGGTTGGCTTAGAAGCAGCCATCCTTGAAAGAGTGCGTAATAGCTCACTGGTCAAGTGATTCCGCGCCGACAATGTAGCGGGGCTCAAGTACACCGCCGAAGTTGTGGATTTCAGATAGTAGACAAGCCTTCGTGGTTCAGTCGTCTGGAGTGGTAGGGGAGCGTCGTGTGGGCGGTGAAGTCGCGGTGTAAACCAGCGGTGGAGCCTACACGAGTGAGAATGCAGGCATGAGTAGCGAAAGACGGGTGAGAAACCCGTCCGCCGAATGATCAAGGGTTCCAGGGTCAAGCTAATCTGCCCTGGGTAAGTCGGGACCTAAGGCGAGGCCGACAGGCGTAGTCGATGGACAACGGGTTGATATTCCCGTACCGGCGAAGGACCGCCCATGCCAAGCGGGGGATACTAACCGCCCGGAGCCTGCCCAAGCACCCTTGTGGTGTGCGGGTTTTGGCCGAGCGCGGGACCTGATCCCGGGAGGTAAGCGTATTAACAGGTGTGACGCAGGAAGGTAGCCGGGCCGGGCGATGGTTGCCCCGGTCTAAGGATGTAGGGTCAGCGATAGGCAAATCCGTCGCTGTGTCTTTGATGACGTTCCTGAGATCTGACGGGACCCCCGCGAGGGGGATCCGGTGATCCTATGCTGCCTAGAAAAGCATCGACGCGAGGTCCCAGCCGCCCGTACCCCAAACCGACACAGGTGATCAGGTAGAGAATACCAAGGCGATCGAGAGAATTATGGTTAAAGGAACTCGGCAAAATGCCCCCGTAACTTCGGGAGAAGGGGGGCCCCAACCTTGAACACCACTTGCTGGTGGGAGGGGATCGGGGCCGCAGAGACCAGGGGGAAGCGACTGTTTACTAAAAACACAGGTCCGTGCGAAGTCGCAAGACGATGTATACGGACTGACTCCTGCCCGGTGCTGGAAGGTTAAGAGGACCGGTTAGCCGCAAGGCGAAGCTGAGAATTCAAGCCCCAGTAAACGGCGGTGGTAACTATAACCATCCTAAGGTAGCGAAATTCCTTGTCGGGTAAGTTCCGACCTGCACGAATGGAGTAACGACTTCCCCGCTGTCTCAACCATAAACTCGGCGAAATTGCAGTACGAGTAAAGATGCTCGTTACGCGCAGCAGGACGGAAAGACCCCGAGACCTTTACTATAGTTTGGTATTGGTGTTCGGAGTGGCTTGTGTAGGATAGGTGGGAGACGTTGAAGCCCGGACGCCAGTTCGGGTGGAGTCATCGTTGAAATACCACTCTGGTCACTTTGGACATCTAACTTCGGCCCGTGATCCGGGTCAGGGACAGTGCCTGATGGGTAGTTTAACTGGGGCGGTTGCCTCCTAAAAAGTAACGGAGGCGCCCAAAGGTTCCCTCAGCCTGGTTGGCAATCAGGTGTCGAGTGTAAGTGCACAAGGGAGCTTGACTGTGAGAGAGACATCTCAAGCAGGGACGAAAGTCGGGACTAGTGATCCGGCGGTACATTGTGGAATGGCCGTCGCTCAACGGATAAAAGGTACCTCGGGGATAACAGGCTGATCTTGCCCAAGAGTCCATATCGACGGCATGGTTTGGCACCTCGATGTCGGCTCGTCGCATCCTGGGGCTGGAGTAGGTCCCAAGGGTTGGGCTGTTCGCCCATTAAAGCGGTACGCGAGCTGGGTTTAGAACGTCGTGAGACAGTTCGGTCCCTATCCGCTGCGCGCGCAGGAAATTTGAGAAGGGCTGTCCTTAGTACGAGAGGACCGGGACGGACGAACCTCTGGTGTGTCAGTTGTACTGCCAAGTGCACCGCTGATTAGCTACGTTCGGATGGGATAACCGCTGAAAGCATCTAAGCGGGAAGCTCGCTTCAAGATGAGATTTCCATGCACCTCGTGTGTGAGAGGCCCCCAGCCAGACCACTGGGTTGATAGGCCGGATGTGGAAGACAGGACCAAAGACTGTTGAAGCTGACCGGTACTAATAGGCCGACAACTTACACCACACAAACACCAGCTGCTTGCGTCCACTATGTGGTTCCCGAACAACAAACCCATGTTGTCCCAGGAACCGACACAACTGAATAACAACACCACAATGTTGTAACCAGTCTTCCCACCCCGCACCCGTGCGGGGACGGGCAACAGGGTTACGGCGGTCATAGCGTGGGGGAAACGCCCGGTCCCATTCCGAACCCGGAAGCTAAGACCCACAGCGCCGATGGTACTGCACCCGGGAGGGTGTGGGAGAGTAGGACACCGCCGGACATCTTTCAACGGCCCAGGCCCCGACAACGAAATGTCGGGGCCTGGCCCGTTTAACACCCCCCACCCCGGCAAACCCCCCTTCACCTAAACGCCGGAAACCCCGGACCCTCCTTCACATAAACGCCGGAAGCCCCCAACGCTCCTTCACCTAAACGCCGGAAGCCCCGGACCCTCCTTCACATACGGGCGGCCCCTGCACCGAGCGGCACCCCCGCCCCCAAAACCGCAGGAGGGACCGGCCGGAAGGCCCCAAAACCGCAGGAGGGACCGGCCGGAAGGCCCCAAAACTGCAGGAGCGTCAAAATTCCGACCCCTGGATCTGGTTTTAGGAGCCTGCCGAACGACTGCCGGGCGCGCCGAAAGTTGTGATGCTTCCCACGGGGAGCTGATTAGGCGGTCCTCGAATGCGTTCGCGGAAGGCCGTTCACCTAGAATTGCATAAGAGATACGAGCCGGATCCCGGCGGCGTGAGAACAAAATACGGATAAGAGCGGCTGCGCATGCGCCAGTGGTCAGCTCACAACAGGAGGAATCCATCATGGCTGAGCACAACGGCGGCAATCGCGGCAACTTCGGCGGTGGCCGAGGCGATCGCGGCCCGTTCCGCGCCAACAACAATTCCGGGGGCGACCCGCGGGGATTCCGTTCCAAGGACAACCGCGAAGGCAACGCTGGTGGCGACCGTGACCGTAGGCCGTTTGGCGATCGTAAGCCAGCCGGCGACGGTGATCGGGATCGTAAGCCGTTTGGTGATCGTCCGCGTCGTGAGGGCGATGCGCGCCCCAGCTTTGGTGATCGGGATCGTAAGCCGTTTGGTGATCGTCCGCGTCGTGAGGGCGATGCGCGCCCCAGCTTTGGTGATCGGGATCGTAAGCCGGCCGGCGATGGTGAGCGCCGCAGTTTCGGTGAGCGTGACCGTAAGCCTTATGGTGATCGTCCGCGTCGCGATGCGGATGCGCGTCCGAGCTTTGGTGATCGGGATCGTAAGCCGGCCGGCGACGGTGAGCGCCGCAGTTTCGGTGAGCGTGACCGTAAGCCTTATGGTGATCGTCCGCGTCGCGATGCGGATGCGCGTCCGAGCTTTGGTGATCGGGATCGTAAGCCGGCCGGCGACGGTGAGCGCCGCAGTTTCGGTGACCGTGACCGTAAGCCTTATGGTGATCGTCCGCGTCGTGAAGGCGACGGTGAGCGCCGCAGCTTTGGTGATCGCCCGGAGCGCGGTCCCCGCAAGTTCGATGGCCCGCGTTCCGAGGGGCGTAGCTTCGGCGGAGGATCCTGGGAAGAGCGTCCCGCCCGAGTTCCGAACGCTGCGGATCTGCGCAGCGCCAACCGCCCGGACCGCGAGCGTTCCCCGGAGATCGACGACGACGTTACGGGCCAGGAGCTCGACCGGGTCACCAAGCACCAGATCAAGACCCTTGAAGGCACAAATGCCGAGTGGGTTTCCAAGCACCTCGTCATGGCCGGCCGCCTCATCGATATCGACCCTGAACTGTCCTTCCAGCACGCCCTGGCTGCCAGCCGCCGTGGTGGACGCTTGGCAGCTGTCCGTGAAGCTGTAGGCCTGACCGCCTACGCTGCCGGACACTACGGCGAGGCGCTTCGCGAATTCCGCACCTACCGTCGGATTAGTGGATCCAACGTCCATTTGCCGCTCATGGCGGACTGCGAACGCGGTCTGGGGCGACCGGACCGAGCGCTGGACGTCGTGCGTTCTCCCGAAGCCCAGGATCTCGATGCCCCTGGCAAGGTCGAACTGGCAATTGTGGCCTCCGGAGCCAGGACCGACCTTGGCCAGTTGGACGCCGCCGTGGCCGAGCTGGAGATCATCCAGCTCGACATCAACCGCGCTTTCTCCTACAGCCCGCGCTTGTTCCGTGCTTACGCTAACGCCCTGACGGCCGTGGGCCGCACAGCGGAGGCCGACAAGTGGCAGCGCCAGGCAGTCGTTGCGGAGAATGCCCTCGGCGTAGGAGAGTTCGAAGACCCGGACATCATCGACCTCGGCGAAGGCGACGAGCGCGAAGCGCCCAAGCCTCGCTTCCGGAACGTCGACGAGGGCCCCGAGCTAACCGAAGAGTCAAGCACCGAGGCTGCCCCGCGACGCGCGGAGACTGTCGTCGATTCTGAAGACTTGGAACAGCACGAAGTGGAACTCGACGACGTGGAGTCTGACTACTTCGAGTCCGATGACGCCGAATCGGATCCCGATTCCGCCGAAGAAGGCGAAGCAGACGAAGACCAGGAAAAGGCTTCCGGGGACGGTGAAGACACCAAGAATGACTGACGCCTCACTGGTTTCGCGTTTTGACGCAGTTCTGTCCGATCTGGACGGAGTTGTCTATGCGGGCCCCCACGCCATTCCCGGTGCGGTGGAATCCCTGCAGCGGCTTGAGTCGGTGGGTGTGCGGCTTGGGTATGTAACCAACAACGCCTCGCGCACCCCTGCCCAGGTTGCGGCGCATCTTCGTGAGCTTGGGGCACCGGCTGAGGACAATCAGGTGGTCAGCTCTTCGCAGGCCGCAGGAGACCTTCTCGCCGGTCTCCTGGCTCCCGGTTCGCGGGTGATGATCACCGGTAGCGCGGCGTTGGCTCACGAAATCGAACTCGTTGGCCTCACGCCCGTCCACAGCGCCGAAGAGAAACCCGTGGCAGTAGTCCAGGGCTTCAACCCCGAAATCGCGTGGAAGGACTTGGCCGAGGCGTCCTACGTTGTTGCTTCGGGTGCCCTTTGGGTCGCCACAAATACGGACATGTCCATTCCCCAAGCCCGGGGCATTGCACCCGGAAACGGGACCCTGGTAGCCGCCGTCGCGTCTGCCACGGGCAAGCAACCGCGAGTCGCAGGCAAGCCCGAGGCTCCCCTATTCCATTCCGCTGCGCGGCGGCTGAAGTCCGAGCGTCCGATCGTCGTCGGGGACCGTCTGGACACCGACATCCTCGGCGGCAACCGTGCGGGCTTCGCGACGGCGGCGGTCCTCACCGGCGTCGACACGCCCGAGTCCATCCTTGCTGCGCGCAGTTCGGAACGCCCCGGCTACTTGCTGGCTGATCTCACTGAACTGTACGAGCCGTACCCCGAGATCGTCGAGGAGGACAGCACGTTCCGTTGCGGAAAGGCAACTGCCGAAGTCCAGGATGGCCTGATCACCATCTCCGGGTCCGAGAAAGATCTGGACGCCTGGCGTGCTGCATGTGCGGCCTGGTGGGCCGCCAACCCGGACGCAGCAGAAGCTACATCGCCGCGGCTCGAATGGCTGGAAAACTAGACTGTTGCAATGAGCAAGTTGAACGATCTCCCGGAGAGCGCCGTCGGACCGAGCGCCGTGGAACTCAGCGCCGTCGAACCGCACGATGCTCCATGGCCGGAAGACACTGCCCCCACCGGTGATGCAGCCGTGGATTCTTCCCTGGAACGGCTGGCGGACATCCCCACCGTGCCGGTGGCCGAGCACAGCGCCATGTACGCAGAGATCCACGACTCCTTGCTGGCGGCCCTCGACGCCGAAGAACGCTGAGAATGGCCAGACTCGACCAGGAACTCGTCACCCGTGGATTGGCGAGATCGCGGACCCATGCCGCGAAACTCATTGCGGACGGAAAAGTCAGCTCCGGGGGCACCGTTCTCGCCAAGGCGGCACAACAGGTCTCCGAAGCGACCGTACTTGATGTCCAAGCCCACGCCGAGGACATTTACGCCAGCCGGGCCGGCCATAAACTGGCCGGAGCCCTGGCGGCGTTCCCTTCCGTCGTCGTGGAGGGAAAACGGTGCCTCGACGCCGGAGCCTCCACCGGCGGCTTTACGGACGTGCTGCTCCGGCAAGGTGCCGCCCAAGTGGTGGCGGTCGACGTCGGGCACGACCAGTTGGTGCCGTCCTTGCGGAACGATCCGCACGTCGCTGTCCACGAGGGCCTCAACGTCCGCTATATGACTCCGGAACAAATCGGCGGCCCGGCCGCGCTCACTGTGGCGGACCTGTCCTTCATTTCCCTCACCCTGGTTCTGCGCCCGCTCGCGGCATGCACCGAACCCGGGGGAGACCTTGTGCTCATGGTGAAGCCCCAATTCGAGGTGGGCAAGGAACGGCTTAGCCGCACAGGCGTGGTCACATCCGACCATGAACGGCGGCGCGCGGTAGCCCAAGTCGCGAAGGCGGCCGTGGATGCCGGGCTTGAGCTCTGCGGCCTGGCACCGAGCCCCTTGCCGGGCCAGGACGGAAATGTGGAGTACTTCCTGTGGATAAGACGCAGGATTCAGGCGGACTTGCCTAAGATCGAAGAGCAGGACGAGGAAGTTGCTGCACTGATGGAACGAATCTGGACCACCCACTAGAAAGCAGAACACCATGAGCAGGCGCGTTTTGGTCCTTGCCCACACTGGGCGTGAGGACTCCCTTCGCGCGGCCTGGGATGCCTGTGGGCAGCTCCACTACTCGGGTCTGATTCCCGTCATGCAGAAATCGGAACTGGACGACATCGAACGGTTCTACGGTGTTGTGGATAAGCCGATCGAAATCCTCCACGAGGATGTCCGGTTGGAGGACGTCGAACTCGTCATGGTTCTTGGTGGCGACGGCACCATCCTGCGCGCGGCTGAGCTGGTCCGCAACGTCGACGTTCCCCTGCTGGGCGTCAACCTTGGACATGTCGGGTTCCTCGCCGAGAGCGAACGGGCCGATCTTGCCCAGACCGTTGAATGGATCGCCAGCCGCGAATACACGGTGGAAGAGCGCATGACCATCGACGTCCAGGTGTGGGTCCGTGGCCAGAAGATCTGGCACACCTGGGCCCTCAACGAGGCCGCCATTGAGAAGGCTGACCGGGAGCGCATGATCGAAGTAGTGACCGAAGTGGACGAACGTCCTCTAACCTCGTTTGGCTGCGACGGAGTGGTGCTCGCTACCCCCACGGGTTCCACGGCCTACGCTTTCTCTTCCGGCGGGCCGGTGGTGTGGCCTGAGGTGGAGGCCTTGGTGATTGTCCCTATCAGCGCCCATGCCCTCTTCGCCAAGCCCCTCGTTGTTTCGCCGCGGTCCAGGCTTGCCGTGGAGATCCTCACCCGCACGGACGCCCAAGGCGTGCTTTGGTGCGATGGTCGGCGCTCCGTGGACCTGCCGCCCGGCGCCCGGATCGAAGTCACCCGGTCTACCCGGCCAGTGCGGCTTGCCCGCACCCACCAGACACCGTTTTCCGCACGACTCGTGCGGAAGTTCGAGCTCCCCATCCACGGCTGGCGGGGCCCGGCACCCCGTACGGCGGACATCCACACCGGTCCTACCCCCGTGGTCCGGACCTTCAAGCCCAGCCCTTTGCCAACGCCCCAGGACGTGCGGACAGGCAGAGCGGCCGACCCCACCAAGGAGATGTAAACCATGATCGAGGAACTCCGGATCCGTGATCTCGGCGTCATCACCGACGCCACGTTGCCGTTGGGGCCCGGCCTGAGCGTCGTCACGGGCGAAACCGGCGCCGGCAAGACCATGGTGGTCACCGCCGTCGGCCTCCTCCTTGGAGCACGGTCCGACGCCGGTGCGGTGCGCTCCGGCGCCAAGTCAGCCTCCGCGGAGGCTCGGCTCTTGCTTGATCCGGCGCACGCCGCCGTGGAACGGGCCGTGGAGGCCGGCGGCGACGCTGAAGAGTACGACGGCGGCATTCAGCTCTTGCTGGCCCGCACCGTGGGCGCGGACGGCCGCAGCCGTGCCTTCGTGGGCGGCCGGTCGGCGCCCGTGGGCGTCCTGGCAGAACTTGGCGAGAGCCTGGTGGTGGTGCATGGCCAGTCGGACCAGATCCGGCTCAAGGGTGCCGTGGCGCAACGGCACGCATTGGACCGTTTCGCCGGGGCGGACCTCGCCGCCGCGCTTACTGCGTATCAGGACCTTTACAGTCACTGGAAGTCCAGCCAGGCGGAACTCGATACTCTCCGAAGCGAGGCTCGCGAAAGGCTACGGGAGGCGGAATCGCTGGCCGTCGCGCTCCAGGAAATCGACGACGTCGACCCCCAGCCGGGAGAGGACGATTCGCTCAAGGCACAGGCAGTGAAACTGGCCAACGTCGAAGAGCTCCGCATTGCCGCCGCAGCAGCACATGAAGCACTGATCTCGGAGGAATTCGGCGAAACAGCCGATGCTACGACTCTGATCGACTCGGCCAAACGGACCTTGGAACAGGTTTCCGAGCATGACGAAGCCTTGGCAGGAGCGGCCACGCGGCTCGCCGAAATTGGTTTCCTCATCAACGACATCGCCGGGGAGCTGTCCAGCTACCAGGCCTCCTTGGACTCCGAAGGTCCGGAACGCCTTGCGGAGATTGAGGACCGGCGTGGGGCGCTGGCCAAGCTCATCCGGAAGTACGCACCGAGCATCGACGAGGTGCTCGAATGGGCCGAAGCCTCAAGGATCCGGCTGGACGAACTGCAGGACGACTCGAGCAGGATCGAAGCCCTCGACGCTGAGGTGACTGCCGCAGAGTCCACACTGCGGAAGCAGGCCGCCCGGATCTCCAAGTCGCGGTCGAAGGCCGCGAAGGACCTCGCCGCGCGCGTGAGTGCGGAACTCACCGCCCTTGCGATGGCCGACGCCACCCTCGTGATCGAGGTCGACAGTGACGGGCAGTTGGGGCCGTACGGCGTCGACGACATCTCCTTCCTGCTGCAGCCGCACTCAGGGGCACCCGCCCGTCCTCTCGGCAAGGGAGCGTCCGGTGGTGAATTGTCCCGGGTCATGCTTGCCATCGAGGTGGTCCTTGCCGCTGTGGATCCCGTGCCGACGTTCGTCTTTGACGAAGTAGATGCCGGAGTGGGTGGGCGTGCGGCTGTCGAGATCGGACGCCGGCTCGCCATGCTGGCGCGCCACGTCCAGGTGCTGGTGGTAACCCATCTGCCGCAGGTCGCCGCGTTCGCGGACCAACACATCCGCGTCACCAAGACCTCAGTCAGGGGGAGTGACGGTAAGACCGCCACTGGCTTCACCTCC
Source organism: Arthrobacter sp. FW306-04-A (assembly GCF_044358315.1). Taxonomy (GTDB): domain Bacteria; phylum Actinomycetota; class Actinomycetes; order Actinomycetales; family Micrococcaceae; genus Arthrobacter. The sequence continues at coordinate 1,587,584 of NZ_CP084559.1, forward strand.
AGCGATGTCCAGCTCCTCGATGACGAAGAACGCGTGAAGGAGCTTGCCAGGATGCTGGCGGGGCAGGAAGACTCGGAGTCTGCGCGTGCGCATGCCCAGGAATTGCTGGACGACGCCAAGCTTCTACCCCAGCAGGTCTAGCCAGCAGCTCCAGCCGTAGGACATCAGTCACATCCCGGCCTCGACGGACCGGGAGCCGGCTCACGCGGAGGGCGCTGCCAAGCCGGGGATACCTGAGCGACTGACCTGTTTTTACCGGTTCGGGTGGACTTTACTCTTGATCCTTGCCCCACGGCAGGGGACTATTGAGCATTTGGGAAAACGGTTAGCGGATCCTTTGGAGGCGCAATTGATGATAGGCTCGAATTCCGTGGTGCAGCGATCAAATTCCCGTGTAAATTCCCGGTTCCCGGGCTCGTCCAAGACGACCAAACACATCTTTGTCACTGGCGGTGTGGCGTCCTCGCTCGGTAAGGGACTGACGGCTTCGAGCCTCGGCCACCTGCTGCGGGCACGCGGTTTGTCTGTAACTATGCAGAAGCTCGATCCCTATCTGAACGTGGATCCGGGCACGATGAACCCCTTCCAGCACGGCGAAGTCTTCGTCACTGACGACGGCGCCGAAACCGACCTCGACATCGGACACTACGAACGCTTCCTCGATGAAAACCTCGAGGGTTCGGCCAACGTTACGACCGGCCAAATCTACTCGACCGTCATCGCCAAGGAGCGTCGTGGCGAGTACCTCGGCGACACCGTCCAGGTCATCCCGCACATCACGGATGAGATCAAGCGCCGCATGCGCCTCCCCGCTGAAGGCAAGAACGCTCCGGATGTCATCATCACTGAAATCGGCGGCACGGTTGGCGACATCGAGTCCCAGCCTTTCCTGGAGTCCGCACGCCAAGTCCGCCAGGACATCGGCCGCAACAACGTCTTTTTCCTCCACGTCTCCTTGGTGCCTTACATCGGTCCGTCGCAGGAACTGAAGACCAAGCCGACGCAGCACTCCGTTGCCGCCTTGCGCTCCCTTGGCATCCAGCCGGAAGCGATCGTGATTCGTTCGGACCGCGAAGTGCCCGATGCCATGCGCGAAAAGATCGGCCGCATGTGCGACGTCGATATTGACGCAGTGGTCAACGCCGCCGATGCTCCCAGCATCTATGACATCCCCAAGACGCTGCACTCCCAGGGCCTTGACTCCTACGTCGTCCGAGCCCTGGATCTCCCGTTCAAGGACGTCGACTGGACCAGCTGGGACAAGCTCCTCGAAGCAGTCCACAACCCCAAGCACCACGTGGAAGTTGCCTTGGTGGGCAAGTACATTGACCTCCCGGACGCTTACCTGTCCGTGACCGAGGCCTTGCGCGCTGGTGGTTTTGCCAACGAAACCAAGGTCAAGATCCGCTGGGTCCCGTCAGACGAATGTGAAACCCTCGAAGGCGCCACCAAGTCCCTGGCCGGCGTCGACGCGATTTGTGTTCCCGGCGGCTTCGGCATCCGTGGCCTGGAAGGCAAGCTGGGCGCGCTCAAGTTCGCCCGCGAAACCAAGCTTCCGGTTCTGGGCCTGTGCCTTGGCCTGCAGTGCATGGTCATCGAGTACGCCCGCAACGTGGTCGGCCTCGAAGGCGCCTCCTCCAGCGAGTTCGAGCCCGACTCCAAATACCCTGTCATCGCCACGATGGAAGAGCAATTGGACATCGTGGACGGCAAAGGCGATCTGGGCGGCACTATGCGTCTGGGTCTCTATGAAGCCAAGCTGGACGAAGGCTCCGTGGTTGCAGAGACTTATGGCGCAACCACGGTCAGTGAACGCCACCGCCACCGCTACGAGGTCAACAACAAGTACCGCGAGCAGATCGCGGCCGAGGGCCTGGTGTTCTCCGGAACCTCTCCCGATGGCAAGCTGGTTGAGTACGTGGAACTGCCGCGCGAAGTACACCCGTACTACGTGGCAACGCAGGCCCACCCGGAGCTCAGCTCCCGCCCCACACGACCGCACCCGCTGTTTGCGGGCCTCGTGAAGGCTGCGCTGGAGCGCCAGGCAGGCGTTGATTCGGCTGCAAAGTCGGCTCGCAAGGTAGCTGCGAAGTAATCGCTCACACAAACGAAGGACGGCGCGATGCCCGGTATTTCTGAAACCCCCAGTCCTTTTCGGAAGGTTTCGGACATGCCGAGCCCGCGCCGTCTTTTGTCGTCCGACAAGGTCTACGAGGGCCGCATCTGGGACGTCGTCAGCGACGCCTTCGAGCTGGGCGAAGATACCGGTACTTTGGTCCGCGACTACATTGACCATCCTGGCGCCGTTGCGGTGTTGCCGATGAATGTCGACGGCGAAATCCTGTTGCTCAAGCAATATCGCCACCCGGTCGGCATGGATCTGTGGGAGATTCCCGCCGGGCTTCTAGACGTGGCCGGAGAAGACTTTGTGGTGGGTGCAGCCCGGGAGCTGGCTGAGGAGGCCGATCTTACAGCCGCCACGTGGAACGTCCTGGTGGACTTCTTCAATTCGCCCGGATCCTCGAGCGAGGCCATCCGAATCTATCTGGCCCGGGGACTGGGAGACGTGCCCGAGGCCGAACGTCACGTCCGCACGGAGGAGGAATCCGAAATCGAGCTGGTGTGGGTGCCTCTCGACGAAGCAGTTGTGGCGGTGCTGGAAGGCCGCCTGCACAACCCGTCCGCCGTCGTCGGGATCCTCGCCGCCTCCGCTGCACGCGCCGAGGGCTTCAGGAGCCTGCGCCCGGCCAATGCCCCCTGGCCAGCCCACCCGAGCCAGCGCTGACCGTGCCCCAGCTAGCGGAAGCCCGGATTCAAACAGCCATTGACCGGGCCGTCACGGACTACCTGCAGCACCTTGGCGTGGAACGCGGCCTCGCAAGCAACACGTTGTCCGCCTACCGCCGGGATCTGTCCCGCTACTCGAACTTCCTGGCTGCCTCCGGCGTCGACAAACCAGGCAACATCTCCCGCCACGACGTCACCGCCTTTGTGCAGGCACTCGCCGACGGCTCGGATGGCGCAGCAGCACTCGGAGTCCGTTCTGCGGCGCGCACCGTGGTTGCCGTCCGCGGGCTCCACAAGTTTTGGGCTTTGGAGGGGACAACGACGGCGGACCCCGCTAGCGATGTCCACCCGCCAATGCCCGGCAGGCGTCTGCCGAAGGCCATCAGCGTGGGCGAAGTGACCCGGATCCTCGAAGCGGCCGGTGCCGATACCGCCACCGGCCTGAGGGACCGGGCACTACTGGAGTTCCTCTACTCCACAGGTGCCCGCATCAGCGAAGCTGTGGGGCTTGACGTTGACGATGTCTCGCTCGAAGCGGAAGCCGATACGCCTGCGATCGTACGGCTCTTCGGAAAGGGCTCCAAGGAACGCCTGGTGCCGCTGGGATCCTATGGTGCTCGCGCCGTCGGGTCCTATGTCGTCCGCGGAAGGCCCGCGTTGGCCGCCAAAGGAAAAGGCACTCCGGCACTGTTTCTGAACGCCCGTGGAGGGCGGATCAGCCGGCAGAGTGCCTGGACAATTCTGAAGGCCGCAGCGGAGAAGGCCAACATCACTAAGGATGTCTCCCCGCACACCCTCCGGCATTCGTTTGCCACGCATCTGCTTGAGGGCGGCGCGGACGTCCGTGTTGTGCAGGAGCTCCTGGGCCATGCTTCAGTGACCACCACACAGGTGTACACCTTGGTCACCGCCGATACCTTGCGAGAGGTGTACGCCGCTGCGCATCCTCGGGCGCTCGGCTGAGGACGATCCTTACTCGGCCCTCTTCGCTCACGGCCACACTTTTAGCAAGCGGCAGTTGCTGCCATGCAGTTGGTGCGGCAGGGCTGTAACCTGCGGGCTTGTGCCGGAAACTATACAGTTAGTCAGGTTTTTGGCTTGGTTTCGGATTGAGAGTGGGGGATCGTGTTTCCGAGGGGGAATCGACGTTCATCGCCTTGCATAAGGACACGTATCCGCGCATATTCCGTTTTGTGCGGCGACGCGTGGATGATGCGCAGGTGGCTGAGGAGTTGGCCGCGGACGTGTTTCGTGTGGCGTGGCAGAAATGGGATGAAGCGTCGTCCGTGGATGTGGCGTGGTTGTTCACTGTGGCGAGGAATCTCCTGGGAAATGCTTATCGGAGTCATCAGCGCCAGCTAGCGCTGCATGAGCGGCTTCGTGAGTCCGTGGTCCCCGGCGACGGCGACGGGAGCAGGGATTCACTGGTTGATGAAGCATTGGATTCCTTGCGGGAGAAGGACCGGGACATTCTGCAGTTGGCGTATTGGGATCAATTGACGGTAGTGGAGATCGCGGCGGTCCTGCAATGCGGTGAGTCGGCTGCGAAGGTGCGGTTGCACCGGGCACGGGAGGCTTTCCGAAAGTTACTGCCAGCCGGTAATGGTGCGGTGGCACAGAAGTTGGGGGCATAGGGATGGATCCGATCAAGGAATTGATTGAGGGTGCTGATCCGTTGCGCGGTGGAGGGGAGCTAGCGCCGGATGCGGAAGCGGCTTTGGCCCGGGTGTTGGCTGCCCCGGTCGGCGGCGCTGATAAATTGCCGCCGAATGTTCGCTCGTTCGCGGCCGCGCGACGGCTCCGGAATGCCAGGATTGCGGGGTTGCTGACGATGGCCGCCGCCGCAGTGACCGCCGGAGTGCTCGTGGCAACCCATCTGGGTTCGATCAGTGCGGTGCCCGTTCCGGCCGGTACAACCACGATGGCGCCGAGCGTGTCACCGACGGCGGCCGGCACGGCGAGCCCGACCGCCACCGCGACGGCAAGCTCCACGGCGACGCCTTCGTCGCTTGCCGCCGTTGGCCACGGTGAATGCGCCAAGGACAACGTTGTGGGTACTGCGGTTTTCATCGCGGACCTGTTGCCAAAGCTGGAGGTTGCCGGATGTGCAGGGGAGTGGATGGCGCTCAGCCAATCCATCGACGGAGCTCCGGACCAGAGCTCGTTTTGGATGGCCAGGCTGAAAAGCGGCGAATTCATCGTAGATAGTAGCCAGCCGTACGCCCAGATCGCAGGCTGGGCGACGGCCGGTAAAAACAACGAGCGCTTGTCAGCCGCACAATATATGGACAAGGAGTTCACGGCCAAGGGAATTCCTGTCGCCCTCAGGAAAAGCCTGGTGGGTGAACCCGCGCCGGATAGCCTGGCAGCGCTTGGCATCAAGACCTACGAGGACCGGTCCACAGGCTACAAAGTGAGCTTCAACTATACCGCTGCGTGGCAATTGGGCGACCCAGGCAGCCTTTCCCTGACAGGCGGTCCTGGGACTGCGGTCACGGACTCCAGCGGGCAGTCCATGGCACGGCTCGCCTTGGGGGAAACCAACGACTGGAGCACCAGCGGCTGCCTCAACAAGGCGCCCTACAAGATCCTCGACAGCCAATCCATGCCCGGACTGCCAGTCGACCCGGCATTGCCAGGTCAAGGAACGCCAAGATTCGTCTTCGTCGCCATGACATCAGCCGCAAATGACGGAGGTCCCGTTCAGGCAGGGATTGGAATCACCAACCGCATTGCTGGACAGGATGGGATTGGCTGCGTCCTCGATCTGGCTGTCTCAGGACCCGGCGCTTTGAAGTTCTTCAGCTTCACGGATCGTCGTCCACTCGGCGGACCCACATGGGGCCTCTACAAGTTCAAGACAATGGACGAGGCCGCGTCCTTCACCCAGACGCAAGGTTACAAGGACCTCAAGGCGGTCATCACCTCGCTCACCATCACCAAGATGGGCTAGCGATGAGTCACGACGCCGGGCCGGCCACCTCCCCACGAGCCCCCTGACCTCGCAAGCTCGGCCAGGGAACCCCTGCTCGCGTGGGCCCACTCAGGTGACCGGCCCGGCGTCGTTCTTCAGGGGCGAGGCGGTCGTAGGCTTGATCCCATGACAGCCGCCCACGTGACCCTCTGTTTTCTCCTCCGCGAGGTCGATGCCGGCCGGGAGGTCCTCCTTGGACGCAAGCGCACCGGCTTCGGCAAAGGCAAGGTAGTCGGCGTCGGAGGCCATGTGGAGGAGGGGGAGACCGCCATCGAGGCTGTTTGCCGGGAAGTCCGCGAAGAAGTCTACGTCCAAGTTGAGCCGGACGACCTGGTGGCCGCGGGCACTGTGGACTTTGTCTTCCCTGCCAAACCCGAGTGGAACATGTTCACCACGGTGTTCCTCGCCGAATCGTGGGTGGGAGAGCCCGCGGAGAGCGACGAGATTACGCCGCAGTGGTACCCGGCGGAGGAACTGCCGGTTGCCCATATGTGGGCCGATGCCGAGCATTGGCTTCCCGCGATGATGAATGGCCGGCGCATGGATGTCCGCGTTGTGCTCGCCGACGACAACGAGAACGTGGCCGAAGTCTTCCATTCCGACTGGACCGACGACGGAGCAGCATCGGGAGTGCCCGATCAGAATTGGGTACCCGGACTGTAACCTCAAGACGTTTGCCGGAAACTTACACGATAGACGCCCGGTTCGGGGCGCTTACCGACAAAGGGGGAATGGTGGATTCCAAGCGCCACGATGGCCACGGACTGTCCATGCACGATCAAAGCATGGAGCGTTCATACCGCCCTGGGGTCGACGGGAACATGTTGGGAGTGGACACAACAGGCGTTGAACGGAAAAGGAAGCTGCGGAGGCTGAGAGTCATCGTGTTGGTGGCTCTCGCCGCGGTGGTTCTGGCCGCGGGAGTCCTCGTTGCCGGCAACCTTGGGTCCCAAGGCCGGGCGCAGAGCGGAAGTCCCTTGCAGACACCAGCCGCCACTACGGCCCCCACAACGACTACTCCCTCGCTAACAGCTTCCTCGGTGGCCACCGCGGAACCAACGGCATCAGCAACGCAGACGCCCAACCTCGCCTGGACGAGCTTCGTCAGCACCACCGCCCACGCCCAGTTCGACCTCCCCATCGGCTGGACGGCCACTGATGTTCCCGTAGGTACCGCCAGCAATCCCGCTTCCGGGATCCAGGTGAAGGACGAGGCCGGGCGCCTCATGGCCAAGTTCTACTATGGCGCGGGCGGCGGCGTAGGCGGGGCCTGCGGGCCCGGCACATACAAACAAACGGAGCTCGACAAGGCCGCCACCTCACTGACGGGGCAGTGGGTCACCACGTCGCAAGCCCGGTTCTCTTTTCGCGTGCTGGATCAGACAGCCCAGGGCGGCGGCATCGGCTACCAGCTCGGTTTGGTGGACAAGTCCAGCGGCGAAGTCCGGGACAGCTGCCTAATGTACTCTTTCGTGGCTGGTGCGCCCAAGGGCACGCTGTCTTTCGCTACGAGTGACGCCCAGGCCCCTGGCTCCCGCACTTTCAGCACCATGGAGGAAGCCACGCAGTACCTACAGACTCCGGAATACCAGAAGCTCAAGCGGATGATCACCAGCCTGCAGCTCACTCAATAGCTTGCAGTACGACGGCGGGCCGGTCACTCCCCGCGAGCCCCCTGACCTCGCAAGCTCGGCCAGGGAACCCTGCTCGAGTGGGCCCATGCGTGGGGCCCACCCAGGTGACCGGCCCGCCGTCGTGCGTCCAGAATCTACGGCAGGTGCCGTTCGTCCACGCCGTTGTATTCGCTGAGCGGGCGGATGAGGGAGTTCGATCCGAGCTGCTCCATGATGTGTGCGGTCCAGCCTGTGATGCGGCTGGCGACGAACAGCGGGGTGAAGGTGGGGGTGTCGAAGCCCATGAGGTGGTAGGTGGGTCCGGCGGGGTAGTCCAGGTTGGGCTTGATCGCCTTGGCCTCGTCCATGGCTTGTTCAAGGCCGTTGTACAGGCCCAGGATTTCCGGCCGTCCATAGTGCGCGATCATCTTGTCCAGTGCGGCCTTCATGGTGGGCACCCTGGAGTCGCCGTGCTTGTAAACGCGGTGACCGAATCCCATGACCTTCTTCTTCTGTGCCAGGGCCTGTTCCATCCAGGTCTTCGCCCGGCCAGCGGCGTCCTCCAGGGACTCTTCGGTGCGGATGCCGATTTCCTCGAAGGTGTGCATGACAGCTTCGTTGGCGCCACCGTGCAGCGGGCCCTTGAGGGCTCCGATCGCCGCGGTGACTGCGGAGTGCAGGTCCGAGAGGGTGGAGGTGACAACGCGTGCCGTGAAGGTCGACGCGTTGAAAGAGTGCTCGGCGTAAAGGATCATCGAGACGTTGAACGCCTTGACGACTTCTTCCACCGGATCCTCGCCGAAGGTCATCCACAGGAAGTTGGCGGAGTACCCTAGGTCGTCCCTGGGTGCCACGGGCTCGATGGCTTGTCCGTCGGCGCGCCGGCGGCGCTGGTCGTAGGCAACCACCGCAGGCATGGCGGCGAACAAATCAATTGCCTTGGCCATGTTGGCCTCCGGGGTGGAAACGTCGGCCAGCGGGTGCCGTGCTCCCAGTACAGAGGCGGCCGTGCGGCACACATCCATGGGATGGGCTGTAGTCGGCAGCGTATCGATGACCTTCTTCACCACGGGGTCAAGTGTTCGGCCCGCGCGCTCGCGGGCTGTGAACTCTGCGAGTTCTTCCGGTGTGGGCAGCTCACCATTCCACAGCAGGAAGGCAACTTCTTCGAAACTGCACTTGGCGGCGAGTTCCTGCACGGGATAGCCGCGGTACAGCAGCGAGTTGGTGTCCGGATTGACCTTGGAGATCGCGGTGTAGTCAACCACGACGCCGGCCAGGCCCTTCTTGATCTCAACAGCTACCATGCTGTCCTCCTTCGTTCGTCGGCAAGAACTCCGGAATGGCCGGAGCGCCTGCATCCCTTGGTTGATCCAGTTACCGGCTGAGCCCAGGAATCTGGAAGTTGAAAACGCTCGTGTCGAAGTGGTTGTAGGCCTCGTAGTCCACGAGGTCATAGAGCCGCGCACGGGTGAGCATGTTCTCCACCTGCGCCTCCTGCGTTCCTGTGGCCTTGATCGTTTCCAGCGTACGCTCTGCAGCCCCCATGGCAATGCGGAGCAGGGTGACCGGGTAGATCACCATGTTCACGCCGACCCCCTGGAGCTGTTCCACGGTGAATAGACCGCTCTTGCCGAACTCGGTCATGTTGGCCAGGATCGGCACATCCACCACATCACGGATGGCTTGGAACTCGCTGAGATCCTTCATGGCTTCCGGGAAGATCGCGTCGGCGCCGGCTTCGACGAGCGCCCGGGCACGTTCCTGGGCGGCCTCGATGCCCTCGACGGCGCGGATGTCCGTCCTGGCCATGATGAGGAAGTTCGGGTCCCGCCGGGCGTCGGCGGCGGCGCGGATGCGCTTGGCGGCGGTGTCGACGTCGACGACGTTCTTGCCGTCCAGGTGCCCGCAGCGCTTCGGGTTGAACTGGTCCTCGATGTGGCAACCGGCCAGTCCGGCGTTTTCGAGTTCCTGGATGGTGCGGGCGACGTTCATCGGCTCGCCGAATCCGGTGTCCGCGTCCACCAAACAGGGCAGTTCGGTCATGCGGGCGATCTGCCCGGCACGGGTGGCGACCTCCGTGAGTGTGGTGAGGCCGATGTCGGGGAGGCCGAGGTCGTTGGCGAGGACGGCGCCGGAGATGTAGACGCCGGGGAAGCCCTTCTCCTCGATCAGGCGTGCCGAGAGCGGGTTGAACGCGCCGGGAAACTGCTGGATGGTCCCGGAAGCCAGCATCCCGCGGAGGGCGAGCCGCTTCTGTTCAGGCGTGGCCTTGGAGTACAGCATCTAGAACAGCCCCTTCGGCGCAGCGGCGAGGTCGATGACGCCGGGCGCGGCGGCGATGTTCAGCTGGTCCAGCTCACCCGGGCCCAGTTCCGGGAGGCGCTCGACGGCGGCGAGGAACCTTTCGATCTCGGCGTCCTCCACCAGCCCTGCGGCGAGGGTGCGGAACTTGTCGATGTACTGCTGGCGGGCGAACGGCCGGGCACCGAGCGGGTGGGCGTCCGCGACGGCGATCTCATCGGTGATGACCGTTCCGTCCGTGAGTGTGATGACAACGGAGCCGCCGAAGGCCTTCTCCGCGATGTCCAGGGAGTGGTAGCGGCGGGTCCATTCGGGGTCTTCGACGGTGGTGACCTTGTGCCACAGCTCCACGGTGTCGGGGCGTCCGGCGCGTTCCGGGCTGTAGGAGTCGACGTGGTGCCAGGAGCCGTCCTGAAGCGCGACGGTGAAGATGTACGGGATGGAGTGGTCCAGGGTTTCCCGGCTCGCGGTGGGCGAGTATTTTTGGGGGTCGTTGGCGCCGGAGCCGATCACGTAGTGCGTGTGGTGGCTGGTTTTGATGAGGACGGACTTCACGTTGGCCGGGTCCGTGGTCTCGGGGTGTTCTTTGTTCAGTTTGCGGGCGAGGTCGATCCAGGCCTGGGCCTGGTATTCGGCGGAGTGTTCCTTGGTGTAGGTGTCCAGGATGGCGCGCTTGGGCTCCCCGGCCTCGGGCAGGGGGACCTCGTAGGAGGCGTCCGGGCCGTCGAGCATCCAGGCGATGACGCCGTCTTCGCCTTCGTAGATCGGCACGGGGGAGGTCTGGCCGCGCATGGAGCGATCCACGGCCTCCACGGCCATCTTCCCGGCGAACGCCGGGGCGTGGGCTTTCCAGGTGGAGATTTCGCCCTTGCGGGACTGCCGTGTGGCCGTGGTGGTGTGGAGGGCCTGGCCGACCGACTGGAAGATCGTCTCGACGTCGAGGCCCAGGAGGGTGCCGATGCCGGCCGCGGCGGAGGGGCCGAGGTGGGCGACGTGGTCGATCTTGTGTTTGTGCAGGCAGATGGCCTTGACCAGGTTCACTTGGATTTCGTAGCCGGTGGCGATGCCGCGGATCAGGTCCTTGCCGCCGGCGCCGACGTGCTGGGCTACGGCGAGGATCGGCGGGATGTTGTCGCCGGGGTGGGAGTAGTCCGCTGCCAGGAAGGTGTCGTGGTAGTCGAGTTCGCGTACTGCGACGCCGTTGGCCCAGGCAGCCCACTCGGGGGAGACCTTGTCGCTGATGCCGAAGACGGACGAGCCCTTGCCGTTGGTGGTGGGGGCGTGGGTCAGGGCCTGCGCCCGCGCGGCGATGATCGGGGCACGGTTAAGGGAGGCAATGGCCACGGAGGCATTGTCGATGATCCGGTTGATGATCATGTCGGTGACCTCGGGAGTCACCTCAACGGGGTCGGCGGCGACCGTGGCGATCATGTGCGCCAACTGGTCTTCACGGGCGAGGTTCTCTTCGCTCTTGTAGACGCGGACGTGGTTGTTCTTCACCATGGTGCTCCTTTAGTGAGGTGTGTGGGTGGCTTTGACGTGGGAAAGGCTGCGGTGGAGATGGAGGGTGGTCGCGGCTTCAGCGAGCCGGGGGTTGCCTGAAGCGATGGCCTCCGCGATCGCGGCATGCTCGGCCGCGGCGGCGTGGAGGCGTTCGGCGTCGTCGGCCGCGAGGCGGCGGACCCGCACCAAGTGCACGCGCAGGCTGCGCATTGCCTGGGCGAGGTAGGAATTGGAGATGGCTTCGTCGATCGCCTCGTCGAGCCTTCCCACCAGTGCGTAGTAGTCGTGCCGGGCGGGATCGCTGTCGTTGAGCATCTCCGGGGCCCGGAGGAGCTCGGCGTGGAGTTGCTCGAACACCGGGCGTTCACCGCGTTCCGCGGCGAGGGCGGCGGCTTTGCCTTCCAGGGTTTCGCGCAACTCGAACAGCTCGTCGATGTCGTCCAGCGAGATATCGGTGACGACGACGCCACGGCCGCCTGCCGCCGTCGTCAGCCCTTCGGCGCTGAGCCGGGACAGTGCCTCCCGGACGGGCGTGCGGGACACGCCCAGGCGTTCGGATTGTTCGACTTCCGCGAGGACCGTACCGGGTGCCAGGCGCCACTCAATGATGTCTTCACGCAGGGCCGCATAGGCCTTGTCGCTGGCGCGCATGGATCCTCCCTCTGCTGTGCGGATGTCCTCAGTGTATACACAAACCCTGATTCAGCCTAGCTTTGTTCAAGAAAACGATCCAAGATTCGATCTATGTATACATATCTTCGGTATGCACCTGCGGCTGGGGCGTTAGGTCCGGTTCCAGCGGTACTCATTTTCCGGTCGTCCGGGAGTGCCGTAGCGCGGATTCCTGGTAGCCAATCCGGCGTCGGCCAAGTACTCGAGGTAGCGGCGCACGGTGACCCGGGACATGCCAAGGGCCTCGGTTGCCTCGCTGGCGGAGACGGCCCGGCCGAGGCTTGCGAGAAGGTCTTTGACAGAGTCCAGGCTGTGGGCGGAAAGGCCCTTCGGCAGTGGGAGCTCGGTGGGCGCCCGGAGGCTCGCGAAGGCCTGGTCCACATCGCTTTGCGAGGCCCCGCCGGCACGCGCGCCCGACGCCGGTGCGGCAAGTTGCTCGCGGAACATGCGGTAGCTGGCAAGCTTGTCCGCAAATGTCGCGAAGGTGAACGGCTTGATCAGGTATTGCACCACGCCGATCGACACAGCGCTGCGGACGATGTTCACTTCCCGGACGGCGGTGATGGCGATGATGTCGGCTAGCAGGCCGGACGCGCGCATCCGGCGGGCAACGTCCAGTCCGTGAAGGTCCGGTAGGTTCATGTCCAGCAGGACAAGGTCCACCGGCTGCCCCGCCGTGGCGAAATCGTTGAGTAGCCGCAGGGCCGATTGTCCGTCCGGGGCTGTTCCAGCAACAGTGAAACCGTCAATTCGGCCCACGTAGACGCCATGGGCATCTGCGGCGATGGGTTCGTCCTCGACAACGAGGACGCGGATATCGGTCATTCGGCTTCTTTCCTGGAGTCCGGCGCGGGGAGCACCACACGGAACAACGCACCGCCCAAGGCGCTGGTGGATTCGCTGATGGACAGCGTACCGCCCAGCCGCTGCACGGCTTGCCGCACTAGTGCCAGGCCAACGCCGCGGGAGGGAGCTCCCGGGCCCGCGCTCTGTCCGATGCCGGCTGCTTTGGTGCTGTATCCGTACTGCCAGACGTCGTCCACGATTCCGGGATCGATCCCATGGCCGGAATCGACCACCGTGAACGTGGTTCCGTCAGGTCCGGATGCGATTCCCAGTTCCACTTTCCGCGGTGGGGGAGCGGCGGACGCGGCATCGAGCGCGTTGTCCAGCAGATTGCCCAAGATCGTCACCAAATCCTGGACGGCCAAGCCCTGAAGGCCGTCCCCGCCGGACACCGTGACCGTGAGCTCCGCTCCGCGTTCGTGTGCCTCCGCCGATTTCCCCATGATGAGTGCACTCAGGACAGGTTCGTCCACTGATGCCACCAGGTGGTCGGTCAACTGTTGGCTTAGCTCGAGGTCCTTGGTCGCAAAATCCAGGGCGTCAGTGGTACGCCCGAGCTCCATGAGGGACACGATGGTGTGCAGCCGGTTGGCGTGCTCATGGGTCTGGGCCCGCAAGGCGTCGGACAGCGTCTTCATGGTTTCCAGTTCGCTGCCCAAGGACTCGATTTCCGTGCGATCCCTGAGCGTGGCTACTGTGCCGAACACGGCGGGGCGCTGCCGGCCCGTCATTCCCGGTGGCCCCACCGCGGGCGCCTGGTTCACCACCAGGATCCGGGACCCGGTGAGGTGGATTTCGTCGTGTGCCGTCCGGCCGGACTCGAAGAGCCCGTGGAGGCTGGGCTCCAGTGGCAGATCCGAAAGGCGGGGTGCTGCTCCTGCGGCGGGATCGACGTCGGACCGTTCCAGTCCCAGCAGTTCCGCGGCCTGGTCGTTGTACATGACCACCCGGCCGCCCGTATCTATCAGCACCACGCCTTCGCGGACCGAATGCAGGACCGACTCGTAGTACGCGAACAGCTGCGCCAACTGCTCCGGTCCCCAGCCCCGGGTGACCGAACGCAGGTACCGGCCCAATAACCAAGAGGCCAGGGAGCCGCCTGCGAGCATGGCCAGGGAAATGGCGATGATTGCTGTGAGCCGCGCCGACACTGCGACGTCGACCGTTCGCACCGTGACGCCCGCAGCTACCAAAGCCCGAACGGTTCCGGATGGATCTTCCACCGGAACGATGGTGCGCACCGACGGGCCAAGGGTGCCGGCCGTGACTTCCGTGAAGGTTTGTCCGTGCAATGCCGGGTCAATAGTGCCGATATAGGGTTTGCCGATTTCGTCGGGGTTCGCGTGGGTCCAGCGGGTCCGGTCCGGCGCCATGATGGTGATGAAGTCGGCGTGGGCGTTGGCCATCACTACCTGCGCGTACGGCTGCAGCGTCGCCGAGGGATTCGGCGTGCCGGCGGCCTGAAGTACGAGGGGGTTGGCTGCGATCGCCGCGGCAACGGCCTGCATGCGCTGGCCGGCGTCGTTGTAGGCCCGGTCCCTGGCATCCACGAAGGCAGCCGTCCCCACGATCGCGGTGAGCACCAGGATGAACAGCAGGTTCGCCACAAAAAGTCTCCGGGCAATGCTCCAGCGTCGGATCACGCGCTCCTCCTTTGATCAATTCTGCGACCAATATGAACGCAACAGTGATACATGTCACCTTGCCCCGAATGATGGATATCACAGCAGAGCGACGCAGGGACATTTTGCAGGAACCACGGCGCTTTCCAGAGTATCTAAAAGGAGCAAAGCCATGACCTCTCAAAGAGGAGAGATTGCACCCGCAAAGGCCGGGCGCAAGGGGCTGGACAAGTCGCACTACCTCTACATCGCCGTGATCGTCGCAGTTGTGCTCGGCGCAGTCGTCGGCCTGATGTTCCCTGAAGTCGGAAAATCCCTCAAGCCGCTGGGTGACGGCTTCATCAAGCTCATCAAGATGATGATCGCGCCGGTCATTTTCTGCACCATCGTCCTGGGTATTGGCTCGATCGCCAAGGCAGCCACCGTGGGCAAGGTGGGTGGGCTCGCACTGATCTACTTCCTGGTCATGTCCACGTTCGCGCTCGCCATTGGACTGGTGGTGGGCAATATCATCCACCCCGGCGAGGGCCTGAAGCTGATCCCCTACGACCCCAACGCGAAGGCTGCCACGAACAGTACCGCTGACTTCCTGCTGGGCATTATCCCCGGAGACATTCCCGTGTTGCCGACGCTCCTGGCGGCCATTCTGGTGGGCTTCGCGCTCCAGCGCATGGGCTCGCAGGGGCAGCCGGTCCTCAAGGCCATCCAGCACGGGCAGGCTCTCGTCTTCCGCATCCTCATTATGATCATGTGGCTGGCGCCAGTCGGTGCCTTTGGTGCGATAGCCGCAGTGGTCGGTGCCACCGGAGTGAAGGCTATCTTCGGCATGCTCACTCTGATGGTCGCGTTCTACATCACCTGTGCGCTGTTCATCGTGGTGGTCCTCGGTTCCTTGCTCCGGGTTGTGGCCGGCGTCAGCATCTTCCAATTGATGAAGTACCTGGCCCGTGAGTACTTGCTCATCTTCTCCACGTCTTCCTCCGAAGCAGCGCTGCCGAGGCTCATCGCCAAGATGGAGCACTTGGGTGTTTCCAAGCCGGTTGTCGGTGTCACTGTGCCCACCGGCTACTCCTTCAACCTCGATGGAACTGCCATCTACCTGACCATGGCCTCCTTGTTCGTTGCGAACGCAATGGGCATCCCGCTGGACCTCGGCGCCCAAGTATCGCTGCTGGTCTTCATGATCATCGCGTCCAAGGGAGCGGCTGGCGTTTCCGGTGCCGGCTTGGCCACCCTCGCAGCGGGCTTGCAGGCCCACCGTCCCGAACTCCTGGGCGGCGTAGGCATGATCGTGGGCATCGACCGCTTCATGTCCGAAGCCCGCGCCCTTACCAACTTCACGGGCAATGCGGTCGCCACGGTGTTGATCGGCACGTGGGTCAAGGAAATCGACCGCAACCAGGTCACAAACGTCCTGTCCGGCGCGAAGCCGTTCGACGAGCTGACCATGATCAGCCACCACGCGGAACCGGTGGTGAAAGAGGCCGTGGCCGCCTAGTGCGGCCCGCAGCCTAGAAGCATCAACGCGAGCAAGGCAGGACCCCTGGCGGGACCTGCCTTGCTCGCGTTTTGGCGGCCCGGAGACCAAACCTTCTACCTCAGCTAGAAGGTCAAGGCTCAAATTGCGGGCAATGTCAAGTTCCGCGGAATGCCGTGTCGGGCGCTGTAGCCTAGGTGGGGAGCAGTGCTGGTGCTGGAGACAGCCGCAGGAAATGACCGTCGTGGAGAGAGTGGATAGATACGTGAGCAGCGAACGGGGAGCAACTACGCTGGAGGACACGGATTTCGATCTGGAAGACGCCGTCATGGGGCCCACGGGCCGCCCGTACCGCGACTTCCCTGAACCCGCGCCGCTGGCCTCCCATGGTCCGGCCCGGGTCATCGCCATGGTCAACCAGAAGGGCGGCGTGGGCAAGACCACGTCAACCATCAACCTGGCCGCTGCGCTCGCAGAGTTCGGCCGGCGCGTCCTGCTCGTCGACTTCGATCCACAGGGAGCTCTTTCCGCGGGCCTGGGTGCGAACCCGCACGAGCTCGACCTCACTGTCTACAACGTACTCATGGACCGCAAAGTGGACATCCGCGACGCCATCCAGAAGACCGGCGTCGAAGGCATCGACCTACTGCCGGCAAACATCGACCTCTCCGCCGCCGAAGTCCAGCTGGTCAACGAAGTGGCCCGCGAGCAAGTGCTGGACCGCGCCCTCAAGAGCGTCGAGGACGACTACGACGTTGTCCTCATCGACTGCCAGCCGTCCCTGGGCCTCCTGACGGTCAATGCGCTGACGGCCGCGCATGGAGTCATCATTCCGCTGATCTGCGAGTTCTTCGCACTTCGCGCCGTTGCCCTGCTCGTCGAGACGATCGAAAAGGTCCAGGACCGGCTGAACCCGCGCCTGCAGGTGGACGGCGTACTCGCCACGATGTACGACGCCCGCACTTTGCACAGCCGTGAAGTCATCTCGCGCCTCGTGGAGGCGTTCGGAGACAAGGTCTTCGAGACCGTCATCAAGCGCTCAATCAAGTTCGCCGACGCCACGGTTGCCGCAGAGCCCATCACCAGCTACGCCGGAAACCACATCGGGGCCGACGCCTACCGTCGTTTGGCCAAGGAACTGATTTCGCGCGGCGGCGCACCCTAGCCAGCGTGGCAGAGCCACTCACCTCTGCGGTCCCGCCCGCCCAGATCGCACAGACCGGTGTCGCCCCGCCGTCGTCCTCTTCTGCAAGCAACGCGGACGACGCCGGTGCCTTGCCCACCGCGCGGAAGGCCGGTTTCGAGGTCCGGCTGGCGAACTTCACCGGGCCCTTCGATCTCCTGCTCGGCTTGATCTCAAAGCACAAGCTGGACATCACGGAAGTTGCACTGGCCACCGTCACGGACGAGTTCATCAAGTACATCCGGCGCCTTCAGGAACCGGGGGAGGACTGGGCGCTGGACGAAGCCAGCGAATTCCTGGTCATCGCCGCAACTCTCCTGGACCTCAAGGCCGCAAGGCTCCTGCCGGCCGGCGAAGTCGAAGATGCCGAGGACATCGCCTTGCTGGAAGCCCGGGATCTTCTCTTCGCCCGGCTTTTGCAGTACAAGGCCTTCAAGCAGGTGGCCGCGATCATGTCCGGCACTTTGGAGTCCGAAGCCCGGCGCTTCCCGCGGCAAGTTGCACTGGAAGGGCATTTTGCGGCACTGCTGCCCGAACTGATCTGGCGCCACACGCCTGAGCAATTCGCTGCGCTTGCTGCCAAGACCCTGGCTCCGAAGGACAACACGCCCGAGGAAGTCGGGCTCGACCATCTCCACGGAACGCCCGTCAGCGTCAAGGAACAGGCCGAGATCATCGGGTACCGTCTGCAACGCGGCCTGCCACAATCCTTCAGGGCCCTCATTGCGGACGCCGAATCCACGCTTGTTGTCGTCGCCCGGTTCCTGGCGCTTCTGGAGCTGTTCCGCGATCGTGTGGTGGCTTTTGAGCAGCCGGGTCCCCTTGCCGAACTCACGGTGCGATGGACCGGGCGACCCGAAGGCTGGAGCAGCGACAACTTGAGCGACGAGTACGACTCCGGCCCTGTCGACCATGAATCGGACATCGCTGCCGAAACAGACACTGGCACTATCGACAAAGCAGAGGAGCCGCTGTGAGCGAGCAGGAAACAGGCCGGGCCGGCCTCGCCGAGCTTGAAGACCTACCCGGTGGCGCCCGTGCGGCTTTGGAAGCCGTCTTGATGGTGATCGACCAACCGGCCACTGCGGAAGAGCTCGCCGCCGGGCTCAACGTGACGGTCGCCGTCGTCGAGAATTTGCTGGCGGGACTTCAGCAAGAGTATAGCGGCTATACTGTTAAAGCCCCGGGCAGGGACGCTGATGATTTGCACACCAATGCAAGTGCCAGCGGTGCACCCCGGGGTTTTGAGTTGCGGAACGTTGCCGGAGGGTGGCGGATCTATTCACGCGCGGAATTTGCCGACGTCGTGGGCAGGTTCGTTCTCGAAGGCCAGACCGCGCGGCTGACGCAAGCAGCACTCGAAACCATGGCGGTCATCGCGTACCGGCAGCCGGTTTCCAGGGCCAGGGTGTCGGCTATCCGCGGCGTCAATGTCGATTCGGTCGTACGGACCCTTGTCCAACGCGGGCTGATCGAGGACTCAGGTACCGATCCTGAGTCGGGGGCCATCCTTTACCGGACTACCTCGTACTTCCTCGAGCGGATGGGCATTGGCTCGGTAGCGGAACTGCCTCAATTGTCCCCCCACCTTCCGGGGTTGGAGGGGATCGAGGAGTTCTTCGACGCCGAACGCATGTAATTGCGGGACGCAAGCAGGCCGCAGGCGGGGCACCGCGAAACAACTCAATATTGCAAGGATCTACCAACGCCCGGCTAGTAGCGGGCAGAGTTCACACAGGGCAGATATTCTCTGTCCGGCTGGCTAATGTTGAGAAAGAACAAGCCGGCCACCATAACAAAGGACGGGTCATGACACAGGCGGGACGCCAGGGTTCACCACGTAACAGTTCGGGACGAAACGGTTCCGGACGCAATGAGTCGCAAGACTCAGGCCGCAGCAATGCTGGCCGCGCAGGAGGCAGCGGCTTCGGCGCCGGCCGCGGAGGCGCAAGCCGTGCCGGCGGCGCCTCCGGAGGCAGCAAGCGCAGCTTCTCCCCGGGCGGAGACCGCCCCTTCAAGCCAACCCGTCCGCGTGAAGAGCGCCCCTTCGATCCGGACAACCCCACCACGGCTGGCGGCTACGATCGCCGTGAAGACGCCGGCCGCCAAGATTCCAGGCCGGCAAAGGCACCCCGCAAGCCTGGCTCAAACAAGCCCGGCTTCGGCAAGGCTCCGGGTACGCCTGGCGCGTTGAAGCCGAAGGCCAGCAACAAGAAACAGTACGCTTCCCGCGCCTTCGGCAGTGAGCGCTTCGGCCAGAACCTTGGTCCGATCCGCAAGCCCCGCGGGCGCCGCGGCGAAGTTCTTCAGTCCGAGCAGCACGACGCTGATGGCGTGCGCCTGCAGAAGGTCATGGCCCAGGCCGGCGTGGCTTCCCGCCGTGTTTGCGAGGAAATGATCCAGGAAGGCCGTGTCGAGGTCAACGGCCAGCTCACCACCGAGCTTGGCATGCGCGTGGACCCGACGTCTGCCGTGATCCACGTCGACGGCATTCGCATCCAGCTCGATGACACCATGCTCTACATGGTGTTCAACAAGCCCAAGGGCGTCGTCTCCACCATGGAAGATCCCGAGGGGCGTCCCTGCATCAGCGACTTCCTCAAGTCCGCCAAGAACAAGGGCGAGCGTCTCTTCCACGTGGGCCGCCTTGATGTCGCCACCGAGGGCCTGCTGCTGCTCACCAACGACGGCGAACTTGCCAACCGCTTGACGCACCCCTCCTATGAGGTGCCCAAGACGTACCTGGTACAGGTCCGTGGTCCGTTCCCGCAGGGCGTCGGCGCGCAGCTGAAGGCCGGTATCGAGCTCGAAGACGGCATTGCCTCCGTCGACTCCTTCAAACTGGTGGATTCCACACCCGGCCACGTGCTGATCGAAGTTGTGCTCCACTCCGGCAAGAACCGTATTGTTCGCCGTTTGTTCGAAGCCGTGGGTTTCCCCGTGCTGCGGCTCGTACGCGTCAAGATCGGTCCCATCGGCCTGGGTGACCAGCGCCAGGGCAGCATCCGCAACCTCGGCAAGCAGGAAGTCGGACACCTCCTGGCCTCCGTAGGACTGTAAGGCATGTCGGCATTCCACTCGCACGGCCGGGGCCACCTTGACGGCCCGGTGGTCGTTTTCGGCACCGGCCTGCTCGGAGCCAGCATCGGTCTCGGCCTGCGTGGCCGGGGTGTCTCCGTGTTCCTTTCGGACCCCTCCCCGACCAACCAGGCCGTGGCCGTGGACATCGGTGCGGGCAGGCCATTGTCGGAGCTCGAGGGCTCTCCCCAGCTGGTTGTTGTTGCCGCGCCGCCGGATGTCACTGCCGACGTCGTTCAGCGTGCCCTGGGCGAATACCCAGAGGCCGTTGTAGTGGACATTGCCAGCGTCAAGCTGGCAATCCAGGGTGACCTCCGGGGCCGTGGGGTGGACATGTCCCGCTACGTCGGGACGCACCCGATGGCTGGGCGCGAGAAGTCCGGGCCAGTTGCGGCCCGTGGCGAGCTCTTCACGTCCATGCCTTGGGTCCTTTGCCCCTCCGAGGAGACCAGCTCCGATGCCCTTCAGACCGCGCGTTCTTTGGCCGGGGACCTGGGGGCAATAGTTTCCCAGTTCACCGCCGAGGAACACGATGAAGCCGTTGCTTTGGTATCTCATTTGCCCCAGGTGATGTCATCGCTTCTCGCCAGCCGCTTGCAGGGAACACCGCTTCATGCGTTGTCCTTAGCGGGCAACGGGCTGCGGGACACCACAAGGATTGCTGCCAGCGATCCCACCCTCTGGGTGCAGATTCTTGGCAACAACGCGGCCAAGATGGTGGATATCCTCCATGGTGTCCGTGAGGACCTCAACCGTTTGATCGGTACCTTGGAGGATCCCACGGCCCCCGGTGCGCGCCTGGACCTTGCCCAGCTCATCAGCGAGGGCAACGCCGGGCAGGCCAGGATTCCGGGGAAGCATGGTGGACCCCCGCAGGCGTATTCATGGCTTACAGTTCTGGTAGACGACAAGCCCGGGCAGATTGCCAGGCTGCTGACGGAGATTGGTGAGATCGGCGTCAACGTCGAAGACCTCCGCCTGGATCACTCGTCCGGGCAGAACGTTGGCATGGTGGAACTTTCCGTCATGCCCAACAAGCATGACCTCCTTGTTGAAGCCTTGACCGACCGTGGATGGCGGGTACTCCAGTAATGACACGTGACCTTTTTGGCCCGGAGACCGTAGTACGCCCGGGCAAGCCGCTCGTGGTCGCCATCGACGGCCCGTCCGGCTCGGGCAAGTCCAGCGTCAGCAAGGAAGTTGCCCGGCGCTTGAAGCTCGCCTACCTGGACACCGGTGCGATGTACCGTGCATTGACTTGGTACTGCCTCAAGACCGGCATCGACCTCACGGATGGTGCCGCCGTCGAGCAAGCCTCAAAGGATCTGCCGCTGGAACTTAGCACCAGCGCCAACGCCGAGTACGTCAGCGTTGCCGGGGTGGACATCACGGAGGAAATCCGCGAACCCAGGATTTCGTCGTCCGTCAGCGCAGTGGCAACCACCTTGGGTGCCCGCAACGAATTGATTCGTCGCCAGCGCCAGCTGATCGAACAGCACCACCGTCGCATGGTGGTGGAAGGGCGGGACATCACCACCGTAGTCGCGCCCAACGCGGAGGTCCGCATGCTGCTGACCGCAAGCGAGGAAGCCCGGCTGCGGCGCCGTGGCCTCCAGCTCGGCGGAACGCAGAGCAAGGAGCAACTCGCCGCCCAAGTGATCCACCGCGACGCCAAAGACTCCACTGTGGTGAACTTCACGCAAGCGGCCGACGGCGTCGTCGCCCTTGATTCCTCGGACCTGGACTTCGAAGAAACGGTCGAAACAGCACTGAGCATTGTGGGCAAGGTCATCTACGGTGACTGAAACCCGCCTCCCGGCACGCTGGACCATGCTCTGGAGCCGGCCTGTGGGCTGGCTGCTGGATCATGTCCTGTACCGGACCGCGATCACCGGGCGCTCCAACGTTCCAAAGTCCGGTCCGGTCATTTTCGCTGGAAACCACATCAGCTTTCTGGATGGGCCGGTGATGTTCGGTGCTGCTCCGCGGCCCATGCACATCCTGGTCAAGAAGGAGATGTTCCAGGGTTTCCTGGGACGTGTGCTCCGTGCTTCGGGGCAGATTTCCGTTGACCGTTCCGGCGACCGCGCGGCGCTCCAGCTCGGAAAGCAAGTGCTCGACGCCGGCCGTTGCATCGGGATTCTCCCTGAAGGAACTCGGGGGAGCGGCACCGCCGGCAGCATCAGCAACGGCGTTGCGTGGTTCGCCCTGATGTCCGGAGCCACGGTCATTCCCGTGGCTATCCTCGGAACGCGGATCGGGCACGAACACCGTGACTCCATTCCGAGGCCGCGCCGGCGCCTGCACGTCAGTTTCGGAGCCCCCTTTAATGTGACCCGCAGAAATGGCGAGTCGGGGCGTGTTTCAATGGACAGGGCGGCTGCGGAGATCCGCGCTGCGCTGGCTGGACACGTCCAGGATGCCGTCAAGACCTCCGGTCAGTCCCTTCCGGGGGACTAAATCAACCGGCCCACAGCCAACACAGCACCGCCAAGAAGAAGTAGCCGGGACGCCGGCAGATCACCACTAAGGAAAGTGCAATGAGCGATACGACTCAAAAATCCGGCAACATCGGAGCCGGCGACGACGAATACACGCCCACCGGCACCGACCAGGTGGCTGAAAACCTTGCCGCCCTGGACGACGATGAAGCCGAACTCCGTGCAGCCTCCCTCCGGGCAGGCCTGGCAGACTATGACCTCGACGAGGACGACGCCGCCCTGCTGAGCGGGCTCTATGACGATGAGGGCGAAGACGGTCCGCTCAAGCTTGACCCGGTACTGGCCATCATTGGACGCCCGAACGTCGGCAAGTCCACCCTGGTGAACCGAATCCTTGGCCGCCGCGAGGCCGTCGTCGAGGACACCCCCGGTGTCACCCGTGACCGCGTCATGTACTCGGCACACTGGAACGGCCGCAACTTCACACTGGTGGACACCGGTGGCTGGGAGCACGACGCCAGGGGCATCCACGCCCGCGTCGCCGAGCAGGCCGAGATGGCCGTGGAACTCGCTGACGCCGTGCTCTTCGTGGTGGACTCCGCCGTCGGCGCCACCGCGACGGACGAAGGCGTCATGAAGATGCTCCGCAAGTCCAAGAGGCCGGTCATCATGGTGGCCAACAAGGTCGATGACTTTGCGCAGGAAGCCGACTCGGCCGCGCTGTGGGGCCTTGGCTTCGGTGAGCCGTACCCGGTGTCCGCCCTTCATGGACGCGGTGTTGCCGACCTCCTGGACCACGTCATGGACACCCTGCCCGAGTTCTCCACTGTGGAAGGCGTCGAACGCTCCGGCGGTCCTCGCCGTATTGCCCTCATCGGCCGTCCGAACGTCGGCAAGTCCTCCTTGCTGAACAAGCTGGCCGGCTCCGAACGCGTCGTCGTTGATACCCTCGCCGGAACCACCCGCGACCCCGTGGACGAGTTCATCGAACTTGGTGACCGCACCTGGCGCTTCGTGGATACCGCAGGCATCCGCCGGCGCCAGCACATGGCCCAGGGCGCAGACTTCTACGCTTCACTGCGTACGCAGGCCGCACTCGAAAAGGCGGAGGTCGCCGTCGTGCTCCTGGCCGTCGACGAGGTCCTCAGCGAGCAAGACGTCCGCATCCTGCAACTCGCCATCGAGTCGGGCCGCGCGCTGGTGCTCGCGTTCAATAAGTGGGACCTGCTCGACGACGAACGTCGCCGCTACCTTGAACGTGAAATCGAGCAGGACCTGGCACACGTGGAGTGGGCCCCGCGCGTCAACATTTCCGCCAAGACGGGCTGGCACAAGGACCGTCTGGTGCCCGCCCTGGACCTCGCCTTGGAGAGCTGGGACAAGCGCATTCCCACGGGACGCCTCAACGCGTTCCTGGGCGAGCTCGTGGCTGCGCACCCGCACCCGGTCCGCGGTGGCAAGCAGCCGCGCATCCTGTTCGGCACCCAGGCATCTAGCCGTCCGCCGAAGTTCGTGCTGTTCACCACGGGCTTCCTGGACCCCGGATACCGCCGATTCATCACTCGCCGCCTGCGCGAGACCTTTGGCTTCGATGGCACGCCGATCGAGGTCAACATGCGCGTCCGCGAAAAGCGCGGCAAGAAGCGCTAGTTGAGACGCGCATCACAGATGACACCCGCCAAGGTGTCATTGAGAACCTCGAACATCGTGTAAGCTTTTTGAGGTGGTTCGGCCGGACTGCTTAGGTGAAAATCTAGGCGGAGAACGGCAGAACTGACGGGCTGTAGCGCAGCTTGGTAGCGCACTTGACTGGGGGTCAAGGGGTCGCAGGTTCAAATCCTGTCAGCCCGACCGCAAGGTATCGAGAGCAGAGTCCCGGGAACCAAAGGGTTCCCGGGACTCTTGCGTTTAACGGCTTTGGCATGGGTATCGGGTATGCCCATAGATATCGCCGGTGATGGCGACTGCGGAGTGCCCAGCAGGTCCGAGACCGCCTTGATGTGCACCCCGGAGTCCAGCGTCGCCGTCGCCGCGGACCGTAAAGGGCCGCGCAGCACACTGAAGGTGGTCCGGATGGTGGAATCGGACAGTGCCCGGACTTCCTCTTCGCTGCCGTCCTCGGCCCGGACAAGCGGGTCTGCGCCCGGAGCCGAAGGACCAGCGCTTCGACGTCGGAGAATACAGATGGCAGACGAAGACAAATAGGGCTGCAAAGCTTCGAAGCGACGTGAGGCTGGGAAGGTCGCGGGGCAGAACGTTCGTTCGAGCGGGCGCTATCGACGGCTGGTTGATCATGATCCCCCAATGATTTCGCCGTCACATAGGCGAGCACTCAGATTGTAGCTCACGCCACTTTGCGAATACCCAGCTTTTGCGCGGGTGAACATGAGTCCTGCTTTAGTATCCCTCCTGCTTGTGTTGCCTCTGAACGATGTCCAGCCTGCCGGAAATTACAGACTCACGCGGGCAAATGTGAGTTGCGTTTCAAGATAGATGGCCTGCCTGGCATGTGTTCCGTCCGCGCCAACTCTGCGCACGACGTCGTGACGAAGTTTGCACGCTGCCGCTACTGGCCGGTGAGAACAGAGTCGCGGCCATTGCCGACCCCGCACGAGATTCCTAATGCCGCACGAGGCATCAATGAAACCTGCCGCCAGTCGATGCCCTAGGAAACGCCCTCGTCGCAGCAATCGCAAGTCTGGACCTCCTCCTTCCGTACCGAGACATTGACGCCATCAACTCCGCCCGGGACGCCCTCACCGGGGAACGGGCGGTTAGCCGCCGGGCAATACCAACCGGCTAGCAAAGCTTGCGTCAACACCGGCCACACCCGCAGTCACCCTTATGTGAGCTGACTCAACGCGGATGCGGAGTGAAGGACCCGGAGGCTTCAGCTTGTGAAGGTCCTGCGCAGAATGTAGCAGACGGCGTTCCCGGCCTCGGATCCGCCCCATCCGCCCGGGCAGTTCGGCGGATCCATCGGATGATTGTGGCCTTCTTCCCAAACCCCGGGCCCGCGGAAAATGTAGCAACGAGTGTAGCAACGCATCAGAAGGCGTATACCCGCGAACCACCTGCACTTGACTGGGGGTCAAGGGGTCGCAGGTTCAAATCCTGTTGAACGGAGGTATATGGTGACGGCGAGCCATCCTAGGGCGAGTCCCCATGTGGGCAATTGCACGATTTATGTACCAACTTTCAGCTTCTTGGGCATCAGCAATCTATGGCCGACACTTGGCGCCTAGGTGCTGAATGGAAGAAATGAGTGGTCAAGTTAACCGATTTAGGTGCTCTTTTAGCCACATCTAGGTGTGCACGGGCCTCTGTCTAGGTGCACGCCCACTCCGTCTATCATTGGACGGTGAGCGAAACACTTCCCCCTTGCCCTGAATGCGCCAGCGAATACACCTACGAGATGGGCGCCTTGCTGGTTTGCCCCGAGTGCGCTCACGAATGGTCGCAGGCCGCGTCCGATGAAGCGGAGTCAGGGCCGACGGAGATCAAGGACGCCGTCGGCAATGTGCTCGCAGACGGGGATACCGTGACGGTGATCAAGGATCTCAAGGTCAAGGGGAGTGCTACGGCCATCAAAGTCGGCACAAAGGTCCGCAACATACGTCTCGTGGACGGCGTAGGAGACCACGACATTGACTGCAAAGTGGATGGCTTCGGCCCCATGCAGCTCAAATCCAGCGTCGTCAAGAAAGTCTGACGCCCCGGCCTAGGGCGCGCCTCACGCGCCGCAGGCGCGGAAGCAACACACTCAGACCCCCTGCAGCGCCTCCAGCGCCTTGACCAGCGGCTCAAGCTCCGGCACCAATTCTGCGGCCGCCAGAGATTCCGCCAGGGTTTCGTCGTGCACCGGCCTCGCCGCCAGCAGTAACTTCTGGCCAGCCTCGGTAAGTTCCGTGTAAATCCCGCGGCGGTCGCCTGCGCACAGAATCCTGGTCAGCAGCGCACGGTCCTCGAGCCGGTTCACCAACCGCGTGGTGGCGCTGCTGGATAGGGCCGTCGCCCTGGCCAGCTGTTGCATCCGCATGTGCCAGCCGTCCTGGCGGCTCAAGGCGTCCAGCACCGTGTACTCGACTACCGAAAGATCGGCCGCGGACTGCAACGCCTTTTCCAGTGCTGCCTCGATGTTGCCGTGCAGCGCCGCGAGAGTCCGCCACCCCTGCGCTCGCACCTCAACGGCGTCGTCCTTGATGCCCATGTCTCCCGTAACTCCTGCCGATTGATGAAGAAACCAGACGCGCAAAGTAGTTGCTTGCGCAATTTGATGGCGTATGCAACTATATATACAGCGTCTGCAACTAATATTCTACGGTTCTCGGCGACGCACTTCCAGTCTCACGGGAATCCATCCCCACAAAGGAGCACAACATGCCCGCAGGGTTGATCGCCCTTGCCCTGGGCGGATTCGGCATTGGCTTGACCGAGTTCGTCATCATGGGCCTCTTGCCCGAGATTGCCAGCGACTTCCGGGTCAGCGAAGCCGCCGCCGGCTGGTTCATCACCGGCTATGCGCTCAGCGTCGTTGTCGGCGCCCTCCTTGTCACAGCGGCCGTAACGCGCTTGCCGCGTAAGCCCGTGCTGATCGGGCTTCTCGTTCTGTTCATCGCCGGCAACTTCCTCTCCGCCATCGCGGACAGCTACCCGGCCATGTTGATCGGGCGTGTCGTCGCCGCCCTCTGTCACGGAGCCTTCTTCGGCATTGGCTCGGTCGTCGCAGCCAGCCTGGTCCCGGCCCACAAGAAGGCTGGAGCCATTGCCATCATGTTCACCGGCCTCACTGCAGCCAACGTGCTCGGCGTGCCCTTCGGGACCTTCCTCGGCCAGAACCTTGGGTGGCGCTCCACCTTCTGGGCCATCACCATCATCGGCGTTGTGGCGCTCGTCGGCATTGCCCTCATGGTCCCGCGCACCAAGGACGATGCTGCTACCAGCAGTCTTCGCAATGAGCTCGGCGCCTTCAAATCCGGTCAGGTGTGGCTTTCCATCATCGTCACCATCCTTGGCTTTGGTGGCATGTTCGGCGCCTTTACCTATATCGCCTTCACCCTGACCGAGGTCTCCGGATTTGATCCCCACGCCGTCCCGTGGCTCCTGGTCTTGTTTGGCGCAGGACTGTTCGTCGGCAATATTGCCGGCGGCAAGGCGGCCGACAAAACCATCGACAAAACCCTTGTGGTCATCCTTGCGGGCTTGGTGCTGGTGCTCGTGTTCTTCGCACTCACCGCCGCGAGCCCCGTGGCCACCCTGTTCTCGCTCGCGCTCATGGGCGGCTTCGGCTTCGCCACTGTCCCGGGCCTGCAGATGCGCGTCATGCACTTTGCCACTACCGACCCCACCCTTGCCTCCGGCGCGAATATCGGCGCCTTCAACCTGGGCAACGCGCTAGGTGCATGGTTGGGCGGCGTCACCATCACCATGGGCTTGGGTTACACCTCGCCCATCTGGGCCGGGGCCATTATCACCGTGGCTGCCCTTCTCGTGATGATCGCTGCCGCGGGCGCTGCACGGCGCGGGGGAGGCGCACAGGCTGCTTCCGCACCGCAAGCAGCCCCCGACGTCGTACGCGAACCTGAGGAGTCGCCGGTCGCCTAAGCGAAACGCGCCGAAGCCCGCCACAGAAGTGTGGTGGGCTTCGGTCGGGAATCAGCCCTCGTCGCCCGAACCACGTTTGGCCAGGATCTCGCCGTTGGTCTGGCATGTGGGGCAGTA
This sequence comes from Arthrobacter sp. FW306-04-A, assembly GCF_044358315.1. Taxonomy (GTDB): domain Bacteria; phylum Actinomycetota; class Actinomycetes; order Actinomycetales; family Micrococcaceae; genus Arthrobacter. Next base: position 1,615,805 of record NZ_CP084559.1, read on the forward strand.
CTGCATCGAGGTGCCCACGAAGGTAACTTCCCGCACGGTGTCCCCGCAGACAGGGCAAGCCTCTCCGGTCCGGCCGTGCACGCGCATGGAGGCTTTCTTGGCTGGCTTCAGTTCGCTGGGTTTCTTTCCTGAGAACTCCTGGACGGCGCCACTGAGGATCTCCTTCATCGTCGTGAAGAGACGCTCCACGGCGTCCGGTTCCAGAGAAGAGGCGGTAGCGACGGGTGACAGCTTCGCTGCGTGGAGGATTTCGTCACTATAGGCGTTCCCGATGCCCGCCATGAGCTTCTGGTTCTTCAGGATCCCTTTGATCTGCTGCCTGTTGCGGAAGAGCCTGCTGAACTCGTCCAAGCCGAAGCCGAGGTCCAGGGGATCCGGTCCCAATTCTGCGATGCCGTGGACCTCCATAGGCTGGCGAACGATGAAGATGGCCAATCCCTTCCACGCTCCTGCGTCGGTCAGGGTGACACCATAGCCGTGGCCGTCATTTGAAAAGCCCAGCTGCGCGGCGAAATAGCCGCCCGCACCAGTGGCTTCGGCACTAGGTGGTTTGTCTGAGAACCGCAGCCAGCCGGCCTTCGCGAAATTGACGATCAGGTAGAGAGGCTCTGCTGAGTCTCCACCCTGGGAGGCTTCAACGGAAGGGGCGATTTTGAAAGCGAGGAATTTTCCCCGTCGACCGACGGAATCGATTGTCCTCCCGATCAGCGATTCATAGGGAATGTCCGCAACCTTCAGGGCGAACGCCGATGGCAGCAGCAACTGGGTGAGCTGTGCGCCGGATAGCCGCTCGTCCAAGAAATCGGTCAGGGCAGTGAGTTCGGGCAGTTCCGGCATGATCGCGCTCCTTCGACGGCGTTGCAGGACTATGCGGCTCGAGTCTGGTTCCAATCATCCCAGACACCTGTGGGGAGGAGGGCTGGATGTGCTTATACTTTCAGCGGTGGCCGGACCTCCGGGCCGCCGTCGTGGTCCGTAACGTCCCGATGAAAGGCGACTCATGAGCAATATCCCTGCCGATCTTTCCTACACCGCCGAACATGAATGGGTCAGCGCCCCGAATGCAGACGGCGTCGTGCGCGTCGGCATCACGGACTTCGCCCAGGATGCACTCGGCGACGTTGTCTACGCCCAACTACCCGAGCCCGGCACCACGGTGAAGGGAAACGACGTCGTGGGTGAAGTTGAGTCCACGAAGAGCGTGAGTGACATTTACGCCCCGGTCAGCGGCGAAATTGTCTCCCGCAATGAGGCTCTCGATACTGACTCTGCCCTGATCAACTCGGATCCCTACGGTGACGGTTGGCTGTTCGAGGTAAAGCTTTCGGAAGCTGACGCCATCGAGACCCTGCTCAGTGCATCAGAGTACGAACAACAGGTAGGCTAAAAGGTATCTGGCCCGCCAAGTCGGCTCTCCTCGAAACAAGGGAGCGGTTGCGGCGGGCCAGCGACCCGTTTGGCCCGGCGGTACCGGGCAGATGCGTAACCGGCAGTTGGTGACAATTGCTGGGGGATGAGGAGGATTTCCATGGTTGGCGGCAAGCGGAACCAAGCCCGGGACGAGCACGGTGCAGTAGGACAGCCAACGTCGGAGACCACGTCAATCCAGCTCACGCCTGTGCGGCACCATGAGTCGGATGTCCGCCCGCCATTGGCACCCGAAGAGCGCGCGGCTGTTCAAGCATTGCCTCCAGGATCGGCGTTGCTGATTGCCCACACCGGCCCCAACGCCGGTGCACGGTTCCTCCTGGACTCGGACACCACCACGGCCGGCCGCCACCCGGATGCGGACATCTTCCTGGATGACGTGACGGTTTCGCGTAAGCATGTCGAGTTTGTGCGCACCCCCGAGGGGTTCGAAGTGGTGGACACCGGAAGCCTCAACGGCACCTATGTCAACCAAGACCGGGTAGACAATGTGCTGCTCAAGAATGGCAGCGAGGTCCAGATCGGGAAGTTCCGCCTCACCTACTACCTGAGCCCTGCCCGCGCAGCAGGCCAAGACTGATTCCGGGTACGCCTGTGGCAATGGCCCAGCCGGAACGGCGCGGACCGCAGGTCCTCAATATCGGAGAGGTCCTCGCTCAACTGAGCGACGACTTTCCCACCATGACGGCGTCCAAGATCCGTTTTCTTGAGGAAAAGGGACTGATCAATCCGAAGCGCACTCCTGCCGGATACCGGCAGTATGCCGAGAGCGACGTCGAGCGTTTGCGCTTCGTGTTGGCGCTCCAGCGAGACCAGTACTTGCCGCTCAAAGTCATCAAGGACTATCTGGACGCGATCGACCGCGGCGAGCGTCCCGAAAACCTTCCGCCCGGCGTGTCCGTTTCACCGCGGATAGTCTCGGACGAACTGGCCGCTGAATTGCAGGGCCACGCACGCGCCTTGAGCGAGGAACAGCTCCGGACGGAATCGGGAGCCAGCGTCCCGCTTTTGCAGTCCCTCCTCAGCTTCGGGCTCATCAGCCACGTCAATGGAAAATTCGACGAACACGCTCTCCAAGTGGCGCGGGCATGTGTCCAACTTGAAAGCCACGGACTTGAGCCCCGGCACCTCCGGCCCTTCCAAGCCGCAGCCGAACGTGAATTCGGCCTAGTGGAACGGGTCGTTGCTCCGCTGACGTCCCGCAAGGATGCGGCATCGCAGTCTCGGGCTGCCGAAGCCGCCCGCGAAATCAGCGAACTCTGCCTCAGCCTGCACCGTGCCTTGGTGCAGGACCGTATCTCCCGTATGGAAGCATGATGATCGAGGTCGAGATTGTTGGAGTGCGGATTGAACTGCCTTCAAACCAGCCTCTGGTTCTCCTGCGGGAGATGCACGGGGAACGCCATGTTCCGATCTGGATCGGTACGCCCGAAGCCAGCGCGATCGCCTTGGCCCAGCAGGGTGTAGTGCCGCCCAGGCCCATGACCCACGATCTCCTGATCGACGTCGTTGAGGCTCTAGGCCACACGATCATTAGCGTGAATATTGTGGCGGTGGAGGACAACATCTTCTACGGTCAGCTCCAGTTTGACGACGGCACAGTGGTCAGTTCCCGTGCGTCTGACGCCTTGGCCCTTGCCTTACGGGCGAAATGCCGCATCTGGTGTGCTGATGCCGTGATGGATGAAGCCGGCGTCCGTATTACCGAACACGACGAAGGTGAAGATACCGAGCCCGGCCCCGAAGTTGACGAAGAGCGTGAATTGCGCCGTTTCCGGGAGTTTCTGGACGACGTGGAGCCTGAGGACTTCGAAGGGTGAAGGCGACCTAAGGTTAAAGTTGAGGGTGAAAGTTTCGACACGACCTGAAAATGGTCCGAACGTCTTTGACCTCAGGCCTCGGCACGCCTAACGTCGAAGGTATCAAGTTCTCGTTGCATCCGGGACCCGCGCAAGTCACACTGAAAGGTGCGGACGCGTTGAAATTACACGACTGCATTTCCCTTTCGTGTTGGCCGCCACATGCACCATCCCCAAGGGAACTTCTGACAAGGAGGGTCACGTGAGTCCCAAAGGCGAAGCAGGCGAGCTAAAGCAGGCCTCGACAGGCGTTGCTGTCCCCGCAAGCGGTGCCCAGGGTCTGCTTTTCACCGAGGACCTTCCGGTCCTGGATGAAGATGCCGGCTACCGCGGTCCCACCGCGTGCAAGGCAGCAGGGATCACCTACCGCCAGCTGGACTATTGGGCGCGTACAGGACTTGTAGAACCTGCTGTGCGCGGCGCAGCCGGCTCCGGATCGCAGCGGCTCTATGGGTTCCGTGACATCCTGGTCCTCAAAGTCGTCAAGCGCCTCCTGGACACCGGCGTGTCACTCCAGCAGATCCGCACGGCCGTTGAGCACTTGCGCGAACGCGGAGTGGAAGACCTGGCCCAGATCACGCTCATGAGCGATGGCGCGAGCGTTTACGAATGTACTTCTGCGGACGAAGTCATTGACCTGGTCCAGGGAGGCCAGGGCGTATTCGGCATCGCAGTTGGCCGGGTGTGGCGTGAAGTCGAGGGCAGCCTCGCTGCCCTCCCGAGCGAGCACGCGGTAGAACAATCCTTTCCGGACGACGAACTGAGTAAGCGCCGATCGGCACGCCGCACGGGCTAAACCGCACGTTCCACCTCCCGACCCGCCGTCGGGATCCCTGCGAACCGCCACCAAAGACCAATGAAGCCGTCTCCCGAGAGGAAGGCGGCTTCATCGCGTTACTCCCCACGACGCTGCTTTGCGCGCAGGCACCGAACCTTGGGTCAGCGCTGGCGGCGTTCCCGCGAGTCGTTGCGTGAGGACAGCATGTTCTCCAAGAGGGTGTCAAACAATTTGGCCGTGTTCTTGGCGGAATCACCGGGCCAGTGATGCACGGCGTGCGCCGCACCCTGGATTTGCTGCCAGTTCGCTTGCTCTGGAATTTGTGGCGCCAACAAGAGCTCGCCGAACATCGATTCCATCTCGGCGAGCCGGAACGTGTGCTCGGACGAGGCAGGACGGACCCGGTTGGCCACAATGCCTGCAGGGGCGAGTTGGGGAGCGAATTCCTGTCGGAACAGCTGGATTGCACGCATGGTGCGTTCGGTGCCCGCTACTGAGAAGAGTCCGGGTTCGGCAACAAGCACAACGCGGTCGCTCGCGCTCCAAGCCATCCGGGTCAGCCCGTTAAGCGATGGCGGGCAATCCACAAGCACCAGCTCATACTTTTCGGCGGGAGCCAGGACGGCAGAGAGTCGGCGGAGATCGCGGCGTCCGAGGTCCGGCCGATCGTAGATTCCGGTGTAGGCGGATCCGACGGCGACATCAAGGGCCGTCCCTCCGCCATTGCGGCGGGCCTGTTCAACCCAGCCGCTGCTGACCACGTTATCCAGGAGCCTGGCCTTGCGGGGATTCTTCAGCATCCGGCCAATGTCGAGCTGGTCGCTGGCCTGGACGCCGAGGGCTGTGGTGGCGTCGGCGTGGGGATCCAGGTCCACAACAAGGGTGGGGATGCCTGCGGCCAGTGCGGCCGAGGCCAACCCGGTGGTTACGGATGTTTTTCCCACGCCGCCTTTAAGGCTGCTGATGCTGACTACTTGCACTTGAAAACCCAAAACCTAACGCCGGTTGCCGTGTCGCGGTGCTTGCGTTCCGGCTGTGCCGGAACCGGGGCTCTGCCGCCGCCCTTCAACATCATATGTTGAGTGGCCGCCGATTCCTGCCTTATCAGCCCGGAACGGCTTGGTTGGCTTGTTACTTCTCCTGTCTTTAGCACGTGAATCCGTATCGTGCGCGAAGGTACACTGCTCGTGACGAATCCCCATGTGACTGTCACCACAAAGATTTGTGTTTGGGTATGGAGGTCTTACACACTGTGACCACCGACCGTTACACCCGCAATGATGCAGGAGAAGCATGTTTTCCAAGATTCTGGTGGCTAATCGCGGCGAAATCGCGATCAGGGCCTTCCGCGCTAGCTATGAACTGGGCGCCAAGACCGTAGCGGTCTTCCCGTATGAGGATCGCAACTCGATCCACCGGCAGAAGGCCGATGAGGCCTACCTGATTGGCCAGGAGGGTCATCCGGTCCGTGCTTACCTGGACGTGGACGAAATCGTCCGTGTCGCCAAAGAATCGGGTGCAGACGCAATCTACCCGGGCTACGGATTCCTGTCCGAAAACCCGGACCTCGCCCGCGCAGCCCAAAACGCAGGCATCACGTTTATTGGCCCGCCGGCGGAGGTGCTGGAGCTCGCCGGTAACAAGGTCGCCGCACTCGAAGCCGCCCGCAAGGCTGGCGTGCCGGTCTTGAAGTCCAGCGCGCCGTCCCGCGACATCGACGAGCTCATCGCTGCGGCGGACGAGGTTGGATTCCCGATCTTCGCCAAGGCCGTCGCCGGTGGTGGTGGCCGCGGCATGCGCCGGGTTGAGACCCGCGAGGATCTTCCGGAAGCCCTGCATTCGGCGATGCGCGAGGCGGACGCTGCGTTCGGCGATCCCACCATGTTCCTGGAGCAGGCCGTGCTGCGTCCTCGTCACATCGAGGTCCAGATCCTGGCCGATGCCGAGGGCAATGTCATGCATCTCTTCGAGCGCGACTGCTCCCTTCAGCGCCGCCACCAGAAGGTCGTGGAGATCGCTCCGGCCCCTAACCTGGATGAGTCCATCCGCCAGGCCCTTTACCGTGACGCCGTGGCTTTCGCGAAGGCACTGAACTACGTCAACGCCGGAACGGTGGAGTTCCTGGTGGACACCGAGGGCGAACGCGCCGGCCAGCACGTCTTCATCGAGATGAACCCGCGCATCCAGGTGGAGCACACGGTCACCGAGGAAATCACCGATGTTGACCTCGTCCAGGCTCAGATGCGCATCGCATCGGGGGAGACCCTGGCAGACCTCGGCCTGAGCCAGGAGTCGGTATCCATCAAGGGCGCCGCCCTGCAGTGCCGCATCACCACGGAAGATCCCGCCAACGGCTTCCGCCCCGACGTCGGAAAGATCACCGGCTACCGTTCAGCAGGCGGCGCCGGTGTGCGTCTCGACGGCGGCACGGTCTACTCGGGTGCCGAGATCAGTCCGCACTTCGACTCCATGCTGGTCAAGTTGACCTGCCGCGGTCGCGACTACCCGGCCGCCGTGGCCCGCGCGCGGCGCGGCCTGGCCGAGTTCCGGATCCGTGGCGTATCCACCAACATCCCTTTCCTTCAGGCTGTTCTTGCTGATCCGGACTTCATTGCCGGAAACGTTGCCACCGACTTCATCGACAAGCGCCCCGAGCTGCTGAAGTCCCACGTTTCGGCAGACCGCGGAACCAAACTGTTGACCTGGTTGGCCGACGTCACCGTCAACAAGCCCAATGGGGAACTCAAGGTCCACTCGGACCCCGCGGCCAAGCTGCCTTCGGTTTCCGGGGTCGTAGCACCTGCGGGATCCCGCCAGCGGCTTCAGGAATTGGGTCCGGAAGGATTCGCCAAGGCCCTGCGCGAGCAGACCGCCGTTGCGGTCACGGACACCACCTTCCGTGACGCACACCAGTCGCTCCTTGCCACGCGTGTCCGCACCCGCGACCTCGTCGCAGCCGGCCCGGCCGTTTCCGCGCTGCTGCCCGAACTGCTGTCGGTCGAAGCCTGGGGCGGTGCCACGTACGACGTCGCACTGCGCTTCCTCGGCGAAGATCCTTGGGACCGCCTCGCCGCTTTGCGCAAGGCCCTGCCCAACGTCTGTATCCAGATGCTGCTCCGTGGCCGGAACACAGTTGGGTACACGCCGTACCCGGAAGAAGTCACCGAGGCGTTCGTCAACGAGGCCGCGGCAACAGGCATCGACATCTTCCGCATCTTCGACGCCCTCAACGACGTCAACCAGATGGCTCCGGCAATCCGAGCGGTGCGTGCCACCGGCACCGCCGTAGCCGAGGTCGCGCTCTGCTACACGGGCGATCTCCTGGACCCGGACGAGAAGCTGTATACCCTCGACTACTACTTGGACCTTGCCCGGAAGATCGTCGACGCCGGTGCACACATCCTCGCCATCAAGGACATGGCTGGCCTGCTTCGGCCTGCGGCCGCTGCCAAGCTTGTCAGCGCCTTGCGTGAGCGTTTCGACCTCCCGGTCCACTTGCACACCCACGACACCGCAGGCGGCCAGCTGGCCACCCTGCTGGCAGCCGTGGACGCCGGCGTGGACGCCGTCGACGTCGCGTCCGCGTCCCTGGCCGGCACGACGAGCCAGCCTTCGGCGTCGGCCCTTGTGGCCGCGCTGGCGCATACCCCGCGGGATACCGGCCTAAGCCTGGCGAACGTCAGCGCGCTGGAGCCCTACTGGGAAGCTGTCCGTCGCGTCTACGCGCCGTTCGAATCAGGGCTCCCAGGTCCCACGGGCCGGGTCTACCAGCACGAAATCCCTGGTGGCCAGCTGTCCAACCTGCGCCAGCAGGCCATGGCGCTGGGGCTCGGCGAGCGGTTTGAAGCCATCGAGGACATGTACACGGCAGCGGACCGTATTCTGGGCCGCCTGGTCAAGGTGACTCCGTCCTCCAAGGTAGTGGGCGACCTCGCGCTCCATCTCGTGGGAATCAACGCGGACCCGGCGGACTTCAACGAGAACCCGCAGAACTACGACATCCCGGACTCCGTCATCGGATTCCTGTCAGGTGAACTCGGAGATCCTCCCGGAGGATGGCCCGAGCCGTTCCGCACCAAGGCGCTCCAGGGCCGCAGCATCAAGGTCCGCGACGTCGAACTGAGCGCCGAGGACAGCGCGGCACTCAAGGGCGATTCCAAGTCCCGCCAGAGGACCTTGAACCGGCTGCTGTTCGACGGTCCCACGAAGGACTACCTCAAGAGCGTTGACACTTACGGCAACCTGTCAGTCCTTGACACCCGTGACTATCTCTATGGTCTCCAGCTCGGCGCCGAACACGTCATGGAGCTCGAGAAGGGCGTGCGCCTGATTGCCTCCCTGGAAGCGGTCTCGGAGCCCGACGAAAAGGGCATGCGCACCGTCATGTGCAAGCTCAACGGCCAGTCCCGCCCCGTGGTGGTTCGCGATAAGTCTGTTGTCAGCAACGTGAAGGCTGCGGAGAAAGCCGATGCGTCCCAGCCCGGTCAGGTTGCAGCGCCGTTCGCCGGTGCCGTGACGCTGACCGTCAAAGCCGGCGACGCCGTCAAGGCAGGCGACACCGTCGCCACCATTGAGGCGATGAAGATGGAGGCATCCATCACGACGCCGGTAGCCGGCACGGTCTCCCGCCTCGCCATCAACAAGGTGGAGCAGGTCCAGGGCGGCGATTTGTTGATCGTCGTCGAGTAGCAGCTCGCTTCTTCGCGGAGCAGGCATGAAGTAAGGTCCCGGGCTCAGGAGCCCGGGACCTTACTCTTTGGATTCCGGATATGTCAGGGTGGGGGGTGTCAGGACGCCTTGGGCGCCGAATACATTTCCTCGATCACGGCGTCGAAGTCCTTCATGACCTGGGCGCGTTTGACCTTCAGGGACGGTGTGAGGTGGCCGGAGGCCTCGGTGAAGTCTGACGGCACAATCCGGAACGACTTGATGGCCTCCGCGTGGGAGACGGACTGGTTCGCGTGGCTGATCAGTTCCTGGACGGCTGCCCTGACCAAGGTGTTGTCCGCAGCGTCCGCCGGAGTGGTGGACGTTGGAAGGCCATGGCGTTCCAACCAGCCGGGCAGGGCTTCCTCATCGAGGGTGACCAGCGCGCCGATGAAGGGCCGGTTGTCGCCGACCACCAGGACCTGGGAAACCAGTGCGTCCGCCCGGATTTGGTCCTCGAGGAGGGCCGGCACCACGTTCTTGCCGCTGGCCGTGACGATGATTTCCTTCTTGCGGCCGGTGATCTTCAGGAAACCCTGTGCGTCCAGTTCGCCGATGTCACCGGTTCGGAACCAGCCGTCCACAAAGGTTTCCGCGGCGAGGTCATCCCGCTTGAAGTAGCCCTTCATGACACAGACGCCCTTGGCGAGAATTTCGCCGTCGTCGGCGATCTTGACCGCGTTGCCCGGGAGCGGTGCTCCTACCGTGCCGATCTTAATCAGGGACGGGGTATTTACTGAAATAGGTGCCGTGGTCTCAGTGAGCCCGTATCCTTCCAGGATCTGCAAGCCGACACCGTGGAAGAAATGGCCTAGCCGTTCGCCCAGGGGGCCACCGCCGGAGACGGCGTGGCTGACGTGGCCGCCCATAGCCGCGCGGAGTTTCCCGTACACCAAACGGTCGAAGACGGCGTGCTTGAGCCTCAGCACCAGCCCGACGGAGCCCGACTGCTGGGCCTTGGAGTAGGCGATTGCCGTGTCCACGGCCTTATGGAAGATGGCACCCTTGCCACCGTCCTCCGCCTTGGTGAGGGCCGAGTTGAAGACCTTTTCGAAGACGCGGGGAACGGCGAGGATGAATGACGGCTGGAAACTCTGGAGGTCTCCGAGAAGGTTTTTGATATCCGGGGTGTGGGCGACCTGGGAGCCGGCCGCTACAGCCAGGACCGAGATGAAGCGGGCGAAGACGTGGGCCAGCGGGAGGAACATGATGGTCTTGGCGTCCTCGTTGACGACGTCACCAAGGGAGGCCAGCGCGTTCTCTGAAAGTTCGACGAAGTTGCCGTGCGTGAGTTCGCAACCCTTAGGGCGGCCTGTGGTGCCGGAGGTGTAGATGATGGTGGCGACGTCGGCAAGCACAGCGCTGCCGCGGCGAGCCTCGAGTTCCTCGTCGCTGATGCCGGTCCCGGCGGCGCGGAGGGTATCAAGGCCGCCTCCCTCAAGTTGCCAGACATGGGCGACTGAGCTGAGGCCTTCGGCCGTGACGGCCTGCCGGATGACGTCCTCGTGGTGTGGGGACTCGGCGAATGCCGCAACAGCGCCGGAGTCGCCGAGGTTCCAGGCCACCTGTGACGGCGATGACGTTTCGTAGATCGGCACGGAGATGCCGCCCGCAAACCACACGGCGAAGTCCACGAGGGACCATTCGTACCGGGTCCTGGACATGATTCCCACGCGGTCGCCTACGGCGACGCCGTTAGCGATCAGGCCTTTTGCCAGCGCGGACACATCGTTGAGGAACTCGTTTGCCCGGATGTCCTGCCATTGGCCGGCGCCGTCGAGCTTGGCAAACAGGGCGGGGTTGGATGGCTTGGCGGCCTGACGAACCACGAGGTCCGTGATGTTGGTTTCGGGGGCAACATTTACCAGGGGCGGAACACTGAATTCACGCACGATAGCTCCTTCGATATCAACAGACCATTGCGGGGCTGCTCTAACTCTATACGGCCAAGTAATGGGTGTGTCGCAATTCACCTATTTCAAGTTACTGATGAGTAACATTACGTGAAGCGCGCCATTCCTCCAATGCAACCGAGCAAGCCCCCGGTCACACGGCGTCCATGTCAGTACATATGTGGCACTCGGAATAGGATGGCGGCATGCCTCTGAATTCATCCAACGACCAGACCACGGCACGCGTTCGGAAGACTTCCTGGTCCGGTTCAACCGTAACCGGCCGCCGCCCCGGTTCCACCCACGGCGGCATTCGCTGGGAATCGGTTCCATGGGCCGCCAGACGCTCCCACCTTGGTCGCAGGGGATTGGCTATCGGGATCGACATCGGCGGCACGAAGGTTGCTGCCGGTGTTGTGGATCCCTCGGGTCATGTAGTTGATGAAGCCCGGCGCTCCACGCCGGGCAATGACGCCCGGGCAGTGGAGCAAGTGATCGTCGAGCTTGTCCAAGAGTTGGGCAGAAGCCATCGAATCGCCTCTGTGGGGATTGGTGCGGCAGGCTGGATGGATCTTGACGGCGGCACGGTGCTGTTCAGCCCGCATCTCGCTTGGCGTAACGAGCCTCTGCGGGAGAACCTGCAGAGCCTGCTGAGGCGCCCGGTCCTGGTCACCAACGACGCCGACGCTGCCGCCTGGGCTGAATGGCGCTTCGGCGCAGGGCAAGGGGAGAGCAGACTCGTCTGCATCACGCTCGGCACCGGCATTGGTGGTGCCATGGTCATGGACGGACGCGTGGAACGTGGGCGATTCGGAGTAGCGGGGGAGTTCGGGCACCAAATCGTGGTCCCCGGCGGACATCGCTGCGAATGCGGCAACCGGGGCTGCTGGGAGCAATACGCGTCCGGGAATGCCCTCGGCAGGGAAGCCCGGGAGCTGGCGCTGCGGAATTCCCCGGTCGCCTACGAATTGCTCAAGGCCGCCGGAGGCGCTGCGGAGAACATTACGGGCGTCACCGTGACGGAACGGGCCCAAGCGGGGGACTCGGCCTCCAGGGAGCTCCTGGAAGAGGTGGGGCACTGGCTCGGGCTCGGCCTTGCGAATCTCGCGGCAGCGCTGGACCCGGGGACGTTTGTTATCGGCGGCGGCCTGTGCGATGCCGGCGAGCTTCTGGTTGGCCCCGCGCGGACCGCATTCACCCGGAACCTGACGGGGCGCGGCTTCCGGCCTGCAGCCGCCATCAAGCTTGCCGCCCTCGGGCCCCGGGCAGGGATGATCGGTGCCGCCGACCTGTCGCGGGTCAGCGGCAGGGCGCACGGCTAGTACAGGCTGTGCCGGACGGTAAGGAGCGGTGCGGCACCCCCACTAGACGCGGGCGCCGTCGTCGTTCTCGTCTTTTTCCTGGGGCAGCTTCATGATGAGGTACACCACCGAAGCTAGAAATGCCGCCAAGATGCCCATGACGGCCAGAAGGGGCGCCGAGCGCCAGAACATTGCGGTGAACAGCAAGGCAACGGGACCGCCCACAGCTCCGAGCCAGGCGAGCATGGTCAGCGGTTCAGTACCGGCCAGGCTCGGTGGATCCTCCGGCACGAACCCGCCCTCGTCCTCAACATCAAAGTCACGCGGACCGGTCGCACCGCTGCCTTCGTCTTCGACGGGTTTATCGGCAGCGCCTCTCCTGGCCAATCCAAGGGGATCGAAGTCCTGGAAAGAGCGGGACGTGGATGTACCAGGAACCGCGTCCGGTCCTGGACCCGGTTCTGTTCCGGGATCCTTGGGAAGCTCTTCCGCTAGCCGCGGTTCGTCGAGCGGCGAGGAAGGCATCGACTCAAGCCGCGCCACCAGATCCAGCCAGACGGCGTCGTCATCTTTATTGGCGCTCTGGTCCGGCGAATCCGGTCCAGGCCTATTCATGGGGTAAGTCCCGGAGTTCGGCGCCGGACGGGCGGGCAGGGGCGGAGCTGTTGGCGAGTCCAGCCATCGTTTTCCGGATGAACTCGGCCGAGCCGCGGAAGATTTCCAGGGCATCGTTGTCCAATGTGGCCACGTGGTAGCTGTTCTCCAGGGTGCTGAACTCCATCGGAGCTGCGACGCGCTCCTTCAACTGCTTGATGCTTCGGTCCGAAACCACATGGTCCACGGAAGAGCGGAAGACGCGCACGGGGGAGGAAATCCGGGGGAGGAGAGTAACGGTGTCCTTGTACATCTTCTTCAGCTCATGGGCTGCGGCGACCGGAGTCCTTGGGTAGGCGCCCTCGTCCATGCCTGGTTTGAGGATGTCGTTGGCAATCGCCGGGGTGGATTTCATGAAGTGCTTGAGGACGCCAACCACTGCCGCGCGGGGGTCGTCAATCACCAGTCCAGGGTTGACGACGACCGTGCCGGCGACCGGGCGAGTGGCCGCTATCCGGAGAGCCAGCGTCCCGCCCATCGACAGGCCGGCAGCGAAAACGAAATCGCACTCGGCCTGGAGCTCGAGATACGCCGCATCCACAGCATGGTGCCACTCCTGCCAGTGCCGCGCAGCCATGTCCTGCCACGTGGTCCCATGGCCCGGAAGCAATGGCAGGCGCACGGCGTAGCCTTCCGCCGCAAGATACTCCGCCCACGGGCGCATGCTGTGCGGACTGCCCGTAAAACCGTGGCTCATCACCACGCCGATGCTCGGTCCACCACCGGTGAAGCTGCTGGCGTACGGGGAGGGATCAGGGAGAGTGTTCATGATGACTCCGAGGCTACTCTGTTGGCGGCGCTGCTTTCCGTCATGAGTCCATCGTGTCACTGTTCGGGACATTTCTCACTGGAGTAGGGTGGCTTCTGAGTGCCGGCCGGGACCGTCCGGACGCCTAGCAGACGCCGCCCCGGAGAGGAACCAAAGTGTTCTATTGGGTCATGAAACGGATCTTTTTGGGTCCGGTTCTCAAATTGCTGTTCCGCCCTTGGGTCAAGGGCCTCGACAATGTTCCCCACGATGGTCCCGCGATTCTGGCCTCCAATCACTTGTCTTTTTCGGACTCGATCTTCATGCCGGTGATGGTGCCTCGACGCGTCAGCTTTCTGGCAAAGTCCGAATACTTCACGGGCACGGGACTCAAGGGCAGGCTCACGGCCATGTTCTTCCGGCTCACCAACCAGTTGCCCATGGACCGTTCGGGTGGGGCGGCGTCCGAGCTGTCCTTGCAGGCCGGAAGGGATGTCCTGGCTGCCGGCGGCCTGCTGGGGATCTACCCCGAGGGCACCCGCAGTCCCGATGCCAAGCTATACCGGGGCAAAGTGGGAGTCGCCAAACTTGCGCTCCAAACCCGGGTACCCGTTGTTCCCGTGGCGATGATCGGCACGGAAAAGGTCCAGCCCATCGGCAAGCGTTTGCCCAATATCCGCCGCATCGGGATCATTTTCGGTCAGCCGCTTGACTTCAGCCGGTACTACGGCCAGGAGGAAGACCGCACCGTCCAACGGGCCGTGACCGATGAAATCATGTACGAGCTCATGCGGCTCTCCGGCCAGCAATACGTGGACGAATACGCCGCCGTCGTCAAGCAGCGACTGGCCGGGCAGCTTCCAAGCCGGGAGAGCGGCAGCGGAACAATTCCTACCGATGCCGGAACTGAAGAGCGGCCCGAGTCCGCCGGCGGATCGGAGCCGGACGACGGCGACGACGGAGTGTCTGGAAAAGTGTGACGGCCCGGCGAATATCGGTTACGGCGGCCGTGCGCAGAACAGCGGGCAAGGCAACTAGTCTTGGAGAGTGACTGAGCTATCCGCGAACCCCGCACCGTCCGTGACCGGCCCCTTGACTAGTTCCCTGGGCAGTCCCCTGACCAGCACCGCGCAAAGTGGCGCGGCAAACTATCCCGGCTTGGACGACTGGCGCCAACTGCCTATCTCGCAGCAACCCACCTGGACCGATAGGGGCGTCTTCGATGCCTCCGTCAAAGAACTCTCCGTGCTTCCGCCGCTGGTTTTCGCCGGCGAAGTCGACATATTGCGCGAGCGCTTGGCGGCGGCAGCCCAGGGCAAGGCTTTCCTTCTTCAAGGTGGCGACTGCGCAGAGACTTTCGGGGACGCCACAGCCGACAAGATCAGCGCCCGAGTCCGCACCATCCTGCAGATGGCCGTTGTCCTCACTTACGGCGCGGCCATGCCCGTCATCAAGATGGGTCGCATGGCCGGCCAGTTCGCCAAGCCGCGATCCTCGAACGAAGAGACCCGCGACGGCGTGACACTGCCTGCCTACCGCGGCGACATCGTCAACGGTTACGACTTCACTCCGGAGTCCCGGGCCCACGACGCCAGCCGCATGCTGAAGGCCTACCACACCTCGGCCTCCACGCTGAACCTCATCCGCGCCTTCACGCAAGGCGGCTTCGCTGATCTTCGCCTGGTGCACCTCTGGAACAAGGGCTTCACGGAAAACCCCGCCCATGCCCGCTACGAGTCCTTGGCGAGGGACATCGACCGCGCCATAAAGTTCATGGCGTCCTGCGGCGCCGATTTCGAAGCTCTCAAGCGCGTGGAGTTCTTCGCGAGCCACGAGGCCCTGCTGCTTGACTACGAGCGTGCCTTGACACGCATCGACTCCCGCACGGGACTTCCCTACGACACCTCCGGCCACTTCCTCTGGATCGGGGAGCGTACGCGTGAGCTCGATCATGCGCACGTGGACTTCCTGTCCCGTGTCCGCAATCCCATCGGCGTCAAGCTCGGTCCCGGAACCACCGGAGACGACGCGCTGCGGCTCATTGACAAGCTGGACCCGAACCGCGAGCCAGGCCGCCTCACCTTCATCTCCCGGATGGGTTCCAAGAACATCCGCGAGAAGCTGCCCGCCGTCGTCGAGAAGGTCACTGCCTCCGGCGCGCAGGTTCTCTGGGTCACGGACCCGATGCATGGGAACACGGTCACCTCGCCCAACGGGTACAAGACCCGCAACTTCGACGACGTCGTGGACGAAGTCCGCGGTTTCTTCGAGGTACACCACGCCCTGGGCACGGTACCGGGTGGCTTGCACATGGAGATGACCGGCGACGACGTCGCGGAATGCCTTGGCGGTGCTGATCCCATTGACCAGGACGCCTTCCTGGACCGCTACGAGTCCGTGTGCGATCCCCGCCTGAACCACATGCAGTCCCTTGAGATGGCATTCCTCGTGGCTGGAGCCCTCACAAAGCGGTAGTCCAGCGAGCAGACTGCATAAAGGAAAGGCGATCCGGAACATTCCGGATCGCCTTTTCTGTATGCATGGGTACTACACGACGGTCAGGGTGATGACGGAGCCCTCCGGGGCGTCACTGTCCACGGGGTTCTGGTCGCGGACGGTGCCGAAGAAGCCACCCAGGACGTTGTTGATCTTGACGTCGAATCCCAGCAATTCCAAGGCTTTGCGTGCGGCATCCGCCTGCTTCCCGATGAAGCTGGGAACGTGCACCAGCTTCGGTCCCTTGGACAGGGTCAACGTGACTGACTCGCCACGGGTCAAAGTGCCGTTGGCGGGGGTCTGGCTGACCACGGCCCCCGCGGGAACCTTCTTGTCATTGACGGGTTCCGGCGCAATTTTGGCGGTCAGCCCGGCGTCGCTGATCGCTTTAACGGCTGCTTGCTGGGTCATGCCACGGACATCGGGAACGGGCAGGGGCTGAGGTCCTTTGGAAACCACCAATGCCACCGGGGTGCCGTGGCGGACCGCCGTGTCCTGGGCCGGGGACTGGGAGATGACCGAGCCCGACGGCACTTTGTCGTCATACTGCTCTGTGACCCTGCCGAGCGTCATTCCTGCCGTGCCAAGGGCATTCTTGGCCTGGTCCAGCGTCAGGCCTGTCATCGCAGTGAGCGGAAACAACTGCGGTCCCTTCGAAACGAAGAGCGACACGGGTTGGAACTTCCGGATTACCTGGCCGGATGCGGGCTCCGTTCCAACCGATAGCCCGGCCGTGACTTGGTCGTCGAATACGTCCCTCGGCTCAGACTGGAAGCCGGCGGTTCTCAGTAGCTGCTGGGCTTCCGCAACCGTCTTGTTTTTCGTGTCCGGAATGGTTCCGGGCGAGCCTGGCCCCATGCCGAAGAACCAGCCCGCGGCGGTGGCGAGGATTGCGAGGACAATCACGACAACCGTCCAGATCACGGCACGGCGGCGCGGATTGCCTTCCCGCAAAGAGCGCGACGGTGTGGCCGCGGCACGGGCGCGGTCCTTTTCTTCCTGGCGCGCAATTCTCTTGATGTCGCGTTTGCTCGCCGGTGCAGTCCGCTCCGTGGGCAATACAGCTTGAACCGTCGTCTCACCGGGGGAAAAGCCCGACGGCGGCAGCACCGTGGTCGGATTGCGCTGGCTTGAGATGATCTCCGTCGGGCGGCCGATCCTTTCCAAAGTCTCCGTGCGTTCGGCATGAAAGGGCGCGACTACCGCGGTTGCCCCTGCCTCTTGTCCGCTTGCCGCTCCGGCGGCAAGCGCCTTGGCGGCAGGCGGACTGATGTCCAGCTGTGCGTCGCTCAGGGTTGTCCGGATATGCCGCAATTCCGACAAGAGTGCAGAACCGTCCACAGGACGATCTTCGGGTTCCTTTGCGGTGCACCATTGGGCGAGTTCGTCAATGTCCGCAGCGAGTCCGGGAACAGCGAGCGAGGGCGGCGGGACGCTAGCGTTGACGTGCTGGTAAGCCACCTGGATTGGAACGTCGCCGGAATAGGGTTGCTCGCCGGTAAGCATCTCGTAAAGCATGATGCCGGCAGAGTAAATGTCGCTCCGGGCGTCGGCGGGCTTGCCTAAGACCAGTTCGGGAGCCAAGTAGGCAACCGTGCCGATCAGGGCACCAGTGCTCGTGGTCGCCGTCACCGCCCGGGCCAAGCCGAAATCGCCCACCTTGATGCGGCCGTCGTCGGCGATCAGGACATTCTCCGGCTTCACGTCGCGGTGTATCAGCCCCGCTGCGTGGGCGGCAGCCAGTCCTTCGATGACGGGGTCTATCAGTGCAAAGGCCAGCCGGGGCGGAAGCGCGCTTTTTTCGTTGAGGACATCGCGGAGCGTATGCCCCTTGATGTACTCCATGACGATGTACGCAATGTGGCCGTCCTGTCCCTGGTCGAGGACGCCGACGACATGCGGGTGGGACAGGCTGGCGGCGGCCCGAGCCTCGCGCCGAAGGCGGTCAAGGAAGTTTTGGTCGTGGGTCAGATGCGGATGCAGCACTTTGAGCGCCACCTCGCGGTCGAGCCGCTCGTCCGTGGCGAGGTAGACAGTGGACATTCCGCCGCCCGCTAGGCGCGATCTGACGAGGTAGCGCCCGTCCACGAGGGATCCGAGGCGATGGTCCGAAACTTGTTCCTGCACCCTACGATCCTAGTTGAGCAAAAACACGGGCCCGAATCGGCATGCGATCCGGACCCGTGTTTGCGGCGCGGTTCAGCTGAAGTTTTTCTTGTGGGCCAGGATTGCTGCCACGTATGCCTTGGTGTCGTCGTACATCCCGTGCTTGCTCACCGAGTACTGGCCCTGGTAATAACCTGCGATGGCCGTGTTCACGTCCTTGCTGGTGTTCACCAGCGCCCGAATGATCGCGACGCCGGCAGTGACGTTGTCGTACGGGTCGAGAAGGTTGAGCTTGCGTCCTACCAGTTGGGAGGCCCATTCGCCGGAGGAGGGAATGACTTGCATAGTGCCGATGGCGTTGGCAGGTGAGACCGCGCGCTGGTTGAAGCCGGATTCCTGGAAGGCGAATGCCAGGGCCAGGGAAGGGTCTACGCCCATGCGGCGCGCAGTGTCGGCCACGATCCCCTTCATCTGGGCGGTGCTGGGAACCGGAGAAGCATTGAGGAGCGCCTTGTTCGCGTTGGCTGAACTAACGACAGCCGCGGGGTAGGTGTAGCCGAGGAATGTGCTCGGGACCAAAGGGGTAGTGACGGGAGCCGGAGCGGCGGGAGCGCCGGGGATGGCGAGCTTCTGGCCCGGATAAATGATGGTACTCATGGACAAGTGGTTTGCCGAGAGCAGCGACGAGAGGGAGACGCCAAGGCGGGACGCGATACCGCCCAACGTGTCGCCGGACTTGATGGTGTAGGCGCCGGTGTCGGCAAGCGCCGGTGCTGCCGGCGCCGGAGCCGGAGCAGGTGCCGGCGCCGCAGGAGCCGGTGCGTTTGTTCCCGACCCGACCTTGATCTGCTGTCCCGGATAGATGATGGATCGGCCGTTAAGGCCGTTCCAGCTGAAGACATCGGAGAGGGCCACGCCATTGCGGGCGGCAATGCCGCTCAGGGTATCGCCGGACTTGACGGTGTAAGTCGCTGCCCCGGATGACGACGACGGGCTGGTGGGGGCTGGGCTCGGCGCCGGGGCGGCTGTCCCGGAACCGGACAGCTTGATCTGCTGCCCCGGGTAGATGATGGTGTTGGCCGAGAGCCCGTTGAGCTCCAGCACTGTGTTGGTGTTCAGCTCGTAACGGGCAGCGATGCCGCTGATGGTATCGCCCCGAACGATCGTGTACATGGCCGGAACGGCCGGAGCCATCGGTTGCATGGAAGCCGGGATTGTCGAAGCAACGGCAGACGCCGGAATGACGTTGGCGGCCACAGCCGAAGCCTGGGCCTTCATGGCGGCGGCCAGGGTGGCCGGCATCCGCTGAGGCTGAACCGCGGGTAGCGCAGTTGCCGATTGGGCAAGCGCTAGTGAAGAGAGCATGACGACGGGCAGAGCCGCTGTAGTGGCCGCAATTATGGGCATGCTCGTTGTCTTCTTGGGCGAGCGGGGCGTCGTCATGGGAGCAATCCTCATCTCAGCAGCGGACATTTTGGGAATGCCGCTGTTGCCAGTGATACCAGTGTTACTAAAGTGGGTAGTGATGCAAATGTGATCAATGTGAATCTCTCACATTTTTCGGTTCCGCACAAGAAATCCCGGGGTTTTCGATTCTTGGGCATTCACGGCCATAAATCCTGCCCTTGCCGCCGGGCTGGCTAGGCGCAAAGCGCACAGGCGTGGCAATCTTGATCCGTGAGTAATGTAGAAAGCCTCGTTTCCGATTGGTTGCCGCTGCCCGATGTCGCAGAGCTGCTGAACGTTTCAATCACTAAAGTCCACGGTCTTCTGGATGAGCGGGCAGTCGTGGCTGTGAGAGTGGGCGAACGAAACATCCGTTCGATTCCCGCCCTCTTCATCCAGGACGGTCATGTGGTGGACAGCCTGAAGGGCACCATTGCAGTGCTTGGGGACGCCGGGTACACGGATGAGGAGCTCATTGCATGGCTCTTCACCCCGGACGAGTCGCTGCGTGGCCGCCCCGTCGATGCGTTGCGTGAAGGGCGCAAGACTGAAATCCGACGCAGGGCACAATCGCTGGCCTGGTAAAGGACCCGCCTTTAATACAGTGGTGGCGGCAGGAAACTGCCGCCACCACTGTATTAACCCGCATATTCAGGCGGCTCTTCACCTGGACTTAATCAAGAGTTCATGCGGCCCTGCTGACAGCGGCTTCGGCCAACTGCCGGAGTGCAGTGAGTGGCAGTTCAGCCAGGGGTAGGCGGTCCAACGCTTCGAAAGCCTCGTTGCTGAGCTCTTCGATCATTGCTTCCGTGGCTTCGAGCGCTCCGCAATCCACGATGATCCGCCTGATCTCAGCGACCTCGGCCTCACCGAGGTCCTGCCTGCCGAGCATAGAGTCGATGTGAGTGGAATCCGCAGCTCCAGCTTGGTTGATGGCAAAGCCGACCAACACGGTCCGCTTGCCTTCGCGCAGGTCATCGCCCGCGGGCTTTCCGGTCGTCCCGGGGTCGCCGAAGACGCCCAAGACGTCGTCGCGCAGCTGGAATGCCTCACCAAGCGGCAGGGCGAAGGCGGAATAGCCTTGAAGGAGCTCCTTGCTGGCGCCGGCCAAGGCGCCCCCAAGCGCCAGGGGGTGTTCTGTCGAATACTTTGCCGACTTGAAACGGATGATGGACTGGGCTCGCTTGACGGCACCCGCGCGGTCCCGAACAGGACCTGCTACTTCCTCCAGGATGTCCAGATACTGCCCGGCCATGACCTCGGCGCGCATCAGGTTGAAGATCCGCCGCGCAGAGGTCCCGGAAGCAGCCCTGGCGCCGATCTGCGTAAACGCCTCCTCGCTGAAGGATAGGCACAGATCCCCAGTGAGAATAGCGGCAGCATGCCCGAAACGTTCGCTGTCGAGTGCCCAGCCCTCGCGCTCATGGAGTTGACTGAACCGTTTGTGGACGCTGGGACCTCCGCGCCGGGTATCAGAGCGGTCGATGATGTCATCGTGAATCAGGGCCGCGGCTTGGAAGAGTTCCAGGGCGCAGCCGGCCGTGATGATGTCCGGATGCGCAGACTCACCTCCGGCACCTCGCCACCCCCAGTAGCACATCAACGCCCGGAGGCGCTTCCCGCCTGTCACGAGGTTCGTGATGGAGCCCATGAGGGGAGTGACATCGGAGGATATGGTCGACATGGTCTCGTGTTGCGCAGCAAGGAAGCCGTTAAGTTTGGCCGCGACGTCGGCAACAAAACGGCCCTGTTCCGCACCGAGGCTTTCCGTAGTCACTTGACGGACCCGGCGGCCACGTTGGCGCCGATGGTGAATGTGGATTTACCGGCGTTTTCCACCACCGAGATGTTTACCGTTTCATTGTCCCCACGCAGGAAGTCTTTTGATTTGATGCTTCCCACAGTGTTTCCGGGAACTTCCTTGAAACCCTGTGCCGTGAGCGCAGATGTATAAAAGGCCACCACGGCGTCGGCGGGCGATGCAATGGTGCCGACCAACGCGACCGAAGCTGGGGAGGTGTTCTTGTCGAAACTGCTGGACTCCACGGCTGCCTGGGGCATCAGGGGAATCAGTTGTTGCGGGAACCCTGGTACGAGGGCTCCGACCGTCGCCGACGCCCCCGCGATAGCCGTGGAAGAAGTAGTCGGCGCGGGGTTTGCCGAAGCAGCCGGCCCGGACGATGTTGGCGCCGGCCTTTGGGATACCGTGCTCGCAGGGGACGACCCGCAAGCCGAAATGGTCAACGCGACACCCGTGGCCAACAGGGCCAGGCTGACGGGTTGAGGCTTTCCAAAGAGCTTCACAGGGATTTCCTCCTGGGGACGACGCCGGATGCTGCTTCCAGCTTAGGGTGCCGGAAGCTGCCTCCAGTTTAACGGGTACAGCGGCATAGGATTTCCTTGTGAAACCACATGCAGAGGACCCCGGGCAAGGATTCACCCCGGATCCCGCTGCGCTGCGGGGGCTGAGGCGCACCAGCATCCTCCACGTGGACATGGATGCCTTCTTTGTCTCGGTTGAATTGCGCACCCGTCCCGAACTCCGCGGAAAACCTGTCATTGTGGGCTTCCCGGTGGATCGCTCCGTTGTGCTGTCGGCCTCCTACGAAGCGCGTGCCTTGGGCGTAAGATCTGCCATGCCCATGGCCAACGCCATGCGGATGTGCCCCAAAGCGGTCATCATCGAACCACGTCACAGCCTCTACTACGAGGTCTCGCGGCAGTTGATGGGAATCTTTGAATCAATAACTGACCTCGTGGAGCCCCTGAGCGTCGACGAAGCTTTCCTGGACGTCGGCGGGGCGATCAGGAGATTAGGTCCGCCACTTCAGATCGGACATCTGATCCGGCGCCGTGTCGCCTCAGAGCTAGGAATTACGGCGTCGGTCGGGATTGCCGCCAACAAGTTCGTTGCCAAAATTGCTTCCACGCGCTGCAAGCCCGACGGCCTGCTGCTCATTGAGTCGGACCAGACCGTAGCGTACCTGCATAGTCTTCCTGTAAACGCCCTGTGGGGAGTCGGGGCCAAGACTGCCGATGTCCTTGCCAGGCTGGGAATCCGCACCGTGGCCGATGTTGCGGCAACGCCCCTTTCTTCCTTGAAAAGGGTCCTCGGAGCTTCGGGAGAACACGTCCACCGATTGTCGATGGGTTTGGATCCACGGCCGGTCACGCCCACACGCTTGGAAAAGAGCATTGGCTCCGAAGAAACTTTCGCGGTCGATACCCAGGACGACGCATTGCTGCACCGCGAGTTGCTCAGGCTCTCCCACCGCACCGCTTCGCGGCTACGCACTGCCGGGATGGTGGCCCGGACAATCGCGCTGAAGCTGCGCTATGCCGACTTTTCGACAATCAGCCGCAGCAAGACGATGCACACACCGGTGGACAGCGCCCAGCTGATCTATCAAGTGGTGAGCCAGCTGCTGGCATCCTTGGGGGACAGGCCAATGAGCGTGCGCCTTGTGGGTGTACGGGCCGAGCAGCTCGAACCGGCCGAACACGCCTCGCTGCAGTTGAGCCTGGATCGCAGGGACGACAACTGGCGGGCGGCCGAGCAGGCGCTGGACCGTGTCAGCGCACGATTCGGCAGCAAAACCATCCTTCCTGCGCGGCTTCTGGAACCGTACGCAGAGACCAATGAGCCGGGATCGCCTTAGCTGTCGAAGAGCTCCTTGTGTGCCTCCGGCGTGTCTTTCAGAACAGCGGCCAACAAACTATCCTAGAGATACACAGATTTAGACCGTCTGGATAAATTGCTCCGTTGTGTCTGTTCCGTGAGACCGTGTTCACAAGACCCGGTCTTCGGGAACCCTTTTTTGGATTCGTCCGTTCAAAGGAACAGAGGCAACGGCCGCGGCGTATCCAGACGCTGGCCGACTAAAGGAGGTCGCGATGCCCCTCTCGGAGCACGAACAGAAGCTCCTCGAGCAACTCGAGAAGCAACTGCATGAGGACGATCCAAAGTTTGCCAATTCAATGGGCTCTGACCCCATTCGTTCATGGTCGACCAGGCACATCGTTATTGGCGTTCTAGGCACTATCGCCGGGATCCTCTTGTTGTTGGTAGGTGTGTCGTTGCAGAACATCTTCCTTGGTGTGCTGGGCTTCATTGTCATGGGCGCCGGCGTTTACTTCGCGACCCTGCGAAGAGCTATCGGCGGCAAGACGAAGAGTGCCAAACCCGGCAGGGCCAAGAACTCATTCATGAGCAATCTTGAAGAGCGTTGGGACGAGCGTCGCCGCGGCGAAGAGTAGTTGATAGCCGTTATATAGCGCTTGTCTTCGGCAGGAAGCCGAGGCGCTCCACATTGCACCACCAGGCGCTGGCCTGATTGCGAAAAGACCCGAATTTCGGGTCTTTTCGCATTTAACGCCCGGTTCGCCGGATCCCAGGAGGGCGTGAGCAGGGCTTTGGCTCCGCCGTCGCGCCCTCCCGAGAAGACCACTGCAGAATCCGCTCCACTTTCCACGGTGCACGAAATCGCCGTGCTTTCGGGCACCCTCATGCGAAAGTGGGGCAGAAACACGCCGAATTGCGTTGACTGTGGGGGCTTGTGGAGTAAAGTGGAGCAAGTAAGAGGGTAGTGGCGGCGTGGGGCAGGTACGGGCACCTTTGACAGATGGGGCGGTGGGCCAGTGTTTCTTGGCACGCATTCGCCGCGTCTGGACGAAAAGGGCCGGATCTTCCTCCCCGCCAAGTTCCGCGAGGAACTTGCTGACGGCTTGGTGCTCACAAGAGGCCAGGAACGTTGCATCTACGTCTTCAGCCAGCGGGAATTCGAACGTATTCACGAATCCATGCGGGAGGCCCCCATCTCCTCCAAGCAGTCACGTGACTACATCCGGGTTTTCCTGTCCGGAGCCTCTGACGAGGTACCTGACAAGCAGGGGCGCGTGACAATTCCGCAGGCGCTCCGGACCTACGCGGGTCTCGATCGGGAATTGGCGGTAATCGGCGCCGGAACCCGAGCGGAGATCTGGGATGCCCAAGCTTGGGACGAGTACCTGGCCGAGAAGGAAGCCGCCTTCTCGGAGACCGACGACGACAACCTCCCCGGGTTCATTTAGAAACCGGGCCAGGAAGCAGCAAGGCTTCTTGGATGGGATCTCCAGCCGCCCATCACATTGTTTTCCTGGCTCACCTTCCCCGGAGCCAGGCGGACACTGCGACAGGCGCGGATGGGGATCCGACCCAAGAAGCAACCAACTGACCGGCAGATGGACCGAACAATTCAGCACTGAGGAGGCCGCATGGAGGAGCAAGACGCGCCAAAACCAACCTCGGAGCGCCATGTACCGGTCCTGAAGGACCGGTGCATCAATTTGTTGGCCCCCGGTTTTGAAGCGGCCCGCAGCCGTGGAGAGACGCCCGTGGCCATCGACGCCACGTTGGGAATGGGCGGCCACTCCGAAGCGATGCTCCAACGTTTCCCCGACCTGCACCTTGTTGGAATAGACCGTGACGAAGAGGCCCTCGCCCTGGCAGGAGCGCGGCTGAAGCCGTTCGAGGCCCGCACTGATCTGGTACACGCCGTCTATGACGAGATTGAAGACGTCCTTGCGGACCTTGGCATCCCCGAGGTGCACGGCATCCTCATGGACCTCGGAGTGTCTTCCCTTCAGCTGGACGAGCGGGAACGCGGCTTTGCCTACTCGTACGACGCACCCTTGGACATGCGCATGGACACGAGCCGCGGCCAGACGGCCGCTGACGTTGTCAACAACTATTCCGAAGAAGACCTCGTGCGGATCATCCGCAAATGGGGCGAAGAGAAGTTCGCAGGCAGGATCGCCAATCGCATCGTCGCGGCGCGGGCCAGCAAGCCCTTTGCCACTACGGGAGAACTGGTAGAGCAGATTCGCGGGGTGGTTCCTGCGTCGGCGGCAAAGTCCGGGGGACATCCGGCAAAGCGGACTTTCCAGGCTTTGCGGATTGAAGTCAACGAAGAACTCGACGTCTTGGAAAGGGCAGTACCTGCGGCTCTCTCGGCCTCAGCAATGGGGGGCCGCGTGGTAGTGATGTCCTACCACTCGCTCGAAGACAAGATCGTCAAATCAGTATTCCAGTCACGGTCCAAGTCATCAGCTCCGCTCGGTTTCCCGGTGGAGCTCGAGGAACACAAACCGGAATTCAAGACCTTGACCAAAGGCACGGAAGTGCCGACGCCCGAAGAAATCGCCGAAAACCCGCGTGCGGCATCCGCCCGGCTGCGGGCAGTGGAACGCATCAAAGCGAGGAGAACAGCATGAGCACCGCCGCCGCGAAGATCCTGCCGACCACGGTGGGCAACACAGCGCGTGCCCTGCCCGTCCGTGGCCCGGAGCGCGACGCCCCGCGCAAGGCGCGGACCCCGCTCTCGCTCGTGCAGAGTGTGCCCGGAAGACGACGCACTCCATTCGTCGTCTTTTGCTTCGGCGTCCTCGCTGCAGCACTGCTGACGGTCCTGGTGCTCAACATCTCTGTTTCCACAGCCCAGTACGATCTCGTGAAGCTCAGGAACGATGCTGCATCCCTGAACAAGCAGAACCAGGATCTGACACAGCAGGTCCAGAACTTCGAAGCTCCGCAGAATCTGGCGGCCAAGGCCGCAGAATTGGGAATGGTGGCTTCCACTGCCACGGGCCAGATCGATCTGGACAGCCTGACGGTCACAGGTAAAGCGACGCCGGCAGTCAAGGGACAGAATCCCGGTGCCGTCATAGCTGCTCCTGCGGTTGCAGGCCAGCTCAGTGTGGTACCTCCTGCAACCGCCAAGGATCCGTTGGAAAACCGCAAGCCAACAGGAACTGCTGACTCCACACCGGCCAAGCCGGAGGCGCCCGCGGCTCCTGTGGCGCCCCAGCCGCCGGTTGTGGATCTCCACGGTGGTTCGGTCCCCGCTCCACAGCAGAAGGTGCCCGGGCAATAGCCCCCAGCCGACCTGATTTCAGGGTAAACAGCAAGGCAAGCAGCAAGGAATCGACGTGGTGCAGAAGACCGGCAAATCGAAGAACAAGAGAACGCCGGCGGCGAAGAAGCGCCTTCGCATCGGTCTCGGAATCATGCTGACGTTGCTCCTGGTGGTCGGGGGCAAGTTGTTCCTCGTCCAGGGACTGGACGTCGGCGGCATGGCCGAGGCTGCCTATAACAACCGGCTGAAATCCACGATTCTGCCCGCCGAACGCGGCAAGATTCTTGACGCCAACGGCACGGTGCTCGCAAGCAGCGTGATCCGCTACAACATCGTGGTTGACCAAACCGTCAACACCGCCACCACTGAGTTTTCGCGCTACAACACCCAGACCCAAGGCATCGACAAGATCTCCAGGACCCAGGGCATTGCGGAGCTCGCCAGCGCCCTGGGTATGGATGTCAACCAGGTCACGCAGGCAGTGACCGGGGAGAAAAAATACAACATCGTGGCCAAGGAAGTGAAGCCCGAGGTTGAAGATCAGATCTCCCAATTGCATATCCCGGGTGTTGGATCGGAAGGCATCAGCAAACGCGTCTACCCCAATGGGAGCGTTGCCGGGGGCGTCATCGGATTCCTCAAGGACGGCACCACGGGCCAGGCAGGCCTTGAACAGACTCAAGACGAGCTCCTCCGCGGGAAAGACGGAAAGCGGGTGTTTGAGATCGGTGCCGACGGTCTTCGCATTCCCGTGGCAACCGACCTGCTGACCCCGGCTGTGAATGGCAAAGACGTCAAGCTGACCTTGAACACGGATATTCAGTACTTTGCGCAACAGGCCATTCAGACGCAGGTCAACCAGCTCAACGCACAATGGGGATCGATCGTCGTCGAGGACATCAAGACCGGGAACATCATCGCGATGGCGGATACCAATGCCCCGGACCCCAATGACCCCGGTAAGGTTGCGCCCGCGGACCGCGGCGTGCGGTCCGTAACGGCCGCCTACGAGCCCGGTTCGGTAGAGAAAATGATCACGGCATCGGCCGCGATCAATGAAGGAAAGTCCAGCCCGCTGGACACGTTCACCATTCCGCCAGCTGTAACGATTGACGGTCAGACTTTTACGGATGCTTTCCCACACGGTACCGAACAGAGGACCCTTGCCGGCATTCTCGGTTATTCGATGAACACCGGTACGGTGATGGTCGGTAGCCGCCTGACCAAGCAACAGCGCTACGACTACCTCAAGCGCTTCGGCATCGGCGAAGCTCCGGACATTGGTCTTCCCGCTGAAGCCACCGGCATTCTCGCGAAGCCTGAGCAGTGGGACGACCGGCAGCAGTACACCGTGCTGTTCGGCCAAGGGGTTTCCCAGTCCACCCTCCAGACGGTCCGGGCCTACCAAAGCGTGGCCAATGGCGGCGTGATGCTGCAGCCACGACTTATCGACGGCTACGTCGGCGCCGACGGTGTCGAGGCGAAAGTTCCTGCCAAGGATCCCAGGCAAGTCGTTTCCAAGGAGACGGCCCAACAGGTCCGCGACATCCTTGAGAGCAACGTCACCATGGGTGAAGTGAAAGATGCCGGCATCGACGGATACCGGGTGGGTGCGAAGACTGGAACCTCTGAGGCACCCCGTGAAGATGGACTGCCTGGCTTCGATGGGTTCACCGCTTCCATCATTGGAATGGCGCCCATGGAAAATCCACGGTTCATCGTCGAGGTAGTTGTCCAGCGCCCTAAAGGGAACATCTACGGCATCACCCAGGGACCGATTTTCCGCTCGGTCATGGGCCAGGTCCTGCGCACCTACAACGTCCCCCCGTCCACTGGGACTCCGGCGCGGTTTCCGCAGTACGCCAAGTAAGTCATTTTCGCCAAGTAAGCTTGTTGGGCATCTGTCCGGCCATATTATGATCCACCCATGCCGATTCCGGGAGCCCCACGGTTCCCGCGCGGCCAGTTTTACGAGTACCAACGGAGACCCATTTGTCAGAGCAGAATGACGCCGTATCGATCCCTACAGGGAACCCGCCGGCTACGGACAAACCCGGCTTCCGTCCCGCCGTCGTGACCGCGGTCCCTCTTGAGGCCATCGCCGCATCCCTGGGAATCGCGCTACCTCCGGACTCGGGCGGTACGTCGGTGACTGGTGTGTCCCTCAATTCGCGCACCGTGGAACCTGGAGACCTGTATTTGGCCCTGCCCGGAGCCACACGCCACGGCGCCGACTTTGTCCCCCAAGCCGTGGCCGCTGGCGCCGTGGCCGTCTTGAGTGATGAAGACGGCGCACGCCAACTGGCGCTCGGCGACGAACTCGCCGTTCCGGTGCTGGTCGTCAGGAGTCCCCGCGCCGCCGTCGGGCCTCTCGCTGCCCTGATCTATCGCAGCCAACCCCACGACGCGGCTTCGCCGACACTCTTCGGCGTCACGGGTACAAACGGCAAGACCACCACCACCTACTTCATCAATTCGCTTCTCCGCGCGCTGGGCTTGAATCCTGGCCTGATTGGGACGATCGAAATCCTTGCGGGTGGCGAAGCCATCCCGAGCCTGCTGACGACGCCGGAGTCGACGGATGTCCATGCCTTGCTCGCCCTCATGCGTGAGCGCGGGCTGGATGCGGCTTCCATGGAGGTCTCCTCCCACGCCCTGTCCTTCCACCGGGTCGACGCGGTGACGTTCGACGTTGCCGGCTTCACTAATCTGACCCAGGACCACCTGGACCTTCACGGAAGCATGGATGAGTACTTCCGGACGAAAGCGGAACTCTTCACCACCGCCCGGGCACGCCGGGGCGTGGTGACAGTAGACGATCAGTGGGGGATGTTGCTGGCCGAAGAGGCCGGAATTCCGGTGACCACGTTGTCCGCCGTACCCGGCATGGATGCTGACTGGGCCGTGGTCTCCACCACGCAACGAGGGCTTGGAACCGACTTCGAGCTGCGCCACCGTGACGGAACAGTGCTTCGCGTCCACACAGGATTGCCTGGGGACTTCAACGTCGCCAACGCGGCCCTGGCGACCGTCATGGTGCTGGCTTCCGGCATCGATCCGCGGGCATTGCAGGCGGCGCTGGACAGTGACGATCCGTTTACCATTTCCGTACCGGGCAGGATGCAGTTGATCTCGGACGCCCCGGCATCCGTTGTTGATTTCGCGCACAACCCGGACGCGCTGGCGAGGGCCCTGAAGGCAGTACGGTCCCAGGAACCCGGATCCCGGGTAATCGTCGTTTTCGGTGCCACAGGCCAACGGGACCAGGGCAAGCGGCCGACCATGGGAGCCATAGCGGCGCGGCTGGCCGACGTCGTCATTGTCAGTGACGACGACCCCCACGACGAAGACGCGGCGACCATCCGCTCGGAAGTCGTCGCCGGGGCCCGCGCTGCCCGTGAGTCGGAGCATCTTGACTGCGAGATCCTGGAAGCGTATCCCCGGGATGTTGCCATTCGCCAGGCCGTGGAAATGGCTACGGAAAGGGACACCATCCTGATCGCCGGCCGCGGCCATGAGGTCTGGCAGGAAGTGAAGGGTGTCAACCTTGCACTCGATGACCGGGTAGAACTGCGGGCTGCCTTGACAGCCAGGGGATTCAGAGTTTCCACGGACGAGCGGATAGAGTCCTAGACCGAGATGATTGCACTTACTGCGGCGGAAATCGCCGATATCACCAACGGCCGATTGGCAGCGGACCCCGGCATTGTTCCGGTGTCCATCGTCACCGACTCCCGTGAGGTGGCTGCCGGATCGATGTATGTGGCCAAGCCGGGGGAGAACGCGGACGGTCATGCTTTTGTGGGCGCGGCATTCGAGCGCGGTGCCGTTCTGGCGCTGACCGAGCGCGACGTTTCCGACGACGACGGCCGGACTTATCCCGCCGTCGTCGTCGATGACGCCGTGCTCGCCATGGGTGCGCTGGCCGCCGAGTCCGTTCGCCGCATCCGTGCGGCCCGCGCGGCACAAGGGGAGCCTTTTACCGTCATTGGCATCACGGGCTCGGCAGGCAAGACCACTACCAAGGACCTGCTGGCGGGGATTCTGTCCCGGGCCGGCGCCACAGTTGCCCCGCAAGGTTCGTACAACGGTGAAGTCGGTGTACCGCTCACCGTATTCCGGGCCGATGCCGGCACCCGCTATCTCGTGATCGAAATGGGCGCCACCGGAGTTGGCCACATCAAGTACCTCGCCGAGATGGTCCAACCGGACATTGGCGTCGTTCTTGGCGTCGGCACCGCCCACGCTGGCGAGTTCGGTGGCGTGGAGAACATCGCCAAGGCCAAGGGCGAACTCGTCGAAGCGCTGGGACAGAACGGAACGGCGGTCATCAACCTCGACGACGCCCGGGTCGCGGCGATGGTTTCACGCACTCAGGCCAAGGTGCTCGGAACCACGGCTACCGGCGCTTCCGGCTCCGCTGTCGAAGCCAGAAACGCCGATATCGACGAGGGCGGCCACCCGGAATTCGATCTCATCCTGCCCGACGGCGGGGCCTCCCATGCGGTCCACAGCAAGCTGATCGGTGCGCACCACATCACCAACCTGCTTGCCGCCTCGGCCGCGGCGTTTGCGGCAGGCGTCCCCGCGGCCGACATTGCCGCCTCGCTGAGCGAGCAGTCGCCGGCCAGCCGGTGGCGGATGGAACGCACGGAGCGGGCGGACGGCGTCACCATCATCAACGACGCATACAACGCGAATCCTGAATCCATGCGTGCCGCCCTTCGCACCCTTGCCGACCTCGGCCAAGGTCGCCGCACCTGGGCTGTCCTAGGCGCGATGCTGGAACTTGGCGAAGACTCCATCCGCGAACACACGGCGGTGGGGACCCAAGTGGTTCGCTTGAACATTTCCCGTCTGGTGGTGGTTGGCCGAGAAGCCCGGTCGCTGTACATTTCCGCGATCCAGGAAGGCTCCTGGGGCAACGAGTGCAGTTTCGCTGAGACGGCCGACGAGGCCTACGAATTCCTTCAGGCCGAGCTTGAGCCAGGCGATCTGGTGCTGTTTAAGTCCTCGAACGGGGTGGGCCTCCGGCATTTGGGGGATCGGATAGCATTACCCCCACAGGCCGGGACGAGTGCGAACACCGCGGCTGTAACCGCCGCCAATGAAGGGAACGAGCTCCTGTGATTGCACTGTTGATCGGCGCTGGCGTCGCCCTCCTGGTGGCTTTGATCGGGACACCACTCTTCATCCGGTTCCTTGTGACCAAGGGCTATGGTCAGTTCATCCGGGACGACGGACCCACTTCCCACCACACCAAGCGCGGCACTCCCACCATGGGCGGCACCGTGGTGGTGGCGGCCGTGCTCATCAGCTACGGGTTGACCCACGTGATCATGTGGATGATGAATCCGCGTTCACCGGGCCCATCCGCTTCGGGCCTGCTTTTGTTGTTCCTCATGGTCGGCATGGGATTCGTCGGTTTCCTCGACGATTTCATCAAGATTTCCAAGCAACGCAGCCTCGGGCTCAACGCCAAAGCCAAGCTGATCCTTCAAGCTTTCGTCGGCATTGTCTTCGCCGTGCTGGTCCTGAACTTCCCTGATGCGGACGGCATCACTCCGGCATCCACGCATATTTCACTCGTCCGGGACATTCCCTGGCTGAACCTGGCCTTCGGCGGCACGGTCCTCGGCGCCATCCTGTTCGTCATCTGGTCGAACCTGATCGTCACTGCGGCGACCAACGGCGTCAACCTGACGGATGGCCTGGACGGCTTGGCCGCGGGTGCCTCCATCATGGTCTTCGGGGCGTACACCCTCATGGGAATCTGGCAGAACAACCAGGCCTGCGGCTCGCCGCGTGAGGCCGGCAGCGGCTGCTATTCGGTCCGGGACCCGCTCGATCTTGCGCTCTTGGCGGCCATTTGCAGTGCTGCGCTGGTGGGCTTCCTCTGGTGGAACACGTCCCCGGCGAAGATCTTCATGGGGGACACCGGTTCGCTGGCAATCGGCGGCGCGGTGGCGGGCTTTGCCATCCTCTCCCGCACTGAGCTTCTCTTGGGCATCATCGGCGGGCTGTTCGTCCTCATCACGCTGTCGGTCATCATCCAGGTGGGCTACTTCAAGATCACCAAGGGCAAGAGGGTCTTCAAGATGGCCCCCCTGCAGCATCATTTCGAACTCAAGGGCTGGGCCGAGATCACGGTGGTTGTCCGATTCTGGATTCTCTGTGGCCTGTTCGTGGCCGCAGGGCTTGGTATTTTCTATGCTGAATGGGTGGTGCTGCTGTGAGCGCAAGTCCTCAAACCAAGCCTTCGGCCAATGACCGGCTCCGGGATCTCGTCAGTTGGGACTCGGACTGGAAGGGCCTTCGCGTTGTGGTGACGGGCATTGGCGTCTCGGGTTTCGCTGCCGCCGACACCTTGATCGAGCTCGGCGCGCGGGTGGTGGTGGTTGACGCCGCCACGAGCGCCAAGGCACTCGCCCAGGCGGACACCTTGAAAATCGTCGGCGCGGCCGACGTCCTCCTTGGCGAGGCCGCCGTCAAGACATTGCCTTTGGTGGACGGCGAGAAGGCCGAACTCGTCGTGACGTCACCGGGCTGGCGGCCGGACCAGTCCCTCCTGGCAGCTGCCAAACGCGCCCATGTACCGGTGTGGGGCGACGTTGAACTCGCTTGGCGGGTGCGCGAACGCGAGGGCCGCAAGACGGCGGACTGGCTCACGATCACGGGTACAAACGGCAAGACCACCACGGTGGGCATGGCCGAGGCCATGCTGCAGGCAGCGGGCCTCAAGGCGATTGCTGTCGGGAACGTCGGGACTCCAATCCTCGATGCCCTCCGGGACCCGGTGGAATACGACGCTTTAGCGGTTGAACTCTCCAGCTTCCAGCTGCATTGGAGTGAATCGCTCTCTCCCGTGGCCAGTGTCTGCCTCAATGTGGCCGAAGACCACGTTGACTGGCACGGCTCTTACGAGTCTTACCTTGCGGACAAGGCAAAGATCTTCGAGCACACGCAGAAGGCGTGCATCTACAACGCTGAGCAGATCGAGACCGAACGCATGGTGGAGAACGCAGACGTCGTGGAGGGTTGCCGGGCGGTCGGATTCACCACTTTGACGCCGGCAGTCAGCATGCTTGGCGTCGTCGAGGGATTGCTCGTGGACCGTGCGTTCATTGAAGAACGGAGGAGCTCAGCGGAGGAACTTGCGTCCTTGGCGGACCTGGGGCCGGCTGCACCGCGACATATGGTCGCCAACGCCCTGGCTGCTGCCGCCCTGGTGCGCGCCTACGGCGTCGATTCCGCGGCAGTGCGCGAAGGACTAAGGAACTACCTTCCGGGAGATCACCGCATCCAGCCCGTGGCCAAGCAGAACGGCGTGCTTTGGATCAACGACTCCAAGGCCACCAATCCGCACGCCGCCTCGGCAGCCCTCTCCGCGTTCGATAGCGTCGTCTGGATCGCCGGCGGTTTGTCCAAGGGCGTCAACTATGACGAACTGGTCAAAAGCAACGCGCGCAGGCTCAAGGCCGTGGTCCTGATCGGAACCGACACCGCGGATCTGGAAGCCTCCCTCAAGCGACACGCAGCGGATGTGCCTGTTATCGGGCAGCCCAAGGGCGACACTGAAATGGTGCAGTCCGCCGATTCAGCTGGTGCCGCCCCGGAACCGTCTCCGATCTTCGGCGACACCGTCATGGCCCATGCTGTCGCGTCGGCAGCAAGTATCGCCGAGCCCGGCGACACTGTGTTGATGGCCCCGGCGGCTGCTTCCATGGACCAGTTCTCTTCCTACGCTCACCGTGGCGACGCTTTCATCAGGGCAGTTCGCGAGCTAGTGGAAGGCCAGGCACAGACCACCGAGGAGTAACAATGGTCAGCACGCCCACGCGCACCGGGCCCGGGCGGACCCGGGCCGGCAAGGCAGCCCCCGCCGGACGCGCGGCCGGCGATGCTCGGCCCTCGCTGCCGTCGCGCATTCGTTCTGGCATAGCCGGTTTCTGGTCAACGCTTGAGGGAAACGGCAAATCGAGAAACGGGTCCACGTACTACCTGATTCTTGGTGCGTCGCTTGCACTTACGGCCATCGGGATCATCATGGTCCTCTCGGCATCCAGCGTTGAAGCGATTGCGGCCGGCGAATCTCCCTACTCGATCGCCACCAAGCAAGGCATTTTCGCGGGCATCGGCATCGTCTTGATGTTGGTGCTTTCACGGGTCAATGTCCTTTGGCTCAAGCGATTCGCGTGGCCAGCCATCGTGCTCGCGGTTGCCTTGTTGGTTCTCGTCCTGGTCATCGGCAAGCGGGTCTTGGGAAACCAGAACTGGATCGAGATCGGCGGCTTCACCTTCCAGCCTTCTGAATACGCCAAGTTCGCACTGGTGCTCTGGATGGCCACGGTCCTTTCCGTCAAGGCAAAGCTTCTTGATAGGTGGACGCACGCACTGATCCCGATCGTCCCTGTCTCGTTCTGCATCATTGGATTGATCGTCGCGGGCCATGACCTCGGAACTTCGCTGGTGGTCATGCTCATCATGGCTGCCGGATTGTTTTTCGGCGGCGTGAACCTGAAGCTCTTCGCTGCGGCAGGTGGCGTTGCCGCCGCCGCCGCGCTGATACTTGCGTTTACCAGTGGCAACCGGATGTGCCGGATCACTTCGTGGATGGGGCAGAGCTGTGCGGGAGCAAGCGACATCGGTTTCCAGAGCGAACAGGGGCTGAACGCCCTCGCTTCCGGGGGCTGGCTTGGCGTGGGGCTTGGCCAGAGCCGGCAGAAGTACCAGTGGATCCCAGAGGCCCACAATGACTTCATCTTCGCCGTCATCGGGGAGGAACTCGGCCTGGTGGGAACCTTGGTGGTCCTGGTGCTTTTCGCACTGCTCGCTGTTGCCATCTATCGCGTGGTCAGCCATCAGGAAGACCTTTTCGCCCGTGTGTTGGGCGGCTCGATCATGGCGTGGATGCTCGGGCAAGCGGCCATCAACATGGCCATGGTGGCCGGTCTGCTGCCCGTGATCGGCGTTCCGCTGCCTTTCATCTCCTACGGCGGTTCAGCACTGGTGATGTCCCTATGCGGCGTGGGCGTAGTGTTGTCTTTGGCCCGCGCCCAAATGACTTCCGCCAGCCCTTCCAAACCGCGTGGGCGGCCTGCGAAAACTGCACGAAAGCGTACATAGCACTCAATGAATTCCCAGCCCAAGCCACTGTCCGTGGTCCTCGCCGGTGGCGGGACCGCCGGACACATCAGCCCGCTGCTCGCCATTGCCGACGCCCTCAAGTCGCTGCGGCCGGATGCCAGCATCCTTGCCGTCGGCACGCCCAATGGCATGGAAACCCGGCTCGTTCCGGCCGCTGGCTATGAGCTGGCCACTATTGATCGGGTTCCGTTTCCCCGAAAGCCTTCCGCGGATCTGCTCAAATTTCCCGGCAAGCTCGCTGCCGCCGTCAAACAAGCCGGCCGCATTCTCGACGACGCGCACGCCGACGTCCTGTTGGGCGTGGGCGGCTACGTTTGCACTCCGATGTATCTTGCTGCGTGGCGCCGGAAGATCCCCATCGTCATTCATGAGGCCAATACGCGCCCCGGTCTCGCCAACCGGGTAGGGGCCATGTTCACCAAACATGTTGCCGTGGCCTTCCCGGAGACCCGGTTGCGCCATGCCCGTCACGTTGGCATGCCCATGCGCAAGGCCATCGCCGGTTTGGACCGGGCGGCTGGTCGCGCGGATGCCAGGCAATCGCTCGGCTTGGACGCCGGACAACCTGCGCTCATTGTGACGGGCGGCTCTTCCGGCGCCCAGAGCATCAACCGCACCATTGCCGGTGCAGTCGCCGCTTTGGCGGAAGCGGGCATCCAAACGCTGCACATCACCGGTCGTGGCAAGGCAGTCAAGAACGACGACGGCGCCCCCCTCGCGGCCGATGGGTACCATCAGGTGGAATACGTGGACGGCATGGAAAACGTCTACGCAGCAGCAGATGTCCTCCTCGCGCGTTCCGGAGCCGCAACGGTCAGTGAGGTAGCCGCCGTCGGGCTCCCCGCGGTATTCGTTCCGCTGCCCATTGGGAACGGCGAGCAGGCCATGAACGCCTCCACGTTGGTCAAGGCCGGTGCCGCCCTCCTGGTCGATGACGCGGCCCTGACCGCGGATTGGCTCAAAGCCGAGTTGATTCCTTTGCTCACGGATCAATCCCGTCTCGATGACATGGCCAGCAAGGCAAGGGAACTCGGCATTAGAAATGCTGATCAGCGGATGGCTGATCTTGTACTGGAAGCGGTATCCGAATGACCCAGCCCTTTGAAAACCTCGATTCCCTCGGCCGGGTCCACTTCATCGGCATTGGCGGCGTAGGCATGTCCGCCGTCGCCCGCATCATGGTGGCCCGGGGCGTTGCGGTGAGTGGTTCGGACTCCAAGGACCTGCCCGTCATGGCAGACCTTCGGGCCGCGGGCGCCCGGATCGCCGTCGGCTACGCCGCAGGAAATCTCGGTGACGCGCAAACTGTTGTTGCAGGTTCGGCCATCAAGACCGGCAACCCGGAGCTCGAGGCGGCCCGCGGGGCCGGGATCCCGGTGCTGCACCGCTCCGAGGCCCTCGCGGCGACGATGGGCTCCGATCGTGTAGTGACCGTGGCAGGCACCCATGGCAAGTCCACCACCACCTCCATGGTGGCTGTGTTGCTCAAGGAAGCGGGCCTGGATCCATCCTTCGCCATCGGTGCCAATGTGCCCGCCCTCGGCGTCAACGCGGCGCACGGCACCTCGGACATCTTCGTTGCCGAAGCCGACGAATCGGACGGTTCCTTCCTCAATTACCGGCCCCTCATTGCAGTTGTCACCAACGTCGAGGCCGACCACCTCGACTACTACGGCACGCCTGAGGCCGTCTATGCCTCCTTCGACAGCTTCGCAGCCCTGCTGCCAACCTCTGGAGTCCTGTTCGCCTGCGCGGACGACGACGGCGCCTGTGCCCTCGCGGAGCGGACCCGCGCAGCGGGCAACACCCGTGTGCTGAGCTACGGGACGGCAGAAGACGCCGATATCCGCCTGCACGATGGCGGTCCCGGTGATGTCTGGGTCTCCGCCGATGGCCAGCGGCACCGCCTCGATCTTCAAGTCCCCGGCCGGCACAACGCGTTGAACGCGGCTGCCGCGTTCGGCGTCGCCGTCGAACTCGGCGTGGCACCTGAGGCTGCCGCCGCCGCCCTGGGCCACTTCACGGGAGCGTCGCGGCGATTTGAATTCAAGGGGCAGGGGAGGGGCGTCCGGGTGTATGACGACTACGCCCACCACCCCACGGAGGTCCGGGCTGCTTTGTCGGCTGCCCGCTCGGTGGCAGGCGGTAACAAGGTGCACGTGCTCTTCCAGCCGCACCTGTTTTCGCGCACCCGCGAATTCGCCGAGCAGTTTGCAGAGGCGCTTGGCGAGGCGGATACCGCCCTTGTCCTGGACATCTACCCCGCGCGCGAGGACCCCATTCCCGGGGTCACGAGCACCTTGATCACGGAGCGCCTCAAGAGCGGCAGACTGGTGGCGGACGGGCAGGAAGCCTTGGATGCGGTTCTCTCTGCGGCCAGCGACGGCGACATTATCCTGACCGTCGGAGCCGGTGACGTGACGGCTTACGGGCCCCGGATCGTGGAGTTGTTGGGTGGCTGATACCCGGAAGCCCACTTTCAAGCCGCGGGCGGGAACACGGCCCGGGGTCGTTAGTGCTGAACGGAGCCTCGACGATCCTGTTGAGGTCCCTTCAGGGGCCGCAACCGGAAAGGACAGCAATGTGCTGGCCTTTCCGGAGCCGAAAGGGCGCAAGCGCCGGCGGACGGTTCTTGCCGTGCTCGCCGTTATTGTCGCCCTGGTTGCCGGCATCATCGCTGCGGCCATCTATTCACCGGTGTTCGCTGTGCGCACTGTGACGGTGGACGGAGCCAAGTTGCTCCAGCCGGCTGCAGTCCAGAAAGCACTGGAGCCGGTAAAGGGAAAACCGCTTCCGCAAATCAACGACGCCGAGATCGCCGCGCTGCTCAAACCGCTGGTCCAGGTGCGCTCCGTCAGCACCGAGGCCCGTCCTCCGTCCGAACTATTGGTGCACATTTCCGAACGGGTGCCCGTGGCACTGGTCAAGAACGGTGACAGCTACCTGCTGGTTGACGTCGACGGTGTCAAGCTTGGTTCAACTCCCGATAACGCATCGGTACCCTTGCCGGTCATCGACGGGCAAGGGGCCAACCAGGACCTATTCAAGGCGATCACTGCTGTTCTGGCGACGCTGCCGGCCGATGTCCTGGCAAAGATGGCCAGCGCCTCGGCGAAATCGCCCGACGCCGTCGAGCTCAAGCTCACGGACGGCAAGATCGTGGTCTGGGGAAACGCGGACGAGAAAGAGCTGAAGGCGCGCGTCCTGGAAGCGTTGCTGAAGGCGCCGGCCAATCCGAAGGTTCCGGTGAATGTCTACGATGTGAGCGCACCGAGGCATCCATTTACCAAGTAGGCCATTTCAAGAAGTAACTTCGCTGGCGTTCGGGGGCTATTTTTGGGACTTTCAGACGACACGCGGAGGCGGTCATTGAATGTCGGATTCATAGCCCATACCGTCACTTAAGAGTTACTTGACATAACTATAACCTTCAACTAGAGGGTTAAGGTCCAAGAATTCAAGTTGGACTCGATCTGTTTCGCTATAGGACACAAGCAAGGGGCACGAAACGTGGCAGCACCGCAGAATTACTTGGCCGTCATCAAGGTCGTCGGCATCGGCGGCGGTGGCGTGAATGCAGTTAACCGAATGATCGAAGTCGGCCTTCGCGGCGTCGAGTTCATCGCCATCAACACCGATGCCCAGGCCCTGCTCATGAGTGACGCGGACGTCAAGCTCGACGTCGGACGTGAACTCACCCGCGGCCTGGGAGCCGGTGCCAACCCCGACGTCGGACGCCAGGCGGCCGAAGACCACGCCGATGAGATCGAAGAAGTTATCCGCGGAGCCGACATGGTCTTCGTCACCGCGGGCGAAGGCGGCGGCACCGGAACCGGCGGCGCCCCCGTCGTGGCCCGGATCGCACGCTCGCTCGGCGCCCTGACCATCGGTGTCGTCACCCGGCCCTTCACCTTTGAAGGCCGCCGACGCGCCGGTTCGGCCGAGGCCGGAATTGACGCCCTGCGCGACGAGGTCGACACCCTCATCGTCATCCCCAACGACCGACTCCTCTCCATCAGCGACCGTAACGTCTCCGTCCTGGACGCTTTCCGTTCCGCTGACCAAGTACTCCTGTCGGGTGTCCAGGGCATCACGGACCTCATCACCACCCCTGGCCTCATCAACCTCGACTTCGCCGACGTGAAGTCGGTCATGCAGGGTGCAGGCTCGGCCCTCATGGGTATCGGCTCGGCACGCGGCGAAGACCGCGCTGTCAAGGCTGCCGAGCTCGCTATTGCCTCGCCGCTGCTGGAAGCATCGATCGACGGCGCCCACGGCGTGCTGCTCTCCATCCAGGGCGGCTCTGACCTCGGCCTGTTCGAAATCAACGAAGCTGCGCGGCTTGTCCAGGAAGTGGCCCACCCCGAGGCCAACATCATCTTCGGTGCCGTCATTGACGACGCCCTGGGCGACGAAGCGCGCGTCACGGTCATCGCCGCTGGGTTCGACGACGTCAAGGCCACATCGCCGTCGATGAACCAGTCGGCCTCCCCGCAAGCGGGTCAGCATCAGGCCCCTGCGGCCCCGGAGCGTCCTGCCGTACCTTCGGCTGCCCCGGCCTATTCCGCACCGCAGCACGTCGCCGCCGGCGTCGGTGCTTCCGGCTTGAGCAACTGGGGCCAGCAACGCCCCTCTGCCTTGCCGGCTGACTCCGGCTTCGACGTCGACCTCCCGGCCGTCGTGGAACCGGACCTTTCAGGCAGTCGTACCGACGACCTCGACGTTCCGGACTTCCTGAAGTAACCGGTCCACATCAAGCCGTTCAGGAGAGTTAGTCAGTAGTGTTTTGGTGGCGAAAAGAGGTGCGGCCGGGAATTTCGGTCGCCTTCTCCGATGTCGACGCGGGCAATCTTGCACTGCATGTGGCGGACAATCCTCAAGATGTGATGGCGCGCCGGGCCCGGCTGGAAGCAGCGGCGGGGCTCGGCGAACGGCATTTTCAGTACATGAACCAGGTGCACGGAAAAACCGTCGAATTCATTGATGCGCACGGTGACGGCCCAACGGCTGACGCCATGGTGTCGCTGGGACAGCCGCTTGCGGTCATGGTGGCAGATTGTGTCCCCGTTGTGTTGTTGGGCGAGAGGCAGGGCAACATGGAACCTGTCTTGGCCGTAGCCCACGCTGGCCGGCATGGCGTTGCTTCAGACGTCGTTTCGGCCACGGTCGCTGAAATGCGAAGCCGAGGTGCGGAGACCATGAGTGCCTGGGTTGGCCCTTCCATCTGCGGCGATTGTTACGAAGTTCCTGAACAGTTGCGCGAAGCCGTAACGGCCGTTGTGCCGGAAACCTGGTCCGCTACCTCGTGGGGCACGCCCGCGTTGGACCTGCGGGCCGGCGTGCGGGCCCAGTTGGAGGCGCTCGGCGTCGCGGTTGAATACACGGGGGAGTGCACGCGGGAGACCGCCCGGCTTTACTCTTACCGGCGCAGTCAGCGAACCGGTCGCTTTGCAGGTTTGGTGTGGACGCATGAGTGAGACCCTCCCGGCAGCCGGAACCGCCGACGTCGATCCGCGGACAGCCGAACTGCGGGAACGGCTCGCAGCCGTCCGCCAGCGGATTTCCGCAGCAACCGCGGCGGCTGGACGAAGCGAAGAGCCGCAACTGATAGTCGTCAGCAAGTTCCATCCGGCCGCGGACGTCGTCCGTCTTGCGGCCCTCGGCGTGACCGACGTCGGTGAGAATCGCGATCAAGAAGCGGCCGCGAAGTCCGCGGAGCTTATCGGACTCGCTATGCGTTGGCACTTCATCGGTCAATTACAAAGCAACAAAGCCAAGTCCGTGGCCAAGTACGCGTTTTCCGTCCAGTCGATTGACCGTCCGCAGCTTGCCGAGGCCTTGGCCAAGGCTATTGCCCGGGAGCAGGAAGAGTCCGGCAGGCCGGACCTTGACTGCTACATCCAGATCAGTCTTGAGGACGACGGCGGCGGCCACCGCGGCGGGGCCGCGCCGGCCGACGTCGAGCGCCTCGCCGAATCCATCGCCATCGCGTCCGGGCTGCGCTTGGCCGGCGTGATGGCCGTCGCCCCGCTCGGAATGCCTCCCGGAAAAGCATTTGAGAAACTCGCCGTCATTTCCGCGGATCTGCGGGGTCTGCATCCGGAAGCGGTGGGGATCTCAGCCGGGATGAGCCAGGACCTTGAAGCTGCTGTGCAATTCGGTGCGACACACCTGCGAATTGGTTCGGATATTCTCGGTTCGCGTCCGCGGGTGCGGTAGCGTCAAAGTATTGGAAGCGACGGGCCGGGATTTCAGCTATGTCAAGTCATGGGCGGCCCGCCTACTGCAGACACGATAGGAGTCCAGCATGGCTGGCGCACTGCGCAAGACAATGGTTTATCTTGGGCTCGCCGATGGCGATGAACACTACGAGTCTGAGCAGCACGTGCAGCACACGGACGAGGACCGGTCTGTCGACCACAATCGTGATGAGCGCCGCGCCCCCGCACCTGTACGTGAAGTAGTTCGTGAAGTCCCCCCTGTCGCCGAAGAGGAATACCGCGCACCCGTGACACCTATCAAGCGTGCGGCATCTAGCCGCGAAGACGCCTCCGGACTGAGGCAGATCACCACCGTCCATCCCCGCTCCTACAATGACGCCAAGATCATCGGCGAGAGTTTCCGGGACGGCATCCCCGTGATCATGAACGTCACGGACATGGGCGAGGCAGATGCCAAGCGCCTCGTCGATTTCTCCGCCGGCTTGGTCTTCGGACTCCATGGCAGCATTGAGCGGGTCACCAGCAAGGTTTTCCTCCTGTCGCCGTCGTACGTCGAAGTTCTTGGCGACGACAAAAAGGTCAGCGAAGCACAGGCAACGTTCTTCAACCAGAGCTAGCCCAGTCAACACAGATGCCAGGCAGAGCGATCTGCCTGGCATCTGTGTTGCAATAGAGGGACTGACCGAGAAAAGTGGCGAACTAGGAGATCTGAGCTAACCCGTGGGCATAGTTTTCGGCCTTTTGTACATTGCATTG
Organism: Arthrobacter sp. FW306-04-A; assembly: GCF_044358315.1. Classification (GTDB taxonomy): domain Bacteria; phylum Actinomycetota; class Actinomycetes; order Actinomycetales; family Micrococcaceae; genus Arthrobacter. Next base: position 1,658,237 of record NZ_CP084559.1, read on the forward strand.
CTGCTGTTCCTGGTCATCCTCATCATCAGGCTCGTTTTTGATCTGGTGCAGATGTTTGCGCGCCAGTGGCGCCCCCGGGGCGCTGCCCTGGTGGCTGCGCACGTGGTCTATTCTGTGACTGATCCGCCCTTGAAACGGATTCGCCGGCTGATTCCACCCCTGCAGCTTGGTGGGGTATCCCTTGACCTGGCGTTTTTGATCATGTTTATTGTCGTCAGCATCGCGATGAGTTTCGTCTACACGCTGGCGTAGCTTTTCCGCAGGCCATTTGCCGACGATCTGTTTTCTTCGGCCCGTGAGCTGCAATCCTTCGGTCCAACACGATGGTGTTGAATTGGGGGAATCAGATGATATTTAGGTACCGTAGTTTTGAACGGCCGGAAGGCCTACTGACTAACTAGACCAACGAGGTGACCAGATGGCTTTGACGCCAGAAGACGTTGTCAACAAGCGCTTTCAGCCGACCAAGTTCCGCGAAGGCTACGACCAGGACGAGGTCGACGACTTTCTCGACGAAATCGTCGTCGAGCTGAGGCGTTTGAACCAAGAGAACGACGAGCTGCGCAAGAAGCTCGCCGAAGGCGGAAACCCGGTTCCTGCCAGCGCAGCATCGGCACCCGTGGTCGAGAAGGTGCCCGCACCGGTCAAGGCCGACAAGGACGCACAGGCCAAGGCAGAAGCCGAAGCGAAGGCAGCCGAGGCCGACAAGAAGAAGGAACCGGCCGTTGCCGCCGCTCCGGTCCCGGCCGCATCTTCGGCCGGCTCTCCCTCCGCCGAGTCTGCAGCCGGCCTGCTGGCCATGGCGCAGCAGATGCATGACAAGCACGTGGCTGACGGCGAGCAGCAGAAGGAGAAGATCATTGCCGAGGCACAGATCGAAGCCTCCAGCCTTGTCAATGACGCTCAGGACAAGTCCCGCAAGATCCTCGGTGCACTCGAGCAGCAGCGCTCCGTTCTCGAACGCAAGGTGGAGCAGCTCCGCGGCTTCGAACGCGACTACCGCTCCCGCCTGAAGGCCTACATCGAGGGCCAGTTGCGCGACCTGGATGCCCGCGGCTCCGTTGCGGCCCCCGAGGTCGGTGAAGCCGCCGCAGAGGTCTAGCAAGTATTCTGAAAGCCGGTGGCTGGGGATTCCCGGCCACCGGCTTTCGCCTGTTAAGGCGCCAGAAGCCTACGGTTACCGAATGAAAGTACTATGAGCGACGAACAAACTGACGGCACCACGGAGCCGCTCCGCACCAAAGTCCACGCGTGGCGTCCCGCTTTGCTCTGGGTTTTCGCAGGCTTCGCCGTCTTCGCGTACGCCTTCGACCAGCTGACCAAACTCTGGGTCACCAGCACCATGGTGGAGGGCGAACGGATCCCCGCCTTGCCTCCGCTGCTGCATTGGTACTACATCCGCAACTCCGGGGCCGCCTTCTCAATCGGTGAAAATGTCACGTGGGTCTTCACGATCGTCATGGCTGCTGTCTCCGTGGCGATCCTCTTCCAACTGCGTCGATTGGGATCCGCCTGGTGGGCGCTTGCCCTCGGATTGCTACTGGGCGGGGCACTCGGAAACCTCACGGACCGGCTCTTCCGCGAACCCTCTTTCGCCATGGGCCACGTGGTGGACTTCATCCAACTGCCCAACTTCGCTATTTTCAACATCGCCGACTCAGCGGTGGTTTCCGGAGTGGTGATCATCTGCCTGCTGACCCTGCGGGGGATCGGCTTGGATGGCTCCCGCCAGCACTCCGCCGGATCCCGCGCTGAGACGCCCGAAGGCGAGGAGCCGGGCGATGTCTGAGCAATTCGTTGTTCCCGAAGAACTGGGCGGGGCCAGGGCGGACGCTGGACTGGCGAAACTCATGGATATCTCCCGTTCCGCGGCTGCCTTGCTGATTGCCGAGGGCAACGTGACCGTCTCTGCAGGCACGGTGGGCAAATCGGCTGCTGTCGGCAAGTCGGCGAAGCTCCTTGCCGGGTCCGTGCTGGAAGTCACCGTTCCCGAACGCCGGGATCCCTTGGAAGTCGTGGAGGAAGTCGTGGAAGGCCTGAAGATCCTGTTGGACGATGAGGATTTTGTTGTCATCGACAAGCCTGTTGGCGTGGCGGCGCATCCATCGCCGGGGTGGGTTGGCCCCACCGTGGTTGGTGGCCTCGCTGGTGTCGGATACCGGATCTCCACCTCCGGTGCGCCTGAACGGGCCGGCATCGTCCACCGTCTCGACGTCGGAACTTCAGGCGTCATGGTCGTGGCGAAGACAGAACATGCTTACGCGGTGCTCAAGAGGGCCTTCAAGGAACGCACAGTGGACAAGGTGTACCACGCCGTCGTCCAAGGCCTGCCGGATCCCCTGGAAGGCACCATCGACGCCCCCATCGGACGCCACCCCGGGCATGATTGGCGGTTTGCTGTCATCGAGGATGGCCGTCCCTCGGTGACGCACTACGAAGTACTCGAAGCGTTCGGCAAGGCGACCCTTGTGGAAATTCACCTTGAGACCGGCAGGACACACCAGATCCGGGTTCATTTCTCGGCCCTGCGGCATCCCTGTGCGGGCGATCTGACTTATGGGGCGGACCCTCGCCTGGCCGCAAACCTGGGACTTACCCGGCAGTGGCTGCATGCGCGCCGACTTGGCTTCAACCACCCCCGCACCGGCGAATGGGTGGAAGTCACCAGCCAGTACCCTGATGACCTGCGGTACGCGTTGGAACTTCTCGAAAGCGGCAACGCGTAACGAGGATTCCACTCCGTCTGCGCGGCCCCTGCCGGTAGACTGTCGTGGTGACTTCCAGCAATGACTCGTTCGTCCATCTGCACACCCACACTGAATACTCCATGCTGGATGGTGCGGCCCGTCTTACTGAATTGTTCGATGAGACCGAGCGGCTGGGGATGCCTGCGCTTGCCACCACGGACCATGGATACTTGTTTGGTGCCTTCGATTTCTGGAAGAAGGCCACGGACAAAGGCATCAAGCCGATCATCGGCGTCGAGGCCTATGTCACGCCGGGAACGGCGCGCGGCGACAAAGAGCGGGTCCGCTGGGGCGACGAGAGCCAGCGCAAGGATGACGTGTCCGGTGGTGGTTCCTACACCCACATGACGTTGTTGAGCTACAACAACGTCGGAATGCGCAACCTGTTCCGGGCGTCATCGATTGCTTCCCTCGACTCAGTGTTCGGCAAATGGCCCCGGTTGGACCGCGAACTGCTGAACACCTACTCCGAAGGCCTCATTGCGACCACGGGCTGTCCTTCCGGTGAGGTGCAAACCCGCCTTCGCTTGGGGCAGTACCGTGAGGCCCTCGCGGCGGCTTCGGAGTTCCGCGACATCTTCGGTGCGGAAAACTACTTTTGCGAACTGATGGACCATGGCCTGGACATCGAGCGGCGGGTCACCGGCGACCTGCTGCGCTTGGCCAAGGAGCTGAAGCTTCCGCTCGTGGCCACCAATGACCTCCACTACACGCATGAGCATGACGCCAAGGCCCATGAGGCCCTCTTGGCGATCCAGTCGGGCTCCACGCTGCTCGAGCCCACCTATGACAACGGCGGCTCCCGATTCGCTTTCTCCGGTAGCGGTTACTACTTGAAGTCACCGCAAGAGATGCGTGAGTTGTTCCGCGACCATCCCGAAGCCTGCGACAACACCTTGTTGATCGCAGAGCGTTGCGAAGTGTCTTTCAACACCGGTGCGAACTACATGCCGCGGTTCCCGTGCCCTCCCGGCGAGGACGAGACCTCCTGGCTGGTCAAGGAAGTAGCCACTGGACTTGATTACCGCTACCCGAACGGTGTCCCGGACAAGGTACGCAAGCAAGCCGACTATGAGCTCGACGTCATCACGTCCATGGGTTTCCCGGGCTACTTTCTGGTGGTGGCGGACTTCATCAACTGGGCCAAGAACAACGGAATCCGGGTGGGCCCGGGCCGTGGTTCGGGTGCGGGTTCCATGGTGGCGTATGCAATGCGCATCACCGACCTCGACCCGCTGGAACACGGCCTGATTTTCGAGCGCTTCCTCAACCCGGACCGCGTGTCCATGCCCGACTTCGACGTCGACTTCGATGATCGCCGCCGCTCCGAAGTCATCGACTACGTCACGCGGAAATACGGTGACGAGCGAGTGGCGATGATTGTCACCTACGGCACGATCAAGACCAAGCAGGCGCTCAAGGACTCCTCCCGCGTGCTCGGGTACCCGTTCAGCATGGGAGAGCAGCTCACCAAAGCCCTGCCGCCCGCCGTGATGGCCAAGGACATCCCGCTTGCGGACATTCAGAACCCGGAGGCCAAGCGCTACGGCGAGGCCGGGGACTTCCGACAGCTCATCAGCACGGACCCCGAGGCTGCCAAGGTCTTCGAGACCGCACTGGGCATCGAAGGACTGAAGCGCCAGTGGGGCGTGCACGCCGCGGGTGTCATCATGTCTTCGGATCCCATCATCGACGTCATTCCTGTCATGCGCCGCATCCAGGACGGCCAGGTCATCACGCAGTTCGACTACCCGACGTCCGAAGGCCTTGGCCTGATCAAGATGGACTTCCTCGGCCTGAGGAACCTGACGATCATTTCCGACGCCCTGGAAAACATCAAGATGAACCGTGGCGTTGACCTTGATCTGGAGAACCTGGCGTTGGACGACCCGGCGTCGTACGAGTTGCTGGCGCGCGGCGACACTTTGGGCGTCTTCCAGCTCGACGGCGGGCCCATGCGGTCGCTGCTCAAGCTCATGAAGCCTGACAACTTCGAAGACATCTCCGCTGTGTTGGCGTTGTACCGGCCGGGTCCCATGGGCGCCAACGCGCACACGGACTACGCGCTCCGCAAGAACAAGATCCAAGAGGTCATCCCGATCCATCCGGAGCTCGAGGAACCGCTCGCCGAAATCCTCGGCGGAACGTACGGGCTCATCGTGTACCAGGAACAAGTCATGGCCGTGGCCCAGAAGCTGGCTGGCTATTCACTTGGCCAGGCCGACATCCTGCGCCGTGCCATGGGCAAGAAGAAGAAATCCGAACTGGACAAGCAATTCGCCGGTTTCTCCCAAGGCATGCAGGACAACGGCTACTCCATGGATGCCGTGAAGACCCTCTGGGATATCCTGCTCCCGTTCTCCGACTACGCCTTCAACAAGGCGCACTCGGCAGCGTACGGGGTCATTTCCTACTGGACTGCGTACCTAAAGGCCCACTACGCTCCCGAATACATGGCCGCCCTGCTCACCTCCGTGGGCGATGACAAGGACAAATCGGCCATCTACCTTAACGAATGCCGACGCATGGGGATCACTGTCCTGCCGCCGGACGTCAATGAGTCAAGCCTCAACTTCACGCCCGTGGGTACTGACATCCGTTTCGGAATGGGGGCTATCCGCAACGTTGGCGTCAATGTCGTGGAAGCGATGGTGGCGGCCCGTGAGAGCGAGGGCGCATACGCCTCCTTCAAGGACTTCCTCATGAAGGTTCCCGCAGTGGTCTGCAACAAGCGCACGATTGAATCCCTGATCAAAGCTGGCGCGTTCGATTCGCTGAACCACCACAGGCGGGCCCTGGCCATGATTCATGAAGAAGCCATCGACTCCGTCATCACGCTCAAACGGAACGAGGCGATCGGGCAGTTCGACCTCTTCGCCGGCTTCGACGAAGCCGAATCCGAGGCGTCCCTGAGCATCGAGATCCCGGATCTGCCGGAATGGGAGAAGAAAGACAAGCTGTCCTTCGAACGGGACATGCTGGGGCTCTACGTGTCGGACCACCCCCTGCAAGGGCTTGAGGGCGTCCTGAGCCAGCACGCCGAGCAGTCGATCACTTCGATTCTGGGAGAAGACGGCCCGCACGACGGCGCCATCGTCACCATTGCGGGCATGATCACTTCGCTCAGCCGCAGGATTGCCAAGGCAAGCGGCAACGCCTACGCGCGGGCGGAGATCGAAGACCTGGGCGCCTCCATCGAGGTCATGTTCTTCGGGCAGGTCTATGGCCCTATCGCTTCGGTCCTCGCGGAGGATCTGATTGTCGTGGTCAAGGGCCGCCTGCAGCGGCGCGACGACGGCGCGGTCACCCTGAACTGCATGGAGCTCTCGGTCCCGGACCTGAGCGAAAGCACCAACGGGCCATTGGTCATTACGATGCCCACCTACAAGGCAACCGAAGCTGTAGTCACGGATCTTCGCGATGTCCTCAACACCCACCGGGGGAACTCCGAGGTCAGGCTCCACTTGCAGGGTGATTCAAAAGTCGAAGTGATGGGCCTGCCTGTGCACCTGCGGGTCAATCCCACCCCATCCCTTTTCGGCGATCTTAAGGTCCTTCTCGGCCCAACCTGCCTGGACAACTGATTGCGCGCGACCACCTAACCGGCGGCCGGCGACGCTTGGTTACTCAGATTTCGTAGTCGAGGGGAACCGGCTGGCTGTAAGAGCCGGAGTGGTAGAGCAGGGGAGCGTCGTCGTCGCCAACAAGCCCGTCGACAACTTCCACCACCACGATTGCGTTGTTTTCGAAGGACAGGCGCATCTGGATCTTGCCGATCAACCAGCCGGCCACGTTCTTCAGGATGGGGACATCGAAGGGTCCAGGTTCCCAGTGATCGCCTTCAAACCGTTCCTGGGTGCGCGCGAACCGGTCGGCAAGTGCTTGGTTCTCCAGGCCCAGCATGTGCAGGCCGATATACGTGGAATTCGCCACCGCGGGCCAGGAACTGGAACTGCGCGACATGTTGAACGTAAAACGCGGGGGCTCTGCCGACAGTGACGCCACCGACGTCGCGGTGAATCCGAAAGGCTTGCCGTTGAAGTCAGCAGTGATGATGGCAACCCCGGCGGCATGCCGGCGGAACATTTGCTTGAAGGTTCCTTCAAAAGCCGATTCTTCCGAGGCCACTTTGCTCGATCTCCTGCATGACGTATTGGTATTAACGCTGGTGGGTTCAGCGTATTCCGCCACCTGTCGGGGCGCTCGCTTGTTGAGCGTCCAGAAACGTTTGTTAATGTTTGTGTCATGACCAAGCCAACATCTAACCTCCTTGAGTCCGTCCCCGCGGCGGACACGGACCCGCGAGACCGCAGATGGTGGTTATGGCTCGCCGTGCCGGCCGCCTCGGGCATCGCGCTGGGCCTGGCATGGTGGCTCCTTGCTCCAGGCGGACTCAATTTGATTTCCGGAAATTCCGCGCTCGCCGATCCCTCCGCTGCTGCGGGTCGATTTCCCCGGGACTTGGTCTTGGCCGGGCTTCTGCTTCTTGCCGGCTGCTTCACGGCGGTCCTGCTCGACAGCAAGGTACGGAGGCCGGGTCAGGGCATGAGGACTTTCCTCGCTGTTCTCGGTGGCTTGGCTGGCGCGCTGGTGGCTTGGCAAGTTGGCCTGCTCGCGGCGCAGTGGTGGGGCCCCGCTTCCAGCGCCGCGGCGAGTGGAAGTGAAGGCTTCACCTTGCGGGCAATGGCGGCGCTTTTGCTGTGGCCGGGAGCGACGGCCCTGGTGACATTTCTCCTGACTCTTTTCGGGCTGATGGGAAAGCAGCCGGAGGCATCGCCCCACGCCCCGTAAAATGATCTGGTGACCATTTCTCCGGAGAATTCTGCCGACACCGCCGCCCAGCCCCTGGACTTCCGTCGTATCGACTTGCGCGGACGGTCGCTGACCTTGGCGGAACTGCGCGCCGCGGTGCCCCGAGCGGAGCATCAGACCATGGCGGACGCAGAGCAAAAGGTCCTGGATATCATCACCGCCGTCCGCTCCCGGGGTTTTGAAGCGCTTGGTGAGTTGGCCCTGGCGTTCGACGGCGTGGAACAGTCCCACCCCCGCGTCCCGGCTGCCGCCCTCGCCGGGGCCCTCGAAAACCTGGATCCGGCTGTCCGTGCCGCACTGGAGGAATCCATCAGCCGTGCCCGTCGTTTCGCCGACGGCCAGCGGCCGGCGAGCGTCCACGTCGAACTGGGGGACGGCGCCGTCGTCAGCCAGAATTGGGTACCGGTGGGCCGCGTGGGACTGTATGTTCCCGGCGGGTTGGCCGTGTACCCGTCCTCGGTGATCATGAACGTCGTTCCGGCGCTGGCTGCCGGAGTCACATCCATCGCACTGGCCTCCCCGCCCCAGAAGGACTTTGGCGGCCTGCCCCACCCAACCATCCTGGCCGCTGCCGCATTGCTGGGAATTGACGAAGTCTATGGCATCGGAGGTGCCCAGGCGATCGCTTCGTTTGCCTTCGGGATCCCGGGAGCCGGCCATGAGGAGTCCCTCGAACCCGTGGATGTTGTGACGGGCCCCGGCAACATCTTCGTGGCCACCGCCAAGCGTCTGGTCAAAGGCGTCGTGGGGATCGACTCAGAGGCGGGCACCACGGAGATCGCCATCCTGGCTGATGCGTCGGCCCGCCCGGCGCTCGTGGCGGCGGACCTTATCAGCCAGGCTGAGCACGACCCCAAAGCGGCCTCGGTGCTGATCACCGATTCCGTGGAACTCGCCTCGGCTGTGCAGCGGGAACTCGCGTTCCAGTCAGGGAGCACCAAACATGGCGAACGGGTTCGCACCGCATTGTCCGGACCGCAATCAGGCGTGGTGCTGGTTGACGATCTTGAGCAGGGTATTGCGGTCTGCGATGCGTACGCAGCCGAACACTTGGAAATCATGACGGCGGATGCAGCCGCGGTCGCGGCAAGAATCCGCAACGCAGGAGCGATTTTTGTGGGGGACTACAGCCCAGTCAGCCTCGGCGACTACTGTGCGGGCTCCAACCATGTGTTGCCCACGAGTGGTACCGCTGCCTTCTCTTCGGGCCTGAACGTGACAACCTTCCTCCGCGCCGTCCAGGTCATCAACTACAACAAGGCTGCCTTGCAGGAGGTCAGCAAGCACATTGTGAGTCTTGCTGACGCTGAGGACCTTCCCGGCCACGGCGACGCGGTCAAGATCCGCTTTTCGGGTGCCTAACCACTACATGTATGGGTTAGGACTACTACATGTAGTAATTACAGTCTTGTCATTAGCCCTTAGGTAGCCGTAAACTGGTGCCGGAAGTCAAACTTCCGGCACCTTTTGCTTTCCCGGCCCATACGGCCGTGAGGACGCCCGGGCCGGAACCGAGCGGGGGAGGCCCAGCGTGTATTGTCCGTTCTGCCGTAACCCCGACTCGCGCGTCGTGGACAGTCGAATGGCCGACGACGGTTCCGCCATCCGCCGTCGGCGGCAGTGCCCTGAATGCGGACGCCGTTTCACCACGGTGGAGACCACTAGCTTGTCCGTCATAAAGCGCTCCGGGGTGGGAGAGCCGTTCAGTCGGATAAAGATCATCAATGGCGTGCGCAAGGCCTGTCAGGGACGGCCTGTCACCGAAGACGACCTCGCTATGCTGGCTCAGGAAGTCGAGGAGAACATCCGCTCATCCGGTGCAGCCGAAATCGACGCCCATGAGGTCGGTCTGGCCATCCTCGGACCGCTCCAGAAACTTGATGAAGTGGCCTATCTGCGTTTTGCCAGTGTTTATCAAGCATTCGAATCCCTGGAGGACTTCGAGTCCGCCATTTCGCTCCTACGCCACGAGGCTGAAACTGCCGCCGCGGAAAACGCGGCGAAGGGGGCCAAAGGCAAGAGCTCCGAGAAGAGCTCCCTCTAGCTCCGGTGGTGGCAGCGGAGGGGAAGCCGCAGCCACCACCGGCACCATTATCGTCCGCCGAATACCGGCAGCGCAGCTCCGGAGACAACCGCGACGTCGGGCACGCGGTCGTCCATCCGGAATGCTGCCGCGCTACTTCGCAAGCTTGTGGTGCAGCGCGACGTCCAGGGCCGCCCCCACGATTCCAGCGTCGTTCTTCAGCTCCGCCGTGACGATGCGGGTACGCAGGTCCAAGTGCGGGAAGTATTCATCCGAGCGCTTCGAAATACCGCCACCGATGATGAAGAGCTCGGGGGAGAATAGGAATTCGACGTGGGAAAGGTAGCGTTGCAGCAGCACGCTGTACTCTTCCCAGCTCAAGCCGTCGCGTTCACGGGCGACCGCGGAGGCCTTCGTTTCAGCGTCGTGGCCGTCCACTTCGAGGTGGCCGAGCTCGGCGTTGGGGACCAGGTGCCCGTTGAAGATGAAGGCCGAACCTATACCGGTGCCGAGCGTAATGACGAGGACGGTGCCATCGACGCCTTCGCCCGCTCCGTAGCGGGCTTCCGCGAGACCGGCTGCGTCGGCGTCGTTGATGACCTCGACGGGACGATCCAGGCGCTTGGTGAGAAGCGAATCAATGTCGGTGTCTAGCCAGGACTTGTCCACGTTGGCGGCCGAGCGGACCACGCCATGCTGGATGATTCCCGGGAAGGTTACTCCAACAGGCGAGCCCTCGGCAGGGGCGTCCGAACGGGCAGACAGCTCGTCGACGATCTGCGCGATCACTTCGGCGACTGCTTCGGGCGTCGCGGGCTGCGGCGTGGGAATGCGCAGGCGGTCCCCGAGCAGCTTGCCCTTTTTGAGATCGACGATGCCGCCCTTGATACCGGTGCCACCGACGTCAATGCCGATCAGCGGGCCATTCTTGTGGATCTTCTCATCCTTCTTGGTCAATGCGTGTCCGTTCATGGCAGGAGGGGTGGGCATGTCGCAGCACGAACGGCTGCAGGTGACCTTCCGGAGAGCTTAAGGAAGAGTCAGGATTTCGGCGCCGGTCTCGGTGACCAACAGGGTGTGTTCAAATTGCGCGGTCCGCTTGTGGTCCCGGGTGACTACGGTCCAGTCATCGGGCCACATATCCCATTCGATTGTTCCGAGGGTGAGCATGGGCTCAATCGTGAAGACCATGCCCGCCTCGATCACTGTGTTGTAGGCGGGCGCGGCGTCATAGTGGGGGATGATCAGTCCGGTGTGGAAGGCCTCACCAACACCGTGACCGGTGAAGTCGCGGACCACACCATAGCCGAAGCGCTTCGCGTAGGACTGGATAGCCCGGCCGATCACATTGATTTCGCGGCCGGGAGCCACTGCCTTGATGGCACGGTTGAGAGACTCTTGGGTGCGTTCAACCAGCAGGCGTGATTCTTCGTCCACGTCTCCCACCAAGAAGGTGTAGTTGGTGTCACCGTGAACGCCGTTGATGTAGGCCGTGATGTCGATGTTCAGGATGTCCCCGTCCTGCACAAAGGTGCTGTCGGGAATGCCGTGGCAGATGACCTCGTTGAGGGATGAGCACAGGGACTTGGGGAAGCCCCGGTAGCCAAGGGTTGACGGGTACGCGTGGTGGTCCAGAAGGAACTCGTGGCCAACCCGGTCCAGTTGGTCCGTGGTGACGCCGGGCTCGACGTGCTTTCCTACCTCGACGATCGCCTGGGCTGCAATTTTGCTGGCGACGCGGATTTTCTCAATGGTTTCCGCCGATTTGACCTCTGAGCCGGTGAACTTTGCCGGTGCAGGCTTGCCGACATACTCCGGACGCGGGATGGACGCCGGTACTGGCAGCTGTGGGCTGACAGTTCCTTGGGTGAGCGTGCCGATGGGTGCGGTCAGGGCGGGAGAAGGCATAGATTGATCATATAAGGGACGCACGAGACGCAAGTAACTAAGTTGCTAAATAACGGCCCGGTCGATGGGCCAAAGCCCCCGCCAATGCTTCGGCGGGATTCGCAGAGGAGAAACCGTGGCGGAGTACTGGTACAACGTTCAGACACACCAGATCGAAGAGGACGCGTTGTCTGACTGGACCCAGTTGATCGGTCCTTACAAGACCCGCGAGGAAGCGGAGCACGCCCTGGAAAAGGTCAAAGCCCGCAACGACGCCTGGGACAAGGACGACGAGGACTGAAAGTGCGTTCTCCTAGAAAGAGTGTTCCGGGCCGGGGAACTGGCCGGACCTGACGTCGTCGGCGTACGCCTTGGCCGCGTCGCTGAGTGTGGTGCGCAGATCCGCGTATTGCTTGACGAACTTGGCCATCTTCCCGCCACGCAGACCGGCCATGTCCTGCCATACCAGAACCTGGCCCGTGGTCGCATTGCCGGCGCCGATCCCTATGGTGGGCACTTCAATGGCGGCGTCGACGGCGGCTGCAGTTTCCGCGGGGACCATCTCCATGAGCACACAGAACGCTCCGGCGTTGGCGAGGGCAACTGCGTCCTCCACCAGGCGGGCGGCATCCTCGCCCCGGCCTTGGACGCGGTAGCCGCCCAACGAATGTTCGCTCTGGGGCGTGAAGCCGATGTGCGCCATGACGGGAATGCCTGCCTGGACCATGGCCCGGACTGTTCCGGCGTAGAAGGCGCCCCCTTCGATCTTGACGCCGTGTGCCAGCCCTTCCTTCAGGAAACGGACACCGGTTGCCACTGCCTGCTCCGGCGAGACTTCGTAGCTGCCAAAGGGAAGGTCGGCCACTACCAAAGCACGCTTGGCGGACCGGGCTACCGCTCGGCACAGCGGGAGGAGTTCATCGACCGTTACGGGGAGGCTCGTTTCATTTCCAAAGACATTGTTGGAAGCCGAATCGCCAATCAGCAGGACCTCGATGCCGGCCTGATCGAAGATTTCAGCCGTGTACTGCTCGTAGGCGGTCAACATCGCAAAGCGCTCACCCTTGGCCTTGGCTTGTTGAAGGTGGTGCGTCCGGATCCTGGCAGGAGCCTTCGGTGCGGAAGCGTCCGTTGAAGCCGCTGAACCTGCTGCAGCAGGCCCGGTTCCGTAAGGAGCAGGAACATCGGCGGGCATGCTGGAATCAGAACTGTTGCTTGGGGCCATGAATAGAGCGTATGCGGTAGTGGCCGTCCTAGCCACCGGCGCATGAGGAGCCTCACATTTGTAAACGCTGTGTTACGCGAACTGGGGGTGCAGCCATTCGGGGCCAATGCTTAGTAGAGTGAATGCTGAGTTGTCGTCGGCTTCGAACCCTCGAACCGACGGCATGGACGTTGACCCGGAAATGAGGCCTCATGGACCGCCAGCAAGAGTTCGTTCTGCGAACTATCGAAGAGCGTGATGTGCGCTTCGTACGCTTGTGGTTTACCGACGTCGTCGGTTCCCTGAAATCGGTGGCACTGGCCCCCGCAGAAGTGGAAGGCGCCTTCGAAGAAGGCCTGGGTTTTGACGGCTCGGCCATCGAAGGCCTCGCCCGGGTGTTCGAGTCGGACATGCTGGCCCAGCCAGACCCCTCCACGTTCCAGATCTTGCCGTGGCGTGGTGAGACTGAGCAGACCTCCAGGATGTTCTGCGACATCCTGACCCCCGACGGCGAGCCGTCCGCTGCCGATCCCCGGAACGTGCTCAAGCGCACCCTCGCCAAAGCGGCGGACATGGGGTTCACCTGCTACACGCATCCCGAGATCGAGTTCTACCTCCTGAAGTCCCAGGATCTTGACCCCAACGGCGTCCCTGTTCCCGTTGACGAGGGCGGCTACTTCGACCACGTACCCGGTGGCGTGGCACAGGACTTCCGCCGCACTGCCGTGACCATGCTTGAATCCGTGGGCATTTCGGTGGAGTTCAGCCACCATGAGGGCGGTCCTGGCCAGAATGAGATCGATCTCCGCTACGCGGACGCCCTCCAGACTGCGGATAACATCATGACCTTCCGCACGGTCATCAAGGAAGTGGCCCTGCAGCAGGGCACGTATGCCACGTTCATGCCCAAGCCTTTCACCGACCACCCGGGGTCCGGCATGCACACGCACTTCTCACTGTTCGAGGGTGACACCAACGCCTTCTACGAAGCCGGCGCCGAATTCCAGTTGTCCAAGACCGCACGCCAGTTCATTGCCGGTATCCTCCGGCACGCCCCGGAGTTCACGGCGGTCACCAACCAGTTCGTGAATTCCTACAAGCGTCTCTGGGGTGGCGGCGAAGCCCCGAGCTACTTGAGCTGGGGACATAACAACCGTTCCGCGCTGGTTCGTGTGCCGCTCTACAAGCCGGGCAAGGGCCAGTCCGCGCGGATCGAATACCGCGGGATCGACTCTGCCACCAACCCTTACCTGGCGTACGCCGTGTTGCTGGGCGCCGGGCTCAAGGGCATCGAGGAAGGCTATGAGCTTCCGGCCGCCGCGGAGGACGATGTCTGGTCGCTGACCTCGGCCGAACGCAAAGCGATGGGCCACACCCCGCTGCCGGCGAGCCTCCATGACGCCATACGGGCCATGGAAGATTCAGAGCTGGTGGCGGACATCCTCGGTGAACAAGTCTTTGACCACTTCCTGCGCAACAAGCGTGCGGAATGGCAGGACTACCGGCTCCAGGTCACGCCCTACGAGCTCAAGCGCAACCTCGGCATTCTCTAGGCCGTGAGTGTGAGCCTGGCCCGCCGGCTCATCTCAGCCGGCTTCAGCGACCTTGAGAAGGGTGAACGGTTTCTTGCCGCCCGTGAACTCGACGGCATCGACCAAGACACAATCTTTGCCGGGCTGCACCTCAGCGCCAACCCGGACACCGCTCTCCAGTCGCTTGTCCGCCTGATTGAGAAGCACCCCTCACTCAAACAGCTCGCGGGGGAGCACACGGATCGCAGCGAGCCGCTGTACCGCCTGCTGGGGGCATCCGAGGCCCTGGGGGAGTTCCTCATCAGGCATCCGGAGCATCTGGACGTCTTCGATGTCCGCGTCAGTCCCGAGCCGTTATCCGCCGACGCCGGTGAACTGCGGATGAAGCTCCTCCGTTCGGTCAAAGCGGACCCCAACTCTCCCCGGCCCGTCGCGGGAATATCGGGACCGGCCGCATACACCGCTCTTCGGACGGCCTACCGGCGGGGATTGACCGAACTGGCCATCAAGGACCTCTGCGCCGCCAGCCCCCAGGACTTCATGCCCGCCGTCGGCGCCGAACTGGCCGACCTCGCCGGTGCGGCGATAGAGGCCGCACTGGCAGTGGCCCGGGCGGAAGCCGCGGCGACTTTCGATGTCGCGGATATTGCCGGCGTCGGGCTGGCTGTCATCGGCATGGGCAAATGCGGTGCCCGCGAGCTCAACTACATTTCCGACGTCGACGTCATCTACGTGATCGAGGCGCCGGACCTGGAGGACTCCGAGGCCGCGACCATCGGTACGGTCCTCGCCGCCGGCATCTCCCGCGCGATTTCCTCGACGGCGCCCGAACCCGGGCTGTGGGAGGTCGACGCGAACCTGCGCCCTGAAGGAAAGTCGGGTCCGCTGGTCAGGACGCTTCCCTCGCACTTGAGCTATTACGCGAAATGGGCGGAAAGCTGGGAATTCCAGGCGCTTCTCAAGGCCCGGACCATCGCAGGGGACAGGGACCTCGGGGCACGGTACGAGCAAGCCGTCCAGCCACTCGTGTGGGCTTCTGCCGGCAGGGAAGGCTTCGTGGAATCCGTGCAGGCGATGCGTCGCAGGGTCACCAACAACATTGCCCCGGCGGAGGAACAGCGCCAAATCAAGCTGGGTCCCGGCGGGCTGCGGGACGTCGAGTTCACCGTGCAGCTCCTGCAACTCGTCCACGGAAAGTCCGATGAAACGCTCCGTTGCCGGGATACGACGTCGGCAATCTCCGCCCTTTCCGCGGGCGGCTACATTGGCCGGGTGGATGCCGCCGCTTTCGACGCAGCCTACCGCTATCTGCGGGTTCTTGAGCACCGGATCCAGTTGTTCCAGATGCGTCGGACGCACCTCATGCCTACCAGCCAGGAATCGCTGCGTTTCCTCGCCAAGGCCGTCCTGGGCCCGTTTTCCACCGGCAGGCCCCATCCTGATGCCTTGATCGAAACCTGGCAGAAGACCAAGCGGTCCGTTCGGGAACTGCACGACCGGATCTTCTACCGGCCCCTGCTCAACACTGCCGCGAAGTTGAGTAGCGAGGACGCCCGGCTCACCCCGGAAGCCGCACAAGGCCGTCTCGCGGCGCTGGGCTACCGCGACCCGCAGGGCGCCATGCGCCACATAGAAGCCCTCACGGCGGGAGTCAGTCGCCGCGCCGCCTTGCAGCGGCAACTGCTTCCCATCCTTCTCGGCTGGCTCGCCGAAGGAGTAGACCCCGACGCCGGCTTGCTGGCCTTCCGGCGTGTCAGCGAAGCCCTCGGAACCACCCATTGGTATCTCGGAATGCTCCGGGACTCGCAAGCGGCAGCCGAGCGGCTATGCCACGTGCTTTCCAATTCCCGGCTGATCGCGGACCTCCTGGAGGTTTCCCCGGAATCCGTTGCCTGGCTTGGTGCCGACAAGGAACTCGTGCCCCTAAGCTTTGAAGCTCAGTGGCAGGAAATCCAATCCAAGATGTCACGGCATGCCGATCCCGAGAATGCAATGCGGCTCATCAGGCTTATCCGGCGCCGGGAGATCCTCCGGATTGCCATCGCGGACAGTTCCGGCGTCCTGGAGCAGGATGCAGTGGGCACGGCATTGGCCGACGCTGACCGAGCGGCCGTACTAGGTGCCCTGCATGTCGCTGAGGCCATCGTGGCCTCAGAGGGGCCACTCAAAACGCAGGTCCTGGTGGTTGCGATGGGCAGGCAAGGCGGACGCGAGATCGGCTACGGCTCGGACGCAGACGTCATGTACGTCCATCGCGCCCTTCCCGGAGCGAGTGAATCCGAAGCCCAGCAACAGGCCCTTGCCATTGTTGGTCACATTTCCACCCTGCTGACCCAGCCCCTCAAGCCGGCCATCCTGGCCGAGCGGGTCCTGACCGTTGACGCCGATCTTCGCCCTGAAGGGAAGAACGGCGCCATGGTCCGCTCCCTGGAGTCCTACGCCGAGTATTACCGCCGGTGGTCCCTTATCTGGGAAGCCCAGGCGCTGCTGCGGGCCCAACCCATGGCGGGTAACGACGAATTGGCGGCGGAATTCCTCTGGCTCATCAACCCAATCCGCTACCCGAAGGCCCTCGCCGAGACGGATGTGCGGGAGATCCGACGGGTCAAGGCGCGCGTCGAATCCGAACGGCTCCCCAGGGGGGCCGATCCCGCGAGGCATGTGAAGCTCGGTAGGGGCGGACTCAGCGACGTCGAATGGCTTGTGCAGCTGCTGCAGCTCCAGCACGCAGGTGAGCATCCGCGGCTCCGGACCACTTCCACCCTGCAGGCCCTCGACGCGATTGAGTCGTTGGGACTGATCGACAAGGGTGACATCGTGTTGCTCCGCGAGGCTTGGCGGCTCGCGAGCCGTATCCGGTCGGCGAATGTGATCTGCACCGGGCGCGCCTCTGATCTCTTGCCTGCCTCCCGGCGGGACCTGGAGGCCGTTGCCCGGTGGTGTGGTTACGCCCCTGGCCAAGCCGCAGTTTTCGAAGAGGATTACCTGCGGCTGAGCCGAAGGACCCGGGCCGTGTTTGAAAAGGACTTCTACGGCCAGTGATCCCAGGTTCGCGTCGCCGGGCGCAGCGGGGACAGCTAAGCTCGAAAGATGCTTGAAACGGTGTGGCTCATTCCCTTGAAGAATCTCGACGACGACGCCCGAGCCATCAAACTCGGCGACATCGCGGGTATGGAATTGGCCGGGGGGCAGGAAGACTTCGTCGGCGACCCTTTCAAGATGATGCTCATGGGCCTGGAGGACGAAAGCCGCCTGCCGTATGTGATCGAAGCGGCCGGCGCCGCCGTTGGAGTCTTCACTTTGCAGGCCGGTGCGGCAACCCTGGCAGGCTGGCCTGACGACGATTCTGCCTGGCTTTTGCGAGGGTTCCTGATCGACCGGCGGCTCCAAGGGAGAGGCTTGGGTACGCAGGCTGCAGCGGCGGCTGTTCGGGAAGCGGTGAAGGTGACGGCGAGGATGGGTGGCGGCCAGGCCGGCGTCGTGCTCTCCGTCAACGAGCGCAATCCTGCCGGCAAGGCCGCATACGCAAAGGCGGGCTTTGCCGCGGCGGGCATGTACCTGGGTGGCTCAGCCGGGCCGCAATGGACGATGTACCGGAATTTCGGCGACTGAGCGGTATCTAAGACTCGACGAGCGTCACGATTGTTTCGGGTCGCACGCCGTCGAATTTCATCGCGTCGGCCGCGGTTTCGGACTCCATCATTCGCTGGAACGTTTCCATGTCGGGGACTTCGACGATCAAACCAACACGGTTGGTTTTTGCCGGGTCGACGAACGTTCGAACTGTGAAGCCCAGGGGTCCGAAGATTTCTTCCCGTTTCGGTGAGCTGAGCCAGTGCTCAACGTCGTCGACTTCATGGAAGATCATTAGCGTTGTCATCGTTTGCCTCTGCTTTCAGAAGTTGCGTCAGGAGCCGGATGAGAGGGGACTCGCCTGAGGCATCCTGATCACGCTGAACGTACCACTACCTTCACTGCGGCGACAGGCATTTTGGGTTCCGGATTAGAATAATAAGCATGCTTACAGTAAGGTTGCTGAGGTTTGCACAGCGATAAAGGCAATCATCAGAATGTTTACGACTGAAACGGACGGTACATCATGAATGTCATCCTCGGAATCGTCGCGGTCATCGCGATCGTTTTCTTTATCATTGGCGGCACGGTAAAGGCCTTGGGGTTCCTTCTCTGGATCGCTCCGATTCTGATCGTCTTGGCGATCATTGTCTTCCTCTTCCGGTTGATGAGCGGGCGCCGGAGGGTGTAGGGAAAATTGGGGGGTCCGATCCCGGCGAATCCGGGGCCTTTCACACCAGGAACGGCTGTGTCTTAACGGACACAGCCGTTCTTGTTTGGTGTGCGAATTACCCTGCGAACGTTAACGCAGAAGGGGCCACGGACGCTTGCCCATGACCCCTTCTTGCTTCTTGCGGTGTTACTTAGACGCCGTAGTAGAGCTCGAACTCGTACGGGTTCGGGCGCAGGGACAGCGGACGGATCTCGTTCTCGTACTTGTACTCGATCCAGGTGTCGATCAGGTCCTGGGTGAAGACGCCGCCGGCCTGTAGGAACTCGTTGTCCTCAGCCAGCGCGGCCAGTGCTTCCTCAAGGGAACCCGGAGCCTTGGGGATGTCCTTTGCTTCCTCGGCGGGCAACTCGTACAGGTCCTTGTCGATCGGCGCCGGGGGCTCGATGCGGTTGCGGATGCCGTCGATTCCAGCCATCAGCTGTGCAGCGAACGCCAGGTACGGGTTGGACGAGGGGTCCGGAGCGCGGAACTCGATGCGCTTGGCCTTGGGGTTGGAGCCCGTGATCGGGATACGGATACCGGCAGAGCGGTTGCCCTGCGAGTAAACCATGTTGACCGGAGCTTCGAAGCCCTTGACAAGGCGGCGGTAGGAGTTGACCGTCGGGTTGGTGAACGCGAGCACGGCCGAGGAGTGCTTCAGCAGGCCGCCGATGTACCAGCGTGCAGTATCGGAAAGGCCCGCGTAACCCTTTTCGTCGTAGAACAGCGGCTCGCCGTTGCTCCACAGCGACTGGTGGCAGTGCATGCCCGAACCGTTGTCACCGAAGATCGGCTTCGGCATGAAGGTGACGGACTTGCCGTACTCCCAGGCGGTGTTCTTGACGACGTACTTGAACTTCTGCAGGTCGTCAGCGGCGTGCACCAGCGTGGTGAACTTGTAGTTGATCTCTGCCTGGCCTGCGGCGCCAACTTCGTGGTGGGAGCGCTCAACCTCGAGGCCAGCTTCGTCCAAGGCGATGCACATCGCGTCACGCAGATCGGCCTGGTGGTCGACCGGGGAAACGGGGAAGTAGCCGCCCTTGAAGGGGGTCTTGTAGCCGAGGTTACCGCCTTCTTCTTCGCGGTTGGTGTTCCACGGTGCTTCGATGGAGTCGATCTTGTAGGACGAGCCCTGCGGGGAAGACTCGAACTGGACGTTGTCGAAAACGTAGAACTCAGCCTCGGGAGCGAAGAATGCGGTGTCGGCAATGCCCGTGGAGGCGAGGTAGGCCTCAGCCTTTTCGGCAACGCCTCGCGGGTCACGGTGGTACGGGTCACCGGTGCGGGGGTTCACGATGGAGAAGTTCAGGGCCAAGGTCTTCTCAACGCGGAAAGCGTCAATGAAGGCCGTGGTGGGGTCCGGGATGAGCTGCATGTCGGACTCGGCAATGCCCTGGAAACCGCGGATGGAAGATCCGTCAAAGAGCTGACCGTTGACAAAGAAGTCAGCGTCAACGCTCTTGGCCGGCACGTTGAAGTGCTGCTGGATGCCCGGAAGATCGGTGAAGCGGATATCGACGAACTTAACGTCTTCGTCTTTGATGAACTTGAGGACTTCGTCCGCAGTCTTGAACATCTATGCTCCTAACGCATAACAGGTAACAGGCCCTCGGGCCGTCTGGTCCAGCGCAAACCGAAAGCAGGGAGACAAAAAAGTATCCCTGCTGCGGCGGCTAGCAACTTCTCTAACCATAGGGATAAGGGATTTCCCAGGGGTGTCAGTATTGTTTCGTGCAGGTTACAGAACTGCCTGCCGTGTAAACGCTACTGGTCTACTGCAGTGCCAGTCTATGTCTTCCCGCTGTGTGTCTGTTTCCTTGTGAACTCAGCGAACGTTCCACCACGCGCCGCCACCCGCCGTCGGGCACCCGATGTGAAGCCGTAAGCTTGAACCGTGGTTGATCGAAAAGACATTGGTTCATGGCTCACTGGGCCGGATACGTCCGGAATCTCCAAGTACCCCGGAGAGCGGCTCGGGCTGCCTGAGTCCGGTCCCGGCTCCA
Source organism: Arthrobacter sp. FW306-04-A (assembly GCF_044358315.1). Classification (GTDB taxonomy): domain Bacteria; phylum Actinomycetota; class Actinomycetes; order Actinomycetales; family Micrococcaceae; genus Arthrobacter. The sequence continues at coordinate 1,678,730 of NZ_CP084559.1, forward strand.
TCGCCCGGGCCGGCCGCCGTATCCTGGCGATCTGCATCGACTGGGTCATTGCCTTGGCGATCAGCAACTTTGCCTTCGGTGGCAACCAGTGGGCAACGCTTGCAGTCTTTGCGGTGGAACAGATCCTTCTCATCGGCACGCTCGGCTACAGCATCGGACACCGGGTTGCGGGCATCCACGTGGTGCGGCTCGGTGGAGGGCCGGCAGGGCCCCTGGCTGCCGTGGTAAGGACGCTTCTCCTTTGCCTCGTGATTCCCGCGGTTGTGTTTGATCCTGATCAGCGTGGCCTCCATGACAAAGCCATGAACACGATTCTCATCCGGATGTAACTTTCTGCAGACAAAGAACCGCCCGGTTCCTGGATAACTCCGGGAACCGGGCGGTTCTTTGTCTGTCGTCTTCAGCGTCCGCGGGCTGCCTTGCGGTCGGGGCGTGCCTTGTACGGGTCGATGCCCTTCGGGATCGGCAGACGGTTGCCGAGTGACGAGATCCGCTTGCTCACAGCGTTGACCTCAACCTTGGTGAGCTCGTTCTTGTACTTGTTCATGGTCTTTGCAATCTGGCTGATTGGCACCTGGCCCTCGCCACGACCGCTTTCGATGACGTGGATCGTCACATTCGGGAGAATGCGGGAGAGCTTCTTGCGCTCGGCCTCAGCCAGCGGCTTGACCCGGTGTGAAGGTCCTTCGGTCACCAGTACGACGCCGGGACGGCCGATGGCGCGGAAGACCGCGTCCTGGGTGCGCGGGTTGACGGCGACCGGCTGGTCTTCCGTGATCCAGCCGCGGCGCAGGGTTCCCAGAGCCGCACCTGAGGCTCCAGGCTGGTTTTCGATCTGCGCAAAGGCTGCCCGCTCCGCGCGGCGCGAGAGGATGAAGACCGCTGCAAGCAGGCCCAAGGGGACGCCGATGATCAGGCCCGTGACCCAGTTGTTCAAGAGGAGACCGACGACGAGGCTGACGGCAACGACACCAAGGAACGCCAGCAGCATGAGCCACACAACCGTGGGGTCATTGCGGCGGGTCATCTTGAAGACCTCGCCGATCTGCTTCAGCTGGCTCGGCTTCTTGGCCTTGGCTTCCTTGGGCTTGCGGGAAAACAAGCCGCGCTTGGGAGCGTCGGCAGCCGATGTTGTCGAGTTGCTGGAATCAGGGGATTTCGCCATAGTGCCTTAATTCTACGTGATTTATGCCAAAGGACCGGACGCCGGATTTGTCCGCGGTCCGGTCATTCGACCGTACTTTGCTCGGGTGCTACGCGTGGTGTGCGAGGAGGGTGCTGGCTTCCTGGCGGGTGGTGCCGGAGTCCTGGATGCCGTCGGCGATGTGGGCCAGGTGGGCGGGGATGTCGCGGCCTTTTTTGCGCATCGCGGTGGCCCAGAGGCGTCCGGCGCGGTAGGAGGAGCGGACCAGGGGTCCGGACATGACGCCGAGGAAGCCGATCTGCTCGGCTTCGGCGGCGAGCTCGACGAATTCCTGGGGCTTGACCCAGCGGTCCACGGGCAGGTGCCGTTCGGAGGGGCGCAGGTACTGGGTGATGGTGATCAGGTCACAGCCCGCGGCGTGCAGGTCGGCGAGGGCTTCGGAGATTTCCTCGCGGGTTTCGCCCATGCCCAGGATCAGGTTGGACTTGGTGACCATGCCGGCGTCCCGGCCCTGGGTGATGACGTCCAGGGAGCGGTCGTAGCGGAACGCGGGGCGGATGCGCTTGAAGATCCGGGGCACGGTCTCGACGTTGTGCGCGAACACCTCCGGGTTCGAGTCGCAGATGGCGGCGATGTGTTCGGGTTTGCCGGAGAAGTCCGGGATGAGCAGTTCCACCCCGGTGCCGGGGTTCAGTTCGTGGATCTTGCGCACGGTTTCGGCGTAGAGCCAGACGCCCTCGTCGGCGAGGTCGTCCCGGGCGACGCCGGTGACGGTGGCGTAGCGCAGGGCCATGGCCTGGACGGAGCGGGCCACCTTGGTGGGTTCGAACCGGTCCACGGGGGAGGGTTTGCCGGTGTCGATCTGGCAGAAGTCGCAGCGGCGGGTGCATTCGGAGCCGCCGATCAGGAAGGTTGCTTCCTTGTCTTCCCAGCACTCGAAGATGTTCGGGCAGCCGGCCTCTTCACAGACGGTGTGCAGGCCTTCCTTTTTCACGAGGTTCTTCAGGCCCACGAATTCCGGGCCCATCTGGACCTTGGCCTTGATCCACTCGGGCTTGCGTTCGACCGGGACGGCTTTGTTGCGCTGTTCAACGCGCAGCAGCTTACGGCCTTCAGGTGCCAGGGTCACTGGATTGCTCCTTCGGGGCTGGATACGAGTGCTTCTTCGTGCTTGCGGAACTCTTCCTTGAAGCGCTCAGCGATGTCGGCGGGGTTGATGGTCCGCCCGGTCTCGAGGGACATGGTGGTGACACTGGCATCCGTGATGCCGCATGCGATGATCTGCGCGTAAGGTGCGAGATCGTTGCTGCAGTTGATGGCCACGCCGTGCATGGTGACGCCGTCGAGGACGCGGATGCCGATCGCAGCGATTTTGCGGTCCGGACCCTTGTCATCTGCCAGGACCCAGACGCCCGCCCGGCCCTTGACCCGGGTGGCTTTGATCCCGTAGTCCTCCATGATCGCGATCATGACGTCTTCGAGACGCTCGACGTAGTCACGGATGCCGGCGCGGTTCTTCAGTTTGAGGATGGGGTAGGCAATCAGCTGGCCCGGCCCGTGCCAAGTCAGTTTGCCTCCCCGATCCACAGGGACAACGGGAGTGCCGTCAAAAGGACGCTCATGGTCCTCCGTGAGCTTGCCTGCCGTGTAGACCGCCGCGTGCTCGAGGAGCAGGACGGTGCTGGGTTTCTCGCCCGCAACAACTTTGTTGTGGAGTTCGCGCTGGATATCCCAGCCCTGCATATAGTCCACGAAATCCGGGGCAAGACCCAGCTGTGAAAACTCAAGAGTCATGGGGACAAGCTTAGACCCCGCTGGACGGAGCCCATGATTTTGTGGCCAAGCTCTCAGTTGTGACTCGGCTAGGTCCCGCGGCGCCTTCCACCCTGCCTGTGGATAACTTCTGCGGCAATCCGGGAATTCCGGTATCTGTTGACGCATGGAGATTTTTGCCCCCGGCACGGGTGGTCAGGACGACTCGGGCGCCATGCGCTCCCAGGAGACGGACCCTGCCGAACCCGTGATTCCCGGCTTTGTGCCCGTCCGTGAGCTTGGCCGCGGCGGAAGCGCCACGGTATGGCTCGCCATGGAGAAGCGCTCGGGGAGCAGCTTCGCCGTGAAATGCCTTCCCCGGAGACCAGAGATGGGGGACCCGGGCGACGCCGAATCTTCCATGCTTCGTGAGCTGCACCTTCTGTCCCGGCTGGACCACGAGCACCTTGTCAAGGTGCGTCGCGTCGTCCAATTGGGAGGGGCGTCCGACGGCGGCCTGGGCTTGGTCATGGATTACGCGCCCGGGGGTTCGCTGGGGCAATTGCTCTCCAGCAGGGGGCGCCTCAGCGTGGGGGAGACAGTGACTATCCTTACCCCCCTCGCGCAGGCTTTGGCCTATCTGCACCACCAGGGCATGACGCATTCCGACGTTTCGCCGGGGAACGTGCTTTTCACTGCCCAGGGGAAACCGCTCTTGTCGGATTTGGGCGTTTCGCGCATGGTGGGAGATGCTGCCGGCGTCCCGGACTCCGGTACGCCCGGCTTCGCGGATCCGGGACCGATCGGCAGTGGGGCTGCGGAGCTCCACCCTGAGCGCGATACCTACGCCCTTGCCGCCCTTGGCTGGTATTGCCTCACCGGCTCCGCCCCGGACAGTGCGGCCCGCAGGCCACCGCTGACGCTCCTGGTGCCGGCAGTCCCCGCTGCCCTCGCCGCTGCCATCGAGGCCGGACTTCATCCAGAGAGGCAGCAAAGGCCTTCCGTGGCGGAACTTGGTATCGCCATCTACCGGAGCGCGGCACCGGCAGCTGTGGACCTTTCGGATGCGGTGCACGCGACGGTTGTTCCGGAACTGCTGACCCGGCGTCGGGCTTCTCATACTCGTACGAGACGGACCCGCATCAAGGCATTTTTCGGCCGTTTCCGTTGGCGATGGGGAGGGCGAACAGGCCGGTCGGCAGCTGCGCTCGTTTCCGCACGACGGCGGGCGGCGCCCATCGTGCTCGCCCTCGGGACACTGGTGGTGGCCGGATCGACAACCGCGGTGTGGTGGGCCGGTGATCGAGGACCGGGAACTGCGCAGCAAGCGCAGAGGCCGGCACAGGCGCAGGGGCGGGAAGAGCCCAGACAGATGGGTTCCGCCCTCGACGGCGTTCCCGCAGCTGTACAGGTGCAGATCCGCTCCCAAAACCCCGAAGAAGCCATCAGGGGACTGTCGGCCCTCCGGGACAGGGCGTTCAGTACCGGCAAGTTTGAACTACTGGAATACATCAATGTGGAAGGCTCTGCGGCAGCTGCTGCCGACCGCAAAGTCAGGGACGGATTGGACAGCGCCGGCGTCGTTCTTTCGGGTTTCTCCACCACTTTGATCAGCACGGGCGTGGAAGGTGCTGCCGGCCGCGAGCACGCGACGGTTGCCGTCACCTTGGAGACCTCAGCCTATGAAGAACGGGATGCCAGGGGGCAAGTGGTCCGCGTGCGTCCCGCCGGCAAACCTCAAGAACTCAGGGTGGTCCTTTTGCGTGACAGCGAGGGGTGGAAGATCGCCGAGATCCTGGCTAGGCAGACGTGAGTGGAAAAGGGTGATCAGTTGCCGCCGCTTGCCACCCATCGGGCCGCGTCAGCCAATGCGGGGTGCTGCCAGTCAAAGCCGGCGGCCATGAGCTTGGCCGGTTCCATGCGCTGGTTGGCAAGAACCAGTTCCTCTGCCAGATGGCCACCCAAGACGAGACGCAGCGCCGGGGCAGGTACGCGGAGGAACGCTGGCCGGTGGAGCGCTGCCGCCAGCTGGGCAACGATCGCGTTGACGTCGGCACTTTCGGGGGCGCAGACATTGACGGGACCCTCAAGCGGCGAGTCGAGCAGGTATTCGAAAGCGGACACTTCATCCACCAAGGAAATCCATGGCCAGTATTGCCGACCATTTCCTAGCGGACCACCCACACCTAACTTCAATAGTGGCAGGAGTGGCCCCAGCGCCCCGCCGTCAGGACTGAGGACCACGCCGGTGCGCGGGGTTACGACCCGCACGCCCGCAGGGGCCGTGCGGGCGGCGGCCTCCCAATCAACGCACAAGGTGGCCAGCATGCCGTTGCCCGGTCCCGTTTCCTCGCGGAGCAGACCGGCACGGGACGAGCCGTAGTAGCCTGACGCTGACTGGCTCAGAAACGTTCCGGGAGGGGTTCCGAGCCGTTCCATGGCCGTGGTGAGTGTTTTTGTTGACCGCAGGCGCGAGTCGATGATTTCCCGCACGCGTGTTTTAGTCCAGCGGCGGTCCCCGATGCCCGCCCCGGAGAGATTGACCACCGCGTCTGCACCGTCCAGGACCGTCTCGTCCAATTGCCCCGCGCCAGGATCCCACTGTGCCTCGCCGGTTCCTGTTGGTGGGCGGCGAACTAGCCTGACGACGTCGTGCCCCTTGCGAAGAAGACGCTCGGTCAGCGCGGTTCCGATAAATCCCGATGCACCCGAAATCACGATTCGCATGCCTCATCACATCATGGCGAGCGTCACTTCGGCACTCCGGCAGGCCTCAGGGAGCTTGCTTCTCCTTTGACTATGATCGAACAATGACCTCCTCCAGCTACTTCCGTTTCCCGCATTTGCACGGTGATCTACTCACCTTCGTAGCCGAAGACGACGTTTGGATCGCGCCCGTGGCCGGAGGCCGCGCGTGGCGGATTTCAGCCCAGCAGTTGCCCGCACGCAATCCGCGCTTCAGCCCGGACGGCAAGCGGCTTGTCTGGACGACGATCGTCGGCGCAGCTCCAGAGGTGGTGACAGCAGAGGTCGACGGCGGCGGGTACCGGCAGTTGAGCTACTTTGGCCACAGCACTACCCGGGTCAAGGGATTCACGTCCGGGGGCGACGTTGTGGTCACCTCCGCTTTCGAACAGGCCGAGGGGCGGCACACCCACGCCTACGCCTTACCGCTTGACGGTGGCCCCGCCGTCGAACTTCCCTTCGGTCCGGTGGAATCGCTGGTGTTCGGTCCGGAAGTGGGAGATGAGCGTCCTGTTGTCCTCGCCAGTGTGCTCTCGCGTGAGCCGGCTTGGTGGAAACGGTATCGCGGCGGTACAGCTGGAAAGCTGTGGATCGACGCCGACGGGAACGGCGAGTTCGCCCGTCTGGTCCCCGAACTCGACGGGAATCTCGCTGACCCGCTGTGGGTAGGTGGCCGGATTGCCTTCCTTTCGGACCACGAGGGTTACGGAAATCTCTACTCCGTGCAGCCCGACGGAACCGATCTGCGCCGGCACACCGATCATGAAGATTTCTATGTCCGGCACGCTGCGAGCGACGGCAAGCGGGTCATCTTCGAATCGGCCGGCGAGTTGTGGATCCTTCCGACGCTCGAGGCCGATGCAGAGGCGGTACGGGTCCACATTACGCTCGGCTCGGCATCGCAGTCGCGCCGGCCGGCACCCCTCAAGGTTGCCGCCCATTTGGGCGAAGTATTCCCGAATGCCGCAGGTTCGGCCAGCGCGGTGGAATCCCACGGAACCATCCACTGGCTGCGCCACAAGGACGGGCCGTCCCGGGTGGTCGAAGGGACTCCGGGAGTGCGGGCAAGGCTTCCGCGGCCCCTCATCGACGGTCGTATCGCCTATGTGGCGGACCACGACGGCGTCGACTCCGTTTACATCAAGAGGATCGCCCCGCGTGTTCCGAGGCCAACCCTCGCACCTCCGGTCCATGACGCGGCCACAGTGGCGCCCGAGACCGACGTGCCGCCCGCATCCGACGAGGCTGGTGCCGATCAATTGCCCCGCCCGGTCTCTGCGTCAGCCATCGCGGGACAGCCGGTGATGCCCGAGGTTCGGCATGCGCAGCCGCACACGGAAGCCGCTCCGGCTTCAGAGGGCAGCGCAGCGGTGTTCGACGTCGCTCCGGAGAGCCAGGCGGACGAGCTGCGGATCGATTTCCAGCGGATCGACTTCCCCAAGGCAGCCCGCCCGAGCGCCCTTGAGGCTAGCCCTGATGGCCGACGGCTTGCTGTAGGCACAGCATTCGGTGACGTCTACGTGGCCGACACGGACAACGGCACTTTGTCGCTGGTTGTGAGCGTGGGGGATGGCAGCATTGACGGACTCGCGTGGTCGCCGGACTCACAATGGCTCGCGTGGGCCGAACCTGTGACGTCGTTTGGTTCGCGGAGCAAGCTGCGGATGGTCAATGCAGCCAGCCCGGAAAACATTGTGGATGTCACCGATGGCCGTTTCTGTGACGAATCACCGGCATTCACCCCCGACGGCAAGTTCCTGGCGTTCCTGTCGAATCGCAGTTTTGATCCCGTCTACGACGGCCATGCGTTCGATTTGTCCTTCCCCAGCCCCATCAAGCCGTACCTCGTGGCACTCGCGGCAGACACTCCCTCTCCCTTCGGGCCGGTCGTGGACCTGTTCGACGAGGAGGAGGCCAAGGCTGCCCCAGGAGCGAAAGACGGCGCGACTGTCCGGGTCAGGGTGGACCTTGACGGCCTGGCACTGCGCGTCATCGGCGTCCCGGTGCCGCAAGGCAACTATTCGGATCTTTCTGCCTCCAGCGACGCGCTGTTGTGGCTGGACACCCCGCTTTCAGGCGTTACCGGAGAAGGGCGGGGGAAGGTGCAGGACAAGGCACCGGCTCCCGCTTTGGTCCGATATGAGCTTTCGAAGCAAAAGCAGGTCACCTTGGCTTCGGCGGTTGAGCGCTACCGGGTGTCCGGCGACGGCAAGAAACTGGTCTTCGTCAACGACAAGCAGGTTATTGCCGTGCCCTCGGACACCAAGGTTGATGATGACTCAGGTGAGCGCGTCAACGTTGAGCTCAACCGGATCCGGGTCATCATGGATCCGCTGGCTGTGTGGGGGCAGGCGTTCGACGAAGCATGGCGGCTGCAGCGGGACTTCTTCTGGACCGAGGACATGGCCGGCCAGGACTGGGAATCGGTGCACCGCCTGTACCGTCCCGTCGTCGAACGCCTGGGATCGCACGACGACCTGGTAGACCTCCTGTGGGAACTCCATGGCGAGCTCGGTACCTCCCACGCCTATGTGCGTCCGGCGGCCGCGGGTGAACCCGGCAGCAACGGACAGGGCCGGCTCGGTGCCGATCTTAAGTTCACGGAGGCTGGCTGGAAGATCACGCGTATCCTCGCGGGAGACTCCTCGGACCCCCTGTCCAACTCGCCGTTGACGCGGCCCGGAGCCGACGCGAAGGTGGGCGATGTCGTCCTGGCGATTGACGGCGTCGGGCTTTCAGCGGACCGTGCTCCGGCCAAACAACTGGTGGGCGCTGCTGGCCGCACCGTGGAACTCACTCTCCTCAATGGCGATGGACACGGTGACGCGGCTGGTCGGCAGAGGCGTATTGCCGTGGTTCCGGTGAAGGACGAGGAACGCCTGCGGTACCAGGAATGGGTGCACGCCAACCGGCGTACTGTGCGCGAGGCCTCGGACGGAAAGTTCGGCTACTTGCACGTGCCGGACATGATGGCCAACGGCTGGGCACAGCTTCACAGGGATCTCGATACCGAAACCGCGCTGGATGGGTTGATTGTCGATGTCCGGCGCAACCGCGGCGGCCACACGTCCCAACTGGTGGCTGAGCTGATCGGCCGCAAGGTCACGGGCTGGAGCATGCCCCGCGGCGAGAAGCCACGAACCTACCCCCATCACGCTCCGCGGGGACCGGTCATTGTCCTCGCCGACGAATTCGCCGGCTCCGACGGCGACATCATCACGCAGGTGTCCAAGCTCCGCGGCATCGGCCCGGTCATCGGCACGCGGACTTGGGGAGGAGTTGTGGGCATTGACAACCGCTTCTCCCTGGCCGACGGCACCGGTGTGACCCAGCCGCGTTATGCCACGTGGTTCTCCGGCGGCATCGGCTGGAGCGTGGAGAACTTCGGGGTTGAGCCCGACATCGAAGTGGTGTTCCCGCCCCACGCTTACGCAGCGGGCATGGATCCCCAGTTGGAGTACGGGATCGGCGCGCTCAAGGAAATGGTCCAGGAATTGCCCACTGACCGGCCTCCCCTCCGCGAAGGCTACCGTAAGGTCCGTCCGGCTGCGCTGCCCGCGAGGCCGCAACGGGGCTGAGCCAACCCGCCGGGCGAAGGCCCGGATCGGCCAACGCGAAAGACCCCGCCAACCCCTGAAATGGGGGAGGGCGGGGCCTTTCGCGCTTAGCGCTAGGAAGCCAAAGAGGCTTCCAGCGTGATCGGGGTTGCCCGGAGTGCCTGTGAGACGGGGCAGTTCACCTTGGCGTCTTCGGCCAGGCGCTGGAATTCTTCTTCGGAGACACCCGGGATGCGTGCGCTCACGGTCAGGTGGACGCCGGTGATGCCAACACCTGGCTGGAACGTGACGTCGGCCTTGGTGTTGACCTCTTCGGGGGTGAAGCCTGCGCCTGCCACGCCGCTACTGAAGGCCATCGAGAAGCATGCCGAGTGTGCTGCTGCAATCAACTCTTCCGGGCTGGTCTTGCCCTCTGCGGACTCCGCGCGGGCCTTCCAGGTGACGTCGAAGTTTCCGAGTCCGGAGCTGTCCAGCGTGGTGTTGCCGGCGCCTTCGATCAGGTTGCCGTTCCATACGGTGTGTGCGGTGCGTGTTGTAGCCATGTCCACTCCTCAGCGTCGTTGTGAATTGGCATCCGGATGCCGGATACCGCCGGGTTCAATCCTAAGGATTCGACGACGACGGTGCAGCGCTTGTCCGCTCTCAGAGGATTGTGACCACGAAGGCTTTCGAAGACCAGACGGAGACGGCCGCCCGGACGGTGGGTCCAAGCGGCCGCTTATCGATCAGGGAATTACTGCCAGATCGTGGCGATGGCGATGTTAACCAATGCCAATCCGCCGACGCCGTGTGCCAGGCCGGTGGACACCGGTTCGCCCTTCTTGACCTTGCGCGAGCCAATGACGGCGAGCACTGCCACGGCGAGGCCGATGGCGAACTTGATACCGAGTTTGAAGTAGTCAGGGTGGGCGTTGGGCAGCATGGGCAGGATTCCCATCATGGCAATGCCGGTGATCAGCTGCACGAATGCGCCATCCCGCTGACGCGGGTGGACGGTCGGCTGCTTCATGGTGGCGATCCAGAAGCCCACAATCATGGCTGCGCCGACGATGTGCAAGAACAGCAGGACGTTGAAGAGAATACTCATGGCTCCAGCTTAGCCAGAATCTTCTACGTGCCGTAGCAAAGCCGCGGAGCAAAGTGCGAGCACAAAACGGGACAGGCTCCGGCGGTTTCCCACCGGAGCCTGTCCCGTCGTCGTGATCCGCACCGTTAGGCGGTGCGGTTGCTACGTCATGACCGGAATCAGAGACCCAGGTCAGCTTCGAAGGCACCTTCCTCAAGGCGGGCCTTGAGGGTCTGCAGGAAGCGGCCGGCGTCGGCGCCGTCGACCAGACGGTGATCGTAGGTCAGGGACAGGTACATCATGGAGCGGACGGCGATCGAGTCGTCGCCGTTCTCGTCAGCAACCACCACCGGGCGCTTGACGATGGCGCCGGTGCCCAGGATTCCCACCTGCGGCTGGTTGATGATCGGCGTGTCGAACAGGGCGCCGACAGAACCGATGTTGGTGATGCTGAAAGTACCGCCGGACAGCTCGTCCGGACCGATCTTTCCCTGGCGGGTGCGGCCGGCGACGTCGGCGATCTTGCTGGCCAGGCCCGCAAGGTTCAGGTTGCCGGCGTCGGAAATGACCGGAACCAGGAGGCCCTTGTCGGTGTCTACCGCAATCGCGAGGTGTTCCGCATTGTGGTAGGTGATTTCCTGCTTGTCTTCGTCATAGGCAGCGTTCAGCTTGGGGTGCTGCTTCAGTGCTTCGGCGACCGCCTTGGCGATGAACGGCAGGAAGGTGAGCTTGACGCCGTTCTGGGCTTCGAAGGAACCCTTGGCCTTGAGCCGGAGCTTGGCGATCTTGGTCATGTCGACCTCATGCACCTGGGTCAGCTGCGTGGAGGTTTCGAGCGACTCGCGCATGCGGCGGGCGATGACCTGGCGGATGCGCGGAGCTTTTTCCACGGTCCCGCGCAGCGAGGAGGCAACCACGGGAGCGGCGGCAGGCTTGCTGGGGGCCGCAGTAGCTGCGGACGCCGGCGCGGGAGCAGCAGCAGCTGCCTTCTTTGCTTCGGCCGCGGCGAGCACGTCCTGCTTCCGGATCCGGCCACCGACGCCGGTGCCCGCGACGGTGGTGATGTCGACACCGTTCTGGTTGGCAAGCTTGCGGACGAGGGGGGTGACGTAGCCGGATTCTGTCGAAGCCGAAGCCGAAGCCGCGGCCTGTGCCGGGGCCGAGGCCGCTGCGGATTCGGCAACCGGAGCCGGAGCTGCGGCGGGTGCCGCTGCCGGTACTGCCTCAACAACGGGCGCGGGGGCTGCCGAAGCGGGGGCTGCGGCCGGAGCGGCTACGGCTGGTGCGGGAGCAGCTTCGGGTGCCGGTGCCGGTGCAGCGGCACCGGGGGCCCCGGAGCCGATGACGGCAAGGACTGATCCGACTTCAGCAGTGTCGTCTTCGTTGACGCGGATTTCCAGCAGGGTACCGGCAACAGGGGAGGGGATTTCGGTGTCGACCTTGTCGGTGGACACCTCGAGGAGCGGCTCGTCGACCTCGACGGTGTCGCCGACGGCCTTGAGCCAGCGGGTGACGGTGCCTTCGGTGACGCTTTCGCCCAGGGCCGGGAGGGTCACATCGTGGCCCGATGCCGGGGCAGAAGCTGCTGCGGGTGCCTCAGCCGCCTTTGCTGCCGGGGCCGGTGCTGCTTCAGGAGCTGGTGCTTCTGCCGGGGCGGGAGCCGCCGGTGCCTCTGCCACGGGTGCGGCCGCGGGAGCTGCAGCGCCGTTGCTGCCGCTACCGATCCGGACCAGGGGAGCGCCGACTTCGGCGGTCTCGTCTTCCGCTACGAGGATCTCTTCGATGATGCCGGCAATAGGAGACGGGATTTCAGTGTCTACTTTGTCGGTGGAAACTTCGAGCAGGGGCTCGTCGACTTCCACTCGGTCACCAACCTGCTTGAGCCAGCGAGTGACGGTGCCTTCGGTGACGCTTTCACCAAGGGCGGGCAAGTTAACGGATTCAGACATGTCGTCCCCGTTCTCCTTATTGATCTTTAGTGCGGATGAGTGGTGCCTGCTGGGGTCCTGCGCCCGCAGTTCGTGCGGGCGCAGGACCGGGTGTCTTGCGTGAGACTTAGCCGTGGAGCGGCTTGCCCGCCAGGGCGAGGTGGACTTCGCCCAGGGTCTCGTTCTGCGTCGGGTGTGCGTGGATGAACTGAGCCACGTCCTCCGGGTGTGCTTCCCAGTTGACGATCAGCTGTGCTTCGCCGATCTGTTCACCCATACGGGAGCCGATCATGTGGATGCCGACGACGGGGCCGTCCTTCTGGCGGACGACCTTCACGATGCCGCCGGTGCCCAGGATGGAGCTCTTGCCGTTGCCGGCCAGGTTGTATTCCTGGGTCTGGACCTGGTCCTCGCCGAACTTCTCCTTGGCCCCCTTTTCGGTGTAGCCAACGGTGGCGATTTCAGGTTCGCAGAAGGTGACCTTCGGGACGTTCACGTCTTCGACGACCACCGGTTTCAGGCCGGCGATCTCTTCGGCGACGAAGATGCCCTGCTGGTACCCGCGGTGAGCCAGCTGGACGCCGGGGACGATGTCGCCGACGGCGTAGACGTTGCCGACGCCGGTGTGCAGGCGTTCGTTGGTGATGACGAAGCCGCGGTCGAGGGTGATGCCTGCTTCTTCGTAACCAAGGTTGGCAGTGACCGGGCCACGGCCTACGGCAACCAGAAGGAGATCGGCTTCAAAGGTCTGGCCGTCAACCAGGGTGACCTTCACGCCGTTGTCATCCTGCTCGACGCCCTGGAAGAAGACGCCGGTGCTGAACTTGATGCCGCGCTTCTTGAAGGCGCGCTCAAGATTCTTGACGATGGCGGTGTCTTCGTTGGGAACGAGGGAAGGGAGGCCTTCAACGATGGTGACGTCGACGCCGAAGGACTTCCACACGGAAGCGAACTCGACGCCGATGACGCCGCCGCCGAGGACGATGACACTCTTCGGGATGTAGTCCATGGTCAGCGCTTCGTCTGAAGTGATGACCCGGCCGCCGATTTCGAGGCCAGGCAGCGAACGGGAGTACGAGCCGGTGGCGAGAACAATGTTCTTACCCTTGTACGCAGTGCCGTTGACTACCACGGTGTCGGTGCCCTGGAGCTTGCCTTCGCCTTCGATGACCGTGATGCCCTTGGACTTGATGAGTCCCTGAAGGCCCTTGTACTTACCGGCGACGATTCCGTCCTTGTAAGCGTTCACGGCAGTGATGTCGATGCTGTCCAACGTGACGTTGACGCCGTACTTGGCCGAATCGCGTGCGTGATCGGCCAGTTCGGCCGAGTGCAGCAGTGCCTTGGTGGGGATACACCCGTTGTGCAGGCAGGTTCCGCCGAGCTTTGCCTTCTCGACGAGACCAACGGTGAAACCAAGCTGAACGGCACGCAGAGCCGTGGCGTAGCCGCCGCTGCCGCCGCCGAGTACCAGGATGTCGAATTCTTGCGCAGTTGCCTGATCGGCCACTAGGACGCTCCCTCGCGTGAGCGATGACACGCGACTACGCGTCATCTGGTCTTGGAACTTGTACTGCCGCGATTATGCCAGCACCGAAGTTCTCTTGCATTTGTGACTACCGTGGTTCACCTTAGCGAACCACTTATCCATGCTCCACCCTGCCGAGGCTTTTGTGGGGCGCTTGTGGCCAGACTCACGTCGGGCCGTGGGGCCGGTCATGAACCGGCCCCACTTGGAGGCCGGTTCAGGCCGTTGCCAGCATGTCTTCGACGTAGGCGAGCAGCGTCCGGACAGTGCAACCGGTGCCTTGCTTGGGCGTGTAGCCGTAAGGGCTTCCGTTGTTGAAGGACGGGCCGGCGATGTCGACGTGTGCCCAGGGGATTTGCTTGCCCTCGGCGTCCTTGCCGACGAACTCGCGCAGGAAAACGGCTGCCGTCATCATTCCGCCGTGGCGTTCGCCGATGTTGGCGATGTCCGCCACTTGCGAATCGAGGCTTGCCCGCAGTTCTTCCGGCAGCGGCATCGGCCAGACGAGCTCGCCTGCGCGGTCGGCAGCCGACCTGATTGCGCCGGTGACAGCATCCGAGCCCATGACGCCTGCAGTACGGTCGCCGAGGGCGATCAACTGTGCGCCGGTGAGCGTTGCGACGTCGATGATGGCATCCGGCTGTTCGAGGCTCGCCGCGACCAGGCCGTCGGCCATGACCAGGCGTCCCTCGGCATCGGTGTTCAGGACCTCAACCGTCTTGCCCCCGTAGACCGTGAGGACATCCGCCGGGCGTTGTGCCGCGCCGGACGGCATGTTCTCGGCGATGCAGAGCCACGCGGTCACCTTGACCGGCAACCCGAGTCCCGCGACAGCCAAAACAGTATTAAGTACGACGGCGGCGCCCGCCATATCGCTCTTCATGTCGCCCATGCCGAGGGCCGGTTTGATCGAAATGCCGCCAGTGTCGAACGTGATGCCCTTGCCCACGAGCGCGATCTTCTTGGTCGCCTTGGCCGGCGCGTACTCCACCTTGACCAGGCGCGGTTGGCGGGTTGAACCCTTTCCGACGCCCAGGATCCCGCCGAAGCCGTCTTTCTCAAGGCGCTTCTCGTCCCACACGGTCACCTTGACCGGGAGTCCCTTGGACAGTTCTTTGGCAGCTTCGGCAAAGGACTCCGGGTAAAGGTGGCTTGGCGGCTGGTTGACCAGCGTACGGGTGGCGTTGACCGCGCGTCCCACGAGCAACGCCCGGTCAAGCGAGGGCTGGACTTCCTTGCCGTCAAGGGCAGTGTGGATCAGGACCTTGCCGACCGGATCCTTGAGGCCGTCCCTGCTGGAGCGGTGCTCGGTGTAGGAATAGGAACCGAGCGCGGCGCCTTCGGCTACAGCTGCGACATCGGCGAGGGACGCCGTCGGGAGGGCGAGCGTCACGGAGGACAGGCCGGCCAGTTGGCGGACGGCGGATCCCGCAGCGCGGCGCAGGGCTTCCTCGGCGAGGGGAGCGTCGTCGGCCACTTTGCCGACACCCGCCAGGACGAGGACGCCCGAGCCGGTCTCCGGAAGACCTGGCAGACGGTGAACCTGATCGGCTGCTCCCGTGATGCCTAGGAGTCCCAGCGAGGCTGCGAGGGATTCCGTAGCCTTGGCGCTCAGCGGGTTTCCGAGCAGAACCGGTCCGTCAGGACCCTGCCCGACGCCTATCACGAGTGCGTCGCTGGGCGACTTTTTCAGGTCCTTGGCGATGGTGCCAAGGGTGATGTCTGTAGTCTTCACCACGAGGATCCGTCCTCATTTCTCTCTGCATGGATTGGCCGGGCTGCATGTTAGGCGCCCGGCCCTGGTACCCGTCCGTTGTCCGCTTGTGACAACGTCTGTGGTTGCTTCGGTCCGCATACGGCGGCACGTCTCGATCGTAGTCTGTCTGTTGCGCCGCATAGCAATTAAGTGAGAGTTGCAGCACACAAGCTGACAGGAATGCGTAGCCGGTCCAGGGCGTTGTACCAATACATGGAGCGTGGCCGCCGCCGAAGGCACTTGCCGCGGTGTGCAGCCGCCTGCTCCTCCTAGAACTTGCAACTGCGAAAGGAACACGCCGTGTTTGAACGGATTTCCGGCTCACTCCTTGACCCTGAGTCGCTCTACGCGAGCAACACCGAGCTCTTCCACAGCCCGGAAATCAGGGGGCTCAACATGCTGATGGGCTTCACGGGATTTGCGGATGCCGGCCACGTGGTCCACCAGATTAACCGGGAACTGCTGGACACCCTTGAGGTCGAAACCGTGGCCGTCTTCGATGCCGACCAGCTCATTGACTACCGCACGCGCCGTCCCCACATCAGCTTCGTCGAGGACCATCTGGAGGATTACAAGGCCCCTCAGTTGGCTCTTTACATGCTGAAGGACGGTCTGGGCGAGCCCTTCCTGCTGCTTGCCGGTTTTGAGCCGGACCTCCAGTGGGAGCGGTTCTCGCGCGCCGTCGTCGGGATCGTGGAAAAACTCGAGGTCAACCTTGTTACGTGGATCCACTCGATCCCCATGCCGGTTCCGCACACCAGGCCGGTGGGCGTCACGGTGCACGGCAACCGCCCGGAACTCATCGAAGGGATCTCAACGTGGAAGCCTACTGTCGACGTTCCTTCGGCCATTGGCCATATTCTTGAACTGCGGCTGAGCGAAGCCGGGCGCAAGGTGGCTGGTTACGTTATCCACGTTCCGCATTACCTCGCCGATGCGGAGTACCCGCCAGCAGCGGTCGCAGGTCTTGAATACCTGGGTGCGGCGACGTCCCTGATGCTGCCCACGGACCGCCTCCGTGAGGCCGGCAGGGAAGTAGGCCGGCAGATCGCAGAACAGGTGGAGGCATCCGAGGACGTCCAGCAGGTGGTTTCAAAACTGGAATCCCGCTATGACGACAAAGCCGAGGGGACCGTCCGTCGATCCCTGCTCGCTGACGAGAACGACGAGTTGCCCAACGCCGAGGACTTGGGCGCCGCGGTTGAGGCGTACCTCGCACGTAAAGATGCGCGCCCATAAAGCAGCTTTAATGCAGCCCCGGGCATAATGGAAGGGTGAACGCACCCCGCGCCTGGCTCATATGGACGATCGGGGTGCTCGCCTATCTGGTAGCAGTGGCCCAGCGCACATCCTTTGGTGTGTCCGGACTCGAAGCGACTGAGCGATTCCATGCCAGCGCGGCCGCTATTTCCTTCTTCACCGTGCTGCAATTGCTCGTCTACGCCGGCCTCCAGATACCCGTCGGGCTGCTTGTTGACCGCTTCGGTTCCCGCGCCATGATTGCCAGCGGGGCCGTGCTCATGGGGCTCGGCCAACTCCAACTGGCTTACGCCGAGACTGTTCCGGGCGGCGTGCTCGGCCGGGTGCTCGTCGGCGCAGGCGACGCCATGACCTTCGTCTCCGTGATCCGCCTCGTGCCGATCTGGTTCGCGCCGGCCCGGGTTCCCCTCGTCACCCAGCTGACCGGTATGTCGGGTCAGCTCGGCCAGCTCATCAGTGTGGTGCCGTTCGCGCTGGTCCTTCATTCCGCGGGCTGGAATACGGCCTTCTTGGCTCTGAGTTCCCTGTCCGCACTGGCCGTTGTCCTTGTCCTTGCCTTGCTCAGGGACGTGCCGCCCGGTCATCCACCCCGGGAGAACGCCCAAGGGCTGCGCGCCACGGGCGTGACCCTGGCCCGTGCGTGGCGGCAGCCCGGGACCCGCTTGGGGCTCTGGTGCCACTTCACTGTCCAGTTCAGCGGTAATGTCTTCGCGATGTCCTGGGGCTACCCGTTTCTGGTGTCGGCGCAGGGCCTGGACGCGGCGACGGTGTCCGCCCTGATGGGACTTTTTGTGGTCACCAGCATTCTCGTAGGGCCTCTGTTTGGAACCTTCGTGGCCAGGCACCCGATGCGGCGCTCGGCCATGGTCCTCCTGATTACGGCGGCCACCGCACTTGCCTGGGCTGCGGTTCTGCTGCTGCCAAACCGGGCGCCCTTATGGTTGCTTGCCTTGTTGGTGGTCGCCCTGGCTATCGGTGGCCCCGGGTCCATGATCGGCTTTGATTTTGCCCGGACATTCAATCCTTCCCACAGGATCGGTACTGCCACGGGAATCGTCAACGTGGGCGGATTCGTTGCGGCGCTCCTGACGATTTACTTGGTGGGGCTCATCCTCGACATTCTCCACACCAGCGGTTTCTCAGGCGGGGAGCTGTACGGCCTGGCGTCCTTCCGCATCGCATTGAGCGTGCAATTCCTATTCCTTCTTGTGGGTACCGTCTTGATCGTCATGACCCGCCGCAAGGTGCGCCGCCAGATGGCGGCCCAGGGCGTGCACGTTCCGCCGCTCCTCGTGTCATTGGCAAATCAGCGCCGACGCCGCGTGGAATTGCGACGCGAACGGCTCGCGAAGCAGCGAAGCTCAGCGAGGTAGCCTGCTTCCGCCGTTGCTTCCTTTCTCGGTGACTTCCTTTCGCGGTGGCCCGACTTTCGTCGGGAGGCCACCTAGTGCGGACTGCGGAGGTGTTCCTCCACAGGCAGTCACCGGGACCTTTGTCCACATAGGGCAAATGAGGCCTGCCGTCGCCGCCTACTGATGCCGATGCTGGATTCATGACAGCAGACAACCGTGTAACCATCTCCCGGCCCGAGGACATTCTGGGCTTCATCCCCCACGCCTTGGGGCACTGGCCAAAGGAGAGTCTCGTGGCCATCACTTTGCGCGGCCAGACGCTGGGCGCCACCCTGCGCGTGGACCTTCCGCCTGAGAGATCCGAAAGGGTGCTCGCGGCGTACTCACGGAGGATCGCCGAATATTTGGAAGCGGACCATGACGCCGACGGAGCGCTCTTGGCAATTTTCAGCGACGACGGCTGGGAAGATGGAGGCGTTGTGCGGGGCAACGTGCCTCTGCTGGAGGCACTGGAACTCGTTCTGGCCTGCCGCGGCCTGGCGCTCCGGGACGCCTGGTTTATTGGTTCTGACTACTGGCGGAGCGCGTTCTGCACCGACGTCGCGTGCTGCCCTATCCCTGGGCGTCCCCTGGACCAGATCCTCGATAGCCGGCTCAACGCCGAAATGGTTTTCAGGGGGAGCAGCGTCAGGGAGTCACCCCGGTTGCTGGGGCCGGAGGACGAACCGGCCATTGATCCGGAGTTCTTGGGTGCGGAAGCCGCCGCCCTTGAGGAGATGCTTCGTAGGTGGCCAAGCAAAAAGACGTTCGAAGAAATGCTGGATGTGTGGATACGGGTCCTCGACTCCGGTCTTCCCGAAGAAATCGACCTTGAGGCTGCGGCGTTCCTTCGGGCGAGCCTGCGGGTCCCCGCGTGGCGCGACGCCGTAGTGGTCCTGGCGGCTGCCGGGAAAGGTGTCGCCCGGGGCGGTGCGGAGGCCTTCCGCTTCTTTTCTCCCGAGGGCGATGATGAAGAAGCCTTGTTCATTCCGCCCGGACTTCGTCCCCTCTCGCCAGCAAATGGGACGTCTCCGGCAGCAGGGAAATCGCAGGCAGCAGGGAAGGGTCACGGGGTATCAGGAGGGGAGCCTCCGGGGACCGCGGCTTCTGATATCAACGCCTTGGGATACGGGGACGTGTTGCTGGGACTCTACCCGGATAACCCGGACTGGGACCGGCTGGCCGCCTTGGACCGGGTTCTGGCGAGGCTCTCGCGGCGCGGCGGTGGCGAGGGACGCGCTGCCGCGCTCACGATCCGCGGGTGGATTCAATGGTGCCAGGGGAGCGGTTCGTTCGCCGACGAGTTGTTTTCACGAGCGGACGCCGAACAACAGGGCTACCGACTCGCGGAACTACTTGCGGAGGTGGTGCGGCGCGGCACAGTGTGCGGCTGGGCGAAAAGCAAGACCTCCGCGTGGCGGAAGTTCGGTGGGGCGGCGGCGTGACGTGACGCCGTGGCGTAGTGATGCGACGCAGAGACAGGGACCCGACGTGAAGACAGGCATCCGACCTGAAGACAGGCATCCGGCCTGAAGACTCCGGGGCGTGTCACCGCGGGAAATCCGCCGAGCCGTAATTGTCCGCAAGGAAGCCCATATCGACCCCCGGAATCCAAAACCGTGAGACAATGGTTGCCGAGACCCGGTTGGGTCCGTGTTTCAAGTGCCGCAAATGTCCCTGAATCTAGGGAACATTTAGGCGTCGTCGGGAGTTCTATCTAAAGACTCTGCGGTCGGCGATGGCACTTGATGTTCATCGCGGACTTGACAGGGTCATAGTGGTGTTGCCCCCATGGTGATTCCACAGACCGCCGCTAGAAAGGTTTTCTGTGACCCCGTCTTCCGCCGAGAAGGAACCCGCCGCCCAGGCCGAACTGTCCGCCGAAGAAAAGAAGGCGGCTACAGTTGCGAAGCGTGCGGCAACGCGTGCTGCCAATGCTTCAACTGCAGGTGCAGAGAAGCCGGCACCCAAGAAGCGCGGGCCCAAGCCCGGCGCCAAGGCCGCTGCCGAAGCAGCCAACAAGTCCGCCGGCGCCGACGAGGACTCCGAAGAAGCCGAGGATTTTGACGCCGCCGTTCCCGATGAAGCAGAGCTCACCGAGGAAGTCGAAGAAGGCGAAGAGGGCAAGAAGCCTGCCTCAACAGGTTCCGGTTTTGTCTACTCGGATGCCGATGACGACGACGCTCCTGTCCAGCAGGTTATGTCGGCCGGCGCAACCGCCGACCCCGTTAAGGATTACCTGAAGCAGATCGGTAAGGTCGCACTCCTGAACGCGGAGCAGGAAGTCGACCTTGCGCTCCGCATTGAAGCCGGCCTCTTCGCCGAGGAGAAGGTCAACGCTGATGACGGTTCCATGGACCCGAAGCTCAAGCGTGAGCTCGAGTTCATCATCCACGACGGCAAGCGCGCCAAGAACCACCTCCTCGAAGCCAACCTTCGCCTTGTTGTCTCCCTTGCCAAGCGCTACACCGGCCGCGGGATGCTGTTCCTGGACCTCATCCAGGAAGGAAACCTGGGCCTGATCCGTGCAGTGGAGAAGTTCGACTACACCAAGGGCTTCAAGTTCTCCACCTACGCCACCTGGTGGATCCGCCAGGCCATCACCCGGGCCATGGCGGACCAGGCCCGCACCATCCGCATCCCGGTGCACATGGTGGAAGTCATCAACAAGCTGGCACGCGTTCAGCGCCAAATGCTGCAGGACCTCGGACGCGAACCCACGCCTGAGGAACTGGCCCTCGAACTGGATATGACGCCCGAGAAGGTCGTCGAAGTCCAAAAGTACGGTCGAGAGCCCATCTCGCTGCACACCCCGCTTGGCGAGGACGGTGACTCCGAGTTCGGCGACCTCATCGAGGACTCCGAAGCCGTGGTACCGGCGGATGCCGTGAGCTTCACCCTGCTCCAGGAGCAGTTGCACTCGGTCCTCGATACCCTGTCCGAGCGTGAAGCAGGCGTGGTAGCCATGCGCTTCGGCCTCACCGACGGCCAGCCGAAGACTTTAGACGAAATCGGCAAGGTCTATGGAGTCACCCGCGAACGCATCCGTCAGATTGAATCCAAGACGATGTCCAAGCTGCGCCACCCCTCGCGGTCGCAGGTTCTGCGGGACTACCTCGACTAAAGCAACGGACGCCCTGCCCTAAACGGCGCAAGGCTTTCACGAAAATGGACCCCCGGATGAGCTTCCGGGGGTCCATTTTCTTGTTCCTAACGCTTGTTTCGTTCGAGTGCTTGGCCGAGGATCCTTGTACCTTCCGGGAATGCGGACGGGTTGGGGCCGGCGTAGTTGAGTCGGATGAACGGACCTGCCGGTTCAGCCGGGAACCACTCGTTGCCGACGGCGATCATCACCCCGGCACTCTCGCAATCCAGGGTCAGCTTTTCGAGATCGGTCCCGTCGGGCAAGCGTGCCCAGAGGTTCAGACCGCCCTTGGGGATCTGGCTCATGTGGGCCTGCGGGGCGTGTTCCCGCAGGCTCGTGACCAGAAGGTCGCGGCGGGATTGAAGCTGATGGCGAAGGCTGCGTAGATGCGTCTGCCAAGCCGGCTGTGTGACGACATCGAGTGCTGCAGCCTGGAGCAACCCGCTGACGTACATCGACTCTGCGGCCCGGTCGGCAAGGATGCGTTCGCGGGCCGGGCCGCGTGCGATGACGGCAGCAACCCGGATGGCCGGGGAAACGCTTTTCGTGAGGGAGCGCAGATAGACGACATGCCCGGAGTCGTCACGTGCGGCGATGGGCATGGGAGCCGACGTGATGCCGAAATCGTGGGCCCAGTCATCCTCCACCAGGAACGCACCGTTCGCGCGGACCACGTCCAGGACCTGCTCGCCCCGTCGGGCGGGCCATTGCGCTCCGGTGGGGTTCGCGTAGTTCGGTTGTGCGTAGAACAGGCGTGCGCCGGTCTCCTCAAAGGCCCTGGCCAATTCTTCCGGATCGGGCCCATCGGGCCCGCTGGGCACTGGAACAATGCGCACTCCCGCCTGCGTCGCGGCCAGAATGGCTCCCCAGTAGCTCGGGGATTCCATGAGCAGCGGCTGCCCGTGGCCCACCAGCGCACTGAATATCGAGCTGAGACCGCCTTGGCTTCCTGGTAGCACGATGACGTCGCTCGGTGTTGGCGGGGTGAGCCCTGCCGGGGTCGCGGAGCCTAGTTCGTGCGCGAACCAGGACTGCAACTCGGGAAGCCCCGCCGCGGGTGGTCGAGACAATGCCGCGTCTCCCCGGGCAGCCCGGGCGAGCGCCGCACGCACAAGGCGCACCGGCAGGAGTTCCCGGTCCGGGTAGCCGGAGTGGAAAGCAATGACGTCGTTCGAGTTGCTGCGCATCGTTGTGGAGGCCGAGCGGGGAGGTGCCTGCGGTGCACGCAGCGCCGCAGTCTGCCAGCCGTAATCCGACGGGCGGGCAGTCCGGACGGCCCTCACAAAGGTCCCGACGCCTGGCCTGCTCTCAATCAATCCCTGGGAAGTGAGCGCTTGCAGGGCCTTCTGCACTGTCACGGGGCTGGCCTGGTACTCGGCAACCAGCGACCGCGTGGACGGCAGCTGGGATCCCGGCGCCGCCCTTGCGATCCATTCGCGCAGTCGCGTCGCGATCCGGGAACTGCTATCGTTGTTCATGAGAGACCATAGTAGCGCTACTACGCTTATTCGCCCAGTGATACCGCCCGGTCCGGCCGCGGGCATCCGGTGGGGCCTTTTGGGAGTAGCGGCGTTCTCGTTCACTGTTCCCTTCACCCGAGTGGCGGTTGGTGGCCTGATGCCCCTGTTCATCGGCTCGGGTCGTGCCGTCGTCGCAGGCATTCTCGCGACGTGTGCCCTCTCGCTCACCAAGCAGCGACTTCCTCGAGGCAAGCAATGGGCGCGGCTCGCGGTGGTCGCTTGCGGGATTGTTGTCGGCTTCCCGTTACTCACCTCATTCGCCCTCATGACGACGCCGGCCAGTCACGGTGCCGTCGTCATCGCTCTGTTGCCGGCCGCGACGGCAACCGCGGCAGTGCTGCGCGGACGTGAGCATCCGCCGATCGCTTTCTGGCTGGTCACGGCCGTAGGAGCCATTGCGGCCATTGGATTCGCCCTATCGCAGGCCGGTCACCCGGTACAGTCCGGCGGGCTCGGGCAGCTGGACGGGGCGGACTTGCTGCTCCTCGGTGCCGTCATTGCCGCGGCTATCGGTTACGCCGAAGGGGGCCTGCTGGCACGCGAACTCGGCGCATGGCAGACCGTATCCTGGGCGCTCGTGCTGGCATTGCCGTTGATGGCCGGCCTGATGGCGCTCTCCACGGCCCAGCAGCTACCGTCAGCTTCACCGGTTCAATGGGCTGCTTTTGCATACCTCGGAATTGTTAGCATGTTCCTCGGTTTCTTCGCCTGGTACCGGGGCCTCGCCATTGGACCCATGGCCAAGGTCAGCCAGATACAACTCGTCCAGCCCGTGCTGAGCATCTGCTGGGCAGGACTGCTGCTTGGCGAAACCCTGGGCTGGACCACAATCGTCGGTGGAATCGCCGTCATCCTTTGCGCCGGCGTCGCCGTCCGCGTCCGGCTCAATCCGCAGCCTGCAAACCAGAATCGCTAACGGCCAACGGACCATCAAGATCCCTCCATCCCAAAGAAGAAGAACCCCATGTACATTCCAGCGCACTTCCAAGCCGGCACCGACGCCATCCATGACCTCCTCATGCGGCCGGGCGCTGCAAACTTAGTCACCATGACCCCGCGAGGCCTGCTCGCCAGTTTCGTGCCCTTCGTCTACGATCCTTCGATCGGCGAACACGGCGCGTTGCACGGACACCTCGCCCGAACCAACACGCAATGGTCCGAGCCGGCGATCGGAGAATCACTTGTCATCATCCAGGGTTCGGATGCCTATGTCTCGCCTTCGTGGTATGCCTCGAAGGCCGAACACGGACGGGTCGTCCCGACGTGGAACTACTCCACGGCCCACGTCTACGGAACGCTCGCCGTCCATGACGACGTGGCGTGGCTCGGCAACCAGGTCCGGCGGCTGACCGAGCTCAACGAAGCCCCCTTTGAGCGACCGTGGTCCGTGGACGATGCGCCGGAGCGTTACGTCGAAGGCCAGTTGCGAGCTATCGTTGGCGTCGAATTATTGATCACGAGGATCGAAGCGAAAACCAAACTCAGCCAAAACCGACCTGACACGGACATTGACGGGGTGATTGCTGGCCTTGAGGCACGCGGGCAAGCAAAGGCATCCGCCGACGTAGCGCGAGCCAGGCAAGAAAGATCGCGCCCGGACGCCGGCTTCGCATAGGGCACGAGACAGTTTCCCTGTTAGCGGCGCTTCGTCTATGCCGCCACTGGGTTAAGCAGCAAGGTTAATGCAGCAAGGCCCCTCCATCCGGAGGGGCCTCGCTGTCTCTGTGAAATTTTGTCAACCGGGCGGCCTGTGGCCGGCCATGGATGGCTAGTCGGCCAGTACGGGTTCCTTCTCCTGAAGGCGACCCGTTTCGTCATGCCAGCCCGAGGTCATCGGCCGCAGCGTGGCCTCTACTGCACGTGCGTGGTGGCCGCAGAAGAGCAGCTCACCGCCGGAGGACTCGAGTACAACGCGGACATATGCCTGGGCCCCGCAACGGTCGCACCGGTCGAGTGCATTGAGTGTGCGGTCTGCAACTGCTGTTGTCATGTTCGGCCTCCTTAGTAGTTCCGTGTATCCATATAACCAGCATTCGAAGCGAAACCATGGCAAGGATGGGTCACGTTCGCTGTCCGCGTATCACATGTGCGTAACACTGGGAAGTGGCGTCCGGCACGATTGGGAGTGGCAGCACTCGTCTTGGCTCCGGGGCGACTAGCCTAGGAGAAGCCTTATTTTGCGTCTGTTACACCCCGAAGGAGCGCCCCGCCCGTGGCACCGAGTTCTGAATACAACGCCCGGCACCTTTCAGTCCTGGAAGGCCTCGAAGCGGTCCGCAAGCGTCCGGGCATGTACATCGGCTCCACCGACTCCCGTGGCCTCATGCATTGCCTGTGGGAGATCATCGACAACTCAGTCGACGAAGCGCTGGCGGGCTTCGGCCACGACATCCAGATCATCCTGCACGCTGACAATTCGGTGGAAATCCACGACGACGGCCGCGGCATCCCCGTGGACTTGGAGCCCAAGACCGGGCTGACCGGCGTCGAGGTCGTCTTCACTAAACTGCACGCCGGCGGAAAGTTCGGTGGCGGCTCCTACACGGCTTCCGGTGGCTTGCATGGCGTTGGCGCGTCCGTTGTGAATGCGCTCTCTGCCCGTCTTGACGTGCAGGTGGACCGCGGCGGCAAGACCTACCAGATGTCCTTCCGCCGGGGGGAACCCGGACGGTTCAAGGACACTGGCTCCAAGCCCAGCCCGACGTCGGTCTTTGAGCCGTTCGTCGAAGACTCGGTGCTCGACGTCGTCGGCAAAGCCAAACGTGGTGTCACCGGCACCCGCATCCGTTACTGGGCGGACCGTCAGATCTTCACCCCGGACGCGAAGTTCTCGCACGAGGACCTCGCTGCCCGCGCCCGCCAAACCTCCTTCCTGGTTCCGGGCCTCAAGCTCACCGTGCGCGATGAGCGCCGCCTCACCGGGACGCCCGGTGAGGACGGCCCGCACGAAGAGGTCTTCCACCACGACGGCGGCATTTCGGAGTTTGTCGACTTCCTCGCCGCGGACTCGGGCGTCACTGATATTTGGCGGCTCCACGGTGCCGGCAAGTTCAAGGAAACCGTACCGGTCCTTGACGAGAATGGGCACAGCAAGATCGCCGAAGTGGAGCGCGATTGTGAAGTTGACGTCGCGCTGCGCTGGGGGATCGGCTACGAAACCACTATGCGGAGCTTCGTCAACATCATTGCCACACCCAAAGGCGGAACACACCAGTCCGGCTTCGAACAGGCACTCCTGAAGACCTTCCGCAAGGCCGTTGAAACGAACGCACGAAAACTCAAAGCGGGCAACGACAAGATCGAGAAGGACGACGTGCTGGCCGGCCTGACAGCGGTGCTGACTGTCCGCCTGGCAGAGCCGCAGTTCGAGGGCCAGACCAAGGAAATTCTGGGCACATCGGCGGTCAGGGCGATCGTTTCCAAGGTGGTGGAGGACGAGATCACGGCTCGCCTGAACTCGGCGAACCGCAATGACAAAGCCCAGTCCACCTTGCTGCTCGAGAAAATCGTCAGCGAGATGAAGTCCCGCATCTCGGCCCGCGTCCATAAGGAAACGCAGCGCCGGAAGAATGCGCTGGAAACGTCGTCGATGCCCACCAAGCTGGCAGATTGCCGCACGGACGACGTCGGACGCTCCGAGTTGTTCATCGTGGAAGGTGACTCCGCCCTTGGCACCGCCAAGCTGGCGCGGTCCTCGGACTTCCAAGCGCTGTTGCCGATCCGTGGCAAGATCCTGAACGTGCAGAAAGCCTCGGTGGGGGACATGCTCTCCAACGCAGAGTGCGCCGCCCTCATCCAGGTAGTGGGTGCAGGGTCGGGCCGGAGCTTCGACATCGACGCCGCCCGGTACGGCAAAGTGATCCTGATGACCGATGCAGACGTCGACGGCGCCCACATCCGCACGCTGCTGCTCACCTTGTTCTTCCGGTACATGCGCCCGATGATCGACGAGGGCCGGGTGTACGCGGCAGTACCGCCGCTGCACCGGGTGGAGGTCGTCAACGCAGGCCAGAAGGCCAACGAGATGATCTATACGTACTCGGAGGCCGAACTGCACGTCCTGCTGGCAAGGCTGGCCAAGGAAGGCAAGCGCTACAAGGAACCGATCCAGCGCTACAAGGGCCTGGGCGAGATGGACGCCGAGCAGCTCGCCGAGACCACCATGGACCCGCGCCACCGCACCCTCCGCAAGGTGGGGATTGAGAACGCGAAGATGGCGGAGGACACCTTTGACCTGTTGATGGGTTCCGACGTCGCCCCACGCAAGGACTTCATCATTGCGGGCGCCGCAGACCTGGACCGGGAACGCATCGACGCCTGATTAGCCGCGCACTGTGCGGCAGGTCCAATCAGCCCAGCAGGCCCGGCACGATCAGCAGGCCTGTGGGCACGGCAAGCAACATGGCCGACACCGCCAGGACCAAGGCGCGAAGTCCTGCCGAAAGCGGAGGCTTGGGCGAGAGTAGCCTGCTGACGCGCGACGCCGTCGTACGTGGTGAGTCGGCGCCGCCGGTTCCGCTCAACGTGCTGCCTTCGGGGGAAGAGTCCTGGGCGGTTGTTCCGGGCAGCGAGACTCGCTCTACAGGACGGGCGGAACCGCTGGCCACGATCGCGATCGCCTTGATGAGGGTTCCCTTGCTCTCGGTGCGCAGCGCCACGTCATCCGCGAGCATCTCGATCAGGGAGTTGACCGCAACCTGGGCGAGCCGGGTGGTGGGAAACCAGGGCAACGCCTGGCGCCACGCGGCGAAGGCCCACAAGAGGAGGTCGTGGCGTTGTGAGAGATGCGCGTTCTCGTGGATCAGGACGGCCCTGAGCTCGGCAGGTTCCAGCGCGGCCATCAGGCCATCGGACAGCACGGTCACGGACCTTGCTCCGCCGGGCAGGCAGTAGGCAACGGGTGAGTCATGGTTGATGACCACGGTGCCCGGACGGTCGTCGGAGGGTGAGGCCAGAAGCGCCAGGAGTTCACGGTGCCGCCGCCGCTGCCGCTCGATCTTGACATAGGTCAGCAGCAAGGTAAACACCAGATGGGCGCTCAGCAGCGCCGCTGCGGACAGCGCGAACAAATGCCAGAAGCCCAGTGCCGTAGTGGGCTCATTGTGAAGCACCATGCCGGTCAACGAACGCAGCCCCGCAATGAGGTTGTCGCCGATGGGCTCAAGTCCGTAGACGAGCATGGCCCCGATCATGGAGAGGCCACCGGCGAGTGCGATGGCTTGCCAAAGGACCATGGCCATGAAAGGTGCGCGCGCCGGCCACTCGGCGCGCGACAAGAGAACCGGAACCGGCCATGCCAGCACCAAAGCAAGGACCGCCAGAAAATATGAGGTCCAGAACATGGGTGGTTAGTTTTTGCCGAGCAGTTTGCGCAGCGTGGCAGCTTCACTTTCGCTTACGGAACCAATGAACCGGGCCAGAACGGCTTCGCGGTCCGGGGCCGAGCCCAGCGCCTCATGCATGAGGTCTGCCGTGTGGTCAGCGCGGCTCGACACGGCTTGGTAGCGGTGCGGACGGGTGCCCCGTTCGCGCTCCACAAGACCCTTTTTCTCAAGGCGGGACAAGACCGTCAACACTGTGGTGACGGCGAGGTCCTTGCCTTGGTGCCCTGCGATGCCATCGGCGGCTGCGGAGTCCTGCGCCAGCAGATCACGAAGTTTGTTGGCTGTCGCAGCCTCCTGGCCTGCCCAGAGCAAATCCATGACCGCCCGTTCCAGTTCACCAAGACTTGCCATCAATGCATCCCTACTTTCCGCAGTTCCCCGCCGCGACATGGCCCGGGGGGAGTGCGATGATCCAACATTCCACCATCAATCTACCGCTTTTTGGAGCGCCATTCTACGTGAAGTAGAACATGTGGCGCGGCGTGTCCTTGCGGCACTGTTACGCCACTGGAAGAGTGGTGACCACATCGCACGGATTTGTTCTACACTGCGTAGAAGAAGAAATTTCTACACAACGTAGAAAATGGACGCCGCATCGCGGGCAGCCGGATAATAAGGACAGCCATGGACGCCTTGGAAATCGCACGCTGGCAATTTGGAATCACCACGGTCTACCACTTCATGATGGTGCCGCTGACCATCGGGCTGGGGCTCGTTGTGGCCGTCATCCAGACACTTTGGTACCGCACCGGAAAAGTTGAATACCTTCGGATGACCAAGTTCTGGGGCAAGCTCTTCCTCATCAACTTCATTATGGGCGTGGCCACGGGCATCGTGCAGGAATTCCAGTTCGGGATGGCCTGGAGTGAGTACAGCCGCTTCGTTGGAGACATCTTCGGCGCGCCCCTGGCCTTGGAAGCGCTTCTGGCGTTCTTTGTGGAATCGACCTTCCTAGGGCTGTGGATCTTCGGCTGGAAGCAGCTCAAGCGCGGCGTCCACCTCGCGTGCCTTTGGATCGCAGTGATCGGCTCGCTCTTCTCGGCCTACTTCATCATCGTCGCCAATTCCTGGATGCAGCACCCGGTCGGCATCGAGATGGTCAACGGACGCCCCGTCATGACCGACGCCTGGGCCGTCTTCACCAACAACACTGCCTTGGTGGCTGTGCCGCACACGCTCTTCGGTGCACTAGGCGTCGCCGGTGCGTTCCTTCTGGGCATCGCGTGGTACCACCTCTGGCGGCGCCGCCACGACGGCATTGACA
The DNA here is from genome assembly GCF_044358315.1 of Arthrobacter sp. FW306-04-A. GTDB lineage: Bacteria > Actinomycetota > Actinomycetes > Actinomycetales > Micrococcaceae > Arthrobacter. The sequence goes on from NZ_CP084559.1 coordinate 1,708,170, forward strand.
CGGTCGATGCGGAGGGCCGCGCCATTCCCGGAGAAGCCAATATTCCCGGACGGGACAAGGCAGACTACAAGGTGTGGATCAATTCCTTGCGGATCGGCGCCGTCGTTGCCATGATCTCCTTCGCCGGGACCGCCTTCACGGGCGATCTGCAGGGCAAGTTGATGTTCGAACAGCAGCCCATGAAGATGGCCGCAGCTGAGGCCGCATGTCACGACGGCACCGGATTCTCCGTGCTGAGTGTCGGCAACGTCGGCTCCAAGAACTGCAACGACATTGTGGCCGTGATCGAGGTTCCAGGCATTCTCTCCTTCCTGGCCAAGGGCGACTTCAGCACCGAGGTGAAGGGCGTCAACAGCCTCCTGGACGAGTACAAGGCCAAGTACGGCACGCACTTGCCGAACGATCCCCTGTACGGCGATCGCGCAGGGCAGGAAATCCAGTACGTGCCGGTCATGGAAGTGACCTATTGGGGCTTCCGCATGATGATTGGCTTCGGCGGGATTGCCGCCTTTGCCGCGCTGCTTGCCCTGTGGGTGACGCGCAAGGGAGTGGTGCCGCAATCCCGTTGGATCATGCGCCTTGCGGTCTTCGGCATCCTGGCTCCTTTTGGGGCCAACGCCGCCGGCTGGATCTTCACGGAAATGGGTCGGCAGCCGTTCGTCGTCGCGCCCAATCCGGACGCGAGCGGCATCGACCAGGTGTTCATGTTCACGGCCGCGGCCGTCTCGCCCGGAGTGTCCGCTGCTGAGCTCATTACCTCATTGGTGGTGTTGGCCTCGATCTACGCGGTCCTGTTGGTGGTGGAAGTCCGGCTGCTGGTCAAATACGCCCGCGGGGGCGTGGTCTCCGCCATGCCGGAGCTCGCTGAGGCTCGCCACGGCGAAAAGAACGACGACGACGGCGGGACCCCGGGTTCCCCGGGCCAGCCCGGCGACAGCGACGACGTCCTGGCATTCGCCTACTAGGAAGCAGAGGGATCTTTCGCATGGAACTGTTGCCAACCGTTTGGTTCATAGCCATCGCCGTGTTGTGGACCGGCTACCTCTTCCTGGAGGGCTTCGATCTTGGGGTCGGAATGCTCATGAAGCTCTTCGCCCGGAACAACACCGACCGCCGGGTTCTACTGAACACGATCGGCCCGGTATGGGACGGGAATGAAGTCTGGTTGCTGACCGCGGCCGGTGCCACGTTCGCGGCCTTCCCGCTCTGGTACGCCTCGCTGTTCTCGGCCCTCTACCTGCCACTGCTGCTTGTCCTGGTGGCCTTGATCTTCCGGGCTGTGGCTTTCGAGTACCGGGGCAAGGTGGACACCGCGCGCTGGCGGACCATCTGGGACTGGGCCATTGCCGTTGGTTCGTTCACGGCCGCGTTCGGCATCGGCGCTGCCCTGGCACTGACCACTACCGGGCTGCCGCTCAACGCTAACGGCGACCGCCAAGGCGGCCCCTTTGCCTGGTTCAGCGGTTACGCCGTGCTGGGCGGCTTCGCCGTCGTCGCGTTCGCCCTGGTGCATGCTTTGGCGTTCCTGGCCCTGAAGACCGACGGCGAGGTGCGCCACCGCGCGCGCCGCTGGTTCGTGCGGCTCTCGCCTGTCGCATTGCTGCCGCTGCTGGGATGGATGGTGGCCGTGCAGCTCCTTAGCGGCAAGACGTGGACCTGGGCACTCGTGATCGTGGGAGCCCTGGCTGCCGCAGCGGCCTGGGCTCTCGCCCGCAAGGGAGCCGAGGGCACGGCCTTCGGAGCCCTGGGTGTGTTCCTGGTGTGCGCCACGGCATCCATCTTCGGTGCAGCCTTCCCGGTGGTGATTCCTTCGACCTTGGATCCCGCCTTCAACCTCACCGTTTCCAACGCCTCATCCTCCGCCTACACCTTGGGGTTGATGAGCATCGTCGCGGCAGTCGGCCTGCCCCTCGTCATCGCCTACCAGGCGTGGACCTACTGGGTGTTCCGCCAGCGCGTGAGCGCGGCCCACATTCCGGCCGCACATGGCTTCCTGCCGGCCATTGCTGCCAAGGTGCTGGTCGGTCATGCGGCGTCCGGCGGCCCGGCTGCAAAGCACGCACGCCACAACGCCAGGGAGTAACGGATGAAGCCCGAGTTGCCCGCCGGACCCGCCACCCGATCCGCCCTGTACGCCCTTGGTTTGTTGGCTTCACTCAAGGCCTTGTCACTGGTCCTGATTGCACAGGCCGTCGCGGGGATGCTGTCCGGACTTGCCGCCGGCGGCATGGGGTGGCGGGAAGGACTCCTCTGGGGTGCCGTCGGCGCGGTGCTGCGGTCACTGACGGTCTGGGGCCAGGGGGTCGCAGCGCGCCGGGCGGCCCTCGGGGTCAAGGAAGAGCTGAGGTCCAGGCTTCTGGGCCGCGCCCTCGGCGCCGGGGCCGCAGGACGAGTCGGTGAAATGAACGACGGCGGGCTGGCCGTGCTCGCGACGCGCGGACTAGATGCGCTCGACAACTACTACACCCAGTTCCTGCCCGCCCTGATCAATTGCGCTGCAGTACCTTTGCTCCTGGGCGTCCGGATCCTTTTCGCGGACTGGGTCAGTGCCGTGGTTGTGGTTTTGACCCTGCCGCTGGTACCGCTTTTCATGGTGCTGATCGGCCGCCACACCGAGGACAGGGTCCACGAGGCACAATCCACCCTGAGGAGGCTCTCGGGGCACATCCTGGAGCTGGCAAAGGGGCTTCCGGTGCTCGTGGGACTGGGCCGCGCCCGCGAACAACGCGCGGCGCTCGAAGACCTCTCCGAGGAGTACCGTTCCCGCACGATGGGAACCCTGCGGACGGCCTTCCTTTCTGCCCTCGCCTTGGAGCTCATCGCCACCATTTCCGTGGCGGTGGTTGCCGTCTTCATCGGCGTACGACTCGTGGCGGGTGACATGGGCCTGGAAGCAGGCCTGCTGGCCCTCATCCTCGCCCCCGATTGCTACCTTCCCCTGCGTGAGCTGGGCACGGCCCACCACGCCAGCGACGACGGCCGCGAAGCACTGGCCGCGGCTAACGCCGTGCTGGAGTCGCCGGCGGGCCGCCCCCTGAATGATGCGTACGACGTCGGCGCGGACGCCACGAACAATCCGCTCGCCGACGTCGTGGTCACCGGACTAACGGTGAGCTATGCGGGACGGGCCGCGGCCGCCGTCGGGCCCATCGACTTCCATGCCCCCGTAGGGCGGATCACGGCCCTTGACGGCCGCAGCGGTTCGGGAAAGAGCACCATACTGGGCGTTCTGGCCGGCACGATCGGTCACGGTACGCGGGCGTGCGTTAGCGGTACCGTTGCCGGACTGGGCGCCGGTGCCGTGGCCTGGGTACCGCAGCATCCCGTCATGGTGGCTGCAACTGTGCTGGAGGAGATCGTCCTCTACCTCAACGGCGGCAGCCGGGGCTTCCTGGCAACCGACTCCGAATCCACCCCGGACGCCAACAACGCGACCGCAATGGAGTGCCTGGAGAAGGCTGCCGCGGAACACCTCGCACTCAAACACCCCGCAGAGCTCAGCCCTGGCGAATTGCGGCGCGTTGCCGTTGCCCGCGGCCTGGCGCGCCTCAAAGCCGGAGCCACGGTCCTCCTGCTCGATGAACCGACCGCCCATCTCGACGCCACCTCCGCCGATGCCATCCGTACGGCAATCCAGGGCCTGCGAGGCGCCGCGACTGTCATCCTGGTCGCCCACGATGCCGCAACGCGGAAGCTTGCAGACCACGTGGTGGAGCTCGACGGCGCGGGTCTCGACGGCGGGACGGCAGAGCAGCAAGCCGTCCCGGCCCATCGCGAACCCGCGGCAGCCGCACGTGGAACGGCAATCCAGCAGGACAGCCGTCTACGGGGCGGCCCGGCCGGGGGAATTGAACCCCCCACCCCCATCTCCACCCTCAAGGCTCTGGCACGCATCCTCGCTCCCGTCCGCTACAAGTTCGCCGGTGCTGTGCTGGTTGCAGCGCTCGCAGCCTTGTTCGCCGTGGCCTTGTCCGGATTGTCGGGCTGGCTCATTATCCGGGCCAGTGAACAACCGCCCATCCTGTACTTGCTCGGAGCAATCGTGGGTGTGCGGTTCTTCGGCATTGGCCGGGCAGTGCTTCGTTACGCTGAACGGCTCCTCGTCCACGACGCCGTCTTCGCCGCCATGACAAGGCTCCGCGGTGCGCTGTGGACGGCGCTCAGCGCGCGGGCACTGTCCCTCCGACGGCTCCTGCAAGGCGGCAACGTGCTCGGGGCGGTGGTGGACGACGTCGATACGCTGCGGGACTTGCTGCCCCGCGTCGTGCTTCCGCCGCTCACGGCCCTTGCCGTCGCGGCGTCGGCGGTGACCGCCTCGGCACTGCTCGTGCCCGCAGCGGTGCCGGCCGTGATCGCGGCGGCCGTGTTCGGGGTTGTCCTGGCCCCCCTGCTTTCCCTGTTGGCGGACCGCAACGCTTCGCGCGCGGAGCGGCAACTGCGCTCACTGGTGCTGCACGACGTTGCCTCCGCCCTCGACGCCCGCGCCGAACTCAGCGCCAACGGCGTGGCCCCTGCCGTGCTATCGTCCCTGACCCGGCGGGAAAACGAAGCCACAGCGGCGGCACAGCGTTCGGCATGGGCCGAGGGCGTAGGCCAAGGATTGACCGTCCTCGCCTGCACGCTGGGAGCGCTGGCGTCGGGCATTCTCGCGGGACCTTCTTTGCAAGCCGGAACTGTTGCGCCAGCTGTGCTTGCCGTCGTCGTGCTCATGCAACTGGCGCTCGCCGAACCCTACGGGGGTGTAGTGTCTGCCGTGCGGCAGGCCCCCGCCTTGGCCGCAGTATTGCGGCGAATCGCCGAGTCGGGAGCGTTTGACGCGCCCGCAGCGTCCGACGGCGGTGTACTGGCCTTACCGGAGCGGCCTGGCGGTTCTCCGGGGCTGCTTCTGGACGGACTCGAAGCGTCTTGGCCCGGCGGCACCACGGTGTTCAGCGGACTGAGCGGCGAGGCTGCCCCCGGGCAGTGGCTCTCCGTCACGGGTCCGTCCGGTTCCGGCAAATCGACACTGCTCTCGGTGCTGCTCGGTTTCCTGCCGGCATCGTCCGGCGCAGCCTACGTCACCGGTAACGCAGCGTGGTGTCCGCAGGAGGCCCACCTCTTCGATTCCACCATCCGCGGGAACCTGTTGCTCGCCCGCCCGGCCAGCCGCAGACCTTCCGAAGCGGACATGCACCAGGCCTTGGGCGCAGTCGGGCTCTCCGGACTGGTATCGGGGCTTCCTGCCGGGCTGGATAGCCGCATAGGCCCCTCGGGGTCGTTCCTGAGCGGCGGCGAACGCCAGCGTCTCGCCATGGCCCGCACGCTCCTGACCGGAGCAACAGTCCTCCTCCTGGACGAGCCGACGGCCCATCTCGACGCCGAGGCCGCCCGTTTGATGATGGCCGAACTTCGTGGCGGACTGGGAGGGGTCACGGTAGTCCTCGTGACCCACAACCCGGCCGACATCAGCGGGGGAGACTCCCGGCTGAACCTCGGCTCGCCATCGAGCCTCCCGGAGCTAGTGCACGGAAACTAGCCGAGGAGGGGCTAGCTGCCGATCCGCCCAAAGATGGCGTCGACCGACTCGACGATATTGTCCACGAGCTTCCGCGCATCGTCCTCCCGGATGAGCGGCGTCGATTGTCCGGCCCACAGGGACATGAGCCCCGGGATTCCCTGGGTAGCCGCAGCGGGCCGGAACTTGCCAGTCAGCCAGTTTTGGATAGGGAACGGGGCGTGGACGGCGGAGTCGGCGAGCTCAGCGATGATCCGGTTGGGGATGCCGCGCGCCAAACGACCGCTGAGGGCGCGGGTCAGGACAGTGTGGGCGGCGTCGGGCCCGTGCAGCGCGGCCAGGTGCGCTGGACTGATGGCCGATTGGCGCGTGGCAAGGAAAGCCGAACCGATCTGGACCGCATCAGCACCCAGTGCCAGGGCGGCGGCGACCCCACGGCCATCGGATATACCGCCGGCCGCGATGACCGGAACCGAGACCGCATCCACCGCCTGCGGCACAAGGGCCATGGTTCCAACGAGCGAGTCCTCGGGAGCACGCAGGAATGAAACCCGGTGGCCGCCGGCCTCCATCCCCGTGGCAACGATGGCATCTACCCCGCCGGCATCCAAGGCTGCCGCTTCGTCCACGGTGGTCGCAGTACCCACCACCACTGTGCCGTTCCGGTGGGCTTGTTCGATCACAGACTCGGAAGGAACGCCGAACACGAAGCTCAGGACGGTTGGCTTGGCGTCGATGGCCGCCTGGATCTGACCGTCCAGATCAGGCAGATAAGTTTCAGGCTGCGTGGGAGGCTCCACGCCCACCAGCTCGAAATAGGGCCGGAGGACGTCCACGTAGGCAGCGAATTGCTCAGCATCCACAGACGGCGGTTCCTCGCCCTCGATGGGGAGCCAGAGATTGAGCGCGAATGGTTTCCCGCTGGCCTCCCTGAGTTCGCGGGCTGTGGCGGTAATCCGTTCCGGCTCGTAGCCGTAGAGCCCGTACGAACCGAGTCCTCCGGCCTCGCTGACGGTGGCCGACAGCTCCACCGATGAGAGGCCGCCGAACGGGCCAAGGACGATGGGCAGTTCAATATTGAAGAGGCGGGTGGCCCGTGTATCTTTCCACGTCACGGCGGGGCCTAGCCGTCGACGTCGTGCAGGTGATGGACGACGTCATGCAGGAAGTACTGGGCAAACGTCAACACGGTGAAGGTGGAGCCGTTGCTGCGGACACCGGTGCGCGGCCACTCATCCTCGTGCACGGAGGCGAAGGAATTCGCGATCTGTTGGCCCTCGGCGGCCAGCTGCGCTGACACTTCGGCGGGATCCGCGTTGGCGTAGTCGCCGTCGATTGCGGCCTTGTCCTGGTCCCAGTTGGCGAAGCGGGCGTCGTCTTCGCGCAGCATCAGGTTCAGGCGCTGGTCGAAGAGGCCGAAGACATCCCTTACGTGGCAGGCGTACTCCAGGGGCGACCACGTGTGGTCGTCCGGGCGGATCGAGGCGTCTTCGCGCCGCAGCACGGCGCGCCAGCGCGGCAGCATGTTCAGGACTGTTCCCGGCACGGTGGACGGGGTCACGGTGGCGGCGTCGAAACCGCATTCTGGGCAAGGCGTGGACAGGACCCAGGTCCAGTCCTTGTCATCGGGAATGATCGGCATGGCAGTAGTCTAGGGCCCGCGTTCGCGATCCGGCCGCACTGGGGAATGAGGGTGCCCGTGGACACCTCCAAATCGCCTATCAGGAGTAAAGTTAGGTGCTGTGGGGAAGCCTGGAAAGTGAAATTGCCATGCTTAAGGATCTAAACGTCGCCGGCGTGCTCCCTGCCAGCGATCTCGCTCGCGCCCGCGATTTCTACCGCGACAAGTTGGGCCTCGAACCGGACAACCCGGAGGCCGCAGATAACCTGCTGTACAAATGCGCCAACGGCACCGCCTTCCTGCTCTACGAGACACCCAACGCCGGGACCGCCAAGAACACCCAGTTGGGATTCCAGAGCACCGATCTGGAGCAGGACATGGCCGATCTCAGGGCACGCGGAGTCGTTTTCGAAGAATACGACTTCCCGGGCCTGAAAACCGAGAACGGCATTGCCACCTTCCCTACCGGTGATCGCGGAGCCTGGTTCCTCGACACAGAAGGAAACATCCTCAGCATCGCTACCGTGCCGATCTGAGCGACAGCGAAGTTCATTCCCCGGCGGTCTCCGGACCGCTTCCTTCTTCCCACGCCATGGTTGCGCCGATCGCGTCCACGGGCTGGGAGAGGGGAACACCGGAGCCGTCGCGCCGGCCGTGCTCCTGCGGGAGGGCACGCGCGACGCCGGCGCTGGACGCCGCTTTAGCAGGGCCGTGACCTGCCCAGCCGAGCAGCAGTGTGTCTTCGCCCTTGAGGAATCTGTGGGCCCGCACGCCTCCCGTTGCGCGGCCCTTGGCCGGATACTCCTCGAACGGCGTGATCTTGGCCGTGCCCGGAGCAGTCCCCGGCAACGCGCCGTTGCTGCCCGCAATGGTCACGACGACGGCGGAGAGGTCGTCCGCGCGCACCGTGCCGAAGTAGATGACGTCGTCGCCGGGTGCAAGCTTGATGCCGGCCATGCCGCCTGCTGTCCGGCCCTGCGGCCGGACGGAAGAGGCGCTGAACCGCAAAAGCTGCGCGAGCCGGGTCACGAAGACGAGTTCGACGTCGTCGTTTTGGGCAGGCTCGACGCCCACCACGGTGTCCTTGTCCTTGAGCGCAATGATCTCCCAGTCTTCACGGTTCAGCGGGTAATCCGGCTGGACGCGCTTGACCACTCCTTGGACCGTTCCGATGGCCAACACGGCATCCAACGGTACGAACGCCACAAGCGTCTCGCCCTTGAGCAGGGTGATGAAGTCCTTTGCCGCTACGCCACCCGCAAGATTGGGCAGGCCGGACATCGGTGGTAGCGCCGGCATGTCCATGACTTGTACCCGGAGCATGCGGCCCTGCGAGGTGACAGCGCCGATTTCGCCCCGCGCGGTTGTCTTGACCACGGATCGGTAAACGTCGTGCTTGCTCCGGGGACCGGATTCGGCCAGCGGTTCCTGGTTGGACGTCCGTGCGATCTGGCCGGAGGTGCTCAGGATTGCCCAGCAGGGATCATCCGGGATTTCGAGCGGGAGCGCTGCGGCTTTGCCCTTGCCCGCCGGCACGGTGGCTGCCAACGCCGCGGCCACGGTGGGAGAGACAGCCTCGGACTCGAGGAGAACGGTGCGTCGCGGGGTGCCGTACTTCTCGGACACTTCGGCCAATTCCCCGGACACAAGCTCGCGCAGCAGAACATCGGACGCCAGGATCGCCTCAAGCTCGGCGATCTCGAGGAGCAGTTCTTCCTGCTCTTTTTCGAGTTCGATGCGCGAGTACTTGGTCAGTTGGCGCAGGCGAAGTTCCAGAATGTAGTTGGCCTGGATCTCGGACAAGTCGTAAATGGACATGAGCCGTTCGCGGGCTGCCGCGGCCTCGTCCGAGGAGCGGATGATCTGGATGACCTCGTCGATGTCCACGATCGCGACCAGCAGGCCCTCCACCAAGTGGAGGCGGTCCTTCTTCTTGCCCAGGCGGAAAGCAGTACGACGGCGCACGACGGACAAGCGGTGGCCGACGTACACCTGGAGGAGCTGGAGCAAGCCCAAAGTCTGCGGCTGCCCATCCACCAGGGTCACGTTGTTGATGCCGAAGGAGTCTTCCATTGGCGTGAACCGGTAGAGCTGTTGAAGCACGGCGTTGGGGTTGAAACCGTTCTTGATCTCAATCACGAGCCGCAGTCCATGCTTGCGGTCAGTGAGATCCATGACATCGCTGATGCCGGTCAGCTTCTTGGCATTGACGGCATCTTTGATCTTCTCGATGACCTTTTCCGGACCCACCATGTAGGGCAGTTCGGTCACCACCAGGCCGGTGCGGCGCGCGGTCAGTTGCTCGATCTCCACCTTGGCGCGGGTCTTGAATGACCCGCGTCCCGTGGCGTAGGCATCACGGATTCCATCCAGACCCACGATCCTGCCGCCCGTGGGCAAGTCGGGGCCGGGCACGAAGCGCATGACGTCTTCCAGGGTGGCGTCCGGATGGGCGATGAGGTGCCGGGCGGCGGCGATGACTTCCACGAGGTTGTGGGGGGCCATGTTGGTGGCCATTCCGACGGCGATGCCCGTTGTGCCGTTGACCAGCAGGTTGGGGAAAGCGGCGGGGAGGACATCCGGCTGCGTGAGCTGGTTGTCGTAGTTGGGGACGAAGTCCACTACGTCTTCGTCGAGGTGCTCGGTCATCGTCATCGCAGCTGCGGCGAGCCGGGCTTCCGTGTAACGCGGTGCGGCCGGGCCGTCGTCGAGCGAGCCGAAGTTGCCGTGCCCGTCAATGAGGGGCAAGCGCAAGGAGAAGTCCTGGGCCATTCGCACCATGGCGTCATAGATGGCGGCGTCACCGTGCGGGTGCAGCTTTCCCATGACCTCGCCCACCACCCGGGCACTCTTCACGTGTCCGCGGTCCGGGCGCAGGCCCATGTCGCTCATCATGTACAGAATGCGCCGTTGAACCGGCTTCAGGCCGTCGCGCGCATCGGGGAGCGCGCGGGAATAGATCACCGAATACGCGTACTCCAGGAAGGAGCCTTCCATCTCGGAAGTGACGTCGATATCGATGATGTTCTCGGTGAAGTCCCCGTCGACGGCGGCGGTTGCTGCGTTCGCGCGGGAGGGACTTTGGCTGCGTGCCATGGAGTCGGTGGATCCTTAAACGTTTACTGCGGAAGACTTAGCTAGGCTAAGCCTATGGTGGATCAGCCCGGCGCCGGCGTATATCCGGAATATTGGGAGGCCGATGTCGTGCTTCGTGACGGCGGAACGGCGCATTTGAGACCCATCTCACCCGAGGATGCGGACGCCCTCCAGGCTTTCCACACGGCGCAGTCCGAGACGTCCATCTACATGCGGTTCTTCTCGTTCAAATCGAGGCTCTCCAGCAAGGAACTGCGCCGCTTCACCGAAGTGGACCATAAAGACCGGGTGGCGTTCGTCATCACCATCGGCGGAGAAATCGTCGGCGTCGGCCGCTATGACCGGCTCGACGACCCCACCGAAGCCGAAGTTGCGTTCAATATCTCCGATGTCCAGCAGGGCCGCGGGATCGGTTCGATCCTGCTTGAACACTTGGCGGCGGCTGCCCGCGAAAACGGCATCCGCCGCTTCACCGCGGAGGTCCTGCCGGAGAACCGCAAAATGCTCCGGGTCTTCGCCGACGCGGGCTACGAGCTCGCGCGCAAATTCGACGACGGAGTCGTCAGTGTCGAGTTCAACATCGACCCCACCGCAAAATCCCTGGCTGTCATGGAGTCGCGGGAACACCGTGCCGAGGCCCGCAGCGTACGGGACTTGCTGGCGCCGTCGTCGATCGCTGTGGTGGGCGCAAGCCGCCGGTGGGGGACCGTAGGGCACCAGTTGCTTGAGCACATCCTGGAGGGAGGCTTCAGTGGCGCGGTCTATGCGGTCAACCCTGAAGCATTCGAGTTGGCCGGCATGAAGTCCTTCGCCCGGATCGCCGACGTCCCCGGGCCGGTGCAGCTCGCCATCGTCGCAGTGCCGTACGAGGAAGTGCCGAAAGTTGTGGAGGAGTGCGGGGCGGCCGGCGTCAAAGGGCTGGTGGTCGCCACTGCGGGCTATGCCGACGACGGCGAGCATGGACTGCGGAAGCAACGGGACCTCGTGCGCAGGGCGAGGTCCTACGGGATGCGCGTGATCGGCCCCGAGTCGTTGGGGATCGTGAACACGAATCCGGAGGTCTCCCTCAATGCGTCGATGGCCCCGAGCCTGCCCCGGCGTGGGGGACTGGGACTGTTTTCGCAATCTGCCGCCATCGGTGTTTCCGTCTACGCCGCAGCGAGCCGCCGGGGCCTGGGCCTTTCCTCGTTCTTGTCCGCCGGCAACCGTGCCGATGTCTCCGGCAACGACGTCATGCAGTTCTGGGAAGACGACCCGGATACCGCCGCCGTCGGGCTCTACTTGGAGTCGATCGGCAACCCACGCAAGTTCTCCCGACTGGCCCGCCGCCTGTCGCGCAGCAAGCCCGTCATCGTTGCCAAATCCGATGTCACCGGGCTGCGCCTTCCGCCAGGACACGTAGTCAGGACGACTCTGGCGCCGGCCTCGGCACTGGACGCCATGATGCGCCAGGCCGGGGTCATCGCAGTCGAAACCATCGAGCAGCTCATGGACGTGGCGCAGATCGTTTCCAGCCAGCCCCTGCCCAAGGGTCCGGCGCTCGCGGTCTACAGCAATTCCGCGGCCTTTGGGAAGGTGGTGGCGGACAACGCGGCGCCCCAGGGACTGGTCGTCGGCAGGATCGTAACCGACGTCGACCTGGATGCGGGGATGTCGGTGGCCTTGGAAGGACTGCGGCGCAGCCTCCGGCAGAATCTTGCAGACGACGCCGTGCACGCGGTTGTCGCAGCGATGGTTCCGTCCCGCAGCCTCACGAGGGAGGCGATCGCCGGAGTCCTCTCCGAATGCGCGGCAGAGGCGGGTAAGCCCGTGGTGGCGGCATTCACGGGAATCCTCGACAGTTCCGTGCAGCTGGATGGATTGCTTACCTCAAGCGGAGGATCCGGGCCGTCCCTTCCCTGCTACTCCAGCGCCGGCAGTGCAGTGGCAGCCTTGGCGGCCGTAGTCCGTTACGCGAAGTGGCTGGACCGGGACCAGGGCATGTTCGTGGAGCCTGGGGGTTGCGACCGGGAGGGAACGCGGGAACACATCGAGCGGCTCCTGTTGTCCGTTCCGGGGGAGCAACTGGTCCGGCTCGACGACGCCGAAGGCGCCGCACTGCTATCCCGGTACGGCATCCAGGTTGTGCCGTCAGCTGTATTCGAGAGCGACGACGAAGCGGTGGCCGCAGCCGAACGGCTTGGTTGGCCCGTCGTGCTCAAGACCACGGATCCTGCGCTCCGGCACCGCCTGGACTTAGGCGGCGTGCGGCTGGACATCGAGGACGCGGACTCGCTACGACGCAACATCGAGCAGATGCGGCGGGTCCTTGAACCCTATGGGTCACCGGCCATCGAGGTACAGGCCATGGCACCTGTGGGGCAGGCCTGCACCTTCCGCGCCATCGAGGATCCGCTCCTGGGCCCGGTGGTGTCCTTCGGTTTGGCAGGCGACGCCGTAAACCTGCTGGACGATTGGGCCCATCGGGTGCCTCCCTTGTCCGCAGCCGATCTTCACGACTTCATCAGGGCGCCCCGGGCTTCGCTGAAACTGTTTGGCTACCAGGGACTGCCGGCTGTCGACGTGGCGGCCCTTGAGGACCTCGGCGCACGGCTGGTCCGCCTTAAAGATGAACACCCCGAGATTGCCCTCGTGGAATTCAATCCCGTCCTGGCCGGACCGCGGGGCGCGAAGATCCTTGCCGCCGAGGTATGGATCGGGAACGCCGCACGGCGTACGGACAGCGCCCGTCGAGCGATGCTCAGCTGACCGGGCAGGGAGCCGGGTGGTTATGAAGTCCCCAGCGTATCTGTGAAAATGGAGGAATGAGCTCGAAGTCCCCGACGCCTCCGTCCGGTCCGGCTACCACCGGGCACCAAGCAGCACACAACCACAGCTCGCAGGGGCAGAGCCTGGACCAGGCTCTTCAGCGGGCCGGGTTCTACCCTGTCCTCGTTGCCGATGTTGTGGCCGACGCTTTGGACGGGCGAGACTGCCTTGCGCACCTGGTGCACTTGGAAACGCATTTCGACCGTGCCGAGGTCCGGCGCCACATCACCGTCTTGGTCCTCACCGAGGACATGCTGGTGATCACCCACGTTGACGACCAGCAGCTTGACGAGGCCGGCGAGCAGATTGTCGCCCAGATTTCCACCGAGTCCGTGCCGGTGGCACAAATACGCTCGGTGGTGCTCAGCTACATGTACGCACAGCCGCAGAACTACACTCCGAGCGACCCCGTCAGGGAGCTGACCCTGTCCATTGCCTGGTCTGGTGGCCAACGCCTGGATGTGGGACCGGCCAGTTGCGGGGACCCGCAATGCGAAGCCGATCATGGGTATACAGGCACTATTTCCCAGGAGGACATCGTCCTTCGGATCAGCTCGGAGGCAGACGGCCCCAGGGCCGTGCAGGATGCGAAGATCTTTGCCCGCGCGCTGCGGGCCGTGAACACAGGGGGTCCCGGGCCTGCAGTACATTCGGGTTCCATCCCCGCACCGCGTCTCCGCTCGGGCGTCTTCGGAAACCGGTTGAGCCGCGGACACCAGCGCTGATGGTGACCTCGGAACACCTCGCCCGGGAAACCGCCCCCACCGCCAGCACCGTCCCCGGGCTTCCCGGCGCGCCGTTGTATGGCAGCAAGTCGATCGCTGAGGTCTTCACCAGCGCCGCCGCGAGCATGGGCCTGCCCGGCTTTGAGAACAAGCTGCAATTGCCTGCATCACAACGCGTGTGCGTGGTGCTTGCCGATGGCCTGGGCCGCAACCTGCTCAAGCAGAAAGCCGCCCACACGCCGTTCCTGAGGTCCGTTGCGAATTCGGGTCAGGGAGCCGTTCCCGTCTGGCTCGATTCAGCCTTCCCTTCCACCACGGCATCGTCTTTGGCAAGTCTGGGCACGGGCCGTACGCCCGGCGAACACGGCATGGTGGGCTACGACGTCCTGGATCCCGCCCAGGATAAGGTGGTCAACCTGCTCGGCAATTGGGACGCCGGAGTCGATCCCCTGCGCTGGCAGCCGTTCCCGACAATTTTCGAACGCGTGGCTGCTGACGCCGACGTCGTCACAGTGAGCCTGCCCCAGTTCGGCGCGTCGCCGATGACCCGCGCGGCCCTCCGGGGAAGCCGGTTCGTGGGCGGCACCTCGCTCCATGCCCGGACAGCAGCGGCGGGGGAAGCGATGGCCGCAGGAACCAGTTCGCTCATGTACTTCTACGTCAACGAGCTCGACAAAGCCGGCCACCGCTACGGCTGCCAGTCCGATCGCTGGGAACACCAGCTCGAAGAGGTAGATTCAACGGTCAAGAGACTATCCTCCTCACTTCCCGCAGGGACCACAATCCTGGTCACCGGGGACCACGGGATGCTTGACGTTCCGGAGTCACAGCGCATCGACTACTCCGCCGATCCGGCCCTTATTGCCGGGGTACGGCACACGGCAGGGGAGCCGCGCATGGTCCACCTGTACCTGGAACCCGATTCGGGAGAACGGGATCGCGAGGCCTTGTTGGATGCCTGGCGTGCCCGCTTCGGCGACCGGATCTGGGCCTTCACCCGGGAGCAGGGCGTTGCGGCAGGTCTCTTCGGCGGGCTCCGCCCGGAGGTTTCCCCGCGGATCGGAGACGTCATGATCGCCGCCCGGGACACATTGGCGCTCTACGATGTTCGCCGGGTCCGCCCTACCGCCATGGAAGTCGTCGGGCAGCATGGTTCGCTGACCAAGGCCGAGCGCGAAGTTCCGCTGCTCTGCTTCCAGTCCGGAGGTCCCAAAGGCCGCCGTGGCTGAGCTCATCTTCTTTTCCGGAACCATGGACTGCGGCAAGTCCACACTTGCTCTTCAGATGGACCACAACCATCGTGCCCGTGGCCGCGGCGGAGTCCGCTTCAGCTGCAACGACCGCGCGGGAGGCTCGGTCATCTCCAGCCGGCTCGGTCTCCAGACAGACGCAGTTGAGGTTCTTGACACCACCGATTTCTGGGACGAAGTGGTCCGACGCCGGACGACCGGCCTCCGGGTGGACTACCTCATCTGTGACGAGGCCCAGTTCTACTCGCCGGGCCAAGTGGAACAGCTGGCGCGCGTGGTTGATGAGATGGACGTCGACGTGTTCGCCTTCGGGATCACCTCGGACTTCCGTACCAGGCTCTTTCCTGGGTCGCAGCGCTTCGTAGAACTCGCGGACAGGATCCAGGTCCTGCAGGTCGAAGCGCTCTGTTGGTGCGGCCGCCGCGCAACACACAATGCGCGGACCATGGACGGCATCATGGTGGTCGAAGGCGAGCAAGTGGTAGTCGGCGACGTCGCGATGGATGGGCCCGCCGGCGACGGCAGTGGAGACGCGGTCAACGAACCAGCCGATGCGTTGTCACCGGCGGTCGGGTACGAGACTCTCTGTCGTCGGCACTACATGCGACGGGTAACTGCCCACGGGGCTAATCTCATGGCGAGCCGGGACCAATTGCTGCCGTTCGACGTCGACGCTTGCCTTTGGCACGGCGCGAACTGAGGCTCTCCGCAAACCGAAAGCGGCGCGAATTTGAACGGCTAGTCTCCGCGCGTTCCGAAAACGATTTCATCCCAGCTGGGGATGCTGGAGCGCTTGGGCCGTGACGGCTGACGTTCGGCAGGGGCCGCGTCGGAAGATTCGTCCCCGTGGGGCGGGTTGTCAGAGGCCGAATCCACGCTCTCCGACGAGGTGGATGGTGCGGCCTTGTACCAGGAATCCTTCAGTCCGGCACGGGTGGGCTTCGGCTCGTCGCGTTCCCGCCGGGGAGCTCCGCCGAGCAATTCGTCCAGGCCTGCCCGCGGTGATGTTGATTCCTGGGATCGAGCCTCCTCCTGGGGGGCCTGCGAATCGCTGTCAGTCCTGCCGCGCAGAACGGTCACTGGGCGCAGGGGGCCGGGGATCACTGTGATTTCACGGGTATCCGTGCTGACGCCGTCGTGCAGCCGGAGGGAATCGTCTTCCTTGTCGTCATGCTGCGGAGCCAGGCTCAGCCGCGACAGCATGGAGGCACGTGCGTCACGACGGGTCGCGGCGGGGTCGGCTTCCGTCGGTTCGTCCGCGTCGGTTGACTTTTTGTCCGAAAGCCCGTCTTCGACGTCGCCCGGCCGGGGATGGGCGGCTGGAACACCGCTGCTCAGAAGCAGGGCCAACGCGTCGTCGCTGTCTTCGTCGAGGCCCAGCCGTTGGCCGCGGCGAGAGCGCAGCATGTCCAGGAGTCCATCGGCTTCCTTGGTGGCCGCGGCGGCCGCACGGGCCGCGGCGCCGCCGTCGGTCTCAAAATCAAAAGGCCGGTCGGAAACGGCGGCGAGCCGTCGTGCCGGTACGGGGCCATCAAGCGGCTCCAGTTCGCTGAGCTGCTGGGCCCAGCGGTTGGCGTTCTGGAGGGATTTCCGGGCGGGATTGAAGGTCCACATCGCCGGTGGCTCTTCGCCGATGCTTTCCAAGCTGCCTGGCTTGGTTTCGAAGCGCGCGACGACGGTCCACGCCCCATCGCTGCGGCGCCAGGAGTCCCACTCCACCGCTGAGGAGTCGATGCCGTAGGCCATGAGTCGGTGCGCAACCATCTCGCCAAGGCTTGCAGGGTCGTCGCCGAACGCTGCGCGGTACGTATCGTGGCCGGGTGCCGGGGCAGCGACTTCCACTTTGCGGGCCTGCTGCGCGATGTATTCCCGCTCGGCCAGCACAGGGCCCTCATAGCGCTGCACGTTGGCGAGCGGCAATCCTGACAGCTCCGCTACTTCCGCGGCCGTCGCACCGCTACGGATACGCGACTGAATGTCACGCGGGGACATGGCGACGGGCGTGATCGAAGCGCGGGCGGCCACCTGGGCAGGTGTCCGGCTCGCAGCAACACGCAACGCCTCGTCAATCGGAAGCTGGAACATTTCGCCGCCGGTACCGCTCAACAGGAGATGTCCGCCGTCGTCGTGGACGCCAACCAGCCGTAGATCCCGCATAAAATCCTCCACCATGGCCTATCTGACATTCGAAACTCTGCCACCCGGTGCAGCCTTTTCCTACTAGGACAAAGGGCGCGCCGCGATATTCCGCGATTTTCCGGGAATTTCCCCGCGCAACCGTCCCCGCGGGGCTATGGACATTTGGTGCGGCTGGGAGGACAATCTGCCCGATATCGGGCACAAAAATGCGGCCTCCTGCGTTACATCCTTAGACCGGAGCAGGTTCCGGTTGACTGGACCGCGAGCCCTACGTGAAGCACAAGGGAGAACGAAGAAGGGACCATGGCAACGGACTACGATGCCCCTCGGAAGACAGAAGAAGATACCGAGGACTCGATCGAGGAACTCAAGTCGCATCGCACCGAGAAGCAGTCATCGGCGGTTGACATCGACGAGACTGACTTGGCCGACGCCTACGAGCTCCCCGGGGCGGACTTGTCCGGCGAAGAGCTGCTGGTCCGTGTGCTGCCTCCGCAGGCGGACGAATTCACCTGTTTCAACTGCTTCCTGGTCAAGCACCGCTCCCAGATTGCACGGGAGAAAGACGGGCATCTTTACTGCAAGGAGTGCGAGAGCTGACCTGAGGGAACGGACCAGCCTACCTGGACAGGGCCGCCAGTAGTTCTTCAGGGCGGCGGGTGGAAGTCAGCCAGTACGGGGTACGGTCCGCAGGATCGGTGATTTCAATGCGCACCACGGGGTCGATCCAGCCACGGAGGCACATGAACGCCAGGCCATTAAGCCGGATTCCACGCTCTGCCGTGGCTTCGTCCTTACGGAATGCCGTGACTGCGCCGACGAATTCGCGCTGGATACTGGCGCGGCCCACCTGGACGGTGTCCCGGTCCACCACGATGGCCGGGGTGGACAACAGCAGCATGGTGGTCATGATCGCGAAGAGAACCAGCGCGGCGATGATGCCGGCGGTGATGCTGATCGGCGCAAACATCAGGATGCCGGCGGCAGACAAGCCGACCACGACAATCCAGATCCAGGGGGATGGCCAGAGCTTTTCCGCATACAGGACGCCCGTTCCACTTGAGGAGTGGTTCGGCGTGGGTACGGATGCAGTCGATTCAGGCATGCAACCAGTTTATCGGGACGGCGACCCCGGGAATTGACGCCCAGCAATCAGCGCCGCACCCGCTTGCGCCAACAACCGCGGCAGCATCCCGCGGACGATAGAATATCTGACTGTGAGCCATGAGACAGCAGTAGCCAGCCCCGCAGACATTTCCGCCGAATATGGCGCGCCGACCCTTCAGATCCAACTGAAAATGCTCGACGACGGCCTGGAAGCGCCGTCGTACGCCCACCCTGGGGACGCCGGTGCCGATTTGCGGGCCCGCACGGACGTATTCCTCGCCCCGGGGGAGCGGAAGCTCGTTCCTACAGGGGTCTCAATCGCGCTGCCAAACGGCTTCGTCGCATTGATTCACCCGAGATCGGGGCTGGCCACCAAGCACGGACTCACCGTGGTCAACGCCCCGGGCACGGTCGATGCCGGCTACCGAGGTGAAATTTCCGTGACGCTTTTGAATACGGACCAAAACCAGGCAATCGAACTCAAGCGCGGCGATAGAATTGCCCAAATGGTAATCCAGCGCGTCGAATACGCGCAGTTCGTGGCGGTGGAGGAATTGTCCGAGACCGCACGCGGCACCGGCGGTTTTGGATCCACCGGAGGCTTCGCGCCGGCCGTGAGCTAGCAACAACCCTCGGCAATCGACGCCATCCGGAGCTGATTGCCATGCTGCCCGCGAGTTGACGGGCAGTCTGCGGTTTACTGGGGGATAGACCACTACTAAGGAGACAACCCGATGCTTTTTGGGCGCGGAAAGAAGTCCAGGGCCGAGCAGCCGGAAGACAAGAATACCGAGCAGGCCAAGGCCCCGACGTCGCGGCAAGATGCCGGAACGGTAGCAAGTGGAATCGCCAAGGGCGACTTCCGGCTGTCCAAGGGGCCATTCGATGCCAGCGAAATTGATAGCCAAGAGGGTTACGTGGACCTTGGCGCATTGCTCATCGAGCCGTCTGAGGGCCTTCAACTGCGTCTCGAGGTGGAAGAAGCGACCCAGCGGGTAGTGGCCGTGACCATGGACCTGGACGGCTCGAGCCTTCAGCTCCAAGCTTTTGCTGCCCCCCGTTCCGAGGGACTTTGGGACGAGATCCGCGAACAGATCGGCCAGTCGGTGTCCAGCCAAGGCGGCGAAGTCGAGGAGATCCGCGGCACCTTCGGCACCGAACTCATCGCCAAGCTTCCCACGGAATCCGCCGACGGCGGGCGTGGTTTCAGAGCGGCCAGGTTCATGGGCGTGGATGGGCCCCGCTGGTTCCTCCGCGGGGTCATCGGGGGCCACGCCGCCTTGGACAGGGACGCTGCCGAGGGCCTGGAGAATCTTTTCCGTAAGGTCGTGGTCATTCGCGGAGACAACCCCATGCCGCCACGTGAACTGCTCCAGTTGAGGCTCCCCAAGGACGCTGCAGCCCCCGGACACCACGGCGCTCCCCAGGAAACACCGGAACTTCAGCAACCCGAACGCGGCCCGGAGATCACCCAGATTGGCTGACAAAGCGCCCCGCGCCGCTGCCGCGAATGGCAGCCGGGCATCCTTGCCGCTGACTGAGCTCCCTTTGCGTGGCAGAGTCAACTGCACGGGTTTTATCGAGTCGGTGACCTACCAACCCGCCAACGAGCAAGCACACTTCTCGGCAATCGTCGTCGACCGGATCGCGCACAGGGGAGAGACCGGTCCATTGGCCCGCTTGCGCGTCATCTGGCTGGGCCGCCGTAAGGTCCCCGGCATCGAACCCGGGTCTGTCCTTCGCCTCGAAGGAATGGTCACGCTTCGGGACGGGCTGCCCACCATGTTTAATCCGCGCTATGAAATCCTCTCCCGGCAGGAGCACCAATGACCGTCGCCAACGGACCCGGCCCCCACGAAAAACCAGCGCAGGAAAAGCCAGGTCAGGCAGAGGGGTCCCGTCAGGAAACGCAAGGGCCAAGTATTGCGGACATCGCCGCCGGCTACGCAGAAAAGGCCGGGCTTCAACGGAACAGCCACGGGCACGTGGATATCCTCAAGTCGGCCGGGGGTATTCAAGGGATAGCCGAGAGCATTGTGCCGGGCCTCGTATTCCTGATCGCCTTCATGGCCACCCGCGACCTTCCAGCGTCCCTTATTGCATCCCTCGCGGCGGCGGCTGTCTTTACCGTGGTCCGGCTTGTCCAGCGGCGTCCGCTGACCCAGGCGCTTGCCGGGATCGCCGGTGTCGCAATTTCCGCTTGGCTCGCCAACACCACGGGCAAAGCCGAGGACTTCTACGTCCTGGGCTTCTACACGAACATCGCCTACATCGTGGGAATGGTGCTGTCCATTGTGCTCAAGTGGCCCATTGCCGGCCTGCTCTTCGGTTTTGTCCGCAACGAAGGCTTCGATTGGCGGAAGAACCCGGAGCGCTTGCGGGCCTACACCATCGGCACCTGGGTGGTCATCGCTGTCCTGGCGCTACGGCTTGTGGTCCAGGTTCCCCTGTACTTCATGGGCGAGCCCGGACTGGCCGCGCTCGCTACCATGAGGCTGATCATGGGCGCCCCGCTGTACATACTTGGCCTCTGGATTGCCTGGCTCCTGACCCGGCCGACGCCAAGCCAGAAGCCAAACAAGGATCCTCAGCCGTCGAAGCCGTCGTCGTCGGACTGATCCGAAAACTCGTCCTCGACCTCAACTGATCCGTGGTCGGCCGCCGACGGGGACAACAGGGCCCTGAGCCCGTCCTCTGCCGCAATGGTCGTGACGAAGAACAGCTCGTCGCCGCCGTCGATCACGTCATCACGGCTGGGCGTGATGGGCGCGTGATCGCGGAGGATCGCCACAAGGGTGGCGTCTTCAGGCCATTCAATGCCGCCCACTGTGCTGCCCATGATGTGCGAATCGTGGGGGACCGTGAACTCCACGAGCGAGGACACACCCGTCTGCAAGGTCAGCAGGCGGACAAGGTCACCGATTTCCACGGCTTCTTCCACGAGCGCCGTCATGAGCTGCGGAGTGTTGACCGCGACGTCGACCCCCCAGGAATCGTTGAACATCCAGTCGTTCTTGGGGTTGTTCACGCGTCCCACCGTGCGGCCCACACCGAACTCGGTCTTGGCCAGCAAGGACACCACAAGGTTGACCTTGTCGTCACCGGTCGCGGACACGACGACGTCGGCCCCTTCCAGTTTTGCTTCCTGAAGCGTGCTCAATTCGCAAGCATCGCCCACCAGCCAACGCGCCCCACGGAGGCCGCTGCGCCCGATGACCTCAGGCTTGAGGTCGATCAGCATGATCTCGTGGTTGTGGGCGAGCAATTCGCGCGCGATCGATGAACCGACGCTGCCCGCGCCGACAATAACGACTTTCACTCAGACTCCTTGGCGGGTGCGCCGGCGAGGACGCGGGCCACCTCGGCGCTGCGGTCCAGGTTCAACATGGCGTGCACAGTGTCACCTTCCTGGTACGCCGTTCCGGCCTGGGGCAGGACGCCCTCTCCGAAACGGGTGAGGAAAGCGATGCGGATCCCGGAAGCTGCTTCGATCGCAGTCAGCGGGTGCCCGATCCACCCTTCGTTCAGGTCAACCTCAGACAAGACCAGTCGGCCGGAAGGCTCGCGGTAATCGCCAGCCAGGTGTTGTTCGGGCAGGATGCGGCGCAGGACCTGGTCCGCGCTCCAGCGCACCGCGGCAACGGTGGGGATGCCCAGGCGCTGGTAGATTTCGGCGCGGCCGGGATCGTAGATGCGGGCAACCACGTGTGAAACATGGAAAGTTTCACGGGCTACCCGGGTGGCGAGGATGTTGGAATTGTCTCCGCTGGAGACGGCGGCAAAGGCGTACGCTTCTTCGCAACCTGCCTGCTTCAGCGTGTCCCGGTCAAAGCCGACGCCGGTGACTTTCCGGCCGGTGAATCCGCTGCGCAGGCGACGGAAAGCACGGTCGTCCTGGTCGATGATTGCCACTGAATGGCCGGCGTCTTCCAAGGTGTGCGCCAACGTTGCGCCCACTCGTCCGCAACCCATGATCACAAAGTGAGCCACGGTTTCTCCTTCACTCTTATGCATGCCGCTCGGTAAGACTCTACCGGGGCAAGTCTCGGAAGCCAGTCCGCCGTCATGACATCGCGTTAGATTCAGAGTAGCTTTGCGGAGTGCTGACAATTCTCAACGCCGCGAAGCGGGTGTTGGTGGGGCGGCCGTTCCGGAACGATCGTCTGGCCCACACCCTGCTTCCCAAGCGCATTGCGCTGCCGATTTTCGCCTCGGACGCCCTGTCCTCTGTGGCGTATGCCCCCGACGAAATCCTGCTGACGCTGGCCCTCGCGGGCGTGAGCGCCGTCGCCATTTCGCCGCTGGTTGGACTCGCCGTCATGGTGGTCTTGCTCACGGTTGTTGCCTCGTACCGGCAAAACGTCCACGCTTATCCTTCCGGCGGTGGCGACTACGAAATCGCCAACGTCAACCTTGGGAAGTTCGCGGGCCTGACCGTCGCGGCCGCTTTGTTGGTGGACTACGTCCTCACGGTCGCCGTATCGATGTCCTCCGCGGCCGCGTACCTGACCACCGCGATCCCCTCCTTGCATGGGCAGCAGGCACTCATCGCCACTGTCGGCGTCGTGATCTTGGCCCTGGTGAACCTTCGCGGCATCAAGGAGGCCGGCAGTGTCTTTGCGGTTCCCACCTACATCTTCATGTTCTCTATCCTGGGCATGACGGCCGTAGGCATCTTCCAGGCGGTCACAGGCCAACTGGGCGAAGCGCCGTCGGCCGCTTTTACGATCGTCCCGCAAGAAGGATTCGACCAAGGACTGGTCGGCTTGGCCGGGGCGTTCCTGCTCCTTCGGGCCTTCTCCTCCGGTGCAGCCGCCCTGACCGGCGTGGAGGCCATCAGCAACGGTGTGCCGAACTTCAAGAAGCCCAAGAGCAAGAACGCTGCCACGACCCTTCTCTTGCTGGGGGTCATCGCCTCGGCCATGCTCGCGGGCATCATCTACCTTGCCAACGCCACCAAGGTCCACATCGTGCTGGACCCGGCCAAGGAATTCCTCCTCAACGGCCAACCGCTGGCGGACGACTACATCCAGAACCCGGCCATCAGCCAGATTGCGGAAACTATTTT
Organism: Arthrobacter sp. FW306-04-A; assembly: GCF_044358315.1. Lineage (GTDB taxonomy): Bacteria > Actinomycetota > Actinomycetes > Actinomycetales > Micrococcaceae > Arthrobacter. The sequence continues at coordinate 1,731,478 of NZ_CP084559.1, forward strand.
CGGCTCGGGATCCATCCCGTTCTATATCGTCGTCGCGGCCACGGGCGTCATCCTCGTCTTCGCTTCCAACACGGCTTTCAACGGATTCCCCGTCCTCGGCTCCATCCTCGCCCAGGATGGATACTTGCCCCGCCAGCTGCGCACACGCGGAGATCGCCTGGCCTTCAGCAACGGCGTCCTCGCACTTGCGGCCGGGGCCCTTGTCCTCATCATTTCCTTCAATGCCGACGTCACCAAGCTGATCCAGCTCTACATCGTGGGTGTCTTTATTTCCTTCACGATGAGCCAGCTGGGCATGGTGCGGCACTGGGGCAGGGAACTCAAACTTGCCCGGGACAAAGCTGTCCGGCTCAGAATATTGAAGTCCCGCACCATCAACATGCTCGGCTTCTGCATGACGGCCTTGGTGCTGACCATCGTGCTCATCACCAAGTTCGAACAAGGAGCCTGGATCGCACTCCTGGCTATGTTCGTGCTGTTCCTCATCATGTGGAGCATCCGGGCCCACTATGACAACGTGGCCAAGGAACTGGCCGTTGACGAGGACTCCTCTCCACGCGCGCTACCCACCAGGGTCCACGCCGTGCTGCTGGTGTCCCATGTCCGCAAACCGGTGCTGCGGGCACTCGCCTACGCAAGGGCATCGCGGCCGTCCAGGTTGGACGCCATCATTGTCGACATCGACCATGGCGAGACAACCCACACCGTGGAGGCCTGGGACAAGCTGGACATCCCGGTACCGTTGACGGTGTTGGCGAGCCCATACCGGGAAACCGTCACGCCCATCCTGGATTACGTCAAGAACATGCGCCGGGATTCCCCGCGCGACCTGATCGTCGTGTACATCCCGGAGTATGTCGTCGGCAAATGGTGGGAACAGCTTGTGCACAACCAGACCGCACTGCGCATCAAGGCCCGGCTTCACTTTGAACCCGGCGTGATGGTGGCAAGCGTTCCATGGCAATTGAAGTCGTCCGAGGAAGCAAAGGCACTGCAGGATACCTAATGACCCACCCCAGCAATACGGAATCCAGCACGCCCACCGCCCAGGACGGAGCTGCCAAGGAACTTGTGGTGGACGTCGGCGCCATCGCCCACGGCGGCCACTTTGTCGCTCGGCACGAAGGCAGGGTCATCTTCGTCCGGCACGGCATCCCGGGGGAGAAGGTCCGGGTCCGGCTGACCGACTACGCCGAGTCTTCCCGTTTCTGGCGCGCCGACGTCGTCGACGTCCTGGAGGCGTCGGACGACCGGACGCGCCATTTCTGGGCACTTGCCGACTCCCTTGCCGCCTGGCGGAAGGGCGGACCGCCCGTGGGCGGTGCCGAACTCGGGCACGTGACACTGGAACGTCAGCGCGTGCTCAAGTCCGAAGTCCTCGGCGAGCAGCTGAAGCGGCTCGCCGGCGTCGAGTTGAACGTCGAGGTGGAGCCCGCCGCCGCACATGATCCAGCTTCCGACGGCGGTGCAGCGTCCGACGGCGGCACAGGCCTCGGCTGGCGAACGCGGGCCAGTTTTGCCGTCACCCCGGGCGGTCGCCTGGGAATGCACGCCCACCGCTCCGACGTCGTCATTCCGGTTCGCGAGATGCCGCTCGCGCTTCCGGGCATCAATGACTTGCGGCTGTGGGACATCGATTTGCACGGTATTTCACGGGTGGAAGTTGCGGCACCTGCCAACGGATCACGTCCGCTGGTCCTCCTCGCCCCGGAGGAGGGTACCGACGCCCGGCGGCTCAACCGGATCCTGGGACAGCTCCCGCACGATGTTTCCGTGGCGAGCTTCGACCCGGCCCGCGGCGAAGTGTTGCAGTTGCGCGGCAGGACCTGGGTCCAGGAGTCGGCGGCCGGTCATGAATACCGGGTCACAGGGGAGGGCTTCTGGCAGATCCACAAAGACGCTCCGGACACTCTGGTGGGGGCGGTGACGGGATTCCTGCGCGACGGCGGCTACCTCCTTCCGGGATCGGCCGTGGCCGATCTTTACGCGGGAGCCGGATTGTTTACGGCGCCCCTGGCGGACTCGGTGGGGATCACCGGTTCTGTGCTATCAGTCGAAGGATCGCCCGGCACAAGCCGGGATGCCCGGAAGAACCTGCATGGCGAACCCCATGTGGAGATAGTCCAGGGCCGCGTGGAACGGGTCCTGCGGCAACGCCCCCGCAATTTCGATTCCCTGGTGATCGACCCGCCACGGGCCGGTGCGGGCAAAGCCGTGGTCAGCCAGCTCATCGAGTCCGGACCGCGGGCAATCGCCTATGTGTCGTGTGATCCGGCCTCTTTCGCGCGTGATCTGGGGTACTTCCGGAACGGAGGCTGGCGGCTTGAAGCACTCCGGGCCTTTGACCTGTATCCGCACACGCACCACCTGGAGACCGTTGCGTTGCTGGTGCCCGCGGCGTAGGCGCCACTACGATGGTGGAGAAGTTCCAAGTCGCGCTTCACTTCTCCACCGACCAACGGCAGTCGCTCAGATTAGGCTTGCCTAACTAGCTAGCGGTCAACCGCGCGACAAAGATGAAAGCTGTTGCGAGAGGAGTCCTGCCATGAGCACTGTGGACAGCTTCGGTTCCAAAGGCGTACTGAATGTAGCCGGCACCGATTATGAAATTTTCCGGTTGAACTCCGTTGAAGGCGCTGACAGCCTTCCGTTCAGCCTTAAAGTATTGCTTGAAAACCTCCTGCGGACGGAAGATGGCGCCAACATAACGGCCGACCACGTCCGCGCCCTGGCCGGTTGGGACCCGGATGCCCAGCCAGACACCGAGATCCAGTTCACCCCGGCTCGAGTCATTATGCAGGACTTCACCGGTGTTCCCTGTGTCGTCGACTTGGCCACCATGCGTGAAGCCGTCAAGGACCTCGGCGGCGACCCCAAGCGCGTCAATCCGCTGGCTCCGGCCGAGATGGTCATTGACCACTCCGTCCAGATCGACGCCTTCGGCAACTCCGGCGCCCTTGAGCGCAACATGGAGATCGAATACCAGCGCAACGGCGAGCGTTACCAGTTTCTGCGCTGGGGCCAGACTGCTTTTGACGACTTCAAGGTTGTTCCCCCGGGAACCGGCATCGTCCACCAGGTCAACATCGAATACCTGGCACGCACCGTCATGACCCGCGAAGTTGACGGCGTCCTCCGTGCCTACCCGGACACCTGCGTCGGCACCGACTCCCACACCACCATGGTCAACGGCCTGGGCGTGCTGGGCTGGGGTGTGGGCGGCATCGAAGCCGAGGCTGCGATGCTCGGCCAGCCCGTCTCCATGCTGATCCCGCGCGTCGTCGGCTTCAAGCTCACCGGCTCCATTCCCGCGGGTGCCACCGCCACCGACGTCGTCCTGACCATCACTGAGCAGCTGCGCAACCACGGCGTGGTCGGCAAGTTCGTGGAGTTCTACGGCGAAGGCGTTGCGGCTGTGCCGCTGGCCAACCGCGCCACCATCGGTAACATGAGCCCGGAGTTCGGCTCCACGGCAGCGATGTTCCCGATCGACGACGTCACGCTCGAGTACCTGCGCCTCACCGGCCGCTCCGATCAGAACGTCGCCCTGGTCGAGGCCTACGCGAAGGAACAGGGCCTCTGGCACGATCCCTCGCACGAGATCAAGTTCTCCGAGTATCTCGAGCTCGACCTGTCCACGGTTGTTCCCTCCATCTCGGGCCCGAAGCGTCCCCAGGACCGCATCATCCTCACGGAGTCCAAGGCCCAGTTCCGCCAGGACCTGCGCAACTACGTGAAGGAAGACCTGGCCGACGGAAGCCTGGACGAAGCGATTGACGAGAGCTTCCCGGCCTCGGACTCGCCGTCGTTCACAGCTACTGCGACCCACTTGGCCGACGTAGCGCCGCACGCACACGGCCCGAAGTCCAATGGTCGTCCGTCGAACAAGGTCAGCGTCACAACAGCTGATGGCCGCGAGTTCGAACTGGACCACGGTGCCGTCTCGATTGCTTCGATCACGTCCTGCACCAACACGTCCAACCCCTCCGTGATGCTGGCTGCCGCGCTGCTTGCCCGCAACGCCGTGGACAAGGGCCTCGCCTCCAAGCCGTGGGTCAAGACTTCGGTCGCTCCCGGCTCCAAGGTTGTCACGGACTACTACGAGAAGTCCGGCCTGACCCCCTACTTGGAGAAGCTCGGCTTCTACATCGTCGGCTATGGCTGCGCCACCTGCATCGGGAACTCCGGGCCCCTCGACGCCGAAATCTCCGAGGCCATCCAGGCCAACGATCTTTCCGTCACCGCCGTCCTCTCCGGCAACCGCAACTTCGAAGGCCGCATCAACCCGGACGTCAAGATGAACTACCTGGCCTCCCCGCCGCTGGTCATCGCCTACGCCCTGGCCGGAACCATGGACTTCGACTTCGACGCGGATCCGCTGGGTCAGGACCAGGACGGCAACGATGTCTTCTTGAAGGACATCTGGCCGAACCCCGTCGAGGTCCAGAAGGTCATCGATTCCTCGATCGACAAGGAAATGTTCGCCCGTGGCTACGAGGGCGTCTTTGACGGCGACGACCGCTGGAAGGCGCTCAACACCCCGGCAGGCGACACCTTCGCCTGGGACGCCAAGTCCACGTACGTCCGGAAGCCCCCGTACTTCGAAGGCATGAAGGCGCAGCCGGATCCGGTAACGGACATCGCCGGCGCCCGCGTGCTGCTGAAGCTCGGCGACTCCGTCACCACCGACCACATCTCCCCGGCCGGTTCCTTCAAATCGGACACCCCTGCAGGCCAGTACCTTCTGGCCAACGGTGTGGAACGCAAGGACTTCAACTCCTACGGCTCGCGCCGTGGCAACCACGAGGTCATGATCCGCGGTACCTTCGCGAACATCCGCATCAAGAACCAGCTGCTTGAAGGCGTCGAAGGTGGCTTCACCCGCGACTTCACCCAGGCGGACGGCCCGCAGGCCTACGTCTACGACGCCGCCCAGAACTACCAGGCCGCCGGCACGCCGCTGGTTGTCCTGGCTGGCAAGGAATACGGCTCCGGTTCGTCCCGCGACTGGGCTGCCAAGGGTACCGCGCTGCTGGGCGTGAAGGCTGTCATCGCCGAAAGCTACGAGCGTATCCACCGCTCCAACCTCATCGGCATGGGCGTCCTCCCGCTGCAGTACCCTGCCGGTGAATCCGCGGCGTCCCTGGGCCTGGTCGGCACGGAAATGTTCTCCGTCGAGGGCGTCACCGAGCTGAACAACGGCACGACGCCGAGGACGCTCAAGGTCACGGCAACGGCAGAGGACGGCAGCACCAAGTCGTTCGATGCCGTGCTGCGCATCGATACCCCGGGCGAAGCCGACTACTACCGCAACGGCGGAATCCTGCAGTACGTCCTGCGCCAGATCTCCGCACACTAGCGGTAATTAGCGCAGACGCCGCCTGAGCCAAAAGGCAACCGCTACAGCCCCGGATGGTCATTGACCAACCGGGGCTGCAGCCGTTCCGACGGCTTCGTGGCGGCCAAGGCGTTAGAGTTGTATAGCACGTCAATCACCCTAAGGAGGGGCCGTTGGGACTTTTGGAGACAATCCGGAACCCGCAGGACCTGAGCAAGCTCACTAGCCAGCAGTTGGAGCAGCTTGCCGGCGAGATCAGGACTTTCCTCATCACCAACGTCGCTCAAACGGGTGGACACCTCGGACCGAACCTTGGCGTGGTGGAACTGACCATGGCCATCCATAAGGTCTTCGATTCACCGCGAGACAGCATCGTCTTCGACACCGGCCACCAGTCCTATGTCCATAAATTGTTGACGGGACGGCAGGACTTCAGCACCCTCCGGCAGCAAGGCGGCATGTCCGGGTATCCCGATCGTGGCGAGTCCGAGCACGACATTGTAGAGAGTTCCCACGCTTCATCATCCCTGTCCTGGGCGGACGGGATCTCCCGTGCCCGGCAATTGACAGGGGAAGGCGATCGCTGCGTCGTCGCCGTCGTGGGTGACGGCGCCTTGACAGGCGGCATGGCTTGGGAGGCGATCAACAACATTGCCGCGGACAAACGCCGCCGCGTGGTGATCGTCGTGAACGACAACGGCCGCTCCTATGCCCCCACAGTCGGCGGCTTGGCAGACTATCTCGCTTCACTGCGTCCCACGATCGATTCCTTCCGCGCTGCTCCCACCTACGAGGTTGTGTTGGATTGGTGGAAGAAGAAGCTGCAGAACGGCGGTCCGATCGGCCAGTTCACCTACAAGAGCCTGCATGCCATGAAGAAGGGCATCAAGGATTGGTGGGCCCCGCAAGGCATGTTTGAAGACCTCGGCATGAAGTACATAGGCCCTGTCGACGGCCACAACATGCGTGCTCTCGAACACGCACTCACTACGGCCCGCAATTATGGCGGACCGGTGATCGTCCACGCCATGACCGAAAAGGGCCACGGCTATGCGCCCGCCCTTGCCAATGAGGCAGACCAATTCCACGCCGTCGGAATCATCGACCCCGAGACCGGCGAACCCACTGAGGCCGGTGGGGCCCGTTCCTGGACGTCGGTCTTCGCCGAGGAAATCGCGGACATTGCCGACGAACGCAAGGACATTGTGGGCATCACCGGGGCCATGCTGATCCCTGTTGGTCTGCACAAGTTTGCGGAACGGCATCCGGAAAGGGTGATCGACGTCGGCATCGCAGAACAGCACGCCCTCACCTCGGCCGCAGGCATGGCCTTCGGGGGACTGCACCCGGTGGTTGCCGTGTACGCCACCTTCCTCAACCGCGCTTTCGATCAGCTCCTCATGGACGTTGCCCTTCACAAGGCTGGAGTCACGGTCGTCCTGGATCGCGCCGGCGTGACCGGCCCGGACGGCGCCAGCCACCACGGCATGTGGGACATGGCCATGGTCCAGATTGTTCCGGGACTTCATCTGGCGGCTCCGCGCGATGCCAGCCGCCTCCGGGAAGAACTCCGTGAGGCCGTCGCGATCGCTGACGCGCCCAGCGTGGTGCGCTTCTCCAAGGGCAGCGTTGGAAGCGAGATCGATGCGATCGAACGGCTTTCCGACGGCGTCGACGTGCTGGCTCGCCGGCCCGAAGGCTCCACCGAGAACGACGTCCTTATTGTCAGCGTCGGCGCCATGTCCGAGCTCGCCCTTGACGTCGCGTCCAGGCTCGGTTCCCAAGGCATCAGTTCCACGGTGGTGGATCCGCGCTGGGTCCTGCCGGTTCGCAAGTCCATCATTGCCCTCGCCGCCCGGCACCGATTGGTGATCTGCATCGAAGACGGCGTCCGTGCTGGTGGGGTCGGTTCCCGGATCCGCCAGGAGATGCGCGCGGCCGGCGTGGACACTGCCCTCAACGAGGTGGGCCTTCCGGTCGAATTCCTCGACCATGGAACCAGGAGCCAAGTGCTTGAGCGCGTCGGGCTTACGGCCCAACAGATAACGCACGACGTCGTCGCGCAGGTTCTGGGGACAAAGGTACCTTTCGCACGTGCCCTGCCGGGACAGGAACACCCCACCACAGGCAGCCTCCCCAAGCTGTGACCGGGGACGTATTCAACAAGCAGGCACCCTTCGACGGCACAGGACCCAGCAGTACCTGCGTCGAACGGTTTAGAAAAGGACGGGCATGAGCGGCATTATTCGCACCTACAAGCGCGACGACGAAGCAGTCCTGCATTTCCGGGAGGCCTGGTACGACGACGAATTCAAGCAGTTCCTCATCAACCACGGAGTCGTCGGGCACCAGAGCAGTACTGACGAAACCGACGTCGAGGACGAGGCCGCCGTCGAAGGACTCATGACGGCCTTTGCCGCGCAATGCGAGGAGGACGGTTACGCGGAGATCCCGGAGACTGAGCAGTTCTGGGTGGTCGCCCAGATCGCGCTGAAGACAAAGGACGGCACCGAGCGCGACCGCTATCTTGAACGAAAGGCCAAGGCCGCCCTGACCAGCGAACTGGCCTGGCGGGGTCTCGGGACCGTGGACCGTTCCGAAATCGGCGAGGCGAAGCTCAACATCTATTGCCTGTGCCCGGATGTCAACAAGGCCGTCAATGCGATCAAGGTGTGTATCCGCGGGGAAGACCTCGACTTCACCAAGCTGAGCATCGCGGCGGCACCCCATGCCGAACCTAGCTCCTTCAAAGTAAAACACTCGCCGAAAACCGGCGTGGGCTTTACTCTCTAAGGACCACACCTCCGCTTGGAAGGGACAACCATGGCGCCCAAGAGCAACTGGCCCGGGCACACTCCGCTGCCGAAGGGCTTGTCCGCTCCGGCACGCAGGGCGCTTGCCCACGAAGGGCTGGAGACCTTGGAGCAGCTCGCTGAGTTCGGTGAGTTGCGGGTGGCAGCTTTGCACGGCATGGGTCCAAAGGTCATGGCCCAGTTGCACGACGCGATGGAAGAAGCAGGCATCGCGTTTGGGTCCTGAGTGGCCAAACTAGTGGCCAACTGTCCTCCGCCGGCATTGTAGGGTGAAATCATGACTGAATATCGCCGTCTTGGAAATTCCGGATTGACCGTCTCAGTAGTCGGTTTGGGGTGCAACAACCTCGGCCGGGCCAATACCGCCACGGAATCGCAGGAAGGCACCAATGCGGTGGTGCATGCCGCTTTGGATGCCGGCGTCACCCTTTTCGACGTTGCTGACACCTACGGCCGCGAGCCTGGCCTCAGCGAGACCATGCTCGGCGTCGCGCTGAAAGGCCGCCGGGAGGACGCCATCGTGGCCACGAAGTTCGGCATGGACATGCACGGCGCCAACGGCAACGACTTCGGTGCCCGGGGATCACGACGCTACATCATCCAGGCCGCGGAGGCGTCACTGCGCCGCCTTGGCACCGACTGGATTGACCTGTACCAGCACCACACTCCGGATCCGCTCACGCCTGTGGAGGAGACCCTCGCGGCCCTCGATGACCTCGTGACGAGCGGCAAGGTCCGGTACATCGGCCATTCCAACCGTGCTGGCTGGCAAATCGCCGAGGCCGAATACGTCGCCCGGATGCAGGGCGGTGCCCGGTTCATTTCAACGCAAAACCACTACAACCTCCTGGACCGCCGTGCGGAACTTGAAGTAGTGCCGGCCGCCCAAGCCTTTGGGCTCGGTGTCCTGCCGTATTTCCCTCTGGCAAACGGCCTCCTCACCGGCAAATATGCACCAGGAAGCGCCCCGGAGGGTTCGCGCCTCAGCCACACCCGAACCAACATGGTCAACGACGCCGATTGGGTCCAGTTGGGCCGGTTCAGCCAATTCGCCAAAGAACGGAACCTAACCGAATTGCAGCTGGCCTTCTCCTGGCTGGCTGCCCAGCCCGCAGTCAGCAGCGTCATTGCAGGCGCTACACGCCCCGAGCAGATCGCAGAAAATGCGAAAGCGGTGCGCTGGGTGCCGACGGAGGAAGACCGCGTCGAATTGGATGACATCTTCCCGCGTTCGCCAAAGGTTGCCCTTTTCTGAGGAATTCGCGGTGAGGGAGGATCCGACGCCGGTGGCTGGCTTCAGGGAGCCCGTGAGCTTGCTGGTGGACTGCGACACGGGAATCGACGACGCCCTGGCGCTGGCCTACCTGTGCAGCCAGCCACATGTCGAACTCGTGGCCGTAAGCTGCACCCCCGGCAACGTCGCTGCGGAACAGGTCGCGCGCAACAACCTGTCTTTGCTCGAGCTGTGCGGCCGCCCTGAGGTGCCCGTTGCCATCGGTGCCCGGGCGCCGCTGCGGATCCCGCTGGTCACTACGCCCGAAACGCACGGTCCCCATGGCATCGGCTACGCCGAGCTGCCGGAACCGCGTGGGAAGGTGAACGGCCGCGACGCGGTCGAACTCTGGGTGGACGCAGCCCGGGCACGGCCGGGGGAGCTGACTGCGCTGCTGACAGCGCCGCTCACCAACTTCGCACTTGCCCTGCGTGCCGAACCGCGGCTGCCGGAACTGCTGCGTGGCGCCGTGATCATGGGCGGCAGTTATTACTACCAAGGCAATACGACTCCCACCTCGGAGTGGAACACGCACGTTGATCCTCACGCCGCGGCCGAAGTGTTCGCTGCCTTCTCCGGACTCCCTGAGGATCGGCTGCCGGTGGTGTGCGCCCTGGAAACCACGGAACGGATCGAGATGAAGCCAGAACACGTAGCCGCCTTGGCCGTGGAGGCAGGCTGCACGGAACCTGAACTTGTCCTGCCGGATCAGCCGGAAGGGCGGCGCAGCACCGCTTCCAACGAACTCGTGCGGCATGTCAGTGACATGGTTCGCTTCTACTTCGAGTTCCACCGCCGTCACGACCACGGCTACGTGGCGCACATCCACGATTACTTCGCCGCGTCCGTCGCCGCCGGGACCGTCGGATTTCGCACTCGCACCGCCACAGTGCATGTCGAGACCGCTGCCCCCAGGCTCATCGGAACCACCGTGGCGGATTTTCGCGGGCTCTGGGGCGAGCCGCCCAACGCGCGCATCGTCTCGGAGAACCACCCTGGGGAGGCTTTCGCCGAATTGGTGCGCTCATTGGGCGGCCTCGGCCGGCGGCTGGGAAACCGGTACGACAGGAATGCCCCCGAGGCCAGTTAGTTAGCCGGCAGCCGGCTTCGAAGCAATTCCGGGAGCCAGGAAGCGTTTGCCGTTGACACGCTCGGATGCCCCCACGCGGTCCAGATAAGGCGTGATGCCGCCGAGGAACATCGGCCAGCCGGCACCGAGGATCACACAGAGGTCGATGTCTTCCGGCCCGGCCACCACGCCTTCAGCGAGCATGAGTCCGATTTCCTCGGCGAGGGCGTCCTGGGTTCGGCGAAGTACTTCCTCGGCCGTGGACGGCGTGGTGCCGAAGGACATGAGCGCCAGCGTCTCTGCCGGGATGACCGGTGCTCCGTCGGGACCGGGTGCCCAGAGGGACTTGACACCGTTGTCAATCAGTTTCTGCAGGTTCTGGGATACCGCAAACCGCTCCCCAAAGGCTGCATGCAGCGATTCCTGGACGTGCTGGGCCACTGGAAGGCCCACCATCGCGCTGAGGGTGAACGGGCTCATCGGCAGGCCCATGGGACGCAGCGCCGAATCGGCAACTTCTGCCGGGGTTCCTTCATCAAACGCGGCGATAACTTCGCCCGTGAGCCGCAGCAAGATCCGGTTGACGACGAACGCGGCGGCGTCCTTGACCAAAACGGCTGTCTTCTTCAAGCCCTTGGCAAGTTCGAAAGCGGTGGCCAGGACGGCGTCGTCGGTCTTTGGCGCGCGCACGATCTCCAGGAGCGGCATCACCGCAACCGGGTTGAAGAAGTGGAAACCGACCAAGCGCTCCGGGTGCTGCAGGCCTTCAGCCATCGCTGTCACGGACAGCGAGGAGGTGTTGGTCGCGAGGATGCACTCGGGGGAGACGATCGCCTCCACTTCGGCAAAGACCTGCTTCTTGACGTTGAGTTCCTCGAACACGGCTTCGATGACGAAGTCGGCGTCGGCGAATGCCTCTTTGGAAACGGAGCCGCTGACCAGGGCTTTGGTCCGGTTGGCGGCGTCGGAGCTGATCCGCTTCTTGCCGAGCAGCTTGTCCACCTCGGAGTGGACGTAAGCGACACCTTTGTCCACGCGCTCTTGGTCGATGTCCGTCAGGACGACGGGCACCTTGAGCTGGCGCGCGAAAAGCAGGGCGAGCTGACTCGCCATCAGCCCGGCACCCACGACGCCGATCTTCGTCACGGGGCGCGCGAGCCTGCGGTCCGGCGCGCCCGCAGGCCGCTTGGACCGTTTCTGCACGAGGTCCAGGAAAGCGTAGACAGTGGAACGGAACTCGTCCGTCTGCATCAAGTAAGCGAGCGTCTCGCATTCCAAGGCTGCGGATTCCGCTTTGCTCATGGTGCGGTTGGCCTCGAGGATATCCAGCACCTTCGCGGGTGCCGGCGAAGCGTTCGAGGTCTTGGCTTCCACGAACGCACGCCCTGCCGCCACGGCTCCAGCCCAGCGTTCGGCAACGGCCGCATCCGCCGGATCCACGGAATTGCCGCGTTTTGGGATGGTCTCGCCGGAAATCACTTTCGCTGCCCAGGCGATGGATTGCTCCACAAAATCCGCCGGTTCGAAGATGGCGTCGGCAATACCGAGCTGGAAAGCCTGGGGACCGGTGAGCGTCCGGTTGTTGCTGAGCGGGTTCTCGATCATGACTTTGACCGCGTTTTCCGGGCCGATGAGGCGCGGCAGGATGTAGACGCCGCCCCAACCCGGGACAAGCCCGAGGAACGCTTCAGGCAAGCCGAGAGCGCCAGCGCCGGTGGAGACCGAGCGGTAAGTGGACTGGAGGGCGATTTCGAGGCCACCACCGAGGGCGAGGCCATTGATGAAGGCAAAGCTGGGGATACCCAGATCGGCGAGCGTCGCATAGACGTCATGGCCCAGCTGTGCCATCCACAGGCCGTGGTCCCGATCTTCGAGCCGCTTGACCGCGGAGAGATCCGCGCCGGCCACGAGGAAGTACGGCTTCCCCGTGACGCCGACGCCGACGATCTCGCCGCGGGCAGCGCGCCCCTTGAGTCCTTCAAGGACCGTGCCGAGCTCCACGAGGGTATTCGGTCCAAGAGTGGTGGGCTTGGAGTGGTCCAGTCCGTTGTCCAGGGTGATCAGGGCGAAAGTTCCTGCGTTGCCGGGAAGTTCGATGTCCTGGACGTAGGAGTGGGTCACGGTCTCATCCGGGAAAAGTCCGGCCAGTTTCTGGAATTCGGCGGCGCTCATGCTGCGGCTCCCTTGGTTTCGGTGGCAGCGGAGGTCTCTGTCGCGCTGCCGTAGCTGTTGTAGTTGGCGTGACGCGGGTTCTCCCAGATCACCGTCGCGCCCATGCCAAGGCCAATACACATTGTGGTGAGCCCAAAGCGGACTGACGGGTCCTCTTCGAACTGGCGTGCCAATTGGTTCATGAGCCGGACGCCGGAGGACGCCAGGGGGTGCCCGACGGCGATAGCCCCGCCGTAACGGTTGACGCGGGGGTCGTTGTCGGCGATTCCGAAGTGGTCGAGGAAACTCAGTACCTGCACAGCGAAGGCCTCGTTGATCTCAAACAGGCCGATGTCCTCGATGCCGAGGCCGGCGTTCTTGAGGGCTTTCTCGGTGGCCGGGACCGGTCCGATACCCATGACTTCGGGTTCGACGCCCGCGAATGCATAGGAGACCAACCGCATCTTCACGGACAGGCCGAGTTCTTCGGCAGCCTCGGCCGAGGCCAGGAGTGCCGCGGTCGCGCCGTCGTTCAAGCCGGCTGCATTTCCCGCGGTGACGCGGCCGTGGGACCGGAACGGTGTGCGCAGCTCCGCGAGATCGTCCACGGTGGTCCCCGGGCGCGGCGGCTCGTCAACGGTGTTCACTGTCCAGCCTTGTCCTGGCTTCATGGTGGCGACCGGGACCAGGTCCGGCTGGATCTGGCCTTTGCCGTAGGCGGCCGCAAGTTTCGCCTGGGATGCCGCCGCATAGGTGTCGGTGCGCTCTTTGGTGATGGCGGGGAAGCGGTCGTGAAGGTTCTCGGCCGTGTTGCCCATGTTCAGCGCAGCTGGATCCACGATCCGCTCGGACATGAACCGCGGGTTCGGATCGGCGCCGGACCCCATCGGGTGGTTGCCCATGTGCTCTACGCCGCCGGCAATCACGACGTCGTATGCGCCGAAACCGATGCCGCTCGCCGTGGTCGTGACGGCGGTCATTGCCCCGGCACACATGCGGTCGATGGCAAAGCCGGGCACGCTGCGGGGGAGGCCGGCCAGAAGTGCGGCGGTGCGTCCGATGGTCAGTCCCTGGTCGCCGGTTTGTGTGGTGGCGGCGATGGCGACTTCGTCAACCCGATCGGCAGGCAAGGCCGGATTGCGCCGCATCAGTTCGCGGATGCACTTCACCACGAGGTCGTCGGCACGGGTGCCTGCATAGATGCCCTTTTCGCCCGCTTTGCCGAAGGGCGTCCGGACACCGTCCACGAAGACGACCTCGCGGACTGCCCGCGCCCTGGCGCTGTTCCCGGTATGGCTCATGTGTGTGGCTCCTCGTTGAGACATGGATGCCGGACAGCCCTCACAGGGGAAGCCGGTGTCATTTACGGCCATGTTACTCGTCAGTAACATAGTGCGCAAGGAGGTCACTACCGATCCTCGCTCACATATGAACGGTTTCCGGCGGATCCTCGCTCACATCACCAAGGAATCCACTTGGAAAAGGCCCCGGATATGAGCGGGTCTCAAGGGGAGGCGGGAGCCTCAGGCGAAGTGGCCGGGTCCTGGGACTTCGGAGCCAGGATCCGCGGCTCTTTGGGTTCCTTGGGCGGCAGCGGTTGCGGATTCAACGAGGCCTCGGTGATGATCGGTGCTGTGATAGCGATTTGCCATTCCCGGGCGCCGAGGGTGCGTAGCTCTTCCGCTATGGACTCGACTGTGATGTCCGACGGCGGCCGCCACAGCACACGCCGCATGTAATCCGGAGTGAGCAGGTTCTCCACGGGAAGTTTGAGCTCGTCGGCGGCTGCCTGAAGTCGTGGCCGGGCAGTCCCGAGGCGCGCTGCGGCTTCGGGGTCACGGTCCGTCCAGACGCGCGGTGGCGGGGGAGCATTGGTTGGAAGATGCAGCGGGGGAAGTTCTTCGGTGTTCCTTACAGCGGCAATGCAGCGCAGCCAGCGCGGTGCTTCCCGCTGTGCGGCCCGTCCGTGGAAGCCCTTGGTGGCCAGGAGCTGCGGAACGGTGCTCGGCATGGCCTTTGCCGCGGCGACCAAGGCTGAATCGGGAATCAGGCGGCTCGGAGCAACATCCCGCTTGCGTGCCAGCTGGTCCCGCTCATGCCACAGCTCGCGCACGGCTGCCAGTTGGCGGCGATCACGGATCTGGTGCAGGCCGGAGGTCTTGCGCCACGGATCGACCCGAGGGGCGGGGAGGCCTGCCGCGAGGATGCCGGCGAATTCCTGTTCGGCGAAGTCGAGCTTGCCATCGGCTTCCAGGAGTTCGATAAGTTCTTCGCGTAGCTCAGCGAGGACCTCGACGTCGAGGGCCGCGTATCGCAGCCACGGTTCGGGGAGGGGGCGGGTGGACCAGTCAGCCGCTGAATGTTCCTTGGCGAGGCCGAAGCCCAGGAGCTGCTCGATAACGGCTGCGAGGCCGACTCGGGGCAGTCCGGCAAGCCGTGCGGCGAGCTCGGTATCGAAGAGCTTGTCCGGCCACATGCCGAGTTCGGCCAGGCACGGAAGATCCTGCGTCGCGGCATGCAGGATCCACTCGACGCCACCGAGCGCTTCGTTGATGATCTTCAGGTCATCGAAGGGCTCGGGGTCGATCAGCCAGGTACCTGCGCCGTCACGCCGGATCTGTACCAGGAAGGCGCGTTGTCCGTAGCGGAAGCCGGAGGCACGCTCTGCGTCGACTCCGGCGGGACCGGTTCCTGCGGCGATGGCGGCGGCGCAGCGCTCCAGGCCGGTCAGGGTATCGATGACAAGGGGTACGCCCTCGCGTGGGGCATCAAGATCGATGATTTCGGGTATCCGGCCCTCAAAGCCGTCCACCGTGATGTGGGGGGTGGGATCAGCAGCCGGGGCGCCGGCCGTGGTGGGTTCCAGATTTTCAGGGGTCATGGTGCCTTCAGTTTACCGACTCTGTTCGGGGCCGGTCCGGCCGGGATTCCAACGAGCTCCCACGGTTTTCATGTGAGCCGCCTATTTGGCAACGGTGTGACCCCGGGAGGCAGGGGAGGGAGTCCCGCGAACGTGCAGACCATGTCGCACCACGCCTCCAAGTGTGCCTGGGCATCGGAAGACGCCGGTGTCCACGAGGCGCGGAGTTCGATGTCGATGGTTTCCGGCCTTTCGGCCAAGGTGCCGAAGCTCTCGGACAGGATGCGCGTGGCTGTTCCGCCCGCCGCCCGGTAGTGGGCCGAATGGCTCTCGAGAGCGTCCACGAGCCAAGTCCAGGCCACGGAACCGAGCATCGCATCGTTGCCCATCTCCGCTTCCAGCTGGGCCCTGATGTAGGTGACGATCCGGAATTCCCCGTCCCACACTGCCGAGCCGTCCGGATCATGGAGGAGGATGAACCTGCCTGTCGCGAGTTCATCGTCTTCGTCATCGTCCGCACCGGGCGAACCGATGGTGCCGGGAGTATTTTCTTTGGTGAATGCCATGGCCGCGGGGCCATGGACAGGGGTTCGGCCAGGACGCGTCGAGCGGCTGAAGACTTCTGCCCCCAAGGCCACTGCATATGGGGCCAAGCGGGAGGGCGCCGGAATCTCCGCGAGCTGCAGCTCACTCCGGCACTGTGCTTTTCGTAGCGTTCCCAACGCATGCAAGAAATCCGCGGGAACCTGTGCGAGTGCGTTCACCTTCGCAGATTATGTGTCCGGGGCGGCGAAAGCTTGAAGCCACGCCGCCCCGTCCAGTGGCCTATAGCGAGGCCAGCTCGCGTTTGATTGCGGCAACGAAGGAATCGATGTCCTCTTCCGTGGTGTCGAAAGAACACATCCAGCGCACTTCTCGGTTCGCTTCGTTCCAGTCGTAGAACTTGAAGGAGGAACGGAGGCGGTCGGCGACGCCGGCCGGAAGCACTGCGAAGACCCCGTTGGACTCGGTGGCCTGCGTCGGCTCCACACCGTCGATGGAATCTACCGCGGCACGTAGCCGGGCGGCCATGGCGTTGGCGTGCTCCGCTGAGCGAAGCCACAGCCCGGACTCCAAGAGCGCGATGAACTGGACCGAAATGAAGCGCATCTTTGAGGCCAGCTGCATATTCATCTTTCGGAGGAACTTCAGCCCATGTGCGGCCTCCGGGTTCAGTGCAACCACCACCTCGCCGAACAGCAACCCGTTCTTGGTCCCCCCGAAGGACAAAATGTCCACGCCGGCGTCGCGGGTAAACGTTCGCAGCGGCACGCCCAGGTGGGCGGCGGCGTTGGCGAGACGGGCACCATCCATGTGCAGCTTCATGCCCTTGGCGTGGATATGGTCGGCGATCGCCCGAATTTCTTCGGGCGTGTAGCAGGTGCCGAGTTCAGTGGTCTGAGTGATGGAAACCGCAAGCGGCTGCGCGCGATGCTCGTCGCCCCAGCCCCAGGCCTCGCGGTTGATCAGATCGGGAGTCAGCTTGCCGTCCGGGGTGGGGACCTGAAGGAGCTTGATGCCGCCGATGCGCTCGGGGGCACCGTTTTCGTCCATGTTGATGTGAGCGGTGGAGGCGCAGATCACGGCACCCCAGCGCGGCAGCAGCGACTGCAGGGACAAGACATTGGCCCCGGTGCCGTTGAACACGGGGAAACACTCGATCCCTGAGCCGAAATGCTGTTCCATGACTTCCTGGAGGCGTTCCGTGTACTGGTCGTCACCGTAGGAGACTTGGTGGCCGCCGTTTGCTGCTGCCAGGGCCGCCAGGATTTCAGGGTGGACTCCGGAGTAGTTGTCCGAGGCGAAACCGCGGACGGAGGGATCGTGGAGGCGCCCTGCGGCTTCCATGTCCAGGGCCGCCGGGAATTCTTTTGTAGTGCTCGTCACTTGTTCATTCACGCTTTCAGTCTATTTGGCCAGGAGGAGGCGCTGTCCGTTCAGTTCCGCTGCCGGCTTGTCGAAGAGCCCGACGGCGGACGCCGCCAGTTCCTCTACGCCCGTGTATCCGGGGAATTTCCGTTCGGGATGTTCCCTCCGCGTCGCCGCGTCCAGCAGTGCCTTGACCACAAAGACGACGGCCGCGCTGTGCTGATCCGTCGGTTCATCCTTGTTGCCCGCCTGGGCGCGGTGGAATCCGTCGGCCACGGCCAGGGTCCAAGTCTCTGCGGCAGCCTTGGCCGCCGCGTAGCTCGCGGCTCCGGCAGTTGGTGCGGCGACCGCGGTCGAACTCACCATGGCGAAGCGTCCCCGCGGGGAGGTCTCAAGATCCTTGTAGAAGATCCGCGAAACGTTCCTCAGCGTGGTGATGGCACTCTGTTCAAGGGCATCCCAGTCTTCGTCGGGCTGGTCTTCGATACCCTTGGCGCCCCGCCACCCGCCCACGAGGTGGATGACGCCGTCGACCCGTTCCGTGCTCCCGTGGATTTTCGAGGCGAGCTCCCGGACGGACTCAAGCTTGGAAAGATCGCAGACGAGGGGGATGACGCCGTCGCCCGCTTGTGCCGCCGCAGCCTTGATACGAGCCTGATCCGAACCGACGGTAAATACCTGGTGCCCGGCCAGCGCGAAGGCGCGGGCGACAGCAATGCCGGAGGAATTGCTGCCACCTGTGACCACGACGGTCAGTGGTTCCTCGGCCATCAGGCTGCGGTCATTCCGGTCATGCCGCTGGTTGACTCGATGATTGGACGCATTTTCTTCTCCAGCGCTTCGTAGAACATGGACAGCGGGAATTCGTCGTCGAGGACCTGGTCGGTGAGGCCGCGGGGCGGCCCGTCAAGTGGCAGTGCCTCAGGGCCCTTCGCCCAGACCGATGCCGGGTGGGGAGTGACCGTACCGGAAATGAGCTTATACGCCGCGAGCCAGTGGGCAGCCTTGGGGCGGTCGATGGAGCGCCAGTACAGTTCCTCGATCCGGGCGCCTAGCTCGACGACGACGGCGGCGGCCTCGTCCCAGTCGATGCTGAGCTTGCTGTCTGTCCAGTGCAGGACGTGGTGCTGGTGCATCCAGGCAAAGAGGAGCTGGCCGCCTAGGCCGTCGTAGTTGCGGACCCGGTTGCCCGTGACGGCGAAGCGGAAAATACGGTCGAAGATGACAGCGTACTGGACGAGCTTCGCGTGGCGTCGGGCGTCAAGGGAAGCCTCCTCATCCTTCTCGATCCGGACGGATTCGCGGAAGGCCGTCAGGTCGCAGCGGAGCTCTTCGAGCGAATAGAGGAAAAACGGCATCCGCTGCTTGATCATGAACGGGTCGAACGGGAGGTCGCCGCGCATGTGGGTACGGTCATGGATCAGGTCCCACATGACGAACGTCCGCTGCGTGAGTTCCTGGTCATCCAACAGCTCTGCCGCATCCGCCGGCAGCTCAAGGGATGTTGTTGCCGCGGCTGCCTTGAGGACACGGCGGAAGCGCGCGGCCTCGCGGTCAGCGAAGATGGCGCCCCACGTGAAGGCAGGCGTCTGCCTCACGGCGACGGTCTCGGGAAAGAGCACGGCCGAATTGGTGTCGTACCCAGGGGTGAAGTCCAGGAACCGGATGGGCACGAACAGCTTGTTGGAGTAGTCGCCCGCTTCCAATGCGCCGATGAACTCAGGCCAGATCACCTCGATCAGGACAGCTTCCACGAGGCGGCTCGTGCTGCCGTTCTGGGTGTACATGGGGAACACGACAAGGTGCTGGAGCCCGTCTTCGCGGTGTTCCTGGGGCTGAAAGGCCAGGAGGGAGTCGAGGAAGTCCGGGACTCCGAAACCGACATCGGCCCAACGGCCGAAATCCGTGACCAAGAGCTCAAGGTACGCAGAGTCGTGGGGGAACGCAGGAGCCAGGCTCTTGATGGCCTCGATGATGGCGGCCGTGTACTCCCGGGCAGCCTGGTGGTGCACGGAATCCTGGATGGACCCGTCCTGGCCCTGGAACGCCTGGAGGGCAGTCGCTGCGGACTTCAGGGAGATCCAGTCCCGGTTATCAGACGTGATGCGCGGACGGGCGGTGGTTGCGGTGGTGGTCATCGTCGATGGTGCCTTCCTCAAGAAATGTTGTTCTGAGGTGAGCGTAGCAAGCGGTCAGAGTCACTAATTCAAAAGATGCCCGAGCATAAGAAGCTCTTGTGCAAGTGGTTCCGGCGGCCCCCGGAAGATCCAGCCCGGGGAGGGCTGGCCGTGGGGACCGCCGGTGCCTTACTGCGCTGTGCCGACCTTACTGCGATGTGGGGGCCTCGACGAGCTTGAGCGAAACGGAATTAATGCAGTACCGCTGGTCAGTCGGCGTGCCGTAGCCCTCGCCATCGAAAACGTGGCCCAAGTGAGAATCGCAATTGGCGCATCGGACCTCTACGCGTTCCATGCCCAAAGTACGGTCATGGATGTACCTGACGGTGCCCTCGGCGAGAGGTGCCCAAAACGACGGCCAACCGCAATGCGAATCGAATTTCTCGTTGCTGGTGAAAAGCTCCGCGCCGCAGGCCCGGCATTGGTACACCCCGGCGGTATGTGTGTCCCAATATTCACCCGCATACGGGCGTTCCGTACCGGCCTGGCGCAGGACCCTGAACTCTTCCGGGGTCAGCTCTTCGCGCCACTCCGCCTCGGTTTTCTCCACGCATTGCCCGTCCTTCGGAACCTCCTGGAGAGGAACCCCGGCCAAGGGGTCCGCGGCTTGGAAGTACTTCCTGTTATCTGCAGTGGTCATGTTCTCTCAACGTTCACGAGTCACCGATAAATCCCGAGCCAGCGTAAAGATGCAGCACGGGCAGGCCCAACTGGTCCTGGGCCTTGTTCGCCCAATCTGTGTGGAAGGTATCTGCAATAGCGTGTGGACGGGTGACCACCACTGCCTGTGCGGCATTCAGCGCCTTGACCTTGGACACCAGGCCGGCAACCGCACCGCCGTCGACGATTTCACCTGTGACCCCGCCACCTAGCCCCTCCAAGGTAGCGAGCGACGCGGACAAGGCCTCCGCGGCCTGCGCCCGCTCCGACTGGGGATCCGGTGCCTGTGCGACAAGGTCCCGGAAGGCTTTGGCTAGTTCGAGCATCGAAAGGTTTTCGAGGAAGTCGACCAGCAAATGCCTTTCGGTGTTCGCCGGCACCAGCACCACCAGGGGCGAGTCGCCGCCGTCGAGCAGTTTGGCAATATTGGCGCGTTCGTCCGGGCCGAGAGGCTCTTCGGTAAGGATGACGATTGGATCACTCATGGCTACAGCGTAGACCTGAGGCGCACAGGGTGGCACGGATTCGCACCGGCAATTCTGTTCTCGCCGCTGCGTCGCGGTGGCTGTGCCAGCCGGGACGCAACGCTGACAGTCGGTGCTGTTCAAGTGACAGCCCCGTAACGGGGACAATGGTCACATGGCATCCAAGACCCCACCTGCCCCAGCCGTAGTGAACGGTGCGAAAATGTCTGTCCCCGCCAAATGGGCTGTCGGGGGGATCATTGCTGGAAGCGGTATTGCGGGCCTGCTGGGCGCGGGATCTTCGGCGCTCGCAGCCTATTTCGCCCGGCGCGTCATCACCCCTTCAGTACGCGAGGCGGATCAGGAAGTGCTGGCGGTGGTGCGCGGTGACAACGGACTTCAGATCATCCTCGCAGCTACCCCGGACACCACGATCGACGGAGTGTTCAGCCTCTTTTTTGCCGGGGGGACAGGGTTCGCGCGGATCGGCCGGATCGTGTCATATTCGCCCGCAGAGCGCACTGTGCAGCGCGAAGTCGAGGAAGTCTACAGCGGGGATCTGTCTACGGCCCGTCGTGGATGGTGGAGCGGTGCGGTCTACAACTCCCCGGCGGCACTTGGCTTGGACTCCGAAGACGTACAGATTGACGTCGAGGGCGGCCAAGCCCCGGCTTGGCTGATCCCTTCCGGCGCGGGGAAGCCCGCGAAGGTGTGGGCCATCATGGTCCATGGCCGGGGTGCTACGCGCCTCGAAGGCCTGCGCGCCGTGCGCACCGCGCGCGAACTCGGACTCGACAGCCTGCTGGTTTCCTACCGGAACGACGGCTTGGCACCGTCTGCCCCGGACGGGCGTTACGGCTTGGGGTCCACGGAGTGGCGCGACGTCGATGCCGCCATTGAGCACGCACTCGCCCGTGGCGCGCATGAGGTGGTCCTGTTCGGGTGGTCGATGGGCGGTGCAATCTGCCTGCAGACGGCCGACCTTTCCCACCATCGCCATGTCATCAGGGCCATGGTTTTGGACGCGCCGGTGATCAATTGGGTCAACGTCCTTGCGCACCACGCGCAAATCAACAGGATTCCCTACGCGGTGGGTCGCTACGGGCAGCTGATGTTGGCGCACCCCCTTGGCCGGCGCATCACGGGCCTCGCCGCTCCCGTTGACTTGAAGGCAATGGACTGGGATTCGCGTGCCGTCGAACTTCGTACACCGACGCTGGTGATCCACAGTGTGGACGATGAGTACGTTCCGTACGGACCTTCGGCCAGTCTCGCCGAAAAGAATCCGGACATGGTCACTTTTGAAGCCTTTGAAGGAGCCCGACACACCAAAGAGTGGAATGTGGATCCGCAGAAGTGGGAGCGGCTGGTTCGCTCGTGGTTGGCGCCGAGGCTCGCGCCACGAGGCGGGCCGGCGTCCGATTGACCTGCAGCCGGGAGCTCAGCCGCCTGTGGGTACCCGAGCGTTTGCTAGTGGCTCCCGATCGGGGCAGTCCGGGCGTTCGTGAGCCGGATCAGGTCCGCAGGGTCCAGTTCGATGTCCAGGCCGCGCCGTCCACCGGAAACAAGGACTGTCCCGAAGGCTAACGCGGATTCGTCGAGCACCGTGGGTGAAGACTGACGTTGGCCAAGCGGCGAAATCCCGCCCAGTACGTAGCCGGTGCGTCGCTCGGCCGCCTTGGGATCGGCCATGGTGGCCTTCTTCGATCCGAGCGCGGCGGCGAGCGCTTTGAGATCAAGGCTTCCACTGACCGGAACGATGCCCACTGCAAGCTTGCCTTCGACGTCCACCATCAAAGTCTTGAACACCCGATCGGGATCGATTCCCAGGACCTCGGCCGCTTCAAGTCCGTAGCTGGCTGCCGACGGATCGTGCGTGTACGGGTGCAGGGTGAAAGGAACGCCGGCCGCAGCCAGTACGGCTGTGGCCGGCGTTCCCTGTGAAGCCTGTTTCTTGGCCATTCTCGGTAGTATCCCGGATCAGGACAGCAAGCGGTCCGCCGCGGCGACTTTGCGCTTGATCCGCCCCAGCATGGCCGTCATGCCACGCATGCGCAACGGTGTGATTGCCCGGGTGAGGCCCAGCAGTTCCGGCATGTCATCCGGAACAGCCAGGATCTGGGCGGCAGTCAGCCCGTCCAGGCCTTCGTGCAAAACGCCCGCAAAGCCGCGCGTGGTGGGCGCCTCCGGCGGTGCCTTGAAGAACAAACGGTAGGCGACGCCGTCGGGGTTCCTTTCCTGTTCAATGGTCAGGAAAAGTGGCGACTGGCACTCCACCACCCGCTCCAGGAGCTCAGGGTGGTCCAGCAGCCGATCCGGCAGGGCCGGGAGTCCACGGGAGAACTCAAGCAACAACTGCAGGCGGTCCGGCTCGGTTAGCGCCTGGAAGTCATCGACAATTTCCGCCAATGCGGCGGGCAAGGTATTGGTACTCATCACTTCCAGCTTACGCAAGTCAGGGCCGGTCCGGCGCCCGTTACTTCAATATGGCGCCGGCCGGAGACATCGGACTACTTTCCGGCAAGTAGAGGGACGGTACCCCGTTCGGCTCCCTTGACGATCGGGACGCGGACGGCATTGCCCCATTCGGTCCAGGAACCGTCGTAGTTGCGGACCGTTTCGAAGCCGAGCAGGTACTTCAGGGCGAACCAGGTGTGGCTGGAACGCTCGCCGATACGGCAGTACGCCACGACGTCGTCGCCCTCGGTGAGGCCGGCTTCGCCGAGGTAAAGAGCCTCAAGTTCCGTGCGGTTGCGGTACGTACCGTCCTCGGCCGCGGCGCGTGCCCACGGGATGGAAGCCGCGGTGGGAATGTGGCCGCCGCGCAGGGCGCCCTCTTCGGGGTAGGCCGGCATGTGCGTGCGCTGTCCCGTGTATTCCTCGGGGGAGCGGACGTCAATCAGCGGCTTTCCAAAGTGAGCCAGGACGTCATCCTTGAACGCGCGGATCGGGGCGTCGTTCCGTTCGATAGTGGGGTACTCGCTCGGTGTGGGCTGGGGGACATCGGTGCTGATATCACGGCCTTCGGCGATCCACTTGTCCCGGCCACCGTCCAGGAGCCGGACGTCTTCGTGGCCGAAGAGCGTGAAAACCCAGAGGGCATAGGCGGCCCACCAGTTGGATTTGTCGCCGTAGATCACCACGGTGGTCTCACGTGAGATTCCCTTGGCGGCTGCCAGCACTGCGAACGCCGCACCGTCGACGTAGTCGCGGGTGACTTCATCGTTCAGATCCGTGTGCCAATCAATCTTGACTGCGCCCGGGATGTGGCCTGTTTCGTACAGGAGGACGTCTTCGTCGGATTCGACAACCACCAGTTTGCCGTCGCCGAGTGCGCCGCCTTCCAGGGCTGCGGCAAGCCATTCGGTGGACACCAGCCGCTCGGGGTGGGCGTACGCGGCGAACTTCTCGTTCTGTTCAACGGGGTAGGACATTGGAATGGCCTTTCACTGACACTTTCACTGACACCGGGCGGCGCCGGGCGATAGGACGTGCCCGGCATTAATCCCACATTATCGAGGGCGAGGGACTAAAGCTCCTCCTCGTTCACATGGTGAAATATGGCCTTCATCACGTGTCCGCCAGGGCCATGCCATTGCCGGTATTCTTGCTGGGGACTTACGACACAAAGAACGGACCGCCTTGGTACAGATCGAACAGCTCGCCGCGCGCACGCCGGCGGTCTCTGCGGATGAGATTCTCAAAGGCTTTTACCCTTCGCCACGGTTCGGAGAGGTCTCCTTCAACAGCTACCGGCCGGATCCTAACCAGCCGAGCCAGGCGGCGGCAGTCAAGGCCCTGGAGGTGTTTGGGGCGACGGTAGGAGCCGGTGATGGCGACGGCCTGTTCAAGCGGCTTTTCGGCAAGAAGGTCAACGGCCGGGCTGGCATCTATCTCGACGGCGGATTCGGCGTTGGAAAGACCCACCTGCTGGCTTCCCTGTGGCACTCGGCTCCGGGGCCGAAAGCCTTCGGAACGTTCGTGGAGTACACCAACCTGGTGGGCGCCCTGTCCTTCCGCAAGACCGTGGAGGCTTTGAGCAGCTACAAGCTGGTCTGCATTGACGAGTTCGAGCTCGACGATCCAGGCGACACGGTACTGATGTCCCGCCTCATGCGTGAACTCGCCGACGCCGGTGTCAAGCTCGCCGCCACGTCCAACACTTTGCCGGGTTCACTGGGCGACGGACGATTTGCCGCCGTCGACTTCCAGCGGGAGATTCAGGTCCTCGCCGACCAGTTCGAAGTTGTCAGGATCGACGGCGAAGACTTCCGGCACCGCGGATTGCCCGCTGCGCCGGCACCGCTGAAGACCCAGGACCTCAAGCGTCAGATGCACGCCGAATTCGATGGCCAGACCGTGGCCGTAGACGACTTCCGGGGTTTGATCGACCATCTTGCCGGTGTCCACCCCAGCCGCTATCGCAAGCTGATCGCAGGAATCGATGCCGTCGTCTGGCGGGATGTGGAAACCATCACCGAGCAGGCTGTTGCCCTGCGCTTCGTGGTGCTGGCAGACCGTTTGTACGACAAGGACGTCCCGATCCTTGCCAGCGGTGTGCCTTTCGACAAGCTCTTCACCGAGGACATGATGACCGGCGGTTACATGAAGAAGTACTTCCGCGCCGTGTCCCGTCTGACCGCTCTGGCGCGTGAGGGCCAAAACCACGAACCCTCTTAGGGAGCGGGTTCCCGCTCTTTGAGTGCCCAACGCACCAGGATTCCGGCGGCCAGTGCCCAGAACGCAGCGCCGATCCCCGCGAAACTGAGGCCCGACGCAGCGATCAGGAACGTCACCGACGCTCCGATGCGCTCCTCGGCGACGGCCAGCGCCGAAGCGATGGCAGAGGCCATCGTGCCCAGGAGGGCCAAGCCTGCGACAGCTTCCAAGAGCCCCGGCGGTGCCGCCGCTACGACGGTCACGAGAGCTGCTGAAAAAGCTGCGAGGACGAGGTAGGCAAGGCCTGACGTGAAGGCCGCGATCCACCGCCGGCCCCGGTCCTCGCCAGCCTCTTCTCCAGCCGCCAGAGCAGCGCTTAGCGCGGCCAGGTTGATCGCATGCCCGCCAAAGGGTGCCCCGAGCGCTGTTCCTGCCCCGGTCACCAGCATCGACTGGCGCCAGGGGACCGTGTAGCCGAAGGACTTCAGTACGGCCACCCCCGGAATGTTCTGGGATGCCATGGTGACAATGAACAATGGCAGGGCGATGCCAGCTGCGCTGCTGAGCGTGAGAGCGGGGGTTGTCCAGTGCAACTCGGGCAGGAGGCGGTCCGCAGGAATACTCACGCCGTTCAGCACGATGTAGAAAGCAATGACGGCGAGGGCCACCAGCAGCGCCACGGGGACGGACCAGCGCGGTGCCAGCTTCATCATGATCAGCCAGCTCAGGATCACAGGAGCCACCAGCAGGGGAGCGGTGCCCAAGGCTTTGAAAGGGGCAAGGCAGAGGGACAGGAGAACCCCGGCGAGCATTGCCTGGGCGAGGGCCGTGGGAATCTTCGCGATCAGACTGCCGAGGGGTGGAATCAGCCCGGTTAGGGCGATCAGAACACCAGCGATGAGGAAGGCGCCGACGGCGGCCGGCCACCCGCCGTCGGGCGTTCCGGCGCCCGCGAGCAAGGCGGCGCCCGGCGTCGACCACGCGAGCGTGACCGGCAAACGCGACCACCAGGACAACCAGAGCACGCCGACGCCGAAAGTCAGGGTGAGGGCAAGGAGCCCGCTTGCGGCTTGCTCCTGGGTGGCACCAACGGCCCTCAGGCCCGCGAGCACCACAGCGAAGGAGGAAGTGAAGCCGACCAGCGCGGTGACGATTCCGGCCACAAGAGGGCGGGAGAACTGCCGTGAAGCGAAAGCTTGACGCGATTGCCCGGTGTGGAGAGGTGAAGCTGGCATAGTCCCTCACGTTACCGGAGCCGAGGCTCCTCGGCCGAGGCAGCAGTTGTTAAACGCCAAGGGCACCGGCGGCGCCTCGCGGCGGGACCGGTGCCCCGTTGACGTAGCTGTATTCGGGAGCTCTGGCCGGTGAAACCGGCTACGGAGCCTCATTAGTGGGGGGTGCGGTATAGGTCGGAACCCTGTCAGCGTCCCCGTCGAGGTCGCCCACGAAATCCGAAGCGGCTCTCTGAACCGCATCTACTTGATCGGTGAGATTTCACCGGTCGAGTCGGCGATGAAATCGCCGGCCTATTCGATGCCGTCCTTGATGGCTTCTTCTTTGCCACCGATGAGGTCCTGAACCTTGCCCTTCAGATCGTCAAGTAATCCCACGGGCACCTCCCTTCAATCGCGGAGCCAGTTCGCTCCTCCGTTCTCGATCCTAACCCGAGACCTTCGGAGGTGCCAAGGGATAATTTGACTGGGATGTCAAGCTCTTCTTCGAAGGGGTCACACCTGTTGGTGGCGCGGACTGTCCGGATTCATGAGCGAGTTCTTCCGGCCATAGCCGAAGTAGATCACCAAGCCGATGACCAGCCACACCACAAAGCGCAGCCAGGTTTCCCAGTGCAACTGGATCATGAGGAAGGCTGAGGCGAGGACGCCGAAGGCCGGAACCAGTGGCATGAGGGGCAACCTGAAAGTGCGGGGAGCGTCGGGCTTCTTGTAGCGGAAGACGATCACGGCCAAGCACACCACCACAAACGCCGCGAGTATGCCGATATTGGTCAGGTCGGCAACGGCTTTGATGGGAAAGACGCCCGCGAGCAAGGCCGAGGCGATGCCCGCGATCCAGGTGACGCGCTGTGGGGTTCCGTGCTTGTCTGTCCCGGCAAACCAGCCCGGGAGCAGGCCATCGCGGCTCATCGAGAACCAGACGCGTGTGACGCCCAACAGGAAGGTCAGCATCACCGTCAGGATGGACAGGACCGCGAAGACCGAGATGATGGTGGCGATGACGGGCAGTCCCACGCCGGTGAAGGCGGAAGCGAAACCTGCGGTGGGGTTGATGTCCTTGTAGTTCTGCATTCCGGTGAGCACCAGGGTCGCCGCAACGTAGAGGAGCATGGCGATGACAAGCGACAGCACAATGGCCTTCGGCATGTGCTTTTTGCCATCCGTGGCTTCTTCCGCCGCGGTACTCATGGCGTCGTACCCGAACACCGCGAAGAACACGGTGGCGGAGCCGGCCAGTACCGGACCGAAGCCGCTGGGCATGAACGGGTTGTAGTTATTGGTGTTGATGTAGAAAATGCCCAGGCCGATGATGAAGAGGATCAGGACGACCTTGATGGCCACGGCCACTAGTTCGAAGCGGCCAAATGCCTTGGTTCCACGGCTCAGGATCCAGGTCACCAGCAGGCAGACCAGGATGGCAGGCAGGTTGACGACGCCGCCCTTGCCTTCGTCCACCGTTGAAGTCATCCATGTGGGCATATGGATGCCGATCCCGGACAGGAATGCATCAAAGTAGCCGGAAATTCCGATCGCGACGACGGCGACAATCGCGATGTACTCAAGCAGCAGGTCCCAGCCGATGAACCAGCCGATGACCTCGCCCAGTGCAACGTAGCCGTAGGTGTAGGCCGAGCCGGCTCGAGGAATCATGCCAGCGAATTCTGCGTAGGAAAGCGCCGCGGCTGCCGAGGCAAGGCCTGCCACGAGGAACGAGACCAGCACGGCGGGGCCGACGCCTAGGGTGTCCTTGCTTCCATGGGCCACCAGGCCGGCCAAGGAGAAGATCCCGACGCCGATGATGCCGCCGACGCCGATGGCCGTGAGTTGCCAGAGGCCCAGACTCTTGAAGAGCCCGCTGTGCTTGCTTTCCTCCTCGATGTCGTCAATGGGTTTCTTCCTCATGATCGAACGGACGAGTGTTTGTTGATTCACCGTTTACTCCTGCCTGTTGGCGTGGACGAATTGGACCTGAAGAAAAGTATGCGATCTCAATCACATTGGATAAAGTGATTTTTGCTGAGTGATATTGATCAGTTCTGCCGATCATTTCGTTGGGCGGCTGCTGCGGGCCGCGGCCGCGGGCACAAAAAAAGCAGCTCTGCGGAGCCGCTTGGATGGTGGTGCCGTTCTGAATGCCGGCGATTGCCGGATATCGAAGGATTGGAGCGGACGACGAGATTCGAACTCGCGACATCCACCTTGGCAAGGTGGTGCTCTACCAGCTGAGCTACGTCCGCACATGATGACCATTCCGGCCTGGGCCCGACGTTCATCAACAAGCAAGTTGCCTTGCCTTGGTGGGCGATACTGGGATCGAACCAGTGACCTCTTCCGTGTCAGGGAAGCGCGCTACCGCTGCGCCAATCGCCCAAATGCTATCCGGCCTGGACCGGAAACCAAGGTTTTCACCGAGGTGGGTACGGGATTCGAACCCGTGTATACGGCTTTGCAGGCCGCTGCCTCGCCTCTCGGCCAACCCACCGTGTAAGCACGATTCCTGGGGTTCCAAGAAGTCAATGCCGTGACAGTGTCCTGCGAGCGGACGACGAGATTCGAACTCGCGACATCCACCTTGGCAAGGTGGTGCTCTACCAGCTGAGCTACGTCCGCATGGTCTTATTCGGCGGGCTGCCCGCAGGGGGCATTCCGTCGCTTTCCGACGAGTAAAAACTCTATAGGAGGTTCCGGCAAACTCCAAATCGCTTGGTCCGAATCGTGAGCAATGGACCCGAGTTCCTTGAATTGGCGCGGAATATTCGAGTTACATGGCTGTGATTCATCGGCAGTTTCGCGCCCGTCGGGGGCTGTGTTGAGCGGTGGAGAAGCTGGCTTGCCCTGTCCGATGCGTCAAGGAGGCCGGTGAGTTTCCGAGTGACTTTTCCTGCCGTTTTCCCGATTTTTGAATTCCGGCCGGGGTCGGTTAGTCTTCTTGTGCACGGGCGATTGGCGCAGTGGTAGCGCGCTTCGTTCACACCGAAGAGGTCACTGGTTCGAACCCAGTATCGCCCACCAAGGGAGGCCCTGCTTGAAACATGGTTCATGTTGCAAGCAGGGCCTCCTGTTGTTGCCCGCGAGTTCCCTGACCCGCTCATGAATGAGGGGCTGCCCCGACCACACGGTTCCGTCCGAGCGACTTGGCTTGGTAAAGGGCTGCATCTGCGGCAGCAATCATCGCGGACAGGTCGACGCCGTCGAGCGAGCTAGCGGTAACGCCGTAGCTTGCCGTTGGAATTTGCATGCCGGCGAGGCTTTTGGTTTCCGCGAGGGCGCGGCTGATGTCGGCAGCGATGTTTTCAGCCCGCTCCTGGCTTGCTCCAGGCAGGAGAAGGATGAACTCTTCGCCACCGTATCGTCCCACCAGGTCGGTGGACCGGACCGATTCCGTGCAGGCGGCCGCGAAGGCCTGGAGCGCGGCGTCACCGGCAGGATGGCCGTACTCATCATTGATCGATTTGAAGTGATCCAGGTCAGCCAAAATCAGCGAAGCAACTGAACTTGTGGTGTGCAGGCGCTGCAGTTCCTTGGTGGCCAAGTCCAGGAAGGTGCCACGGTTGAGGAGCCCGGTCAGGTTGTCAAGGGCGGCCCGTTCGCTTAGCCGGTTGATCAACTGGTCGTTGCTGAGGGCGGTCATGCTGAAGGACACGGCAACTAGGAGGATCAACGTGACCAGGCTGGCCATGGCCGGGCCAAAATACAAGCGGAAACTTGGGCCGGTTGGACCTTCGACGAGGTACACGGACAGGCGGCAGAAGTAGTAAGCCGCCAGGAATCCGGCGGCCAGTGCCATCGATTTGTGAACATGGGAGTAGCTGGAATCCAGCAACCACAGATCGCGGGACGCCAGCGCGATGCCCAGCGTCATGAATCCCAGATACACCAAGCCTCCGGACCATGTGTTGTAACCGGGGCTTTCCAATGCAGAGGCAAGGGCAGTGACGCCGCATGCAGCGGCAAATTGCCACCTTGGCGGCGGCAACTTCCTCAGGGAACGGGCGCCGGTCCACACGCTGAACGCTCCACCCACCAAGAGGACGTTTCCCGATGGATTTGCCCAGACTTGATGCGGTGTCCCGTTGAGAAGGAAGGCCAGGTTCCCTGAAAGGAAGAAAAGGAGGGCGATGCACCACCAACCGTTGTAGGACGACCGCGTGCGCCGAAATGATGCGTAGAACAGGAGGAGCAGGGTAAAAGCAACCACGCCAAGAGCCACTCGCAGCGTTGTTATATCGAGGCCCATTGTTCGCTCCCGTATCCGAGGACGTGACCAATTATGGCATCGCGGGTCAAGGAAACCGGTGCGCCGTGCGGGAGTGCCTGATTCGTTACGCGGTTTAGTCACGACGATTCCGCATCTTCTTGTCAGCGGTGTGTGAAAGAGTTTTCCCATGACAGATCCACTGCTTGCCCACGCCACCGAATACGGCCGGATGTATGCCCGGTCCACGTCTGAGTCCTTCTCAGTCCCCTCCATCACCACGGTGATCGGCCAGCAGGCCCACTCCCTGGACGGCTGGTTCGGCTACATGGGTGCAAGTAGCCTGGCGAAAGACCCGGAACTTCAACAGCATCTCTCCAGTCCTGCCAAGATGCGGCAGGCCGTCAACAAAGCAGCCAAAGCGGCCGAGGTTTACCGGGACGACGCCGCACGCCGCGGCGACCGCGTCCATAACTACTGCGAACAAGTAGCCCTCCAGGCCCTCGGACGTCCGCACCGAGCGAAGGAAGCCCGGGAAGAGCTTGCCTCAAACGGCGAAGAAGCATTCGCGGCTCGCTTCGACGAATGGTGGGAGTTATACAGGGTGGAGCCCATTGCACCTGAAATCACGGTGTGGAACTCAAGCGTCGGTTACGCCGGGACACTGGACCTCGTCGCCAAAATCAACGGCCGGATCTGCTTGATCGACTACAAGACCAAAGGCACCACTCGGGATGGAACCGTTAAACCCCTCGACGACAAAGTGGTGATGCAATTGGTGGCCGGGATGAAGGCCGAGGAAAGCCTTGTGGACCCGGTGGCAGGGGAGTGGGAGCCGTGGAAATACGGAGAGAACCCTGTTCTGCTTGCCGTGGCCATCGGCGAAACCGAAGTACGTCCCCAGCGGGCCAATCCGGACGTTCTCAAGCACCACTGGTGGAAGTTCTGCGCCTTGAAGAGGGTGTGGGAGATGTCTGCCGATGTTGGCGCAGCCGGAACGGCGCTGCTGCCGGTAGCTCCGCCGTCGTACCCCGCCATCGCGGCGCCCTCAGGCTCAACTAAACTGAACTAGGCCCCCTTTTGCGGGACCGAAGCTTTGCCGATCGTGAGGAAAGACAGCACATGGCCATTTTGAGTATCCGTATAATCGGCGATCCCGTGCTCCGCACGGTTGCTGATCCAGTCACGGAATTCGGGCCTGAGCTCGCCAAACTCGTGTCGGACATGACCGAAACCATGGAAGACGTGGACGGGGCCGGCCTCGCCGCCCCGCAGATCGGCGTCAGCCAGCGGGTCTTCACCTACCGGATCGGCGGAGTGGAAGGCCACATCATCAACCCCGTGCTGGAGAACAGCGATGACTTCCAGCCCGACGAAGTAGAGGGCTGCCTCTCCATTCCCGGACTCGCGTTCCCGGTTCGCCGCCGCAGGACCACTCGGGTCACGGGTGTGGATATCAACGGCAACCCCGTCGCGGTTGAGGCGGAGGGCATGCTCGCCCGCTGTTTCCAGCACGAAACCGACCACCTGGATGGCATCCTTTTCACGGACCGTTTGGAAGGGGAGGATCGCAAAACCGCCCTCCGAGCCATCCGCGCGGCAAACTACCATTCCGTCACGGAACAAACCACCGCCAAGCGGGCCAACACGGTGGGCTCCAGCTTCGGCAGTTTCGGGGCTGCCGAATGAGGGTGCTTTTCGCCGGCACCCCGGCCGTAGCCATCCCTTCCCTTGACGCATTGATCGAAGCAGGCTTCGAGATCGTGGCCGTGTTGACCAGGCCGGATGCTCCTACGGGCCGAAAACGTATCCTGACGCCGTCCCCCGTGGCAGCACGTGCGGCCGAACTTGGCATCGACATCATCCACGCCTCCAAGGTGGACGTCGAGACCACGGAGCGGATCGCGTCATATGAGCCGGACGTCGCCGCGATTGTCGCGTACGGGGGCCTGGTCCCCAAGGCCGCGCTCGGGGTGCCGCGCCATGGTTGGATCAACCTCCACTTCTCCCTCCTCCCTGCGTGGCGGGGCGCCGCACCGGTGCAGCGTTCACTCATCGCCGGTGACGACATCACCGGAGCGGCAACCTTTCTCCTCGAGGAAGGACTCGACACCGGACCCGTCTTCGGGACCTTGACGGAAATCGTGCGGCCCGATGACACCGCGGGCGACTTGCTGGAGAGGCTCTCGCTCAGCGGCGCGGTCCTGCTGAGCCAGACGCTCTCGGCCGTCGACGCCGGGAAAGCGACGCCCCAGCCCCAACAAGGCGATGTCTCGTTGGCCCCCAAACTTGCGCTCGACGACGGCCGGCTCGACTGGACGCAACCGGCCCTCGCAATCAACCGCAGATCCCGCGGCGTCACGCCGGAACCCGGAGCCTGGACCATGCTCGACGGGCAACGGGTTAAGCTCGAGCCGGTGGGCATGCGCCCGGACACCCGCGATCTTGCGCCGGGTCAGATTCGGGTTGACGGTAAGAACGTCCTGGTCGGGACCGGATCCCATGCAGTGCAGCTAGGGCGGATCCAGCCAGCAGGCAAGAAGATGATGCCGTCGGCCGATTGGGCCCGTGGTTTGGCAACACCAGAAAGCGTGGAATTCGAATGAGTGAGTCCGGCCGTCGCGGCCCTAACAACAGTGGGAACATGGACGGCGGAGGTCACGGCAACCGGGGTCCCCGCGGCGAGAGCAACCGCAACGCCCAAGGTCGTGAACGCAACCGGGGTCCGCAGCGCGGTTTCTCCGCAAACGCACCGTCCCAGCGGACCCGGCGCGCGGATCCGGCACGATTGGTGGCCTTCGAAGTTCTGCGCGCGGTCGCATCGGAAGACGCATACGCCAACCTCGTGCTGCCTTCACGGATCCGCCACCATCACCTGGACAAGCGCGACGCCGGATTCGCCACCGAGCTGAGTTACGGCGCCCTGCGCGGCCAGGGGATGTACGACGCCGTCCTCGCCAAATGTGTCGATCGGCCGCTTGACCAACTCGATCCGGCAGTCCTTGACGGGTTGCGGCTTGGTGCCCACCAACTGCTCGCCATGCGCGTGCCTGCCCACGCCGCACTCGACCAGACGGTAGGGCTGGCCCGCGCGGTCATCGGAGCCGGCCCGTCGTCGCTCATTAACGCAGTGCTCCGAAAAGTCACTGCCAGGACGCTGCCGGAGTGGCTCGACTACCTGCTGGAAGACGAGACCGACGAAACCAAGATCGCCTCCGTACGCCATGCGCACCCGGAATGGATCGTCAGGGCGCTGCGCCAGTCGCTCGTCATGCATGGCCGCCCCGCGAGCGAAATCACCGAACTG
Source organism: Arthrobacter sp. FW306-04-A (assembly GCF_044358315.1). Classification (GTDB taxonomy): domain Bacteria; phylum Actinomycetota; class Actinomycetes; order Actinomycetales; family Micrococcaceae; genus Arthrobacter. Next base: position 1,765,587 of record NZ_CP084559.1, read on the forward strand.
CTCGAAGCGGACAACGCAGCCCCCGTGGTGAACCTGGTGGCGCTGCCCGGCATCGGCAGCCTCGATGAAGCACTTGAGAGCGGGGCTACTCCCGGCGAACTCGTGATCGACTCGGCACTGTCGAGCGGCGGCGATCTCGGCCGGATGTCTTCCATCCGCGAAGGCACCACGCGCGTCCAGGACGTTGGATCCCAGTTGGTAGCCCGCGCCGTCGTGGGCGTTGACCTTGGGCATGTCGCCAAGGGTGGCGAGAAATGGCTGGACCTTTGCGCGGGCCCGGGTGGCAAGGCCGCGTTGCTGGCCGCCCTCGCCCATCAGGAAGGTGCCACGCTCTTGGCAAACGAACCGGCCCAACACCGGGCAAAGCTGGTCAGCCAGGCACTCTCGGCGGTTCCGGCGGACGCCTGGACCGTCCGGGTCGGCGACGGCCGCGACGTCGGGAAGGAACAAGCGGAGGCTTTCGATCGTGTGCTGGTCGACGTTCCCTGTAGCGGACTCGGCGCACTGCGCCGCCGTCCGGAGTCACGTTGGCGTAGGACCCCGAAGGACCTCGCCGATCTCGGTCCGCTGCAGCGTGAACTGCTCAACTCTGCCATCGACGCCGTGAAACCGGGCGGAGTGGTGGCGTACGTGACGTGCTCTCCGCACCCTGCCGAAACCACCGCCGTCGTCAGCGATGTCCTGCGCAAACGGGACGATTTGGAGCAGATCGATGCCGGCGCGGCCTTGGACGCAGTCAGCCTTTCCGGCAGCCTTGGCGCCGGGCATGAGTTGACCGCCCAACTGTGGCCACACGTGCATCAAACAGACGCGATGTTCCTGGCGCTGATCCGGAAGAAGCCGTAACCTTCGACGCCTTTCCCCGGCCAGACGACACTGCGTGCCTAAGCTGGAGAATTGCCAAAACCACCAGATCGCCACCAACACTGAGGGAACTGCCTTGACTGAGTGCTGTATCAACCCGAGCATCCTGTCCGCGGACTTCGTGAACCTGGAAGCCGAGCTGAAGAGAATCAGCAACGCCGACGCCGTCCACGTCGATGTGATGGACAACCATTTTGTCCCGAACCTGACGCTCGGCCTGCCGGTTGTGGAGCGGATCCAGGCTGTGAGCCCGGTCCCGCTCGACGTCCATCTGATGATCGCCGACGCCGACCGTTGGGCGCCGGCCTACGCCGACGCCGGTGTGGCGTCCGTGACCTTCCACGCGGAAGCGGCGATGGCTCCCATCAAGCTCGCCCGCGAGCTCCGTGCGCGCGGTTCCAAGGCAGGTATGGCGCTTCGTCCTGCCACTCCGGTGGAACCGTATCTGGACATGCTCAGCGAACTGGACATGCTCCTCATCATGACCGTGGAACCGGGTTTCGGAGGGCAGTCCTTCCTGGACGTTACGCTGCCCAAGATCCGGCGGGCGCGTGCCGCGATGGACGGCTCCGGAATTGGCGTCGCAATCCAGGTTGATGGCGGCGTCACGGAGGAAACCATTGTCCGGGCAGCCGAGGCGGGTGCAAATGTGTTCGTCGCCGGATCCGCCGTCTACGGCCATAAAGACCCCGCTGCCGCTATTGAACGGCTGCGCGCTGCGGGCCTGGCGGCAATGTGACAACAATGACGCAATTGCTTACATATAGGTCCGGGAATACATCGGCAATGCCTTTAGTTGTGACAGAATAACAACACACATACGTGCTCCGGGGTCGGTGTAATTCCGAACCGGCGGTTATAGTCCGCGACCCGCGAGTCATCGCGTTTCCTTCACGGGAATCACGACGGCGGACGGTTGAACTGGTGGAACTCCAGTACCGACAGTTAAAGTCTGGATGGGAGAAGCACGTACAGTCATGCCTTGGGCGTTACGTGCGCCCGGCATTGCGCTGTCGTACACCCCCGGAGCCATCGCGGCATTCGAGGGAAGGAACGACATGGACTTTCTGCGATGGCTCTTCGAAGCACGGATTCCCGTAGGCGGATCTGTGCTTGTTCTTCGCGAAGTGCTAGGCAATATTTTCGGGCTCGCCAGCGCCCTGGGCGGTATGCGCCGTAAAGTCTGGGCATGGCCCATCGGGATCGCAGGCAACCTGCTTCTGCTGACGGTCTTTCTTGGCAACGTCTTCGGTGCCGCCTCGCCAGCCACACTCTGGGGCCAGGCCGGACGCCAGATCATGTTCATCAGCGTCGCCGCCTACGGCTGGTACCGCTGGCGCCAGGGCCTTTTCTTCGTGTGGTGGCGGGCAAACCGACGTGAAAGCCAAGCAATCACGCCAACGGCCGAGCTGGAACCGATAGGAGCCCTCCGATGAGCGACGCAACGAACCAAGACTTCTCTGCCGCTGAGTCCGCAGCCATGGACACTGCACTGCACGTAGCCCTCCGGGGACACCGCGGCGCCAATCCGTTGGTGGGAGCGGTAGTGCTCGGGCCCAACGGGGAGCAGCTCATCACCGGCTACCACCGCGGCGCCGGCACGGCACATGCAGAGGCAGATGCGATCGCGAAGGCTCAGGCAAAGGGCTTGAACCTCACCGGGACAACCATGGTGGTGACCTTGGAGCCATGCAACCACGTCGGGCGTACTGGACCGTGCACCAAGGCAATCATTGGCGCTGGCATATCGCATGTGGTTTATGCCGTCGATGATCCCCACGATCCCGCAGCAGGAGGTGCCGGCACGCTGCGCGCCGCCGGAGTGGACGTGCGGTCCGGGCTGGCCGCCGCCGAGGCCTTGAAGCTGAACCGCGAGTGGTTCCAGGCGGTGGAGGCCAGGCGCCCGTTCGTCACGCTTCACATTGCACAGACCCTGGATAGCCGGATTGCGGCCGCGGACGGGACCAGCCAATGGATCTCCAGCCCTGAATCGCTGGCCGACAATCACGGATTGCGCCGCTTGATCGACGCCATTCTGGTAGGCACGGAAACCGTCCTGGTAGACAACCCGCGGCTTACGGCGCGGGAAGCGGATGGCCAGGAATCGGAAAGCCAGCCGCTCCGTGCCGTCATGGGGCTGCGCCAGGTTCCCGCCGACGCCGCGGTGCGGGGGACCGACGGCAAGTTCATCCAGCTGCCAACCCGCGACCCGGCCGATGCCTTGGAACTGCTTTTCGCCGAAGGCGTCCGGCACGTCATGGTGGAAGGCGGCTCCCGCATCCTGAGTGCTTTCCTCGCCGCGGGTCTCGTTGATGAATTGATCGTCTATCTTGCGCCCACGCTGTTGGGCGCCGGTACACCTGCCCTGATGGACCTCGGCATCACCACCCTGGCTGACGCCCAGCATTGGAATTGGGACGACTCCGGCGGTGGTGCGGTCCATGCACTGGGTCGTGACCTCCGGTTGCATTTGAGGTCCGGACCATCGGACGGAAACAAGCCGGCGTGGACTAAGTCGCACACCGAACACCACGAACCAATTCCGGGCAACGACGCCTCGGACACCACCACAGGAGGACACTGATGTTTACCGGAATCGTTGCTGAACAAGGCACGGTCCTGTCTGTCGATCACGACGGTGAGGCCAGTGCCACGCTGCGCCTGATGGCCCCCACGACCACCCAGGGACTCGGCCTGGGCGGCTCGATCGCAGTCAACGGCGTGTGCCTCACCGCAACGGACCTCGACGGCCAGGAGTTCAGCGTCGACGTCATGGGCGAAACCCTCGTCCGGACCACGATTGGCGAGCTGACCGCTGGCGACACCGTGAACCTCGAGCGCTGCGTCGAAGCCGGCGGCCGCTTGGACGGCCACGTCGTGCAGGGACACGTCGACGGCGTCGGACAGCTTCTTGAGCGCGAGTCGCTGGGCAACTGGGACCGCCTCCGCTTCGCTGTCCCGGCCCCGCTGGCACGGTACATAGCCGAAAAGGGATCAATCGCCGTCGACGGCGTTTCGCTGACGGTCACTGCCGTCAGTCCCGCGGAAGAAGAGAATCCATGGTTTGAGGTTGGCCTCATCCCCACCACGCTGGACGAAACGGGACTTGGGGCGAAGGCCACCGGCGGTCGCGTCAACCTCGAAGTGGACGTGCTCGCCAAGTACACCGAGCGACTGCTCTCCTTCCGCGCTCCAGCAACAACCGGGGAGGCAGCCCTGTGAGTGCCGAACACAACGGCAGCGCGACAGCGGTCCGGCAGGGGCTGGACCCCGTTGAGAAGGCCGTGCAGGCCGTTTCAGCCGGCCGTCCCGTCATTGTTGTGGACAATGAAGACCGCGAAAACGAAGGCGACATCATCTTCGCCGCCGAGCATGCGACGCCAGCCCTCATGGGCTGGACCATCCGCTACAGCTCGGGAGTCATCTGCGTTCCCCTTGAGGAAGCTCGGGCTGATGCCCTGGCTTTGCCTCCCATGGTCATAGTCAACGAAGATGCCAAGGGCACCGCCTACACGGTGTCCTGCGATGCCGCCGTAGGAGTAAGTACCGGTATTTCCGCCACGGACAGGGCCCTGACGGCCCGGATCCTGGCCGATTCCAGCAGCACTCCTTCGTCGATCACGCGGCCCGGGCATATTTTTCCGCTCCGGGCCGTTAAAGGGGGAGTGCGTGAACGTCCGGGACATACCGAGGCGGCAGTTGATCTTTGCCGGCTTGCGGGGCTTGCCCCGGTGGGCGTGATCGCCGAGTTGGTTCATGACGATGGTGAAATGATGCGCCTGGATAGCCTCCGGGAGTTCGCTGCCGAGCATGGGTGCCCTTTGATTTCGATCGAGGACCTCGTGGCTTACGTAGCGGCGTCGGAGGGCGAACACCAGGTTGCAATTCCAGCAGGAAACGAGGAGCAGCGATGACCACATCGACAACGCACGACGGCGGCAGGGCGGCGCGCGCACCCCATCCGGTGAGCGGCGGGCCGATAGTCCAGTTGCCCACTGCCTTCGGCGAGTTCGTGGCACAGGCCTGGACCGACCATGTGACCGGGGCGGAGCACTTGGCGGTGAGTTCCCCGAACACGCCGCGCGCAGGAAAGGCGCCACTGGTGCGCCTGCATTCCGAGTGCCTCACCGGGGATGTCTTCGGCTCGTACCGCTGCGATTGCGGCGAGCAGCTTGCCTATGCCCTTGAACTGATTCGCGAAGAGGGCGGCACCCTGCTCTACCTGCGAGGCCAGGAAGGCCGCGGCATTGGGCTTGCCAACAAGATCAAGGCCTACGCGCTGCAAGAGGCCGGATTCGACACGGTTGAGGCCAACGAACAGCTGGGGCTGCCCGTTGATGCCCGTTGCTACAAGGCCGCCGCCCAGATCCTGGCCGAAATGGGTCTTCACGAAATCCGCCTCCTGAGCAACAACCCGGACAAGCAGAACCGGCTTGCAGCGGCTGGTGTGAAGGTGGTCGAGATGGTGCCCACCGAGGTCCCGTCGCGTGAAGAAAACCTCCGGTACCTGCAAACCAAGAAGGACCGCATGGACCACCGGCTGACACTCGGCGACACCGAGCCGGCGGGTACGCATGTAAGTGCCAGCACTTTTGACCTCGAACAAGACTGAACTGTACTAACAAGACTGAACTGTACTAACAAGACTGAACTGTTCTAACAAGACTGAATGGATGACCACGCACCCATGAGCGGACACGGCGCCCCCACCATCGACCTCACCACCTTCAACCCGGAGGAAACCCACCAGTTGAAGCTCGCCATTGTGGCTGCTAGCTGGCACACCCAGATCATGGACGGGCTCCTCGACGGAGCACTGCGCGCGGCGAAGGAAGCAGGCATCGCCGAGCCCACCGTGCTGCGCGTCCCGGGGGCCTTTGAGCTTCCCGTCGCGGCTGCACGGCTCGCAGCGCATTTTGACGCGGTAGTTGCCCTCGGCGTCGTCATCCGCGGCGGTACCCCGCACTTTGACTATGTGTGCCAGGCCGCGACGTCGGGACTCACTGAAGTCAGCGTCCGCACCGGCGTGCCGGTGGGCTTCGGCGTGCTCACGTGTGACACCGAGCAGCAAGGACTGGACCGCGCTGGTCTGGAAGGCTCGTCCGAGGACAAAGGGCACGAAGCCGTGACCGCCGCACTGGCTACGGCTTTGACGCTCAAGCAGTACGCGTAGCAAATCGACGAAAGGGATGTGGGCGTACCGACGTGCGTAGTGCGTTCGCTCACATCCCTTTCGTCATGCAATGCCCCGACAGGCGGTCTCCGGCCCCGAGCAAGTAGGCTGTAGGGCGTGAAGAATTTCGAGACGCTGTTCGCAGAACTGAGCGAAAAGGCAGCGACCCGTCCGGCAGGCTCCCGCACCGTCGCCGAATTGGACTCCGGAATCCACGGCATCGGCAAGAAAGTCGTGGAGGAAGCCGCCGAAGTCTGGATGGCTGCAGAGTATGAATCCGATGAAGCCGCGGCCGAGGAAATCTCCCAGTTGCTCTACCACCTGCAGGTCCTGATGCTCGCCAAGGGTCTGGGCCTGGAAGACGTTTACAAGCATCTCTAGCCACGTCCGCTCCGTCCGGGCCTGAAAAGGTCTGACGAAGCCCCAGCGTGGCCCCCGCGCCCACGGTGCCGTGTGAGAACACAGCCGTGGGCACAATGCCTGAAACATCCCCTTCCACTCCCCAAGGAAAGTCCCCTCATGCTGCGAGTAGCCGTCCCCAACAAGGGATCCCTGTCCGAAGCCGCCTCTGCGATGCTGTCTGAGGCGGGATACCGCCAGCGTCGCGATACGCGCGAACTGGTCATGGTCGATCCTGACAACGACATTGAGTTCTTCTTCCTCCGCCCCCGCGACATCGCCGTGTACGTCGGCCAAGGAACCCTCGACGTCGGGATCACCGGCCGCGACCTCCTGCTGGACGCGCAGGTGGAAGCCGAAGAGCTGCTTCCCCTCGGATTTGCCGCTTCCACGTTCCGCTTTGCCGGTCCCGTCGGTGACTTTTCCCGCGTCGACCAGCTCGAGGGCAAGCGTCTGGCGACCAGCTACGACGGCCTCCTGCGCGACTACCTCGCCGAACGCGGCGTCAAAGCCAAAGTAGTCCGTCTCGACGGTGCCGTGGAGTCTTCCGTGCGTCTCGGCGTCGCTGACGCAATCGCCGACGTCGTCGAAACCGGCAACACGCTCAAAGCCGCCGGCATGGAGATCTTCGGCGAGCCGATCCTCAAGTCCGAAGCCGTCCTGATCCGCCGCACCGGCGAGGGTGGCGCGGCGAACGGCACCGCGAAGGAGATCGAGGTCCTCATCCGGCGCCTCCAGGGTGTGCTCGTCGCCCGCCAGTACGTGCTCATGGACTACGACATCCGCAAGGACCTCGTGGAGGAAGCAGCCACCCTCACCCCGGGTCTCGAGTCGCCCACAGTGTCTCCGCTGCGCGATTCCGAGTGGGTTGCCGTCCGTTCCATGGTCCCGAAAAAGGAAACCAACCGCATCATGGACGAGCTCTACGACCTCGGCGCCCGTGCGATCCTGGTAAGCAGCATCCACGCCTGCCGCATCTGACACGAGACTATTCCAGGAGTAGCAATGGCTGTAGCAGTACGGGTCATCCCTTGCCTAGATGTCGACGCCGGCCGGGTAGTCAAGGGCGTCAATTTCGAGGGCCTTCGCGACGCCGGAGACCCCGTCGAGCTGGCGCACCGCTATGACAACGCCGGGGCGGACGAACTCACTTTCCTTGATGTCACGGCCTCTTCCGGCAACCGGGAAACCACGTTCGACGTCGTTCGCCGTACCGCCGAGGAAGTCTTCATTCCGTTGACTGTCGGCGGTGGCGTCCGCGGCGTGGCCGAAGTGGACAAGCTCCTGCGTTTCGGCGCGGACAAGGCCTCCATCAACACGGCCGCAGTCGCCCGCCCGGATGTCATCGACGAGATCACCCGCCACTTCGGATCGCAGGTGCTTGTCTTGTCGGTGGACGCCCGGCGGACGAGGCCCGGCTCCGAGCCCACGGCTTCCGGCTTCGAGGTGACCACTCACGGTGGACGCCAGGGCACCGGAATCGACGCCATTGCCTGGGCCAAGGAAGCGGCGGACCGCGGGGTGGGAGAGATCCTCCTGAACTCCATTGACGCCGACGGCACCAAGGACGGCTTCGACCTCGAACTCATCCGCTTGGTCCGTGCAGCCGTGCACATCCCGATCATCGCCTCCGGCGGCGCGGGCAAGCCGGCGCATTTCCCGCCCGCAGTAGAAGCGGGTGCTGACGCCGTGCTGGCCGCTTCAGTGTTCCACTTCGGTCCGGACGACATGATCGCCCAGGTCAAGGCCGCGATTCGCGAGGCAGGCTTCCTGGTCCGCTAGCGACTAGAGACAAGACAAACGACAGGAAAGACCAACGACGGCGGGCCCACCTTTTGGTGGGCCCGCCGTCGTTGGTTCAAGCGTGAGTCAGAGGCCGACTTCGGCTGACTGGAGCAGTGCGACGGCGTCCGGCTGGCCTTCAAAAGTGACCAGGGCGTGATGCGTGCGGCCATGGGCGTGCATCAGCAGTTCGCCAGGCTCGCCTACGATGGCGACGGACACGGGAGCACGCTTGGCAACGTGGCGGGGCCCGGTGGGGCGTACCAGAACGATTCCAAGGTCCACACCCCGGTAGAGAATGGCAGCACGCTTGATCAATTCGTCCCACAGGGCGTCCGAGTATTCCTCGTCGAGGGCCCGCGGAGCCCAACGGTCTCCGGCCCGGCGAATGTCTTCCGTGTGCACGAAATATTCAATGAGGTTGGAGGACTCGTCGAGGGCTTTGATTTTCAGGGGGGACAAGGCAGGAGGTCCCGACCGGAAAGTGTTCACCAGCTCGGCGTAATCTTCCGTGCTCTTGAGCTTGGAGGCCAGTTTGGCCGTGGCCTTGTCCGAAGCCCTGGCAAGGCTCTTGACGAGCAAGCCGATACCCACGGCCGCTTTGCGCTCTCGTAGGTAAAGGTGCGCTGCGAGGTCCCTTGTCAGCCACCCTTCGCAGAGCGTGGGGGAGTCAGGTCCGGCCGCCAGGAGTGTTTCGGCCAGTACTTCGCGGGAGGGATCGACGAAATGCATCACTTGTGAAACTAGCACGAGACGCCCTCTGTTGCGCAGTGGAACCGCGACTGAATTTCGGGTCTACAGGAGGCACTAGACTTGATCTGATGTCTGAGCAGTCAACACCCCAAGCCACGCCCGCTGCCGCTTCCGCCGCGGAGCCCGTCGTCGAGCCCGGAAGTCCGCTCCCTCATGAGCTGTCGGCCGCGCTCAAGCGCGATTCTGCTGGCCTTGTGGCAGCGATCATCCAGCAGTTCGATACCGACGAAGTGCTGATGCTCGGCTGGATGGATGACGAAGCGTTGCATCGGACCCTGACCACTGGCCGCGTGACGTTCTTCTCGCGCTCCCGCCAGGAATACTGGCGCAAGGGAGACACCTCCGGGCACGTCCAGTTCGTCAAGTCGGTGGCCTTGGACTGCGACGGCGACGCCCTCCTGGTCCGCGTCGATCAGGTAGGGGCTGCTTGCCACACCGGTACGCGCACATGCTTCGATGACCGGAGCCTCGCCGTCGTAACAGGCGAGCGGGACTAGGCCACCACCCACCATCCACTTAGGCAACACAAGAAGAGGCGGAGAACACAAACCATGCAGGACCTTGGAATCATCAGCCCGGGCCTGGAGGAGTTCCGCGAACTCGCCGCACACAGCCGGGTCATCCCGGTCCGGCTCAGGGTACTGGCCGACGCCGAGACTCCCATCGGGCTCTACCGCAAGCTTGCCCACGGCCAGCCGGGCACCTTCCTCCTGGAATCGGCGGCCGTCGGCGGAGCATGGTCCCGCTATTCGTTCATCGGTGCCCGTTCCCGTGCCACGTTGACCAGCAAGGACGGTCAGGCCCACTGGATCGGCGAGCCTCCCGTGGGCGTACCGGTGAACGGCAGCCCCGTCCATGCGGTCCGGGACACCGTAGCGGCCCTGCAGACCGACCGCTTTCCGGATCTTCCCCCGTTTACCTCGGGCCTTGTCGGTTTCCTCGGTTGGGAAACAGTCCGGCACTGGGAGAAGTTGACCAGTCCGCCGGAGGATGACCTCCACCTTCCGGAAATGGCACTGAACCTCGTCACCGACATGGCCGTCCACGACAACATGGATGGCACCGTCCTGCTGATCGCCAACGCCATCAACTTCGACAACAGTTCGGAGCGCGTGGACGAAGCCTGGCACGACGCCGTCGCCCGGGTTAAGGGGCTGCTGGACAAAATCAGCGTCCCCGTGAAGCAGCCTGTGTCCGTTTTGCAATCCGAGGCCCTCGACTTCGCCTCGAGCGTGCAGGAACGCTGGGACGAGCAGGAGTACCTGAACGCCATCGATCGCGGCAAACAAGCGATCGTGGACGGCGAAGTCTTCCAGGTGGTCATCTCGCGCCGCTTCGAAATGGAGTGCGCCGCAGACCCTCTGGACGTGTACCGCGTGCTGCGCAACACCAACCCGAGCCCGTACATGTACCTCTTCAGCCTTGAAGACGCCGACGGCCGTGAATACACGATTGTCGGATCTTCTCCGGAGGCGCTTGTGACAGTGACCGGCAATGAAGTCATCACGCACCCGATTGCCGGATCGCGGCCCCGCGGCGAGACTGTTGAGGCAGACAGGGCGCTGGCCACCGAGCTGCTCGCGGACCAGAAGGAACGTGCGGAGCACTTGATGCTTGTCGATCTGTCCCGCAACGACCTCTCCAAGGTCTGCGTTGCCGGCACCGTGGATGTCACGCAGTTCATGGAAGTTGAACGTTTCAGCCACATCATGCACCTGGTGTCCACGGTGGTCGGCGAATTGGCTCCCGGAGCCAAGGCATACGACGTGCTGAAGGCGACCTTCCCCGCCGGCACTCTTTCCGGCGCACCAAAGCCGCGCGCACTGCGGCTCCTTGATGAACTCGAACCGCACCGCCGCGGCATTTACGGCGGAGTGGTGGGTTACCTGGACTTCGCGGGCGACATGGACATGGCGATCGCCATCCGTTCGGCACTGTTGCGCGAGGGGCGGGCCTATGTCCAGGCCGGCGGCGGCATTGTGGCCGATTCCCACAAGCCAACCGAGGCATTGGAAAGCGTCAACAAGGCGGCTGCGCCCTTGCGTGCCGTGCACACCGCCGGATCGCTCCACAACATTTCACCGGACGCGGTCTCCGCCGATGTGGTTTCAGCTGACACTGCCGACGGGAACCCCACCCCGTGAGCGCTGCTGCACCTCAGACGCCCACCGCAAAGCCTCCAGTGTGGGCCCGCAAGGCCAACGTCGTGCTTGCCATGACAATCCTGGCCCTCGCGGTTTTCGGGACCACGACGCAGAGCTGGATCGACGTTCGGCTCGACCCCGCGGCCGCAGCGAATGCCGACCTCCACGTTCAGGGGAGCAAGGCCGCAACTGCGGTGACCGCGCTGGCGCTCGTGGCCCTCGCCGGAGGCCTGGCATCATCCATTGCCGGCAAGGTTTCGCGCTGGATCATTGCAACGCTCGTTGTGCTTGCCTCGGCAGGCATCATCGTTGCCGCAGCCACGGTCTTGGCCGACCCCCTCGGCGCGGCGCAAGGAACCATTGCGGCAACCACCGGTATCTCAGGTGGTAGGGCAGCTGCGTCGTCCACGGTGTTCCCGATTCTCGCCGTCGCGGCTGCCGGCTTGCTGGCTTTGTGTGGCGTCCTGCTGCCGCTCGCCGGCCGGCGCTGGAGGGCGCGCACCAAGTACGACCTCGCCAGCCGGGCAGCGCGGGCGGGTTCCGGTCCGGTCGACGAGATCGACAGCTGGGACAGCCTTTCGCGTGGAGAAGACCCCACGTAAGACTCGACTGTCCGGACGTCGGACGATGTCCCGGGCGCCGTCAATAAATGGCAGAATGTAAGCAGTATTCATCCTGAGGAGATTTTCACATGAGCAAAACCACAGTGTCCGCGAGCAAGGCCCCTGTGACCGCCGCGAGCCACAGCGACGCCATCGGCCACGGCAACAGCCCGGCCGCGTGGACCTGCGTGATTGTCATGCTGGTAGGGGCCCTGGTGTCCTCCATCGCCTTTGTTATTGCCAGCACCCCCATTTTCATCGCCGGCATCGTCGTGATGGTGGCCGGCTTGATTGCGGGCTGGGCCATGCGCAAGGCTGGCTACGGCGTCGACGGCAGCAAGCTGAAGAACGCCGGCCACTGACTGTGACGGTTCTTGATGACATCATCGGCGGTGTCAGGGAGGACATGGAGGCTCGCCGTCGCCTTGTTGGCCTTGACGAGCTCAAAGAGCGTGCCGCCTCCACGGCGCCCGCGCTGGACGCGTGGGCGGCCTTGGGTGGCCCGTCAGCGAGCCGGGACGATCTGAAGGTCATCGCTGAAATCAAGCGTCGCAGCCCCTCCAAGGGCGATCTCGCGAGCATCGTGGACCCGGCGGCACTCGCAGTGCAATACGCCGACGGCGGCGCCTCCGTGATCAGTGTCCTCACCGAACAGAGGCGCTTCAACGGCTCCTTGGCGGATCTGGACGCCGTCCGGGCCGCCGTCGACATTCCTCTGCTGCGCAAGGACTTCACGGTTGACGAGTACCAGATCTGGGAAGCCCGCGCCCACGGCGCGGACCTCATCCTGCTGATCGTCGCGGCGCTTTCCGATGCACAGTTGCGGGAATTCAGCGAGCTGAGCCACCGGCTCGGCATGAACGTCCTCGTGGAAACGCACACACCCGAGGAAATCGAGCGTGCGGCCGCAGCCCAGGCGCGGATCATCGGGGTGAACGTCCGCAACCTCAAGACGCTCGAGGTCGACCGCTCACTTTTTGCCTCGCTCGCCCGAAGCATTCCAGCGGGAGCGGTTGTCGTGGCGGAATCCGGTGTACGGAACGCCGACGACGTCGCGCAGTACGCCGGAAATGGTGCCCACGCGATTCTTGTGGGCGAGGCACTTGTGAGCGACTCCACCCCGCGCGAGCGGATCAGTGAATTCAAGGCGGCCGGAGCTGCCGCCATCGTCGTCAGGACCTGAGACAGGACTGATTCGCGGCGTGGACCCGGGCAGCAGCACACAACGCGGCTGATTGCTGACCTGTGGCTCATGGAAAAACTCAACTACCAACTGAACAGGACGGTGAGACTGATGGTGGACGCATCAACAGCCAACTCGAAAGAGAATGTGGCCGACGCATTCCTACAAGGCGGAACTTCGCTCCGCAACGCCGCGGGGCCGTACTTCGGCTCATACGGTGGACGCTGGATGCCTGAGTCCCTCATCGCCGCGCTGGACGAAGTCCAGGACACGTTCGAGAAAGCCAAGGCCGATCCTGAGTTCCTCGCCCAGCTGAAGGATCTCAACAAGAACTACTCGGGACGTCCGTCATTGCTCACGGAAGCGAAGCGTTTCTCCGAGCATGCCGGCGGGGCACGCATTTTCCTCAAGCGCGAAGACCTGAACCACACCGGATCCCACAAGATCAACAACGTCCTCGGCCAGGCTTTGCTGGCCAAGCGCATGGGCAAGACGCGCGTCATCGCTGAGACCGGTGCCGGTCAGCACGGCGTTGCCAGTGCCACGGCTGCTGCGCTTCTGGGGCTGGAATGCGTGGTTTACATGGGCGCTGAGGACTGCCGGCGGCAGGCCCTCAACGTTGCCCGCATGCAACTCCTGGGCGCCACCGTGGTTCCTGTGACCAACGGTTCGCAGACCCTCAAGGATGCCATCAACGACGCCCTTCGCGACTGGGTCTCCAATGTGGACAACACGCACTACCTGCTGGGCACCGCGGCCGGAGCCCACCCGTTCCCGGCGATGGTCCGCTTCTTCCACGAAGTCATCGGCGAAGAAGCCCGCGCACAGATCCTCGAGCAGGCAGGAAGGCTGCCGGACGCCGTCTGCGCCTGCATCGGCGGCGGTTCCAATGCCATCGGCATCTTCCACAGCTTCTTGGACGACGCTTCCGTGAAGATCTATGGCTTTGAGGCTGGCGGAGACGGAGTGGAAACTGGACGTCACGCAGCCGCCATCACTCTCGGACGCCCCGGTGTGCTGCACGGCGCCCGGTCCTACCTCATGCAGGACGAGGACGGCCAGACCATCGAATCGCACTCGATTTCGGCAGGCCTGGACTACCCGAGCGTCGGTCCTGAGCACTCCTACCTCGCGGACATCGGCCGCGTGACGTACGAGCCCATTACGGACACCGAAGCCATGGACGCGTTCCGCCTGCTCTGCCGGACAGAAGGCATTATCCCGGCCATCGAGTCCTCCCACGCCCTCGCCGGGGCCATCAAGGTGGGCAAGAAGCTCACTGAGGGCAAGGAGAACCCGGCGGACACGATCATCATCGTGAACCTGTCCGGACGCGGTGACAAGGATGTCGAAACGGCGGCGGCCTGGTTCGACATGCTGGATGAAAACGGCAACGTCAAGGGCACCACGCTCTCCACCCGCAAGCCCAAGGGTCCGGCGGAACGCAGCAATCTTGAGATCAGCATTGAAGAAGCAAGCAAGGACCAGAACTGATGACTGAGCAGATGACCAGCAAGTCCGCGGCTGCGATCGACCGCGCCAATGCACAAGGCCGGGCCGCGTTGATCGGCTACCTGCCCGCAGGCTACCCGGACGTTCAGTCAAGCATCGATGCCGGCATTGCCATGGCCCGCAACGGTGCAGACCTCATTGAAATCGGCATCCCGTATTCGGACCCCGTCATGGACGGCTCTGTCATCCAGGCTGCGACTACGGAGGCAATCGCTAATGGATTCCGCGTCGCCAGCGTTTTCGACGTCGTGGCTGGCATCACCGCAGCCACGGACGCCGCAGTGCTGGTCATGACCTATTGGAACCCCGTCATGCGCATGGGTGTTGACGAGTTCTCACGCAGGCTGGCGGAAGCCGGGGGAGCCGGACTCATCACGCCGGACCTCATTCCGGACGAGGCAGCCGAATGGTTCGCGGCATCGGACAAGTATGGACTTGACCGGGTGTTCCTCGTGGCACCATCGTCCACGCCGGAACGCCTGGCGATGACGGTGGAGGCGAGCCGCGGCTTCGTCTACGCAGTGTCCATCATGGGTGTCACCGGAACCCGGCAATCGGTCAGCAGCAGCGCCGAGAAGGTCGTGGCAGACACGCACGCAGCCGGCGCCGAACGGGTTTGCGTCGGGCTCGGAGTCTCCAACGCGGACCACGTCCGCGAGATTGCGGCATACGCCGACGGCGTGATCGTCGGGACCGCGCTGGTTGCGGCCATCCGCGACGGCGGCGTTGACGCCGTCGCGCAACTCACCAAGAACCTCAGCGCCGGCCTCGGCCGGGCAACAGCGCAGGCCTAGAAAAAGGAAAAGCGTAGACAATGCAGAGTCTCCTCCACGCCGCGGCAATGGCTCCCATGAGCATTCCGAGCCCCTCATGGTCCGGATTCGATATTCCGCTTCCGTGGGGGTCTCTCCGAATCCACGCTTATGCCCTGTGCATTCTCCTGGGAATCATCCTGGGACTCTGGCTCACAGCCGTCCGCTGGAAGCGCCGCGGCACGCCGGAAGGCAGTCTGTGGGACATCGCCATCTGGGCGATCCCGTTCGGCATTGTGGGCGGCCGTCTGTACCACGTGTTCTCCTCGCCGGATGCGTATTTCGGCCCTGGCTTCAACGGTACCGGCGACCTCTCCCTGATACCGCAGATTTGGCGGGGTGGCCTGGGCATCTGGGGTGCCGTGGTTCTCGGCGTTTTCGGCGCCTGGCTAGGCTGCCGCCGCTCCGGCGTCAAGCTCACTGCATTCCTCGACGCCGCGGCCCCGGGTTTGTTGCTGGCGCAAGCAATCGGACGCTGGGGGAACTGGTTCAACCAGGAACTCTTCGGTGGCCCCACCACCCTGCCCTGGGGATTGCAGATCGATCCCAATAGCCCGAACTTCCCGGCCGGGATGCCCAGCAGCACCCTGTTCCACCCGACGTTCCTTTATGAATCCCTCTGGAACCTTATCGGCGTCGCGATCCTGCTTGTTCTGGACCGCCGCTTCCACTTCCGCCGCGGCAGGCTCTTCTGGTTGTACGCCATTTACTACACGCTTGGCCGCGTGTGGATCGAAGCCCTGCGGATTGACGATGCAGAACAGATCAGCCTCTTCGGCATCACCACACGGCTCAACGTATGGACGAGCATCTTCGTGTTCGTCGTGGCGGTTATCGTCTTCATCGTGCTGAGCCTGCGCGGCAGGCCGGAGCCGGATACCGCGTACCTTCACGGCCGCGAACCTGCTGCCGTGGCCGCCGGCGCAGATGGCCCAAGCACGGATGACTCCAGCGATGTGGACGATGAGACCAGCAGCCCAATTGTGACCGATACGAAGGCCCATGATACGGACGGATCTGTCTCAGATACCGGTGCGCATGGTAATCTCCGGAATAACCAAAGCGATCTGGGCCATACTGCTGAGCCTACGGAAACGGCCGAGGAGTCACATGCCGGCGTCACGTCGGATTCGGGCTCCGCGTCCACCGAAACCACCGCCAGCAGCGCCCCCGGATCCGGGCCGGAAGCTGGCAGCACCAAGTAGCCAGCGCTACGGCACAGGGGAACCGGGCTACCGCCCAGAGGCCCCCGGCCACAGCGTCGTGGCACCCTTGGCAGTCGCCCGGCAGCACACAGAGGCTCCGCGGTCAAGCTTGGGTCAGGGACAAGCGTAACTGTTCGTTGCGTCTTGCCCGCTGACCTACAATTTCAAGTAACTAGCGCTTTGTTATGCCCGTCACACGGCAGGCAAGGTGGGGCCAACGTTGTCCCTTCCATTCGCACGATCTCGAGGAAGGACGTCTTCAATGACCCATCTTCATAACCCAAGTTGGTCCGAAACAGTCGAACCGCAGGGTGCCATCTCGCCCTTCAAGCGTTTCGCCGCGCTCCCGGAGGCCCAGGGACTCTACAACCCTGAGCAGGAGAAGGACGCTTGCGGCCTGGCCATTATCGCCACCCTGCGTGGTGAACCCGGCTACGACATCGTGGAAGCGGCCCTGACTGCGCTGCGCAACCTTGAACACCGCGGCGCCGTCGGCGCCGACGAAGGCACAGGCGACGGCGCCGGCCTCCTGATGCAGGTTCCAGACGAGTTCTTCCGGGCCGTCGCCGAATTCGAGCTGCCCGCACCGGGCCAGTACGTCGTCGGCACCGCCTTCCTGCCGGCCGAAACCCGCGAAGCCGGGACCGCGAAGGCCGGCATCGAGGCGCTTGCAGTGGACGAGGGCCTGACGGTTCTTGGCTGGCGCGAGGTACCGGTGGTTGGGGACCTGGTCGGCGCCATGGCCCGTGCCTGCATGCCTTACTTCTCACAGCCCTTCTTTGCCTCCGCTACGGGCGAGGTGCTGGACCGCAACGAGCTGGACTCCCGCGCCTGGCGTATCCGCAAGCGCGCACAGAACAAGTTCGGCGTCTACTTCCCGTCGCTGTCCTCGCGCACCATCGTGTACAAGGGCATGCTGACCACCGCCCAGCTGGAGCCGTTCTACCCGGACCTTTCGGACAAGCGCTTCAAGACCAAGCTGGCGATCGTTCACTCGCGATTCTCCACGAACACCTTCCCCTCGTGGCCTCTCGCCCAGCCGTTTCGCACCATTGCCCACAACGGCGAAATCAACACCGTCAAGGGCAACCGGAACTGGATGCGGGCCCGCCAGTCCCAGCTCGCGAACCCCCTGCTGGGCGATTCACCCGAAGAGTTGTACCCCATCTGCACTCCAGGTGCTTCAGACTCCGCGTCGTTCGATGAGGTTGCTGAACTGCTCTGGCTTTCCGGCCGCCCCATCACGCACTCGATCATGATGATGATCCCGGAGGCCTGGGAAAACCATGCCACCATGGATCCCGCACGCCGCGCCTTCTACGAGTACCACTCGTTGCTCATGGAGCCGTGGGACGGTCCCGCAGCCGTGTCCTTCACCGACGGCAATCTTGTTGGTGCGACCCTTGACCGCAATGGCCTGCGCCCTGGCCGCTACTGGATCACCGAAGATGGCCTGATCGTCTTCGCCTCCGAAGTCGGCGTGATCGACGTCGAAGCCGCCAAGGTGGTCAAGAAGGGCCGCGTTTCGCCGGGCAAGATGTTCCTGGTGGACACCGAGGCCGGTCGGATCATCGACGACGCAGAGGTCAAGGCCGAGGTCGCCGCGGCGAATCCTTGGGCCGAGTGGGTCAAGGACAACCTGATCGACCTCAACGATCTCCCTGAGCGCGAGCACGTGCTTCACACCGCTGCGTCCGTGAACATCCGGCAGCGGACTTTCGGCTACACCACCGAGGAATTGAAGATCCTCCTGGGGCCGATGGCCCGCACCGGGGCCGAACCGCTCGGCGCCATGGGCTCCGACACCCCGGTTGCCGTGCTGTCCAAGCGCCCGCGTTTGCTGTTCGACTACTTCGTGCAGTCTTTCGCCCAGGTCACCAACCCGCCCCTGGACGCGATCCGCGAGGAGCTCGTTACCTCGCTGAAGTGCGCCATCGGTCCCAACGGCAACCTTCTCGACGTCGGGCAAGTGCGCCAGCCGCAGATCTCCCTGCCGTTCCCGGTGATCAACAACGACCAGCTCGCCAAGATCGCCAATATCGAAAACGCCGACGGCGACAAGGTCGCCATGAAGGTCCGAGGCCTCTACCGTCCAGAAGGCGGCGAAGCAGCCCTGCGCAGCCGCCTCACCGAAATCTGCGAGCAGGTTTCCGGCGCGATCAACCGTGGCGTGCAGTACATCGTACTGTCCGACCGCGATTCCAACGCGCAGTGGGCACCGATCCCGTCCCTTCTGCTCGTCAGTGCAGTGCACCATCACTTGCTCCGCAGTGCCAACCGCACCAAGACCGCCCTGGTAGTCGAGGCAGGCGACGTCCGCGAAACGCACCATGTGGCCGTGCTCGTCGGCTTCGGTGCATCCGCGGTGAATCCGTACCTGGCCATGGAATCCGTGGAGCAGCTGATCGGCACTGGCGAAGTAGTGGGTGTGACCCCGGAAGACGGCGTCTACAACCTCATCAAGGGCCTCGGTAAGGGCGTCTTGAAGATCATGTCCAAGATGGGCATTTCCACGGTGGCCTCCTACACTGGCGCCCAGACGTTCGAAGCCCTGGGCCTGTCCCAGGACCTCGTGGACGAATTCTTCTCCGGTACCCACTCCCAGCTCGGCGGGGTCGGCCTGGATGTCATCGCTGCCGAAGTTTCCGCACGCCACCAGATGGCCTACCCGGAAGGCGGCATCGAGCTCCCGCACCGCCCGCTGCTCGGTGGTGGCGAATACCAGTGGCGCCGCGACGGCGAACCACACCTGTTCAACCCGGAGACAGTGTTCCGCCTGCAGCACGCCACGCGCGAACGCCGCTACGACATCTTCAAGTCCTACACCAAGGGAATTGACGATCAGTCCGAGAACCTCATGACCCTCCGTGGGCTCTTGAAGTTCAAGGACAGCCTGCGCCCCGCAGTGCCGCTTGAGGAAGTCGAGCCCGTTTCCAGCATCGTGAAGCGCTTCTCCACTGGAGCCATGAGCTACGGCTCCATCTCCAAGGAAGCCCACGAAACGCTCGCAATCGCGATGAACCGGCTGGGCGCCAAGTCCAACACCGGTGAAGGCGGAGAAGACGTGGACCGGTTGCTGGATCCTGAGCGCCGCTCCGCCATCAAGCAGATCGCCTCGGGCCGTTTTGGCGTGACCAGCCTGTACCTGACCAACGCCGAGGACATCCAGATCAAGATGGCCCAGGGCGCCAAGCCCGGTGAAGGTGGCCAGCTGATGGCGCAGAAGGTGTACCCCTGGGTGGCCCGGACACGTCACTCGACCCCCGGCGTCGGGCTGATTTCTCCGCCCCCGCACCACGACATCTACTCGATCGAAGACCTCGCGCAGCTCATCTACGATGCCAAGCGGGCGAACCCGTCGGCACGCGTGCACGTGAAGCTTGTTTCCGAAGTCGGGATCGGCACGGTGGCCGCCGGCGTCACCAAGGCGAAGGCCGACGTCGTGCTCGTCTCAGGGCACGACGGCGGAACCGGCGCCTCGCCGCTGAACTCGCTCAAGCATGCCGGTGTCCCATGGGAGCTCGGCCTCGCCGAGACCCAGCAGACGCTGATGCTCAACGGGCTCCGCGACCGCGTCGTGGTCCAGGTGGACGGCCAGCTCAAGACCGGCCGCGACGTCGTCATTGCCGCTTTGCTGGGTGCCGAGGAGTACGGCTTCGCGACCGCGCCCCTGGTGGTTTCCGGCTGCATCATGATGCGCGTCTGCCACCTCGATACCTGCCCGGTTGGCGTCGCAACCCAGAACCCTGAGCTTCGTTCGCGCTTCAACGGCAAGCCGGAATTCGTGGTCAACTTCTTCGAGTTCCTTGCTGAGGAAGTCCGTGAACTGCTCGCCGAGCTTGGCTTCCGCAGCCTCGAAGAGGCCATCGGCCACGCAGAATTCCTGGACACCCGCGAAGCGATCGACCACTGGAAAGCCGAGGGGCTCGACCTCGACCCCATCCTGCACGGCCTCGAGTTCGACGACGACGTTCCCCTGCGGAACCTCACCGGTCAGAACCACGAGCTCGACAAGCACTTCGACCAGCGCCTCATCGGCATGGCCGCGGAGGCATTGAGCGACCGCACGCCCGTGAAGATCGCCGTCGACGTCATCAATACGGACCGTTCGGTGGGCACGATGCTGGGGCACGTCGTGACCAAGACGTTCGGCATCGATGTGCTCGCCACCGACACCATCGACATCACGCTGAAAGGCACCGCCGGGCAATCGCTGGGCGCTTTCCTTCCCGCCGGCATCACCCTTCGCATGTTCGGCGACTCCAACGACTACGTCGGCAAGGGCCTCTCCGGTGGACGCATCATCGTCCGCCCGGACCGCACCAACGTTTTCCAGGCCGAACGGAACGTCATCGCGGGTAACGTGATCGGCTACGGTGCCACGAGCGGAGAAATGTTCCTGCGTGGCCAGGTTGGCGAACGATTCCTGGTGCGCAACTCGGGTGCCACCGCCGTCGTCGAAGGCATTGGTGACCACGGTTGCGAATACATGACCGGCGGCCAGACGCTGATCATCGGCCGCACGGGCCGCAACTTCGGTGCGGGCATGTCCGGTGGTACCGCCTACGTGCTGGACCTCCAGTCTGCCAGGGTCAACAAGCAAGCCTTGGACACCGGTGAGCTGCAGTTGCTTGAGCTTGACGACGAGGACCGCACCATCGTCCACGGCCTCCTGGTCAAGCACCTGGAAGAAACCGAATCCGTCCTCGCAGGCCGCTTGCTCGAAAACTTCGACGACACAGCTGCCCGCATCACCAAAGTTCTGCCGCGGGACTACGCCGCAGTCCTGCAAACCCGTCTCGACGCCATCGAAGAGGGCCTTGATCCCGATGGCGAAGAAGTATGGTTTCGAATCCTGGAGGTAACCGGTGGCTGATCCACGCGGATTTCTGAAAGTCCGGCAGCGCGAGACGCAGCCACGCCGTCCCGTTCCTGTCCGCATCATGGACTGGAAGGAAGTCTATGAGGCCCAGGACAAGGGCGTGCTCAAGAGCCAGGCCGGCCGCTGCATGGACTGCGGCGTTCCGTTCTGCCACCAAGGCTGCCCCCTGGGGAACCTCATCCCTGAGTGGAACGACCTCACGTGGCGCGGCAAAGGCGAGGAAGCGATCGAGCGCCTGCACGCTACGAACAACTTCCCGGAGTTCACTGGACGTTTGTGCCCTGCGCCGTGTGAAGCATCCTGTGTCCTTGGCATCAACCAGCCCGCTGTGACCATCAAACAGGTTGAAGTTTCAATCATCGACGACGCGTTCGAAAACGGCTGGGTGCAGCCGCTTCCGCCGACGCGCCTCTCCGGGAAGACGGTCGCCGTCGTCGGCTCCGGACCTGCGGGGCTTGCAGTTGCACAGCAGTTGACGCGCGTCGGACACACGGTGGCAGTCTACGAGCGCGACGACAAGATCGGGGGACTGCTGCGCTATGGCATCCCCGACTTCAAGATGGAGAAGGAACAGGTCGACCGCCGCGTCGAGCAGATGAAGGCAGAGGGCACCCGGTTCCGTACCGGTGTGGCTGTCGGAAGCGACGTGACGTGGGAGCAACTGCGCCGCCGCTACGATTCCGTGGTGATCGCCACGGGCGCTACCGTGCCGCGCGATCTTCCCATTCCCGGCCGCCAGCTCGACGGCATCCACTTCGCCATGGATTACCTGGTGCCCGCCAACCGCGTGGTTGCGGGTGAGACCGTGGAAGGCCAGATCGATGCCAAGGGCAAGCACGTGATAATCCTCGGTGGCGGCGACACTGGCGCCGACTGCCTCGGCACGGCACACCGACACGGCGCCGCGTCTGTTACCACGCTTGCGATCGGCAAGCAGCCCCCGCTTGAACGTGCCTCGCACCAGCCATGGCCGACGTTCCCCACGCTCTTCGAGGTTGCCAGCGCACACGAAGAGGGCGGCGAACGCACATACCTTGCTTCCACCGTTGAATTTGTCGGAGAAAACGGCAAGCTCACAGGGGTCAAGGTCGCCGAGACTGAATTCGTGGACGGCAAGCGGCTGCCGAAGACCGGCACGGAACGCGTCATCCCGGCTGATCTGGTCTTGCTTTCGCTTGGCTTTACGGGCGCGGAACCTGCCGGTATCACCGAACAGGTCAGCGCAGAATTCGACGGCCGCGGCAACGTGGCCCGAGATGGGTATTACATGACCAACACCGAGGGCGTTTTCGTGGCAGGCGATGCCGGCCGCGGGCAGTCCTTGATTGTCTGGGCTATCGCCGAAGGCCGTGCCTGCGCTGCCGCCGTCGACAAGTACCTCATGGGCAGTACTATTCTTCCCGCACCGGTGGCTCCCACCGACCGGGCTATATCGGTCCTCTAAGGACCGGCGCACCACGCTTTCCCAACTCCAACCGCAGCACACTACTAGGGTAGGTATATGAGACGCGCAAAAATCGTGGCAACGTTCGGACCGGCAATTTCCAGCTTTGACAACACCCTCGCGGTGCTGGAAGCCGGCGTCGACGTCGCCCGCATGAACATGAGCCATGGCGACTACTCGGTACACGACACCACGTACGAGAACGTCCGCAGAGCCGCCGCCCAGCTTCACAAGCCGGTTGCCATCATGGCTGACCTGCAGGGCCCGAAGATCCGCCTTGGCCGCTTTGTCGACGGCCCCCACGAACTCGCTGTCGGTGACACGTTCACCATCACCACGGAAGACGTGCCGGGCACCAAGGACATCTGCTCCACCACGCTCAAGAGCCTGACCGAAGACGTCAACGTCGGCGATGCGCTGCTGATCGACGACGGCAAGGTTGCACTGCGCGCCATCGAGGTTGACGACGTCAAGGTGGTCGCCACGGTGACCGTCGGTGGCTGGGTCTCCAACAACAAGGGCATCAACCTGCCCGGCGTTGCCGTCAACGTCCCCGCACTGAGCGAAAAAGACGAGGACGATCTCCGCTGGGCCATGAGGCGCGGTGTCGACATGGTGGCTCTGTCCTTCGTCCGCGATGCGTCTGACATCAAGCGCGTGCACGAAATCATGGACGAAGAAGGCCGCCGCGTGCCGGTGATCGCCAAGATCGAGAAGCCGCAGGCCGTGGAGCAGCTCCACGAAATCATCGACGCGTTCGACGCCATCATGGTTGCCCGTGGCGACCTCGGCGTGGAACTCCCGCTCGAGGAAGTGCCGATCGTCCAGAAGCGCGCCATCGAACTGGCACGCCGCTGGGCCAAGCCGGTCATCGTGGCCACCCAGGTCCTTGAATCGATGATCGACAACCCGCGCCCGACCCGTGCCGAGGCTTCGGACTGCGCCAACGCAGTGCTCGACGGCGCCGACGCAGTCATGCTCTCCGGCGAGACCAGCGTGGGCAAGTTCCCGATCGAGACGGTCAAGACCATGGCCCGGATCATCGAGTCCACCGAAGAACACGGTCTTGAGCGCGTTCCTCCGCTCGGTACCAAGCCCAAGACACGCGGTGGCGCCATCACTCGTGCCGCCGTCGAAATCGCCGACCAGCTGGACGCAAAGTACATCTGTACTTTCACCCAGTCCGGCGACTCGGCGCGCCGCCTGTCCCGCCTGCGGCCCGTCAAGCCGGTTTTCGCCTTCACCCCGGTGGAGCACGTCTGGAACCAGCTGGCTCTGACCTGGGGCATCCAGCCCGTCCTGGTTCCCATGGTGGGCCACACTGACGCCATGACGGCCCAGGTGGACCGCAGCCTCCTCGAGATGAAGATTGTAGAGAACGGCGACCTTGTGGTCATCGCTGCCGGTTCGCCTCCCGGACAGGCTGGTTCCACGAACTCGCTCAAGGTCCACAAGGTGGGCGACCTCGCTGACACTTCCCGTGTGGAAGAGGCCGCAGCCCGCAAGGAAAAGCTCGGACCGTGGCCCGAAAAGAAGAAGAAGGCCAAGTCCAAGGCCTGATCTTTCCCGGATCAACTAGGGTGGCCCCGCCGTTTTGGCGGGGCCACCCTTTTTGGCAGCCTCCGGCAAGCTCGCTCTGGGCTCTGGGCTCTGGGCTCTGGGCTCTGTGCTCCGGGTGGTTCGGGGGCGGCGGAGGGCGCCGCGGCGTGTTTTCCGGGGACGACGAAGGGCGCCTGCAATCCCATTGGAAAGAAGACGCCCTTCGCGGCGGAGGCTAGTTGACCTGGTTGATTATGGTCTCGGCGACCTCACGCATGCTGAGGCGGCGGTCCATGGACGTCTTCTGGATCCAACGGAAGGCTTCCGGCTCCGTCAGGCCCATCTTGGTGGTCAGGAGGCTCTTGGCACGCTCTACGAGCTTGCGCGTGGCGAACTGCTCCTGGAGGTCGGACACCTCGTTTTCGAGGGCCTTGATCTCCTCGTGGCGGGACAACGCGATCTCGATGGCGGGGATCAGGTCGGCCGGCGTGAAGGGCTTGACGACATAGGCCATGGCCCCGGCGTCGCGGGCGCGCTCCACGAGTTCCTTTTGGCTGAAAGCCGTGAGGAGGACGACAGGAGCGATCCTGGCCTTGACGATCTTTTCAGCGGCCGAGATGCCGTCCATGACCGGCATCTTGACGTCCATGAGGACCAGGTCCGGCTTCAACTCCTCGGCCAGCTGAACTGCCTTCTCACCGTTGTCGGCCTCGCCGACGACGTCGTAGCCTTCGCCCTTCAGGATCTCGATGATGTCCAGGCGGATGAGGGTCTCATCCTCTGCGACAACTACACGGCGTGCCGGCTGGGATGCGGGCTTGGACTCCGTCTGTTCTGACACGGGATCTCCTTCAAGACGTACGGCGGGTTCATAACCATCTTAGTTGCACCCGGTCCTTGCGTATGATTTATTGCTCGGCCGAGCCGGTTCTGGAAAATAGCCTATCTGCATGTAGAGTAGTTTCGCGCACTGCAACAGGGAGCGTTGAAATCTGCAAAGACTTCGACGGCGGTTAGTCTTGTTCCAGTGTTCCGCGCCCGAGTGGCGGAATTGGCAGACGCGCCGCACTCAAAATGCGGTATCGAAAGGTGTGTGGGTTCGAGTCCCACCTCGGGCACAGTGTTGTCGCAGGTCAGGGGCCTATTTGGCCCCTGACTGTGCACAAATCAGCTTTTTATAGGCCCTTCGGGGCCGTTTTTGTTGGTGGCTGTGGCCTGGCGCCTCATTTCCTTGTGTTGGGCGGTAGGTCTGTGTTCTTGCTTCTTCATGGTTTGACGAGCTCAGGGCTACCTGACTTGCGAGGGTTCTGTGGTCAGGATTCAGCCCGGGGTCGGGTCAGTTGCCCGCAAGCTCTGGGTTGGGCTGCCGCCGGTAGCCCGGGTTGCCGCGGTTGGATGTGGCCTCGACGGGCTGCCCACCCGTAAAGGATGTCACCGTTCGGCTCCCTTATGGTTCAACGGTCGTTCCGCATTGACTCGGCTGTCTGTCGGTCTCGGGCGCCGGTCTGAGAGCGGAGCACGGCCGGGCATGAGGGGCCGGAGTGCAACTTGGGGGATCGGGAACGATCCAAAAGGTCGCGAGGAAATAAGCGACGCAGGAGCCCCGAACGAAGTTTTGTATTGGGACCGGCGCAAAGCGCCTTGGTTGCGCGCCGGACCCGCCCAGCAATGATGGGCCATCAGATCGACACACTGCGAGGACCAGTCCGGTCGCCCGTTGGGGTTGGGAGGAGCATCATGAACTGGAGCGTGACAGGATACCCCGTGAAATGGACAGCTGTTCCTAGGCTTGTCAATTGATCCCGGTCCCGGGAGCATCCGGCGATGGCCGTCCGTCCGAAGCAGTGGTTCTTTGTGCAAAATACATCCCCAATGCTACAGATGAACCATTAGGGCAATCTGTATCGTTGTAGTCCACCTAACCGCAGGATTCCCCCGAATCTACCGTTATCCAGACCTCCAAACGTTGGGTATCAGCCGTTGATCGTGAAGGATGCCCGGATGAGGTCGCGGTCCCGTGAACTGCTCCCGACGAGGAGTTCGAATGCGCCGGGTTCCAGGACTCGGTGGCCGTTGGCGTCGACGAGCGTGCAGTCGGAGGCGGGGATTGCGATCCTGACGTCGACGGATTCGCCGGGTGCGATTGTTGACTGGGTGAAGGCTTTGAGTTCCTTCTCGGCCCAGGTGACGCTGGTGACGGTGTCGCTGATGTAGGCCTGGATGGTTTCGGTGGCCGGCCGGCTGCCGGTGTTGCTGAGGGTCAGGGTCGCGTTGAGGGTTTCATGGGCGTGGAGGTGTGGGTTGTCGATGCGGAGGTTGGAGTAGCTCACGTTGGTGTAGCTGAGTCCTTCGCCGAATGCGAAGAGCGGTTCCTGGGTGAGGTCGGCGTATCGGGTGCCGTGTTGTCCGCGGATCTGGTTGTAGTAGACGGGGAGTTGTCCGGCGTGGCGGGTGAAGGTGATCGGGAGCCTGCCGGTGGGTTCGATGAGGCCGAGGATGAGTTCGGCGATTGCCTGGCCGCCTTGCATGCCAGGGTTGAACGCTTCGATGAGGGCCGCGGCGTTGAGCACGGAGTCGGGGAGGACTGAGGGTTTGGACTGGATGAGGACAACGATCACGGGTGTCCCGGTTTCGATGAGTCTTTCGATGAGTGCGGTCTGGGCGCCTTGGAGTTCCAGGGTCGCGGTGGAGCGTCTTTCCCCGGTGAGCGCGATAGTGTCTCCAACGACGGCGATGGTCCAGTCGGCGTCGCGGGCTGCGCGCACGGCGTCCTGGATCATTGCTTCATCGATCGTTGCCGGCTTGAACTGTTTGGGTCGCGGCTGACCGTCGGGGAGGGTGTCGCCTTCCGGGTCAGGTGCCAGGGACCCGATGTCGGCGCCGCGGGCATGTGTGATGGTCCAGGTGGCCGGGGCGAAGCGGCGGACTCCGTCGAGCACCGTGGTGATGAGATGGCGGGGGTGGCCGTCGGGCATCCAGCCGACCTGTCCGGAGTTCCCGGCCCAGTCGCCGAGCTGGGCGTGGGGATCGTCGGCATTGGGTCCGACGACTGCGATCGTGCGTTGGCGTTCCGTGGCTGCCCGGCTGTCGGGCCCGGTGGTGAGTCCGCCGTTGAGCGGAAGGGTGCCGTCGTTGCGGAGGAGCACGAGGGAACGGCGGGCCATTTCGGTGTTGAGTCTGGTGTGCTCGGGGCAGCCGACGACGGCGGCCTGCCGGGCCGGGTCGGGGGAGCGGGGGTCTTCGAAGAGACCGAGTTCGAATTTCAGGGTGAGGACGCGGCGCACGGCGTTGTCGATGAGGGTTTCGCGCAACCGGCCGTCGGCGACGGCTTCCTGGGCGGCGGTGAAGAACTGGGGTGTGCTCATGACCAGGTCGTTGCCGGCGTCGACTGCGACGGTGGCGGCTTCGGCATCGGTGGCGAAGACTTTTTGTTCCCAGACCATGCGGCCGACGTTGTCCCAGTCCGTGACGAGCGTTCCGGTGAAGCCCCATTCTTCCTTGAGGACGTCGTTGAGCAGCCAGCGGTTGGCGGTGACGGGGACGCCGTCGATGGCCTGGTAGCCGAGCATGAACGTCCGGCAGCCTGCGTGGACGGCTTTCTCGAACGGTGGCAGGAACCAGGACCGTAGTTTCCGCCGGCTGAGGTCGGCCTCGCTGGCGTCCCTGCCGCCCTGGGTTTCGGAGTAGCCCGCAAAATGCTTGGCGGTGGCAAGCACGGCGGTGGGGTCGGTGAGTCCGGTGCCTTGGTAGCCGCGGATCATCGCTGTTCCGAGTTCGCCGATCAAATGCGGGTCTTCGCCGAAGGTTTCGTTGACGCGGCCCCAGCGCAAGTCCCGGCTGATGCACAGCACGGGGGAGAAGGTCCAGTGCAGCCCGGTGGCCGCGATTTCGACGGCGGCGGTCCTGGCCCCGCGTTCGACGAGGTCCGGATCCCAGGTGCTGGCCATGCCCAGTTGGGACGGGAAGATGGTGGCGCCGGGCCAGAAGGAATGGCCGTGGATGCAGTCATCGGCCATCAGGAGCGGGATTTGCAGGCGAGTCCTGGCGACCAGTGCCCGGGTATCGATCATCGCCTGTGGTGAGGCGTGCAGCAGGGATCCGGCCAGCTTGTCGAGGACGAGTTCTTCGACGCCGCCGCGGGCGTCAAGCTGGAGCATCTGTCCGACTTTCTCAGCGAGCGTCATCCGGGCCAGAAGGTCCTGGACTCTTTCGGGAACGGAAAGGGCCGGGTCCTTGTATGGTGTCGCGGCGTCGAGCGGAATGGTTGTTGAGTTCACGGGCGCGGGTCTGCCTTTCAAAATCGACGTGCGCGAAGCTACTGGTGGCGGGTTTCGAGGTGTGGGGACACGTGCTCGACGAGGTAGTCGTGGCTGCCGGAGCCTACGTCCAGTGGCTCGCGTCCGGGCAGTTCGATCCGGGCGGTTGTTCCGGTGGGCACCTGGATCGAATAGCTGTGACCGGCGTCTGTCCGGCGCCAGGCGATGGACGCCGACCCGTAGGGAGTCTCATGGCGCACGGAGGCGAAGGTGAGGTCGCCGCCGGGCTGTGGCCGGACGAGGAGCCGTCGGTAGCCAGGTTCCAGCGGCGAGAGGCCGGCTACTGTGCGGTGCATCCAGTCGGCAACGGCGCCAAGGGCGTAGTGGTTGAAGGAGGTCATGTCGCCTGGATTGACGGTCCCGTCGGGGAGCATGGAGTCCCATCGTTCCCAGATCGTGGTGCCTCCTTGTGTGACGGCGTAGAGCCAGGACGGGCAGCCCTTTTCAAGAAGGAGGTCGTAGGCGGCGTCGAGTTCGCCGACGGCGGTGAGGGCGTCGGTGACCACGGGCGTGCCGGCGAAGCCGGTGGCGATGCGGTTTCCTGCTGCCCGGACGAGCCGGGCCAGGCGCCGGCCTGCCCGTTCGCGGGTCTTGCCGTCCGGGAAGAGGTCGAACGCGATGGCCAGGGCGTAGGCGGTCTGGGCGTCGCTGGCCATGCGGCCATCGTCGTGGATGTATTCCTGTGCGAAGGCGTTGGCGATGTTCCGCGAGAGCTGCAGGTAGTGCAGTTCATCCTCGGACTTTCCCAGGACGGCGGCGGATTTGGCCAGGTGCAGCGCCGACCAGGCAAAGTACGCTGTGGCGACCAGGTAGGGGTCGGTCATGGCCTGCATGGGCTTTTCGAGCGGGGCACTGGGATCCAGCCAGTCACCGAGCTGCATCCCGTTGTTCCAGAGGTGATCGCTTCCGGCCAGGCGGTCCACAAGGTCCACCCAGGCTTTGGCGCTTTGGTATTGCTGGGCAAGGATTTCCGGGTCGTTGAAGCGTTGGTACAGGGTCCATGGAGTGAGGACCGCCACGTCTCCCCAGATCGCGCCCGGGCGCACCGGTGTCCAGAAGTTCCCGCCGGGAATGACCGGCACGTACCACGGCACGGTTCCGTCGGGCAGCTGCTCCGCGGCGACGTCTTTGAGCCAGGAGGAGAGCATGCCGGAGCAGTCGTAGAGGAAGCTGGCCGTCGGGGCGAAGACCTGAAGGTCGCCGGTCCAGCCGAGGCGCTCGTCGCGCTGGGGGCAGTCGGTGGGGATGTCGACGAAGTTGCCTTTCATGCTCCACAGCACGTTTTCGTGGAGGCGGTTGACGTCGGGGTTCGAGCATTCGAACCAGCCCGTGTGTTCCATGTCGGTGTGGTAGACCCGGGCCACGATGTTTTCGGCCGGGTCGCCGCCGCTCCAGCCGCTGACCTCGGCATAGCGGAAGCCGTGCAGGGTGAACCGGGGCTCCCATGTTTCCTCGCCGCCGCCGGCCAGGGTGTAGGTGTCTGTTGCTTTCGCGAGCCGTAGCGGGCGGGTGTAGATTTCACCGTCCTGCACGACTTCGGCGTGGCGGAGCGTGATCGTTGAACCTTGTTCGCCGCTGACCGTTATGCGGAGCCGACCGACGAGGTTCTGGCCGAAGTCGAGCAGGAGTTTGCCTGATGGCGACGTCGAGACGCTCACCGGTCGTAGTTCGCCGGTGCAGCGTACTGGCGGTCCTTCGGGAGCGACAAGGGTTCGCGGATCCCGTGGTATTTCCGTTACCGGGTGCCAGCCGCCGTCGTCGAATCCTGGCTGGTTCCAGCCCGCCGGCAGCTGCCGGGCGTCGTATTTTTCGCCCTCGTAGATGCCGGTGAAGAGAATGGGCCCGGCGGCGGCTTTCCAGTTGCTGTCCGTCCCCACGACACTGGTCGACCCGTCGTCGTGGGTGATGTGCAGCTGGGCCAGGAGCGCCACTTTGTCCCCGTAGAGGTTTCGGTGCCCGCCGTCGAATCCGATCCGCCCCCGGTACCACCCGTCGGCAAGCCATGCACCGACTGCGTTGTCACCTTTGTGCAGGTGTCCGGTGACGTCGTAGGTGTAGTACCGGAGTCGACTGCCGTAGACGGTCCAGCCGGGGGACATGGCATCGTTGCCGATCCGGTTGCCGTTGATCTCCACCTCGTACAGGCCGTGGGCTGTCACATGCAACCGGGCCGAGGCCACCGGGCGGGGGAGTGAAAAGCTCCGTCGAAGCAGGGGAGGCCGCCGGTTCGTGTCGGGGTCCTCTTCCCAGCCCGGTGCGATCGCGACGGCGGTCCAGTCTGCAGGATCCAACAGGCCGGTCTCTACCACCGAGGCCGGACTCCATGGGCCGGGGTCCTCCTGGCTCGTGCCCCACAAGCGGACACTGACTTCGGCCCTTTGGGAAGACGCCAGAGGGGAAGCCGGCCACGGCACCAGGACCGATTCCGGTGACTCGATGCGTTCGCTCGTCCACGTGCCGCTTTCGGTGGTCACGGTGAACTGGTAGGCCTGCTGGACCCAGCCGGGCTCGGCGCTGGTCTTCCAGGAGATCCGGGGTGTCCCGGTACCGATTCCGAGTGGTTCCCTCAGGTGTTCGAAGGTCACCGGGTGGGTGAGGGCAGGCATGACTGAGGTCTCCTTGGTCGGGGAGGACGCGGTTTCAGGCGTCCGGGAGGATGGGCTCTGGCTGGTTGGCGGCGGCTGCCGGTCCCGGGGAGGGTCTGCGGTGTGTTGCGGGCGTCAGCCCTTGACGGCCCCGGCGGTCATGCCTGCGACGATTTGCCGGTTGAAGAACAGGTACATGATGAACGGCGGGATCGTGATGAGCAGGATGTTCATGAACAGCAGGTTGTAGCTGGTGGTGAACTGGCTTTGGAAGTTGAACAACGTGAGCTGGACGGTGGCGTTCGCATCTCCCGGGAGGAAGTACAGCGGGTTCTGGAAGTCGTTGAAGATGTGCACGGACTGGACCACTATCACGGTCACGATCACCGAGCGCAGCAGCGGGAAGATGACCCGGAAGAAGAGCCGTATTGGTCCGCATCCGTCGATGACGGCGGCCTCGTCAAGCTCCCGGGGGATGCTGGCGATGAAGGCCCTGAAGAGCATGATGCAGAAGGACAGGCCGAAGGCGACCTCCACGAGGATCAGCCCGGGGAGGGTCTTGAACAGGCCCATGCTTTGCAGCACCCAGATCGTGGGGACAACTGCGGGAGGGATGATCAGCCCGGAGAGGATCAGGAAGTTGGCGACCCCGTTCCAGCGGGTGCGCCGGCGTTGCAGGATCCAGGCCACCATGGCGGCAAGGATGACCAGGATACTCACGCTGGCCACGGTCAGGATGGTGCTGTTGATGAACGCGGTGCCCAGCATGAAGTTGCGCTTGGCCAGGACTTCCTGGAAGTTCTGGAGGAAAGCGAAGTTGCTTGGCCAAGAGAATTCCAGCTTCGCCGATTCCCTGCGGTCTTTCACGGCGGTGAGCACCATGAAGATCAGGGGGACGACGAAAACGACGAAAGTGATGGCGATGGCGAGCAGCCCGAGGCCGTATCGCTTGAGTGCGGCGGTCACTGTTCGACCTCCTTGCGGTTCAGGAACATGGAAAGCGGGACGACGATCGCGGTGACGATGAGAAAGAGGACGACGTTGCCTGCGGTGGAAAGGCCGTAGAAGCCGGCCTGGTACTGCTTGTAGATCACGGACGCGATGACGTCCGAGGTGAAGCCGGGGCCGCCCTGTGTCATGACCCAGATCAGGTCGAAGGACCGCAGTCCGCCGATCAGGGACAGGATGATGACGGTGGCCGTGGCTGGCCGGGCCAGCGGAAGGGTGATGTTCCAGAAGCACTTGAAGGAACTTGCACCGTCAACCTTGGCCGCTTCGAAGTATTCCTGGGGGATGGAGACGATTCCCGCGATGAAAATCACCGCGGCGAGTCCGACCCCTTTCCACACATCGACGAAAGCCACGGACAGGAGTGCCCAGGCGGGGTCGGTGAGCCAGGAAGGTCCCTCGATCCCGATGGCAGCCAGCGCCTTGTTGATCATCCCGTTGGACGGATCCAGGAGAACGGTGAAGACAATGCCGACGCCGATGCTGCTCAGGAGGACGGGGAAGAAGATGATCGACCTGAGGTAGCCGCGGGCGATGATGCGGGAGGTCAGGAAGACACCCAGCAGCATGCCCAGGACAACCTTGAGGACGGCGGTGACAACGCCGTAGATGAAGGTGTTGGTCAACCCCTTCAGCAGTGAGGGTTCATTGAAGAACTGGACGAAGTTGTCCAAGCCGATGAAGGTGAAGCTGTTGAAGTTCCAGCGGGTCAGGCTGAAGAAGAAGGACGCGAACGTCGGCACCAGGAACAACCCGGTGTAGATGACGGCGGCAGGCAGGTAGAACCAGTACGGGTAGGACGATCTCGCCTTGCGGCGTTTGGCCGGTTCCGCGACCTGGCGGCTGCTGGCAGCGGGTGCGGTCGCTGTGGTGTTCAGTGTCATGTCAGTGTCTCCAAGGTCCGTCCGGGCCGGCCTTCCGGCCCGGACGGCGGTTGTTGCTTGGGTTAGTTCCAGCCGGGTAGGTTCAGCTGCTGCGCCTGCTTCTTCACATCGTCGTCGTAGCGGGCCGCCGCGTCCTGCGCGGAGCGGATGCCCGAACCCACTTCCACGGTGATCTGTTGCAGGGACGGTCCCTTCACGGGGGAGAGGAATTCCAGGGCGGGGCTGTTCTTGGCCGGGTCGTTGAAGTAGGTGAGCATGTCCTTCACTGCCGGGGCGATATCGGTGGGGAGCTGGCAGTCCTTGACCAGGTACGGCCCGTTGGGTGCTGCGCCCCTGGCCTGGGACGCGCAACCGCCTTTGCTGGCGAGGAAGGCCTGGAACTTTTTGGCCTCGGCGGGGTGCTGGGTCGTCTTGGGAATGTAGGCGCCGCCGGGAAGCCAGACGGTCAAGGGGTTCTTTGCCGCGTTGTCTCCGGGCAAGGGGAAGAGGCCGATGTCGGCGATGTTCTCCGGGTGCGTGGACTTGAGGGCGGCAATCGCGCCGGTCAGGATCGGATACTGGGCGCCTTCACCACTGGCCAGCTTGTCCAGGCCCTGCTGGTAGGTTGCCGAGGCGTAGTCCTTGTTGAAGAAACCGGCCTTCGCCGCCTCCTCCTGGTGCTCGAAGCCTTTGATCGCGGCCGGGGTCGTGGCGTATTTGGCCTTGTTCGAGGTGTAGTCCGCGGCAAACGTCGGATCGGCCGCGGCAACGTTGGCGAAATCGCCCAGGACGAACAGCTGGGACGTCCAGGTGGTCTTGTAGGTCTGGATGATCGGATCGATGCCGGCATCCTTGATCTTGCGGCTGTTGGCCATGAACTCGGACCACGTCGTAGGAACCGAGAGGCCAAGCTTCTGGTAGACCTTTTTGTTGTAGAGCACCGCGCCGGCGGATCCGGTGCTGAAGGGAACACCGTAGGCTTCCTTTCCGGCGGAAACCACCGGCAGGAACGACGGGGACACATCCGACATGTAGGGTTCGTTGGTCACCGGGAGCAGGTTCTGTGCCGGCCCGAGCTGCTGGAACAGCGAACCGGAGTTGTAGGCGAAGACATCGGACATGTCTCCGGTGGACAGCCGGGTCTTGACGATGTTGTCGCCGTCGCCGCCCTGTGGACGGGTTTCCACCTGGACCTTGATGTCCGGATTCGCGGCGTTGAAATCGCTCGCCACTTGATCCGCCATGGCTACGGTCGTGTCCGCGTTGTCCACGAGGAACGTCAGTGTGGTCTGGGCTCCTCCCGAGCCCGTACTGGCCGAGCATCCGGTCAGCGCAAGGGCGGCCAAGGCCGCGGCGCTTCCCGCTAGTACGGCCCAACGCGGCCTGCGAGCAATGGCCACCATCTTTACCTCCTCGTAAAGCACAAACACTCAGTTTGTGAAACGTTACAATCCGCCAGGGGAATCTGCTCCCCGCGGATGATTGATATGGGTTGTAAATCGATTTACGATTAACACTGTAGGGCAAATCACATCGCTTGCCAAGGGATAGCATGAAGACGCCGGTTGATCTGCTCCCCAAGGGGGCGGCGTGGCATTTGGGAGGGAGGGCCTGATGGCTGAGCAAGGGAAGCGGGCGACAATTGCCGACGTCGCCCGGCACGCCGGGGTGTCGCAGGCTGCGGTCTCAAAGGTCCTTAATGATGGATACGGTCTCAGCGACGCGATGCGTGCCAAGGTCGAGGCCGCGATGGAGGCCTTGGGCTATCGCCCTTCCGCAATGGCCCGGGGAATGCGCGGGCGCGGCTACACCCTCGGAGTATTTCTCGTGGACCTGCGCAACACCTTCTTCAGCGTGCTCATTGACGGCATCCGCGATACCGCCGAAGCGCAGGGATACCAGGTCTTCATCGGCCAGGCCAGGTCCGGACTCGACGCCCAGCGACGGTTGATCGAGGCCATGGTGGACCGCCGCATGGACGGCCTGGTCCTCATCGCCCCTTTCGGCCCGGCAGAGTGGCTTGAGGAAGTCGGCAGGACAACACCCACCGTCGTCCTCGGGCGCCATGGTCCTGGCAGGAACTACGACACGGTGGCCAGTGATGACATCGCCGGCAGCGGGCTCATCGTAGACCATCTGGTTTCCCTCGGCCACCGCAGGATCGCCCACCTGAAACACGTCGGGGACGAGAAGAACCAGCCGGGCATGCCGCAGGAAGTCCGGGCCCAGGGCTACATCGAAGCGATGGTCCGGAACGGACTTCAAGACGACATCGACGTTATTGAGGCCAGATGGAGCCGGGAAGGAGGCCAGCGGGCAGCGGAATTGATCCTCGACTACCCGCAGGCACCCACCGCCATCCATGCAGGATCCGACATGCCGGCACTGGGGGCAATGGAGGTTTTCTCCCGCGCCAACTGGAGCGTTCCGGGCGATATCTCAATAGTGGGCTACGACAACATACCCATGTCATCAATGCATCCGCTCTCCCTGACCACCATCGACCAGGCCGGCACAGAAATGGGGTCCCTGGCCGCAAAACTGCTCCTCGAGCGCATCAAGGGCAGAACCGGGCCCATATCCACCCTGGTCACTCCCCGGCTGGTGCTTCGATCAACCGCTGCCCCGCCACCAGCTCATGGGACCGCAGGGGCGGATCGGCAGAAGGAGCTCGGGGGCGTCCCTGAATGAAGGCACGCCCCCGCCATCACCTGACGGAATAATCAACCGAATTCCATGGGAACGCACCTCTTCGACGTCCTGGGCTGATGAATTGCCTCCGATGGTCAGCGACCGTTGTATTCGTCGTCGGTGATGTGCTCGGCCCACGTGGTGGTCTTGGATGGGTCTTCGCCGTTTTGGAGCATCGCGATGTGTTCCATGAAGCAGCCTGGGGCGGCGGCGTGCCAGTGCTCCTCACCGGGCGGGGTGTAGAGCGTTTGGCCGGGGGTGGACCTCGATGATCTTGCCGTCCCGGGTCCCGAAACGGCCGACGCCCTGAGTGACGCGGAGATATTGGCCGTGCTCGTGGGAGTGCCAGGCAGTGCGGGCACCGGGCGCGAACCGGACGGTCGCTACGACCATCGTCTGGTCGCTTTCATGTGGCAGTGCGATCGGGTCGAGCCAGACGTCGCCGGCGAACTGGGCGGCCGGGTTCTTGGTGGTCGGCACGATGGGTTCGATGTTCATGGTCGTCCTTACTTGTTGTCTGTGAAGAGTTGCTTGGCGACGCCCATCGCTGACATGCCCTTGGGCCAGCCTGCGTAGAACGTGACGTGGGTGATGGCTTCGATGAGTTCCTCCTGGGTCACGCCGTTCTCGAGGGCGCGGCCGAGGTGGAACCCCAGTTGCCCGGTATTCCCTCCGGCGGTGAGCACAGCCACGGTGATGAGGCTGCGGTCGCGTGCGCTCAGTTCGGGCCGGTTCCAGACGTCCTCGAAGAGCACGTCATCGGTGAGTCCGGCAAGCTTCGGGGCGAAGTCGCCGAACATCTTCCGGCCGCCTCCGATTTGCTTGGGCTGGTCAGTCATGGTGTTCCTTCTCTTGATTGGTCTTGGTCTTGGACGCGGTTGGTTGTTCGGAAGACTGTCAGTCGATGTCTTCGACGCCGGCGAGGCGTTGTTCTTCGACATCGAGCCTGGTTTGAAGTCGCCGGGCGACGGTGTCATCGACCGTGCCGGCGAGGCGGAAGTTCAGGAGCACTTCGCGCTTCCTGTCGAGTACGGCTTGGCGGAGCGCTGTTTCTTCCTGGCGCGACTGCGTAGTTGTCGCCAGATCGGAACCGGCTTTCAGTGCCTGCGTGACCGCTAGATGGGATCGATACTCGTCTGCGAGCACCGCGCCTTCGCCTGCTGAGTAGCCAAGTTATGCCGCAGCCAGATGCCTCGGAGAGCACGAATGCCCCGAGTAGTCTTCGCTAGAGCAAGGGGTGTTCAACCTGATCCTGAGGGACAGGCTCTTTCGTCGGCACTTCTGTATGAGCTTGCTGGGGTTAAGGCCCGGCGGCCGCCTTTCTTGCTGAAACCTTCAAAGGTGCTGAAGAACCAGATCAAGGCACTGCCGTAACACCAGAGGTCGGTGATGCGTTGACAGCCGCACAGGCGCTCATCCGGTGTGCTCGAAGGCTTCGGTGAGTTCGCACACGTCGTCGAGATTGTCCAGGCGTTGTGCGAGGGCCAGCATCCTGCGTACGTCGGCGCCGGGTAGTGCCTGCTCCCACTTGACCGCGAGTTCCGGCCAGGTGGCTCCGCCGCGGGAGCTGTGCCCTCGAGGCGCTTCGACGAGGCTGGAAAGTGATTCACCGCCGGTGGTGACTACCGTGACGCGGGCCCCCCGCCCGTTGGGTTGTCGACTGTCGAGGTCGGCATCCACCACAAGAGAAACCCGTTCCCGCAGGGGCCCGAACTCCGGGACCGCGAGGATTTCTGGGAAATGAGATCTCCCGAGGTCGAACCCTCCCTCGAGGAGAGCGGTGGTGAGCATGTCCTGGAGGCAAATGTTGTGCATAGCGCGGTTGTCGACGACTCGCAAAGCGTGCTCCGGCATGCCGACTGTCACGGTCTGAATGGACTCGAGCGCGACGCTGTGCCGGGCAACGACGTCCATCGCCGCCTCGACGGCGGCGTGAATGGGATAGCCGGCGCGCATGTACTTGAAGTTGGCGCCCATGACTGCGTAGCTCTCGCCGAGACCGCGGGTGAGCGCGGCTGATCCGCCGTCGACGCCCCACGCATCAAGGACTCCGTGCTCGTGCCCCAGAACATCGTCCGAACCCTCGAGTCCGTCCGCCGCCATCAGAGCCGCGCTCACACCCGCGAAGGCGTACTGCCCGTTGCAGAATGCCTTGCTAATGTGTCGGCGCTCGCTGAACAGGGAGCAGACGCCGTTGGCTTGGAAGGTGGCCAGGGCCAGAGCGTGGCGAAGGCGGTCCGCGTCGAGGCCCAGCAATCTTCCGCACGCCAAGGCCGCGCCCAAGGCGTGGAGCGAATCGGAATGGAGATGGAGACGATTCTTCATTCCGAACAACCCGCCGCAGGCCTCGATGAAGCGGGTACCCATGTCATAGGCCAGGATCACTGCGTTGAGCAGCTCCGCCCCGGTGGAGTGCTGGGTCTCGGCAATCGCGACGGTCGCGTGCACGAGCGTGGCTCCGGGATGTCCGCCTATCACGTGTGCTCCGTCGATCTCGTCTGCGTGGCCCGCGGTGCCGTTGGCCAGAGCGGCAAAAGGCGCTGGAACACGCAGATCGCTCCCAAGGATCAACGCCTCGGGCTTCCCGGCGTACCGGGCGGCGTACTTCGCACCCAGCGCTCCGGCTGGCCGCCGATGGCCGAAGTAGGCGCTCGCCATCTCATCGAGAATGATCTGTTTGGCCCGGTCTCGGACCTGTTCGGGGACTTTGTCGATCGATGTCGATGCGGCGTACGTCGCCAGTGTTTGAGTGAGCGAAACGTCCATTCCGCCAGTCCTTTCAAAGGTCCGGCGCCAGTGTGGGCGCGAACGGGGATCTGTCCGGGCAGCGCTCATTGAGAACCTCACCCGGGCCTTGACCAGTGTGACAAGAGTAACATAATGTTCCTACATGCGATCAAGTGTTCGTAGTTTCGAACGGAATGGCAAAGATTCGCAACATGCCGGATCGGCCACCAACTTTCGCTGAGGAGAGTCATGGTCAGCAAGCAAAAATCCTGTTTCGTACTGGTCCACGGCGGGAGACACGGTGGCTGGGCTTGGCGTGAAGTCGCGTCGCGCCTTAGCGCCCTCGGCTACTCGACGTACACGCCGACCCTTACCGGCCTCGGTGAGCGGGCGCATCTTTTGTGCGCGGACATCGGTCTCGAAACTCACATCAATGATCTGGTTGGAGTCTTTGAGTATGAGGACCTGAGTGACGTCGTTCTGGTCGCGCACAGTTACGGTGGCATGCCTGTGGCAGGCGCGATGCAACACGTGTTCGACCGGGTCCGCAGCGTCGTCTGGGTGGACGCACACCTCCCGCAGGAGGGCGAGTCGATCTTCGACCTCATCGGAGACGAGCGGGCAGCGGAGATGATGAGGATGGCGGACCGGGATGGGGAGGGTTGGTTCGTGCCAACGTCCGATGCGAGCTGGTGGGGCCTGACCGACGTCGAGCAGGTCGCATGGGTCAACTCCAAGACGACTGCCCAGCCGATCAAGACCTATAGGGACAAGATTGGGCCTACGGACCGGGCCTGGTCGCACCCGGGAACGATGATCGAGTGCAATCCGAGCAGGCTCCCGGCCCTAGAGGGAGCCCGTCAGCGAGCGCGTGCCGAGTCGGACCTGCGCTTCCATCACCGTACGATCGACGCGTGTCACGAGCCGATGCTCACCCACCCGGATGAACTCACGAAGCTGTTGGTTGAGGCAATCGACAACCTGTAAACGTGGTGCCGGGGGAGGGAGCAGTTGACACCGGTTGAGGTCTAGGCGTTGGGGTAGCTCTTCTAGGGTCCCGCCTGCTAAGCCTTTCGTCGCCGACTGGCCTGTTCAACGAGTTCCGTAAACCATGGCCGGTGTCCACGGTGGAACACCATTCCTTCGGGCAGTCCGTGGACTGACGGGACCGACTTGGCGATGTCGATTGTTATCCGGCCGCCGGCCATGGGTGCATTGGTGATATGCAGATCACCATAGGACTCCGGGAGGACTGGATCCATCCATAGTCCGCCGCGGGAAACGTGCGCGTCATACCGCATGAGGCTCGTGACAAGGTGGATGGGTGTGGTCGCCGCCCAGGCCTGAGGCGAGCATGCGGTCGGATACGGGACGGGTGCGGCAAACTGGTCACGGCTGAACCCGCAGAACAGCTCAGGTAGCCTGCCATCTGAGTATTCGGCTGCTTCAAGTAGGGCTGTGGAGATCAGCTGGGCTTCCGCCACGAAGCCGTAGCGCAACAGCCCGGCTACGATAATGGCATTGTCGTGCGGCCAGACTGATCCATTGTGGTAGCTGGCGGGATTATAGGCGCCCATGTCGCTTGCCAGGGTCCGCACGCCCCAGCCGCTGAACATCTCGGGGGACATCAGCCGTTCGGCCACCTGCGGGACCTTGTCCTCGTCGATGAGGCCGAGCCACAGGCAGTGGCCCATGTTGGAAGCGCAAGCGTCGACCTGACGCTTCCTGCCATCGAGGGCGATGGCGTAGTACCCGCGCTCGGGGATCCAGAACTGTTCGTTGAACCGTTTCTTCAATTGCGCCGCGCGATCGGTGAGCTCGTCTGCCAGGGCCGCGTCACCGGCGTCGTATGCCATCCAGGCCCGCGCCAAGTACGCGGCGTAGACATAGGCCTGCACCTCGCAGAGAGCGATCGGCGGTTCAGCCAGACGGCCGTCAGCGAAGTTGATCCCGTCCCACGAGTCTTTCCACCCTTGGTTGATCAGCCCTCGTGGGTTGAGGCGCTCATACTCGACGAATCCGTCGCGGTCCTTGTCTCCGTAGTCCCGGATCCACTTCAGCGCGCGGTCCGCGTGGGGGAGCAGCGCGGCGATGGTGTCCTTGGCGAATCCCCAGCGGCTGACAGCCCCCAGGACGTCCACGAAGAGCGGGGTGGCATCGACACTGCCGTAGTAAGCGGACTTGCCGCCCAGAGCCAGCCCGCTGGAGACATCGAACCTGACCTCGTGCAGGATCTTGCCTGGCTCCTCCTCGCTCATCGGATCCACCACAGTGCCCTGGAGGTCTGCAAGTGTCTGCAGCGTACCGAGGGCAAGCGAGGGATCCACCGGCAGTGCCATCTGCGAGGCCCACAGCGAGTCCCGTCCGAACAGCGTCATAAACCAGGGCGCCCCTGCGGCGACCACGACGCGGTCCGGATGGTTTGGATCTTCGATGCGAAGGGCGCCGAGGTCGTCGTAGCTGCGCCGCAAGGTCCGTTCGATGGACCTGTTTCCCATCCGTAGCATCGGAATCTTGGCCACCCACTCCTGGCGACGCCGGTCCTGGGGGGACAATCCGTCTCCCTCAGGATGGACGAAGGGATGTGCGGGATTGGCTAATTCGATGCTGGGGACGACGGTCAGTACTGTGCTCCAGTGGCCGTGCGGCGGGATTGCCACGTCGTAGTTCAGGTATTCCGGCGTGATGTCTGCCCCCGGCGCCCGGACAACCATGCCCTTACTGATATCCTGCCAGACTGCCCGGATGCTCAGCGTGGCCCCGCATGGTTGTCGGGTTTCGTCCCAGCGCCGTTGTATCCGCGCCTCTTTCACTTCGAAAAGGTCGGCGAAGTCCGCCTCAATCTTTAGGGAGATCAAGCATTCGGCCGGCTCCGGGGAGTAGTTCCTGACGGTGACCTCCTCCTGAATGCCGCTGCTCACTTCGCGGAGCCGCTCTACGATCAGGGGGCTGTCCGCATACCCGTCCGAGCGTGTAACTCGCCCAGCAAATAGTGCCCGGTACGGCGCCTTGGTCTCGGTCGCCAGGGGTTCGAGAGGCTGTCCGTTTATTGTGAGGCTCCAACGGGAGAGGATGCGTGTGTCTTGGACGAAAAGTCCGTGGGGATGTTCGGAATGGATGTCGCCATTCGGCAGCGAGATGCAGAAGGACGATCCTTCTACCAAGGTAACCGTTCCGGCGCCAAGGGGGCCCGCCGCCGTGTCGGCATTCCATCCGGCCATCCCGCCCCCTCAAGTCAACACCGGCATGCCTCGGCCCTATCTAAAAGGCTGCTGCCGTCGCCACCAATTTCTCGAGTCGACGCTACTCTTGCCGGTTCGCGCATGCCAGAGCCCCGTTGACTCTATCGTCTTGGCGAGTCCTCCTTATTGAGGTAGACCCGGGCCGCGAAGGTATCTGAGAAGGGGACGGGATCTTAGATAGTGGCTTCGGGCAAGGCGAGCAAATCGGGATCAGAGCCGATGCTCATTGCCAACCGCGGCGTCGATGGCGGCAACAAATGCTGGGTGCGCGGGGTTCCAATAACGTGCGCGAAGGCCGCGTCCTCGATTGCTTTGTCCTGAGCCGTGAGCCGGCCCTCGTGCTGGCGCTGGTGCTCCCGCCAGGTGGGAACTTCAAACTGCTCAAGGAAAACTTTCGGGGACTCTCCGACTCTATAGAGGTCCCAGCGTGAGGCGCCGCTGCGCAACCGCGAGCGGCGCAGTTCCTGTAGAGCGAGCAAGAAGGCTGTCTCCTCGTCGTCGGCGACTTCGTACTCGACGGAGATGAGGACCGGTCCTGCGGCCGGGTCGGGCTCCACGGCCACTTCGGGCGTCCTCCAGTACGAGAGCGGGGAGCGGTCCATGTGCTGGGCCTCTTGCACAGCAAGGAGGCGACCGGTGAACGCGCTACAGGCCACGAGGGCCGCTGCTGCCAAGACGGAAAATTGTAGCCCGAAGTACTGGGTTACGAGCCCCCAAATGGCGGCGGAGAGGGCCTGCGTTCCCAGGAACACCATGACGTAGATGGCAATGCCGCGGGCGCGCACCCATCCTGGCAGGAAGAGCTGGAGTTCGGAGTTTGTGGTGGCGACAGTGGCTGTCCAGCCGAATCCGTACACAACCAGCAGCGGCACTGCCAGCCAGATACTCGTGGCAAAAGCGAGAGCACCGAAGGTCAGGGCGTAGGCGACCGCGGCCAGGACCAGCACCGCATTCGACGAAAGGTATTGCTTGACTTTGCCGAGGTTGAACGCGGCGATGAGAGCGCCAACACCCATGGATGCGAACAGCAGTCCATAACCATCCGGCCCGACGCCGAGCTGACGGTTTGCGATGAGTGGTAGAAGGGCCCAGACTGCGCAGGCGGGTGAAACGAAAATGGCAAAGCGCAGTAAGATCCGGCGAATTACGGGTTCATGGCGCACGTAACGTGTGCCGGCCCGAAGCGCGGGGAGGAATCGCTCTCGCTCGCCGCGCGCGACCCGAGGCCGGCGCCATGCGAGCAACACGATGGCTAGGGTGCAGCCCGCGGCGGCATTGATGACGAAGACGGGTGGAACCCCGAGGTGGGCGATGACCAACCCGGCCAGCGCAGGGCCAGCCGCTCGCGAGACGTTGACGCTGACCATGTCGAGCCGGGTGGCGGCGGCCAACTTATCACGTGGGACGATTTCGGCTATCAGGGACTGCCAGACCGGCTGCAACATCGCGGCACCACAGCCCACCGCAAACGTGAAGGCGAGCAACAGTGCCGGCGGCATCATTCCGAGTGCTGTCAGGATGGCCAGGGAAGATGCGACAACCACGAAATAGGTCTGGATGCCGAACAGGAGCCACCTGCGGTCGAACGCATCGGCGAGCACGCCCGCGGGCAGCGCGAGGAGCATCACCGGCAATTGATTGGCTGTTTGTACTAGCGGTACTATCGCTGACGCGTTCGGATCGGTCACGAAGAGCCATTGGGCCCCGACTGTCTGCCCCCAGGAACCGATGCTGGCGGCAACCACACCGAGCCACAGCCATAGGAAGGCCCGATGGCGGAACGGCGCCCAAGGCGAGGCGCCTTGTTTAGTGCGTGCCGGTACGGCCTTCCAACTCTTCTTGCTTCTCACCTGGTAAAAGCCTTTGCCTAGTCTTGGGGAAATGCTATGGAGTGCGGTGCAGCCTGGCTGTGCCGCGATTATGCTGCGTCGACGCTGTAACTGAGGCCGATCTGTCGGCGGATCTCGTCCATCGCGGCCATGACGGAGACGCTCTCACTCGGGGGAAGGACGGTGCCGGCCAAAGCGCCGCCCCTGATCAAACGCTCCATTTCGCTCGTCTGGTATTGCATTCCCCTGCTGTTCACCGATTGATCGAACCTCTCGGCGACGCTTCCATCGGCGTCGTATCGGGTGAAGGTCGTAGCTGTGTACCAGACGGAATCGACGTCGATCCATCCTTTAGTCCCGATG
The DNA here is from genome assembly GCF_044358315.1 of Arthrobacter sp. FW306-04-A. Classification (GTDB taxonomy): domain Bacteria; phylum Actinomycetota; class Actinomycetes; order Actinomycetales; family Micrococcaceae; genus Arthrobacter. The sequence goes on from NZ_CP084559.1 coordinate 1,809,505, forward strand.
ATGGTGGCTCGGTTGGCTCCGGCGATGTCCAATGCGCAGTCCACCAGGGCCTGTTGTCCCTCTGCGTATTCAAAGATCACGGCGGTCTGTCGGTCCACGCCTGTTGCTGTCATTGATGCACTTGCCTTGATGCCTTCAGGAGCCCCAAAGACGTCAAAGGCGAAGGAGACGGGGTAAATTCCGAGATCCAGCAGCGCTCCGCCACCCAGCGCCGGGTTGTTTAGCCGGTGGGCTGGATCCTTCGGCAAGTTCTGGTTGTGGCTGGCAATAACCTTCCGGACCTCGCCGAGTGTGCCGTCTTTGATGATTTCGCGGAGCCGGACCATATGAGGGAGGAAACGGCTCCACATGGCCTCCAAAACCACGAGTCCCTTGGCTTCTGCCAACGCCACAACGTCCTGCGCTTGCCGAGCGTTGATAGTGAAGGGTTTCTCGACCAGCACGTGCTTTCCAGCGTTCAAGGCGAGGAGGGCGTGGGCGTGATGAAACGTCTGCGGTGTGGAAACGTAGACAACATCGACGTTCGGGTCCGCGACCAGTGCCTCGTAGCTTTCATGGGCGGTGGGAATATTGAACTTGTCGCTGAACGACCGGCTCGATTCCAACGTACGGGATCCTACGGCCTGGACAGTGAAACAGTTCTCGACCAAGTCCCGAGTTTGAATGCCTGCGATGAATCCCGTACCGAGAATTCCCCAACGGATCGGTTCGTCAGTCATTGGAGGGATCTCCTTTCAGGAAAGCCCGGATGCCTTCAACGACAAACTGGTGGTCATCGTCGGACGCAAGCCCGGATACTGTCACCGCAGCCACAACGCCCGCGCCACTGACGCGGACCGGGAATGAACCTGGAGCCAGGGTGTAGTCCTCCGGGGTGAGCCATCCTCCCCGCGTGGGGTCGAAGCCCTTGGCGGAGAACTCTTCGTGGAGCAAGGCGGTGCTTTGCTCGAAACGTAAAGTGGTTGCGGACTTGCGACGAATCCATTCCTGCTGGTCAGCGGTGGCTCCTGGCAGGACACACCGGAAGAGGACGAGGTCGTGCCGACGGATGTCAATCGCGACGCCATGCTCCTCCGTAATTGCCCGGACGGCCATGAGTGATCCCAGACGCCAGGCGTCGTGGTGGTCAAAGCGTTCGAAGACCAATTCGTCCTCGTGCTGCCGCAGTTCGCTGAGCCGAGATGATGTTGTGTCAGTCATGGGGAATCCTTGGTCTGGGTATGCAACAAAAGCGATCCCTTTGGAATGGGTTAACAAGCTTGACGTTGAGGGTTCCTGGCACCCAAAGGGCCACGTCTTGAGCGGCGTAGCCCAGCCGCTGGTGGAGAAAACGACGACGTCGACCGGCAAGTCCGCGGGGTAGCCGACGGTTTCGCTCGAAAGGCTGACGTAGCCCGCGAAGCGCGTTGGGGACAGATGCGGCAACCAGCCGGCGGTTTCGCTGTCGAGCAGCCTCCCGAAACCTGCAAAACGTCTCGGAGTTTCACGCTCCCTTCCGGGCGACGCGCTCCCCTTAATGAACAACCTACGACGACTTCTGTCGATGAGCAAGCAAAAGTTGAAAATAGCTATCAATCTTTCTGGTGTCTGACGCACATAAGCCTTGGTTCGCCGTCGAAGACCGATGGCTGGTCAAAGCGAAGAACCCTTCACAATGTGGCGACCCAAGGGAAATGAAGTCCGGCTTCGAAGAAACAGGCCTCCACCGGGTGAAGGAATTCCTTCGTGGGGTTCACCGGCGAAGGGTGTACTGACAGTAACTCCCTGACGCGGTGGGACCGACGTAGCCTCGGATTCATGCATAGCGGCAATGGCGTTCGAGTTCAGGGATCTGTTCCTCTCCAATGGCACCGTCAGCATCTACCTGCGTACCAAGCCGCACTTTGTACCGGTAAGAGACGTGAGATCGCAGGAACGGCGCCTCGACGAAGCGAATGACATCGAGAATGAAGAGTTAGGGAGAAAATCATGACCAACAACCAGAGCCGGGCACAGCAGTTAATGGGCGATCTAGCCCCCAAGTTGGCGGAGCTGACGGACGAAGTGCTGTTCGGCGACGTCTGGGAGCGTCCCGGTCTGTCGCCGAGGGACCGCAGTCTCGTGACAGTTGCCGCTCTCGTGGCGCTTTACCGCACCGATCAGCTGAAGTCACATCTGGGTCGCGCACTCGATAACGGACTCACCGAGGAAGAACTCGTCGAGGCCATAACCCAACTCGCGTTCTATGCCGGATGGCCCTGCGGGGTGGGCGCCATCGGCGTGCTTCGCGAGGTCAGCCGCGGCTGAGCGCGTGGCAACATTCGGCCCACCGCATACCGAACGGCGGCAGACTGAACCGGGCGACGGGGCCGCTCACGGATATCGCGTTCGCAATCGATGTGTCCGAGAAGTTAGTGCGCGTCCCGATCCTGCTCGATTACCCCTCGATTAAGCATCGGGCCCCACAAAATGCAATCCAAGAGGAGAACATGAGCGAGTTCACAGTGTTGGTCGTCGGGGCGACCGGCAGCATCGGCCGGTACGCGGTGGCCGAGTCACTTCGACGCGGCTACCGCACCCGCGCACTGGTGAGAGACGCAGGTCGGGGCGCCTCGCTCCCTGAGGCGGCCGAGGCCATTGTGGGCGACTTGGCCCGCGCCCAGACTCTCGCGCCGGCGGTCGACGGCGTCGACGGGATCGTCTTCACACATGGCTCCCACGGAGGCGCCGCGGCGGCGGAACGTGTCGACTACGGTGCCGTGCGGATCATTCTCGAGGCCCTCGGTGGGCGGAGGGCACGGATCGCGCTCATGACCGCCATCGGAGTGACCAAACATACCCCCGGGCACGACTGGAAGCGCCGCGGCGAGCGGCTGGTGCGCGCGAGCGGATTGCCGTACACAATTGTGCGACCCGGATGGTTCGACTACAACGAGCCCGATCAGCGTCGCCTTGTGATGCTGCAGGGCGATCGCCGGTGGGCGAGCAACCCCTCCGACGGCGTCGTCTCGCGCCTCCAGATAGCGGAGGTGCTTGTCGCAAGCCTGACCTCGGAGGTAGCCGATCGCCGGACACTTGAGCTCGTCGCCGAACACGGCTGGGCGCAAGAGGATCTTGATCCGCTCTTCGCGGCACTACAACCCGATCCAATCGGCTCGCTCGACGGGGTCCTCGACACGCATAACATGCCGCTTGAAGGCGAGCCATACGTCGTAGCCCGGGAGCTCGAATTGGTCCGGTCGCGCCGACGCTGACCTTGCGTGGGTCACCAGGAAGCCTGTGAGGATCTCTAGGTGAACACGCCCCGACGATGTAACTAGAACACCGCTCAGATCACTCCTGCGTTGTGAAGATCCGCAATCTCGTGAGGCGACAAGCCAAGGTCATCGCTGAGGATCTGGTCAGTGTGCTGCCCGAGTCCGCCTGCGCGCGTGGGCTCGACGGTCGGTGATTCGGACAGAAACAAGGGGCTCCCAAGCGTCATGAAGTCACCAAGGTCGTCCGTCACAGTTCTGACGACTCGACGCTCTCGAACGTGCGGGTCTTCGAGCAGTTCAGGAAGGGTCACGACGGCGGCGCATGGAATCTTTGCGTCCTTCAGCCAGACTTCGAGCGCGGACTTCGTGTGCAGACTCGTCCATCGTTCGACGATGGCGTCGACGTCTACGTGGTGTAGGCACCGGCCATGCATATCGTCGAACCGCGGATCTTCGGCGGCAGGGTCTGCGATTAGTTCGCGCAGCCGCCTCCAGTGGGCGTCAGTGGGGCACAGGACTGTGATCCAGCCATCCTGCGCCGGATAGGCGTTGTAAGGGGTCACGGCTCCTCCGCCGTGACGGTTACCGGTGCGTTCAGGGATGGTTCCGCCCGAACTGAGGAAGCCGGCGATGTTTGAGGTGAGGGAGGGGAGAATCGAGTCCTGGAGAGAGACCTCAACATGTTGGCCGCGCCCGGTTTGCCCACGCTGGACCAAGGCGGCAAGCACGCCCGCAACAAGGTGGGTCCCACCCATGAAATCGACGACTGACGGTCCTGTTCGGACTGGAGATCCGTCCGGAAATCCCGTCGTGCTCATGACGGCCGTCCTTGCTTGGACCGTGAGGTCCATCGCGGGTTCACCGGCGTGGGGGCCGAACGATCCGAATCCGGTGCCTGAAGCCATGATGAGCCTAGGGTTGATTTTCCGGAGGTCTTCATAGCCCAGGCCGAACCGGTCCATCGCACCTGGCGAGAGGTTTTGCACGAGTACGTCGGCCCAGCGTGCGAGCTCGCGCATGATCTCCTGGCCCTCATCGCGCTTGAGATCGAGGCGCATCGTTCGTTTGCCTGAGTTCAGAAAGTTGAACTGGAGCGGATTTCCCTGCTCGTCTACCGTGGGGAGTCGTCGGTAGGGATCACCCTGGGGGGACTCAATCTTAATGACGTCCGCCCCGAGCCGTGCCAAGAGCATCGTGCAATACGGGGCCATGTAGAACTGGCCGAGGTCAATGACCTTCAGGCCTTCCAACGCGTTCATCGCTGATTCTTCCTCATCTTAGACATAATTTGTGATTTCCCTTCTGGGTCACGAGATTGGGGCGGCAACGTGTTTCCCTTCATGGAACGTGGCGCCGAATGAGCGCCGGGACGCCCCGACTCGATCCAGGTAGGGCGTCAAGCCTCCGTTAATGTATGGCCAACCGGCTCCCAGGAGCAGGCACAAATCGAGATCTTCAACGTTGGATACGACTCGCTCGCTAAGCATGATCCTTGCTTCGTTGGCTAGACCGTCTTGGATGCGGTGAAGGAGGTCCGTCATGCCAATGGGGGCTACACCGGTTTCGAGGACTTCCTGTGCGGCGTGGGTCCATCCGACAACGCGGCCGTTCTCGTCCCTCTCCAACACATCGCCTTGAATCGTGGCCAGCCGATGGAGGTTTTCCGAGGCGAAGAATCGGTCCGGGAATGCGTCGTGCATGGTGTCCTGCACATGTGCGGCCACTTTCCAACCCACCAAGTCGATGAGTTCGATTGGACTCATTGGAAGTGACAATGAGGCAAAGGCGCGTTCGACGGTTTCTAGCGAGGTTCCCTGCTCGATAGCGTGGGCAGCTTCCCCCATAACTTTGGCAAGGATCCGGTTCACCACGAAGCCCGGTGCGTCGGCTGTCAGAACCGCGGTCTTCCCAAGAGCCTTGGCTGTGGCGAAAGCGGTAGCCAAGGTCTCTTGGTTTGTCATGGGTGTCGAGACGATTTCGAGCAAGGGCATTGCAGCGACGGGGTTGAAAAAGTGGAAGCCAACTAGGCGTTCGGGGTTCTCTAGTGCAGTGCCGATCTCCTCGACTGAGAGGGACGATGTGTTCGTCGCCAGGACGGCCTCAGTGGAGATGATTGGTTCAATCGATGCCAGGGCCTTCTGCTTGACGCGTGTCTCTTCGAACACTGCCTCGATGACGAAGTCGCAGTCCGCGTACTCAGCTAGATCGGTTGACGCCAAAATGAGGCTTCGGATCCGGTTTGCCGTGTCGTGGTCGAGCCGCCCCTTCGCCTCCAGTCCGCCGATCTCTTCGTGAATTCGGTTAACTGCCTCGGTCACCCTGAGCTCGTCGAGGTCGCTGATCAGGACTGGAACCCGAAGCCTGGTGGCGAAAAGTAGTGCGAATTGGCGTGCCATCAGGCCCGCCCCGATGATGCCAACTTTTGTGATCTTCCGGGCAGAAGCCGAATCGGGAGCGCCTGAAGGGCGTTTCGAGAGCTTCTGCACCGTGTTGAAGGCGTAGAGGGATGCCTCGAACTGCTCCCCGAGGATGAGCTCAGTAAACTCCCGATCCTCGCGCTCGAATGCTGCTATGCGGTCGCTGTCTTTGGCATTTTCAATGAGTTCGAGAGCTGCGTATGGAGACTTGGGAACGGTGCCGACCTTTCTGGCGAGACGGCTACGTTCGGCCTTAACCGCTGCGGTCCACCGCGTACCATGCTCGTCGGCGCCGGGCTGCTGGTCGCGGATGACCGAGCTAGACCCTGCCAAAACGGAATCCGCCCACTTCAGAGAGTCCTCAAGGAAGGTCGACGCGGGGAAGAGCGCATCGACCATGCCTAGTTCTACGGCTTGCGCCGCTGCCACGGTTCCGCGGTTCTTGAGTGCGTCACTGACCATGATTTTTATTGCGGCGTCAACTCCAATGAGGTTCGGAAGCAGGAATGTGCCGCCCCACCCGGGAAGGAGTCCGATCCCCACTTCCGGCAGTCCAAGGACAGCCGACGGGTGGACCGTGCGATAGTTCGTGTGGAGGGCAATTTCGAGGCCACCACCGAGAGCTGTCCCGTTGATGAATGCGAATGAGGGCACGCCTAGATCAGAGAGCCGTCCAAGCGCGTGATGGCCAAGCTGGGCCAGTTGCATCGCGGCGTCCCTTGAAGCGATCGCGGGCATCATGGACAGGTCGGCTCCCGCGGAGAACGCCCGGCCGGTGCCGATGATGCCAACGGCATGGATCTCCCCGGCGGTGGCGCGGACCTTCAGTTCGTCGAGCATATGCTTGAGTCCCGTCAGCGAGGTTGTCCAGAGCGTGTTCGGCCTGCCCGGCTGCTCGCTGCGGAGTGTGATGAGAGCAAGCAATCGGCCGCTGCCGAGCTTGATGTCCCGGACGCGCGCCCGGGTTGGAACTTCATCGGTGCTGATGGAGATGATTTCTGAGAAGTCTGTTTGGTCATACTGGCCCGAGGACATGGCTCAATTCCGCCTTCCGTAGTAGTGGGGGTTCTCCCAGATCACGGAGCCGCCCTGTCCGAGCCCTACGCACATGGCGGTGAGTCCATACTGAACGTCCGGTCGTTCTGCGAACTGGGCGGCCAGTTGGGTCATGAGCCGGACACCTGTTGCAGCAAGGGGATGTCCCATCGCAATGGCGCCGCCCCACGGATTCACCCGGGGATCGTCGTCTTCAATGCTGAAATGGTCGAGGAGCGAGAGCACTTGGATGGCGAATGCTTCGTTCAGTTCGAAAAGGCCGATGTCGTCGATAGTGAGGCCGGCTTTGCGAAGGGCCTTCTCTGTCGATGGGATCGGCCCGATTCCCATGATCTCGGGGTCGACGCCGGCGAATGCGAACGACACAAGACGCATCTTGGGGGCGAGTCCGAATTCTTCAACTGCCCTGCTGCCTGCCAGAAGGCTGATGGTTGCGCCGTCAGTGAGGGGAGATGATGTTCCGGCCGTGACCTTGCCGTGGGGTCGGAACGGTGTCCGTAGGCCCGCTAGTCCTTCCATGGTTGTCTCCGGTCGCCGGCCCTCGTCTTCCACGGCTAAAGACATAGCTCCTTCGGAGTCGGTAACGGCGACCGGCACGAGATCGGGTTGGATCTTGCCTGCTTGATACGCGGCGTGCGTTTTGTGCTGGCTGTGCATTGCGAAACGGTCGGCGCGTTCCTTCGTTAGTTCGGGGAAACGGTCGTGGATCCGCTCAGCGGTTGCTCCCATGTTCAATGCCTCAGGGGAGACCAGTCCTTCGGCGGCCAGGCGGGGATTGGGGTCGACGACAGTGCCGAAGGGGTGACGACCCATGTGTTCGACGCCGCCGGCGAGGGCAAAGTCGTAGGCACCGATGCCGATTCCGCCGGAGGCGGTCGTGACGGACGTCATGGCGCCGGCGCACATGCGGTCGATGGCAAACCCAGGGACAGACTCCGGAAGTCCGGCCAAGAGCGCGGCCGTCCTGCCCAGAGTCAGGCCCTGGTCTCCCTGTTGGGACGTCGCGGCAATGATGACCTCGTCGATGCGTTCGGCGGGAACATCGGGGTTTCGTGCCATGAGCCCGGCAATTGCTTTGACGGCAAGGTCGTCCGCGCGGGTGTTGTGGTACATGCCTTTTTCGCCCGCGCGGCCGAAGGGGGTCCGCACTCCGTCGACGAAGTACACATTCGTGGGTGTGGTCATTTTTTGCCTGCTTTCCATGAGAGGTGCCCTGGTCATCCGTTCGCCATCGAAGCGGTATCGAGCACAAAACGGAACTTCACGTCGCCTGCGACGAGGCGGTCGTAGGCCTCATCGAGGTGGGAGGCGTCGATCACTTCGACTATCGCGCCGATCTCGTGTTTGCTGCAGAAGTCGAGCATCTGCTGCGTTTCCTGGATGCTGGCGATTCGGGATCCCGCCAAAGCTCTGCGGTTGACAATGATCGAAAACGCATCCAAGGACAGCGGCTTGCTGGGCACTCCAATGCTGACGAAGACCCCATCGAGCATGAGGAGCCCGAGGTAGGCGTCGAGATCTACATTCGCCGGGACGGTCGAGATGATCAGATCAAGGCTTTGACCGAGCTCCGCGAACGCCTTCGGATCGGTTACGGCATAGTATTCGTCCGCGCCGAGGGCGATTCCGTCGTCCTTCTTATCGAGGGAGAGGTCGAACACCGTCGTGTGAGCTCCGAGGGCTTTCGAGATCTGGACAGCAACATGTCCCAGACCGCCGAATCCAAGGATGCCCACCCTGCGGCCCAGGCCCGCACCCCATCTGACCATCGGCGAGTAGACCGTGGCTCCCGCGCATAGTAAGGGTGCGATTCGCTCAAGCGGGAGATTCTCTGGCAACCTCAGAACGAAGTCCTCGTTCACGACGATCTTCTCGCTGTAACCCCCGTAGGTGGAGGACCCGTCCGACAACCGCGTGCCGTAAGTCTTCGTATTGCCGTTGAGACACTGCTCTTCATGCCCGAGCTTGCAGTTTCTACATTCCCTGCAAGAGTCGACCAAACAGCCCACCCCTGCACGGTCCCCGACGGAGAATTTCGTGACCTCCTCGCCGACGGCGGACACCATGCCTGCAATTTCGTGTCCGGGGACAATCGGAAATTGATTATGTCCCCATTCGCTGCGGGCATGGGAGACGTCCGAATGGCATATACCGCAGAACAGGATGTCGATGAGCACGTCCTGCGGCCCGACTTCCCGGCGCTCGATAGTCGTGGAAGTGAATCTTGCGCCAGGCGCATCCGCGATTCGTGCGTTGACCATCGCCATCAGCCGATCGCCTGGTATTCGGTGAACTCTTCAACGCCGAACCGGCCGAATTCGCGTCCTATGCCGGAGAGTTTGAAGCCGCCGTGCGGCGCCCTGGGATTGATGGGGGAGCCATTGATGCGAATTCGCCCGGCACGTACTCGCCGTGCAACCCTCTTGGCGCGTTCGGCGTCACCGCTCCAGATCGCGGCCGCAAGGCCGTAGTCGCTGTCGTTCGCAATTTCGATCGCTTCGTCGTCGCCGTCGAAGGGGATGAGTACAACGACCGGGCCGAAGATCTCCTCGCGTGCAATCCGGTTCTGGTTGTTACCTGAGAAAACAGTGGGACGCACGAAGTATCCGCGGGACAGACCGTCCGGCGCCTCGGGGCCGCCTGTCATCATGCGCATGCCCTCATCGAGCCCTGACCGGATATAAGTGCGGATGCGGTCGCGCTGTGCTGCAGTCGTCACAGGTCCCAAGGTGGTTTTCGGATCGAATGGGTCGCCGAGGATGTAGCTGTCAGCCTTCGCCCGGGCGATCTCCTCGGCTTCCGTGAGCCGGGCCCGTGGAACGAGCACCCGGCTGAGGCCTCCGCATACCTGACCGGAGTTGCGGAATGAGTCTTCCATTCCGTCGCTGATCGCGGTCTCCAAGTCTGCGTCCGGGAGGATGATGTTTGCTGACTTCCCACCCAATTCCAGAGAAACACGTTTGATCGATCCCGCAGCGAGCTGCATGACGCGCCGACCTGCGCGCACAGAGCCGGTGAGCGAGACCATGTCGATGAGTGGATGGGTGGCGATTGCCTCGCCGACAATCGGGCCCGTGCCGGAGACAAGATTGAATACGCCCTCGGGGAGACCCACCTCGGCTACGGCTTCGGCGAAGATGAAGGCGCTGAGTGGCGCGACTTCCGTGCCCTTAAGAACAACAGTGCAACCGGCGGCCAGAGCAGCCCCCGCTTTCATGCACACCATTTTGAGAGGGGCGTTCCATGGCGTGATGGCCCCGACGACGCCGGCAGGCGCGCGGTGGACGATCGTGTTCCCGACGCGCTCATCCCAAGCGATCTCGTCCAGGCTCTCTGCCGCGATTCTCAGATCCGCGATCGCAGTGGAAGTCTGGGCGGTAGCAGCCTGCTTTGCCGGCTGCCCGACCTCGCTGACGATTGTGCGGGTGATTTCCTCGGCCCGGGCTTCGAGAGCATCCGCCAGCTTCTTAAGGAGCAGAGCGCGTTCCTGGGTCGATGTCTGCGACCAAGTCGGGAAGGCGGCGGCGGCTGCGCGTGCAGCGCGGTCGACGTCCTCCGGAGTTCCTGCGGGAATCGTCGCGAGCTGCTCTTCCGTCGTCGGGTTTATGACTGCGAGGACTTCCGTCCCCGACGATTCCGTCCACTTTCCGTCAAGGAATATCTGGTTGCGTTCGATCATGGAGGGATCCCTTCGCGCCGTTGCTCATGGTCTTAGTCCAAGCGCCCAGGACGGAACTCCCCGAAGGAGGCCTGATTTGCGCTTGAGTTCTTATATGCGATCAATAGTTCATATATGGGTATAATGGGGACGTTACGGCAACCACTTCAACGCTGTCAAGGTCGACAGGATCGGGGAAGAACGAATGAACGAACAGCATTTCCGCCACGCGACGCCTGAGTTCCGTACGTTCTGGGGGGAAGGGGCACTGACGTCCCTTCCCGGCGAGATGAAGCGCGTAGGATCCCAGCGGGCTGCCATCATCTGTAGTGCTTCAATGCTTCGACACCCGGAGGCGTTGGCCAAGGTGGAAGCGGCACTCGGCGATCGCCTCGCGGGTCGCTTCGAAGGTGCACAGGAACACAGCCCATTGCCGGCCGTCGAGAACGCGCGATCCTTCCTTAGTGAGGTGCGGGCGGACGCCATCGTCGTCGTCGGCGGAGGGTCGGCGATCGTCACGGCTCGAGCTGCGTCGATTTTGCTGGCCGAGCAAGCCGGTGTCCGAGAGCTCTGCACGAGGCGGGGCCCTGATGGGCGTCTCGTCAGTCCGCGCTTGACCGCACCGAAAGTGCCCCAATGGATCGTTCCGACCACGCCAACGACGGCCTATGCCAAGGCCGGTTGTGCAGTTCGGGACCCAGCCACGGGCGAGCGACTCGCCCTCTTCGATCCGAAGGCGCGCGCGCAAGGGGTCTTCTTCGATCCGATGCTGGCATTGACGGCGCCGGCGCCGCTTGTTCAGTCCTCGGCCCTCAATGCCTTTGCGATGTCCATTGACGGATTGCAGTCAGACACTGATGACCCGCTTGCCCATGCCCTTCTTATGCATGCGTTGCGGCTTCTCGTCAAATGGCTCCCGGAGGCCTCGATCGCTCCTGATCCCCAGCAACGCCTTCGCCTCATGCATGCTTCCCTCCTTGCTGGACAGGGAAGTGACTATGTGGGCACGGGCCTCGCGCAAGCCCTGTCCCACACAATCGGGCCTTGGTCGTCTACGGCCAACGGCGTCGTCGAGGCTATGCTGCTGCCCCACACCATGCGCTTCAATGCCGAAGTAGTCGGCGCCCGCCTCTCTGCCTTGGCTCCCGTTCTGAACCATGGCGGTTCGCGACAGTCCACCCCGGAACGGGTTGTGGCTACTGCTGAAGAGTTCCTCCGGTCCCGCGGCGTACCGGGCCGGCTGCGCGATGTAGGCATTGCCAGGGACTCGCTGGACGCCGTCGTCGACCATGCAATGGAAGACTGGGCCATTACCCGCGTGCCCCGTCGCGCGAGCCGCGAGGACTTAACCAAGCTCCTTGAGGGGGCTTGGTAGCTTGACAGCCTCCGGGCTGGCGACCCGGTAATGCGGCCCATTGACGACCGCCGGAGTGAAGAGTAGCTTCAAAGAAGTTCCCATTTGGGTCCTTTAGTTCTTATATACGAACTTGGGAAGATGTATGTCAATGTGGCTTTCAGGCCCGCCGGCCTCTGCGACACGCTAAATGAGTCTGCGTTCCCATGCCCAATTTGCACGATCGACCGCCCGTGCGGTCAAGAGAGGACATCATGATTGCCCCGGAAATGCTGATAAGCGAATTCGAAACCAAGACCGGCCACACTGGACTCCTTATCGACGGACAATGGGTGGCTTCGGCCTCAGGGGAGACATTTCCCGCTCTGGATCCCGGTACGGGTGAGGTGATCGCGGAGGTTGCCCGGGCCGAAAGGTCGGATGTCGATGCGGCCGTGGCCGCAGCCCGTCGGGCCTTTGCGGAAGAGCGTTGGCTGCGCCTGACGGGCCAGGAGCGAGGTGAAGTTCTCTGGCGGGCCGCGGATCTCATGCGCGCGCAGGCTGACCGGTTGGCCGAGTTGGAGAGCCGCAACATGGGTATCCCCGTCAGCCAGGCCCGGACCATGGTTCTTGAGGCGTCCGCGCAGTTCAGGTACTACGCGGGCTGGGCGGACAAGATCCACGGTCGGACGATTGACCTTGGTCCGGGCGGACGTCGCGTCCAGGGGTACACGTTGCGTGAGCCTGTCGGCGTTGCCGCCCTTATCGTGCCATGGAATGCACCACTCATCTCGGCCGCGAAGAAACTTGCCCCCGCTCTCGCCGCAGGATGCTCCTGCGTCCTGAAGCCAGCCAAGGAAACGCCCCTGACGGCCCTGTGGCTCGGACAGATTCTCCAAGAAGCCGGTGTTCCCGACGGGGTTGTCAACGTCGTTACGGGCTTCGGAGAGACTATCGGCGCAGCCTTGGCGGAGCACCCCGGAGTGGACACGGTTAGCTTCACTGGTTCGACTGAGGTGGGACGGTCTATTGTCCTCGCAGGGACGGCCAACATGAAGAAGCTCTCACTCGAGTTGGGCGGAAAGTCTCCCGTGATCGTCATGCCGGATGCGGATCTCTCGAAAGCGATCCCCGGCGTTGCCGGCGCCGTTTTCTGGAACACAGGGCAGGTGTGTGCCGCAGGAACCCGACTATTCGTGCACGAGGCGGTCTTCGATGAGGTTGTGCAAGGAGTGGCGGAGATCGGCCGCTCGCTCAAGGTGGGTTACGGGATGGACCCGGGCGTTGATCTAGGTCCACTCATCTCGCAGAAGCAACTCGACCGTGTGACCGCTTACGTAGAGGGGGGCCTCGACGCCGGTGGTCGTGTGGTGAGCGGCGGTTCTCGAATCGGAGACCGCGGATTCTTCTTCGAACCGACCGTCGTCGTCGATGTAGACCAGTCCATGGCTCTCATGCGGGAAGAAATTTTCGGCCCCGTACTCGGAGTCATGCAGTTCAACGATGTTGAAACCGCCATCGAACTGGCTAATGACACTCCGTATGGGCTGGCCTCGAGCGTGTGGACCAGGGACGGCGCGGCGGGGCACTCCATTGCCCGTCGGCTTCGTGCCGGCCGTGTCGGCATCAACATTCACCGTGCGGGCGGCGTCTACATGCCAGCCGGCGGATATCGCCAGTCCGGCTGGGGGCGCGAGAACGGGCCCGAAGGGCTTGAAAGCTACCTCGAGACCAAGTCCGTGGTCGCCGAACTGGGAAGTTGAGCCGAGCTGTTGACCCAAGCAAGAAATCCTAGTAAATTCGCAACTACGAATATTAGTTCGCATATCCGAATGAGGAGACAATGACGTCAAGCCACACCACCGAAAAGGCCGAGATCGGCGCGGAACTAGTCCGCGCCACCTTCACTGACGAAATGCTTGAAGAAATGCGGGCACTCATCGGCACCGAGCTTCGTACGGCGGCCTCCGTAAACAATGAGTACGCCACACGCTTGGCCATCCTCCGCTTCGCAGAGGGCATCGGCGATGACAATCCCCTATGGACCGACGAAGATTATGCGACCGCGAGTCCCCATGCAGGATTGATTGCACCGCCGAGCTTCATTTTCTGCTGCCTCGGATCGATCCAGGTCGGATGGCGCGGTCTCGGCGGATTCCACGCCGAGACCAACATCAACTTCCATCGTCCTATCCGGGTCGGAGACCGAATCACTGCCAAGGTCGTCTTCGACGGCTTCGACGGTCCAACGGATAGCTCTTTCGGCGGCCGACGCATTAAGGATTACCTGCGGCAGGAATACAGGAACCAAGACGACGAGCTCGTTGCGACTTTCATCTGCTCGCGGATGAGGTTCGAGCGGGGCGAGATGCAGGAACGGCGAGAGTCCCGCGCGATCGAGCTCCCGCACCCCTGGACCGACGAAGAACTGGCTGCCATCGAGGACCAGATCCTGGCCGAATCTCCGCGGGGTGCTGTGCCACGGTATTGGGATGACATCAACGTGGGCGATGAGCTCGACGTCATCACCAAGGGACCGATCGGCCTCACGGACGAGATCGCCTTCATTGCCGCCGGGGCGGCACCGATTCCCCGGTTGTCGGCTCATGGTGTCGCGCTTAGCCGGTACCGCAAGCATCCGAGCTGGGCATACCGGGATCCCAACACCGGTGCCCTTGAGCCGGTTTACTCAGTGCATTACAGCGACTATGCCGCGCGGCTACAGGGCGCACAGATGGCCTACGATGTCGGAATCCAGCGGACCTGCTGGCAGATCCACTCACTGACGAACTGGATGGGCGACGCAGGGTTCCTCAAGTCGATCCATGGTCAGTACCGTTCTCACGTCTACCTGTCCGACGTCGTCCGGCTGGGTGGACGCGTGATCGAAAAGTCGATCGACGACTCCGGCGACCACGTAGTTCGCATCGAAACCTGGGCCGAAAACCAGCGCGGGCAGAACGTCATGCCGGGCTCCGCCGTCGTAAGCCTTCCCAACCGCACCGAAGCAGAGCTCCTTCCCCTGGAAGGAGAAGCCTGATGTCAACGGCTATTGATGAGTGGGGCGGAAATGTCGGCGTCGTCGACATGGAAGGGGTGCCCTTCCGGATGTACACGAATCGTCCGCAGCACCTGGGCTCGCTTCTTGCATTTGCCAACCGCTGGGATCATCGCCCTCACATCGTGCAAGGTGAAAGAGTCGTCAGCTTCTCGGACCTCCGGAGCGCGATAGCGGCACAGGCAACCGACTTGCGGAGGCTGGGGATACGCGCCGGCGACAGGGTCATGATCCTCGGGTGGAACAGTGCTGAATGGATCACGAACTTCTGGGCAAGCGTCGCGGCCGGTGCTGTTCCCGTCCTTGCCAACGCCTGGTGGAGCCCGAATGAGCTCGAAGATGCCTTGGACAGAATTGCACCGTCACTCGTTTTGGCGGACGAAAGAAACGCAAAGCGCATCCCGGCGGGCTGGGAAACCGGTTCATGGACTGCGCCGGCCGATGGTTCTTCCGAAGTGGAGACTTCGGTAGCCAAGGGTGATGAGAACGAGCCTGCGGTCATCATCTTCACCTCCGGAACCGAACGCCGGCCGAAGGCAGTGGTGCTGTCTCACCGGTCCTTGCTGGCCGGGCTCCAGATGCTCCTGCACATCACCAAGCGATTGCCCCAACAGATCGGTGAGGAGACGGGAGAAGCTGCGCTGCACACGGGTCCGATGTTCCACATCGGTGGAGTGCAGACCCTGCTCCGAGCGATCACGGTGGGCGACACCCTGGTTATGCCCAGTGGACGCTTCGACCCGGAAGAAGCCCTTCGCCTCATCGAAGAATGGAAGATCCGGCGATGGAGCGCAGTTCCGACCATGGTGTCCAGACTGCTCGAGCATCCGGATGTCCAGACGAGGAACCTGCGGTCATTGCGCTCACTCACAGTGGGCGGAGCCCCTGTGCATGCCGAGTTCCTCGAGCGTATCCGGACAGGCCTCCCTGGTGTGGAACCGCGCATTGCCACTGGATATGGGTTGACCGAGAACGGCGGCCAAGCAGTTGCCGCTTCAGGCAAAGACACCACTGACAGGCCTGGGACGACCGGAAAGCCACTTCCCTGCGTGGAGATCTCCATTGCGCCGGCGGCTGATTTCGACGCCGGGGAGATCCTCGTCCGGAGCCCCACTCAGATGAGCGGCTACATCGGAGAAGAGGAGTCTCCTATAGACAGCGAGGGTTGGCTGCACACGGGAGACCTCGGTCATCTTGACGAGGATGGCTACCTCTGGATCACAGGCCGCTCGAAGGACATGATCATCCGGGGAGGCGAAAACATCGCACCTTCAGCCGTTGAGGCGGTGCTTGCCCAGCTTCCGATGGTCTCCGAATCGGTAGTCTTCGGTGTTCCTCATCCGGACCTGGGCGAGGAAGTAATGGCTATCGTGGTCGCGCCGGGCGCTACAGCAGACGAGTTGCGAGCAGGCCTCCATGGAAGGCTGGCTTCCTTCGCTGTGCCCAGTCGGTGGAACATCCGGACTGAACCGCTGCCGTTGAACCACGCGGGCAAGATCGACCGAGCGACTTTGGTGGCGGAAGGGCGGGCCGAGGTTGTTTCGACAGGGGGGGCAGGAATATGAGCGAACTCGTATCCACCCGGGTCGAGGGGGGCATCGCAATTGTCGAGATGCACCGGCCGCCAAGCAACTTCTTCGATGAGGCCATGCTCGCGGAACTCGCATCTGCGGTCATCGAGCTGGATGCGGCCCCCGATGTCCGCGCCATCGTCCTGTGTTCGGAGGGCAAGCACTTCTGCGCCGGTGCGGACCTCCGTGGCGTGGATGCGAATGGGCTCCGAAGCGTCTATCGGCAGGCGTTCGCAATTTTCACTGCGCGCAAGCCGATCGTCGCTGCTGTCCAGGGAGCGGCAGTCGGTGGGGGACTGGGACTGGCGTTGGCCGCAGATTTCCGGGTCGCCACAGGCGACAGCCGCTTCACCGCCAACTTCGCCAGGCTGGGTTTCCATCACGGATTCGGTCTCTCCGTTACATTACCGGCCGTCGTCGGACGCCAACGGGCTCTCGACCTGCTCTATACCGGCCGTTCGATTCGGGGCGGTGAGGCATTTGAAATCGGCCTTTGCGACCGTCTGGTCGAGTCCGACCCCAGGGAAGCTGCCGTGGGTCTGGCCGCGGAAATCGCAGAATCCGCTCCGCTTTCATTGCTCGCCATTCGGGCCACTATGCGTCGTCAACTCGTCGCAGACGTGCATGCAGCGCTGGATGTGGAAGCGACGGCCCAGTCGCACCTCCTGGGTACCGCGGACTTCGGTGAGGGCGTTGCGGCATCGGTCGCAAAGCGCCAGCCTGCGTTCGTGGGCAGATGAATCGCACTCATAGGCAGGATGAGGTTAGATGGCTGTCGTGACCAATATTCCAACGCAGGACTCCGACCGCGCACCGCAGAACCACCGGACCATCGACAGGGTGACGCGGATTATCGAAGAGGTTGTCTACAACCCCGGGATGAGTTTCGCCGAACTCGCTCGAGTCTTGGACGCCCCGAAGAGCTCGGTGCACGGGTTCATTCGTGGACTCTTGGCAGCTGGATGGCTGCACGAGGACAATCACCGGTTCTATCTGGGCCCAGCGGTGTATGGACTCACCCTCGCCACTGGCCACATACGCGCGGGACTAGTGACTGACACGGACGTTGCTGCGCTACACGAGGCAACGGGAGTCACCACCTTCCTTGGGGTCAAGGCTGGCGACCACCTGATCTATGTCTCCGAAGCAGGGTCGGAAACCCTTGGCGGATTCGGAGCGCGCAGTAACATTCGACGCACTCTTCTTGACACGGCAGGCGGCAAAGCCATCCTGGCGTCACTTTCTGACACTGAGCGCAACGCCTACTTTCGACGCTGCACACCCGAGGAGGCGAACCTTGTTGAACAATTCCTGGCCGAATTCGACGACATAAGGAAGACACGACTCGCCCAGAACACCCTTAGGGGCGGAGCGCGATACGCCATTGCAACGACAGTGCAGAATCAGTCCGGACAAGTGGTCGCCGAAGTCACGCTCGTCGGCCCGACCTCCGAAATGAAACCAAGGGCGGAAGAACTTGGCAGGCTGCTGCTTGAGCACGTGGACTCCTGGAGAAACCGGTCTACAAAAGCCCGCGAGGCACTCTAGCCAGTTCGTTTCGCCGCCACGCTTTCAGGCATCGACCGATAGAAATCCAAAACACGCAAGCCGGGTCGGAACGGACCTGGACAGATTTGTCGTACCCAAAGGAGGGGACGTTGACCAAGGTTGCTGCTCGTGCAATGCGCGGGCCGGAGGACACTTTTGAGACAATGCTCATTGACCGGCGCGAGCTCGGTCCTGAGGACATTTACATTGAGATTGCTTATGCAGGGATCTGCCACTCGGATGTGCATCATGCACGTGCTGACTGGGGGCACACCATGTACCCGATCGTGCCCGGGCACGAGATAGCCGGCGTTGTCACGGCCGTGGGGTCTGCCGTGACCAAATTCGCGATCGGCGACCGGGCCGGAATCGGCTGCATGGTGGACTCATGCAGGAAGTGCGACTACTGCCGGGCGGGCCTTGAGCAGTATTGCCGCGAGGGACACGTTCTCGCCTACAACATGATCGACCGCGAGGGGCGTCGCACATTTGGCGGATACAGCGAAAGTATCGTCGTCGATCAGGCCTTCGCAGTAAAGATTCCGGGGAACATCCCGCTTGAGCAGGCCGCGCCGCTCATGTGTGGGGGAATCACCCTCTATTCGCCATTGCGCCATTGGAGCGCTGGCCCCGGGAAACGCGTCGGAATTATTGGCTTCGGCGGTCTGGGCCACATCGGCACACAGATCTCGTCTGCGCTTGGCGCACACACGATCGTCTTCAATCTGAATCCCGCTGCGAGAGAGGACGCACTGCGTCTGGGCGCCGACGAATTCCGAACCACTACTGAGCCGAACGCATTTGATGGCTTGGAAGGCTCGCTCGACCTCATCATCTCAACTGTGCCTGCCAAACTTGACCTCGATGCATACCTACGACTCTTGGATGTCGATGGAACTTTCGTGAATCTCGGCGTGCCTGTTGAACCGCTAAGCATTGTGCCCCACTCCCTGCTCATCAACCGTCGCTCCATTGCCGGGTCCTCCATCGGCGGCATAGCCGAGACCCAAGAGATGATCGACTTCTGTGCAGCGAAAGGGATCGGCGCTCAGGTCGAGGTCATCGATGCGAATTCCATTGATGACGCCTATGACCGCCTCAGCCGGGGAGATGTGCGATACCGCTTCGTCATCGATACGAGCACGATCAGAGCAAACGCCGAGACTCCCGTCATAGCCGAGCATGCCGCGATCTAATGCCGCACGGAAGGATCCCATCTCGTCCGGTGGGGTGCGACCGGCAAGCGCCAAGCAGTACGCCCAGCACCTCAACGGAGGGATTCCGGATCCCGAGGAGTTCCGACCCGGCATCTGGTCGTTCGCCATCCCGTTCCTGCCGGGCGTCCCCTACACGCTGTGCTACGTCGTCGAGGACTCCGCTAAGGGATTTCATGTCATCGATCCAGGCGCGGATACACCGTCAAACCGCGATCGTCTGAAATTGAATCTGTTGTCGATAGGGGCCGGTCTTGATGATATTCGTTCGGTCGCAGTCACTCACCTGCATCGTGACCACCTTGGCCTCGCTGCATGGTTGATTGATCAGAACGATCTCGCTATCCAACTTCACATCGATGATCAGGAAGATCTGATCAGCGGTGCGTCCAATGCGCGCTATTCCGATGACCTGGAGGCATTGGGGCTGCGATGGGGGGTCCCTGAGAACGAGCGCAAGCGACTGCACACGGGAGGCGGAACTGCGGGGGCCAGCCCGATTCCGGCTCGCATCCGCCCGCTCGATGACAGTGAGGTGCTGCCGATTCCCGGCCGGACCGTGCGTGTTCTGCACACTCCCGGGCACACGCGCGGTCATGTCTGCTTTTCGCTGCCCGACGAGGGGCTGCTCCTGAGCGGCGACCACGTCCTGCCGCACCTGAACCCGGGGATAGGCCGTGGTGGCCCGGGCGGGGAGAATCCAGTGGGGGAGTACCTCCTTTCACTGGAACGACTGGCGCAGTACGACGACGGCGAGACGGCACCGGGACACGGTTATCGCTTCTTCGATCTCGGTGCGCGCAGGACGCGAATCAGAGATCATGTGCTCCGTCGTGCCGGCGAGGTCACCCAAGCACTGAAATCCACGCCACAGGCCACCACATGGGGGCTCGCGTCATCTCTCTCGTGGGGCGGGGGCTGGACAAACCTTTCCGCCACTCGTCTTCAGTCAGCACTCGCGCAAACTGAGATGTATGTCGAGTTTGTTGGTGCCTTGCCCATGGGACTCCATTTGCCCTAGGGGCTCACGCTGCCGGAAGGTGTTCAGCCCTGGAGGAGCCCGTTGCGTCGTAGCCAGGATTCGATGTCCGGTCCTGAGTCCCGGACCCGCTCGCCCCGGATGGCGAGTCCTTCACCGATGATCGCGCCACGACAGGATTGGGCGTAGTCCCTTTTTGTGGTTCCGAGCCCGCTCATTGCATGGGTGGTGACCGGGTGGACGGTTTTGCCGGCGAAGTCGTGGCTCTCGGCGAACGTGGTCATGATCATGGGTGCCCGGACGTTCCAGATGCCGCTGGCGAGCAGCACCGTGTCGTACTGCTCGATGGAGAGCAGTGGGCCTGAGATGGCCGGGCGGGCGTTCTCGTTCTGTTCCTGGACATTGCGCGCGACAGTGGCGTCGTAGTTCACGGAATACGGCTCGGCCGGGTCGACGCGGTGTACGTCGCAGGTGATGAGTGCGCTGAGCATGCCGGCCAGCACTTCGGTATTGCCGACGTCAAGGTGAACGCGTCCGCCGTCGTGGTAGTTCTCCCCGGCGCGTGAGAAGTAAACGAGCAGAACCCGCTCGCGATTGCCGCCGGGCACGGGCGTGGTCTGGGCAGGCTGCGTTTCTCTTTGGGGGGTCATGGTGTTGTTCGGCGCTCCTGTACTGCAGCTTGCCGTTCCGGCGGCGATCATCGCAGCGCCGAGACCCGTCACGGCCGAACGCAGGACGATGCGCCGGCCAATGGCTTGCAGCTTCGTCGGCATGGTGGTCTCCCGGATCGGTTCCTCGCGTTCCCGCGGCCGGGGCGGCCGCGGGAACGCGAGGAAGGATGGGTTAGTTGATCCTGCGTCCGCCCAGCCAGCTGACCATGGCGGGGTCGCGGTGGTCGAAGAAGAGGCTGGCACCGGTGTCCAGGGTGGCGATCTGGTTCATCTGCTCCTCTGTGAGGGCGAAGTCGAAGACGTCGAGGTTCTGGGCCATCCGTTCCGGCCGGACTGACTTGGGGATGACGACCACTTCTCGCTGGATGAGCCAGCGGAGCACCACCTGGGCGACGGACTTGCCGTGCGCTTCGGCGATGGCGCTGAGGAGCGGGTTGGTGAACAGCTCGTTGCGGCCTTCGGCGAAGGGCCCCCAGGATTCGATCTGGATGCCGCGTTCGCGCATCAGCGCCTGGTCGGCGGCGCGCTGGTGGAAGGGGTGGGTCTCGATCTGGTTGACGGCCGGGACGATCTCGTTGTGGTCGATGAGGTCAACTAGCCGGTCGGGGTGGAAGTTCGAGACACCGATCGCGCGGGCGAGGCCGTCCTTGTGGAGTTCCTGCATGGCGCGCCATTCGCTGTAGTAGTCCCCGAGCGGCTGGTGGATCAGGTACAGGTCGAGGTAGTCCAGTCCGAGCCGGTTCAGCGAGTTGTCGAAGGCCCGCTTGGTGTCGTCTTGGACGCTGCCGGTGGGGGCGTGCTGGATCCAGAGCTTCGTGGTGATGAATAGTTCGTCGCGGGCGATCCCGCTCGCCTTGATCGCCGCGCCGACGGCGGCCTCGTTCAGGTAGGAGGCGGCTGTGTCCAGGTGGCGGTAACCGGCGTCGAGGGCGGCCTCGACGGCGGCCTGGGTTTCCTCGTCGGGGATCTGGAAGACGCCGAAGCCGAGGATCGGCATTTCGACGCCGTTGTTAAGGGTGACGCTCTTCATGACAGACATGGGTCCTTACGTGCAGGGAAACTGAACAGACTCAAGTCAACCAGTCCGTGCGTGCGCGTGGGAGGAACTGTTGTGCGGTGTACTGGCAGTTCCTGTTAGGGCCGGTCCGGGTCGCTCACAAACCGGACTGGCGAAAAGTGTACTGACAGTGACTCCCACGCGAGGTGGGACTGACGTACCGTCGGTTCTATGAACTACAGCAACGATGTCCGCGAGTTTTTGACGACCCGGCGGGCGCGAATTACCCCCGCCAAGGCCGGGCTCCCTACGTTTGCAGGCACTCGCCGAGTAGCGGGGCTGAAGCGGGAGGAGGTGGCAATGCTCGCGGGGATGAGTACCGAATACTATGCCCGGCTCGAACGGGGCAATCTCCGCGGCGTGTCCGAGCCGGTCCTGGAATCTCTAGCCTCTGCGCTGCAGCTCGATGAAGCTGAACGAACGCACTTGTTTAACCTAGCCCGGGCGGCGATGGCCGCATCACGACCGGCGCGTACCCGAAAGCCTCGCACAGAGCTGCGCCCGAGCATTGAAGGGGTGCTACGCGGGATGTCTGGCACTCCAGCCTATGTCCGCAACGCACGGATGGACATCGTTGCTGCGAACAGCCTCTGCTTCGCGCTCTATGCAGGCGTCCTTGAACCCGAGACATTACCCGTCAATCTGGCTCGATTTGTGTTTCTCGATCCGAGATCGCATGACTTCTTCGTTAAATGGGATTCCATTGCCGATGACCTCGCATCTTCGCTGCGAGTGAGATCCGGGAAGAGCCCAACCGACTCCGCACTGAAGTCCCTCGTGGGTGAGCTCATAACAGGGAGCCAAGACTTCGCAACGCGCTGGGCTAGACACGACGTGCGATTCCATCGCACCGCACGGAAGGTTTTGAGGAACCCGGTTGTCGGGGAGATCGAACTTACTGGCGATTCCCTCGAACTGCCCGGAGAAGACCTGACGATTGTCGTTTATACCGCCGAGCCGGGAAGCCGTGACCAAGAAAAGCTCGATTTCTTGGCCAGCTGGAGCTCGGACCAGCGTGCCGCCGGTAAGTCGGGTGCTGCTGACCAGTCTGTGGAGTCCGAGGCCAGGAAGTCCTCCCAGGACCACTGACCTAACCGCGCTCCAAGAACCTCATCTGTGCTGCAGGGCGCTCCCGCCGGAAGAGTATATTGTGGGAAAATAGAGTTGGACGCGGCCCGTGGGGTCGAAGGGCAGATCGCCGGCATACGGCAACGGGAGCAAATGTGTATACGGCCAACAACGGCGAGGGACCGCCCGAGACCCTCGTGGCCTATGCGAGCCGGCGGATCCAGACCGCGATCGCACAAGGAGAATATGCGCCTGGTTCTCGCCTATCACCTCGAACTATTGCGAAAGCTCTGGGCATTTCCCACATACCCGTGCGGGAAGCGCTTGCGTCGCTGGCAGCCCGGGGATATGTCGATCATTTGCGGGCCAACGGATACTTTACGACTAATCTCACCCAAGGCGATCTTGAGGACATCTATCACTGGCGTCGGATCCTTGAGCGTGAGGCCTATCTCATGGCTGTCCCGAAGCTGACTGAAGACGACGTCTCTAAAATGCGCGCACTGTTGGACGAGATGGGCAAGAAGACTGCGCCCGAAGACCGTCTGCGATACCTGGAATTGAACCGGCAGTTTCACTTTGTAGCTTTCGAGCGCACGGGCTCGACGCGATTGCTCCACTTCCTGAACTACCTGTGGGATGCTCGGGAGCCCTACGCTGCAGTCGGACTCGTTGACAGCACCACCGGATACAAAGACCATTTCCGTCTCATGCCACACTTTGAGCAGCGCAACGCGCAGGGCGTGATTGAGGCTATGGAAGGGCACCGGGAGTTCCTCGTGAAGCGGAGGGCGGCCGTTTCGGAAGGTGACCAGCCTGAGGAGTCCGGCGAATATTTGAAAAAGGTCTGACGCGTCCAAAAGACCCGTCACTTCGGAAGTTGATAATGGGCATTGTCGACGAAGGCCCCGGTGATTTTATGACAAAACTCACCGGGGCCCTCATGAATCCGCTCAGGAGGCGTCGACCCGTGCTCCCGGGCCAGTAGGCTCCGAGGAGTCGACGGGAATAAGTCCCCGCTCGCGGAGTACCCCTTCTGCCACCTTGAAGGCTTCGCCGGCTGCCGGGAGCCCGCAATATACTGCGGTGTGGAGGAGGATCTCCTGGATTTCCTCGGGAGTGCACCCGTTGTTGAGCGCCCCCTGCAGGTGGTGCTTGAGTTGCGCGGGACGATTCAGGGCCGTCAGGATGGCAAGGTTCAAGATGCTCCTGAGCTTCTTGTCGATCCCGTCACGTCCCCATACTCGACCGAAGCAAACCTCATCGGAATAGTCCTGGAGGGGAGCATTAAAGGCATTTCGCTGCTCGTCCCTTTGGTCGAGATAGGGGGCTCCCATCAAATCGGTGAGGATTTGACGTCCGGTATCCCGTTCGTTCACGTGATTCTCCAATGTATTCGTGATGTTTTTGCGATCTGGTATCTAGTCTCAAATTAAGGATCGACGTTGGCTTTACGGATCGAGAGCAAGAACCTCTTGGATCACTTCCTGGGGCACGCTGATTTCGACGCCGGCACGTTCATTCTGCAGGGACATTGGGGATCGTGAGTCTCGTGAACCCCACCCCCTGTCCAAGGCCTCTTGGTAGTCCTTGTATGCGGCTTCGATGCATCTCATTGGCACATTCATCGAATTGGCAAGTTCAAGCGCCAGACCAATGTCTTTGTTGACAAGCGTGACGGTGAAAGTGGGCGGATCATAGTTTCCGTTCAGGTACTTTTCCATCCGATCGAATGTCCGTGTTCGGCCGATGGCCCCGTTCCGGAGCGCCTTCCAGAGCGCGGACGGCTCCACGCCCGATTTGACTGCCATGGAAAAGACTTCTGCTGTAACGATGCGGATCGCTGCGCTTGCAGCATTATGGGCCAGTTTGGTGCTTGTTCCGGTGCCGATGTCTCCCATGTACATCACCTCGTCTCCTAGAGCTTTCAGGAGATGAAGGTGCTGTTCGAACGTCGTGGAGTCACCGCCGACATAGATCGCGAGCTTACCGCTGCTCGCTCCGGCGGGTCCGCCACTCACTGGCGCATCGAGGAAAGAAACGCCGACGGCGCGGCAGGCCTCGAAGACCTTGTGCAGTGTCGCGGGCGAATTCGTCGACATATCGAACCACACAGAGCCTTGCTGCATTGAAGCCAAGAGCCCATCTTCGCCGAGTCCGACAGCCTCCATCTCGCGAGGTCCCGGCAATGAGGTGAAAATCACGCTCGCCTCGCGACCGATCTCCGCAACCGAATCTGCCCATCGGGCCCCGCGCTCAATAAGCTCGATTGCTGCCTCTTTCCGGACATCGTGAACTAGGAGCTCATGACCCGTCGAGAGCAGGTTGTGTGCCATGCCTTTGCCCATGGCTCCCAGGCCGATAAAGCCCAGCTTCAATTCATTTTCCATTTTGTAATACCTCGACTACGTGTCCTTGTTGGGCTGATGATTGCTTTTGATGGGGTGGAGACGCGCTGAAAATGCGCACCGACCTTGCTTGCGCCGGTTGTCACCCATGCACTGACTGGTACTCAAGGAACTCTTCGATCCCATGTCTTCCCATCTCCCGGCCGATGCCGGAGAGCTTGAAGCCTCCGTGGGGAGCCCGCATGTCGATGGGAGTTCCGTTGATGCGTACTCTTCCGGTTCGAATCCGTCCCGCCACCTTACGGGCACGAGCCGGGTCTGCCGCCCAAACGGCGCCGGCAAGACCGTAGCTGGAATCATTGGCGATGCTGATTGCCTCGTCTTCATTCGAATACGGAATGAAGACAACAACGGGTCCGAAGACCTCGTCCCTGGCGATTCGCGATTGATTGTCGCCAGTAAAGAGCGTCGGCTTGACGAAGAATCCACGCTCCAGCAGTTCAGGTTTTTCCGGACCTCCCGTGAGCAACCGGGTGCCGTCGTCGAGTCCACGCTGGATGTGGGAACGCACGCGGTCGCGCTGGTTCGCATTTGCGACGGGGCCGAGCGTTGTTGCCGGGTCGTAAGGGTCGCCCAATACATAGCTCTCAGCCTTGGCAACTGCGAGTTCTTCTGCTTCGCGCAACCTCGATTTCGGAACCAGAACCCGGGAGAGAGACCCGCAAACCTGGCCTGAGTTGCGGAAGGCGTCTTCGAGGCCCAGCGTGATCGCGTGCTCCAAGTCTGCATCCTCCAACACCACGCTGGCCGATTTGCCGCCGAGTTCAAGCGCCACTCGCTTGATAGAACGACTCGCCAGCTCCATGACGCGTTGACCTGCACGCACGGATCCGGTCAGGGACACCATGTCCACGAGCGGATGGGAGGCAATAGCCTCGCCAACCTCAGGCCCATCCCCAGCGACGAGGTTGAACACTCCAGGCGGAAGTCCCGCCTCCGTTACCAGGTCGGCAAGAACGAAGGACGTGAGCGGGGCGACTTCGCTGCCCTTCACGACGACGGTGCAGCCAGCCGCGATAGCTGCGCCGGCCTTGAGAACGACCGACCTGAGGGGACCGTTCCAAGCACCGATGGCTCCGACCACCCCTGCAGGAAGTCTTTGCACCACGGATGTTGAAGACCTGATAGGTTCTCTCCACACGATGTCCCGGAGCGAGTCCGCGTAGTTTCGGAGATCTGCAATCGGAGTGGCAGTCTGGGCATTGCCGGTCTGCGCTAGCGGCTGGCCAATCTCGGAGACGATCGTCCGCGTAATGTCGTCGGCTCGCTCCTCGATCAGGTCCGCGAGTTTGCGCAGGACATGAGATCGCTCTTCGATGGAGGAACGCGACCACTCCTGAAAGGCGTCGGCAGCTGCACTTGCGGCATGGTCGACGTCGACCGCTGTTCCGCGAGGAACGGTGGCGATTACTTCCTCCGTGACAGGATTGACGACGTCAATTGAATCCGTCGCGGTGGAGTCAATCCACTGTCCGTTCACGAAAATCTGGGTATGTTTTAGCATTTCTCTCTTCCAAGTGGGTTGGGACGAGTTCCCGTCCATTGCTATCCCGGCACAGGCTGTGCCATCTGGATCCGCGGGAACACTCGCGTTGACATGTGTAGGTGTTGAGAGTGTCAGTCAGTTCTTCACGTCGGTGTCTACGCGGTCAAGCTCATAATTTCGCGTTTCTTTGAGCGCAACTATGCAAAGCAAGCTGAGCAGGCAGACGAATGCCAGCAAGAAGCCAAAGGCGAGGCTGCCCCAGCGTTCAATGACGATCGGAGCAATAATGGGCGGAAGCGCGCCGCCGATCATTGCGGCGACGCTGTACGAGATCCCTGCAGCCGTGTAGCGGTAACGCGTGTGGAAGAGCTCCGACAAGAAGGCTCCGACAGGGCCGGTAACGACCCCGGATATGAGTGACGTCAGAGGCATGCCGATCGCGAAGGCCCATCCCGTCTTCATGTCGAGAATGGGGAACAGCGCGAGAGTCCATACCGTACCTGCCGCAGCGCCGACGATCATCACCTTTCGACGCCCGATGCGATCGGACCACGCGCTGCCGATGAGAATTCCGACCCCGGTCATGAGTCCTCCGACCGTCGCAATCGCGAGGACGAATGTTTGATCCATGCCCAGGGTCTTAGAGCCATAGGAGGTCAGATAGGGTCCGCCGACGTAGACGAGGGCCATAAGGCAAATCATGGATCCTATGGCGAGGAAGATTTGGCGGCTCTGCACACGGAAGGCTTCAAGGAACGGCGCGCGGGATCGTGTGCCGCGGGCCTGTTGCGAGATAAAGACCGGGGTTTCGCTGACTCTAAGACGCACCCACAGGCCGAGAAGAACCAAGACTGCGCTGGTGAGGAACGGGATTCTCCAGCCCCAGGCCACAAACGCCTGCGGGCTCATCGTGAGGCTGGTCAGCAGGAAGGTGAGGTTCGTCAAGATGATGGCCCCGCTGCCGCCCAGGTTGGGCGCTGCGGACCACAAACCCCTCGACGCCTTAGGAGAATGCTCGGAAACAAAGAGGACCGCCCCCGCATACTCACCGCCGGCGGCAATACCCTGGAAAATCCTCAGCGCGGTGAGAAGGAGCGGCGCCACTACCCCTATCTGCGACGCCGTAGGCAGAAGACCTACAAGGAATGTCGAGATTCCCATCATCAGCATCGTCGCCACCAGGCTGCGCTTACGGCCGAGGATGTCTCCGAAGTGACCGAAGATGATGCTTCCAAGCGGTCGTGCCGCAAAAGCTACGCCAAAGGTCGCGAAAGAGGCCACAGTGCCAGCGGCCGGACCCAGCGCCGGAAAGAACACCTGCGGAAACACGAGCGCCGCGGCGGTTCCATAGATACCGAAATCGTAAAACTCAATAACCGTCCCGATGAAGCTGGCGAACAGCACCCGCCCTCTACCCTGACGGGCTTTGGGCGTTGCTGTGGTTTCGGATGAGCTAAGTTGGTCCACCCCAAGGTGATCGGACATGTCTTCTCCATTGAAGGTCGGTGGTTTAGCAGACTCAGTGCGTCTTCAGTGGCGCATCAGGGAACGCTCTCATTCACTTAGGAAGCGAAGGGGCCTGTATCGGGATTTGCCGATGTACCGTTCGGACCTTCCGCCGAGGCGGGCGATCCGATAACAACGCAGTGGCAGCGGGGGATGGCCTGCAGCGGGTTTCGGCGGTGGCCGATCCTGTCTGTTTCCTTCCTGAAAATCGCGAAGGCTGCCAGGCCATTGGCTTGACTGACCTTCCCAGAGTATACTCTCTACCGCTGTGGTGCAAGTCACAGAATGCGAGTAATTCCGTCTCCCTTGATGAGGGAAGGCGTAACGTTTGATCCATCAGGAGGATTGCGTGCTTGAGAGCGTTGCTTCGAATTCCAGACCCTTCGTTCTCCTCCATGGAGGCCGGCATGGCGGGTGGTGCTGGGGGCCGGTCGCGAGCCGCCTTCGACGGCGGGGGTTCGACGTCCTGACGCCGACCTTGACAGGTCTGGGTGACCGTTCGCATCTCCTCGATCCCTCGATCGGGCTGGACACCCACGTTCAGGATCTGGTCGCGACATTCGAGTATGAAGACCTGACCGACTCGATCCTGGTGGCGCACAGCTACGGCGGTGTCGTGGCAAGCGCTGCGATGGAGAAGATCGCTGATCGTGTGAGGTTCATGGTCTACGTGGATGCACTCATCCCTCGTGCGGGCGAAAGCGTTTTTGATCTAGTTGGTCCCCGGCGGGCTGCAGCGATTGAAGAAAACGCTCGCAACCACGGTCGCGGCTGGACGGTTCCGGTGTCTGATGCCTCCTATTACGGGATAACAGACCCGGACATCATTGCTTGGGTGAATTCCAAGCTGACGCCGCAGCCGATTAAGACCTACCGGGATCCAGTGGGCTCCACCGAGCGCGCGTGGTCGCATCCGGGAATGTTCGTCGAATGCCTGCCGACGAGAGCGGAGCCCTTCGTCCTGGACAGGGCGCGGGATCGCAGTGTCCGGGATGAAAAGTTTTGGTACCGGACCTTGGAGGGCACCCACGAGGCGCCGCTCACCAATCCGGACGGCACGCTTGAGATTTTGCTGGAGGCGGCGCGGATCGCCGACTCCCTCTAGATCTCGGCGTGGCTCGGCGCGGCTCTTGGCTCTCGTGAATGGCCGGCCGCGTCCGGCCGCGATCGCCAATCCGGGGACGAACATCGCCTGACCTCTGGTGTGACAATGATATGATCGCTATCATGAACATTGGTTCGTAAATACGAACGGAGTGATGATGGCAAACACATACCGGGTCCACGCCAGTAGGCAGCCGGAAGATTCGTTCCAGGCGTCTCGGTCCAAGGAAGCTTGGGGGATTGTTCTCTCGACCTCGGTCGCCGGCCCATTGCCGGCTAGGAGTTGCAGATGACGGGCGACCCTCGCCGCTGGTCTGGCGATCTCCTCTACTGGCTGGCAATCGCAGCATCGATCGTTTTCCTAGCTTGGATCCTCAGCATTGTTCAGGCGCCTTCTCCGCCCCTTTTTGCGGGTCTCATCACAGGTGTGTTTGCCGCCGTCGGCCTGCGAACACCAAAGCCGTTTCCGCGCGGCCTACGCAAACTCTCCCTCGCCCTGGTCGGCGTTGGCGCCGGGGCGATGGTCGATCGTGCTGTTGTGGCCGAAGTCGTTCAGAGGCCGCTGGTCATGCTAGCCGGAGTGGCGGGCACTATTGCAATCACCCTGGCAGCTGGGCAAGTTCTACGTTTTTCACGTCACGTAGATGGTCCGACTGCCATGCTGGCATCGATCGCAGGCGGGGCTTCCGGAGTGAGTGCCGTTGCAAAGGAGATGGACGCGGACGAGGGTATCGTGCTCTCCATCCAGTACCTGCGCGTCGTCGTCGTTGTGCTCTCGGTGCCGTTTGTCTCTGTGCTTCTTGGGGCGGGCAGCCCGGGTCAAGTGGCAGCAGCGTCCATGGGCGACTGGTCGGGCCTGGGGTTCACCGCCCTCGCCGTCTCGACGGGACTGATCATGGCACGATATCTCCGGTTCAGCGCATCGAGCCTGATCCTGCCAATGGCTGTTGCCGTCGTCCTCTCGCTGACTCAGGTGATGCCCAGTTCAACAGTTCCCCCGTCAGTGCTCAATTTCGCCTACGGGCTGATCGGTCTCGCGGTAGGCCTTTCGCTGACGCGTTCATCCCTGCGACGCCTCGCCACCCTTATGCCGCTCGCTCTGATTCAACTGGTGATCGGTGTCGTCGGGTGTGCGTTCGCCGGGATCGTTTTCGCCAGAAGTGTCGGGATCTCAGACTTGGACGGTTACCTCGCGACGAGCCCCGGCGGGATCCCGGTTGTCGTAGCCGTGGCGATGGGCTCAGGCGCCGACGTGGGCTTGGTGCTTACCATGCAGATTCTTCGCCTTGTCGCTGCACTCATGATGGCGCCCCTCGTGGCGAGGTATTTGCGTAATCGAAACCGCAGCCTCATAGATGATGATGAGGCGTCTTGACCTCAAACGGAGCCTCCGTCTCCGTGGCCGGCAAGCCACGGAGACGGAATGTCGGAATCGGCTGATGCGGTTATCGGTTGGCTTGGGCGTGCGCGTCTTCGTAGTCCTGGTTGTTGACGGGTTCAAGCCAGGTGGCGCTCTCCCCGTTGTCGTGCTCGACCAAAGCCAGGTGGCACATCATGTTGTCCTGGGTGGCGCCGTGCCAGTGTTCCTCGCCGGGCGGCGTGTGGACCGTGTCTCCTGCGCGCATGAGGATCACGCTGCCGTCCCGGGTAGCAACGAACCCGATGCCGTCGGTGCAGTGCAGGGTCTGGCCAAGGGGATGGGAATGCCAGTTCGTACGGGCGCCAGGGGTGAAGCGGACCAGCGCCGCCACGAGACGCGAGGGCGCCTCGCCGTTGTGGAGGGAGTTGAGGTAGACGTCTCCCGTGAACCTCTCCGTTGGGGCTTTGGCCGTGGGGGTCGGGGGTATAAGTTTCATCGTGTCTTCCTGTAGCAGTTTCGGTCTGGTTAGTTCATGGTCTTTGCTGCTGTCCCGACTGCGCCCTCCGATCCTCAGGCGCGTTCGTTAATACCGTGCCTGTTTACCGTGCCGTAGCGGCAAGGACGCGACGACGAGCACCAAGAGAAGGACGGCGGTGGCGCCGAGTCCCGTGCGGAGACCGTCCATGAAGTTTTGCCCGGCCAGTACGGCACCGAAGACGGCGACGCCGAGCGCGCCGCCAACCTGGCGTGCGGTGTTGATGACTCCGCTGGCGGTCCCCGCCCGTTCTGCCGGCACATGGTCCATGATGAGGGCAATGATCGGGGGAACCGTGAAGGAACCGCCAACGCCGACCGGGACCATGAGGAGCGCGACGAGAAGGGTCGGAGAATCCGTGGGGAGCAAGCAAAGGCCAGCCAGGCCGAGGGCCATGACTAGTTGGCCCGCCACGATCACTGCAATGCGTCCGAAACGGGTCACGAGCCGTGCTGCAAGGGGAACGAGGAGGGCAACCAGTCCGCTCATAGGCAAGAAGAGAAGTCCGGTCCCCAGCGCCGTGACTTCGCGTTGCTGCTGGAAATAGAGGCTCTGGAGGAAGACGACGCCGTAGAACGCCGCCATGGTGACCCCGGCAATGATCAGCGCGGTGGAAACTGTGCGAGAGCGGAACAGGTCAAGCGGGAGCATCGGGTGCCGGCCCCGGGCTTGCGCCACCACGAAGACTGCCACCGATATGACGCACACCGCGAACGTGGAGAGGATCGCGGGGCTTCCGTAGCCCAGTTCCGCGCCCTCGATGATGCCGTAGGTCAAGCTTGCAAGCGCCAGTACGGCCGTGGTCTGCCCGAACCAATCGAAGGGCCGCGGGCGCCTGGGTGAGGGAGCAACGCGGGAGAGCAGGACGAGAGCTGCCACGCCGACCGGAAGATTGACAAAGAAGATCAGTCTCCAGTCGATCTGCGTGAGGACTCCTCCAAGCACGGGCCCGGCAGCAGCGGCGACCGAACCGCCCAAGCCCCAGTAAACTATGGCCCTGCCGCGACGCGCAGGATCGTGGTACGCCTCACGAATGAGCGCGAGGGAAGTGGGGGTAATCATTGCCGCCCCGATGCCCTGCAGCACGCGGCCGGCGATGAGTGCCGGGAGGCTGGGGCTGAACCCGCACGCTACAGAAGCCACGCTGAACACGATCATGCCAATACCGTAGGCCCGGCGGGCTCCGACGCGGTCGGAGAAGCTCCCTGCGAACAGTTGCAACGCGGAAAAAATCAGGGTGTAGCCGGTGACTATCCACTGCAGGCCAGAAAGGCCGCCTCCGAGGTCATTCCGGATCTCCGGCAGGGCAACGTTGACGATCTGGGCGTCCAGGGCGACGACGAAGAACCCCAGCATGGCAACAGCCAGAGATGCGCGCGGCGGGGCGACGGCCACCGGAGGAGGTTTGATGATGGTCACGGATACCGTGTCCTTTCAGGAAGGAATTCTGAGCACACTTAAGAAGACCAGCTACCGCGTGCGTGTGGGAGTACCTGGTGTGCGGTGTACTGGCAGTTCCTGTTAGGACCGGTTGTGGCGTCTTAGCGTAGAAGCCATGGACAACAGCAAAAGCGTCCGCGAGTTCCTTATGAGCAGGCGGTCTCGCATCACACCAGCCGAGGCCGGGATCTCCCCATGCGGAGGCTCCAGGAGGGTCTCCGGACTCAAACGTGAGGAAGTCGCGATACTTGTTGGTGTCAGCCGGGACTACTACGCCCGCCTTGAACGTGGAAACCTGAGCGGGGTTTCCGAATCCGTTCTTGAATCGATCGCCCGAATCCTTCGGCTCGACGAGGCTGAACGTGCCCATTTGTTCTACTTGGCCAAGACCGCCGCAAGGCCGCGGGCGGCAGGGGCACGTCGGGCACGGGCAGAAGTGCGCCCGAGTGTCGAGCGGATCCTAGCTGGAATCACAGGCGCACCTGCCTACCTCCGTAACGCCCGGATGGACGTCGTGGCCGCGAACAGCCTTTGCTTCGCCCTGTACATGGACATCCTTAGACCCAGTGGCTTGCCTCTCAATCTCGCCCGATTCGTTTTCCTCGACCACAGGTCGAGGGATTTCTTCGTTGATTGGGACACAATCGCCGAGGATCTCGCGACGGCCCTCCGCGTCCAAGCGGGACGTAGCCCCCATGACCGTGCCCTCAACAGCCTCATCGGCGACCTTGCCACGGGAAGCTCGGAGTTCTCAGTTCGCTGGGCCCGAAACAGCGTCCGCCCCTACCGCATGGCACGCAAGGCAATGAGCAACCCGCTTGTCGGCGACATCGAACTCACTTGCGACGCACTCGAGCTTCCCGGCGAGGGCCTGACCTTGATCGCTTACACGGCTGAACCAGGCAGCCACGCCCAAGAACAGCTGGACTTCCTCGCCAGCTGGAGCGCCACCCATCCGGCGTCCGTCGCACCCAATCCCGACGATCTCGCGCACCGGGACCTGCCTAACTGAAAGACGCCGGCGTCCCGCAAATGTGTACTCCAAGTGCCTCCTTCGCCGGAATGGAGCGGAGTAACGTCGGCAACAATCGAGTGCCCAGAATGAAAGGAACCCTCCTTGCGAGCAGTAATTTACGGCGGTCCCCGCGACATCACCCTTGGCGAACGGCCCGATCCGAAACTGCAGAACCCGTCCGATGCCATCGTGCGCGTGCTGCTTGGCTGCGTCTGCGGCTCTGATTTGTGGTATTACCGGGGCGAATCTCCGCACGCACTTGGACCTATCGGGCACGAATTTATCGGCATCGTTGACGAGGTCGGCGCCGATGTCCGGAGCGTCTCGAAAGGGGACCTTGTGATTGCCCCGTTTACCTTTTGCGATGGCACTTGCGCGAACTGCTTGGCGGGGTGGCCCTCCAACTGTCTTAATGGTGGCTCGTTCGGCAATCACGGTGTTGACGGCGGGCAGGGCGAGGCCGTCAGGGTTCCTTTCGCCGACGCGACGCTCGTCGGCGTCCCGGGCGACGGACACTCTGACGAGATGCTCGCATCGTTGCTGGCGCTCTCCGATGTGATGTGCACCGGCCACCACGCAGCTGTCAGCGGTGGGGTGAAACAGGGGCATACTGTGGCCGTGGTAGGGGATGGAGCCGTCGGACTTTGCGCCGTGATCGCCGCCAAGCGGCTCGGCGCCGAACGCATCATCTCCCTTAGCCGCAACCCCGCACGCCAAGCCCTCGCCAAGGAATTCGGGGCAACCGATGTCATTCCCGAAAGAGGTGACGACGCAACTGAGAGGATCATGGAGATGACCCAGGGGATCGGCGTCGACGCCGCCCTGGAGTGCGTAGGGACCGGGCCGTCCATGGAGACCGCGTTCAGCATCGCCCGTGTCGGATCCGTTGTGGGGGCAGTCGGCGCGCCGCACGACGTCGTCGTACCCATCAACACGGTCATCTTCCGCAACGTGGGTCTGCGCGGCGGTGTCGCCCCAGTCCGCCGCTACATCCCGGAACTCCTTGGCGACGTTCTCGAGGGTCGGATCAATCCGGGACGGGTCTTTGATTACGTCACTGATCTTGATCACATCGCCGACGCCTATCAGGCGATGGACGAACGTCGCGCGGTTAAAACCCTCCTGCGCGTCGGTATGTGATATCGGCAATCCGTCCGGCCTCGGACGACCCGCGAACCACAATTTCCAGAAAGAAGGATTGAACGTGAATGTGAACCTCAACAATGGTGTCGAAATGCCCGCCCTTGGTTTCGGTGTGTTCCAGACGCCCCCCGACGTGACGGAGTCCTCCGTTACCGAAGCACTGCGCGTGGGCTACCGCCTCATCGACACAGCAGCGTCCTACTTCAACGAACGAGAAGTCGGCGATGGCATCCGCCGCTCTGAGATCGACCGGTCCGAGATCTTCATTGAAACGAAAGTCTGGATTAGCGACTACGGCTATGACGAGACGCTCCATGCCTTCGACAAGAGTGCCGGAAAGCTCGGGGTGGAGCAGATTGACCTGTTGCTCCTGCATCAGCCCGTTCCGACTCAGTTCGACAAGACTGTGGAGGCGTACCGCGCCTTGGAAACGCTCCTCGCGGACGGTCGCGTCCGGGCCATCGGCGTCAGCAACTTCATGCCGGAACACCTCGCAACGCTCCTCGATCGGTCCACGGTCGTCCCGTCGGTGAACCAAGTCGAGCTGCATCCATATTTCACGCAGCCTGACGTCCAAGAAGCGAACGCCCGCCATGGGATCCTAACGCAGGCGTGGTCGCCGATGGGCGGGATCACCGACTACCGTGGGACCGGGCAGAGCACGTTCGACGACCCGGTGATCGCACGGATCGCTGAAGAGCACGGCATGACTCCGGCGCAGGTCATGTTGCGGTGGCACCTCCAAGAGGGACGTTCCGCGATCCCGAAGTCAGTCAAGCCCGAACGGATCGCCGCGAACTTCGACGTGTTCGACTTCGAGCTCACTGATGATCAGGTCGCAACCATCGATGGGCTCGACACCGGTGTGCGAGGCGGCCCGGAACCAGAAACAGTGACCCCGGAGGCATTCGCGCGGGAGATACCCGAAGCCTGAAAAGCTCGACAGTCGGGCGGCTTCCCCCGCACTCCGGTTCAGCAGTCTCCGAGATGGTGGTGAATCCACCGTCAATCAGGACGTTGGTGCCGGTGCCCATCGTGGCGTCGTCGCCGGCCGCCGGGCCGCCGGTACGTCCACCGCCGGGTCGAGCAGGGCGATGCCTGCCGAGTTGACCAGGATGTGGGCGGGGGCCGGTGACTCGCACGGCCTCGGCGACGACGTCCGAGGCGGGGTCGCCGAGGCCGTGAAGTCGCGGGCGATTCCGTGGTTGCCCGTGCCGGGCAGTTCCGCCATGAGGAAACCGACGCGGTCGGAGAGGTCGACGCCGACCACCCGTGCCCGACGCGAGGCCAAGGCGTGCGCGACGGTATATCCGATGCCGACTTTGTCGGCCGAGGGGCTACTGTGCGGGGTCGCTATTTCGCCGCGTCCGCTTCGTATTTGAGTCCAATCTGTCGGCGGATCTCGTCCATCGCGGCCATAACCGCGGCGCTCTCCCCAGGGGATAGGACGGGCCCTGCTGTTGCACCGCTTCGGATCAAACGTTCCATTTCGGCAGCCTGGAATTGCATTCCTCTGCCGTTCACGGAACGCCCAAACATCTCCAGTACCTCTCCATCGACGCCATAACGCGTGAAACCGGTTGCCTCGTACCAATTCGAACCGAGGTCGATCCATCCTTCGGTTCCGATAATCGCGGCTCGGTTGGCTCCGCTAGCGTCTAATGCGCAGTCCAGAAGCGCCTGCTGTCCATCTGGGTATTCAAGAATCACAGTTGTTTGTCGATCTACACCGCTTGCGGTCATTGAGCCGCTTGCCCGAATGCTTGCCGGGACGCCTAGGATGCCGAAAGCGAAGGAGACCGGGTAGATTCCGAGGTCCAGCAGCGCTCCGCAGCCCAGTGCAAGGTTGTTCAGCCGATGCGAAGGATCCTTTGGAAGGTTCATGTTGAGGCTGGCGATAACTTTGCGGACCTCGCCGAGTTTCCCCTCGTTGATGATTTCGCGCAGCCGGACCATGTGAGGTAGAAAGCGGCTCCACATGGCTTCCAGTGCCACCAGCCCTTTGGCTTCTGCCAGTTCGACAACGTCCTGGGCTTGCCGGGCGTTTATCGTGAAGGGTTTCTCGACCATCACATGCTTGCCGGCATTCAGTGCCAGTAGTGCGTGGGCATGATGGAAAGTGTGCGGCGTGGCAACGTAAATAACATCGACGTTGGGGTCAGATGCCAGTGATTCGTAGCCTTCGTGGGCGGTTGGAATCCCAAATTTATCGCAGAACGCGCGACTCGATTCCAGCGAACGGGAGCCGACGGCTTGGACGGTAAAGCCATTCGCTATCAAGTCCTGTGTCTGTACAGTCGCGATGAATCCTGTGCCGAGGATTCCCCAACGAATCTGTTGTTCTGGCACGGTGCCATAAGGCCGCTCGGTCATGATTGGCTTCCTTCGTCAGCCGCATTTTGGCTGAGGTGATTGATCCGGATGTTCCGCCATCGGCATTGTGCGCCCTTGCCCCAGCGGGCTTCGCCGAACATGGCGTCGTTGTCGTGGACTTCGAGGGCGATGTGTCCGCTGTCGCCGAGCACATCAAAGACCGCGTCGGGATCGTAGTTGGGGGATTCCAGGGTGGCGGTGTCCAGTTCTGCGATCTTGAGGCCGTTGATCCAGGTGGTGATGACGGGCATGGCCCCGACGCAGCGGAGACGGAGTTCGTTCCAGTCGTCCCAGCGCCACACGTTGAGGAAATCGTCGACGTCGGCTGCGTAGCTGAGCCGGGCGCGCTTCGCTTCCGTGACGGGTTCCACCGAGGTGGCCGGGTCATCGGCTTTGAGGCCTATTGGTTGGCCGGCGTCGTCGCGGGCGACGTCGATCGCGAACGGAACGGCCGAGAAGCTCGCGAGCCCGTTGCCGAAGAAGCCGCCGATTCCGCCGGAGGGGCGGTGGTCCACGAGGACCTGGAATCCTTCCCAGCTGTCCCGTTGGCGCCGGATCATCACACCCGTGTCCGCGGGCCAATCGGGTCGCATCTCAAGGACCAGCTCGAAGTCGCCGAACGCTTGGTCGCTGACGAGGTAGCCGCCGTAGCCGCTCCCGGGAGCGTCCTGCTCGCCGATCAGGACGCCGTTTTCGACCTTCCAGTGGGCAGGATGATTCTCCGGCTCCACAGGGCGCTGAAGTCCCAGGCTGTCGAAGTGCTCGAGGACGCTCGGGCCGCCGGGATACACCGAACCGTAAATGCGCGGCGCGGCGTGCCACCCGGCCAGGCTGACGCCGTCGAACAGCGGCACGAACCCGTCGTCGTCGGGCGTTTCGGAGAGTGTCATGTGCGGATCCATTTCGTTCGTAGTTTAAGGTTTTTGAGGGTTTGACGGCGCTGCAAAGGGGCAGCGGGTGGTCCATGCCGACGTCTTCCCAGTTAAGGGGTCGCCGCGGAATGACCCTCCCGGATGATCCTCGTTACAGGGTGGACGGGTATGCGATGAACGCGAACCGTTTGCCATCCGGCGCCCAGCTGTTGCAGTTCATGGTGCCCTGTCCGCCGAACAGCGTTACGACTGTTCGGGGCTCGCCTCCGTCGGCGGGCAGCATGCGCAGTTCCACGTCCATGTCGGCGGGGTGACTGATGGTGCCGGGCGGGTAGCTGATGTACACGAACTCCCTGCCGTCAGGTGTGAAGTGCGGGAACCAGTTGATCCGTTCGTCGAAGGTCAGCTGTTGCCGCTCCGTGCCGTCGGGCCGCATCCGGAAGATCTGGGCGTGCCCCTTGACGGCGGCGACCTCTTCGGAGTTGTAGTAGATCCATTTTCCGTCGCGGGAGTACTCCGGGCCGTCGTAATCGTTGACCCCTTCCGTTACCTGGGTTTCCGGACCACCGGCCGCGGGGATGGTCGCGAGATTGCGTCGTGCGCGCGGCTCGTCGCCCTCGGGCTCGACTGACACGTAAGCGAGTGTCTGCTCGTCCGGCGAGATGCCGTGCAGCCAATAACTGTATCGCTGCTGCTCCGGGTGCACGTTTGACACCCTACGCACGTCGCCCCCTGCGAGGCTCACACAGTACAGGTGGCCGAGAGCGCTGAAGTACACGCGCTCCCCGTCGGGCGAGAGCACATGATCATTGTTCACGCCCCCGACATCGCCGATGTCGATCAGTTCGAGGTCACCAGTTCCGTCGGCGACCATCCTGAAGAGCTTCCCCTCACTGTTGACAACCAGCCACCGACCATCGGGTGTCCAGTTGGGGGACTGGACGAGCTGCTTCGACTGGTACACGAGTGTTTCGGTGCCCGCTTCGACGTCGGCGATGATGAGCTGGCTCACCTGATTCGGTTGCATGTCGTCCCGGCCCGGGTATCGAGCTGTCTTAAGGCCACTGGAGTTGGTTGATGAAATCATTCGTGCTTCCTTCGTTCAGTCGTTCGGTGGCTTGGAGTGAGGCCACTAGATTTGTCTCCGGAGTCCCGCTTCTGGGCATCGGTTTTAGGTCAGTGACGACATTTATCCGGCGATGTCGCTGGGATTCAGCGGCCGACGACGGTGAGCGTGCTCTTGTTGTTCGCTGATTCTTCGATGGCTCCCAGCACGCGCTGGACCTGCAGCCCGTCCTCGAAGGACGGCGATAGCTGGCTACCCTCACGTATGGCCAGCAGAAAGTCCCGGATCTGGTGCGTGAAAGTGTGTTCCCAGCCGATGACGTGGCCCTGCGGCCACCAGGCATGCATGTAGGGGTGATCGGGTTCGGTAACCAGGATCCGGCGGAAGCCCTGCTCGCGCACGGGGGCGGCGGTGTCGAGGAAACTCAGTGCGTTCAGGTTTTCGAGGTCAAAGGTGAAGGCCCCGAGGGTGCCGTATACCTCGATCTGCAGGCTGTTCTTCCGCCCTGTCGCGACGCGGGATGCCTCCACAGACGCGCCGATACCCCCTGTCAGCCCCAGCGTCGCCCAAACGGTATCGTCCACGGTGACTTCCTCACGGCCATCGTGCCCGGGCCGTTGCGCGACAAATGTCCGCAGCACGCCGGTTGCCTCTGTCACACTCTGGCCGGTTAGGTGCTGGATCTGGTCGATGGCGTGGGAGGCGATGTCGCCCAACGCGCCGGATCCGGCGGTTTCCTTGCGTAATCGCCAGGTCATGGGCGAATCCGGGTCTACGAGCCAGTCCTGCAGGTAGGCGGCGCGGACGTGCCGGACGGTTCCGAGCCGGCCTTCGGCGATCAGTTCGCGGGCCAGGGCAAGGGCGGGGACGCGGCGGTAGTTGAAGCCGATCATGGACTGGATGCCGCACGTCCGGGCGGCACGCGCGGCTTCGGTCATGGCTTCAGCCTCGGCCAGGGTGTTCGCGAGGGGTTTTTCCATGAGGACGTGCTTGCCTGCCGCCAGCGCCGCGATGGCGATTTCGGCGTGCATCCAGCCCGGGGCGCAGATGTCCACGATGTGGACGTCGTCGCGTTCCAGGACGGAGCGCCAGTCCGTGGCGGACTCGGCCCACCCGTATCTGGCCGCGGCCCCGGCGACTTGTTCCGGGTCCCGGCCCACGAGC
The DNA here is from genome assembly GCF_044358315.1 of Arthrobacter sp. FW306-04-A. GTDB lineage: Bacteria > Actinomycetota > Actinomycetes > Actinomycetales > Micrococcaceae > Arthrobacter. The sequence continues at coordinate 1,849,843 of NZ_CP084559.1, forward strand.
ACTTTCTGCTCGAAGGCCGGAACGTCGAAGAAGCCGCCCACGTTCCGCCACGCATTGGAGTGGGCTTTGCCCATGAACGCGTAACCGATCATCGCCACACCCAAGGGGACAGGGCGACTCACTAGACCTTGCCTGCCGTCAGGAAGGCAAGGCTTTCGGCGATGCCTTCGAAAATGTCTCCGGCGTAGTCGTCGAACTCCACGACGCCCACTTCCAGGGACTTCGCGGCAGCAACGACGTCGAGCACCGGGATGGTGCCCTGGCCGGCCGGCTGCTGGGCCTTGGTGTCCGTGGTGCCGGGGCCGTCCTTGATGTGGATGAACTTCACCCGGTCACCCAGGCGGGCGAGCAGTTCCACCGGGTTCTGGCCGCCGACCGATGCCCAGTAGGTGTCGACTTCCAGGACCAGTTCCGGGTCAAGAAGGCCTTCGAAGTACTCCAGGGCTGTCTGGCCCCCGATGGTGGACTCAAGCTCCCAGGCATGGTTGTGGTAGCCGACGCCGCGGCGTTGAGCTTGGCCGCGGTCGCCTGGATGTCCTCGGCGTTCTGCCAGTGCTCGGCGGGCAGGTACGGGTCGATGACCGTGCTGATGCCGAGTTCCTTGGCGGCGGCGAAGATCTCGTCCTGGTCCTGGCTCAGCAGCGGCGCGTGACCGGACGGGGCGCTCAGCCCGTTCTGCTTCAAGGCGGCGCCGAGCTCCTTCGCGGTGGCCACGAAATTGTAGGGTTCAACCTGCGTGTAACCGATCTCGGCGACCTTCTTGATGGTGCCCGGCAGGTCTTCCTGCAAGGCATTGCGCAGGGTGTACAGCTGGATGGAATATGGCAATGAAGTGTCCTTAGGTACTGGATGTACTGGCGTTTTAAATGTTGGTCGAAATCGGACCACCTGTCGGGCGGGTTCGTCTTCGGTCTCAGGGGTGGGGGCGGGCCCTCCGTAGTGCTTCCATGGCGAGGTCGTGGTCTTCCCGGATGGATCCCACCAGGCCTGAGATGGCTATCGCGCCGACGGTGATTCCGGCGACGACGATCGGCACGGCTCCGCCGGCGATGGCGAATTCGCGTTGGTCGAGCCATTCGGGGGTGTGGCCGGAGAGCTGCTGCCGCAGGACGAACTCGAGGCTCGGGATCTCGTGGCGCATTGTCGTGTTGAGCTTGCGCCGCACCCAGTCGTCGTGTTCGGCGGTGGTGCCGGCGAACGCGGCGTGGAATACGCGCTGCTGGCCTCTGTTGGCTGCGACCACGATCGGAAGGTGGTCGCGTTCTGCCAGGGCCGCGGCGGCGGATCCGATCCTTCGCGCGTCAGCGTGGTCGAAATGCGGGAGGGTCCGCTCTGCGACTTCCCCTTGGATTTCTTCGAGCATCGCCTGCAGCTCGGCCTCGTTCTGCTCGGTCATGGTGCCACCGGATCCAGCCAGTTCGAGGGCTCCGGCACGAGTTCCTCGGCGGCGGACCAGAACTCCTCGGGAAGTTTGGTGTTGACGGATGCGAGGAGTGCCCCGATGCGCTCGGGTTTGCTGATGCCGACCACGGACATGTGGATGCGTGGATCGCGCAAGGAGAACTGCAGCGCCGCGGTGGCCAGGTCGGTGCCCCATTCCTGGCACAGTGATTCGAGCGCGAGGGCGGCTTTGACGGTCGGGTCCGGTGCGGGCCGGTATCCGTACATGCGTTGACCGTGCGGGTTGGCCAGCAGGCCCCCGCCGAGGTAGGCGGCGTTGACAATGCCCATGCCGGCTGCGGCTGCCCTGTCGAAGAGTGCTCCGGCGCTGCGGTCCACGAGTGTCCAGCGGTTGTGGTTGAGGAGCACGTCAAAGACGCCCAGGTCCAGGAACCGGTGCATGACTTTGACGTCGCCGCCGGCCAGGCCGATCGCGCCGATGACGCCTTCGCGTTGGAGCTCAACGAGCACCTCGACCGCACCCCCCGGAGCGTCGAGCCCCTGGTCCAGGGCGTATTCCGGATCGTGGAGATAGACGAGCGGAAGTCTGTCGAGTCCGAGGCGTTCCTTGCTCTCCTGGATTGACCGGCGGACCCGCTCACGGGAGTAGTCCCCGTCTTTCCCGTCGGTCTTGGTGGAAATCAGGTAATCGGCGGGCAGCCCGCCCGCGCGGGCGATCCCTTGCCCGATCCTGCGTTCGCTCTCGCCGTCCGAGTAACCGTTGGAGGTGTCGATGACCCGTACCGGGCTGCGGAGCAACTGGGTGACCAGATCGATGGCTTGTTCGGCGGGCACGTCGTAGCCGAACATTTCCGGCATGCTGCCGATCGGGCCGCCTCCGGCTGCGACGGCGGATACCGTCAGGCCGGTGTTGCCGAGTGGTCTGAGCCAGTCGGCGGGCATTTGCGGGTCCATGTCACTCTCCGTCATGGGCGATGGGGTAGGCGACGAACGCGAAGCGTGTGCTGTCGGGTGACCAGCTGTTGACGTTGATGGTGCCTTGTCCGCCGAACAGCCGGTAGCGCTGGAGCGGGGTTGTCCAGTCCCGGGATGAGACGACGATGACTTCGACGTCGAGGTTGGGCGGGTGGCCCAGGGTTCCGGGCGGGAACGAGATGTAGGCCGCGGATTGGTTGTCCGCGGACAGGTGCGGGAACCAGTCCACTGTTTCACTTGTCACGAGGCGTTCGACTTCACCGCTGGTGTCGTGGATTCGCGCGAGCTGCGCGTGTCCCGGAGCGGAGGTGAATCCCTCGGTGTTGAAGTAGATCCATTCCCCGTCCGGCGACCATTCCGGTCCATCAATGTGACCCGTTCCGGTGTCAGGCCGCGATACAGGCCCCCCTGTCAGTGGAAGAACAGCGAGCCTTCCCGGATTTGAGAAGTCTTTGAGTTCGACGTATGCAAGACGTTTGCCGTCCGGGGAGACGCCGTGGAGGAAATGCCACATCCCGTCGTCCGGGCTCACGCGCTCGACGGCGCCCCCGCTGAGGGCGGCACGGTAGATGTGCCCGTCATTTCCCGACAGGAAAATGTGCTCGCCATCCGGATCCAGAACGTGGTCGTTGTTCAGTTCGGGGAGGCCGTCGTAGGGGATGTGGCGAAGGCCGGATTCCGGAGTCGAGACGTCCAGGGCCCAGAGCAGGCCGTTGCCGTTGACATACAGGGTCTTGCCATCGAGCGACCAGTTCGGTGCTTCGATTTGGAGTTCATCGGTCTCGAACAGCACCGTCGGCTGTGCCTGGGCCGGGCCGCCGATGAATACCTGTGACCGTTGCCCGCTGGCTAGCTGGGGAGCAGATGACATGCCTTGGTTCTCCTTGAAGGATGTGGAAGTGGTTTGTGCTTAGACGGGTTCCGGCGCGTACCATGCGGCGCCCTGGACTTCGACGTGCACGAGAAGGAGGTTGTCGCGCTTGATTCCGAGGGCTGAGACTTCGTCCACGATCGCGGCCATGGTCCGCTGCTTCTGTTCGTCGTTGTAGACGTTCTGGGCCACGAGTTCGATGAAGATGATGTCGTCGCGTTGCTGGTTCGGGAAGGTTGGGGAGTAGACGAGTTCGCCTGGCTCGTGGAGCCGGAAGATCTGGAAGAGATCGTCTTCGGGCATTTCGAAGCCTTTGACCATTCCGCGGAGGATGGCGGCGCTGATGTCAGCCATCTTCGGCTGGAGGGCGCGGTGCATGTCGATTCGTGCGTGGGGCATGGTGGTGTCTTTCCTGGTTTGTGGTTATTTCAACGCGCCGGCTGCGAGGCCGCGTTCGAAGAACTTTTGGAGGCTGATGTAGGCGATGAGGACTGGTAGTGCGGTCAGGACGGCAGCCGCCAGGACTTTGGTTTGGTCGTTGTTGAACTGCCCGACGAAGTACTGGGGTACCAGCGTGATCGTTTGCTGTTCAGGGGTCTGAAGGAAGAGCAGCGGGAACAGGTACCCGTTCCATGAGTTGATGAAGACCAATACGACGATGGCTGCGACGATGGGTCGTGTCAGCGGCATGATGATGTGTTGGAATGCCTGCCAGGTGTTTGCTCCGTCGACTCGGGCCGCCTCGATGAGTTCGTCGGGGATGCCGTCGACGAAGTTGCGGGCGAGGAGCACGGTGAACGGAATCTGCAGTGCTGCGGCCGGCACGATCACTGCCCACAAGGAGTTGTAGGCGCCCGCGGCTGTCACGGTTGCGAAGAGCGGGGCGAGGAGCACTACTTCCGGCAGTGTGAGGGCGGCGAGGAGCATCCAGAAGAAGAGTTCCTTGCCGCGGATGTGTAGCTTGGAGAATCCGAATGCTGCAGTCAGGGTGCATGCCAGCACGATCACGAGGACGGCCGTGGAAAGCAGAACACTGTTGATGAAGAACCGTGGCAGAAGCCCGAGCGAGAGGACGGTGGCGTAGTTGCCCCAGCCGCTGCCTGCGAGTGAGCCTTGGACCATTGCGATGAGTGGGAAGACGAACGGCACCACCATGAGCGTCAGCACGAGCTGGAGTGCTCCTCTGGTGTACCAGCGACGGACCTCAAACACGGCGTGCCCCCTTTTCTTTGCCTGCGATGTTCAGGATGACGGCAACGGTGAGTGCCAGGACCAGAAGAATGATCGAGAGAGCGGCCCCGTACCCGACTTGTGAAAGGGCAACGCTGACCCTGTAGATCTGCGTCCCCAGGAACTCCGTGCCGTACGACGGGCCGCCCTGGGTGATCAGGAAGGGCCAGTCGAAGGTCTTGAGCGATCCGATCGCCGTGAGGATAGCGATCGCCAAAGTTGTTCCCCTGACCCCGGGCCAGATGATGCTTCGGATAATCCTGAAGTTTCCCGCTCCGTCGAGCCTGGCCGCCTCCATGAGTTCCGGCTCGACCTGGCTCATGGCTGCGTAGTAAAGGACGAAGACGACACCTGTGGACTGCCAGATCGCGGCCGACATCACGGCGATCAGGGCCGTGTTCTGATCGGCCAGCCACGCGTAGGAGAAATCGTGCAGGCCCAGGGCACGGATGATCTGATTGATCTGGCCATCCGGGGCGTAGATCGTGCGGAAGACCGGGGCCATGGTGGCGGGCGCCAGGACAACGGGGACAAAGATCAAGACCTTGTAGAACACGCCCAGCCGCACCTTCGAGTGCAGAAGGATCGCGAAAAACATGCCGAGCGCTACCTGGACTGTGAATGTGACCACGAAGAAGATGCCCGTGTGTACGACGGATTTCCAGAACACCGGATCCGCGAAAAGGTGGGTGTAGTTCTGGGCGCCGACCGGAATTGGCTCGGGACTGGCCCCGTCCCAATCCAGGGTGGAGATGTAGCCGGTATATCCGATGCAGTAGTACAGGACACCGACCGAGACGACCATGGCTGGCAGGATCCACGGGAAACCGAATCGGCGGTCGAGTCTCTTGCCCCGGCCATGCTCTGTGGTGTCAGGACGCCGGGGTTTGTTGGTCCCGCGGTCCGACTGCCCGTTGAGTGACGGTTGCTCCACTGATTTCACTGCTGCGCTGTTCTTGCTCATTTGCTTGCTTACTTACTTGTTTGCCGGATTTGCGTCAGCCACATGCTGCACGTCGTCTGCTGCCTGCGCCGGACTATTCTGCCCGGTCAGCACCGCCTGGTTGGCGTCGATGATGGCCTGGATGACGGTAGGCGACAAGCCCAGTTGGCGCGGCTCGGTGGACTCGGCAGTCTTCTTGGCAAAGTCCTGCAGGAGCGGGGTCTGCACCTTGGGATTGACGAGCTGAATAGAGTTCCATGCCGCCTCCACGCCCTTCAGGGTCGGGATCGAGTCGACGTTGTCGGACACGACCTGCTGGCCGGCTTTGCTGCCGCCAAGCCACAAGGCGAACGTTGTGGCCGCGTTACGTGACTTGGACTTGATGTTGACCGCCTGCGCGGCATCCGGGTCGCTGAAGACCGTGTACGGATTACCCTTGCCGGCGACATCGGGGAACGGGACCGGAACAATGGTGATCTTCGGTGTATCCGAGGGAACGCCTGCCCCCGCCAACGCCGCCGTGAGGCTGTTGACGGTCGCGTACTGCGAGTACCAGTAGCCCATCTGCACCATCGGGACCTTGCCTGTCAGGAAGGCGTTGTTGACGTCGGGATACTGCTGGACACCGACCGCGCCGGCGTCGAGGATACCGTTGTCCGAGAGTTGCTTGAAGGTCTCCCATGCCTTGACCATGGTCGGGTCGGTCCACTTCTTGTCACCGCTGAGCGCTGCTGCGAAGACCCCGGGGTCAATGCTGTTCGCGATCGAGTGCAGGGTGTCAACGTCGAAACCGGCGCCCACTCCTTCCTTGAAGCATCCGAGCCCGTTGGACCGGAAGGTCTGGCAAACCTTCACCCAGTCCTGGAGCGTCTTCGGCGCCGTGAGCCCGTACTTGTCGAATAGATCCTTGTTGATCCACATGCTCCCGGCGCCTTGCTTCGCCCACGGCAAGCCCGCGAGCTTGCCCTGCACGGTGAAGGCATCGGCCATCTTCGGTGCGATCTGGGACTTCCAGTCGTTCCCCAGCTTCGCCGTGATCGCCGGGGTCAGGTCCTGCGCGTACGGTGCGAAGACGCTGACCGGCCCGACGGTCCCGCTAGCGGAAACAGTGAAGACATCCGGGCCGTCGTTGGATGCCAACGCCGGACGCAGCACGCCCGTGTAGTCAGCGTTGGGCACCTTCTTGTAGGTGACCTTGATGTCGGGGAACTCCTTGTTGAACGCAGCAATCTCCCGGTTGGCCAGATCATTGTCCGGCGTCCAGCTCCACCACTGGATGCTCCCGGACGTGGCCGATCCTCCGTCGCTCGACGGCGCCGTTCCAGAGCATCCGCTCAAAGCCAGCGCGCCGGCGACCAGAACGCCTGTTGTGATTGCGACCGAACGCGCCAGTCGTCTTTGTGCTTGAAACATCCTTGTTCCTCCGATTTTTTCATGCCGTGCCTGGGGGGAGTAAGTCTCCGTCGGGCTTACGCCATCAGCGGCGTCTCCAATGAGGATATGATCTAAATCACCACTTAGCAATAGTTAGTTAAGAAAGTTCTAGGGAGTGTTCGATGTACCCGCGTGATTGGTTCCCTCCGGTGATGAGCGGGCATTGGTGGCGTGGTGTAGATTGCATGGCATCATGACTGAAACCTCCCCGCGCCGGCTCAAAGGCCGGTCCTATGCAGAGACGCGTAGCGCAGTGCTTGACCTCATCCGATCAAGCGCTGGCATCTCGCGGGTGGAGCTGTCGCAACTGTCGTCGCTCACCGAGGTGACCATCTCGAAGATCGTGAAGGAACTCCTGCTTGAGGGAATAGTTATTGAGGCGGGCTTTGGTCAGTCCACCGGCGGCAAGAGGCCTAGGATGCTCAAGCTCAACACCGGTGTGCTCTATGCTGTCGGGGTAAGACTCGGCGTCTCAAGGATCGTCATCGTACTTTGCGGTCTCAATGGCAAGCTGATCGAAAGAGTCGACCTCCCCGGAATCGGCGACGAGCCTCCCCCGGAAGTCCTCGCCCGGGTCGTTGGCGCGATCCAGGGAGTCATCGAAGCACGCGGCATATGGCGGGAATCCATAGTAGGTGTCGGTGTGGCCTCCAGCGGGCGTCGACGCGGCCCCTTGGGATGGGGAGCGGATCCGGAGGCAGCGCAGACCTGGGAGAGTTTCGATACTGCCGCGGAACTGGAAAGTCTCTGTGGCGTTCCCGTGCTCGTCGAGAACGATGCAAACTCGGTTGCGCTCGGCACTTTTTGGTCCGGAGGGGCCAACGCGTCAAGCAACTTCATGACGGTCTACATGGATCAGGGAATTGGTGCCGGTCTTGTGATCGGCGGAGCGATCTTTCGGGGCGCCTCGGACAATACCGGGGAAATCGGCCACATCGTCGTCGAGCCCGACGGGCTCGAGTGCTGGTGCGGGTCTCGTGGGTGCCTTGAGACCGTCGGGCCACCCCGTGGAATAGTCCGCCGGGTAATGACGGATGAAGGGCTAGCTGTGCTATTCGATGATCAAAAATCGGGAGACGAAGCGGCTATCTACGAGCGGGTTCTCGCCGGTCTCAGTGAAGGCCTGCCCCAAGCCGAAGCGCTAATCAGCCACTCCATCCGGAGTGTCGCCATCGTGCTGCTGGGCCTGGCCAATACGCTCGACCTAGAGCGGATCGAGCTCGCAGGACCCGGCTTCGCGGCAACGGGGCACCGCTATATGAAAGAGCTGAAAAGGCTCATTGAGAAGGCATCCTTTACCCGAGGCGTGCACACCATTGCGGTTGAGCTCGGAGGCACCGGGCCGGATGTGGCTGCGCTCGGGGCTGCTTCGGTCGTGCTCCACAGTAGCCTGACGCCACACCACCTGACTGCCTAGATCTGAATTCTGTGCAGGGGCTGGATGATCGTGGACAACGCCGATTTTCCGACTTGGAAACAGTGATGGCGCGTGCCCGAATTCCTGATGGCCGAATTCTTCCCTCCTCGGGAAGCGGGTGGGTATCAGCCTGATCGTGAAGGATGCCCGAAGCAGATCGCGGTCACGTGAGCTGCTGCCGACGAGGAGCTCGAATGAGCCGGGTTCCACGATGAGGTGGCCGTTGGCGTCGACGAGCGTGCAGTCGAAAGCCGGGATTGCAATTAGGACATCGACTTATTCACCGGGCGCGATCGTTGACTAGGTGTATGAGGCCATGACGTTGGTGACACCGATTCGGGCTTTGGCGGCTGGCGGCTGATTTCCGACGGCGGTGTGTGGTCGGTGGTAGTTGTAGTGGATGTTCCAGACGGAGAGGGCCTCGGCGCGCTGGGTCTCTGAGGTCCATTCGCGGGCGTAGAGAAATTCCTCGGCCAGGATCCGGTTGTAGCGCTCGACTTTCCCGTTGTGCCGGGGTGTGTACGGGGTGATGCGCTGGTGCCGGGATCCCTGAAGGACGTGGGCGAAGTCGTGAGCGCGGTAGCAGGCCCCGTTGTCCGTGACGATCCGTTCGATCTGGGCGATCCCGTGGGCGGCGAAGAATGCCTTAGCGCGAGTCACGAATCCGATCGCGGTGCGGGCCTTCTCATCTGGCAGGGCTTCGGTGTAGGCCAGTCGGGTGTGTCCGTCGACGGCGGAATGCAGATACACGTAGCCTCCGCGGGCTCCCTTAGTCTTGGCGCGGTCGACGGCCTTGGCCTGGATACTGCCGCGGCCGTGGATCCGGTGCCCGCCTCCGTCGGAGATTCTCCCGACCTTCTTCACATCAACGTGGACCATATGGCCCAGCCGGCGGGCGACAATCTTCCGCGGTTCGCGATTCGCTTCTCCGTTGGGATCGATGAACTTACGTCGATTCAGCCCCAGGGCCTTCAGGTGCCGGGACACGGTGCGGCGTGAGACCTGCACTCCTTCCTGGGTGAGTTCGAAGGCGATCCGCGAAGCGGACCACTTCCGTTCCCGCCGCATGGACTCGATCCTGAACACCACTTCTGCGGGGGTTGCTGTAGGTTGCCGGTGCGGAGCGCTGGAGTGGTCGAGTAGACCGAGTTCTCCGTGTTCCTGGTGCCGTTTGACCCATTTCGAGGCGCAGGTGCGGGAGATGCCCATCTCGGCGGCGACGTGGGCGATCGGACGGTTCTTGCATCGTTCGACCAATCGACGGCGTCCTTCGATAGTCGACGGGGCGTTGCGATGTGACATGGGGGTCCTTCTCAGACGCATTCATCAGTGGCCCGACGTGGTGCCCGGGAACGAGGGCAGGTCAGGGCGGTGTCGCCGTCGGCGATTGGCCCGCGATTCGACCTCTTTTCGAAGCCGATCAGTAGGAGATCCGTGCTCGCCGGGTCGTTTGTCGCGGAATGATTCTGGTCGGCAATGAATGCCATTGTGGAAGGACGGACGCGGTCCCAGCCAGGATCTGGTCTGCGTGGAGACTGGCGGCCAGGGCTGCTTGGTCTTCCACTGGCTGTGCGACAGTGCTCAAGTGCAGAAGGGAACTGATGGGGTGATCATCGATGCCCACAAGGGAGACGTCTTCCGGTGTTGCCAGGTCATGCTCCTCTAGCGCCTTGAGGGCTCCGAAGGCGATCTCGTCGCATCCGGCGACCACCGCGGTGGGGCGGCCACGGTGGCTCAAGAGCTCATTCATGGCGCGGTAGCCGCCATCGATCGAGGTGCTCGTGGTGACGACCAGGTCCTGGTCCGTCTCCACGTCATACTCCGCCAATGCCCGCTCATACCCTGTCCGGCGTGCGGTCATGGTGCTGTCGGTTCCAGCCAGAAGGGCCACGTTCCAATGCCCGAGGTCGAGCAGATGCCTGGCTGCGGTCCAGGCGGCGAGTTCGTCATCGATCCCCACCGTGTCCCACCGGTCCGTCGCCTGGCCCATCTGGATGACGGCGACGCCTGAGTCCTGCAAGACGTCGACTTGTGGGCCTCCGAGGTCCAGTCCCATCACCAGGATGCCCTCGGCATGCCTTGTCACCTGGGCCAGGAGGGGATCGAGCTCGTCCGTGCCGGGAATTGCCGGCCCGAGTTCTTGATGGAGGCTGAGCACGGTGGAGGCGATTCCCCGCTGCTGAAAGATGCGCTGCGCGGTGTTCGCGGCCTGCGCGTAGAACCACGAGGTCAGGGTGGGCACGACGATCTTCACGCTCATGGGGGTTTCGCCGGCAACGAAGGGTACGGGGTGGTAGCCGAGTTTCCCCACCGCGGACGACAGACGATCAGCCTGGTGCCTCGGCAGCCCCGTCCCACCGTGGAGCGCCTCCGAGGCGTCGAGGACGGAGACCCCGGCGAGCACGGCGACGTCGTAAAGAGTGGCGGGCTGCTCAGACAACGAGACCCCCTGCGCGGACGATCTCAAACACGCCGTAGCCGAACGGTGCAACCGTGACAGTGCCGCCGTCGGCGAGCACGACGCCGTCCGCTTCCAACGGGCGTGCTGTGAGGCCGCGCAGCTCGGGCAGGGTGAGCTCGCGGACGGCGCCTGAGGGGTTCACGACCACAAGGTGTCGTTCTCCTCGGCGGTAGACGAAGGGATAGCCGGCCGTGAGGACGGTGGTGGCCGCCGTGGTGCGCAGCTCCGGGGTGGTGCGGCGCAGCGCGAGGAGGCGACGGACGCGTTCCAGTGTCGAGGACGGCTCGCCGAGCTGCTGTGCGACGGCGGGACGGTCCGGTTCGGGGTCCTGCGGCAGATAGATCTTCCCGGCCGGCGCGGTGGAGAAGCCGGCGTTCGGCTGGCGGTTGTCCCATTGCATGGGGCTGCGGCAGCCGGCGCGGTTGAAGCCGGGGCTCCATTGGCTGCCTTCGTGCACGGGCAGGCCGGTGAGGTAGCGCATGCCGATCTCCTCGCCGTAGTAGATGGACGGCACCGAACCCCAGGTCAGGAGGAAGGTGAACGCGGCACCGAGTTCCCGGGGCGTGCGGGGTGCGGTGTTGAGTCGGGAGTAGTCATGGTCCGAGGTGGGCACGACCACCAGGCGGTGCCCGCCGGAGCCGTCCTGGTGTGCCTGCCAACGGGTTAGGAAGTCACCCAGCGTGGTCTCGGGGTCCGGGGCCGTGGCGTCGAAGTAGCAGGCTGAGTGGTCCGGGAGGGTGGAGAGGGTGCCTGCGCCGCCATTATTGAAGAGCAGGCCGTGGGCCTTTTCGATGACCAGGAAGAAGTCCGCATCGAAGCCTGCAGCTGCGCCCTTGCCGGGGGCCAGTCGGTGGTCGTTCTCCGGGACCAGCACGGCGTGCGGGTGGGCGGCCTTCACCCGGGCGGACAGTTCCGCCCAGAGAGCGACGGTGGCGTCGAAACCTTCGTCGTCCTTCACCAGCGAGTACGCCATGTCCACGCGGAATCCGGCCACGGCGCGGCTCAGCCAATAGTCCATGATCTCGAAGAGGGCGTCCAGGTTCTTCCGGGGCCCTGGGGCGTCCACGCTCCGCCGCCACGGCTCGGATGGGTTCAGGCGGGCGTAGCCGAAGTTGAGGGCCGGCTGCTCGTCGAAGAAGTTCTTCAGGTAGTAGCCAGGCCGCGGTCCGGGGGACGGGACGAAGCCCTCGCCTGGGCGGTCGGACCAGATGTACCGGTCGTCCGTCTCATCCTGCGCGGAGGCCTGGAACCAGGGGTGGTCCACGGAGGTGTGCCCGGCCACGAGGTCCAGGAGCACACGGATCCCGCGCTTCCCGGCCTCGCCGATGAAGCGTTCCATGTCAGTGTTGCTGCCGTAGCGCGGCGCGATTCTGAGGTAGTCGGCGACGTCGTAGCCGGCGTCACGGAACGGTGAGGCGAAACACGGGTTGAACCAGACGGTGTCAATGCCGAGCTCCGCGAGATGGTCCAGATGCGCGATCGCTCCGGGCAGATCGCCGATCCCGTCACCGTCGCTGTCGGCGAAGGAAGGCAGGAAGATCTGGTAGATGACCGCGTCGTCAAGCCAGGTGGTCATGTCAGGCGTCCTTAACGGAGTAGGAGGAATCAAGCCAGCGCCGCAGCGTCTCGCGCGCACCGTGGGCGTGCAGAGAGCGGAGGGCCGTGGTGTAGTGCGAGGTAAAGACTGGGTCATTGGCGAGGTCGCCAAAGAGGCTCTCATCCCGCAGGAAGGCCAGCGGCTCTTCGCGGTTGCGCAAAGCGCGGTCGGTGACTGCATCGCGGCGGCGATCGACGACGTCGATCGCCGCACCGTGCTCGTCCATGCCTTCCGCGTACCGTGCCCAGGCCGCGACCACCAGGGCGGCCAACGGCGTCGAGCTGCCCTGCGCGAGCCGCTCATGCACCACGGGCAGCAGGAAGGCAGGGATACGGTCCGAGGCGTCCGTGGCGAGCCGGGCCAGGGTGTCCGCGACGGCCGGGTTCGCGAAGCGCGCCACCAGGCCGCGTCGGTACGCGTCGAGGTCCACACCCGGCACTGGGGCGAGGGTGAGGGTGGCTTCGTTCTCCATATATGCCAGGAGGAAACGGGAGAACAGCGGATCCTGCGCGGCCTCGTGCGCGTAGCGGTACCCCGCCAGGATGCCGAGATAGGCGATGGCCTGATGCCCTGCGTTGAGCAGGCGCAGCTTCATCAGTTCATACGGGAGCACGTCCTCCACCAACTGGGCACCGGAGGCCTCGAACGGAGGCCGTGCTGCCGGGAATTGGTCCTCCAGGACCCATTGGGTGAAGGGCTCGCAGACCACGGGCCAGGCGTCCTCCACGCCGAATCCCTCAGCCAGCCCGTCCCGGTCCTCCACCGTGGTCACGGGCGTGATGCGGTCCACCATCGAATTTGGGAAGGCGACGTTCTCCGCGATCCATTGGCCCAGTTCCGGGTCCCGGTGGGCGGCGAATTCGGTGATCATCCGGCGCGCGAGGGTTCCGTTGCCCTGGATGTTGTCGCAGGACATCACCGTGAACGGCGCGATGCCGGCCCCCCGCCGCCGTGCCAAGGCTTCGGTGAGGAAGCCGAAAGCGGTCTTCGGGACTGAGCCCGGTGTCAGGTCGGCTTTCAGACCGTCGTCGAGAGAGAGCTCACCGGTGGCGGGGTCCGCGTGGTAGCCGCCCTCCGTGATCGTCAGGGACACGATCCGGATGGCCGGATCAGTAAGGACGGCGAGGACCGCCTCCGGGTCCTCCGGAGCGAACCTGTAGTCCAGCATGGAACCGATGACACGCGGCTCCAGAGTACCGTCCGGGTGTTTGGCTACCACGGTGTACAGGTGATCCTGACCGGCGAGGGCGTCACGCATGCCTTGATCGAGAGGCAACAGGCCAATGCCGATCAGACCCCAGTCCTGAGCCAGGCCTTGCTGGAGGAGCGAGTCGAGGTAGCAGGCCTGGTGCGCGCGGTGGAAACCCCCAACCCCGATATGAGCGATGCCCGGGGTGATGGTGCTGCGGTCATAATCGGGCACGGTTACACGGGGGTCAAGCCCGGTCAGGGCATCTGAGCTGAGTCGGGTCATCACTCCAGGTCTTCCATCAAGCAGGTTAAGGACAGCTCGATTATGAGCAGGAAGCGAGAGGAACTGCACGCCCGAATGGGCGCCTTCAAATGCCCGGTTCGTGCCCGACTCGGAGACCTCGAAATTGCGGAGCCGCAAGGGGGTTGCAGCAACCGCCCTGAGCGAACGGACAGGCTCAGATACGCAGAACCCGCGGACCCAACGCCTCGTAGCGCTTGGCCTCGTGGACAGAAAGGCCCTGGTCGGTGACGATGGTTTCGAAGTCGGGGACCATGGCGAAGCGGCAAAAGCTGCTGACGCCGAACTTGGTGTGAGTGCCCACCAGCACGCGCCGGCGTGACTGGTTGACAGCCGCGGTCTTGATGGCGGCCACCGCCGGGTCCGGTGTCGTGAGTCCGTGTTCGCGGGAGATCCCATTAGCGCCGAGGAACGCCACGTCGATCTGGAGCTCGCAGAGCATGCGCAAGGCCCAATGATCTACAGTGGCGAGGGTGCGCCCGCGCATCCGCCCGCCCAGGAGCAGGACTGTCACGCCAGTGCTGGAGGCGAGGGCCTGAGCTGCCGGCAACGAGGCTGTGACGACCGTAAGCCGGGCAACGGAGGCGAGTTCCTCCGCGATGAGCCTCGGCGTGAAGCCCTCGTCGAGATAGACCGACTCGGCACCGTGCAGCAATGCTGCCGCGGCCGAGGCGATGCGGCGCTTCTCTCGCACATTCGCACTCGCCCGGTACCCGGCATCAGACTCGAACCCGGTGGTCTCCACCGCCACAGCACCCCCGTGCACCCGGCGTAGCACACCCCGTTCGACCAATGCGCGCAGGTCCCGGCGGGCGGTCTCCACGGCAATACCGAAGGTGGACGCCAAGCCAGCCACGTCCACCTTCCCCTCCGCACGAGCCAGGTCCAGAATTCTGAGCTGACGTTCCTGTGAGTCCATACAACTATTGTGATGCCCACACGGACCGCTTCTGCATCAGATCGTGTCCCGTCAACAACCTCATGACCCGCAACAACTAGGCGTAGTGACACTGGCCATGCAAGGTCCCCACAACGAGCTCGAGCTTACGATGCTTCAGGCAGCCGAGTGTCTGCCGCAGGGAATTGGTGGTGAGAGCCCGCCGATCAAGTCACGGGTCTTGCCATCGCGGCAGTGTCAGCGAGCTAGAAGAAGCTCCTCAGTCTTCAAACCATCCGACTATGTCTTCGAGCTGAGAGCTGACACACTCCCAGGGTCGGTTGAGGTCGAGGGTCCGCGCACCTATCCGATTGCCTTGGATAACGACGTCCAGGTCGGGCTGCTCTACGGCATCGGTCCGCGCGTAGAGGAGCAGTCCGCTGACGGATCCGTCGCGCCGGGTGTCCTCGTTCTTCACATATGAAAACACTTGGTGCAGATTCGTCGAATGTACGGTCGCCTTGCCCCACGCTCCGGTCTGCATCGAATGGCTGTAGTACTTCGCGTCGATGATGAGAGTGCGCCCGCGGTTGCGGAGAGTGATGTCCGTACGCATCAAGGGCAGTTGCAAGCTGTCGCCGCTTGGCTCATCGAGGTCCCAATCAACCGTGGGCGCGCCGGGGGAGAGCTCGGAATGGTGGACTGTGTAGTACTCGCGCAGGAACCGCTCGTACAGAGCGCTCATGGCATCATCCGAAACCCACGACCTGAGCTTTGAGCTTCCGGAATCCTGAGTGGGGAGGAGTCCGCGGACGATAAGCTCGCAGACGCCGAGCAGCAGCCGGTAAGTGGCGTTGGCGCGGTGGTAGGTGAGCGTGTCCCAGCGGATCGACGTCGGTGCCACCAGCGTCACGGCGTCCAAGTAGGGCAGGAGCCGCCGTAGCGCATCTTTGCGCGCCACGGCGACATCGCTGTGGCGGATGAGGAGCACAATGACCGACTTCAGTGCCCGGTTATGGGGCGTGTCTGGTTCGTACTCGTCGAACTCACACACCAGCCGCCCACGGGTACTCGAGCGGGTGGCAATAGTCCGAGTGACATCGATCCGGCCGTGGACGGTGGCGATCTCGTCGCTGCGGTGAAGGTAGTCTCGGTGAAGGCCGCGCTTGACCTGCGCGCCGACTCCACGCACAAGGATCTTCGCAAGCAGGTCGTGAAGGTGGTCGAATCGCTCGGCGGCAATCCTGTCGTTGCCATCACTTCGGATCGCCCGGAACGCATACGCCATCATCACGTACACGTTGCGAATGATGATCGAGCGATCGGTCATGCGAGGGCACTCCGGAGCCTGCCTGCCCACTCCTTGGATTTGATGGGCTCGTCGAACCAGTACTCGTCGAGCAGTGGAATGAGTTCGTCCTCCACGACGGAGTACAGCCACGCGTCGTCGGCGTCGGTGCCCGCAGGACGTGTGAGGTAGCTGTGCCCGATCGCAAATCCCTGGCCGAGCGCTGGGTCGTCGGTGATGGTCCTGTTGAGGTCGACGACGACGGTGATGAGGCGATCGAGGGTGGGGCTGCCGGCCTCCTGCTGCCACCGGCTGAATCCGGCCGAGTCGAATGCGGGGGGTATCTCGAAAAACCCGAAGCTACGGCGCAGTGCGTAGTCGAGGACGGCGAGGCTGCGATCTGCGGTATTCATCATGCCGATGATGTGGACGTTCGCCGGGACAGAGAAGGTCTCGTTCTTGTAGACCAGGCGTAGCTCTTGTCCGCGCTTGTCGGCTTCGATGAGCATGAGCAGTTCGCCGAAGATCTTGGAAATGTTGCCGCGGTTGATCTCGTCGACGATGAAGAAGTTGGGCCGGTCATCGTCGTCGGCGCGAGCTTCCTCGCAGAACCGATAGAACGCTCCCTCGGCGAGAGTGAACCCGCCTGTCTCGGTGGGTCGGTAGCCCATCATGAAATCCTCGTAGGAATAGCTCTGATGGAACTGGACTGTCTGGATGCGGCTCGGGTCCTTCACGCCCAGGATCGAGTATGCAAGGCGCGTGGCCGCGAAGGTTTTGCCGACGCCGGGCGGACCGGCGAGGATGACGTTCTTCTTTCGCAGCAGCAAGGAGTGCAGCCGGTCGTAGCCGGTCTCGGAGAGATAGACTTCGCTGAGAAACGCGGCCTTGTCGTAGGACGGGAGCGGCACCGCCGGGACAGGCGGCCCTGGCTCGACATCGCCGGTGACGAGAGCCTCAAGTATCTCTAGGTAGTCGCGGTACGGAGTGATGTCGGTGAGCGTTTTGGTTGCCGCGTCTCCGGGGTGCTCCCAGGACCCCGTGTGGGTCCACTTCACCGAGCGGACGTGGCGGAACGAGGCGCGGTCCGGTTCGAACCGGGCGTCGGAGGTGACCTCGCCGCGACCGACGATCTCACGGCGGCCGCGCTTGGCGTAGACGATGTCACCCACGGCGATCTCGTTCTGGAACTGCCACACCGCTAGGACGGCGTTCCTCATTGAACCGCCGCTCTCCTCGACGTCGAGGGCCTGACGGATCGCCCCCGGCTCGGGTACGAAGCTAGGTTGTCCAGCCCATCCCAGCCGATCGCCATGATGTCTCTGGTCGAGAACTGCTCCCACTCCGAGGCTTGTGCTCCGGGAGAGTAGAGCCAGTAATGGCGGGAACGAGGTTCGGCCAACGTGGCGACATCGGTGGCGGCAGGGTCGGGTTCGCCGGCGGAGGAGTCCCAAAGCTCCTCCACGCCCGGTGTCCAGAAGTGGAAGGGTCCCTCGACCGAGCGGGCGAGGGCGGTGCGGATAGCCAGCAGGTCGCGGTCTATCGACGCAGGGTCGCTGCCCGTCGCTCCGCCGATTCGATCGGCAAGTCCGTCGCGGATCTTCTGCTTCATTCCCGCGGAAGCGATTGGTTCGAAGATATCGGGACGGGCAAGGAATTGCAGCGCGTTACGGATGTCGGAACGGTCGTTACCAGAAGAGAGCATGGCTTGCTGTAGCTTCCACGGATCGGTGCGGGCAACCTCACGCTCACTCTCAAGTAGGCCTTGCCAGTAGCGGACGAAGGAAGCGGTCCATGTGACGTGCCGCCACATCGCGCCGTTATACCAGGAGCCCGGTCTCCGAGCATGTGAGTGATCACCTCACCGGCCTCACGCGCCATCGCCAAGTCAGGGGCCGGTCGCGATGAGGCGGTGGCCGCGTCATGATCGTTGTCGAACCGTTCGTTAGTCATGTCTGCATTCTCCTTGTTCGCCGCGTCCTCGGCGGGTGATCTCGATCGGGCAGAGCGTAAACGCCCTCGCAACGGCCTGCGCAAGCTTTGCATCTCCCGCGGTTAGGCTCCAAGCGAGGTCGCCGGGCACACCCAACGCTGCATCGTCTGTACGCATTACCCCACCCCCGGAAGTCTGGAGGAACATGCTGGCCGAGAAGGTCTCAGTACGGCCTTCTGTACGGGTTGTGTCAGGGGTGTCTTCTTGGCAGAAAGGGTTTCGGCCCGCGAAACAGGCTCGGGCGATTGCTCTTCTCGATCTCTGTGATGGTGATCCAAACGCGGGGCCAGGTTGAGGCGCTTTTTGGAAGGCTGGTCTGGGAATTTATTCGTCAGGTTCGAGGGTGGTGGCTGCGTCGAGGGCGTCGTCGACGACGATGAGGTAGTTGTCCCGGCTCGCTGCCAAGGGGATGGAGTGGTCGCCGTATTTGTTGTAGGCGAGGTCGACGGCGTCGTTCGCGTTGCCGATGTTGAGCCTTCGGAGGAGCCGGGCGATGTCGAGGGTGTCCTTGTCGCGCTCGGCGGTGATCTTCATTGCTAGGAGGGTTTCGTGTCCGCGGCATGAATCGTGAGTCCGCCCAGTTGTTCCGAGGTCACCCGGGTGGCGTTGTCGGGGAGGAACGCCGCTGCGTTGGAGTTCAGCCAGTCCGGGGACAGGTTGTAGTCTGCGGCCATCTCGGTGACGACGGTGTTGACAGCGGCGGGGTTGGCGTAGCTGGCGTCGATGTCGGCGGTGGGGCGGTTGCCGATTCCTTGGAGGATGAGCGCGGCGCCTCCGACGAGTTTGATGTCGCCGTGGACACCTTGGGCCTGCAGCCGTCTGCCGAGTTCGTGGAGGAGGGCGCGGATTTGAGCGGCGGTGAGTTCTCCGCCGGTCATGCGGTGGCCAGGCTGTGTTCGCGGATGAAGACGTTCAGGGCGGCGAGTTCGGCTGGTGTTTCGGACATGGTGAGTTTCTTCATGGGTTCCCTGACGGTCCGGTAGGACTCGGCCGGCATCCATGCTTCGTTGAGGGCTTTTACGCGTTTGGTCCAGGACGGTCGGGGTTGCCCGAGGCGGTGTGCGGTGTAGTTGGTGATCCCGGCCAGGGCGGCGGACCAGTGCGGGTCCTTGAGCCGGGGGCTGCGCTGGAGCAGCGGCCGTCCGGCTTTGAGGGATGCTGTGGCGTAGTCGGCGAGCATCTTGATAGCGAACTCGAAATCCCGTGCGCCGATCAGCTGGGTAAACGTTTCGGCGTAGTCCCGCCGTGCCGGGTCGTAGTCGCTGCCGCGGGGCATAGGGTCGGAGGCGGTTAGCGATAGCCCGAGGGTGTGGAGGACGGCCATGGTCTTGCCGAGTTCGGCCCGTTCGTGGCCGGCTTCGAGATCAACGATGAACTTCCGTGAAACCCCGGCGGACTCCGCGAGTGACTGTTGCGAAAGCCCGCGCTCCTGGCGCCGCGCGCGAATGATCGCGCCGGCAGCGGCGGGCGTGTCGATGCTGGCCATGTTCGTCAAACGTCCTTCTTCGCCATTTCATTATGTCACCGAGTGGTGACAACAATGGCCGGTCGGACTTGTCCATCAACGAACTATGTTGCTTGATGCGTTGGTACTATCGGGCATGGACATGAACCGGCCTCTTCCAGAAGACAGCGTCCGTCGGCTGGGGCAGTCGGCCGATGAGGCGCACAACTCCAAACCGGACGGTGCCCGGCAAGGGCCCGAGTTGGACCCTCGTCGTCACGGCCTCCGTCCTGATGTCAGTGCCGGCTTGAACTTCGTGCTGCGCCACGATGCTGGGTTGTTGAAGCGCCTTGAGGAGGCCTGAGTTCGCGGCTTGGTCCGACTCCGGAACGGAATGGTGAAAGGAGGCATCGTGGCGGCGGAGACATTAGAGGAGCTCTTGGCCAAGCGGCCTGTTGACCGGGTTGCTGTGGACGCCCGCAAGAAGCTCCTGCTAGATGAGGTCAATGCGTACCGGCTTCGGGGGTTCCGCGAGGCATCGGATCTGACGGAGGTCGAGTTGGCTGCGCGTCCGCGTGCGAGCCAGAACAGGGTGTCCCGGATCGAGCATAGTGACATTGATTGATCGTGCCCAGGCCGATACGCTGCGGAAATAGGTGGAAACGGTCGGCGGCCGGCTTCGCGTCGAGGTTGAACTCGGCGGCGAACGGATCCAGATCGCCTGACCCGGCAACCCGTTCCTGTACGTTTGAACAACTTGGGTGCGGCCGGGGAACGGGTTCAAAAGTGGGAAAGAGGGGTGTGCACAATGTGCACACTCTGGCCGTCGGACTGAGCCGTACCGGTGCCGGACTGGACCGTACTCGGCATGTTTTCGGGGGTTCCCGGTGTTTTCAAGGCCTGGAATGCGGTTCGAGTCCCACCTCGGGCACAGTGTTGTCGCAGGTCAGAGGGGTTTTTGCTTTAACGTGTTGACAAAGCTTGTGGTCGCGTCGCTCTGACGGGTGGTTCGCGGGCTGTGGCCTGGCCGCCGCGGTGGCCTATTCAGGTGTGTGGGTGGCGGGATCAAGACCCTGGCTGGTGGGCCCTCCGCCTGCTGTCGTGGGGTTATGCAGTTCCTCGTTTCCGTTCTGTCGGGTTGGCCCGGGGTTGCCTAGACCTATTCATGGGCCAGGGGAGCGGGAACGACATGACGTCGCCGATGTTGATGCGAAACCTGCTTTGGACGTTCGTCCTCGTCCGGTGGGGGAGTGACACCTACCCCGTTTGACCTGTCAAACAGGGTGTGGACAGTGTCCACACCTATGTCTGCTTTTTTGAGGGGTGCCTTGCGGTGGTAGGCGCGCGAGACGCTGCGAGGAATGGCTTTCGGGACGGTTCATCCACGGCTAGTACTGGTGATCTCAGGACCTCGGCTGAGTCGATCTCACAGCACCTGCTGCAGCGATAACACTCGCAGCAGGTGCCGGACATCGTGCTGGTGCTGCCTCAATGCCAGTGTGATGAGCTGCCGTTCCGGCCTTGTGCCCAGGTACAGCTTCGGACGCTCAGATTTGTCGTGTCCACGGATGAATATGGGACCTTATTCCGACTCTCCCTAAGCATCTGCGTGACGTCAAGTTTGGATGTACGAGAAGGCATGATCCACCTCCAGGACCGTCTTCCTCCGAACCTGATAGGTCCGGGCACGCAGCGTGCCAAGCTGACGAAGAATCTTTGAGCAAGCCACGGCCCTACCGAGCTGCGGAGAGGGCGTGATCAGTTTGAGATTGATCGTAAACGCTTTCCGGGTAGAGCTAGCTTCCTGAGTCAAGCCATCAGCGCCCGGCCGTCCGGCGTCCAGTTGGGTGCCTCGAAAGCATATGCTCGCCGGCGTACGCCAGTTCCTGTTCCCCGGAACCGATGCAATCCACACCTCGCAGCGCTGGCCACGCCGAGGCCGGCGCACCGCGTTTACTCGTTGCTGTTGAAGGCGGCGTCGAAGCTGGTTTGGGAGGCGGGGAAGTCGTATTTCTTCAGGGCGGCGAGGGCTTCTGGGGCCCCGTGGAGGCGGTCCATGCCGGCATCTTCCCACTCTACGGAAATCGGGCCGTTGTAGCCGATCGCGGTGAGGGCCCGGAAGGAGGATTCCCAGGGGACGTCGCCGCGTCCGGCGGAGACGAAGTCCCAGCCGCGGCGTGGGTCGCCCCAGGGCAGGTGGGAGCCCAGGACGGTGTTGCGGCCGGTGGGGCGGAGCTTGGTGTCCTTGCAGTCCACGTGGTAGATCCGGTCCTTGAAGTCCCAGATGAAGGAGACGGGATCGATGCCCTGCCACATGAAGTGGGAGGGATCCCAGTTCAGCCCGAACGCTTCCCGGTGCCCGATCGCTTCCAGGGTCCGCACGGTGGTCCAGTAATCGTAGGCGATCTCGGAGGGGTGGACTTCGTGGGCGAAGCGGACCCCGCATTCGTCGAAGACGTCCAGGATGGGGTTCCAGCGGTCGGCGAAGTCCTGGTAGCCGGCCTCGATGACTTTCTCCGGGACGGGCGGGAACATGGCGACGTACTGCCAGATGGAGGAGCCGGTGAACCCGACGACGGTGTCCACCCCGAGGGCGCGGGCCAGGCGGGCGGTGTGCTTCATTTCCTCGGCGGCGCGCTGCCGCACGCCTTCGGGGTCGCCGTCGCCCCAGACCTTGGCGCCGACGATGGCTTGGTGGCGGAAGTCGATGGGGTCATCGCACACGGCCTGGCCCTTGAGGTGGTTGGAGATGGCCCAGACCTTGAGATTGTATTTGTCCAGGACGGCGAGCTTGGATTCCACGTAGCCGGGTTCGTCCCAGCGCCAGGCGTCCAGGTGGTCGCCGGAGACGGCGATTTCCAGGCCGTCATAGCCCCAGCCGGAGGCCAGGCGCGAGACGTCCTCGAAGGGCAGGTCGGCCCACTGGCCGGTGAACAGGGTGTACGGGCGGGGCATGGTCAGGCTCCTTTAGTGGCGAACGCCCCGAGGTTCACGGTCGTCACGGTGCTCTTGTTGTTGGCTGATTCTTCGACAGCGGAGAGGACGCGCTGAACCTGAAGTCCTTCTTCGAATGACGGCGAGGGCTCGCTTCCGTCCTTGATCGCCGTGAGGAAGTCGCGGATTTGGTGGGTGAAGGTGTGTTCCCAGCCGATGATGTGTCCCTGGGGCCACCACGCGTGGAGGTAGGGGTGATCGGGTTCGTTGACCAGGATCCTGCGGAAGCCCTGTTCGCGGACCGGAAGGGTGCCATCCAGGAATTGGAGTTCATTCAGATTCTCGAGATTGAAACTTAAGGAGCCATTTGTTCCGTATATTTCGATCTGGAGACTGTTCTTCTGGCCAGTCGCGACACGGGATGCTTCGACCGAGGCGCCAACGCCGCCGGTAAGCCAGAATGTTGCCCAGGCGGCGTCGTCGACCGTTACGTTCTCGAAGCTGTTCTGGCCCGGGCGCTGGCTGACGAAGGTCTTCAGCACCCCGGAGGTCTCCAGCACGGTTTGACCGATGAGGTACTGGATCTGGTCGATGGCGTGGGAGGCGATGTCCCCGAGCGCGCCGGACCCGGCGGTTTCCTTCCGCAGGCGCCAGGTCATCGGGGCCTGGGCGTCGGCGAGCCAGTCCTGCAGGTACGCCGCGCGGATGTGCCGGACCGTGCCCAGGCGGCCTTCGGCGATCAGTTCCTTCGCCAGGGCCAGGGCTGGGACGCGGCGGTAGTTGAAGCCGACCATGGACTGCACCCCCTTGGCGCGGGCCTTGGCCGCGGCGGCGGTCATGAGTTCGGCCTCGGCCAGGGTGTTCGCGAGGGGCTTTTCGACCAGGACGTGCTTGCCGGCCTCCAGCGCGGCGATGGCGATTTCGGCGTGCATCCAGCCGGGGGCGCAGATGTCCACGATGTCGATATCGTCGCGGGTGATCACCGTGCGCCAGTCCGTGGCTGATTCGGCCCAGCCGTACTTGGCCGCAGCCTCTGCGACAGCACCGGCGTCCCGGCCCACCAGGACCTTCTGCCCGAAGGCCGGGACGTCGAAGAAACTGGCTACGTTCCGCCACGCGTTGGAGTGGGCCTTGCCCATGAAGGCGTAACCGATCATCGCCACCCCTAAGAGTTTGGGCGGAGGGGTTTTGGAGGGGATCATTCTTGTTCTTTCTCGAGCCATGACGGAAGGGCGGGTGTGAGCGTCTGCGTGAGTATGTAGTGACGCCGCATGCTGGAGATTTATGCAAGGTGAGCGGGTGCATTCCAGTGCGGCCGGGATGTTGGGGCATTCCGTGGTGAAGTTGGCCACCGTTGATCTGTTGGAGTGGGATTGCCAGCAGGATCGATGCCCGGGCGGCGGGAGGCGGAGCAAGCTGGAACTTCCTCCGTCTCCCGGCTTCCTAGCTGGCGGCTGTGGCCCGTCCCGCGACTGCTGGTACGTCTACCCAGGCGCCTTTGTCAGCGGAGGTCACGATCGCATGATCAATGAGGGCCGCCTGATAGCCGTCGGCGAAGTTCGGAGTGACGCTGCCGCCGTCGGCGATGGCTTTGAAGAAGTCGTGAGCCTCAATGATCTTTGTTTCGCCGTAGCCGATACCCAGCGCAGGGATCGGCCAGAGCCCGTCGCCGTAGGGGTGGGCGGGGCCAGTGTAGACGGTCCGGAATCCGCGCCGGTCGTTCTTGTCGGAGGCAAAGCACACCTGGAGTTCATCGCGGCGTTCGTAGTTGAAGACGATGCTGCCTTCGCTACCGTGGATTTCGAAAGTGATGAAGTTGTTTCGGCCGTAGGCGTTGCGGGTGGCCTCGATCGATCCGACAGCGCCGTTCGTGAAGCGGATCATAGTCATGACTTCGTCGTCGACGTCGACCTCCCCGCGTGGGCCTTCGCCGCCGCGGACGTTCCCGAGGGCGTCCGCGCCCCCGGTCTGCAGTGGCCGGTCAGGAATCCAGGTGGAGAGGATCGAGTTGACTGAGGAAAATTCGCCGACGAGGTAGCGTGCCATATCCACGACGTGGGTCGCGATGTCGCCGAGGGCTCCGGAGCCGGCGATATTTTTCTGGAAGCGCCAGGACAGCGGAGAGTTGGGGTCGGCACTCCAATCCTGGAGGTACGTGCCGCGGAAATTGAGAACGCGACCGATAGCGCCTTCCTCGATGTATTTCTTTGCCAGGGCGACGGCGGGAGTACGACGGTAGTTGAAGGCCACCATGTGCACGTTGCCAGCATCCTTAACCGCGTCGTACATGGCCTTGGCTTCCTCGACCGTGCGGGCGAGGGGTTTTTCGCAGATGATGTGTTTGCCGGCCTGTGCGGCGGCGATGGCAATCTCGGCGTGGAGGTGGTTTGGTGTGGCGATGTCGACGACGTCGATGTTGGGGTCATCGACGATCTGGCGCCAGTCGGCGGTGGAGTTCTCGAAGCCAAAGCGGAGAGCGGCCTCGGCGGCGAGCTGGTCGTTGGCTTCGGCGATGGTGTGGCGGACGGGCAGGGCGGGGGCGGGCCAGAAAAACATGGGCATGGCCGAATAGGCCAGTGAGTGGGCCTTGCCCATAAAGCCGCCTCCGATGAGGCCGACATTGAGATGCTTCACGATCGTGTTCCTTTCGGGGAGGAGTTGGTGGGGTTAGGGGAGGAGTTCTTCGAGGTACTTGCGGCTGATCTCGGCGGCTGCCCGGGGGTCACCGCCGTACTCGTCGAGCTCCACCATGAGCCAGCTGTCGTAGCCGCTCTCTTTGATGGCCTGGATGATGTCGGGAAAGTTCAGCTCGCCCTGCCCAAGGGGAAGGAAGGAGGAGGTTTCCTTGTCCAGGTCCTTGAGGTGGACGTGATGGATTCGTTCCCGGTACTTCCGTATGCTTGCGGCTGGGTCGGCCCCGCCTGCGGCAAGGTGTGCGGTGTCCGGGCAGAAGCCGATCCTGGTGAGGGGCATAAGGCGTTCCAGCTCGTCCGGGCTCTCCACGATGGTGCCTAGGTGCGGGTGGTAGCTGGCGCTTAATCCCGCGGCCTCGGCTATATCGGTGACCCTGTCCAAGGCGTCGCCGAGTCGCTGATAGTCCTCCTCGGTGGTGCCGGCGGCGCGACGGGCACCCCCGCCGACCACGAGGCGCTCGGCTCCAAAGGTCGCAGAGAGGTCGGCGGCGCGCTGTATGCGGTGCAACTCGTCCGGGAGGATATCGGCGTAGATGAAGTTAGCGCCGGTGTAGACACTGACAAGGGAGACGCCGGCTTTCTCCAGGATGCCGCGGAGCTGTTCCGGTTTGTCCTCATATTCGGCGAGGTTGCCGTCAAACATTTCCACCCCGTGATAGCCCGCTGCGGCGATGTCCTTGACGGCGCCGTCCATTGAGCCGTGGGTGAGGTAGAAGAGGTCCTTGACGCTGGTTACGCCAGCCGGATGGCCGACGACGCCGCCCCAAGTGATGGTGCAGTATCCGAGTTTCATGATGCTGCCTTTCAAGAAGAAGGTTAGTGGTGCTGTGAACGTTTACGACTTGGCCTGACGCGACTAGCTGTGAGCTCCGGCAACCGCCCCCTGTGTGCGAGCGATGGCACAGCGGTGTACTGGGCGCAGGCGGCTCCGGTGCAGGGGTGGCATGCTGATCCGGACGTGGATGCTGTCCGTTAGCCTCAGGCCCGCCGGGTAGCTCTTTGTACGTCCGGCGGGGCTGATCACGGTCGTACGGTGTTACCTGCGTTGTTCGGCGGTAGCCTGTGCCTTGGCGTTGGCTTCGCGGATCTGGTCAGTCATGTCGGTGTAGAACTCGTCCTGTGGGTCCTTAATGCCCCAGCCCCGGCCGAGGTTTTCGATATAACCGCACCAGTGCCAGCCGATGATCCAGGGCTCGGCCATCACCTTCGCGAGTCCGTTTGCATAGTCCGCGCCCCGTTCGGCGTGGGTGTTCATGTCACTGGTCCGGTGCGGGTTCATGTCCGTGGGTACCCAGTTGCCGATGTCGGCGATTACAACGGGCTTGCCGGTAAGTTCGTGCCAGCGGCGAAGGTCATCGATCATAGTCCTGTACTCCTCGTCCGATTTGCCGGTGAAGTACTGGACCGAGAGGACGTCCACGAAGGGGACCATCGCGCGCAGGGCCGCTTCCGGGATGCCTTTGTTGCCGTTGTAGCGGTCGCCGAGGATCAGGTGATTGGGGTCGTAGCGGCGGATGGCCTCGGTGATGGTCTTGTAGTATTGCGTTGCCACGTCGAAGAGCTTCTTGTCGTGCTCTTCCTGGCTGAGCCCTTCGAATCCGGGCCAGAACCTGCCGGCGGCGTGGGGAAGCCAAGCGGGGATGTCCACGAGAAAGTAGCCGATCAGATTAGGGCTGTTTTTGTGGTCCGAGACCATGCGTCGGGCGATCCAGTCAGCGTACTTCTGAAAGTCTTCCCCGAAGACGTCCCGGAAAGCGGGGTGGCCGTTCCAGTCCTCGATTTCCTGCACGCGGATCTGCACGACGTACGGCATGGCGGCATCCAGCAGGTGTTGATCGGGCCAGGGCAGGGAATGGCCGAGGTCAACGGGATCCCCGAACCAGTCCAGCGCCTCACCCCAGCCGCCGCTGATGTATTGGGAAGTCCAGCCGATTGTGTTGAAGTTCAGGTCTTGGAGGTCGCGGACCACGCCTTTCGTCCAGGATTCGCGGGAGCCATATTTGCGCTCGAAGATTTCCACGTTGTGCGGATAGCGCAGATCTGTGTCGTCTATGTGGTTGAGGGCAAGGGAGATGAAGGGTTTGCCCTTGGGGTCGAGGAAACTCCATGCTCCGTCGCTGTTTCGGACGACCCGGAAGAAACCGTTGTTCTGGGCTTCAGTTGTTGACATTTCAATCGCTCCTTTGCGTGTTCTGCTATTTCTTACTGAGGGACACCGCGGCGATGATGATGGCACCCTTGATGATTTGCTGCACCGAGGAATCGACCCCCATGAGGACCAGGCCGTTGTTCATCATGCCGATGATGAGGGATCCCGCAAGGGCTCCGACGATTGTTCCCCGGCCGCCGAAGAGGCTCACTCCACCGAGGATGACGGCAGCGATGACGTCCAGTTCCAGACCGACGCCGACGTCCGGGCGGGCGGCGTGGGCGATGCCCGTGAACAGGAGTGAGGCCACACCTACGAGGGCGCCGGTGATGACGAACGAGAGAATCACGGTGCGGTGAGTTTTGACGCCGGTGAAGCGTGCTGCCTGCGGGTTACCGCCGGTGGCGAAGATGCGGAGCCCGAAGACGCTCTTGTGCAGGAGCAGGAAGCCGAGCGCAACAATCACGATGGTCCAGACCACGGCGATGGGAACGCCGAGGATGCTGCTGTCACCAAAGATGCTGAAGTAGGGCCGGTTGGCGATGATCACCGGCCGGGTGTCCGTGATGAGCAATGCGATACCGCGGGCGACGCCCAGCATGCCCAGGGTGACCAGGAAGCTGGGTATCCCGAGCTTTACGGTCAGCAGACCATTGACGAATCCGAAGATGACACCGACGGAGATGGCTGCGAGGGCACCGAGCAGCCAGAAGTTCGAGATGTGCTGGAGTGCCAGGGCGGACGCCATTCCGGAGAGAGCGAACACGCTGCCGACGGAGAGGTCGATCTGGGCGTTGACAATCACGAGCGTGACTCCAACGGCGATGATGGACACGATTGCGGTTTGCCGGCCCACGTTGGCGAAGTTCTGTACGCTGAAGAAGACGGGCGAGGCAATGGAGAAGAAAAGCACCAGGCATACCAGCGCGATATACACGAAGTATTCGCGGATGAAGTCCAGTGGGGAGCGGTTGCCCCATTGCGGCCTGGTCAGGCTAATGCTGTTGGTGATCGCGCTCATGGCTCTCACGAACCCTTTCATTGAGTCTTGAGTAAATGTATTGATCTGTCGTGGCTGATGTAACCTTCTCCGGCTCGCTCATGGAGGCTGAGGTCATGAAGTAGATCTCGTCGCACAGTTCCTGTAGCTCGACGAAGTCGGAGGAGGCGACGATGATGGCCGCTCCCTCTTCCGCGAACCGGTGGATGACCCGGTAGATCTCCTGCCGTGCGCGGACATCCACACCCTGCGTCGGTTCGTCGAGGAGCAGGAGGTGCATGCCCGGCTGAAGCCATTTGGCGAAGACGACTTTCTGCTGGTTGCCGCCGGACAATGTCTGTACGGGGCTTTCGATCGAGTTCGTCTTCACCTGCAGCGTATTCACGAGTCCACTGATCAGAGACCGGGCTGCCCGATTGTCGATGAGGCCGCCCTTGCGCAGCGACTTGTAGTGGGCCAGGGCGAGGTTCCGCTGGATTGAGTGCTGCATCACGAGGCCCGAACGGTGCCGGTCCTCGGGAACGAGTGCGACTCCTGCGCTGAGCGCCTCCCAAGGGTGCTTGAAACTAACTGTCCGACCGTTGAGTCTGATTTCCCCCGCGGTGCTGCGGCGCATACCGCCGATGGTTTCCAACAGCTCAGTGCGGCCTGTACCGATCAGACCGGCGATGCCGACAATCCGCCCAGCCTCGGCCTTCAAGCTGATGTTGGAGAAGCGGTCTCCTGCGAGCCCGGTTATTTGGAGTTTCGGTCCGCTGATGGAGTCGGGCAGCAGCTCGGGGCGGGCGAACCGGTCAAAAGCTTCCTTCGGCGGCCCTGCTTCTTGCGGCTCAGCCCCGGTGATCTCGCGGACCAGAGAACTCATCTCCAAGTCGGCCACTTCGGCGGTCAGTACCTTCCTGCCGTCTCGGATGACCGTCACCCGGTCAGCCAGCTCGAAGACCTCGGTGAGGCGGTGGGTGACGTAGATGATGCCCACTCCTGATTTTTGGATGTCGCGGATGCTGTTGAACAGCAGCAGTTGGTCTGCTTTGGTCAGCGTCGAGGTCGGCTCATCGAGCACCAGGACCAGCGCGTTTCGGTGGATGGCCTTCGCGATTTCGACAAGCTGCCGGGAGGCGACCGAGAGGTTCTCAACCAATTCCTCGGGGGGCAGGTGCAGACCCAGCGAGTCGATGAGTTCCTTGGCCACGCTGTTCATCTTCTTTTTGTGCACCATCCCAAAGGCGTTGCGCAGCTCATTGCCGAGGAAGATATTCTGCGCCACCGAGAGGGATGGGACCAGGCTGAGCTCCTGGAAGACCGTTGCGATGTCCGCTTGGACGCGTTCGTGCCCGTCAACCTCGACATTTCCTTCATCCTGCGGCTGGACGCCGTCGAGGATCTTGATCAACGTGGACTTTCCGGCGCCGTTGGGGCCAAGCAACGCGTGAACCTCGCCGGGGCGCAGATCAAAGTCGACGTCCTTCAGGGCATACACTCCGCTGAAAGCCTTGCTGACGCCGCGAGCCTGGAGCAGCGGCTTGCTGTTTACCTCGCCGGCCCGGCCGACGTCCGTCGCGGCTTTGACGTGTTTGTTTTGTATTGCTGTCGGCTTGCTGATGCTGACCATGTCACTTGCCTCCGCAGAGTCCGGAGGACTTGCATGCGTCGAGGACTTCCTGTGGCGGTGCCGAATGGAAGATTTCCTCGTACTTCGCCAGGAGGTTGCCCGGCGTCACGGCGACGGGCGGAAGAGCAACCCACGCCGGAACTTTGTTGCCTATCAGGGCGTGTGCGGCTGCCATGCCCTCCGCGACTCCCTGGTTGTACGGCTCCTGGGCACCTATGGCCTTGATGTAGCCGCCGCTGGCCATTTCCACTGCGTCTTCCGTGCCGAGGTCGATCGTCGTGATCGGGACGTTAATTCCGGCGTTTCGAAGGGCCGCGACGGATTGCATTGCCGGAGAATCCCAAATGACGAATAGCCCGTTGACATCAGGGTTTGCCGTCATAAAGTTGGCTGCGGTAGGCCCGACGGCATTAGTGTCCGTGAAGCCGACTTCCTTGATCTTTACGTCAGGACGGTTCTCCTTGAACCATTCCTTAACCCGCTGGGTGCGCTGGTTGGTGGTGTAGAAGTCAACTGCGAAATCCACGATGCCTGCAGTCCCGTTCTGCGGGATGAACCTGGACAGTCCCGAAGCGGCAATCTGGCCGTTGCCCTGATTGTCCGGAGCTATCACTGCCTGGTAGTCGGAGGGGTAAGAGAGCCCGGAAGCGGGCATGTGGATGAAGACGAGCTTGATACCGGCGGCCGCGACTTTTTTGTAGGTCTGGGCGGTAGCAACATCATCAGTGGGGATACTGATGATCAGGTCCGGCTTCTTGGTGATCAGGTTCTCGAGGTCTGCGATCTGCTGCTGGACCTTGAACTTTGCATCCGTGACGCCGATGACTTGAACGCCGAGTTCGCCGAGAGTTTTTTGAATGCCTTGGATCGTGAGGCGAGACCAATCGATGTCCATGGTGTTCATGGAGATGCCGACGGAGAATTTGCCCTCGGCCACTTTCTTCTTGTCTTGGTCGCTGAGTTTAAGGGAGTCAGCAAGGGCGGGTTGTTCCCCGTTCTTGCCGAGGCCGACGATTCCGGTGGGGGAGATCGAGGAAGCGTCGACGTCGGCGGGGCCCGGGGATGTTCCGCTGTTGCCGGCGTCGCTGGAACATCCGGACAGTGATATTGCGATCGCGGCGAGCAGGCCGGCCCCAGCGGAAAGTATCTTTCTGCGTGTCATGACAGTGGTCCTTCTGATGACCAGGGAAGCCGGTGGGCGGACTTCAACCTGAGGCAAATGAAATGGGGGTTAGGGAATTGAGATTTCCGGGTTCGCGGTGATCCCGGTTCTCGATCTCGGGATGCGCGGGACAGCCGGGCGGTCGTCCCGCGCATCCTGAGGTGCTGTTATTCCTTGAAGAACTGCAGGTAGGCCTCTGCGAGAGCCTCTGGATCCTCTTCTGCCAGCTGATGGCCCCAGGGAAGGATGACGCCCCTGACGTCTTCGGCAACTTCGCGCATCTGCCGCTCGTTGTCCGCGCCGATGAAGTACTCGCTTCCCACAGCCAGGACGGGCATGGTGAGTTTAGTTTTTGCAGCCTCGCGGTTTTGGTCGGCATCCTCGAGCGTGGCCCGGTAAATGGCGAACATGCTCCGCAATCCGCCGGGCGAGGAGTAGCAGCGGACGTACTCGTCCAGAGCGTCGGGGGTGATTGCCTGGGGGTTGTGCGTCTCGTGCTTGATGAAGTAGTTGAAGTACTCCCGCTCCTTGCCTGTAATCAGCAGCTCCGGAAAGTCCGGCACGCTGTAGAAGTTGATGTGCCAGAGCCAGACGTAGGTGCTGACGTTCTCCTTGGTCAGGAAGGAGTAGTCTTCGAGTCCGAAACCGGGGAGGATCATCTCTTGGTAGACGAGTTTTTTTACCCGCTCGGGGTACTGTGCCGCGACCTGGTAGGCGGTGGAGGCTCCCCAGTCTTCTCCGACGAGGTAGAAAGTCTCATAGCCCAGGTGCGTGGCCAGTTGGGCTATGTCCTCGGCCATGTTTTTCATATCGAAACCGCCCTGAGGGTGTTCTGAGTCGCCCAAGCCTCGGAGATCGGGTGCGATGACGGTGTAGTACGGCGTCAGCAGCGGGATGACCCGGCGCCAGTGGTAGGAAGTCTTCGGCACACCGTGTAGGAGGAACAGGGGCTCACCTTCGCCGGCGATGGAGTAGTGCAGCCTGACCCCGTTGACGAAAGCCCGTCCGTGCTTTGCTGGTACTCCGTTGTGGTCCTGAATGATTTCCATAGTCTTGATCTCCTTGTTCTTGTGTTATTCGGGGGTGTTAGCCGGACCTACGAGCAGCCATCGGTGGACTTGCAGGCCTCGGTCAGTTGGTTGGGCGGATCCTGGTGGTAGACCTGTTTCCACGCGTCCGTGAGGTTGTTTTGCAGAACCGGGACTGCCGGGAAAGCGAGCCAGTTCGGCGCGCTGCCGCCCAGGAGGACCTTGACGGCCATATCGGCCTCGGCCAGGCCCTGGTCGTAGGGGACTTGGGCGCTAAGAGCCTTAATGTTCCCGCCTGTGGCGATGTCGGCCGCGACGTCAGAGGCGATGTTTACCGCGGTGATCGGGAGCGTCTTGCCTTGGGCTCGTAGCGCTTGGTCAATGCCTACAGCGGGGACTTCCCACTCAGTGAACATTCCCTGGACGTCTGGGTTCGCCGTGAGGAAATTACCGGCGTCCTTGCCTGAGTTAGCCGGATCGAGGAATTCCGCGACCTTGATTTTGATATCCGGGCGGTTTTGTTTCATCCAGTCCACGAAGCCCTTCATGCGTTCCTTTGTCACAAAGAAGTCGACGCCGAAGTCGAGGACACCGACGGTGCCGCCCTGGGGGATGTACTTGGCCAGCGCTTCAGCGCAGACTGCGCCGTTGCCCTGGTTGTCTGAAGAGACCATGCCTTGGTAATCGGTCGGGTATTTCAGGCCGGAGGGCACGTTGTCCATCATGATGAGCTTGATCCCGGCAGCTCCGATTTTGCGGTATGCCTCTGCCGTTGCTGTGTCGTCCACAGGGATGCTGACGATTGCGTCCGGCTTTAACTGGATCATGTTCTCGATACCGGACACCTGTTTTTGGACATCGAAGTTGGGATCGGCAACTCCAACGACCTCGGCGTTGTATTTCTTAAGCCGCTCGGTGATGCCTCGGACCTGCTCCGTGGACCATTCGATGTTCATAGTCTGCATGACGATGCCGACCCGAAACTTGTGCTGCTTGGCCTGGGCGACTTCCTCGTCTGTGAGCTTGATGTCGTCGAGGGTCCCGGACTTAACACCGTTCGGGCCGAGCCCCACGATGTTTTTGGGTACCAAGTCTTTTGCTTTTACCTGGGCGAGTGGATTATCCGCCCCGCCGGGAGTTCCCTTTGTGTCCGAGGCGCAGCCTGCGAGCAGCGAAGCCATTGTGGCGAGGGCAAGGGCCCCAGCTGTTACTGACGTTCTCATTCTCGTTCCCTTCAGTTGATGGTGCTGACCCCGCGGTGGCACTGTTTTCGGGCAGGGGCATTGCATGTTGTGAGGTTTGGGGTACTTACGTTGGACTGGTTGCTCAGACGAGGGCGATCGCCAGGGCAGGGGGGACAGGCGACAGGATCAGTCCGCCGGCCGCAGAGGCTGTGCGAATAGCAGCAGCCTTGTCAGGGGCGTCCAAAAAGGCCTCAGCGTGCCGTTTGTCGAAAAACAGCCCCATGGAGCAGGCGCCGCGACGAGCACGGACCCATCGCACGGACTCTGCTGCCACGGCGGCCAGATCCCCGGAGAGCTCCTCCGCACTGCCGTTCACCGTCGTGACCGACACAGGCGAGCTCGTGCCGTCAACAGTGACGACTAGGCTTGCCCAGAGGCTTCCCCCGCTGACCACACCTACGACGGCTGAAGAGCCAGCGGGGACAAACTTCCGGACAGCACCTGCGGCCTCTTTGTCGGACCATGCTGCCTTAGTCAGAAGTTGTTCAACATTCGCCCTTTGTATGGCATCGACGTCATCGAATGCCACACCGGGACGGAGCGCGAGGGCTTGGGCGATGGTGTCGTTCACCCTGCACTCCTTCCTCTTCGTTGAGGTTTAGATTTCCGTGATCGTTTACGGTGTTATCTATCGTGAACGTTTACGGAACAAGTGTCAAGGGTCACAACGGGATTTTTTGTGCAATGCGAAGTTCGAGAGGTACTGGAGTTAGTTGCCCGCTCGTATTGCGCTTTGGCGGCGGATCAGCGCAGGAGCAGCCGGAACGCGGTCGACAACCTTGCCGGCGACGACGCCGAGCAAAACCTCGATGCTCACGGCAGCCAGGGACGTAAAATCCTGGCGTACTGTCGTAAGAGGCGGTAGGAAATAGTCGGAGCCTTCGATGTCGTCGAAGCCGACGATGCTGACGTCGTGGGGAACGCGGACGCCGTTCTCGGCGAAGGCGCGAATGAGGCCAAGCGCAGTGTGGTCACTGGCGGCGAAGATCGCCTGAGGTACCTTTTTTTCTTTGACGAGCTGGAGGCCAGTTTCGTATGCCCATTTTGGGCTCCAGTCACCCTCAAGGCACAGCCCTGGTTCCAGGCCGGCATCGTGGAGCGCCGCTTTCCACCCGCGCTTTCGCACGCGCCCGTCAAACCAGTCCATGGAACCTGCGATGTGGGCGATGTCTGTGTGTCCGAGGTCAATGAGGTGCTGAGTTGCCAGACGCGCCCCGAGCTCTTGATTTTCGGAGTAGGTGAAGACATCTGGTGTGGAGGAAACCCCTGCTGCGATCATCTCAAGAGGCACCCGACGCGTTGCGTTCCAAACTGCAGCAGCCATTGACACCAGCGGCGCGATGACGATTATGCCGTCGACTCCAAGGTCTTCCAAGGTATTGAGGGCGCTTGGGATCGAATCCTCGTACGGGGCTTCGACGGAAGCTACGGTTGTTGAGTATCCCTTCTGTCTGGCCACATTCTCCAGCGCCAAAAGCGTCCCGACCGGCCCAAAACGCGGGGACCCATCGGTTATGATGCCGATGGAGGTCGAGCGGTTGGTCACAAGAGTGGTGGCGGCCCGATTGCGGCGGTACCCCACATCCTTGATGATCTGCAATACCCGCTGCCGAGTAGATTCGTTGACTTCGGGATGGCCGTTAAGCACTCGGGAGACGGTTCCGTAGGAGACGCCCGCCATTTGTGCGACTTCTTTGATATTCATCCGCCGCGGGTGCTTGTTGGAATCGGAGGCATTCACCTCCGGGTGCGTCGCTGCTCCTGCCACTGCCTCGACTCCTAACACTTCCCGCGGGCCAACCGTCCTGTATCCGCAATCAACACTACTCGGCGAAGCCGACACAGCGGGGTTCTGTTGCGTGTGGAGAGTTACTGAAATGCGGGCCGTTTACAGATCTCGAGAAAAATTTCGGATCCTGAACGGTGCGAACGACTGTGGTGAGTGAGTCACGACTGCTGGCTCTCTCCCGCCCCAGAAGGCTGCGGCGCGAGCAATGAACTCTATTGCGAAGGTCCCGACACAGATTAGGGAGGTCCCCCTCTCCGGCATCAGGGCTGTTGGCGAAAAGCTTGTGACAAGCGAAAAGGGAGTGTGGACAATGTCCACACTTTGGGATGCGGACTCGTTTGTATCATCACCGGAGCCGCCCGATTTCCGCATGTTCTCGCGGCTTCCCTGTGTTTGCAGGGGTTGGAATGTAGTTCGAGTCCCACCTCGGCCACGACGTATTCCGTCGTCAGAGGCGATTTTGCTTTGACGTGTTGACAAAGCTTGTGCTCGCGTCGCTCTGACGGGTTGGTTGCGAGCTGTGGCCTGGCCGCCGCGGGGCCTGCTCAGGTGTGTGGGGTGGCGGGTTCAAGTCCCTGGCCGGTGGGCCTTCCGCCTGCTGAAGTGGATTATATGGTTCCTCGTTCCGGTTCTGTCGAGCGGGCCCGGAGTGGCCTACACCTATTCATGGGCCAGGGGAGCGGGAACGACATGACGCTGGCGTACTGGCTGTAGGGCGTTTCGGGAGCGGTCTTAGGCCACCTGCGAGAGCTGTCCGCGGGCGTGTGTCCTGCCAAAGAGGGTGTGGACAGTGTCCACACTTATGTCTGCTTTAGTGGAGGGCTGAGAAGAGTTGAGTCCGATGTCAGTTTGGGTCCCCTCCGTGTCGCCTTCGGATCCACCTCCGCGGGTGCAAGAGGCCGTCAGACCAGCTCTCGCCTGCCGCCCGGTTTCTGCAGCGCTTAGTTAGGTGAGGATTTTGTGGATGGTGGTGCCGTCGCCCTGGGAGATGAGGGTTCTGCTTTGGCCTTCGATTCGTACCCAGAAGTATGAGGCGTCTTCGGCGATGTCATCGATGGTGCCGTGTTCGGGTTCGCAACCGTGTCGTTTTACGACCACCCTGTCGCCGGGGTTCAGGTAGATCCAGTTGTGATAATCGAGCAGGCGGGTTTGGGACACAGGGAGTGTTGCGTTCACTTGCGGCGTGGCTGCATCCTTCATGGTTTTCCTTCCTGTGTTGGTGCTGCGTTCGTCCCCCGGGTCTGGGTATAAGGATGGGGCGGGGCGGGCACTGGTGTGCACGCCCCGCCCTCTTCTTTTGGTACTGCTATGTCAGTTCTGGGGTACTACCTGCATGCTTGGGGGCTGGCGCCTCCTGCTCGGACGAGTTGTCTGCTGTGGCCGTCAGGCCCTCTTTTTTCTGCAGCCTCTTTGCCCAGGCTGACGTTACGATCGGGCAGAGTACTGCGGAGACGACGACCGATGCTGCCACGAGGACGGTGGCGTGGTCGGCGGCTGGGGCGTAGACGGGGTTGGCTGTGGCGATGATTGCCGGGACTAGGGCTGCGTTGCCGGCTGTGGTTGCTGCGGCGAGGCCTGCGACGCCGTCTCCTCCGGTGAGTTTGTCGGCCAGTAGCAGCACTGCGCCGCCGACGAAGACCACGAACAGGCCGAGTACGATTCCGAGGAGTCCTGCTTCGACGACTGCGTTGAGGTTGATGGTTAGGCCGAGGGCCAGGCCGAGGAACGGCACCATGGCGGGTACCAGTGGGGCCAGGAGGTTGCGCATGTTTTTGTCCAGGTTTCCGAGGAGCATGCCCAGGGCCAGAGGGAGGATGGCGCCGACGAGTGCCTGCCAGGGGAAGGCGGACAGTCCGGCGATGCCGAGGGTGACCATGGTCAGGAAGGGGCCTGATTCCAGGGACAGGATGGAGTACGCTCCGGCGTCGCGTTTGCGGCCGTACTGGCCCATGAGGGAGATGTAGAGCCCACCGTTGGTGTCGTTGAGTGCGGCGACGAGCGCGAGGGTTGACATGCCGGCGAGGATTCCGTGTTCGATGGGGGCCTCGCCGAGGAAGCGTCCGGCGATGACGCCGACGAGGATCGCGAAGAGAATTTTTGAGCCAAGGAGCACGCCGCCCTTTTTGAGGATGTAGGGCGTTGATTTGACCTCGAGGGTCGCGCCGAGGCAGACGAAGAACACGGCCAGCAGCGGTGCCAGGCCGGTGAAGAAGGCTCCTGTGAAGGATCCGAAGAATTTGCCGGCGTCCGGTGCGAGGGTGTGGATGACGGCGCCGATGCCAAGTGGCACCAGCATCATGCCGCCGGGGACCTTCTCCAGAGCTTTCTTGATGGGAATCGACATTGATTTCTCCTATTGAGTAGCTGAGTGGTTGGGAACTGCGGTTCGGACCGTTAGTTCCGTTGTTTGTGGGGTTAGCCGAGACCGGGGATGAGCAGGACTTTGCAGGCGTCTCCGGTGAGTAGTTCGACGGCTTCGTCGATTTCGCTGAGTTTTTTGCGGTGGGTGATAAGCCAGTCGAGTTGCAGCTTCCCGGAGTCCAGCAGCAGCAGGCTTTGTTCCCAGGTCTCCCAGAGCCTGCGGCCGAAGATGCCGCGCAGGGTGATGCCCTTTTTGTTGATGTAGGCGGCGATGTCGACTTCGGCGGGGCGGCTGGGGTGTCCGACGGTGATGACGGTCGCTTCCCGGCGGACGGCTTCGAAGAGTGTTGCCAGGGTGCCGGGCGCTCCGGAGCATTCGAAGCCGACGTCGAAGCCGCCGCGGCGGCCGGTCAGTTCGCGGCAGCGCTCAACGATGCCGTCGTTGGGGTGCAGGGCGGTCGCGCCGAGTTTCTCGGCCTGGGCACGCCGGTAGGGGTTGGGGTCGACGGCGATGACATGGCTGGCGCCCATGAGCAGGGCCAGGTTCACGACGACGAGTCCGACCGGGCCGGCGCCGCTGACGAGCACGGCCCGGCCCGCGACGGAGTAGTTGGCGCGCTGGATGGCGTGCACGGCCACGCCGGCGGCTTCGAGCAGGGCCCCGGATTCCAGCGACAGGCCAGTGGGGAGCTTGACGCAGATGTCCTGGGGGACGGAGGCGTACTCGGCGAAGACACCATCGATGTGCATGCCCAGGATGCCGGTGCGTTCGCAGGTGTGTGCGTCGCCGGTCCGGCAGGGGAAGCACTGGCCGCAGGTCAGGTGGCTTTCGAGGGCAACCTGATCGCCGACCTTGAGGCCGGTGACGCCAGGGCCGACTTCGACGACGGTTCCTGCGCCTTCATGGCCCAGGATGACCGGGAGGTTGAGGTTGAACGCCTGGGCCGAGGGGGTCCATTCATACAGCTCACGGTCGGTGCCGCACAGGGAGGCAGCGCCGACTTCGATGACGACGGAGCCTTCTGTCGCCTTGGGGTCGCCGGCGTCGCTGACGTAGGTGACGCCTCGCTCGGCTGCGTTCTTGACTACTGCCCGCATGGGGGCCGCCTTTCGTTGGTTCTGGTGATGCGTGGAGGGAATTGCTTGGGCAATCAGCCGGGGAGTTGGCCGGCGAAGCGGCGCAGGATGTCTGTGGGACCTACCTGTCCGCCTTTGAGCAGGAGCCTGCACCCTGCGACGGCGGAGCCGCCGTCGGCCTGCAGGATGGGGCCTGCGGTGACGAACTGGTCGGACACCCGGAGCTTGCGTACGCCCATGGCGATGAGTGCGTGGCTGGAGGTGTCACCGCCGCAGACGGCGATGTCACGGGTGAGCCCGGCGTTGGCCATGCGGGCGGCGATGCCGCCGATCAGGGTGCCGACGTAGCCGGCGTCCACCGGTTTACCGGCACCGTAGCGGGGATCAGCCGCGCCGCGGGTGGTGTGAACGACGACGTTCCTGCCTGCCCGGAGGGCAGCGGAAACCTGTTCGTCGAGGGTTGCCACGGCGGTGGTGTCATCGCGCTGGAGCAGTTCGGCAGGCACGGGAACGTCCTCCCACCCGTTGGAGATGGCGTCGTTGAGTTGTTCCGCTGTGGTGCTGGAGGCTGAAGCGCTGACGGCCAGTACCGGTCCGGTCGGGCGCTGCGGCCCGGGGGTACGGGGAGTCTGGTTCGAGATGGAGCGTGCCAGGGCTGCCATAATGCCGCCGGATCCGATGACGATGGATGGGCCGTGGCCGTGTTCTTCCCGGGTGAGGGCTTCTGCGATGGCGTCCATCTGGTGTTCGTCCACGGCGTCGACGACGAAGGCCTGCGCTCCGGGTTCCCGGCGGCGGTCGGCCCAGGAGTCCTTGAAGGTGCCATCCTCATAGGCGGGCAGGTGGATGGCCCCGGGCACCTGGGTGCCGCCGAGCTGTTCGGCCAGAACCTGGCGGAGGTCCGCCTCGGACATGGGCGTGGAGGGATGACGGGACATGACCGGGTGACGGTCCAGCCGGTAAATCTGGCCGGCGTAGGTCGCGTAGTGATTACTGAACGCGGTGTAACGGCCGAAGCCCGGCTGGGCGGGCGCCACGGGAATGGGGCCGTGCAGGGGGAACTGCTCATGGAGCAGCTGGATCCCCCGCCCGATGCTCCCGACGGTGGTCGAGCTGTCGAACGTGGAGCAGACCTTGTAGAGCAGCACGTCCAGGTTCAGGGCCGCTATGCCGGCAAGGTCACGGGTGACCAGGGTGTCGAACGCTGCCCCCGACAGGGACCGTGCCGGACCTGCGAACCCGACGACGTCGGTGTCCGTGGGCAGCGGCGCGTCGCCGATGACCAAGGCGGCTTCCAGGCCGTAGCGGTGGGACTGGGCCAGGACGTCGGCGGCTCCGGTGAGGTCGTCGGCGACGAAACCGAAAGCGGGCATGTCAGGCACCCTTCCCGAAAGTCTGGACCGCATGCAGCAGGGCGTCATCTCCAGTTTCCGCCTGCCTGGTGGCTGCAGTCAGCAGCGGGACACCGTCAACCGCTGCATCCCACGCCTGGCGCAGGCTGCGCACACCGGCGCCGGGTCCATCGGGGTGGGCCGCGACCCCGCCGCCGGCCAGCATCATCAAGTCGGTGGAACCAACCGCGTCGAAGGTGGGCCCGGGCGTGGTGACATTCTGCCCGGACGACAGCACGGGGAGCGGTGCAACGGTTTTCCCGAGAGGTGCGAGCAGGCTGCGGATGTTGGCTGCAACTTCTTCGTCGAGTTCGTAGAACTTGCTGCCCAGCCCGCTGGCGTGCAGGTGGTCGGCACCGGCCAAGCGGGCCATCTGCTGCCAGACCCGGTAATCCATGCCCAGGGCCTTGGACCGCATTGATGCTGCGAGGCCCGCGCGGTGGCCGTGGATCGGGACTTCGGCGAAGCTGCGGAGCATTGCCAGGGCCGGGAGTCCCATCACCGGGATGTTCAGCATCACGCAGCGGCCACCGGCCTCGACCACCAGGTCGTGGCGCTTTTGCAGGCCGGCGAGGTCACCGGTGATGTTGAACGCATACATCGTTGAGTGGCCCGTGACCTGCTCTGCGGCACGGATTTCCTCGGTAGCGACCGCGACCCGGCGTTCCAGCGGCAGGTACGCCGGATCAGTCATCAGCTCGTCGTCCTTGATCAGGTCGATGGATGCCATCGCCAGATCCCTAACCACCAGCCGGAATTCCTCTTCGGAAAGCCCGACGTTGGGTTTGACGATGGTGCCGACCATCACTCCCTGGACGTCGTTGATGAGCTTGCGCGTTCCCTCTATGCCGAAGGCGGGCCCGGGGTGGGCGGCCACGAAGTCATCGGGCAGCGCAATGTCCTGCAACCGGCAGGCATACAGGTCGCCCAGTTCGAAGAGATTGCCCGCAATCGCCGTCTGCAAGGTGGCGAGGTCGGTACCGACATTTTCCATCGGGAAGTCAACAGTGACCAGGGCAG
Organism: Arthrobacter sp. FW306-04-A; assembly: GCF_044358315.1. Classification (GTDB taxonomy): domain Bacteria; phylum Actinomycetota; class Actinomycetes; order Actinomycetales; family Micrococcaceae; genus Arthrobacter. The sequence goes on from NZ_CP084559.1 coordinate 1,890,726, forward strand.
CCCGGACTTTTTCCGGGTTCGCCCGTGATGGCAGGGAAGGCCGGCAAAAACCCAGCTCCTGGACATCCGAAATCCGGGCCGCGTACCGCTCCCGGATCCTGGCGGACTCGCCCGGCACCGGCAGGAACGTACCGCTGGACTGCTCACCCGCCATGATGGCAGCTGCCTTCTCCGGCTCAATTTCAGACTCAAGGTAATAGGTGCAACGCACCGAGCGCGGGTCGCGCATGGATTCTCCAATTCAAGGGGGTTGAAACTCACGTATTCGACGGTCACCTGCAGGTACTTTCACTTCGCTCACGCACCAATGCGGGCTCAAGCAGGTGACTCGCACTCCGGGTCCATGGCATCTTCCGTGATCCCAAGTCCCAAAGTTGTACGTACCTTTGATACGTACAATAATAGGTGGTGTAGGTCACGTCAAGGCAGGCGGTTCGACGCCAAGGGCCATTGTTTCGGAGCGAGGGCTAAGATTTGCACAGCGGCAGAGGAGTGAGCGTGAGTTTGGAACCAGCAGAAGCAGGACCGGAGCCGGCGGGACGCGCCGGGGGTTTGAACCGGGAAGCCGGCGGCCCCCTTCATGCCCAGATCCGGGACATCCTGCACCGGCAGATCGTGGACCTTGCGCTGCCCCCGGGCTCCTCCCTGCCCACCGAAGAGGAACTGCAAAGGCAGTTCGGAGTTTCCCGCAGCGTCGTGCGCCAGGCCTTATCCGGCCTCGCCGACCTCGGCCTCATCCGGCGCCAGAGGGGCCGCGGCAGCGTCGTGGCCGCAACGCCTGTCCTTCGCCGGCATGTTCAGCGCGCCGGCGGCCTCGACGAGCAGGCGGCCGCGCACGGCCAGCGCCTGCGCACCCATGTCCTCAGCGTGGACCCTTCCGAGCCGCCCCAGGCAGGCATCGAGGCCCTCAACACCGCCAACACCTGGAAAATCGAGCGGGTCCGCTACCTCGACGATCTTCCCGTTGCCTTCATGCGCACCTGGGTCCCGCGCGACTTCTTCCCGCACTTCACCGTGGAACTGCTCGAAAACGCCTCGCTCCTTGGCCTTATGCGCGACCACGGCTACCACCCCGCCGGCGGGCCCCGCCAGGTACAGGCCGTGTCCTCCGACCCTGACCTGGCAAGGAAACTGGACATCAATACCAGGGAACCACTGCTCCTGCTCCAAGGCGTCACCCGGGACGCCCTCGGCCACGGCCTCGAATGGTTCAACGTCTGGCACAGCCCCAACACCGTCTTCGACGTCGACGCGCAAGTCACCAGCCAGCCAGGACGCGTCTCCCAAGAACACCTCCGCCGCCTGCGGAACCTGACCCAACAACTTGAATCAGAACTGGCCGACCTCGAACGAGGAGCACGTTAACGCGGGCCCCACGACGACGCGTCCGGTTTGGTTTGGGTGTAGTTCCGGCCGACATGCGGCAAGCCTGGCGGCGATAACTGAAGGTTGGTGTCAGCGGGGAAGGAGCAGGCGGATCTGGGTGCTGATGTCCTGCACAATGTCCTCGGTGCGAAGGGCGGGATCTGCATTCACTGCCATGCTGAGGAACATGATGGCAGAGACGATGCGTGCGGTTGTTGCGGCATCATCGGCATTGAGAAGGTCATCGCGGCCCAGGACGGCGGCGATTGCCTCCTCGGTCTGCGCGACGATGGAAAGGGCTTCACTGTGGTGGGGCTCCGTCGCGTCGCCGAAGACCATCTCCCGCAGGTAGGTGCGCCCATTGTCGACCTGGACGCGGTTGCACTCCACGATCGGCCGCACGATGGCCATCACTGCATCCAGTGCATTCGGGATGGTTTCAGCATCGGCCCGGCCCCGTTCGAGAGCTTCCGCGTAGTGGGCATTCTGCACGAGCAGGAGGAGTTCTCCCTTGGTCTTTGCGTATAGGAACAGGGTTCCGGTGCCGATGTCAGCCTTATCGGCGATCTGCTGGGTTGTGACCTCCTCAACCCCGTGTTCCGCGAACAGTGCACTGGCCGCGGCGGTGATGCGGTCAAGCTTCAGCTGCTTGTTCCGCTCACGTCGTCCGAGCGGCTGGGGTGCGACGGGCATGAAGGTTCCTCCGGACGTAAACTGACTGGACTCAGTTATGAGTATAACGAACACGGAGAGCCGAGGCACCCCCGGCCTGTCTACTTCCAGCAGTGGGAGGGCTCGACCGCGCTTCACGTGAGTGAGTGAAACGTCTTTGTCATAAGCGTGAGTTGCCGAAGCCAGCGGTATCAGCCGGCGGGAAAGCTGATTGATCGCGCTAGTCGTGAAGAAGCCACCGTGGGCCGCGGTGGCGGCGAACCCTTGACGAGACGTAGAAGTTCCGAACGTGGGTTAGTTGGCGAGGAATTCGACGGCGGTCGGTGCGAACTTGGCGTGGTGCTGGAAGATGCCGCCGTGGCCGGAGTCGGGGTAGATGATCAGCTCGGATCCTTGGATGCGCCGGTGCAGGTCTTGGGAGAGGACGGATGGCACCATGCGGTCGTTGTCGCCGTTGGCGATGAGGGTGGGGTGCGTGAGTGTGGACAGGTCTGACGGGGCGGAGCGGCCGAAGGCCTGGATTGCCTTCAACTGCGTTTGGAATGCGTGGGTGCTGATCGGCTTGTCACGGTCGGCGCTGCGCTCCTGGAGGCGCTTGATGAACGCTTTCGCTGCGGGTTTGCCGGTGGTGTTGCGGTTGAAGAACAGGAACTCCTTGGGATCGGACCTTGTCAGGATTGCGCGGAGGATGTCCCAGTAGGTGGTGCCGACGACTTTGTCGATGTCCTTGCCGCCGCGCGGGCCGGTTCCGGTGAGCACGAGCTTGCGGACAAGGTCGGGATGTTTGAGGGCCAGGTCCTGGGCGATCATGCCCCCCAATGAAAAGGAGAAGACATCGATTTTGTCGAACCCGAGGGCCTTGATGAAGGTGTAGGAGTCGTCGGCCATTGCCTCGATGTTGCGGGGAACCTGCCCGGTGGATGCGCCGACACCGGGCTGGTCGAAGGTGATGACGTGGCGGTTCTTCGCGATGGGGTCGATGATCCGGGGATCCCAGTTATCCAACGTGGCGGCTAGGTGCACGAAGAACACGACGGGGATGCCGCCCTTCGGCCCCAGCTCCCGGTAGGCGTAGGTGACACCTTCGGCTGTGAGGGCTTTGGTAGGTGCAATCGCGTACGAGGTGACGACAGCGTCCTGCGGGGTGCCGGTGTTGTCCATGACGGTTGTTCTCCTGCGTGGTTTGTGAGGTGGAAAAGGTGGCGGTTCAGTTGGTCAGGGCGACGACTGCTTTGCCGCGGATGGCGCCCTCGGCCAGGTGCTGCAGCGCCTCTGGGGTCTGGTCGAAGCTGAAGACCTTCCCTACGACGGGGCGCAGCACGCCGTCGTCGACCAGCGATGCGATCTGGCGAAGTTGGTCGCCGCTGGCGCGCATGAAGAGAAACTCATAGCTGACGCCGAGCTTCCTGGCATGCCGGCGAATTTTGGTGCTGAGTACAGTGATTGCCAGGCGAAGCGCAGGATTCAGCCCGGCTTCGCGGGCGAACGCCGGATCCGGCGGTCCGGAGATACCGATGGCCTTGCCACCGGGCTTGAGGATGCGCAGTGACTTCTCGAGGTTCTCCCCGCCGAGGCTGTCGAGCACGAGGTCGTAGCCGCTGAGGAGTTGCTCGAAGTCCTGGGTGCGGTAGTCGATCACGATGTCGGCTCCGAGGTCGCGCACGAAGCCGGCGTTGGAGCCGCTGGCGGTGGTTGCAACGGTCGCGCCGAGGTGCTTGGCGAGCTGGACGGCGATAGAGCCGACCCCACCGGCTCCCGCGTGAATGAGAATCTTCTGTCCGGGACGCACATTGCCCCGCTCAACGAGGGCCTGCCATGCGGTCAGCGCCACCAGCGGCAGCGAGCCGGCCTCCTCCATGCTGGCCGATGCAGGCTTCAACGCAAGGTCATCCTCGGCGACGGCGATGCGCTCGGCGAACGTGCCGATGCGGTCCTTATCGGGGCGGCCGTAAACCTCATCACCGGGCTTGAACCCGCGCACCTTAGACCCGACCTGCAGGACGGTGCCGGCCACGTCATTGCCGAGGATCAGCTGGAGCTTGTAGGGGAGGATTTGCTTGAACTCGCCCAGCCGGATCTTCTCGTCCAACTGGTTCAGGCCTGCCGCTTGAACCTGCACGAGCACGTCCCCTTCGCCGACGGTCGGCTCAGCAACCTCCGCTTCGCGCAGCGGCTCCTTGTACTTGGTGACGACGAACGCTCGCATGCCGTGATGCTCCTTCTGGGGGTTTTGGTTAGTAGCTGGTGCCATTGATGCAGCGATATCTCGGGGCGTCGCTCTGCCGCGCCGGGCACTCTTGTCAGTACCGGCATGTTTTGGACGGGCCCTTACGAGAGTGATTACAATCAATTATGACTACACTCATATATTTGTCAAGGCCGGACCTAGTTAATTGCGAGCAGGGGAGTGCGGCGAACGGCGGCGAACTAAATTGAGAAAGGACAGGCAGGACACGGCTCGCCGAATTTAGCTGGAGCTTCAAGTATTTCGGTAACGGTGTATGTTCGCTCTCGAACTATTGACTGCTTTGCGTCCTGTAACCCGCGGGCGGGTTGGGATCGTGAGATTCACAGGATTCATAAGATTCATCGACATTCACAGGAGCAGGTGTGGGGAACCCTTTTCGGCCGACGGCTGGGGCGACGCCGCCGGATCTTGTCGGGCGCGGCGGAGTGCTGGACGAGTTCGCTTATGGTCTGCGGATCGGGTCGGGCGCGCCGGGGCTTCTGACTATCTTTACCGGGGCGAGGGGGATTGGCAAGACCGTCATGCTCGGTGCCGCTGAGGACCTGGCTGTGGCCGGCGGCTGGGCGGTGGTGTCCGAGACCGCGACCGGCGGATTCCTGGGCCGTATCGGGGAGGCGATGCGCAGGCTGACGAACGAACTGGGGGATGGGCCGGCGGGTGACGGGGGTGTCGGTGGCCGGGTTCTCGGTCACCACCCAGCTTGCCCCGGAGGAGCAGGTCGATTGGCGGGCGCGCGGAGCGGTGCGGACCCCCGAGGACGCGTGGTGGGTCAGGGACAATCTGCGCCACGCCATTGACCGTCTCGTCGAGCTCGGGTACACGGTCCGGGGCGGCCAGAGCGAGGACCCGGAGCTTATCGACCCGGGCGGGTCGGCTGTTGAGACGTGGCGGGAGGACTACCCCTACGAGGAACGGATGACCCGCGAGGACTACGAGGCCGAAAAATACCTCTTCCAGATCGAGCTGCTCAAATTCCAGTACTGGGGCCAGGACCGCGGTTTGAAGAACGTGATCGTCTTCGAGGGCCGGGACGCGGCCGGCAAAGGCGGGACGATCAAGCGCTTTACCGAGCACCTCGATCCTCGTTCCGCCCGGACCGTCGCGCTGGGCAAACCCTCAGACCGCGAACAGGGCGAGTGGTACTTCCAGCGATACATCCAGCACCTGCCCACCGCCGGGGAATACCAGACCTTCATGGGACAGGCGCCGTTGTTCGAGAAAATGCTCGTGGACTCCGGGATCCACCTGAACAAGTTCTGGTTCTCCGTGACCCGCCACGAGCAGCGCACCCGCTTCGCCATCCGCCAGATCGACCCCGTCCGGCGCTGGAAACTCTCACCCGTGGACCTCGCCTCCCTGGACCGGTGGGAGGCATACACCGACGCGAAGGAACAAACCTTCCTCCGCACCGACACGGACCACGCACCCTGGATCACCATCAAATCCAACGACAAGAAGCGCGGACGGATCAACGCCATGCGCTACTTCCTCAACCAGTTCGACTACGACGGCAAAAACACAGCAGTGGTCCACAACCCCGACCCACTGATCGTGCGCCGCGGCCGGCTAGCCGTCGGAGACTGATCCTCCCTGGAGTCGCTTCGTCCAGCACTGTCACCAGTTGCCCTCCAAATACGCCGACCGAGCTGCACGATACTTCGATCCCGCCGGCCGGAGGAGGACGAGCGGACGCAGATCATGGATGAAGGCCTCACGACCACAGGAGCCGGGAAAGCCTCAACGCACGCGTGTCCATCTCCTGGAGCCGGCCATGCATCATGCTATGCGCCAAGGATGAAATAGGGAGCAGTCATGACGGAAATTTTGGGTGGAAGACTGGCTGCCTTCCTGAGGGCAGCGGGATGTCCGCAGCCACGGATTTTCGGGATTCGGCATCCGATGAGGGCGACGTTGCCGTGCTGCAATTCCGCCGCCTCCTCCCGGGGGCCTGAATGGGTCTCGTGGGTATTTCGGAGACCAATCCGAGGGGCCTCGTCAAGCTCGGCCCTAAGCGGTCCCTTCCTGTCCGCCTGTTAGAGCCATAGCAGTCTTGCCCCTCATCCCGACCCAGGCCCTCTGTCTGGCCTTGGCGCGGGGTCAGGGGTGGGCCGGAGGCCCATCGCGCAGTGACGCGAACGCGCCCTTGACAGCGCGCCGGGGGACAGTGACCATACGAGGCCCGGGGATGGTGGGCGGCGCACATTTACGGGTCAAGCCGCAGCCGGACCGACCTTCAGCGGCCGAAGGCCCTGTTGACTTTGTCAACACGTTGACTCTCCGGAGCGGTTTTTAGGCAGCAATTCGGAGACAAGATCCTTGATTTTCCGGGGTTTTGGCGCTCGTGGAAGCTCTTCGGGCCTCAAAAACGGGTTCCGGAATTACCCGCATCAGCGGGGAGGTCTTCAATCTAGGCCTCATCAGGATCCGCACCGTGCACGGAAGAGGACCGGATTGGGGGTCAAGCAGCTACCAGGGGCAGTGATGACCTGAAGCGGAACGCCCCGCCGTACGCGTGCTGACGCACGCCTTCCCTGCCTCCGGCAGGGAGGGTATTGGTCCGGCGGTGTCGGGGCCAGCGTCTGGTGGTGGTATGCCGTTTTCCATCCGAGTCGGATCAGCTTCAGGGTCGTGTGCATGTCCTCGGTGATGGTCTCGGTTGCGACCCCGCCGACCGCTGGAGAGTGGCCAGGCGCAGCAGCGAGATCGACCCGCACCAGAACGGGCCCGCACCGGGCTTGGTCAACCGCTTCGGGTGGGCCTGACGCTTTTCGTGGCCTGTGAGCGCCGCCCGGTGGATGCCGCCCAGGCCGGGGTTGCGGCCTTTGCGCTTGCCGGTGGGGATGATCAGGTCAGGGCGGGGGTCCTTGAGCGACTTGGGGTTCCTGCGACGGCGCAGCACGGTGGCGGTGCGAGGGTTTCATGATCGGTTTCTGCCTGGTGGGAGCGTTCCGGACCCGCCGCTTTCCAGCCGCCGACCCATGCGCTGTTCCCGGGGGCACGACCGCATTCCTTACGGGGCGGCGTCTTCGAGGTGGACGTCGACGCCCGTTCGGCCTTGGGGGCTGCGGGTTGCTCGGGTGGGGGTTCGTGGCCCGCCCTGGTGTTTTGGTGCTGGCGATGGCAGGCACTCCGGATGGGAAGCCGGGGACGGCACCTGCCGGGGTGTGGAACAGCCAGAGGGAGATAATCCCGTACGTGGCCCAGTCTCCGGACGCGACGCTTAGGGACATGGTGGTCTGGTTGTTTCCCGTGGTGTCACTGCGGACGTTTTGAAGGCTGACGGGGGTGGTTCCGGGCAGGCTGAGTGTGACGTTGCCGTCGCCGGCGACGGACGTCTTGATGGTGCGGACCCGGGCCCCGCCGACGGAAATGTCCAGGAGTTCCGCGGGGGTGCCGTTGACAAGGATCGGTGCGGGGACGGCGACGCGGTGGGCGTTGCGGCGGGAGGTGGCGTATTTTTCCGCCCTGATCCTTCGGAGACCAAGCATGAGCACGACGGAGGCCAGCAGGAGCCACAGGCCGCCGGCGATGGTGGAGGCCGGGCTGGAGCGCCAGGGGACAAGACCGGCGGTCCCTGCGGCCGCGTAGAGGACGACAGCCAGGACGGTGGCGACCAGCCAGCCCAGAACGGTTGGGATGGCGGCCCGGGTGCGCTGACCGGTTCCACCTTTGGGGGTGACTTCGAATTCGAGTGTTTTGCGGGTCACGAGCCACCAGAGGCAGGCGATGCCGACGGGTATGCGGAATATCCGCAGGGCAAAGGCAGTGGGCCAGTGGATCTGGCGTCGCATCAGCTGTTTTGCACCCCAAAGGCGGACGGAAAAGGTTCCGAGGAACACTGCGGTGAAGGTGGCCGGATCGGCCGTTGTGGTGCGTGCGCCGGAGATCATGAGGAGCATCGGGACGAGGAAGGCGATGATCGTGGCGATCCCTTCGAGCCACCAGAGCGTGCCGTTGAGGTATTCGTGGAAGTTCCGCCAGGACATCCACCGTTTGGCGGCCCAAAGCCGTTCGTGGGTGAGGATCTGCATGGCGCCCATGCCCCAGCGCCGGCGCTGGAGAAGGTATTGTTCCGGCGTTGCCGGGGCCAGTCCCACGGCGAGGGTCTGGTGGTGGTACACGGTTTCCATCCGAGGCGGATCAGTTTCAGGGTCGTGTGCATGTCTTCGGTGATGGTTTCGGTCGCGACCCCTCCCGCCTCACGGAGAGCGGCCAGGCGAAGCAGCGAGGTCGACCCGCACCAGAACGGGCCCGCGCCGGCAGCGTTCCGGGCCCGCATCTGGACGTTGAAGAAGAGCCCCTGTTCGCCCGTTATCCCGTCATCGTCAAACGCCCCGGCATTGTAGAAGGCCTGCGGTCCTTGGACCAAGGCGGTGTCCGGGTCTTCGAACCAGCCCAGTGTCGCCGTCAGGAAGGTCGGCAGCGGCACGTGGTCGCAGTCCAGGACCGCGATGATCCCGATGGCCGGGGCCCCGGCTTTTTCCTCTTCGGCCATCAGTGCCAGGGCGTGGTTCATGTTCCCGGCCTTGGCATGGTCGTGGTGTTCCCGGTCCACGAAGCGCGCGCCGTAGACCGCGCACATGTCCTTGACCCATCCCCTGCCCCCGTCGTCCAGGACCCATGTCTCGTGGAACGGGTCCAGGGCGCACGCCGCGGCCACGGTCGGTGCAAGGACTTCGACCGGCTCGTTGTACGTCGGAATCAGGACAGCCACCCGCATCCCGCCCGGGCCGGACCGCACTGGGGCAGGTGCCCGGCTGTCGATGTTCCACAGTGTAACAACGTTCAATATTACGCCGCCGATGGGCAGGGCCTCGAAAACCACGAGGACCCAGGCGGCGACCAGATCCGGGCCCCCGGCCGGCATCGTGAGCACGACCCGCCAGCACACATAGAGCACCAGGGCCGCGGCCGCGGCGGTGCCGCCGATCCTTGCCAAAAGCTTTGAATGAACAGGCTCCACAACGGGCGCCCCGAGTTGGCCGACCCAGCCGGACAGGCCCAGCCGGGCAAGATCGCCGGCGTCAAGGTGCCGGCGGCGTCCCCGCCGGTGCCGGCCGCGGGCACTCAATTAGAGCCAACGCCGTCACGGGCGGCGGGCACGTCAGCGGGAGCCAGCGGGCGCGAGATCAGATAGCCCTGGGCCGTGTCGCAGCCCATCTCCCGCAGTACAGCCAGCTGCGCGGCCCGCTCGACGCCTTCGGCGGTTATCCTGATCCCCAATGAATGCATGGCATGGATGATTCCACTGACGATGGCGGCAGTAGGCCGGTCAGTGTCGATGTCGTCGATGAAGGTTTTGTCGATCTTGACCCTGGTCAGGGGCAGCACACGAAGCAACGTCGGTGTGGAGTGAGCAGTTCCGTAATCATCCAGGGCAACGCCGACACCGGCATCGATCAATTGCCGCAACTGCACTGCGGCCCCGGGCAGGTCCAGTATTGCCGTGCCTTCCGTGATCTCGACTTCCAGCAGCCCGGCCGGGAGCCCGTGCAACTGAAGTGCGTTCATGACATCGGCGACCAGTGTGCCCGAGGCCAGCTGCACGGGGGAAACATTCACGCAGACCTTCATCGGCGTTCCCCCGTCGGCCCACAACCGTGCCTGCGCACACGCCCGCCCCATGACCCAGGCCCCGATCCTGAGGATCTCGCCGGTATGTTCGGCCACGGGGACGAATTCCGCCGGGGGGACCGGCCCGAGTTCGACGTCGGTCCAGCGCAGCAGCGCCTCGACGCCGTGGTCCGTTCCGGTGGCCAGGTCCCTGAGCGGCTGGTATTCCAGTACCAGCGCGCCGTCCTGAAGAGCGTGGGGCAACCGGCGGCGGATGAGTGCGTCCCGCACGAAGGACGACGACGCCCGGCCGCGGCAGATCCGCCCCACCCGGCGTTTGCCGGCGTGTTTGGCATTGAGCATCGCGCCGTCGGCATGCCGGAGGAGCGCCTCAAGCCCGGTCAATGCCTCCTCGCCAGTGACATCATCGGTGACATCCCCGCTCATGGCCAGGCCCACCGTCACAGTGACACCAAGCTGATGGCCGTCGACGACGAATGGCTCGTCCATGCATTCCAGCACCCGCTCGGCGACGGCCCCGGCTTCGCTTTCGTCCACACCGACCAGCAGGACGGCGAATTCATCCCCGCCAAGACGGACGACGGTATCCTCTGCCCGGACGCTTCCGGAGAGGCGCTGGGCGAACCCGGCAAGTACGACGTCCCCGGCCCGGTGGCCGTACGTGTCGTTGACGTCTTTGAAATCGTCCAGATCGATGAAAAGGATCCCTATCCGTGACCGGTCGGTGCCCCCGGTCAGGGCCGGTGTCTCCAGCTCGAGCATGCGCCTGTTGGGCAGGCCTGTGAGCGGATCATACAGGGAGGCGTGCCGGAAAACGGCCGACAGGCCTTCGAAGACTTCCGAGACCGGCACGACCCGCGGCGCGCCCTCCCCGAGAACGAGCAGATCCCGGTAACGGGTCGCTTCGGGCCGTTCCAAGACGGCGGCGACCGCTTCGGGCATCCCGAGCCCGTCCGGGACTGTGACGTTCGAATCGAACAGCAGCTCTGCAGCCGTCGCCCGGGAGTGCAGGGCACGACCGAACCCCAGACGGCCCGACATCTTGTATTCCAGCTGATCCCGGCTCAACAACCTGGATCCTTCCGGGCCCTCTATCACCACCCCGCGCAGCGTAATGTCCGCTCTGAAGAGCTCGTCAACCTCAAGGGCCGGGGTGGAGCCTGGCAGAACAAGCGCCTCGAACCCGAGATCCCCCAGCGTCAGGACACCCTGCCGGCTGTACGGCGTCGCAACGCTTTCAGGGTTCCTCACGGACCGTTCATATCAGACCAGAACAACCAACGGCCACCACCAACGTCGTGTCCAGATGAACAACAGCTAGCGATCCGGCAACGTAGTCGTGTACACGAGGTCGCCCGAACGGACAGCCCGTTCCGAAAGGCGAACCGCACGGGCATAACGGGCGGCCCCTGCCTCAATCGAGTGTTGACTCTCGAATATATGTCAGGTCTCGCCTCGGCGCCCACGTCTGCCCGGCGACCGAATTCAGTTTCGGGGCTGATGGACGCCGCCGGTCCCGGCCGTCAGGCTGGTTTGATGGACGATACCGAAAGGCGTGAAATCATCGCCAAGATCACGGACCGCCTCTCCGCGCGATACCCCGAAACATCCCGCTACTACATCGCCGGCGTCGTGTCCGAAGAGTACGCCCTGCTGGACGGCGGCCGGATCCGAACCTACATACCGACTCTGGTCGAACACAGTGCAAAGAACAGACTCCGCGGGAACACCACCCCGCCGCCCGCAGAGCGCTGACACCACCGATCCCCCCGATGGGGCCCGGTAGTCCTTGTGGCTGTCCCTAGGAGGCAAGTAGCTTGGCGGGATTTCAGCGGTTAGTGAGTTCCCGGAGGCGGCTTCACGCGCACCGGAGCGCACCGCAGGCCCCTACACGCTCTCCGGCGGTCACGGCCTTCTGCTGTCCAGTTCCCTGGCTCTGTCCAGGTCCTGTTTGGCAGGTCTGGGCAACGTCTTCGCAGTGTTCGCGTTGGCCGGTGCTGCGGTGGAGGTAGCGGGTCCATTCGAATTCTGCCGCTGCCTCACGGTACCGGGCCTCGTAGAACGGGCGCCGGCCGATTTGGTGGTGGACCATTCTTCGCGTGCCCTGGTGCGAGCCAGTTGCAGGGCTTCTTCCTGCAGCCGGGCGGCTTCATGCCAGGAGTATTGGCGCTGATAGGCCTGGCCGGGCACGAGCAGGGGACCGCGCCGGTCTGCGGATCCGGCCAGCAGTTTTGGTCCGGTCCAGCAGGCACAGGATCCAGACTCGTTCCAGCGCCGGGCACCGGGCCAGACGGGCTTCCATGGCCTCACCGTCCAGCACGACGTCCCCCAGGGTCGCCGGGTCTGTCTGCTGTTACGCGTCGCAGTGTTTGGCGTGGAGGGCCTGACGGAGGCGAGGAATGCCTGCGGAGGAAATCCGGGGGTTGATCAGTCCGTGGGGCACCGCGTGCAACACGGCCGCCGTCGGGCCTGGACCGTCCGGATGCGGCCGCGGGGGTGCGGGCGTAGGCTGTCACGGGACAGCCAGCTGCCGTCGCTGAGGAGTGAGTAATGATCGGAAAGACCAAGGTTTCCCGCGCTGCGAACGAAGCCGCACATGCTGCCCGGGGCCGTGCCGAACAATGGATCAGGAACGCGTCCGGCAAGACCTCGCCCCAGGCCGAAGCGGCCATCCGGTGGGCGGTGTCCAGGCTTGACGAAGCCCAGGTCCCCGACGTGGTTCACGGGGTGGTTCTCACGCTGACAGGAAACAGGAAGCTCGCCAACCGGGCACGAAAGGCTGCCTCCCGGGCCGTGCTGCGTGCGGAACGGAAACTCCGTCCTGCAGGCCAACCTTCGGGGAAGACGTTTCTTGTTTCCGCTCTGGCCGCCGCTGCGGCCGCCGTGGCGGGCGTCCTGGTCTGGCGGATGGTGACCAGCCGTCCCGACCCGAAGGAATCGGAGGGGGAGCAGCAGACCCCCTCCGTCTAGAGCCCCACGTCCAGGTCTCCCTGGAGAAGGAACGCCGTCATGCCGGCAGGGAACGGTCAAAAGGGCCAATGGCCGGAAGGCCTGCGGTGTCACGGCCCCCGGAGGCGGGGCCTGAGGACGTTTCCGCTGGCGGCATCGGGCATCGGGCATCGGTCGGATCAGCCCCGCCAGACCACTGTGATGGCCTCGCCCGTGGGCACGGCCTTGACGTGCAACGATACGTCCAAGCCGTTCGGGCCACGGCACGGGTCCGTACCGGTGACGGCGGTTACTTCCTGGATCAGCTGGTTAAGGGCGAGGGCCATGGCGCGGCCCCAGTCCGCTGGATGGGTGCTGGACGCCTCGACGGTCACCGAACGGACTGCCTCTGAGGTGGGTTGGGGGTCTGTCTGCATGATCAGTCTCCATCCGGAATCTGCACAGGAAGTGCAGGCCTTGATGCGCAGTCAGACCTCCAATGAGGGCGCCGTGATCCTCTTCTCCAAGGAATCAGGGACCGCGTCGCCTCATTGGTCCTCCGCAGTGGGTTCCCCATTTTAGCGGCGACGGAGCCGGGCCGTCCACGGCCCGGGCCGGAAGCCCCGGGGACGCATGCCGTCCGGGGGTTGCCATACGCTTCCACATCCGCTCCGCGCCAGGGCGGAGCGGGGAGGCGGATGGTGCACCGGACAGCCTCCGGCCATGCCCCTGTCCGGGATGCGCAACAGGCCTAGGGCTGGGTGCCGTAGATGAATTCCTTGGCGTGGTTGACGGCTTTTCTGAACGCGTCGTTGCGGAGCGTGATCTCGTCTTCGGTACCCGTCTTGCCTGGCTCGAGGTAGGCGGTGTGCCCGGGGTGCAGCACCCAGATGTCTCCGGACGGCGGCAGGTAGAAAACGCCGAAGGAACGGTGCCGGGGATCTGTGGCCCAGATCGGGACCACGGCGATGGCCGCGCCGGTGTCGGCGTTGATCCATTGCGCCCGGGGCAGGGGCTGGAGGTGGACCTGGACCGCGGGATCCAGGAACGGTGCTGTGCCTTTGCCCCAGCGTTGTTCAAACCGTTCGTGGAACGCCGGCATCAGAAGGTCATCGTAGGGGTGCCAGGCGCTCATGGCAGGCTCCTTTCAGGCTCGGCCGGCGTGACGGGCGCCGGAATTAGTGGTTGATTCAATGAAGGATCCACCACGGCATCTGGTACCCGCCCGGTGCGGGTTCTTCTTTGGCCCGTGCTGCTCGGTGGTCCGGCAATTGGTGGAACGGATCCCAGGCGCCCCTGGGCTCTCGTCCGGGGGCCTGGTCTACCGGGGGTTCCCAGCGCACGGGGCCGATGATCAGGGAAGCGCCGGAAGGTCTGTTTGGTGCAGCACGGGACGGGCCGTGTGGTTGCCGCGGGGCCGGAACGTTGTCGGGCCGGGGGGATCCGGCCCGCTGCCGGTCGTACGCGGCCCGTTTGACCGGGTCGCGGAGAACGGCGTAGGCGTCCATGATGTCGCGCAGTTCCTGGTCGCGCAGTTCCTGGTCGCCTAGTTCCTGTGCGCCGGAGTCCGGGCCTGCGGCCACGGCTCCGGGGGTGCGGGTGTCGGGATGACGGGCGCGAACCAGCGCCCGGTAGGCGCGGTTGACTTCACGCGCCGTGGCTGCCGGATCCAGGTGGAGGACCTTGTAGGGGTCCGGGCTGTGGTCTTCCATGGTCCCGCTTTTTCCTGCCGTTGTTCCTGTCCGGGCCCTGCTGCCGGGCGGGGGCCCGGGGGTGTGGGGATGGTCCCCGGGCCGCGGGGGCCGGGGACCATCGGTGCCGGAGGCATCGTCGGGGGCCGCTTTTTCGGTGCGCAACTCGCGCGGTGGCGTGGCTGGTCTGCATCGCCCTTCACTTACCGGCGGCCGGTCCAATGCTCCCGGTCTGCACGCCTGGCCCGGTGCGGGTTCTAGGCGTTGATTTCCTGACGCTGGCTCTTCTCCGATGCGATCTCGATCCGGCGCGGTTTGGCTTTCTCGGCCACCGGGATCCGCAACGTCAGCACGCCGGCGTCATAGCTGGCCTTCACCGCGTCGGTGTCCAGGGCATCGCCGAGGATGAGCTGGCGGCTGAAGACGCCGCGGGGCCGTTCGGCGGCGATCAGCTCGATGTTCTCACCGGCCGGGTCCTTCCGCTCTGCCTTCACGGTCAGGACGTTGCGTTCGACGTCGATGTCCACCGAATCGACGTCGACTCCGGGCAGGTCGAGGGCGACGACGAATTCCTCGCCTTCCTGCCAGGCGTCCATGGGCATGGCCGCCGGCCGGGCCGTGGTGCCCAGAACCTGCTGGGCGAGCCTGTCGAGCTCGCGGAACGGGTCGGTACGCATCAGCATGGTCTTTCTCACTCCTTACAGATCGGTGCGATCATTCCCTTCCCAGCCCACTTGGTTGCTGTGGTGGCTGGTATAGATTTTTTATAGCACTGGTGTGAAACTGGTGCAAGGGGGATTTTCGGGTTTTTAAGGTCAGGAGAAGCGGATGGAGTCCAAGCGCGGGAGAACCACGGGGGTGTATGCCATTTCGGTGGCCGCGGAGCTGGTCGGGACAGGGCAGCAGAACCTGCGCCTGTATGAGCGCAAGGGCCTGCTGGAGCCCGGACGCACCGGCGGGGGAACACGCCGCTACAGTGAACAGGATCTGGATACCCTGCGCCGTATCAGTGAGCTACTCGAGGACGGCCTGAACCTGGCCGGCATCCGCATGGTCCTTGAACTTGAAGCGGTCAACCGGCGGCTGGAAAGGGAGCTGGCGGCGGCCAGGACCCGGCGCTGAGCGCGGCGCCCCCGCCCGGGACGCGGAGGGGGCCCGGAGGGACCGGGTCGCGCCCGCCATCATGGGCTACCGCATCCCGGGGTCGATCGCTTCAACGACGACGTGCCTGACGTCGTTCCGGCGGCGGTTCCTGGGGGGCGGTGTGAGTCCGCTGGGCCCGTGTCATGCGCGGGTCAACGGAAGGCGGGCCAGTGGCCCATTGTCAGCCCGGCCTTGTGCTGTCATTACCGTTGTAGCGGCGGGCCCGGACGGCCGCTGATGGGAGTCCTGATGGATGCGCAGTGGATCTTCGGCATCGTCGTCGGCTATGTCGCAGCGGGCGTCGCAGTGTTCCTCTTGTACTTGCCTTTCCTGGTTCTGTTCGTGGTGCTGCTGCTTGCGGCGGGCATCCTGGAGCTCATGGCGTTGCCGTTCCTGGTTTTGTTCCGGGGATTTCACGGGCGTGGAAAGCCCGGCTCCTCAACAAGTGGATCCCGGCTTCCGGGGTGATACGTCATCAGGTCCAGGATTCCTTTGGCCGCCCGTCAGGAGTGCGGGGGACCCGGTCACCGGAGGCGGCGGCTCGGAAGGTTTGCCTTGGCCCTGGTGGTCCGCGGCAGGGAATCAGAAAGGACAGAGCACCTCGCCGCCTTCCCGACCGGTTCAGGCGGCATGTGCGGGGCCGGCCGTGCGGTCAGGTGCGGATGGTTTTCAACGCGGTGGTCCAGGAGATCAGCTGGTCCAGGAGGGTTAGTTCCGGGCTGCGCTGGTGATGCCCGCCTGCGTGAGGCCAGGCGGCGTCGGTGCGGCCGGTTATGAACGGTGGGTTGGGTCGGGGTGCGGTGGTGGTACCGGGTCGGGGACGGGGACCGGGCTCCGGGTTGGGGTCCGGGGCCGGGTGAGGTGGGAACGGTGTGGTCGGTCCGGCAGGAAAGGCTCGGGTTCGTGTTGCGGTGGAAGGGTCATCGGGCGCTCACTTGCGTTCGGCTTGAAACATCGGGCTACGCCCGGGCGTCTTCACAAGACCATGGGGTTTGGCCGGATCCCAGGCTTTTTGAAACGACCGGGGCTGATCCGGCCCCAGGCCGTGCACCGGGCAGACGGCCAGGCGTGGTGTCGCGGCCGGGCGTGGTGTTCGGTGTCAGGGGCGCGTGGCGGGTGTGCGGCGGGTCCGGGCCCGGAGCTGGATGATGCGTACTGCACCGGCCACGGCGACCAGGGCACCGCCGCCGACGGCTGCAATGAGCAGGGCAATGCCTAGAGAGATGGTCCCGTCCAGGCCGAAGAACCTGACCCTGGCGTTGTCCTGGTTCTGCACGATGAACGCGATGAGCAGGATCAGGAGCACGAGGGCGGCAATGGTGGCCGTCCAGGCCATCCCGGCGCGGGTGACCACCGGCCGGCGCTCCGCCGACGGGGCCGCTCCGGGTGTGGGCGCGGGGGAAGGCTCCGGTGCTGGCTGTGGTTCTGCGTTCACTGGGGGACTCCTTTGTTCCTTGGACGATCAGCGTCAAGCTTCTCCGGGCTGTATTGCGTCGAAGAACCGGTGCTCCGGCGGAGCGGGCGTTCCTTCGGCCCGGGCCCGGATGAAGTCGAGGTCTTCGGGGGAGAGACTGGCCTGGGCGTGCTGGTCCGAGTCCGCGGTGATTCCGGTTTCCTGATGGATCGTCTCCGTGATGGTGCGCGGCAGCACCACGCATCCGGGGTTCTCGGTGAGCCATTGCTGGGTTTCGGGGCTGAGGCTGTGCCAGTGGTCCCTGATGTTGATCTCCATGGTGAGCCCTCACTGATTGAATCCGGAGGCAAAGGACCCGGGCCGGTCCGGTACCGGGGACGTGATCAGGGTACGCCCCGTGAACGCAGAAAGACAGGGAGGGAGGGGACTCGCTGTGGCCCGCAGGAGGATGATCAAACGGGACAGCAGAGAGACACGATAGGCCGGGGGCGAAGGCGCCTCGTCCGCATTCAAGCGCGTGCATTGAACTTCGCTCATTGTTGTCGTGGAACAGCGCCCTCCTGCGGGATGCCGGCTCGCGGGGCCCTGCAGAATCTCGACTACGGCAGCGCCGCGGCGCGTGCCATCCTTGGGGTATGGCACGAACCTGGTTATCGGTGACGGTGGAACTGCTCGGCGGTCGTGGCGAGGAGCTGTGGCCGTGGCCCGGGCGCATCTTCGCGGTCGGACCGTCGCACACCTTCATGGATCTCGCCAACGCCATCAACGATGCCTTCGCCCGATGGGACCGCTCACACCTGTCAATGTTCACCCTGGCCGACGGCCGGGTAATCACCGACCAAGAGACGGGAACCGAGATCGCCGGATCGATCCGCGGCCCGATCATCGCGCCAATCGACATCGCTGCTGCCAAGGTCACCCGGACCCTGGAGCCGGGGACTGAGTTTCAGTTCACGTACGACCTCGGTGACGCCTGGACACACCGATGCGTGGTGGGGGACGAGAAGGTCGACCCGCTTGAGGTATTGGGTATCCGCCCTGATGCCCCCCTGCCGTACTGGGGCTGGGGCAGCATCCCGGACCAGTACGGGCGCCGATGGGCCGACGACGACGGGGAGAGCCGGGCCCCGGGGAAACCGGGCCGGCCGCACCCGATGTTGCTGCACGCGTGGCCCGCACAGGTGCAGGTGCCCGGGCTCGACCTGTCCGAACTGCGTGAAGCCATCGCGGCGGCAGATGCGGCCCGCTTCCTCGCTGCGGTGACGGGACATGACATCGATGACGCTCTGCAACAGGTGGGGGCCGGCATCCCGATGGCGCTGGAGCAAAGACGCCAGGAAGCAGAGCCGGTGGCACTCTCTGTCATCAACCGGCTGACGTGGCGCGACGGCGCCGGGGACCGGATGCTGGCCGAGGACCTCCTGGCCGCTCTGCGCCGCGAGCCGCTGACGGGCAGGGTGGTGTCGGTAGACCTGGATATGCTCAGCACCGTGTTGGAAGGGGATCCCGAGCTGTCGGCCGGTGGCTACCTCG
This sequence comes from Arthrobacter sp. FW306-04-A, assembly GCF_044358315.1. Taxonomy (GTDB): domain Bacteria; phylum Actinomycetota; class Actinomycetes; order Actinomycetales; family Micrococcaceae; genus Arthrobacter. The sequence continues at coordinate 1,909,294 of NZ_CP084559.1, forward strand.
ACCTGCACACCGGGCAAGTCTACGACGAGACCGCCACTGACCCGATGATGGTCGGGGAGGGCGCCGCCATCGACGTGGAGGAGGAGCCGGACCGTTGGCTTTGGCTTAGCCGTACCGGTTCGCGGAACGGCTGGCGGGACATGGCGGCCTTCGCCGGGCGGCAGCACGATGAGGCCCTCCGGGAGCGGCTGGAGCGGGCGATCGAGGGCAAAGGTGCCTTCTTCCGGTTCCGTGACATCGTCCGCGGCGAGAACCTTATCGAGCAGTGGTACGCCTTCTCGACCGACCGCCAGATGGGTCGTGCCCGCGAGTTCCTCGCGGACAATGGCATCCGCGTGGGCTGAGGAGCTGGGCTCGGCCAGCGCCCGCGCTAGGACCGTGGCGCCCGCCGCCTCCCCTCAACCCGTGGAGCCGCTGAGTAGACCGCTTTTGAGGTCGGACGCGGTTACGGGATCGTCCCAGTGCAGGTTCAACAAAGGGCACGGTTAAACTGCCACTAAAGCTGCGATTTAAAGGGCTCTCCTGACTCATCCGTGGGTGATTTGAGCGCGCCTTAACTGACGCGCGCCGCTTCCTGTCTAGGTTTCTGACTGTCTAAGGAACAGAAACTTCAGAGAAGGAAAACGGCGTGCGAAATGCAAGACTATGGCGATCTCTGCTTGGTGCCGAGAAAACGGTCGTGGAGTCCATCGATTCCGATGAGGAATCCGGGGTCCTTGTCGCCTCGGTCCGGGCGACGGGTTCTGTGCGTAACAGCTGCGGCGTCTGCCGGCGCCGTTGACAGCCGTTGCCCGATAGGACAAAGGACAGGTCCGCCGGCGCTGGCGCTCCCTGGACACCGGCGCCATCGAGGTTTATCTGGAAGCCGAGGCGCCCAGGGTCCGGAGCCGGGGGCACGGGGTCGCGGTGGCGGCTGTCCCGTGGGCCCGTCACCACGGTCATCAGACCGGTGGGGACGCCGAGCCGGCCCAGCCCATAAGCGACGTTTGCCGGTGACCCGCCCGGGTGTTCGCTCGTTCCCTCAGGAGAGATGACGGTGTCGATGAGGGCTTCGCCGACTCCGACGACGTCCAGGAATTGCCGGGCCGGCCGGCTGCCTGGGAGTTGTGGATGTCAAATCTTTTTTCGATTGGGCCGCGGGGCTCGCTGTGCATGATGCGGGCTTGACGCTCTGGTGTCGGTGGTGCTGGCTGTCCTTAGACTTGGAGCCTGAGGGCAGCCGGAGCACTTCGATGGCACGTTTCGTCGTCAGGCGTATTGAGTGATGGTCAGGCTGTTGATGGTTGCTGCGCCGCCGGATGCGTAGACGGATACGTCCGTGCTTGTGCTGTTTGGGAAGATCAGCTCGGTCAGGGTGACTTGGCCTCCTTGGGCGAAGACCTCCACTGAGCATTGGTCCACGTAGATGGTGACTTCATAAGAATTGGCGGTTGGCTGGATGGGGGCTGAGTCGATTGACGCGAACGATTCGTGGAAGGCTGTCTGCCCGGATTCGCGGCGGTCGACGACGATGCGGCCTTCGGCGGGCCGGATGCCGATGCGGGTGCCCCGGGTTCCGTGGCCGCGGACGATGAGTCCGAACTCTTCGGCGGTTCCCGGTGCGAGGCTTGCCTCGATCCGTTGGACGCTGCCGGCCGCACCGGCAAGGATGTGTTTGCCTTCGGCTATTTCTCCGGGACTGGCCGTGAACGGCGGGTTCCCGGCGGGCAGAGACGTCAGTTCCTGTGCAACGTGCTGCACGAGTCGAGGGTTTCCGTCCACGTTCTGCAGGGACACTTCGCGAACCAACGACATGGGGCTGCGCCACGGTGCGGTGGGAATCTCGATGGCGTACTGCCAGTTGTTCATCCAGGCGATCATGAGCCGTCGGCCGTCGGGAACGTCGCTGAATGAGACTGCGGCGTAGTAGTCCCGGCCCCAGTCGAGCCATTGGTACTCGCACAGCTTGTCAGGGTCCTGGGCACCTTCGGTGACTGTGGAGGAGGAGGTGAAGGTGACGCCGTCGAAATCTCCCACGAAGTACTGTCCGGCTGAACCGCTGTTGGGGCCACCGGGGTTGAGGTTTACGGTCAGGACCCATTTCAGGTTCTCCGGGTCGCCGTCGACCGGCACCGGGAAGAGGTCCGGGCACTCCCAGACGCCTCCTGTGGCGTTTGCCGGGCCGAAGGTGCTCAGCAGTTCCCAGTTCTTGAGGTCGGGGGAGCTGTAGAGGACGACTTTGAAGTCCTGGGCTTCTACGGCCACCATGACCCAGTAGCGTTCGGCGTCCGATTCATAGCGGAAGACCTTCGGGTCGCGGAATTCGGATGATCCCCGGTTCAGTACCGGGTTGTCGGCGTACTTGGTCCAGGTGTAGCCGCCGTCGAGGCTGTATGCGAGGGATTGGGCCTGGACGCCCTTGTGTTCCGATGCCGGTTTGAAGGCGCTGGTGTAGACGGCCACGAGCGGGGGCCTTGACCCGGTGCCGAATCCGCTGGTGTTGTGCCGGTCAAAGATGATGCTGCCGGAATAGATTTCTTCCTGTTCGTCGCACGCGATGGCCACCGGGTGCTCTGTCCATGTCACCAGGTCCGCGGAGGTGGCGTGGCCCCAGGACATGTTTCCCCAGACACTGCCTTCCGGGTTGTTCTGGTAGTAGAGGTGGTAAAGGCCATCATGGAAGATCAGGCCGTTGGGGTCGTTGAGCCAGGTGTCCCGGGCGGCGTAGTGCATGGCAGGCCGGAAGGCATCGGGTGTCGTGGCGGTCACGGCGGTCATGGGGTTCGAATCTCGCTTCTGTTCTTGTGTTCGGGCATCAGCGGTGGGGAAGACGGTTGCTGGGCTGAGGCAATCTGGCAGAGGGCATGCGGAGGCGTTGCGGGTGGCGGGACCGCTCTCAAGGACCGGGTTCGATCGCTGAGAGTGGTGCCGTCTGGTTCGTTGAATTTGAGATCGCTGAAGCTCAGCCTTTGACGCCGCTTGAGGCGATGCTGTTGACGAAGGAGCGTTGGAACGCGATGAATAGGGCGACGACCGGCAGGGTGATCATGGAGGAATAGGCCATGACCTGGCCCCAGGAGACATTGAGCTGGAAGAAGTACTGGACGCCGATCATGACCGGACGCAGTTCTTCGCTCTGGACGACCATGAGCGGCCATAGGTAGGAGTTCCATGCCGGGAGGAACGTCAGAATGGAGACCGTAGCGATGGCTGGCCCGGACAGGGGCATGACAATCTTGCGGTAGATCTTGAACCAGCTCGCCCCGTCTACGCGGGCCGCTTCGTCCAGCTCCTTCGGGATTGATTCGAAGTACTGGTGGAAGAGGTAGATGGAAAACGCGTTGGCCACGAACGGAATGATCTGCACGTGGTAGGTGTCCAGCCATCCGGTGGTCAGCGACAGTGAGAACCCGTTGACGTCCAGCCAGGGCAGCTGGTTGACCCACCAGACCAGGGGCAGGGCCAGGGTTTCGAAGGGGACGATCAATGTGGCGATGATGAGAGTCAGGATGATTCCTTTGCCTCGGACCCTCATCCGCGAGAGGGCGAATGCCGCGAGGCTGTTGATCAGGACTCCCAGAATGACGGTCACTGCGGAGATGCCGATGGAGTTGATCAGGAACCGGGCGGCAGGAACCCTGTCAAAGACGGCGCCGTAGTTGTCGAACGAGAGGTTGCCCACCGGCAGGAAGGCGGCGATCGAGGACAGATCCCCGAAGATCTGCTGGTCCGGCTTCATTGAGGACACGAACATGAACAGCAGCGGGAAGGCAAAGACGACGCCTAGAAGGATCCGCGCTGTCCAGCTGCCGATGCCGCCGAGGCGCCGGGGTTTCCCGGGAGTTGGACGGGCTTCGGCGCGGCCGCCGGTGCTCTCAAGGATGGTGGCCATGTTAGGACTTCTCTCGGGTGAGGTAGCGCTGTACTGCGGAGATGATGAGGACCAGTGCGAAGAAAACCAGGGAAATCGCTGAGGCGTAGGAGGTTTCCTGCTGCTTGAATCCGGCGCGGACGGCTTGGTAGACGATCGTGGTCGTTGAATCCAGCGGTCCGCCTTGGGTCATCACGTTAACTTGTGTGAACAGGCTTAGTGCCTGGATCGTGATGGTGATCAGGATCAGACTCCGGGTGGAGGAAAGCCCCGGCCAGGTGATGTACCGGAACCTCTGCCACCGGCTGACGCCGTCGATGTCAGCTGCTTCGTATAGTTCAGCTGAAATGGTCTGCAGTCCGGAGAGCCAGATGATCATGTGGAAGCCGGCGCCCTGCCAGACCGACATCAGGATGATGGCTGGCATGGCGGTGGTGGTGTTGTTCAGCCAGTCCGGTCCGTGGACCGTACCGAAGGTCAGCCTGGTGATGATTTCGTTGAGCAGGCCGTCCTGACGGTAGATGAACAACCACAGGAGGGAGACGACCACCATGGAGGTGACCACGGGCAGAAAATACACGGTGCGGAAGAAGTTGACCCCGCGGACCTTCGCATTGACCAGCAGCGCCATGAGCAGCGCCACACCGGCCTGCAGCGGCACGACTATGACGGCGAAATAGGCGACGTTCAGGAGGGCCCGGTAGAACCCTTCATCTCCGAAGAGGCGTACGAAGTTGTCCAGGCCGACGAATGTCGGCGGGTTTGGTGAGATCAAACGTGCGTTGGTGAAGGCCAGGCCAAAGGCGAGCATCGCCGGCACGAACACGAAGAGCAGCAGCAGGAGAAGTGCCGGGCTCAGCATGGCCCATCCGGCTCGCTGCTCGCGCCGGTGGTATTTCCTGAGCTGACGTGGTTTCTGAAGTGAGGGTGTTGAAGGGATGACACGGGTGGTTGCCGGCAAGGATGCCGGGGCTGAAGAGGAATTCATGGTGACTGGTCCTGTGTGGTCCGGTCCGGGGTGCCTCGCCGGTTGGATCGCGCCGCGGCACCCCGGAGGCTGGCTAGCTCTTGTAGCCGTTATTGGACTTGATGTTTGAATCGATGTTCTTGACGGCCTTGTCCAGAGCCTGCTTCGGGTCAGCGCCGGAAATGATGTCCTGGGCGGCCTTGCCGAACTCGGTAGCGATGAACGGATAGGCCGGCGTTTCGGGCCGCAGCACGGCAGACTTCTTGGAGAAGTCAAGGAAGAGCCGGTTCTTGCCGGTCGGCTCGAAACCGGGGACCAGGGCGGCAGCGGCATCGGTAGCCGGAATCGTGCCGGTTGCCTTGGCAACCTTGGCGATGTTTTCCGGCTTGAGGGAGAAGGAGAGGTAGTCCATCGCCGCGTCCGGGTTCTTGCAGCCAGTGGTCACACCCCACTGCCAGGATCCGCCGCCGATCTTCGGGCCGTTGCCCAGGTCCACGGAGGGCATGACAACCAGGTCATCGCCCAGCGCTGTGCGTGCCTTGTCCGCGGCCCAGCTGCCTGTGTAGACGATGGCGCTCTTGTTGTTCAGGAAATCTGCCGTGGAGTCCTTGCCGCTCTTCTGCGCCGCATAGCCCTTGGTAATCAGGCCGTGGAACCAGTTGGCCCACTCGACTGCCTTGTCACCGTTGAGGGCCCCGTCAGCGCTTTGGAAATCGTTGCGGTTGATCAAATCCCCGCCGAACGACTGCAGGAACGGGGAGTAGGCGTAGGGTAGCCATTCGCCGGTGCCGGCCGTCCCAAGGTCCAGCGGGTTGTCCCACTTGCCCAGCTTCTTCAACGCTGCCAGGGCGGCGTCAAATTCGTCGTGGGTCCAGGGCTTGTCCACGGTAGCCACCCTCACGCCCGCCGCCTTCAGGTCCGATGCGCGGGCCAGCATGGCCAAGGCGACGTCGTAGTATCCGACCGAGTAGGTCTGGCCGTTCCATTTCCCCAGGGTGCTAGGCAGGTTCTTGGACAGATCCGCACTGAGTTTCAGCGGCGTTAGGTATTTCGACCATGCCCAGTTCGGGACGTTCGGCCCGTCAATGTCGACAATGCAGGGCAGTTTGTTCGCCGAGGCCGCAGCGACGACCGAGTCGTTGTAGGAGTCCTGCGGGAATGCCTGGACCTTGACCTTCACCTTGCTCTGGCTCTGGTTGTAGGCATCCACAACGGACTGGATGGCCCCCAATTCGTCCGGGTTTCCAGCATTGTGGGTCCAAAGGGTGAGCTCGCCATTGGCTCCATCCTTGGAGTTGCCGCCACCTGTTCCGCAGGCTGCCATGCTGCCCACAAGGGCGGCGGAGGTTAGACTTGCGGCCAGGAACCGCTTGAAACGAATGTTCATGGTTGGTGAAACTTTCTGTTGATTCTTGCGTTGATGGTTCGGTTCCGCCCGGGAACGTGGCCGTTGCAGCGGCCACGTTCCCATTTTTTGTGCGAAGCATGGGTTACTTGCGGTGCGCCGCTGCCTCAGATCTGCAGTGGCGGTGCGACTGACCCGCGCTGGACCAGCGGGCAGTCGAACATCATCTGGACGGGTTCCACCTCGTCAGGCTTTTCGATCTCGTCCAAAAGCTGCGTCACGGCCCAACGCCCCATCCCGTAGTGAGGGAGGGCTACGGTTGTCAGGCCAGGCCAAAGGCCCCCAGCGATCAGTTCGAGATTGTCAATCCCGATGACCGACAGATCCTGCGGGATCCGCAGGCCCAGGGCTCCAGCCGCCTGATAGGCGCCCATGGCCATCTGGTCGTTGAAGCAAAACAGCGCCGTAGGCCTCGAGGGCCGAGACAGCAACTCCATCGCAGCGACCCTGCCGCCGTAAGCCACGGATGCCGCTGCGGTAACCATAGCGGGATCAAATTCAATCCCGTTCTCCTTCAGGGCCTCCTGATAGCCGGCGAGGCGTCCGTGGGTAGCAGGAATGTCATCGACATTGTTGATGAATCCGACATTCCGGTGCCCCGCACCGATCAGGAACCACACGGCAGCCCGGGCGGCTTCCACCTCGTCCGGAACCACCGAGGACACTTCCCTCTCGGACGAGAAGGCATCCAGGAGAACGGTCGGTATGCCAGCCAGTTCAGCCGGGAGATCGATCCGCTGGTGGTACATCCTCGCGTAGACGATGCCATCGACCTGGTGTTGAAGCAAGGTGCTGACTTGTCGTTTTTCCAGCTCACCGTCGCGGGCGCTGTCCAGCATCATCAGGACACACCCCCGCTCATAAGCGGCATCCTGGGCGCCCAGGATCATGTCGCCCGCAAAAGGAGTCGTCGCAATCTCGTCGCTGACCAGGCCGATCAGGTACGAGCGGTTGTTCCGCAGCCCACTCGCCAGCCGGTTCGGCGCATAGCCGAGGCCCTCGGCGACCGAGCGGACGTGTTCCCGGGTGGCGGCGCTGATGCGGGAACCACGCCGGTCATTCAGGGCGTGCGACACTGTCGTAACGGATACCTGTGCGGCTTTCGCTACATCGCGGATGCCTACTCTTGCCGCCACCATGCTCCTTTGCAAAACGTTTTTTCACTTTGTTGTGCAAGTCACATTAGCTAAAACGGTTTTTCATGTCAACCATTCGGGTTGACTGACCCGAATGTGGATGGTGAGTGGGTTCAGGTTGCCGCCGCGGTCCGACGGATGGGGTCGAAGCGGACGGCGAGGCCGAGTGCGTGGCTTGTTTGGTGATGCTACGCATGACGCCGGTGGTCTTGAGTCGAGTGAAGTGGTCGGGTCCGAGTTCCTGGGAGTCGAGATTGTTCACGAGTATGTGCCAGATCGGGGTGAGCAGAGAATGTTCGATCGCGACGATGGTTCGTTGTTTGCCTCGTCCGGCAGCGAGGCGGTAATAGCGTTCGGGGAGGTAGGTGTTTTTGGTCCGGGCTGCGCCCGTCGCCGCGTTGCCCAGGGCAGCTCCTGAAGAAACGCACCACCAACACCACCGGCCCCCATCCAGAAAACCCCGATCATGGAGCACGTCTTATGAGCCCCGCCGCACCCGTTCTCGTGTCCCAGCCCCGGGCGTCGGCGACGGGGCCTGACCGAACAAGCCGTCGCCGCCGTGGACCAGGCCAGCCGGCGTCTTCGGCTGCCCACCATCCGCGCCGTCCTCAACGAAGCATTAGTCGACGCGGGAAAGGAACAGCTCTCCAACCAGGGCTTCCTCGCTGAACTGCTGCTTGCCGAATGCGATGACCGAGACAGGCGCTCCTCCATCCGCCGGGTCAAATCAGCGGGCTTCCCGAGGGATAAATGGCTCGGGGACTTTGACTTCGACGCGGACCCCAACATCAACGCGGCCACCATCCACACCGTTGCCACAAGGGAATGGATCCGCAAAGGCCAGCTCAGATGACTGCTGGCCATTTCCTGGTGATCATTGCTCTATTACCCCAGCGACGCGAACGAATTTCGAGGGTACTGGTGCCGAGCGCTCAAGGGGAGCGGTGGCTCAACGGGAGACGAAATCCGTGATGGCTAATGCCAACACAATACCGGCGAACATTGGCGTGGCAGCGCGTAGGTCTAACGGCGCGGCGCATTCTCCTTCTTGCCCCCTGCTGTGACCACGAAAGACGCGCCAAATACGATCATTAGAACGACGGCAACGGCGAGCGATACGTTGAGGATCGTCATTTCATAACTCCTTAAGCAGGGAAAATTTAGCGCAAAAAAGAAGGACAGCCCCAGCCCCGCCGGCGCCGAGTCCGGTTCCGAGGACAAAGGCACCAACGCTTGTTTCCGCTGGGCGTCGAGGCCTATCCTCAACTGGCCATGAAGGCGGTGGCACTCCTCGAGTGCGTGGCCAGTTTTACCCCGCTCATCGATGGAAACAGACGCACCGCCTGGACGCTCATGGTCCTGCTGTTGTGGATCAACGGCTACCGGCACGACTTCAACACCGACGAGGCCTTCGACCTGGTTGGCGGAGTTGCTGCGGGAGACGTGGACTTGCAGAGCAGCGCCATCCTGATCCTGAAAGACCTGACTCGACGGTAGGTGCCGTGGAGGCGCTCCCAAATGCTAACGGCTCGGAATTCCCGATGAGCAGTCGGAGGGGAGTTGGAAGGCCAAAAAACAGAGTGTGCACAATGTGCACACTCTGGCCGTCGGACTGGGTTGTACCGGCACCGGACTGAGCCGGATTCGCCATGTTTTCTGGAGTTCCCTGTGTTTTCAAGGCCTGGAGTCCGGTTCGAGTCCCACCTTGGGCACAGTGTTTCCACAGGTCAGGTGCCTATTTGGCCCTGACTGCTGACAAAACTTGACTTTTCGCGGTTGTTGGGTGTGACTCCGCCCAATAGCAACCGTATCGGTAGGCGGGACGATTGATGTGGCGGGACTTGCCATTCCGCACTTTCCTATGCGGCCTCGGAAATCGCGGTGACTGATGTCGCTGACGCGTCCGCATGACCGGCGCCAGCACTAAGCCCGGAGCATTCGGGACAACTGACGATCTGTGAATTACTGGGAGAGTGCCCAGTCGAAAATGACGCCTGTTGAGTCGGTTGAGGATCGTGCAGTGGTCATTGGTGTGGTTTTTGATCCCTGGTTGATTACCCAGGCCCGGTAGTAGCCTCCGGGCTCAACTTGCTGTTCCGGCGGCCAGAACGCAGAACCGGCTCCCGGATGTTGCCATGTTGTGCTGGCCGGGGTGTAGGTGCGGTTGGTGACGTCTCGAAGCGACCATAAGCGTTGATAGATGGTAGCGCCCCCACCGTCGGCCTTCCCCGGCGGTGCGGCGAAGGGCACCGGGGCTTCAAGATTTAGAGCTAGGTCGACCGGGAATATGGCTAAGAATAGACTTAGAGAAGCCACCATCGACACAGATGTCTTGCCCGGTGACATAGCCAGATAGCGGGCCTACAAGAAATTCGATCACGTTCGCAATGTCCATGGGGTCTCCAATTCTTGACAACGGGATAATATCTTCCCTTGCTTTCTTAATTTTGGGATCGGCATACATTTTTTCAGTCATCCCTGTATGGGTCATACCCGGGGATACCACATTTACACGAATTCCGTCAGGTGCCCATTCCAGCGCGAGTGTTTGGGCTAGCATTGTCAATGCAGCCTTGCTGGGGCTGTAAGCACCCGATCCGGCATGTGGCAGCTGGCCAGACATTGAAGAGGTAAAACAAGCGGAACCGCGGCTATGCCTCAAATGTGCGTAGCTTGCTTTGGCAAGAAGCCACGCGCCGCGCAGGTTGACGGAGAACATGCCGTCCCAGTCCTCAAGGGATAGGTCACATATTGCGCCAGGGCTAGCGATTCCGGCATTCGCCACCAACGCGTCTAGCCCACCGAACTCGGCTACCGCAGCTCCTACGAGCTGACTTGGCACTTCGGGATCACCGAGGTCGCCCGCCAATGCGATGGCGGTACCTCCCACTGACTGGATTGAACGAACAACTTGTTCTTGGCTAGTGTTCGATTCGTGTCCACACACCGCAATCATCGGGTGCACTCCCCGAGCGAGAGCCGCCTCTGCGAGTCTCAGGCATGTAGCTGCGCCTATGCCGCTACTTCCGCCACTGACCAAAGCTCTCATCGCACGCACTCCTTTTCACAGGGATTCACATGGGAATCATATTTGACTACCAAAATATGATAGAAAATCATAGACCGCAGACTTCTCAGGTCGCTTTGCAGTTCAATTCCCAATGTAAAACCGATTCCATTACTTTTTTTAAAAACATCGGCCGATGTGCAGCGAGATCCAGCGGGAGTTAATTTACTAGTTCCCAGCCCTGATTCTTGAGATCCCGCATCGCTTTCTTGAATTCGTGTACAGGGTTCTCTTCGCGAATGATCTCAAGAACAACGTTATCGACCCCGCAGCTTGTTTTGACGGCCTTGCCTAATCCATCCCAGTCGATCACTCCAGTGCCGATTGGATCATGACCCCAGGTTTCGGTGCTCGTATCGGAAATATGCACAAGTCCAATTGATTCGTGGGTGGAGAGCAAACTATCTACGGGGTCCTCTCCTATGTAAGCAGCATTCGCGACGTCATACACGATCTTGAGTGAATCGTCGTTGACCGTGCTTACGATACCTGCCAGGTCCTGGATGGTAGGAGTGAAGCAATAAGGAGTGTTTTCTAAAAGTAGTCGTGTGCCAGCCTGTTTGGCCAACGGAATGAGATTCTCCAGACTCTCGTACATCCACCCATGGGCTTTTTCGAGTGACGGTGAAATCATGGGACGTCTTGTGCCGGGGGATATCACAAGCTCGGGGACATTCCAGGCTGCAGCCAAGTCAATCACCGACTTAATGTGCTCAACACTTTTTCGGCGCATATTAGCGGCAGGGCTAGCCAGATTGATGTCATATCCGCCGGCATTGAGCGACCTGATTTTGGCGCCGTATTCATCGAGTCTTGCATAAATTTCTGAGCGTTCCGAGCTGGATATTTCGTCCGGCCAACAATGTGGCGAGCTAATCGGAACTTCAAAGGTCTCATACCCATTGTCGACCAGTTCCGCAATCGCATCAATTGCCGTAGCTGACCATAGATAGGAAAATGTACTAATAATCATATAGATTATCCTCTCAGTTCTGCGCCTATGGAGAAAACTTGTTTTATCCATAACGCAATGTGGATTTAGATCCTGTGTAAGGGATCGCACCTTTGGAGAGCCGGGCGGCTCGAAGAGACCCCGGGGCAGACACGCCCCTTCTTGCCCGGTCGAGCTGCCACGGCTTCCTGGGGACAAGCGTGCCTACCGGGAACGCTTCGCCTCGCCGGTGGCCGACGAAGTGCTCAAGAGCAGGTGCTCGCCTTCGAGTACCTCGGGGTCGGCCGGAGCTACGGTGGCACGGCCGGCCCGGCTGCCGGTCTCGGGGAGGGTGAAGTAGACGATGAGGCAGAGGGCGACAATGGCGATCATGTAGACCGCGACGTACATGGGATGTCCGGCGCCGACGAAGGCTGCGGCGATCAGCGGCGCGGTACCACCGAAGACGGCGATGACGATTTGGTGTGCGAAGCCGATGCCGGATACCCGTACCGCAGCTGGGAACAGTTCTGCCTGGATGGTCGGGTAGACGGCCTGCCAGATACCGAGAACCACCCACCCGGACGCCGATACCAGAACGTATACCCAGAAGCCCGGCTGGTTCAGCAGCAGCAGCATGGGGTAGAAGAGGACGATCATGCCGATGGCACCGATGATTGGGAAGATTCTGCGTCGGCCGAGTCGATCAGAGAGCGCGCCACAGATCGGCACGATGATGACGAGCAAGGCGAGCCCGATAACGTTTCCGGCCAGGGTGGAGGCCAGGTCCCGGCCGGTGGTCAGCTTGGCGTAGGTGGGAAGGAAGGTGGCCCAGGTGTAGTAGGCCACGGCCGGGGCAGAGAGCGCTGCTGCCTGCAGCAGCGCCTTCGGGTGTTCGCGAAGCAGGTCCATCAGGCGGGCCGCGGCGGACTTTTGATCGACGAGAGCAGTTGCCTCAAACTCAGGGGTCTCATCTGAGCGGGCTCGTATGACGAGACCGACGACGCCGAGGATGCCCCCCACGACGAACGGGATGCGCCAACCCCAGGCGGCGAGGTCCGCTGGAGCAAAGGATGATGTCACCATTGCCGCGGCGCCGGTCGCGACGAGGGTTGCGAGGCCGCTCGCCATGTTGGTGAACGAACCGAACAGGCCCCTCCGGTTCGCGGGAGCGTGTTCCACCATGAAGGCGATGGCGCTCTGTCCCTCACTACCGGCCGAGATGCCCTGGAGGATGCGTGCAACCAGAAAGAGGACGGGCGCTGCATAGCCGATGGTCGCAAATGAAGGGGTGAGACCGATGATCAGAGAGCCGAGCGCCATCCCGGAGATGGACAGCGTCAGGATGAGCCGTCGGCCGAAACGGTCGGCCAGTGGAGAGATGATGATTCCGCTGAGCGGGCGTACAACAAACCCGAGCGCGTAGGTGAGCAGTGCTGCGATAAGGGAGGCGAACGGCGACTCGCTTGGGAATATCTGTCCCGCGAACACCGCAGCCAGCAGCCCGTAGACGTACCAGTCGTACCACTCCACGAAGTGGCCGATCGTGCCTGCCACCATATTGACGGTGCGGCGAGGGTGCTCAGACACGTCGGCTAACTCCGAAGGGTCTGGACTGCCGACGGCTTCTTTTGAGGTCTTCATTGAACTCTCCATATTTTCACGTTTGCTGCGGAGGGGTATTGGAATATTCCCGGACACCTGAAACGGTGTGCGGGTCTCGCCCGGCTGTAACCCGGCTCGACGGGACAATCGACTGCCAAGGCCAAGAGCCGGCGCAACGCATAGGCGCTGCCTGACTTGCTGTGGGGAAGAAGCTGATCGAGCCTCTTCCCCGTGAGATCGATTGCAACAATTTCATGAATGAGATCGGTTGCTGAGATCGGTTGCAAGCAACGATACGTAGGCTTGCCCGCTCTGTCAACGGTCATTTTCGATTCAGGGAACGGAGGTCCAAACCTGTCGCCAGCACGTAACGAGAGGACAAGCGGGGCCTATCCACACGAGCCGGACCAAAAGAGTCATCCCTGAATTGGCAGGGACTTCTCATTGTTGAGATCAAGGAAGCGGACTCCGGACCAGGTGCAGTCCAAGCTGCCGTACGATGCCCAGTACTCGTCCCAATGGGCAAGTTTCCAGCGGTCCCTCTCCAGGCCCCGCTGAATGAGTCGGCCCCGGAGAGTATCCTGGGGGACCTGCACTCGCACCACCGTGGTCTCCGTGGGAGGCCAGTGGAATTCTTCCGCGGCGCGCGTCAGGTAGTCCGGTACGGCGAAGTATGCACCGAAGGGTGCATCGAGTACGACCGATCGTCCCAGTCGCAGATTCGCTCCGGCTATATCCATGAGCGTCTCGTACTCCAGGGGCAGAACATTCTCCCGGTAAAACCCATTGGATTCCCGATCGCCGGGGTCGTGTCCGGCTTCCTTCAAAGCAAACTCGACAAGGCGGCCACAGATCCGGTCCTTGTCCAGATATGCAGCTCCGTGCTCTTTTGCTGTTTGCTGGGCAATGGTCGTCTTTCCGGATCCTGCAGGGCCGATGACAATGAAGACTTTGGGGACCGTCATTGGCGTGCCTCTGCCACTGCCGACAGGAACTCCCTGGCGGCCTCGGTGACACGGGAGAAGTCGCCGTCGGGCTGCCATGCTTTGGTCACGGCACTGCCGACGCCAACGCAGGCGACGCCGGCGGCGAACCATTCGGCGACATTCCCGGGGGTGACGCCGCCTGCCGGCATGACCGGCAGGTGCGCCAGCGGGGCGAGGACCGATTTCACGTAGGGGATGCCGCCGGCTTCGGTGGGGAAGAGCTTGAGGATGTCAGCGCCGGCTTCGGCAGTCTCAACTAGTTCCGTCGGTGTGTATGCGCCGCTGATTGTCGGTACCTGGTACCGGTTGGCCGTACGGATCATTGCCCGGTTGAGCTGGGGACTGACCAGGAAGTCGGCGCCGGCGCGGATGCACTCATAGGCTGAGTGCTCGTCCAGAACTGTTCCGGCTCCGATCGCTACTCCATTGGGCCCGTGCTTGGCAGAGAGCCGTCGGATCACGTCCACTGCACCCGGGATCGAGAGCGTGATTTCAAGGGCGCGAAAACCTCCGGCGATCGCCGCTTCGGCGACGCGTTCTGCCAGGTCTTCGTTCCCAAGGCGCACGATGAGGACGGCGCCGGACCGGTCGATTGTCTTGAGGGTGCGAAGTTTCTTGTACATTTCTGGCCTTTCTTCCGGCCCGGGCGGCTTCCTTATTCCGGAGCATCCCTGGGCCACTCTTGAAGTGTCGTTGACAAACTCTCCCACCATCCATACTGTTATTGCAACCGATCTCAGCAATCGATCTCATACTTAGCGAAGGGGCTGCCAGATGAGTGGACCACGCACGATCATCCTTGGTGCTTCGCACTGGCACGTCCCGCTCTGTGCGCGGGCGATCGGCGAAGAACACCAGGTCGTCGGCATCAGTGACGAGGACGTATCGCTCGTCCGGGGACTGGCGGAGGCGTGGAGCGCTCCCGTGGAGGTTGACTGGCGGAGCCTGGTGGATTTGCCGGATCTCGGTCTTGCCTATGTCTTCGGCGCGCACAGTGGCATGGCGGAAAAGTGTCTTGCGCTGATCGAGCGCGGCATTCCGTTCGTTGTAGAGAAGCCTCTGGGCACCTCCCTTGCGGAACTTGTCCAGGTGCGGATGGCCGCGGAAGCGGCCGGTGTGCCCGCGACAGTCCCGTTCGTTCAGCGGGGCGGCCCCATTGACCGTTGGCTGGCCAAGGCCGGTCGTCCGACGTACCAGAGAATCTCCTTTATCGCCGGGCCGCCCTCGCGCTACCTGGATAACGGCAATCCTTGGATGCTGGACCCTGCTGCTGCAGGTGGTGGTTGCCTGGCGAATCTGGCACCGCATTTTGTCGATCTGTTCCTGCAGGGCAGTAACGAGTCAGCGGAGAACGTTGATTCCCGGCTCTCTTCCGTTCTGCACGGTGCGGGTGTTGAGGACCATGCCAGCCTCATCATTACCACCCCGAGCGGGCGTGAAGCCATCATCGAGGTGGGGTACGCGTTCCCGGGTTCGCCGTTGAAGCGCTACTGCAGCTACACGTCGGCAGGCGAGGCCGGATTCGCCTCAGTCGACTCAGACGGTTCTGCCACGTTCACCACGCTGGACGGGGCAACAGAGTCCGCCGTGATCGGCGTTGACAGTGACCCTCTCTATGATGCGTTCGTGCGCCGTGTCGCGAAAACGCTGGAAGATGGATTCCGGGGGCTGCCGACGCTGGCCCAGCTTGAAGATACGATGCGCCCGATTTGGCAGGCATATGACGACCACGGAGGAAGAGAAGATGGCAGACCTTAGTATTGACGTTGTCGCGAAGGCGGCCGGTGTCCACCGGTCCACCGTCTCCCGGGCATTCTCCCGTCCGGAAGCGGTAAAAAGCGAAACACGTGAACACATCCTCCGCATCGCCGAGGGGCTCGGCTACACGATGAGCCCGCTCGCCCAGGCTCTTCGGACCAAGACCAGCACGTTCATCCCCCTGATCGTGCCTGACATCACCAACCCGTTCTTTGCAGAACTTGCCAAGACGATGACGCAGGCCGCTGATGAGCGCGGCTACCAGCTGCTGCTCTGCGTCACCAATGGGGACCCTGCAAAGACCGAGGGATACTTCACCGCCATGCAGGCCATGTACGCCCCCTTCGGAATCGTCGCGCCCTCGACGAAAGTCGATACCGAGGCGCTGAAACGCTTCGATTTTGGCCACAAGGTGGTAGTGATCGACCGGGTGGAAGGCGACTCTTCGGTTCCAACGGTCACCGTCGACAGCCGCCGCGGAATAGTCCTCGCCCTGGAGCACCTGCGTTCCCTGGGGCACACCTCGATCGGCTATGTTTCCGGTATCTCCGGGACCCACACTGCGCAGGACCGGATGGACGCGTATCTGGAGCTGTCAGCGGAAGGCAGCAGCACGGCCCTTGTCCTCGACAGCGGCTCCGATCCGGACGCAGGGGCGCGCGCGGCAAAGCACTTTCTTGAGATGGAGAATCCCCCGACGGCGATTATCGCCGCCAATGACATGGTCGCCTTCGCGGTGATCTCGGCCCTTGGCCAAAGCGGTATTCGCGTGCCGGAGGACGTATCGGTCATGGGCTTTGACGGCTTGGCATTGGGCGCCCGGTTCAACCCGCCTCTGACCACAGTGCGGCAGCCGATCGCCGACATGGGAAACATTGCCATCGAACTGGCAGAGAAGCAGAACCTGAACGGATCGGTAGACCACGTCGTTCTGGAACCTGAACTTCTGGTGCGCGCCTCCACCTCAGGGCCGCGCAAATGACCGGGGCCAACACCAGGACGCTGCGCCGGCTGCCCGGGCTGCGGCACACCGACCACGTCGGTCTGACAGTTCCGAACCTCGAGGACGCAATCAGGTTCTTCGTCGGGGTACTCGGCGCCGAGGAGTTGTACCGCTCCGACCGCGGACCCGACCCCGAGTTCATGCCCACGAACTTCGATGTCCCTTCTGATGCCCGGCTCACTCTCGCCATGCTGCGGCTGCCTCCGAACCTGAACATCGAGCTTTTCGAATGGAGCAGCGCTGAACGGCGGGAAACCCCGCCACGGCATTGCGACGCAGGCGGCCACCACCTGTGCTTCGTTGTGGACGACGTAGACGAAGCGGTCGCCGTGCTGCGGGAAACCCCGGGAGTACGCGTGCTCGGGGAGCGCAAGGAAGTCGCCGGCGACAGTCCCCGCGTGGCGGGCAACCGCTGGACTTACTTCATCACCCCCTGGGGGCTGCTGATGGAAATCGTCGACCGATCCCGCGTCGCAACCCCACCACGACTGGTCGGTCCCGCGGACTGGGCAGCAACTCAAGACACTTTCAGGAAGGACGTCTAAATATGCGACTGGCAGGCCACACACTAGGCACCCCGGACCATACGGTCCCCCAAGCAATCAGGCTTTTCCGAGCCGCAGGGCTCGATGCCGCAGAAGTCATTTACCAGGACGGCTACACTTCGGGTCTCCCTCAGGGGGACCGGCGCGCCGCCATGGAGGCATTGAGGGCAGCGGAAGATGAGGGCCTGCCCATCATTGGCCTTACGCCCTACACCACGGCCATCAACGCTCTGGATGAGAGTGAATGGCGCGGGGGAGTAGAGGAATTCCGTGGCGCGATTGAGACCGCGCATTTGCTCGGGGCCGACCGGGTGCGCGTGTACGCGGGATCCTGGCATCCGGGGGACACCGATCATGCCAGGCGATGGGCGAGACTGCGGGAGGCCCTGCAGACCCTGGCACCTGAGGCTGAACAGGCCGGGGTTCGTCTGTGCGTGGAGAACCATTTCGGCACCATGACCCAGACTGCGGCCGAAACCGCGGCGCTCGTCCGGGAGGTTGCGCATCCAGCCGTTCGTGTTCTCTACGACCAGGCCAACCTGACCTTCACCCACGACGAGACGTTCGAGGAGGCCTTTGCCGTTCAAGGCGATCTGGTCGGTCACGTACACGTCAAGGACCTCGTATTCACCGATCCCTCCGCTGCCTTCCGCGCAACGGAGACGGCCCGCGTCGACGCGTCCGAGCGCGCCGTCCGATCACGGGTCGTCGGCACCGGCGTCCTTCCCTGGCCCCAGATCCTCGCGGCGCTGCTGCGCCACGGCTACGATGACCTGCTGAGCATCGAGTACGAGTACCGCTGGCACCCGCAAGACCTCCCAACCCCCGAGGACGGATTCCGGGAATCAGCGGCCGCCCTGCGCGGAATGCTCACTGATCTCGCTGAAATGGAGAACGCCCGATGAACGGCCAGCGCCTCCGCGTCGGCGTCATCGGCGCAGGCAACATCGCCTCCATTGCCCAGTTGCCCACACTCGTTCAGCGCGACGATGTTGACTTGGCTGCCTTGGTGTCCCGCCGCGAGGACCCGGGAAACCTGGTCCGGCGCTGGGGTTTCGGCGCCGCCTACCGGTCAGTGGAGGACATGCTGGCCTCCCAGGACCTGGACGCCGTCTTCGTCCTCACACCGCGGTCCGAGCACGCGCACGCCGTCCAGCTGTGCCTGGACAATGACGTCGACGTGTTTTGCGAAAAGCCCCTGGCTCCCGCCACCGAGGAGGCAGAACGTTTGGCGGACCTCGCCGACGAGCGCGGCCGCATCCTGATGGTCGACTTCAACCGCCGCTACGCACCTGTCTACACGGCAGGGCGCGAGGCGTTCGGCGAGAAGGGCGCTACCTTCTGCGTCGCCCAAAAGAACCGCCCCGGCTCGGAATACCGCGCAACGTTCGAGAACGCCATCCACATGGTCGATCTGCTCCGCTGGTACTGCGGCGGCGAACCCGTGGACGTGGCCGCGCACGCAGCCGGCGATGACCCTTGGGAAGAAGACGGCGTCGCAGCCATCATCCGCTTCAGTACCGGGAACACCGGAGTGCTGATGGCAGCTCGAACCGCAGGTGCCTGGAACGAAAAACTGGACGCCTACGGCGACGGAAAGACCGTGGAGGTACGTGCACCCGAAACAGTATCGACCACAGTCGGGGGAGTCACCACCTCACGCGAGCTCAGCGCCGAGGCCTACGGCTGGGCCACAGCGACCGACACACTCGGATTCTCCGCCGCCGTCCACCACTTCCTTGACCGCGTCGCCGACAGGGCACAGCCCCTCACCTCGGGTCGCGAGGCCGTCCACACCCAGCGGTTGCTCGATCGGATCCTCGCAGCCTCCGGACTACCCGCGGAGGAACAACAAGGCCGGCAATGGGAAAGCCATGCCACGAGTGCCAACAGCTAAACCGTAAAGGCATCACGTGCCCCAACAGGCCGTCCGGAAGCGGACCCCAGTACAAACACCCCACGTAAGGAACCAGACAGATGAAAAGAGCAGTCCGGAAACCAACCGCAGGGACACCGCGGATCAGCCAACCCATGAGCGGAAATATTAAATGAGCCTCAAAGAGCATGTGGTTCTGGTGACCGGATCGAGCGGCGGAATCGGCGACGCAGTCATCGATGCGCTCAGAGCCGAAGGAGCCCTCATCATAGGAGCCGACCGAGCCCCCAAAGAGGGCCAGGAGTTGGCCGCCTTCTTCCCGCTCGACGTCACCTCCGAAGAACAATGCGCCGCCGTCGTCCGCGACATTACAAGCAAGTACGGGCGCATCGACGCCCTCATTCACGCCGCCGGAGTCCTGGGCACCACCCCGGACATCATGGAAACCACGACTGAAGAATACGAATCCGTCATGCGGATCAACTCCTCCGGCACGTTCTCAATGGTCCGGGAAACGGCACAGTCAATGATTGAGTCCGGCACCGCAGGCGCCATCGTGATCCTGTCCTCCGTGGCAGCCAAAGAAGCACGCCGCAATTACCTGCCCTACAACGCAAGCAAACTCGCCGTGCTTCACATCATGTGGTCATTCGCCCAGATACTCGGCCCCAACGGCATCTCCGTCAACGCCATTGCACCCGGCCCCGTCAACACTCCGATGTGGGCCCAATTCGCCAAAGACTCCGGCCCCGATGCAGCCGCCAACCGGGCCAAACGCGCCGCGCAACTTCCCATGCGCCGGTTCGCCGAACCCGACGAAGTCGCCCGCGCGATCCTTTTCCTTGCCGACCCGGACAACCGCTACATCACCGGCGTAACACTCGATGTGGCAGGCGGAGCACACCTCGGCATGGGCACGTGACCCGGGGAACCAACGGGAAACGGCACGCGCTCAACTGCCCGCCGTTGCCCTCGGTTATTGGCCTGTCCACGCGCCCGCACCACACAGGAACCACATGGCTGCATCAGAGACTCCACTCATACCGGATCAGCGGCGCGAAGCCCTCATGCGACTGTTGCATCAACAGTCGGTGCTTAGCGTCCTGCAACTGACGGACTTACTGGGTGTGTCTCATATGACGGTACGACGTGATATCGCCGCGCTCGAACGCGAGGGCAGGGCCATATCTGTGGCCGGTGGTGTTCGTTTGGCGAGCGGCCTTCGGCATGAGCCAAGTTTTCAGGACAAGGCAACAACTGAAGCCGCACAGGCAATTGCCGCCCACGCGAGGACTTTGCTCGTGAACGACATGACAGTGTATTTGGATGCAGGAACCATTACGGGCTCCTTGGCCGCCGACCTGCCATCGTTTGACGGGCTCAGTGTCGTAACAAACGACTTCTCCATCGTCGATGACCTTTATGGAGCCACGAACGTTGAGGTGATCCACGTCGGGGGACGTCTGGACCATTCCAACCGGTCAAGTGTCGGGCGACTGGCCGCAGAAGCCGTAGGAAGACTCAACTTCGATGTTGCGTTCATCAGCGCAAGCTCGTGGGACTTGCAGCGGGGGATAACCACGCCCAGCGATGCAAAAGTAGATGTGAAGTTGGCTGCTATACGTGTCGCCTCCACAACGGTATTGCTGGCTGCAAGTTCCAAGTTCGGCACATTTGGCACGTATGACATTGCACCATTGAGTCGATTCGACCGAATCGTCACAGATTCAGGGCTGGCAGAGGGAGCAGCCCAAGGGATCAGAGACCTGGGAGTAACTTTGGATACGGTGCAAGTTCAAAAAGCTTGAGCCGGTGTCCCTCTAGGGAAACACAGATGACTCGTGGTTGAAGGGCAAGCCCATGCAGTGCGCGACGCCCTTCAGCAACGGGATTGCGAGTAACAAAACAGGGCTAGGTCAGAGTTTGGGCAGACGCGATGGGGAATCAACGCAAACCTCCTCCGCACCCCTCGTTCAAATAGCCGATAGTGGATCTTTCGTTAGGTTGCCAGTTGGTAGCTGTGCGAGGCCGGTTGTATCGTCCGTGGAGGACGCGCTTGGGTCGTGACATTTCTAATCGTGATTTCACTGTGGTCGTTGGGCTGGGGCGTCGTTCTGGTAGGGGACCAGTTGCTTCATACGCCGGCGTGGCTGAGACGACATGACTGTGCCCTTCCTGGAACAACGTTGCGCCGATTCTTAGCTTCCCTCATACCTCTTCATTCCAAATGGGCCGCACAGCCACATGACTGAGCGTTTGAAGTAGGCTGTCGAGGGCTGTTGGGTGTGTCCGAACCACGGATCGGTGATAATCGCCTTTCAGAGGCGGCCCGCACTTGAAAGATCCGTCCATTCGCCCTCTTGCCTGTTCAGCCGATGGTGCCTTCTCAGTTTTTGCTGCGGTTGAGGAACGTGGTCAGTGCTTCGACGACGAGGTCGTGGTCGGCTTTTTGCGGGAGTCCCGAGACTGTTGCGGTTGCTACGTGGCCGGTGCCTTTGACAAGTATCGGGAAGGCTCCGCCGTGGGAGGCATAGCGGCTTTGGTCGAACCATCCGTTGTCTTCGAGTCTGCCTCCGCCGAGTCGGCCTTTGAGTCCGGCCAGTAGTGAGGGTTCGGCGTACCGCTCGGTGGTTCTGCTCTTTCTCTGAACCCAAAGCTCGTTGTCGGGCGTCGCTCCGGGGAGGGATACATGGAAGAGGACATGCTCGTTTCGGCGGATGTCGATGGCGACCGGAAGGTTCCGCCGGGTGGCGAGATCCACGAGAAGCAGGCCGAGGGCAAGGGCGTCAGCTTGGTTGAAGCTGTTCAGGCGCAGGTCGTTGACTTCGATTTCGAGTCGGGCAATCAGGGACTGCAACGCCGCTTGAGGCTGTTCGTCGTGGGAGTCCGGGTCGAATTCCGGCTCGGAGTTAAGAGTCTCGTCGTGGACCATAAGTGGTTGTTTCCTGTCTGTTGGAGTGGCTTGCGTCCTCGCAACGGCTCCGGCGTCCGGCGAGCCTAAGTACGGGGGCGCCAGGTCGCCGTCGATGATCGGATTCTGAGTTGCGGCTGGACGAGGATCAATTGGGTCGGGATGTCCTCATTGCCGTCGGCGAGTCGCTTCATCAGCATTTCGGTGCCTTTCGCTCCGACCTCTTGCGGGAATCCAGCCACTGACGTCATGGGAGGAACCTGGCTCGCGGCGATCCGTGTGTCGTCAAAGGAAGCAACGGCGATGTCGCGGCCGGGTTCGAGGCCGCGGCGGCGCATTTCGTCGTACACGCCTTGGGCGACGATGTCGTTGTACGCCACCACAGCATCGGGAAGCCTGCCCAGGTCAAAAAGATGCCCGACGGCGGATGCGCCGCCTTCGGGGGTGATGGCGCTGCGGAATTCGTTGACGCTCCACAGTTCACAGCCGGCCTTTTCCAGGGAAACCCGGAGGCCTTCCTCCCTTTCGAGAAGCGATGGTGCCGGACGGCCGCCAAGCAACGCGACGCTTTTGCAGCCCAGGGCGGCGAGGTGGTCTGCGAGCATTCCGGCTCCCTTGACGTTCTCGCTTCCGACGTAGTCGAAACCTGCGAAGCGGCGTGCGAGCAGCACCACCGGCACATTGGCCGCATTGACTTGCTTCGCGAGTCTTTCGGGGTCGGTGTCGGGCGCGGGGAGCAGAAGCAGCCCGTCGACCTGGCGCTCAATCATGGATGCGATGATTTCGTGCTGGCGCTCGGCAAGGTCGCGGCTGTACCCGATGAAGATGGTGTAGCCGGCCTCGTGCGTGATCTCGTCGACGGCCATCGCTACTTCGGCGAAGTACGGGTTGACGATCTCGGTGACGATGAGGCCGATCGTCATGGAACGGCTTTCCCGGAGGTTGGCCGCCTGCCGGTTGTAGACGTATCCGAGTTGGGCCATGGCATCGCGTACCTTGACCGCAGTGCTTTCAGGAATGCGGGAGCTGCCCCGGACGACCAGTGACGCGGTTGATTTTGAGACGCCGGCGGCTTTGCTGACTTCTTCGAGGGTGATGCGCGGGGCCATGCTGTGTTCCTGCCGGTGGGTCGATAGGCGGGAGCGGTGCTGCCCGCCTATCGACTGTACCAACCCGCGACCTCGGAACAGCTCAGCTACGAGGCGAGCTTTTCGTGGATCGCATCCCGTGGATCCTCCAGGCTGCGGCCTTTGGTTTCGGGCACGGCGAAGGTGGCGGCGATCGTGATGGCCGTTAGGAGCGCCAGGTATCCCGCGATCGGGAGCCAGGCACCGGCTCCTGCGCCCGGGACGGTACTACCGCCTTCAGCGGTGACCGCCAACGACATGAGCCAAGCGCCGACCAGGGGAGCGATGCCCCCGGCGACAACGGCCGAGGCCTCCCTTGCCACTGATACGCCCAGATACCGCTGCCGGGAGCCGAAGAGCTCGCACATCAGGGCGCTTTGCGAGCCGAACATTCCCCATGTGCCAACACCGAGGCCGATCGAGACAACGACAATGGTCAGCACGGTGTCACCGAAGCTGAGTGCGTACCAGATGGGGAAGGCCGCGATCAGTTGGAAGATCGCGAAGGCGCGATAGGTGCGGACACGGCCGTACTTGTCGGTCAGCCACCCGGCGAGGGGCACGACGGCGGCGCCCACCGCGGCGGCGAAGACGAGCGAGAGTGCCCCGATGGGTCCCTTCATGCCGATGGCAGCGCTGGAGACATACGCGATCGCGAGGGCCTGGTAGATGGACGAGCCGCCGTTTTCGGCCATGCGCAGCCCGATGCCCAGCAGGACCGTCTTCCCGGAGCGCTTCAGGAGCGTCCTGAGGGGTCGTTCGGTGACCTGCTCGTGGGGTTCAAGTTTGGCGAAAGTGGGCGATTCCTTGAGCTTGAGCCGGATGTAGATGGCGACGCCCAGAATCAGTACGCTGGCCAGGAACGGCACCCGCCACAGCCACGTCTCGGTGATCTTGAGGGCCTGGTTCGTGTTCAGCAGCACGAAGTAGGCCAGAGCCGCGACGACGGTTCCCATTTGGACGCCGAGGAAGGGCAGGGACGCGACGAAGCCGCGCCGGCGCGCGGGAGCGTATTCGGTCATCAGGATGGATGCCCCGGCCATTTCGGCACCGGCGCCGAGTCCTTGCATGAGACGGAGCACGATCAGCAGAATGGGCGCCAGGATTCCAGCGCCCGCTCCGTACCAGTCGCCAGGAGAACCGTTGTAGGTGGGCAGCACGCCGATGAGGGTACTGGCACCTCCCATGAGCAGGACGGTGGTCAGCAGCACGAACTTACGTCCGAGCCTGTCGCCGAGCCGGCCGAAGACGACACCGCCAAGCGGCCTGACGGCGAATCCCAGGAAGTAGGTGCCGAAGCTGAGGATAAGTCCGGTCGCCGGGTTGCTTCCGGGGAAGAACAGCGGGCTGAAGACCAGCGCGGACGCCAGGCTGTACAGGGCGAAGTCGTAGTATTCCAAAGCGCTGCCCAGGGAGCTGGCCCAGGCTGCCCTTGCCAGGTCGCGGGTTGAAATGCCGGTGGGTTGTACCGGTGGATGGGTTGTTGGGGGAGTGAGGCTCACGACGGAGTGTACCTATCTGTTGGGGGTTGGAGACGTTGCTGCTGAAGGTGCCTCTTCTTGCTTGTTCTCGCCCAGGATGCGGGCCGCGACACGGAGCGCATTGGCGGCGATGGTCAGGGCGGGGTTCAACGCAGCGGAAGAGGGGAAGAAGGAGCTGTCGACGATCCAGAGGTTGTCCAGGTCGTGGGTCCGGCAGTCCGGGTTGAGGACGCTCGCGCGGGGATCATGGCCGGCGACGGCTGTGCCGCATTGGTGGGAGTTGGTCTCGATGCCCATGCGTTCGGTGAAGATCACCGGGTACCCGGCTTTGCGGACGGCCCTGCTGACACGCCGCACCAATTCTGCATGCGGCTCAAGGTTGTTTGGTTCCCACCAGACGTGGATCTTGCCGTTGACGACGCTGACTCCGTTGCTTCGCCGGGGCAAGTCTTCGGTGGTGAGGTAGATGTCGATGCTGCGGTCCGAGATCGCCTTCAGGATCGGAGTGGGCGCCCACGCTCGGGCCATCTTGAGCATGCTGGCCCGCAGCTTCCCGAGCATCTGCAGGTTTCCCAGTGGATACCGGTTGGTGGGGCCGGCTTCGTACCAGTCGTTGAGCCCGAGGGTTTTCTGCCAGAGGGTCCGGTTGATTTTGGACGGGTTGATGCCGATGAAGAACGTGCTGTTGTGCACCATGTAGTTCCGTCCGACCAGCCCTGAGGAGTTGGCCAGGCCGAGGGGGTGTTCCTTGGTGGCTGAGCGCAGCAGCAGGGCGGCGGAGTTCACTGCACCGGCGGCGAGGACGAACTTATCGGCTTCGATACGGATGATCCGGTCATCGCGCTTGGCCAGGGCGGCGACGATGGTCCGGCCGTCCGTTCCCGGGATGAGACGGATGACTTCGGTGTCGGTCATCAGCGTGGTGTTGCCGGCCTCGAGTGCGGGGTTGATGGCGACCTTCTCGGCGTCGGACTTCAGTCCCGCTTCATTGGGCGCGCCGTCGCTCGTGGCGCACAAAGCCCGCATCTCCGGGGTGTCGGCGTCGAGCCCGTTGGCCATCCTGAAGGGGTGGAGCCCCTGGCTCCGCAGCGAATCCGCCAGGCCCTGGATTTCGGGTTCGTGGTCCAGCGCGGGGTAGGGGTAGGCCTCGGAGTGCGGGGGCTCGGTGGGGTCCTCGCCGATCTGGCCCCGGACCTTGAAGAGCCTTTCGGCCCGGGTGTAATAGGGTTCAAGGTCCGCGTAGCTGAAAGGCCAGGCCGGGGACACCCCATCTGCGTGCTGGGTTGCCTCGAAGTCGCTGGCCCGGAACCTGGGCAGGCAGGCGCCGTAGACCTTCGTGTTGCCTCCTACCCAGTAGTAGACGCCGGGTTTGAAGGATTCGCCGGTGCGGCCATTGAACCAGGTGTTGGCGTTCTTGTAGCGGCCCTTGAGATAGACCTCGTCCAGGTCGGAGTTTTCCGGTTCGGCCGGCAGGCGGTGGCCGCGTTCGATCAGCAGGACCTTGGCACCGGAGTCCTTCAGGGCGTAGGCCATGGTGCCGCCGCCCATGCCGGATCCGATAATGGCGATGCCGGTACGGACCACCTCGTCCGCGGACGCCGGTTCCAACGGCGTTCCCGGACGAGGTGCCTCGTCAATGGTTTCCCAGGACATCGTGGTCACCGGCTCCCCTGTGCCTCGTGGAACTGCTGGATCTGGTCGACGGTGTCCAGGAACCAGTAGTCACCCCACATGACGGATTCGTCGACGCCCAGGTCCTTGCCCTCGTGGTAGCTGCCGTGCTTGAGCACGCCTTCCCAGTCCTCGTCCGGACTGGCCAGGAAGTCGTTCTCGCTCAGGCGTTGCAGGATGTTCACTGCGTAGTCGGCATAGATTCTGGCTTTGGTGCGGTCCTGGACGAGGCCTGCGAGCTGCCAGAAACCGCCTGCCGCCGCGGCCGCTGCGGAGGTCTCGTAGGGGCGGACGGGGTTGGGTTCTTCCCAGTCGTTGGGCGGCACGAGACGGTCGCCGGTCTTTTCGATGTAGAAGTCGGCGGCGGCGATGGCGGTTTCCAGGAAGCGGCGGTCTCCGGTGAAGCGGTATACGGTGCCAAAACCGTAGAGGGCCCAGGCCTGCCCGCGTGCCCAGGAGCCGTCGTCGGAGTAGCCCTGTTGGGTGGTCTGCTTCAGGAACGCGCCGGTCTCGAGGTCGAACATTCCTTCGTGGGAGGCGGAACCGTCGCCGCGCATGAGGAAGCGCCGGGTGGTGAGGCAGTGGTCCACTGCTTTGCGGGCCATGTCCTGGTCGCCGGTCTGCTGCGCTGCGTAGAGGGCCATGTGGATGTTCATCATGATGTCGATGAACAGGCTGTCCGGCTGCCGGAAGCTGGGCATGTACTTTCCGGATTCGCGGTAGCGGCTCGCGGTGGTGCGGCCCGCCTCGACGACGACGTCGCGCTTGGTGGTGTCTCCCGTGGCTTCGAACCAGCGACGGTAGGTGGACCAGAAGAGGAAGCCGAGGTCGTGGACCGTGTCGTCGCTCTTCCGTTCCTCGATGAGTTCCGAGTAGTGCTCGGCGGCGCTGCGGAAGCGTGCCTGCTCGGCTGAGCCGGCACGGCGGGAGAGCATCCAGAGCTGGCCACCGACGAAGCCTTCGCACCAGTTCGTCCAGGCTTCACCATCGACGACCCATTTGCCTTCTTCGGTGTAGAGGGGGAAACGGTCAGGGTGCGTGGTGATGAGTGCGGCCAGTTTTGCTGAAGCGGTCTTCCAGGCTTTGGACGCGGCTTCGGCGAAGCCCGCCGGGACTTCGTAGCCTGTCGGAAGGGTGAGAGGCAGGACGGCGGGCAGCACAGCGGATGCGTACGACGGTGCGGTGGTTGTGGTGGCGGTCATGTTCGTTTCCTTTGGAGGGTTCTGGGGGGTCAGGCGCGGGGTGCGTCGGGCGCGTCGACCCAGCGGGTTTCGCGGGTGCCGACCTGCAGCTGGATGGTCTTGAGTTCGCTGAATTCGGCCAGGGCCTGGCGGCCGAGTTCGCGCCCGATACCGCTCTGGCCGTAGCCGCCGAACGGTACTTCGGGGTAGCCGTCCATCCAGCGGTTGACCCAGACGGTGCCGGCCCGCAGGTCGCGGGCGGCCGTGAGGGCCTCATTGATGTCGTTGCTCCAGATCCCGGCGGACAGCCCGAACGAGGTGGAGTTCGCGATGCTGATCGCTTCCTCGAGCGTGTCGTACGGCAGCACGGAGAGGACGGGCCCGAAGATCTCATCGGTGGCGATGGACATTTGCGCCGTGACGTCCGTGAAGACGGTGGGCTGGTAGAAGCGGCCCTCCAGGCCGGTGTCGAGCCGGCCGCCACCGGTGAGCAGGTGGGCGCCGGCTTCGCGGCCTTCGGCCACGTAGCGTTCGACGACGGCGAGCTGCGCGTCGTTGACGAGGGAACCCACCAGGGTGTCGGACTTGAGCGGATCGCCGACCCGCATGTGTTGTGCGCGTTCGACGACGGCGGCGGCGAACTCGTCGGCGATGGAACGGTGCACGATCAGGCGGCTGCCGGAGTTGCAGCACTGTCCCACGTTGAAATAGCCGCCGAACACGCCGGCGTCCACCGCGGCGGTGAAGTCGGCGTTGGCCGTGATGATCTGCGGGTTCTTGCCGCCGAGTTCGAGTTCGACCTTCTTCAGGTCCCGGCCGGCCGTGGCGGCGATGCTCTTGCCGACACCCGTTGAGCCCGTGAAGCTGACCATGTCGACCCCGGGGTGTTCGGCGATGGCGGAGCCGACTACGCGGTCGCCGGTGACGATGTTGACGACGCCTGCGGGGAAGCCGGCCTCGCGGATGAGGCCGCCCAGCATCACGGTCGTGGCGGAGGTGCTTTCGCTCGGCTTGATGACGGCGGTGTTTCCGGCGGCGAGGGCGAACGGGAGCTTCTGGCTGATGATCAGCAGC
This sequence comes from Arthrobacter sp. FW306-04-A, assembly GCF_044358315.1. Lineage (GTDB taxonomy): Bacteria > Actinomycetota > Actinomycetes > Actinomycetales > Micrococcaceae > Arthrobacter. Next base: position 1,937,868 of record NZ_CP084559.1, read on the forward strand.
GGGAAGTTCCACGGCGTGATCATGCCGACGACGCCGATCGGTTCGTGGACCACGAGCGCCAGGGTGTCGGGCCCCAGGGCGTTGTGGGCGTCGCCTTGGGTGTTGCGGGCCAGGCTGGCGGCGTATTCCCACAACTCTGCGGTGCCGGCGACTTCGTTGCGGGACTGGGTGATGGGCTTGCCGGTTTCGAGGGTTTCGGCCAGGGCCAGTTCTTCGGCATCCCGGCGGACAAGATCGGCGACTTTCAGCAGTAGTTTGGAGCGCTGGGATCCGCTGGACTTCCGCCAGCCGCCCTCCAGGGCCCTGCGTGCGGCGGCAACGGCACGGTCGACGTCGTCCTTCCCGCCTTGGGGGAAGGATGTCACCTCGACCTCGTGTGCCGGGCTCAGCCGGGTGAAGGTCTCGCCGCTGCGGGCCTGGACGTCTTCGCCGTCAATGATCATCGGCCGGTAGGTGGGCTCGACGTCGTCGAGCGTGTAGTTCCTGGTTTCCATTTCGGGTGTCCTTAGAAAATGTTGTGTGGGTCCGGCTGATGGTGGGTCAGTTGTCGGTGAAGTGCGCGGCGCGCTTTTCCCGGAAGGCTGCAACGCCCTCGGCCAGGTCGTCGGTGGCGGCGGCGAGGCCGCCGGCCAGGGCTTCGAGTACCCGGGACGGAGCACCGTCGGCGGCGGCGTCGATGAGTTGCTTGCCCAGCTGCACGGCCAGGGGTCCCCCGGCCAGCAAGTCATCGCTGAGCTTTGCGACGGCCTCTTCAAGCTCCGCTTGGGGCGCGACGGCGGTGGCCAGGCCCCAGCCGACAGCTTCGTCGCCCGAGAGTTGCCTCCGGGTGAGGACGAGTTCCTTGGCCCGTGCCCGGCCCACCAGTTCCGTGGCGCGTTCAGTTCCGCCCCAACCGGGGACGGTGCCGAGGCCGGTCTCTGGCAGGGCGATGCGTGCCTCGGCGGCGATAACGCGGAAGTCGCAGGCCAGGGCGAGCTCCAGCCCGCCGCCGAAGGCGAGGCCGTCGACGACTGCGATGCTGGGCTGGCGGAGTCCGGCGAGGGCATCGAAGGCGCGGTGGCCGGTGGCGATCCAGTCTCGCCACATGCCGGCGGCGGAGAGGCCGGCGAAGTGGTTGATGTCCGCGCCCACGCAGAAGACCTTCTGGCCGCCTGTGCGCACGATGACGAGCCGGGCCGCGGAGGCGGCGACTTCGCGGGTTGCCGCGGCGAGATCTTCCAGCAGCCCCAGGGTGAGGGCGTTGAGTTTCGCGGAACGGTCGATCAGGATCGTGGCAGTGTGCCCGTCGGCGGAGTACTCCACGGTGACCTGTTCGGTCACTTCCTTGGTGACGGGCGCCGTTTCCGTGCTCATGGCTGTTCCTTTCGCTGGCCGCCGAGCTCGCCGGCCAAGTGTTCTGCGGCACGCATGACGATGGCCCAGATGGTCAGGGTGGGGTTGATGCCCGGGCAGCTGGGGAACGCCGCACCGGAGTACATGTACAGGTTGGGGGTGTCGTGGACCGCAAGATGCTGGTCGAGGACGGTTGCCTTGGGGTCGTGTCCGAAGCGTGCACCGCCGAGGTCGTGGCTTGAGCCGACCCCGGTGAAGTACGGGCCCTGCCACGTCTTGGTGGCACCCATGTCTTTCAGCAGCCCGGTGGCACGGTCTGCCATCCAGGAGGCCAGCCGGCGTTCGTTTTCGCGCAGCCTGTAGGTCACCCGGACCAGCGGCATGCCCAGTCCGGAGGAGTCCCGGTGCCGCGGGTCGATTTCCAGTTTGTGGGACGCGTAGGGCAGGGCATCGGGTTGGATGCGGATGACCCCCTGCTGGGACCACAGTTTCAGATGGTCACGGTAGGAGGTACCCCAGCGGGGGACGTCCTCGGGAAGGGTCTCGCGGGCGATCTGCAGGGGCAGGGCCTGCTGTTCGGCGCCGAGGGTGGCGCCGCCGATGAAGCCGTGGTCCAGGGACCTGAATTCCGAGGAGAGGTAGTCGTCAAGGACGACACCCTGCGCCGCCGGGCCGGTGTGCCGGTTGAATTCGGTCCCGGGGAAGAGCGCGTCCACGTGGCCGAACATCTTGGTCATGTAGTGCAATCCCAGTTGGCCGCTGTTGTTGCCCAGGCCGTTTTCGTGCCGGGAGTCTGCCGAGAGGTACATCAGGCGCAGGTTCTCGTAGGTGTAGGCAGAGAGGATGACGGCCCGGGCGCACTGGAGCCGGACCCGTCCGAGCGGATCAACCCACTCGACGCCGCGGGCAGCCCCGGACTCGTCCATGATGATGCGGGTGACCCGGGCGTGGGTACGCAGTTCGAAGTTGCCGGTGGCGATGGCAGCAGGCACGGGACCCAGGCCCGGGTGCCAGCGGTCGCCGCGGAAGGAGCCGAGGCCGTTGTTCCAGGCGCTGTAGCCGGTGGCAGCCCGGCCGCCGTAAGACTCCGTGGTGAACCCGACGGGGACGGGGTGCGGGTGCAGTCCGGCGGCCTTGGTGGTCTCGCTGAACTTGTTGCCCAGGATGAACGGGCGGGTCGGCGGCAGCGGCAGGGGCTTGCTGCGCTTGACGAACGGGTTGGATTCGTCGCCGGCGATGCCGATCAGGTGCTCGAGCTTCGTGTAGAAGGGCTCCAGGTCTTCGTAACTGACAGGCCAGTCGGCCAGGGTGCAGTCCTCGGGCAGCGCGTCCGGTCCATAGAGGCCGTCGTAGTGGCTCTTGGGAGCGAACTGCCAGGGGTGGAAGCGGCGCAGCCAGGAACCATAATGTCCTGCGGAACCGCCGACGCCGTTGACCATCCGGCCCAGGGAGAAGGTGGCCTCGCGGCTGTCCTCCTCTTTGTCGGTTTCGCGCCAGCGGGGAGTTTCCTGCTGGAACTTGGGGCCCAGGCCGCCGCGTGTGTAGTAAGCGTGCTCCAGCTCGTCGGGGAGGAATTCGTCGAGGGGACGGAACGGGCCCGCCTCGAGGCCCACCACGCTCAGACCGGCCTCCGCGAAGACCTGGGCGCTGAGGCCGCCCATGGCGCCGACGCCGATGAGGAGGACGTCCACTTCCTCGGTCATCTGCGGGTTGACGGCACTCTCGTAGCCAAGCTGCTTGAGCCGGTGTCCTTCAGTGTCGCGGGGGATCTCCTGCATCGCGTCCGCGAGGGTCTTGATGACCCCGCCCTTGGTGACGTGCTCGGTGCTGAGGTTTTCCTCGGCGGAATTTTCCAGCCACACCCCGGGATGCTTGAGGAATTTCCAGCCGACGCCGTCCTTGTTCCCGCCGTGGGCAGGATCGGCAAAAAGGCCTTCCTGCAGGTGGGCGACGGCCAGGCCCAAGAGATCCTGCTGTTCCTTCGCAGGAAGCTGGTCACTCAATTCGCCCTGTTCGAGCAAGACCAGCACGTCGGTGCGTTCGTCCAGGGTGAGCGCGGCGAAGTTCCGGCCGTGCTTGTCCTCCGCGTAGCGGTCCAAGGCACCGAAGAGCCATTGGTACCGGGGCAGGTCCTTCCGTCCGTAGCCTTCCAGCGTCAGGTCGAGGTAGTCGGTGACACCTGCTTCGCGGACGTCGGGGCTGTCGCCGTCGGAGGGGAACATCGCCTCGAACAATGCGTCGGCGAGTTCGGCTTCGTAGGGCGTCAGGATGCGGTGGCTTCTCATGTCAAGGTCCTTTCGGGCGTATCGGCCGTGCGTCAGTGCGCGGCCAGTGAAGGGGTACGCTGTTCGATCCGCTCGTGCAGCGGCAGCGGGGGGAGGTGGAGGCCGACCGGGGCGTCGGTGAAGAGGGCGAGGTCCATGGTCCGCAGTTGGTCGGAGACGATCAGCGGGAACTCGCTGCGGTCCAGGACGTCCTTTTGGAGGTCGACGCCAGGGGCTATTTCCGTGACGACCAGTCCCTTGCCGGTGAGCTCCAGTACTGCGCGTTCGGTGATGTATTTGACCTTCTGGCCGCGAGCCAGGGCCCGGGGGCCCGAGAACGTGACCGCCGATACGTCGTTGACCAGCTTGGTGAACGGGCCGTCCGCGCGGATGTCCAGGCCGCTCCCGCCGGCCACGATGTCGCGGCGTCCGGCGGTGAAGGCGCCCATGAAGATGATCTCCGGAGCCGAGGAGGTGATATCGGCGAAGCCGCCGACACCCGCGGTGACGTGGCGTTTTGTGGGCAGGTGATGGACGTTGACATTGCCGAGCCGGTCGATCTCCAGGAAGGACAGCAAAGAGCGGTGGAAACCGCCGCCCTGAAGAAGGGTGAACTGGTCGATGCTGGGCATGATCGCGTCAGGGTTCTGGGCGCATCCGAACGCGAAGTCCAGCAGGGGGATGCCGCCCACGGCGCCCTGTTCGATGACCCAGCTGACCTCCCGTCCCTGGCCTTCTTCGACGAGGACGTGGGGAACCAGTGCCGAGACGCCGAAGCCGAGGTTGACGATCTCGCCGGCCTTGAGCTCCTGGGCGGCGCGGCGTGCCGTGATCTTCTCGATCGAGAAGGCGACGCGGGGGAGCGAACTCAAGGGCCTGCGCAGTTGGCCGGAGATCGCGGGGTCGTTCGCGGTCAGGGTGGTCTGGAGCTGGTCTTCGGCGATCACGATCGCGTCAACGAGGATGCCGGGAACTTTTACATGCTGCGGGTGCAGGCTCCCTGCCTCGGCAAGGCGCTTGACCTGGGCGATGACGATTCCCCCGTTGTTGTGCGCGGCGTAGGCGAGGTCGAGGGCGCCAAGCGGGGATCCTTCGTCCTCGAAGGTCAGGTTGCCGTATTCATCCGCGGTGGTCGCGCGGATGATGGCGACGTCGGGTATGACTGAGGGGAAGAACAGCCATTCCTGCCCGGTCAGTGTGGCGGTCTCGACGTGCGCAGCCGGGGTGGTGTTGTTCATGCGGCCACCCTGGAGGCGCGGGTCGATGAAGGTGTCCAGCCCGACCTGGGTGAAGACGCCGGGTTGCTTCGCCGCCGCGGTGCGGTGCATCTGGTAGATGACGCCCGAGGGGAAGTTGTAGGCCTCCACTTCCTCGCGCTCGATCATCTGCCAGATCAAGGGCGGCTCCGCGCTGGAGGGGCCCGAGGGGTAGGACCCGGCAATGACCTTGCGCAGCAGACCGGGGCGGGCGATGTGGTCGATGCCTTTGACCCCGTACATGTCGCCCGCGGCGATGGGGTGCACGGACGTCAGGTTGACCGGATGGGAGGTTTCCTCGAACCGTTGACCGATCCCGGCCAGGACGCTGTCCGGGCATCCGAGGGCGCTTGAGGAACTGACGGTGATGACGTCGTCGTCGTTGATGAGCTCCGCAGCTTCGCGGGCGGTGAGGATCTGTACCTTCTGCATGGTGTTCTTTCTGGGTGTTAGTTGATGTGGACGGTGCGTCCGGAGTGTGCGGATTCCTGGGCTGCAAGGGCGACTTTGAGGGCCATGAGCCCGTCCCGGCCGGTCGCTGTCGGGGTGCCGGTTCCCTCGACGGCTGCGGTGAAGGCGCGCAGGCCGATGACGTAGAGATCCTCGGAGCAGTCGACGTCGACCGTTTGGACACCGGCCGCGTTGGTCAGTACTACCTGTCCTTTGGTGTCCTGCGTCATCGCGTCAATGACCTGCAGGGTGCCCTCAGTGCCGTGGACTTCAAGGGAGGTCCCGGCATATCCGACCGTGAATGAATCGTGGGTCTGCGCCAGGACCGCGGGTGCACCGTCCCGCTCGTAGCGGATGACGGTCATGGCGGCGTCTTCCTGGCCCCCGCTGTTCCAGGCGGCTTGCTGGACCGCGACGGCGGTGACTGCCACCGGTGTGCCGAGCAGCGGGTTGAGGACCGAGGCGTCGTGGCAGGTGATGTCAAGGATCACCCCGCTTCCGGGAGTGGTCTTCCCGAGCCGCCAGCCGCGCAGCCGTTCCGGTAGGAGGACCGCGTGGGCCACCTTGGCGGAGAGGACCGTGCCGATGGTTCCGGCCTGCACGAGTTCGCGGACTTTCGCGTGCAGCGGGCTGCCGGGCAGGTGGTGGTTGGCGGCCAAGACCAGGCCCTGTTGCTCTGCGAGATCCACCATGGCGGTTGCCTCGTCCACCCTCAAGGCCAGCGGCTTCTCGCCCAGGACGTGCTTTCCGGCCCGAAGTGCCTTGGTGGCCTGAACGAAATGCTTGTCGTTGGCGGAGGAGATGTAGACGGCGTCAATGTCCCAGCCCAGAAGCTCGTCTAGATCGGTGGTGAAGTTGGGCAGTCCGTGGCTGGCCGCGAAGTCCCGCGCCCGGTCCGCGGATCCGCTGTAAACGCCGACTGCGTCGCCTCCGCTCGCGCGGATGGCACCGATCACGCGCGTCGCGGCGATGTCGCTGGCGCCGATGAGGCCCCATTTCAGTGCTGGCATTGGTTCTCCTAGGTTCTGGGTCGCCATTGGGCGGTTGAAGCGCGGATCTTCAGCGCCGGTTCGATGAGGGATCGCTGGGGTTCCAGCGAGGAGTCGCGTATGCGGTTGAGCAGCATCCGCGCGGCTTTGCGGGCGATGAGCTCCGGGTACGTGGATACGGAGGTCAGCGGTGGCAGCAACAGCTCGGCCATCGCGATGTCGTCGAAGCTCGCCACGCAGACGTCCCGTCCGGGCTCAAGGTTCCGGCGCCGCAGTTCGGCATAAATTCCAAGGGCCACGGCGTCGCTGTAGGCGATGATGCAGTCGGGCCAGCTTCCCCGGTCCAGCACCGATGCAACGCCTTCCGCCCCGCCCATGGCATTGTTCGTGGTTGCTGCGGACAAGGAGGGATCGAAGGCCACACCGCTTCCGGCGAATCCTGTTTCCAGGCCCTTGACCCTCTCGGTCCGGGCCGAGGATTGCTCCGGGCCGCCAATCAGCACGGCCGACGACACTCCCAGTGACGATAAGTGCCGGGCGAGTTGCTGTCCGGCTGCGATGTTGTCCGGGCCGACATAGTCCAGCTCTTCGCAGAAGTAGCGGGCAAGCTGCAGCACAGGGACGGAAGAACGGTCAATGATTCCGCACATCGGGTCCAGTTCCGAGCCAATGGCCGGCAAGAGGAAGATGCCGTCCACCTGTTGTTGGACCATGGTTTCGAGCTGAAGATATTGCCGCTCCACATCGTCCCGGCTGTAGCCGACCAGGAGCGTGTAGCCGGCTTCGTGGGCGGCCTCCTCGATGGTCATCGTCAACCCCGCGAAATACGGGTTACGGATGTCCGTCACGATCAAACCCAGGGTCATCGATTCGCTGCGGCGCATGTTGGCGGCATGCCGGTTATAGACGTACCCGAGCTCGGCCATGGCAAGCCGAACCCTGTCCGAGGTCGCCTCCGGAATCCGGTCACTTCCCCGCAGCACCAAGGACGCAGTAGATCGAGACACTCCAGCGACCTTACTGACGTCGTTAAGGGTGACCTTTTTCACTGTTCTTCCATCTCCTTTCGTGCGTTGTCCAACATTTCTATCACGTTTCCTTCGAACTTGGTAGATCGATCTAATAAAAATCTACCGCCAATGTGAAGGCTAAAATCGGCCGTTGTTGCGAGTCGGGTCGTGATCGCAGAAGGCGCTGCTCGAGAAAGCCAAGGTTTCCCGTGGCTAACTGTTGCATCGATCTACCATCGTATGTAATCTGGACCACAACGCAGGCTGAAGCCGGCTTGATCCGGCGTCTGACAACCCAAAGGAGAGTAGTCATGCGTTCTTCCAACAAACTCAAGATCTCGCTGGCCGCGACGGCGGCACTAAGCCTCATTGCCGTGACCGGATGTGCTGCCAACGAGCCCGCCGGGGGCTCCAGCGGCGGAGGCGGCAACAACAAGCTGGAAATCACGTCGTGGTGGACCTCCGGTTCGGAGGCGGATGCGCTCAACGTGTTGATCGACGGGGTGAAAAAGGTTTCGCCTGGCCTTTCGGTCGACAACGCAGCCGTTTCCGGTGGCGGGGGATCCAATGCCAGGCAGGCACTGGCTGCTCGACTCCAGGCCGGCAGCCCTCCTGACACATGGCAGGTACACCCGGCGGGGCAGCTGAAGAGCTACGTCGACGGCGGCCAGGCTGCCGATCTCACAGCGCTGTGGACCGAGGGGAACTGGGCTGCCCAGATGCCCAAGGACGTCGCCGAAGCTCAACAGGTCAACGGCAAGTACTACACGGTTCCCATCGGCGTCCACCGCGGCAATGTCCTGTGGACCAATCCCTCAGTGCTCGCCAAGGCCAACGTCACGATTGACCCGGCCGCCGGCGTCGATGGGCTGATCAGCAGCCTCAAGCAGGTCCAAGCAGCGGGCGTCACTCCCGTGTGCCTGGGCGACAAGGACATCTTCGCTTCCTCGGAGCTCCTGGAGTCGCTCATCATGTCCAGGGCGGGCGCAGACAACTGGAAGAAACTCTTCACCAACGGGTACTCCTTCGACGCCCCCGAAGTGAAGCAGGCGCTGGAGGACTACAAGACGATCCTCTCCCTGGCCAACAAGGACCACTCGGCGATCACTTGGGACGAGGCCGCCAAGAAGATGACCAGCGGCGCCTGCGCGGTCAACCTCATGGGGGACTGGGCCTACGGCGAACTTCTCAATGCCGGCAAGAAGCCGGGGACCGACTTCGCATGGGTGGTGTTCCCCGGTAAAGAAGACATCTTCGACTACGTCGGTGACGGCTTCTCCATCCCGGTCAACAACATCCCGCACGCCGATGCGGCCAAGGCATGGCTGAAGACGTTGATGGATCCAAAGATCCAGACAGCCTTCGCGGCAAAGAAGGGATCCATCCCGGCCCTGAGCACCGCTGACGTGTCCGGACTGTCGCCGTACCAGCAATCCGCCGCCAAGAGCTTCAAGTCCGCGGCGGTGGTCTCCTCTTTGGCGCACGCGCAAGCGGCCCCGGCTGAATTCGCGCAGACCTATGCCGACGCTGTCTCCACCTTCAACGGCAGCGGCAACGTTGCTGCTTTCACCGCCAGCATGACGCAGGCGCAGAAGAGCCAGCTGAAGTAGCCGGCACCCCAACCAGGTCGCAACGGGTGTGGCTGCGGTCCCGCAGCCACACCCCCGGACAGGATCAGTTCACTCATGACAACCTCAACAGCACCTCAAGCGCCGGCACGCACCACGCTCCGGTCCAAGAAACAAGTACCCCACAACGTCAAGACGTCTCGGCGAGCGGCGTGGATCTTCGCGCCCAGCCTCTTGGTCAGCTTCGTCTTCGTCTACGTCTTCATCGGTATCACCGTCTATATCTCGCTTTCGAATTGGAAGATCGGTACGAGCCCGGATCTGAGCATCCGTCAGCCGTTCGGAGGCACCTATGGCGAGATCGTCCAGGAACAGCGGTTCCAGGCCGATATCCGCAACGTCGTGATCTTCACGATCGTCTTCCTGGTCCTGGCCATCCTCGGCGGACTCGTGGCAGCCCTGTTCATCCATCACGTCGCCATCGGCAAAGGCCTGTTCCGGACGGTCTTCCTCCTGCCCTACGCACTGTCCTTCATCGTCACCGGTGTTGCCTGGCGCTGGATCTTTTCGCCCTCCACGGGGGTCAACGAAATCCTACGGAACATGGGAATCCAGAATCCCCCCGGCTGGACGACAGACACGACCATCCTCGGTGCCTTGAACGACCCCACGGGCACCGATTTCCTGAAGGTCCAGTTCGGCATTCCTGTCGCCCTGCTGCCCATCATCTTCGCCGCGGCCTGGCAGCTCGTCGGTTTTGCCATGGCCATGTACCTGGCCGGGCTTGCCTCCATCCCGGAGGAACACCTTGAGGCCGCGAGCGTCGACGGTGCCAACACCTGGCAGCGCCTGCGCCACATCGTCCTGCCCCAGCTGTGGCCCTCCACCATCACCTGCTTCGTGCTCCTGCTTCACGTGGCGTTGAAGATCTTCGACCTCGTCATAGCAATGTCAGGCTCCGGCCCAGGATTCGTCACCGACGTCCCCGGCATCTACATCTACAACTACCTCACCAGCCGCTACGACAAAGCCTCAGCGATGGCGATCATCCTGCTCCTGCTGACGCTCGTAGTGATCGTCCCCTACCTCATCCGCGGCTACCGGAAAGAGCGGAAGGCATAGAAATGGCCGTCGAAACCCTTCAACCGACCCCGCCCGGTCCCACCAACTCCGTACGCCGGCGCCTGGCTCCGGGGGCCCGCAAGCCCCGCTCGTGGAAAATCCCCAAGACCCCCGGCGGCTGGATGGTCCTTGCGATCTGCGTCATCGCCACCCTGGCGATGTTCATGCCCGTGTATGTCATCATCTCCACGGCATTGTCAGGAAGCAGCGGGGCACCCAACTTCTTCCTCGCCTTCCCCGATGCCCCCAGCCTGGACGCCTTCAAAGGGGCCTGGACGAAGCTTCACGGATCCCTGATCAATTCACTCCAGATCACCATCCCCGCGGCACTGATTTCGTGCCTGCTGGGTTCAATCAACGGATACATCCTGTCCAAGTTCCCATTCAAGGGCTCCAACGCCCTTTTCACGGTCCTCTTGGTGGGCATGTTCATCCCGTTCCAGGCCGTCATCATCCCGGTTTTCCAATTCCTTAACATGCTGCACCTCCAAGGCAGCATCGTCGGCCTGATCGTGGTCCACATCATCTACGGCATCCCGATCACCACGCTGATCTTCCGGAACTACTACGAAGGCATCCCCAGCGCCATCATCGAGGCGGCAGCCATCGACGGTGCCGGGATCTGGAAAACCTACTTCAGAGTGATGCTCCCGCTTTCCGTTCCGGGGTTCGTTGTCGCAGGAATCTTCCAATGCACCAACATCTGGAACGACTTCCTCTTCGGCTTCATCCTGGCCTCCCCGGCCGCCTGGCCCGCCACCGTCACGTTGAACAACCTCATCGGCACCACAACCGTCAACTACTCCGAACTGATGGCCGGCGCCGTGTTGGTCGCAGCCCCCACCGTACTGCTCTACCTCGTCCTTGGCAGGTTCTTCGTCAGCGGCCTCACCGCGGGAGCCGTGAAATGACAGCACTTGATGTCCTATGCGTCGGCGAGACAATGGCTGTCATCACCCCGGCGAAAGCCGAACCACTCAGGGAAGCCCAACGGTGCCTGCTGGGCTTCGGGGGAGCGGAATCCAATGTCGCCGCGCACCTGGCTGAATTCGGCTACCGCGCCGGCTGGGCCAGCCGCCTCGGAGCGGATCCGTTCGGAGACCGCATCGCCGGGGGCCTGGCCGCCCGCGGAGTGGATGTCAGCAGGGTGATACGGGACCAGACGTCCCCCACCGGGGTGTATTTCAAGGACCCGGACCTGGGCCGCGGAGCACGCACCCTCTACTACCGGGCCGGATCTGCCGCGTCCAGGATGTCTCCCGAGGACGCCCGCGCGTGGTTCCTTGAGCAGACGGGGTGGATTCACACGAGCGGAATCAACGCCGCCCTGTCGAGCAGCTGCTCGGAACTCACCGAGCAGCTGCTCACCGGGGCACGCGCTACGGGTTACAAGGTGTCCTTTGACGTCAACTACCGGCCGGCGCTGTGGAGCGTTGACGTCGCAGGTCCGCGACTGCTGGAATTGGCCTCCCTCGCTGCCGTCGTGTTCGTCGGTCTCGACGAAGCCGAAACCCTGTGGGGCTGCGCCACCGCGGACGACGTCTCGGCACTCCTTCCCGGGCCGCGGCACCTGGTCATCAAGGACTCGGCCACCGAAGCCGTGGAATTCATCCGCGAAGCAGGCCAGGAAGAACAGGTCTTCCGGGTCCCCGCACACCGGGTCGACGTCGTCGAACCGGTCGGTGCCGGTGACTCGTTCGCCGCCGGCTACCTCGCCGGGCTGCTGCGTGGCGACGCGCCGGTGGACAGGCTCGCCCTCGGCCACTCCTTTGCAGCATGGACCCTGGGTACCCGCGCGGACTTCAGGCCCGGACACGGAACCAAGCCCCGCACATACGGGCCCAAGCACATTCACGCAGCTGCCACCTAACGTCCCGCCGGGCCACCAGCAACCGCTCGCACAATTTCCGAAAGAGAACACTTTGGTACACACTCACCCCGACAATTGGTTCGCTGATGCCTTCTTCAGGGTCCCGGTCATTGCCGTGCTCCGCGGACTGACCCCCGCCGAAGCGGTCAGGTCCGCCACACGGGCCTGGGACGCCGGCGTCGAGCACGTTGAAGTCACCATCGAAACGCCCGCAGCCGTCCCGTCCCTGGCCGCCGTTGCCAGCGCAGCGGCCGAAAGAGGAGTCGCCGTCGGCGCCGGAACCATCATCCGCATCGAACAACTGGGCGCAGCTGCATCTGCCAACGCATCGTTCACAGTGTCCCCGGGCCTGGATGAAGCCGTCATACAGGAAAGTATCCGCCGCGGCCTCCCGCACCTCCCCGGCGTGGCCACCCCGAGCGAAATACTCCGGGCCAAAGCCCTCGGATTGACCTGGCTCAAGGCCTTCCCCGCCTCCCTGCTCGGCCCCGAATGGATCAAAGCCATGAAAGGGCCCTTCCCGGACGTCCACTTCATAGGCACCGGGGGCATGAAAGCCGCTACCGCCCGTGACTACCTGTCGGCCGGCCTCAGCGTCGTAGGCTTGAGCTCGGACTTCTCCTCCGACGCAGGGGCGGCTGCGGTCCGGGACCTTCTGGCCTCCACCTCCACGGCAGCTTAGCGAAACTATTTTTCAGCCGGTCCCAGTGGAAGGGCACCTCCAATGACGAATACTGGAAACCAGGATCACCTCCGAGCAGTTCTCTGGGATATGGACGGCACTCTCGTCGATACGGAGCCGTACTGGATGGCGGCTCAGCAAGAACTAGCAAGATTGCACGGACTTGAATGGACCGCCCAGGACGCCCGCTCTACGGTTGGTCAGGCGATGCCGGTCTCCGCGGCGATTCTGCAGGAACACGGTGTCCCGCTTTCGGTCGAGGAGATTATCAACGGACTCCTCGAACTAGTGGTTAAGAAACTCGAAGAAGGAATACCTTGGCTACCTGGCGCCGAAAGGATCCTCGCGGATCTCGCAGCAGCGCACATCCCCTCCGCCTTGGTCACCATGGCGTTCAGCCCGGTCGCAGCCCGCGTTGCATCGTCGGCACCCCTTGGTACCTTTCACGCCGTTGTGGCCGGAGATTCAGTTCAACAGGGTAAGCCGCACCCTGCCCCGTACCTGACGGCCGCCGAACTCCTCGGAGTCCAGCCGTCAAGCTGTGTCGCGGTGGAAGACTCAGTGAGCGGGACAACAAGCGCTCAAGCCGCCGGCATGCAAGTTGTCGTCGTCCCAGGAGTTGTCCAGCCGGACCCTTCTCCTGGCCGGCATTTCGTACCTTCGCTGGAGACAGTCACCGTGGAAAGCCTTCAGAACTTGATCCAACTGGAGTCCTGAGGCTGGCACAAACAGAAGTGTTAGGCGGATGTTTGGTAGGCGCTCTCGAGCGTCTGTGTGGATTCCCTGCCGATCCTCGGTTCCCAGTCTTCGCTGGTCATCTCGCGCCTTCCGTTACCTCTCACGTCGTGTAGTGAACTCCGAGCCAAGAGGGTGTGTCGATAGCTTAGCGCCCGGTCACTGCCTCAGCGCCCCACCTGGGGACGAACAACGAGATACGAGCCTGCCTCAGATTCGGCGTCTGACAGGATCGTTACGGAAGATCAGTTTTAAGGGGCCGGCGAGAACTTCGGCATTGGTCGGCCCTCTGACGCAACCGGTGGGGGTCAGTGATCGAAACGGCGGGTGATCGGCAGACCGATCAGCGCCAGCACGCCAGCCAGTAACCCTGGTGGCCGGCAGCGAGCGACGGACCCGTTCTATTCGACCAGCCATTGTCACTGGAGCGCGGCGACTGCCGGGAGATCGTCGGGGCCGGCTGCGCGGATCAGGCCAACCTCCATGGCGGCATGCTATATAGGTGACCTCGGCCGGGCTCGACGCAGCGCTTGTGTGATCGCAGGGGCGGCGCGCGCCCGCGGAGGCCGTTGCCGATGGGGTGTTCAGGAAGGGAGTGGGAAGACGAGGAAGGAGCTACTGGCGGTGGCGATGAGCTTGCCGGTCGGGTCCGTGGCGATGGCCTCGGCGAAGGCGACGCGGCTGCCGGGTTTCGTCACTTTGGCATCGCAGGTGAGCACTCCCATCCCGACCTGCATGGGGCGCAGGTAGTTCATCTTGATCTCGATAGACGTGTACCCCTGTCCGCGGGGGAGGGTGGTGTGCACCGCGCAGCCGAGGGCCGAGTCGAAGGGCCCGGAGAGCGCGCCGCCGAGGACACGGCCGTTCGGGCTGCACTGCGACTGGTCGGGCTCCCACTCGAAGGTCACCTCTCCGGGGTCGGCCCGGACGATCCTCATCCGGTAGAGCGAGACGATAGGGGGATCGGGGACTTCGCCGCGGATCATGGCCCGGAGGAAGTCCAGTCCGCTCATCGTCGTCAGGGACGCCCAACCGGGTCTCTGGTCTTCCCATTCCACCATCCGCTGGCCGCTCGTCATTGCTCCGCCCTCCCGTCGCTCTCGTGGTCCGCTTGGAGCTGGCCGGTGTGACCAACAGCCAGTGGTTCTCGCGATCTGTTCCTATACTGTCCCCCACATAGCTTTTGGCGGCAACCACCTCGGCTGGGTACCGGTCGACGTCGCAGGGGCGTTCGCGCAGGAGCGCTTCGAGGTTACGGGTTGCCGACCGTTGCCGTGCGCTCATCCCTGCAGCCGTTGCCAATCTTCCCCGACTGGCGCGCACGAACACTCTCTAGTCGGCAACGGGGCGCGGGCGGTGACACAGAAACGGCATGTCCGGATTGATCCCTTGGGACTGCCCCGGATTTCGTTGACTCTCGGGGTTGAGGGTTGTTAGGCGGCTTTGAGGCCGGTATTGATGGTGCGACAGGGTGCCCGCTGAGCATGGCGGCTGGGCGCGGAAGGTTCCACTGCATCCCGGGATGCTTCCTTCGATTCGCGGTTCTCTGGCTCGGTTGCCGGTTGCCGGTTATGGCGGGGTGATGGTGCTGAGCCTGGTGAGGCCTTTTGTCAGCAGGGTTGTTTCGGGGTCAGGGACGGCCAGATGCACGGTGACTTGCCTGGCGTGGCGGCTGATCTTGCCGGCTATCTCGAAGATCCCGGCCCCGAGTTTCTTGGGTTTCCAGCGCCGGGCGCGGATGCGATCGAAGGCGAGGAGCTGCGCCCAGGCGGTGATTTCGGCGGTGAGCACGACCACGTGGCACCAGAGCGTGTTCGCTGCGAAGGAGTGCAGGGGCAGGTTCGCCGGTCCGGTGTCCTTGGCGCTCGGATCCGGTCCTCGCAGCGGGCCTGCAGCCTGTGGCGGACAGGCAGCCTTGGGAACCAGGGGCAGGACGTTTTCGACGGCGCCATGGATCGGGAACCCGACCGAATAGCCCAGGTTCCGGTGCCAAGCGGTGAGTCAGCGCAGGAACTCGTGGGTGCCGCCGGCGGAGTCGGTGCGGATCATGATCTTCCGCCCGGGCCGGTGTGCGGCCGGGAGTTTTTTGAGTGCGTCCTTGACGATCTGGAAGTGGTGAAATGGGGATCTTTGTCACGACCTCGACGTTCACGAAGGCAGCACGGAATATAGGCGAGATGCACCAGGTCGTGCTGGTCGATGGCCCCGTGCTCGTTGACCTAGGGAATCAGGCGGGCTAGCCAACCCAACATTGGCTGCATGGCCCATGCTGTACCGAGGACGGCGAGCAGGCCACACCGAAAATGCTAACCCCTGGGCCGCCTCTTTGGTGTGCGTTATGAGGGACCGGCGAATTTGAACTGCACCCCGATAGTTGGAACCGCAATTGATGCGGATGTTTCAAGTTTAGAGGCGCGCACGGCTGGTTCTTTCCAGGGATGCCTCGTCCGTACTCATGACGAGGCTTTCTCCGTTCGGAAGCTGTACGTTTCTGGCTGGGTTGCCCCGACCCCCGTTTTCCGGCGTCACCGTTGAGCTTGGGGCGCGCGAAGTCGAGACAGACCTTTCTCAGTCCGATCACGTTTCTGGTTAGCAGGCCGAAATTTGCTGAGGGCTGTCCAAATCTGGACCACTCCCAACTCTCCCTCCGGCCGCCGGCCCGGAAGAGTGCCCCGGGGAATCTGTACAGAAAGGCAGCGGGCGGCCAGCACTCTGGCGCGCGGCCACCAGCGGCGCCTTCACTGGACAGGGCAGCCCACGGCAAAGTTGAATAATTGAACTGCCAGCTGGCGGCTTCGCTGAGGAGGGGCCAATGAAATATCAGGCATCAACACGTGGACGCTCGTTCCCTCTGGCACTGGCCGCGACGTCCCTCCTGCTCCTTCTCGGAGCGTGCGCGCCACCGAACTACAACGCCCCAGCAGGCGTTGATCCATGCGGTCGGCTCACAGCAGCCTCAGTCAAGACCGCATTCGGTCTGGACACCCATGTGGCCGACGGCTATGGAAGACTCCCCGCCCCTCCAGCTCAAGGGCCGCCGGGCTGCATTTTCACTGCCGACACGCAGCTGGCAGGATCCATGTACGCGTCGACGTACCAACTCCACCCCACCTCCCTAGATCCCGCGCATCCACCCGTGGGCGGAATGCCTGAACCAGGAAACACGATTGGCACTCCGATGTCCGGGCTTGGAGACAGCGCGGTCTTCCGCCAGCTGCCCGTGCCTTCCCCGATCACGATTCCTCCTCCGCCCGGCGAAACCTTGCCGTCGCCAAGAGTATCCATGCCGCAAATGAGCATTCTCCTAGTGGTATGGAAAGGTTCCTGGGTCTATGAGTTCAAACTGGACTACACGACGGACGCGCCCGGCGGATTGTCTTCGAACCAGGCCAAAAAAGGACTCATCGAAGTGGCACGGGCCAGCGGCCTCTGAGGGCCTGTTCCTAAACGTTGGAAGCAGGCCGTGAGCATCAGCACAGATAGTCGATGGAGATACGGGCCAAACCTCTGGGGAAGAAGACCATGAATTACTATTCCACCCATGGTTACCCCAAGCCCCCGAATTGGGCGGAGGCGGAACTCCTGTTGCAGACCCGGCTTGAGTTCCTCAAGTCCTCCGGCTGCCGGTACGTGGCCGTCGCCTCCTGGGTCTCCACCGATCCGGACCCCTCCTCCCTCCGGATGCTTGAGCGTGCCGGGTTCGCACCGCTGGCCACCATCCGTGGCTACTAGTCCCAGGGGAAGTTCAGCGACTTCCCCTGCCCGGACTGCGCCCTGTCGTGCATTCTGCACTGACGTCATCCTGATCTTCTACCTGGACGACGCTGCCATCCTGCCTCGACTCCTTCCTCTGCAGCAACGGAGTCAGAAGCCGCCGAAGTGCGCCGCCAGCATGTATGTTCCCCAGAGGCCGGCGACTGTGAGGATGCCGAGGTAGGCAAGCACCAGCCGGGTGTCGTGGAGGTAGCATTTTGATCTCTTCAGGCCCGCCTGTCTGGCTTTCGCGTAGCCGATGAACCCGATGGCGGAGAACACGATCACGGCGACAGGTCCGGCCAGCCATCCGAGGAGGGCGATGGTGGCGAAGATGCACAGGTTCAGGGGATCAAACGGCGACGGGCCTTGCGGCGGCGACAAGGGTTGCGACAAGGATTCCGGCTGGTCGGCGTTCTGCTCACCTACCAGCTGCGACGGCGGGGAGCCTTTTGCTATGCGCCGGGCATCGGATTCGGAACTCATCATCCTCCTTAATTCTGACGCACGGTGGGCAGGGGCAGGGGCAGGGGCAGGCCGGTCGCGGTGCTGATCCGTTGTCTGGCCAACGCCGGCCACGCCTGGACGGCGCAGAAGGGCGCGCATTGGTGCTTTCCGGTATCGCTCTTGGTTCCCACGTGGATGCAGCATTGCCTGAGCCGCTCTTCGATCATGGTTGAGATGTCCATGAACGGTTTCACCGTGATGCGGGTGACGCGCTCGGCCAGGAGCCTGCGCAGGCGCTGGTGCTGGCCCGGGAGTGCGCCGGCCGCGAGGGTGGCAAGCGTGCCGATGCCGAGGTCGCATTGGGTGCAGATGTTCTTCCAGAGATCCCCGGCGCTCGGGTGTGACAGCGATGATTGTTCGCTGAGCAGATCGAGCAGCGAGGACTTCATGATCGAGCGCAGATTGAGCGGAATCGCCCTGTCGGCGATCCGGTTGGCGATGCTGTCCGGGTCGATCTCCAACCAGGCGAGCAGCTGATCGTGCCCGATCAGTGCAGTCAGTGACCGCCAGACACCCGAGTCGTCCTTGAGCATGTAGCCCACGGATGCGCAATGCGGATGCGAGCAGGGCAGCGCCGTGAGGTCGTGCCAAGAGACCACCCCTCCGGTTTGTTCCGCGAGCCGCGCCAGGACACCGGTATGGGTCAGCCGGTCCATGGGGTCGATGCCGTGCCCGCGCCCGGAGCCGAACACCGGTTGCAGTGCGACTCCGCCGACGAAGGGGGTTTCCAGGGCACGCATCACGACGGCGCCGATTTCGCCGTCGTTGACGCCGAGGGTCGCCGTCATCGTCAGAGTCGTGAAGACACCTTCCTCGGACAGGCGCGAGATCGCTGCGTCCTTGAACCGGGTCAGGTCGCCCCCGCGATGATGGATCGACGTCTCTTTGGATGGGCCGTCGTATTGGAGGTACACCTCGACCCGTTCGCGGTGTTTCACCAGAAGTGCGAGCAGATCGTCGTCAGTCGCGATGAGCATGCCGTTGCTGTTCACCATGATCCGCACGATCGGCCGGACGACGAGCTCGTCCAGCAGTTCGGCAAGGTAGGGGTAGAGGGTGGGCTCGCCGCCGGAGAGCATCAGCACATCAAGGCGCCCGTTCTCCCGGGCCAGCCGGGCATCGACGTTCGCAAGGACCTCGGCGAGCGGCGCGACACCCTGCAACTGCGGGCCCGAGGCGGTGAAGCAGGTCGGACAGCGCAGATTGCAGTGCTCGATCACGTCCTGCAGGAGGATGCAGGTGTGCTGCGTCTGCATCGCGGGAAGCCCGTAAGCGTACGCTTCGGGCACCGGGCGGTAGTTGTCGGCCTCGTCCGGGATGTGCTCCTTGGTAGGCGCCTGCCATTTCTCCAGATAGCGCAGGATTTCGGGTGATTCGTCGTACAGGGTGCGCACGAGGCCGTGGTCCGGGCAGCCGCGTTCCAGCCATACGCGGCCATCGCGCACGAGGAGAGCCCCGGAGAGCCGCCGAACCTGCGCGAGCGGCGGGTTCGTTTCGTGGCAGCGCGGACAGAACGCGGTGACGTAGCGGTGTATCCGGTCACCGCGCAGCGGCTGGCCCGGACCGAGCGGTGCCCGTCTGGAGTCCGTGGGGGATGAAGAGCTCATTGGAAACCTCTCGGGTTGGTCAGCAGTGTGACACAGATGCCGGCGCCGATGAGCACCCAGACCCCGGTCGCGATCAGCAATCCCGCGCCGAAGCGCGAGGTGCGGGGCCGAACCGCGAGCACTATGGACAGGGTCAGGTACGCGACAAACGGAACCCATGCGGTGAATCCGCGCGTGGCCCCTGCGGTCTCCGCGGCCAGCAGGCCCAGCAGGAAGAGCGTCACCACTCCGCCCCCCATTCCAAGGAGCACGGAACCTCCCGGGCGCCGCGGTGGCTCTCCGGGTTCCGGGGCCGGCGGGAGCGGGGGTTGGGGGATGTCCGGGGGGTTCTCGCTCACGCTGCTCTTCCCTTCCGCACGACGTAGCGTGGTCCTGCAAACACCTGCCGCACCCGGCGGATCAGCAGAGGGAGCATGACCAGCAGGAACCATTGCGGCCGGCTCATCCCGAGCCAAAGCACCTCGTTGCCGCGGACGAATTCCACCCCGAACCGGAACATTGCGTACGCGCCGACATAACAGATGAAGAGGTCTCCGGGGCGGGGCAGGCGATCCCGAAAACGCCACATGAGGGCAAATGCGGTCGCGTGGAAAACGATCTCGTACGCAAAGGACGGGTGGAGCCCGATCCCGGCGCGGCCGCCGAGCAGAGCCGCCTGAGCCGGAGTGAGCACGATGCCCCAGCCTCCACCGGTCGGGGTACCTGGAAGTTCGGTAAGAAGGCAACCGACGCGCCCGATGCTCATCGCCAACGCAACCGAGGGCGCGAACAGATCACCGGTGGACTCTCGGTAGCCGGTGAGCCGCTTTCCCAGGTGGACGCCAAGCCAGGCGCCGACCAGACCGGCGAGGATGCTGCGGTCGCCATAGGTCCACCAGTCCTCAAGGGACGCCTGCCGGGTGAAATCCCAGGTGAGCAAACGGGACCCGATGGCCCCGAAAGCGATCGCGAACCCCGCAGCCGTCCACAACCGAGGGTCGGTGAGGCCACGGCGACGCTTCTCGTAGGCGTAGAACAGCAGAGCGATCGAGATGCCCAGGCCCATGAACAAGCCGTGCACCAGTCCATCGCCCGCGAACGGCAGCCCGATCATGAGGAGAGTGTAGTACCCGCGGTCACCACGAGAACAGGCGGGCGCGGTCATTAACTAGGCGGTCGAAGAAGACAGCCCGGGGCCGGGTATGCCGGCTGGGCACTGGTTCCGCCTGGGCGCCACTTTGCGGCGGCGAAGGTCAAGTCCTGTGGCCAAGCAGTCCGCGAAGCGGTTCTTCCGGAAACAGGTGTCGACCACTCGCGCGGTGCTGTTGGCGGACGCGTACACTCCGGTCATGGCTGTTGTCCCGGCCGCCGTAAGCCCGCTGAGCGGCCGATCGCCTGCAGACAGACCCGTGCCTGCAGGCGCCTTAGGAAACGCATATTCCACAGTGGGGAAACCCATGGAAACCAAGCCAGAGCGCGGAGCTCTCGCGCTGATCACGATTCTTCTCCTCTTTCTTGCAACCTTGGGGAGCGCTGTCCCGGCGCAGGCCGCCGGCACCGGTTCCATCAGCGGCACCGTGACGGTGCCGGACGGCATAGACGTGACCCAGATCGCGGTGGTCGTGTTCCATACACCGGATGTAGTTAACCCAACGCATCCAAATGCTGATGGGACTTACACCGTCACCGGGTTGCCGGCCGGTTCGTACCCGGTGAGTTTCCAGGCCGGGCCGGATGAGAACGGCGTCAGACAAAACGTTGTCAGCCGGTTCTACGGCGACGGAAGCCCCGGTGGGACGCCGGTCAGTATCCGTGAAGGCGAGGCCAAAACCGGTATTGATGTGCAGTTGGTGCTTGGTGCCACCATCAGCGGCACGGTAACGGTGCCTGACGGCATTGATGTGAGCCAGATCAGCGCGACCGCCTTTTCGTTGTCGGGCGGGTCCTTCAGTCCCTCGTTTGGGGCCGTGGATGCAGAAGGAACATACACGGTTGTCGGGCTGCCTGCCGGTTCATACAGGGTCAATTTCGGCAATTTCCCCGCGGATCCGAATGGCGTGCGGCAGAACGTCGTGCCGCGGTATTACGGCGGCGACGGAAGCTTCGCGAACGCGACACCGGTGGTCGTGGCTTCAGGGGAGGCCCGGGCAGCCATTGACGTCGAAATGGCGCTGGGCGCGACCATCAGCGGCACGGTGACGGTGCCTGAGGGCATCGACGTGAGCCAGATCTTCGCGGTCGCGCTCCCAAGCGGGCCAGGCGTCGGCGTCGGGAGCGGTACGGTGGTGAACGCCGACGGGAGCTACACGGTCGTCGGGCTGCCCGCCGGTTCTTACAAGCTCAACTTCGGATCCCAAAAGGAAATGCCGCAGAATGTTGTGTCCCGGTTCTACGGCGGCGATGGAAGCTTCGCGAACGCGATCCCCGTGACGGTGGCTGCCGGGGAAGCCAAGGAGCGCATTGACGTGGAGCTGGTACCCGGTGCAACGATCAGCGGCACGGTGACAGTCCCTGACGGCGTTGATGTGAGCCAGATCTTTGTCTCCGTAATGTCAAGTGGGCCCGGCGTCGGCGGTGGAGCGACTGTCCAGGCCGACGGGACGTACACGATCATCGGACTAGCTGCCGGTTCCTACAAGGTTTACTTCGCGGGTAAGGGAACGCCCGTCATGTCCCGGTACTACGGCGGCGACGGGAGCTTCGCGAATGCGACGCCGGTCGTGGTGGGTGCAGGGGAAGCCATGAACGGCATAGACGTCGTATTGGTCGGTGCTCCGTGACTTCGTGTCCTTTGAGACCCGGACCGAAACGGCGCTCTCCCCTGACGTGGGCCGGTCGGGTTCAGCGACAACCCGATATCATCCAGGCCGGTCGGCGGCCGTTGCCGTCACCCGGGAGTGCGGATCGAGTGTCGGTCCGGTGTCTTGCTGTACGTCGACGGAAACTCCTGCCGTGGTCAATGGACCGCGGGCGGGTTGGCACTCGGGGTGCCGAGCAGAAGGGCAACGGCGCTTTGGTCTTGCGGTAGGTCGGATCTAGCAGCAGCTCCCGCCGCAGATAGCCCGGTTCGCCGGCCTCACCCGCCAACACCAGTCGGCTAGAAATGCCCCGGCCGTCTCTGCCAGCTGTGCGGTAATCACCCGTCCCGGGGCGCCTCAACTAGGTGTATGTTCAGCCGGTTCGAGCCGGACGTGTCCGTTGTGCCCAGATGACTACGGGGATCAGTAAAAGGGACAGGATCCCTCCGGCCAGGGACAGGGTGGCGTAGCTGGTGCCTGCGACGACGACTCCGGACAGGGCGCCCCCGGTCGCGCCGGCGAGGGCAATGAGGACATCAATCGACCCTTGTGTCTTGGCACGTGTTTCCAACGGGGTGGCATCGACGATGAGGGCGGTGCCGCTGATCAGTCCGAAGTTCCAGCCCAGTCCGAGCAGTGCCAGCGCGATCATCAGTTGCATCATTGACTGTGCCGGCGCTGTTGCCGCCACGATCCCGGCGGCAAGGAGAGTCAGGCCTGCGGCGATCGCCATCGGGACCCTGCCGAGTTTGTCGACGAGCATGCCGGTGACCAGCGAGGGCAGGTACATGAAGCCGATGTGGATGCCGATTACGATGCCGACTTCGGTGAGGCCGTGGCCGTCGGACCGCATGTGGACCGGCGTCATGGTCATGATCGCGACCATGGCCACCTGTGTCAGGACCATGACCGTGGTGCCGACGGTGACGCCGCGGCTGTTCAGCGGCGGTTCGGGCCGGGACGGCGCGTCAGGAGCTGCTGCAGCCGCCGCCTGATCCTGGTTGGTGATCGCGGTTGCGAGCAGGAGAGGATCGGGACGGAGCCAGAAGAACAGAACGATGCCTGCCAGGATGTAGGCGGCGGCTGCGAGAAGGAATGGTCCGGCCAGGGCCGGAATCCCCAGGCTCGTTGCGAAGGCGCCCAGGGGCGTGATGAGATTCGGACCGGCGACGGCGCCCAGGGTCGTGGACACCATCGCCATGCTGACCGCGGTTGCCCGGCCCCGGGCCGGGGCGAGGTCCGTTCCGGCGTAGCGGGCCTGGAGATTGGTGGCCGTCCCTGACCCGTATACGAGGAGGGCGACGAACAGCAGGGTCACGTTGTTCGTGACCGCTGCGAGGACGACCCCGGCGGCTCCGATGCCGCCGGCGATGAAGCCCGCGGAGAGCCCGACGCGGCGGCCTCTCCGTTGTGAAATGCGTCCGACGAGAAAGGCTGCACCGGCCGATCCGAGGGTGAACAGGGCAGATGGCAGGCCCGCGAGTCCGGCGGTGCCGAGCATTTGCTGGGCCAGGAGTGCCCCGACGGTGACGCCGGCGGCGAGGCCGGCTCCGCCAAAGATTTGGGAAAGGATCACGACGACGAGCGTGCGGCGGTAGAGCGCATGCCGGCGTTCCGGTGAGAGGGCGTAGGACTGGATCAGGCGGTTTGAGATCTCTTGCATGGCCGGGGCCCTACGCGGTGGCCGTCAGTTCAACGCTGCCGCCGGCCCGCCACTCAAGGACGCCTTCGTCCATGGCCCAGGCATCGATGCCTTTGTCGCGCATCAGGCGTGCGGCGTCCCGGGCCAGAAGGCAGAACTCACCCCGGCAATAGACAATGACACGTTGGTCCCGTGGTAATTCGTCCATCCGTGAGGCCAGGTCATCCAGAGGGATGGACACAGCTCCCGGGTAATGGCCGGCCAGATATTCATGGGCGGGGCGAACGTCGAGCATGAATGCGTCGCCGGCTTCATCGATGGTGTGAATCAGGGGCGCAATGTCACAGCTGCTGCCCTCCGTCGCACTGTCGGCCGCGGAAGGGGCCGGCAGGAATCGCGCCGCAACATCTTTCATGAATACGAACAACCCGGCCACTTCGGGTCCTGCAAGGCGGTAGTAGATCCGAACGCCGTCCCGACGGGTGCGCACCAGACCGGCGTTCTTCAGGACCTGCAGGTGGGATGAGACGGCGGTAACGCCCATGCGTGACATGCGCGCCATATCGTGAACGGATTGCTCGGCCTGAGCCATCAACTCAAGAAGTTCGAGCCGGTTCCCATTGCCGATGGCCTTGCCAATGCGGGCCACGTGGCCGTAAGCATCCTGATTCATGGTTTACTCCAATGTTCCAGCGATTACTGGAACAGTATCAGAAGGGGGAGCCCGGATCATGTCGCAGATACGGGAGCCCTTTTGGTCCCGGCGACGCCTTGGGCTAAGTGATGGTTTGGATTGTTTGGCTGAGACGATTCAGCCCCAAAGAGGGGCCGGCGATGAGCATCAGCGGGAGCGGGAAGGCAGTAAAAGAGGCCCAAACAAACATTCTCCGGTGGGCCACCGCCTAACGGCCAGGCCCGCGAACGCGTCCGACACAGAGTCTTGGACCTGCCTCCGGCCTTGACCTTCCACTGCAGTGGAAGGTGCAGACTTTAGTTGCAGGAGGACAGCTATCCTTCCGGCCACGGATCGAGGGGGTGGCGTGTCAACATACAGTGGAGGTGAGGGCGGGCGCGGCATCCTGTCCACCCTTGGACTCATTCTGATTCCCCTGTTGTATTGCGAACTGACACTGCTGATCGTTACCGGCGCCCTGGGTGCGATCGGCTCAGTTCTGGCCGCGCGGCCAGCACTGACCAGGACACTGACTGCTGCGCTCCGGGTCCGCCGAAGGGGTGGGGCGCGTGGTCGACCTTGGTTCCAGGGCCGCGCTGACGCCGGTCCTGGCTGACTCAAGGAGGCCGACGGAGAGGCCTCTCTCTCCAATGCAGATCACAGGACCAACCGCGACGCGGCCTGGTACTTCGAAAAGGAATTCGCCGACTACCTGCACTGACCCGTACCGCCCCCGGTGACCGGTTCAGCCGCCTACCATCCGGAGCGGGAACGAGGCAGAGTAGTACCCCTGGACCGCAGCCGATGCCTTGAAGGAGAAGCTTGTGAGCACGAACCCCTTAGTGATTGTTTTTGACGTCAATGAAACCCTGTCGGACATGTCGCCGATGGCAGAACGCTTCACCGAGGTCGGTGCCCCGGCCACGGTGGCCAAACTCTGGTTCGCCACTCTCCTCAGAGACGGATTCGCCCTCACCGCGGCCGGAGACAACGGCACGTTCGCCGAGATCGGGGCAGAAGCGCTGCGCGGCCTGCTCACCGGCACAGGCCTCAACCGCGAGCTGGGCCCGGCCGTGGAGCACATCGTGGAAGGCATGGCTTCGCTGGGCCTGCACCCCGAGGTCCCCGACGGCGTCCGGGCACTGCGACAGGCCGGTTACCGGCTGATCACCCTGACGAACGGCTCAACCACGGTTGCCGAGAAGCTCTTTGAACCTGCCGGGATCCGCGACGCGTTCGAGGCCCTGCTCTCGGTCGAAAACGCCCCGGCCTGGAAACCGGCTCCGGCGTCCTACGGCTACGCCGCACAGGCCAGCGGCACCGCCCCTTCGGAGATGCTGCTGGTCGCCGTGCACCCCTGGGACATCCATGGAGCAGCAAAAGCAGGGCTGCAAACGGCCTGGATTAACCGCACCGGCGCGCCCTACCCCGGCTATTTCACCCCACCGGACCACACCGTCATGCTCCTGACAGAACTACCCACCGTCCTGGCCGGCAAAAGGACGTGAGCGCGAGGTCGGCAGCCGACACGCTGAGAAGTGATGAGATCAAGGCGCGATAGGAACCGCACCGGCTTCGGGAAACAGCCATCCGTGATGGCGTCCCGCTCCTGATCCTGTCCCTGGCGGCCCGGGTCCGATGTCCCGTGCCTGTTCAGATGGCGCAGCAGGAAAGGCGGGAGATGTCGGTGGTGTAGGACTGGGCGGCGATCTTGATGCCTTCGGCCATCGTCAGGTAAGGGGCCCAGGAGTTTGCGACGTCCTCCACGCTCATTCCGGCCTTGAGGATGTACACGCCCGCGGCGGCGAGGTCCCCGGCGTCTTTGGCCACGGCGGTCAGGCCCAGGATTTTGCCGGTGTCGTTGTCGGCGACGATCTTGATGAAGCCCCGGGTGTCCCGGTTCACCAGGGCCCGGGGCACGTATTCCAGGGGCAGGATTCGGCACTGGCAGCTGATGCCCTGGCCGTTGGCTTCCTTGTCGGTGAGTCCGACTGCGGCCAGGGCAGGGCTGGTGAACGTGACACGGGGCAGGTGGCGGTAGTCCACCTCGCGGCCCGCGTCGTTGAACGCGTTCTCGACCGCCAGGGCCCCATGGGAGGATGCGACGTAGACGAATTCGCGGTGCCCGGTGACATCCCCGGCGGCCCAGATCCTCGGGTTCGAGGTGGCTAGGGTGGGCTGGACAAGGACCTCGCCCCGGTCTCCGGTCTTGACCCCGACTGTATCCAGGTCCAGGGCATCGGTGACGGCTCGGCGGCCTGTGGCGACCAGCAGCCGGTGCGCCCGGAACTCTTCCCGCCCGCCGGCGACGTCGGCGGTGGCGATGACCCCGCCGGTGGCGTCATCCTTGCGCACCGAGGACAACAAGGCCCGGCGGATCACGCGGATGCCTTCGTCGGCGAACACGCTCATGAGCGCCAGTGACGCCTCCGGTTCCTCCGCGGACGCGAGCCGGGAGCGCACCAGCATCGTCACCTTCGAACCGAGCCGGGCGAAGAGCTGGGCCTGTTCCAGGGCAACATAGCCGCCGCCGACCACCACCAGCGATTCGGGTACCTCCTGCAGTTCCATCGCGCTCGTGGAGGTCAGGTATCCGGTCTCCTCCAGGCCCGGTACCGCCGGTGCCCAGGGGGCGGAGCCGCTGGCGATCAGGTAGTGGGCGGCGGTGACGGACTCCCTGGGCCGGTCCGGGTAGCTGATCCGAAGGACCGGGTCGGCAGGGGTTCCGGCGAACGAGGCAGTTCCCTGGCGCAGGTCCCACCCGTAATCGGCGATCAGGTCCACGTACTTTTCCGAACGCATCCCCTCGACCAGCGTCCGTTTGCCCTCCATCAGCGCCGGCATGTCCACGGGTCCGGCGGAGGTGCCGATGCCCGGGAAGCGTCCCGTGGCATCCAGGCCCACGTGGCGGGCTTCGGCCGCAGCCAGCAGGGCCTTGGACGGCACACATCCGGTGTTCACGCACGTGCCGCCCACCGTTGAGCGCTCCACCATGAGCACCCGCTTGCCCAGGTTGCTGGCGCGGATCGCGGCCGCAAACGCGCCCCCGCCGGAACCGATCACCGCCAGATCGTAATCAAAAACCGTTGCCGCGCTCATGAGAACTCCAAAGTCGTCGCCGGCCGCCCGCAACTCGCCGTCCCGGTTGCCGGTGGTGTGTACCCGGACCTTCTCCAGTCTGCACATTGCCCTCCGGAGGAAGGTCAAGAGAGCGTGACCCGTGAATTGGTGAAGAGTCCGGCGCCAAGGTGAAGCCGTGCTTGGAGACCGGCGACAGTCCGACCGGCAAAGGGTGCTTCCAGGGCTCGGGGTTATCAGGGAGCGAGAACGTACGGTAATGCCCTCGAGGCCACATCGGCGCTATTTTTGCCGTGTTGTTGAGTAGCGGATGGCGGCACCCTGCCATGTACGGCGCCGGGAAAACGAGTAGGAACTACTCGCGACGGCAGGTGTCCGCCGTTCTAAAGTTACGAACAGCGTCCCCGCCTTGCGTCAGCCGCGACATTACTGGTTGCAGCGCTGGGGCGAGTGGAAGCGGGATGAAGAACCGTGATTGCTGGTCGTGAAGTGGACGCAGCCCCGGCAAACAGGATCAGGGCGGGCCTCCCGTGCGCGCCGATGCTGGCATCGGCCATGTTTCCAGGCGGCCTCATCGCCTCTGTCCCACGTGAAGAGCTGCTCTCGTCTGCACCAACGTCGATGTTAGCCGCGCAATCCTTTGCCCGGGGGGCGCCAAGTTCGTGGCACCGGCCAATCGCGACGAACGAGCACCAACGTTCAGCTCCGGAAGCCTTTGATTTCGGACCCACAACATAGCAATCGAAAAACTCAGGAGGAAACCATGCGAAAAATAGTTGCAGTCTTACTGGCGGTGCCGCTGCTGGTGCTGTCATTGGCAGGTGCTGCGGGGGCGAGCACCGTGAAAGGCTCGTTCGAGTACCACGTCGGCGACGCCCTCGTCCAGAGCCTAGGGTTCCCGGCCGGCAACCAGGCAATCGCGAACAACGGCGACGTGGTGACAGTCATCGCCACCGGCACCTTCGATACAGTCGGCCGCACCGCCACCGGAGGCGGCACCTTCGCCCATCACATGGTTGCAACCGGACAGACGATTACCGGAACAATCGCCGTGACAAAGCTGATCAGCTTCCAATCCTATGGCGACGCGACACCTCAGGGTCTGCCGGCGTCGTTCTTCGGCGGCAAGTTGACGCTGTCGGCCGTAGCGACGCCGGATGCTGATCCCAGCGTGCACCTGCCCATGACGATCACGGTCGAATGCGAGCTGGGCAATCCTCCAGCCTCGGTGGTCGAGGGCGTGCGGGTCAACGTCAAGGATGTGATCAACTTCAACAAGTCCGTGCCGGAAAGCGGGGCGAACGTCTACATCCAGCAATAGCAAACCCCTTGAAGCCGGGGATGTACCCTCTGGCGCCGTGATTAACGTGGCGCCCGGGTGCGTCCGAGGCATCGCCATCCTCCGCGGGCGCGGCCCGGAGACGAAGTTGCATTGCATCCAGTTCAGGGGTTACGGATGCCGTGCAGAAAGGCCGACAACTGCCATCGCCGACATCCGTGAACGCACCACAGCCGGGCCTGCCCGCCGGGCCGTGAAAATACTGGCCTTCCTGCGCCGCCGCAAGGTAGGGCTGGACTCGGGCGGCAACCCGTAAGCCAAGGACCCGAACGGACTGCAGACGGCATCAGATGATGGGATTGGCCACGGTTTCCAGGCGAAGGTGCAGTTCATGAGGAGGGCGCCTCCTTTCGGATCCTTGCATCAGCCTCTGCGGATGGCATGGACCGCGCCTCTCCGCGAGTCTACGTCGGAGTTCTTCATTTTGGCGATGTGCCGCTGGCTGAGTGCGTTTCGCGGTATCCCTGCTTCTGCGGCGAGGGCCACGACGGTCAGGGCCCCGTTGGATCTACCCGGGTTCCCAAACGAGGATTCGCTCCATGGCCGCCTGGATGCGGGTGCGTTTGTCCTGCGTGGGGTTCATTCGGTCTCCTAAGGGATGATGCGGGAACGGTCGTGCTGATCGGCTTCCGGACGGAGCCGCCGGGCCCGGGCTTCCCAGCCGGTGCCCAATAGGCTCGGGGGCCGTCGTGGCCTGCCTTTCCATGGATTCTGCCTCTTGTCGCATGAGCTATGCGTGGGAATCGGTTCGTGCGATGTTCGCGCAGGAGGGGACGCATCGGTCCAGGCTTGGTGCTTCGCGCTAGTCATGCGGTTGCAAAGGGCACGGTCTGGTTTGTAGACGCACATGAGCATCGCGGACGGGTTGTCGTAGGCGGTCAGCGACGGGTTCTCAAGAAGCGCACGGGCCTGCCTCGCGTTGATGATCGTGCCCGCGAAATCGGGGGAGAGTGAGGCGAGCGCGTCGGCAGAGGCGAGAGGCGTTTCCAGGTCCAGCAAGTTGTGCATTCCGTTCCGGCCCCGGGACGCGCAGCCAGCGCTCATGGCGGTGCGCATGTAGCCGTACTGAACCGCGAGGGCGACAAGCCCGCCCGGGCGTGTGGCGATGTGCCATGCCAGCGTCCGGCGAAACGAGAGACCCCGATCGACCCATACTTATCCTCAGGGACAGTCTCGTGAGGGCAGCCCAGGCTCTCGGCGAGGTTCGAAGCCCATGCGATGAACTTCTCGATGCGCATGTTCATCGTGTCGGGCGGCAGGCCACCGAACAGGTACCCGTCGGGACTCTCGAGTGTGCGGATGGCCCGGACCACCGATTCGATGGCCACCCAAGGAACATCGCGAATTGTTCCCTGCGGGACGTGGTTCCCGTCGTCGAGGCCGTCTTATAAACACGACCGTAGATCAGGTAGCGACCTGATTCCAGCTCCGCAGCAGCCCTTTCGAGTCCTTGGATTTCACGGGGCCTCATTCCCGTCAAGTACAACACCACGATGTATGCGGCGGTCGTCAGATGGGTTTTGAGGGTGCCCGTCTCGGAGTAGTCGATGAATTCATTCCAGGCGCGGCCGTCGATTGTGCCCGAGATCCCGGGTGAAAACGGGAGCGGGACCATTTGCGGACAAAAACTGTTCCCGCCAACGCCCTGCGATCACCCGATGGTGGACCCGGGCGAGTGCAATCTCAGGCGCCACGCCTGAGATTGTCATCGGGCGTGACGAGTTCCTCGAGGACTTCCGGGTACTCCTGCGCAGACTCGACCCGGGTCGCACCAATCAGTCGATTCACAGGATTCATAAGATTCATCGACATTCACAGGAGCAGGTGTGGAGAACCCTGTTCGGCCGACGGTTGGGGCGACGCCGTCGGATCTTATCAGGCGCGGCGGAGTGCTGGACGAGTTCGCTTACGGTCTGCGAATCGGGTCGGGGCGCCGGGGCTTCTGACTATCGTCCAATGACCATCCCTCCTACCTCGCAGCAGACTGAAGGCGACGGGGCTTTTCTTTGCGGGTGATGAACATTCGTGAGTGTTCGCCCTCGAGTGATGGGTGAGGCTAACCCACTTGGGGCCGACAGCGACGCTGGCACTGCCGATTCCGCAGGGATGGATAAGGTGGGCGTGTCGGGTAGGACGCCGTGGCTGGGCGGGAGCGTCAGCATCCCAGACCTAATGCGGCCGCCTTGTCAGCGCTTCCCCCTAATGTCCTTTGATGACGGATACCGTGTTGTCGCTGTAGTTCGCGACATAGACCTTGTGGGTAACCGGATCCGCCGCCACGCCGTCCGGGCCGTTGCCCACGGTGATGGTGCTGGTCACCGAGGTGCCGTTGATCACGGACACCGTCGTGCCTGTCGGTGTGCCGCTTCCGCCGTTGTTGGGCACGTAAGCGGTGTGGGTTCCGGGGTCCACTGCTACCCAGAACGGGTAGTTTCCGACGCTGACGCTGGCGGTGACCGTGGTTCCGTTGATCAGAGTGACGCTGTTGTCTCGGTAGTTGGTGACATACGCGGTGTGGGTTCCCGGATCAACTGCCACTTCGTATGGTTGCCTGCTGACGGGGACGGTATTGGTTACGGTGGTGCTGTCGATCTCCGAAACCGTGTTGGCGAGGGGATCGGTGACGTAGACGGTGTGGGTTGACGAGTCCACCGCCACCCCGTAGGGGTAGCTGCTGACGGGGATCGTGCCGGTCACGGTGGTGCCGTTGATGACGGTCAGGGTGCCGTTTCCCTGGTTGGCGACGTAGACGGTGCCGTTCCCCGGATCCACGGCTACCCCTTGTGGCGTACTGGCCACGGCGAGGGTCGCGATGACCGAGGTTCCGTTGATCACAGATACGGTGCTGTAGCGGGGATTGGTGACGTAGACGTTGTGGCTCCGGGGGTCTGCCGCTATTGCGAACGGGTCGGCGTTGGCCCCGAGGGGGACGGTCGCGGATACAGAGGATCCGTTGATCACGGTCACGGAGTCGCTGTTGTCGTCGGTGGTGTAGACGGTGTGGTTACTGGAGTCCACCGCTACAGCGAAGGGATTGATATTCGCGCCGCTCGGCCCGAGGGTGATGGTGCTGATGACGGTTGGGGCTGGTTGGGCTGCGGAAGCGGGGGTGACGGTTCCCGCTGCAGCGAGTCCTACAGCTAGAACTGCTGCAGTGCTGAAACGGGCGGTTTGAAAACCACGCATGAGGATTCGACCTTTCTTGCAGTTGTTGTGCCTGTTATGTCCGGTGGGCTGTTCCCCACGATGTCTAGGCCATCCAGGAGCGCCTTCTTCGTCGGCCTGTCCTTGCGGCTGATGTCGGGTCCAAAAGTGCTGGCGGGACCACTGCGGCGGGCTAGAAACGGCTCGGTCTGACGACCGGACGGCCGGGAGGCTCGCAACCCGGTTGCCGCCTCCTCCCGGTCTCCGATTCACACGGTCTACCTGCCTTTGAATTCCGTGAGGTTTGCGTCGTAGACGTTCGCGACGTACACCTTGTGCGGGGTCGGGTCCACGGCCACTGCGACCGGGTAGTTCCCAGCGGGAACGTCGGCGGTGACACTCGTCCCGTTGATCACCTCGATGAAGCTGCCCAAAGAGGTTCCGGACACGGTGGCGAAGACAGTGTGGGTGGTCGGATCGACAGCGACGGCCCAAGGCATCGGATAGTTCATCGGGATAGAAGCTGTGATCGTGTTCCCGTTGATCACCGAAACGCTGTTGCTGTAGGGGAGGCCGTTGTTGCTGAGGTTGGTGACGTAGACGGTGTGGGTCGTCGGATCAACCGCGATGCCTCTGGGGCCGGAGCCTACTGTCACGGTCGCGGTGACCGAGGTCCCGCTGATGATCGAGACGCTGCCGTTGACCGCGGGGTCGTCGGCAGTGGTGAGGTTCGCGACGTAGACGGTGTGGGTGGTGGGATCGACGGCAACGCCAACAGGGTATTGCCCCACGGGGATGGTGGCGATGATCGACGAGCCGTTGATGACGGTGACCGTATTCGACAGTTCGTTGGGCACGTAGACGTTGTGGGTTCCCGGGTCCACGGCCACACCCATCGGGTATTGCCCGGCGGCGATGTTGTGGGTGACGTACTTTACCGCCGCAGCTGCCGGGGCCAGGCCGGGGGGAAAAACGAGGTTTGCTGCCAGCAGCAGCCCGGCCGAGACGCGCTTCAGCGTGAGCGCGCAGTGTCGCGTTCGCGCTGTCGGTGCGGACGCGGGGAACGCTGATTTCATGGGAATCTTCCTTCTTCGGGTGGTGAAGTGGTCGAAGACCACATGTAGTCGTAGACCTCTTCGCGCGGGACCGGGATGACGATGCTCTCATCGAGGGTGGGCATGGTGCTGGCTCGATTCTTTGGGCGCGGCCTCCGCTCCTCATTCCTCTCGTGCGGTGGGGATGATTCCCCGGCCGTTGCGAGAGGGCTGGGAAGCGGAGGCGCTGGGGTTTTCGGTGTTCAGTTGCAAGAACTCGACGACCGGTGTTCGGGACAGCAGCTAGGGCAGCGCGATGAAGCTCACCGCCGATGATGGGAGTGTCCCGCTGGTGCAGACGTTGCCCCTGGCCGGGACTGTAGTGCTGTCGAGCATCTTGGTCAGGTCCACCACGGCCATCTGGGTCGCTCCCCGAATCAGTACGCCCTGATTGACCATGAGGGCGATGGCGTCCCCGGTGTTCGGTGACTGGTACGCGGTCAAGGCTGGCTCAGCAGGCTGATTGACCGGCGGCCAGTCACCTCCGGTCGGGCAGGTGACCCAGTTGCTGATGGCAGGAGTGGCTCCGGCGCCGGATGCCCTGGGAAGAGCGGCCGCGGTGAGGCTGTATTCGCCGCCAATGATGGCAGCTGTGTGCGTTCCCTGTGCCACCGCCATCCCGAGCGCTCCCGAAAGAACCGAGCCGTTGAGCGACTGGACCTGCGCCGGGGCGGTCCACGACCCGGGCGACCCCGGGGTGAAGACCGCCTCGGGCGCTGCGGAGACGCCCAATGCGGTCTGTGTTTTCATCAGAGCCCTTCGGGCGTGTGGAAGTAGCATCTGAGCCGGCCTATCCTTCCCCGTGCTCGGTGAGGATCTCAGCGAGGGTGGCGAGGTTGGCGCGCGTCTGCCGTGCGTACGCTTTGTTCACGAGCACATCGGCGACGCGGCCGAACACTCCGCCGAGGCCAGCGCCGGATTCGAGGCGATAGTTCAACCGGGTCCCCCCGGCCTCGGGGGTCATGGTGTAGGTACCGATGAAGTCGATCTTCCCCTCCACGGACTTGATGGTCTGCTTCGTGGGGCGCTCATCTTCTGTCACCTCGACGACCCAGTCGAAGGTGCGGCCTAGGATCTTGCTCGTGCCCTTGAACCGCGACCCGACGCGGACCGGGCCGTCGCCTTCGAGTTCGCTGGTCAGGATGGTGGCGTCGTACTCAGCGAGGTGTGTGGGGTCGTTGAGGTAGTCGAAGACTTCCTCAGGCGGGACGGGGATGACGATACTCTCGTCGGTGATGGGCATTTGTCTGTTCTCCTTCGGGTTAGTTTCCATTTGGGCAAGGCGATGTTGGCCCGGTCTACCATTCCAGTCATTAGGGCGTATCGAGTGTCGCCTACGTGTATTTCGTCCACCGTTTTGGGTGCCCTCCCACGACAATTGGTTAACGCTGCGGGAGCGGCCGCCTCTTCATCCGTTGGTTGGGATTGCGTCATGGGCATAAAACTCCGCGGCCTCGGCGAGCTTCCCCTCGGCGAACAGCTCATACGAACGTCGCACTATTTCCTTGTTCTCCATCGCTTTCACCTTTCACTGTGGGTTTCAGTTTGAAAGGGGCATCGGGGCTTTTCCGCCCGGAATGGTCACTGCACAACGGCGGCTCCGTGTTCATTGCCGTGGTCACCAAGCCCCGGCCGCGATCCGGCTTGGCGCCTGACACGCACCAGATTCTCTGCGCACAGGCCCGTGTCTGGATGGTCGTCGCCGAGGGCCTTCCGGAAAGCGAGCAGCGCCTTTCCGTATAGTTGCGCAGCCGCGTCCGGATGTCCGCGGTCCATCTCAAGGGCGCCGAGGTTGTTCAGCAGTGCAGCCGTCTCACGGTGCCCGGCGCCCAGGACCCGCTGTTTGGTGTGCAGGGCCTGCCGGAAGTCGCGCTCGGCCCCTTCGAAATCGCCTCGGGCTTGGTGGACGGCGGCGAGGCCGTTGAGCTGGACGGCCACCTCGTAGTGCCCCGGGCCGTACCTCTCCATCCAGACAGTCTTCGACTGGAGGTAGGCCTGTTCGGCTTCGTCGAGGCGTCCCAGCCCGAGCAAGACGGAACCGAGCACCGACAAGTCGGCGGCGAGCCCCTCAGGGTCCGGGGAAGTGCTCTGCCCGCGGAGTGCGACCGCGTGCCGTGCAGGCTCCTCGGCGTCGGCGTAGCGTTCTTGGGCGTGCAGGAGGCCAGCGAGGTTGTGGTGGACGGCGGCCAATGCCGGGTGGTCCTCACCTAACTCGGCTTCGATGAGTGACCGGGCAGACCCGTAGTGGGCGAGGGCGGCGTCGTAGTGGCCCGTGTCCTTGGCCAAGATGCCCCGGGCATTCAGGACGGAGGCCAGCCGGAGGGGATACGCAGTGTCGGCGTCTGCGAGCTTTTCGGCCCGGGTCAGAGCCTCGCCGCAGTCCGTATAGCGGCCAGCGAACCTTAGGTCGTCACCGAGCCTCAGGAGGAGTTCGGCGACCCAGCGGTTCCGCCCGGGGGAGGCACGGACGGAGTCGAACAGATGCTCCGCCTCGTCAAGCAGCGCGATGGCGTGCGGGTGGTCGTGTTCCCGGGAAGCGGCCGTAGCGAGGTCCATGAGGACGCTTGCGCGCCTAGCCGCCGTGCGGAGCCCGTGCGGGGGCGGAAGCTCACGGGCGAGTTGTCCCAAGCGGGCGCCTTTGAGGGCGTCGCACCGGGCCGATGCGGCGAGGATCTTCTGGGCGGCCCGCAGGGCCTTCGATCTGTTGAACATGACTGCGGGGGTCGTGGGTCCGCTCCGGCTCGGCAGGGCCGGACGCCGGGGCGGACGAACCGAGGAGCTCTCAGCGTCGGCTGAGGGGCTCGGAGTGGTTGATCCCAACCCCGGCGAGGGCGGGGCCAGCAGAGGCGACGACGGCGCCGACGACCGCTGCCGCGGTGATCAGGACGCGCTTGATGACGGGTTTCATCTTGTTCTCCTTAGTGGTTTTAGGGATTGGGTCTACAAGGTCGGGTCAGAACCGCCGGGCCAGGGGGAGACAACTCCGTTGACATCATTTTCTCGGGGGGAAGAGACTCGGAACATACGTTCTTTTGCGTATTGATCCCGGGCAGTTCCGGTGTTGAAGAAATAGAGCAACTCTCACTTGTGCGTGCACTGCGCGGTTGCTACGGTCATGCCATCGGGGGGAGCCGGGATTCCGGAGACATGCGATGGATCCAGACGCCGAGCTTGCAGCAGAACTCATGCACCTGTCCGGCCGGGACGAGTACCTCGTCGCGGCGAGCGAACTTCTGCTGAATCTCTTTCCCTCCGAGCACGCGGCTTGGAACGACGTGGACGCTTGGACCCAAGAGTCGGACGTTCGTGCCTATCCCGAGCATTCGGGCGTCGATATCCCGAAGACGCTGCTCGAACTCTATGCGGAGCACCCTGTTGTGATGAGCTTCCAGCGTGAGCCCAGCAACGGTTTGCGGCGTCTCAGCGACCTTGTGTCGGACCGGCAGCTCTATCAGACCCGGGCATTCCGGGAGGGTCTGTCGTTCTCGGATGTGAACCGGCAGCTTGTGTTCATGACCGCGGGTCCGAGCAGTCATATGTTCCGTGGGTGGTCGATGAACCGCTGGGGGCATGACTTCAGCGACAATGAGGTCGAAGTGGCTCGTCATCTCCAGCCGATGCTGCGCCTCCTCGAACAGGCGTACGCGGACGGCGGAGAGCTATCGGGCAAAGAACACGGCGGTGGCTATTCTCTGACGGCCCGGGAGCGCGAGATCCTGCAACTTCTCGGGAAGGGGTTCACAGGCGTCGCCATCGGTCACCTGCTCGGCACCAGCCCGCGGACCGTGGCCAAGCATTTGGAGCATGCGTACGCCAAGCTCGGCTGCACCAACCGGATCGACGCTCTCAGGCGGCTGAGGGGCGAATGATGGATCCGGCCGCTGATCTTGCCGCCGAGCCGATGCGCCTGCCCAGCCGCAACGCCTACCTTCAGGCAACGAGCCAGCTTCTCCTGAAGCTCTTTCCCTCGGACCTTTTGGCGTGGAATGACTTGGATGCCGAGATGGTGTACGCAAAGGCCACGGAATGAGTGGGTCTCGGCACATTGACGGGACGCTGAGAGACCTGCGGCCGGCAGTCCCGGGGTCCTGCGGGTGCACAACGCACGAGGGCTGCCAAGGCGGGGCCGGTTGTCTGTCGTTCCTGGCTTCTAAGATGTTTCCCCATGAGCGAGGGGAAGAGGACGCATGGAGGACGACCGGCGGTCGCAGGCCTGTGCCGGCAGATCGCCGGCGTCTGGATCTCGGCTGCGGCAC
Organism: Arthrobacter sp. FW306-04-A; assembly: GCF_044358315.1. Taxonomy (GTDB): domain Bacteria; phylum Actinomycetota; class Actinomycetes; order Actinomycetales; family Micrococcaceae; genus Arthrobacter. Next base: position 1,975,016 of record NZ_CP084559.1, read on the forward strand.
TGCTGTTGACGGCGGCTCGGATGGGTCTGGATCTGTGGCAGATATCAGGACATGGACCAGGGCGGCGGGCGTTCCGCACCCGCGGACGCGCTGATGGGTGCGAGCCCCACGGGTTCTTCTCGGTGCGTCGGGCACAACGCTTGCTAAGCCAGGCGGCGCTTGGTTGCACCGGTTAGGCCGTGGTCCGTGGCCGCTTTTGCTGAGGTGCCTCTCCACGCGCAGGCCCCTTGTCCCATCCGTGTTCCGTCTGCCGTGAGCTTTGAGAGGGCAGCCTCGCGCGCGGCCTGCTCTCAAGGCTGCCTATCGTGACGACTGGAAGGATGTGCGTGCTTTGGACTCTCGTGTGTCTTCAGCCCTGGATCTATGAGACCTGTGGCCACTCCTGTGACTGTTGTGGCATTCGACCCGGTACAGGTCCGACGAGCGAGTGCACGTTTTCCCATCATCTTCGCACGCTATTGCAACCCGCCAGTAGGTTACCTCAAAGTAACTAGGGATGCCGCGGACATAGGGGTTCGCGGCCAGAAGAAAGGCAAGGCCATGCGCCGATTCCGACTCACTGCCGTGCTCGCCGCCGCGGCGCTCACGATTGGACTCTTCGCCGCACCCGCGGCTCAGGCCGACTCGATCTCGCCAGATCCGCCCGGAGCCAATGACTGGACGTGCAAGCCGTCGAGCGTGCATCCGTACCCGGTGGTCCTCGTCCCGGGAACGTTCGAGACGATGTACAAGAACTGGGCACTGCTCTCACCCGTGCTCAAGGACCAGGGGTACTGCGTCTTCGCGCTCAACTACGGGGTAGTCAACAATGTCCCCTCCAGCGGGGCAATTCGAGACTCCGCAGCTGAGCTTGCGACGTTCGTGAAATCAGTTCTCGGCGCGACGGGTGCAAAGGAGGTCGATCTCGTCGGGCACAGCCAAGGCGGGATGATGCCGCGGTACTACATCGGCTTCCTCGGCGGCGCCAAGTACGTGCACCACCTCGTCGGCATTGCGCCGTCAAACCACGGCACACAAGGCCTCATCGCGCCGTCGCCCGCGGGGATGATTCTCGACACGACCGCAACGAGCACCCTGTGCCAGGCCTGCGCGGACCAGCATGCCGGGTCTGCGTTCATGGCCGAGCTCAACTCGATCGGCGACACCGTACCTGGCCCTTCTTACACCGTCATCTCGACCCGTTACGACGAGGTCGTTACCCCTTACACGAGCCAGGCTCTTGTTGGGCCGGTGAAGCAAGTGTCCAACCTTGTTCTCCAGGACTACTGCCCTCTCGACACGTTCGAACACGATCAATCTCCCAACGATCCAAACGTGTGGTCCCTCGTCTCCAACGCGCTCCTCCAGAGCGGCCCCGCAGATCCGACGTATCGCCCGGAGTGCGTGTAGCGGGGGAGATCCCGTCTGGCCGGTATCGGTCCCGGCCGATACCGGCCCCGACGGCGGCTTCGCCAGCGTTGGCGAACTCCATGCGGCTTAGATAACTCGCAGCAGCGGATAGTGGGTGCTGTCTTCTGATTCGCTGGAGGTGCAGACCTCGCTGTTATTCAGCTCGCTGCCTGGCCCGCCACCTCTGCCAGACTCTGAACACCCTCCACGCTCGATCAAGGGGGCCTTGACAGAAATAGAAGAGTCGCAAATGCTTTGCCGTGCGGCGCCGTGAGGACCCGTTCGCGGCCGGCGGCGGAGACCACGGTAATAACGAGTTCGCCTCGGATCCTGTCGACCCAACGGAATGACAGGTCATCGGGCTGGGCGGCGCTGAGGAACTCGGCCCGGTCCAATGCCCTGGCCAGGTTTCCGGGAGTGGTTCCAAAACCGTTGGAGCCGCGCTCAACACGGCAATCGATGGATCGCTTGAGAGCTCGCTGGCTGGGGCCTGTTCCCAGTCAGGGTGTTGGTTTGGCCGTCGCGATCGCCTCACCACCGGCGGCGTCGATAACTCTTCTGGTCCCGAGCGGGGCCATCAGCGTGAGGGTGACGTCACGGTTCTTGGCTACCTGGCAGGTGCTCGAGGAATCCGGCTCTCTGAACACGGAGACGGTGACGGCGTCGAGCCTGTTCCTTGGCTTTTGCGGACTTGAGCGTATCGCATGCACTGTAACCGAACGGATCAGTACTCAGGTCGAGTCGGGCCGCGCGCGATGGTCCAGGCGCCAGACAGCGACAGGCATGCAGTCATGGCGATTCTTTACCGAGGCTTCAGCTATCGACTCGAGAGAAAATCGCTCTGCCCGATAGCCGGTTTTCCACGGACGTCCTACGGTTTTCTCCAGGGTTTCCCTGGTACCCAGTGAGAACTCCTGCGGCCAGTCCGGGCACCAGGGCCGATCACCAAGGCCGGGAACGCGTACGCCCGCGGACTCCTGATCGAAGCGGCCTGGCGGCACCAGCGCCGCTATGCCCGGCTTGGCAACGGCCGCTGCGCCAGCGTGATCTCGTCTCCCCGGCAACCCGCATCCGCTCCCTGAAAGGAAACCAGCGAGCTGAAACCCTCGGCCCTTTACGCCCGGCACTCCGAATGAAGGACGGTTCGACCTCGCGAGCTGTTCCTCTCAGGACGTGGGTGTGGGTGCCGGAAGCGCGGCGAGGTTCCTGTAGAGCTCGGAGTTGAGCGTTGTGTGCCCGTGGTCGTCGGTGACGTAGACCTCGAAGGTGAATGTGCTGTCGTCGTGGTCGAGCCTGAACTCGATCGCGGGGTTCTTTACGGATATTGTCCCTTGCGAGACGATTCGGCCGTACTTCTGTTCCGGGACACTGAGATCCGTGCCGTGCTGCGCGGGGTCACGGATGAAGTATCGGACCGTGTACGGCGCTGACGGCAGGGACCGCACGGTCGGGAAGAAGGTGAAATCTCTCGTGCCGGTCGTCGGATACACCTTCGCACGCCACTGGAAGGCGGTGACGTCGGGAGTGAGTGCGTCGTCGAGGTCGCGGATGCCGGTGCGGTTCGTTTGGGCGTCGAAACTGCGGCTATGGCCTAGGGCTTTGGCGACAGGTCCGAGTCCGAAGCCGAGGCTTAGACCGAGCCCGATCGAGACGACGGGGAGGAGGATTGCCCACAGGCGCGCGCGGCGCTGCAGACCTGTCCGCACGGCCTGCCGGTGTATCGAGAGCGTGAAGGGTACGGCGCCGGAGGGGATGGCTCTCGAGTACGGGCTGCTGCCGGCGCGGGTCCAGGCCTCAATGTAGGCGGCGCGCGGCGGCAGGGAAGCTTCCGTGCCTCCGACCGGGTTCCAGTAGGACAGGAATGGCAGCGGCAGGTCCCGGAACCGGTCGTACGGGTCCTTGGTCGTGAAGGTCGGCACCATGCGGTACTGAACTCCCCCGCGAGCGGGGTACTGGTGTAGGTAGGCGTGGAAGTCTTCAAGCTGCGTGCGTTGGACCCGGAGCTTGACGACGAATGCCCTGGTCACGATCGCCTCGTCCCGGGTGAGCGTGACCCACTCCCCGGCATGCCAGAGCAGGGCGGCACCCGAGATCGCCGAAATTACTGCTCCCGCCATGATGAGCGCCTCGACCCAAAACGGGATGATCGTGCTGTCACTCTCGTTGACGAGGATCGAGCCAGCCACTGCTGCCACCGCGATCATCACGAGGCCCGCGCCCAACGCCGCACCGGCCCAGCGCGGCATCCGCAGCGCACGAATCTGGGCCGGCAGATCGTCCTCGCGGAAATGATCCACGGAGCTCGGAACGAACATCGCTACCCCCGCATCCAACGACAGAAAGACCGGATCTCCACCTTGCTCCGCCCGGCTGCCCGGGACGGGGCGGCAAAGCCGAGCTGGACCGCCGACGCCGGCATCAGGCCAGACTTCACAGGTCCTGCCAGCCTCTTCGTCCGCACGTTCACTCCCCACGCCGGCGAAAGACGAGGCCGGGCTGCGTGCGAGCCCAGCTGAAGGTGGCCGTGGGAGGCCCCAAAAGATGATGCTTCCATACGCTGCCCCGCTTGGGCGTCCGATTGGCGGATCTTTGGTAAATCCTTGGGAGATCCTTGCGCTTTGGCCTCGGTGCTCATGGGCTGGGACAGCCACGGTACTGGCGCAAACCGCTGACAGCGCTGATCCCTAGAATGCCGGCCCCGCCCCTCCGTATGTTCCTGCGGGTCGGTCATCCCGAGCTGCGCTGGAACGACCTTGAAGTGACTGGAACACGGCCTAATCACGGCGGAGTCTTGATTCCCGAAACCACCCTCGCCGACTTCCATCGCGGCGCATGCTCGCTCGGCGGCCTTTAGCGCAACTTCCCTTCGCCGAGCAGGATCGGTGTCAAGTTTCATGTCAGATTCCCCAATTTTTCCGAGCGGCCTCGGGACTGCTGTTTCCACAATCGTTGCCACAGTAAACAATCAACAGGTTTTCTAAATAGAGTGGCCACTACTTGTACCGGCCCCTCCCGCGACGTCGGATTACTCGCCTCCGCCTTGGCGCGGCCCGCAACGACGGCCTCGGGCACGGAAGCCTATCCCCAGGTAACCACGAACGCGGCGGCACTCCTCGAGTCCGTGGCCAGGTTTCGTCCGCTCATTGACGGCAACAAGCGCACCGCCCGGACGCTCATGGTCCTGCTGCTGTGGATCAGCCGCGACTTGGGCTGCTAGAGCCGCTGGGGCTGTGCGCCGGTGACGCGTGCAAGGCCATCCGGCGAAGGCCCGCGTCCAAATGTCTTCAGGCCCGCGTTGGGGCCGCCCCTGCTCGGTGGTCCGGTGACTAAGGGTTGGACATGGCCTCCGCCCTGTTGGTCGATGCCTGCAAGGCAATGTCCTTTTGGACGTCAGCGCTCAGCTGTCCTGTTGTCTCAAGTTCCTTCTAGGCATGACGCGATGCGCTCGGTCTGGTCCTCCGAGTAGCAGCAGCCGCCAAGGCGGTCCGCGGGCGAGAATCTTTCCAGGACGCGTTTTGCTCGTTCGACGCCGTCGCGGTCCACATACCAGACCGGTAGCAGACTGGAGCAGCGATCGCCGCCTCTCCAGACGTCAACGCGCTCATCGATGAAATGGAGAGACTCCGTGACTTCCGGGATCCGCGGATCGCGCGAGTTGCGAAAATGGCCAGCTCTGTCGCTGTGCGGTCATTTGGGAGAATGGCGCGTCGATTCCGGACGGCTCGACCCGTGAGGGTCCCGCCCGGGAACGCCTCGGCGGCGTCGATCCTTGCCTCGATGGAGTACGTCATGCCTGTCATCACCGGTGTCCAGCCCATAAGTACCCCAACGACGAGCCCGATTCATTAACCCCTCTGGCGGGTGCTGGTTCGAGTGCCAGGCGGGGTTCGCCAAGTAGGCGCTACTCGTGTTTGCGCCGGAGGCCGAGGAATATCCTGTTCCGGCTGGGGGCCATGTCATTTCGACTCAAGCCTAAGGAGTTCCACCATGAAGCGTCTTTCTGCTGCCCTTGCCCTGGGCAGCCTCCTCGCCGTCGTCCCGATGGCGGGGGCAACCGCGGCCGAAGATCCTTATTACATCAAGATCGGCCAGACGGCTGACATCACCGCGGCGTCAACCCAGCAGATCACCCATCTGGCAATGCCCATCACCTACCGGTGTCCCGTCGGTGCCACGGGCTTCCTCGATGTCGTTGTCAATCAAGGGGCGACCCAGGGATTCGGCGGCAACTATGTCACCTGCACAGGCGGCGATGTCCGCGAGACCGTCGACGTGCAGAGCAACTTCGGTGGACCTGCGTTCACTCCCGGGCAGGCCTCGGTGAACGTGTTCCTCGTCGGATCCCCTCAGAACTTTTACACCAGCGACCAAGTAAAGATCCGCTGAAGAACCTCACCCCGCCTTCTCCCCGGCCACACCCCAGAGGTCATTTCGCCCGCAGCGTGAACCTGGAGGGGTGCCCCGTTACATCAGTTTCTGGGGGTCGTCTATGGGACGTTGATGGAACCTCGGACCAGCTTGAGCGTGCCGGGTAAGTCCCTAGAATTTCGTTTGCGTGCGCAGGAGCGGAAGCACATCAATCCATCGGGGGCGGTAACGCTGCCGTGAACACGGCCGGATCAATGGATCGCTTCGTCCATAACCCCGACGGAACCTATACCTTCGAGGCTACCGGCCACAACGGATACGTCCATCTGCCCGGAGACGACACCGGGCCAAGAGTGATCGAGACCACTGGTCTCATTCAGCTTGAAAAGTTCCGCATTCGCGAATCCCTGAGGCTTAGAATCTCCCTTACGGGGACAACTGCTTCCTCGCGATTGCCTATCCTGGGGGGTGCGAGTTGGGGTTCCGTTACCGCAAGTCGAAGAGTTTCGGGCCTGTGAGGATCACGGCGTCGAAGCGTGGGGTGAGTACGAGCTTTGGGGCCGGCCCGTTCCGGGTGACGAAGTCCGCGACAGGCCGGACGACGAGCACCGTGAGGATCCCCGGAACGGGCGTCTCCTATGTGACCTCCAGCTCGAACCGCCGCTCGACACGAAAGGCCGCCGCCCGGGCGCCTCAACCGGCCCGCCGCAAGGTCGTGCATCAGATCATCAGTGACGGGACATGGCGGGAACTCCTCACTGCCGATGAGACGGCCCCGGCATCGAAGTTCCAGCGCGACTTCGTTCGCGCGGCCGTGGCACGGGCAACGGGCAAGCGCCCGAGCCTGATGCACCTGACCTTGGGACAGGCCACACGGGTCCTGGAGCATGTCGGTCAGAGTCCGGCTAAGCTGACCGCCGGCGGCCGCGGCGTTCCGGGGCTGGAGAAGGCCGGGACGTATGCGCAGTGGACTTTGTTCGGGATGCTGGTGCTGATTGTGACGGTATCCTCGCCCGCAGGGTTCCTGCTGGCCGCGGGGATCGTCGGGCTGATGTTCCTGCTGCGGAGGCGCCGCCGTGCCCGGCAGGTGTGGGAGGACGCGACCTGGTCGGCGAGCCCGGCCGGCGCCGTGCAAGGAATCGAGGTTCCTGATGCCCGGAGCGGGGCGCCGGTGAATCATGCCGCGCCACAACCGGCTGCTTCTGAGGGGCAGGCGTCAATTTCGGCGGTCACCCGGCCCGCTTCCTCAAGCCAGGGGCTGTACAGGGTCTCGCTCGGCCGTTCGGAATGGCCGAACGTCGAAGTCGTGGGAGAGCACGCGTACAGCAAGGCGATCAAAGCCGCGCTGCGCGCCAGTAAGGCGCCGGTCGCTGTACGACGCGACAGTGAAGCTGAAGGCGTCCAGGTCGAACTCGTGGCCGAGCCGGACAACCCGTACGACGTGAATGCCATCAGCGTTCGTTGGCGGAATCAGGTCCTTGGCTATCTCAGTCGTGAAGACGCGATCCGCTACGCGCAACCTGTCAGGAGAATTATTGCCAGCGGGTACATTGCGGCTACGACGGCCCGCATCTGGGCGTACGACGGCGGCGATCGGCTCCAAGCCCGGGTCACCATCGCCCTGCCGGAGCCGGAGCTGATCGTGCCGCTGAACGAGGCCCCGGCGGGCGAAACCACTCTTGTCCCATGGGGATCGGCGATTCAAGTCCTCAAGGAAGAGAACCATTTCGACATCCTTTTCAACCACGTGCCACCGGAAGGGGCCGGCCTCCTGCTCGTCAGTCTCCACAAGGCGATCCACACCCTAAAGAACGGTACCGAGCGTCCATTTGTCGAAGTCCGGCTCGACGGCGAACGCGTCGGTGAGCTCAGCAGCGTCACCTCTGCACACCTGTTGCCGCTTCTCGAACACAGCGAAACTATCGGCGAAACCGCCCTCGCTTACGCAAAAATCACCGGCTCAGCCCTCGCTGCCCAGCTCGTTCTCCACGCTGCCAAGGCCACAGAGATAAGCAACGGCTGGCTATCGGAAGGGCCGCACCCCGCCCCAAAGCTCCTCCCATGGGCCACGGGATATGACGTCCCGCCCACGTACTCCACATAGGAGACATTCCGGACAGATCCGATCACACAGAAGTGGCCGTTGGGGGAGAAGGTCTGAAGGGCTGATTTTTGGGAACACTTGCGCAGCGTCTTGGCACCGATGCCAAGGTTCGGTGCCAAGACCTTGGACAAGAGATCGATGGTCATGCGCCTATCTGTCGAGACTACCCGCCGGACTCCGGCTTGAGGGTTGTGGCGGCGTCGGGGGCGTACACCAGCGATGTCTACCTCAACTCGCTGAGCGGTGCTTGTAGTAGTCCCTCCAGATCAGCCGGTGAACAGGTATACCGCGTGGCAGCGACCGGAGCCCGGGTATGAACGGCACCAAGGTCAGGAGGAGTGTCAGCATCACCATGGAAAACACGACGAGGACATCGGCGTTTGGGGATGATTTGAACGGTTCCACTTGGTAGAGGGCGGAGAAGAACCACAGCCATGACTGGCCGGGGTAGTTGCCGGTTTCATTCATCATTCCCCACTGGTCGCCAGTCAGATGCTGGGAGTCGGCGAGGCCAGGGAAGTAGGTCCCGTCGCCGAGGAACAAAATGCTGGCTTTGTAGTCGGTGTTGTAGAACGAACCTTTTGCGCTCAACACCGGATCAAGTGTGCCTTGTTGCGCCATCGCCAGAAGGGCTCGGGTCAGGGCTGGCACTGGTCCGTACTCAGCAGGCGGTACCTTCGCCGGGTCGTTGTCCGGGGCTTTGCTGAGTGCGTCGGTGTAGGCGGCCGTCCAGGCGGCGTGTTGCGCGTCGCTGGCCTTCGACCATTCGTCGATGGCCGCGGGCGGTGTCGGTAGGGTTTGGAGTGGGCCGATGACGAACTCGTTGGCGGCGTCGATCGGGAGTCGCACGCCGGAAAGACTCTGCAGGTCGATCGGTCCGAGCTTTTGGGTGGCATCGGGCGTCGAATTGTAGGGTGGGCCATACCCTGCGGTGTGGCTGGTACCGCCGAGTTCCGCCGTGGCTGTTGCCACGAAGTCCGCGGGCTGGGCCACGGCCCAGGATTTGATGGTCACACTGGGGTCGTCCGGCGAACTGAAAACTGCCGAGAGCCCGAGGACGAGCAGCCCGACGACGACCAGTCCAACAGCAAGTTCCTTGAACAGGTCGTATTCGCGCGTCGTGCCGGACCATGGCCTGCTGGCGATGTCATTCCGTGCGCGCCACGAGGTTGACACTGGGGCTATTGTCATTTCATGTCCTCGCCGTCTGCGGCCGGATTTGGTGCTGCTGAGCGCAACTGGGCGTCAGATGCCGCAGCCTCCAACGGGGGCACTACGCCGTGCATCCGCACGAGAACAACATGGAGGGCGACGACGACGGCGACGGCGAGCGGGAGGAGCGTGATGTGCCACATGAGTATCTGGCCCAGATCGGCGACGTTGAACCATGCCCCCACACCGACGGCGTTGAGGGCGTCTTTGGCCTGGAAGGCAATCCATTGCGAGTCGAAATTTGTTTGAAGCAGGTATCCGGTGAAGGCAGTCACGATCGAGACGACGAACGCGACCATCCCGGTGATCCAGGTCAGCAAGCGCCCGCCCCGCCAGGCGGCCATCCAGAACTTGCCCCAGAGGTGGATCACCATGAACATGAAGAACAGTTCAACGCTCCACAAATGGGTGCTGTTGATGAAACGGCCAAGACTGGAGACATGGAACCAGGTGGGACCGTTCAGTGCCAGTACGATGCCGGATCCAATGATGTAGACGAGGGCGGCAACAGCGCCCATGCCGAAAACGTAGATCCAGGACGATACGTAGCTCGGTTGGCCTTCGGGAAGCAGCTTGTCCGGCGGGAGCCGGCGCAGGGCCCACCCCCGGGCTTTTCCTGTCCAGGTGGAAAAGCGTGGCTCGCCGCCGTCAGCAGTTGAAATAGGCCCATGGTCAACGGTCATTTCCGGCTCCTGCGGCCTGGGAACGGAAGAACCAAAGCGAGAATGAACAACACGACCATCGTGGCAATGACCGCCAGATTGCCGAATTGTATGAGGAAGTCACCCCACTGGAAATATATTCCGGGATCCGGCATTCCGGCATCGGCCTGTTTTATTCCGAGCATCACGGCCTCTTTACATGAAAGGCGAACCTTGGGTGCGGAGCCTTCCTTAGAAACGACGCTACAAGGTTTCTGGCCAACAGACACGGGTCCAACGGCCCTATTGGATGATGACGGTCGAAGGCATGCTGGAATGGCTTGGGGCGCCGACCACTGAAAGGACCGACCATGTCACCGAATACCGTGGACCCCGTAGAAGTCCTGAATGAGGAAGAATGCTGGAATATCCTTTTGGGTGCGACGTTGGGGCGGCTGGCACTGAGCATCGCCAACGAACCCGAGATCTATCCCATCAATTTTGTTGCCCACGACGGAAAGATTCTCCTCCGTACAAATCCCGGGGAGAAGCTATTCGCGCTCACGATCAACGATAATGTTGCGTTGGAGACCGATGGGGTGGGTAGCCAGTCCGTGTGGAGCGTCGTGGTGAAAGGCAAGGCGCGGCAACTGGACTCCGGGGCCGAAATTGAGGCGGCGGAGAGGATTCCACGCCAACAACTGACTTCCATCAAGAAAAGCGTTTTTGTCGAGATCGTCCCAACATCCGTCACGGGGAGGCGGATTCACCGAGGGCGGGAAGACGTCGAGCTGACCCCTAGCGACTTGTACTGAACAACATCGGCTTCACAAGAGATCCGCGCTTGGCCGACGCACCAGCAGGACCGGGCAGGTGGCGTGATGAAGGACAGCGTGGGCGGTTGAACCGATAGTGCCCCGAACGAGTCCGCGTCCTTTGGTCCCGACGACGATGATGGACGCATCTTGAGCCTCCGCCAAAAGAGACCCAGGGATGGAAGTTCCAATCGGCGATCTCTTTTGGACATCGAGGTCCGGAATTGTTTCGTGGGCGATCAGCGCCGCGGAGTCGAGAAGCGCCTGGATACGGGGTTCTACATGGTCTTGAGTCGAAGTCGCCGCGCCAGGGATACGGCGTGGAATCCAGTGCTTCTTCTCGACGTGCACCACTCGAAGGGGCGCCCCGGCCAAGGCCGCCAGGTCGCAGGAATGCCGAAGCGGGAGTTCCCAATCGCCGAAGTCGACGCCGACTACAACTGGCCCGCCGGGGTGTTCGCCGCCACGGATGACAGCGACCGGGCAATGGGCTGTTGCCGCGAGTTCCAGGCTGACGGAGCCGATCATCAGCCCCATGAACCCCCCTACGCCCCTGGTTCCGACGACCAGCAACGCGGCCCCGGAAGAGAGCCTCCGGAGGTGTTCGGCGGGCCACCCATAGAACAGCGTCGTTTTAACCGTCAGTCCTGGAGCTTCATCGTGGACTCGTTCGATGCCCTCTGTCAGGATTCCCTCGGCCGCGCGCCGTAGCCCGCTGCCTTCGATGCCCGGCACGTGACCGAGGTCGTTCGTGATTGCCGGCCACAGGGTGCTGTGAACCAGGTGCAGTCCGCAGTTGCGCTGAACCGCTTGACGGGCAGCCCAATGGACAGCGGGGACGGCTTCGGCAGATCCGTCGTATCCGACGATGATTTCTTCCGCGGTGTCCATGGTCTCCTTGCCTGTGAGGGTGCTTGAACGTGGAATGGCTCCGGGCGTATTCCAGATGCACGTGGCGTCCGGTGACCCTATGCGGCTGGATCCGGATAAAGAGATTCCGTGCTCCGCCGGCCCAGGGCTCCGCCATGACCTTTCCCCAAAGACGGGTCACCAGATCCTGGTCCTCTACACGGGAGGACGGACCGCTGACCAGCACGCACCAACCTTCGCTTCGGTCGGCGCGTGAGTCGTCGATTTGGAAGGACGACTCAAGGGATGGAACTGCCTCCGCGATGGATCCATCCCCGGCTGTGCGGAAGTAGATGGATTGGCCATCGACCAGATAATTCACGGGCAGGATCATGACCCTGCCTTGTTCAACGAAGCCGAAGCGGCCGGTGGTGTTTGAGCCTAGGAGGTCCCAGCATTGTTTTTGGCTGAGTTCTGTCGAGACGTGCAGTCCGCCGTCAACGCGGCCTGCGTCCATGCTGGGGAGGGACATGTTCACTCCTGTTGTTTAGATCTGGTCAGTGGAGCAGAATTCGAGCCACGGAGCCTGAGGGCCAACCGACTCCCTGAAGCCTATTGAGCGGCCCGCCTCGGCTGTAGGGCCGAAAGGCCCGGCGGTGTGACTAAATGCCCTGTGGGAGGGGCCGGAAACGAGCGACACTGGACGCAGGCAGGTAATCCAGGCTGAAGGGAAATGGTCATGATGTATGGATGGGGTGGGAGCATCGGCATCGGCGGCTGGATCGCCATGGGGCTGATGATGTTGCTGTTCTGGGGAGGCCTGATCACGGTGGCAATCCTGCTGATGCGCGGCAACCACCCTGGAGGACGCGGATTCTACGGTTCACCGAATGATGATTCCGAGCGCATCCTCAATGAGCGCTTCGCCCGGGGCGAGATTGACGAAACGGAGTTCAACGCGCGCCGCGCTGCTTTAAGGCGCCAGCCGTGAAAAGGCTTCCTGCGGAGTCCGGGGCCAGTTCCTTGTGTGTCGCCGGTTGCGGAGCCGAGCCAGGACTTCGATAGCGAGGATTCCGCCGAGCGCGCTGCCAAGGGCCGCAAGGAGAAGATCGTTCGGCGGCCATTCCAGGCCGAAGAAGTCCTGGAGGAAAGGCATGGTCAGCACAAAAGCAAGGCTGATGTACATTGCTCCGATGATGCTTACGCGTCGCAGGTTCAGCGGGCGCGAGATCGCTGCCAGTATCCACAGGCCAGTGAGTGAGAGCGTGAGGACGGAGGCGGTTCGGGTGGCGTTGCTTGTGTGGCCGCCGACAGCCATGGCGTAGACGTTGACGGCAAAGACGGCTGCAGCAAGCGAGGCGTTGAGAATCGCGAGCCGATCCAGTGATCTCTTGGCCCGGTACTCCTGAACGACACCAATGAGGATATGCCCACGGCAACTAGTCCGAAGAGTGCATCCTTCCATTGGCCCAGCAGGAGCAGCAGGACGAAGCTCCAACCCACAATGGCGTTGAAGAGAGTCAGAAGGTTTGCCCGGAGGATCTGCCACAGGGTTCTGCTTGGGTTACCGGAAACTCTGTTGGCCAGTCCTGCTTCCGTGCGGGCCATGACCTCAGTGCTCGACAATCCGGATTCGACTCGGGCATGTGTCCCGTCAACGTACGGATGGTTGAGGGCTGACTGCCGGGTCAAATGCCCGCACTCCCTGAGGGTAAGTTCCTTTCACGCGGCCTCAGGGGAGGCACGGTGTCCAGACCCAATCCCGGATTTCCGGGAGGTCTTCGAAGTGCTCCCGGATGTAGCGCGTGTGCGCATCCAGCTGTCTGAGGCAGAAATCGACGAGTTCATCCGCGCCCGGGACCTGCCGGCGCACGCGTCGCAGTGCTTCGAGGGCCAGGTGGTAGCGGCTCATTCTGTTCAAAACCACCATGTCAAAGGGGGTGGTGGTGGTCCCATGTTCATTGTAGCCGCGGACGTGGAACCGTTCCGGGCGGGGCCTTCCGTGGAGGAGCTGGTGCAGGGCACGGGCATACCCGTGCCAGGCCATGATGACTTCTCCGTCGGCCGTGAACAATTCTTCGAACTTCTCATCGGACAGCCCGTGGGGGTGGGTGTCGCGGGGCGGCAGGACCATGACATCAATGACGTTGACAACGCGGACCACGAGTTCAGGCAGATGCTGCTGCAGCAGCCAGGCTGCGGCTAGTGTCTCCTCAGTGGGAATGTCCCCTGCACAGGCCATGACGACGTCGGGCCTGGCACCGGTGCCGGCAGATTCCTCGTTGCCGGCCCAGGACCAGACGGACGCTCCCGCGGCGGCGTGCCGCCGTGCTTCCTCAAGCGTCAGGTACTGCGGGTGGGGCTGTTTGTCCACGACCACCAGGTTCACGTAGTCCTTGCTGCGTAGGATGTGTTCGGCGGTGACGAGGAGGGTGTTGGCGTCCGGAGGCAGGTAGACGCGGGTCACGGTTCCTGAGAGGGATAGAACAGTGTCGATCAGTCCGGGCCCTTGGTGGCTGAATCCATTGTGGTCGTTGCGCCAGCAGGTGGAGGTCAGAAGGATGTTCAGGCTCGGTACAGGTGCGCGCCATTCAAGTTCCCGTGCGTGCTGGAGCCATTTGGCGTGTTGTATGGTCATCGACGCGCTGACCATCGCGAAGGCTTCATAGCTGGCAAAGAGTCCATGGCGGCCCGTGAGCAGGTAACCCTCCAGCCAGCCCTGGCACAGATGCTCGGAAAGGACTTCCATGACCCTGCCGGCCGCTGAGACGTGGTCTTCAGCCAGGGAATGTTCACCATCCCTGGCAGGTTCCAGAAGGCAGCGATCAGTGGCCTGGAAGACTGCGCCGAGCCGGTTGCTGTTGGTTTCGTCCGGGCAAAAGAGCCGGAACCGGGGATTGGTGGCCGTTGCGGTGTAGATATCCCTGAGCAGCTCACCGAGGGGCTTGGTGGTCTCGTGGATGATCGATCCTCGGGGCGCTGGCGGCACAGCGTACTGGTCCAGGTCGGGGATTTCCAGGGCAGTGCTGGCTCCTCCCCGGCTCGCGCGTGCGGCGCTCATGCGAAGACTGCCTTCCGGGGCAAGTGCGGCCAGTTCGGGGAGAAGCCGGCCTGTGCTGTCGAAGAGGGTCTCCGGCCGGTAGGAGCGCATCCAGGCCTCCAGCTGGCCCAGGTGCTCGGGATTGTCGCGAACGTTTGCCAGGGGCACTTGGTGGGAACGAAAGGTTCCTTCGACGGGGAGCCCGTCGACCATGGCCGGCCCGGTCCACCCTTTGGGTGTTCGCAAGATGATGGCAGGCCACCGCGCCGGGCCGTGGACCCCATGGGTGAGCGCCAGCGATTGCAGTTCGCGGATGCTCGCATACGCGGCGTCCATGGCGCCAGCCAGCTCACGATGGACAAGCCGTGGATCGTCACCGGAGACGGTCACTGGATCCCAGCCGTGGGCCCTGAGCAGCGCCTCAACGTCCTCATCGGATCTGCCGCCAAGGACGGTGGGGCCGGAGATCTTGTGCCCGTTCAGATGCAGGATCGGCAGCACGGCACCATCCCGGGCGGGGTTGAGGAAGGACGGAGCTTTCCAGGATCCTTCCAACGGCCCGGTCTCGGCTTCGCCGTCGCCGATGACGCAGGCGACAATCAGCCCGGGGTTGTCCATGGCGGCGCCCGTCGCGTGCATCAGGGAGTACCCAAGCTCGCCTCCTTCGTGGATTGACCCGGGAGTGGCGGGGCCGACGTGGCTCGAGATCCCGCCCGGCGTGGAAAACTGCCGGACCAGGCGCAGAAGTCCGGGGACATCCATCCCGACCTTCGGATAGATCTCCGAGTAGGTGCCCTCAAGGTAGACATTGGCGACGACGGCCGGCCCACCATGGCCCGGACCCGCAACGAACAGGACATCCGCTGAGGTGCGCCGGATCAGCCGGTTCAAGTGGGCGTAGACCAACGACAAACCCGGGCTGGTTCCCCAATGTCCTAAGAGCCGAGGCTTGATGTGGCGTGGCAGCAGCGGCTCTCTCAGCAGCGGGTTTTCCTGAAGGTAGATCTGGGCCACGGTGAGGTAGTTTGCCGCGGACCAATACCGGTCCAGAAGCTCAAAATCCTCGCCGGCAGCTTCGGGGACATCCGTTGCTGTTTCCATAGGGTTGCCTCTTCCAGGTCGACGGCGCGCCGAATGCACGCGATTCTGGTGCCTTGGCTATATGGTCTTCACAGTGCTGGTCTTCACGGTGCCATAGACCCGGCGGGGCGGTTAGGGCCATAGGGCCCTAGAGGCTCCGACTCGCTGGACCATTCGAAAGAACGACGGCGGCAGTCGCCTCCGCGATTGCCCGTTCCTCGTCACTGGGGACCACCAGGACAGGAAACCTTGATCCGTCGCTGCTGATGATGCGGATGCCGGAGTCCCCGGCGCGGTTCCTGCCGTCGTCGACGTCGACGCCAAGGGGCCCGAGCAAGGACATCACCCGCGCCCTGAACTGAATGGAGTGCTCACCGATACCTCCTGTAAAGACCAAGGCCACGGCCCCACCGACAACCATGTTGTAGGCAGCGATGTACTTGGCCAGCCGGTAGGCCGCCATGTCGGAGGCAAGGATAGCCTGCGGATTCCCCTGTTGCGCGGCATCTTGGACCTTGCGCATGTCGGCTGATCCGGTCAGGCCCAGCAGACCGGCCTCATGGTTGAGGAGCCGGTCCACCTCATCCAGGGTGAGGCCGCGGCGTTGCAACAGCGTGACAACAGGCGGATCAAGATCGCCGGAGCGGGTGCCCATCACCAGCCCTTCCAGGGGAGTCATGCCCATCGATGTGTCGGCGCTGCGGCCGTTCTTGACGGCGGTCACGGAGGCACCATTTCCAAGGTGAGCTACAACGGCGTTCAGGGAAGATTGCGGAACGCCGAGGAAAGCAGCGGTGTCCCGGCACGCGATCTCGACGGAGATCCCGTGGAAACCGTAGCGCCGGATCCTGTATCTCTTGTAGAGGTCCTCGGGAACGGCGTAGCGGGCTGCAAATTCAGGCATCGTGTGGTGGAAGGCCGTGTCAAAGACGGCTATCTGGGGCGTGTCAGGCCAGCGGGCGGCCCCGGCTCGCATACACGCCACGCTGGCCGCATTATGAAGGGGCGCCAACTCGCCAAGTTCCTCGATGGCCTCCATGACGTCCGGAGTGACTCGGATGGGAGAAGTGAAGCGTTCACCGCCATGCACCACCCGGTGACCGATGGCCTCAAGGCGTGCTCCACTGGAGACCTTTCGGACTGCCGCGTCAATCACGTCGAACGCAGCACCAAGGAGACCAGGAGTTGGCGGCCCCTCTTGCGGTACGTCAACGGCTCGATTCAGCAGGATGCCCGGCTTCGTCCCGGGTGCTCCAAGGCGCCGCACCTGGTACTTCA
The DNA here is from genome assembly GCF_044358315.1 of Arthrobacter sp. FW306-04-A. Lineage (GTDB taxonomy): Bacteria > Actinomycetota > Actinomycetes > Actinomycetales > Micrococcaceae > Arthrobacter. Next base: position 1,991,792 of record NZ_CP084559.1, read on the forward strand.
AGGATGAAGAACCCGGATTCAATACGAGGATCAGCACGCCGATGCCCTTTCGTGAAGACCACACGGCCGCGGGGACCACAAGACGTGACACCCTGTGAGGACCATAATCCTACGCACCCGCCGTCAGGGAGGGCCTTCCGGCCCTAGCGGGTCGCGCGGAAGACTGATGAGACTGAAGAGAGATGGCTGCAGCTTCCTGGAAGGCACGTGGGTTAGTGAAGGAACAGATTCTTGTTGGTGTCGATGGGGCCGCGGTGGGTAGCACTGCCGCGGACTGGGCGGCAGGACGCGCCCGCGATCTTGGTCTCCAGCTCAATTTGGTCCATGCGGTTCCCGAACCGTGGGCCTTCCCGGAGAAGGTCCTCCACGAGAACGCTATCGCGCAGGCCAAGGACCTGTTGAATAGTGAGTCGGCTCGGATCGCCTCGAAGATTCCCTCCCTGAACCTGGTCACGACCCTGTGCGCGGGAGAACCCGCGGAAAGCATGCGCACGCTTTCAGCTGACGCGGAAATGGTGGTGGTGGGAACCGACCGGCGCCCCGACAACCACGGCGAAGGATTCGGATCGGTCAGCTTTCAGATCGCTATCATCAGCTATTGCGCCGTTGCGGTGGTCCCTTCCGCCGCCATGACGGAGGCGTCCGGCGTGGTGGTTGGAGTCGATGGCTCCCGTGATTCCGACCTCGCCGTCGAGTGCGCCGCCAATGAGGCGCAGCGAATGGGACAGGAACTCTTTGTCGTCCATGCCGTTACCGAAGCCGGTCCTGCTCCCTCTGGAAGCCCGGTCCACTGGGCTGAGTCTGCGGGACCTGAGCCTGATGGGCATATGTTGCTGTCCGCATCGGTCGAGGGTCTGGCCACGCGCTACCCGGGCCTTGAGGTGCACGACGTCCTCGACCTCCAGCGCGCGCCAGCCAAAGCCCTCCTTGACGCCAGTGCCCATGCGCGGCTTCTGGTCATAGGCTGCAAAGGAAAAGGTGGGGCTCGTGTGCTTGTCGGTTCGGTGGCCCAGCAGGTGCTGCTCAATGTCCAGTGCCCCACGCTGATAACCCGTCCCGCATTGAATCCTGCCCCACCGGATGCGCCGGAGCCGGGAAGGTGACTCCAGCTCCCGGGCACGGCGGGGCGGGCCGGCGTTTGCTTAGGTGCGGGATTCCCGGCTGAGGATGACCTTCAGGGCGTGTGTTTCCGCTGCCCTTGAGAAGGTGTCGTAGGCATCGATGATCTGACCCAGCGTGAAGTGGTGGGTCGCGAATTTCTCGGCGGGAATCTTGTGCTGGGTCACCAGCCGGAGCAGCATCGGGGTCGTGTTGGTGTTGACCAAGCCCATGCTGATGTTGAGGTTACGGATCCAGAGGTCCTGGAGGCGCAGTTCAACCGATTTTCCATGCACGCCGATGTTGGCCACATTCCCGCCGGGGCGCACGAGCCGCAAGGCCATGTCGAAAGTGTCCGGGATTCCGACAGCCTCGATGGCGACATCCACTCCGGCGCCGTCGGTGTAGGACATGACGTCGCTGATCCACCCCGGGTTCTCAGGGTTCACGACCCCTGTTGCGCCGAATTCCCGGGCCCGGGCCAGGCGCCCTTCGTCGGGGTCGATGGCGATGATGGTGGCAGCGCCGTGAAGGCCTGATGTGGCTATCGCGGCCAGGCCGATAGGACCGGCTCCGACGATTGCAACGACGTCACCTGGCTTGATGCGTCCGGCCTGGACTCCGATTTCGAAGGCCGTCGGCAGAATGTCGGAGAGCATGACGGCTTGGTCGTCGGTGACCCCGTGGGGCAATTTGTAGAGCGAGTTATCGGCGTAGGGCACGCGTACGTACTCGGCTTGGGTGCCGTCAATGAGGTGGCCGAATATCCAACCGGTTCCGGCTTGGCCCTCCTCACCGGAGCAGTGCGAGTAAAGGCCCTTCTTACAGTTGCCGCAATGTCCGCAGGACTTGATGCAGGAGATGAGGACTCGGTCTCCGGTCCTGAGACCGGTGACCGAGGAACCCACTTCGGTGACCGTTCCGACACCTTCGTGCCCGAGAACCCTCCCCTCCTGGACGGCCGGCACGTCGCCCTTGAGGATGTGAAGATCCGTTCCACAGATCGTGGTGGTATCGATGCGGACGATGGCGTCGGTGGGGTTGATGATGTGAGGATCCGGAACGTCAGTCCACGACATTTTTCCCGGTCCGCCATAGACGAGTGCTTTCATAGTGGTCCAATCAAAAGGGCAAGCAGTTACTGTCGGCGTCACGCGCCGGCAGCAAGGTCAGTGGAACAGCTCGGATCGGGCATCCCACACGGGAGTGTTCCAAATGTCAGGCCGGGTGGCCGTGAAACGTCGGCCCGTGACGGCATCCAAGGTCAGACGCAGGTAATGGCTCTTGCTGCCCGGCTGCCAGGGATCCAGGTGGAGGGCGTCTGCCGCCGCTTTCTCCTGCCGGTCGACCATGAGGTGGGCCGTGCCACGGACGACGACGCTCCAGGCCTTCCCGGAGCCCGCATCGAAGCCATCGATTTCGAGCGCGCAGGAGTTGCGCATTGTACTCCGGAATTTCGTGCCGATGCCTGTCCGGAAGATGATGGAGCCGTGGTCCACGACGTAGTTCACGGGGAAGATGTCCGGATGGTTCTCGACAATCACGGCCAGCCTGCCCACGGTGGTTTGGCTAAGCAGTTCAAGGCATTCGTCAGGGGTGAGTCTTTCGATCGGGTCGGCTGATTGGGGGTTCATGCCACTGACGCTACCGGTGGCTGTCCGCCGTCGTTAGGGGCTTTAGACCCGTGGGGTGTCCCGATCATTCAAGGCCGGCGCGGGTGGCGTCGTCCAGGGGACTCCACCATGTCAGGGGAGGGGTGACGGTGAAGCGGCGCCCGGTGATCGACGTCGGGACGATCCGGATGAAGTGGTCCTTGCGCCCCGCTTGCCACGGGAAAAGAAGCAGCCCGACTGTATCGAGCACCTCCTGGGTGAGCTTAATCGCGACAGCCTGCCCCTTCACCACCACGCTCCAAGCCACCCCGGTGTCCGGATTGACGCCGTCCGCCTCCAACGCCACCGGTGTTTCACCCAAAGCCGAATGGAGTTTGGTTCCTTCACCGGTGCGGAAGACGAGAGTGCCATGGTCGACTTTGTAGTTGATCGGAAAGATGTCGGGGTGGTCTTCCACCCAGACGGCGAGGCGTCCCACCGATACGCCGCGCAAGAACTCCCAGCATTGTGGAGGTGCCAGGACCTCCGGCTCTGGTGTGGATGGTTTATTCGTCATGCTGCGAAGCTACGCCGGGGCGTCATGGGGGAACAGGGCACAAAGACCCCCGCCTCGCAGGCGTCTGGAGGAACACCGAACTCAGGGGTAGTCTGGCATCGGATACGCCACCTGCCATGACACGGGTTACCTGCCCTGTGTGGGCGGTACCGCTCGAAAGGCAGTAGATGAACGGCTCCATTCCAGAACCTGAGCGCGCTGATCGCCTTCACGTCACCGGGACCCGAATCGAAGACCTGCTCAGGAACTTTCTGGACAGGGCCGGAGAACTCCTGGATGCCCAAGAACAGATGCGGGGACTCCTGGAAGCGGTTGTCGCGGTCGCCGAAGACCTGAGCCTGGAAGCTGTTCTGGACAGGGTCGTCAATTCCGCCTGCCGGCTGCTGCACGCCCGCTACGGCGCGTTGGGTGTCATCGGTGAAAACAAGTCGCTGAGTCACTTCGTCACGGTCGGCATCGACAAAGACCTTGCACGCCGCATAGGCCCGCTGCCGACCGGACACGGTGTCCTCGGTCTGCTGATCAGCGAACCGGCGCCTCTGCGCCTTCATGATTTGCGCCAGCATCCGAAGTCCTACGGATTCCCTGAAAACCATCCCCCGATGAAGTCTTTTCTTGGCGTCCCGGTGCGGGTCCGTGACGTCGTCTTCGGCAATCTGTACTTGACGGAAAAAGAGGGCGGCGGCGATTTCACTCCGGAAGACGAGGATCTCGCCGTGGCGTTGGCTGCTGCTGCCGGCGTGGCCATCGAGAACGCCCGCCTTTATGAGGACGCCCGCCGCCGCGCGTCCTGGCTTGAGGCATGCATGGATGTGACCGGCAGGATGCTCGGCGACGACCGGACGGCGGAGCCGGAAAATGTCGGGCTTGACTTGATTGCCGACAAGGCGCTCCGGGAATCGGGATCCCAGCTGGCCCTGATCCTGGTTCCGGACGGGGGCGTGGGTTCGTACGGGGTCGCGGGCGCCGCGGGAACGGACGGGGCGAAATTCGCGGGGAGCATCCTGGCCATGGATTCCGCCGTCATCAGGGCAGTCGCCGCGACCGGGATGCCCGCCTGCATGGACGAGGCCGCAGACATCCTCGGACCGGCTGACGGCTTGTCCATCGGAAAGCTCCTGGCGATCGATCTCAGCGCCCAGGGCGCCCATCACGGACTTCTGTTTCTGGTTCGAGCCCATGGAACGGGGCCATTCGCGAAGACGGATATGGAGATGGGCGCCGTCTTTGGCTCACACGTGGCCTTGGGCCTGGAGCTTGACCGGATTCACCGGCTCCGTGAACAGTTGATGGTTTTCTCGGACCGGGATCGCATTGCCCGGGACCTGCACGACGTCGTCATCCAACGGCTTTTCGCTGCGGGGCTCAGCATCCAGAGCCTGCGGCGGTTTACTTCAGGCGAACCGGCGTTGGCCAGAATCGATGCCGTCACGGCGGAACTGGATGAGACCATCAGGGACCTCCGAAACACCATCTACTCGTTGCGGGCCAGTTCCGGGGAACAGGATCTGCTCAGCAGCCGGATACTGCAGGCTGTCCGCAATGCCACCAGGTCCCTAACCTTCGCCCCGCATCTGACGCTCACGGGTGCGGTCGATTCAGTGCTCGACGACGGGACCGTCGCCAGCACGCTGGCGGTCATCTCCGAGGGTCTCAGCAACGCGGTCCGCCACTCCGAAGCCCGGGCCATCCGCGTTTCAGTGTCGGTGGAAGATGGCAGGCTTTCCCTGGTCATTAGTGACGATGGGAAGGGCTTCAGCGATCCCGTTCGCGGGAATGGCTTGGGGAACATGGAACAACGGGCCCTGGAGCTTGGCGGTTCTTTTGAGGTGACCAGCGCCGCGACGAAAGGGACCACGCTGGTGTGGTCGGTTCCCGTCCGCTGAGGTTCGTGTCCGCCGGTTCGTCAGCGAACCGGTCCCGTGTCCGTCTCTGCTCCGTGGGCAATGTAGACGGCTGCCTGGGTACGCCGTTCGAATCCCAACTTGGCCAACATCGAGGACACGTAGTTCTTCACGGTTTTCTCGGCCAGCAGCATCTGCTCACCGATCTGGCGATTGGTCAGGCCCTGGCCGACCAGCTCCAAGACCCGTCGCTCCTGGGGTGTCAGCGAGGCGACCCTGGGGTCCACCCTCTGCGGCTCTGTGAGTCCCTGAATGATCTTCGCCTTCACCCCGGCGTCAAACAATGATTCGCCGCGGGCCGCTCGGCGCAGTGCACCCAAAAGATCCGTGCCGCCTATTTCCTTCAAGACATACCCAGCGGCACCGGCAAGAACCGCGCCGCGCAGCGCCTGTTCGTCATCGTAACTGGTCAGAATCAGGCAATTCAGCGAGGGATCGATCGCGCGAACATCCCTGCAAACTTCGATCCCGGTGCCGTCCGGCAGCCGGGCGTCCAGTACCGATACGTCCGGACGTAAAGCGGGAATGCGCCGCGTGGCTTCTTCCGCGGAACCGGACACACCGGCCACCTCGAAGCCCTCGCTTTCCAGAAGTTCCTGAAGTCCGCGTCGGACGAGCTCATGGTCATCAAGGATATAGACACGGATTGGACCCTCGCCGGTAAGCCCGTTGCCGCTGTGGGGTGGTACTGGGCGATCCATGTTCCCTCCTGTCCGGCAGCACTATGGCCGCGGTAGCGCCGGCGACTCATGGTTTCCCCGGCTATGTCATTGTTCACTGCCCGCCAACGGCAAACAAGGGCCAAAGTACCCGGGCTGATGCCATGACTTTCGGCCCTGTTTGACGGCGCTATTACTGCCCATTCTTAGAGATACAGCAGGAACCGGAAAGGAAGGACCATGGCCAGAGGTACCCGGCAGGAAAGGATAATCGTCGGTGTTGACGGCTCCGATGCCTCCATTGAGGCCCTGCGCCAAGCCCACCGCCTCGCCTCGGCGCTGGGAGCGAAGCTCGAAGCCTGGGCCTGCTGGGACTTCCCGGCGGGACATGAGGCCTACGAAATGATAGGGAGGGACGGATTCAGTCACCAAGCATCCGAAATCCTTCATGAAGCCGTGACGAAGGCGTTCGGCCCGGAACCGCCGAAGAACGTCCGGACCAGGCTCGTCCTCGGCGCCGCCCGGCAGTCGCTCATCGACGCCAGCAGATTCGCCTCTTTGTTGGTCGTCGGACGCCGCGGACACGGCGGCTTCAGCGGCTTGTTGCTTGGTTCGGTCAGTGCGGCCTGCGTCGCCCACGCGCATTGCCCCGTCCTCGTTGTCCACGAGCCTGACGCAAACGAGCATTCCGAGCCCCGTCCCGGTACTGCCGGGGCGGCCATCCAGAAAGAATCAACCCATCAAAGGAGCACGATCTAGATGAAGAAGTGGACCCGTTGGCAGGACTGGACGGTTATCGCCGCAGGTGCCTATGCCGCTCTCTCAGTGCTGTGGACAAGTCAAGGCGGATCGTCCGCAGCCTTCATGGTCACCCTGGGCGCCCTGCTGGTCGCCGCCGGAGTAGTCAATCTGGCAATGCCCGGGATGCCGGCTGCCGAATGGACGCAAGCCGTTTTCGCCGTCGTCCTCCTCCTTGCGCCGTGGCTTGGAGGCTTCGCCTCCATGACGGGCGCCGCCTGGAGCGCCTGGATTCCAGGTGCCGCCGCCCTGGTTGTCACGGCCTTGGCGATCAAGCCCAGCACCGAGGAATACCGGCACCACCACGCGATGCCGGCCCCGTAGCCTTGCAACTGCCGGACCGGGCGTCCAGCAATCGCCGGATGCCCGGAATCCGTCCAGCTTCCAGGAGACCGGCATGAACGGTAATCACCAGGACCGCCTACGGTTCCTGGGAAAACGCCCTGATCCTCAGCGGCTACGAAGCAGGAGGAACGCGGGGCGCAGACCTGGCCGCAGGAGCAAAGGTATTGAGAATCGATACTTCGAAGCAGTCCCGCTCGATAACCCGCACTAACAAAAAAGCAATTAGCACCCCCCGCCGGCATAGGAGGCCGATGATGGCTCTCTCCGAACACGAAAAGAAAACACTGGAACAGATCGCCCGGGAACTGGAGCGCGATGACCCTAAATTCGCGTCAAAGTTCAGATCGATGCCCGGGGCGACCGCGGGGAGTTACTTGGCTTCCGGGATCTTCGCCGCCGTCGTTGGATGCCTCGCGCTGCTGACTGGTGTTGCGGCCCGCGCTCCGGGTTTGGGAATCATCGGATTCACCATCATGGGTGCCGGGGCGTACCTGGCAACGAAGCGGTTCAGTTCCCTGTGGATCCGTCGACGTCCGAGCTCTTCCCCGTCCATGGGGCCCGCGGAGATGGGGTAGCTGGCAGGGCCGGCCTGACGTCACCGAGGCCGCGCATCAGGTAGGCGGCGCCTGCTGTTGGGTGTCGGCTTTGCGGCCGTGTGCGACCGGCATGTGGCCAGATCGCCCACTAAGCTCGTGGTGCGCCGTCGCCGCTTTGAATTCCGCCTGAGGAGCCACGCAAGCCAGCACCGGTCTCGAATTAGCCCGCAGGACTTCCGGCCCTAACAGCCGAGGGCGAGCGGACGGAAACTGAACGTGCAACGGCCGGGAACTGGCCGGAGATAATCTCACGGAAGATCGGACATGCCATGAAAGCACCAATAGTTGTCGGTGTTAACGATTCCGGGGCGAACGAGGCCGCTGTGGCCTGGGCGATGCACCGGGCCGCGGCAGTGAAGTTGCCCGTAGACCTCGTGCATGCGGTGGATGACCGGTGGATGTCGGAATCCCTTGCTTACAACGAGATGGCCAAGAAGGCGGCAACAGAGCTCTTGGGCAAGGCAAAAGCCCACGCAGCCGGAGTGGAACCTAGCGTTGATGTTCGAACACTATTGATCTCGGGCAGCGCTGGGTATGCCCTCCGCAAGCGGTCCAAGAAGGCGTCACTCGTGGTTATCGGTTCCGGAACGCGTCTCAGGCTCGGAGGTCGGCTCACCGACCGGGCGCTGCAGATCGCTGCAGTAGCGCTGTGCCCGGTGGCCGTTGTCGGAGAGGACGGGGTGAACAACCGCCAAGGGGTTCTCGTCGGGGTGGATGGTTCGGAGGAGTCGACGCAAGCGGTGGCATTCGCGGCCGCGGAAGCAGACCGTGAAGGGCAGGAGCTCACGGTGCTGCACGCCTTCCGCGCGCTTCGCCCCTGGGTGCAATTCGCGCGGTCGGAGGGCGACTTGGCCGAGCAAATGCTGGAAGAAGAACGGGTCACACTTTCGGAAACCGTGGCCGGTTTGGCAGAAGATTATCCTGACCTTGTGGTTCATCAACTCCTGGAGACTGACAAGGATCCGGCGGCAGCTCTGGTTGAAGCTGCGTCGAATTCGCAGTTGCTGGTGCTCGGCAGTCGAGGGCGCGGAAGTTTCAAACGCCTCCTATTGGGCTCAACTGCCCACGCCGTTCTTTCTCAGTTGTCCTGTCCTACCATCATTACCCGCGTACGCCGGGTCAAGAACACCGAATAGGAGTTCTGTCCGCGGGATAGGGCAGACGCACGATGCCCGATGACGCCGGTAGACCCCGATTCTTCTGGAAACCCCATTCCACGAAGTTCAAGTCCCTGCTCGCGGATCTAGGTGCCGGCGCTTCGCTGTCTGTGCTGTTGGTCCCTGCCGGGATGGCGTACTCGCTTGCCGCCGGGTTGCCGGCGGTTGCCGGCTTGTACGCTTCCATTACCGCGCTTCTCGCCTACGGGGCACTCGGCCCGTCCAAGGTCCTCATTCTGGGTCCGGACTCCTCCTTGGCGCCTCTGATTGCCGCTGCCGTGTTACCGCTGGCCGCCGGGGATCCCCGGCGCGCCGTTTCCCTGGCAGGACTGTTGTCCTTGCTGGTCGGGGCAATACTGATCCTCGGATTCCTGTTGCGGATGGGGTTTCTGGGCAATCTCCTCTCAAAGCCGATCCGCACCGGATACCTGGCCGGGATAGCTCTGGTCATCGCCGTGAACCAGCTTCCGGGCCTGCTGGGACTTGAGCACCCAAGTGCGGCCAGCGGGGTCTGGGGACAGCTGACGACCACCCTGATTCACTTAGGACAAGGGGACACGAACCTTGCGGCGGCTTTGATCAGTGCGTTCGTGCTAGTCCTGCTTGTAGTGACATCCCGGTCTTCGCCCCGCTGGCGCATGCTCGGGGTGCTCGGTTCCGTCGCCGGGTCCATGCTGGCAGGGTTCCTGCTTCACCTCGAGGGAACTGTCCCGATGGTCGGTACCCTTCCTGGCGGTGGGCCAGCGCCCGCCCTCGACAGACTGGGCACAGCAGAAATAACCGCTCTGGCCGGGCCGGCCGCGGGCATAGCCCTGCTGGCTTTCGCCGATACCGCCGTGCTTTCACGAACTCTTGCCCTCAGGCAGGGGAGTCCCGTTGAGGGCGGGCGCGAAATGTTGGCCCTCGGGGCCGCGAACGCCGCGGCCGGGCTGTTCGGGGGTTTTCCTGTCTCAGCCAGTACCTCGCGGACCCCGGTAGCGATCCATGCCGGTGCCCGGTCCCGATTGGCCGGGGTCTTTTCTGCCTTGCTGCTGCTTGCGTTCATGCAGTTGGAGCCCGAAGCAACGCGGTACCTGCCCTCGAACGTATTGTCTGCGGTTGTCGTAGTGGCGGCTTCATCGATTATCGACATCAAGGACATGTTGGCGCTGTTCCGAAGCAGCCGCACGGAGGCAGCACTGATGATGGCGACTTTCGTCGGCGTCGTAATCGTGGGTGTCCTGACGGGCGTCGTTATCGCCGTCGGTCTTTCCCTTGCCGTGTTCGTCTTGAAAGCGATTACTCCGTATCGGACCGAACTCGTGGCGGTCGAAGGCGTCCCAGGGTTTCACGACGTGACCCGTCACCCCGACGGCAGAAGAACTCCAGGTTTGGTGATTGTGCGTTTCGATGCTCCACTGTTCTTCGCCAACGGACAAGTGTTCGTTGACCATGTCCGTTCCCTCGTGGATCAATCGGCGGTCCCGATCCGATGTGTGATTGTTGCGGCAGAGGCCATCACCGGAATCGACAGCACCGCCGTCGAACAACTTGTGGAACTCGACGAGGAACTGCAATCCAAGGGAATTGAATTCTGGTTTGCCGAACTCAAAGGGCCGATCAAAGACAAACTCCAGCGGTTTGGTCCGGAGACCCGTCTCGGGCAAGCCCGACACTATCCGACACTCGAGAGCGCCATCGATGCTTGGCGCCAGGGGCCGGGCTTAGGCTAGGTGCACGTGGCGGCCTGTTACCACGGCTGCGTGGATTCGGATGAAGTCGTTCCTCTCCCCGCCGGCCCAGGGTTCTTCCATGACCTGTCCCCAAAGATGGGTCAGCAGCTCGGGTTCCTCCACATGCGATGAAGGCCCGCTGACGAGGACAGACCAACCTTCGCTTCTGTCTGACCTCGCCTCGTCAATCTCGAAAGATGAGCTTAGCCGGGGTACGGCGTCGCCGATGGTCCCGGCAGAAGAGGTCCGGAAGTAGATCGCCCGGTTGTGGACGAGGTAGCTGACGGGGAAGATCATCACCCTGTTCTTGTAGTTGAAGCCGAAGCGGCCTGTGTCCTGTGAAGACAGAAGCTCCCAGCACCGTTCTTCGCTGAGCTCCTCAGTGACATGCCGGGCACCATCAATGCGGCTGGGTTCCATGTTGGGCAGGGACATTTTGTTCTCCTCGGGGAAAATTGTGTGGGTCAGGTATTGAGCGCATGGATGGGACGGAAGTCGCCGCGGGGTGGAAGGTCTGCTTGCGTGCCGGCGCCGATCCACCAAGCCCCTGGGCGACAGCCCCGGCCACTTGCCTGGTGTTCCAATACATCGACTCATAGACCACAAGGGCACGCATCATGTTTCTCCTCTCTCCGGCCGTCCGTGTCGTTCAACTCTTTTCAGGAGTAGGGACAACAAGGACTGGGCAGTGGGCGTGCGCAACGCAGGCTGAACTCACCGATCCGACAAGCAGCCCGCCAAATCCTCCGTGGCCACGCCTGCCGACGACAATCATGTCCACTTCCCGGCTGGCCTCAATGAGGGACTCCCGCGCGTGACCGCGAACAACGCGCGAGACGACGTTGTCCGGCAAGTCCGGACCGAACACCTTTTCCAAGGATTCCTTGAGGATCTGTCCTGGGCCTGCCTCAGCGCTTCGATGGAGGCTTCCGATCCACCGATACCAACAACGATCCTGGCTTTAGCTTCCTCGCCCATGATTTTCCTCCTGCGATACGCGTGATTCAGTACTCCGCTAGCGTGTACGGTCGCCGTCCCGGACTGTAGGGCCGAAAGTCACCGTCCTGCGCCCGGACGAGGCACGGTCCGGCCGATCGGCCGGACCGTGTGTCCTACCCTGCCAACGGAGGAAGAACGAAGGTACTTCCTCAAATGACGGTGGGAACGGTGCTGGCACAGCTACTCAGTAACGATCAGTTCCAGCAGAATGAGAATGTATAGCCCCTGTCAGGAAGCGGACCGGAGCGTTTCCCTTGGTGTAGGCGATCCCCGCTGCATCGCAGCCTCAGGTCACGTTGGTTTCGCCGGTGGATTCGCGTCGGGCTGTGTCGGGGGTTCATAAGTGTTGTCGAAAGGAAGCTTGTTCATATCCAACATGGGATTTTCGTCCTGGGTTGCCACCAACTCGTGGGCTGCTGCTTCAGAATGCACGCTGGGCATTGACCCGGGAAGGTGTCTCCGGGCGGATTCCGGGAGGAAGAAGATGGTGACTGCACTGATCGCCGAGGTGCCCATCAGGTAGTAAGCGGGCATCATGTCGTTGCTTGTTGCCTTGATGAGAGCGGCAATGATGAAGGGGGTTGTACCTCCGAAGATTGCGACGGCGAAGTTGTAGGCGATGCCCATGGCCCCGTAGCGGTGGGACGTCGGGAACAGTGCCGGCAGCGCTGACGCGAGATTGGCCACGTAGAACGTTACGGGGAAAGCGATCAAAGCCAGGCCAAGGAGCGTTGACCAGATGCCTCCTATCCCGATCAGCAGGAATGCGGGTGCGGAAAGCACGACTGTGCTGATGGCCCCTATCCAGAGCACGGGACGGCGTCCGATGACATCCGAGAGATGTCCGGTCAACGGGATGCACAATGCCATGACGACCAGGACGGGGATGGTCAGCAGCGTCCCGTGGAGTTCGTCATATCCCTTGTTGCTCGTAAGGTACGTGGGCATGTAGGACGTGAGCGCATAGCCCACCGTGTTGGCCGCGGCCACGAGAATCATGGCCAGCAGTATCCTGGGCCAGTATGCCTTGAATATTCCGACCGGGCCCATCGCAGCCACACCCTGGCCGGGCTGGGAACTGCGGGCGGCGGTCGCTTCCGCATCCAGGGTTGCTTGGAAGGTGGGCGATTCCTCAATCTTCATGCGGAAGTAGATGGCGATCAGACCGAGGGGGCCTGCGACCAGGAACGGCAGGCGCCAACCCCAAGCCTCCATTGCGGGCTGGCCTAGGATCAACTGAAGGACGGAAACCAGCGCGGCACCAATCGCGAATCCCAGGTAGCTGCCCATGTCCAGGAAGCTGGCAAAGAAACCACGGCGTTTGTCCGGAGCATGCTCGCTGACGAAGGTGGTGGCTCCTGCATATTCGCCGCCTGTGGAAAACCCCTGCACGAGCTTGGTGACGACCAGCAGTACCGCCGCCCAGATACCCAACTGTGAGTAACCGGGAAGCAGTCCCACGACAAAAGTCACCGCAGCCATGATTATCAGGGTCATGGCGAGAACCTTCTGGCGGCCGATTTTGTCGCCAAGCCAGCCGAAGTACACGCCACCCAGCGGACGGGCGATAAAGGTGGCACCAAAGGTTCCCAGCAGGAACAGGTTTTGAACGGATTTGTCGGCCTCCGGCAGGAAAACCGGACCCATGGTGGTGATCAGGTAGCCGAATACGCCGACGTTGATGTGTGAAACATGCAAACGGCGGGCTAAAAGGGGTTCCTTAGCCATATCTACGGCGCCCCTGAACCAATACTCAAGTCGCTAGATCGATCGTCCTTTGGCATCTTGGCTCCTCCAGTGGAGGCCGTGCCTACGGGAGATGGCTCCCTCCCTCCCATCGTTCCGAGGAAGGATTTCATTAGCTGGAAGCCGCCACAAGGCCACTTTACTCCGGGGAATGGATCCCTCTCAAGGACGCGGCTTGGTCTCCCGACGCTATTCTCGGATGGCACCGATCTGTTCGCCAGGCGGAATCGTGGTCAGCCGGTGTGCAGCATGAGCGGTTGCCACATGATACGAGCGCGTTCGCCTCCGCCGGGAGGTTTCGCCGTACAAATGCGAGTGCCGCAGGTGGTCGGCCCTGTCGGATTCCGCTGCGAGGATCTGACAGGGCCGATCACCGTTGGGTCACCGGAGCCGGCGGTTCGAGGATTAGTGTCCGCTTACGACGGTGACTTTGAGGGGATTGTCGAGGGCGCTCATCACCCTGTCTGTGACGTCCGCGATCCCGCCGTGGCCATCAACCTTCCTCAGGATGCCGCGCTCGGCATACTTGGCCACCACGGCTTCGGTCTGCTCGTGGTACAGCTCCAGCCGGTGGCGGATAACGGCTTCGTTGTCGTCGCTGCGGCCCGTCTCCTTGGCGCGGCCCAGCAGGCGGTGGACCAGTTCGTCGTCATCGGCGGTCAGCTGCAGGACGACGTCCAGCGCTTGCCCGCCTCTCGCCAGGACCTCGTCCAGGTAATCAACCTGCGCCGTGGTGCGGGGGTAACCGTCCAGCAGGAAGCCGTTCTCGACGTCGTCCCGGCAGAGGCGGCTCCGCACCATCTCGTTGGTGACGCTGTCGGGGACAAAGTCACCGGCGTCCATGTACTTCTTGGCTTCGATGCCAAGGGGCGTCCCGCCCTTCACGTTGGTGCGGAAGATGTCGCCGGTGGAGATCGCAACGACGCCGAGGCGTTCGGAGATCCGCTCCGCCTGCGTGCCTTTGCCGGAACCGGGCGGGCCAATAATCAGCATTCTCGTCATTCAAGTGGCCCTTCGTTGTGCCGTTGGTGAAAGCTTGCCGGGGTGGTCGCTCGGGCTCTAGAAGAATCCGAGCTTGTTTTCGGAGTGGCTGACCAGGAGGTTTTTGGTCTGCTGGTAATGGTCCAGCATCATGGCGTGGTTTTCGCGTCCGATTCCTGAGGACTTGTATCCGCCGAACGCGGCACCGGCCGGGTAGGCGTGGTAGTTGTTGACCCACACGCGGCCGGCCTGGATTTCGCGGCCTGCACGGTAAGCGACGTTGCCGTTGCGGGACCAGACGCCGGCCCCGAGACCGTACAGGGTGTCGTTGGCGATGCCGATGGCGTCGTTGTAGTCCGTGAATCGTGCCACAGAGACCACGGGGCCGAAGATTTCCTCCTGGAAGATCCGCATCTTGTTCTGGCCTTCGAAGATGGTGGGCTGGACGTAAAAACCGCCGGCAAGATCCCCGTCAAGCTCGGTCGGTGCACCGCCGGTCAGGATCTTGGCGCCCTCTTCGAGCCCGATGTCGATGTAGGACAGGACCTTCTCCATCTGGCCTGCCGACGCCTGGGCACCAATCTGGGTGTTGGTGTCCAGCGGGTTGCCCTGGATGATCTTCTGTGTCCTGGCCACGGCGTCGGCCATGAAGGAATCGTAGACACCGTCCTGGACGAGGGCGCGGGACGGGCTGCTGCACACTTCGCCCTGGTTGAAGGCGTATAGGGTGAAGCCCTCCAGCGCCTTGTCGTAGAAGGCGTCGTTGGATTCGGCAACGTCGTTGAAGAAGATGTTGGGGCTCTTGCCGCCGAGTTCCAGCGTGACCGGGATCAAGTTGGCGCTGGCGTACTGGCTGATCAGGCGCCCGGTGGAGGTCTCGCCGGTGAACGCGATCTTCCGGATCCGCGGGCTGGAAGCCAGCGGCTTTCCCACCTCGGAGCCGAAACCGTTGACGACGTTCACAACACCGGCAGGCAGCAGGTCGCTGATCAGCTCCATCAGGACCAGGATGGAGGCCGGGGTGTTGGAGGCGGGCTTGAGGACCACGGCGTTTCCGGCGGCCAGGGCGGGCGCCATTTTCCAGACCGCCATCAGGATGGGGAAGTTCCACGGGATGATTTGGCCCACCACACCAAGGGGTTCGTGGAAGTGGTACGCCGTGGTGTCCTCGTCCAGCTGGGATAGCCGGCCTTCCTGCGCACGGATCGCGGAGGCGAAGTAGCGGAAGTGGTCCGCCGCGAGGGGAATGTCCGCGTTCAGGGTTTCGCGGATCGGTTTGCCGTTGTCCCAGGTTTCAGCCACGGCCAGCAGTTCCAGGTTCGCGTCGATCCGGTCCGCGATCTTGTTCAGCACGGCGGCGCGCTCTGCGGCGGACGATTTGCCCCACCCCGGGGCGGCCTTGTGCGCTGCATCGAGTGCGAGCTCAACGTCCGCCGCGGCACCGCGGGCCACCTCGGTGAATTGCTTGCCGTTCACGGGGGAAACGTTCTCGATGTATTGGCCGGTTGTGGGGGCTACCCACTGTCCGCCAATCCAGTTCTCGTAACGGTCCTTGAACTGGACCTTGGATCCATCTTGGCCGGGCTGTGCGTAAACAGTCATCGTTAACTCCTTTGGAGGACAGACGTCTTCGTCCTGGCCACATGCTAGAGGTTCAAAGGTTGCGACCAGGCTGCAGTGGGGGTCCGAGGCCTGGACGCTGATTCCCGCCCGGGGAGGTCCCCGGGAAGTAATGAGCGACAGCCTAAGCCGGTGTACACGAACAGCGCGCCTGGGCCCGGAGGTGCACGGCATGGTGCTGGCGCTTGCTCCTGGACGGGGGTCAGAGGTCTTAGCTGGTACCTGGACGCTGGGAGCCGTCGACAAACCCTTCTTTGGCCCGGTTTCGCATATGAGTTCCGGGATAACCTAGCCGAATTCGACCGGTCTGCCTATTACTACTCCTCCAACCCTTTGGCGACGCGTTGAAGAACTGGGGGTACTGAATACCCGGCCTCCATCTTGGGTCAGGAGCACCTTTACTCTTCGCTCTGTGGGCCTTCCGTTCGTCGCCCAGCCAGCCCTCACGAGTGTGGGCCTTGACACATTCCAACATTTGTCTCATCGTTAGACGAATGGTGTTGCATTGGCGCGCACCTGATTGGAGTAGTCAATGACTGGCAGCTATTTCTCGCCTCCACAAAGTGGGCCCTCACGGCGGAGCATGCTTTTGGCGGGCCTCGGCACGGCCTTGTCGCTCCCGTTTCTTTCCGCCTGTTCCGGCTTCGACACCAGCGGCGCGGCCGCAGGTGCGGGGAGCGTCGGCTTTCTGTCCACGCAGTTCACCCCGGTAGAGGAAAAGCAGCGCTATGAAGCGGTCCTGAAGAAATTCGTCAAGGTCCCCGTGGCGTACAACTCGGTGGCCAATAATGTCTTCGCCTCCACCGTGCAATCGCAGGAGGAGGCGGGTGATGTCCGGCTCTCCCTCCTCGGCGGGCTTCACGGCGATCTGGCACCGCTCGCAAAGTCCCTGGATGATGTGGACTACCTTCTTCGGGAACTGTCAGGCAGTGGTTTCAACAAGGACATCCTGGCGCTCACGAAGGTTGGCGGATCGACGTCCAAGTACGTTCCATGGATGCAGGCGACGTATCTGGTGGCCGTCAACAAAAAGGCTCTCGAATGGTTGCCCAGCGGCGTTGATGTCAACGATCTCAGTTACGAGGACTACTTGGCCTGGGCCAAGGCCGCCAAGAAGGGCGCGGGCCGTCCCGTTTTCGGAATGCCCGCCGGACCCAAGGGCCTGCACCACCGCTTCTATCAGGGGTTTCTGCTTCCCAGCTTCACTGGTGGCCAGATCACCACGTTCCGGAGCCCGGATGCCGTCACAGCCTGGAACTACATGCGGGAACTCTGGGACAACATGGCTCCCGCTTCCACCAACTACGACGCCATGCAGGAACCTCTGGCCCGCGGCGAGGTCCTCGTGGCCTGGGACCACGTCGCGCGGCTCGTCGGCGCCCCCGCAGCCAAGCCGGACGACTGGCTCATGGTTCCGGCGCCCAGGGGTCCCAAGGGGCGGGGCTACATGCTGATCGTCGCCGGCGTCGCCCTCCCGCAGCGCGGACTGGAGCGGGACCGCGCTGAACAAGTCATCCGCAGCCTCATGGAACCGGCCACGCAGATTGAAACCCTCCGCAGCAATGCCTTTTTCCCGGTTATCCAGACGGAACTGCCCACGGATCTGGCCGGTGCCATCGCGCTGGAGGCCGCGGCGGTGCGTCGCCAGCAGAGATCGTCCGGGGCGCTTCTGGCGCTTCCACCTGTCGGAGTGGGCGCAAAGGATGGCGAAGTGTCGCAGATCTTCAAGAATTGCTTCCAGGAAATCTGCCTTAACAGTTCCTCAGTTCAATCAGTCCTGGACAAGCAGGCCGCACAGCTCAACACCATCCTGAAGGCGCTGGCCGTACCCTGCTGGGCGCCCGATCCTGTCTCACCCGGCACGAAATGCGAGGTAGCGTAATGACGGTCCAATCCCCGCCGCTGACGCCTGCAACAGCCCACATACCAAAACGGCCGCGCCGGGTGCCGCCCGCCGTTTGGCTGATCGGCCCCTCCGTCATCTTCATGTCCCTGCTTCTCGGGTGGCCCGTGGTACAGGGCGTCCTGCAAGCCATCCAGAACGACCAGGGCTTTACCCTCGATTATGTGAAGCGGATGGTCGAGGACCCTTATTTCTGGCCTGCCGTTCGGAACACGGCCCTGCTGATTGCCGTCATGATCCCGCTTCAGTTCGGGCTTGCCCTCACCATGGCCCTGCTCCTTCGGTCCAACCCGCGGTTGAACAAGCTGCATTTCTTTGTATGGGCCATTCCGTTGGCGCTCAGCGACCTTGCCGCCGGACTCGTGTGGCTGTCCATCTTCAACGACCGCGGATACCTCAACTCTTTCCTTAAAGGGTTCGGCATCGATGGAATTTCCTGGCTCGCCTACGACAACCAGGCCACACTCTTCCTCTGCGTTCTCATCGCCGAGGTCTGGCGCTCAACCTCGCTGGTCCTGGTGATCGTGGTGGCAGGGCTCCAGGGCATCCCCAAGGACTACGACGAAGCCGCGCAGGTGTTCGGCGCCACCTTCTGGCAGCGCCTGCGCCACGTGACCCTCCCGCTCCTGAAACCCAGCCTGCAGGTGGCACTGATCCTCCGCACCATCCTGGCGTTCCAGACATTCGCGGTCGCCCAGGCACTGACCGGACAGAACTTCCCCCTCGTCGTCGGAGAGACCTACCGCTGGTACACGGCCCTGCAAAACCCCAATGTCGCCGCGGCACTGGCCTTGGTCATCCTCGTCGCGTCGATGCTGACCTCCATCTTTTACCTGCGCGCACTCCGCGAGAAAGGGCAGGGAGGCACCCGATGAGCACCCCCACCGTAGACACAGCACCCCTCCAGCGGCAGCGCCGGCACCGGGTTTACCTGCAAATAGCGTGCGTCACCATTTCGCTTTTCATGCTGGTCCCGATTTACCTGATCTCGCTGGCCGCGCTCTCGACGCGCGAATCCCTCAACGAGTTCCCGCTCAGCCTGCTTCCGACCAACATCTCCTTCGACACCCTCGACGCGTTCCTGTCCTCTACCGGAATCTTCGGGGCGCTGGGCAACTCCGTGATCGTCGGCATCGGCACGGTCCTCCTTTCGGCGGTCATTGGGATCCCCGGCGGGTACGCCCTGGCCCGGTTCGCGTTCCCCGGGAAAGAGCCCTACCAGCTGTTCCTGCTGTTCACCCGGGCGTTGCCGATCGTGGTCCTCTCAGTCCCTCTCGCCAAGCTGTTCCTGACCACCAACATCTATGACACGACCTACGGCGTGATTCTGCTCCACACCTCACTGGCGCTTCCTACAATCATCCTGATCTCGGCGAGCGTGTTCCTCAGCGTCCCCGTCGACGTGGAAGAGGCCGCTCGCATCTTCGGTTGTACCCCGTTCGGCGCCTTCGCCAGAGTGGTGATGCCCATGGCGTTGCCCGGACTGGCTGCGGCCTCGATCTTCACCTTCGTGATGTCCTGGAACGAAGTACTCGGTGCTTCCATCCTCACTCTGGACCACCGCACCCTACCGGCCCAGGTCCTTACGTCACTTTCGGATTCGCCGCTTGCCTACCGTTTCGCCGGCGGCTTTGCGCTCGTCATCCCTTCGATCATTTTCATCGCGTTCATGCGGCGGTACCTGACCAACATGTGGGGCTCCACGATCCGCTGATGCTCCGCACTCCCAAACTTCCCGGATTCACCTTTGAAGGAGCCGATCATGGCTGATATCTCCATTTCCAATCTCGTCAAGACCTATCCCGGCGGCACGGACCGCGCCACCGACGACGTCACCCTGGACATCACGGATGGCGACTTCACCGTCCTGCTTGGCCCCTCCGGTTGCGGCAAGACCACCCTGCTGCGGATGGTGGCCGGCCTGGAGTTTCCCGACGCCGGCTCGATCTCGGTCGGCGGCCGAGACGTCACCTACCTGCCGCCGAACAAGCGCAACATGTCCATGGTTTTCCAGTCCTACGCAGTGTTCCCGCACCGCAAAGTCCGGTACAACATCGGCTTCGGACTGCAAATGGCCAAGGTCGACCCCAAGGAAATCGAACGGAAAGTCCAGTGGGCGGCTGACCTCCTCCAGCTCGCCCCGTACCTTGACCGGCTTCCGGCCCAGCTCTCCGGTGGCCAGCGCCAGCGTGTCGCCGTGGCCAGAGCCATCGTGATGGACGCCGACGTCCTCCTGATGGACGAGCCCCTCTCCAACCTGGACGCCCTGCTCCGCCTGACATTCCGATCCGAATTGAAGAAAATCGTCAAGGACCTCGGAACCACCACTGTCTACGTCACGCACGACCAGAGCGAGGCCTTGTCCCTCGGAGACCAGGTCGCCGTGATGCGCAAGGGCCGCATCGTGCAAATCGGCGATCCCCTGGACGTCTACGACGCCCCGGCCGACAAGTTTGTCGGGGGGTTCATCGGCTCTCCGCCCATGAACTTCATCAGCGCCGCCGTCACCGGCTCCGGAGACGGGCTGCGCGTCGGTGACCAGAACCTCCATGCCCCCTCGATGCTGCGCTCCTTCGCCAACCAGGACATCGTCCTTGGCGTCCGCGCCGAAAACATCGGGGTGGCCAAAGACCGGTCCTCCGGCGATGTCCCGGCAACGGTGCTGGTCGTCGAACCGATGGGCTCCTCAGTGCTCCTGACGGTCGACGTCGACGGCCAGAACATCAAGGTCCAAGCCCCGCCGACCTTCCGGACATCACCGCGTCACACCATCTGGCTCACCTTTTCCCCGAACACCATGCGCTTCTATGACGGCGCAACTTCAATGGCACTGGAGGCCAAATGAACACTGCAACCAACGTCGGCATCGAGGAACTCCGCCAGTCCGCAATTGACGTCCTGAAGCTCAACGATCTCGGCACGATGACCAGCGCAGCGCCCAACCTCTACCCGCATATGTGGAGCTGGGACGCGGCCTTCGTCGCCATCGGGCTTGCGCGCGTCAACGTCCCGCGGGCCATCACGGAGCTCCGCACCTTGCTGGCCGCCCAGTGGTCCACCGGGATGATACCGCACATCGTCTTCAGCGAGGATTCCGCCGGATACTTCCCGGGCTTCGACCGCTGGGACACCGCATCCGCGGCAGCGCGTCCGGCCGGGGTCAAGAGCAGCGGCATCTGCCAGCCTCCCGTCCACGCCATCGCGGTGCGGCACATTGTTGACCGCGGTCGGGAAAATGGGGGAGCGGACCAGGAAGCGGCCGAAGCCTTCCTGCGGGAAACCTTCGACGCCTGGCTGGCGTGGCACCGCTGGCTGGCCGAGGTCCGGGACCCCGAGGGGGTGGGCCTGATCGAGATCCACCACGGCTGGGAATCCGGATTCGATAACTCCCCCCGCTGGGATGGCCCCTATGCCCGGGTCCAGCCCGGCCCGGTACCTGCATTCACCCGCCGTGACACCCTGCATGTGGCCGATGTCAGCGAACGCCCCGACGATGCCGAGTACACCAAGTATCTGTGGCTTGTCCAGCAAATGGCCTCCGTGAACTATGACGACAAGGCCGTGCAGGGCGTGGTGGACTTCCGGGTACGGGATGTGTTCTTCTCAGCGATCATGGCCGCATCCAGCGACGTTCTGGCTGGCCTGGCCGATGAAATCGGACGGACTTCCGATGCTGAGGAACTGCGGGGTTTCGCCCGGCGTTTCCGCGCCGGCGTAGCCTCCACCCTCGATCCTGCCACCGGACTGGCTCGGGACTATGACGTGCTGGTCGATGAGTGGATTTCCACCGACACAGTCTCCGGATTCGCTCCCCTGGTGTCCGGAGGCGATCGTGCGGTGCTAGCGGTGCAGCGAAACACACTCCTTGGTCCGGATTGGATGAGTTACCCGGGTCTACGGTTTCCCCTCCCACCGTCCACCTCCCCGTCCAGCCCCGCCTTCCGCCCCCGGACATACTGGCGCGGGCCGGTCTGGCCCTTCCTGAACCTTCTGCTGGGCTGGGCGTCGCAGCGCGACGGGCAGAGCGAAATCTACGAGACACTTAAGACCGCATCCCTGCGCCAACTCGCAGATCTGAAATTCGGTGAGTACTACGAGCCCTTCACGGGTGAGCCGCTTGGCAGCCTGAACCAGGCGTGGACGGCGGCCGCCGCGCTGGAATGGATCGGCGCCGACGCGTGACGGTCCTCACGCCCGAACAGCTCCGGTCCACGGGCAGCGCCAACGCCCGGACTACGAGCGTCGCCGCCGCAGTCCCGCTGTTCTCCCGCAGCGCAGCGGGAGAACAGCGGGACTGCGGGTAGGATGATCAGCCGAACAGGAGGAGCAATGACAATCGAACGAATACCCGCCAGGCTCAGCGGCGCGACCTCCCACGGTAGCCTCCTGGACCTAATCCGGGGGACCGGAGGAATGTCGCGCCAGCAGCTCCTTGCCAGCACCGGCATGTCCAGGGCCACACTTTATGAGCGGATTGAGACGCTGCTGCGCCGGAACCTGATCTACGAGGCCGAGAGCATGGAAGCGACTGGAGGCCGCCGCTCCCGTAAGATCCGTTTTGACGACCGCGGCCGCGTGGTGCTTGCCTTCGCGCTGGGCCAGACCCACGCCACGGTCGCGGTCTCTGACACCAACGGCGTCCTGCTGAGATCGCGCACGGTGGAACACCGGATCAACGCACCCGAAGGTGCCGTTCTTCAGCCCCTGATCCGGATCGGCACCGAACTCCTAAACGCCGGCACCGCCGAAACGCTGGTCGGCACCGGCGTCAGCGTTCCGGCTCCCGTAGAGGCAGGCACGGGGACGGTGGTGCACCCAACAACGATTCCCGACTGGCGGCCCGAAGCCGTGACCTCTGCGATGACCGCCGCTTGGCATGTTCCGGTCGTGGTGGAAAACGACGCCCGGGCAGCTGCCCTGGGAGAATGCAACGACGACCACGAGACCACCGTCTACGTTAAGGTCGCCACCGGCATCGGTTGCGGCATCGTCGTCAACGGCTCGATCCTCCGCGGGGCGCACGGCGCTGCCGGTGACATCGGCCACATCCACGTCGCCTCGGACGGGCCCGTGTGCCGGTGCGGACGGCGCGGTTGCCTGGCAACCTTCAGCTCAGGAAGTTCACTCCTGGACCAGCTTCGCGGCGACGGACTGAACAGCCTCGACGACATCGCCGTGGCCGCCTCCGCGGGCCGGACGGACGTTGAGGCGCTGCTGCTCTCCGGTGCGGACGTCCTCGGGGGCGCCCTCGCCGCAACAGTCACCACCATCAACCCGGACAGGCTCGTGATCGGGGGCAGGATCGGAACTATCCCGCTGTTCGCCGGCCAGGTCCGTGAGCGGGTCCTCCGGGACGTCGTCGAGCGGATCTCCAACGGTCTGACCGTCACCGCGGGCATGCCAGGCGACGCTGCCGCCGTCGATGGACTCACCCGGCTCGTCATCCGCAAGGTTTACTCCGCCGAAGCAATTGATTCGCTGCTGACGGACTACGTCCAGAACACCCAGCCAGGTGGGCGCGGCACAGCGGCGTCATGACTTGTGCGGACGTCTCTTGAGCGGGTTCAGGGCCCGAGCAGTTCCCAGATGCCTCGGGCTGCTGCGGCGACTGACCCGACGTAGGCCAGAAGAACCATGAGCCGCCTCGCCGATTGTGACGGCATTCGTTTGGCGAGTGCTTCGCCTGCGAAGAGTCCGAGGATGATGGCGGCCCCCATTGAGACCCATATCCATGGCGGCAGCTGGGGCATCGAAGATGGTTGGGTGAGGAGTTTTGCGGTGACTGAGGTTATTCCGATTGTCAGGAAGTAGGGCTGCATGGTGGCGGCGAAGGTAATTTGCTCCCAGCGGCTCATGATCGCGTAGACGCTGAGGGCGGGTCCGCCGACGCCGGCCGTGGTATTCATCAGTCCGCTCATGGACCCGGCGAGTACGAGCGGGCGGAGCCCGGTACGCCGGCGTGGCGCGCGGAGTGCGAGACCGACCGTGAGGCTCAGAATGACCAGGGCCCCGACCAATAGTTCGAGCCAGGCCGTTGGAACGTATTGGACGATGACCGCGCCGGGAATGATTCCAATTAGCGCGGAGGGCGCCAGTATGGCGTATTTACCCCATTGCACGTGCCTGAAGACCCTGGCCAGGACCGCTGCTGAGGTCAGGGCCCCACAGATGTTGACAAGTATCACTCCATTGACGGGCCCGATGAGCAGGACCAGGAACGGCGCAGCAACCAGTGCGAAACCGAGTCCGGTAAGCCTTTGCATCGCCGAGCCCATCAGCACCGCGAGGATGAGAAGCGCTCCGGTCACGGCGGTCAGGGACGCCAGGCGAGGTAGCGGGTGTCCTGGAATTCCTCGAGACCGATTGAGGCGCCCTCGCGACCGAGTCCGGACTGTTTGACGCCACCCATTGGCGCAAATGCGACGGACGG
The DNA here is from genome assembly GCF_044358315.1 of Arthrobacter sp. FW306-04-A. Lineage (GTDB taxonomy): Bacteria > Actinomycetota > Actinomycetes > Actinomycetales > Micrococcaceae > Arthrobacter. The sequence continues at coordinate 2,015,909 of NZ_CP084559.1, forward strand.
CAGCGGATCGTTGATGCCTACAATTCCTGCTTCAAGCAGCTCGCCAAACTTCCACGCGCGAGCCGCATTGGCGGTCCAGACGTAAGATGCGAGCCCCATTTCTGTTGAGTTTGCCATTTCTAGGGCTTCGTCGTCGCTGCCGAAGGTGAATATTCCTGCTGCCGGACCGAACACTTCCTCCTTCGCCAGACGGGCGTCCTGCGGGACATCGGCGACGAGGGAAGGAGCAATGTAGGCGCCGGAGGTGGGGACCGGCCGTAACGCCGTGAGGAGCCTCCCTCCTCTCTCAAGAGCATCGTTCACAAGGTCCTGGACCTCCGCGACCCTGCCGGCGTCGATCATCGGCCCGAGGTCGGGCATCTTCTCACCGTCGGATGGGACGCCGTGGCCGATGCTGAGCGAGTCGAACCTGGCAGCCAGTCGTGTGCCGAATTCGTCGGCAACGCTTTCGTGGATGAGGAATCTGTTCGCGGCCACGCATGACTGGCCGGTATTCCTTAGCCGGCCCAGGATGGCGCCCTCGATGGCAGCATCCAGGTCAGCATCGTCGAAAACGATAAAGGGAGCGTTGCCGCCCAGTTCGAGCAGGGGCCGGACGATGCGCTTGGAGGCTTGGGCCATGACGGCTGCGCCGACGCGGGTGGAGCCTGTGAAGCTGACGACACGGGTCGCAGGATGGTCCAGGAGGGTAGCGGTGATTTCCCTTGAGGGTCCGTGGACGAGGTTCAATACTCCGGCGGGTACGCCGGCGTCGACGAGGACGCGGAACAGTTCGGTGGCAGCCAACGGGGCTTTTTCCGCGACACGGCCTACGACCGTGCAGCCCGCGGCAAGCATCGGGGCCAGTTTGCGGGCCTGGATGGAAACCGGGAAGTTCCAGGGGGTCAGGCTTATGGCGACGCCTGAGGGGCGGCGGATTGAGAGGTGACGGCGGCCGTCGGCTTCGGGGGCGAGCACGGTGCCGTTTGATCGGCGCGCTTCTTCGGAAAACCAGCGGAGGTACTCGATCGAAAAGTCGACTTCTCCTTGTGCCTCAGGGAGCCTCTTCCCCGCCTCGCGGGCAAGAACCCGGGAGACCGAGTTCCTGCGTTCGCCCAGAAGGGCGGCGGCGTCTCTGAGAATGTCGGCCCGTTTTTTGGCTGTGGTCCGTGACCATGAGTCAAAGGCTTTGGCCGCGGAATCTGCTGCTCGTCCGGCGTCCATCGCGTCACCCCATGCGACCTCACCGACCTCGGAACCGTCCCCGGGGTCGAGAACGGCCTTGGTGTTGTCCGCTGGTTCCCAGCGTCCCTCAATCAATTGGTTGGCGTAGATCATGGTGCTCCTTCTTTTGGATGCGGCATTGATCGCGGACAATCAGGTTCCTGCCACGAGTCCGGTGTGTATTCAATGCAAAGCGGGTGCCCAGCGGGGCCTCGGGTCAGACGTGCACGGCTTCGTCTACGACCTCGCAGAGCCGCTTCAGCCGGTCGACGGCGTCGGTCGCAAGTGAATGCGGGACATCCGGGCGTGTCAGGCAGGATGCCCACACGGCGCGGCCGGCCAGGAAGCCGGAGGCGCCCTCCTCGCAAGCCCATTGGACGGCGCTCGGGAAGAGGGGTTCGGGAACGCCGGAGGATAGCACTACCCATGGGCTGGCGATCAGGCCGGTGAGCCGGGCGCAGGCGCTCCGGATTTCGGTCTCGCGGGCCTGTCCGTGGTACGGGACTTCCGCCTTGTACAAGTCGGCTCCAAGATTGCCGAGTTCGGCGGCGGCCTGGACGATGCCGGCGTCCCGGTCGAAACCGGTCCCAGCGAGAGGCTTGCGCGCGATGGGTTCGATGATGCTGATCAATCCAGCCTCCCGGCACCCGCGGACAAACGATTGGACCATCGACACGCGGTGGTCGGGTTCTTCATCGGGCCGGTAAATGACTAGAAGCTTCAAGGCCTTGACGCCGAGCGCGGCATACTTGGCCGGGTTCACAGCGGGGTCGATATGCGTCCGCCCGACAAGTTCGCCGTGGGCGCTCTCGAAATGGTCTGCCGCCGCGATCAGTGCGCAGCCGGGCGAAACGGCTCCTTGGTCGATGGCTTCATCGAGGGCGAACTGCTTATCGATCAGCACAGCGGACGCGAAGGGGGTCAGCGTTCGCGCGGCCTGGAGTTTGAAGGCCTGGACTTCCTGATCGGTGATGGTCCGCTGCCGGTGGTCGGCCAGCATGTTCCGCAATGCTTCGCGCTGGTCGATTGCCAGCATCGCGAAGGCACCCGATGGCCGCTGCAGTTGAGTTAGGCGTGAATTATCCGGCACGGATTCCTCCCGGCTGTCCGCTGGCGGTTCCGGGTAGCAAGACAGCGGGATGAGTACGGCGCGGTATTCCGGATCGTCCGTCCAGGGCCTCACAGGACTTGGCCGCGGCCTCGTTCGCGTCCTGCATCGCGTCTGACAGCCTGTGACCGGCCGCAAGCGAGGCAAGCAGGACGCCGTGAAAAACGTCTCCGGCACCGAGGGTCGAGCGGATGCTCGAAGCGAAAGCGGGAACGTGAACCATTGTTCCGTCTGGCCCGAGGCCCCAACTGCCGTGGCTGCCGCCGGTGGCCACGACAGTCCGGGCGCCTGCGTTCCGGGCCGAGTGAAGTAGCACCTCTGGATCGGAGGAACGTTTTTCCCGGAAGGTCCTCGCCAACTGTTCGATCGTCGGAACGTACAGATCGACGCCGTTCAGGCTGAAACCGGGAATGGGGTTGCCCCCGTCCACGCTAAGCCTGAAGGATCCTTCGGTGTCTTTGAGGCCCTCCAGGGCGGGCCAGCCCATGTGATCGGCGTGGATCCATGCTGCCTCGGACATCAGGGTGTGGGCCGCAGCATTCCGGGTCAGGTCCAAGGGCGGTCCTGGACGGGTGATGATGGACCGGCTGCTGCCGGTCCGGGCAACGACCACGATGCTGGCCCCGGATGGATGGCTTGTTGAGCGAGTGACGGCGCTGACGTCGACGCTCTCGGCTTCAAGGTCAGCAACGATCCGTTCCCCGTCGCTGTCGGTCCCGACAGTTCCGATGAAAGCCGTCCGTGCGCCGGTTCGAGCCGCAGCGACCGCTGCGGTGGCGGCAGGCCCGCCGCCGGCGATCACCAGGTCCTCCGCCACCGTCCGGCTGTCCGGCCCCGGGTAATCTTCGACGAGGGCGATGGTGTCCGTCGTCGCGGTTCCAATGAACACCAAAAGCGGCAACCGGTCTGACGTTGACGTTTTCATTGGATCCCCTCGTGGAGTCGGTACGTACTGATAAGTAAGAAATATCACAGTTCATGTGCGAATATCAACATAAACTGTTGAGAGTCTGGCATTCTCTTCCGAGCGCCCCCCGGCTGTTCTGCCCCATTGGCCGGGGCCGGGATCAGCGGGGCGCTTTGATCAACCCGCGAAACGGTGTGCCGGGAGACCGTGGGATCCGGTGCCCGTCAACCGGAAAACTGCCCCCGCGTGCGGGAACGCTCTGAGTTCGTCTGTTGTGGCCGGCCATTGGCCGGTGGTGATATACAGGTCGGCGAGTCTGGGTCCACCGAACGTGCAACTGGTCACGATCGGGGATGGCACAGGCACAAGGTGCTGCACACGGCCTTGGGGGTCGTAGCAGCGGATTGCCCCGCCCCGGGCCATCGCGACCCAAAGGTTTCCGTCGGAGTCGATGGTCAACCCGTCCGGCCGGCCCGGAACGTCCTGGAGGTGCACGACCGTGCGCCGTGCGGTGAGGCTCCCTTTGGCGACGTCGTAGTCGAAGGCGTCAATCCGTTCCAGTACCGTGTCCACGAAGTACAGGGTGGTCCCGTCCGCGGTCCAGGCCAAACCGTTTGACAGGGTCACTTCAGGGAGTATTTCGCGCACCTGCCGGGAGACTGGATCCAGGGCGAACAGCGATGCCGCCCCGGGGATCTGTGCTTCCGTGAGGGTTCCGGCTAGGAACCGGCCGGCAGGGTCGCAAGCGCCGTCGTTCATCCTGTCTCCAGGGGCTACCCGCTGCCACTCGGTGTAGACCATGGAGTCTTCGTCGAGCTCGCCGAAGCCCATACCGACGGCCGCAACGAGGCCGCCCCCGGCCCGGAGGGCCACGGCGCCGGGTGGCGCATCGAGGAGGACGCACTGGTCGGTCCCCGTGGACGGTGAGAAACGGTGAACTTCGTCGCGGTGGATGTCCACCCATACCAGCGTCTCGGTCCGGTCGTCCCAGACGGGGCATTCGCCCAGAATGGCGTGCGCGTCGAGGGCTACCTCCAATGATTCGCTCACCGGGGGCCCCTCAATTCAGGCGCGAAGACCATCGTTTGCTGCAGGTTGCGCCGGAGTTCCTCAACCTCGTTTTCGGAAAGGCCTCTGGCCGGGGGCACGAGTGTTCGGCCACAGATGCCGGCCAGCGACAGCGCCGCCTTCCAGCCCGCGGGCGGACTTCCCTTCCGACATGCGGCGACGATGACTGCCAGTTCCCTTTGAAGCGCCAAGGCTTGCGGTAGGTCGGTGGAAACAAGTTCAATGATCTGTACTCCCAGGTGCGGAACGAGGTTGGCGCTGGCGGCGATGGTGCCGTCCGCTCCCGCCAAGGCACTGGCGACCAGCATCGTGTCGGTCCCGGTGTAGATTCGGAATTTCCCGGTCAGTTTCGCCTCCGCGGTGGCACTGATCACGCTTTGCAGGTATTCCAGGTCCCGGCTGCTGTCCTTGATCCCGATGATGTTCGGGTGGTGCATCAATCGTCCGACGACGCCGGGGCGCACCGGCGCCTTGGTGAATGCGGGGATGTTGTACAGGACGAGCGGGATGGGGGATTCGTCCGCGAGCCGGACGTAAAGGTCCTCGGTTTCGGCATCGGTTGAGGGAAAGTACGACGGCGGCGCTACTAGTCCCGCCGTCGCGCCGAGTTCACCGAGGAGGGCGAGTTCGTTGTGGGAATCGCGCAGCGAGGTCGCGGCGACGCCCGGGATCACCGGCAGGCCGGGGGCCTGTTCAAGGACCTGCCGGGCGACGCGCAGACGTTGGTCGGCGGTGAGTCGTGCTCCTTCTCCTGTGGAGCCGCAGGGGGAGATCCCGGCAACCCCGCCGGCCACGACATGGCCGAGCAGCCGGTCCAAGCCCTTCGGATCGAGCGAGCCGTCGGCGTTGACGGGCGTGGCGAGGGCCACCATGGCTCCTGCAGGAATTGGTGCGGTCACCATTCGGCCATCCTCCCGTCGGCGTGGCGCCAGTCCGGATCGCGGAGCGACCAGCCGGGGGAGTCCTTGACTGCCGCCTCGTCGACTGTGATCCCCAGGCCCGGACCTGTTGTCAGGGCCAGGTGCCCATCGACAGGTGTCAGGGGTGCCGGGTCGGAGAGGTAGTCGAACATCTCTGCAGCGGGCAGGCCCCCATACCCTTGGTTGTAGTGCAGGCCGACGCTTTGTTCCTGAACGACGACGTTGCTGGCGGCGAACCCGACCTGGAGGGAAGCTGCCAGGGAGATGGGTCCGTTGGGGCAGTGCGGGGCCACGGCGACGTCGTAGGCCTGGGCCATGTGGCCGATTTTCGCCAGTTCGAAGATTCCCGTCAGGGAAACGTCGGGCTGGATGATGTCTACGACTCCTTGCTGCAGGAGCGTGCGGAAATCTGTCCGGTGGGTCAGCCGCTCTCCAGTGGCGATCGGGATGGAACAGTCGGGCGAGATCAGGTGGACCAGTTCGCTTTCAAATCCGGGTGCCACCGGCTCCTCGATCCAGGCCAGGTGGAAGGGCTCAAGTTCGCGGATCAGGACCTTGACCATGGCGCGGTGTACGCGTCCGTGGAAGTCCAGGGCGAGCTCGACCTGGTCGCCGACAGCATCCCGAATGGACCCGACCCGATTGATGACCTCGGAGATCCGGGCCCGGGTGTCGATGAAGTCCAGTTCTTCAGTGGCGTTCATTTTCACCATGGTGAAGCCCTGGCCGATGCGCTGGCGCACATGCTCGACGACGCCGCTCGGGCGGTCGCCTCCGATCCACGCGTACAGCCGGGTGCGGTCCCTGACGGCACCGCCGAGGAATTCATACACCGGGAGCCCGTAGCGGTGGCCCTTGACATCCCACAGTGCCTGTTCGATGCCCGCGGCAGCCGAAGCCAGGACGGAACCGTCCCGGAAGAACCCTCCATTGCGCATCCTCAGGATCAGTTCCTCGATCCGGTCCGGGTCGGAGCCGATGATGTTGTCGGCGAGGTCGGCCACGGCGCCGGCGACGGCGCGGGCGCGTTTGGGAACGATCGCCTCGCCCCAGCCGACTAGCCCCTGGCGTGTTTCAAGACGGATGAACAACCAGCGCGGGGCCACGGGATGGCATGTAATGGACAGGATCTGGTCGGGACTCACTGAACGGCTCCTTCTGGGCTTGCAGGGCGGGTCTGGTTCCGGTCGGCGGAGGGAGGGTTGAACAGGCCGGCGGCGAGTTGGTCGGCCTTACGGCTCAGGCTGCGGCCACCATCGACCGTGATCGTTGAGCCTGTGATGAATGAGGCGTCCTCGGAAGCCAGGAAAGCCACAGCTGCCGCCACGTCCTCTGGCCGGCCGGTGCGAGGCAGGAGGGTGGGAGGCGCTTCGGTGCCCGGTTCGGACCGTAGGCCGACGTGCAGGCGCTCTCCAGCCATTCCTTCGGTCTGGATCACCCCGGGTACGACCGCGTTGACACGGATCCCGAACGGTCCAAGTTCGATGGCCTGTGAACGGGTCAGGGCGGAGATGCCGCCTTTGCTGGAAACATAGGACACGTGGGTCGGCAGCGGCAGGCGTTCCTGGATGGTGGCCATGTTGACAATGACACCGCTGCCGGTCTCCGCCATTTTCCTGGCAGCGTCCCGGCTGAGAAAGGCGGTAGCGGTAAGGTTCGTTTCGATGACCGAATCCCAGTCTTCCTCGGTAAGCTCCAGGAGGCTGAGGCGTTTGCCCACCACTGCGGCGTTGTTGACGAGCAGATCGATGCCGCCCCATTCTTGGGCCACTGAGCTGACCAGTGATCCGCGCTGCGCGCGGTCGGCCAAATCGATGTGATGGAAACGGCATGCCCCGCCTTGGGCAGTGACGATTCGAGCCACCTCTGTACCAGCACCCCGGTCGATGTCGGCGAACGAGACCGCCCAGCCGTCACGGCAGAGGCGTTCGACGACGGCCCTGCCGATCCCTGCCGCGCCGCCGGTGACGAGAGCGGAACGGGTTCGTGTACTCGGGTTGTCCATCAGCCACGCTCCGGCAGGGCGCGCGGTTCCGGGCCGCATCCGTGTGAGGAAGTTTTGCGGGGCGGATTACTTTTCAGCACCGGCGACCATGCCTTTCATGAAGAACTTCTGGAGGAACAAGTACGCGATGAGCACGGGTGCCAAGGCCATCAGTGAAGCGGCCGCCGCTGCTCCAAGGTTGCTGCTTTCCTGGGAGAAAAAAGTCCCCACGGCAGGTGCGATGGTGCGGACCGCCGGGTCGGTCAGGATGAACACGGAGAGGGAGTAGTCGTTCCAGATGGATACCCCTGCCAGAATCGCCACGGTTGCACTGACCGGCTTGAGCAATGGAAAAACGATCCGTAGCAGGGTCTGCATCAGGTTTGCGCCGTCGATGGTCGCAGCCTCCTCGAGGGTCACCGGGATATTGCGCAGGAAGGACGCGTACAGGAAAACGCTCAGCGGAAGGTGACCGGTGACCATGACCAGGATGATTCCCCAATACGTGTTCACGCCGTGAAGCTGGGTCAGCATGGAATAGAGGGGGACCATGATGCTCAGGGGCGGGATCATCAGCAGGCTGAGGATGAACAGCATGACCCCCTTGTTCAGCCGGCTCAGCCGGCGGGCCAGGGGATAGGCGGCCAATGCGCCAAGGAAGCAGACCAGCAGCGTGGAGATGCCCGTGACCAGGACGCTGTTCAGCACAGCCTGGAGGATATTGCCGTCCTCCAGGGCGGTGGCGAAGTTCCCGAGGTAGATTTCCGTGGGCAGGAACATCTGCGGGGACAGGTCGGTCACCGGTTTCAGTGCCGTGGTCAGCGCCACCCAGAAGGGAAGGAGCTGGACGAGGACCATGAGGAGCAGAGCTGCTCCTGCCGCTGCGGCCGCGAGACGTTTTTTGGTGAGTTGCATCATGCCTCCAATCGGCGGCGGTTAAGTGCCGCGTTGACGCTGAGACTGACCACGATGATCAGGGCAAACAAGACCACTCCCATGGCGGAGGCGTATCCTGCTGTCTGGTCATCAAAGTAGGCAACGCTGATAAGCGTCGAGACTGAGTTGGTGGAATAGCCTGGACCGCCGGCGGTCAGGACCTTGATGACGTCGAAGAGCTTCAGGCCGCCGATCAGGTTCAACACGATGCTGGCGGCGAATGCCGGCTGCAGGAGCGGAACGGTGATGTTGGTGAATTGCTTCCAGCCGGTCGCTCCGTCCAGGCTGGAGGCTTCGTAATACTCGCCGGGTATGGACTGAAGCCCGGCCAGGTAGATGATCATCGAGATTCCGGTGAACTGGAGGCTGTTCACCACCACGATGATGGCAGTCGCCACTCCGGGGTTGCTGAGCCACGCGGTGCGCTGGCCACCCAAGACAACCATGATGTCGTTGAAGGTGCCGTCGTTGTACTGGAACAGCAGGTAGTACATCGTGCCCATGATCACCGGTGAAACCAGTACCGGTAGGTAGATGATGGCTCTGGCGACGCTCCGGCTCCGTGTCGGACGGTCCAAAGCCACAGCGAGGGCCAGCCCCAGGATCTGCTGGATGACCGTGCTGCCCACACCATAGATGAGGGTGTTCAGCAGGACCGCGTGGAACGTGGGGTCTGTGAGAAGCCGCAGATAGTTGGCCATGCCGACGAACGCCTGGTCAGGGCTGTAGCCATCCCAGTTGGTGAAGGACAAGCCCACACCCCGCAGCAGCGGGTAAACGGTGAAGACAGCGAACAGGACCAGCACGGGCACGTAAAGCAGATTGACCAGACCGCCGCGTCGGCGCCGCCGCCGCGTAGCGTGCCGGGTTTGCTTTTCCTGAGCGGCTCCTGCGGCAAGAACTTGAGTCATGCGACTGATTCCTTAGGATGATCGATCTTGGGGGAGGAGCTCCGGACTTCGCCGACACCCCTCCCCGCGGCGGGACTGAGCCTTATTTGCCTTGGGCGAATAGGCTCTTGTAGGTGCTTTCCATCTGCTGGACCGCGCCGTTGACGTCCGACTGTTTCGTGATGATGGAGTCTGTGTTGTTCCCCATCGTGCTCCATGCACCGTTGGGGAGGTAGACCCGGTCGAAGTACGGCACCGCCGGAGTCTTGGCCTGCGTGACGTAGGTGTCATAGCTTGAGTTGAGCGGGCCCTCCGACATCTTGGCGTCTGTCAGCCCGGGAGGGGCCGCGGACGCTGCCGCCATCTTGGTTTCATTTTCCGGCTTGGCCAGGAATGCGAGGAAGGCTTTCGCGCCCGCAACGTCCTTGGAGGTTTTCGAGATGCCGTAGGCCGTCCGTTCCCCTGTGTCCAGGTAGGAAGGGGAGCCGTTCAGGCTCGGGATCGGGATGAACCCGACATTGGCCTGGGGGTTGAACTTCAGGGCATCGTTGGCGATCGGCGAGGGGCCGAATTCGAACAGTGCCTGACCCTGTGCCAGGGCCTTGGACATGTCGGTCTTGGTGGCCGAGGAGTAATCCGGGTTGAACAGTCCTGCGTCCCGCCATTTGGCGATCAGATCCAGGGCTTGGGCGTACTTGTCGCCTACGAAGGTTCCCGAGGTCATCTTCGCCAGGTCATATTGGCTGTAGGCCCCTGAAATCACGTGGTCCAGGATCGTGCCCGCCATTGACTTGCCGCCTGCGTATATGGCTGATGCCACCCCGTTGGCCTTCGCCTTCAGGGATGCTTTCATGAAGTCATCCCAGGTCTTGAGGTCTTCGGGCTTATACCCTGCCTTGGCCAGCACGTCCTTGTTGTACATGATGCCGGTGATGTCCACGTTGGTGGGCATAGCGTACAAGGCACCGTCTTTGTCCTTCATCACCGGGTCCAGGGCGGGGGCGACGTTCTTGGCCCAAGGCTCGTTCTGCAGCGGTGTGAGGAACTTGCTGTACCGGAGCAAGGACCACCCGTGGGTCATCCAGATATCAGGGATGTTGCCCGACGATAAACGGACTTTTATGTCATTCTCATAGTTGGTGCCGGCGGCAACGAGATTGATCTTCTTGCCGGGGTTGGCCTTTTCGAAATCTGCCGCAATGGACTTCAACGTTGCCATCTCGCTCGTGTCGGCCGCGACGCCGGTTTGAAGCTCCAAAGTGGAGGACCCGCCGGTAGCGGGTGTGCCACCGCCGCAGGCGGCCAGGGAAACAGAGAGGGCGGCAGTGGCCGCGATAAACGCTAAGCGAGACTTCATTGTCATTCCTTATATAAGGGAGCACGAACTCTATATACGCGTACAGGGTCAGTCGAGGGAGCGGGGGTGCCCGAGTCACCTCGACAGCTCACGAGGGGTACCTGCGGAGTGGCCTGCTCATCCGGCCGCTGCCTCTTGGCGTGATCTGCAACACATAAGTTATGAATATCACACTTTATGTTGGCTAATCAACATTTTGTGTGTATATCTAGATATGTGAGCTGGACCACTCCAGACAAGAACTGAGAGACAGGACGGAAATGCCTACGGAACCCAAAACTGAGGAACAGCCGCGGATACTGCGGTACGGACTGATCGGCGTCGGATGCATGGGTCAGGAACATATCCGCAATCTGGCCCTGATTCCCGGCAGTGAAGTCGTGGCAATCGCGGATCCAACGGAGTCTTCGCGGGCTGAGGCCTTGCGGCAACTGGGCCACCCCGTCGCCGAGTATCTCAATCACCGGGAGCTGCTGGATTCTGAAGTTGTGGATGCTCTCGTCATCGCTACCCCCAACGACACGCACTGGGAAATCCTGAAGGACATCTTCGCAAGCGGGAAGAAGATTCCCATCCTCATAGAGAAGCCCCTGTGCTCCTCGACCGAGGAGTGTGACGCCCTCGAAAGCGCAGCGGCGGGTTATGGGGCGCCGGTCTGGGTTGCCATGGAATACCGCTATATGCCTCCCGTCCAGGCCATGCTCGAGCCCGTGAGGAACGGTGAGCTAGGACGCGTACGGATGTTCACCCTCACCGAGCACCGGCACCCCTTCCTCGACAAGGTTGAGCAGTGGAACCGGTTCAACGAGCGCACAGGCGGCACGCTGGTCGAAAAAGCCTGCCACTTCTTCGACCTCATGCGCTATGTCCTCGACGATGAACCCGTTCGTATCTATGCCTCCGGCGCCGCAGACGTCAATCATCAGGACGAAAACTACGACGGCCGGGTTCCCGACATCATCGACAACGCCTACGTGATCGTGGACTTCGAACACGGCGCCCGTGCTCTATTCGACCTATGCATGTTCGCCGAAGGATCAGAGTTCCACGAGCACCTCTCGATCATCGGCGACAAAGCAAAGGTCGAATGCTTTGTCCCTGTTGCACCCGAGCACTGGCCCGGCCACGAGGACGTTCCCGCAGAAATCGTGCTCAGCCCTAGAAATCCGCCGAACCCCGTGCGGAAGGCCATAGAAGTGGACGAGAAGATCCTCGCCGCCGGCGGTCACCACGGCTCGACCTACTATGAGCACCTTGGGTTTCGGAGCACCGTCCTCGGCGAATCCGCCGTCGAGGTCACCGTCCAGGACGGACTCCGTGCCGTCCGGATGGGCCTTGCCGCAGAACAGTCCGCACGCGAAGGCAAAGCAGTCGAACTGAACTTTTCCCGCTAGTACGCACGGCACTGATCAACAGGGAATGTTGATCCTCAAACATTCCCTGTTGATCCGGATATCCTGAACACCAACACAAATCCAGACATGGAGCGTCGCTATGAGCAACACGGTGGGACTAAGCTCCCGGCAGACCGAGATCATCAACCGGCTCGGCAAACACGGGTTCGTCTCAACTGCCGAGCTTGCTGCGTCGCTGTCTGTGTCGGACATGACCATCCGGCGGGACACCAGGGACCTGGCAACCCGCGGAATCGTAAAGGTAGTGCACGGCGGAGTCAGTTTGCCCCACGGCGCCCTCCACACGACGGATTTCGCCGAACGAGCCAGCAATGAATCAGACGCCAAAGAACGCATAGCAATCGCATGCCAAGCCCTGATCTCGCCACGGGAAACCATCATCATTGATGCGGGAACCACCTGCTTCGAAGTTGCACACCAACTCCCCAACGATTTCCAAGGCACGATCATTACCAACTCGGCGCCGGTGATCCAGCAAGGACTGCAGTTCAAATCCGCGCGGACCATCTGCCTAGGAGGTGAGCTCCTCCAGGACAGCCAGGCATTCGCCGGCGACATGACGGTGGCTGCAGTCAACCGACTGCGGGCCCAGAAGACCTTTCTCGGCGTCGCGGCCATCCACGCAGACGGACTGTATGTCGACAGAGACTTGGAACTGCCCGTGAAAAGGGCTTTGATCCGGGCGGCTGACCACGTAGTCGTTGTCGCGACAAGCGGCAAGATGAACCACTCGGCAATCGTCCATCTGATGGACTTCGATGCCGTCGACACCCTCGTCACCGACGCACCCCTGCCACCCGCGATCGCAAAAGCGCTTGCCAGTGCCAATGTCCGCGTCATCACAGCCGATCAGGCGGCATGAATCGCCGAAAGTCACCCCTTATTCAAAGAACTTCGGGCCCGTCATGGCGCGACCAATACAAACGGAGGACTCTTGGAAGTCAATCCTGAAGGCGCTCTGGATCGGGTCTTCTCCAGCCAGCCAAAGGTCCGGATCCTGCGGATTCTCTTGCAAAACCCGGCAACCCCGCGCTCTCTCGCCACCGCGCTGCAGATTTCCCAAGGAACAGCTTCGAACCATCTGGCCGCACTTCATGGATTCGGGGTCGTCGAGTCCGTCGTGAACGGCCGAAGGCGCCTCTACTCGATATCATCGTCAAAATTGGCAGCGACCCTGCGAACAAGATTCAAACCGGAAGGCAACCACGAGCAGGACATTCCGACTGCCGGTACCTCTCTTTCTTCCGCTTGCACGTGTGACATCACGCCGGAGACAGTGATCAAGGCCCCCTCAAAGGCGGACGTGCCCCCTGAGACCGCCTTTCCGCAGATGCTGATCCCGGCCTTCGGTGCCCGCCCGCGACCTCGCTCCGTAGTGGGACCAGCCTTGAGGCGTGTGCCGGAGACGAATTCGTAAGATCGGTGGCGGATTGGGGCGGCGCCTGGCCGCTCGTCCAGGCCGGAGACTCCTTTGAATACAACCTCGTGGAACAATCCCGAACCGGAGTTAGTGCTCCTCGCCACGTCAAAGGCACCCTGGTGGGCGCGACGCCCGGCAACGACGTCAATCTCCGCGATGTCGAGGGCGGCAGCGCGCTACTGCTCGGCAAAGCGAAGGACAATAACGCATCCAGCGCCCTGGACCCCCTGATCCGGTTGTTCGACGACAAATTCACCTTGGATACCTCGCGTCACGAAGAAGTCCTGCTGCGTGTGGAAGGGATCGACGCTACGCCCTGAAGGCCGCAACTCCCTGGCCAGGATCAGCCGACCTTTCCAGGAACTGGTGGCAGCGACGTTCGGCAAGCACCACAGGTACGCGGACGGATTCGCCCTATTCCCGGGGACTCTGTTCGCCCCCACCCAGGACCGCGACGAGCCCGGGCAGGCTAAGACGAAATATCTTGCAAGCGCTTGCGGAAGCTACGGGTAGGCGTTTAGGGTTGAACCCGTGGTTATCGGTGTTGAATCAGTTGCGGAACTTGCCGGGGTGTCGGTTTCAACGGTGTCCAGGGCTTTACGTGCGGTACCGGGAGTTTCATCGAAAACGCGCAAGCGCGTGCAGGAAGCGGCGGCGGAGCTGGGTTACACTGCTTCCCCGGCTGCGTCGCGCCTTGCGACGGGCCGGACAATGACGGTGGCCATCGTGGTTCCGGTGCTGGCCAAGTGGTTCTTCGGCAAGGCCATCGGCGCGGCCACGCACACCCTTCGCGACGCCGGGTATGACGTTCTTCTCTATGAGCTGACCACCCCGGAACAGCGTGAGAGATTCTTCCGTGCCCCGCGCCTGAACGGCCGCTCGGACGGGGTCATCATCATGGCCCTTCAGCCTGGGAGGGAGGAACTGGAATCGCTCGCCTCCCAAGGGCAGGCGGTGGCTTTGCTCGGTGCAGAAGGACACGGCATCGGATCGGTGTCCGTGGACGACGTAGGGGCCGGGCGGGATGCCGCGAGGCATCTGTTGAATCTTGGCCATGAGCGGATAGCGTTCATCGGCATCCGCGATGAGGAAGACAGCAACTTGGGGGGTGTGCCCCCCTTGCAACGGCTCATCGGCTACCGGGGGGCCTTGGGGGAGGCTGGACTGGCCCAAGAAGACGTCCTTGAACAATTCGATGTGAACAGTGTCGCCGGGGGAGCCGCAGCCATGTCCCGGCTGCTCGTCGCGGCCCATGCCCCGACCGCGGTTTTTGTCGCCTCCGATGAGATGGCCTTCGGCGCGCTCATGGTCCTCCGCCGGGCGGGCCTGGACGTCCCCCGCGATTTCTCTGTGCTTGGTTTCGACAACCACGAGCTCTGTGAGGTCGTGGGTCTGACAACCATGGACCATGACGTGGACGAACAGGGCCAAGAAGCTGCCCGGCTCCTACTGGACGCCATGAACGGGCGACAACCCAGAGCCCTCAACCGCCCGGCTACGCTCGTGATCCGCGAGAGCACCGCACCCCCGCAAGCCCTGCGCAAACCGTCTCACACTCTGCCGGATCAACCGGCAGCCCCTTGAAAGGAACCTCCATGGAATACCGCAAACTCGGCAACAGCGGCATGTACGTCAGCGCGATTGCGCTGGGCAACTGGGCAACCCACGGCGAAACCGTGGACCAGAACGTCGCCACGGCCTGCGTGAGCAAAGCACTGGACCTGGGCATCACCACCTTCGATACCGCCGACGCCTATGCCAACACCAAGGCCGAATCCATGCTCGGCGAGGCCCTGAAAGGTGTGCGCCGCGAGGGCATCGAGATCATGACCAAGGCCTTCTTCCCCACAGGCACGGGAAAGAATGACCGCGGACTGTCCCGCAAGCACGTCATGGAGTCCATCAACGGATCGCTGCGCCGGCTCCAGACCGACTACGTGGACGTCTACCAGGCGCATCGTTACGACTACGAGACACCGCTGCCCGAAACCATGGGAGCCTTCGCGGATATTGTGCACGCCGGAAAGGCCCACTACATCGGCGTCTCCGAGTGGACAGTGGAAGAAATCCGGGCCGGCGCGGCGCTGGCGTCCGAGCTGGGCATCCAGCTGGTTTCCAGTCAGCCGCAGTACAACATGCTGTGGCGTGTCATCGAGGCCGAAGTGGTTCCCGTATGTGAAGAACTCGGGATCACACAAGTGTGCTGGTCCCCCCTGGCCCAGGGCGTCCTGACTGGAAAGTACGACGGCGGCCGTTCCGTTCCGCCGTCGTCGCGCTTCACTTCCGACGACGGCGCGCTTAAGGCAGAGCACAAGTTCATGCAGCCTCACGTCCTGGAGCGGGTGGAGAAGCTCAAGCCGATAGCGGAAGACCTCGGCCTGCCTCTGGCCACCCTGGCCGTGGCCTGGGTGCTGGCCAACACCAACGTCTCCGCCGCGATCGTGGGCGCCAGCCGGCCCGAGCAGCTCGACGACACTGTCAAAGCCGCCGACCTGGTCCTGGGCAAGGAGACCCTCGACCGGATCGACGGCGCACTGGGCGACATCATCGAGCGGGACCCCGCCAAAGTCGAAAGCTTCCCAGAGCGCGTCTAACGGCCCGGGTCAGTCCGAACCCGCACCAGCACCGAGGACACAGCTGCCGCGCGTGTCGCGATCAGTGTGGCCATGCCTTCCTGGCGATCCCTGGGCGCAGGGCAACCGCGGGTTGTTCGACTTTGTGGTTGGTCCGCGTTCCACTCCAGCCGGGGGCGGCACCTGGACCGGGTGCCACCCTCAGCTGTTCAGGGTCGGTAGCGTCACTGGCAGGTGACGGTCTGGTTGTTGACGACCACTGCCCCGTTGGCGTTGACGGTGAAGGTGAATGCCGAGTGCATGGTCAGCGACTTGGACGGATCCGAGGTGCTCGTGCCGTTGAAGTTGAACGTGGCATGCTGGACAGCGTTCTTGTTGTTGTCTTCACTTCCGAACCATTCCTGAACATGACCGGTCCATGAGGTCGAAGCGCCGTTCCACAGCGTCTGCAGGGTGACCGTTCCTTCTGTTGTCGTGGTGAACCAGGAGTCCCCTGCGTTGTTCACCGTCAGATGGGTGACCGAGTTGCCTGAACCTGTGTAGGAGGTGAAGCCTGACCCGTCGCAGGTTACCGGGATTGCATCGTTGATGGTATTGGTGTGTGTGGTTGTGTTGGCCAGAGCGGGAGTGGCGGCACCGACCGCAAAGGTTGCTGCCAGGAGGGCCGAAGCGCTTAGCCCGGCCACGGATGCTTCCCGCCTTGGTGCGGGTCCGGCTCGTGGATGCCTTGGGCGGGCCGGCTTCGGCGGGGTCACTGTCAACGGACGCCCGCGTTCTCTGGCCTGGGTGGGTCAGATGTTTCCGGGACGCCGACTGCCGTTGTGATCAGGGTGGAGATGATTTCGACCGCATCATGGTTCGAAAGGCCGTTGTCATGGCATAGCGACCGCCATGTCCAGAAGGAGATCCCGTGGCTGAGGGTGGCACGTAGTCTGGGGTTCCCGTTTGGCTCGGAAAACGGTTCGAGTAGGACGTCCCGGAAATAGGCGTTTCTGGATTCGAGTTCCGTGCGGTGTGTTTGGGGGAGCGCGTCCCAGTCCGCATGGATTCGGGTGAGCATGGCCTCGCCGTCGCGGTAGAACCGATACAGGTCGGACAGGCCAACGGTGAGGCGGTCGAGGGGATCGGCATGCCCGGACCAGACCGCCGGGTCAGGTAGTTGCTGCTGTGAAAGCCAGTGGGAGGAGCAGGCAGAGAACAGTGCCTCGTCGTCGGGAAAATGCCGGTAGACCGTCAGCCTGGTGACACCGGCCTTCTCGGCGATGCCCGCGATCGTGGTGCGGGCCGGCCCAACGGAACCGTGCAGTGTCACGGCCGCGTCAACGATGCGCTGGTGCGTGCCGCTTATCTGTTCGGTCCTTTTGCTCATCTCGTAGCGCCGGCTCTTGGATGAACGGTGGTGTTCACTCAATGTATTGACACTGGTCCTTTGCTGCCGCACAATTTCGATACACACCATTGTATATTGAAATTTGGAAGGTGATCTGTCATGGACATGGAGAATGCTCCGCGGCTGACAGTCGTGCAGCCGGGCCAGGGTCGGGAAGGCAGTCTCGGATCGATCGGGGTTGTCTTCAAGCTCTTCGGCGAGCACACCGATGAACAAATTTCGATTGTGGAGCACCCGTTTCCTGTCGGGGCTCTGGTCCCCCCGCACACTCACACGAGGGAGGATGAGTACTCGATCGTCATTGAGGGCGAGATCGGGTTCCGGTCCGGCGATCGTGAGGCCGTGCTCGGCGCCGGGGGCTACATCACGAAACCGCGGGGGGAGCTACACACGATGTGGAACGCCGGCAAAGTCCCGGCACGAATGATCGAGATCATCAGCCCCGCGGGATTTGAGCATTTCTTCTGGGGGCTGGCTGATCACTTCGAAGCGGGACCGCCGGATCCCGAGGTGATCGGCAAACTGGCCGCCGAATACGGGCTGCAGTTCGGCGAGCCGCCCTGGCTGCAGGACATCATCGCCCGTTACGGGCTGACACCTCCAATGGGCTGACAGGAGCGGGGCATGGAGGTCCGGGCTTCGCGGGAGTGGCCGAAGGACGGCGGCAACGTCATCGCAGGCCGGAAATTGATGTCTCCCGTCGGTGCGATGACCGGCACCATCATCGTGTTGCACGTGGTGGGCTGGGGTGTTCTGGTGTTCGGCGTTGTTCCGCTGAACCTGCACATCAGCTCCACGCAGGTCTTCGGCGTGGGGATCGGGGCGGGTGCGTATCTGTTGGGGATGCGGCACGCGTTCGATGTCGACCATATTGCGGCCATTGACTGCACCACGCGTAAGCTCATCGGGGATGGCCGCACGCCGCTATCAGTCGGTTTCTGGTTCTCGCTTGGCCATTCCAGCGTTGTCTTCGGTCTGTGCGCCCTGCTGGCCGGCGGCGCCCAGTATCTGGGTGGCCTGCTCGGGAAGGACGCCTCTCCCTTGCGAGAAGCACTGGGATTCGCGGGCGCCGCCATCTCGGGAGTTTTCCTTTACATCCTGGCGGCCTTCAATGTGCTCATCCTGGTCCGGGCCGTGACAGACTTCCGCGGCGTCCGGGAAGGCCGCCCGGTGGATCCAGCGCGCGGTTCTCCCACCGGTCTGATGGTCCGTATCCTGGGCCCCGTCATGCGCAGCATCACGCGGCCTTGGCAGATGTACGGGGTGGGCCTGCTTTTCGGCCTGGGGTTCGACACCGCCACGGAGGTCACTTTGCTCGTCGTGGCAGTGGGCGCAGCGACAACGGGGCTTCCCTGGTACGCCATCCTTATCCTGCCGACGCTCTTCGCAGCGGGCATGTGTCTTTTGGACACCCTGGACGGGTGGTTCATGAATCTAGCCTACGGCAGGGCATTCTCCAGCCCGGACCGAAGGCTCAAGTACAACATTGCGCTCACGGCGCTTTCCGCGGCCGTCGCCCTGAGCATTGGGACACTGGAATTGATGTCGCTGACAACGGTGAGCATCGATCTGACCGGGCTGGGTTATGCGGTGGTCGGCCTGTTCGTACTCGTCTGGCTTGCGGCGGTCTGCGCCCGTCGGTTCCATTCCGGCAGGAAGCCTCGTATCTTCGAGTCGGGGAATTGAAGTCCCTCACACCTATGGTTTGGCTTTGCGGCCTGACCGTGACGGCAGCGGCTTGCCCCGCGGCATAAGGTTTATTGAAGGTCGTTTCTTTGGACTGCGCTCGGAGGTAGCTGCGCCTCGCGGAGTTCGTGCGAACAGTCGGCTATAGATCAAAAGAGAAATTTGTATACAGTAGTCCAACGGCGGGGTAGGGTGATGTCTATCACGCGACGCGGTTGGCTGTGGTTACTTCCAGCCCAAATGGCTGGCTACTTTGATCCGAAGGTGTCGATATGAACAAACCGGGCAGCGGTCGCCCTCCCCGGCCCGCTGTTCACGTTGCCGCCCGGCACTCGTGCGCGGGTGGGTTGGACAGTTGCCGCCTGGGGATCAGCGCATGCGGCGCATTGTGAATCGGAAGTATTGACTGAGCATCCAAGCCCGGCTCCAGTTAATGATCCTGCCCTCGGCCGACCGAGTTAGCTCGTCCATGTAGAAGGCTGGAGTACCTGCGGGAACCTGAAGGTGGTCGGACATTGTCGAGTCCAGTGGTACTGCGGCGACTTCGCAGTCGCTGTAAGCGACATCGCTTGCTTCGTGGTCCAGCAGGATGTCCAGCACGGATCCACTGAATGCATTGCGGATGGTGGAGGGTGGCAGAACGTCGTTGGGCACGACGTCGATAATCCATCCGACCCTTTCTTCACCGTAGGCCTTGACCCTCTCAATGATCAGCGCGGGGGCTCCCGTTGGACGTTCCATTTTAAGCGCAGTGTCCGCATCGAGTTCGGTCTCGTATATCCGCAGATCCAGCGAAGAAACGACGGCGCCCTGGTCGGAGGCGAATTTCTCGAAAGACTGGAGTTTCAGGAGTCCAGATGCGAGGGCCTGGGGCCGGGGGAGGACTAGCGATCCCCTACCTTGGCGCCGGTGGATGTATCCGGCATCTTGAAGGCTGGAAAGGGCAGAACGGATCGTAATGCGCGAAACCTGGTACCTGATGCACAAGTCGGACTCAGTGGGCAGATATTCTCCGGGGAGAACTGCCCCTGGAAGGATCAGTTCCTGGAGGATGGCTGTGCGCACTTCATCAGCCAGCGTCTGCCGCGCTCCGCGGACCAGGGTGGGAGGCAGAGCGGAAGAGCGGTCCGTTCTCGACGTGCTGTTGTTCGGTGAGGTGACCATCGACTTATCATGACACACGGATTTTAGATATGACTGTTGTAGGTTGACATACAGCCTGAAAGACTGGACGCCGCTCCAACCCCTCAGGCCCTGGCTCTGATGCTTCCCCGCCGGTGCCACAAACGAAGTTTGCGGAAGGGGCTTTGCGCGGACCGGCGCCGAACCGGAGGCCCTGAGAACGGGGCCTCATGCAAGCGGCGCGAGTGTCGCGCCTCGATCTCGGCGCACCGGTCGCATAGTCGCCCGATTTTCGACAATCTGCAGACCGCACGCGCGTGCCAGTCCGAGTGTTTTGTTACCTCCGAGATGCGTTTTCGCTAAAAGTCTTGACAGTCGTCAGTTGTTATACAACTGTTCAATATGTGTTCTAAGAAGAAATGCCTCGGTGCAGAACTTTGACCACCAAGGGGAGCTTTCCAAATCCCGACACAAGAAAAGGACCTGGTGAACGTGGTCGAGACCATCGAAACGGGCAATATGGCCGCAACCGGGACGTTGCCGCTGAACGACAGGCAGCGCAAGGACCGGAAACCCCGCCTTCGGTGGGCCCGATCCGCTTTCAACACGGGTCTGGTGTTTATCTGCCTCGCCTTGCTGTGGGAGGCCTATAAGGGGATCGGGCGAGCGACGGGGGACCGGATACCCGGCACTCAAATGGCTTTTCCAATCCCCACGACCGATGACGCGATGCCGCATCTGGTGACAATCCTGAATGCGCTGTTGTCCCCTTCCACCCGCGGCGGTGGCCAGATTCTGCTGGCCTACTACCTCGACGAGACATCGGTAACCTTGCGCGAATCCCTCTACGGCGTGCTCCTTGGCGGGATCATCGGCGTCCTCGTGGCCGTCGTGCTGCGCGAATCCAGGTTCCTCACCCGCGGGGTGCTCCCGTGGTTGGTGGTCTCCCAGACCATCCCGCTCGTGGCCTTGGCGCCGCTGATGATCGTCTGGGTCGGCGCGACAGGTGCTCCCAGCTGGCTGGCCATCACCTTCGTAGCGGCTTATCTGTCATTCTTTTCGGTCACCGTCAACATGCTCACTGGCCTCAATTCCCCTGCGGCCGTGCATCTGGAACTGATGCGCTCCTTGGCCTGCCCCCGATGGTTTGTGCTGTTGCGCCTCAGGCTCCCTGCCGCGCTGCCGAGTCTGTTCACCGGGCTCCGCCTGGCCGCCACGGCAGCGGTCGTCGGTGCTGTGACTGGGGAACTCACCGCCGGAACCGGACGGGGCATCGGGCGGGCGATTCTCACCGCGGCCTACTACTACTCGAACTCGCCCGAGAATCTGTTCGCCGCCGTCCTGGTGGCTGCACTGGCGGGTGTCCTTTTTGTCCAACTAATCAACGCCGTGGAGTACTTCACGCTGCGCACCAGGAGAGCATGATGACAATCAACACCACAGCCCCTGCTTCTCCCGCCATAAGGATCCGTGGGGCCGGGAAGGTATTCAGCGCTGCTGGCGGAGACGTGACAGCACTGACCGGCATTGACTTGGACATTGCCGAAGGGGCGTTCGTTTGCTTGTTGGGGCCTTCAGGCTGCGGGAAGTCCACGCTTCTGCGCCTCATTGGCGATCTTGATCAGCCAACCTCCGGGACGGTGGAGGTCCATGGCCGCTCTGCGGCCGAGGCCCGGCAGGCCCGGGACTACGGAATGGTCTTCCAGCAGCCCGGGCTGATGGATTGGCGTTCGGTGCGGAACAACATCGAGTTGCCCCTCCAGGTCCAAGGGGTGAACCGTACCGAACGCCGTCGGATTGCCGGGGAGATGCTCGAACTTGTCCGTCTTGAGGACTTTGGAGACCACCGCCCTGCCCAGCTTTCCGGGGGAATGCAGCAGAGGGCTGCGATCGCACGGGCTCTGTCGTTCGCGCCCCGGCTGTTGCTCATGGACGAACCGCTGAGTGCCTTGGATGAAATGAATCGTGAATACATGCAGGGGGAACTGCGCCGGATCTGGCAGAGCACATCGACAACCGTGGTGTCTGTCACGCACAGCATTCCGGAAGCAGTTTTCCTCTCCACGGAGGTAGTGATCATGTCCCCGCTCCCGGGCCGGATCGCCGAACGCATCCCCGTGGACTTGCCGGAACAACGCACAGCTGAGACGCGCACTTCAGACCATTTCTATGAGATCGAGACCCGGGTGCGCAAGGCTCTTCACGGAGTGTTAGAGGACGCCATCCGGAGTGCGGCTTGAGTACCGGGTCATTGGAGCGGATCCCCGGAGCAGAGACGAGGCTTCCCGCGCCGCTTTCGGCGTGGCTGACAGGCTTCGTGCGCGGGGCCGGAACCGTGTATCCCGCCGTACTCGTCGGAATCGCCGGGCTGGCGGTATGGGAATTCGGCGTACGAATCAGCGGGGTGAAATCCTTCATCCTGCCGGCCCCGTCAGCCATCGCACAGACGCTGACCGGGACCTTCCCCCGGATTGTTTCGGCCACCGGTACCACCTTGCAGGCTGTGCTCTTGGGCCTCGCCTTGGGCGTCGTGTCGGGCGTCCTGGCAGCTCTGCTCGTGTCGTTGGCCAAACGCCTGTCCGCGCCGCTCATGACCACGGCCGTCGTGCTCAGCTGCGCTCCGATCATCGCCCTTGCGCCGATTTTCAATGCCTGGTTCGGCGTCACCAACGTGATGTCCAAAGCTTCGGTTGCCGCGGTCATGGTCTTCTTTCCCGTGTTCGTCAATTCCACGCGCGGGCTGCTGCTCATGCGCCCGATCCACCGCGAGCTGATGGAGTCCCTCTCAGCTTCACCCCGGCAGACGATGGCGATGGTCCGCATCCCGGAGGCCCTTCCCTCGTTCTTTGACGGACTTCGTGTGGGAGCCACGGTCAGCGTCATCGGGGTGCTCGTCGCAGAGTATTTCGGCGGCCCCGCCAACGCCTTGGGGGTCCTGATCTCCAACGAGGCGGCGCTATCCCACTTCGAGGTCACCTGGGCCGGAGTCGTTATGGCGAGCACCCTCGGACTCTTTCTCTACGGAGCGGTGGTGCTTCTGGAGCGGGCCTGCGTGCCTTGGAAACGGCGCGCCAGCTAGACACAGAAACACCCTGTATTGGCCCTGATTTATGCACCTGACCGCAAGTGAAAGGAACCACCATGTCCATTCAACCCAAACGCCCCGCAGGAGTCGTTGCGGTATTGGCTGCCGGCGCTCTTCTTCTGACCGGATGCGGCGGCATGTCCGCTGCGACCACCAACAACCCCGCGCCAGCGAACAGCAAATGTGCGGCCACAGACACCGTCAAAGTTGTCCTCCAGTGGGTCACCCAGGCCCAATTCGCGGGTTACTACCAGGCGCAGGAGAAAGGCTACTACGCGGCCAATTGCCTGGACGTGACAATCCAGGAGGGCGGCAACAACGTTTCGCCGCAGCAGGTTCTCGCCAGCGGAAATGCGGACATCGCCGTAACCCAGGCCCTGCCCAGCATGGCCAGCCGGGAGGCGGGTTCGGACCTGGTCGACATCGGCCAGGTCTTCCAAAAGGGTGCTTTCCTTCAAGTCTCCTGGGCCGATTCCGGAATACACGGCATCAAGGACCTCAAAGGCACAAAGATGGGAAGTTGGGGCAGCGGGAACGAGACCGTCCTCTACGCCGCATTGCGCGCCAATGGAGTCGAGCCGACGACGGATGTCAACGTCATCCAGCAGCCGTTCGATGTCTCGCCCCTGCTGAAGAACGACGTGCAATCTATTCAGGCCAAGACCTACAACGAATATGCGCAGCTGCTTGAAACGGTGAATCCCAAAACCGGAAAGCTCTTCCAGCCCTCCGACTTCAGCGTTCTGAACCTGAACGATTTCGGTTACCAGACCCTGGAAGACGCCATCTACAGCCGGGACAGCTGGCTGGCGGACCCCAAGCACAAGGACGCCGCCACCCGTTTCCTCGCAGCAAGCTACAAGGGCTGGATCGACTGCAGGGATAACGCGGCCAACTGTGTCGACAGCGTCCTCAAGAACGGCAGCGCCTTGGGCAAGGGACACCAGAGCTGGATGATCAACGAGGTCAACAAGCTCATCTGGCCCAACGACAAGGGCATCGGATACATGGATCCGGCGGTGTGGGACAAGGCCATGAAGAACGGGGTCGACGGCAAGGCGATCAAGGCGTTGCCCCAGGGCGGTTACAGGACCGATATCAACGACGCCGCCCTCGCACTGTTGAAGGCCGAAGGCGTTGACGTCAAGGGCGCATCCTACAAACCCCTGTCGGTCACCCCCACCGCCGGCGGCAAGTAGGAGGTCAGCGGGCCTGCCTGCTCCCGCCCCTTCCCGGGGTCGGGGGCCGGCAGGCACACGGCTCGAGCTCCAGGACACTGCATAGACAAAGGAGACCTCAATGGGAACGTTCCTGATCACCGGCGGCACCGTCGTGACGGCTGCGGACACCACCACGGCCGACGTCCTCATCGACGGCGAGAAAATCGTGGCGCTTATGGCCCCTGGCTCCGAGTTGGCCGCAGCCTGCCGGCGTGGCGGGGCAAGAATTATCGAGGCGGACGGCTGCTACGTTATCCCCGGCGGTATCGATCCGCACACCCATTTTGAGGCCCAGGGACAGGCCGCGCCGGTTCTGGATACCTTCGCCACCGGCACCCGAGCAGCCGCACTGGGCGGTACGACGACGGTAGTTGACTTCGCGTACGCGCCGCCGGGCGGTCGTCCGGGCCAGGGCCTGGATTGGTACCACGCGAAGGCGGAGGGGCAATGCGCGGTGGACTATGGCTTTCACATGATGCTCACGGATTGTGACCTGGAGACTCCGTCTGAAGTCGAGGATCTCATGGCCCGAGGAGTAACGAGCTTCAAGTTGTACATGGCCTACACCGGACTCTATTCGCCTGACGGCGTCATCTTGAGGATGCTTCAGCATTCAGCGCGCACAGGAGCGTTGATGATGGTCCATGCCGAAAACGGCCCCGCCATCGACGTGCTTCGGGAGCAGGCACTTGAGGCAGGACAGACCGCTCCCGTCGATCACGCCAAGACCCGTCCCGCTGCACTGGAGGCAGAAGCCATCCACCGGGTCACCCGCCTGGCGGAGGTCGCGGGCGCCCCCGTCTACATCGTCCACCTCTCGTCTGCCGAAGGGCTCGAGGAAATCATCCGGGCTCGTGACAGGGGCGTCCGTGCCCTGGCCGAGACGTGCCCGCAATATCTGTTCCTGGACCACAGCAGGCTGGAGCTCCCCGGGTTTGAGGGCGCCAAGTACGTATGCTCACCGCCTTTGAGGTCCAGCGAAGCCCGGAACGTTTTGTGGAAAGGCCTGGCCGATGGCTTCATCCAGAATGTCGCCACCGACCACTGCCCGTTCTGCTGGGATCAGCGCTTGCTCGGGGTCGATGACTTCCGGGCCATCCCCAACGGCCTCCCGGGCGTTGAGCATCGGCTGGAACAGATCTTCCATGGCGGCGTCGCTGGCGGCAGGATCAGCCTCAACCGTTGGGTGGAGATCTGCTCCACCGCGCCGGCAAAGACCTTTGGACTGTACCCGCGCAAAGGCTCCCTCGCGCCTGGGGCGGATGCCGACGTCGTGATTTTCGATCCGAAGGCGAACCATGTCGTTTCATCCCGCACCCATCATATGAACGTCGACTATTCCGTCTACGAAGGCCAGGAACTGTCCGGGGCCGTTCGGACCGTGCTGCTCCGGGGGAAGGTAGTTGTCGATCACGGACAGTACCGGGGCCGGGGCGGGGACGGAAGATTTCTGCACCGGGAGCTGTCCATTACCGGCCCCTGAGATCGCGGCGAACCGCGCCGATGGCTACGACCGCTTCGTAAGAGGCGTCCCAGGACGAAACAGGAGAAGGCATGGAAGCGGAACTGCTGATTACCAGTGCTCAGGTCGTTGACGAGACAGGAGTCCGCACGGCAGACGTAGCCGTGGACGGCGGCTTCATCACGGCTGTGGGAGCAAGATTGCCCGTCACATCCGCCAGGGAACACATCGACGGAACAGGGCGCCTGCTGTGTCCGGGGTTCATCGACCTACATGCCCATAGCGCACTGCACTCCTTCGATGATCCGCTCCTGTCAGCGAAGGTGGCCCAGGGCTTCACCACGGAACTCATTTGTCCCGACGGCCTTGGCCCCGCGCCCGTCACCGAGGAATTCCTGGCCGGGCGCCAAAAGTACCTGCAGGCGCTCGAACCTAGCAGACATGCTCCCTGGACGTGGCGTAGCATGGACGACTACCTCAGCGCGCTGGACAGTTCACGCCCGTCCACCAACATGGTCAGCTGCGTTCCGCACAGTGCCATCCGCGAGTCGGTGATTGGGACAAGCAACCGGCAGCCGGACCGGCGCGAGATGTCCCTGATGAAGGACATGGTCGTCCAATCGCTGGAAGCCGGGTGCAGGGCCGTCTCCTTCGGCATGATTTACGCACCCGGACTCTATGCGTCCACCCAGGAACTAATCGGCATCGCCGAAGTGGCGGCCCAATATGACGTGCCCTTGGTTCCCCACGTCCGCAACGAAGCACGTGGCGTCCTTGATTCGATAGGGGAATTTGTCCGGGTGGCAGAACTTACGGGCGCTGCCCTGCATGTCTCCCACGTCAAGCTGGTCGGCTGCGAGGACCTCCTCGCGGATCTCATCGACTTGCTGTCGTCGGCCCAGGAGAAGATCCGGCTGACGTTCGATCAGTATCCCTATGGGGCCGGCAGTACCCTCCTCGGGGCACTCCTGCCGCCGTACGCGTTCGACGGCGGGGCAAACGCCATGCTCGACAGGCTGCGGAACCGCCGTGAGCGGGATCGCATGGCCCGGGACATGCACAGCGGCCTGGACGGTTGGGAGAATCTTTTCGCCGCGTGCGGTCCGGAGAACATCGTGATAACCCAGGCGGCTGCGCCGCGCGAGGCGGACATCAGCAAGACGGTGGCCCGGATAGCGGAAGAGACCGGGACTGATCCGGCTTTTGTGGTGATGGATCTGCTCTCCGATACAGAGCTCGACGCCGGCATGATCGACCACTATTCCACCGAGATGGTCGTGAAGGAGATCTTCCTGCGATCTGGCGCGCTTGTCGGATCAGACGGTGTCTTCAATCCGCACCCCCACCCGCGGCTTTATGGCACGGCCCCGAAAGTGCTCGGACGATACGCGCTCCAGGAGAAGCTGATCAGCGTTCCCGAAGCCGTCGCCCGGCTGTCCAGCCGGCCGGCACGCCTTCTCGGATTGCATGACAGGGGACTGATCGCCCCGGGGATGCGCGCCGACATAATTCTGCTGGACCCCGACCGATATATCGATACCGCCACCTTCGACGCTCCACACTGCCATCCGGAGGGCGTTGATCTCGTCACCGTGGGCGGCCAGGCGGTGTGGCGGAACGGAGTGCACACCGGCGCCCGTGCCGGGTCAGTCTCCAGGGCGGCTACACGGGCGGTTGCCCGCTGACGCATCCCGCCCCGTGGGCGGAAGCGCAGTGGGCGGGGCGCTCTGTGAGGAAAAAAAGTAGTATTGGTTGTTATTTGACAGTTGTCATACAAATTGTTAGCTTTATGTCGGCAACGCTGCCAACCGGAGGGACCACCATGACAGACCCGAGACTCGTCGCAAACCCGATGACCAACAAGGCGAAGACAGGATTCCTCGTCGCCGAAAGCTTGAGCTTTCACCAGTCCCTGTCCGGCTACGGACCAACCCCCATCCGGTCCCTGCCTGAGACCGCCCGTCATTTGGGCGTACGTTCAGTCCACGTGAAGGACGAATCAGTCCGGCTTGGCATGCCTTCGTTCAAGATTCTTGGGGCCTCATGGGCGACCTACCGGGTGCTGTTGCGGCATCTTGGGCTTGAGCTGGCCGCCCAGCCCTCCCTTGAGGAACTGAAGAGGCTCCTATTGGACGGTCCTCGCCTGCGTTTGACGGCGGCCACCGACGGAAATCACGGCCGGGCCGTGGCCAGAATGGCATCCCTGCTGGGGCTGGCGTCCCACATCGTGGTCCCGATAGACATGGTGCAGGAGCGCATTAATGCCATCCGCGATGAGGGCGCCACGGTGGAAGTGGTCGCCGGGGGCTACGACGAAGCCATCGCCCGCAGCGCAGGGCTCGCAACGGACGCGACCCTGGTGATCTCCGACACCTCATGGGAGGGCTATGTCGATCCGCCATCATGGGTCATCGATGGATACTCCACCATGATCTCCGAAGTGCTGCAGGAGATTGAGGCCGGCGCCGTTCCGCGACCCAGTGCCGTCGCCGCGCAGATCGGTGTCGGCGCATTTGCCGCAGCGGTGGTCCGCGGATTCCGGGATTTCGAAGGAACAACCCTGATCGGTGTCGAACCCACCGAGGCGGACTGTGTCACGGTCAGTGTGGAACAGCAACAGATCAGCACGATCCCGGGCCCGCAACAATCGATCATGGCCGGGCTTAACTGCGGGACTCCTTCACTCATCGCGTGGCCCGATGTTTCCCGCGGCTTCGACTATTTCGCCACCGTGACGGATGCCGCCGCGGAAGATGCCATGCGGGCACTCCACGCTGACGGCGTGATCTCCGGGGAAAGCGGTGCGGCCGGGCTTGCCGGCATCATCACCCACGCCCGTGCCCTGGGCCTTGGCCCGCGCGACGACGTTTTGGTCTTCTCTACCGAGGGCGCCACGGACCTGGTCGCCTTCAACCGCATTTGCGGTACCGAACTTTCTTGACGTCCATGAAACACCAGTCTTCAGGAGGTACATCATGACCCACCCCACCGTTTCCCATATCCGTATCGACCAGGACCGGCTCTGGTCCTCGCTCCAGGACCTCGGGGAACTGGGCGCCTACGATGATGGGGAAACCGGGCTCCGCGGCGTGCGCCGGCTCGCTCTCACCGACGAGGACATCCAAGGGCGGCAGCTCGTACTGGGATGGATGGAAAATGCCGGCCTGACCATCCGCATTGATCAGATGGGCAACATCTACGCCCGACGCGCGGGTGGATCGGATTCCCTGCCGCCAGTCATGATGGGATCCCACATCGACAGCGTCGGGACAGCAGGGAAGTTTGACGGATGCCTCGGCGTTCTGGGCGGCCTCGAGGTCATCCGCACGCTTAACGAGAACGACGTTGTCACGCTACGACCCCTCGAGCTGGCCATCTTCACCGAGGAAGAAGGCGTGCGGTTCGGAACCGACATGCTCGGCAGCGCAGTGGCAGCCGGGCGTCTGCTCCTGGAGCAGGCGCTTGAGATTCAGGACCGCGACGGCACCAGTGTAAGAACCGAACTGGAACGCCACGGACTTATCGGGGACGTCCAAGTGCCCATCACGCCCCCCTATGCCTATCTCGAATGCCACATAGAACAGGGCCCAATCCTTGCCGCGGCCACCAGGCAGATCGGCGTCGTCCAAGGGATTCAAGCCATCACCTGGAAAGAACTGCACATCACGGGTAGGGCTGCCCACGCCGGCGCCACTCCGCAAACGCTGCGCAGAAACGCCGGCCTGGCTGCCGCGATGATCACCGTCCAGCTCAATGAGATGGTGGAGTCCGGGCGATATGGGCAGATGCTGGCCACCGTGGGCCGGCATGACTCGTACCCGAACCTGATCAACATCGTCCCGGCAAAGGTTCTCATGACTGTGGATATGCGAAACCCGGATGGTGACTCCATGCGCCTTATGGAATCACACCTGGACAGGTACCTCGCCGAAGTCGAACGAGCCACCGGGGTCTCCATCGCTTCGCGAACCACGGCGAAAACGCCTCCGGTCGCGTTCCCCATCCGCATGCGGGAGTTGGTCGCCAAGACCGCAACAAACCTGGGATTCAGCTACATGGAAATAACATCAGGCGCCGGCCATGACGCCGGGGAAATCGCTTCTATCAGCCCCGCGGGGATGGTCTTTATCCCCGGGCTCTACGACGGCATCAGCCACAACCCGCGGGAATATTCGACCCCCGAAGCCTGTGCGGACGGAATCAATGTGCTCCTGCAAGCAGTCGTTGAGCTGGCAAACCACCCAGCCGTTAGCCTCGAGGCGCACACTTCCGGGTCAGCGCTGGTTCTCTAGGGAGCCGAATCTTCCTCGTGGCGAGGAGGGATTACCGTTGGCCGAGCACAGGCGGTGATCAGCGAATCGTCCAGATGATGCATTGAAACGCATCTTCCCAAGCGGCTTCGTTGGATTCTAGAGTCTTCGATATGTCCAACTCAGATGCTCACTTCCCCTTGCCTCCGGCTCCTTCCGATCAGCGTGAACTCCAGGTCGCGGCCTGGAGTGAGGCGGTTGAGCTGCGGACATACGAGCCGGGAACCCCGGAGCGCATGCCCGCATATCTGGAGACGCGCGTTTACCAAGGATCGTCCGGGCGCGTGTACCCGCTGCCGTTCATCGAATCGATCAGCCACGAGCCGCGCCAGCGCCTCTGGGAGGCAATCCATCTGGAGAACGAGTTCGTGCGTCTCGCGATCCTCCCCGAGATCGGCGGGCGGGTCCACATCGCTATCGACAAGGTCACGGGCCTGGATTTCTTCTATCGGAACAACGTGATCAAGCCGGCGCTCGTCGGCCTGACTGGCCCCTGGATCTCCGGCGGCATCGAGTTCAACTGGCCGCAGCATCACCGCCCGGCGACCTTTCTCCCGATGGACTGGTCGATCGAACGGGAACAGGACGGCTCTGTCACAGTCTGGTGCTCCGACCACGATCCATTCGCACGGATGAAGGGGATGCACGGCATCCGTCTGCGTCCTGGAAGCGCGCTCATCGAGGCGCGCGTACGCCTGTTCAACAGGACCGCCGTCACCCAGACCTTCCTCTGGTGGGCGAATGCCGCGGTCCGCGTTCACGACGACTATCAGTCCTTTTTCCCGTCAGACGTGCATGTCGTAGCCGACCACGCCAAGAGGGCGATCACCGCCTTCCCCGCGGCCGATCGGCCGTACTACGGGATCGACTATAAAGCGCGAGCCGATGCGGAGAGTCCGGAATATGCCGGGCCCGATGCCGACCGCCTGGACTGGTACAAGAACATACCGGTGCCGACCTCGTACATGTGCGTCGCCAGCGAGGACGATTTCTTCGGGGGCTACGACTTCGCGTCGGAACTAGGGTTCGCCCACGTCGCCGACCACCACATTGCTCCCGGAAAGAAGCAGTGGACATGGGGCAACTCACCATTCGGTCATGCGTGGGACGCGAATCTCAGCGACGGTGACGGCGCGTACGTGGAGCTGATGGCCGGCGCTTATACAGACAATCAGCCGGACTTCTCCTACCTGACGCCCGGCGAGACCAAGACGTTCAGCCAGTACTGGTTTCCGTACCACGGCATCGGCCCACTCAGCCAGGCGACCACCGAGACCGCGCTGAGTCTCCGGATCATCGACGGGGCTGCCGGACGATCCGCCGCGCTCGGAGTGGCGACCACGACACGCAGGCCGATCGTTGCCGTGCGGGTCGAAGACGAATTCTCCTTGGTCCTCTGGGAGACCGAGGGCGCCGCCGCGCCTGGCCACCCGCTCCTCGCACGTGTGCCCGTGCCGGCCAACGGCGACATCACCCTGATCGTGAGCGACGGCGACGGCGTCGAACTGGCACGCGCATCCACCGCGTACCGCGACGCAGCTCCCGACGGCGTCGAGACGGCGACGGAACCCCCTGCGGCCTCGGAGATCGAATCGATCGACGAGCTGTACCTGACTGGGGTGCACCTTGCCCAGTACCGTCACGCGACGCGCTCGCCGGAGACGTACTGGCGCGAAGCGCTGCGACGCGACCCCTCCGACTCGCGGTCGAACGTCTCGCTCGCGTCGCTGGCGCTCGCCTCAGGTCGGCTCGACGAGGCGGAGGCGCACCTCCGCACCGCGATGGCGCGGCAAACCCGGCGCAATCCCAACCCTGCCGACGGTGAGGCATCGTACCTGCTCGGGGTCGTGCTCACGGCGCGGGGCCGGGATGCAGAAGCCGTGAATGCTTTCGCCAAGAGTGCGTGGAACTTTGCCTGGCGTTCGCCGGCACAGCTGATGCTCGCCAGGGAAGCCGCGAGCTCGGGCCGGTGGCGGGAGGCGCTCGCACACGCGGAGGAGGTATCCCGCCTCGACGCCGACCAGCTCCAGGCCATCGCGATTCGCATCTGTGCCCTTAGACAACTCGGGCGAGACGGCGAATCGGAAACGCTGCTCGGAGCCGCGCGTCAACTCGACCAGCTGGACGCCTGGCTCGGCGACCTCGCCGTCGGTCCGGGGAGAGCGGATGCCGGAACGCTCCGCGACGTGGCGCAAGAGTACCGATCGCTCGGGCTCCTGGGCGACGCCCTGCGGGTGCTGGACGCTGCGGCGCACGCCGCGCAGGCCGCCCCTGTCGCCGGAGCGGGCAATCCGCTTCCGCTGATCCACTATGAGCGTGCCGAGCTGCTGGATGCGCTCGGTGACGACGGCGCGGCCGCCGATGCGCTTGCGCTCGCGCGCACGGTCGGCGCTGACCGATGCTTCGCGTCCGGGCTCGCCGACGCGTTGCTGCTGCAGCGCAGGATCGATCGGACGGATGACGCGCGTGCCCATGCATTGCTCGGGCACTGGCTCTACTTCCATCGTCGCTACGACGACGCGATCGAGCATTTGGAGCGTGCGGACGTGCTTGAGCCCGGAGACCCCGTTGTGCTGCGCGGGCTCGGCCTCGCAGCGCACAACGTGCGGCGCGACCCTGAGCTCGCCATCCGTTACTACCGGGATGCGCTGTCCGCGGCCCCGGGTGACAGCAAGCTGCTGTACGAGGCGGATCAGCTCGCCCGCAGGGCAGGGGTGGCCCCTGAGATCAGAATCGCCGACCTGGAACCCCACCCCGGCTCGATGGCCGAGCGGGACGATCTCGCGCTCGCGTATGCTGAGCTGCTCGTGATCCTGGGCCGTGAGGACCAAGCCGTGGTGTTCATGGAGAGCAGACGCTTCAGCCCGTGGGAGGGCGGCGAGGGGGAGACCATCCGCGTGTGGTCGATGGCCCAGCGAGCGGTCGCGACCCGTGCCAACGCCAGGAATCGTCCGGAACAAGCGGTCAGCGCCCTTCGCTCCGCTATCGACCTCCCGGCCTTTCTCGGAGAGGAACGGCATCCCCTGACGAACCTCTCCGACATCCTCTTAGCCCTCGGAGACGCCGCATCGGCGGCTGCACTGGATGGTGAGGCGGACGCGGCGTGGACAGCGGCAGCAAATAGTGCAGGCGACTTCACCACGATGGCGAGTGTGCCCTACTCCCCAATGACCTACTACTCGATCCTCGCCGCCCGCCGCCTGGGCGACACCGTCCGGGCGGAGCGGCTCACCAGCGAGTACCGGGACTACGTGGACTCGAAGCGCGAAGAGCATCCCGTCATCGACTATTTCGCCACATCTCTGCCCTCGATGCTGATTTTCTGGGATGACCTGGAACGGGGACACCGCGATCTGATCGCCGTGATGGAGGCACAGCTTGCCTTGCTCGCTGACCGCCCCCACTGTGCCCGCGAGCTCCTGCGACCCATCGCTGAACGCGACCCGGCGAATGAGCTCGTCCGTCTTCTCTTGGTTGATTCCGAGTCTGCTCCAGTCAATCGATGAGCGGACCACGCTAGTACCGCGATCAGCCCTTGTGCTCGTCGCGGTACTCGCGTGGCGTCATGCCGTGGATCTTCTTAAACTGCCGCGCGAAGTAGAACGAGTCCTGGTAACCCACCTCGGCGGCGATCGCAGCGATTGTGCCCGATGTCACGTCGAGCAACTCGCGTGCGCGCGCCATACGTAGCAGCGTCTGATACTGCAGTACCGGATATCCGACCTCGCGCTTGAAAAGGGCCGAGAAGTGCGAAGCGCTTAGCGACGCCATCGCCGCTAGTTCCGGAACGCTGATGTGGTCCACGATGCGGGCCCGGACGTATTCGACGGCGTGCTCGATCGCGTCGCCGGAATCGGCGGATCGCGATCGCTCGGACGCCAGTTGGGTCAGAACATGCCAGGCGGCACCGGAAGCGGCCATCAAGCTGGTAGTCGTGGAGTCGCGTTCCATCCATCTCAGGATCTCCGACATGAGCGACACGATCGGATAGATGTTCCGCGGCCTGCGCACCGGATTCTCCGGCGTTGTTCCTGCGACGCGGAGGAACGCCTCGATGTCGGGGCCCGCTGCGTGGAACCACCACAGCGTCCACGGATCGAGGGCGTCGGCGCCATAGGCGTGCGGCCGGCCGGGCATGAGAATGACGACCTGGCCGCGCTTCACCGGGAAGCGCCCAACCTCCGTCTCACACCAGCCGGAGCCTTCCACACAAACCATGACCACGACCTGCGCAATGGGGACAACGCGCCTGCGCCCGTGCGAGTCGGCCTGCGGAAAGTAGCCGCAGTCGGTCACGACGAGGCGAGTGGTCCCTTCCTGCTGGAGGTATTCACGCACGCGCGGACGCGGCAGCACCAGCATTCGCTGGCCGGGGAAACCGTCGGGGATGAGCATTGCATCATTCTGGGTCAGCATCGTCGAATTGTCCAGATACACCGCAGCTTTCTTCTACGCCGCGCCTAGATAGCGACATAGCATAGAGGTCGGCGGGTCGTAGGATCATCCTTCGGCTCTCGTCACCCCCAGAGACCACATCATGAAATGGAGTCGAAGATGACCCGGAAAACCTCTCGATGGCTTGCCACGCTCGGCAGCACGATCGTCACCACAGCCTTGCTTACCGGGTGCGTCTCAACCTCCGGCACCGACCAGGCCGCGAAGACCGGGCCCGATGCGTCCGGACCACTCATCCTGCAGTCCCGGTTCACGGACGCGGAGAAGGGCGGCGTCGAGGAACTCGTCAAGAACTTCAACGCAAAGGGCGAAGGCGAGGTCAAGCTCAACAGCATCCCGACTTCCACCTTCAACACACAGCTGCCGTCGTATCTCACCTCGAAGAACCCGCCGGACGTCTACACTTGGTATGCCGGACAGGCCACCCGTGACTTCGCCAACCAGAACCTGTTGCTCGACGCCTCGAGCGTGTGGGGTAACCACAAAAATGCTTTCCCGGATGCTCTTCAGAAACTCAGCCAGGACTCGGGTGGAAAAGAAGTTTTCGTCCCGACCGGCTACTACTGGTGGGGTGTCTACTACTTCAAAAGCGACTTCGCGAAGCTTGGGATCGCGCCGCCGAAGACCTGGGAAGAGTTCATGGCCGCAAGCGCAAAGATCAAGGCTCAGGGCGTCACTCCGTTCACGATGGGACTCAGCGACAACCCCTGGCTGGCGTCGGCGTGGTTCGACTATCTGGACCTGCGTATCAACGGCGGCGACTTCCACCTCCAGCTACTCGCCGGTAAGAAGTCCTACGACAGCCCTGAGGTGAGGAAGGTTTTCGCCGCGTTCAAGCAAGTGCTTCCCAACATCGACCCGGCCGTTCTAGGGTTGACGCAAAATCAGGCCATGAGCGACTTCACTCAGGGAAAGTCCGCCATGTACTTGCTTGGCGCCTGGGCACAACCGTCCGTGCCGAAGGACAAGCAGAGCGATCTCGCCTTCTTCCAGTTTCCGATCATCGACCCGTCCATCCCTGTGGCAGAGGAAGCCCCTACCGACGGCTTCATCGCCAGTTCCAAGACCGACAAACCGAACCTGACCAAGAAGTTCCTGGACTACGTAGCCAGCACCGAGGCTCAAACCCAGCTCGCGAAAGGCCAGCAGGGAAGCGCGCTTCCCGCGAACGTAAAATCCACCATGCCACTCGACGCGCTCTCCACCCAGGGCAAAACGATGCTGGAATCGGCGAAGCAGATCACCCAGTTCTACAACCGAGACGCCGGGGATGCAGAGCAAACGCCGGCCGACACCGCCTTGACTAGCTTCATCGCGCATCCGGAGAACCTCGACCAGATCCTGAAGGACTGGGACGCGGCTGCCAAGAAGGTCCGGGCGAATTCATGACCACTGCTTCTCTCGCACGCGGTCGGCGGCGGATCAAAGTCCCGCAGCCGCTCGTGCTCGCCCTCGTGCTGATCCCATTCCTGGTCGAAGCTGTCGGCGTCTTCTGGCCGGCCTTCCAGGGTGTCGCGCTGTCGTTCCTTCACTGGAACGGCATCGGCGCCGCCACATCGGTCGCAGCCCAAAACTACGTCGATCTGCTCAGCGACCCGATCTTCCTCACCTCGCTCAAGAACACGGCCATCTGGATCGTACTCTTCGGCGGGATCTCCTTCGCCGCCGGGCTTGGTGTCGCTCTACTGTTCAAATCGGAGCGGCGCGGAGTCGGCATATATCGCACGGTACTGTTCCTCCCCATCGTCTTCTCCCTCGTAGTCACGGCCCTGATCTGGGGCGCGTTCTTCCAGCCGAACGGAGTGCTCAACAACATCCTGGACGACGTGGGACTACACAGCTGGACCCGGGCCTGGCTCGGCGACTCGAATACGGCCCTCTACGCGGTCATTGTCGCCGCGCTCTGGCGCGAGATCGGTTATGTGATGGTTCTCTTCATCGCCGGTCTGAAAGCTCTTGACCCGTCGGTCCAGGAGGCGGCCCGGGTCGATGGCGCGACGAAATGGCAGCGCTTCCGGCACGTCACATTCCCCCAGCTGCGAAGCGTCAACCTCGTCGTGTTATCAGTTCTCATCATCGATTCGCTCCGCTCCTTCGATATCGTCTGGGCGATGACGAAGGGCGGTCCGTACCATTCAACCGAACTGCTCAGCACCTACATGTTCTCGACGGCGTTTGAAGGCCACGCGCTTGGGTATGCCTCCGCTATCGCCGTCGTTATCTTCGTGCTGGCGATCGCGGTAATCGTGTCTTACCTTGTCCGTGCGCTCTCCGAGGAGAAGGACTCATGACCACAGCCACTGCCACCGAGGAGCAGAAGGCCGCTACTCCGGCGCAACCGGTCGGACGGCGGCGCAATCGCAGGGCGGCCGCAGCTACGTTCGGCTTCCACACGTCCGGGATCCTCATCTCGCTCGCGTGGTTCGCCCCGATACTCGTCGTCCTCATCACGTCATTCCGTACCTTTGACGATGTATCCGCCAACGGGATTGGGAGCCTCCCGCGAACCTTTACCTGGCAGACATATGTACAGGCGTGGAACCAAGGCGACTTGTTCCACGCGCTGGTTAACAGCATGATCGTCACCATCCCGACGGTGATCCTTTCGCTCTTGCTCTCTGCAGCCGCAGCGTTTGGTCTCAGCCGCTACCGGGTACCTCTTCGCCGGACGATTCTCCTTCTGATGCTGGCCGGCAACCTCCTTCCGGTGCAGATGTTGTTGATCCCTATCGCCCGCATCACGCAAGATATGAACGTTTACGACTCATTGGGTGCACTTGTTGCAGTGCAGGTCTCGTTCGGGGTCGGCTTCTACACCTTCGTTCTCTACGGATTCATGCGCACGATTCCACACGAGCTCCAGGAGGCGGCGACGCTCGACGGTGCAGGAACGGTCCGTATTTTCGTGCAGCTGATCCTGCCGTTAACCCGTCCGGCCCTGGCAGCGCTCGGCGCGCTCTCGTTCACGTGGATCTTCAACGACTTGCTCTGGTCGATCACCCTCCTCCAGAGCTCCGAGAAGCTGCCGATCACGGCGGCCGTTCTCTCGCTCCAGGGGCAGTACGTGTCGAGCTGGTCCGTCATTGCCGCGGCCACCGTTGTCGCTGCGATCCCTTCGACCATCGTCTTTCTGGTTTTCCAACGCAGCTTCATTGGGGGCCTCGCCCTCGGATCGGTGAAATAGTTGAACATGCAGAACCCGACGGAAGTCCATCACCTTCGGTCCGGAGGCACCAGTGTGGTCGTCGCGACCGGCGACCGCCTCCCACGCATCCTGCATTGGGGCGACGACCTCGGGGACCTCGATGCCGCCGAGCTCGAGGTGATCGTCCACTCCTCGTTGCCGGCGATTGGTGACAGCGCCGTGACCTATCCCCAACCGGTGCCGGTTCTCGCTCAGCTGGCCGAGGGCTGGCTCGGCCGACCCGGACTGGTCGGCGATAGCAGCGGACGACGCTGGGCGACACGCTTCCAGACGTCTGCGGCGGAGGTACAGGACACGGATGACGGCGTCGCGTTGCGGCTGGATGCCGTCGACCCAGAGTGCGCGCTCGCTCTCCGCATAGAGATCGAGGTGCTGAGGGCAAGCGGTCTGGTGCGCCAGCGGGCGCAGTTGCGCAACGACGGCACGGACCGCTTCCGCGTCGACGGCATCGAGCTCGCCCTACCTGTCCCAGCAGAGGCGGACGAGCTGCTCGATCTGACCGGGCGCTGGTCGCTCGAACGTGTGCCCCAGCGCCAGCCGTTCAACGTCGGGGAGTGGGCCCGCTCATCCCGGGGTGGCAAGCCGGGCCTGGAGCACACCCTCCTCCTCGCGGCCGGCACCCGCGGCTTCGGATTCCGATCGGGACGAGTCTGGGCGACCCACCTTGCCTGGAGCGGCAACCAATCGCTGACCGCTGAGAGAACGTCTGCCGATACCCGCAGGCTTGCCGTCCGCGAGGAACTCGCCTCTGGGGAGGTAGAACTTGAGCGCGGTGACGAGTACATGACACCGTGGCAGTACGGGTCCTGGGGCGATGGGCTCGATGACCTCTCGGCCCGCTTCCACCGTCACCTTCGCGCGTCGCCGGC
Source organism: Arthrobacter sp. FW306-04-A (assembly GCF_044358315.1). GTDB lineage: Bacteria > Actinomycetota > Actinomycetes > Actinomycetales > Micrococcaceae > Arthrobacter. The sequence continues at coordinate 2,054,494 of NZ_CP084559.1, forward strand.
GTATCCTTCGACGCCACGGCCTGTCGTACTCAACACCTGGGAGGCCGTCTACTTCCAGCAGGACCTCGAGACCCTCATGGCCCTTGCGGTCGCCGGTGCGGCAATCGGAACGGAGCGCTTCGTCGTCGACGACGGCTGGTTCCTCGGACGCCGCGACGATACCAGTTCGCTCGGCGACTGGGAAGTCGATCCCGACGTGTGGCCGACAGGGCTGGAGCCGCTCGTGGCGCGCGTGCGCGAAGTCGGTATGGACTTCGGGCTCTGGTTCGAACCGGAGATGGTCAATCTCGACTCGCGACTTGCCCGTGAGCATCCGGAATGGGTCTTCGACGCCGGGCATGGTCCGGGCTTGCCCTCAAGGCACCAGCACGTGCTGGACCTCGGACATCCGGAGGCGTACGACTACTTGCTAGATCGTATGTCGACTCTGATCGGCGAGCTCGACATTGATTACGTCAAATGGGACCACAACCGTTACCTCCTCGACGCCGGCCACGGTCCTGAGGGGCGGCCCGGCATCCGCGAACAGACGCTCGCAGCCTACCGGCTCATGTCGGAGCTGGCAGCACGGCATCCGGGACTCGAGATCGAATCGTGTGCCAGCGGCGGCGGCCGCATCGACCTCGGCGTCCTTGAGCACAGCCAGCGCGTCTGGCCGAGCGATTGCAACGACCCTCACGAGCGACTGGAGATCCAGCGCTGGACCGGTCTCGTCGTGCCGCCAGAGCTCCAAGGAACCCACATCGGGGCGCAGGAATCGCACACTACGCACCGCGTTCACCCCCTGTCTTACCGTGCGGAAAAGGCCATCTGGGGACACATGGGCGTCGAAGTGAATCTCCTCACCGCCGACGAAGGGACCAAGGCCGAGCTCGCCTCCTGGATCGCCTTCCATAAAGAAAACCGCCAGCTCCTGCACACCGGCACGAGCGTTCACGCCGACACGGGCAACGACGCAGTTCGCCTGGAAGGCGTAGTCGCGACCGATCGCAAGGACGCTCTCTTTGCGTTCTCCCTGACGGAGCGGCCACGAACGTGGCCGGTCGGCCGTCTCACGCTGCCGGGACTCGACGACGCCGTCCCCTACCGGGTCACCACGGTCTTCCCTGGTGACGTTCCTCCGGGGCCGCAGCCGCCGTGGCTTGCCGACGGAGCTGTGCTCAGCGGACGGACCCTACGCCTCGTCGGGCTGGAGATGCCCAGCTTGGACCCGGATCGCTCCGTGCTCTTCAGCGTCCATGCCGTGTGAGCTGATCCCGCTCTTTGTCGAGATTGGTGGTCGCAAGGTGCGTGCCGACGTCTCGACGGTCGGCGCCAGTATCCAGAGCCTGATGGTCGATGGTGTCGCCGTCGTTCGCGGAAAATGCGACGGCCGACCCGACGATGGCTTCTGGCGTCGTCCTCGTCCCCTGGCCGAACCGGGTGCGAGATGCGCGGTGGACGCTCCATGGCGGACTCCAGCACCTCGAAGTCACCGAGCCCAAAGCGGGTAATGCAATACATGGGGTCGCTTGAGAAAACGGACGTCAGAGTACGGCAGGTTCAAGTGGTCATCGCAACACCTTGATGATTGAAGGATGTTGATGACTGATCCTGTTGCCCGCTTTTCCGAGCGCCTCGTTACCGAGAAAATGGTCCATTTCTGGGACCTGCGCGATATGGGAATGACCGCAGAAGCAATCGCTGTCGAGCTCGGGTGGAAGACGACGGCGGTGTTCTCTGTCCTGAATGAACACGGGGGTGTGCGCCCTTCCTGGGCCCGGCCCGGCAAAGGCCGGTCGTTATCCTTCGCTGAGCGGGAAGAGATCATGCTCTACCGTGCCCAACGGTTGCCTGTTCGCGAGATTGCCCGTCGACTGGGCAGGGCGGCGTCCACAATCAGTCGTGAATTGCGCCGGGGTGTGCTTGGGCGGAATTCCTACCGGGCCGCAGCCGCACACCGAATGGCGTTCAACCGTGCCCGCCGGCCCAAACAAGCCAAGCTCATGGAACCGGGTCCGTTGCGGGATCGGGTGAAGGCTGATCTGGCGAAGTGGCTCTCTCCGGAGCAAATCAGCGGACGCCTCAGACAGGAGCACCAAGACGATCCTGGCATGCAGGTCTCCCACGAGAGCATCTACCAGGGGGTCTACCGTGCCCGCCCGGGAAAGCTCGTTCGAGAACGTCAGAAGGGGACCAGGACGGGGCGTGCAGTGCGTAAACCCCGTCGGAGTCGGAACCACCGCACCGGGAGGATTCAGAACATGACCCCACTGATCGATAGGACATCCGAAGCGAAAGACCGGCTGATTGCTGGCCATTGGGAGGGCGACCTCATCACCGGAAAGGGCGGCAAGTCAGCCATCGGAACGCTCGTGGAACGGGCCACTGGCACGATTGTGCTGCTGCGAATAGGCAGCCACAAACCCCGTGCACACATCGTCCGCGACGAACTGATCCGTGTCTTTACTGTTATGCCTGGCCACCTCACCAGGTCACTGACCTGGGACCAAGGCGTGGAGATGCACAGGCATCAGGAAACGACTGCTGCAACGAGGATGCCGATCTACTTCTGTGAACCCCGTTCGCCCTGGCAACGAGGATCCAACGAGAACGCGAACAAACTGCTGCGCCAGTACTTTCCCAAAGGAACCAGCCTTGCCGGCTACACCCAAGCCCACCTCGACACAGTAGCGGCAGCCCTCAACGACAGGCCCCGGAAACGCTACGACTACGCCACTCCGAATGAGAGACTAGAGACCCTCACTGTTGCGATGACCACTTGAACCTGCCTACGCTAAGCCTGTTTTTCGGGAATCGTTAGCGTACTCTGACGTCCGTTTTCCGGTTTAGAGGGTGTGCTGCTGTTGGCGGGGCGCAGCGGCCTGAACCGGCCGGGTTTGGGTTGGTTTCGCCAGGTGTAGTTGCCGGTGAGGTTGATGTGTTCCCAGCCGAGCGGCGAGAGGTGTTGGAAGAGGTCTGGATCGATGCCCGGGTCTTGTTCGCGGAGGGTGTTGATGACTCGTTCGAGGTACACGGTGTTCCAGAGAACGATGATCGCCGTGAGGAGGGTGAGTCCGCCGGCCCGGTAGCGTTGTTGTTCGCAGGAACGGTCACGGATTTCGCCGAGGCGGTTGAAGAACACGGCCCGGGAGAGAGCATTTTTGGCTTCGCCTTTGTTCAGACCGGCGGTGGTGCGCCGGCGGAGCTCCGGGCTTTGGAGCCACTCGAGAATGAAGATGCTGCGTTCGAGGCGGCCGAGTTCCCGGAGCGCGAGGGCGAGCCCGTTTTGGCGGGGGTGGGCGCCGAGTTTGCGGAGCATCAGGGAGGCGGTGACGGTGCCGGTTTTGATCGAGGCGGCCAGTCGGAGGATCTCGTTCCAGTGGGCCCGGATGTGTTTGGTGTTGATAGTTCCGCCGATGAGCGCGTTCAGGGTTGGGTGGGCACTGCCGGTTGGGAGGTAGATGCGTGTTTCGGCGAGATCGCGGATGCGGGGAGAGAACCGGAATCCGAGGAGGTGAGTCAGAGCAAAGACGTGGTCGGTGAACCCGGCGGTGTCGGTGTAATGCTCGGTGATGCGGAGGTCGGATTCGTGGTGGAGAAGCCCGTCGAGTACATAGGTCGCGTCGCGGACGCCGACGTTGACAAGGGTGGCATGGAAGGGCGCGTACTGGTCGGAGATATGGGTGTAGATCAGGCGCCTAGGGGCGGAGCCGTATTTTGGGTTGATGTGGCCGGTGCTTTCGGCTCTGTTCCCGGTTTTGAAGCGTTGCCCGTCCGAGGATGAAGTGGTGCCGTCGCCCCAATGCGCTGCGAACGGATGCTGGTTCTGGGCGTTGACGATCGTTGCGAGTGCGGCGCTGTAGGGTTTCATCGCGGATGTGCATGGCCTGGGTGCGGAGCATTCTCGCGTAGGTTGCCCTGCACAGGATTCTGCCATTTTGGTTAGTCCGAGGTTGATGCCGTCGGCGAGGATGGCGGTCATCAGAAGTGTGGTGTCGCGTGCCGGGTCTCCTGTTTTCAGGTGGGTGAAGCAGTCGGTGGCGCCGGGCCACCCGTTTGCTTCGAGAAGCAGGTCCGTGATTGGGATGCGGGGCATCATGGCACTGGCTTTGCGGATGAGTGCCTGCGCGGATTCGGGAACGATGGTCTCTGCTGGCGCGATTTTCAAACCGGTAGCGGTGATCGTGACCCCGTCGAGCTTGTCCGCGTCGGCGCGGGCGCTGACAGTGGCCAGGTGACTTTCCAGCAGACCGAGCCGGGCTTCCAGGTACGCATCACAGTCGGGCTCGATGGGGAGAGGAATGGCACCGTCGAGAGTGAGACGGTCGAATGCGGTGGCGGGCAAGAGGTATTCCTCGAAATCCTTGAACTGGCGTGATCCCTCGACCCAGAGATCTCCTGAACGCAGCGAGTTGCGTATCTCGGCCAGGACGCAAAGCTCATAATAGGTGCGGTCGATACCGTCCGGCGTGAACACCACCCGCGCCCACCGCTTCCTCACGAAACCCGTCGGCAACAGCTCAGGCAAGGTCCCGGTACTGGACGCGTTCATATCACGCAGAACATTGACCGCCTCAAGCAGGTCTTCGGCTGACGGGGCCGCCCGCAGCACGAGGGCGTCGAGAAATTGGGGGCTGTAGCGGCGCAGCATGGTGAAGTTCTCCCGGACGCCGGGCAGGAAGTCGAAGTCTTTGGGCCGGGCAAGAACCTGGGCTTCGTTCACGCTCGCGATGAACGCGTCCCACCCGATCATGTTGTCGATCGCATCGAACGGGTCCTCGCCGGTCTCTCGCGCCGTGACGAGCAGTTCCCCGACCCGCCCGTAGAGGCGGACTTTGTCGTTGATGTCTTTTCCGGCGTCGTGGAACTGATTCCGGTGACGGCTCTTCGCCGCGTTGAACACCTTACCCAGAATGCGGTCATGAAGGTCGATGATCTCGTCGGTTACGGCCGCCTGCGACTCAACCGCCAGCGCCGCCAAGGTCGCGTAACGGCGTAACGGCGTAACGGCGCTGGGGCTCAAACTTCGCCAGATCCCCGGCCGTCATCTGCGCGCCTTCACGGGCCAGCTTCAACAACCGGTTCTGATGCACCGCGAACCCGACCTCCACGGGCAGCTCGAGTTCCCGCCACCCTTGCAGCCGTTCGATGTGCTCGCGCATCGATTTCGAGTTCGGCTTCTTCGGCGACTGCCTCAACCAGCCCAACTTCGTCCCACCCTCCCGGCCGGCGGTCGATAACAGGCCATCGAGCCCGCGCCGGTGCTGCGCTGTCAGTGAATCCGTCAATGCCGCGTACACGCGCCGGTCTCCGCGGGTGATCGCTTCCGCCGCCACCCTGTCGAGCACATTCACCGAAGGCAGGATTACACCCCAAGCGCGCAGCTGATCGACCGCGGCGGTCGCTTCCACGACGGGTTTCGTGGTCTGCGCGGCGATCTCTTCCAGGCGGTCAACAAGGGTGCCGCTGATCTCGTCCGTGAAGGTCCGCTATCCCAATGCTGTCTGCAGCTCCAGCGCATGCTCGCGCCGCGTTGCGTCCCGTCCCCCCGTACTTCTCCCACTCGGTAGCCGCCACTTTCACCTGCGCCGCCACGACATCGACGACGGCCCCTTCGGGGACGTCCATGCCCAACGCCATCCCGGGTACCGCATGTAGGCCAGCTGGACGGCGTGCGCCGCCATCAGGCTGCCCAGCGTCGGAACGGTGGCGACCTCGGCCACCGACAGCACCAGCACCACGACCCCTGTCAGAGCGGTCAGGCGCTCGTTGCCGACGAAGCCGGAGGGCTCATCTCCCGCACCGGGCCCTTCCGCCCCCGACGTGGCAGAAATGTCCCTCATGGCTCGCTTCTCCGGTTCAGGTTGCTGCTCGGACATCGCGTGCTCCTTTCCGTCACGCCTTGACATCCTGGCGTGGGAACACGATGGCGCTGACCACAACAAAGCCAGCAATCCACAGGAGGGCTGCTGCCAGGGCCGCGGGATAGCCTTGGGGAGGCGTCGGACCCACCAGGGGCACGCTCGCCCCCACAATGGTGTTGAATACCCGGCCGGGAAACCACTGGGTCACTTGCGGCAAAACCACCGCGATGATGCCTTCGACGACCAGGATGTAGGCCAGGGCGATTCCGACGCTGGCCGCGACCGAACGAGTGAGCACGGCGATGAGCATTCCCACGGCGCTGACCCCGATAAGGCACAGCACCTCATTGCCCACGAAGCCCAGGAAGATGCGCAGCCCCTCCGCAGAGGTCCACGAGGTCGTCTGAATGCCTTGTCCTTGCGCAAGGACAAGGATGAATGTGCCACTGATGAGCAGGGTGAGCAGCATCGAGAGCAGCACAAAGAGCACCAGCGCCAGCATCTTGCCTGCCAACCACCGCAGGCGATGCGGCTCACGCACGAGCAGGTTGCGCAGCGTCCCCTGGGACCATTCCGCGGCTAGATTGGCGGTCACCATCACCAGCGCGATGGCAATGATCAGAGAGCGGGCCTGACCGATGACGGAGACTAACCCCTGAGGGGTGTTGAACGAGGCAATCAGGCCGGTCATCTCACGGCCCGTGGCTCCGGAGGCGATCTGGTGGAATGTCAGATAGGCGATAAAGGTGCTCACCACCAACATTAGGCCTGCGACCGCGAGGACACTCCAGCGGCGGAACTTGAGCACTTCGCTGCGAAACGCACGGATTACGGAAATCATGTGCGGTCTCCTTTCACCAAAGCCAGGAACAGTTGTTCGAGGCTGGCCTCTTTTACCCGGATGGTAAGGGCCGGCACGCCGGCTTCCCTGGCTTGCCGGTTCAAGGTCTCGGCAAACCCGGCAGGACAGGCGATGCGCAGGGCATGATCCTCCAGTGTGACCGCGTAGCCGGCTTCGCCCACGATCCTGGCCACCAGATCCAGGTGCACCGCGTCCTCGGCTTCGACCACAACCTCGACGCGTTGGGCCAGCAGCTCGCGGGCAGGGCCACAAAACAAGGCTTTCCCCTGATTGAGCATGATCAGCCAGTCGGTGACCTGTTCCAACTCGCCGAGCATGTGGCTGCTGAGCAAGATGGTTTTCCCCTGGGCGGCCAGGCGGCGCAGCAGCTCGCGTATCCCGATGATGCCCAAGGGATCAAGGCCGTTGGCTGGCTCGTCGAGAATGAGCAGCTCTGGGTCGGGCAGCAGGGCCATCGCCACCCCAAGACGCTGTTTCATGCCCAGCGAATACGTTCCGACCCGATCACGCGCCCGATCGGAGAGTTCCACCACCTCCAGTACCTCGCTCACGCGGGAACCGGGATAGCCCCCAAGGCGGGCGAGCACCTCCAGATTGGTCCGCCCTGAGAGACCCGGATAGAACGCCGGTGCTTCGGTCAGTGCTCCTACGCGCGGCAGGTAGCGTTGGGGCTTGGTGAGAGGGTGGCCCAGAATCGTGGCGCTGCCCGCATTGGGTCGCACCAGTCCCAGGAGCAGGCGGATGGTGGTCGTCTTGCCTGCCCCATTGGGACCGACAAAACCCGCGATGGTTCCGGCAGGCACACCGATGGTCAGGTCATCGACGGCGGTATGCCTGCCAAAGTGCTTGCTCAGGCCATGTGTTTCAATGGCGAAGACCCCTGTCATGGAATATCGTTCCTTTCTGGGAAATGGACGCTCCCGATCGGGTGGACTCATCGAGAAGGTGACTAATCGTTTGGCAAGTTCAGGCCCCACAGGAATCAGGGCGGAGGGGAGTGCTCCCGCTTCGCGATGCCGTCGAAGAGCACGCTGACCAGGGAGGCCGCTCGATGGGCCTCTGAGGAGGCTTTCGCCTCCCGCAGCATGCCCATGTAGAGACCGACCACGACGTTGACGGGCAGGTCGGAGCGGATCTCCCCCGCCTCGTGCGCCGCCTGGAAGAGGCTGGTGACATGCCGTTTGATCCGGTCGAGCAAGGACAGGATCACCTGCTGGTGGGCCGGGTCCTTGAGGTGTTCCCTGGCGTCGCGCAGCAGCGTGCTTAGGCGTTCGTCAAGGGGGAGTGTGAGCAGCGCGGAGGTAAGCAGCGTCAACCGTTCTCGGACGCCCTGGGTCGTGGCAAGGGTCTGGTCGATCCGGGCCATCCCCTCGTCCACGAACACGGTCTGGATCATCGTGGTGAAGAGGTCTTCCTTGCCTTTTGGAAAGTGGTAGTACAAGGCGGCGGATGTGACCTGGACAGCCTCAGCGAGCTCTTTCATGGACACGCCCTTGTAGCCCTTCGCCAGAAACAGCTCGGCGGCTTTGGTCAAAATCTGCCGTCGGGTGTCCTGGTCCATCGGGGAGGGAGCAGGCGGCGCCTGTGATTGCACCGGGTGTTCCATGAGGGACGGCTCCTTTACAACTAACTAAACGATTAGTAAGTTCTGCGGAAAGCATAACGCAAGACGTCCGTCCAGGACACCGATTGCCTATTTTATTTGGTGCCACACCACCAGCGCGGGAGCGCCGCTGATGATGCCCCACGCCATTGCGGGACGGGATAGCCGGAGACGCCAGCAATCTCGAACCTATGATCTAGCCAACGAGCCTCGAAAATCCGGCTTAGCGTAGGCAGGTTCAAGTGGTACTCTGACGTCCGTTTTCTCAAGCGACCCCTACATGGGCTTATCGACAGGGCTTCTCGCGAACACGGAGTATGGGGTTGTCCGGGCACTCAAGGACAGGCTCGTCCTGACCGATCGCGTTGATCATTCCTGGGGTATCCCTTTGACGTCGTGACCGACGTCGAGTCCGCCCTCGTTGCCTCCGGTATCGAAAGCCGGGTCGATATGCACAATCGTGGTGAACACGCAGCGCCGGTCGCCGTGGGGGTCCATCCGTATCTGCGGCTCGGTAGCACATCGTCGGACGATCTCACTTTGGCCAGCGATTCGATTCGAGCGTTCCCGCTTGGCGACGACAACCTTCCGGTCCGGTCGATCGATGTCCGGGGAACCCCTTTCGATCTCCGGGGAGGCGTGCCAGTGGACTCCGCCCCCACCAATTGTGCGATACCGGGCTACGGACCCATGATGGGCGCGTCAGGCTCCGGTTGACCGGTGAGAGCGCGTCCGTTGCGGTGTGGTGCGACAACCGGTTCCGCTGGGCCCAGCTGTACATCACTGAAGAGTTTTCGACGGCATAGCAGTCTTTGCGGCAAAGAGAAGGAGCACACGGTAAGCCGCGTGCTCCTTCTCTTTGGGCTACATCTACTGGCAGCTGATCAACGGATCCGCCCAGTCGGCGCGGTCGTTGTATCCGCCGTCTCCGGCGTCTCCTACGTGGAGAACGAGATCGCGCGCGGAGGTCAGATCGACGTCGAACGGCACGGCAGTTCCTCGGCTGACCACCCCACTGTCCCAGACCGTCTTGCCGTCGGCCACGATGGAGAACGTCGCGGTCCCTCCCGCGGGGCCGACTTTGTCGACGACGTCATCGATTCCGACGACACCGGTGAGCTTGGTGCAGGCCCCACCGATGTAATACCGGATGTCCGAGGGGCTTGCGACGCCAATGCCTGTCGGATGCGCAGTCCCCGCCACCGTGATCGGACCTCCACCACCGACGCTCTGGTCTATGGTGGGTTGCATCCATCCACTAGTTCCCGAGATCCACGCCTGATGTGACAGTGGTTGGTCGGCACCCGACGGCGGTGCCGGAGCGATGGTCACTCGGAGTGGCGGCGATTGCACCGTCTCCGTGCCGTTGAGGTCGCGGAAGCCAACCGTCGCCGTGACATCGAGGCTACCCGCGCCAGCGGCCGCGGGCGTGGTCAGGATGTAGTCGAATTGTGCGGTGTGCCCGGGCAACAGGAGGAGGGGCGTTTGGCCTTGTGCAGAAGCAGTCCATCCGGCGGGGATGGTTAGCGTGACTCTTGGATCGTCGACAGGCATGGTGCCATCGTTTCGAACCGTCACGCTCGTCGTGAGCTTCGCGCCACCGGAGACGACCACGTTGGAGGTCGGAGCCACCACGGCGCCATCGATCGCGGTAACGGTCGGCGGGCCCGCGAGAATGCGCGGGGTCTGCGGGATGCCCTTTGATTTCGACACCACGAGGAGACTGACACCGTGCGGCGGAACTTCGGCGCGCACTTGCCCAGCTGCTTCGCTCACCGCGTGCGTCCAGGCGTCCTTGACGGTCACCCGGGAAGCCGTGAGGCCGATTGCTGTGGCGGTGGTGGAGATCTCCGCCGCAGCATCGCCCCTGTTCACCAGCGCTACGGCGACGGACCCGTCCGCGAGCGGCTTGACCCAGGTCTCAGTGGTACCGGACGCGCCGACCCTCACCGCCTGCTTACCTAGCGGGTCCTGATCGATCGCCAAGACATCCGGGTTGAGCAGCGTGCCCAGTGTGGAAGCAGTGAGCGTGCGAGGATCGCTTCCGATGACCAGCGGCGCTGCGGAGATAGCCCACAGTGCCATTTGCGAGCGGAATTCCTCATCGGTCATCCCGAGTTGGGGACCGAGATAATCCGGGTCGCTCCAGTGACCGGGACCGGCCGCCTCCGGATGACGGGCATTCGCATCAAAGTTGCGGAGCACGTCGCTGTATTTGATCATCCCGACGAAACCGACGTCCGTGTAGGTGCGCCACGACTGGGCTATCTGCGGCGCGAATGACCAGGAGTTCGTCGACTGCTGCGACTCGGGATAGTTGCCCCAGTCCGGCGAGGTCACCGGGTTGCACAGGTTGAAGATGATCTGCCGGCCGCTGCTATTGTGCTGCAACGCGTCCGCGAACTGGCCGTAGACCGTCTTTGGATCGAGTCCCGCCGTGATCCCGCAGAGGAAGTCGGCCTTGACGGCGTCGTATCCCCAGGAGGCGAAAGTGTCGGCGTCGGTCTGATAGTGTCCGTAGCTCCCCAGCCCGCACGCGCCGGGGATGTATGGTCCGGCGTCAGTGTAGATTCCCGCTTTCAGTCCTTTAGCGTGGATGGCTGCCGCCAGAGCGGCCATCCCTCCGGGGAACCGTGCCGGGTCGCCGCGGAGGATATTGTCGGTGCCGCGTGGGTTCGAGTCTTGCCAGCCTCCGTCGAGCCAGACTATGTCGTATCCGGCCTTCGCGAGACCACTGGAGACGAGGTGGTCGGCCACGTCCAGCACCTCCGCGCTGGTGTACGCACCGCCCAGTCCATAATACGTGTTCCAGCCTTGATAGGGCGTCTGACTCAAAACAGGATCTGCCTTGGGTGTCTCCGCCGAAGCGGAAAAAGCTTTCACCGGCACTGCCGCAGCAGGGGGCACCGTCGAAACCGAGATACCCCCGAAGACGAGCACCGCGGTGGTACCCCAACTCGCTAATTGTCTTATTGACATGGAATATTCCTGACTTCGTTGCATTCCAACGAAACGGGTGGGAATTGGTCAACTCCATTCAACTGCGAGCCAGGTTGGCAAAGGTATGCAGGTCCGACTGAAAATCTGGACATACCGACGATTGGCCAACGCGGGCCATCTGGGTTTGGCCAAGGCCGCTTCCACGCGTGTTTCCCCAGGTCAGGGGTGCTTCGGGGCTTCTGGCCTGGTTGACTCTGTCAACAGTTGGTCCGGAGATTGCTGACGGGTGTCCGTCATGCCTATTCATGCCTTTGCGCCGGACAGCCACATGATCGGCACCTGACATGGCTCAGCGTTTCGGATTTCTCGATCGCATGGGTGCTAATGAAGATGAAATGGCCGCGATGTAGGACGAAGTGACGAAGCTGCGCGCCTTCTTGCCGAAGCCTTGAATGAAAGACGAAGCTGACAAGTCAGCGGGGTGGTGAAACGGAGATGGTGCGTGCTGTGGCTCGCACCTTGAGCGTGAGCACGGCCAGCGCGAGCATTTCGAGGCCGGTCCATCCGAGCGTCCCGCCCCAAATTTCAGGGGAGAAGCTCAGTGCACCGTCGTGGAGTGCCACACCGGCGAAGTACGGGGCCCAGAATACGACGGGGGAGAGGCCCATCGCGGTCATGAGCCTTGCGTGACGGTCCGGGGTGGGTCGCACCACCGCCCACACGATTCCAACGAGGACGGCACCGACGAGGGCCACCGGTACGAGCCAGGTGTCCCGCAGCGCGACCATGATCTGCAGGGCTACGGAGGGGAGCAGCGCCATGGCCGCGGGCACCGCGGCGCGCAGGCGCCAACGCAGCGACAGCAATAGGACGGGCACGAAGAGCACGGCCGTTGAGACGAAGAATGATGCCAAAGAGACCATGATGCTCGACGACGTCGGTACCGTCACCGCAGGCTGCGCCCCGGCAGCGCCGCTGTATGTCTGGATGAGTCCATGGCGCGCGAAGACCGCGAACTCCTGCAGGATGAACGCCGCAACCATGCCGGAGAGCATGGCGCTCACGACGGCGGGCATCAGCCGTGGCCATGACCGCCCGGGCGAGTGCCACGCTGAGGAGAACGGCGCGCTGAGGATGAGGAAGCCGCCGGTGGCGAGCCCCAGATGGGACGGGCTGAATAGCGCTTTGATGCCTTGCTCAATGCCGAACACCGAATGCCAGGCGAAGTCGGCCGCCCCCGAGACGAGGAAGAGGAGGACCCCGGCTGCCGCGGCCCCATAGCCGGCTGGGATCGCTTCCGTCCACCGCGTGCCGGGGGCATGCCGGCGCCAGGTCAGGGCGGCGATCCAGAGGGCGCAGGCCGCGAAGCCGGAGTATAGGATCGCGTGCCACGGAGTGAAGAACGTCTCGAGGTCGCGGAGGTTGTTGTGCGCCCAGCCGTCAACATAGGTTCCGGTGAGGAGCCAGACGCCGGCCGCGAGGGTGATGACGTCCTCTACGACAGTGGTGGGGCGGTGAACTGATACCGGCGGAATCGCAAAGGCGTGAGCTGCTGTGGCGTCCATAGCTCCACAGTAGGTCTCGCTGCCTTCCGCGGCGAGAGGCAATCCCCTTGGCCGGCGACCCTTGGCAGCCTGGGTCGGTCTGTTCAGATGATGCGGACATCGATCTGATGGATCGAGTTGTTGCCGTAGCCAAGGCGGTTCCACTCGGCCCGTTCGGGCTGGGTTCGGCCGGCAAGGTCGGTTGCCCGGGCTTGCACAGTCAGTATGCCGGGCTCCGGGATGCTGATGATCTGCTCCCACGGCTGCCAGCTGTGCCGCTTGCGTTCGCCGACGAGGTGGGCGGGCTGCCAGCCTCCTCCGCCCACTCTGATTTCGACCCGGTCGATCGGAGCGGCTCCGGACCAAGCCACGCCGCGGATAGCTCTCAGTTGCGTGCTTGTCCGCAGCGGTCAGGATCCGGTTGTCATCAACCTGGAGCTCGAGCCCATCGAGCCACCGGAAGAAGTCTATTGGGTCGATCCCATTCATCCGCACCCCTGAACCCGGGACATGGTTTCCACGGACGCCTTACGCAGTTGGAGGCTGGCGCGCCGACGGTGGTCGCGGAAGAAGCGGATCTCGGGATTGTCCGGAGTGACCTCACCGTTGATGCCCGGCGCGCCACGCTGTTCCGTGTACATTTCGATTTGATTCTCTAATCGTCGGTCTTGAGTCGCTGGGTTCGCTCACCATAAAGTGATTGCGACTGACAACCACTTCAGGAGATGACATGTCCCTCGTCCGCGTGCATAACTTCTCGGTCTCCCTCGACGGTTTCGGTACCGGCGAGGGTCAGCAACTCGACGCTCCGTTCGGTCACGCAGGCTCACGGCTAATGGAGTGGGCTTTCGAGACGCGCACCTTCCGCGAGATGGGCATCCCCGGAGAGTCTGAGGGATCGTTCGGCGTCGATGAGGCGTTCGCCAGCACATGGGGGCCAGGGATCGGTGTGGAGATCATGGGGCGCAATAAGTTCGGCCCTCAACGCGGTCCTTGGGAGGACGAGGAGTGGAAGGGATGGTGGGGCGATAACCCTGTCTTCCACACCCCTGTCGTTGTTCTGACACACCATCCCCGGCCGGTACTCGAGATGGAAGGCGGAACAACCTTCCATTTCGTTGACGCCAACCCCGCCTCCGCGCTAGAGCAGGCTCGCGCCCTGGCCGGCGACCTCGACGTCCGGATCGGTGGCGGCGTCAGCACGATTCGACAGTTCCTCGAGGCCGATCTGATCGACCACATGCACATCGTGCTCGTGCCGATCGTCCTGGGCCGGGGCGAACGGCTGTGGGATGGACTCGAAGGACTCGAGCAACGGTTTGAAATCGAAACGACCCCTTCCCCGGCTGGAGTTCTCCATCTCGTCTTCACTCGTCGCACGGCCCGGTAGGCCGACGTGGGAGCAATCGACCCCCGCGGAATTTGGGCACACGGCGCCTTGACCCCGCGAGGCAGTTGACCCGCTCGGGGTTAGCGATAGGGAAGCGAGTGCCCGGAACGGCAGTACGTCGGTTCGGGTGCAATAGCGTCGCGCGGCAGTACAATTGGGTACAGTTTCGTACCGGTCTCTTCGTAGCCGCATCTATCTACGGTTCGCCGCCGGGGACGCGCGAATTGAAAGAATCGTAGGAAACCATGCCGGCACAAATTGCTAAGCATGGCTTTTCTCAGCACCGCACGTCGTTTGTTATTGCTGTCCTTTTGGTCGCCGGATGGCTCAGCATACCCGGTGATCTCACGAAGGCCTATCATGCCTCAGCGCTCAAAGCAGTCACTCAGGACGCGGCAAAGATCCAGTCGGGTGATCCTTGGAGCCAATTCCCGTTTGAATCTCGCGAACTCTGGAAGTTTCGACTGACAACCCGCCGTTGAAGGCCCAACCTCTCTCTGTTTCCTGTCTGCTCGAGGCTTAGCCGCTCCAGCCCTCATGTCGCGAGTCGGTACGGTTGTCGACCTTCCATGACCGATCGAAAGCGGCCTTTATCGACAGGCGAAGACAGTTTTCACTCTGCGTTTGACTTCCTTGTGCGCCTTCGTCCCACCGCTACCACCGCAAGCTTCAAACTTTGAAAGCTCAGTGGCCACCAGATGATTGCGCCTGGACAGGCGGGGGACTGCCAAGAGTGAGAACGTCACGAAGCAGAACCGTGAGAGTGCCCCGATGTTGCGGCCGTGGTCCGCTGTCCCGGGTAAGCATGTCGCTCAAAGTTCACTACGCCTATACCGGGCAGTAACTTGGCGCTGGAAGAGTCCATCGGGGATCACCGGTACCACAACGCACTAGGAGCAGCTCATGGCAGGTTTGGACCGCCGACGTTTTCTTCAGCTTTCGGCCGCTGGCGCCGCCGGCACCGCGATCTCGCAGATGCTTGGGGAGAGCATCGCCCGGGCCGCGGAGATCCCCGCCAACCGGGCCACGGGCTCGATTAGGGACGTTGAGCATGTGGTGATCTTCATGCAGGAGAACCGGGCGTTCGACCATTACTTCGGGACGCTCAAAGGTGTGCGAGGGTTCTCGGACCCGCACCCCGCGGTTTTGCCGTCCGGCAAGGACGCGTTCCACCAGGCCAACGCCGCACGCGAGGTTACTCCTTTCCACCCGACGGCGCCGAATCTCGGCATGCAGTTCATGGAGGACCTTGACCACTCGTGGAAGCTCACCCATGAAGCCTTTAACAACGGCAAGTACGATAAGTGGCTGCCGGAGAAGACCGACGCGACGATGGCGTTTTACGGACGCCAGGACATCCCGTTCCACTTCGCCCTTGCCGACGCGTTCACGGTCTGCGATCAGTACCATTGCTCGGTCCTTGGCCCGACGGACCCGAACCGGTACTTCATGTTCGCCGGCGGGGACGACCCGGACCGCAAGGGCGGAGGTCCTGACCTGTGGAACGATGAGAACGGGTACTGGTGGAGCACGTACCCCGAGGAGCTTGAGAAAGCCGGCGTGAGCTGGAAGGTCTACCAGGACGTCGGCGAGGGCCTCGACCCGGCGCACTATGAGGGCTGGACTGGCGACCCGTACATCGGCAACTACGGCGACAACTCGCTCCTGTATTTCAAGCAGTACCAGGACGCGAAGCCGGGAACGCCCTTGTATGAGAAGGCGCGCACGGGCACGAACGCGAAGGCCGGCGACGACCTCTTCCGGGTCCTTCGCGAGGATGTTGCGGACGGCAAGCTTCCGCAGGTGTCCTATATCGTGGCGCCCGAGGCCTACACCGAACACTCGAACTGGCCGCCGAACTTCGGCGCCTGGTACGCGGCGAACGTCCTGGACATCCTTACCTCCAACGCGGAGGTGTGGAGCAAATCAGCGGTGCTGTTCATGTACGACGAGAACGACGGCTTCTTCGACCACATCGTGCCGCCGCACCCGAACACCCCCCAAATTCCGGGAGCGTCCACCGTCTCGACCACCGGCGAGTGGTACGACGGAACCCCGACGTTCTACGGCAGCAAGGACGTTCCGGGACATTTCGGCCTTGGCGTCCGCGTTCCGATGATCGTGGCCTCGCCGTGGAGCATGGGCGGCTGGGTCTGCTCCGAGACTTTCGACCACACCTCGATCATCCGGTTCCTTGAAGCCCGCTTCGGCGTCGCCTCGCCGAACATCACGCCGTGGCGCCGCGCTGTCAGCGGCGACCTGACCAGCGCCTTCGACTTCGCCGTGGCAGGCGGCGCTGCGCCGGCCATGCCCGACACCTCGGCCTACAAGCCTACTGACCATAACCGCCACCCGAGCTATGTTCCGACGCCCCCGGCGACGAACTCGATGCCCGCTCAGGAGAAGGGCACGCGTCCGTCCCGCCCGCTCGGCTACGCCCTCGACGTCGAAACGAAGATCGACGCCGGCAAGCTCACCGCCCGCTGGGCGAACCGGGGCATCCTGGGCGCGCACGTGCAGGTCCGTTCCAATTCGCTGCCGCAGGCTCCCTACTCGTACACGATCGGGGCAACGGCGTCGCTGGATGCCGCGTGGGCGCTCGGTCCCGAATACGACGTGCACATGCACGGCCCGGCCGGCTGGTACCGCCGTTTGGCGGGCACGACGGCGGCCGCGGACCTTCGCGTCACTGTCGCCGCAGACGGCAAATCACCGCACGCGCAGTTCCGGATCGAGAACACCGGCTCCACAGGCGAAGCCCTCACCCTGATGGACGCGTACGGCGCCGGTACCCAGATGCTCTCGCTCAACCCTGGCCAGAGCAAGACCGTCGTCATCCCAACCCAGGGCGGCTGGTACGACCTGACAATCACCTCCGCCGCCGACGCCAAGCTCGTCCGCGTCCTGGCGGGCCGGCTCGAAAACGGCCGTCAGCTCACGAGCGACCCCCAACTGGGCAGATAACGGGACCGCGCGGGGGGAGCGACGCCGGAGTGCTTTCATACTCTGCCGGTAACTGAGCTTTACCTTGTCGCTGAGTACCCGAGAGACGTGTGCCCCGTCCGGGGGGCGACCGAAAGGATTATTCAATGCTCAGCGTGTTGAATAACCGGGCGGCTGGCGCGGCAGCACTTGCTGGCACCACCGCGCTCACTGGATCCGCAGCCGCCGGCGCCCAGACGTCGTCGGGCACTGTCGCCCGGGCCAAGGGTCAGGGCGGGAACGGCCTTGACCGTGTTTCCCGTAACTGAGGCAGAGGCCCAGAATCCGTAGGTTGCCGGGTCAGTTGATGCGCTCAGCCAAGGCCACGATGATTCCCTCTGGACCGCGCACGTACGCCATGCGCCAGGAGCCCTCATACTGGCCGATGCCACCGACCAGCCCGTATCCCGCCGCGGCCAGCCGATCGACGTGCGCCTGAAGATCATCGACTTGGAAGGACAGGCTGCGCAGCCCGAGTTCGTTGGCCATGGCGGCGGGCGATCCCGGCTCGGGGTCTGGGCGGACGAAGCTGGAAAGCTCCACCCCGGTTCCTCCGTCAGGCGTTCGCAACATCACGATCTCTGTACGGGAATCAGGGATCGCTGTGACCGTGTCGATGAACTCGCCCTCGACGAACGTCCGGCCCTCGACCTCGAGCCCGAGTCCAACGAAGAACGCCGTCACACGGTCGAGATCCTGAACCGTGACGCCGACGTGGTCGAACCGCATGATGCGCGACATGAGAAAAGCCTCCAAGTGTTCGTTTCACACCGCCCAAGACGGAGCCTACAGCGGACTTTACGGCGGATCCACGACCGGAGAATGACTCCTGTCGCGTGGCAGACTCTGTGTACGGGTAGCCATCCTTCAACGGTCCTTCATGAGCAGACGCAGAACGGTCAGGTCAGTCTCCTCGTCAATGGGGTGGAAGTGCCGGGCGCGGAAGTCGATACGGACCCGTTCGTATACGGTGGCTTTCCGCATCGCCTGAATGGCGCGTGCGATGTAAAATCTCCGCATGACGGTCCCCGTCAACGTACAGACTGTTCGCCCGCGCACCCTGGCCGCCGTCCGGCGCGAGGTCCCGCCGAATGAAGTTGGCTCGGCGTGGGGTCCTGCCGTGGGTAAGGTCTGGGACTTCATTCGCCGTCAGCCGGGTCTTTGGACGAACGGCCACAACATCTTCGTCTACCACCACTCGAACAAGCCCGGCGCGCCCATTCTGTGTGACTTCGGCGTCGAAGTCACGCGCACCTTTGAAACGGCGGGCGAGTATACGCGACCGAAACGCCTGGGGGAGAGGCTGCCGTAGCGGTCCACCACGGACCGTACCACCGCATGAACGAGGCATACAACGCGATCGATGTGTGGATGGCGACGAATCATAGGGAGTCTGCCGGGCACTCCTGGGAGATCTACGGAGATCCGACACCCGATCCGGCCCACACCGAAACGACGGTCGTGCACCTGCTGAAGTAGGAGTCAGTGAGAGCCGTCCAGCCGCAAGGCAGCACCCAATCGCCCGTTCGCCAAACGCCGCGACTCAATTCGCGTGGAATACCCACCGAGAGATGCATCGCGCCGCTCCCGCATAAGTGTTTCGAATCCGTCCTGTCGGATGGGCTCAGATGCCCGGGTGGAGGTGCCGGACGGGGCTTGCAGATTCCAGGAGGGAGGCGAGGTGAAGGATGGTGGACCCCCTGGGGTGGGAGCTTCGGAAGAAAACAGCGCGGGGGTTGGGGAACTGGCCCGTCTGCCGCAACGCATGGCGCCGAGTTTCTCGTTGGCCGCACGAAATCGCCAGCCGCTGGCAGCCGCCCCCAAGGACCTTGTTCCTGGAGACGGAGCCCAGGCAGACGGCCCAAGGAACCGTCAGCCATCTTCTGCCATGCGAGACTGGACGCATGTGTCCTCGTCCTGTGAATCCGCGCACTCAGTCCGACCGCGTTGACGGCGGCGGTCCGGCGTCGAGCGGCGAGGGCCGCCATCTCGCCCTCAGGCTCGACGACGCCTGGCTCAGGTTCCAGACGCGCCTCGCGATCCGGCGCGGGCGAGTGGAGACCGTCATCCCGTACACCGGATACGGCACCACTTCCTGGGTCCGGGTGTTGGCGCGCGTTGTCCGCAGTGAGCAGCGGGACACCGGAAGCGGTGCTCAGGCCGGTGCGCTCAAACCTCTGAAGGATGGCATGCGAGGCTGGCGCAATTTCACGAGTGCGCCCGTGGCACACGCCCGCGTGCACGTGACTATCGGAGGCACCGTCCATGATCTCGAAGCCGACCGCGGAGGCGTAGTTGACGCGCGTATCCCGGTAGCCCTCGACGCCGGCTGGCATACAATCACCCTGCAATCCGGGGTCTCCTGGATCGTGGAGGCTCCAGTGCAGATCGTCGCTGACGACACAGACTTCGGTGTCGTCTCCGACATCGACGACACCGTGATGGTGACGGCGCTGCCCCGTCCATTCCTAGCCGCCTGGAACACTTTCGTACTCGATGAGCACGCGAGGACCCCGACGCCGGGCATGGCGGTGCTGTACGAGCGGATCGTTAGGACGGTGCCTTCGGCACCCGTGGTGTACCTGTCGACCGGACCCTGGAACGTCGCACCGACGCTGTCGCGGTTCCTGTCCCGCAATTTGTATCCCGCGGGTCCTAAGCTCCTCACCGACTGGGGGCCCACCCCAGACCGCTGGTTCCGCAGCGGCCAGGAGCACAAGAGGACCTCTCTGGAGCGTCTCGCGGAGGAGTTGCCCAGAGTGAAGTGGCTGCTGATTGGCGACGACGGACAGCACGACGAGGCCATCTACGCAGATTTCGCCCAACGCCATCCGCGGAACGTCAAGGCCATCGCGATCCGCCAGCTCTCCGTCGGCGAAGCGGTGCTCGCGGGCGGGCGGTCGAAGTCCGGAGGTCAGCCAACCCCCGGGATCCCCTGGATTTACTCTCCGGACGGTGCGGGGATGTCGGCCCAGCTTGAGCAGTTGGGCATCATCGGGAGCAGCGTCCGATCCGCAGACGTGCTGGAGGAATCCGGCTGAGGAGCAGTTGCCGGAAGGGACCGATCCGGCTTTGCGCGAACGGAATCACGTGCTCGGGTGAGAAGAGCAGCTTGCCGATGATCGGGCGTGGACTGGGCGTCGGTTTTATGTTGTAAGACAATAGCCCGCTTTGGCCGCAGGCGAATGCGACGCGCGGGTCATCGCCCGGGAACCGGACGAACAAATATCTGGCAGAGCGTTGGCCGTGCGGAACTCTGCACTGTCCGCCCGAGAGACGAAGGCAGGCCAGCGTTCCCTTCCCCGCCCAACCTGATGCTCGTGCCGATTGCCCGGGAGGCAGGCCGGGGGCTGGAAGGATGCCGACGTGGCCCGTTTGTGCGATCCCGTTGACGATGGTTCTCAACGGTCGTGCCGAGGGCCGTTGGACGTTCATCGCTCTGCGGTGGGAGTGCTTTTGCCTTGGGCTGCTTTGGCTGCGGTTGGTCCGCCTCCGGGGCCGCGAAGAATGTAAGCGGCGCCGACGGCGAGGAGCATGCCGACAGCAGGGCCGAGTATGTAGATCCACAGGGTGTTGTAATCGCCTGATGCGAAGGCGGGCCCGGCGGATCTGGCGGGGTTCATGGAGGAGCCGCTGACAGGACCGGCCCATAAGCCTGCAAGCACGATATAGGCGCCGGCCGCGAGGGCTGAAAGCGGTCCGATGCTTTGCGCTCCGGACGCGGCGCCCAGGATTGTGCTTACGAGTCCGAGCGTCAGCAGTACTTCGATGATCAGGGCTTGGCCGGGGGTGAACCCGTGGGAAGGGTGGGTGCCTCCGAGGTGGTCCTGCAGGCCGAAGGTTAGACGGAGAACGACCGCGGCGGTTGTTGCACCGGTAAGCTGCGCGAGGATGTAACCCGGAACCCGCCTCCACGGGAAGTCGCGACGCAGAGCGAAGGCCAGGGTGACCACTGGATTGAGGTGGGCCCCGGAGTTCGTGCCCATGAACAGGATGATTGCTGTGACGGTCAGGCCTGGAGCGGTGACGGCGGCGACCCGGCCTACGGCTCCACCGGTGTCTGAATCGATGATGTCTGCTCCCGCTGCGGCAAGCACGAGCAGGAATGTTCCGAACGTTTCGCTGAAAAGCCGGCGGAGTTCATGGGCAGGGTCGTTGAACTCGTCCACTTGGGCGCGCTGGTCCCCGGAAAGTCCGAGACCGGGCAAATGATCGTTCTCCCGTGACAGGTCCGCTTGGGCTCGCGAGCCAGCAGGCTCCGGGTCTGCCATTAAAGGTTCCCTCCCGTTCCGTGGGGGCCACAACGGCAAATTGCGTTGTCGATGAGTTCGTCATCTTCGATCACTCCCAAAGATCGGCGCAACGCACAGAGCCGCGGGGGTCCGTGTGTCGCACCTGATGGAATCCACAGCGGCTGCGCCGCCAACGGAACCAGAGACGGTTGCCGCGATGGCCGGAACGGTCTCATGGGGTCAGTTAACCCGCCCGAAACGTTTCTGCAAGAGCGCGGAACATCCGCAGCGACTGCTCGAAATTTGCGGGACACCATGGGTCTCCGTCGCAGAGTCCGGCCGGCGATCGAGGCTGCTTCTGTAAACATCGAAGGCCTTTTGCCCTAAGCTAATCAATGACTGGGGATAATAAGCATGCTTAGCAATCAGTATAGGCGAAGAGCAGGAGAACAAAATGAGTGCTGTGGATTCCACTGAACCTGAATCCCGCGAGGCCCCAGCGAGCGACTCCAAGCCGGAAAATTCTTCCGGCGGGGATCAGGGTCCTTCGGGCGCGAAACGCTCGCCCGTCCGGCGATTCCTTGGGTTGCTCGGTCCGGGCCTGGTCACAGGCGCAGCCGATGATGACCCCTCCGGAATCGCGACCTACGCCCAGGTTGGAGCAACCTTCTCCAACGGAATGCTCTGGACCGCACCGGTGACTTTGCCGATGATGATGGTGGTCCAGGAAATCTGCGACCGCACGGCCTTGGCCACCGGAGACAGCTTGGGCAAGCTAGCTCGCCGGAAGTTCTCCCGCAAACCGCGGGTGGTGATCGCAATCCTCATCGTGGCGCTGCTGGGGGCCAATACTTTGAACGCTGCGGCGGACCTGATGGCGATCGGGCAGGGCATGGAACTGTTCGGCGCGGGCCCGGCTCAGCTGTGGAGCGCGATCGCCGGAGTCGGCATCGCCCTCGTCCTTGTCGCCGGCGGCTTCGCCATCATCGCGAAGGTTTTCAAGTGGCTCTGCTTGGCACTCCTGGCTTACGTCGCGGTGCTATTCGTGGCCAAGGTGGACTGGGGCGACGTTGTGGCAGGCCTGTTGGGTCTGCAATTCCGGTTCAGCTGGGATTACTTGGGCCTGATCGTCGCGGTCCTGGGAACCACGATCTCCCCGTACCTGTTTTTTTGGCAAAGCGCGCACCGGATCGAGGAGCTCCGGGAGGATGACCTCGGAGGGGATCACGCCGTCGGGCTTGACGACAACTCACCGGCCGGCGCTCAGCGCAAGCTCCGAAACGCCCGCGCGGACGTGTTCATCGGCATGTTCTTCTCCGTCCTGGTCATGTTCGCCATCATTGCGGCCACCGCGGCGACCCTGGGAAAGAACGGCACAGACATCAAGACCGCCGCCGACGCCGCCAAGGCCCTGGAGCCCATCGCCGGTCCCGCTGCCAAATTCCTCTTCGCCGCCGGGTTCGTCGGTTCAGGGATCCTCGCGGTCCCGGTCCTGGCGGCCTCGGGCTCCGCTGGCCTGGCTGGCCTGCTCGGCAAGAACTGGGGTTTTGATCGGCGTCCCAGTCAGGCACGCACGTTCTATGTGCTGCTCGGTGTGGGAACCATTGGCGGTGTCATCATTAGCCTCTTCGACTCCGACCCCATCGGACTGTTGGTTTTGAGTGCCATCATCAACGGGATCGCAGCCGCCCCGTTCCTTTTTGTCACCATGCTCATCTCGAGGGACAAAGACCTCATGGGCAACTACCGCAACGGAAAACTCGCCGCCACCCTCGGCTGGACCACGACCGGGATCATGGTGGTAGCCGGCGCTGTCGGCATCTGGACCACAGTCACCGGGACATAGCGGGGGCTGAGACCCTGTTACTCGCTCCCGGCCCCTTCGTCGGAGGCGCAGTGGAGAATGGGTTTTCGATGTTCCGGTGGCGATGCGGCCGGGGCGCAGGATTTTCGGGCATCACGAGTAAATATCTGGAGCGGCAATGAGTTCTGCAAGGATCTTTGAATCAATCGTCATCATTTTCAATCCCAACAGCACCGGTGACGCACGCAAGCTGGCTGAGCGTCTCCACGGCGAACTGGAGGATATCCTCAGCTACGCGGTGGACATCAGGCTCCAGCCGACCGGTCATGCCGGTCATGCCGTCGAGCTGGCTCGGGATGCTGTCCGCGGTGGCGGGGACGTGCTGGTAGTCTCTGTCAGCGGTGACGGTGGCTATAACGAGGTCGTCAACGGAGTGATGCAAGGCGGCAATCCCAGGGCCGTGTGTGCGGTGCTGGGGGCGGGAAATGCCAATGATCACCGGCGAAGCACCGGCACCCAGCCGCTAGGGGAAGCGATCGCCGGCGGCACGGTGCGGAGCATCGATTTGCTGCGCGTCCACACGGGCGAGGGGCCGGACTCGCCCGGGGAGTACGCGCACTCGTATGTCGGTTTTGGGCTGACGCCGGTGGTGGCCATGGACCTGGAAAAGGGCGGCAAGGGGGCCCTTAAGGAAATGGTCTCGGTGATGCGGACCTTCTCGAAGCTTGAGCCCTTCGAAATACGCCAGGCCGACGGCAAGCGCCGCAGCTTGGACAGCCTCGTGCTCGCCAACATTGCGGAGATGGCGAAATACGCGACGCTCAGCGACGCGGACGAGAAGCTCTCAGACGGAAAATTCGAAGTGATCGTCTTTGCCCACATGGCAAAGTGGCGGGTGCTCTTGACGGCGCTGCGGGCCGCCACGACGGGTCTGGGGGGCCAGCCCAGCGTGAGCAGCTACTCGTTCACCACCCTCAAACCCCTCGCCTACCAGATCGACGGTGAAGTGAAATCCGTTGACGCGAACATGCTGGTCAGGATCGAGTGTGCCCCTGCGGCCCTCTCCACGCTGGGATAAACAAAGCACCGCCCGGGAAACCCATAGCCATAAGGAGAACCGATGGAGCCTGAAACTGTCCGGCCACAACAGGTGCAAAGCCCGTAACCAACGACCGCCGCCTGGAACGGCGAACTGCAGCAACTTCAACTGTTTCTGCGCTGCCCGAAGCTCCTCCGATGCCCCTGCGTGGGCTCGGTGGCACCATGCGCGCATTCGTCTGCCATCTTTTTCGACTTCTTACCCAAGGTGCTGGCATATAGGGGACCGCCTAGCCGGCAAGAGACTCTCCGCTCGTCATTAGCGATCTCTGTGCTGCTCGGGCCAGGCAGCGTTGCTCGTCTTGGCGCCTGCCGAGTTCGGCGAAACTATCTGCCGCCTCCCGAAACAGGGCGATGGCTTGATTCTCGTGACCCTCTGCGCGGCGCAGGATGGCTCGTGCTTCCCAGAGTGCGGCGTGCCATGGGCCGCCAGGCCACATGCCAGCGAGCTGTTCGGCTTTAGCGAGCCGACGGCGGGCGGCGTCCAGCTTCCCTGCCAGAGCGTAAATCCTCGCTGCGGCCACTTGGTAACCCATCGAGCACGGCGGGCAGACGCTCCTACCGGCCAGAGCGGCGTCGGCTCGCTCGATGATGTGGACCGCTTGCATCGGAGATCTGGCGGCCTCAGCGAGCACTTCGTATAGGCGTACAACGAGGTGTGGCTCAAGCCATGTGGAAGCGGCGGCAGGCAAGGTGCGACTGGCTGCCCGGGCGGCCTCCTCGGGCCGATCCTGCGCGAGGTCAACCTCAGCCAGTCGTTGCAGGGTCACGATCTCGCCGGCGCGGGCCCCGGCCCGCCGGTGCAGCTCAAGCGCGGACTGGAGCAGGCTGCGGGCGTCGCCGAGTTCACCGGAAAACAGGGCCGCCTCCCCAAGCAACAGGTCGGCGATGGCCTGGCCACGCACCGAGCCCGCTCGCTCGGCGATCGTGCGTAGACGCACTACTCGCCGCACAATGTTCCGATGCCCGTCCGGCCCGCACAGGCAGAACTCAGCGAGGCACAGCTGTGCGTCGAGAATATAGCCTGAGCGCACAGAGTCGTGTCGGGTGAACTCCACGAACTCGTCCTCGAACACCTCGGGCCAGCGGTTCTGCATGTTCGCCGCGATCGCCAGCACCGCGCTGGTCTCGCCGATCTCTCGGCCCAGGTTGGCTTCCATGGCCAGCTCCCGTGCACGCCGGGCGTATGAAGTGGCTTCGATGAGGTCGCCGCTGTTCAAGGCGATGAGTGCTCGCGCCAACGTGGCCCGCGTGCGATTCTCCGCACGATGGCTGTCCTCGGCGATGGCCTTCTCGTAGACTGCCACCGTCGCCGCCCCTGGGCCGACGCCCAAGTCGGCGCGCAACTGCCGACAGAGTCGCTCGAACTGGCGGATCGCGCCTTGGCGATCGCCGGCGTCGAGCGCGCGAACCATGATCGCGCGGTGGGCGTCCTCGTCCGTTGGCTCGGCCTTTACCACGTCGTCCCACCGAGCTGCGGCTTTGAGCAGACTCAGGTACAGCGTGTGCAGCCGATCGCGGGGGTCCTCGGCCCACGCGGCGAATCGATCATCAGGAAGCAGGTCGCCTCGATACAGGGCGAGCACCTCGGCCGCCCCTGCTGAAGACGCGAGCGCGGCGCGCCCGCCCGCTTCGAACCGCTCCGCGTCAATGGAGACCTCGGCGTCGGGCAGTAAAACCAGCAGGTCCCCGTGCGCCTGCACGGCGTCGGACGAGCCGAGCGCAGCGCGCGCGAAATGCATTGCCTTGCGTAAGTTCGAAGCAGCAGCTTGTGCGCCGAGATCGGGCCAGAGCAGATCGGCTACGACGTCTCTGTGCAGCCGGTGCCCTTCCGCGAGGGCGAGGATCTTTACAAGCCCGGCGGCCTTGGTGCGTTTCCACGCGTCCCCTGGAACCGCCCGGCCGTCAACCACGACACGGAACGCGCCCAGCATGACGACGGCGCACGTCTCCATGCCCTCATGGTAGCCGGGGGAACGGTCGGGGAACAGGGTCGCCTTACTGTCGGAAGTGACGGCGAGCCAATTGGCTCCGTCATCACATCTCAACGCCCAGGAGGACATGATGGGACTGCAACTCGGTGAGATCGCACCCGATTTCTCCGCCAAGACTACCGCTGGAGACATCCGCTTCCATGGCTGGCTCGGAGACGCATGGGGAGTGCTGTTCTCGCACCCGAAAGACTTCACCCCGGTCTGCACGACCGAGCTCGGCTATATGGCCAAGATCAAGCCCGAGTTCGACAGACGCGGGGTCAAGATCATCGGCTTGTCCGTGGACTCGACAGCTGATCACGAGCGGTGGGCCACCGATATCGAAGAAACGCAGGGAACTCGCCCCAATTACCCCGTGATCGGCGACGAGGACTACACCGTGGCGAAACTTTACGGCATGCTCCCGGCAGCGACGTCCGGGGATGCCAAGACACGCACGCCCGCGGACAACCAGACAGTCCGCAACGTGTTCGTCATCGGGCCGGACAAGAAAATCAAGCTGATCCTCGTCTACCCCATGACGACCGGACGCAACTTCGACGAAGTGCTTCGCGTGATCGACTCGCTTCAGCTCACGGCGAAGCACCGGGTGGCGACGCCGGTCAACTGGAAGCAAGGGGAGGACGTCATCATCGCCGGCTCCGTCCCGAACAGCGAGGCCCGGGAGATCTTTGGCGATTGGAAGGAGCCCAAGCCTTACATTCGGATCGTTCCGCAGCCGGCGTGATTGGCTGGATCTGACCCCGGTTCAGCCGCCGGTTCGTCACGTATGCCGTAGGCTGGCGGGACTTCAACATTGGTTATGTCCACGCCCACGTTTGAACCGCGGCGTGTGACCCACTGGGGGGACCAAATGATTGACAAGACAGCTACACGTAAGCCAGCGGACCGGAGCCGCGCCGAACCGGCGGCGACGCAGCCGGCTGAAAACGACCCCGAATACCTCGCGGTACAGTCCGACGCCGATGTCCGCACTGCTAGGCGCAGCCGGGTGGCCTCCTTGGTGCTCGTGCTGGTGCTGCTCGGCGTCGCCCTCTTTGCCGTCTGGTCCTCCCAGTCCACATCCTCGGCGGCCCGTTCGGCTGATCTCGCGAGCAAGCTGTCTGATTACTATGACCAGGCCGATCGCGCAGTCACGGCGGAGGAATCACTTGAGCGAAAGTACCGTCTTGAGCCCGGTCCGGGCGTGCGGGCCGATTACGACGCAGCCTCCGCTGATCTCAAGAAAGCGCTCGATCTCGTGGCCCGGAACGGGGACCAGGGCGACCGGGAGCAGGCGTCGCGGGTAAGTGCGGCGCATCAGGACTATCGCTCGTCGATCAGCCGCCTGTTCGACGCCGTCGATAGACGGGATACTTCGCTTGCCCTCAAAATCGACTCCAATGAGGTCGACCCCAAGTTCGTTGCTATTGCGGAGGCTGTTCATTCGGCGGACGGTAGCCACCATGAGACTTCGTTGTCCCAACTGACTCAGCTCCGGCATCTGGAGGAGCTTCAGGGCTGGCTGACCCCGTGGGTTTTCCTGCTGGGGCTGCTGCTGGCCTTGGCGACGGCCTCGGTCACGCGGGGTCATCGCCGGCTCCTGGACGAGGAACGGCGTCGGGCGTTGCACCGCTCACTACACGATGCGCTGACTGGGCTGCCGAACCGTACGTTGCTCTTCGAGCGTTGCAGGCGGGCGCTGGCTGCGGCCCGGCACACCGGCAAGACCGCGGGGCTCTTGCTGATCGATATGGACAGATTCAAGGAGATCAACGACACGTTCGGCCACCACTACGGCGACGAGTTGCTGAAACAGGTCGGCGCACGGCTGCGCTCGGTGCTGACGGGAGGCGACACGATTGCCCGACTCGGCGGGGACGAGTTCGCCGTCCTGCTCCCGGACGTCACTGATGTCCTGGCGGCCACGGACGTCGGCGCCAAGTTGCGGGACGCATTAGAGACGCCGTTCCTGATCGACGGCGTTGCCCTCGATGTCGAAGCCAGCGTCGGGGTGGTGCTCTCCGGGGAGCACGGGACAGACCCGACGACGCTGCTGCAGCGGGCAGACGTCGCGATGTATGTCGCCAAGGCCCAGAACCTCGGCGTTTTCGCCTACGATCCGAGCACGGACGGGCACAGCCCGGCCAGGCTGGCCCTGCTCGGAGACCTGCGTCGCGCTCTGACCGCGAACCAGCTCGTGCTTGACTACCAGCCCAAGATCAGCCTCGGCGATGGGGAAATCATCGGAGCCGAAGCCTTGGTCCGGTGGCAACACCCCGAGATAGGACTCATCTTCCCGGACGGCTTTATTCCGCTCGCCGAACACACCGGCTTGATTGGACCCCTGACCAGCCACGTGCTGGACTCCGCCCTCGCACAGGCCCGGGCCTGGATGGACGACGGGCGTCCTTTGCCTTTATCGGTCAATCTGTCGGCCCGCAGCCTGCTCGATGACAGCCTGCCCGAGCACGTTGCCGATCTGCTCGCAATACACGGGGTACCGCCCGAACTGCTCGAGCTTGAGATCACCGAGAGCGCGCTAATGGCTGAACCTGCACGGGCCCAGCGGCTGCTCGAAACGCTCGCATTGATGGGCGTCCGGCTCTCCATTGACGACTTCGGCGCAGGGTATACCAGTCTGGGACAGCTCAAGAACCTGCCCGTCACCGAGATCAAGATCGACAAATCGTTCATCATGAATATGACAACGCAGCCCAGCGACGCCCTGATTGCGCGCAGCGTCATCGACCTGGGCCATAGCCTCGGACTGACCGTCCTCGCCGAGGGCGTCGAGACCGCCGAGATACTTTCGGATCTGATGACGTTCGACTGCGACGTTGCCCAGGGGTTCTATTTCTGCCGCCCCGCGCCCGCAGCAGCATTCGATGCCTGGCGGGCCTCGTACTCGGCGGGCACTACCGTCGGCCGTGTGGAGCTTCGCCCGGTTGACGAACCGGTCGAAGGCATGGGAGGACTACCGACCTGATCCCGGGGACGTCCGAGTAACGGGCGACCCACGTGTCGAATGGTCCCCTCCGGTTGGAACAGGCACTGGCCCAATCTTGCTAAGACCTCGCGGAGTTCGTGCGCCGGTTCCCGCCGCGCCGGTGACCCGGTGCTGTGCCGATCCTGTGGCGGGGCCGTTCGCGCGCTGAAGCCTTGAGGGTGTACTGCGGCGCAAAGTATTCATGGAAAATTGTATACAGTAGTCAAAAGACGGAGTAGGGTGATGCATATCACGCAGCATGGCTGGCCGCCCCGCTGCCCGAACACACACTGAAGGAACTGCGATGACGCGCACCACCCGATTCAGGGCACTAACACTTTCCCTGGCCGCCATGACGCTCGTGGCACTGGCAGGCTGTTCCGAGGGCGCCAGTACGGCCACGTCCGGTACGCAGAACCCTGCCATCGATACCACCGCGGTGAAGGCCGTCATCGACCAGGCTCAGGCGGCCCCGTCGTTTTCCCCACCGGGTCCGGCTTTCGATGCTTCCAAGGCCAAGGGGAAAGTCGTGGCCAACATCAGCTTGAACAGCACTGTTCCGTTCAACCAGATTGTTGACGCAGCGATGGGAGACGCGGGCAAGGCTGCCGGAGTGAAGGTGGTTCAGTTCACCAACCAGGGACAGGTGTCGCAATGGATCCAGGGAATGGACAGCGCCATCGCCCAAAAGGTCGATGCGATCGTGCTGGAAGGCTCGCCTGACCCGAAGCTGCTCGGACCGCAGATTGCTGCGGCTAAGGCGGCAGGGATTCCCGTCATCAGCACTCACCTCTACGACGAGTCTTACATCGGTTCTGCAAAGAAGGATCTTCCTGATGTGACGGCGTTCGTGGACGCCCATCACTACCGCGCGGGGACACTGATGGCCGACTATGCGATTGCGCAGTCCGGTGGTCACGTGAATGCCTACTTTGTGGCGTCCAATGAAGTCCAGCCCAGCGCGGGTATAGCGTCCGCGTTCAGCGATGAATTGAAAGCCCGTTGCCCCGACAGTTGCAAGGCCAAGGTCGTGAACATCCCGATTTCGAACTGGGCGACCGACGTCCCCACCCAGGTCCAGGCTGCCCTGCTCAGCGATCCGACGATCAACTACGTTGTCCCGGTGTTCGACGGAATGACTCCGTTGCTTGGCACTGGCATCACCCAGGCGGGTAAGACGGATAGCGTCAAAATTGTTGCCTACAACGGAACAGCTTCGGTACTGAGCATGATCCAGGCGAAGAACCTGGTCGCAGCCGAGATCGGCGAACCCCTCGAGTGGCTGGGATGGGCCAACATGGACCAGGTCCTTCGTGTCCTCACCGGGACGGCTCCGCTTGCCAGTGAAAAGACTCCGTTGCGGCTCTTCGACGCAAACAACGTCAATGAGACGGGAACACCCGCGAACCAGAAGGATGGCTACGGGGATCCGGCGAAGTTCCAGGACGGATACAAGACCCTCTGGGGCGTGAAGTAATGTCAGCCGTTCTACAGATCAGCAATCTCGCCAAGACCTTCGGCGGAGTCAAGGCCCTGCAGGGGGTCGACCTCACGGTCAACGCCGGCGAGATCCACGGGCTTCTGGGTCAGAACGGTTCCGGGAAATCCACGCTTATCAAGGTGCTCGCCGGGTTCCACGAACCGGATGCCGGTGGCCGTTTGCTGGTGAACGGAAGCGAAGTCAGGCTTCCGCTTGCCCCGGGAGACTACAAGGCGCTGGGGATGAGGTTTGTCCACCAGGATCTAGGTCTCATCTCCAGTCTGAGCGTTCTCGAGAATCTGTTTCTCGATGAGATCTCTACTGGGAACTCTGCGGGCATCCGCTGGAGGTCCTGGCGCCGGACCGCCAATGAGCTGTTCAGGAAATACAAGGTCGAGCTTGATCCGTCCGCCCTGGTCAGCACGCTTCGGCCTGTCGAACGGGCGCTGCTGGCAATTGTCCGGGCCGTCTCCGGTGCGCCCCGCAACGGTCTTCTGGTCCTTGATGAACCCACGGTGTTCCTGCCGCAGGACGACACGGAGATGCTCTTCGATCTGACTCGCAACGTCGCCGCAGGCGGGGCCGGGGTGTTGTTTGTCTCCCACGACCTCGAAGAAGTGAAACGCCTTACGAACCGGTTCACCGTATTCCGGGACGGCCGCGTTGTTGGCAACGGCGCGACGGAGCAGACCAGCCGCGAAGAGTTGGTCAAGTTGATCGTAGGCCACGAACTCGAGGCCGTGTCTCACCGCAGTGCCGCCCAAATCGCGGCCACCAAGCCAGTCGCGGTCATTGACGGGCTCAAGGGTGGCCTCGTCGCCGAGGCATCCTTCGCCGTTCATGAGGGAGAAATCCTCGGGGTGACAGGTCTGTCGGGGTCCGGCTTCGAGGATCTTCCCTACATTCTGTTCGGCGCGGCCAAAGCCGAGACCGGGACCCTGGCCTTGAACGGATCGGTTACGCGTTTGCGGGGCCAAAACCCGACCAGCGCTTTCCGGTCAGGCATGGCGCTTGTTCCGGCCGACCGGCCTCGGGACGGGGCGATTCTTTCCCTCTCGGTCCTGGACAACGTCAGCATGCAGACCATGGACCAATTCCAGAAGGGCCCCTTCCTGCGCCGCTCCCGCATGCGCGAGGAGGCCAGGAAGGTCCTTTCCGCCTTCCAAGTACGGCCCAATGATCCGACCCTGCCGTGCTCAAGCCTGTCCGGCGGCAACCAGCAGAAGGTGCTCATGGCCAAATGGCTACAGACCAGACCGTCACTGCTGATGGTCCATGAGCCGACACAGGGCGTCGACGTCGGCGCCCGCGAAGAAATTTTCAGCGTATTGCGGTCAGCGACCGCAGAAGGGATGGCTGTATTATGCGCGAGCAGCGACCACGAACAACTGGCATTGATCTGCGACCGCGTCCTGGTATTCAGGCAGGGACGGATCGTGGCGGAATTGACCGGAACCCACGTGAACAAGGAAGAGATCTCGGAGCAGTCGTACGCAGTGGACCAGGAAGCCCAACCGGCGGAGGCCTCATGACCCTTCTCAAAGGCGGGGGTCGGCTCAGCCTGGTTCAGCGCATCGCACTGCCCGGTGCGTGGCTACTGCTGATCATAGGTTTCGGCATCGCAAACCCCCATGTCTTCCTGACTCCGGCGACGTTCCAGACGATGTTCGGCTCCCAAGCTGTCCTCCTGGTCCTGACATTGGCCTTGATCGTTCCCCTCACCGCCGGCGACTACGATCTTTCGGTCGGTGCGGTGCTCACGCTGTCGGCCATGATGATCGCCATCTTGAACGTCCAATACGGCTGGCCCATCTGGGCTGCAATCCTGGCTGCCCTGGCGATGGGACTGCTGGTAGGTTTCCTCAACGGCGTCATCATGGTCTTCTTCGGGATTGAATCCCTGATCGTCACCCTCGGCATGGGTACTTTGCTTGGCGGAATTACCCTCTGGGTCAGCAACTCCGCAACCATTTCGGGAATCTCCCACACGCTGGTGGACTGGGTCATCGTCAAACGCTTTGGCGGCATTTCCTTGGCTTTCTTTTACGCGATCGGCCTGTGCGCCCTGCTCTGGTGGATCATGGAATACACCTCCATCGGACGCCGCCTGCTCTTCGTTGGGCGCGGCCGGAATGTCTCCAAGCTCAGCGGCGTCCGCGTCGGACGGGTACGGGTTGGCGCGCTGATGGGGTCCTCGACCCTGGCTGCAGTTGCGGGAGTCCTTTACGCCGGAACCTCAGGCGGCGCTGATCCCACCTCGGGCACGAATCTCCTGCTTCCCGCTTTCGCAGCGGCCTTCCTAGGAGCGACGAGCATCATGCCCGGCAGGTTCAATCCGTGGGGGACCGCCATCGCCGTGTACTTCCTGGTCACCGGAATCACCGGGCTACAGCTGATGGGGATCCAGTCCTACGTCCAGCAGCTCTTCTACGGCGGTGCCCTGCTCGTAGCGGTCGCCTTGTCCCAGCTGTCCCGACGCCGGGTTCCATTGGACAACGGATGATGCCCGTCATCGAAGGCGCAAAGGATCTGCTCGCCGTCCTCGACGCAGAGCCTTCGGCTGACACCGTGGAGGACATGATCGCAGTCCAGACACTGGCGCTGGGGAACAAGACCGCCGTCGTGGTCACGCTCACCCGCCCGGCCCAACACAACGCCCTGACCCTCGCTGGCTGGCAGCGCCTGGGCGCAGTCTTCACCGATCTACGCGATGACCCCGCTGTACGGGTCGTCATCGTGAGGGGTGCCGGGGGACGAGCCTTTGGTGCGGGCGCCGACATCTCGGAGTTCCCGGCAAAGCGCCTCGGGGCCGCCGCGGCAGACCGGTACAACGCTGCGATCGCCGTGGCCCTGCATGTGATCCAGTCAGTGCCCTTCCCGGTGATCGCCATGATCGAGGGCTTGGCCGTCGGCGGCGGATGCGAACTCGCAACCGCCTGCGACATCCGCTTGGCCAGCAGCGGCTCCCGTTTCGGCATTCCGATCGGCAGGCTCGGGGTGACCCTCGGGCTCACCGAGACACGCGCCGTCGTCGGCCTCATCGGGGCCGCCAACCTCAAATACCTTGTCTACAGCGGTGCCCTCGCCACGGCGGAACAGGCCTTGGCCTGGGGGCTTGTCCAAAAGGTCGTCGAGGCCGGGGAACTCAGTGCTGAAACCGCCCGCCTGGCATGGAACATTGTCGAAAGCTCAGAGGTCACTGTCAGGGCCACGAAACAAATAACGGCGCTCGCCGCCGACCCAGCGGTCACGGATGGGCATGAACTGATCCGGGAACTGCACGCCCAGGCCTACGAGGGAAACGATCTCCGCGAAGGAGTCGACGCATTTCTCATGGGCCGGACCCCGAAATTCACTGACGGAAGGATCCCCGCTCATGGCCGCGCTTGACGGTTTGAAAGTAATTGACCTTACTCGCTACCTTTCGGGCCCGACGTTGACGATGCTCCTTGCAGACCTTGGGGCCGACGTCATTAAGGTCGAGACCCTCCCGACAGGGGATCCGGCCCGCCAGTCCGGCCCGTTCCACGGTGATGAAAGCGTCTACTATCTGGCGTCGAACCGCAATAAGCGTTCGTTTGCCGTGGACCTCCGACAGGCTGAAGGCCGGGACCTCCTGCTGGGGCTCATCGATGACGCCGACGTTTTCGTCCAGAACTTCCGTCCGGGGACGGCCGAACAGATGGGGCTGGGCGCCGAGGTGCTCCGGGCCCGCAATCCACGGTTGATCTACGTCAACATCAGTGGATTCGGCACGAAGCCGCCAGGCGACGCACTTCCCGGATTCGACCAGACGGCACAGGCGATGTCGGGACTCATGAGTGTGACAGGGACACAAGAGACCGGGCCGCTGCGCGTCGGGATTGCCATCAGCGATTCAGCCACGGGCGTTTTCGCGGCTGTCGGCGTCCTGGCTGCCCTTCACGAGCGCGACCGGACGGGCTCGGGCTCGGTAGTCGAATCCTCGCTGATGGAGTCCACGCTGACGCTGATGTCCTATCAAGCCCAGAAGTATCTCAGCCTCGGAATCATCCCGGGACGTGACGGCAACGATCACCCGATCATGTTCCCGCAAGGGACGTTCAAGACCCGGGATGCCTCGGTGACCCTCGCATCGGGCAACGAGAAGATGTGGCGGCGCCTCTGCACGGTGCTGAACCTGGATGGTTTGGCCGAGGACACCAGATTCGCCGACAACGCAGGCCGCATGGCCAACCGCGTCGAACTCCGCCGTCTCATCGAGGATGCACTGGCAACACGGGGCGCGGAAGAGTGGATCCCGCTCATCAACGACGCCGGCATCCCTTGCGGGCGTGTGCTGGACCTGGAGCAAGCTCTTAATCACCCGATTACCGCGGCTTTGGGCATGGTGCAAACCGTTGAGCACCCGGAACTGGGTACCATGAAAGTGCTTGGCCAGGCTGTCAAGGTCCAGGGAAGCGAAGATGGCTGGCTGCGCCGCCCCGCACCGATGCTGGGCGAACACACGGTGGAAATCGCGGGGGAACTTGGCGTCCCGACGTCGGAAATCACCCGCCTGATTGAGGCCGGCATCATCACCGGTCCGGTCCACGTCCACCCGGACCCGGACAGGGCCAGCAATGGCGGACTATGAACCCGACACACGATCAGGAGACACCATGAGTGCTGAAGCAACGGTCCCCGGCACGAGCAAAGTCCTGGTCCCGACCATGGCCGACGCCGTCGTCCAGCGGTTGAGGGCCCTGATCGTGTCCGGCGAATTCCGGCCCGGGGAACGGCTCGTTGAGGAACGGCTGTCGGAAATGTTCGGCGTCAGCCGGCCGCCGCTGCGAGAGGCCTTGCGGATACTTCAACGGGACGGGTTGGTCCAGAGCCTTCCCCGGCGAGGCTTCATCGTCATCCCCATCACGGCCGAAGACGTCCGGGAGATCTATTCGCTTCGCTTCGCGCTGGAGCGGATGGCCGTGGAATTGGGCATGCCGGTCTTGGACCCGAACCGGCTTCAGCCCATGCGCGATGCCCTCGAAGACATGCGCGCCGCGGCCGAAGAAATGAACGATGAAGCAGCGGTCGAGGCCAATAGCCGTTTCCACGCGGCGTTGGTCTCCCTGCCGGGCCACAAACGGCTTATCGACACCTACGAAGGACTCCGCCTTCAGCTTGAACTCTGCATGGGGTACAACTTGAAATTCCGTGAACAGATGTTTGGTGACCGCAAAGACATGCACCCGCGCCATGCCCAACTGCTGGAAAGCATCGAGACAGGCGACAAGGAAGCTGTTCTGTATGAGATCGCCCATCACGGCAATGCGTCTCTCCTTGAAAATCTCGATGATCTGATTGGCACTGGAGGGTGACCACCACCCCGGTGACCCTGCGGGATCTCACCGCGCAGGTGCGGTCCGGCCAGTTGGCGAATGACGCCCTTGTGAAGGATGCGGTGGACCGGATCGAACACCGCAACGGCACGCTCAATGCCCTGGTCTGCAGCCGGGGCGCCGATGCCCTGGCAGAAGCTGTTGCATCGGACAGGACAGGCCGCCCGCTTGCCGGCATCCCGTTCACCGTGAAGGACATGCTCGCGACGGCAGACCTGCCGACGACCTGCGGATCCAAGACTCTCGAGGATTGGAGCGCGGGAGCCGACGCAACTGCCGTGGCAAGAATGCGTGCGGCAGGTGCCATCCTGATGGGCAAGTCCAACTGTCCGGAGTTTGCCCTGGGCGTGGACACGACAAACGGGTTGTTCGGTAGGACGTTCAATCCGCTCGGAGAGTGGACGCCCGGAGGATCCAGCGGCGGTGAAGCCGCCGCGATTGCCTCCGGAATGTCACTGGTGGGCCTCGGCAGCGACTACGGCGGCTCGATCCGCTGGCCGGCGCAGTGTGCTGGTCTCGTCGGTCTGCGTCCAACCGTGGGACGCGTGCCCAGATCGGGGGAGCAGCCAACCCTTCCCGGCGCAGATCCGCTGGGAGTGGAGGCATTGTCCTTCCAGGACGCCGTCCAGGTCATCGGCCCGCTGGGCCGGAGCATCGATGACATGCACACGGTGCTTTCGGTGATCAGCGGTCCAGACGGCATCGACCCGATCGCCGTCGATGAACCGCTGGGAGACTACCGCGAAGTGGACCCGCGCGACATCGAAGTCCGCTGGGGTACCCACATCGGAAACGTACCGGTGGACCACGAGGTTGTGCGAACCGTCCTTTTCGCGGTCGAAGCACTCATGTCATCCGGAACGCGTGTCCAGGAGGGCCTGCCCGAGGCGGTCAACGATGGGCTTCAGGTCTATGACCTGCTCCGTGCCGCGGACGCCATGAGCACCATCGCCGCCCTCAATACTGCACGCCCAGGACTCATTGGTGCCCCCGTTCGGGCCATGCTGGGAAGCCGGACGGAACCCGGCCGAGGCGAACGGGCCGCGCTGTGGGAACACCGGAGCCAGATTATCGCCAAGCTTCGTCAGTGGCTCATGGGGGAGCGGGCCCTCATCCTGCCGGTGAGCGTCGACGTCCCGCGGGACCTGCGGGGCAACGTAGGAAACTTCCACTTGCTGGCCCCCAGCCGGGCCATCAGCCTCTTCGGCTTCCCGTCCTTGTCCGTGCCCGTCGCAACGGCCCAGTCGGGAGCGCCCATCTCCGTCCAGATCGTCGCGCCGCCTTTCAGGGAAGATATCGCACTCGCGCTTGGCGCGGCGCTGGAACAGGCGTCCGAATGGGAGCGCACCACAACACTGAGGAACAGGATCCCGGATGCGAACTGACGTGCACGTATGCCAGATGCGAACCCCCGCCGATGTCTCGGAGATCGCCGAGCTCTTCGACGCCGGAACCATCGATCCCGCGGACGTCGTCGCCGTCGTGGGCAAGAGCGAGGGGACCGGCCTCGGCCGGGACGTCGGCCGGGAGACAGCCGATCTGGCGATCCGGACCCTCCTCGCCCAGCGGACCGGATGCAACCCGGCAGAGATCGCCGACCGGGTCTGCATCGTGCTCTCCGGCGGCAGTCCCGGGGTGATCACCCCCCACGTTGCCCTCTTCACACGGACGGCCGACCCCGCGCCTAAACCCGGCAGCAGCAGTCCGCGCCTCGTCGTCGGGTTGTCCCACTCCGAGGAAATCCTCCCCGAGGAAGTCGGGCGGATGGGCCAGATCTCAAAGGTCCGGTCTGCGGTCAGCTCGGCCATGAAGGATGCCGGGCTGACGGATCCGTCCGATGTCCATCTGGTCCTTGTCAAGGCCCCGTCCCTGACCACCGAGTCGATCGCGGATGCGAACTCCCGTGGCCATGAAACTGTCACCAGAGATGTCTCCATCGGACCTGAGGGGGCCATCTGCTACTCCAACGACGGATCCGCGCTCGGCGTTGCTCTCGCCTTGGGCGAGGCAACCGACGATCAGGTACACGACTCGATGGTCCGCAGGGATTGGTCCGTGTACTCGGACGTCGCCATGACTTCCTCCGGGGGCGAGAAAACCCACGCCGAAGTCCTGTTGCTGGGCAACTCCACCGGCTCTTCCAGCCCACTGCGCATCGGCCACCGATCCATGCGGACCATCATCGACGCCTCCGCGGTGGGCGGCGCCCTCGAATCCGCCGGCGTAGGACGAGTATGCGACGTCGGTGAGACGTCAAAAACTGTTGTCTACGCCCTGGCTAAGATGATCATGCCCGAAACAGCCGAGCTGGACGGCCGGCGGATCACCATGCTCGACGATCAGGTGGGATACCACGTCGCCAAGGCAATGGGCGGCTTTCTCCTTGCCTCCCTGACAGGCCATACCACTGTCTTCGTCAGCGGCGGTGAGCGGAATTCACATCAAGGTCCTCCCAATGGCAACCCGCTTGCCGTGATTGTCAGGACGACTGAATAGCGCAACCGACGCTGTTGCAGTCCTTTCTACTACGCACTGGCCCCATTTTCCGAAGGAACCGATATGAACTCGCCAGAAAGCGATAATAGTCCCGAACCCACCTGCTACTTGCAAGAGCGAGCAAACGGTGGCCCTCCCACGCGGCAAGACGGTTTCGTCACCGATTGGGCCGGCCTTCATCCCGGCGAGCAGGTCCAGGTGTACCGGGATGCTGAGATGTTGGCGGCGGGAACCGTGGACGCAACGATGCCCGACGGAACGGGGGTCTGGCTCATGCAACACAAAGGACTCGGGCGACGCCTGTATAACCGATGCGAAGACCTCCGGATCGCGAGGCCCCGATATTCCTAGGTCCCAAAGAACCCACGGCGGCAGCGCCGCTCGTGGTGGGCACTCCGTCTGGCAACCCGACTAGGTGCGTGAACCGGCCGCGGGGGTCGGTGGATCTAGCTTTGATCAGCCTCCGACACGACGCGTCCGTCCTGGATGACAGCCGCGAGTCGGGACTCCGAGAGGATGCTGACGTCGTTCAGGGGATCCTGGTCGGTGATGATGAAGTCGCCGGCTGCTCCGGGCGCGATGACGCCCAGTTCGCCCTCGCGTTGCAGGAGTTTCGCGGCGGTTGTGGTGGCGCTCCGTATGACGTCGATAACGGGGATGATCTTCGCGCGGATCTCGAATTCTTTAGCCTGGTGCCGGTGCATTCCGCCGAGCAGGTCAGTGCCGAAGGTCAAGTTGACGCCGCCTTCGTAGGCCCGGCGAAGTGCCTCGAGGCCACCGTTGAGAACAGAGTCGACTTTTTCCCAGTTGGTCTGACTGAGGCCGAATTCCCGGCCTTCTTCCTGGAGTGACCAGTAGGTCACCAGGTTCATGGTGAGGAAAGCGTCGTATTGGTTGAAGAGTTCGATCGACTCCTCGTCGAGCAGATTCCCGTGTTCGATACCCCTGACGCCGGCCTTCAGCGCCCGGTTGATGGACCGGCCGGTGTAGGCGTGGGCTGTGACGTACCGGTTGGCCGCTTCTGCTTCTTCGACGGCGGCACGGAGCTCTCCCACGGAGTATTGGGTGGAATCGATCCGGTCGGTGGGTGACGCGACCCCGCCGCCCGCCATGATCTTGATGTGATGTGCGCCCTTTCGGAGCTCGTCACGGGCCGCCTGCCGTACGGCGTCGACGCCATCGGCTATGCGTCCGATGCTCGCGCGGCAATAGCCATGATCGTGATTGTCCTGGCCCCGATGCCGGCTGTCGGCGTGGCCGCCGGTCTGGGTGAGGGCTTTGCCAGCGAAAAATACTTTCGGGCCACGGACCATGCCGGAGGCCTGGGCATCGTGGTAGCCATAGTCGGCCCCGGCCGCGTCACGGACCGTGGTGAATCCGCGGTCCAGCATGGCACCCATCACCTTCGCCGCACCGAAGGCGACGTAGGCGGGGGACCATGTGGTCATCGCCGAGACATCCGCCGTAATGGCCGTCAGATGGACGTGGCAATCGATCAGTCCCGGCAGGATGAATTTTCCCTTAGCGTCGTACGTGGGTCCGGTCTGGGGGGCCTGGCTCTTGCCGATTCCTGTGATGATCCCGTTGGCAACCTGGATGTCGCCGTCCCTGTAGATGCCGGCGGCGACGTCGAGGTAGTGTGCGTTGGTAATGCTCAGATCGCTGCTCATGTCATCTCCTGAAGTGCTGTTCGAATGGCGTTTTGGGACCTGGCGGCGATGTCGGCGGCTGTGAGGACGTCGGTGTCGGCGTAGAGCCCTTCCGGGTTCAGCAGGTTCAGCGCCCCGATGAGAATTCCTTCGTCCGCGACAGGGACGTTGATGACGGAGCCGCAGCCAAGGCTGTCGATCAGTTCGTGATCGCCGAAAATCTGCCGGACGTCCTGTTTGGTCCTGCCGAAATAGG
This sequence comes from Arthrobacter sp. FW306-04-A, assembly GCF_044358315.1. Lineage (GTDB taxonomy): Bacteria > Actinomycetota > Actinomycetes > Actinomycetales > Micrococcaceae > Arthrobacter. Next base: position 2,094,998 of record NZ_CP084559.1, read on the forward strand.
GCGTGTGTCCGCCGACGAAGATCGCGGCCCACGCCGGGGACACGTCCTTTGCCATGTCTTTCCTGCCGCCCACAGGGTATGCCGCAGGTGTGGATGAATACAGGCGGACCATGGTGCGGCCGTCATCAGCGAAGCCCAATATTGTGAAGAGCAGGGCGCCAACTGTGGCGTTTACTTCGGCTCCGATCTCCGCGAGGGACTCGAGCTGGCCGGACGGCTTGGGTGTCCTATCCACGCTGGGGTTCCAGGACTTCCGTCACGGTGATTTCTTCCAGGGAGCGCCCTGCGGTCCGGACGGCGAAGAGAAGGGTGCAGATCACACCCGCGGCCAGGACGGCCGTCGTCATACCAAAGACTCCGGCGAAACCCCACTGGGCGGCGAAGACGCCGATGATCAGTGGTGCCGTGATGGATCCGACGCGGCCGAAGGAGGAACTGAGGCCCACGCCGGTTGCCCGTAGCCAGGTCGGAAAGACTTCGGGCGTGTATGCGTACACTCCCGCGTACGTGCCGTTGAGGAAAAAGGAGAGGAACACTCCGGCCATTGTGATCATTGCCGGATCGGCCATTTGACTGAGCCAGAAGGCGCTGACGGCGGAGCCGACCATGTAGATGGCAATCGTGTGCTTGCGGTCCAGCCGTTCACTCAGCCACGCGGCGCTGAAGTAGCCGGGGATCTGGGCCAAATAGATGAAGAGTGAAAAGTCGAAGCTCTTGGTGACCGTGAGGCCCTTGGCCACGAGCAGGGTCGGGATCCAGGAGAAGAAGCCGTAGTAAGAGAACGTGATGACGAACCAAATGAGCCAGGTGACTGCGGTAGTCCGCCACATTTTGGGTCCCCATAAGTAGGTCAGGGCCTTGCGCATGGAGTATTTTTCCGGTTCGAGTTCCAGGATTCTGGACTCCTCCACAGGCGGTAGCTCCGCGCGGGTCGCGGCACGGACTTTTTGTTCGAAGGATTCCACGATGTGCTCGGCGCGGAGTATTTCGCCAGTGTTGATCAGGAAGCGGGGAGACTCAGGGACGCTTCTTCTCCACCAGAGCACCATGACGATGGGCAAGAAGGTGATGACCTGCGCCCAGCGCCAGCCCTCCGGGAGTGGGACGACAAACCGTCCGATCAGGGCAGCGGCCACGAAGCCGAACGAGAAGAAGCCGGCTAGAGCTCCGATGAACCATCCTCGGCGGTGGCTGGGAACGAATTCGGACAGGAACGGGGCGATGATCGCGCTTTCCGCGCCGCCGCCAAGGCCCGTGATGATCCTTGCGACCAGGAAGATTTCGAAGTTCCCTGCCAGCGCCGCAACGAGTGATGCCACGGCGTAGACAACGAGGGAGTACATCATGACCTTCTTGCGGCCGATCCTGTCGCCCAGATAACCCGCGATGACGGCGCCGAACAGGAAGCCGAAGGGAGACGCTGATGCCACGAGGCCAAGTTGGCTGTTGTCCAAGGCGAAGGCGGTTTTGATAGTCGGCATGAGGAACGCGACTACGGCGCCATCCATTCCGTCGAATGTGTAGCCCAACCCTCCGATGAGCAAAAGGAGATAATGCGGGCGGCTAAGGGGAAGTCTGTCGAGACGGGCGGATAGGGTCACTGTAACTCCTGGGCCGATACAACGGTGCTTACAAGGTATGCACACGCTATGTGCAAAGATTCTTGCAGTCAACGGAATTCTGCAAAAAAATGCTCAAAAACTTGCTGTAGCGTCGTTTCCATCTATGGATGCCAGCGTCGGGAGTGGGATGTCAGACACAATTTACGGGGACGCCGATCCGGATTCCGTCGGCACGTGGCTCAGGCGGTTGTCCTCGAAGCAGAAGCTGAGCCGGGCCGGCAACCTGGTGCTTGGTAATATCCTGGCCCGTACTGACACGGCAAGCTACGTGACGGCCTCCGAGCTCGCCGAAGAAGCGCGGACGAGCGTCTCAAGTGTCACCAGGCTGGCCCAGCGGCTCGGCTACAAGGGCTGGCCGGATCTCCAACGGGAGCTGCGTGTCAGGTACATGGCGAATCTTTCGGTCATGGAGGTCGACCGAGCACACAAGAGCTCTGATTCACCATTTCAGGCATCGCTCCGCTGGGACGCGGATTCAATTTCCGCAGCGCTGCGGAACGTCGACGAGCATCAAATTGAGCGGGTCGTGCGAATGCTGGCCGCCGCGGAAAGCATCTATGTCACCGCACAGGGCAGCTTCGCCGCGGTCGGGCACGCCCTTAACCACAACATCCAAATCGCCGGGTACCCGGCCCGGGGACTGCTCGACGTCCCGGCGACCATGGCCAACACCGTCGTGCAGATGGGGTCCGAGGATGTACTCATCGTGTGTTCCTACTGGCGAATCTATGACGTGGCCGTGACCGCTGCCGTGGAAGCCCGTGCACGGGGAACGAAGATCGTAGTCATGACGGACAGCCTCCCGCCAGCACTCGAAGAATGCGCCGACGAAGTCATTCTCGTCCCGGCGGAAGGCACGTCCTTCTTCCCCTCGTTGGCGACGGCCATGTCCGTCCAGCAGGGCATCGTCGCAAGCCTCGCTAGGCTCGATCCCGAACGCACCCGTCAGAGCCTGATTGAAATGGAAGCCTCGTGGCGGGCATTCAAGATGCTCCACCGCTCCATACCCAGCATCCCGCCGCAGTTCTGAGAGGAGACCACCGTGCGGGCCGGCAAGGAAGGGAGCGACGCCGTCACCAACCGCCGCGCGTGGGCGTATGTCCCTTTGGGGCATCGTCGGGCATTGCCATTTCGGCCCGCAAGCCCAGGAGCCGGATCGGACGGCCCGCTTCGATTCCGGCCGCCAGGTCCAAGGCCCGCGCAAGGATTTCGTTACGGTCGAATGTCTCGGGAATCTTCTTCGCGTGGGTCGTCGTCAAGAACGGCGCATACCGAACCTTGAGGGTCAGCCCAACCACGGGCCGTCCTTCGGCCACAACATCCTCGAGCACGCGCATTGTCAGCTCCCTCACGGCATCGTCCACCTGGGTTGGCTCGGTCAGGTCCCGCTGGAAGGTGGTCTCCCTGCTATGCCCGCGGGCAACCCACGGGGTGTCGTCCACCACGCTGGCGCCGTCCCCGCGCCCGAGCTGCGCGTACCACGGACCCATCCTGGGGCCGAACTCCGGGACCAGGTCTTGGGGGTTGGATGCGGCGAGCTCCGCGACTGTGTTGATGCCGAGCTTGGCCAGCCGGGCTGACACCCGGGTTCCGACGCCCCACAGGTCCCTGGTGGGCCGGCTGCCCATGACGTCGAGCCAGTTCCCGGCAGTGAGACGGAAGATGCCGGCCGGCTTGCCGAAACCGGTGGCGACCTTGGCCCGGACCAAAGTGTCGCCGATGCCCACGCTGCAATGCAGCTGCGTTCGCTCCAGGACAGCGGCCTGCACCTGCCCGGCGTACGCTTCCGGATTCTCAGTCTCAATGCCCACGAAGGCTTCATCCCAACCCAGCACCTGCACGGTGGCGCCGGGCTGCGCGCGCAGGGTAGCCATCACCGTTTCAGACGCCGCGAGGTAAGCCTCGTGATCGACGGGCAGGATCACGGCGTCGGGCACTTTCCGGGCCGCGATGCGTAAGGGCATTCCGGAACCCACGCCGAACGCCCGGGCTTCGTAGGATGCGGTTGACACCACAGCTCTTTCGGTGGGGTCGCCCCGACCGCCTACGATGATCGGCTTGCCCGCAAGCTCCGGCCGCCGGAGCACTTCGACAGCCGCGATGAACTGGTCGAGATCGACGTGCAGCACCCACCGGATTCCGCTCACGCCACCAGTCTGCCTTAGATATCCATGGCAAGCATGGGTTCTGAGGCTCCCGGCGGCCCGGCAGGGTGGATACTCGGTGTTGTGTATTAATTGTTGAGCCTTGTGGCGGCCACGTTGGCCGGTCCAGGGCATAGGTCCGCCGCCGCGAGCCGACGGGCGGCAGGGAACATCGTGTTGTGCTGGAATGTTGGTGAGTGAAGTGAAGCGGTTCGGCTGGGCCCTTTTGGCCGCGGTCACGTGCTTGTGTGGGTGCGCCGGTCAAAGCGGCCCGGTTACTGGGCATTCCGGGGTTGTTACCGGCTCCGTCCTGACCGCCCCGGTGTGTCCTGTGGAACGTATTGGTCAGGAGTGTCCGCCGCGCCCACTGTCCGGGGCCGCGGTTGTCGCCTTGGATCGGGAAATTGTGCGGGGCTCAACAGTGACCGACGGCACGGGTGCCTTCAGCCTCACGCTGCCTGACGGTCGCTACGTCATCAAAGCGAGAAACGTGGGCGGTTACGCTTCGACGGCCAGCGAGCAAGTAGTCATCTCGCAAACTCCCGTTCACATCACGCTGGTTGTTGACAGCGGGATTCGCTAAGCAAGCCGCTGTCACGTCTCCGCGCGCTCCGTCTCGATGTCGACGCCTGTGACCACATCGCCCGCGCGCTCGTAGACGAGCCAGATCGCGCCTTTCGGGAAGGCCCGCGGCGGCTGGGCGACGGCGAAGGCGGCGGGAACGGTGCCGTCGCGGAAGATCCGCTTGCCTCTGCCGAAAGTCACTGGGTACAGCCAGAGATTCAGCCTGTCGACGAGGTCCTCGGTGAGGAGGGTCTGGAGGAGGCCACCGCTGCCGATGACGTGGGTCTCGTCGTGGCGCTCGCGGATCTCGCGGACCTCGGCTGCGACATCCGTCAGCACGGTCGTCCCGGCCCAAGAAGGGTCGGTCAGCGTGTGTGATGCGACATACTTCGGCACGGTGTTGAACCGGGCGGCGATCGGGTCATCGTCCGGGGCAGTGGGCCAGAAGGCGGCGAAGATGTCGTAGGTCTTCCGGCCGAGGAGAAGCGCATCGAGCCGTTCGATGCCCGCGCCGATCGCCTCGCCGGACTCCTTGTCGAAGTATGGCGCCTGCCAGCCGCCGAACTCGAAGTCACCCTCGCGATCTTCGTCTGGCCCGCCGGGTGCCTGGTAGACCCCGTCAAGGGTGCTGAACAAGTCGACCACGATGATTCCCATGATGCGCTCCCTCGCACGAACGGCAAGCCGATGCCGACTCCGCTTTGACGTCGAGGTGGATGCCGCGGAATCGACATCCACCCGTCCCATCCTTCGGCTTGCACCGCGCGAAGGCAAGAGTTCGACGGTGCAATGTCTCTCACCCAGGTTCGATTCCGAGGCGTTCGAGTGCGATCTGTCCTTGGAAATCGCCGGGTCAGTCCAGCTCGTTGAACAAGCGCGTCAGGCAGTCGGCGTAGTTGCTCATTGCGTCCGCGAAAGTGAGCAGTTGGAGTCCGCCGTACACGGACTCTGTCCATTCGGTGCCTGCTTCGTCGGCGCGGCAGACGAGTGGCTCGCAGCTTGTTCCCTTCGCGGTGAGCGTTGCGATTCCCCAAGGGTGGCTGGGGTCGGTGACTGCGATCCCTGCTGCCTCGAATGTGTCGCGGAGGACATATCTTGTAACGGTCCTCCATGACTGGAGAAACGGTGGCCGCAGCTGTTCAATGAGTTCGTCGTCTTTGCTGTCGTAAGCGCGTCCCAGGTTCGTGGATAGCTCGTCCCACTCTTGGGCGTTGCGGACCATGAGATGTCCGGCCCGTAGATGGGCAATTGTTTCGTTCAACGTCATGGTGAGTCCCCGAACTTCCGTTACTTGTCCACGCCTGCGAGGCAGGCCATGCGATGAGAACGGACGGGATCCCGGCATGATTCCCGCATGCACCCGGCTGACCCCGAACATGCGTCGCCGGTGGCACGAAGAGACGGACTCGACGAGGTCACCGACCGGCCCTTTCCGCAGCTGTTCGTCACCGGATCGATTCCTGACTACGTCGTTGCTTGCCGCGGCCGACGTCTCGCCACCGTGGCAACCACCAAGAGCACCGCGACAGCACTCAAGCCCAGCCGCGCAATTAGCTGGCCGTAAGGTTCGGCGCCGGTGAAATACATCATGGCCAGCACGGGGGCGATGGCGGTGAACTCGTAACGACGGCTCAGCACCACGAACGGGATGAGCAACAGCGCATACCAGGGGTAGCTGGGCGAGACGATCAGAAGCGTTCCTCCGACCATCAAGACCTGCCCGTCCCAAGGCCGGGTGGCGTTAGTGGTCCGCCAGACGTACAAGGCCAGACCCAGCAGCAGCACCAGGGCCGCCGGCCCTGCCCAGCTTGCCGGGAGCACCAGTTTCAGCAGCGTGAAACGCGGGCTGTCCTGCCCGTCGTACCCCTCCGAGCGGAGGTATTCGGGCAGATAACCCAGTACTGCCCAACCGCTGGCGAGGACATACGGTACGTACGCCGCGGCAAACGTGGCCACGGCCGCGGCCACGAAGCGGACCGGCCGGCGGTAGAGCAGGGCCGGCGCGTTGATGGCTGGAATGAGCTTGGTGGCCACCGCTGCGCCAAAGACCATTCCGGACCCTAGCGCGCGCCCGCCCACCAGCAGCAGCCCTGCCGCCAAGGCCAGAGCCGCGCCCAACGCATCCACGTGCGCACCGTTGATGGCTTCAAAGGCCACCAACGGAGACCATGCCCACCACATGGCTTGGTGTGCGGGCCTTCCAGTGCGGCGCAGGAATGCCAGCAGCGCCGCCGTTATGGCGAGACTGAGGATCAGCCCGGCCAGCTGGAAGGCGATGAACCCCACCTCGGAACCGGGGATAAGCCGCACGGCCAAAAAATACAACTCTGCCACCGCGGGATAGACCGTGGGCACGGCGGGCCTGTTGATAGCTGTGCACAGGGTGCTGCCCCCGGGAATGTTGGTGGTGGTCTCGGTGCCCGTGGGGAAGGGATTGGTATGGCATGTTCCGTCCGGTCCGGCCTCCTGGAACAGCCAGGCCGGCCGCAGCGGCCGCAGCGCCTCGTCGGCCGGAAAGTGGGCGTAAGGGGAGATTCCGGCTTTCTGGACGATGCCGTCCCACGCATAGCGTGCGGAGTCGTTGCTGGTTGCCGGCGGTGCGGCGATGGCTGCGGCTCCCACCAGAAAGGAGCCCAGGAGTACGACGGCGGCCGCGTGGCGCGCCGGGATGCGGCGCGCCACCAGTGCCGCCGGGACGAAGACCGTCCAGGCCGCCAGTGTGCCAAGGGGGGACACCCACTCCGCGGACGGATCGGCAGTGACCGTCCACCAGACGACGACGGCGAGCAAAGCCACCAGGGCCAGCGCCACCACCGCGGCAGCAGTGCCGGCGTGCGGCGGCCGCTTTCCCTGCGAGCGGCTTCCGACCGGGCTGCTCCCGGCCGGGCTGCTCCCGGCCTGGCCGGACGCGTGACTCCGGGACGCGCGCCGGGGTGTTGATTCACTCACCCTTTGATCCTGCATCACCTGCGGGGCAGTGGACCATGGATCCAAAGGACCGTTTGCCTTTCGTAAGGTCTGGCCCGGGACGACCGGAGGGTCTTGGTGGTCTGATCAAGATATGGACAGATTGACCACTTTCCTCGAACAGCGGATGGAAGCGGTGAACGGACGGTTCTCCTCGCCCTTGCGAAGCAGGCGGCTGACGGTTGTGCTGGGCCGTTGGCTCGGCCTTGCCTTCACTGTGTGCTTCTTGACCGGGCTGTTCAGCCACCTTCTGCAGGATCCGCCAACTTGGATGCTTTTCCTTACCCGTCCCGTGTGGTTGTACGTGGCTACGCAGGGCATCCACATCACCAGCGGGATAGCTTCCATCCCGCTCCTGGCGGCCAAACTATGGTCCGTCTTCCCCGAACTCTTGCGCTGGCCGCTGCTGAAATCCGCGGTGCACGCACTCGAACGGGCGTCGATTGCGCTCTTTGTGGCCGCTTCGCTAGTGGAAGTCACCATCGGATTGCTCAACACGTTCCAGTGGTACCCGTGGCCCTTCTCCTTCAAGGATGTCCACTATTGGCTGGCCTGGGTCATCATCGGGTCCCTTGCGCTGCACATCGCTGTCAAGCTGCCCCTCATCCTGGCGCATTGGAGCCGTCGATCAGACGCGTCCGTCATCGCTGCGGACTCCGCAGGGGCAGTGACCGCCAACACAACGGTTCCGGCTGCCGTGAAGCCTGGAACCGGGCACGGGTGGAACCGCAGAGGGTTCTTGGCAGCAATTGCCGCCGGCACCGGCGTCGTCGTCTTGACGACGGCGGGCCAGTCTTTCGCGTGGCTTTCGGGCCTGAACCTCTTTGCACCACGCCGCATGGATACCGGCCCTCAGGGTGTCCCCATCAACAGGACCGCAGCCCAGGCCGGTGTGGCGGACGCTGCGCTGGCCCCTGACTGGGTGCTGACCGTGTCCTCGGGATCGGTACAGAAGACGTTTACGCTGGCACAACTGGCCGCATTGCCGCAGTACAGTTACGGACTACCCATCGCCTGCGTGGAGGGCTGGAGCCAAGGAGCCCAATGGCGCGGTGTCCGGATCAGGGACCTCATGGCCACTGTCGGCGCCCCTGCCGATGCCGAGCTGCAGATTTCCAGCATGGAGAAGGGCGGGGTCTATGGTCGTTCCTTCATGCCCGCCGCTTACAGCCAGGACGATCAGACATTGCTGGCGCTCAAGCTCAACGGTGCGCCGCTGGACCTTGACCACGGCTATCCGGCGCGGATCATCGCCCCCGGCCGTCCGGGGGTGCTGCAGACCAAATGGGTGCATAAGGTGGAGGTGATCTGATGCGACTGCCGTTGGTGGGTCCGCCGGCGACGGCGGGGCGCGGGACCCTTTGGTGGGTGCGGGCTTCGTTGGGCGCCCTGGGCGTGGCTGCACTCGGTTATGCGCTCTTCGGATTCCTGGTGACTGTGCCGCTTGCCCAGTTGATCGGTGTGGCGGCATGGCTTGCGGTGGCGCTGTTGGTGCATGACGGCGTGCTGGTCCCGTTGACGACGTTGGCCGGCGGCGGATTGTCGCGGCTGACGTACGGGCTGCGCCCCGTCCAGCAGGGGATAGTGCGCGTGGCCTTGCTGGTGGGGGCGGTGGTGACCTTGGTTGCGGCCCCACTGATCCCCGCCCAGCAGGTGCTCCAGCCAAGCGGTCCGGGAAGCGGTGCGAATGGCACTGTCCTGCAGGGGGACTATGCGCAGGCCCTGGGTGTCTTCTGGCTTGTTCTGGTGGTGGCTGCAGTGGCGGCTGTGGCTGCCGTCGGATTTTCTGGCCGCAGTTCCAAGGTCAGAAAGACGCGGCGCTGAACGGTCCGCCTGGCAACGCAATCGAGCCCCGCCCGGGCCGCGTGGAGGGCCAGCGCATTTGCGCCGGCACGGGCCCAGGGAAAGGCGGCGCTGGCGTGTCCGTCTGAATCCTCCAGCACGGCCAGATAGGCCACATCAAGGGAGTCCGGGGTTTCTGCCTCTGCCAGCACCTGCCCGCCCGGCGCCAGCAATGAGGCAACGCGCTCCAGCAGCACCCGGATGTTTCCGCCGATGCCGATATTGCCGTCCAGCAAAAGGGCTGAACCCCAGCCTCGCTCGTGCGGGACCGGGTCGAAGATGGAGCCAAGGATGGCCGCGCCGCCGCGGTCGGTGGCCAGCTGTACCGCGGCTGCACTCGAATCGACGCCCAGGGAGGCCAGCCCCTGTTCCCGGGCGGCCTCCAGCATACGGCCGGGTCCGCAGCCCACATCTAGAACCGGCCCTCGAAGGGTGCGCAGCAGATCGCGTTCGCCCACAGTGGCCGGGGCGGACCAGCGGAGCATGCTGAAGGTGACAGGCCCGATGGACTCCGGCAGGGCAGATTCCGGACGCAGGGTCAGGCGCCCCAGGCCGAGGGGCAGGCTACGGGCGTACGGCTCGTGCCCGCCTTGGCCAAATAGGGCGGCCGGGCGGGTGTCAGAGGCAAAAGCGGCCTTGGCGCCTTTATCGATGGGGACTGCGTGGATGCTCATCGCGGGGCGGCTCACCGTGTGGGCGCCACGTCAGAGGGCACCCCAACCGGCCCCTTTGGCGCTGGCAGCCCTGTGGCCAGGCGGTCCACTGCGCGGGCAAACGGGGTGCCGCTGCATGTTCGCGCGACAGCCAGGGCATCGGCGAAGTGGTCGACGTCCCTCAAGACGGGCAGCAGCCCCACGTCCAGGCCGGCGTCGGCCAGCCTCGCGAATTGCTCCGCCCCGGTCTGCGGAGTGGACATTTCCACGCCGCGGACCAGGCCGCCGTCGGGCTGGCGCAGGCCCAAGGCCCAGAACCCGCCGTCCGACGCCGGGCCGAGCCACGCGTCGTGGCGTGGTATCGGGGCGGGCGTTGACCAGTCCTCCAGCAGCGGGATCAACTGGTCCCGGCACAGCTGGGGAGTGTCCATACCCAGAATCAGCAGCGGGCCGGTCACGAGCGAACAGATGGCTGCCAGCCGTTCGTCCAACCCGCCGGCACTCTGGGCAAACACTTCAAACCCATCAGCGTCCCTGCTGTCAGGCGTTCCCTCGAACACCAGCAAACGCCTGCCCGCGGGGAGGGATCGCACGGTGTCGAGCGTCTGGCTGAGGCTGGTCTGGGCCAGGGCTGCGGCCCGCTCCGGGGTGAGTGGGGGAGTGAGGCGCGTCTTGACCGTGCCCGGGATACATTCTTTGGCAATCACGGCGATGGTGAGATTCACGGCGTCGCTCCTTGGGCATCGGCCGAAGGTCCATCCGCGGGCCTGCCGTCCTTCGTCCCCGACGCCTGCCGCGAAGCGGCCGCCAGCTGCGTCCCCATGTCTTTGAGGGCCGTAAGGGTCCCGAGCAGGGTCCCCGTCACCTTGGACTTCCCCAGCCGCGGTGCATAGGCGACCGGGATCTCGGCCACGCGCCAGCCATCGCGGTGGGCTTTGAGGAACATTTCCAGCGGATAGCCGCTGCGCCGGTCTGTGAGGTCCAGTCCCAGCAACGCGCTGCGCCGGGCCAGTCGAAGGGGACCCAGATCCGTGACTGGGATCCCCGTCAGCCGGCGCAACCGGCGGCTCAGGACCGTGTTGGCCAGGCGGGCGTGGATTGGCCAGGCACCACGGGCTGGACGCCGGGCACCCAACACAAGATCGGCCTGCCCTGCGCGCACGAGCTCCAGCATCGGGGCCAGTTGGGCCGGGTCCAAGGAACCATCGCAATCGCAAAAGGCTACAAACTCCGCTGTGGAAGCCAACAGCCCGGCATGCGCTGCGGCGCCAAAGCCGCGCCTCGGTTCGCCGACGACGGTCGCGCCCAGACTGGCGGCCAGCGCAGCGGAGCCGTCGGTGGATCCGTTGTCCACGACGATCGCCCGGTATCCAGGCGGCAGGGCCCCCAGCACCTGGGGAAGGGCCGAACGCTCGTTGAGGCAGGGCAACACCACATCCACCAATGCGGGTGGCTCCCCGATGTCCTCGCCTCGTCCGCCCCGACTGCTGACCAAACCGATTCCATCGTGCGAACCGCGCGAACCACTCTGCTCTTTCTCCACCCTTTGACCGTAGAATCCCCAGGCCCGGCGCGACAGGCGGAAATCCTTACGGAACCGGGACGTTTGCCCTCCGGCAGCCACCGAACAGGCCAACGGCGTCGCGCCCGAACCTCAACTGACCCTGAAGCACGGAGCTGGCCGTCTAGTTAGGGTCTCCGCGCAGCGGGGCCGTGGCGAACTCGTGCATGCCTTCCTCAAAACCGTGCTTGGGGATCCAGCCAAGCTCGGCTCGCGCGCGAGCCGAGCTGGCGGTGATATGCCGGACGTCGCCTAGCCGGAATTCGCCCGTGACCACAGGGTCCGGCCCCCCACCAACAGAGCTTAGGACCGCCGCCACCTGTCCAACGGTATGCACCTCCGCGGCGCCGATGTTGTACGCCCTGGAGCTGCCCGGCGCCAAGGCCCTGCCGCCCGCCAACGCATCAATCGAGCACAGATTTGCTTCCGCCACGTCCGCGACGTGGACAAAGCTGCGGCGCTGGGCGCCGTCCTCGAACACCCGCGCAGCCTCCCCGCGGGCCAGTGCAGAACGGAACAGGCTGGCCACGCCCGCGTAGGGGGTGTTTTTGGGCATCCGCGGACCATAGACGTTGTGGTACCGAAGGGCGATGGAAGTGCCTCCAGTTGAGCGCGCCCAGGCGGATGCCAGGTTTTCCTGGGCCAATTTGGATGCAGCATAGACGTTCCGCGGATCGAGGGCCGCGTCTTCGGTGACCAGTGCCGGCAGGAGGAGCCCGCCGGTCGCAGGGTCCCGGGGATCAAAAATTCCGTGCTCGAGGTCTTCTACCAGACGCGGGCCCGGGCGCACCGGTCTGCCGGCTGAGTCGGTGTAGGCGCCTTCACCGTAGACAACCATGGAGGAAGCCAGTACCAACTTGTCCGTGCCGGCCGCGGCCATGCAGGCCAGGAGCACGGCCGTGGCCAGGTCATTGTTGCGGATGTAGTCCGGCGCATCGGAGAAGTCCACGCCGAGTCCCACTTTGGCGCTCAGATGGACGACGACGTCGATCCCCGCCAGTGCCGCTGCCACCGCGGCCGGGTCTCCGGCATCGCCCACCAGCAAGGGGACGCCGGGAACTCCCGGTGGATCCGGGTGCACCGCCGGATCGAGTGAGTCCAGGATTCGGACCTCCCAGCCGCGGGCCACGGCGGCATCGACAACATGGCTACCTATGAAACCGGCTCCGCCGGTGACCAGAATCCTCACGGCCCGGCCCGTCGTCCGGCGGGGCGGTCAGCGCCGACGGTACTCATTACGGTGGCGACGGCGGTGGCCGGTATGAGCCCTATCCGCCACTTTCCGCCGTCGCCCGACGCCTCAGCGTTGACCAGCCCGGCCCACACGATCCGCACCGCGTCGGACAACACGGCCAGGATCCGTGGTTGCGCCGCCGCGAGCCGGCCCAGCACCAGCTCTGCCGTCACCGGTTCGGAGCCGTCATGCCCGGTGTCCGCATCCGTAATGAACGCCAACGCGGCGAAGTGCATGTTCAACTCCGCCGCGAGCACCGGTTCCGGGTATTGGGTCATGCTGATGAGCTCCGCTCCAGCCTGGACCAAGACCGCGGACTCGGCCTTGGTGGAGAAACGCGGACCGTTGATGGTCGCTATAGTGGCCGCCTCGGCGAAGTCTTCGCCCCGGTGCTCCAGAGCGGAGATCAGTGCCGCGCGTAGCGGAGCGCTATAAGGCTCGGCGGAGGGCAGGTGCTGCACCCCGGTTGGCAGGTAGCCGTCGTAGAAGGTGTCGACCCGGCCCCAGGTCCTGTCCAGAAGCTGATCGGGCACCGCAAAAGTGCCGGTTCCGTGGCTGGAAACCAGTCCGCCCACGGCCGCGGAGGAGATAACAGCCTCCACGCCCAGGCTCTTGAACGCCCAGAGGTTGGCGCGGTAGTTGATCTGCTGGGGGGCAACGCTGTGCACGCGCCCGTGCCGGCTCAAAAACGCAACCAATGGGCCGTCCGCGCCGCCGTGTCCATCCAGCGCGGCCAACCGGGCGACGGTGATGGGGCTGGAGGGCGGCCCGAACGGCGTCGCGATATCGAGCGTGTCCAGCACGACAGCTCCGGGCAGCGTGTACAGGCCCGTGCCTCCAATGATTCCGATCCGGGCGCGGGGTTCCATGGGCGATGACATGACCCCATCATCCCAACGCTTGCCCCGGCCGTCGCGGTGGAATCCTTACGAGTCCAGAACGCGGGTCCGCATACCTTTGAAGCAATTGGCTTATGTAGGCTGGGCCTATGGCCAACAGTTTTTCCTCGCAGCGGATTGAAGGCATTCTGCAAGGCTGGATTGATTCGGGCCGATACGGTCCCGGCATGAAACTTCCGGCCGAACGCGACCTCGCGGCCGAGCTGGGCGTGAGCCGGATGACCCTTCGTCAGGCGCTTGAATCCCTCCAGTTCCAAGGCCGGTTCCAGCGCCGGCCTGGCCGGGCCGGTGGGACCTTCGTTTCCGGGCGGGTCCCTGTCCTGGAGTTGGCATCTATGTCCGGACTTGCCCAGCAGCTTTCCAGCACCGGCGCTGATGTTGAATCCAGGATCTTGGTGGCTGAGGCAACGGAGGCAACCAGTGAAGTCTCCAAAGCCTTGGGCGTGGATGTGGGGGATTCGGTCCTCCATCTCCGGCGCTTGAGATTCGCGAATGAAGAGCCGGTCATGATCGAGGACTCCTGGTTCCCGGAAAGGCGGCTATCTGGTTTGGACGTCGGCTCCCTCGCGGGCTCCGTTTACCGGGCCTTGGGTGAGTTGGACTCGGCCCCCGTGAGGAAGGTCGAGGAGCTCGATCCATCAGTGGCATCCCCCGTTGAGCGGGAGCTCCTGGGTGTCGGCGCCAGGCACCCTGTGCTTCGGTTGGTTCGTACCGCCTACAGGGCCGATGGGCTGGCGGTGGAGTACGCGCACGACGTCTACCGGTCAGACGCCATACGCGTACGAGTCACCACCACAGACTGACCGGGTTAGCTGGTCAACGCCTTCAGTTCGCCCACGGGGTGTGTCCCCTCGGGAGCGGAATCGGCCAGAGGGCCCACAAGGATGCATTCCATGCCGGCCGCGCGGGCTGCGCCGATACCCGCGTGAGAGTCCTCGAAGACGACCGTCCGCGAGGGGGAAACTCCCAGAAGTTCGGCGCCACGAAGGAAGCCCTCGGGGTCGGGCTTTCCCGCGGCCACATCATCGCAGCACACCGTGGCTTCCACTAGGGACGCCAGGCCGCTGGCTTCAAGTGCCGGTTCAAGGAGGCGGCGCATGGTGCCGGTGACTACGGCTACTTTCACTCCTGATGCCACAAGGTCCCGAACGACCTTCACGTGGGACGCAGGAATGCGGGGTCTCTGCCGGATTTCCTGGATGTAGGCAGCGCACATGTGATCGAGGACGCGGCTGGCGAGTGCCTCATCCCCCTGGGCCAGGGCACGGCAGATCTCAAGGTCGCTGATGCCCACAAACCGCTCTTCGTACTCTTCCCAGCCCAGGTCAATGCTGCAGAGGTCGCGGGCTGCATGGGCGTAGAGCTCACCGACCAGGTCCTCGTCAAGGGACAGAGTGCCGTTGAAATCGAAGAGGGCGCCCTGCGTGCCGGCCAGGAGTGCGCGGGCGGATGCTAAGGCTGATTCGCGTTTGTTCATGGGTGAAATCCTTTGAATAGGGGAGCTTCCGCTTGGAAACAGTAGAGGGTCTGCGACTTCAATTTTTTGGTCTAGACCAAAATTTACCCGTTGTTCGCCCTGATGCCAACAACTCTTCATCCGGGGCGATGACTGTAGAGCGAGCAAACACAGTCCGTGCTCAAGAGATCAAGAGATAAGGCTTCGCCATGACCACTTCGTTTCCCCACATGATGTCCTCACGACGCGGGGTCCTCCGCCTGGCTGCGCTCGGACTCGGCGCCGCAGCCCTCGGCCCTGCCCTGACCGCATGCTCCGGCGGGGCATCCGGCAGTTCCGGTAAGCTGATCGGCACCACCTTGGACGGGATCATCGCCCTCGCCAAGAAGGAGGGCAAGGTTCAGCTCATCGCCCTGCCGGACACGTGGGCCAACTACAAGGGCCAACTGGAGAAATTCAAGGCGAAGTACGGGATCGACGCGCCGGTAGCCTCGCCGGATGCTTCCTCGGCGGAGGAGGTCCAGGCAGTCAAGACCCTTCTAGGCCAGTCCTCGCAGCCCGATTCGATCGACATCGGCTACTCCTTCACCAAGCCCGCCATCGACCAGGGCCTGGTTGAGGCCTACAAGCCCAGCAACTTCGACAAGATCCCCGCCAACCTCAAGGACCCTGAGGGAAAGTGGGTCGGCGCATACTATGGTGTCATCTCAATCGGCGTGAACACCAAAGGTACCCCGCATCCCAAGGGTTTCGAGGACCTGAAACGCCCCGAATTCAAGGGCAAAGTCGCCTTGCCAGGCGACCCGCGCACAGGAGCCGGCTCCCTGGCCACGGTCTTCGCCGCAGCGCTTGCCTACGGGGGCTCGGCCGATGACATAACCCCCGGCATTGAGTATTTTGCCGAACTGGCCAGGCTTGGAAACCTGGTCAACATCTCCAAGACCGGCAGCGCCCTGGCATCAGGTCAGGCCGCCGTGGTGTTCGACTGGAATTACAACTTCACCGGCATGAGCGCCGAGATGAAACGGACCGGCGTCGATCTGGAGCACTTCGTCCCGTCCGAAGGCGTCTTCGGTACCTACTACGCCCAGCCTGTGACGAAGTCCTCACCGCAGCCCAACGCCGCCCGGCTCTGGGTTGACTGGCTGACCAGCGATGAAGGCGCAGAGCAGTATGCGCTCGGCGGGGCGGTCCCGGCCCGTTTCGCAGAGTTGGCGAAGGCCGGGAAGCTCTCCAAGGAAGCCCTCGCCACCCTTCCGGACCCCGAGGTTCTCAACAAGGTCACCTTCCCCACCGTCGAGCAGGGCGCCAAAGCCAACAAGCTCGTCACCGATACGTGGGCGGCAAAGGTCCACGCCTGATGAGGAGGAAAACCACCGCCCCACGCCCGGAGCGTCCGTCTCCAGCGCTAGGGACCGTGCCGTACTTTGCCTTCATGGGGATCTTCCTGGTCCTGCCCGTGGTAGCGAACGTCCTCCAGGCCTTCAAATCGGGGGGTAGCTGGTCCACGGATTCCTTGGCGCGGGTCTTGGAGCCGCAGTATGTCGATGCCTTCGTCCTGACCACCAACCTGTCCTTGGTGACGGCCCTCGCGGGCGGGGCGCTTGGGCTGGTCCTGGCGTGGGCGTTGGCCGGCGCCCAGCATCCGCTCTGGCTGAAGAACGTGCTTCTCTCATACTCGGCCATGGCGTCGCAGTCAGGCGGGGTTCCCTTGGCCTTTGCGTTCATCGCAACAGTGGGTGCGCAGGGCCTGCTGACTTGGTTGTTGCCCGCGCTGCTCCAGGGTTTCAGGCTTGACTCCTTCGCCGGGGTGGCTCTGGTGTACTTGTACTTCCAGATCCCGCTCATGACCGTGTTGATGCTGCCTGCCCTGTCAGGCCTGCGCCGGGAATGGCATGAAGCCGCCACCACCCTCGGTGCCAAGCCCGGCCAGTACCTGAAGGACATCGCACTGCCCGTGCTGGCCCCGTCCCTGGGTGGCGCCCTGCTGCTGCTCTTCGCGAATTCATTCTCCGCCTACGCGACAGCGTATGCGTTGGCGGGCGGAGGCCTGAACCTGGTGCCATTGTTGATCGGATTCTTCATTGCTGGAAACGTCATGATCGACGAGTCCTTCGCCGCCGCATTGGCCACTGTCATGATGTTCGTCATCGTGATTGCCATGGGCGCGCGGACCCTCCTGGACAGGAGGAGCCGCGCATGGCTGGATCACTGAAACCGGTTGAAACACCGAAGTCGGCCGGACCCGGCAAGCGCACCGGATGGGACCTGGCCCGGAGCGTCGTCCTCGTCGTTGCCCTGGTGGGGTTCCTCGCCCCCATGGTGAGCGCCGCCGTCCTCGGCTTCACCGTACCGGGAAATTGCGGACCCACGCTGGACAATCTGACTGTGGTGTTCTCCTCGGACCGGGCTTTCGAGGCGCTGGGGACCACGTTCATGCTGGCCGCGCTTGCCACCGCGGTCACGCTGGTCCTCGTGCTGCCCACTCTGCTGGTCCTCAAGCTGCACGGTTCGGCCAGGCTGACGTCCTGGGCCGAGACACTTTCGCTCCTTCCGCTCGTGGTTCCGTCCGTGGCGCTCGTCTCAGGTGCGGGACTGTTCTTTCGGGCCGTGCTGCCCGGGTTCCTGGTCTCGCCGCTGTCACTGGTCCCGTTCTACGTGGTGCTGTGCGTACCACTGGCCTACAGGGCCCTGGAGGCTCAAATGCGCACATCAAACCTTCATGTCCTCTGGGCAGCGAGCAGCTCGCTGGGTTCGGGCAATCTGGGCACCTTCGTCCGCGTCGTAATGCCCACCATGCGCACGTCACTGCTGAGCGCCTCCCTCATGTGCATAGCCCTGATCCTGAGCGAGTTCGCAGTGGCCTCCCTGCTCCTGCATTTCACGTTCCCCGTCTTCACCGTGCAGGCCGGCGGCAGTTCGCCCCGCGGGGCGGCGGCGCTCTCCTTCATCACCATGTTGCTCACCTGGCTGCTGCTCTCCCTGATCTCGGGGCTCAGCCAACGACAGAAACGAACATCCTCATGAACACCCTGGAAGCCTTCAATACCGTACGGCTCGCCCTGCCCAGGCCTGGGGACGGGTACGTGTCCCTCTGCGGGGTCAGCAAAACCTTCGGGGGGAGGACCGTCCTTAACGGCCTGAACCTGGACCTGGCCCAGGGGGAAATGATCGCTCTCCTGGGGCCTTCCGGCTGCGGCAAGACCACCACTCTGCGGGTGCTGGCCGGCCTGGAACAGCCTGACGACGGCAGGGTGCGGATCGCAGGAAAGGACGTCACCAGGGAACCGGCACGGTCCAGGAACATCGGCGTCGTCTTCCAGCACTATTCGCTGTTCCCCCACCTGACAGCAAGTGAGAACGTGGCCTACGGACTCCGGATCCGACGCCTTGCGCGCGGCAAACGCACCCGGAGGGCCGTGGAACTCCTGGATCTGGTGGACCTGGCAGAGCATGCGGACAAGTTCCCCCACCAGCTTTCCGGTGGGCAGCAACAGCGGGTCGCTCTTGCCCGCGCCCTGGCCATCCAGCCACAGCTCCTCCTTCTCGATGAACCGTTGAGCGCCCTGGATGCGAGTGTCCGGGCGCGCCTGAGGGACGAAATCAGACGCATACAACGCAATGAAGGCATCACCACACTCCTGGTCACCCATGACCAGGAGGAAGCCCTGACCATGGCGGACAGGGTAGGCGTCATGCTGAACGGACGGATCGAACAGCTGGCCGCCCCGGAAGTGCTCTACAACGAACCGGAGACCCCTTTCGTGTCGCAGTTCGTCGGAGTGGTGAACCGAATCGAAGGTCCGGTGGCAGATGGCCAGATCACTGTCTTGGGAAGCGCGCTCACCATCGCCAACCGGGAACCCATCGCAGCAAGGACCGCAACGGCCCTCATCCGTCCTGAGGATCTCAGGCTTGGAGCCAAGGGGACCGGGGAAGCCTCCGGCATCGTCGTCGAGCACATCTTGCGCGGTCCCATGAGCTCAATCATGGTTCGGCTAGGCGGCCACGAACTCCGAGTGGACATGGCAACACCGGAAGCCCGCAATTATCCAGTGGGGGCAGTGGTCTCCCTGGCTCTCACCCGCAACCGCACCATCGTCGAAAGCTGAACGTTCCATGAACTCCGAAACAACCGCCGCCGGGGCCCGCACCCGGATCATGCTCCTGGGCATCGACGGGCTCCGCTGGGACCTCGCAGCTGATTCTCCATCCGCGCCGACGCTTCGTGCCATGGCTGCAGAGGGCGAACTGAGGACCATGGTCATGGAGACCCCCACTTGGTCCGGCCCCGGCTGGTCCTCGATCCTCACCGGCACCACCCACGCTGAACACGGGGTCGTGGACAACTCCTTCGTCGGTCACAAACTGTTCAGCAAGCCGGATCTCCTGTCCCGGGCGTTCTACCAAGACCAGTCGACCAGGACCTTCGCGGCTGCCGGGTGGACGCCCCTTGTATCGCCCGACGGGTTGGGCCCGGTCATCCACCAACGCGCCGATCAGCAGAAGGCGGGCCTGCACACCGTCATATCCCGCGACGGGGAAGTGCATGGATTCGTCCAGATCGACGCGGACATCACCGATATCGCGCTTGCTGCCCTCACCTCCAATAAGGTCCCGGACGTTTCATTCCTGTACTTCTGCGATGTGGACGACGCCGGGCACCTCCACGGCGCCCGCACCGCCCAATACCAGGCGGCATTGGCCCGGGTGGACCGGCACATCGCCAGGGTCCGGTCGGCCGTGGGGGACCGCGAGGAGCAGTTCGGCGAGAACTGGCTCCTGGTGGTGGTTACCGATCATGGTCACCTGGACGAAGGTGGGCACGGAGGGGATTCGCCGGAAGAGCGGAACTCATTCGTCCTCCGCTGGCAGAGCAGCGGGTCCCTGACACGGTGGCCGGATCGGGTGGCTCCCCACGAGATCGCGGGCCTGCTCCTTGAGGAGCGCTCCCGACTTGAAGAGAACGTGGCGGGCCGGTAGAACTTGGAGGCGACCCCTTGCCATTACGAAAGGACCCGACGATGAGCGTCCCGGATGCACTCGATACCCCGGCAATCATGATTGACCGGCTGGTGATGGAGCGAAACATCTCTCGCATGGCCGATGCCCTGAAGGCGAAAGGCGTGGGGCTCCGTCCCCACGTCAAGACGCACAAGGTCCCTGAGATCGCGGCCATGCAGCTCGCTGCGGGGGCCGTAGGGCTGACCGTCGCCACCCTTGGCGAGGCCGAGGTTTTCGCAGCGCACGGGGCCGTGGACATCTTCATTGCCTATCCGCTGTGGATCGGGCCTCGCGAGGCGAACCGCCTTCGCATGCTCTCCGCGGGCGCCCGGGTGTCCCTGGGGGCAGACTCGGTGGAAGCCATGGAACAAGCCGGACGCCACCTCGGTGGGTTCGCCGGAGAGTTGGAGGTGTTGGTGGAGATTGACAGCGGGCATCACCGTAGCGGTGTCTTGCCGCAGAACGCCGCGAGGGTGGCCCGTGCCGCGGCTGCCGCAGGTTTCCGGGTGATCGGCGTGTTCACGTTCCCCGGCCACAGCTACGCGCCCGGGATGCCGGTCAAAGCCGCCGACGCCGAGGAATCGGCACTGCGGCAGGCCGTCGCGTCGCTAACGGAAGCAGGGTTCGAGGTCACCCGGGTCAGCGGTGGTTCCACTCCCACGGCCGCACTCACCGCTGGGCGCGCCGGGGATTCCGTGACCACGGAAGTGCGGCCGGGCGTCTATGTTTTCGGGGATGCCCAGCAGTTCGAACTGGGACGTTGCGGGCTGGAGGAGATTGCACTGACCGTTGCGGCAACCGTGGTCAGCCGGCATGAGGGGGAGGCCGGGACTCCTCGTCGCGTGGTATTGGACGCCGGCAGCAAGATCCTGGGAAGCGACCGCCCCGCCTGGGCCACGGGCTTCGGTCGGCTCATGGACCACCTGGACGCCAGGATCGTGGCCCTTTCGGAACACCACGCCACAGTCATCTGGCCGGAGGACGCCGCGGTGCCCGTCTTGGGGGAGCGGCTGCGCGTTATCCCCAACCACGTCTGCTTGGCCATGAACCTGGTTGACCGCGTCGCAGTGGTGAGCCAGGGCGAACTGGAATGCGAGTGGCACGTGGCCGCCCGGGGGCAGAACAACTAGGGGCGGTGCAGCACTGACGGTACCTCGCCGTCGACGTCGGGCTGCCGGGTTGCGCGGATGCCCTGCGGCCGGGCGATCACAGCGCCGGTCGACGTGCGAGCGGTCCTGAAACCCTCCGCCTTTTAGGCCTGCAGTGCCTTGGCCCAAAGGTTGATGTCGGACTCGACGGCAAATTCGTCAATCCTTTCGAGCTCATCGTTGGTGAAATCCGCGCACGATACTGCCGCCAAATTGTCTTCCAGTTGCCGGACGCTGCTGGCGCCGATCAGAGCAGATGTGACCGGTATTCCCTTGTTCTGAGGGCGCAGCACCCAGGCTATGGCCATCTGGGCGAGTGTCTGTCCGCGCTGCGCCGCGATCTCATTAAGGCCTCGGATCCGGGTCAGGTTCTCTTCGGAGAGTTGGGTGTCCACCAGCGATTTCCCTGCTGCCGCGCGGGAGTCGCCGGGGATGCCGTGCAGGTACCGGGCGGTCAGCAAACCTTGCGCAAGGGGCGAGAACGCGATGGCGCCTGCGCCTACCTGCTCCAGGGTTTGGAACAAGTTGGGGTCGCCCTGTTCGGTCCAACGGTTGAGCATTGAGTACGAAGGTTGGTGGATCAGCAACGGAGTTCCAAGGTCCCGAAGAATGGCAGCTGCCTCAAGTGTCTTGTCGGGGGAGTATGAGGAAATGCCCGCGTACAGCGCCTTGCCCGACCGAACCGCGGTGTCGAGCGCTCCCATGGTCTCCTCAAGGGGAGTATTCGGGTCCGGTCGGTGGCTGTAGAAGATGTCCACGTAGCCCAGGCCCATGCGTTCGAGAGACTGGTCCAGGCTTGAGAGCAGATATTTCCTGGACCCCCATTCCCCATACGGGCCGGGCCACATGTGGTATCCCGCTTGGTGGAGATGACGAGCTCGTCGCGGTACGGCTTGAAGTCGTCCCTCAGGTGCCGGCCGAAATTCGTTTCGGCACTGCCGCTGGGCGGACCGTAGTTATTGGCGAGATCGAAGTGTGTGACGCCCAAGTCAAAAGCGCGGCGAAGGATCGCCCGTTGTGTCTCAAAAGGCTTGTCGTCGCCGAAGTTATGCCAGAGACCCAGTGAGACCGCCGGAAGTTTCAGACCGCTTCGCCCGACCCTTCGGTATGGCATGGAATCGTATCGGTCCTGCGTGGGGGCGTAGTTCATCAATCAAATTTCCCTTGGATAGTTTTTCTGAAACGGTCAAGTTCTTGATAATTACGGCTGTCGGTGACATCGCAGCTTTGATTCCCGGGCCCGTCGGCTACCGCTGGCCTGCCGATCGCGTTGTCCAAGCGTTTGTTCAGGGGAAGGTTCGGGATTCAGGCGTTTCGGTGGCGTCGAACCCGTCCCTTTCTTCGGATGCTTGTGCGGCTTCAGGAGTGCCAGTTCCGGCGCCGAAGCTGCCAAGCAACGCGAGTGAATCCGCCGACGACGACCCTGGCGGGGCGGAATACAGCCTTAGCGTCTGATCCGGATCATCGGGCAGCACCAGGTCTTCAACATTGAGTTCCAAGCCCCCGACGACGGGATGGTGGAGCCGCACAATTCCCGCCGATGCTTTTGCCACCCGGTGCCCTGCCCACCACTTGCGGAAGTGCTCGCTGGACACCGCGAGTTCGCCGACGAGTTGACTTGCCAGCGCGTCGTTGGGGTGACGCCCGATGTCCACGCGAAGGGATCCCACTGGCAAGACGGTTTCCGGCCAGAACATCAGTGCGTCGGCCGAGGATAAGCGCAGGCACGTTGCCCACAGCGTCGAGAAGCTGGCGCAGGGCCGGCCGCACTCGCTGGCCGGAAACGGGCAGACGCCGGGACATCGCACAATTCTCCGATTCCGGCCTGCTCCGGCGTCAACCGTGACCGCATTGCCTTCAGGAATTTTCCAAACTCCGCACTCTGACCCATGCCTTCAATTCTCCGCTGCCGCATTCGGGCTTTCCATAAGGAAGGTAGGTCGCTCAGTCCTAGGAAAACCAGGGAGCGGCACACCTGCTGACATGACTCCCCTCGCTACATAACGTGGTTTGCAGGGACTCGACGAACCGATTTCCGGATGAGTCGTTCCGAAAACCGCTCACTGCTTCCCGAAGGATGCCTGGGCCAGTTTTGGTGCGGACTAAGACAAAACGACAGAAGAGAACCATGGATTTTTCGCTCATGATGGCTTGCGCAGTCATCAATTCCATCAACCACGAAGCACTCAGCGCATTGCCGAATGCCCCGGTCATCGCTCCACGACCCGCCGGACGCACCCGCAGACGGCTGGTCCGCCTGCGGGCGTTACTGGCCCGTCTTCTACACCAGGCGGCATGGGCCATTGAACCTCACTTTGCCAAGCACCAGGGAAGCCCGACACTCAAAGGAGGAGAAAGCGGCCACCCACAGCGCGCCTGAAACATCCACGTTGCTGAATGGTCATGGCAAAGCCAGATGTGATGGCGGCCGCATCACCTAGCCCTCGCGGTCAATCTGCAGATGGCTGAGTCCGCTCACGTCGAGCCAGTATTGCGTGGGGGTCTCTACGAGACGCAGCAGCACGCCCTCGCAGGAAGCGCAGCGGACAACGATCCCCGGTGCGTCGACGTACGCCATCGTTTCCCCGAAAACACGGACGGCACCGCAGTGCCTGCACCGTCCGATCGCGGCGACGATATCGAAGCGAAACAGCTCCCACAGCTGTCCCGCCACCGCGTTTCCGTCCAGATGGGGTATTGAATTGCCTTCGATTCCAGCGATGTCCGGATCCTCGAACGTCGGGTCCTTGGCGCCTGGAGAATCGGAGCCGTTGTTTGCACTCACCGGGTTCCTCCCGTTCCGCCGAAGCGCTCGGTCTTGATGGAAGCGGTCGGATATCCCGCCTGCACGAGCCATTCCGCAACCGTCTCCACAAATACGGTCTGGCCGCAGATGAAGACATCCGGGGTGGGGTCCGGTGGCAAGATGTTGGCGAGCAAGGTTTCTGCCGTGAGCCGTTGCGGAGCAGCCGGCCAACCCTGTGGCGTCTTGCGTGTGAAGATGTAGTCGATGGCGAGCTTGGGGGATTCTTGGCCCAGGGTACTGAGTTCTTCCCGGTAGAAGCCCGCTTCGGGTGACTTGAGCGAATAGAGCAGCCGGAACTGCGCCGGATTTTCTGATGCATGGTGTGCGCGGATCATGGACATGAGCGGCACGATGCCGGATCCTCCAGCAATCAGCTGAACGGAGTTTGTGTCAGTCGGCTTCCAGACGAACCAGCCACCCACCGGCCCCCGGATTTCCAACTGGTCCCCAACCGCCAGGTCTCTGACCAGATAGGGGGAGACCTCTCCGTTGGCCAACTCGTCAACGGTGATCTCCAGGGTTTCGTCCATGCCTGCCCTCGCCACTGAGTATGAGCGCACGGCCGTGTAGCCGTCGTCTGCCGTGAGGCGGATGTCGATGTGCTGTCCGGCGAGGTTGCCGTTCAGGCCGTTCACTCGCAGCCCTATCGTTCTGGCCGTCTCCGTTTCGGGCATGCTGCTGACGACGTCGGCCACGCGCCACAACGTACTCACCTGGCGAGCCTCATGAGTAACGCTCCTCCCGCCACGGGTCGCCGTGGATGTGGTAGCCGTTGGATTCCCAGAAACCAGGATCATCGTCCCGCGTCATCTCGATGCCGTTGATCCATTTTGCGCTCTTCCAAAAGTAGAGGTGCGGCACGATGAGGCGGGCAGGTCCGCCGTGTGCGCGTTCAAGTGGCTCACCGTCGAATTCCCAGGCTACCCACGCCCGGCCACCAAGGAGATCTGGGAGGGGGACGTTGGTCGTGTATCCGCCGTAGGAATGGGCCATCGAGAACTCGCAGCTGGTTTCCACGTTCTCAAATAAAGTATCCAGGGACACTCCCCGCCACGAGGTACCCAGCTTGGACCAACTGGTCACGCAATGGATGTCCGTCTGGATGTTTGTCTGGGGTAAGGCCATGAATGCATCCCAAGACCAAGCATGACGCTGACCTGCCTCGGTGGTGATGAAGAATTCCCAGTCAGCGGTGGCGATTCGGGGGGCAGGGCCAGCGGTAAGGACTGGGAAGCTCTCAGTCTCGTATTGGCCAGATGGCAATGCTGGATTGCCGCTCTGCCGTCTGCCGTGAAATTTAGACGAGATGATGCCCATCATGTACCTCCGATGCGGAGCGCCGGGCCGGACTGTCCTCGGTTCCCCAACGATAGGGCAATCGCGGGTGCAGGGTCTAGATACTTACCGCGGCGAGCAGCTTCGGGAATGGGAACGGGGTGTTTGGCTGTCCTAGGACTGGCAGGGCCACGCGCCGGAGCTGGACCAGACCCTACTGTGGATTCGACACCACCGCACGGATCAAGCAAGCCAATGGTCCGGGCCAAAGAGGCCCGACCAGGCATCCGGTCGGAACCACCGAGCCCATACCGAGGGAGTAACGATGAGAATTGCAGTGACCGGAGGAAGCGGAAAGCTGGGCCGACATGTGGTGCGCCGGCTCACTGAGGACGGGCACCAGGTGTTGAACCTGGACCGTGCGGGTGCGCGAAACCCCGGCCTGGCAATCGTGGATTTGCGCGACTACGGTCAGGTGTTGGATGTGTTCTTGGGGCTGGATGACCGGCACAGTGGCTTCGATGCCGTGGTGCATCTGGGTGCCATTCCCGCACCCGGCATCGTCCCGGATGCCGCGACGTTTGAGAACAACATGCTCTCCACCTATAACGTGTTCCAGGCGGCCCGCCGGGCCGGCATCAAGAAGGTTGTCTACGCCTCGAGTGAGACGGTGCTGGGCCTGCCGTTCGACGTCGACCCTCCCTATATTCCGGTCGATGAGGAATATCCGGCCCGGCCGGAGAGCACGTATTCGTTGGTGAAGCATCTTGAGGAACAGATGGCTATCGAGCTGACACGCTGGGACCCTGAGCTGAGCATTGTGGGGCTGCGGTTTTCCAACGTCATGGACGTGGAAGATTACGGGCGGTTTCCGTCGTTCGACTCGGACGCCATGCTGCGTAAGTGGAACCTGTGGGGGTACATCGATGGCCGGGACGGCGCGCAGGCTGTGGCCCGGGCCCTTGAGAACGGCAAGCCGGGGTTTGAAGCGTTTATCATCGCCAACGCGGACACGGTCATGAGCCGGTCCAGCGCCAGCCTCGCCGCAGAGGTCTTCTCCAATGTGAAGGTGATCAAGGAACTGGGGGAGCACGAGACCATGCTCTCCATCGACAAGGCCAGGCGATTACTGGGGTTCGCGCCCGAGCACACCTGGCGCACCTACCATCCCAACCGCACTACCCCCACCGAGGATTGAGGAACATCATGCAGTATCGCACTTTGGGCAACAGCGGCGCCGTGGTTTCGAACTACGCGCTGGGAACCATGACGTTCGGGGCCGAAGCCACCGAGGAAACGTCCCGCGCCATCCTGGACAGCTACGTTGCAGCCGGCGGCAACTTCATCGACACTGCCGACGTTTACAGCGCGGGGGTATCGGAGGAAATCATCGGTCGCTGGCTGGCCGAACGGCCCGATGCGCGGGACCGGGTGGTGCTGGCCACCAAGGGCCGCTTCCCCATGGGTGCGGCCCCGAACGACGTCGGCACCTCCCGCCGCCACCTCACCAGGGCACTGGACGATTCGTTGAGGCGCCTTGGCGTGGAGCAGATTGACCTCTACCAAATGCACGCGTGGGACCCCATTACACCCTTGGAGGAGACGCTGCGTTTCCTGCATGACTCCGTCAGTAGCGGCAAGATCGCCTACTACGGCTTCTCCAACTTCCTGGGCTGGCAGTTGACCAAGGCGGTCCACGCGGCCAAGGCTTTTGGCTGGAGCGCACCGGTGACCCTGCAGCCGCAGTACAGCCTGTTGGTCCGCGAGATCGAATCGGAGATTGTTCCGGCTTCGCTGGATGCGGGCGTCGGGCTGCTGCCATGGTCGCCATTGGGTGGCGGTTGGCTCTCTGGTAAGTACAAGCGCGACGAACCGCCCGTCGGCGCCACCCGCCTGGGTGAGAACCCGAAACGCGGCATGGAGGCATGGCAGGCCCGGAACGAGGACCCGCGCACCTGGGACATTATCGGAACGGTGGAAAAGGTCGCCGCGGATCATGGAGTCAGTGCCTCCCAGGTGGCCCTGGCATGGTTGGTGGACCGGCCTGCCGTGACCTCCGTGATCCTCGGCGCTCGCACGACGGAACAGTTGGCGGACAATCTTGCCGCCGCGGATCTGGAACTCAGCCCCGATGAAACCGGGCGGCTCACCCAGGCCAGCCAGCCCCGGGTGGGCGTCTATCCATACGGTCCGATGGCCCAAAACCAGCGCAGCCGGAAGATCGAAGGCGGCCGGTAGGGGCTCAACTTCCCATATCGTCAGTGACCGCCGGGTGCCGGGCCGCGTGCTTGGCCCTCGGCGCCGGTTCAACGGAGTCCACGGCATAGGGTTTGGTCGCGGACCGCTGCAGTGGACGACGCAGGCGCGCCTGATAGGCGCCGTTCCGGAACGTCGCACGGGGGTCCATCTGGAGAACCAGGAGCGGTTCGTCGCGGGAGGCGTCCACCCGCAGAAGCATGCCGTGGCGCTGGCCGTCAACGAGCAGTGGCGTCGCCGGCTCCACCGCGGTCTGCTTGAGGAGTTCCTGATATTTCGGTCCCGCCGCCAAGAAGAGGATTCCATGGGCGACCCCAACCAATCGCAGCGGGATTACCAGGTCAGGCTGGCGGGTAGATCTCGGGTGTGTTTCGTGATTCTTCGTCATGGATTCCGCTACCGTGTTTAACGACCGCTCGCATTCACGGCACCTGGTCCGCTTCCCGACGTCGTCCAAAAGGGTCACACGCAGCCCCCTTGGTGCGTGACTCCATGTATCGGCCACAATGTGGCACCACGCCGGGTGGTACTCCTTCCCGTTCTTCATCACATAAACCTGATCTTCGCCGAGGAGGGGCGCTCCCTCCTGCCAGGCGACCGGCTCGACAGGCTTGAGGCCGCCGAGGCCTTTGGGGTTTGCGCGGCCGGTGTGGCTGGCTTTGAGGTACATGCGGAGCCACGGACTGGGTGGCCGGTCTGGTCTAGGAATTTCGGGGCCTTCCTGTGCGGAGGGAATGCGTTTCGCTCCCTGGTTACCCCCTACCTAGCTTGATGGCTTTTCGCCCAAGTCGCCAGTCCGGCCGCCGTCGCCCATTTTTAAACGGTAGGTCAGACGGCGGCTTGACGCGCGGTACACACCGAGCCGCCGCAGCATCGTGGCGGCGGCGGCGTTCCCTTTGACCCCACAGGAGGCTCCCATATTCGAACCGTTTGACTGTCCCCCTTGACTTTTCCCTTAGGGGAAGGTGCAAGGTTCAGGGTGCAGGCGTTTGATGAAGACCGGCGGACACCGTGGCCGG
The DNA here is from genome assembly GCF_044358315.1 of Arthrobacter sp. FW306-04-A. Lineage (GTDB taxonomy): Bacteria > Actinomycetota > Actinomycetes > Actinomycetales > Micrococcaceae > Arthrobacter. The sequence continues at coordinate 2,123,448 of NZ_CP084559.1, forward strand.
GCAGGGACGGCTGGGACCTCAAGGCGTCGGACCGGGAGTTACCCGAAATGACACATCAGGCCATTCAAGAAAAAGGGGGAAATCATGAAACAGACCAAGGACGTCACTGACGCGTCTTTCCACGCCGACGTGCTGAAGTCAACCAAACCTGTTGTCGTGGAATTCTGGGCGGATTGGTCTGGACCCTGCGCAAGACTTTCCCCGGTGCTGGAACAGCTCGCGGTCGAATACGCCGACAAGATCGAGGTTGTCAAAGTCAATGTCGACGAAAATCCCGAAACAAAAGGGGCGTTCGGGATTAGCTCTGTGCCGTCGGTATTCCTGTTCAAGGACGGCGAGCGAAGAATCTCAGTGATTGGCGCCGGGGCGAAGCAGTACTTCGAAACGGAATTCGCTGATTACCTTCGCTAACCCGTACTTCACCGCGTGAACGCGTTCCCCTACAGTGGAAGGGCGAGAAGGTAGGAAGACGAGGTGCATGGTGCGAATCGGTGAGGCTGCCCAGGCGGCGGGCATGACGAGCAAGGCCCTGAGATTCTATGAAGAGTTCGGGCTGCTGCCAGCTGCGGAGCGCACCGCCAACGGATACCGCTATTACACACGCGAGACAATCAACAGGCTCGACTTCATTCGTCGCGGTCGCGCCGCAGGGCTGGCCCTGACACAGATCCGCGAAATCCTGATCCTGCGCGACGCAGGCCGCGCTCCCTGCACTCATGTGCGGGACCTTCTTGCCGGTCAGCTGGCTGGCCTAGACGCGCAGATCGCCGAACTCGTCGCACTGCGCGCGACCGTCGCGGAGTACCATGCCGTCGCGGCTGCCGCGGACCCGGATGCGTGCGACGCCGACCGGATCTGCAGCTACCTCTGAACGCCGCAATACCACCTCTATCAGGGGCCAATGTTCTTGACGGCGCAGTTGTCGTCAGGGAGGCTTGGCGGATGGCAAGCCGATACCTTCAAGCCATTGCCGCCGCGGTTGTCGCGACGGCGATGATGAGTGGATGCGCGGCCCCGGCAGCCCCGCAAAGCAACGGTCCGGCAAGTCCGACCACAACCACAGCCGTGACTGTCCCTTTCTCCCTCTTCACACACTGCGGCATTTACGAGGCCCAGGTGCAGGGTTCCTTCTTTACCGCCGACCAGCCGCTCGACGACGGTCACGGCAACCCGCCTGCAGGCTGGGGCAACCCCTACCAGCCGGGCACGATCGCCGTGGAGGGCCAAAGGGCGGTCTTCCATGACGACAGGGGTCATACGGTGACTTTCCATGCGCGGCCTGGTGCCACCAGCTTCCTTAGAACTTGCTCCTGAGCCGTGGCTTGCGCGGAATGCTGATGCGTTGTCCTCCCAACCGAAGGACTCGGGTCCCGGGTGGCATGACGGTAAGTGAACCCACCGACGAGGGGCAGGGCAACCGGTCCGGAAGAGGAGAACCGCCATGAACTCGACGATTTTGGTGACAGGCGGAACGGGCACGCTCGGGCGGCTGGTGTCCTCGCGCCTGGTTGACACGGGCAATGCCGTGCGCGTGGCGGGCCGTCACGCCCCTGCGCCCGGGCAGGTCATCGAGTTCGCGAGATGTGACCTTGACACGGGCGACGGAGTCGAGGCCGCAATGGAGGGTGTCCACACCGTGGTGCATTGCGCGGGCGCGCAGAAGGGCGACGGCGAGAAGGCCCGCCGCCTCGTCGCCGCGGCGTCCCTCGCGGGTGTGACGCACCTTGTGTTCATTTCTGTCGTGGGGGCGGACGCGATCCCGGTCTTAAGCGGCTTCGACCGAGCAGCTTTCGGCTACTTCGCGTCCAAACGGGACGCGGAACTGGTCGTAGCCGGCTCCGGAATCCCGTTCAGCACCCTCCGGGCCACCCAGTTCTTCGAACTGACGCTGCTGACCGTGCGGGCCATGGCCAAGCTCCCGGTCATCCCGGTGCCTCGAGGCTTCCGGTTCCAACCCGTCGACGCCGGTGAGGTTGCGGACCGGCTCGTCGAGCTCGCTCTCGGCGAGCCCGCGGGCCTGGTGCCCGATCTCGCGGGGCCGGTCTCTTACCCGATGGGTGACCTCATCCGGTCATATCTCGCCGCTGCCGGTCAGCGACGCGTCCTCGTGCCCGTTCCGATGCCGGGGAGGGCGGCCAAGGCCATCCGAGAGGGCGCAAACTTGTCCGAGGACAGGGCCGTTGGGCAGAGGACTTGGGAGGAGTTCCTCTCCGAGCGCGTGCCCGGTGACCCGAGGGGGTGATGCCCTGTTCACGCCGTGCGTCCGCGGGACTGCCGGCCAACCGATCGGAACCCTGGAGTCAAGCCACGCTGGTCAGCACCTCCAATCCACGTTGGAGGACGAGGGCTCAGCAGTCTTGCCCTGACTCCATCTGCGAGCTCCCCGGCAATTCGCGGCGTTCTTGTGTCTGCCCGTAGGGAACGTCACGGCTGATGGCGACGGTGTAGCTGGTGTATCCGTGTTGGGTAACGAGGATGCCGTGGCTGTGGTTCTGCATGGCGTGGATGCGGGCGATGTCGACGGCGGTATTCAGGTCGTTTTCAATCGTGTCCGGGTCGTGGGCTGTGATTTCCAGGACGACGTCCGAGTGGCGTTTGATCATCGTGGTCTCTTTCTCGGCGGGGTGTGCCAGGGCTCTCAATGGGCACGGGCTTCCGGTTCCGGGCGAATCCGGGGAGGCGGAAAGCGGTGGTTCGAGAGGGGTTGCCCGGCATTCTGTGATGGGGCGGTGGCTGGCCGTTATGTCCGGCGGGCTGGATCGGCGGAATCATTTTCCTGCGGATCTGTAGTCAGTCTGAATGATCGGCGGCCCGGGCGCAAGACGAAGTTTGAAAAAGTCAACCGGGCCGCTCCGGGTGTTACGCCCAGCCGGTAAAACACGGGGGCGATGACGGGCGCCCTTCGCATGGAATCATGCCGAACTTGAACGCAGGGTTCCGCTCCCGGCCGCGGCTCTCAGGAGTAGGGTTTGCCTTGGCTGACGAAAGGGTCCAAATGAGCTACAAATATCGAACCGTCCGTGTACGCGGTACCGACTTGGTTGGAACCATTGCGCGAAAACACGGGGGTGCGCCGGAGATCTACGAAACCTCGAAGGACGCGAACACTTCAGTAGTTCCAGTGTTCTTCCAGGCAACGGGCGAGGTCCGATTCTTCGACAGGTCCATGTTGGAAGACGTCGTGACGCCTGCCAATTAGTGGGTCGGCGCCTGGCGTTGACTCGGCTCAAGGCCACGAGGAGACTTTCTTTTGGGGGTTGCCTCGTCGAAAGGAGCCCCAAAATGCCGTGGCATGTCGAGGGTACGTATTTTGAGAATTGCAACTGCGACATGGTCTGCCCGTGCTCGACTTCCGGGCTGACCGCACCCGCCGACAACGATCGCTGCAACGTGGCGTTGGCCTTCCACGTGGAATCCGGTGACGTAAACGGCGTCGACGTCGGAGGCCTGACCGTCTGCGTCGTGGCCGATACACCCGCCCTGATGGGTGACGGGGGGTGGAAGCTCGGAGTCCTCATGGATGCGGCCGCCTCAACTGAGCAGGCCGAAGCGCTCGGTGCAGTCTTCGGTGGCCAGCTCGGCGGACCGATGGAGGGCCTCGCCCCATTGATCAGTGAAATGGCGGGAATGGAGTCCATGGAGATGACCTACGCCGACGATGGACGTTTGCACCAGGTCCGCATTGGCAACGCCGTCGACATGGCGGTCGAGGACTTCGTGTCTCCCCTGGATCCCACAGGACTGGGAGTGAAGATCAGCGGGCTCGGATTCCCGGCGGACACTCTGGCAGCCGGCACTTCGAGCACTGGCCGCGTCGACGTGTTCGGGATGACTTGGGATAACGCCGGGAAGAACTCCTTCTCGGCCCCCTTTGCCTGGTCGGCCTAGGCCCACGGCAGCTCAGCCACTCACGTCGTGAACGGCAGGACGAGCCGCGACCGGTGATTGGCATCGCGGTGGATCCTCGTGCTGCGATCTGATGAGAGACTTCATGGCGCGCGTCAACGACCCTGCTCGCCTGCAGCTGGCACGCGTCGGTCGTTCCCGTGTTTTTTCGGGCAACGGGCGAGATCCGATTCTTCGACAGGTCAATGCTGGAGGACGTCGTGACGCCGGCCAGCTAGCAGCAGTGGCGCGTCCTCGGAACCGACCAGAAAACGTTTGATTTTGGGTGTTCTGCGACCTGTGGTCGCAGGCCGCCGCTTTTGTGGCCCACACTTGGCAGGTGCGTACTCTTGGTGTTGAAGAAGAATTTCTGATCGTGGATCCTGACGACGGCAGCCCCGTTCCTCTCGCTGGCGACGTGTTGCGCCTTCATAGCGCCGGTCGCCAGGGGATGACTCCTCCTTTTCGCCCGACGTTGGCGATCGAGCTTCAACAGGAGCAACTTGAAGTCATCACCTCTCCGCACAGCAGCCTGAGTGCACTCGCCGCAGAGATACGTGCTGGACGCTCTTACGCCGATTCGCTCGCTCGGAAGGCGGGTGCGAGAATTGCCGCCCTCGCGACGTCGCCGCTGCCGGTCACTCCCCATGCAACCAACACCGAGCGCTACGACGCACTCCTGGAAAAGTTCGCTCTGACGGCCAGAGAGCAGCTGACCTGCGGATATCACGTCCATGTTTCGGTTGATTCGGATGAGGAGGGCGTCGCAGTCTTGGACCGGATCAGGTCCTGGCTTCCGGTGCTGACTGCACTGAGCTCGAATTCCCCGTTCTGGAACGGGGCGGACAGCGGTTACGCCAGTTTCCGGACCCAAGCCTGGAACCGCTGGTCCAGCGCCGGTCCAACCGATGTTTTCGGATCTGCCGCGGCTTATCACTCGTTGGTGGCGGACCTGTCGGGAACAGGGGTGGTCATGAACCCGGATTTCGATGCTCGCCTGTCCGCCCGGCACCCAACGGTCGAGATCCGTGTCTCGGATGTTTGCCTTGATGCCCGGGATACCGTCCTGATTGCGGCCTTGGTTCGTGCGTTGGTGGACACTGCCGCCAGGGAATGGAAGTCCGGACAACGGCCGGACATGGTTTCTGCGACTGTCCTGCGCCAAGCCACGTGGCGAGCGAGCCGGTTCGGCCTGAACGGGGAGCTGCTCGACCCGAAAACGCACAGGCCCGCCACGGCAAGGCAGGTCCTCGCCGCACTCCACTCCCACGTCCGCGATGCCCTCGAAGAGACCGGGGACGCACACTACGCCAAGGAGGGATTGCAAAGGATCTTTGGCCAAGGCACGGGAGCCGCCCGGCAACGGCAAGCCCACGAACGCACCGGCAGTCTCGCCGGAGTCGTCGCATATGCAACGGGCGTTACCCACCTCGAACCCGTTGATCACCAGCACACCGGCGAACCATACCTCGCGTCAGACGCCGGGACTGCCGCCCTCGTGGCGAGTTAGCCGCCATCTTCCTACGTGGGTGAATCACGACCTGGGTGGGGCATGCCGTAGCGGTCGGGGGAAATTGCGGCTCCATTGGTGTGCGCCGTTAAGGTGAGGCATGAGCGATAAGGGAAAGACCTGGCACGAAAACCACTCGGCGATCTGGTCCGACGGACTTGGCCGCGCCGGGATCCGTTCAGGGCAGATGCTCCTGGTCATCACTCTGGCATCGGTGATTCTGTGGGCTATGACCAGGGTGCCGCTCGTCGTCATCCCGGTCACGATCGCGCTCATTCTTGCCTCAGCAATTTCACCTCTTGTACGTTTGCTGACTGCTCGCAAGTGGCCCCGGGCACTCGCTGTCTCAGCATCGTTCGTGGGGATCCTTGCAGTCTTCGGCGGAGTCGTCACCGGAATCGTCTTTCTTATTAGGGAGCAATCCAAGGAGCTTGCCGTGAAATTCACTGCTGGCATCGACCAACTGCACCAATTTCTGAACAACGGCCCATTCAAAGTCAGCGACGAACAACTCCGCTCCGTGATCGATTCCGTACAGCGCTTCTTCACCAGCAGCACCTTCGGTGCCGAAGCGCTCACCGGGGCCCGTACGGTCGGTGAAATTCTGGCTGGCTTGGTTCTTATGGTGGTGATCTTGTTCTTCTTCCTCAAAGATGGCGAAAAGATCAGGACTTTCCTCTTCGGATTCCTCCCGGCCGGTCACCGAAGCAAGGCCTATCTGGCTGCGGAACGAAGCGCCACCGTTCTGGGAGGCTATGTCCGGGGCACGGCTCTCATCGCAGCAGTGAACGGCGTGATCATCGGGACGATCCTGCTCATCCTCGGTGTTCCGCTTGCCCTACCTCTGGGCGTCTTTGTGTTTATCGGCGGGTTCATTCCCATCGTTGGTTCCACTGCGGCCGGTACCCTCGCCGTGGGTGTCGCTCTGATCTCGAACGGTCCGGTGACGTCCCTCATCGTCCTCGCCGTCCTCATCGCGGCCAACCAGCTAGAGCATCACTTCCTTCAACCCGTTTTGATGGGCAAGGTCCTGAGCATTCATGGACTGGCCATTTTGCTGGCCTTGGCCATTGGCACGATGCTCGCAGGCATTATCGGTGCCTTGTTGGCCGTACCGACCGCCGCTGTTGGCTGGACTGCTATCAAGACGTGGACCGGGCGCGGCGACGCGCCTTCCGCTGGTATCTACCCCACCGATGAAACGGTGGCCTGATCAGGGATCATTGCCAAAGCTCGATCCTACGGTTGCAGCTCGATCCTACGGTTGCGCGAGGAGCTCGTCGTGCAACTGCTGCAAGTGGGAGGTTTGAGCTGCCAACGCTCGTGTACTCGGAGGGGGAGTGGGTGCCCGAACGTCCGCGAGGGGATCGTCAGTGCGGGGGACGGTGAGCCTCAGGACCCCGCCGACGTCGGGTGCCGCCGCGTCGCGGCGGGTGAGTGCTGGTAGAGCCCAACGACGTTCGACGGTCGCGAGGATGCTGGTGTGATCGAGCGGGACCAAACCGGGAGCTCGAAAGACGGTGCCACCTGGGATGAGTGGACTGATCAACACCGTTGGCACCCGTGGCCCGAAACGCGTGAAGTCGAAACCGAATTCCCCCGGCGCGTTGTCCGGTGGTGTCGCGCCCCACGGCGGGGCGACGTGGTCGTAGCAGCCACCGTGCTCGTCATACGTCACGATCAGCAGGGTCGAGTCCCAGTCCGGCCCTTCGCGGACTGCACGATAAGCGTCGAGCAGGAACTGCTCGCCGAGGGCGACGTTGTAGTTGGGGTGTTCGCTGTTGCCCGTCGCGGACCATGACGGCTCAAGAAACGCGTAGGCGGGGAGCTTCCCGGCTGCCGCGTCGGCCTGGAAATCGGTAAAAAGGCCAACGTTCGACGCCGGAGCATGCCGCGTGTCGTCGAAGTCCAGCTTCGTCAGTGGAGACTCTGTTTCCCCGTAGATTTTCCACGGGATGCCATGGCGGCCCAGGTGCCCGAATATGCTCGGGACGGTGAATCGCTTGGCCTTGTCATCCAAGTAACCCTGGCTGGTGCCGGCGCACGCGAAGGCCCTGTTGGGCATCGTCATCGTGGGAGCTGATGCGAACCAGGCGTCGCAGACGGCGAATCCCTTCGCCATCGCAGACAGCACAGGCAATGTCTGTGGGGTGTAGCAGCCCATGATCATTTGCTCGGTTGTTTCCGGTACCACATGCCAACCCTTGGCTAGGTTGTCCTTGATGGCGCCCGCATAGTTGGTCACGAAACCATTCATCGATGGGGCAGCCCCGGCTTCCGGCGCGCTGGTGCTGCCATAGAGCTGGTCGTTGGTTGCCTGGTACCCCTCACCGGGGTCGGCACCCGGCATGAAGTAGAGGTCGGGGGTCGACGGAGTCAGCCGATAGACGGTGACCGGGCTGCCGTCGGTGCCTGGGCAGGACTCGGTGCCTGTGAGGCCATCAAACGGCTCGCCGGTAGGGGATGCGTTGCCGGAATCGGCATAGAGGTATCCGAGCATATGGTCGAATGAGCGGTTCTCAAGCATCAGTACGACGATGTGCTCGACGGCGCTGAGACCACTTGCCGCCACGGTGACCATCCCCTTCGAAAAGAGCTCCTGTCCGTGCAGAACAGTCTCCCACGCCGAGGTCCTTGTGGCTACGCGAAAGAGCCGAAAGAAACGGAGGGGTAGCTGGGAGGCGTTACTCGGCAAACGGACGCTTTCGTTGCTGTTTCGTCGCCGCCCGCTGTTCCTTTGCGACTCTGTGCCGACGCTTGGAGCTCCGGGTCGGTTTGGTCGCCCGGCGGCTGGCAGCTTCCGGAGCAAGACCCTCGAGGACGAGGTCGGAGAGCTTGGCCAGGGCGATCTCCCGATTGCGCAACTGGGAGCGCCGCTCGGAGGCGGTCACAGTGATCACCCCGGCGATGAGACGTCGTCCGAGTCGCGTGACCAGCATCAGCCTCTGGTCATCAGAAAGCGCCGCGGAGTCCACGACATTCCACGAGAGTTCGACGCGGCTGTCCGAGGTGTTGACGTGTTGACCGCCCGGCCCGGACGAACGGGAGAACCGCCAACTAAGTTCCGACGTCGGAATCGTAAGCGTGGGCGTCACCTCAAGATCCATCCGACTAGCGTTGCACGATATGGGCAGGATCAAAGCCCCGCCCGGGCGGGTTCCAGCTCAGCGTTCGGATGCCTTCGCGGCTTTGATAGCGGCCTTGGCGGCCTGCTTGCTGGCGCGCACTTTTCTTAGCGACTCCGCGTCCACGATGTCGGCGACGGAAAGGAATGCGCTCTCCTGGCCATAGGGCTGGGCAGCCTCACGCCAACCTGTAGCCTGAAGTCCGCACTGCTTGCCGAGCAGTGCCAGGAAGATCTTTGCCTTTTGCTCGCCGAAGCCGGGCAATTCCTTCAACCTGCGGAGCACTTCCTGGCCGTCAGGGCGGTCCTGGGTCCAGATGGCAGTTGCGTCCCCATTCCAATCGCGCTGTACGATCGCGGCGAGGTCCTGGACTCGGCCGGCCATGGAGCCTGGGAAGCGGTGAACGGACGGACGCTCTTTGAAGATTTCAACGAAGCCTGCCGGGTCATATTCGGCAATTGCGGCAGGGGCCATGGATCCTATGCGCGTCCGGATTTTTTCGGGTCCGGCAAATGCAGACTCCATGGTCACCTGTTGGTCAAGCAGCATACCGATGAGAAGCGCGAACGCGTCATCGCTGAGTAGTTGGTCGGCGGCGGGGTCGCCAGTGATGTGCAATTCCATGCGCCCATCCTCCCACCTGCCCTCTTGATCCGCTGCCACAACGGGGGTCCTGATTTTGAAGAGGCCCCGGGCGCCGTGACGCGTGCTAGGCGATCCTGCGGCGGTAGGTGACCATGGCAAAAATGTACGCGACGACGAGGATGCCGACACACCAGGCAAGGGCGAGCCAGATGTCGCTGCCCACGGGCTGCTCCGTTAACAGGTCCCGGATCGCGTTGACGATGGACGTCACCGGCTGGTGCTCAGCGAAGGCGCGCACCGGGCCGGGCATCGTGGCCGTGGGCACGAACGCCGAGCTGATGAACGGCAAGAAGATGAGCGGGTAGGAGAACGCACTCGCGCCGTCCACAGACTTCGCGGTGAGACCGGGGATGACGGCGATCCACGTCAACGCCAGGGTGAACAGGACCAGGATGCCGGCGACCCCGAGCCACGCCAGCACTCCAGCCCCGGAACGGAAGCCCATGAGCAGGGCGACGAGCACGACGACCACGAGCGAGATCAGATTGGCGACAAGTGAGGTCAGCACGTGCGCCCAAAGCACGGACGACCGTGCGATCGGCATGGACTGGAATCGCTCGAAAATGCCGCTTTTCATATCCAGGAAGAGCCGGTACGCGGTGTAGGAGATGCCCGAGGCAATCGTGATGAGCAGAATGCCGGGCAGCAGGTAGCTCACATACGAATCCGAGCCTGAGTTGATCGCGCCGCCGAAAACATAGACGAACAGCAGCATGAAGGCGATCGGCATGATGGCAGTCGTGATGATGGTGTCCATGCTGCGCGCGACGTGCCGAAGGGATCGTCCCAGCAGGACGGCGGTGTCGCCGAAGAAATGCGTGGTCATCGTTGTTCCTTACTCGTTCGTGCCGTGGCCGCAGTCATGGCGTCGTCGTTGCCGATGTCACCGACTATGGCGAGGAAGACGTCCTCGAGGGTCGGCTGCTTTTCGACATACTCGACCTTGGCGGGCGGGAGCAGCTGCTTGAGTTCGGCGAGGGTCCCGTTCACAATGATCCGGCCCTCGTGGAGGATCGCGATCCGGTCGGCGAGCTGTTCGGCCTCATCCAGATACTGCGTCGTGAGCAGGACAGTCGTGCCGCGCCTGGCGAGTTCCTTGACGGCCTGCCACACCTCGATGCGCGCCTGGGGATCGAGCCCGGTCGTCGGCTCGTCAAGGAAGATGAGGGGCGGAGTCCCGATGAGGCTCATCGCTATGTCGAGGCGGCGGCGCATGCCACCCGAATACGTCGCCACTTTCCGTGCGGCCGCGTCAGTCAGCGAGAAACGATCGAGCAGGTCATCCGCGATCGTCCGGGGGTCCTTTAGGTGCCGCAACCGGGCGACCAGCACGAGGTTCTCCCGCCCGCTGAGGATTTCGTCGACGGCCGCGAACTGTCCGGTGAGGCTGATGGACTCCCGCACCTCCGCAGCCTGCGTGGCGACATCGAAGCCGTTGACTCTGGCGGTCCCCGCATCGGCCTTGAGGAGTGTGGACAGGATATTCACCACCGTGGTCTTTCCTGCCCCGTTTGAGCCGAGGAGGGCGAAAATGGTCCCCGGAGCCACGTCGAAATCCACGCCGCGCAGCACGTGTAAGTCCTTGTAGGACTTTTCCATGCCCTGTACGCGGATTGCGGGTTCGCGGGTGATGGATGCATTGGTCATGAGTCCTTCTCCTTTGCAACGTCGCCAGCAGCGGCGTCGATTGCCTTGATCAGGCGCTCGCGTTCCTTGTTGATCCACTGACCGCCCGTGTAGTTTCGCATGAACGTTTCCGCGAACTCGACGGGGTCGTTGCCTACGATCTCGCGGATCGGCGTTTCGTCCGCGGAGCTCTGCTCGAAGAGATCGGCGAGGTCGCCGAGCATCGACACCAGCACATCGCCCTTGGTGATGGCCCCGAAGTACATCAGGTACCGCTCCAGCGCAGTCGCCGCCGCGCGATAGTCGGCGGGAAGCCGCTCCACGCGGGTCTTGTACTGCCGGTACTGCTTCTTCTGTTCGAGCGATCCCGTAAGCTGCTCGATCCACCCTCCGGCCATGTTATTTTCCTCCTTTTCGGAGCTGGTCCAGTCGTTCGGACAGGAAACTCCACGTGTTCCAAAATTCGTCCAGTTCTTTTTTGCCCTGCTCGTTGAGCGAGTACACCTTGCGTGGGGGTCCTTTCTCAGACGGACGCTTCTCGACGTCGACGAGGCCTTTCTGTTCGATCCTGACGAGCAGTGCGTAGACGGTGCCTTCTGCGATATCGGAGAAGCCCTTCGACCGGAGCAGCGTCGTGATTTCGTACCCGTACGCAGGGTTCCCGGTCAGGAGGGCAAGAACGATGCCCTCCAGTGTCCCCTTGAGCATCTCGGTCATCTGCTTGCCCATTGGACTTCCCTCCCGACTACTCAGTGTCACTAGCTACCAATACATAGTAACGCTAAGTACCGGGAGTGCAAGCCCCTGTCGATATAGTTGCGGCATGCCCGTCAAGAGGCGCGGTTGGATGAACCGGGCAAGTAATTCGCCGGCGTGAAAGGAGGGAAAGCCATTGGTCAAGGTCCGCATGATCGTGCCGGCCAACGTGCGTCACCGTTCCGGCGGCAACATCTACAACGCGAGGCTGGTTGAGTCCCTCCGTGCCCAGGGCGCCGAAGTCGCGGTCCACAGCCTTGACGGTGGCTGGCCCTCCGGAACCGCCACGGACAAGAGCCATCTAGCCGCAACGCTCGCCGGAGACAATTTGTCCATCTGCATTGTCGATGGCCTGATTGCCACGGGAGCGCCCACGGAAATCGAGACCGCTGCCGCTGCCGGGCGCCGTGTCTGGGTGTTGCTCCACATGCCCCTTTCCGGAGAACAGCACCTTGAAATGCGTGTACTCCGCGCCGCGACCGGTCTTCTTTGCACCGGTTCCGGTACCGCCGAAGCCGCCAAACGGCGGGGCCTGCCAAACGTGCATGTAGCGACCGCCGGCGCAGATCGCCCCGGGAAGCAGGCAATTCCCGGCGGACCTGGCGGAAAGCCAAGACCGTCCGGGGCTTCGGAGGCACAGCACTTCATCATGGTTGGCGCACTGCTTCCCAATAAGGACCAGATCTTCTTTGTCGAGGCGTTGGCGCGCATCAAGGACCCGGCCTGGACCGCCGCGATTGTGGGTTCCTCAAGCGCCGACCCGTCCTACGCAGCGTCCGTGCGAGAGCGCATCTTCCGGCATGGACTCGAGAAGCGAGTGGAACTTAGAGGCGAACTTTCCGGTCCCGCTTTGGAGGAACAATGGCTCCGCGCGGATCTCAGTTTGCTTATCTCGCACTCGGAGTCCTTCGGCATGGTCGTCCAGGAATCCCTGGCTCACGGTATACCGGTGGTGGTTCGCAAGGGAACCGGCGCCGTCGAAGCGCTAGGAGCCCACGGGGCCGGCGAAGCCATCGATCTTGCCGCGGGACCCGGATCTTTGGCGGAGATGCTCCAAAGATGGCTCAGCGACTCGGCACTGCGGAAGAGATGGCAGGAAGCGGCTGCGGCAGCCAGCCGGGTGTTGCCACGATGGGAAGAAACGGCCCGGGAGGTCCTTCGCATCGTCACCGGTACACGTCACTAGCCTCGCGCGCGAAGCTCCCGCCGAAGGATCTTCCCCGACGCCGACTTGGGAATCGCGTCAACGAACTCGACGAACCGCACGCGCTTGAACGGCGCCGCGTGCTCAGCCACGAACGCCATGACATCCTCGTCACCCAGCTCAGCCCCGGCCTGCCGGACGACGAACGCCTTCGGCACCTCCTCGCCGTCGTCCGCAGGCACACCGATGACCGCGGCGTCCGCGATCCGGGGGTGGGTGAGCAGGAGCGCTTCGAGTTCGGCGGGCGCGATCTGGTAGCCCTTGTACTTGATGAGCTCCTTGAGCCGGTCGACGATCGTCACGACCCCGCCAGCCGTAACAGTCGCGATGTCGCCGGTGCGGAGGAAACCATCCGGGTCGATCGTTGCGGCCGTCGCGTCCGGCCGGTTGAGGTAGCCGAGCATGACCTGCGGACCCCTGACCAGGAGCTGGCCGCGCCCGGTCTGTCCCTCGGCGGGCAGCGGGATCTCTTCGTCGGTGGCAATGTCGAGGAGCTTGCATTCCGTGTTCGGGATGGGGTAGCCGACGGAATCAAGGGGAACGGTGTTGGCGTCCCGAAGGGGAATCGAATGGGACACCGGGCTAAGTTCGGTCATGCCGTATCCCTGGAGCATGACGCACCCGAGACGGCGCACGACGGCGGCGCCCAGTTTGCCGTCGAGCGGCGCCGCGCCGGAGACCACGACGCGGACGGACGAGAGGTCGTACTGGTCGACAAGAGGGTGCTTCGCGAGCGGAACCGCGATAGGCGGGGCGATGAACAGGTAGGTGCAGCGATAGTCCTGGGTGATGCGCAGGAACTCCGGGAAGTCGAACTTCGGCATCGTCACGAGCCGCGCACGCTCGGCGAAGGCGAGGTTGAGCAGGACGGTCAGGCCGTAGATGTGGAAGAACGGCAGGACGGCAAGCAACACATCGTCGGGAGTCAACCCGAAGCCATTGTTCTGGGCAACGTTCGCCACGAGGTTGTACTGGCTCAGCATGACACCCTTCGGGGTGCCGCTCGTGCCCGAGGAATAGGGGATGACGGCCGCGGCGTGCGGGTCGACGCGCACGTCGGGAGCGGGGAAGCCCGCGCCGAGCGCCTCGGCGAGCGAAGGATGTCCGGCAGCGGCAGCCGCGTCGCCGCCGTCGAGCACCACGACTCGCTCGGCCGGTATGCCGGCCGCCTGCGCAGCGGCCTTGGCCCGTTCAAGGAACGGTGAGACGGTGAAGAGCCACGAGGCACCCGCGTCGGTAAGCTGGCGGCCGACTTCATCGGGTGTGTACAACGCGTTGACCGTGGTGACGGCGGCGCCCGCGCGGAGGATCCCGTGGAAGACGACGGCGAACGCCGGGATGTTGGGGCAGAACAGGCCCGCAGTGGTCCCCGGCCCGGCTTCGTGGCTGGCGAGCCAGCCGGCGAGGGCATCGATGCGCGTGACGAGCTCGCGGTACGTCGTTTCGCCGCCGGCAGTGCCGTCGATGAGGGCGACCCGGTCCAGGTCCTCGGCGCCCAGCCCGCCGAACAGGTAGTCGTACAGAGTGGCTTCGGGAATCTCAACGTCCGGGTACGGGCTGGCGAACATGGCGGCTCCTTCGACGCACGACGGCGGGAGTCGCGGTCGTGCGTCCATTACACCCGGTGTCCGGAGCAGGGACAAGGGCCGCCACGCCCGAGGATGCTCGTCTTCCCTCACGGTGGGCGGCGCCCTGGCCGCCGCCCGATGCAACCGCGGGCCATGGCCTCTTGCTCATGGGCGTGCCAGTATGTTGGGAATCAGGGTCAACCCAATGGGGCCCGGCGGCGGGCAGAATGGACGCACGGTTGTGACATACATCAACAACTTACGCGATGTGGGAAGCGCCGATGTCGCCGTGGCCGGTGGCAAGGGGGTTGGCCTGGGCGGCCTCGTCCAGGCCGGAGTGCCGGTCCCTCCGGGCTTTGTATTGAACACCGCAGCCTATTCGGCTTTTGTGGATGCCAATCACCTTGGAGCAGCCATCCAGGAACTGGCCGCACTGTCGCCGCAAGCCACGCCCCAGGACTACGACGACGCCTCGGAGCGGATCCGGGCCCTGTTCGCCGGCGGCACCATGCCCACGGTGATGGCCGACGAGCTTGGCGCGGCCTATCGAAGCCTCGGCAACGGGGACGAGGCGGTAGCTGTTCGCTCCTCTGCCACGGCCGAGGACCTCGCCTCGGCCAGCTTCGCCGGACAGCAGGAAACCTACCTCAACGTCCGTGGCCCGGAATCCCTGGCCGTCGCGGTGAGAGATTGCTGGGCTTCCCTGTGGACGGCGCGTGCCATGTCCTACCGGGTCCGTGAAGGCATCGGACCGGACGCTGTGCGCCTGGCGGTCGTGGTCCAGCAGATGGTCGAGGCCGAGGCCGCCGGGGTCTTGTTCACGGCCAATCCGGCCAACGGGCGGCGCGACCAGATTGTGATCGGTGCCGCGTGGGGGCTGGGAGAGTCCGTGGTCAGCGGAACCGTCACCACGGATGACGTCGTCGTCGATGCCGGGACTGAGCGGGTGCTCTCGCGGCGGACGGCAGACAAAGAGACGATGACTGTCTACGCGGACCGCGGTACTGCGGGCCAGGGAACAGCGGGCGGGGGCCAGGGAACTGTGGAGCAGCCGGTACCGGCCGCCCGCCGGAACCAGCCAGTGCTCGACGACGCGGCGGCGGCCGCGCTGGCCCGCTATGGGACCCGGATTGCCGATCATTTTGGAGTCCCGCAGGACATCGAGTGGGCGCGGGCCGGCGGCGAATTTTTCATCCTGCAGTCCCGGCCCATCACGGCACTGCCTGAACCTGCGGCTGACATCCCGGATACCTGGCCCGTGCCCTATCCGAAAGGGCTCTATTTCCGGGCAAGCATCGTGGAACAATTGCCGGACCCGCTCTCGCCGCTGTTCGCCGATCTCATTGACGGCTCGGTGACCCGGTCGCTCAAGGCCCTGATGAACGAGGCCGTCGGCAGTGACGTCGTCAGGGAGGGCGACGTCGGACTGCCCACCATCAACGGGTACGCCTACTATTACTACCGCACCTCGGGAATGTGGCGGGTGATGGGCAAGGCGCCGGCGGCGATGCTGGCCCTGGCTCGCGGCAAGGCGCACATGGGCGTGGACGGCTGGCGGGAGTTCTCGCATCCACGCTACCGGCAGGTGATCAAGGGATGGTCGGAAAAGTCGATAGGGGACCTCTCGGGTGGGGAACTGCTTGAGGGCGTCCGGACGTTGCTGGATGCGGGGACCGTCTACTACACGGCCGTGGAGTCAGTCATTCCGATCGCCGCGGCGAGCGAGATCTCTTTCCGGGCGTATTATGACAAACTCGTTCGGCGCCAAGGAGATCCCCCGGCCGAGACATTCCTCCTGGGCTACGACAGCGAACCGATCCGGGCGGAGAAATCGTTGTACGACCTCGCAGGCTGGGCCCGGGAAGTTCAAGGGCTGGCTCCGGCGATCCTCAAGGAATCGACGCCGGCGCTGGCCGAGTCACAGCGCGCCGGGCTCCCGCCTGCCGGCATGGATCAAGCACTCTGGGAGCAATGGCATCAACGCTTCCAGGCCCACCTCGACCGGTTCGGCCACGCGGTCTACAACCTTGACTTCCTCAGCGCCCTCCCCGCCGACGACCCCTCGGCGCTGCTGGACACGGTCAAGTTCTACCTGCGCGGACAGGGCAACGACCCGCACGAGCGCCAGCGCCTCTCGGCCGCCCGGCGGGAGGACCAAACCGAACGAATGCTTGCCCGGCTCGGGCAAGGCCGGCTCGGGCGGAACCGCCGGGCCGCCTTCCTCCGTCTGCTCCGGTGGGCGCAGAAGTCCGCACCGATCCGCGAGGACGCCCTGGCCGACGTCGGGCTGGCCTGGCCCCTGATTCGGCGGATGCTGCTTGAGCTCGGACAACGGCTGGCCAGCTCCGGTGTCATCAGCCAGGCCGCGGACGTGTTCTGGCTGCGCGAGCAGGAGCTGCGAACCGCCGTCGAGTTCGGCCTTGCAGGGGAGGGAACGATAACCGGAGCGGAAAGGCCGGCACGGGCCGACGCTATCGAGGAACGCAAGATGCTTTGGCGCGGCCAGGCAAAGGCCACGGCCCCGCAACTGCTGCCGGAGAGCCGTTGGATGGAACGGACCTTCGGGGGGATGATGCCGGCACGCTCGCAGCAACAGCAAGGCGACGTCATCAAGGGAGTCGGCGCCAGCTCGGGCCGGGTCATTGCTCCTGCCCGGGTCCTCAACGGGCCCCGGGACTTCGCACAGATGACGCCCGGAGACGTCCTGGTCGCCCGGATCACCACGCCTGCATGGACCTCCCTGTTCGCGATGGCCTCGGCCGTGGTCACAGACGTTGGCGGACCGCTGAGCCATAGCTCGATCGTGGCCCGGGAGTACGGCATCCCCGCGGTGCTCGGCACCGGGGTGGCCACCCAGCGCATTGCCAGCGGTCAACGGATCCGCGTCGACGGCGACGCCGGCACCGTCACGATTGAGGGGCGGCCTTCAGGGAAATAACAGCAGGTCAGCCCCCGACTGCAGTCATGATGCGTTCGCCGTTGAAGTATTCGAGCTCCCAGCCGTCAACGGGGTGATGGTGGGCCAGGTTGAGCACAGCATTGTCGATGCTTTCCAGGGTGCGGCCGATGGCGCGGTTGAGGCTCACTCGGAGGAGCGTGCCGTGAGCGACCACCAGGACGCGGCGGCCGCGGAACTCCTCAGCCAGTGCTTCCAGCGCGCCTAAACCGCGGGAGGCTGCCTCGTCCTCGCTTTCTGCGCCCCGCAAACTGCCGGAGATGCGCAATGCGTCCAGTTCCGGGCCGGCCCGGAGGCCTTCGGCTGGTCCGAAGCGACGCTCGGTGAGCTCCGGCACGCGCCGGTCCACACTGCGCCCCAGCCCGGCGGCGATCAGGTCCGCGGTTTCCGCGGCCCGGCTCAGCGGCGAGGATACGATCGCGTCCCACTCGTAACCCGACAGGACGGCGACGGCGTCACGCGCCTGGCCGCGGCCCACGTCGTTCAGCGGAATGTCGGTGGATCCTTGCAGCCGGCGTTGCGCATTCCAGTCTGTCTGGCCATGGCGGACGAGGGCGAATGTCGTGAGGGGCATGTTTTCCATTCTGCCCTGCGTTCGTTCTGCCTCCCGCATCCGGGCAATTGAGTAAGTGAACGTGGAGTGAAGCTTGGGTCAATATGCGCCCCAAACCGCCAAACGGCACCGGGCCCGCCGTCGAGCCTTTGTACGGTGGACGCATGAAATCCCCCCTTAACTCCCGCAGGGTCCTGACTGGCGGCCTGGTACTCGCCGTCTTTTCAGCGATCCTCAGCCCCGTAGGCCCTACCCACGCCGATGGCGGTCAGGACATTGAAAACGGTACGGATCGGAGCGCGCACCTTAACCTTGGTGCCCCCGATCTTCCCGAGAACCGGACCGTGACAACCCTCACCCCTGGCGTCACGTTGACAAAGATCAGCCGCGGTGGAGCAGACTCTTCGCTTTTCTGGACGGCCGAGGTTGCCATCCCTTCGGACTCGCCGGATCCTGACGCACCCGCCTCAGCGCTCTCAAGCCAGGCCACCGCGCAGCGCACCGCCGATAAGCTCAAAGCCGCCGGCGTCGATGCCCGGGTCGAACAGGTCCAGTCGCCCCAGCTGGCTGATGCCGGCGGGGACCTCGGATACCGGGTCCGCGCCGGACATCTTGCCGCCCGGGCCGACGGTGCCCCTATCGTCGAGAAGATCAAAGCCGCCGGTTTTGCCTCGTCCGTGATTTACTCCGGCTGGGACGGCGACTCCGGGACCAGCACGAAGACCCGCGGACCGTGGAACCTTGAGGTCATCACGATCGACCCAGGGACGTACCAGGGTCAGCTTGCCGCCTCGTTCGGCCCGGATCTGGAGAAGCGGGAGACCACGAGCCAACTGGCTTCCGACGCGCACGCCATCGCCGCGATCAACGCCGGTTTCTTTGTCTTCGACCCGAAGGCCGGCGCCGAAGGAGACCCCGCCGGTGTTGGTGTGTACGCCGGGAAAACCCTCAGCGAACCCGTCGCCGACCGTCCGGCCCTGGTCATTGACGGTAAGAAGAACGCCACCAGCATCCAGCGCCTGACCTGGGCCGGGAAGATCTCCTCGGGTTCCGGGGAGACGACTTTGGACGGCATCGACCGGGTTCCCGGCCTGATCCGAAACTGCGGCGGCGCCAACGACTTGCCGACCCCGCGCGCGCTCCAGGACGTCACCTGCACCAACCCGAACGAGCTCGTGACCTTCACCCCGGAGTTCGGGCCGTCCACTCCTGCCGGGGCGGGCCTTGAGGTGACGGTGGACAGCCACGACACCGTTACTTCCATCGCGGAAACCCGCGGCGCGGCCGTGCCTGCAGGCGGACACACCGTCCAGGCGACCGGAACCGACGTCGCACGGCTTCGCGCGCTGGCGCCCGTGGGCGCCAAGCTGAAGATCGACGCCGGCCTGCTCGGCGAGGATGGCAAAACCCTCCACACCAATAAGTCCACGAGCGTCGTGAACGGCGGCCCGCTGCTGGTCAAGGACGGCAGCGAAGACGTCACCGTCAAGAATGACGGCATGGTCCACCCCAACGACGGAAACAGCTTCTACTACGGCTGGGTCCACAAGCGGAATCCCCGGACCTTCGCCGGGACCGATTCCCAGGGTAGAACCATGCTTGTCACCGCAGACGGACGCTCAACGGCCTCACTGGGACTGAGCTTGAAAGAAGAGGCCGACGTCGCCGTGTCACTCGGCATGGTTCAGGCCATGAACCTGGACGGTGGCGGCTCAACAACAGCGGTTGCTGGCGGAAAAGTCCTGAACAGCCCGTCGGGCGGATCGGAACGTGCAGTCGGGGACGCCCTCCTCGTGCTTCCTGCCCGCAAGGACGAGCAGTAGAACTGCCAGGTTGACCGGATGCGGGGCGTGCCTGCGTCCGGTCCGTCCTCTGCGGCGGCACTGGACGGCGTCAGTGCACCCAGCCATCATGGAAGGAATCGCGAGGGCTGGATTGCCATCCGCAGTTGGCGGTGGCACCCCGCGGCGGAGGTGCGGTGGCATGTCACACATACCAGTGCCGGAGGAGCGCGCCAGTTCCGCCGGGCCGCGCGAGCCGGACGAGCTTTTCCTGAGCGACTACTTCGCGCAAGTGTCCGCGGAAGATCTGCGGAGCTACAGTCCCCGGATGCTCCGTGCACGGGTGGCACACCACCTGAAAGTGGCGTCGTCGCGCGCCCCGGGCCAGGCCGCCGTCGGGATCCTGAACGAAATGGACGCCAGCGTCATTGCGGTGGTGACAGACGACATCCCGTACCTTGTCCACTCCGTCACGGCGGAACTCACACGCGACGATGCCACGATCCGACTGTTTGTGCATCCGAGCTTCCACGTGCTGCGGGATCCCGTTACCCATGAGTTGGTCGAGGTCTGGACCGGTCCTTCCACGGACGGCGCCTTGGCAGGGCGTTCCCGGGAAGGAAGCGCCACTGAGGTCTGGATTGCGGCCGAGATCGGCAGGCTGGCGGACGACGCCGCCGCAAGGCAACTCACAGAGAACCTGCACCGGGTGCTTGGGGATGCTCGGGTTGCTGCCGAGGACGCCGCTGCCATCCACGGCAAGTTGCAGGAAGCCATGGTCTCCGCGACAGGTTTCCCGGACACCCTGGTTCCGCCACAGGAAGAGATCCGCGAGCTGCTTCTCTGGCTCGACGATGGCAACTTCCTGTTCCTGGGGTATGACGAATATGAGCTCACGACGGCGGGTGGCCGGGAGATGCTCTCCGAGCGGCAGGGTTCCGGGCTGGGCCTGCTGAGAGGAGCGCTGGGGGACGCTGCCGCAGGATGGCCACCACCGGGGTTGCCGAAGGAACGTGGGTCACAAGCGCTCACGCTTGCCACTTCAGAAGTAAGGTCCACCGTCCTGAGGCGGTCTTACTTGGATGAGTTGCACCTGCAAGTCTTCAACGAGGCCGGCAAGAAGACGGGGATACGACGGTTCGTGGGGTTGTTTACCTCGGGCGCTGCCCATCAGTCCGTCCGGCGGATTCCGGTGATCCGTGAAAAGGTCCAGGTTGTCAGCGAGCGCTTGGGCTTGACGTCGCGGTCCCATCATGGCAAGGACTTGCTGGCCATTCTGGAGACCTTCCCGCGCGATGAACTTTTCCACATTGATGTGGATGACCTCACCCGTCTGGCGGGTGAAATCCTCCGCACCGAGGTACACCGGCGGACGCGGGTGTTCCTCCGGCCGGACAGCCTGGGCCGATTCATCTCCGCGTTGGTCCTCTTCCCGCGGGGCCGCTACAGCACTGCCGTCCGGTTGCTGATGGAACAGGAGCTCCGGCAGGTCTTCAAAGCGAAGTCCATTGAGTTCGATGTCAGCCTGACAGAGTCGCCCATGGCCCGCGTCTTCTTCCGTATCCACATGGCCGGCGCCGCGTTGGACGCGCCGGATTCCATCGCCGTCGACGTCGATCCCTCAGAACTGGAGCGGCGGCTCGTCTCAGCCACCCGGCCATGGGCGGAGGGTCTTGAAGAAGTGATCCGTGAGCGCTTCACGTCCGCCGAGGCGGCACGGCTCTCCGAACTGTGGTTGGACGCGTTCCCCCCGAGTTATCGGGCGGATTACACGGCGGGTACCGCTGTCAGGGACATCATGAATTTCGAGACGTTCGACCTCGACGGCACAGGCGGCCGCCGTCGCGGAGATCCGTTGCTTACGGTCTACGTCAGGCCGGGCATGTCGCCTACCCTTGCCGAGGACGCACGGATCCGCCTCTACCTGACCAAACCCAGGAGCCTCACGCAGATCCTGCCGTTCCTGCATAACCTCGGGCTCGAGGTGCTGGACCAGAGACCCTTCGAACTCCGGCGGGGGAGTGGGCAGGACTTGTTCCTTTACGACCTCGGGGTGAAGTATCCCGCCGGCGTCGACCCGGAGGCAACCAGGGAGCTGATCGCCGACGCCTTCGCCGCCGCCATGCGCGGCGACGTCGAATCCGACCGCATCGACGCACTGGTCATCCGGGAGCGGGTGGGCTGGCGACGGGCGGCCATACTGCGAAGCTACGCGAAGTATCTCCAGCAGTTGGGGACTAACAACTCGTACGGTTTCATCGCGGAGACGCTGTTGAGCAACGCCCGGGCCACCCATGCACTCCTGGACTTGTTCCAGGCGAAGTTTGATCCCGGGCTGGACGATTCCGGCCGCCTCAGGGCCACGGCGGCTGCCCGGGAGGAATTGCTGGCCGCCATTGACGAGATTCCTGTGCTTGACGCCGACCGTTTGCTGCGCGCCTTCATGGACCTTGTGGAAGCGACGTTGCGGACCAACTACTTCCAGGGCAAGGCACACCTGAGTTTCAAGCTGAATCCTGCTGCGATCGTCAACGCTCCGTTTCCGCGACCGAAGTACGAGGTCTGGGTTTACTCCCCGCGGGTTGAAGGCGTCCACCTCCGTTTCGGTGCGTTGGCTCGTGGCGGGCTGCGCTGGTCTGATCGAAGCGAGGATTTCCGGACCGAGGTCCTGGGGTTGGTCAAGGCACAAAACGTGAAGAACTCGGTTATTGTGCCGACCGGGGCCAAGGGAGGTTTCTATCCCAAGAGGTTGCCCGACCCGGCCGCCGATAGGGAGGGATGGCTTGCTGAAGGCCTGGAATGCTACCGGATATTTGTCAGCGGCCTGCTGGACCTGACCGACAATCTGGTGATCACGCCACGCGGTGAGGCGGTGGTGCCCCCTGAACGCGTCGTAAGGCACGACGGCGACGACTACTACCTCGTGGTAGCCGCCGACAAGGGAACCGCATCTTTTTCCGACACAGCAAACGTTCTGGCCCGGGACTATGGCTTCTGGCTCGGCGACGCCTTCGCATCCGGCGGGTCCGTCGGCTATGACCACAAGCAGATGGGCATCACGGCACGCGGCGCATGGGAATCCGTAAAGCACCATTTCGGCGAGCTGGGGATTGACTCGCAGGGAGAAGACTTTACGGTGGCCGGCATCGGAGACATGAGCGGCGATGTGTTTGGAAACGCGATGCTGCTCTCACCGCACATCCGGCTGGTGGCGGCATTTGACCATCGGGACATCTTTCTTGATCCGAACCCCGATGCGGCAGCGTCCTTCGAAGAGCGCAAGCGTCTCTTTGCCCTTCCCCGTTCGTCCTGGGCCGACTACGATCCCGCCCTGATCAGCGAAGGCGGGGGCGTCCACTCCCGCAGGGCCAAGAGCATCGAAGTCACGGAAGGGGTCCGGGCATGCCTCGGCCTGGAGCCGGGAACCCTGTCTCTGGCACCCCATGCACTCTTGCAGGCCATTCTCCGCGCCCCCGTGGACCTGCTCTACAACGGTGGCATCGGAACGTACGTCAAAGCCTCTACCGAGAGCCAAACCGACGTTGGCGACAAGGCCAACGATGCCATCAGGGTCAACGGCAACGAACTGAGGGCCCGCACCATGGTCGAAGGCGGAAACCTGGGCGTCACCCAGCGCGGACGGGTGGAGGCGGCCCTTGGCGGGGTCCTGCTCAACACTGATGCGATAGACAATTCGGCTGGCGTCGATTGCTCGGACCATGAGGTCAACATCAAGATCTTCATTGACCGGATGATTGCGTCAGGAAAAATGCGGACCGAGGAGCGGACAGGCTTCCTTCAATCCCTGACCGATGAAGTCGCCAGGCTGGTCCTGGCAAACAACGTGGACCAAAACGTCCTCCTTTTCAACGACCGGCACATGGCCCCGGACCTGAACGCCGGTTTTGAACGGATCATGGATTGGCTGGAGAAGTCTGCGGACTTGGACCGCGGTTTGGAGGGGTTGCCGAGTACGGAACAACTCCAACACAGGCTCCAGTCAGGCAATGGATTGACCGCCCCGGAACTATCGGTGCTTGCCGCCTACGCGAAGATCGAACTGGCCAAGGCGCTCACCGATAGCGACCTCGCCGATGACCCTTGGTTCAAGCGGGTGCTCCGCGGCTACTTTCCGTACCAGTTGTCCGAGCGCTTCGATGCGGAGCTGGACGGACACCCCCTGCGCCGGCAGATCATCTGCACAGCGGTGGCCAACGACATGATCAACCTTGGGGGTATCACCTTCGCGTTCCGTGCCATCGAGGAAACCACGGCGACTGCCGCGGCCGTAGCCAAGGCCTTCGTGGTTGTCCGCGAGGCCTACAAGCTGAAGTGGTTCGTGGACAGGATTGCCGGGCTACCTCCCGGGTTTCCCAGCGAACACGCTGCCGCAGTGATCCTGCCGTTGCGCAGGATGGTGGACCGGGCAACCCGATGGTACGTGACCCATGACCATCGGGACCAGACAGTCGCCGAAGCCTTGAACAGGGTCTCCCCGGCATTGGACCTGCTGCGGACTCGGACGACCGAGTTTCTGCGCGGCTCGGATCTGGACCGCGCCAAGGAGCGGCTGGCGCACTGGAACGACGTCGGAATGCCGCCCGAGTTGGGACGGCGCGCCGCTGATCTGTTGGAAAGCTTCTCGTTGCTGGACATCTCGCTCGTGTCGGAGCAGGTTAATGAACCACTCACCACGATCGCCGACATGTACCACACGGTCATTCACTGGATTGGTGTGGGAACCTTGTTGCTCCGTATCACTGACCTGCCGCGGCAGAGCCGGTGGGAAGCGTTGGCCCGTGCTGCCCTGCGCGACGACGCTTACTCCGCCGTCGTCGACATAACAATTTCCGTCATGCGGACCACCCGAAGGAGCGAAGCCTCCGGAGCTTCGGCAGTGGAACGCGTCGTGGATTGGGAGCGCGGACGCCAAGAGCAACTCGGACGGATCAAGGACACCTTCGCGGAGGTCACCAAGCCCGGGCAGGTGGACCTCGCCTCGATCTCCGTGGCCCTGAAACTCCTGCGGACCTTGGCGAAGCAGTAGCCGTTGGTTTCGACGTGATGTTTTGGGATAAGGAAGTGAGTCCTCTAAAGTTAGTGCCCGATGGCAGCACTTAATGAAACGTCAGATCAACCAGGGTCCGCATCGCAGCGTGGGCCGGTCTTTGTCGATGCCTCAGGCCGACGACTGCGTCGGGTTAAGCTGATCGGCCTCGGGGCACTCGGACTCGCGGCGGGGTATGTCGTCCTCCTGCTAGTCGCGCTTGTCGGAGGCCCCAACATCGCTGCGCCCTACCTGCCGCTGCCAGCGGCCCCGGTTGCCCGCGCGCTTCCATCAACCCCATCGGCACCCGATTCCAATGCGGCGGGACTTCCGGCTGCCGAACCTCGACCGGCTGTACCTGCAACAACAGCAGCCTTCCAGGCTCTGGTGGTTCCGGCCACGCCCGTTCCTGTGGCACCACCGATCAATGGTGCGTCCGCGCAGCACGCTGTCCCCATCGCTCCAGTCGCGACTCCCACGCCCAGCACGGCGCCAACCAGTTCTGGCAAAAGCGGGAACGCTCCCGGCCAGGCAACCCGCCCGTCCACGCCGGCGCACCCGTGACTGGGCGTCGCCTCACCAAGCGAACTGCTCCGGTTGGTGTCAGGGCACACTGGTTCATCCTTGTGGCCGTCCTGTTGGCGCTTGGTGTCGCACTTGTGGTGCAGGGTTATATGCACCATCTCGGCGGGATCGGCGATGACTCCGTGCCAGCGGACGGGCCCGCAAGTTCCGTCCCGAAGTCCGTCTCCCAGGGCGGTCCGGTCATCGATTCCCGTGGCGGGACTGTCCGCACCGTAAGTCCTCCGGATCGCACTCTCGCCCTGACGTTCGACGACGGCCCGGACCCCGTGTGGACTCCTCAGATCCTTGACGTCTTGCGGAAACATCACGTGCATGCGACGTTCTTCGTGGTTGGCTCGGCAGCGATCGACAACCCCGACCTCCTGCGCCGCATCGCCGCCGAAGGCCACGAGATCGGCGTTCACACGCTCACCCACACCGACCTCGGAAGCGCCCCGGCTTGGCGCCAGCAGCTCGAGGTGCAGGGAGGCCAGCAAGCGATCGCCGGCATCACTGGCCACGCCGCGACGCTCCTGCGGCCGCCGTACAGCTCTGAGAGTGACGCCGTCAGGGACGGCACATGGAGAGCGATGCGCGCCGCGTCGGATCAGGGCTACCTCACCGTGCTCACCACCAAGGACAGCGAGGATTGGCGGCGGCCCGGCATCGCCGCGATCGAGCGGAACCTGGCCCCGTCCGGCCCGCAGGGCCAGATCCTCTTGATGCACGACGGCGGTGGAGACCGGGACCAGACGGTCGCCGCGCTCGACTCCGCCCTGACGACGTTCGCGGACCAAGGCTTCCGGGTCACCACGGTGGGCGACGCCGTCGGGATCACGAGCATGCGCGACACCTCAGCGGGGGAGCAGCTCAGCGGAACGGCGTTCGTGTGGGGGATCCGGCTCAGCGATTTCGTCATCACCGCCATTTCGTGGGCTCTCGTTGCGGCGGGAATTGTCACGGTCATCCGTGCCGTCCTCGTCGTCGCCTTCGCGGCGCGCCATAGGCGAGCTGCGCGTCGCCTCCGGGCGGCTACCAGTGGCCGCCGGCGAATGGACGTGCCGGTGCGGCCCGAGATCACCGAGCCTGTCAGCGTGATTGTCCCCGCGTACAACGAATCGGCGGGCATCGAAGCCGCGGTCCGATCCATCGTCGCCTCGACCCATCCGGTTGAGATCATCGTGGTCGACGACGGGTCGACCGACGGGACTGCCGACATCGTGGAAGCGCTCGGGCTGCCGGGCGTCACTGTGATTCGGAAGGAGAACGGCGGTAAGCCGTCGGCCCTGAATGCCGGAATTGGTGCCGCCAGCCACGACCTTGTGGTGATGGTGGACGGCGACACAGTTTTCGAACCAGACACGGTTCACGCCCTCATTCAGCCTTTCGCCGATCCACGGGTGGGTGCGATTTCGGGGAACACCAAGGTCGCCAACCGGGGAGGGATCCTCGGCGCCTGGCAGCACATCGAGTACGTCGTCGGCTTTAATCTGGACCGCCGACTGTTCGACGTTGCGGAGTGCATGCCGACCGTTCCCGGGGCTATCGGTGCCTTCCGGCGCGACGCCCTCCACCGGGTTGGCGGAGTCAGCGACGACACGCTCGCCGAGGACACGGACCTGACCATGTCACTGTGCCGTGACGGTTGGCGCGTCGTGTACCAGGAGGACGCGAGGGCCTGGACCGAGGCACCCGCGAGCCTGGGCGCGCTTTGGAAGCAGCGGTACCGCTGGTGCTACGGCACGCTCCAGGCAATGTGGAAGCACCGCGGCGCGGTAGTTCAGGGTGGCCAGGCCGGCAAGCTCGGCCGGCGAGGGCTCGGCTACCTGCTGGTCCTCCAAGTGTTGCTTCCCTTGTTCGCGCCCATCGTCGATATCTTTGCCCTCTACGGCCTGGTGTTCCTTGATCCGGTCAGGATCGCGGCGCTCTGGCTGGTCTTCCTTCTCGTTCAATTCCTCATGGCCGCCTACGCGTTCCGGCTCGACAGTGAACGGCTTCGCCCGCTGTGGACGCTTCCACTCCAGCAGTTCGTGTATCGGCAGCTCATGTATCTCGTCGTCATCCAATCGGTGGTTACCGCCTTGGCAGGCGTGCACTTGCGGTGGCATCGAATGGAGAGGTACGGCAGCCTGCGCGTCCCTCCTGCAGGGCCCGTCGCGCCGGTCGGGAATTCACTGCGGCAGTAGTCTTTCCATTTCGTCGATGAGCCCGTTGACACCTGGCGAGGCGGCGATCGCGGCTCCGATCCGCCTACTGCCGGTCTGGTATCGTCCATCGCCCAAGATCTTGCGCACAGCGTTCCTGATGGCCGCCGGTGATGGCCGCCCTGTTTTGAGGTTGATTCCTACACCCGCCCATGCCACGCGGGCAGCCCCCTCCGGCTTGTCTTCAGTGTCGCCTGCGACGACTATGGGTACGCCGTTTTCCATCGCGTAGTGAAGACCTCCGTAACCTCCGTTGGTCACATAGACGGCAACCTTGGGCATGAGGTCGGCGTCCGGCAGGAACCCGGCAGCACGTGCGTTGGCCGGAAGCGGCGGCAGATCCTCCACGGGGCGGCGGCCGGCACTGACCACGACAAGCACGTCTTCTTGGGCAAGTGCTTGCAGTGTCGGCGCTATCAGCGCCGTGAAATCGGCATTCGACACCGTTCCTTGCGTCACATAGATCACGGGACGTGAGCTGTCCAGATCCTCCCACCACTCCGGCCTCGCCACGCCAGCCGCAGCGTGCCGGGACGTCGGCCCAAAGAATCGCAGGCTCTCTGGCGCATCTGACCGCGGGTACTCGAACTCAGCTACCGTGAACTGCGCGATGAGTTCGGCCCGTCGCGGCCAATCGAGCACGAACAACCCGTCCAATCCAACGCCCGTCAGCTCGCGCATCAGCGCATCGACCTGACGTTGGCTATCTCGCAACACGACATTTTCCACAAGCCAGTTCAGTCCCCTGTTTCTCATGCGGGCAACAGGCCCGCGCCCGGGCGAGAGCCCAAGTCCGAAGGGCGCACAATCCTGACTGGATAGGGTTGAAGGCAGTATGCCGCAGGCGATGACGGCGGGTCGGCTCTTGCGGGGCAGCCCGGAGAGGGCCCCCGCCCCAACGAAGGTGACCTCAGCGAGGACGACATCCGTCGGTTCGGCTGCTATCGCTGTTGATAGGGCGAGGAACTGGCCGGGAGCAGGATCGATCACGAGCGCGCGGACACCTTCACGCACCGCGGCGATGCCGGTGGTGGAACTGGGCGCCGGCGCAGAGGCCGCCCCGTCGCCCAGAGGCACGAATTCCGCTCCGCTTGCCCTGACGGCTTCCTCGTATGCGGGACCCGTCAGGAACCTCACGCGGTGCCCTCTGCCGATCAATTGCCGGGCCACGCCCAGCATGGGCGAAACGTGACCGTCATGCGGTCCGCTGCAAACGATCACTGATGCCATGCCTGGAGCTTAGGGGAGCGGCAACGGTGAGTCTATGGAGGAGGCAGAAAGATCTTGTGTGGACGAGGGAGCATGCAGATTGATAACCACCCCCGCAATTGCGGGTGTGCTCGCCGGGTCTACGCCTCAACCAACCCCACGCAAGCCGCCTCCACCCGTTCCGCGGTGTGCCAGGGCCGCACGGTTCGATCTCTCGCCGGCAGTGGATTGTGGCGCCGCGGCGGGACCGGAAGATGTGGAATCCCGGATGGGCTGGCTTGCTTTGCAGCGGGGGCCGGGGGCGTTGGTGAAGGTCCGCGCACGGGTACTTCCGGGCATAGATCGGTTATCAGGCCCATTCCGGCATACTCACGCACATCACTGATGCCGCACACCGCGGCGAGCTTATCGGGAAAGGACCTGGAGACCGCCACCACGGTTCCGTCCGGCGCTTTGAGTCTGAATCTGAAGCTCGTGTCCTCGTCGATGAAGACTTCAAACATTCCGGCCATGCGTATCCTCCTGAACAGCGGGCGGCTGGTGACGCCCGGTAGGTCTCGCCGGGTCCAGGACGCGCCGTCGCGCCCCGGACGTTTGGTCCGGCAAATGGATCATCTGACTCACAGCGTGTGATGCCCGCTACGCAGTGTGGTTAACCAAAATACGGGGAAGAACCGTGACTGGCTAGTGCATGGTGGGGGCGGGATGGTTAGCGTTGCTCGAGGATCCGGTGTGCGGCGTCCTGAGCGGCCAATGCCCTGTCGTCCACTACCTGGCCGGACAAGTGACCTGCAGCGGCGATGGCCCTGCGCAGCTCTGCCACCGTGCGTGGCGTGCCTACGCCGTGGTGTGCCATTGCGTGGCAGTTGGCGCACAGCGGTACGAGATCCGATACGGGATCCAGCCGGTAGCGGCTACCGAGTTGCGATGCGGGAACCACATGGTGGACCTGGATGAAGCCCTTGCCGATATCCCCGTACGTGACTTCGAAGGAGAAGCTGCACGCGGCACAAGACGTTCCGTGGAAAGCCAGGCAGATCCGGCGGGCTTCCGGGCTTCGCTCGTAGCGGTTCACCTCAACACGGCTGACGGCTTCGTCGGGGTAGGTTCCGGGAACGGTCTGGCTCGGATCGGACGCCGCTGGTCCGTGCTCGCGCCACAGGCGCTGAAGCTCGGGTTCCAGGCCTGCGGGGATGGCCCTTCCGGAACCGCGGACCCTGTTCCAGACCACACCGGGTGCTTCACTGGCGAGAACACTCGTCGGTATTTGGTCGCCGAGGGGAAGCAAGGCGTCGAAGGCGACGTTTACGTACCGCACCGTGCTGCCCGGATCGGAGGATTCTTGCGCCTCATAGGTTTCGGACATTACCACGCCATGCCCGATGAGCCCGCGCCCGTGTTGGCCCTGGCCCTGGAGGAGGAGCCACGCCTGTGTTCCGGGCTGGATGTCGCGGTGTCGCCCCACGCTCCACCGGTCAAGGAATCGACCCGTTTCGGTCACCTGATCGATCACGGCATCGTAGTTCCAAGCGTTCCAAAGCCTTGGATTCCACACCAAGATGATTGCGTCCATGGCTACTCCTCCCGGCCAAAACAGGTTCCGGTCTATGCCAGCCTGGTCCGGACGATGTCGCTGACCAACTTGCCGTCGAAGCGGCCAGCCACCTTGGCTGTGACCGGCTTCATCACTGCACCCATCTGCCTGATGGTGAGCTCCAGGCCATCAGCTTTCAAGGCAGCGATGGTTTCGTCGACGATTGCCTCGACTTCGGTTGTGGTCAACATCTTGGGCAAGTATGCCTCGATGACTTCTGCTTCGGCGATTTCCGCGGCGGCGCGCCCGGCTTCACCGGCTTCCGTGTAGATGCGGGCTGTGTCCCGGCGCTTGGCGGCTTCCTTTTGCAGCAGCGCCGTCACCTGGGTGTCGTCCAGTTCGATGGGTGTCTTGCCGGACTTCTCGCGCGTCTCGATCTCTCCAAGCACGTTGCGCACCGTGGTGAGCGCGGTTTTGTTGTGGTCCTTCATATGGACGACGACGTCAGCATGCAGGCGGTCCTTCAGGGTGCTCATTGCGATCCCCTCTCCTAAGTGGTTGCTTCCATTCTTCACGAATCCGGCCCTCTAATATTCTGCCCCGGCAAATGCCCCAAGAAGGCCTGCAGCGACGTAGCATCAAGGTAGGCGGCAGCCAGGAGTGTGGCGAAATGTTTGAGAGATTTACGGACCGTGCCCGTCGCGTTGTTGTGCTTGCCCAAGAAGAGGCACGCATGCTCAACCACAACTACATCGGTACCGAGCACATCCTCTTGGGCCTGATCCAAGAGGGTGAAGGCGTTGCCGCGAAGGCGCTTGAGTCCATGAGCATTTCGCTCGAGGGCGTCCGCGAGCAGGTACAGGAGATCATCGGCCAGGGTCGGCAGGCCCCATCCGGTCACATCCCCTTTACGCCGCGCGCCAAGAAGGTACTTGAGTTGGCACTGCGGGAGGCCCTGCAGCTCGGCCACAACTACATCGGTACCGAGCACATCCTGCTGGGCCTCATCCGTGAGGGCGAAGGGGTTGCCGCGCAGGTGCTTGTCAAGCTTGGCGCGGACCTCAACCGGGTCCGTCAGCAGGTCATCCAGCTGCTCTCCGGCTACCAGGGCAAGGAACCATCCGGCGCCAGCGCAGGTGCCGGACCGGCCCAGGCTGAGGTGCTCCCTGCCGGTTCGGTGGTACTGGACCAGTTCGGCCGCAACCTCACCCAGGCCGCGCGTGAAAACAAACTCGATCCGGTGATCGGCCGCGAGCTGGAGATGGAACGCGTCATGCAGGTCCTCTCCCGCCGCACGAAGAACAACCCCGTCCTGATCGGCGAGCCCGGCGTCGGCAAGACCGCGGTCGTCGAAGGCCTCGCCCAGGCGATCGTCCGCGGGGACGTCCCCGGCACCCTCAAGGACAAGCAGCTTTACACGCTCGACCTGGGCTCCGTTGTGGCGGGTTCCCGCTACCGCGGTGACTTCGAAGAGCGGCTGAAGAAGGTCCTCAAGGAAATCCGCACCCGCGGGGACATCCTTCTGTTCATTGACGAGATCCACACCTTGGTGGGCGCCGGTGCGGCCGAGGGTGCGATCGATGCCGCGTCGATCCTTAAGCCGTTGCTGGCAAGGGGCGAGCTCCAGACGATCGGTGCCACCACGCTGGATGAGTACCGCAAGCACATCGAGAAGGATGCCGCCCTGGAGCGCCGCTTCCAGCCGATCCAGGTCCAGGAACCCTCAGTCGCCCTCACTGTTGAGATCCTGAAAGGCCTGCGTGACCGCTACGAGGCGCACCACCGGGTGACCATCACCGACGGCGCGCTGGTCGCTGCAGCGAACCTTTCGGAGCGTTATGTCTCCGATCGTTTCCTACCGGACAAAGCGATCGATCTGATCGACGAAGCCGGTGCCCGGCTGCGCATTCGCCGTATGACCCCTCCGCCGGAACTGAAGGCCATGGATGAGCGCATCGCCGAGGTCAAGATGGAGAAGGAGTCGGCCATCGACGCTCAGGACTTCGAAGGCGCCGCCTCGCTACGCTCGAAGGAGCAGAATCTCGTCGCCGAGCGCAGAGACAAGGAACGCAAATGGAAGTCCGGCGGCATGGACGGCAGGTCAGAGGTCAACGAGGAATTGATTGCCGAGGTGCTGGCGAATTCCACCGGCATCCCGGTCTTCAAGCTGACAGAGGAAGAATCCAGCCGCCTGCTCAAGATGGAGGAGGAACTGCATAAGAGGGTCATCGGCCAGAATGAGGCGATCAGCTCGGTGTCGCGGGCGATCCGCCGCACCCGTGCAGGCCTCAAGGACCCCAAGCGTCCGGGCGGTTCGTTCATCTTCGCCGGCCCCACCGGCGTCGGCAAGACCGAACTCGCAAAGGCACTGGCCGAATTCCTCTTCGCCGACGAAGAGGCGCTCATTACGTTGGACATGTCCGAGTACTCGGAAAAGCACTCGGTCTCGAGGTTGTTCGGTGCGCCTCCGGGCTACGTTGGCTACGACGAGGGTGGCCAGCTGACCGAGAAGGTCCGCCGTCGTCCGTTCTCCGTGGTGCTGTTCGACGAAGTGGAGAAAGCGCACTCCGACCTCTTCAACTCGCTGCTGCAGATCCTCGAGGATGGCCGCCTGACGGATAGCCACGGCCGTGTGGTGGACTTCAAGAACACCGTGATCATCATGACCACGAACCTGGGAACCCGTGATATCTCCAAGAGCGTGGCGACCGGCTTCCAGTCCGGCACGGACACCACCACCGGCTACAACCGGATGCGGGCACGGGTGACCGAAGAGCTCAAGCAGCAATTCCGCCCCGAGTTCCTCAACCGGGTTGACGATGTCATCGTCTTCCCCCAGCTGAGCCAGGAGGAGATCATCGAGATCGTGGACTTGATGATAGGCCGCCTGGAGCAGCACTTGGCGGACAAGAA
This sequence comes from Arthrobacter sp. FW306-04-A, assembly GCF_044358315.1. GTDB lineage: Bacteria > Actinomycetota > Actinomycetes > Actinomycetales > Micrococcaceae > Arthrobacter. The sequence goes on from NZ_CP084559.1 coordinate 2,156,528, forward strand.
CATGGGCATCGAACTCACAACCGCCGCCAAGGTGCTTCTGGCGACGCGTGGCTACAACCCGGCCATGGGTGCCCGGCCGCTGCGCCGCACCATTCAGCGCGAGATCGAGGACCAGCTCTCCGAGAAGATCCTCTTCGGAGAACTGCACCCGGGTGACATTGTGGTGGTTGACGTGGAAGGCGAGGGCGACGACGCCAAGTTCACGTTCGCCGGCAATGCGAAACCGCGCATCCCCGACGCACTGCCCGCCGCGAGTTAGCAGAAAACCGCGCCTCGCCGTCGTCGAGCCGGTTTAGTCAGACTGGATGTCCGAGGCTGGTGATCAGGCGGGCGACGGCGTCCTTGGCGGTTGGAGGTAGGCCGAACACTTCGCGTTGTCGCGAGGTATCGGCGACGTACCGGCCGCTCTGGAACCAGTCCATCATGGCCCCAAGGTCCTTTGCCATCGGGTTGATCGGGTTGAGGACCACCTGAACCTGTCTACCGAGCAGTTGGGCGGAGATATCAGCGATCTCCTGCATACTTACGGGCCGGTCCCAGCCGATGTCGATACGCTGCCCCTCGACCCCCGCTGCGTCGACTGCCGCCGCAAGGTAGCCCGCGAGGTCAGCGGTGAGAACGAAAGTCAGGGGAACGCTCGAAGACCCGAACCACGTGATCCGCCCTTCGCTGAAAGGGTCGCCGAAGCGAGTGATCTGGTCAAGGAATGCGCCCGGACGCAGTGCCACGAACGGGACCCCGAGTTCTTCGAGGCGATCTTCGGTTAGTTTCTTGTGCCAGAAGTGCGGAACATCCGGGGTCTGGTCGCAGGTGAGGATGCTCGTCAGGACGAATCTGCGAATGCCGGCGCGGCTTGCCGCATCAATAAGGTTGATGTTGCCCACGGTGTCGATGACGGCGCTGTCGCCCTTCCGGTGCCGGGTGTATCCAGCTGCGGAGGTAATCACAGCCTCAACGCCGTCCATGGCGCGCAGGAGCGACTCGGGCTCCATCATGTCGCCCCGGGCCGTCGTGGCACCAAGGGCTTCAAGGCGCGTTGCGTCCGACCCCACGCGGACCAGAGCACGGACTTGCTTCCCCCGCGCCAACAACCCGGACACCACCTGGCCACCCAGCATGCCGGTGCCGCCGACCACAAGCACGGGTCCGGAGTCAGTCATTGTTGGCTCCTTAAGTCCGGGAACGCCCGCGGCGGGCGACCGCGTCGATCGTCACCGCTGCGACCAGAACCAGGGCGGTGACTACGTATTTAGCCGGCGCGCTGTAGCCCTGCAGTCCCATGCCGTTATCGATCGTCGCGATCACCAGCCCGCCGAGCACTCCGTGGAGTACTTTGCCTCGCCCGCCGAACAGGCTTGTCCCGCCGATTACCGCTGCCGCCACGGCGTAAAGCACCAGTGTGCCGCCGTCGTACGACGTCGAGACGGAGCGGAGCCGCGACGCGTAGACGATTCCGCCGATACCTGCGGTGAAGGAAGCGAGCATGAAGGCGAGGGTGCGAATGCGCGCGAGGTTCACACCTCCCCGTCGTGCAGCCTCGGCGTTGCCGCCAATAGCGTAGACGTAGCGACCGAACCGGGTGCGCCCGAGCAGCAACGTCCAAGCGGCGAGGACTCCGAGCACCACGAGAAGCACCCACGGCACGCCGCTGATTTCGACCAGGGTGCCGCGGTCCGTATTACAGAGCCAGACGATGGCCACACCCGCGGCAAGCACTGCTGCGATCTTCAGGGCGCTCACGCTGGCGGGCGGTGCGACGAGTCCCGTGTTGCGACGGCGCGCGTCCCGCAGCCATGTCCAGGTGCTGAACGCTCCGACGACGACGAGCATGAGGATCCAGCTGGTGACCGGGCTGAGGTTGCCGCTGGCGATGTTGTTGATGATGGTGTCGTTGATGGGCACCACACCGCCACTGCCGAGGATGATGAGCATCACGCCGAGCCAGCCGAGCTGGCCGCCGAGAGTCACGACGAATGACGGTAGCCCAAGGCGCGTGATGATGGTTCCGTGCAATACCCCGATACCGGCGCAGCTAACCAACCCGACCGCGATGGCCGCCCACCACGGCCAGCCGGTCGACTCCTGGACGAGTTCGGCCATGATGACGCCGCCCACACCACCGACGTACCCGATTGACAGGTCGATTTCGCCGAGCAGGAGCACGAAGACCTGGCCCATCGCCAGCAGCATGAACACTGAACCCTGAATGAGCAGGTTCACCATGTTGCCGGGAGTCAGGAAGTTCGGGTTCAGCGATTGGAACAGCACAGAGATCAGCAACAGGCCCGCGAGCACCGGCAGCACTCCGCTCTCGCCGCCCCGCACCCGCGCCAGTGCAGCGCGGAAGTATTCAGGCAGAGACGTTGCCGTGATGTCGGGGTTCAACGCCAGTGCGGCCTTCCTCGCTGCGGCTGCGGTGGTCGGCTCGTCCTGGAGGGCAGCCGAGGTGGAGGGGAGCGGCCCCTTGACAGCGGGTAGCGGGCGTTTCGACGGCGTCGACGGCGCAAGTTCGGGCCTTGCCCGATCAGAGAACCCCGTGGTCATCAGGTCGACCACGATCTGCCGGTCCATTTCTGTGACGGGCCGAACTTCCACGAGACGCCCGAGCCTGAGCACGGCGATGCGGTCTGCAACCTCGAACACGTCGTTCATGTTGTGCGAGATGACGATGACCGCGACGCCACGGTCTGCGAGCTGGCGAATAAGGTGGAGGACAACCTCGGTCTGTGCGACGCCGAGAGCTGCCGTCGGTTCGTCCATAATGACGAGCTTCGAGTTCCACAGCACGGATTTCGCGATCGATACTGACTGGCGCTGCCCACCGGACAGCGATGCGACGGGCTGCCGGATGGAACGCACCGTGGTCACGGCCAGGCTGGCAAGCGTTTCCCTTGCCGTGATCTCCATGCTCTCCTCGTCGAGGAGAAAATGGCGCAGCCGCTCGCGGCCGAGGAACAGGTTCTGCACGATGTCGAGGTTGTCGCACAGGGCCAGGTCCTGATAGACGGTCTCGATGCCAAGCGCGGCGGCTTCGTGCGGCGAGTTCAACCGTACGGGCTTGCTTTCCCAAAACAGCTGGCCGTCGTCGGGGGCGTGAATGCCGGCGACGCACTTGATCAATACCGATTTGCCCGCGCCGTTGTCACCCGCGAGGGCGGTCACCTTCCCGATCGGCACCTCAAGGGTGATGTCGACCAGTGCCTGCACCGGCCCGAAATTCTTGTCGATGCCCGCCAGGCGAAGCAGAGGCCCGGCGTCAACGGGGTCCGGGACTTCCAACTCGCTCATGCTCCAACTACTGGATTCCTGCCGCGGCGCAAGCGTCCTTCACCTGCGAGATGCAGAGCGAGGAGACCGTCACAGCGCCGTCCTTGACCACCGTGTCGGCCATGTTTTTCGTGGTCACCCACAGCGGGGTCAGCAGAACCGAGGCGACGTCGGTCTTCGCGGTGTCGTCCGTGGTCTTGCCATTCACCAGGGTTGAGGGAATGTTCATGCCGGCCCGCAGATAGAGTGCCGCCGCCGCGGCTGCCTGGGCTTCAAAATAGATCGGCTTGTACACCGTTCCGCACTGGTAGCCCTTCAGGATGTTCTGCAACCCGGACAGGGACGCATCCTGTCCCGTGGTAGGGAAGGTCTTGGCGGGGATTTGCTTGCTCTGCAAGTACGAAATCACCGCGTTGGCGTTGTCATCGTTGGGCGTAACCACCGCATTGATGTTCGAGTGTGCGGTGTACTGCTGGGCGAATGTCGTCTGCGCTACGGATGGGGTCCACGTTCCGGCAGGCTCGCCTACGTTCACGTATTCGCCACTGTCGAAGTGCGGCTTGAGTACGCCGTTGTAGCCTTCGGCGAACAGTTTCGCGTTGTTATCGGTCGGGTCGCCATCCATGATCAGGATGTTCGGCTTGGTGACTTTCCAGTCTGCGAGGCAACTGATTTCGCCTTGGCCGATCAGTTGACCAACCTTGACGTTGTCAAAACTGACGTAGGTGCGATCCTTCGCACCGCCTTTCACGAGCCGGTCATAGTCGATCACCTTGACGCCTCGCGAGCTGGCGGTCGCCTCGATGGCCGCGCCTGAACCGGAGTCCAGGGCATCTACCAGCAGAACGGATGCCCCAGCCGTGATGTCAGCCTCGGCCTGCGTCTGCATGGTGCTTGCGCTGCCCTGCGCGTTGTCGATCTTGAACTTGCTGGCGTCGAGTCCCGCGGCTTCGAATGCCTTCTTCAGGTACGGGGCATCGAACGTGACGTATCGCGCCGAGGTGGTGGTATCCGGCAGCAGTACGCCGACCATGCCCTTGCCCTGTGAAGCGAGCGACGTGAGTTGCTTCATCGCTGAGAAGTCCGCCGTGAACGCATCCGCAGAGATCTGCGGTACGGCTCCGCCGGAACTCGTGGCGCTTGGCGAAGGCGATGTGCTCGTGCTCGAGCATGCGGCAAGTGCCGTGATAGCGAGGGTTGCAATGAAGGCGGTTCCGGCGCCTCGTGCCGGGACCTTCATGTTTAACATTTCTTTCCTTCCGTTGGTTGCGACTGCAGGCGACCTGGCGGGGTCGGGCCGGAACCTGGGCGTTGGCGCCGGACGCAGGTCCACGCCGGAGGCCACGGCGGTTCTCACCAACGGACGTCGATAAGTCAGCGCCAAACTGACTGGCGACTTTACGACCAGCGACTCGATATCACGGGGTCCTCCCTGGACGAACATGCCGGCGACGCCGGGCATGTTCGTCGATGTTGCTCTATGACTACGTTGTAGACCGGAAGTCTGCTCTTAGCAAGGCTTAGTGCGCCGCGGGAATTCGACGACGGCGATTCCGGGAAGGAGTGGCGGGCGGATTTTGTTACATCAATACCGGAGCGGCGATGCCAGCGGGACCGTGGGGTCGGCTTAGGGCGTTCGGCTGGTCATCGCGGCACCCGGTGGCGGTGCCTCGTGGGAGGTCACCGTCAACAAGTGAAGCCTTTTGGGGTGCCGTCCGAGGTGTCCTGGGGCGCAATCCACATCACAGAGGTGGTTTCAATGAAGAAATGGACGCGATGGCAGGATTGGGTCACGGTTATTGCCGGTCTCTATGCTGCTCTATCGGTCATCTGGACCACGGCGGCCGGTTCGTCGGCTGCCCTGATGGTCGTGTTCGGCGCGTTGCTGATCATCAGCGGCGTCATCAATCTGGCCATGCCCGGAACGCCGGTCATGGAGTGGGTCCAGGCAGGCTTGGGCGCCTTGCTCTTCCTTTCTCCGTGGATGGGTTCCTACGCTATGCAAGGTGGCGTCGCCTGGACGTCCTGGATCACCGGCCTGGTGGCGCTTGTCGTCACCGCGACGGCGATCAAGCCGAGCACCGAGGAACACCGCCATCACATGGTCAGCCCTTCGCACTGAAGTGCTGAAACCCTGAACAGCTGAAACCCTGAACAGCTGCAACACCTAAACAGTGGAACATCGGCCGGCGGGACCTCAACCGGACCCGCCGGCCGCTTGGCCTTGCTCATGCAGCCGCACGCATAATCCCGGGGTTAGATCCACAGCTCAGGCCTTCAGGACGGCAGCCCCGGTAATACGGTCCCCGGCCAGGTCCTGCAGGGCCCGATCGGCTTTCGCCAAAGGGTATGCCGTTGTGGTGGGAGTGAGGGGAATCTCTGCCGCCAGCGACCAAAATTCCTTACCGTCCGAGCGGGTATTGGCGGTAACACTGCGGAGCTGCCGCTCATAGAAGAGGTCGGCGGAATAGTTCAAGGACGGTATGTCGCTCAGGTGGATGCCTGCAATCGCGAGGGTCCCGCCCCGGCCGAGCGCTCTCAGTGCCACCGGGACGAGGTCCCCAACGGGGGCGAAAAGTATCGCCGAGTCGAGTGGGTCCGGCGGGGAATCGTAGGAGTCGCCGACGAACACAGCTCCGAGTTGGCGCGCCAGGGAACGGGCCGATTCCGAGCGTGTCATCACGTAGACGGATGCACTTTGGTGGCGTGCCATTTGCGCTGTGAGGTGCGCTGAACCTCCGAAACCATAGATGCCCAGCCGGCCGCCCGGCGGGACGGCGGCGCGTTTGAGTGCGCGGTAGCCGATGATGCCCGAGCACAATAGCGGTGCCGCTTGCTCGTCTGAAAATTGCTCCGGAATGGCATAGGCGAAATCCTCCGCCACAGTCAGCTTCTCCGCATAGCCGCCGTCCCTATCCCATCCGGTGAACGTGGGGGAGAGGCAGAGATTCTCTTCGCCACGCTGGCAATATTGGCACTTCCCGCATGTTCCTCCGAGCCAGGCCACCCCGACCCTGTCACCCGGATGGAACCTCACGCACCCTTCGCCCGCGTCAATGACTATTCCCACCACTTCATGGCCGGGAATAACGTCCGGCATCCGCGGCGCGAGGTCTCCCTCGGCCAGATGGAGATCTGTCCGGCAGACCCCGCTGGTCCGGACACTGACGAGTAGCTCCCGTCGCCCCGGTTCCGGATCGGGCCTTTCGCCCCAAACAAGCGGGCCCGTCGCGATCGGACCGGGTGAATGCACCCACCATGCACGCATTTTGCGTTGCCTCGAAGCTAGGTCTGATTCTCCGCGGTGGAACCGGCGTTGGCGGCCCGCCGCTCCGCTTTCAGCAGACGAAGGCCGCTGGCCAGTACGCCCACATGACTGAACGCTTGCGGGAAGTTCCCGAGGAACTCTCCCGTGTCCGGGTGGATCTGCTCGGGTAGCAGGCCAAGTGGATTCGCCCGGCTGCAGAGCGACTCGTAGAGTTCGTGGGCCTCGTCAACGCGGCCCTGCCCGGCTAGGTTATCCACCAGCCAGAAGCTGCAGAGCAAGAAGGCGCCCTCGCTTCCCGGCAGCCCGTCGGGGGAAATCTCTGGCAAGTAGCGGAACAAGAGTCCGTTGCCGGCGTCGAGCTCGGTGGCAATAGCTTTTGTGGTGGCGACCATCCTCGGATCGTCGAAATCAATAACGTTGCGGACAGGAAGGGTCAGCAACGACGCGTCCAGGCCGCCACTGCCGCCCAAATTTTCAGTGAAAGTGCGACGCCGTGGGTCCCAGGATTGAGTCAGGGCAGCCTGCCGGATTTGGCGCGCGGTTGCCTCCCAACGGCGCTTGGGATAAGGAAGTCCGTCCCGGCTCGCGATCTGGATGGCCCTGTCGATCGCGACGTAACACAGTGCCGCGGAATAGGTGAAGGGACGGCTTTTATCGCGGATCTCCCAAGGACCAGAGTCCGGGACCCGCCATTTCTTGATCGCCATTTCCACGATGGGCACCAGCGCGGCCCAGAGCCGCTCGTCGACCCGCCTGCCGCTGCCCGACCACTGGTAGGCGATATCAATTATTTCGCCGTAAACGTCGTGCTGGAGTTGGTGGCTGGCCCCGTTGCCCCACCTGACCGGGGCTGATCCCCGGTATCCCCGCAAATGTGGATCCTCCACCTCATCAGGTGGCTGGGACCCGTCGAGAGCGTACATGACGTGAGGGACGCCGTCCCGTTCGACATTGGTCAGGACCCAGGCAAGGAATACGTCCGCATCGCTTGGGTCGCCAATGCGCCTGAATACGTAGTTGGAGAAGGACGCGTCGCGCACCCACGTGTACCGGTAGTCCCAGTTCCGCGAAGTACCCGGCCACTCTGGCAGGGAGGATGTGGCGGCAGCCAGGATGGCGCCTGTTTCAGCATGATCCAACATCTTCAGCGTCAAGGCCGACCGTTTCATCAACTCAGCTTGGGAGCCTTCGCAGTCCAAACTTGACGCCCAGCGGCGCCAGGCATAAACGGTCTGGTCAATGAGCTTCTTGCTCTCCGGGTGCTGGCGGAGCCGGAACCGCCCCGACCAGTGCAGGACCATGGTCAGTGTTTCTCCCGCACGAAGCGTCAATTCGGCAGACAGGCCTCGCCCATCAGGCACGAGCTCAACCGAGGACCAAAGGTAGACCTCCTGGACTCCGTCTTGCCGCCAATCAAACCGCCAGCCCGTGGCCAGGGCGTCAAAGGTCACACCGGCCTTCGGTATCAGGCTGACCCGGAGCGGGACGTCTCCGCCCACGGCCCGGGCGTGCCGAAGGAGCTCGCAACGACCTGCCGGTACCGGCTCCGAGAGGTCGGCGCCGGCGCGCAAGGTGAGTCCGTCCGTCACTTGGAGCACGCCACGGTCGGACAGGAGGGACGTCACCAGCACGCAGGAGTCCTCGGTGTAGCGCTGGAAGGATGCCACCGTGTGAACCGGTGCTATTTCGAAACGACCCCCGGACTCGGCGTCGAGAATTCCTGCCAGGAACGGGGGACTGTCGAACTCGGGCAGGCAGAGCCACGTGATTGCCCCGTCCCGCCCTACAAGGGCGCACGTGGAGCCGTCGCCGATGAGTCCATGATCCTCGATGGGTAAATATCCACCCTGGTTAACCACCGCGCGCGCATGGGCAGCAGTGATCATGACTGCTCACTCCTTTGGGTTCATCCAGCCTTGTATATGGATTCTCCCGCCGTTCCCGTGCGTGCGCCACAGCCCTGACAATCAGCAGGAATCTGCGGGTGCAAGCCATGCCGATCAGGGGGTCAGAAGAACCTTGATGGCGCGCCGTTCATCCATGGCGCGGTAAGCCTCGGGTGCTTCCTCGAGCGGCATCACCGTGTCGAAGACCCGGCCCGGATTGATCGTGCCGTCGAGTACGTCCACGAGCAGTTCCGGGATGTACGTGCGGGCCGGGGCCATTCCGCCTGCAATCGAGATGTTCGTGTCGAACAGGTACCGCAGCGGGGCTTCGGCGCCGCCTGTCGGGACACCAACGAAGCCGAGGGCGCCGCCCGGGCGGACACTGTGCAGTGCCTGTTCCATGGATTCCTTGGTCCCGACGCACTCCAGCACCGAGTCCGCCAGGACGCCTCCCAGCAACTCGCGGACCTTGGCGACGCCGTCCTCGCCACGCTCGGCGACGATGTCCGTAGCCCCGAACTCGCGGGCAATTGCCTGGCGGTCGGCGTGCCGGGACATGGCGATGATTCGTTCGGCTCCGAGCCGCTTCGCTGCGAGCACGCCGCAAAGCCCTACTGCGCCGTCGCCGACGACGACGACCGTCCTGCCGGGACCCACCTTCGCCGCGAGGGCGGCGTGGTGGCCGGTGGCCATAACATCGGACAGCGTCAGCAAGCTGGCGCGGAGGGCGTCGTCGGGCGCCGTGACGCCGGGAACCTTGACGAGGGTGGAGTCCGCCAGTGGTACCCGGACCGCTTGGCCCTGGCCGCCGTCGATCGCGTGCCCGCTGTCATCTTTGCCGCCCCAACCGGCCAAATGATCGCAGGCCACCGTGACGCCGTACAAGCATTGCGGGCACGCCCCGCAGCTGACCACGAACGGGGCGATCACGAAGTCGCCCACCGCCAGGGTGGCGACATCCTCGCCGATGCTTTCCACCGTGCCGATGAATTCATGCCCGATGGCGGAAGGCTTGTTCGTGGGCTTGACGCCGCGGTACGGCCACAGATCCGATCCACAGACGCAGGAGGCGGTGACCTTCACGACGACGTCGGTGGGCAGCTGGACCGTTGGGTAGTTACGGTCTTCAACACGGATGTCGCCGGGGCCGTGGATGATGGTGGCGCGCATGCGGCTCCTCAAATGGTGGTTGGTGGGCTTGAATCGAGTCTATCCCCGGGACGGCAGTGGACCCGTCCGGCGGTTGAGGTCACCCACGCCTGGCTTCGCGACCGCCGCCTCCGTAACCGGTCGTTACATCAGCCACTGAACCGTGACGTTCATGGCGAGCAAGGCATTTGTCAGGGGTGCAAGTATCAAATCGTCGGCCTCCATGCGCCGTAGCGTCTCCAGGAATTCATCCAGCTGAAGGGGAGTGAACCCGCCGTCGCGGAGTTGCTGGATAGCAACGTCGATATTCTCATTCCGGGTGTTGCTGAACCGCGGATTTACCTCTGGCTGTACCGGTTCCGAATCCATGACTTTTTGTCGCCCCAATGTTTCCACGCGCGTAGGACGCCCCCGCATCAAACGTATTCCTGTACTACAGATACTACTATCTCGGCGCCGCCTTCTTTGTTGAACCCAAACGCCACTGTGGCGCTCGCTCCCTCCCTGTGCGCGCAGCAATAGCATTGGTCAATGATGGATAAGTCGTCGGATTCTGGCGCATTGAAGCACGAGGCAGCCCGTGACCCTCGTCGCGTTCACTGGATGGAGCTGTTCTTCGACCTCGTCTTTGTCGCTTTCGTCGGGCAGCTTGCACGCGGGATCCACGGCGACCCCGGAGGGGCCGAGTTCGGCACCTACGTCCTGCTCTTCTTTCCGGCTTGGTGGGCGTGGGTGAACATCGTTTCCGTGGTCAACCTCTTGCCCGGATTGTCGTCCCGCGCGCTGGGTATCGCGATGCTCGCGGCCATGGCAGCGGCGAGCGTCATGGCCGCGGCTGCGCCGGGAGCGTTTGGCGAACGGGCGTGGGCTTTTTCGCTCGCCAATGCCGCCATACGCGTTGTCCTGCTGGTCTTGTGGTTGTATCAACACGGAGGGAATTCAGTTGAAACCCCCTGGCGCATTTGGATCTACAACGGCGGCACGGCCGTCCTTTGGTTCATCGCGGCCTTCCTGCCACTCCATGTCGCCATCGTCCTGTGGGCGACGGCCATCGTCATCGAGGTTGGCATGATGGTGGTTAGCGCGCGCCTTTGGCCTGACCGCGGCATCGGCGGTATCAATATCGAACACGCTTCCGAGCGGCTTGGGTTGTTCGTCATCATTGTCCTCGGCGAATCCATCTTCACGATCGTCACTGAGGTTTCGGATGATTGGGGTCCGGGCGCCGGACTGGTCGGAGCGCTCGGATTCCTCATTGTTGCGTTCCTTGGCTGGGCGTTCTTCCAATATGGCACCGGGACCATCACCGCGGGGCTCGAACGCCTGCAGGATCGCTCGGACTTCGCCGGGATACTCCAGACCACGTTGTTCCTGCCGTTTCTCCTGGTGCTGGGAGTGACAGCGATCGCCGGCGCGATCGCGACCGCCATTCCAGCACCCTATGAGCACCTGCCGTTCGGTTCGGGGATTTCGCTGGGCGGCGGTCTAGCCCTCTTCTATGGCTGCAATGCGATCGTGTCGCTTCGTTACGGTCAGCCACCGCGCGCGGTGCTGCCATGGGCAATGCCCACCGTGGTGATCGCCGTTTTGCTCATACCGGTGAGCGCGGTGGTCCCCGGTGCCGTCGTCTTGGTGTTTGCCGCGATTGTCTTGCTCCTTGTCACGGCCTACGTGGAGATTCAAAGGCGACGGCGCAGGAGTTCCGCTCCTGCAGCCGCGCCTCCGTCACCGCCTAGCCGTTGATGATCTGTGGCAGACCGAGGGCTTTGAGGCCTTCGGTGCCGAATTCGAGGCCGTACCCGGATTGCTTGGCGCCGCCGAACGGAATTCGGGGGTCCACGGCGCCGTGTTTGTTGATCCAGACCGTCCCTGCCTCGAGACGGGCGGCTACTTTCCGGGCCTCGTCCAGGTTCGATGACCAGACTGAGGCGCCGAGTCCGACGTCGAGCGCGTTCGCCATGGTGACCGCCTCATCAACGGTGCCGTAACGAATGATCGGCAGCGCCGGGCCGAACTGTTCCTCGGCAACGAGCGGGTTGTCGTTGTCGATGTCGGCCACGAGGGTGGTGGGGTAGAAGTATCCGGGCTGGCCGTCGTCGGGGTTGCCGCCGAGCAGCACTCGGGCGCCGGACGCGCGGGCTGCGTCCACGAGCCGGGCGACGATATCGAACTGCTGCTTGTTCTGCAGCGGGCCGAGCACGTTTGCCTCGTCCAGGCCGTTACCCATGGGCATCGCCGCCGCAACAGCGGCAAGTTCGGTGCACACTTCCTCATACAGCGAGTCGTGGACGTAGAGGCGCTTCAATGCAGCGCAGGTCTGGCCGGTGTTGATGAAGGCGCCCCAGAAGAGGCCTTCGGCGATCGCGGCAGGGTCGGCGTCGGGCAGGACGATGCCGGCGTCGTTGCCGCCGAGTTCCAGGGTGAGGCGCTTCACCGTGTCCGCGCTGGAGCGGATGATCGCTTTGCCGGTGGCGGTGGAGCCGGTGAACATGACCTTGCCGATGGCGGGGTGTTCGGCGAGGCGGGCGCCGACGTCGCGGCCGCCGGAGACCACGGTGAGCAGGCCTTCGGGGAGTTCCTCGTTGAGGACCTTCGCCAGGGCGAGCACGCTGAGCGGCGTGTATTCGGAAGGCTTGACCACTACGGCGTTGCCCATGCGCAGGGCCGGGGCGATCTGCCAGATGGTGATCATCATGGGCCAGTTCCAGGGGCCGATCGCGCCGACGACGCCGATGGGCCGGTAGTGCAGTTCGGCGCGGGTTTCGCCGTCGTCCACGACGATTTCCGGGTCCAGCGGGGTGCCGGCTGCTGCACGCAGCCAAGCGGCGCAGGCGCCGACCTCGAAGCGGGCGTTGGGGCCGTTGAGCGGCTTGCCCTGCTCCCGGGAGAGCAGCTGGGCGAGTTCTTCGGCGGAGCGTTCGACGGCGTCGGCGGCCTTGAGGAGCGCGGCGCTCCGGGCGTCGTGGCCCAGCGCAGCCCACGCCGGCTGGGCGGCCCGGGCTGCGGCAAGGGCGCGCTCAAGGTCCTCGACGGTGTGAACGGGAGCTTCGCCGACGGCGGTGCCCGTGGCAGGGTCGAAGATGGTCCGGGTTTCGCCGGTGGTCGGGGTGATTGAAGCCAGGAGGGCGTCGTAGCTTTCCAAGGGTTTACTCCACTCTGAGTTGGTGATGGTTTCGAAGGACAAGGTACTTGGGGTCAGACGGCCATCAGGATCATTGCGCCCAGGGCGCCCGCCGAGGAGATGGCCTCAAGCGATGCAGCCGCGTGACGACGGTGTCCGCGGCCGTTTCGTCGGAGCGCTCGGGCCGCCAGGACGATTGAGTAGGCGATGACCGCTGCGGCGAGGGCAACTGCCAGGATCGGGTTCACTCCACCAAGTCCGGAGTGCGCGTGTGTTTGGTGTATTGAACTGGATGATGCGGTGGGAAGGGTTGTGACGAGGATGGCGAACATGGACAGGATCGACAGGGAGCGGTGTATTTCCATGCCGTCGCGGCGATCCTTGGGCAGGAGCACCAGCGGAAGAGGGGACGTGAGGAGCAGCAGCAGGCCCCACACGACGCCCGGAACAATGCCTGGCCCGACGGTGGTGTCCGCCATCGCCACCAGCATGAGCGCCATCGGTCCCCACTGGCTGAGGTTCCTGACCAGGCCTTCGCGCATCGGGCTCCAGATTCCCAAAGCGCAGCAGGCCAGCATGGCTATCGAAACGGTTATGTGCATGTTGTCCACCGATCATCAGTCCCAGCGCTGATCAGTCTTCTCCGTCCCCGAGGTGGAGGGCCGCCGGTCCCTCTTCGCCGTGCCCGATCCGCCGATACACGGCGGGGTTGCTCCGGCGGAGGCGGAATGCCCAGGCGACCCCCACCAATCCGGGCACTATGATCGTGGCCGGCAGGATGAACGTCAGGGCATTCGTCTCGTTTTGGCCCAGCAGTACGTTGAAGTTGGCCACGATCAGAACGAAAATCACGGCCAGGAGCACGAAGCCCAGAGCAGGTGCGATCACGCGGGTCCAGATTCCAGCGTCATGCCTGTTCTTGCGGAAGAATCCGATGACCGCGAGTGAAACAATGGTCATCAAGAGGACGAGTCCCATCGCGCCGTCGTTCGTCAGCCACGTGAACATGGTCAGGACTGGGTAGAGATCACCCAGCGACGATCCGGTCCCCGCGATGGCGAACGCCACTGTGACCACGACGGCGATGACCGTCTGGGCGATCGACCCAGCGTAGGGGGCGCCGCTGTGCCGCCGTACTGCGCCCAGCTTTCGGGGAAGGACTTGTTCCCGGCCAAGGGAGAAGAAGTAGCGCGCTGCGGCATTGTGAAAGCTGACGAGGGCTGCGAAGAGACTGGTGACGAAAAGCAGCCTGGCCAGGTCGGCCAGAAGGACGCCTGCGTGGTCGCCCAGGAAGCCGAACATCAGGTCCGGTCCTTGTTTTGCCGATGCGTCGACCACGGCGGACGGTCCCGTTCCGACCGCCATTGCCCAGGAAGAAACAGCGTAGAACAGGGCGATGATGGCGACGGCGGTGTACGTTGCCCGGGCGACAGTGTGCTTTGGATCCTTGCTTTCCTCGCCATAGATCGCGGCCGACTCAAATCCCATGAACGCCGCGATGCCGAAGGAGAGGACCGCGCCGACGCCTGGCACGAACAGGCTTTCCGGACTAAGGGGCGCTCCGCTGACGCCTTCTGGGGCTACAGCAAAGGAAACGACGTCGTAGACGATCACTACGAGGAACTCAAGGCCCACGAGCACCCCGAGGACCTTCGCCGAGAGGTCAACCCGGTTCACACCAAGAAATGCGACGACGGCGATACAGACCAGGACCGGAATCCACCAAGGGACAGCGGCCCCGAAGCGTTCGTTGATCAGGCTCGAGACGGTGAAGCCGAAAAGGCCATAGATCCCGACTTGCATCAGGTTGTAGGCCATCAGGGCCACCATGGAAACCCCGACGCCAACCGGCCGGGAGATGCCCTGCGCCACGTAGGAATAGAAGGCGCCGGCGTTGACCACATACCTGCTCATTGCCGCGTAGCCGACGGCGAACACAGCGAGAGTTCCGCCGAGCAGCAGGAAGGACAGCGGTACGCCGGTGACCCCGGTGACTGCGAACGTCGTCGTCACTCCGCCGGCAAGGACGGTGAGCGGTGCCGATGCTGCGATGATCATGAAAGTCACCGCCGGGACGCCGAGACGGCGTCGATTGTGATGCGGGTGGCCCACCTCAGTGGTCTCTTTCCCGGTTGTTAAACTCATTTCTGGGCCTCCATGTGGCAGTGGCCGCCTTCAGCGGGCTTCGACGCGGGGACGTCGAGGACGGGGCTCCGATCGAAGAAGCCTTCGGGGCGCAGTTTGAATCCCACCGTGTCTACGGGCATGATCGGCCAGTCCTCGGGGCGGGGGAAGTGGGTCAGTCCGAAGGTGTGCCACACTACGATGTCTTGTCCGTCGATGTCCCTGTCACGGGCGATGTAGGACGGCAGTCCGGCCCCTCCGGAGTGCTGGTTGACGAAGTCGCCGCTGGGGTAGCGCTCGGCCTCGTCGTGGCGGGTTACCCACAGGTCCTTCGTGGCGAATGCGGCACGCTGGGCGATGGATGAGTCGGGGTCGGCCAAGAGCATGGGGTGCCCTTGGCCATGGAGCTTGTACCCCACGGGGTCGCCCAATCGGTTGAGTGATTCGGGATTCGAGATCACCCAGGCCCGTCCGGAAGCCATGTCGGACTCCCGCACGGCTTCCGTTTCGCGCCTAAGGATAGTACGACGGCGGGTGAAGGCGTTGCCGCGTTCGTTGCCTTCACCCATTGGCACCCGCACAGCGTCCTCTTCCTCGACGCGGTTCGTGAGTCCGTCGATGGCGAAGTCCAGGCGGGCACTGAAGAGATGCTGGTGGAAGGGAGCCCCAAGGCCCGGAGCCAATTCCGAAGCGTAGGGGTACCCCTTCCCTGGATGGGCGCTGGTGAAGACGACGCCGGTGGCCTTGGCCTCGAACTCGATGGTGCCGTCCAGGTAGAGGTACCAGTAGAAGCCGTAGTCGTAGTTGCCAATGGTGGTGAAGAAGCTGATGACGAGCCTACGGTTCCGGCGGGTGTAGTTCACGCCGCTCCAGAGATCGCTGTGCTTGGCGAGGATGCTCCAGTCCTCTTCGTGCATGCAGATACCGTTGCGGATTTCGCGCGGGCGGCCGAACGCGTCGCTGACTACCGGGCTAAGGTAGGTCATTTCGCCCAGGCAATCGCAGCCGAGCTCCAGCGAGTTGGCGTATTGGCCCACCAGGTACTCGCCGGTATCGAAGTAGTTCTGCCATGAGCGCACGGGGGAGGGATCCCCGTAAGGAACCACCATTTCGGCAATGGAAGCGCGCTTGAGGATGCTGCGGCGGCGATCGACGTCGTCGAACGCCACATTGTGGAGAACCACGCCTTCCCGGACATCGAAGCCGATGTCGAGGCTCCACTTTTCCCACTCGACGTGGTTTCCGCCCTGGACCGTGAAGCTCGGACCTTCCGGCTGGGTGATGTGGATCGGCTTCTGGGTGGTGCGCGTCGGTCCGGTCAGCTCAGGGTCGGTAAAGTTGCCGTGCGCCGCCGGGACCGGAACGGGGCCGAAATCCAGGACCTGGTCCACGGTCTTGTTCACGACGTCGACATAGGCAACCAGCC
Organism: Arthrobacter sp. FW306-04-A; assembly: GCF_044358315.1. Taxonomy (GTDB): domain Bacteria; phylum Actinomycetota; class Actinomycetes; order Actinomycetales; family Micrococcaceae; genus Arthrobacter. The sequence continues at coordinate 2,172,769 of NZ_CP084559.1, forward strand.
CGTCCACGGGGTGCGCCCAGGCGCTGTCCTCAGGGAATTGCTGAACGAAAGCCAGGCCGCGCAGGATCCGGCGGCCCTTCTCTTCGGGGTATTCGAAAACCCCTGCCGACAGCGGAGCGACCCTGACTTTGGTGACATCGAGATTCCGGGCAGCCAGGGCCTTGAGCCATCGTTCGTCCTGGGCGAGGATCTCTTCAACCACCTCGAATTCCTCTTCGATGACTGGAAGCTCGCCCGTCGCGGACGTGTCCAGTTCCACTTTCGAGACGACTTTCCCGTGGGTCACAGAGACCACGACGTCCTGTGCCGCACCGGATACAACGTTATGCAGGAACGCCCTGAACCTGCGGTCCGCGGCTCCTGAATCGCGAGTCCCCGAATCGCGCGGGGGATCTAGCAGTCCAAGATAGGCGACCCTGATGGATTCACCGAAGAGTCCGGCATCGGCCAGGATGCCCCTGACTGCCGTGATGTCTTCGGCCCTCGTCATTGCATAAGGAGAGTGCCCGGTAAACGCAGCCAATTCGGCGATTTCTGGAGAGGAAGTTGTGCTCATGGAAGGCCTTCGTGGTCGTCGGTTTATTTTCTATGTGTGTAGAGAATAGCATCGTGTAATCTGAGTCACAACGGTTGTAGAAAAAAGATTTGGGGAACGCGTGCCGAAGATCGTAGACCACGACAAGCGCCGGGTGGAGCTGGTCGAGGCCACCTGGCGGATCATCGCGAAGAGGGGCATCGAGGGCGCAACCATGCGTGAAATTGCCATGGAAGCAGGCTTTGCCAACGGCGCGCTCAAGCCCTATTTTCCGACGAAGGACGATCTGCTGACGTTTGCGTTCGCCCACGTTTTCAACCAGACGAACGCCCGCATGGACACGTCCACGGCCAGCCGGCACGGACTGTCTGCGTTACGCAGCTATTGCCACGAAATCCTGCCGCTGGATGCAGAGAGGCTCAACGAGGCCCGGATCGCCATCGCGTTCTGGCAGCGCGCACTCACGGACCCGGCAAAGGCGGCCTTGCATGATTCCTCGATGGAGCAATGGCGTGAGTCGTTATTCGACAAGCTCCGTGAAGCCAGGGACCTTGGCGAGCTGAAGGAGGGGCTGAACGACGACGACATCGTTGGCGGGATCATGACCTTCGCGCTCGGTGCCCAGATCACAGCTACGCTGACGCCCGAGCACCACTCGACGGATCAGTTGCGGTCCCAGTTGGAGACCTACATTTCTGCTATCTCTTCCGAAAAAGGCGCTCTGGTGCCGACGGGCGGCTCGACCGGTTCTACCTGAGAGCGGGTAGCTTTCGAGGTGGCGACTACGCGAGAGCCAAGGAGACTGACCAGCCCCCCGGTACTCTGGTGTTAGTTGCCGCCCTCTTCGGATGCGGTTGTTCACGTTGGAATGGTGATCGCATGGCGGGTCCGGTGATTGTGACCAAGCTGTACGTCCCGAAACCGGGCCGCGGCTTTGTGTTGCGCCCAAGATTGAGTGAGCGTTTGCGTCGCTCAGCTGAATCGAGACTGACCTTGCTGTCTGCGCCGGCCGGATTCGGTAAGACGACGCTTCTCGCGGGGTGGCTAGGGGAGGCGCAGGGCGAAGTCCGCTGTGTTGCGTGGCTCTCGCTCGATTCGGCGGACAGCGATCCGGCGTCTTTCTGGACCTACTTTGTCACAGCCGTGCAAACGGCGGTGCCCGGCGTCGGCTCGGCGGCGCTCAAGCTCATTGCCAGCTCCCCTTCGCGGATCGATCTCGTGCTCAACACGGTGTTGAATGAGCTAGCAGCCGTACAGCACGGCGTGTGGATCGTGCTGGACGACTACCACTCGGTCGAGAGCCAGGACGTCCGCGACGGGATGGTCTTCCTGCTGGATCATCTTCCTCCACAAGCGCATGTTGTCATCAGCACCCGCGCCGATCCCGATTTTCCGTTGCCCCGTTGGCGAGTGCGGGGCGAGTTGGTCGAGATTCGTGCGGCGGATCTGCGCTTTACGTCCGAGGAGGCCGGCTCGTATTTCAACGGGGCAGCGGGACTAGCGCTCGAGGCAGCTGAGGTAGCCGCTTTGGAGCAGCGTACGGAGGGCTGGATTGCCGCGCTCCAGCTCGCTGCGCTCTCTCTCGAAGGGCGCGACGACGTCGCGGGCTTCGTCGCCCGGTTCGCCGGAGACGACCGGTACGTGGTCGACTACCTGGTCGAGGAGGTGCTCCAGCATCAGCTTGAACGAGTCCGCGGTTTCCTCCTGCAATCATCGATCCTCGACCGGCTGACGGGTCCACTCTGTGACGCCGTCACCGGCGGTGATGACGGAAGCCGGATGCTCCTGGACCTTGAGCGGGCCAACCTCTTCATGGTTCCCCTGGATGACCGGCGGGAGTGGTACCGCTACCACCACCTCTTCGCCGAAGTGCTGCGGGCGCGCCTACTCAGCGAGCAGCCCGAGCAGATTCCGCTCTTGCACCAGCGCGCCAGCGGTTGGCATGAGCGCCAAGGGATGATGGGAGAGGCGGTCCGGCACGCGCTGGCTGCCCTCGACTTCGACGCCGCGGTGCGGCTCATGGAGCTTGCGTTGCCGGCGATTCGGCGCAACCGCCAGGACGCGATGTTGTTCGCTTGGCTGAAAGCACTGCCCGACGACGCCGTCCGGCGCAGCCCGGCGCTCAGCGTCTTCTCCGGATTCATGCACATGGTTTCCGGTGACCTCGATGCAGTTGAGCCCAGGCTTGGCGATGCGGAAAGGGCGCTCGCCGAAGTGCCGGACGGTTCAGCGTCCCCTTGGGCTGACACCAACGAACTCCGCACGTTGCCGGCGACTATCGCCGTCTACCGGGCTTCCCTCGCCCAAGCACGAGGAGATGTCGACGGCACAGTTGAGCACGCTCAGCACGCACTCGATATAGCCGGCCCGAACGACCATCTGTCCCGTGGATCGGCGGCCGGGTTCCTCGGCCTCGCCGCGTGGTCGAAAGGCGACGTGACCACAGCGCTGCAGACGTTCACGCAGGCTGTGGCGAGCCTGCGGGCGTCGGGTAACCGCGTCGATGAGCTCAGCAGCACTGTGGTGCTCGCTGACATGTGGCTCGTCGCAGGGCAGCCCGGCAAGGCACGCAGACTCTACCGGAATGCGCTGGAGCGGGCCGAGGCAGAAGGCGAGTCGATGGCGCGGGCAACTGCCGAATTGCACGTGGGAATCAGCGAGATTGACCGCGAGACCGGAGATCTCGGCAGCGCCAAGCAACACCTCGAGACCGCAGCACTGTTCATAGAGCGGGCCGTGATGACTGAGAGCCGTTACCGATGGTTCGTGTCGATGGGACTGCTCGCACTTGCCGAGGGAGATCCGGAGGCGGCCATTAACTTTCTTGAGCAGGCGGAACCGCTCTATCGGCGCGGGTTCTTCCCGGATGTTCGACCCATCTCCGCCATGAAGGCCCGTGTGTGGATTGCCCAGGGCAAGCTGGCGCGAGCCGCAGAATGGGCACTCGAACGAGGGGTGTCGGTCGCGGACGATGTCAGCTACCTCAGCGAATTCGACCACCTCACGCTGGTCCGCCTGTTCATCGCGCAGCACCGCGCACACCCCGAAACCGGGGCAGTCGAGCAGGCAGATCGTCTTTTGGACAGGCTGCTCGACGCGGCCGAAGCCTCCGGGCGCGCCGGAAGCCTGCTGGAGATCCGAATGTTGCAGGCTCTGGCGCATGAGGCCAGAGGGTTGAGCACCCAAGCCGAAGGTCAAGCCGCCAGCGTAAGGCGGGGCACGCCGTCGTCGTCCGCGGAACCGCTGAGTGATCGGGAACCGCTGAGTGAGCGCGAACTGCAGGTACTCAGACACCTCGACAGTGGGTTGAGCGGCCCGCAGATCGCCCAGGCACTGTTCATCTCGTACAACACGCTACGCACCCACACCAAGCACATCTTCACCAAGCTCGACGTCACCGACCGCCGGTCAGCGGTCCGTCGTGCACGGGAACGCGGCCTGATGTAGCCGGGCCGGCCACCAGGAGATCACCCAGCCAGTCACATCGTTGGGTGACGCCTGGTCACCCCATTGGTTTCTACATTTGAGTCATCCCGAGGCGCCAAGCCACGGAAACTCAGAAACAAGGAGCCGGACATGTCCATCACCACCACCAAGCTCACCCGGGCGGCCGGCTTGAGCGCCGTTGCGGCAGGACTGCTGTTCGCTGCCGTCCAGATCAACCACCCCCATCTGGACGCCAACTTCGTCACCACCACCGAATGGACGGTCCGGCAAACCATGAAAGTGGTCATGGCCGCGCTGGCCCTCATCGGCATCACCGGGATGTACCTGCGCCAGGTCAAGCAGACCGGGATCCTTGGCCTGATCGGGTACGTCCTGTTCAGCGCCGGCTACCTCACCATGCTGAGCATCGAGACCATTGGGACGGTTGTCCTCCCATCCATCGCCCACAGCGCACCCGGCTACGTCAACGACGTCCTTGCCGTGTCCACCAGCGGCAATGCGGCCGGTGACATCGGCCTGATGCAGCCGCTCCTATCGTTCATGGGCATCGGCTACCTGGGCGGCGGCTTGCTCTTCGGCATCGCCCTCTTCCGCGCCCGCATCCTCGCTCGCTGGGCTGCAGTGCTGCTCGGCGTTGGCACCGTTTCCGCCATCGCGATCCCACTGCTGCCTCAGATCAACGAAAGACTGTTCGCCGTGCCCACCGCCGTCGCTCTGGTCGGTCTCGGCATCTCGCTGTGGCGGGATCAGCGAACCGTCGTCGGTCATTCGCTGCCTGTAGAGAACAGCTCGCCGCTCGACGCGGCTGGCGCGAAGTAACGCCTCCGCGAGGCCGTTCTCATGAAGTACTCCAGCAGCCGTCACGTGCCCGCGGCCTATCAGCTTCGGGTCGACGGGCACATCGACGGTCACTGGTCTGCCTGGTTCAGTGATTTCACCCTGACCCACGAAAGCGATGGCACCACAAGCCTTGGAGGTTTCGTCCCGGACCAGGCGGCACTGCATGGGCTGCTCATGAAGGTCCGGGACCTCGGCCTGGTACTGATCTCGGTTGAGGTTATGGATCCGCCGGCAAAGAAGACCGCGGGAACCGTTCCAGGAAGCACTGCCGAATCGGAAATCGGCCAGGACGCTGAGGGAGACTACGGCGCGGCCGGAGCAGTAGGACCACTACGTAAATCAGCCGATCGGCCGGCGCCAACGGATGAAGGCGGCGAGGGCTGACAGTGCCGGTTACTCCGGCCGGAACAGGACTCCTTCAGACTGGGCCCGGATGAAGCTCAGGTCCTCGGGGGAGAGGCTGACTTGGCTGTGCTGGTCGGAGTCCGGAATGACGCCGGTTTCCTGATGGATTATTTCCGTGATGGTGCGGGGCAAGACCACGCATCCGGGGTTGTCGGTGAGCCAGTGCCGCGTTTCGGGGCTGAGTTTGTCCCAGTGGTTCCTAATGTTCATCTCCATGGCGAGCGCCTAACTGAGTGGGTGCAGAAAAAGATGCCGGCCGAGACCGGTGCCGGAAGCGTAATCAGGATACGCCGGGGCATAGGGGAATGACAGGGCCGCCCATTTGCCGATCCGTACCCGTCGATCCGTACTGGTAGATCTCGGAGGCTTGCCGGATGTCGTCGTTGCGTCCCGACAAGGATGCGCCTAGCGTGATCACACAAGGGAGCCGCACGATGGGTCATGAGATGGCAACTCCAACCGAAGGCATCGGCTTCCGTTCCAGGCGGGGTCCGGTACTCATAGCCCTGATGCTGTCGAGCGGACTCGTCGCGATCGACGCTACAATCGTGGCGACGGCGGTGCCTTCGATTGTGCGAGAAATCGGAGGTTTCTCTTCGTTCCCTTGGCTCTTCTCCGCGTATCTGCTTGCGCAGGCCGTCTCGGTTCCGATTTACGCAAAACTCTCGGACATGGCAGGTCGCAAGCCGATCATTCTCACTGGCATTGGGCTCTTCCTGCTCGGGTCGATACTCTGCGGGCTGGCGTGGAGCATGCCCATGCTCATCGCGTTCCGCGTCGTGCAGGGCCTAGGTGCCGGCGCGGTGTTGCCCGTTGCCATTACCATCGCTGGAGATATTTACACGCTGGCTGAGCGCGCGAAGGTGCAGGGCTACCTCGCTAGCGTGTGGGCAACCTCGTCTGTTGTGGGCCCCACCCTTGGTGGAGTGTTCTCTTCGCTCGGAGTTTGGCGCGGGATCTTCCTGGTCAACATTCCGCTGTGCCTCCTGGCTGCGTGGATGCTGGTTCAAAGGTTCCACGAGAACATCGAACGAGTAAAGCACCGCGTCGACTACCTCGGAGCCGCTCTTCTTGCGGCCACGCTGACCTTGACCATCCTCGGAGCCCTGGAGGGTGGCCAGGCGTGGGCCTGGGACTCTCCAATTAGCGTCGCCGTGTTCGCCATTGGTTTAGTTTTGCTCGTCGCCTTCGTCCTGGTCGAGCGACGAGCGGCCGAGCCTGTCCTTCCGCCGTGGGTCGTTTCGAGGCGCCTCCTCGCTACGACCGCCCTGATCTCCTTCGGTGCCGGAGCAATCGTGCTTGGACTAACCTCCTACGTTCCCACTTTCCTTCAAGGGGCACTTTCGGTCTCACCAGTTGTGGCAGGCCTCTCCCTAGCTGCCCTGACAATTGGTTGGCCGATCAGCGCCTCGCAGTCGGGCCGCTTCTACCTTCGCATCGGCTTCAGGGCAACCGCCTTGATCGGGATCACAGTTACTCTCATCGGTTCGGCGGCCCTTGCCATCACGGCCTACACACCGAACCTTGTGCTCGTCGCAGCCAGTTGCTTTGTCGCCGGGCTCGGACTGGGACTCCTTGCAACCCCGAGCCTCATCGCCGCCCAGTCCAGTGTCGATTGGCACGAGCGCGGAGTCGTGACGGGCACCAACCTCTTCGCGCGATCCATCGGCAGCTCTCTCGGCGTAGCCGTTTTCGGAGCCGTGGCCAATGCAATCTACGCTGGCAGCCCCGGTGGAGGGAAAAATTCCCAGGCGATTATGTTCGCCTCTGCTGCGGTATTTCTCGCCGTGCTTGTGAGCGCTGCGCTCACCGTCGTCGCTGTACTCGCAATGCCGGCCACCGTCCTTGAGGATCTAGGTCGAGGATCTACACCCTCAGGTGACTAAGTTCTCTGGCTCCCCTGAAGACTGATTTGCTTCGCGGCCACCCGGACGGACAACGCGGATTTTCGCGGTGGGGGACTCCGACTGTTCGGGCAGCTGAACGCGGATTTCGAGAACACCGTCCTCGTACGTGGCCACGATGCCGTCCTTGCTCACACCCCTGGGAAGCGGGATGCTACGAGAGCGTTCGCCGTAGCGAAGTTCGCTGCGATAGCCCTTCTTGGCTACGTGTTCGGCGTTCTCCTCCCTCCGCGCGTCGATGTGGAGAGTGTCGTCGGAGACGCTGATGTCAACGTCTCTCTCGGGGTCGATTCCCGGCAGATCCACTCTGATGACCAGGGTGTCGCCTTCTTGATATTGCTCGGTGCGAAGCGAAGGGTCGGCTTCGCCTTGAAGGAAACGTCGGACGGGCTCCGGGACTTCGAGTCCGCCGCGTCGGAGAAAGTTGTCCATGCTGACCTCCTGATAGGTGCCGACTGGCAGCCAATGCGGGTGTCCTGATGAGAAAAAAACTACGCCGAGCGTACCCGCATGGCTAGCCCTTGGGCGTGTCTTGACGTCCAGTCTGGCCGGCCGGAAACTGGGCATAGGAGGCGCGCCGTGGGCAATTTACCGTGGTTATTCGTGCTGCTCGTCCCGTCGCTGGGTTTCATCGTCTTCCTGGTTTACGTAAACATTCGTCTGTCCCGCAGGCGGAAAGCTCTTGGACTGCCCCCTCTCGGCCTGACTCCGCCTCGCGGCAAGACTGGCCACCGGAAGCATCACAAGTACGTGATAATTCATCGCCTCAAACACTGATTGCGAGCGGGTAGGGCGCCCAGCCGCTAGTCGAGGCGAGCTTGTCAGCTTTGGTGAAAGTCGGGAGCCTTTGGGGCATCGAGTATGCCGGCGACTTTCTCTTCCAAAGCCGCGATGGTCGCTTCGGGTAGGACAATCAGCCCATCCAACTCGCGCCGGGCACGCTTGTAGGCGGTCTGCCGCTCTGCCGGCGTCGCAGCACTGTCCGAGGCGATCCTGAGCAGCTTCCTGGCGGTCGCCAGCCGCTGGCGCTCGGGCTCGGAAAAGTTGCTGTCCTTGACGCGTTTGGCTTCCCGCTCGGCGACATCGAACGCCAGTTCAAAGCTGCGCACGGCCGCGCGGTATTCCGCCAACCGGGCCGCCGTCGTAATGTCGCCGGGTGCGGCAGGGCGCAAACCGTCCGCTTCCCGTTTGGCCCGAAGAAAGGCCACCGTGAGCGGTTCGCGCACATCGGACATGACCGGAAAATCAATGAGTTTTCCGACGTCAAGCTCGTATTCCAGCCATCGCCGGTTCACTGCGTCGTGAGCCTCCTGCAGCCGGATGACCTCGGCCTGGCTGGCCTGCTCCGCCTGCGCCGCTTGGTTCTGGAGCCGGTAGAGCTCCACCCGACGGCGATGCCGCCGTTCGCTGGCCCTTGACCAGGACCGCGCCCATCCGCCAGCCAAACCGCTCAAAGGAAAGACCAGCCACCAGTAATGGCTGAGAAAATCGAAGAAGGGATTCACCGCTTCATCGTCCCACCGGCGACCTTCCGAAGCCAGTCGTCCAGAATCGGCAAGACGACCGAGCTGTGCATCGCGCTGACGTGGTTTAGACCGGGGAGCACTTGGACATCCCATCCGGCCTCAATAAGGGTTTGCTTGTGTAACGCCAAGGGCTCACCGATCTTTACGTGGACATTTCCCCATGCGGGTCCGTAGTCGATCCGGTCGTCCGCGCCGGCGAACGCGAGCCTCGGCAAATCCCGCGGGACCGAGGCGGAGGAATCGTCGAAGTCCTGGAGGGCCTCGTAGAGGGTGACGAATTGGCGGGTTTGTGCCTCATTTGTTTGGACGGGTACCGAGTCCCAGTCGCCGGGTTCCGCCGCGGTGGCCGGTGAAGGAACCAGATTGGCGGATTGTGTGGCCATCGAGTGCGCTGCCCGGGTGACCGCCAGCATGCTCTCGTAGGGTCCATCGCGGGGCGGATATCCGCCCATGGCCAGTGCCCAGAGGCGGTCCGATCGGATGGCGAGTTGCAACCCGCAAAGTGCCAACCATGAGTAACCGTAGTAGGCGAAGGTGCGAGCATCAGCGGCATCGGCGATGGCAAGGAAATCTGCGGAGACATTTCCTGGGGTGAGGCTGTCCGGTGCGGGGTGCGCCATCCGGTGCCCTTCGTAATCGGCAACGACGACACGGTTTGATCGCGCAAGGCCGTTCACTAGCGTGGGTCCCAGATCTGGATCAGCGCCCCACCGGCGCATCGTCTCGGCTTCCTGGGGCAGATACGGAGTGATGCGGGCCGGGACTATCAGCGCGCGCCCGTTTCCTTGGATGGTTATGGGGATCGTCGTGCCGTCGTGAAGAACGGCCTCAGCAGTGTCAGTCACGGCTTGCCCTCCATGCGAGTTCATTGTGATTAAGCCTGCCACTGAACCACCGCTTGCAGGAGTCGGACCAGTGCCCGAGCTTGCTGAATCCCATCGACAGGCACCCGGGCCAGGAATAGCCTTAAGCCGTCCCATTTGACCGACAAGGATGACGGAGAGGTATCCGACATGGGAGCTACAGAAAACGTTGAATTGGTCCGGCGAGGGTACGAGGCCTTTAATGCAGGTGATCTGGCGACACTCAGCGAGCTGTTCGCGGAGGACGCAGTCTGGTACGCAGCTGGAAGCGGCGTGCTGTCCGGGACGAAGCAAGGACGCGACGCCATCCTGGCCTACTTCGGCGAGCTGGGAGCGCGTTCCCAGGGCTCTTTCCACGCGACGGTCGAGGACATCGTCGGCGGAGAAAACCACACCGTGGGGCTACAGCAAAGCCACGCTGAAAGCGACGGAAAAGTCCTGGACGTTGCAACTGCCATCTCCTTCGTACTCCGCGACGGAAAGGTTGTCGAGGGCCGGGAGTACTTCGAGGAGACGGCCAAGGCAGACGAATTCTGGACCTAAGTTCCGGACTTTGATCCCGACGGCGAAAACGCCTTGACATCCCGGGTGGCGGGGTCTATTGCTTGGCATGTCCACCCGTCTAGACCATTCAAGGAGCAGATATGGACACCGCACCATACGGAGTCGTGCACTTCTTCCCAGGAGGCACCAAGGACCAATACGAGGCCTCAATTGCCGCTGTTCACCCCGGAGAGGGGCTCCTGCCCGACGGTCAGACTTTCCACGCCGCAGGCCCGTCAGCAGGCGGTTGGACGATCATGGCTGTCCATGAGTCGAAGGAGAGCTGGGAGAAATTCCGCGACGGCATTCTCATGCCTCGCATGCAGGCGGGCATCGAGGGTGGATTCGAGTCGCCCCCGGAAGAGACCGTCGTGGATCTCTACAAGGTCATGCCCTAGCTATTCGGAAGGCCGCCCCCCGGTCTGCCGGGGGGCGGCCTTCCATCTTACTCACGACAGAAGGGGAGAGAAATCAGCGATGGCCTCCATAGTGAACTACTTCGAAGTCGGATCGCCTGATCCGGACAGTGCGCGGACGTTCTACGGCTCGCTCTTTGACTGGACGTTTGGTGAGTCCTCGTCCGCTGGCTACCAGATGGTGAATGGCGACAAGGGCGGTCTATGGAACACCACCTCGCTTGAAGGGACGTCTTGGGCGATCTTCTACGTGCAAGTCGATGATGTGAAGGCCGCGATCGCCAAGGCCGAGTCTCTCGGTGCGAGTGTGGTCCTTCCGTTCGTTGACAACGGCGCTATCGAGTTCGCGCACCTCCTGGACCCGGATGGCAACCGTTTCGGCGTATGGCGCCCCAAAGTGCCGGCCTGAGGCGCCGCGTGAACACTCGTGCGACATTCGATGAAAAGGACGTAGTGCATTGACACTCGATACATTGCCCGTACTCGATCTTTCACGTTTGAATGCCGGACCAGACGAGGCGGCCCGGTTCCGTGACGAACTCCGCAATGCCATGCACGAGATTGGCTTTCTCTACCTGGCCGGGCACGGCATCCCGCAGGAGTTGACAGACGCTATCCTCGATGTGTCGCGGCGCTTCTTCGAGTTGCCGGAGGAAGAAAAACTCGCGATCGAGAATGTCCACAGCCCCCAGTTCCGGGGTTACACCCGTGTCGGCGGCGAGCTCACCGACGGGGGGGTCGATTGGCGCGAGCAGATCGACATCGGCGTCGAGCGTGACGCTGTGGAGCCGGGGCCGGACGTTGCGGACTATTGGCGCCTGGAAGGGCCCAATCTGTGGCCAGCTGTGCTCCCGGAAATGCGGGAAATTGTCTCAGAATGGACCGAACGGCTGAGTGCCATTTCCCTCACCCTGTTGCGGGCCCTGGCGGTTTCCCTCGGAGCGCCGGAGGACACCTTTGACGCTGCGTTCGCCGCGCGGGCTTTCCCGGTGCTCAAGATTGTTCGATATCCGGGGGAATCCAATCCCGAACCCAAGCAGGGCGTCGGGTCCCACCGCGATGGAGGCGTGCTGACGCTCCTCCTCGTGGAGCCCGGAAAGGGCGGCCTCCAGGTCGAGTATCAAGGGAAGTGGATCGACGCGCCCCAGGTGCCGGGAACATTCGTGGTCAACATCGGCGAAATGCTGGAACTGGCCACGAACGGCTACCTTAAGGCAACCCTGCATCGCGTGATCTCACCCCTTCGAGGCACTGACCGGATATCCCTGCCGTTCTTCTACAATCCTGCGCTGGACGCGAGAATGCCACAGCTTGCGGTGAGCCCGGAGTTTCAAGCGAAGGCCCGCGGCCTGTCGGTGGACCCGACGAACAGTCCGATTCTTGAAACCTACGGTGACAACGCCCTCCGCTACCGGCTTCGGGCACACCCGAACGTCGTCGTGGCCCAGCATGCCGACCTCCTGACAGGCTGACGTCACCGGAGCGGATAATGAGGGTATGGACTTTGAATTGCTCACCATCCAGGACTGCCCGCACGGATCCGCCGCCCGGGAACTGTTTTCCCAAGCTTTGGAACTGGACGGGGCAGATCCTGCGTTGATAGCAGTCAGGGAGATCATGACGGACCAAGAAGCCACCGTGTCCGGCTTCCACGGATCCCCGACGTTCACCCTGGACGGAGTCGACCTCTTCCCGTCGACGGCCGAACCGGCCATGACGTGTCGCGTCTACCCTACGGTCGGAGGCCTCTCGGGCCTCCCCAGCCTGGAAGCCCTTCGGCAGGCGATCCAGGCCAGGCTGGCCGGATAGAGCCCGGCGCCTATGCGGAGACCCGCGCCTCCGCAACCACTTGGTGATCCCGACCGAGGTTCCCGAGCACCGAAGCTCCTTGCGGAGATCCGAGGTCATCGAAGAACTCCACGTTGGCCCGGACGTAGTCGGCCCACTCCTCCGGGACATCGTCGGAGTAGTAGATCGCCTCGACCGGACAGACAGGATCGCACGCACCGCAATCCACGCACTCGGATGGATGGATGTAGAGCGAGCGTTCGCCTTCGTAGATGCAGTCCACCGGGCATTCGTCGATGCAGGCCTTGTCCTTGACATCCACGCAGGGCTGCGCGATCACGTATGTCATGGCGCGCTACACACCCGTGTAGACGGTCTTGCCCCAGGTGAAGAAGTCCAGCGCAGACTTGCCCTGTTCGCGGAAGGTGTTGGTGGAGGAGTCCTTCACGCCGCCGAACGGCACGTTCAAGTCCAGGCCCGCCGTCGGGCGGTTGACCTTGATCACGCCTGCCTGCGCCCGCGCGGCGAAATCCGTGGCCAGGGCCAAAGAATCTGTGCAGATGCCGGCCGTGAGGCCGTAGCGGGAATCGTTGATCGCGGCGAGGCCAGCTTCGTAGTCGGGAACCTCAAGAACCGCAACCACCGGCCCGAAGATTTCCTCTGTCACGGCAGCGTCGTCAAACGGAAGATCGGTGAGCACAGCGGCCGGGAAGAACAGCGCACCGGAGGAGTCGCCGTCGTACTCTCCGTGCAGGAGGGTGGCGCCGCGTTCGACGGCGGTGCGCACCGCTGCCTGGTCCTGTTCGAACTGCTGGCTGCTCACCACTGCCCCCATCTTGGCGCCGTCGAGACCGTCACCGGCAGTGTACTTGGCTGCCTCGGCAACCAGCGCCTCAAGGAAGGCGTCGCGGATGCCCGGGGTGACGTAGACGCGGGACGTCGCCGTGCACGCCTGGCCGGTGAGTCCGAACGCACCGGCCGCGACTACCGCAGCGGCCTTGCGCGGATCGGCGTCGTCGAGGACCAGGACGCCGTTCTTGCCGCCCATTTCCAGCTGCACGCGGGCACGGCGGGCGTTCAGGATTTCCTGGAGCCCGAGCCCCACTTTGGTGGATCCGGTGAAAGACAGCCCGGCGATGCGGGGATCGCGCGCCAAGGCGTCGCCAACCACGCGGCCCTTGCCGTGCACCACGTTGAATACTCCGGCGGGAAGTCCGGCGTCCCGCAGGGCGTGGGCCAGGTGCGTCGCGGAGAGCGGGGTGAGTTCGGCCGGCTTGATGACCACGGCGTTACCGCTGATGAGTGCGGGGGCGGCTTTCCATGCCGGGATGGCAATGGGGAAGTTCCACGGGGTAATGAGGCCGACGACGCCGAGCGGCTCGCGCCGGGTGGTGATGGTCGTGTCCGGCAGCCCGCTGGGCAGTACTTCGCCACTGGCGGCCCAGCCGAGGGAGCCGAAGAAGCGCAGCACGTCCGAGGCGCGCTTGACCTCTCCCATGGCCTCGGCGAGGGTCTTGCCTTCCTCGCGGACCAGGTCCTCTGCGATGGCGATTTGGCGGTCCGCGAGCAGGTTGCCCGCGGTCATGAGGATGGCGCCGCGGGCCGGGGCGGGCAAGGCTGTCCACGACGGTTGGGCGGCGGTGGCCGCAGTGACGGCTGCGTCGACGTCGTCGGCGGTACCACTCGGGGAGAGTGCAGCGAGTTCGTCCGGGCGGGCCGGGTTGATTCGCTGGGTTCCGGGCTCTCCAGTCCATTCGCCGTTGATGAGATGCTGCGCAACGGCTACATCCTGGCGGGTGGACGTCGCGGATTCGGTCGCGGTGGAAGTCATGGTAATCCTTTGGCTTATGCAGTTGGGATGGGGCAGTAAGGCTGTTCGGGCGGAGATCGGGGCTTAGAGACTCCGGATCAGGCCGCCGTCGCAGCGAAGCGCGACGCCGGTGATGTACGAGGCCGGGGCACTGCAGAGGAACGCGCCGGCGGCACCGAACTCTTCGGGTTCGCCGTATCGCCGGGCCGGGATGGTCTTGCGCGATTCGAGTTGGATTTCCTCGGGTGTGGTGCCGCGGCGCCTGGCTGCCACTCGGTCCAGTTCGGCGACGCGGTCTGTGCCGATGCGTCCGGGCAGGAGCATGTTGACCGTGACAGCGTCGAGCGCTACTTCAGCCGCAAGGGTCTTGAGGTAACCGGCCAATGCTGCACGGCCCGTATTGGAGACGGCGAGGTTTGGCAGCGGCGACACGATTCCGCTGGATCCGATGGCCAGGATTCGCCCCCAGCGGCGCTCCCGCATCCCTGGCAGGATCTTCGAGACAAGCGCGTGGTGCGGCTTCACGAGCAAATCGAACGCCGCAGCGATGTCATCGGCGCCAAGGCTCGCCGCGGCTCCTGGCTTGGGACCGGGGCCATTGAGCACCAGGATATCGATGGGACCGAGCAGATCCACGGCGCGTTCGACGGCGTCGGTCACTCCGACGGCGGCGCTCAGGTCCGCTTCGACAGCCACGGCGCTGTGGCCGTCGGCCTGCAGCTCCGCCGCGATCTTCTCGGCCAGCTCGCCGCGGCGGCCGGTAATGGCCACCCGGACGCCCTCGGCAGCGAGGGCGCGGGCGACGGCTAGGCCCAGCCCTCCTGTTGAGGCGGCGACGAACGCGCTCTTGCCGCTGATTCCGAAGTCCATTAGAGCCTTCCTGCTGTGTGGGCGGTTGGGGTAAGCGAGAGTGCACGGGCGGCTTCGGCGAGGTGCGTCAGCATTCCGTTCCTGAGGACCTCGGGGAAGGGAGCGGCAGGCGGGCGGACGCCGGAGTCCTTGATGAGGCCCCGCTCACGGAAACACTCCTTCCGGACCGCCAACGCGATCCGGGCCTGCTGCTCGAAGTTGATGAGAGCCAGATACGGGAGCAGTGCGTCCCGGGCGGCGTCGTAGCCGTTGGACTGCCATGCGCGGACGCAGGCCACGAGGGCTTCCGGGAAGGAGAACCCTGTCATGGCGCCTGCGGCGCCGGCCATCAGCTCATCCAACAGCCCCTGTCCGCCCAGCCCGCCGAACACGGAGACGTCGACGGCGGCCGTCAGTTGGGCGATGGCCACACTGGTGGGCGGGGCCTCGGCCTTTACCGCGACTACGAACTTGCACGTCTGGACTACGTAAATAAGTGCTTCCGTGCTGATGCTGACGCCGCTGGCCACCGGGTAGTCCTGCAGGACTACCTTGGCGCCGGTGGATTGGTGGATGGCGTTGAGGTGCGCGATCACCACCTCCGGGCGTGCCGAATTGGCTTGAACCATGACTGCCGCGAGCCGGTCTCCGGCCACGGCCTGGGCCGCGCGGATTTCTTCGACCGCGGTGCCGGTGAAGAGCGAGGTCACTCCCACCACAAGGGGCAATCGGGTTTCTTCGACTACCACTTCCAGCGCCAGGCTGCGCTCCGCTGCGGTCAGGGCGGCGGCTTCACCGAAGACACCCAGGACAGTCAGCCCCGTGGCGCCGATGGATTCATAGTGCTCCACCAACCGGGCCAAGCTGTCGGTGTCCAGGTTGAGGGTGCTGCCCTGGAATGGCGTGGCGACGACGCCCCACACTCCGGGTGCAAGTGATTCCCGCATTGGTTTGTCCTTCCGTTCAAGCTTAAGTTCGGTGTCTTGCACTTGTTCGCGCCGCATCTAGCGGCCCGGCCACACTGGCGGGCGCTTTTCTTGGAAGGCGCGCACACCTTCGGCGGAGTCTTCGCTGTCCAAGGCGGCCATGAGGGCGGGCAGCCTGAGGCCGCGGGCTTCCGCGGCACTGAGGTGGCTGGTCCTGCTGACCATCTGTTTGACGGCCCGGACGGAGCTGGGTGAGCAGGCCAGCACTTGGTCCACCCAGCGCTGCACGGCGGCGTCGAGCTCATCTGCGGGAACAACTTCGTTGACGAGGCCCATCGACTGCATCTCGGCAGCCTCGGCCTTGCGGCCGGTGAGGAGCATGCCCATCGCTTGGGTGTAGGGGACGCGGCGCACCAGCTGGTGGATTCCGCCGTCGAGCGCCAAGCGTCCGACGCGCGGTTCGGTGAGGCCGAAGCGGGCCGTGTCCGCGGCGACGATGATGTCGGCGCCGAGCACGATCTCCATGCCGCCGCCAAGCGCATAGCCGTTCACCCGTGCAATGACCGGAATGTCCAGGCTCGTGCGCAGGCTCAGTCCGCCGAAACCGTTGGGGTCAAGCTCCGCCCAGTACTGCAGGCCGGTCTTGTCCACGGCAGAGGCGGACATGTCCGCCCCGACGCAGAACGCCCGCGTCCCGGCGCCGGTGATGACGACGGCGCGCACGTCAGGATCTGCTTCGATCTGGTTCCAGATGTCATTGAGTCGGGCCTGGGCAGTCCCGTCCACCGCGTTGAGCACGTGCTGGCGGTCGATGACCACCGTGGCCACGTGGTTCTCGATGGTCAGCGTGACCTGGTCAACTGTGTTGGGAACTGAGATTGTTTGTCCTGACTTCTCGTCTATCGAAGCAGTCACCGGAGGACCCCCAACTTCTGCAGGCGCTCGATGGTCTCCTTGTCGAAGCCGTTCTCGAGCAGGACTTCCACGTTGTGTTCGCCGAGCCGCGGTGCCACGCGGCGGACGGTGGGCGGGGTAGCAGACAAGCGAATGGGGGCATTGAGCATCTTGACGGTGCCGACGCCCGGGTGTTCCGCTTCCAGGATCATCCCGTTGGCCTCTGTCTGGGCATCGGCCAAGGCCTGTTCCAGGGTGTGGACGGGCGCATTGAGCAGGCCCTGACTTTCCAGCTGGTTGGTCCAGTACTCGGTGGTGTTCGTGGCGATGCGCTCCCGGAAAATAGCCTGGAGGGCGGGCTTGTGCTTGAACTGCTGCTCCAGGTTGGCGAACTCCGGCCGCTGGGTAAGGTCCTCGTCCAGTCCCAGCGCTTCGGAAATCCGTGCGAGCGGGTCGGGGGTGAAGCCTCCCACCATGCAGACGGCGCCGTCGGTGGTTTCAAAGACACCACTCAGCGGCATGGCGCCCCAGTTGACCTCGTAGCCGCGGTTGAGTTGCATGCACGCCTCCTGCATCTGCAGGTGAAGCATGGAGTCGTACATCGTCACCTCGACCTTTTGCCCGACACCGGAGGTCTCCCGGGTGCGCAATGCCAGCAAGATGCCTTGCATGAGGTGCATGCCTGTGATGTAGTCGCACAGCGTGGTGGGATAGATGGACGGCTTCACGTCGTCTGATTCGCGGCGCCACATCACGCCCGAATAGGCCTGCGCGATCGCGTCTTGGCCGCCCTTGTGCGAGTAAGGGCCAACCGGGCCGAAGCCCGTGCCGGAGGCCCAGATGATGCCCGGGTTCCCGGCCTTGAGTTCCTCATAGCCGAAGCCCATCCGCTCCATCACGCCGGAACGGAAATTGCTGACGACGACGTCGGCGTCGGCTATGACACGCCTGAGGACTGCCTTGCCTTCGTCGGTGCGGGTGTCCACCGAGATACTGCGCTTGTTGCGGTTGATGGACAGGAAGATCGGATTGTCCTGGCCGTCCTTGTCCGGAAACGAGTTGCGCGAGATGTCGCCGGCGCCCGGACGTTCCACCTTGATGATGTCCGCGCCGTAATCGCCCAGAAGCTGAGTGCAGGACGGTCCCATGAACACCTGCGTGAAGTCCACGATCTTGATTCCGTCGAGGGGGAGCGGGATGCCGGTGGGCTTGGCCGCGGCGGCGACCGCCGTCGTGGTTTCCTCAAGCTCATTGAGAAGGGTGTCGGTGCTCATGCCCCAACCACCGCTTCGTTGTCGAGGGTAGCGTTCGACGACGGGACGTCGCCTGGGTCCGCGCCGTGCCGGCGCATGCCCTCCTGGATGTCCAGTGCGGAGACCTCACGGACGGTGACGCCGTTTTCGACGGCGAGGGCGGCAGCGACGCCGACTGCCTGGCCCATGGCCATGCACGGGGGAATCTCGCGGGACATCTTCTGAGCCTCCGGGGTGGCCGAGTAGTGGCGGCCGGCCACGAGCAACTGGTCCACTTCCTTGGGAAGCAGCGAGCGGTAAGGGTAGTAATAGTCACGGCCGCGTGCCACGGTGTCCGCGAAGTGCCGGCGGGAGGTGACGTCCTCCTTCGTCATGACGTACTCGCCCTCGAGCAGGCGGGTTTGGCGCACGCCCATCTGGGACGCGACGTCGAGCATGTAGCAGTTCTGGAAGCCCGGCAGGTGGGCGCGGACGTATTCCACTGCCTCAGTGATCCGGTCACGCGCAGCGAACTCGGCGGCTGTCATGTCCGCCGGGTCCACGCCGTCGTACCCGGTCATATGGGGAGCGTTGCACCAGACCACGCCGTCGATCGGGGTCTTGAGCCACCACAGTTCCCAGGCGCCGCCAAGCAGGCGCTTGATGGTGCGGTTGATGGCGCGGGCCTCCTTCGGGTTGGCCTGTTCAAAGGCCTCCGCGGCGGCGGTGTCTACGTTGCCCAGGCGGAAGACGAGGGTGGTGAGGTAGCTGTCCTTGATGTGGCTGGCGCCGGCACGGGAGGCGACGTCGATGTCGCCGGTCGTGTCGATGACAATGTCCGCCATGAAGGCCTGCGGGCCGGACTTGGTCTCGCAAATGACGCCCTTGATGACGCCGTTGTCCACGATCGGGCGTGAGAACCACGAGTGCAGGCGGAGGTTGACGCCGGCCTCGCGGACGAGGTCGTTGGAGACGCGCTTCCAGCCGTCGGGATCGAAGGCTGCGGCGTAGCAGATGGGCTTGGGGTTGGTGTGGGAGTGGAAGTCGAAGGTGCCATAGCGGCCCCACTTGTTCCAGAGTTCCTCGGAGGTCTTGCGGTCATCGGCAGGCGGGACAATCGCCAGGCCGAGCTTCTGCAGGCGTTCCACATACTCCGAAACGATGCCGGTGACCGTGATTTCCTGGCCGTTGATCATGTCGTCGAGCACCAGGACCATGCCGCCGGAGGCAAGGCCACCGAGCGAGGAGTAACGCTCCAGGAGCGTGACGGATGCGCCGGAACGTGCTGCGGTGACGGCCGCGGCCACGCCGGCGGGACCACCGCCGACCACGAGGACGTCCGAGCGGGAAATGACTGGTGCGGTGAGATCCGCCGTCGTCGTACTGAGCTCCAGTGACGATGTGGTGGCAAAGGGGTTCATGGTGGAGGATCCTTACTTCCCGGCAGGCATGCCGTTGGAACGGTTGCCGGGGTATAGAAGAGGTGCTCAGGGGAAGCCCGCTGGGACGCAAGCAGCGAACTAGACCTGGCGGAGGGCATGACGAGTAGAGGTCCTGAGGGACCCGAACGCGGTAATGGAGATGTTTGCGAACGGACACCGAAGAGTCCGGACGCGTAGGTGTACCCGGGCGACGGCGGCTAGGGCCGGCTGATCACCACACGTGTGGCGCGTTGACCCAGATCGCTACGCATACCTCTTCGTAGCTGTTTTTGTACCAGTGAGGAGTGTCCGACGAGAAAGTAATCGAATCGCCCGCCTCAAGTGTGTAGCACTCACCGTCAAGGAAAATGTCCTTCTTTCCCGAGAGGATGATGCCGAATTCCTCGCCGCTGTGGCGGAAAGGGGTGGCGCTGGTGTCGTGGCCTGGCGGACTCACGATCCATTGGGCCTCCAGCGCACCGTTGAGATCCGGGGTGAGCAGCTCATAGACTGCCTCTCCTACGGACTTCTTAGTAACGCCTTTGAGGTTTCGACGCTCGGATTTGCGGACAACGGGCGATCTGGTTTCTTCCTGGCCGAGGAAGAATTTCCCCACAGGAATGTCCAGGCCGTGAGCCAGTTGCGCCAAGGTAGTGAATGACGGATTAGCCAGTCCACGCTCGATCTGGCTCACGATCGCCGGGCTGAGGCCAGTGATCTCCGAGAGTTTGGACAACGTCATTCCCTTGTCCTTGCGCATGGTGCGGACCTTGTTGCCGACAGTTGCAAGAAGTGCGCTCGTGCCGGCCGGTGAAGGTGCCGCGATGATCTCGTTGGTCATGATCCAGCTTTCTCTCGGTGAGCTGACTCACATAACTATAGTGAAAAATTTTAGCGAATCAATGGTTTGGTGAAGATTCTTTCTGAGAGGTATTTCTCAAAAAGCATTGACCTGGTGAAAATCTTCAATATAGTTATGTGAGTCGCATCACGTGGGGAAGTGACGCTGCACGATCGGAAACGTGGGCGCTTTCATCCTTCTGGCGGAAGGTCCAGCCCGCCCTACGTCCATCTTCGTGTTCTCCATGCTGATGCTCCGATATCCAAGCACACCGTCCAAGCTCCTTGTTGCCGGGCTGGATGTCGCCGTTTGCATTCAAGCGCTACGAAGAGGCACGCGTAGCTATCTGGGCTGACTCGCCTCCCATGGGGTGAGCTGGTTCGGCCCTGCCGAACCAAGCCAAAATGATAGTTTCGATCACTTGCCACCCTCTGGGCGGCAATGGTGATCCGTACCCTCACGCACCGCGAAGGTGCGGAGGAAGGAAAGAATCATGACTGACATTCTTGTCAAGAATGGCTCGGAGAGCGCCCGGAAGTCCCGGCTCTCTCCTGAAATCCGCCGTGGGCTGCTGGGCCTCGGACTTGGGAACACTCTTGAGTGGTACGACTGGATGGTCTTCGGACTACTGTCGGCCTTCATCGGACCAAAGTTCTTCCCCTCCCAGGACCCCACCGCCGCAACCCTCAACGCCCTGGCGGTCTTCGCCGTCGGCTTCGCGTTCCGCCCGCTTGGCGGCGTCCTGCTCGGTACCTTCGCGGACAGAATCGGCCGTCGAAAAGTGATGCTCTGGTCCATCATGATGATGGCGATCACTACGCTGATCATCGCTTTGTGTCCTACGTACCAGCAGATCGGCGGCGCTGCCGGCGTCATCCTCCTGGTCTGCCGCGTTGTGCAGGGGATCTCCACGGGTGTTGAAGCTCCCCTTTCCACCGCGCACGCAGTCGAGCTGGTACCGGTGGGACGCGAGGGTTTCGTCGCGGGCATCATCTCCTTCTTCGTCAACTCGGGCATCCTGCTTGCTTCGCTGGTCAGCTATTTGTGCAGCCTGATGCTGAGTGGGGCGGTCATGGCTGACTGGGGTTGGCGTGTCCCGTTCATCGTGGGCGCAGTGTTTGGTTTCGTCGTGGTATACCTGCGCCGGACCCTTCCGGAAACCATGAAGCCGGAAGAGCTTGCCGAAAACTCCTCGTCGAAGACGGTCTGGGGTGGGGTAGGCAAGCATTGGCTGAGCGTCTTGGCGATTACGTTCGTTGTTGGAGCGGCCCAAGCGTACAACTACGCCTGGAACACAGGACTTCCCACTGCGGCCCGCAGCGGCTTCAAGGAAGACGCGACCGCCGTCTTCGCCATCACCACCGTGCTTGGCGTCGTGCTGGTTGTCGGCAGCCTGGTGATCGGCAAGCTCGCCGATGGCAAGTCGATTTCCAAGTGGTTCCTGATCACTCGCGCGCTGTCCATTCCTTCCGTCTTCTTGATGCTGATGTACGTCCGTCCAGGCATCGGCGGATTCGCTGCGGTCCTCCTGGGCGGGTCGGTAGTCCTGGTCCTGAACATGACCCTCTACAACGTCGTCACAAGTTCCCTGATGCCGAAATCCTGCCGTGGTGCCGGAACTGCGCTTGGCTACGGAATTGGCGTCGCCCTCTTCGGCGGCACGGCTTCTTACCTGCTGGTCTGGCTTCAGTCCGTGAATGCATCGTGGATCTTCCCGGTTTATGTGGCCGTCCTGTCCGCGCTGAGCATCGTGTTTTACGTGCTGGCGCGCCGGAAGAACGGCATCTTCATTGGAACGTAGGAATGCACGTGCACACCTGTCGCCAAGGCCGTTGTGGTTCCGGAGGTGCGTGTGATCTCCTTTGAACTCAGCGAGTCCGATGTGGAGCTTTACGACGCAGCCCGTCGGCTGCTCCTTCAGGCACATCACAGCGAGAACCATCGTGTGGCCGCTGCCATGCGTGGGGCGTCAGGGGCCATCTACTTGGGCCTCCACCTAGGCTCTAAGCGGATCAACGTGTGTGCCGAATCCGGCGCCCTCGCCAACGCCCGTATTGCGCAGGAAGCATCGATCCACTCCGTGGTTGCAGTGAGCATGGATGAACGCGGAGAACCCCAGGTCACCAACCCTTGCGGCATTTGCCGGGAACTGCTGCGCAACTACGGGGCCGGGACATCTGTCCTGGTTGATGCCGGGGGAGAGGTGGGAACCGTCAGTCTTGAGGATCTCCTGCCATATCCCTGGATGCGGGCCACGGAAACCGAATGGACCACTCAGCCGCCAGACGCCGGGACGCGCGGCCTGGCGCGTCAGTCGAGGTGAGGGC
Source organism: Arthrobacter sp. FW306-04-A (assembly GCF_044358315.1). GTDB lineage: Bacteria > Actinomycetota > Actinomycetes > Actinomycetales > Micrococcaceae > Arthrobacter. The sequence continues at coordinate 2,195,336 of NZ_CP084559.1, forward strand.
GCGCTAAAGTGCTGTGTAAAAGGCCGGGACAGGTGTCCTGGCCTTTTGCGACCGTTTTCGTGCTTGGCGGGCTAGTTGCCACTGCCAACAGGTTGCCGTATGAGTTACTGGCGTGTAACTTAGGCGATGCCAAGCAAGCTTAGTATTACCCGCCGCCGCCGGGTCCGCGGTTCAGCAGGAGGTACACCAGTGGGTATTGGATCGTCCATCTTCCTTATCGCCTTAGGCGCCATTCTGGCCTTCGCCGTCCCAGGAGGCGTTGTGACTTTCATCGACCTCCATATGGTCGGTTACATCCTTATGGTGGTCGGCGTCATAGGCTTGATCGTCTCCCTCCTCGTGTTCGGCCCGCGCCGGGCCCGCCGAGTCAGCGAAAGCCGTGCTTCAGTTGACCCCGTCACAGGGGAGCGCATCGTCACCAGAGACAGCCGCGACACCGGAATCTAGCCGTCGCAGGCAGAGAAACGGGGAGGCGGCACTGAATTGCAGGCCAAAAGTTGGAGCCGAAATTAAGCAGCGGCTCTGGCCTGCGGAGCTCGTTGGCTCAGGGTGTTCCATCGATGCCTCTCCACCGGAAGTCTCCGTCCGTTTTCGGACGGAGACTTCCTGCCTTTCGTGGATATGGCGTGAGGTGCCTGGCGTTAGCCTTCAGCCAGGCTCATTCCGCCGTGAGTGACGACGTCGAACGAGAAGCCCCCCACTAGGTTGGCGCATCTCCAGGGGTGTTTGTGAAGGGACTAATTCAACTCATATCAGCGGGGGAAGCTGAGCTCTTCGGGAGTCGCCCTGAGAATATCGTCCCGGGCGATTCCAAGAACCGTGGGCTGGATCCCGGCATCCGGCCAGGCAACTGCCAAGGCAACCTCTGCGGGTACCGGGTCGGGCACCTGGAACCAGTAGGAGAGGTCCCATCGGCCCATGCCACCACCACCGGATTGGACATCAACAGGAACCCGCAAAGGCTTAGCACCCGGGCTTTCCGAATCCTTGAAGAGGGCTTCCACGACAAACCCTCCGGCAGCAGGTTCCGGACGCGGAACCATCTGCGCGGCTCGGCCTTTCAGCTCCAGGCCAGGAGCGCTGAAGATCTGAAGCGTGAAGAACAGCACTCCGGGAAGCGCCTGCAAAGCCCGCAGAGCTATCACCGCATTCTTTCCCTCGGCGACGGTGATGTCGTAACCGACCAAGGGCGACGAGAGCACCATGCGTGGAAAGGGTCCGGGAGAGCCGCCAGGGACCACCGTGCTGGGATTTTTCATCGAAAGCTCCGAACCTGGTCAGTAGAACATCTCGTATTGGGAGAATACTCGCCAACACGGTCGGCCGTCTTCCCAGCGCTGAAGAACGGTGCCACCGCCGGCGCTCGCGTTGTGTCCAATGGTATGGATGCACGTGCTAGACCCCCAGCTTCAGCTGAAGGGAGCACGGGAGTAATCTGTGACGTGTGGCGGCAATTCGGGCTTTTGGAAGTAGCGGCGGGTCCGGTGTAGTGGCAGCGGAGGATCTCGCGTCGGGTCTTGCCTTCGGCGGCACGGCGTTCAACGTGTGCGCAGGTTCGGGGTCGTGCGCTATTTTGACGATGGTGGGGCTTGGGTAGACTTCGAGCATCGACAAGGCACACCGGGGACTTTTGTGCTTGATGCGATCCGCGGCGCGACGTTTCGCTATCGAGCGTCGAGCGTCGAGCGGCTCGGCGCGAAGAGGTGACCGATATCGAAGAAGGCATGGGCACAGGTGAGGAGCAAACCGCGCCCGGACGGCCCCCAGCGAAATCGCGCGTCCCAGTCTTGGTGGGAGCTGCTGCCGTTGCCATGGCCGCGGCGTTCCTGATCACGCAGCCGTGGGCAGGCGTCGGCGGTCCGCCTCTATCGGCTCCCGCACCCAGCACCTCCCAGTCTCCATCGGGTCCCGGCTCGCTGCCGCCGTCGAGCCCTGCCGGCGTCCCGGGAGAACCGATCATGCTGATCGGATTGACAAACCCGATTGGAGCGGCGTCACTGTGGCCGGATGTCGTGTTTCCGGTGGTGCCCAGCACAGGCCGCTCGATAGCCCAAGCGGGATCCGTCATCGTTGAAGCGGGAGTGCAAGGCAGCACCCTGGTCGTGGCCAACAGCTCCGATTCGGGAGCCACATGGACGACCACCCAGGCGGCCCTGCCGACCCCGGTGCCATCCGTCTATGTATCGCTCTCTGCTGACGGCAAGCACTGGATCGTCGGCCCGCCACACGAAGGAGAGGCGACCGTGTCGAGCTACACGGGCGCCTACGTCTCGACGTCGGGCGGCGCCCTCCAGCGGGTCTCCCTGCCAGGCCCTGCATCGCATGCCGCCTGGGCTGGATCGACCCTGTTCGTGAGCGGCGGAGCGATGGACACCCACCTCTGGTCAAGCACCGACAACGGACACTCCTTCACCGACATCAGCCCGAGCGTCCAAGGATCGATGCCACCGCCGGGGTATCAGGGCGCTCCCTCGATCTCACTGCTGCAACTGGGCAGCGGGGTGGCAGCCGTCGCACTTGCACCGGACGGAGCAGCCAGCACGGCGACCGCCTACGTGACGAGGAACGGCGCCACCTTCGACAAGGGCGCCTCGGTGGACCTGCCGAACATCGCTCCCGGGCCGCTCAACAGCCTAGCCAGCGCCTACGGCAGTGACGCCGTCATCGTGACCAGTGCCGCACAGCTGCTCAAGGTCACAGCCGACGCCCAATTCCAGCCGCATGCGATGGCGGGGGTCCCTTCAGGGGTGAACTCACTCGGAATCCGGTTCCGAGACGCCGCCATAGGCATGGCCGACGCCACCAAGACCACATGCGCCGCCGGGAAGACCGACTGCACCACGCACACCACCCGGTACACCACCGCAGATGGCGGGGCCAACTGGACGCCAGCACCGTAAGCGCCAAGGCCCACAAGGCTCATGATGGCCGGTCCGACCCGGCTCTAGCAGGAAGTCAGGAACACAGGGGTCGGGGCTACCGTGCCCAGAACCGGTTCCTAATCGCCATTACCCTTGCCGCTGCCCTTGTGACGCGCCGGGGCTGGGGTCACTGGAGCCGGAGCAACAGGGGTCGATGTCTCAGCGCTCGGTGAGGGCGTCGGCGTAGGGCCGCTCGGTGTAGTCGTAGCGGAGAGGTCTGCCCGGACCAGGTCGATCGCACTCTGGATCTCCTGGCGCCGAGACGGCGAAACCTCACCACGCGCGACGGCATCTGCAAGGTCCTTCGTGAGCAGGTCCAGCGCCTTGGTTGCTGCAGGGAAGTCTTTGTCGGCTGCGGACTGTGCCAGTGCCGTAACTTCGGACTGCAGTTTCCCGGCGGCGCCGGGCGTCAGTTCGTCCGATGTATTTGCGCAGCCGGCGAGGAGCCCAGCCACGAGGGCCAAAGCCGTTGTGGCTTTCAAGAGTCTGTTTTGCGCCCGGTTCACGGCGTCACGCTCTTCTGCAGCTGTTCGATGTGTTGACCCAAGAGGCCTGGAACGTTCGGGGAGGGAGCAGGCGCGGCGGGTGCGGGGGGCTGGAAGGCGCCCACACCAATGATCACCAGGGCGGTGGTGAGCAGTCCGGCGCCGATGGCCCATGCCGAGCGGCGCTGGCGGCTTAGCGATTTCCCTAGCCATTGTCGCCAGTTTCGGATGGTTGGCACGACGACGGTGCCGTTACCACTGCTTTCGCTCCCCGATGCCAAAGCTTGCACGCGCGTCTGGATTGTTGGTTTGGTTGTGCGGGGAGGGCGGTCGGGAAAGCGGGGGAGCGTCTGCGTGGCCCCGCTGGCGACCCCGGGCATGGCCGCGGGAATGCCGGAACTGATCGCACGCCGGAGTGCTTGCTCAACGTCCCGTGCTGAAGGTCGTTCGGAAGGCCGGGTCAATGTCATCGCGACGAGGAGGTCAACCCACCGCTCCCCGAGGGTCGCCGGAACACGGGGTGGGCGGTGTAGCCTCGCAACGGCCGATTCCACGCTGGTTCCCGGGTACTCGAGCGTTCCCGTGAGGCACTCGAGGAGGACGAGCCCCAGCGAGTAGATGTCACTTGCTGGACCGAGGGCAGAACCGGTGGCCTGTTCCGGGCTTAGGTACGCGGCGGTTCCGACCATAGTGCCTGTTGCCGTCAGTCGGGTTCCCTCGATGATTCGCGCGATTCCGAAGTCCGTGAGCTTGGGCCGCATGGGGGACCCTGCGGGAGCCTTGGCCAGGAGGACATTCGCCGGTTTGATATCGCGGTGGATGATCCCGCGCCCGTGGACATACTCCAGGGCAGAAGCAAGATCTGCTCCGATATGGGCAACGTCCCCGATCGCCAGCGGGTGGCCCCGCAATCTGGCATGCAGGTCCGGTCCGTGAATCAGTTCCATGGTGAGGAATGTCCGGGGATGCTCCGGGTCCCGGTGGTCGGTGCCTGCGTCGAAGAGAGTCACGAGGGACGGGTGGTTGAATGTCGCAAGGAGCCGCATTTCGTTTTCGTGCCGGGCGAGCCCCTCCTGGCCTCCCAACAGCGGAGCAAAGAGTTTCAGCGCCACGTCGCGGCCAAGTCTCTCATCCTGTGCCTGGTACACCGACGCCGTCGCGCCGCGGCCGATCAAGGTTCCCAGCCTGTATCGACCTGCTACAAGAACATCGTTCTCTCCGGTGATAGGGTCATCCGGCACTGCTCCCCTCGCTTTCTTTGAGCCGACAAATCCCGCGTCGTACGGCCACCCCGGGCCGGCCTCGGCCATATACAAGAGCGTGACGCGACTGACGCAGACCTCATCATACGGCCGGTCACAGCATTGCTCTCAACCGGCGGCGGTACCCCCTGCGACGGCCCCTGAGACGGTGGCGACCGCAAGGCGGACCACGACTCGAAGGGCGAAGGCCAGCACAAGCCAGACCGTGCCGACGCCGAGGGCAACTCGGACGCCGGCAAGCGCTAGGGGTTCCCAGCCAGAAGTCCGGCCCCAGCGGTCACATCCCATGGCAGGATGGACTTTCGGGACCCTCCCGCTACGGGGCGGTCCGGCTCGGCCAATCCTGTGTTGCCGCGTAGATGGCCAGATCGAGGGTTTTTGAAATGACGGCCACGCGCTGCTCCACGGTTGCATGCGGAGGGGCGGCCACCTTGATTCCCCGAAAATTCTTGCCCGTCCCGGGACCTGCCGCGCGCAGGCATTCCTCCATGCGTTCCACGGTCAGCAGGGACGACGCTTCGAGGACGTCGAGGTCAGCGGCCGATTCGACCGACGGACCGGCGTGTCTCTCCGTGCGGGGTGCGGGCGGGACATGCACGTCCGCCCAAGCCGCGCCGTACCGGGTATCAACGCCCGCGCAGCCCGAGAGCACGAAACCTCCGAGCAGGTCACCCTCGCGAAGGAAGTTGATGTGCTCCAGAGCGGCTTCCGGTCTGCGTTGCTCCAGGACTGAACGCCCCCAATTGATGGCAATTCCCATGGGCCGGCCAGTTGACTCGATCACGCGGCGCACTGTCACGGCCTCCTCCTCGAGGGAAAGGAAACCCTTGGCCGGTGCCTGGCCAAGGACAAATGCGTCGCAGTGTTCGAGCGCAAGTTGTGCACCGTTCCACTCCCACTGCGAAATTTCGGTCAACGAGTCGGACAAGGCGGCCGTGGAGGCATGTTGCCCATCTGCCCACGGGGCTGAGTGGATCTCAAGCGCAACAACCGCAGACCGGCCTACGCGCTCGTTGAGCCTTCCGACGGCCTTCAGCGCATCGCGAATGAAGTCGATTGCTGCCCGGCGCCCGGCCGTGGACGTTGAGGCCAAACCAAAGCAGGGGTCTGAACTGAGCCTGGCCATGGTCCCGGGAATGGTTGTCACCACAAAGTCCGCTTGTTCAGGCAATTGCCGCAGGAACCAGGCTTCGTCGTCTTTGTGCAGCGCTCCCGTGAACGGGACTTCGAGGCCGGCAACGCCTTCCAGTTCCGCGACGGATTTCAGGAATCTTCCTTCAGCCGATGGATTCCATCCGGTCAGGCTCGGGGCGGCGGCATACGCTCCCACGAAAAACCTGGTCATCGGCTGACCGGTTCATGGTTGCCCAGGAGCCGCAATTCTTCGCGGCGCGGGAGCCCTTCCCAGTCGCCGGGTACCAGGCAAACAAATGCCCCTGTGCTTACGGCAGTTCGAAGACGCTCTTCGGGCTCGCGTCCCTCGACAAATTCGGCCAAATAGCCGGCCACGAACGCGTCGCCGGCGCCCACTGTGTCGAGGGCTTCGATGACCAGTGCTTCCTGCCGGAAGACCTGGCTTTCGATGCAAGCCAGGGCGCCCTCGGCTCCCAGCTTTATGACCACTTGGCTTGGGCCCATGGCAGCTATGCGCCCGGCGGCTTCTTCGGCGTCGACGGCTGGTCCGACGGCGAGCTGGGCTTCCTCAAGTCCAGCGAACACGATGTCCACGTGCGGGATGATCTCGCGGTAGGCGCTTCCAGCGGTTTCGGCTTCCCAGAGCTTGCTGCGGTAGTTCAGGTCGAATGAGACCGGAACACCGGATGCTTTGGCTGCGGCGATGGCGTACCGGAGCGTGGAAGCAGCTTGGGAAGAGAGCGCTGGGGTGATGCCGCTGACGTGCAGCAGGGCGGCACCTGCGATCAGCCGTTCGTCGACGTCGTCGGGGGAAATCCGTGAGCCCGCGCTGCCGGACCGGTAGTAGGAGACCTTCTGGGCTGTGGGGGTCCGGCGTTCCTTGATCATCAGGCCGGTGGGCGCCTCGTCGTCCACCGTCACGTGGACGTCGACGCCCTCGGCGCGGATCTCCCGCTCCACAAGCTGACCGAGGGAATCCGCACCGATGCGGCCGCACCAAACACTCTGGACGCCCAAGCGTTGCAGGCCGATGGCGACATTGGACTCAGACCCTCCGATGCCGAGGCTCATGGTGGAGGCATGGGCCAACGGGCCGGCCTTGTCCGATGACATGAGCGCCATGGTTTCGCCGATGGTCACGACGTATGCCCTGCTGTTCATCGCTCACCACCAGCCTCACCAATGAGGTTGCGGAGCCGTCGCGCACGTGCGGTCAACTCGGTCAGGCTCCCGCCTTTGAACGCGTCGCCGAGAAGTGGCCCTCCGAGGCTGACTGCCAATGCGCCGGCGCGGATCCATGCCGGTACATCCTCGATATCCACGCCGCCGGAAGGAATCACCTGGATGTCCGGAAAGGGGCCGCGCAACTGCGATATGTAGCCAGGCCCGACCGTCGAGGCGGGGAAGACTTTGACGGCGGTGGCGCCCCGCGACCAACCGGCGTGGAGTTCGGTGGGGGTCAGTCCGCCGGGGAAGACGGACACACCGCGCCGTGTGCACGCGGTGATGACGTCCGGTTCGGTGATGGGCGTGACGATGTACGCGGCACCCAGGTCAAGTGCCGTTTCGGCCTCGGCAGCAGTCGTCACGGTGCCGACTCCGATTTCAACGGAGTTGCCGAACCGCTCTTGCAGTAGGGGAAGCTCGTCGAACACTCCCGGTGTGCTCAACGTCAGTTCGATACTGAGGACACCGCCTTCCCGGAGGGCTTCGATGACGGGGGTGTAGTCCTTGGCGTGCCGGGCCCGGAGCACAGCCACGACCCTGGAGTCGCGGAGGATGGCGGACGGTGCCGGGCGGGAGACGGTGCCCGGGGTTTCGAGGTGGAGCATGGATGTCCTTTGTGCGGTGGTTGGCCGGCGGAGGTCTCCCGACGGCGGCGCGTGCCGCCGTCGGAGCGTCGGGTGTTACTGGACGTGCTGCGCTTCCGCGGTCACCGGGATAACCACGCTTTTGCTGTGCGCTGCGTCCTGAGGGTCCGTCAAGTCGCGATTGAGGGTTTCCGGCGACATGCGGGTGGCGATGAAGCTGATGAGCATGGTCACGGACATGTAGATCGCTACAGGAATCCAGGAGTTGCTGAACATGCCCAGCAGCGCAGCGCAGATCATCGGCGCGATACCTCCGCCGATGATGGAGGAGAACTCGCGGCCCAAGGTGACGCCTGCGTAGCGGTAGCGGCTGCCGAAGATCTCCGGGAAGTAGCTCATGTGCACGCCAACCACGCCTTGGCAGGCCAGGACGAAGCCGACCACGATCACCAACACGATGGCTACCGTTGAGCCTGTGGTCAGCAGGAGGAATGCGGGGGCGGGGAAGAGAATGAGTGCCCCGGTGATGAGGGAGACGACGCGCCGGCGCCCGATCTTGTCGGACAGGATACCGAAGGAAACAGCCGCGACGCCGCCGCAGAGTGAACCGATGAGGAGTACGGGAGGAATGAACTTCGGGTCCGTTCCGATCACGGTGATGAGGTAGGAGGCCATGAACACCTGGATGGTGTAGGACTGGGTGCTGACGCCAAGGTTCATCAGGATCACGCGCAGGACGTTGGCCTTGCCGTACTTGGTAACTTCCCTCAAGGGTGCTGGCGGTTCCGTGCGGGCCTGCTTGATCTCCTCGAAAACCGGTGACTCGTCCAGCTTGCGCCGGATGACCAGCGCGGCGATGGTAACGAAGATGCTGGAGAGGAAGACGAGCCTCCAGCCCCACGTGAGCATGTCGTTCGGTGCCAGGGACTGGGCTGCGATCCAAACAAGTGCTCCCAGCGCCGTTCCGGCGGCTGCTCCAACCATGATCAGCGAGGCCAGCTTGCCTCGGGTTCCAGGGGCCGCGGACTCAGTGAGCAGCGTTGCGCCGCCCGATTGTTCGGCACCGGCGCCGAAGCCCTGGGCTGCACGGCAGACACAAAGCAGGACCGGGGCAAAGATGCCGATCTGGCCGAAGGTCGGCAGGAGCCCGATGGCCAGCGTGGCCCCGCCCATGAGGAGCAGCGTGACGACGAGGACCCACTTCCGGCCGAGGCGGTCGCCGAAGTGGGAGAAGAAGATCCCGCCGAGGGGCCGGAACAGGAATCCGACGGCGAAGGTGCTGAAGCTGGCGAGCAGTGCTGCGGCGGGCGAGATGTTAGGGAAGAAGAGCTTGCTGAAGACCAGCGCCGACGCTGTTCCATAGATGACGAAATCGTAGAGTTCCAGGGTGGTGCCGATGAGCCCGGCGACGGCGGCCTTCCGGACCTTGCTTTGGTCCACTGGCGTGGGTGGGAGGTTTGCTGCTGTGGTCATTTCCATACTCCTTTGAATGGATGCCGCTGGCCCGTAGGTGGGCCGAGTCAGTAGGTGATGAGGACTTTGAGTTTGGTGGGGTCTGTCACCGGGGCCGTGAGTGCGGCTGCCGCGTTGGCGAGGTCAAACGTGGAGGTGATGATGGATCGGAGGTCCACAACCCCCGATGAAGCGAGCTGGATCGCCGTCGGGAACGCGTTGGCATACCGGAACGCGGTCACCAGGTCGATTTCGTAGCGCTGGAGGAAACCGAGCGGGATGCCGTCCACGGTGGGACGGGCCTGGCCCACCACCGTGGCCCGGGCTGCAGGGGCCAGTGTCAGGATGCCGTCGGCCAGCGCCCTGCTGTTGCCGGAGCACTCGATCAGGCGATCCATGTCCCCAAGGCCAAGGGCCTCGTTGGCCGTGTTGATGGTCTTCGTCGCCCCGAATGCCGCCGCAACCGCCAAGCGGTCGTCGTTGACGTCCGTCACGATGATCTCGGACGCTCCGCGGGATGCCGCGACTTGCGCGACGAGTAGCCCGATCGGGCCGGCACCCGTGATCAGTACTCGGTGCCCGGCCTCGACCTGCGCCCGTTCAACCGCCCAGACCGCGACGGCGAGCGGCTCGATCGCCGCCCCGATCTCGGCCGGGATGCTGTCCGGAAGTTCGTGAAGGGCGGTCTCTGGAACCACCACGTGGCGGGCGAACACTCCGTCTGTGGGCGGGGAACCGAAGCACGTCCCGGTAGGGCATAGGTTGTAGCGTCCGGAGAGGCACGTGGGGCACTTCCGGCAGGGCAACGCGGGTTCAATCACGACGGCGGTGCCTGCGGCAATGCGGGCCGCCTCACCGGCCGCGATCACAACGCCGGCTCCCTCGTGGCCCAGGACAGTAGGTTGGCGGAGGATGTTGGTGCCGTTGCGGCCTTCAGCGAAGTAATGCATGTCCGAGCCGCAGATTCCTCCCGAGCGCATTTCCACCAGGACGTCGTTCGGTCCCAGAGGCTTCAGGGGTTTCTGTTCGATGCGGATGTCGCCCGCACCGTGCAGGACGGCTGCCTCCGTGGTGAGCGGTAGTGAAGGTCTTCCGGTGTGGCGGACTGCTTGTGTGGTCATCGAATGCTCCGGGTCTGTGCGGGAAGAAGCGAGGTTGACTCGGCTGCCGCCTGGGCGGCGGCGAGGGGGCCCTGCCGGTGGATGATGTCGATCAGCTCACCGGTGCGGTCGATGAAGTCTTCACGCATCGCGAGTTCGCCGCCCAGGAGGTGGTGTTCGCCGAGCACTTTGGCGGCGAGGTCCCGTCCGGAGGTGGATCCTGCTGCGAGTTTTTGAAGTGTTTCTCGGGCGGGGTCTTGCATCTCGTTGGCGTGGTTGCCGGGGTCGAAACCGTGCAGGGGCGCGATGCATGACAGGTACGCCGCCGTGGTGAGGGCGAGGTAGTGGGGCATGGCGCCGGCGTCGAGCATTTCCAATGCTGGAATCGGGATCCGTTGGCGCAGCTTGACGGAACCATCGCTGCCCACTTGGCTGGTCCGGTGCCCCAATGCCGAGTTGCGCCAACGCGAGAAGAGCTGCTCCACGTAAGCGTCGACGTCGACGGCGGCGGGCACGGTGACACTCGGCAGGTACTCTTCGCGGAGTACGCGGCGGGCTGCTTCCGCGACGTAATCCATGGCAGTGGCGTCGGGAATGGTGGCTGCGCCGGACAACGCCCCAAGGTAGGCGATCAGCGAATGGGTGCCGTTGAGGAGCCGGACCTTGAGTTGCTCGTATGCCGCGACGTCGTCCGTGAAGATCGCGCCTCCGGCCTCCCAGGCAGGGCGGCCCGCTATGAAGTTGTCCTCCAGGATCCACATAGTGAATGGCTCGGCGGGCACGGGGATCTGGTCCGCATAGCCGAGTTGCTCGGCGACGAGCCTGCGGTAGTGGTCCGTCGTGGCGGGCACGATCCTGTCCACCATGGACGAAGGGAACGTTACGTTGGCGTCGATCCATGGCAGCGTTTCCGCGGCCTCAGCTGCAGGCAGCAATGAAACGAATTCGCGGACGAGCCGTTGAGTGTGGTGTCCGTTGTCCGCGAGGTTGTCGCAGCTGAGGACTGTCAGCGGCTGGCCGTGGGTCCGTGCGCGCTGCTGGAGGCCGCGGACGATCTGCCCGATCGGGGTGCGGGGGACTTGGCCGTTGGCGAGGTCGTGCTGGACGTCAGGATCGGCAACGTTGAGTGATCCCGTTGCGGGGCTGTAGGTGTAGCCGCTTTCGGTGACGGTCAGCGACACGATGCGCGTGGTCTCGGTGCCAATGGCCGCCACAACGCGTTGCGGTTCCTGTGCCGCGACGAACGCATCGGTATGCACGCGTGGCGTCGAGAACGCCGATCCCTCGGGCGAGATCTCGACGACCGTGTAGAGCATGTCCTGGGCGCGCATGGCATCCGTGATGGCACTTGAGCGGCTGGAGATTCCGATGATTCCCCAGTCGCCGCCGTGGGCGGCCATGGCGGCTTCCGTGTAGACCGCCTGATGGGCCCGGTGGAAGTTGCCCAGGCCGAGGTGCACGATGCCCGGGGCGGGAGCTTCCGCTCGGCGCGGGATTCCAGGGGTTTCGGCGCTCAGCGGCGGGAGGCTTGACGTGGCCATGTTCACCAGTCCTTCATGGAGCCGTCGAGCTCCCGGGCGATGGGCAGGTAGGCCTGCGCGTAAGGGAAGAGGGCAGCGGCTTCTTCGTCCACGTGGACACCGAGTCCAGGCTCGTCGCCAGGGTGCAGGTAGCCGTCTTCGAAACGGAAGCTGGAGTGGAAGACCTCGGAGACCACGGGGTCGTAGCCCATGTATTCCTGGATGGCGAAGTTGCTCGTGGCCAGGCCAAGGTGCAGCGATGCCGAGAGGTTGATGGGGGAGACATCGGAAGGCCCGTGCGGGGCGCCCTTGATCTGGTAGACCTCGGCCAGCGCCAGGATCTTGCGGACGTGGGAGATGCCTCCGGCGTGCACGACGGCGGTGCGGATGTAGTCGATGAGCCGTTCAGTGATGAGCAGCTCGGCATCCCAGACGGTGTTGAAGACTTCGCCGATGGCCAGCGGAATCGTGGTCTGCTGACGTAGCGTACGGAGCAGGCGCTGGTTCTCGGCGGGGGTAACGTCCTCCAGCCAGAACAGGTCCACGTCTTCCAAGGAGCGGGCCAACCGGGCTGCTTCGGTCGGGTTGAGGCGGTGGTGGACGTCGTGGAGCAACTTGAGCTCGGAGCCGACGTGTTCACGGACTGCGGACAGGATCTTTGGTGCGTGGCGCAGGTAGGCCGAGGTGTCCCAGTCTTCTTCGACAGGTCCGGCGCCGCGACCGGCAGGTTCGTAGCTCGCGGCGCCCTTGGTGACGCCGTAGACCTTCGACAGCCCGGGGACGCCCGACTGTGCGCGGACAGCGCGGAAGCCTTGCTCGCGGCGCTGGTCTATCGAGTCCAACAGCTCGGGCAGGTCCCAGCCGGTGGCGTGCGTGTAGGTGAGGATCTTGTCGCGGGCTGCGCCGCCGAGGAGTTGGTAGACCGGAACGCCGAGGGCCTTGCCTTTGATGTCCCAGAGGGCGAGGTCGATGGCGCCGATTGCGGCCATGCTCACCGGACCCCGGCGCCAGTAGGCCCCTTTGTAAAAGTATTGCCAGGTGTCTTCGATGCGGTCCGCGTCCCTGCCCACCAAGGCCGGGCCGAGGTGATCGCGGAGGTAGCTCGCAACAGAAAGTTCGCGGCCGTTCAGGGTGGCGTCACCCCAACCGATCAGGCCGTCGTCGGTGGTGATCTTGAGTGTGACGAAGTTGCGGCTGGGGCTGGTCACCAGGACGTCGACGTCGACGATTTTTCGGGTCATCGGGAAATCACTACATTCTTCAGCGGTTCGTTCTTGGACAGGCGGGTGATGTTTTCGGCAATCTCAAGCGCGCGGCTGCGGAAGGTCTCCGCGGTGACGCCGGAGGAGTGCGGGGTCATGATGACGTTGTCCAGACGGCCGAACGGAAGGGCGGACGGTTCGCCGCGGCCGTCAGTCCCCGGGTATTGGTACCAGACGTCGATTGCGGCCCCTGCGATCCGGCGGTCTTTCAGGGCTTCGTAGAAGGCGGTTTCATCAACGACCGGTCCACGGGCAATGTTGACAAGCAATCCGTCCGGGCCAAGGTCGTCGAGTTCAGCTGCGCTAATGATGCCGGTGGTCTGCTCCGAGAGCGGGATGCTGACCACCAGGATGTCCGACTCGCTGAGGGCCTCGCCAAGCCGTTCCGTAGTGCCGGCCCAGCGCAGGGAGTTTGCTTCCGCGTCGACGCTGCCGCTGCGGGTAATGGCGATGCCTTCAGCGCCGAAGGCCTTGAGGAGCGCCCAGGCGGCACTGCCGATGTGTCCGAACCCGAGGAAGGTCACCACGGCACCGCGAAGGGTTTCGGGCTGGCGGATCTCGGGGGAGTACACCGAGGAAGACCACACACCGCTCCGGAGAGCCGCGTCTTGGCCGATCAGGTTGCGGCGCAGGGCCACCAGCACGGCGGCGATGTGTTCGGCAATGGAGCTTTCGTGGTGGAAGGTGTTGGCGCAGACCGCCCCTACGGGCAATGCGTCGGCGTCTATGCCGTCGTAACCGGCACCTCCCACGTGCACCAGGCGCAGGTTGCCGGCGACTGCGCCCATGGCCTCGGTGAAGCGTGGACCCACGTAGACGTCGGCGTCCTTGAGGTCGGTCAGGACGGCGTGCTCGCTCCAGCTATCGTGCCAGGAGGTGAGGGATCCCGTAGGAAGGGCGGCCTCGAAGGTGGACCGCTGGGGCATCAGATTGGGGTCTGCGATGACTATTCTCATGGTTACTTTCCCTGGAGGGCTTGCTCGGCGGTGCGCGCGGCAAAGGTGGAGCCACGCACGATGAGTTGGGAGCTGAGGTGGACGGCTTCCGTGGCCATCGGCTTTCCGGCCATCTGCTCAAGGAGGAGCTCGAGGCTGAGGGCACCGCTTCGGTCAATGGGCACCCGGACAGAGGTTAGCCCCGGTTCGGCTGCGGCGGCGATGTCAAGATCGTCGATGCCGACAACGCTGATGTCCTCCGGGCAGTGGTAGCCGAGGGTCCGGGCGCCGGCGAGCATGCCGATGGCGACGAGGTCGTTGTAGGCGATGACTGCGGTGGCACCGCTGGCGACTACCGACGCCGCTGCCGCCAGTCCGCCGTCGACCGTTGCGTTTTGGTTCCCAACGGTGACGAGTTCAATGCCCCACTCAGCGCAGAAGCGGGTGATGGCGGCGCTGCGCTGGCCGTTTGCCCAGGACGACGCCGGTCCGGGGACGTAGACGAGTTTGCGGTGGCCAAGGGCGTAGAGGTGTTCTATGGCCTGGCGGATTCCTTCGCCGGCTTCCATGAGTACACGTGCCGCGTGGTCGGCTTCGCCGTTGATGACCACCAGCGGGGCGCTGCCGGCGAGTTCGTGGATCTGCTCTGACGGCAAGCGGGGCGAGCAGAGGATGATGCCGTCCACCCCCGTCGAGAAGGACTCGAGGTGGGCGCGTTCCCGCGAGGAGGATTCTGCGGTGTCGGCTAAGACCATTCGGTGCCGGCCATGCCATGCCTGGTCCTGTATGGCCTTGATCAAGGCCGCGAAGACTGCGTTGGAGATGTCAGGGACGATGACGCCGAACGTCCGGCTGCCCGTGACTCCGGGCACGTCGTATCCGAGTTGCTCCGCTGCCGCCATGACCTTCTGCCGCGTCTCAGCGGCCAGGCGTCCGGGATCTCCGAATGCCCGCGACGCTGTTGCCAGGGACACTCCCGCCAGCTTTGCGACATCCGTGAGTTTTGCCGACATCTGTCCTCCAGTTGCTTCGTTGAAACCTTGGTTCTGCAAGTATGGAAAGTCTTGTACAAGTTTGTCAATGGTTTGCAGAGGGTTGTTGGCGTCCACAACGGGATTGCCTGAACCCGTTGAGCCTCGCACCACCGCGGAGTAGGGTGGCCACACCGCCAACTCGCACAACCTTGATGGGGGAGCCACCATGCCACATCCAAGACTTCGACTGGCCACCATGACGGCAGTTCTCGCGCTGAGCGTCACGAGTGGAGCCGTTGCCAGTCCCGCCTTTGCCGATCCGCGCCAGACTGAAAAGACCGCCACCGCCACCGGATATGGCGGCGCGGTGAGCACCGTAGACCCCGAGGCGTCCGCCGCGGCGATCGAGGTCCTCCGCAAGGGCGGCAACGCAGCCGACGCCGCCGTCGCCGCGGCCGCGACCCTCGGGGTGACCGAACCCTACAGCGCCGGGATCGGCGGTGGGGGATACTTCGTGTTCTATAACGCAAAGACCGGAAAGATCGGCACCGTAGACGGCCGCGAGACCGCCCCGGCGGCGATGCCCCATGACGCGTTCATCGACCCGAAGACCGGCAAGCCCTACAACTTCACACCCGAGCTCGTCACCAGTGGCGTCTCCGTAGGCGTCCCCGGCACAGCGGCAACCTGGGAGCGCGCCCTGGACCGCTGGGGTACGTTGAGCCTTGGAGAAGCCCTCCAGCCGGCCATCAAAGTCGCGACCCGGGGCTTTGTGGTGGATCCGACCTTCCGTCAGCAGACACTCGACAACAAGCTCCGCTTCGAGGCGTTCAGTTCCACGAGCAAGCTGTTCCTCCCGGGAGGCGACGCACCCGCCGTCGGAAGCGTCTTCCAGAACCACGACCTCGCCGCGACATACCGGCTCCTCGCGAAGCAAGGCACCAGCGCCTTCTACAGCGGCCCCCTTGCGGACGAGATCGCGGCGACAGTCCAGGCGCCCCCGAAGACTGCCACCACCACGCTGCCGATCCCCGTGGGGCACATGACCACCTCAGACCTCGCGGCGTACAAACCCCTGGACCAAGCGCCCACCCACGTCGACTACCGCGGCCTTGACGTCTACGGCATGGCGCCGTCGAGCAGCGGGGGCACCACCGTGGGCGAGGCGCTCAACATCCTGGACACCGTCAATCTCTCGGAGATGTCCAAGCCCGCCGCCCTGCACCACTACCTCGAAGCGAGCGCGCTCGCGTTCGCGGACCGTGGAAAATATGTTGGCGACCCTGCCTTTGTAGACGTTCCTACGGACGCTCTCACCGACCCGGTCTTCGGCAAGGAACGCGCCTGCCAGATCGATCCGCTGCACGCGGCCACCAAGCCCGTCGCCCCGGGGGATGTTTCCGGGTACGACGGCGTGTGCCCGGCTTCCGCCGCCGCGCTCGCCGATGAGAAGGACACCGAAAACATCTCGACGACCAACATGACGGTCGCAGACAAGTGGGGAAACGTGGTCGAGTACACGCTTACCATCGAGCAGACCGGCGGATCGGGCATCGTGGTGCCCGGGCGTGGGTTCCTACTCAACAACGAGCTGACCGATTTCTCGACCGTCTACAACGCGGCTGATCCAAACCGGATCGAGCCGGGGAAGCGCCCGCGCTCCTCGATGTCCCCGACCATCATCCTCAAAGACGGCAAGCCGTTCCTCGCCCTCGGCTCACCCGGCGGATCGACGATCATCACCACGGTGTTGCAGACGATCCTGAATAGGGTGGACCTGGGCATGAGCATCTCCGACGCGATCGCTGCCCCACGTGCTTCGCAACGGAACACCGCCAAGGTCACCGCCGAGCCTGACTTCATCACGGCGTATGGGAGTCAACTGACACCGTATGGCCATCAGTTCACGCCATCAGGTGATGCCTTCACCTCGGCCGCGGAGATCGGTGCGGCAACAGCGATTGAGTTCAGGCCCGACGGGCGCATGATCGCTGCCGCCGAGCCAGTCAGGCGAGGGGGAGGCTCGGCGATGGTTCTCAAGCCGTCGCCGTGAAGCGGGTGGGTTGCGTGAGCTGGGTGAGGGGCAAACCTGCTGTGCATCGCGGCCAAACGGTGGAAGAATTGTGGGTGGACCAAAACGGCCGGCGGCGCATCTCGCCTGCTGAGACCCAGGTGAGTCCCCCAGTGCGCCGTCGGTCCTGACCTTGACGAATTCCTATGCCGCGCCGGTCCATCTGGGTGCGGTTGCCGCCCGCCGGAGTTCCTTGGCGCGGGTGCGAAATCCGTCGCTCGCGTTGCGCCGCTCATCACACGCCCGTGGAGCCGCGCCATGGGGAAGCGCGCCCTGCGGAACCGTGCTTGGAAGAGCTATCGTGGCCGGGTCCCGTGCGCCCGCAGCCGGGCAAAGGTCTGTGACCAGCCCCATGCCTGCACACTCTCGCGCAGCCGCGATCCCGGCGACCACCCCGGACTTGTCCTCGAACGGCGTCGAAACTGCAATGACGATTCCGTCAGGCGATTTGAGGCGGAACCTGAAAAAGGACTCCGCGTCAACAAATACTTCGAACATGCCTGCCACTGCTACCTCCCGGTCTGCGGATCCCGCTGCGTAGCGACTGCACTACGGAGCGGGACGGAGCATCGCTGCATTCTTACCGCTGGTTTGGTGGACCATCGCCAATGGATCGCCCCTCACGTCACATTCAGTCTGTGCCAGCTCCGTTTGGGCTCACAAGACCGGGCGAGTAAACCCTATGTAAAACCTGTCGAGCCCCTGGGTCCTTCCCCCTGGGTCCTCCGGAAGACAGAGCGCAACGGGTGACCGCCCTGCAGCCAGTCGGACGTCAATGGTTCCGATTCATCAGGTGCTCAAGCAGGGCGAGTTCCGGGAAGCCTGGATGCCGGGCGATGCTGGCCCTCAGTTTGGCCCGAATGTGCTCACCGTCAGGCTCGGTACCGCTGAGGACTTCGTCGATGATGCCCTGTGCCTGCTCGCGCAGGCCAGCTAGGTTGTCACTGCCGACCACCGCCGAATTCAGCACCACTTCCGGCCCTCCGAGTGGGTCAAAAGACTCTAAAGGTTCCGACACTGCCAGCCCCCAATAGTCATCCCGGCGGGTCCCGGATTACCCGCATCCACTCTAGATAGTAATGAGGGCATCCGAATTATTCACGGCCCGGGAACCAGAACAATGAATATGGCCTTGCGTTGATGGTTTGTGACGCCGGTGGCAGATGGCCAATCGCTCGGCCTATATCCGGCTCTTCCTGCCTGTGATTGCGCCGTAGATCAGCAGTACTACGATCGATCCGCCGATGGCGAGCAGCCAGGTTCGTATCGAGAAGAACTCCTGCAGGCCGCCCCCGAAAATCAGGCCGCCGATCCACCCGCCCAGTATGGCGCCTACCACACCCAGGAGCAGGGTGATCAGCCAGCCGCCGCCTTGCCTGCCGGGAATGATCAATTTGGCAATTGCACCCGCGATAAGGCCAAGCAAAAGGAATCCAAAAAATCCCATCACAGTCTCGCTTTCTTGAAGAGAAATCCACCAATTGGTACGTGCAATTTCGCCGATTCCGAAGCGGCGCTACCCGTTTGTGAGAGGAGTCTCTCCGAAGGGGCGCGTGGGTGGAAAGGGCAGGCCGGGGTCCGGATCGGGGACCGGTGAAGGGCCCGGCTCGGGAAGGGGAACTGGTTCGGGAGTTCCTGGGCGCGGTCCCGGTTGGGGTGCGGGTCCCGGGGTCGGGACAGGCGTCGGACCCGGCTCCGGGAATGGCACGGGCTCCGGCGTCGGTGTTGGCCCTGGTTCCCGGGTAGGGTCAGGATCGCGCGTTGGGTCGGGAGGGAACTCGCTCATTGTTTGCTCCTGGAATCGCCAGTGGATTCTTACCGGACTTCCGTAGGGCCGGCCTTTTCGTGGCCGGCCCTACAGGGTTTAGTGGTCCGCCGGACGCGGCCTGATCTGTGCCCCGGGCAAAGGCTCAGAGCCGGGCAGCCCGGACGGATCGTCGAGCGTTTCTTCAGCGGTGTAGTCGCCTTGGATCCGTTCGGCGGGGAGATCGAGGACGCGTTCCTTGCCGTAGTCGCCCTCGGTGTACTGCCCCACGTGAGGCTGGGCCTCGCCGTCGGCCGCGGTCGTCGCCGCAGGGGCCGTTAAGTCAGGATCGACGGCAGGTAGTTCCGAAGTGGTGGCGACGCCGAAGGCCTCCGAGGCGTCGTCAACATCGCCGTCGGCCACGGAGCCGCGCCAGGCACCTGTCTCTTGGCCGCGTGCCTCGATGAATTCCTTGAACTTGTCCAGGTCGGCCGAAACCCTCAAATCGTCGATACCTACCAGGGAGCCTGCCTTTTCGACAAAGCTCTCGGGTTCCCATTCGATCTCCACACTGACACGGGTGCGGTCGGCGCCAAGGGGCTCGAAGCTTACCGCGCCCGCATTCCTTGGTCCGTCAATGCTGGCCCAGCTGACCAGCGAATCCGGAACCTGCTCCAGGATTTGGGCGTTGAAGTCGCGCTTTACGCCGCCGACGTTGGTGGAAAAATGAAGGGCGGTCTCGTCGATTTGTTCGACCGCCTCGACGCCCTTCATGAATTCCGGGAAAGATTCGAACTGGGTCCACTGGTTGTAAGCCACTGAAACGGGAACTTCCACGTCGATTGTTCGGTTAACGGTAGCCATGTTCATTCTCCTTGCTTGCGTTTGTTCCTGCGGAGGGTGGTGGTCGTTTAGGCGATCTAGCCAGCGTCGAACGTTTCGCCGTCGTCATCTTTCGGGGACTTTTCCTCGGGCAGCCCTGTTGCATCGCCCTTCGGTTCCGACGAGAAAGACCCGCCAGGCTCGGTCCCTTCCGAGTTCGAGTCGTCCAGCTCGGCATCGGCCGATGGGACGGCGGTCGATCCGTTGCGCCCGTCCGTCGAGGTCGAAATGGCCTCCTCCTTCTGCTGATTCGACTGCTGGGCCTCGCGTCCTGCTGTTTCTTGTTCAGCCGTCGGGGTTCCGTAACCTCCGGCTTCCTGTTCCTGGGCTGCGCGCTGGTCGTCCATGTTGCCCTTTCCGTGGTGGTTGAACTTGATGATGGATAGTCAAGGACCCTGCTGCTAGAGGCCTTTTCCTCCGGTGACCGGCAAAACAGCGCCGGACATGTAGGACGCTTCGTCCGAAGCGAGAAGGACATAGGCCGGAGCCAATTCCGCTGGCTGCCCCGCCCTGCCGAGCGGCGTGTCCTGCCCGAAGTGCGGTAGGTTGTCCGGCCACTCGGTTGCCGGAATCAGCGGCGTCCAAATGGGTCCGGGGGCCACCGCATTTACCCTGATCCCCTTGGGCCCCAGCTCTTGAGCCAGAGCCTTCACGAAAGCCACCTGCGCCGCTTTGGTCATGGCGTAGTCAATCAGTTGCGGTGAAGGGTTGAATGCCTGAATGGAGGCAGTGACGATGATCGAGGCCCCGGGCTTCAGGTGGGGGATCGCCGCGCGGGCAGTCCACATCAACGAGTACAGGTTGGTCTTGAAGACCCGGTCCATTTCCTCGGTGGGCAGGGTCTCAAGTCCTTCCCGGTTCTTTTGGTATCCGGCATTCAGAACCAGAGTGTCCAGCCGGCCGAATTCGGTCACCGTGCGTTCCACGATGGCCTGGGAGAACTCCTCCGAACGGCCGTCACCCGGTAGGGATAATGCCTTCGTTCCGGCTTTTTGGATCCAGCCAACGGTGCTCCGGGCGTCATCGGATTCTTCAGGCAGGTGGGAGAACGCGACGTCGGCACCTTCGCGGGCGAAGGCAATGCCAACAGCTGCTCCGATCCCGGAGTCGCCTCCCGTGATGAGGGCAGCCTTGCCCGTCAAGCGGCCATGGCCCGTGTAGGAGAGTTCGCCGTGATCCGGCACGGGACCCATGGACGCAGTCAATCCCGGCTGCTTCTGTTCCTGTTGGGGAAAGGACCCTGAGTAATAACCGGAACGCGGATCCCTCGGCGGAAAAGGCTGGGCACTACCTGGTTGTTCCGGTTCGGTTTGCTGCGGTTCTGACTGGTACATGATCACCTTCTTCGTCGGCCTTTCGACGCTTGCGTGAGCCTGCTACCTCATCGAACCTAGTAGCCCGGGCGGACTCTTGTCCATGGATTTGAGGAAATTGATCAGCAAACTTACTATATTGCTCCGGAGGGCCTAGGCTAATCCGATTTTTCGTCCTGTCGCTGATTTTCGGGACATGTGGCCAACTCTTGGAGTAGCTCACTCCATTTGCGGTCCATCCGTTGGTCCTCGGACTCATGCCTGGTGTTGGCCATCTGCCCCGGGGAGTAGCGGTTCCTCCGGTTGGCTCACGACGGCCGCGGCAGTTCGCAGCCTGCCACGGGGTTCAGTCCCATGTAGTTCAGTGGACCGGCAACGATATTCAGACTAATCGTTGCGAATTGCGAACACTGGGCCGGAACCGCGTTGAAGTAGCCGCGCTGACGTGTTCTCGGTCAAAGCCCCCCGCGGCCTGACCCATGGAAAGCGCCTTTACGCCCCCGAAGCCTGGATCGGCAGGATCACGTCGGCTTGGCACGAGCTCGGAGGGCGACGCGGAGTCCTGCTGGTCCAGTTGCCTCCCGGTTTGGAGCGCGACGACGGCCGGCTGGCTTACTTCCTTGACCTGATCCCGCGTGGATTAAGGTAACCGTCGAATTCCGTCATCATAGTTGGCACCAACGACGGCGGCGGGAATGCGGTCCGTAACGCCCACGCCCTCCGTTCACTTCTCGGCAGCCGCTAGGCCTGGCTCCCTCGGTTGTTAGGTACGGTAGGTTCCATGGGTCAAACCAAGAAGGTCAAGATGCCATCTTCATCGCTCGTGACCGTGATCCTGGCTTTTGCGGCAAATCTTCTTGTTGCCGCGGCAAAAACAGCCGCTGCCGTGATTACCGGATCCGCTTCGATGATCGCCGAGTCCGCCCACTCCTGGGCTGACACGGGAAACCAGGTTTTCCTGCTTGTGGCCGAGCGAAGGTCCTCGAAGCAGCGGGACGTAGCCCATCCGATGGGCTACGGCAGGGAAGCTTACGTGTGGTCGATGTTTGCCGCGTTTGGCTTGTTCACCGCAGGTGCTGTGGTATCCGTGATGCACGGCATCCAACAGCTTTTCGCACCGGAGCCCGCCGGTGATTTCGCGGTCGCCTATGTTGTCTTGGCGATTTCCTTCCTACTCGAAGGGGCCTCGTTCATCCAAGCGTTCCGGCAGGCTCGCAAGTCAGCCAGGGAGCTTGAACGCCGTACTTTGGAACAAGTGCTCAAAAGTTCGGATCCCACAATGCGTGCCGTCTTCGCGGAGGACAGTGCCGCGTTGATCGGCCTGATCATTGCCTTCTTCGGCATCTTCTTGCACCAGGCCACGGGTTCGCCTGTTCCAGACGCTCTCGGGTCTATTCTTGTTGGCATCCTTCTCGGGGTTATCGCGGTGGTGCTGATAGATCGCAATCGACGGTTCCTCGTAGGCCAGGGCGTTACCCCCGAGCTTGAGAAATCGATGGCGATCCGGGTCTTGGAACATACGGAGATCGAGCGCCTGACCTATCTGCACTTGGAATTTGTGGGGCCACGCAAGCTGTATTTGGTCGCGGCTGTAGACATCAAAGGTGACCTTCGGGAGCACGACGTAGCCGTGGCCCTGCGCCGCGTCGAGCGCGAACTTGAGGACCAGGAGACCGTCGAGGAGGCCGTGCTGACACTCTCCACCCCCGATGAACCCTCACTTGCCTTCGGCGTTCGTCGGCCCTCACCGGCGGTCGAGTAGCAAGCGCGACGGCGGCCTTCAGCTAAGGAAAACAAGTACACGCTACTCGTGCCCTGACTCACGCAAAGTTGTTGACTCAAGAGACCAGCATCCGCGCGCAGCCCGAGGACGGCGATCGCAGCTGGCCAACGGCAGGGCCGGCCGCGGGATGGAACCGGCACCGTGGCGGCGGAGGCACAGACAATGTCGAGGAGGGCCGAAATGGACGGGCAACAATGGATCTGGATCGTCGTAGTGGTTGTGATAATCGCGCTGATCCTCGCCGTCGTCGTTTTTGGGCGCCGTGCGAAGACTGCCGTTGACCGCAAGCGCGCGGCAGAGCTCCGCGAGCGGGCACGCACCGACGCCCTCGGAGCTCATGAGCGCAGCGCCGAGGCTGCTCGTGCGGAGGCCGACGCCGCCCGGGCCGAGAGCGAGGCGGAACGTCTGCACAAGGAGGCCACGGAGAAGCAGACGGCTTCCGAGCGGGCCAACGAAGTTGCGCAAGACAGGCTGCGGCGGGCCGAAGCGTTGGATCCAGACGCGGGAACCCGTTCGGAAAGGGACGACGACGGCGAGCAAGAGCGTCGGCGGCCGTAGCCCCGGATCGGGGGACGCGCAGAGAAGACTTGCCGATTCGTGGTTGAAGGCTAGCCTGATCGCAGCCCGATCAATGCCCTAGGCAGCGGTCACGCGCCACCTTCTGCAGGCGCGGTTTGCGGTGGTTCTGCCAGTTCCAGGGTGGCGGCCCAGCTCGCGAGGAGGCGCAGCGCATCTGCGGAGGGGGAGCCAGGTTCTGCAGGGTAGATGAACAGCGAGAGTCCGGTGTCGGCCGAGAGCTCCATCGCTTCGAACAGCAGGCGGAGTTCGCCCACCACGGGGTGGTGGAAATGCTTGAACCCGGTGTAGTGGCGGCGCACGTTGTGCCCGGCCCAGCGGGTGCGGAACTCGTCGCTGCGAGTGGATAACTCTCCAACGAGATCGCTCAGTCCGCGGTCGAACGGGTCGCGGCCGGCCTCGGCGCGGAGGATGGCCACCATGTTGTTGGCTGCGAGCTCCCAGTCCGGGAAGAACCGGCGGGCGCGTTCTTCATCCAGGAAAATGAAGCGCGCATAGTTGGCCGGACGGATTGGGCTGACATACATCTCTGAGTGCAAGGCAAGCCCGAGGCTGTTGGCCGCGAGGATGTCCATGCGTGCGTTGCGAACGAACGCCGGCGCGTCGGTGATGGCGTCAAGAACAAACTGGACGCTCGGCCGGACGTGTTGAGGTGCGGTTCGACGCTGCCGCTTGCTTGTTCCGGCGGTGCGGGCCAGATCGAATAAATGTGAGCGCTCTGCCTCGTCAAGCTGCAGTGCCCTGGCCAGTGCTTCCAGGACGCTTTCGGACACTCCGGCAAGGTTTCCGCGCTCGAGCCGGGTGTAATACTCAACGCTCACCCCGGCCAAGGTCGCCACTTCGCCGCGACGAAGTCCGGGCACTCGCCGATTGCCGCCCGACGCCGGTACCCCCGCCTGATCAGGTGTTAGCTTCGCGCGCCGCGAGGCAAGGAAATCGCGAACGTCATTGCGGTTGTCCATGCGAGCAACGATAGTGACCTTCCGGCACGGCGAGGGAGTCCCTGCCAGTACCCCCCTGGCCAGAGGCCCGGGCCCCCGGCTAGAAAATCCGGAAGTCGCCGGCGTCGGCGTTCGCTGATGGGTACACCACAGGTTCCCTGCCCAACTCAAGCAGGACGTCGTTGATGCTCATCTGTCCGTCCAGTTGCACGGCCGGGACGAAGGCGGTTTCGGATTCGACTTCAGCGGTCATGGATCGATCTTATGTGCGGCCGGGGGTACGGCCGCGCTGAACACGCGGCCTCCAGCGTAAGACGCCGGGGCTCCTTTTTCGTTCGACGCTCAGGGTCTTTGGGACGCAGCCGCGGAGGGGGAGAGGTCGGACAGCGTGAGCGGATGTGCCGGCGCCTTGGGGAAGGGGTAGCTGGTACTCACTCCTAGGTCCGGACCGACGTGGACCAGCGCGCCGCCAGCCAACGGCCTCCACGCCGGGTTGTCATCCATCGGTTCGGTCGCGATGAGGACGTGTCCGGAATGGGCGAGCTCCTTGCTGTGGGCTCGGATACGGGAGCTCCGCGCGTCCAACGGAACTGCATCGTCAGGACCGGCGGGCTGCCGTTCCAGGATGTGCAGTTCGTGGGTGTTCGGGAACCTGACCGCCCAAAGGTCGGTGGCCGTCGTCAGAATGAGATTCAAGCTTAAGACCGGAAGCTCATCGGCGATCCAGCTGATTGCTTGGGTGATACCTTCGCCGACGTCGCCACCTGCTCGCCTGCTCTCTGCAGTAATCAGGGCGAAGAGGCGCTCACTGTCCGTCTGGCCGTGCACCAGATCCGCCGCCCCTAACTCAACCAGCCGCTGATCCAGCCGTTCGAGACCGGCGAAGGCGCCGTTGTGGGCGAACAGCCTGCCTTCTTGCTCGAACGGGTGCGTGTTGGCCATCGTGTGTGCGCCGGTGCTGGCATACCGGACATGGGCCAGGAACGTCGTACTCTTCAGGATCCGCGCCTCGCGCGCAAAGGCGTGGTCCTCCCATGCGGCGAGCGGCTGCTTGGACACGTGGGCCTTACCGTCACCGTCAAAGGTGCCCATGCCGGCGCCGTCGGGCTCGCGCCGGCTTTGGTCAGCGAGGCTGTCCGGCGCGTCCAAGAGCCAGAAAGTGGCACGGACCGGTTCCGAACCGGCATGCAAGCCGAACAAGCGGCACATGGGCATTTCTCCTTGCGAGTCGCTGCTGACTAGTGGTGGAACGCCTGGGTTTGCCCGCCGGCGGGCATGGGTGCGGTGAGGCCGTCCAAATAGGCGACTTCCTTTTTGAGGTCGTTCAGGAAACTGGATGCGAGGTCGCGTGTGAAGCCATTGCGGACAACGATCCTTTGCACCGTTACCTCGCTCAGGCCTTCTGGCATTGGATAGGCGGGGACGAGCCACCCATTCATCCGAAGCCGTTCGGACAAGTGGTGAAGGTTCCAATTCTCCGTATGGCCGTCAGTGAGCTGCCAGGCAAAGACCGGGATGTCCGAGCCGTCGCTCCACAAAGTGAATGGCTCCATCGCCCCTATTTCACTGGAGAGAAAGAGCGCCACGTCTCGGGAAGTTGCCTGAACCGATTTGTATCCCTCGTATCCGAGCCGGAGGAACAAGTAGTACTGCAAGAGCACCTGCGCGCCGGGGCGCGAGAAGTTCAGGGCGAAAGTCGGCATGTTCCCACCCAGGTAGCTGACGTGGAAGATCAGGTCCTCGGGCAGCGCTTGCTCATCGCGCCAGATGACCCATCCAAGGCCTGGATAGATCAAGCCGTATTTGTGGCCTGAGGTGTTGATCGAGGCAACCCTTGGCAAACGGAAGTCCCAGACAGTCTCCGGTTGCAGGAAAGGCGCAATCATGGCGCCGGAGGCTCCGTCAACATGGATTGGAATATCGAGCCCTCGCCGTGCCTGTATCTCGTCCAACGCCGCGGAGATCCTTTCCACGGGCTCATAGGATCCCGTGTAGGTTACGCCCATGATGGCCACAACGCCGATGGTGTTCTCGTCCACGTACCGATCCAGTCCGTGGCCGTCGAGCACCGGATGTTCCTTTGACACCGGAATGTACCGGGCTTCCACGTCCCAGTAGTTGCAGAACTTCTCCCAGCACACCTGCACGGCCGAGCTGAGGACAAGGTTGGGTTTGTCCGTCGAAAGACCGGCCGACCGCCTTGAATGTTGCCAGCGGCGCTTCAACGCCAGGCCGCCGAGCATGCATGCCTCTGAGGAGCCGATAGTGGACGTCCCCACGGACTTGGCGGGATCAGGCGCGTTCCACAGGCCTGCGAGCATGCGCCAACAGCGGGTTTCGATCAAGGCGGTCTGGGGGTATTCGTCCTTGTCAATCATGTTCTTGTCAAACGTCTCGGCGTAGAGTTTCGACGCTTCGGGTTCCATCCACGTTCCAACAAACGTCGCGAGATTGAGGCGGGCGTTCCCGTCCAGCATGGCCTCGTCATGGACAACCTGATAGGCCGTCGACGGGAGGGACTCACCGTCTGGAAGGGTGAAACGTGGAAAGATGCTGGATTCTCCCGGCCGGCTGAATACCGGATTCAACTCCACCGCTGTGTCGGTTTCATGGGCTGATGCCCGGTGTGACCTATTGATGGTTCGCTCCTTTGACTCGCCAAGGCGCCCGCCGTGGCGGTGCCACGGCCTGCCAGGGCCCACGCTACCGTGGGAGGCCGCCGGACCCAAGCCCCGAGGCATGGTGCCAAAGTGGCTCCGGGTACATAATCGCAGGGGACGGAGCTCTGTCACCGCGATAATAGGAGGCACCAATGTCGATGCAGCACACCCCGGAAGAGCGCCGGTCGGCAGAGACGCGCAGCGTCCCGCTACCGGGATCAGAAAGGGCCCCCGCTCCGGGCGCCAGGGACCTTCTCGGTCCTGTCGACCCGTCCCGTCGGATTGAGGCAACGGTCATCCTTCGGCGCCAGGAAGAATTAACTGAAGTACCGTCCACCCCTCTGTCGCGGGACGAGCTGGCCTCGACTTACGGCGCATCCGCGGCGGACCTTGATCTGGCCGTGCGCACTTTCACCGACTTGGGCCTTGAGGTTGTTGAATCGGATGCGGCTAGCCGCAGGATTCGGCTGGCCGGCTCAGTGGAGCAGCTGAGCAGCATTTTCGGAACGTCCTTGGATGAGCTGACGAGCCGCAGCCCGGACGGCACTTCGGTTACGCACCGCCACCGCACCGGAGGCCTCCAGGTACCCGCGGCCCTCGACGGCGTCGTTGTTGCCGTCCTAGGCCTTGATGACCGGCCCCAAGCAAGGGCTCAGTTTCGCGTCATACCGCTGGCCGCGACGGGTACCAGCTATACCCCGCCCCAGTTGGGAAAAATCTATAACTTCCCCGACGGAACTGACGGGGCAGGCCAAACCGTGGCCATCCTCGAACTCGGCGGCGGCTACGGCAAACAGGACCTGGACGCCTACTTCCAAGGCCTCGGTATACCCACGCCGACCATCACCGCGGTGGGAGTCGACGGCGGGGCTAACCAGCCAGGGCAGGATCCGGCGGGTGCCGACGGGGAAGTCCTGCTCGACATTGAAGTTGTAGGTGCCTTGGCACCGAAGGCCAACATTGTGGTCTACTTTGCCCCAAACACCGACGCCGGATTCCTGGACTCGATTATCGCCGCGTCGCACTCGAATCCCGCACCGGCCGCAATCAGCATCAGCTGGGGCCAGAGCGAGGACGCATGGACGGCCCAAGCCCGGATGGCTTTCGACCAGGCCATGGCCGACGCCGCCGCCCTCGGGGTGACGGTGACAGCCGCCGCCGGGGACAACGGCAGTGCCGACGGCGCAACGGACAGCAAGGACCACGCCGATTTCCCGGCGTCGAGCCCTCATGTGTTGGCTTGCGGCGGAACCCGCCTTCAAGCAGACCCTGCGACGGGTGTCATCAGCGCAGAAACCGTCTGGAACGATGGTCCGAACTCCGCCACCGGCGGAGGATACAGCGACGTCTTCCCTGTTCCGTCGTGGCAGTCGGGCATCACGGGACATGCCAAGCACAAACCCTCTCCCAAGAAGGCCGGACGGGGCGTGCCGGACGTTAGTGGCGTCGCGGACCCGCAAACCGGCTACCGGGTCCGAGTCGACGGGAAAGACATGGTGATCGGCGGAACCAGCGCGGTGGCACCTCTCTGGGCAGCCCTGATCGCCCGGCTCGCCCAGGCAACCAACAGGCGCTTCGGGCTGATCCAGCCGCTGCTCTACCAAAACGGCACGCAACCGGCGTCGGGCTTCCACGACATCACTACAGGCTCCAACGGAAGCTACCGGGCCGGGACCGGCTGGGACCCCTGCACCGGCTTGGGCAGCCCGGACGGCACAGCCCTTCTTGCATTGCTGGAGACTAAACCCTGAGGAGGACATACCGGAACGGTCGCCCGTGCCGTGGCGCCAAAAAACAGCCTCGCAAATGGATTTGGCTCGGTAAACTGATTGTGTCCTTGTTAACCGCAGGATTCAAAGGAGGCTGCACAATGGCTGGGTACTTTGAGCTGGTCGACGCACCCGATGACGGGTACAGGATTGCACTGCGCGACGGCGACGGCGACATTCTGGCGATGTCCACAACATTTGCCACCAAGCAGTTGGCTGTCCGCGGGATATCAACACTCAGGGAGATCGCCGGAACGGCCCTTATCAAGGACCGGAGCCACGGAAAGTGGACCCCTTCGCTTGAGAGGCAGGTTCAGCGGCTGCATCTGCTTCATCAGCCCGCATGGCGGACGCACGAGTTGAGGAAAGCCGCCAGCCGCTGACAGGCTAAAGGCCCTCAAAAGGCAGGGCCGCACGGGCACCTTCCGTCCCGTTCCGCCACCACATCAGTTCCGCCGGACCCCAAGCCGCGCCCTGTGCGGCCCTTGTGGCGACCCATCGCCAATATCGGCCGGGCCCTCGAGCCTTCATGCCGCGAAACGGCACGCCCATGCCTGCTTTGGCGGCCTCCGCCGGAGCGGATACGATGGACGATGGCTGGCTGTGGTCCCCGTATGCCACAAGCTATGAAGCCATATCAATGAATAGGAGACACCCGTGTCAGATGCCCAGCAGATCACCCTCATCGTCGATGGCGAAGAGACCAAGGTGACGGAAGGGACCACCGGCGCGGAACTCTTCTTTGAGCGCCGCGACGTCGTAGTAGCCCGTGTCGACGGCGAACTCAAGGACCTCGACCAGGTGCTCCCCGAGGGAGCACAGGTTGAAGGGGTGACCATCGAGTCGGCGGACGGCCTCAACGTCCTGCGTCACTCCACCGCACATGTCATGGCCCAGGCCGTGCAGCAACTGCGCCCGGACGCCAAGCTCGGAATCGGCCCGTACATCACAGACGGTTTCTACTTCGACTTCGACGTCGCCGAACCCTTCACCCCTGAAGACCTGCGCCAGCTCGAAAAGATGATGCAGAAGATCATCAACCAGAACCAGAAGTTCGTGCGCCGCGTTGTCACGGAGGACGAAGCCCGCGAGGCCATGAAGAACGAGCCCTACAAGCTCGAACTGCTCGGCAAGAAGAACAACGCTGCCGACGCCGGCGAGGGCGTCAACGTCGAGGTGGGCGCTGGGGACATCACCATATACGACAACGTGGACCGCAAGAGCGGTGACAGCGTCTGGTGCGATCTCTGCCGGGGACCGCACCTGCCTAACACCAAACTGATCTCAAATGCCTTCGCCCTGACCCGTTCCTCGGCGGCATACTGGCTGGGCAACCAGAACAACCAGCAGCTGCAACGTATCTACGGCACCGCTTGGCCCACCAAGGATGCGCTGAAGGCCTACCAAGAGCGCATCGCCGAGGCTGAGCGCCGCGACCACCGCAAGCTCGGCGCGGAGCTGGACCTGTTCTCGTTCCCGGACGAACTGGGCTCCGGCCTGCCGGTGTTCCACCCCAAGGGCGGCATCATCCGCAAGGCCATGGAAGACTACTCCCGCCAGCGCCACGTGGACGCCGGCTACGAGTTCGTCTACACCCCGCACATCACCAAGGGCCACCTCTACGAGGTCTCTGGCCACCTTGACTGGTACAAAGAGGGCATGTTCCCTGCGATGCACATCGACGCGGAACTGAACGACGACGGCACCGTGCGCAAGCCAGGCCAGGACTACTACCTGAAGCCGATGAACTGCCCCATGCACAATCTCATCTTCCGATCTCGCGGCCGCTCCTACCGCGAACTGCCCCTGCGCCTCTTCGAATTCGGTTCCGTCTACCGCTACGAGAAGTCCGGCGTTGTCCACGGACTGACCCGCGTGCGCGGCATGACACAGGACGACGCCCACATCTACTGCACCCGCGAACAGATGAAGGACGAGCTCACCACCACTTTGAACTTCGTTCTCGGCCTGCTCAAGGACTACGGACTGGACGATTTCTACCTTGAACTGTCCACCAAGAACGAAGACAAGTTCGTTGGTGAGGAGGCTGCCTGGGAGGAAGCCACCCGCACCTTGGCCGAAGTAGCGGAGGCGTCGGGGTTGGAGCTTGTCCCGGACCCGGGTGGAGCCGCGTTCTACGGCCCGAAGATCTCTGTGCAGGCCAAGGATGCGCTGGGCCGCACCTGGCAGATGTCCACCATCCAGCTGGACTTCAACCTGCCCGACCGTTTCGAGCTCGAGTTCCAGGCTGCCGACGGTACCCGTCAGCGTCCGGTCATGATCCACCGTGCCCTGTTCGGCTCGGTCGAGCGCTTCATGGGCGTGCTCACCGAACACTACGCAGGAGCCTTCCCGGCGTGGCTTTCGCCCGTGCAGGTGGTTGGCATTCCGGTAGCGGAGGCGTTCAACGATTACATGTTCGACGTCGTTGACCAGCTCAAGGCCGCGGGGATACGTGCCGAGGCGGACATTTCCTCGGACCGTTTCCCGAAGAAGATCCGCACTGCGAGCAAGGACAAGATTCCCTTCGTCCTGATCGCCGGCGGAGAGGACGCGGAAGCCGGTGCGGTGTCGTTCCGCTTCCGTGATGGCAGCCAAGACAACGGTGTGCCCGTTGCCGAGGCCGTCCGGAGAATCGTGGACGCCGTCAAGAACCGCGAGAGCTGACGAGACGGCAACGCCAAGGCGGAAACAGTGCAGGAGAACACAGGCGTGACAGCTGACTATCCGGGCGATGCCGAAGTGACCGACGACTTCGGCTTGGCAGGTGTTCCGGACGCGTTCCAGCGCCTGTGGACTCCGCACCGCATGGCCTACATCAAGGGTGGGCCGAACCAGTTCAAAAACCAGGACGACTGCCCATTCTGCGTGGCTCCAAGCCGCACGGACGAGGAATCCCTCATCGTCCACCGTGGCAAGACCTGCTACGTGGTGCTGAACCTGTTTCCGTACAACCCCGGCCACCTGCTCGTGTGCCCGTACCGGCATGTGCCGGACTATACGGACATCACCGTGGAGGAAACGGCCGAGATGGCGGAGCTCACACAGACAGCGATGCGCGTGCTACGCAAGGTGGCCAACCCGGCCGGCTTCAACCTGGGCATGAACCAGGGTGTTGCCGGCGGGGCGGGAATTGCCGCCCACCTGCACCAGCACGTGGTTCCGCGCTGGGGTGGGGACGGAAACTTCTTCCCGATCATCGCCCAAACGAAGGCCATCACCCAGACCCTTGACGATGTCCGCCAGCAAGTGGCGGACGCTTGGCCTGGCGAGGCGGACGCGCCCGGGGAGACGGATGCTTAATCGCCATGCGCGCGGGTTTTTCACCGCGTTGTTCTCGCCCCTTGCCCGATTCCTGCTCAAGGTGGGGGCTTCGCCTGACGCCGTTACCGTCATCGGGACTGCTGGGGTAGTGCTGGGCGCCCTGATTCTTTACCCCATGGGCCAGCTCTGGTGGGGCTCCCTGCTCATCGCGGTCTTCGCCTTGTCCGACGTCGTGGACGGCATCATGGCGAGGGAGCAAGGCCGCAGCGGCCCCTGGGGAAACTTTCTTGACTCAACGCTGGACCGGCTGGCGGACGGCGCCATTTTCGCCGGCGTCGCCATCTGGTTCTTCATGGGCGGGGCGAACAACGCCATTGCCATAGCGGCGGTGGCCTGCCTGATACTCGGGATGGTTGTTTCATACGCCCGCGCCAAGGCTGAATCACTGGGCTTCTACGCCAACGTGGGAATCGCCGAGCGTGCCGAGCGGCTCATCTCGGTGCTGCTCGTCACCGGCCTGACGGGCTTGGGGCTACCCCCCGTCGTGTTGCTGGTGACCCTTGTTGTGCTCGCGGCGGCTACCGGCGTCACGGTCGTCCAGAGGATGGCAGCTGTCCGCGAACAGGCCATGGCAGACGTCGACGGCGGGACACCCGCCTAGGCGGCGCGATCATTTTGCGCGCCGAAGCGTGTCAGCGGCTCGGGAGATACGCGTTGGTGTCACCCGCGTTCCTGTCTTGTACTAGCGCGTTTCGTGTCCTGGCGGGTTCATGTCCGGGTGGGTCTGAAGTGGTGGTTGCGTCTGGGTGTTTGGCGGGGATCGAGGTGGGGTGGGGGTTTGAACCATGCCATGCCGGAGTCCATCGTGATGGTCCAGCGTTCTTTGTGGATGACGTGGTGGTGGCTGCACAGCAAGACGCCGTTGTCGGTTCCGGTGGTGCCGCCGTGGGACCAGTAGGTGATGTGGTGGGCTTCGCACCATGATGCGGGGATGTCGCAGTCGGGGAAGGCGCAGCCTTGGTCCCGGGCGGTGATGGCTTTGCGGATGTGGGGCGGGAACACCCTGGTGGTGCGG
Organism: Arthrobacter sp. FW306-04-A; assembly: GCF_044358315.1. GTDB lineage: Bacteria > Actinomycetota > Actinomycetes > Actinomycetales > Micrococcaceae > Arthrobacter. The sequence continues at coordinate 2,228,270 of NZ_CP084559.1, forward strand.
CCGATGTCCAGGATGCGGCTGTCGCTGCCGAGCAGCACGGGGATGATGTCGGCGTCGCAGGCGATCTTGCGGATGACCGAGGGGTGGATCGGGCCCTGGAACGTGGACGCGCCGGTGCCCGGACGAGGATTTGCGGCGGTGGTTTGGTGTTCGACGCGCTCGAGCAGCTCGCGGTAGTCGATGGTCACCATCACCTGCGGCCGGAGACCGCCCGCGGCGGGCAGTTCACCTGTGGACAGGGCCGCTGCGCAGGCCCCGATGAGCCCGTCAAGCAGCTTCTGCGCCCGCGAGCGGCGATCCAGCGACGGGTGAGCAACGGCGTCGGGCTCCGAAAACCCTCCGGTGGCGCCGCCGGTGTTGCCGCCTGAATCCGGATCCGGTGATCCACCGAGATCCTGGCGGAGGCGGGGGTTGGTGGCGGTGTTCATGACGGTGGCGAGGGTCTCGAATTGTTCGGCGGTGGCGAAGATTTCCAGGTGATGCAGGCCGCGGCGGGGTTTGCGGATGAACGCACCCTGGCGGTGGCGGAGTTCTTCCTCGCCGGGTTCGGATCCGTCCTGGTCGATGGCGTCAACCCACCGCTTCGCCATCCGGGACACGAAATCGGGATCGCTCTGCACCGCGGTGCTGGTCAGTGCTTGCTCCATCTGCAGGGCGGTTTCCGCGTCGGCGATGTGTCGCACCTGGTCCAGGGCCACGCTGATCACCGTGGCCGACCGGGACGGCACGCCTGCCGACGAAAGGGCCGCGGCGAGCACCCCGTGCCGTGCGGGTATTTCCTGCCCGGCGATCCCTGCCCGCGGGAGCACGGCGGAGGCCACCGCAAGCCTGCGCCGTGCCTCGCCAATACCGATCCGCAGCCTGGCCCGCAGGAATTCGGCCGCATTCCGGTAACCGTCGTCGACCGCGTCAACGGCGTCAGCGGCGTCGACGGCGTCAGCGGCGTCGACGGCGTCAGCGGCGTCAGCGGCGTCGGTCAGGCTGGCGGCAGGAGCCGACGCCGGAACCTGGGGGTCGGATCCGGTTGCCGCGGGCTCGGTCCAGCCAGTCACCCACCCCGGCGCCGGGGATGGCTGCCGTGCCGCCCGGGCTTCGCACCGCGTCCGCTCCACGGCCCCGGCTGCAACGATCTGCAGAAACTCCACCGTCCGCGAGATCTCTTCGACCCTGCCGGCGAAATCAGCGGCATCAGGGAACCCAAACAACCGGGCCTCGGAGACAGCAGCTGAACGCAGCGCGTCCATCGCCGCCGCTGCCTGATCAAGGCCGCTTGCCGGCCCCGGAGCGGATTCAGGCCTGGTACCGGGGCGAACCTCCAGCCGGTTGATCTCGGCATGCCGCGCAGGGACGCGCTTCAGACGGCGGGAAAGACGTCCCAGCGACGCAACTCCGACGTCAGCCGGGGCCGCCCGAGGTGCCACGAATTGACCGATGCCTTCCATAAACAAACACTGTCACGAGGCTCGGACATTATTAGCCCAGCTAGCTTGCCATCTGTTCCCTGATGGATGCTTGGGGCACACGCGGCCGGAGCTGCACTCACAATTGCCGAAGACAGATTCCCCCAACTCCGATTCGGCAATCAATCTGATGCCGTCAATAGCTGCCTGAAGTATCGCGACTCTCGGGACTCATATCAGCCGGTTCGCGATGCCTCTCTCCTCTTTTGGAATGGCGCGGCCGGTGCTGGTAATCAAGTACGACCGGCCCATCGCAGGGGACTAGTATTGAACTTACTTGGTCAATGTGACCTGGAAATCCGGTGTGTGCTGTGCGTGGCCAGCTGTCCGCCTGCGCCCCGGCCAAGGTCTTCTATCTACCCATAGGGGTTTTTGTGTCTACACCTGATGTAAGCAACGAAGCCGGTTCGTCCGCAGCCAGCGTTACGGGCAGCAGCCGCGTCAAGCGCGGCATGGCCGAGATGCTCAAGGGCGGCGTCATCATGGACGTCGTCAACGTCGAGCAGGCCCGCATCGCCGAAGATGCCGGTGCCGTGGCCGTGATGGCGCTCGAGCGCGTTCCCGCGGACATCCGCGCCCAGGGCGGCGTCTCCCGCATGTCGGACCCGGACATGATCGACGCGATCATCGCCGCGGTGTCCATCCCCGTCATGGCCAAGGCCCGCATCGGGCACTTCGTCGAGGCCCAGGTCCTGCAGTCCCTCGGCGTGGACTACATCGACGAGTCCGAGGTCCTGACCCCGGCCGACTACACCCACCACATCGACAAGTGGAACTTCACCGTTCCCTTCGTCTGCGGTGCCACCAACCTCGGTGAGGCCCTGCGCCGCATCAACGAGGGCGCGGCCATGATCCGCTCCAAGGGCGAGGCAGGCACCGGAGACGTCTCCAACGCCACAACGCACATGCGCCAGATCCGCGCCGAGATCCTCCGGCTCTCCACCCTGCCCGAGGACGAGCTCTACGTCGCGGCCAAGGAACTCCAGGCCCCGTACGAGCTCGTCAAGGAAATCGCCGCCACCGGCAAGCTCCCCGTGGTCCTGTTCACCGCCGGCGGCATCGCCACCCCGGCCGACGCTGCGATGATGATGCAGCTCGGCGCGGACGGCGTGTTCGTCGGTTCAGGGATCTTCAAGTCCGGCAACCCGGCCCAGCGTGCCGCCGCCGTCGTGAAGGCCACCACGTTCTTCGATGACCCCGATGTCATCGCCAAGGTCTCTCGTGGCCTGGGCGAGGCCATGGTGGGCATCAACGTGGAGGAAATCCCCGAACCGCACCGCCTCGCCGAGCGCGGCTGGTAAGTCTCGCTTTGGGGGGAGCGCGCCGGACGGCGCTGATCCTCTGCGTGCTATTCCCCGCTCCCGGTTGGCGGGCCGGCAGGCCCCGATCCTCTGCGTGCTATTCCCCGCGATCCGCTGCCGCGGCTTTGCCGCGACTCGGGGCGGGGGCCCTTTTACGCACGCTGCCGGATCCATGCCCGCCTCCATGTAGTGCGGCTTAGTGCGACGCCGGTCGGTCACCTTTCACGGTGACCGGCCGGCGTCGTGCGTTAACCAAGTCACTCGCAGTTAGTGTCGTTATGAGGCGCTCCAAAACGACACCTGTTGCCAGTCAGTTGGGCCGGGCTATTCCAGGCCGCGGCGCTTGAGGAGGGGCTCCAGGGAGGCATCTCGTCCCCGGAGCGTGCGGAACGATTCCAACGGGTCCCGGCTGTTGCCACGGGAGAGCAGTTCCGAGCGGAATCGATCGCCGTTCCGGCGCAGCAGCCCGCCGTTTTCCGTGAACCAGTCCACCGTTTCCGCGTCCAGCACCTCACTCCAGATGTAGGAGTAGTACCCGGCTGCGTAGAAATCCCCGGCGAAGATGTGCTGGAAGTACCCCGTGCGGTACCGGGGCGGTATGAGGGAGTGTGCCACGCCCGCCGCAGCCAATGCCTTGGCTTCGAAGTCCTGGGCATCTTGAGGAACACCGTCTACGTCCAACACATGCCAGGCCAGGTCCAAAAGGGCGGCACCGAGGTACTCAGTGGTGGCGAAACCTTCGCCCCAGAGCTTGGACTCGTTGAGGCGGTCAATGACGTCCCGGGGGAGCGGTACGCCGGTGGCGTAGTGGCGGGCGTAGTTGCCGATAATTTCGGGCCACATGATCCACATCTCGTTGACCTGCGACGGATACTCCACGAAGTCCCGGGGGACGGAGGTTCCGGAGAACCGTGGATACGTGACGTTGGAGAAAAGTCCGTGCAAGGCATGGCCAAACTCGTGGAAAGTAGTCCGGACCTCGTCCAGGGTGAGCAGGGTCGGTTCTCCGGCTCGCGGTTTGGAGATGTTCAGGTTGTTGATCACCACCGGCTTGGTGCCCAGCAGTGCCGACTGGTCGACGAGCGAGTTCATCCAGGCGCCGCCGCGCTTGGTGTCCCGCGCGTAGTAGTCGCCCAGGAAAAGGCCAAGCTCAGAGCCGTCCTCGTTTCGCACCTCCCAGACGCGGACGTCGGGGTGGTATCCCTCAAGGTCCTTCCGCTCCTGGAAAGTAATGCCGAAGAGGCTCGTGGCTGCGAAGAACACGCCGTCCACCAGCACCCGGTCCAATTCGAAATAGGGCCGTAGCAGCTGTTCGTCCACCTCGTAGCGCTCCCGCTGGACCTTTGAGGAGTAGTACGCCCAGTCCCACGCTTCCAGCGGGTTCCCTGCGCTCTGCGCCAAGGCACCAGCTTCGGCGTCGGCGTTGCGGATGGCGGCAGGAGCGAGCCGGTTGAGCATCGCCTGCACGGTCGCGAGATCGGGGGCGGTCTGGCGGTCAATGACCAGTTCGGCGTAGTTGCCGAACCCGAGAAGGGTCGCCTTCTCAGCCCTCAAACGCACCATCGCCTTCGCCAGTTCCAGGACATCGAGGCTGCCGCCGTCGCTGCCCCTCGCGACGGATGCCTCATACAAACGGCGGCGGAGGTCGCGGTTCCGCAAAGAAGTCAAAGCAGGCTGGTTGCTCGGCTGAATGAGGGTCAGGAGGTATTTCCCCTCGTGTCCGCCAGTCCGTGCTGCCTCCGCGGCGCTGGCGATGTCGTCCGCTGGCAGGCCGGCAAGTTCCGCGGCGTCATCCACCAAAAGGGCGGCGTCCTTCATGGCTTCCTTGACGCGTTGCCCATACTCCGTTCCCAAACGGGACAGCTCCGCATTGAGGCTCTTGAGCTTTTCCTGGTCATCTGGATCAAGCTGGATCCCCGACTGGCGGAATTCCCGGAGGTATTCCTGCACCAGCCGGATGGATTCGTCATCAAGTCCTGAGGTGTCTATGGCCGCGAATCGCTCGTATAGTCCGCGGTTGAGATAGACGGCGTCCTGATGGGCAGAGAAACGCGGAGACAGTTCGGTTTCCAGCTTCTGGATGGCCTCGGAAGCGTGGGCGGACACCAAGGTGAAAAAGGATGCTGCTGCCCGCTCCAGCAGGCGGCCGGAGCGTTCCATGGCAATGGCCGTATTTTCGAAGGAAACAGGCTCGGGGTTTTCCACGATGGATTGGATCTCGGCCGAGTGGTCGGCCAGGCCCGCGTCCACTGCCTCGGCGTAGTGGCTGTCCTGGATCTCTGCAAAGGGTGGCAATCCGAAGGGAAGGGTGCTCGGCTCCAAGAGGGGGTTCGTCATCAAGCAACCCTTTCATGCAGGGCCCCCGCCCACAACGCTTCTCGTCGTGTTAGCGCGGGCGCCGCGCCGCGTGTTCGCGCGCCAGGCGGGCAAAGCCGTCGTCGGGCGTCCCCGGAACAAAGCTTCCGTATTTGCGTTCGACGGCGGTGCGGATCAGGAAATCGGCGATGGCAGGATTCTTTGGCAACAGGGATCCGTGCAGGTAACTGGCAACGACGTTGCGGTGCCGGGCACCTTCATGGCCGTCTTTGCTGTTGTTGCCGGCGCCCTTGGACACGGTGCCGAGGGGCTCGACGCCGGGGCCTAGAGAGGTCTGTCCGCTGTGGTTTTCGTATCCCAGGATTTCGCCGAACTCAGGTGAGGTGAGCGTGACGTTGCCGATGAGCCGCTCATCGGTGCCGACGGTTTCGACATCCAGGATGCCTATCCCCGGGATGACCGGGCCGGCCTTCGTCTTGAAGAACTTGCCGAAAAGCTGGTAGAGCCCACAAATGACCAGCATGGGCGTTCCGTCCTCCGCCATCCCGCGGAGTTGGTCGCCGCGTGCCTGGAGATCGTCCTTGATGACGATCTGGCCGCTGTCCTGCCCGCCGCCGCCGACAATGATGTCAACATCCTCGGGGAAGTCGTCGCCCACGTTGTACTCGAGGAGCTCGGGCGTGTAGCCGTGCCAGAGTAGCCGCTGGCGCAGGACGAGGGAGTTGCCCCAGTCCCCGTAGATGTTCATCGCACGGGGATACAACTGCAGTACCCGTATGGTGCCCTTGCTTGCGTGTTGTGCGGTGTCTTCGGCCGAGGTCATGAGACCACCTCCACTGTGGTGATTTTGGAGAGTTCACGCCGAATGGCCAACATCGCAGTATAAGTGCAGAAAACCCGCTTCGGCTTGCCTGCCGAACCCCGGATGAATTCAGCCAAGGCCACGGGGATGTCTGTGTTCACCGAGCCAAAACTGACCTCATCGTACTGGAGCCGGAGTGCCATGTCGTACGCTCGGACACCCGTGAGGACGTCCACGCCGTCCTCACGGAGGGACTCGAATTCAACGTCCCACAGCCAGGACATGTCGCGGCCGTCGGCGTAGTTGTCATTGATGGCGATCATCGACGCGTAGCCCTTCGCCGGGAAGGACTTCAGGCCGAGCCGGAAGCCGCTGGGGTTCTTCACCAGCACCAACTCGAGGGGCTGGCCGTCCACCACGAGGCTTTCCCCGCGGCCAAACGCCGGAGCGACTTCGGAGAGGGCCTTGACCAGCTTGGCGGCGTCGCCGGGCCTTCCACTTGCCCCCGTGATGCTCCTGGCCAGCACCAACGCGGCGGCGGCATTGAAGATGTTGTAGACGCCACGGAGCTTCATGTGGGTGGCGACCCGTTCGCCGTCGAATTCGAAGTCCGCGTCGTCGGCACCTACCCGGCGGAGCACGACGTCGGCCGTTTCGACGGCGGGAACGTCGCTTTGGGGGCCGGTCTCCGGCGTCGCGGTGCGCATGTCGTCGTCGTTCGGGAAGGTGCTGCGGAGCGATTCGTCCAAACCGAAGTAGAGCACTTCGGGACCGGTGATGGTCCCCGCGATCCGGGCGACGCGCGGATCCTCGCGGTTCAGGACCACGGTTCCCGTGGTTCTTTCGGCGATCCTCTGAAGAAGCAACGCGGTCGTGTCGATTTCGCCGAAGCGATCCAGCTGGTCGCGAAGAACGTTCAGGAGGAGGCAATAGCGCGGCGGTACCTTGTTCACGAAGTGCACGGCGTGTGCCTCGTCAAGTTCCAACACCGCGACGTCGGCGTCCAGCTTGCCGCGCCAGTCCACCTCACCCAGGAGCGCCGCCGCCACGCCGCGGGTGAAGTTGCTGCCCGTACGGTTGGTGAAGACCTTCAGGCCTTGGCTTTCAAGCAGTTCCACCACCATTTTGGTGGTGGTCGTCTTGCCATTGGTCCCGCTCACCACTGCCACGCCATGGGGGAGCGAGGACAGAGTTCGTTGCATGAAGCCGGGGTCGATCTTTTCGACCACGAGGCCAGGCAGGGCCGAACCTCCGCCGCGAAGCCTGGACACAGCGCGGACCAGCTTGCCGAGTGGAACGGTGAACGAAAACATGCTCTGTAATATATCCCAGTTGGTGCATAAACCATGTGCCGCAGGCCTGCAATCGGGTTGCCAAGGCGAGTCCGGCATCGGCAGCGCATTATGATGGTCGAATGACCAACCCCCCTTCCGAGGCGTCATCACGCGTGGGCTCCGGCCTGCGCATCGGCGTCCTCGCCCTACAAGGCGATTTCCGCGAGCATCTTCACGCCGTCGAAGCGGCCGGTGCCACCGGCGTCGGCATCCGGCGTCCCGCAGAGCTCGACGACATTGACGGCCTCATTATTCCCGGCGGCGAATCCACCACCATCGACAAGTTGGCGCGCATCTTTGAACTCGCCGATCCCATTCGCAAGCAGATCGCGTCAGGGCTCCCCGTCTACGGTTCCTGTGCGGGCATGATCCTGCTGGCGGACGACATCGCCGATCCCGCCACGGACCTCGCCGGTAATCCGCAGCAGACTTTCGGTGGATTGGACATCACGGTCCGTCGCAACGCTTTCGGCAGGCAGCGGGAGTCTTTTGAAACCGACCTTGACTTCAAGGGGCTTGAATTCAGCGCGGGGGAGTCTGGAGTCGATCCTGTCCACGCAGTGTTCATCCGCGGACCGTGGGTCGAACGCGTGGGTCCCGGCGTCGAAGTCCTCGCCCAAGTAGAACCGGGCAAGGCCGCCCACACGGACTCTTTGCATGGGTTGGCTAGAATTGTTGCAGTGCGCTCAGGTCGGTTGCTGGCCACCTCCTTCCACCCGGAAGTGACTGGGGAGAAGCGCGTGCATGAACTGTTTATTCGAATGATCAGAGGGGAAGTTTAAAGCATGTCAGGCCACTCCAAATGGGCGACGACCAAGCACAAGAAGGCCATCCTCGATAGCCGCCGGGCCAAGTCGTTCGCCAAACTGATCAAGAACATCGAAGTCGCCGCCCGCATGGGCGGACCGGACCTTGCCGGCAACCCCAGCCTTGAACTGGCTGTCACCAAAGCCAAGAAGACCTCCGTTCCCGCTGACAACATCGACCGCGCCATCAAACGCGGCGCCGGCCTGACCGGTGAAGTAGTCGACTACACGGAAATCATGTACGAAGCCCGCGGCCCGCAAGGTTCCGCTCTTCTGATCGAGTGCCTCACGGACAACAAGAACCGTGCTGCCTCGGAGGTCCGGCTCGCCATCTCCCGCAACGGTGGCACCATCGCCGACCCCGGCTCCGTGAGCTACCTCTTCACCCGCAAGGGGGTCGTCAACCTCCCTAAGAACGGGCTCAGCGAAGACGACATCCTGATGGCCGTGCTCGACGCGGGCGCCGAGGAAGTCAAGGACAGCGGAGAAAACTGGGAAATCCACTCGGAGCCCACCGATCTCCAGGCAATCCGCGACGCCCTCGGGGAAGCCGGCATCGAATACGAGTCGGACGAAGCCGAGTTTGTGCCGTCCATGCAGGTTCCGCTGGACCTCGACGGCGCCAAGAAGTTCCTAAAGCTCGTGGACGCCCTCGAAGATCTCGACGACGTCCAGAACGTTTACACCAACGCAGACATGAGCGAGGAAGTCCAGGCTGCGCTCGAAGCCGAGTAGCGCCCTCTTGCAACTCAGCTTGACAACAAACAGGGAGGCCCGGACTTGACTCTTCGCGTACTGGGAGTCGATCCGGGCCTCACCCGTTGCGGCATCGGAGTGGTCGACGTCGAACGGAACCGGCGCGCCACCATGGTGGCCGTCTGCGTCGTGGGAACCTCCCCGGAGCAGTCATTGGACCAGCGGTTGCTGGTCATCGCTGAGGCTATCGATGAATGGCTTGACCTCTACAAACCCGACGTCCTTGCGGTGGAACGGGTCTTCTCCCAGTTGAACGTCAGCACGGTCATGGGCGTGGCCCAGGCGTCCGGTGTGGTCATTGCCGCCGCTGCGCGGCGCGGCATTCCGGTGGCGCTCCATACGCCATCTGAGGTCAAGGCCGCCGTCACTGGAAGTGGAACCTCCAACAAAGAGGCCGTGACAAAACTCATCACCAAGATCCTGCGCCTGGACGCACCGCCCCGTCCTGCGGACGCCGCGGATGCGTTGGCCCTCGCCGTCACGCACGCGTGGCGGGCAGGCAGCGGCGCCGCGGTTGCCACTACCGGACCAGGGAGCAGCGCGCTGACGCCGGCCCAGAGGGCTTGGGCCGAAGCCGAGGCGAAAGCGCGCCGTGCCCGCTAATTGTCGTTGGCCCTTGCTAGGGTATTCGTAGATATGTTCGGATAGCCCGCGGCGCACCATGCACGGGGCAGTACTTCAGGAGCCGGGTCTTGATCAGTTTTCTCCGCGGAACCGTGGCACACGTCAGCCTGTCCACGGCCGTCATCGATCTCAACGGTGCCGGAATGAGCGTCTACGCCACGCCCCAGACCCTCAGCCATCTGCATGTCGGCCAAGAAGCAAAGCTGTTCACCTCGTTGATCGTCCGGGAGGACTCCCTGACGCTTTTTGGCTTCTCGAACGACGACGAGCGGGAAGTTTTCGATGTCCTGCTCAGCGTGAGCGGTGTGGGGCCGCGCCTGGCCCTCGCAGTGTTGGCCGTGCATGAGCCCGAAGCGATCCGCGTGGCTGCGCATTCCGGTGATGCCAAGTCGTTCACGAGGGTTCCCGGCATTGGACCCAAGGTGGCCGGCAGGATCGTCCTGGAGCTTGCCGGCAAACTCGTCCCGCATGGCACCGCGCCAGGGGCTGCACCCGCCGTCGCGGCCGAAGCGGTCTGGAAACCGCAAGTGGTCGCCGCCATGACGAGTCTGGGCTGGTCTGAGAAGGACGCCGCCGGCAGCATTGACAAGGCAATGGCGGATTCCCCCGAACTTACGGACGCCGGCAATGTCGCCCACATCCTGCGGGCCACCCTCCGCTGGCTCGGCCAGGACGGTGCCCGCGCGGGAAACCGGGCAGGCAGCCGTGGCTGAGGAGTCCCTCGTTACCGGGGGAGAGGAACCCGAAGAGCGCATCATCGAGGCCGCACTGCGCCCGAAAAACCTCCACGACTTCGTCGGCCAGCACCGCGTTCGCAAACAGCTCTCGCTCGTCCTGGAAGCCTCGAGGATGCGCGGCCGCAGCGCGGACCACGTCCTGCTCTCAGGCCCCCCGGGGCTGGGCAAGACCACGCTCTCCATGATCATCGCCGCCGAGATGAACGCTCCCTTGCGCATCAGCAGCGGTCCAGCCATCCAGCATGCCGGGGACTTGGCAGCCATCCTCTCTTCCCTCTCGGAAGGCGAGGTTCTCTTCCTCGACGAAATCCACCGGATGTCCCGGCCTGCCGAGGAAATGCTGTACATGGCCATGGAAGATTTCCGGGTGGACATCGTGGTGGGCAAGGGGGCAGGGGCAACGGCTATTCCGCTGGAGCTGCCGCCTTTCACCCTGGTCGGCGCTACTACCCGGGCCGGACTCCTGCCCGGACCGCTGCGTGACCGTTTCGGATTTACCGGACATCTGGAGTTCTATTCGGTGGCCGAGCTTGAGCTGGTTCTGCGGCGCTCGGCCGGACTCCTTGACCTGAAGGTCAACTCGGCCGGATTCAGCGAGATCGCTGGCCGTTCCCGTGGAACACCGCGTATCGCCAACCGGCTGCTGCGCCGCGTGCGGGACTGGGCATTGGTCCACGGAATCGAACAGATCGACGCCCGGGCTGCCTCCGCCGCTTTGGACATGTATGAAGTGGACCAGCGTGGATTGGACCGCTTGGACCGCGCCGTGCTGGAAGCGTTGATCACCAAGTTCAACGGGGGTCCGGTGGGGCTGTCCACCCTCGCGATCGCCGTCGGCGAGGAGCCTGAGACGGTCGAGACGGTTGCTGAGCCGTACCTCGTACGTGAGGGGCTTCTTGGGAGGACGCCGCGCGGCAGGATTGCCATGGCATCGGCATGGACGCACCTTGGATATGCCGTGCCGGCCGGCGTGTTCGGGCAGGACCCGTTGGCGTTGTTCGAGGACAGCGAAAATGAGGCAGAAAGCATCGACACCGGCCGTTAGCACGATCCATTCAGCTTAAGCCTCTAGACTGGTATGACACTCGGCACGTTCGAGTCCTTGGTTCTATGCCCGCCCGTCGGAGCATTGTGCGGCCAAGTGGGGGAAAGCTCCACGGCCGTCGGATCCACCGGGCAGACATGGCCGTGAAACCAAAAACGTAAGTAAAGAACGGAACTTCCCTGTGGATCCAATGACAATCCTGCTGTTTGCCATGCTTGGCGTGTTCATCTTCATGATGTTCCGCCGCAACAAGAAGACGCAGCAACAGCAGGCCAAGCTGCAGTCCCAGTTCGCTCCTGGCGTTGACGTCATGACCAGTTTCGGACTGTACGGCCGAATCGTCTCGATGGACGACGCTGAGAACAAAGTTGTCCTGGAACTGTCTCCGGGCAACTTCGCCACGGTGCACCGCCAGGCCGTTACCAAGATTGTTGAGCCCGCCGAGGAAGCGGCTGTTGACGTTCCGGATGACGCGTCGTCCCTGACGGCTGCTGACGCGGACGTGCCCGCACCCGCCGAGACCCCGGAGGAAACCCTTAGGCGCCTCAATGACGAGGGCAAGAAGGACAGCTAGTCCGTACCCGCATCACCAGCGGGAATAGTCCTACGGCAATGAACTGCCGCCGGCCTGCGCTCACAAGTGCGCGCCGGCGGCTGTTCCGTCATCAACAGGAAGATCGAACATGGCACGAACCGGCCAAAAAAACGCAGCCCGCAGGGTGCTGATCTGGCTTGTCGCAATATTCGCTGTACTGACAGCAGTCCTCGCTGGGGGAGTCGTCACCGGTCATGCAAGCTGGGCCCCAAAGCTCGCGCTTGACCTTGAGGGCGGCACGCAGATGATCCTCGCGCCAAAGGTCGAGGGTTCCTCGGGCATCAACGAGGAACAGCTGAACCAGGCTGTGGCGATCATTCGCCAACGCGTTGACAGCTCAGGCGTTGCCGAAGCGGAAATCACCACACAGTCCGGCCGCAATGTGGTTGTCAGCCTCCCCGGCACGCCCAGCTCGGAAACCCGTGCCCTGATCCAGGCCTCGGCGGACATGAACTTCCGTCCCGTTATCACAGCGGGAGACCCTGCGGCTGTTCCCGCGGCATCGCGGACCCCGGACGCAAGCCTGCCCAAGCCCACGGCTGCGCCGACCAACGCCAGCGACACCAACTGGGTGACAGCGGACGTCTACAAGGCATTCGAAGCCCTGGACTGTGTCAATCCTGCCCAGGACAAGCAGCCGCGGTCAGATCCCGCCAAGCCGCTGGTGACCTGCGAGCCGGCAACGGCGAAGACTCCTGCCGTCAAGTACATCCTTGGCCCGGTCGAGGTGAAGGGCCAGGACATCGTTTCGTCCTCCTTCGATCCCGTCCAGGGCGCACAGGGCTCGGTGACCAATGCCTGGGGCGTGACTATCACGTTCGATGCCAACGCCACCAAGACTTTCAAGGACGTTACCCAGAGGCTCAACCAGTTCTACGTGGCATCGCAGGCACAGGGCGGCAACGACCCCAAGGCCCAGTTCGCCATCGTCCTGGATGACCAAGTCATTTCCGCGCCGCGTGCCCTCGCCGTCATCACCGATGGCAAGCCGCAGATCACTGGTAACTTCACGCAAGCGTCCGCACAGGCCTTGTCAGACCAGCTTCGCTACGGCGCTTTGCCCATCAGCTTCGATATCCAGTCCGAGGAGCAGATTTCCGCCACCCTCGGCGGCGAGCAGCTGCGTCTTGGCCTGATGGCCGGCGTGATCGGCCTCCTGCTTGTGGTGGTCTATTCGCTCTTCCAGTACCGGGCCTTGGGCTTCGTAACCATCCTCTCCCTCGTGGTGGCCGGCGGCCTCACGTACCTTGCCATCGCGATTCTTGGATGGACTGAAAACTACCGGCTGTCCCTGGCCGGTGTGGCAGGTCTAATCGTGGCCATTGGCCAAACAGCCGACTCGTTCATCGTGTACTTCGAACGCATCCGTGACGAACTTCGTGAGGGCAAGGGCCTCGTGTCCGCCGTCGCGAACGGTTGGAAGCGCGCCAAGCGCACGGTCCTTGCCTCCAAGGCCGTCAACCTGCTCGCTGCCCTGGTGTTGTATTTCGTCGCTGTTGGAAACGTCCGCGGCTTTGCCTTCACCCTCGGCCTCACCGCGCTGGCAGACCTCTTGGTCGTGTTCATGTTCACTCACCCGACGCTCCAGGTGTTGGCGCGGACCAAGTTCTTCGGCGAAGGCCACCGCTTCTCCGGTCTGGACCCTGAGCGCCTTGGCGCCCTGCCGCTGTACCGCGGTGCGGGCAGGCTCCGCACGCCGGCCGAGAAGCCCGCCGTCGTGCGCGCCCGCAACACCGGCGCTGCTGCGGAAGCCGAGCGCCGCATGACCATCGCCGAACGCCGGCTTGCCGAGAAGCAAGCCCAGCTGGCTGGTTCTTCCAACGGCACCAAGGAGGAGAAGTAATGACCACGAGCTTCGCAAAGTTCGGCAACGAGCTCTACACGGGCAAGCGCTCTTACAACTTCGTATCCAGCAAGAAGATCTGGTTCATCATCGCCGCAGTAGCGGTGGCGATCTCCATCCTCCTGCCAGTGGTCAAGGGCGGCTACAACCTCGGAATCGACTTCAGGGGCGGTTCCGAGTTCACAGTTTCCAACGTGAAGACCACCGATTCTGCCGCTGGTGAAAAGGCGGTCCACGACGTCGTACCCGGTGCAGTTCCGCGCGTCGCCAACGTCGCAGGCAACACCATGCGTATCCAGACTGACAAACTCAGCGATGACCAGACCATCAAGATCAAGACGGACCTCGCAAAGGCCTACGGCGTCACGGACAACGAGGTCACCTCAACCTTCATTGGCCCGACGTGGGGCCAGGACGTCACCAAGCAGGCCCTGATTGGCCTCGCGGTGTTCGTGGGCTTGGCCGCTCTCTTGATGGCTTTGTACTTCCGTACCTGGAAAATGTCGGTTTCCGCCCTTGCCGGCATGCTGGTCACGATGTTCTGCACGGCGGGCATCTACTCCTTGAGCGACTTCGAGGTGACACCGTCGGCCATCATCGGCTTCTTGACGGTTCTCAGCTATTCCCTCTACGACACCGTGGTGGTTTTCGACAAGATCCGTGAAAACACCTCGGACATCGCCACCTCCAGTCGGCGCACTTTCGCCGAAGAGGTGAACCTCGCCGTCAATCAGACCTTGGTGCGCTCCATCAACACCATGATGGTGGCGGTGCTTCCTGTCGCCGCGATTCTCTTCATCGGTGCCGGACTGTTGGGAGCGGGAACGCTGCGTGACCTCTCCCTGGCACTGTTCGTCGGCATCCTGATCGGTACCGCTGCGACAATCTTCATCGCAGCACCGCTCTACGCGTGGCTGCGCCAGAGCGAACCGGAGCTCCAGAAGCAGGCCAAGAAGGTGGCGAATCGACGCGCGGCAGCCGCCAGCGCGAGTTCGGAAACTTCCTCCGTCTAAGCCGCGTTCCCCCGAAAGGGCCGGTCACCGCTCAATTGCGGTGACCGGCCCTTTCCGTTCCTGCCTCCGTCATGTGGGTACCGGTTCTTGGACAGGTCACCGGCGGGAATAGACTGGGAGAATTAAGTCAGTCGTGAGAGGTGCTTTTGTGGAGGAATGTACGACGTCGGCGCCACCGGCGGGCGGGGAGGACGGCCTGAGCCCCGTGCCCGGCACCGCTTCTGCAGCTACGGGCAGCACCTCGGGTGGCGTTCCCGTGGACAGTCCAGGCGTGCGCCCGACGTTTCCCGGACGGCGCGAACGGACGCGCTCCAGGCTGGCGAAGCTGACCGGGCGCGGTGCGAGCACCTATTCGCCCATCCTTGAACCGCTCCTGCGGACAGTCAGGGCGAACAACCCCAAGGAAGACCTCGACCTTATCCAGCGGGCCTTCACGGTAGCAGAGCGCAGCCATCAGGGGCAGAAGCGCAAGAGCGGTGATCCGTACATCACCCACCCAGTGGCCGTGGCCACGATCCTGGCCGAACTCGGGCTCACGGGCACCACCCTGGCCGCTGCACTCTTGCACGACACAGTGGAGGACACTCCATACACGCTCGCTGACTTGACCCGTGACTTCGGCCCCGAGGTCGCGATGCTCGTGGACGGTGTCACCAAGTTGGACAAGGTTCAATTCGGTGAGGCCGCTCAATCCGAGACTGTCCGCAAGATGGTTGTGGCCATGGCCAAGGACATCCGTGTGCTGATGATCAAGCTCGCGGACCGCCTGCACAACGCGCGCACGTGGCGATTCGTTTCCGCTGAATCCTCCGCCCGCAAGGCGCGTGAAACACTTGAGATCTTTGCCCCTCTAGCGCATCGCTTGGGCATGAACACCATTAAGTGGGAGCTCGAGGACCTTTCCTTCGCCGCCTTGTATCCGAAGGTGTATGAGGAGATTGTCCGGATGGTAGGGGACCGCACTCCGGAGCGCGAGAAGAGCTTGAGCGTCATCCGCAACCAGATTGCCGAAGACCTCCGGGTTGCCCGGATCAAGGCCACCATCACGGGCCGGCCGAAGCACTATTACTCGATTTACCAAAAGATGATCGTCCGGGACAAGGACTTCGACGACATCAACGACCTCATGGGCGTGCGGGTCCTGGTGGACTCCGTCCGTGATTGCTACGCAGCTCTCGGCACCCTGCATTCGCGCTGGAACCCCCTTCCGGGGCGGTTCAAGGACTACATTGCCATGCCGAAGTTCAACATGTACCAGTCCTTGCACACCACCGTCATTGGACCTGGCGGCAAGCCCGTCGAGATCCAAATCCGTACGCATGAGATGCATCGACGCGCCGAGTATGGCGTAGCGGCCCACTGGAAGTATAAGGACCAGCCCAACCGGACGGCTGTGGGCCCTGGAAGCCCCAAGGACGGCGACATGGGCTGGTTGCGTTCGTTGGTCGACTGGCAGCAGGAAACGTCGGATCCGGGCGAGTTCCTGGATTCCTTGCGTTTTGAGATTAACGCCCGCGAAGTGTTTGTCTTTACCCCGAAGGGCGAGGTCATGGCCCTTCCCGCAGGCTCGACGCCTGTGGACTTTGCTTACGCGGTCCATACCGAGGTGGGTCACCGGACCATCGGTGCGCGTGTCAACGGCAAGCTGGTGCCGCTCAATAGCGAGCTCAATCATGGCGACTGGGTGGAGATTTTCACCTCCAAGGCCGAGGGCGCAGGCCCGAGCCAGGACTGGCAGCATTTCGTCAAGAGCGCACGGGCCCGCAACAAGATCCGGCAATGGTTCAGCAAGGAACGCCGCGAAGAGGCCATCGAGCGCGGCAAGGACCAGCTGACCCGGGCCATGCGGAAGCAGAACCTGCCCCTGCAACGCCTCATGACGCATGACGCGCTGTCCACGGTGGCAGAGGAATTCCACTACGTAGATATTTCGGGTCTCTACGCAGGCGTAGGTGATGGGCACACTTCGGCGCAGTCCGTCATGGAAAAGCTCATGGAGCACCTTGGTGGCCATGAAACGCCCGACGAGGACCTGGACGAAGTCAGCATCCCCTCGCAACTTCAGAAGACGAAATACTCGGACTCCGGAGTCATCGTCCGGGGAGTCGGGGATGTCTGGGTCAAGCTGGCCCGCTGTTGTACGCCTGTCCCGCCTGATCCGATCCTGGGCTTCGTGACCAGGGGCTCGGGCGTGTCGGTGCACCGCACGGACTGTACGAACGTCTCGGACCTCCGTGACCAGCCGGACCGCATCGTCGAAGTTGAATGGGCTCCCACCCAGTCCAGCGTCTTCCTGGTTGAGATCCAGGTGGAAGCACTGGACCGGAAGTCGTTGCTCTCGGATGTTACCCGCGTGCTGTCGGAGAACCACGTCAACATTCTGGCGGCTTCCGTGCACACCTCCAGCGACCGCGTGGCGATCTCCCGTTTCGCCTTCGAAATGGGCGATCCGAAGTACTTGCACCATGTGCTCAGTGCCGTGCGCAAGATCGATGGCGTCTTCGATGTTTACAGGACCACGGGAAATCGCCGGCGGAGCTGAACTGTAGGAACTCAGGCGGCCGCCTCAGGTGGGAATGCCTCAGACTGAAGCGATAGCGCAGCGAGCTTGCGCAACGCAGCCTTCTTGTGGGGGACCCTCGGCGAGGCCTGCACGGCGAGGGTCAGGAGCCGCAACCGGACGCCGAGTTCATCCTGGGAGAGCAGCATTCTCAGGGCAGGCACGGCCCTGTCGGCTTCGACGTGCATGGCCACATCCACGGCTGTCCGGAGCGGACTGGTCACCAGCAGCCCGCCGATGCTGACCACATCCAGCTGACCCAAGCGGACTTCGTGCAGAATGCAGCCGCGGGCCGACCGCACGCTCGAGATGCGGTGTTTTGCGTCCACCAGGAGCGAGAGCCTCTCTGGGGCATCGGCGCAACCGTAGATCCAGGCCGCAGTCATCCGGCCCGCAATGACTTTCCTGCGGATGCGATCCGGAACCACCGAGGCGGCTGCCCGGGCGCGAAGCCGAGGCGTGACAGCCAGTCCAGGAGGGGTGAAGCTTTTCTCGTAGAGCGGTGTGAGCACGCCGTCTCCAGCCATTGATTGAAGCTCGGCCCACGTGAACAGCGGGCTGGGCTCATATAGTTCCTGGGCAAGGAAATCCTGCTGTTGCGGGGGAGGGAATGCGGAGGCCATTAAGCAATCATGGCGTGGCTGCGGCAACGAAAACAGGCCCTGTCCCGGTTATGTGGATAACCGGACAGGGCCTGTCAGCTCGGATAGCCCTACGCGAGGTCGCTGGCCGAGCGCTGGATCTGGTCAAGCCAAGCCTCGCGGGCCTCAAGGGCCTCACGGGCATTCTTGATGCGGCGCTGGTCTCCGGCCTTTTCAGCCTTTTCCAGATCTTCCCTCAGGCCGGCGATTGCAGCTTCAAGCTGCGACAGGGCGCTGTTGGTGCGGGCCTTGGTCTCCGGGTTGCTCCGGCGCCACTTGTCGTCTTCGGCTTCCCGGACGGCGTCCTCGACCTTGCGCAGGCCGGCTTCAATCCTGCCCATATCGGCGCGCGGTACCTTTCCGGCTTCTTCCCAACGGTCACGGATGGACTGAAGGGCCTTCTTGGCGGCGTTCAGATCCGTGATCGGCAGCAAGGCCTGGGCCTCGGCGATCAGCTCTTCCTTGACGGAAAGGTTGACAGTGTACTGCTGGTCAATCTCATCGTTGGCGGCCTGGCGGTTGCTGAAGAACACGTCCTGGGCGGCACGGAAGCGTAGCCAGAGGGCGTCGTCGTCCTTGCGGCTGGCGCGAGGCGTAGCCTTCCACTGGTCCATGAGACGGCGGTATTCGCCGGCCGCGAATCCCCAGTCCGTGGAGCTGGAGAGCGCTTCGGCCTCCACAATCAGCTGTTCCTTGGCGACCTTTGCAGCCGAGTTGGTGCTGTCCAACTGCGAGAAGTAGGCGCGGCGGTGGCGGTCAAACACGGTGCGGGCCGAGCGGAACCGCTTCCAGAGGGCGTCCTCGTTGCTGCGCCCGAGCCGGATGCCGTTCTTCTGGGCCGTCTTCCAGCTTTCGAAGAGTTCGTTCATGCGGGCGCTGGACGTCTTCCACTGGACCTGGGACGGATCCTGGGACGCAATGGATTCGGCTTCTGCAACGATCGCTTCGCGTGCAGCGAGCTCGGCTGCGCGAGCGGCGTCGTGCGCTGCTTTCTCGGACTTCTCCAGTTCAGAAATCTGTTCGGCCAACGAGTCCAAGCGGGTTTCCGCCGTGCGGATGTCGCCCACCATGTTGCGCTCAGCCAGTTGCTCGCGCAGATGGTCGACTGTCTTCTGCATGTCCGTGGCCGGGGCCTTGGACTCCACACGGTGTTCCATCAGGACGATCTGTGCGACGACGTCCTCGTACTTCCGGGCGAAGTAGGCCAACGCCTCATCAGTGCTCACGCCTGGGTACTGTCCTACGGGCTGCTCTTCGCCGTCGATGGTCAGGAAGACATGACCGTCACCCTCGGCGCGCCCCCACTTGGCGGCCTCCGCGAGCGACACAGCGGTGGGCTGGGCGGCCGGTGCGGCCGGAATCACGCTCGCTGCGGCCTTCGGACGGGCAGCAAAGGCTGCGGGAGATGGTGCGTGCGAGGGGGCCGGGCGTGGTGTCGGAAAAGCAGGCTTCGGTGCGGACTCGGCCGCGTCCACTACCGGCGCCGCTGATTCAACGCTGGTTTCGGCAGCTGCCGGTGCCTGGATTTCTTCTTCGTTGGCCACTACTGCAGTTTCGTCGGATTTCTGACTGTCTGTCACCGCTAAAAGTCTTTCGCTTGGAGGGATTACTAAGGTAATGCGCCGTGGACCATTGTCCGGGCTGGTTACTTCAGAGAAAACGAGTCTATCGTGACAGGTGCCACAGGGGCGCCGTCCGTGGCACTGGTGCCCGGATTTATACCCGCTTGGGCAATCTTCGTCACGATATCCATGCCGCTCGTCACCTTGCCGACAATCGTGTACCCACCGGCGGAATCCGGCGGAATGACAGTGTCCTTGTACGCGATGAAGAATTGGTGTCCGTTGCCGTAGGCGTTGTTGCCGGTCCTGGCGACGGCGATTGTTCCGGCCGGGTATGTGTTGTTGGCGGGCGTGTTCTCCAGCGGTCCCCAGTGGAAGTTGGGGTCATCAGTGGTGTCGGCCCCCTTGGCGCCGCATTGCAGCACCGCGAAGGTGTCACCGGTGGTCAACCGAGGACACTTGAGGCCGCTGTAGTAACCCGCGTCGGTGAGGGATTTGTACACGGCGGCGGCCTGGGGAGCCGTGGTGCCATTCAGTTCTACACCGACAACCCCGCCGTTGAGGCTCAGTTGGCCAGTAAAAGTCTTACCCGCGGCGGTGTCCGCTTTGGGAATGTCCGCGCTGTTTGTTGCCGCACTGTTTGAGGCCGAGGCCGACGGTGACGCCGATGGCGAGCTGAGCCCGGCCTGCGCCGCTGCGAACTCCGATTCGCTCGGGTTCGAGTTGAACACAGTGAGCTGAAGTACGACGGCGGCGATCAGTGCGGCGGCAGCCACACCGACGGCGATCACATTGTCCCGGCGGCGCCGCTTGCCCTGGACACGCCGAAGCTCGCGCTTGGCTTCCATCTGCCTGATACGCCGTTTGGCTTCACGGTTGTCCCGCGGCCTTGTAGCCAAGAGTCCTCCTGGTTGTCTGGACAAGCTTCCATCGCAGGCAACCCACGCCAAGCGCCTGCATTAGATGTGCAGGCGCCGAAAGCATAAACTGGCTGCCGCACATAGTTTATGCATGACTGGCTGGACGCCCGCCCATCCTGAGCCGAATCGGCCCGTGGTTCTTTGAGGCAGGTCCGGCCCACGCAATCATTGAGGAGAAAATTCCACCATGGCCCGTACCGCCTCCCTGTCCGGATTCCCCGAGTGGCTTCCCCAGGAGCGGTTGGTGGAACTGCATGTGCTGGACACCTTGCGCAAGACCTTCGAACTTCACGGTTTCTCCTCCATCGAAACCCGTGCCGTTGAGACCGTCGGCCAGCTACTGCGCAAGGGCGAGATCGACAAAGAGGTATACGGCCTCAGCCGCCTGCAGGAAGATGAGGACGCCCCCGGCGGCGAGGGCGGAAAGTCGGACAAGGCGGATCCCAACGCCTTGGCCCTCCACTTCGACCTCACGGTGCCTTTCGCCCGCTATGTCGTGGAAAATGCCGGCTACCTCGCTTTCCCGTTCCGCCGCTACCAGATTCAGAAGGTGTGGCGGGGGGAACGTCCCCAGGAAGGTCGCGCCCGCGAGTTCACGCAAGCGGACATTGATGTTGTGGGCGACGGCGAGCTGCCGTTCCGCTACGACGTCGAGATCGCCCTAGTGATCGCCGAAGCGCTGAGCGCGCTTCCCATTCCGGATTTCCGCCTGCGCATCAACAACCGCAAGTTGGCTGAAGGCTTCTATCGCGGTATCGGCCTCACCGACACCGCCGGGGTGCTTCGCAGCATCGACAAGCTCGAAAAGCTCGGCGGCGAGAAAGTCGCCGAATTGCTCAAGAGCGAACTTGGCGCCACCGACGGGCAGGCGGCACTCGCTTTGCAGCTCGCGAGCATCCGCACGGAGGACACCTCCTTTGTGGCGCAGGTCCGCGCTTTCGGTGTTACGGACGAACTGCTCGAAGAAGGCCTCAGCGAACTCGAACAAGTCATTGAGGCCGCGGTCCAGCGCGCCCCCGGCAAGGTTGTTGCCGACCTCAGCATCGCCCGGGGCCTGGACTACTACACCGGTACCGTCGTCGAAACCGTCCTCGTGGGACACGAACAGCTCGGTTCCATTTGCTCCGGCGGGCGCTACGACGCTCTCGCGAGCAAGGGCAACCGCAAGTTTCCCGGCGTCGGGCTGTCGATCGGTGTGACCCGCCTCGTCTCCCGCATCCTGAGCCAGGAATTCGCGACGGCGTCCCGCTCGGTTCCTACGGCGGTGCTTGTGGCACTGAACAACGACGACAGCTGGTCCGCTGCCCAGGACGTCGCGGCCCAGCTGCGGGGGCGGGGGATCGCGACCGAGGTTGCGGCCAAGGCCGAGAAGTTCGGCAAGCAGATCAAGTTCGCCGATCGCCGCGGCATTCCTTTTGTCTGGTTCACGGACGACGACGGCAAGCACCAAGTGAAGGACATCCGCACCGGCGAGCAGGTGGACGCGGATCCCGCCAGCTGGGAGCCGTCCGCCGAGGATCTCCACGTCCGCATCACCACCCGCTAAGCACGAACCGGCGCCCTCGGGAGCTGCCCCGACCAGCCGCAACTGGTCGGGGCAGCTCCTGATGGGCGGCGCTTCATCCATACGGGTAAACTCGAACGGGATCGTTTTGTCATGATCCGCTGAAAATCATGTTGAAAGGAATGCTGTGCTGCGCACACATGACCTCGGATCCTTGCGTTCCGAGCACATTGGACAGACCGTTACCCTGGCAGGCTGGGTAGGCCGCCGCCGCGATCACGGTGGCGTGGCCTTCGTCGATCTGCGTGACGCGTCCGGTGTCGCCCAGGTGGTCGTCCGCGAGGAAGAGGTCTTCCACGGCCTGCGCAACGAATATGTGCTTCAGATCGTGGGCACCGTCAGCAAGCGTCCCGAAGGCAACGAGAATCCCGCCCTCGCCACCGGGGAGATCGAGGTCATCGCCGAGAAAGTAGTGATCCTCAACACCTCGGACCCGTTGCCGTTCCAGATCGACGAGCACGTGGAGGTCGGAGAGGAAGCGCGCCTCAAGCACCGCTATCTCGACCTGCGCCGCCCTGGCCCCGCACACAACCTGCGCCTGCGTTCCGAGGCGAACCGCGTGGCCCGCGAACTGCTCCACCAGCAGGGTTACGTAGAGATCGAAACTCCCACGCTGACGCGCTCGACGCCGGAGGGTGCCCGTGACTTTGTTGTCCCGGCGCGTTTGGCACCGGGTTCCTGGTATGCGCTTCCGCAGTCGCCGCAGCTTTTCAAGCAGCTGCTCCAGGTTGGCGGTTTCGAAAAGTACTACCAGATCGCCCGTTGCTACCGCGACGAAGACTTCCGTGCGGACCGCCAGCCGGAATTCACCCAGCTCGACATCGAAGCTAGCTTCGTTGACCAGGACGACATCATCGAGCTCGGCGAGAGCATCGTCAAAGCACTGTGGAAGCTGATCGACGTCGAGATCCCGACGCCGATCCGCCGCATGACGTACCACGAAGCCATGGCCAGGTACGGCTCAGACAAGCCGGACCTGCGCTTCGGCCTGGAACTCACCGAATTGACGAAGTTCTTCAAGGACACGAACTTCGGTGTCTTCAAGGCGCCCTACGTCGGCGCGGTTGTCATGCCCGGTGGCGCCTCGCAGGCCCGCCGCGCGCTGGATGCCTGGCAGGAATGGGCCAAGCAGCGTGGCGCCAAGGGTCTTGCCTACGTTCTGTTCAAGGAAGACGGCGAGCTTACGGGTCCCGTTGCCAAGAACCTGACGGACACCGAGCGTGCCGGACTGGCCGACGCCGTGGGGGCAAAGCCGGGCGACTGCATCTTCTTCGCCGCCGGCGAGAAGTCCCCGTCCCGCGCCCTGCTTGGTGCTGCCCGCGTCGAGATCGGCCACCGCACCGGCCTGATCGACCCCAAGGATTGGGCTTTCGTCTGGATCGTGGACGCGCCCATGTTCGAACCTGCTGCTGCAGCAGTCGCTTCCGGTGACGTGGCGGTGGGTGGCGGCCAGTGGACGGCCCTGCACCACGCCTTCACCTCCCCGAAGCCCGAGTTCCTGGACTCGTTTGACAAGGATCCTGAATCGGCCCTGTCCTACGCCTACGACATCGTGTGCAACGGCAACGAAATCGGTGGCGGATCCATCCGTATCCACGAGAGCGATGTCCAGGAGCGCGTATTCGAGCTCATGGGCTTGGACAAGGAAGACGCGCAGACCAAGTTCGGCTTCCTCCTCGAGGGTTTCAAGTACGGCGCACCTCCGCACGGTGGCATGGCCTTCGGTTGGGACCGCGTTGTGGCCTTGTTAGCCGGTGTCGACTCCATCCGCGACGTCATCGCCTTCCCGAAGTCCGGCGGCGGGTACGACCCCCTGACCGCTGCTCCCGCACCCATCACGGCGCAGCAGCGCAAGGAAGCCGGAGTGGATTTCAGGCCTGAGGCCAAGCCCCAGACAGACAAGTCCCAGAGCAAGTCCGACTAACGAAACGTAGTAGTAGACCGAAGGCCTCCGCAACTGCGGGGGCCTTCGGCGCATCAGGACGGCGATTGACATTGAGGAGGACACATGGCCCAGGAGATGAGCCTTGGGTTGATAGAGGAGCTGATGGACCGGGCATGGCCGGCCCCGGATCGTGAGGACACCGGCGGATGGGTCATGCGTGCCGCGGAAGGCGTCACGCAGCGGGCAAACTCGGTCTGGACCAGGGAGCAGCCCGATGACCACGAATCAGCAGTCCGGGCCGCGACCCGGTGGTATCGCTCCCGGCGCCTCCCGCTGATCTTCCAGATTTTCGAAGACGAACGCAGCACCGGCCTGAACGCGGTGCTTGATGCGCAACGATTCACCCGGCAGTCTGAGACCCTCATCATGGTCCGCCAGGGCGGCACTCTTCCCGCTGCCCCGCGGGATGGCTGGGCGAACGGCGTCGAGATCTCCGAAGAGCCTTCAGAAGAGTGGCTCCGGCTGTGGTGGTCGGTGGACGGCCGCGGCGGAGACGCCGAGCTGGAGATTGCACGGAATATTCTTTCGTCGTGCCCCTCGATCTATGCCCTCGTGAGGGACGACGACGGCGCCCCGGCCGCCGTCGGACGCCTCGCCCTCGTGGAGGGCAGGGGTGGTATCTACTGCATGGCCACCGCGGCCAAGCATCGCCGCCGTGGCTGCGGGCGGCAGGTGCTTGACGCGCTTCTCACGGCTGGCAGTCGGCGGGGCGTGTCGGAGTTCTGGCTACTGGTGATGGCCTCGAATACCGGCGCCCGGGCTCTGTACGAGGGCGCCCGCTTCGCAGAGCACGGCAGGTACCTCTACCGGCAGGCCCGGCCCCAGCGGGCGTTGTCGGGCTGCTAGGAGGCGTGGCCACCCTGCGCCCTCACAGGAGCATTCGGAGGCGTGGAACCTGCGTCTCTTTCACGGGGTGTTGACCGATCGGGCGCTTTGGATCGCGCCGCATTCGGGGAAGGGGTCGCTCAGGAGAGCCGACTCGCCCGGATCGTCGGTGTCGTCGGCGGCGGGCCAGGGGTGTGCGGCGGTGAAGGAGTGCCAGTCGGGGAAGGGATCCGGGGGCAGTTGCGGTTCGGGGTGTGCGGGCGGCTCTTGGTCCGGTCGGGTGTCGGTGTTCCTGTCCGTGTCCGTGTCCGTGTCCGTGTCCGTGATCGGTGGGTGGTGTGGCCAGCGGGGTGGTTCCCAGTCCTGGTGTTCGCCGGGGTAGTGCCGTTGTGAGGGTGATGTCCATCCCGGGGGGTGGTCCTTGCTGGCCGGGGTGGGCGTCCATGCGGAGCTGTGTTTGAGGCGGTGGTGTTTGGGGCAGGGTTGGCCCAGGTTGGAGATGCCGGTGGTGCCTCCGTCGGCCCAGGCCAGGAGGTGGTCGGCGTCGTTGTCCAGGGAGTGGTTGTTGCAGCCGGGGAAGGGGCACTTGCCGTCGCGGAGCCTAAGCCATTGACGCTGGGCCTTGGTGAGGCGGTAGCTGGTCCGTCCGATTTCCAGCGGGGCGCCGTCGCGGGGGTCGGTCAGGACGCGGTGGAAGGAGTCGGCGCCGTCGGTGATCAGGCGGCGGGCCATGGACGGCGGGATCGGCCCGTACCCGTCCAGCATGGCCGGTTCGTCCGTGGCGCCCAGAAGGGACAGGACGGGGACGGTGACCAGGACCTGCGCCCTCGGGGACGGGACGCACCCTGCCCGCCCCGCTCCGGCCCCGCCCGCTCCGGCCCCGCCCGCTCCCGTGCCGCCGTTGACCGTGCCGCCGGTGGCCGTGCCGCCGGTGGCCGTCCCGTCGGGCGTGCCGCCGTCGGGCATTCCGGTGGTGGTGTTGGTGAGGAGCCAGGTGGCGGTGGTGTCGGCGCGGAGCTGGGCGAGGGTCCGGGACTCGTCCGGGCCCTGGAGGGCGCGGGCGGCGGCGGTGACCCGTGCCCAGATCCCGGCAGCGGTGTCTGCGGGGAGGTGGGCGGAGAGCCATGCCATGCCGTCGCGATCCGGGAGGTAGTCGACCCGCCGGTCCCCGGCTCGTTGGGCGTGGCGTTCTTCGATGCCGACGGGGTGGTGGCGTTCGCGCCAGGTGCGTGCCTTGGCCCGGAACCGGGACGGGACGAGGTCCCCGTCCGGGCACCCCCGGGCGGGGTTCGGCGCGTGGGGGTCCAGGAAGTGGGCCTCGAGGGCGGCTGCTGCGGCGGGGTCCAGGCCGCCGGTTTCTTCGACGATGATCCGGGCGTGCTGCCAGGAGATCGTCCCGGACCCAAGGGCCGTCAGGGTCAGCGGCAGCGCGGTGGTCAGGGCCTGGCATTCGGACAGGAAGGCCCCGGCGGTCCGTTCGCTGACGGTCAGGACACAGGCGACCTCGGCGATCAGGGCTAGCTCCTGGGCGGTGCGGTCCTGCGGTGAGGACGCCGGTGACGCCAGGGACCTGGCTGCGTGAACGTAGTCCGCGGCGAGCGTCGCCTTCAGCGCGGCGGTCCTGGCTTCCAACCGGGCCACTTCGGCCAGGCCGTCCAGGCAATCATCGGCCAGAGTCCTGAGCGGATCGGTGCTTTCGGAGGAATCAGCGTCCTGGGTGAAGGCGGTCAGCACGGCAACGGACGCGGCAACGGCCTCCACTGCCGCCCTGCTGTCCGCGCTGTTGTCCGCGCTCCAAGCTGTCCCTCGATCCATGCCCACAGCATCGCAGGAGGCACCGACAATTTAGTGCCGTCACTTGAGTTCCTTGGGAGGTGTACACCTCCGGCAAACACCGACCGGCACCGAGGAGAGGGCGTCCCCGGAGACGGGTTGGGCAGCCCCGTGCCCCTCCGGGCGGTGCCGACCTGGGCCTGCCAGCACTCCGCCGTAGGGAGTCGAACAGCCACGTCCAGATCTCGCAGCAACGTCCGGTTCCCGCCAGTGCAGCTTATGGGAGTCGGATGGGCTTCAGTTCTTCGAAACGGTCGCCCGGGCCGGGGTTGTCCACTGAGGTCTTCCCGCCCAGCTGCGTCATGACTCCCCACACAGCGTTGAGGCCCGTGGTCACCGCTCCGTCGGCCCAGCCTCCGGTCCAGGAGATGTCATCCCCTGCGAGGAAGATGCCGCGGTGTTCCGGCAGGTGACCTTGCTGCATGAAGTGGGTGTAGAGCCGTTCCTGGTAGCGGTAGTGGCCGGGGAGGTTGTCGCTGAAGGCGCCCATGAAGTTGGGATCATCCTCCCATGACACCGTGATGGGATCACCGACAATGTGTGAGGCGATGTCCACCGTGGGATATATCTGCTTGAGTGAGTGCAGCATGAGCCGGACCCGTTCGTCGGCATCCAAGGGGAGCCACTTGAGGGCGTCGTCGTTCCAGGTGTAGGACAGGCAGATCATGGCTGGTTGATCCGGGCCGTTGTCCAGGAGGTAAGTTCCGCGAGTGAGCCTGTCTGTAAGGGTAGTGCTCATGACCTGGCGTCCGGTTTCGGGGTCGATGTCCTTCCAGAAGGGCAGGTCCACCACCACGAAGGTCTTGGACGACTGCATGTAGTGGCTGCGTTCGATCGCGGTCCAGAGCTTGTGGCTGAAGAGTGATTCGTCGACGTCGATGCGCGCCGAGAGCAACCAGCTCTGGCAGGTGGCGATGACGGCGGGGTAGCGGGCTTCCTTGCCCCATTTGTCCGTGACGGCGATGTCGCCCGGGGTGGCGTCGTCGTTGGCCATTCGCCGTACGGAGGTGACGGTCCCGCGGGGGTGGCCCCCGTGCAGGGATGCCAGGCTGGTGCCGGCCGGCCAATGGGCCAGGCCTTCCGGCGCGTGCTGCCACAGCCGCTCGGGGACGAGTTGGGCGCCGCCGATGATCCGGTGCTGCTCCGCGTCGGCGTCCACGTAGACCACGCGGAGGATTTCGAGGAACGAGTCCGGGAAGTTGGTGTCCCAGCCGCCGGTGCCGAAGCCCACCTGGCCGAAGGCCTCCCGGTATTCGAACGGCAGCGCGGAGAAAGCCTTGGAGGTGGCGAGGTAGCCGGAGAAGGAGACGTCGTCGAACTTCGGGACCAACTCGTTCCAGAGTTTCTTGATGGTGGGCAGGTCGCGGCTCCGGATGGCTTCCTGCATCGCCGTGAAGTAGGCGCGTTCCTCGAGGCAGTCGTCCCAGGCGGCGGCGACGTCGCCGAAGAACTGCGGAAGATCCGCGGCGGTTTCGGCATAGTGCGCTTGTCCGCCGAGCTCGATCACCGTGCTGCCCGCTGCCGGGGTGAGCGGATTGGGGAACGGCTGGGTTTCGATCCCGACCTTGTCGGCGTAGTGGAAGAAGGACCGTCCCGACCGTGGGAAGCGCATGCCGCCGAGGTCCGCCACGGGGCCGGACTGTCCTGGCTGGGTCCCGCCGCGGAGGCGGCCGCCGATCCTGGAGGATTCGTAGATGACCGGCTTGAGGCCCATCTTCATGAGTTCGTACGCGGCAACCAGTCCGGAGAGGCCGGCGCCGATGACAGCCACCTCGGTGCCGTGCATGGCCTCCGGGACGCTACCGATTCCTGCGGGATGCGCTAGGAAGTCATCGTACGGGAACGGGAAATCCGGGTTGAGCATGGTGATGGTCGCGGTCGCGGGGGCAGTCGGAGTGCATGTGGCTGCGATGGTCACTGGTGTCCTTAGTGGTTTGTTGCGGTGGGTTCGTTCGTCATGAAGCGGGCCAGGTAGTCAGTGTCCCGGCGGGCTTGGGCAAGGACAGCGAGGTCCACATCGGCGAGAATCAGCTCACCTTCGCCGGACGCCGTCGCCAGGCGCCGACCATAAGGGTCGGCGATGGTGCTCAGCCCTGCGAAGTCCGGGCCGGCGTGGTTGGCGTAGGCGATGAAGAGCTGGCTTTCGAGCGCCCTCGTCGGGACCACCATGGAGGGGATCAGCCGTGTGTCGAAGAGTTGCTCGCCAGCGTCGTCCGCTGCCCGCAGGGGTACCGCCGTCGGCACGCACAACAACTCGGCCCCCGCCAGGGCGGCGGACCGCACGAACTCGGGGAACTCGACGTCGAAGCAAATGCCCAGGGCGATCCTGACGCCGTTGAAGTCGACGACGGCGGGCGCCTCGGTTCCGGGCGTGAACACGGAGTTCTCGTCGGCACCGAACAGGTTCTGCTTTCGGTAGCGGGTCAGTTCCACGCCGTCGGGGCCGAAAAGGGAGGCGCTGATGTAGTGCCTGCCGTCCTCGTGTTCCACGGTGGAGGCCACCAGTGCGATGCCGTGTTCGACGGCGACGGCGGCGAGTTGCTCGCGCTGCGCGACGCCGTCGGTGCCGTGGACCACAGTTGGTGCGTAGCCGCTGGTGAACAGCTCCGGGGTGATCAGCAGCGTCGCTCCGCGCTGCCTGGCCTCGTGCGCCCGGGCCGCGATGCGCCGGAGGTTTTCCGCTGCCGAGTTAACGAGGCCGGTGGCCTGAAGGACGGCAACACGCAGTCCGGGGTGGAGCTCAATTGTCATTTCGCCCCGTCCAGGTCTCCACGGCAGAGGCGGGCCACGACTTCGGTGAGCATATCCACTCCGGCGCAGGCGTCGTCGTCGTGCGTGAACTCGCGCTCATTGTGGGAGATGCCGTCCACGCTGGGGACAAACAGCATGACGGTGGGGACGATGTCCTTCATGTTGATCGAGTCGTGTCCGGCGAGGGTGAAAACGGGGGCGCTCCTTAGCTCCAGCTTGTCGGCGCATTCGCGGGCCAGTTCGACGCCGGCGGGCTGGTACGGATTGATGCCCCAAGCATGGGATTCCTCGACGTCGATCGAGACGTTGGTCTCGGTTTCGATGCTGGAGATGCCGGCACGGAGCAGCGTTTTGGCTGCTGCCAGCACGTCTTCGTCTGCGGTGCGCATGTCCATGACCAGTTCCACCTTGGACGGAACTACCACAGGGGAGTTCGGGTAGACGGTCAGTTGCCCCACTGAAGTATGCAGCACCGCTCCCTGGAAGTGGTCCGCGATCTCGCGCAGCAGGACGACAAGCCGGGATGCGCCCAGGAGGGCGTCCTTGCGGTCGGCGATGACGGCCGAACCGGTGTGGGCTTGCTCGCCATGGACGGTGACGCTGTACTTGGCTGCGGCCCAGCAGGAATGGACCAGGCCTATCGTGGTTCCGGAGTCCTCTAAGGACCGGCCTTGCTCGATGTGGATCTCGGCATAGGCCGCCGCCTGGGGGCCGTTGCCGGTGCCGAGCTGACCGATGGCGGACAGCGCATGGCGTACGGTGACGCCATCGACGTCGGTGATGGCGAGGGCGGTTTCAGCCGGCAGCTTTCCGGTGTAGACGGAGCTTCCCATCATGGAAGGCGCGAAGCGGCAGCCCTCTTCGTTGAACCAGTCCACCACGGCCAGGTTGTATTTGGGCTTCTCCCCGGGGACGGTGGACTCGGCCAGGCGCCGTCCTGCATGCAGGGCGGCAGCCACCCCGTAGGCGCCGTCGTACTTGCCGGCTGTCGGCTGGCTGTCGAGGTGGGATCCAACCAGGACATAGGGCGCGCCGGGCGTCCATTCCAGGAGGGCGTAAAGGTTGCCTACCTGATCCGTTTCGGTGCGGAAGCCGTACTGGGCAGCCAGGGAAGTGAACCACGTGCGGGCCTGTGCGTCGGCGGTGGTTGCTGCCTGCCGGTCTACGCCATGGCCTGGCGTCTCGCCAATGGCGGAGAGGCTGCGGAAGTCGCGGAGGAAGGCCTCGGCGGCGGTGACGCCTGTGTTCGCTCCGATAGTAGGGGTGCTCATGATGCGGAGCCTTCCGTTTCGTTCCTGGGTGTGGATGTGATGACCGGAAAGACATGGCTTCCGGGATTGATGATTGCCAGTTCGTGCACGCGTTTGCGGACGGCGAACCATCCGGCGATGAGCGCGGGGGCAATGATGGCGAGCGATGCGACCGTGTATGTCCCCACCGGGAAATCGAAGACCATGAGAACCATGACGGCGGCGAGGAAGGCCAAGGTGAGGTACGACGTCCAGGGAGCGCCAAGCATCCGGAACGCGGGCCGGAGCATGAGCCCCTTCTTGGACAGCTTGTAGAGCTTGAGCTGGCACAGGACGATGGTTCCCCAAGTACACAGGATGGCCAAGGCCGTCGCGTTGAGGGCGATCTCGAAGGCCATGGCCGGAACCACGGCATTCAGTCCAACGCCCAGCAGTGTGATGGCTGCGGTGAAGAGAATTCCGCCGTACGGCACTCCGCCGCGGCTCATCCGTTCCATGAACTTGGGCGCCGTGCCGGTCTGGGCCATGGATCGGTAGATGCGTCCGGTCGAATACAGGCCCGCGTTCAGGCTGGACAACGCCGCGGTCAGGACCACGAAGTTCATGACGTCGCCTGCCCCGGGAACCCCGATGGCGGCAAAGAAGGTCACGAACGGCGATTCGCCGGCCTTGTACGCGTTGAAGGGAAGCAGAAGGGCCAGCAGCGCCGAAGACCCGACGTAGAAGATGGCGATCCGGAAAATCACCGCATTGACAGCCTTGGGCATGACCTTCGCCGGGTTCTTTGTTTCACCGGCCGCGACACCGATCAGGTCTATCCCGGCGTAGGCGAACACGATGCCCTGGACGATGATCACGGCCGGCAGGAGCCCGTTCGGCAGTAGTCCGCCGTTTTCGGCGATCAGGGAGAAGCCGGGGTTGTGGCCTGCCACGGGGAAGTTGCCGGCGAAGAAGATGCCGCCGACAATCAGGAAGGCCACCAAGGCGCCCACCTTGATGATGGCGAACCAGAATTCGAGTTCACCGAAAAGCTTGACCGAAATCAGGTTGACGCCGGTCACGACCGCCAGTGCAGCCAATGCCAGGACCCACTGGGGAACGGAACTGAAGGCCGTCCAGTAGTGGAAGTAGACCGCAATTGCGGTGATGTCCACGATCGCCGTGAGCGCCCAGGAGATCGCGTACACCCAGCCCGACACATAGGCGGCCTTTTCCCCAAAGAACTCCCTCGCGTAGGAAACGAAGGAGCCCGACGACGGGCGGTGCAGTACGAGTTCGCCAAGGGCCCGCAGGACGAAGAAGGCGAAGACGCCGCAGATGGCGTAAACCACGGGAAGGACGGGACCGGCCGAGGCAAGCCGGCCTCCGGCGCCAAGGAACAGGCCGGTGCCGATCGCCCCGCCCATCCCGATCATCTGCACCTGCCTGTTGGACAGGCCCTTCTTATATCCGGACTGTTCGTCGGAGCGGACAGCCGTTGGCCGCTCCTCGACAGTGATGTTGGTGGTCATCGAAAACTCCTGGCCTAAGAAATGTGGTTGCCGCCATAAAAACGGCTGACATCGATCGTCCCAAGCAACGGTGGCGCGGCCAATGACAACATCACCTCGAATCGGGGCCAATTAATGTACGAAGGTACAAGCGGCATTTCTTCTTCGGGAGGCATGATGAAAGAGGACAGTGGAGGTGCCATGACCGACGATGAGAAGTGGCGGGGCGTGGTTGCGGCGTTGTCGGAACTGCTCCCTGGCATGGTGGATACATTCGTCGCGAGAATCCTCCGGGATCCGGTGTACAGCGAATCCGGGCTGACCATTGAGGACCTCCGCCGGAGCAGCCACGATTCCTTGGTGGCCATTCTCGGCGTGCTGCGGGATGGGGGAACCAACATGGACGCCCTTGAGTCCATCGCTGCAGAGCTCGGCAAGCGTCGCGCCAGGCAAGGGCTCCCCTTGGACAGCCTGGTGCGCGCGATCAGGTTGGATTTTTCCGTGGTGTGGGATGCGTTGTCGGCATCCGCCTTGGCCGTGGATCCGGCGCTGCTTGTCAGCAGGACCGAACTCGTCTGGCGCACAGTGGACACCTTTGCCTCACGCGTCCAGGCACGCTACGTCGCTGAACTCGAGGACATCGAGCGGGCCAACGCCGATCTGCAGCACCAGTACCTCTCGCAACTATTGGCCCCGGGGGAACCGTCGGAATCGGATCTTGCCCGGATCGCCGGAGCCCTGCGCGTCGAGGTCCGCGCGCGGTTCCTTGTAGCAGCGGTCAGCAGGGAAGACAGCCTGACCGTACAACGCCGCCTGCGTCACCGGGCCAAGAGGATAGAAGCCTTCTTCACCTTCGACCAAGAGCACCACACCCTGGTCATCCACAAGCGGGGCGGGCAGGGCCACGCGGAGCTTAGCGGCGCGCTAACCTATGACGAGTCAGTCCTCTTCGATGGCATGGCAGTAGCCGTGGCGCCACTGGCTGAAGGGCTCGGCAGTGTGAGAACCTCGGCTGCCGCCGCCCGCGAAGTCATGCGCGATTTGCCCATGGGAAGCATTGGCGTCTTCACCCTCAGGGACAGGTGGTTGTCCATCACCGGGCACAGATTGTCCCAGCTCGGTTGTGATCCGGGACAGCTCGTGTTTCCCATGCTGCAGGGCTGTGCACCGCAGGAACGGGCACGCATCCTCGAAGCGGCCACTACGTTCCTCGGGACAGGCAGCCTTGTGGAGACGGCACGCAAGCTCTTTTGTCATCGGAACACAGTGGTGAACCGGCTGGCGGCCTTCGAACGGTACACCGGGCTGGACCTCCAGAACCCCACCGATCTTGCGTTGGCGGTGTTGGCGCTGCGCGCCGCTACAGCGGGTCCGTGACCTCGATCCGCACGGCGCACGCATCTGCCGCAGCCCTGCGAAGGACGGTTGCGTTGGGGTCGGCAACTGCAAGAAACGGCAACTGCTTCCGCGACGCGTACTCCTTCAACGCCGTTTCCTCCAGGACCGCCGCGGAAAGTGCGGCGTCCCCACCCAGGACGAGGTATTCAATGCCTTGCCCGGCGAAGACATGGGCGGCATATGCGGCCACTGCCTCAGTCAGGGCGTTGGCCTGGTTCTCGCGGCGCCGGGCAAACCGCTGCTGCGAGGATCCGCCCGCCGCGGACCGCGACTGCACATAGCGCGAACCCGATTTGGACGCGGACACTTTGCCGCCGCTCACCACCCCCACCGCGTAACCGCCGCGGCGGACCAGAATGACTCCAAGCCGCCTTTCCTGTGAAGCAAGGGATGCCAGACGCTCCACCGCGTTGATGCCCTTGCCGGGCCTTCCATCAACGGGCCACGGGGGTTTCAACAGCGCTATGGCGCCGTCCGCCGCCCGCAAAAACGTACCGCCGTCGTCGGGCTCTTCCTGAAGCGCGCCATGGCTCGCGGCGAAGCGCTCCACCCAGCCGCGCAACCGAGGACCAGGGATGAAGGCAGTGCGCCCAGCCCGAGGGGGTTGCTTTTCGTTGGGGCCGGATGGCCGGGTCTCCACGTCGATGTCTCCTTCGCTGGAATCATGAGTAGCCTATCCATGTGGAAGATCTCTTTGGTGCCGGCGCGGACAGCGACGACGACGCCGGCAGCCAGACGGCCGATTCGAACCGTTCCGGTGATGGACGTGCAGGCACAGCGCGTCCGGCATCGCCGCGGAGTCCTCTGGCCGTCCGCATGCGGCCCCGGACACTGGACGACGTCGTGGGCCAGCAGCACTTGCTCGGCCAGGGGTCTCCGTTGCGGCAGCTTGCCGCGGGAGCGGACGCCGCCGGTCCCGCAGGTCCAAGCTCGGTCATCTTGTGGGGACCTCCGGGTACGGGCAAGACGACGCTCGCCCATGTCATTGCCCGTGGACCCGGCAGGAAGTTCGTTGAGTTGTCGGCGATCACCGCCGGCGTCAAGGATGTCCGGCTTGTCATGGAGAATGCCCTGACCGCACGGGATCTTTACCGGACAACAACCGTGCTGTTCCTCGATGAGATCCACCGGTTCAACAAAGCCCAACAGGACGCCCTGCTTCCCGGCGTCGAGAACCGCTGGGTGGTCCTGGTCGCGGCTACAACTGAAAACCCGTCCTTCTCAGTTGTTTCGCCGCTGCTGTCCCGGTCATTGTTGCTTACCCTCAAGCCGCTCACGGACGCGGATATCGAAGGGCTCCTGCAGCGGGCCGTTGCAGACGCCCGCGGCCTGGCAGGGAAAGTGGAGCTCAGCCCGGAAGCCCTCGAGCACTTGGTCCGCTTGTCCGGGGGAGATGCCCGCCGCGCGCTGACAGCGCTGGAGGCCGCCGCCGGAGTCGCCTACGGGGACCGGAACAACGACGGCGACGCCTCCGAAGAGGAGGGGCTCGCGGGTCACGGCGCCCCTGAGGCTCCGGTCGTCGTCGAACTCCGCCACACGGAGCGGGCCCTGGACGCGGCCGCTGTCCGGTACGACCGGGCAGGGGACCAGCACTACGACGTCGCCAGCGCGTTCATCAAATCGATCCGCGGCTCGGACGTCGACGCGGCCCTCCACTACCTGGCCCGCATGCTCGAAGCCGGCGAAGACCCTCGCTTCGTGGCCCGCCGGATCGTCATTTCCGCTGCCGAAGACATCGGCATGGCGGATCCCACCGCGCTTCAGACCGCCGTCGCCGCTGCCCAGGCAGTGCAGCTGATCGGCATGCCCGAAGGCCGGATCATCCTTGCTGAAGCCGTGGTGCATCTGGCGACTGCGCCAAAGTCCAATGCCGCCTACATGGGCATCAACAGAGCCATTGCCGATGTGCGCGCGGGGTTGGGGACCGGAATTCCGGCGCACTTGCGGGACGCCCATTACCAAGGAGCGAAGGGGCTTGGCCACGGCCAGGGCTATACATACGCCCACGACGCCCCGCATGGCGTGGCCACCCAGCAATACGCGCCGGATGACCTGGTGGGCAAGGACTACTATGAACCCACCGGGAACGGTGCCGAACGGGACATTGCTCCCCGACTCGAGCGGCTACGCAGGATCATCCGGGGCGAGTAGGCCTCATGGTAGGATGGATGCTTGTCTGGCAAGGCACGGACGCACATTCCATCAAAATTCACGTTTTGATGCTGTGCCCTGCGCCCCGTAGCAAAAGGCAGCGGTTGGCCGATGCTCTCCCTCATGGAGGCCAGTAACACTGACACACCGCAGATATTGGAAGGACACAAGTGGCTAACAACACTCGTGCTCGCCGTACCGCACGCCTTTCGCGTGCACTCGGCATCGCTCTGACCCCCAAGGCCGCCAAGTACATGGAGCGCCGCCCGTACGGCCCCGGTGAGCATGGCCGTGCCCGCAAGAAGCAGGACTCCGACTACGCCGTACGTCTGCGCGAAAAGCAGCGTCTGCGCGCCCAGTACGGCATCCGCGAAGCCCAGATGACCCGTGCCTTCGAAGAAGCACGTCGTACCAAGGGCCTGACCGGTGAAAACCTGATCGAACTGCTCGAAATGCGTCTTGACGCACTTGTGCTGCGCGCAGGCTTCGCGCGCACCATCGCCCAGGCTCGCCAACTGGTTGTGCACCGCCACATCCTGGTTGACGGCATTCGCGTGGACCGTCCGTCGTTCCGCGTTGCGGAGGGCCAGCTCATCCACGTTCACAGCCGCAGCGAAGTCATGGCTCCGTTCCAGGTTGCAGCAGCCGGCGCACACGTCCTGAACTCCGTTCCGGCCTACCTGGACGTCAAGATTGACGCCCTGCAGGCACGCCTGGTTCGCCGCCCGAAGCGCTCCGAGGTCCCCGTGACCTGCGAAGAGCAGCTCGTCGTCGAATTCTACGCTCGCTAAATTCCAGCGCGCATACAAAGAAGCCCGTGGCACGCGCCGCGGGCTTCTTTGTATGTAAGGTACTTGGGGAAGCCGTGCCGGGGCCGTCCGCGCGGAACCGCACGGCGCGCCCACCGCAACGCAACAAATGCTAGGAGATGAGTGTCCATGACTGGTGGCGATATTGCAGGCCTGATCGCGGCCGGAGTCTTTGCGCTCCTTGTGCTGCTGTTGGCTGTCCCGATCCTCAAACTTGGGCGGGTCTTTGACGAAGTCCGCACTTCCATCCGCTCGCTGAGCGACGGAGCGACGCCGCTGATGGATGAAGTCACGGCGACGGTCTCCACGACCAACCAGCAGCTGAAGAAGGTGGATGGCATCACCGCCAACGTTTCCGATGCCTCAGCCAATATCTCCGCGTTGTCCTCGCTGGTGGCCGCAACTGTCGGTTCACCGCTCATCAAGGTGGCCGCATTCAGCTACGGAGTGCGTTCGGCTTTTTCCAACCGCCGTAAATCGAGCAGTGGACGCCGCAGCCGCTGAACCCGTTCATAAGTCACGACCGTCGTATGTCAGGAAAACAGTGAAAAGAATCGTCTGGATGGGGATCGGCGTGGCAATCGGAATCATTGCCTTCCGCAAGATCACCGAAGCGAAGGCCAATATCGGTCCCGACGGCCTGAACCGCGCCGTAGCCCGGCTGGCTGATGGGGTGTATGACTTCGCCGACGCAGTGCGCGCCGGAATGAATGAACGGGAAGCCGACCTCCGGGCCGCGCTCGGCATCAACGAGCCCGACGCCGGCAGCCGATAGCCACCGCGGTTCGCCCAAGCGGCCGTCAACAAGGCAGAATTAGAAGCTGCGGCAATGGCAACTGCCAGGGCCGCGCACAAACTCATGTGCAGTGAATTGAGAAGGGTAAGTAATCAGCTAATGAAGTCGCAGGAGATCACCAAACGCTGGGTGGACTTTTTTGTCAGCAAGGGCCATACCGCCGTCCCCTCAGCGTCGCTCGTATCCAGCGACCCCTCCCTGCTCTTCACTGTGGCCGGCATGGTTCCCTTCATTCCTTACCTGACCGCCCGTGAGGAGCCGCCCTTCGACCGCGCCACGAGCGTCCAGAAGTGCATCCGCACCGGCGACATCGAGGAAGTGGGCAAGACCGCCCGCCACGGCACGTTCTTCCAGATGTGCGGAAACTTCTCCTTCGGGGACTACTTCAAGGAAGACGCCATCAAGTTCGCCTTCGAACTGCTCACCAAGAGCGTCGACGACGGCGGCTATGGGCTCGACGTGGAGCGTCTCTGGGTGACCGTCTACGAGGAAGACGACGAAGCCCAGGATCTCTGGCTCAAGAACACCGGCATCCCCGCCTCACGCATCCAGAGGATGGGGAAGGCTGACAACTACTGGTCCACCGGGCAGCCTGGTCCCGCTGGTCCGTGCTCGGAAATCTACTACGACCGCGGCCCGGCCTACGGCGTCGAAGGCGGTCCCATCGCGGACGAAAACCGCTATGTCGAAATCTGGAACCTCGTTTTCATGCAGTACCAGATCGAGAACGTCCGCTCGAAGGTGGACTTCGACATCGCCGGCGAGCTGCCCAAGAAGAACATCGACACCGGCCTCGGCATGGAGCGCCTCGCGATGATCCTGCAGGGCGTCGAGAACATGTACGAGACGGACCAGGTCCGGCCGGTCATCGACAAGGCCGCGGCGCTGTCCGGTAGGGAATACACCTCTGCCGAGTCCGCTGACGACCCGCACCACACGGACGATGTCCGGATGCGGGTTGTCGCCGACCACATCCGTTCGGCCCTGATGCTGATCTCCGACGGCGTGTCGCCGTCCAACGAAGGCCGTGGCTACGTCTTGCGTCGCCTCATCCGCCGGGCCGTCCGTGCCATGCGCCTCCTCGGAGTCGAAGAAGCGTGCCTCCCGCAACTGCTTCCGGCATCCCGAGACGCCATGAAGGGCGTCTACCCGGTGGTGGAGACCGACTTCGACCGCATCAGCCGCATCGCCTACGCCGAAGAAAAAGCCTTCCTGCGCACCATCGCCTCCGGAACCGCCCGCCTCGAAGAAGCCGTGGTGCTCTCCAAGGCTGCCGGCAAGCCGCTGTCCGGCGAGGACGCCTTCGCCCTGCACGACACCTACGGGTTCCCGATCGATCTCACCCTCGAAATGGCTGAAGAAGCCGGCCTGAAGGTTGACGAAGCCGAATTCCGTAGCCTCATGCTGGAACAGCGCCAGCGCGCCCAGGCAGATGCCAAGGCCAAGAAGGGTGGACACGCCGATGTCTCAGCCTTCCAGGAGCTCTTGGCCGAAGGCGCCACCGTCTTCACCGGCTACACGGAGTTGGAAGGTGAAGCCCGTGTCCGCGGCATCGTCAGCTCCGGACGGCGTGTCGCCCATGCGTCCACGGGCGATGAGATCGAGCTCGTGCTCAACGAAACGCCGTTCTACGCCGAAGCCGGCGGCCAGTCCGCTGACAAGGGCCTCATCACCGGTGACGGCTTCGTCGTCGAGGTCCTCGATGTCCAACGCCCTGTGAAGGGCCTGAGCGTCCACAAGGCGATCGTCCGCGAAGGGGAGATCTCCTCGGACGCCTTGGTACGCGCCGCCGTCGACCGCGAACGCCGCCATGCAGCAGAGCAGGCCCACACGGGCACGCACATCGTGCACGCTGCCCTGCATCAAATCCTCGGCCCGGAAGCCACCCAGCGTGGCTCTTTCAACAAGGCCGGTTACCTGCGCTTCGACTTCGCCTGGGGCGAGGGATTGAGCGCCGCCACGAAGTCCGAGATCGAAGAGGTCTCGAACATCGCCATCCGTAACAACTTCCAGGTGGACACCAAGGTCATGGGCCTCGCGGAGGCGAAGGCCCTCGGCGCCATGGCCCTTTTCGGCGAGAACTACGGCAGCGAAGTCCGCGTTGTGGAGATCGACGGCGCGTGGTCCCGTGAGCTTTGCGGCGGCACCCACGTGGCCAACACCTCCCTCATCGGCAGCCTGTCGCTGCTCGGCGAACAGTCCGTCGGTTCGGGAAACCGCCGCGTGGAGGCCTTCGTCGGCCTTGACGCCTTCCGGCACCTCGCGGCCGAGCGTGCCTTGGTCACCGAGCTCACCGAGATGCTCAAGGTCCCTTCGGGCCAGCTGGCAGACAGGATCTCCAGTACCTTGGCCAAGCTCAGGGCCACCGAAAAGGAACTCGACCGCCTACGCAAGGAGCAGCTGACCGCGGCCGCGGCCAACCTCGTTGCCACGGCACAGGACGCCGCAGGCGTCCGGGTGGTGGCGCACGACGCCGGCCAGGTCGGGGGAGCGGACGACCTCCGCAGCCTCGCCATGGATCTGCGCAACCGGCTCGGCTCGGACGCGTCCACCGTGGCCGTGGCAGGTGTCAGCAACGACCGTCCCGTCATCATCGTGGCCACCAACGAGGCCGCCCGTGACGCGGGCGTGAAGGCAGGCGCCCTGGTCCGGGTGGCGGCAGGAATCCTCGGCGGCGGTGGCGGTGGCAAGGACGATGTCGCCCAAGGCGGCGGAACCGACGCTGCGAAGATCGCACCGGCCCTTGCGGCCGTTGTGGACGCGATCGCCAAGCGCTGATCTTGGAGGCCAATGCGCGCAACGACGACTACCCCCGGGGCATCAAACTGGGGGTAGACGTCGGCACCGTCCGTGTGGGAGTTGCGATCTGCGATCCGGACGGGATCCTGGCCACGCCGTTCAAGACGGTGAGCCGGGACGCCAAGAAGAATTCCGACATCGGTGTGATTGTCCGCCAGGTCGCGGAGCTCGGTGTAGTCCAGATCTTCGTCGGGCTTCCGCGCACGATGAAGGGTGAGGAACACGCGTCTGCGATCATGGCTACCGACTACGCCGAGTTGCTGGCAGCCCACTTGCAGCGCCGTGGACTCGACGTTCCGGTCAACATGGTGGACGAGCGGCTCAGTACCGTGACAGCCCACCGCAATCTCCATGAAGCTGGCATGAGCAGCAAGGATCATCGTAAAGTGGTGGATCAGGTTGCCGCTGCCGGAATTCTGCAGCACGCGATCGACATGCAAAAAGCCAGAGGTGCAGATGTGGGCAGGCGCGTGCAAGCGCCGGCGCCACCCCAACACATTGACGGTGCCAATGCGCCGCTGCCGGCCTCCGGCATTGATCCACACTCTCCAACGAGGGGAAGACAATTGTGAGCCCGGTCAACAACGACCCCTCCAACGACGCATCAGAAGGCCGCACCCGGCCGCTTACTCGTCGTGAAATCCGCGCCAGGGAACGCTTCCTGGAGACTCAGAACCAGGAGGTGTTGCCACCGCCTGTGCCTGTCCACTTTGAACCTATCGCCGTACCGAAGCCGCAGCCCGCGTATGTTCCGCACTACGCGCCGGCGGCCACTGAAACGCCGCCCCACGCCCCGGACCTCCACGATGACAGCATTCGCGGCGAAACCGGGCCGGCCGGGGACTTTCTTCCGCAGTCCGATGTGGTTCAACCGGAGGAAACCGTGGAACAACACGAGGCTTCACATGAAGACGCAGTGCTTCAGGACGCCGTCCACCAGGACACTGTGTTCCCTGACGTCCCTCACCAGGACACCGTGCACCTCGACACTGTGCACCCTGACGTCGCGCTTCCCCACGATGCCGAGAACTACGACGCCGTTCCGATCTACGGCGCCGCACACGGCGACGAGTTCCACGAAGTGCATGCACATGACGAAGGTTATGAGCACCACGATCCCCACTTCGACTACGAAGTCCATGACGAGCACGATGCACATGAACTCATCCCGGCTGTGACTCCGGTGGCACAGGTTCCGTCGAAGAAAGTCCGGCGCCGTCGTCGCCTTCTCGCACTCCTTCTGACCCTCACGGTGTTCGTCGCCGCTGTTGCGGTCGGGGCTCAGTTCCTGAAGCCGTTGCTCGGCATGGACAAGGTCAGTGACTACCCCGGCCCGGGCACAGGTTCCGTCACGGTCACGGTTGCCCCGGGATCCGGCCCCAAACTGGTCGCCACCAACCTCCAGAACCAGCACGTCATTGCCAACGCAGACACGTTCCTGGCCGCATTCACGGCGGCCGGGGGTGAACTCTCACCGGGCGATTTCACGTTCCGCACCGAAATGAAGAACTCCGATGCCGTGAACGTCCTCCTCAACAAGGACGCCTCCAAGGTGATGTACTTCGCGCTCAGTGCGGGGCTCAGAATCGGGGAGTCGCTCGATGCCATCTCCAAGGGGTCAGGCATCCCTGTGTCCGAGTTGAAGGCCCTCAGCGACTCGCCAGCCCAGTTTGGCGTCCCGGCCCCCGCGAAGAACCTGGAAGGCTTCCTGGCGCCGGGGGAGTACCGTTTCCCGCTTGGGACCCCAGCCAAGGACATCCTCCAGAAGCTCGTCACTGGCACCACCGACGAGCTCAAGGCGCAGGGCGTCACAGATCCAACCAAGCAGTACCAGACCATCACCGTCGCCAGCATTGTGCAGGCTGAAGGTGGTCAGGCTGACTACGGCAACGTTGCGGGTGCCATCTACAACAGGCTCAAGCCTGGCAATACGGAGACGAATGGGCTCATCCAGTCGGACGCCACTGTCACCTATGGCCTCGGTACCAAGACCTTCCACTTGACCGATGCCCAGAAGGCTGACAAGAGCAACCCGTACAACACCTATGCCAACGTGGGCCTGCCGGTTGGCCCGATCGGCTCGCCCGGCAAGACGGCGATCGACGCTGCCGCGAAGCCAACAGCCAACAATTACCTCTATTGGGTGACCATCAACCTCGATACCAAGGAGACGAAGTTCTCCAGCACGTTGGCGGAACACAGCAAGTACGTTGAACAGTACAACGCGTGGTGTGCCGCCAACGCGGGACGGTGCGTGTGAGTAGACGTGCTGCCGTCCTGGGGCACCCCATCGGTCACTCGAAGTCACCTGCACTCCACCGCGCGGCCTACGCGAAGCTTGGGCTCGACATCGACTACTCAGCCATCGACGTCACCGTTGAGCGGCTGCCAGCCTTCATGGCGGCCCTTGAAGCCGGGGACAATTGGTGCGGCTTGTCCGTGACCATGCCCCTCAAGACCGCCATGATCAACGAGGTCGACGAGGTCCGTGGGGCCGGTGCACACCTGGGCGTCATCAACACGGTCGCGTTTGAAGCCACTGAGCACGGTGTGCGGCGGGTTGGCCACAACACGGATGTGGCTGGCATCGTTGACGCCGTCAGGAATGCCGGGGTCAGGGAGCGGCCGAATTCCGCGATTCTTGGCGGTGGCGGAACGTCGGCGGCGGCCATCGCTGCGCTCCACGAGCTGGGTTCAAAACACGTTGACGTCTATGTGCGCGACGCCGGACGGGCAGCCGAAGCGAAAGCCGCCGCTGCCGCCGTCGGACTCGCCGTTCAACTCCGGTCGATGGCCGAGGCGGCTGAAGGCATCGCCGATGCCGATCTGGTGATTTCCACCCTTCCGCCGCGGGCGGCGGACAGCATTGCCACGCAGCTTGACGGGCTCCCCGCCGGCAAGCTTCCCGAAGGTGTCTTGGGTGTGCTGCTCGACGTCGCCTACGATCCATGGCCCAGCCGGATTGCCGAAGTATGGCATTCACGCGGTGGCGTGGTGGTACACGGGCTGGAAATGCTGCTCTATCAAGCCGTGGAGCAAATCCGTTTGTTTTCCGGCGCTGAGGTCACCGCCGATGTCATAGATGTGATGTGCGACTCAGTCGGGCTACCCCGGCGGGTCTACTAGGAGCCTTACATGGCAGGATTGGATGTATGTTGCGTTGGTTGACTGCCGGTGAATCCCATGGCCCGGCATTGCTCGGAATTGTTGAAGGCGTCCCCGCCGGTGTGGAACTCACCAGCGAGGAGATTCGTGACGCTTTGGCGCGCCGCCGCCTCGGCTATGGTCGAGGCGCCCGTATGAAGTTCGAGCAGGACGAAGTGAACATCCTTGGCGGCGTCAGGCACGGCGTCACGCAGGGTGGACCCGTAGCCATCCAGATCGGCAATACCGAATGGCCCAAGTGGGAGCAGATCATGTCTGCAGACCCGGTGGATCCCGCCCTTCTTGCCGACCAAGCCCGCAACGCACCCCTGACCCGCCCCCGGCCCGGCCACGCAGACTTCACGGGCATGCAGAAGTACGGCTTCGCCGAAGCGCGCCCGGTTCTTGAACGCGCCAGCGCCCGGGAAACCGCTACCCGTGTTGCCCTTGGCACAGTCGCTTCCCAATTCCTGAAGCAGCTCGGCATCGAACTCGTTAGCCACACGGTTTCCATCGCGAGCGTCGCTGTTCCCGAAGGTCGGCCGCTGCCTGTGCCGTCCGATGTCCTGGCCCTCGACGCCGACCCCTTGCGTTGCTTCGACCGCGAGACCTCGGACGCCATGGTGGCCGAGGTCGACGCAGCCCACAAGGAAGGCGAGACTCTCGGCGGTGTTGTCGAGGTCCTGGCCTACGGCCTTCCGCCGGGACTCGGCAGCTACGTGCACTGGGACCGTCGCCTCGACTCCCGCCTGGCCGCGGCCCTGATGGGCATCCAGGCCATCAAGGGCGTTGAAGTCGGCGATGGCTTCCTCACCGCCGCCCGCCGGGGCTCTGCTGCGCATGACGAAATCGTCAAGGACGAGTCCGGCCGCATCGTGCGGAAGACCAACCGGGCAGGTGGCATTGAAGGCGGCATGAGCATCGGCGAAGTCCTGCGAGTCCGCGCCGCCATGAAGCCCATCGCAACCGTCCCCCGCGCACTGAAGACCATTGACGTCAGCACCGGCGAAGCCGCCAAGGCCCACCACCAGCGCTCCGATGTCTGTGCCGTCCCGGCTGCAGGTGTCGTCGCCGAGGCCATGGTTGCCCTGGTTCTGGCCGAAGCTGTCGCTGAGAAGTTCGGCGGTGACTCCGTCGCTGAAACCGCACGAAACCTTCGGGGTTACCTGGACAGCATTCCGGCAAACCTGGACTCGGTCGGCCACTAGTGGTCCGCAGTACCTCGGGCGCCCGTCACGGGCCTGCGATTGCTTTAGTTGGACCGATGGCCGTCGGTAAGTCAGTCATTGGCCACCAGCTCGCCCAGCAATTGGGCGTGCCGTTTGTGGACACGGACGTCGTCATTGTTGAGCACCATGGGACCATCGCGGATATTTTCGCCGGTCGCGGAGAGCATGCCTTCCGGGAGATCGAGGCCAGGACTGTCGCGCGTGCTGTCGAAGCCGCGAACATCAGCGGCGGGATTGTTTCACTCGGAGGCGGCGCGGTGCTGGATTCAGGCACGCAACAGCTCCTGGGCGATTGCACTGTGGTCTATCTCGAATGCGATGCCGAGACGGTTGCCGAGCGCATCG
Organism: Arthrobacter sp. FW306-04-A; assembly: GCF_044358315.1. Classification (GTDB taxonomy): domain Bacteria; phylum Actinomycetota; class Actinomycetes; order Actinomycetales; family Micrococcaceae; genus Arthrobacter. Next base: position 2,272,914 of record NZ_CP084559.1, read on the forward strand.
CCCGCAACACCGGCCGGCCGCTCCTGGCGGGCGACGCCATGGCGCGTTGGGAAGCCTTGTTTGCTGCCAGGCGTCCCGTCTATGAACGCTTGGCAGACGTCACCGTCGACGTACGGTCCGGAACCGTGGCGGAAATCGCCCTCCACGTGGAGGAAAGACTGCGTGAATACGCGGCCTTGAAAGAGGAAGTGCAAAAGTGAGCAACGAAGCAACTGTCATCAAGGTCACCGGCCAGTCCGCGAACGAAAACTACGACGTCGTCGTCGGACGCGGCCTTTTGGAGACCCTTCCCGCGAAGCTGGGGCAGCGCGTCAAGCGTGTGCTTGTGGTTCACCCGCGCGCCCTGCGGCTCACGGGCGACACGGTGCGCGCGGAGCTCGAGGCGGCGGGATTCACCGCTGTCACGGCTGAGATCCCCGACGCCGAAGAGGGTAAGCACATCCAGGTTGCGGCCTTCTGCTGGCAGGTACTTGGCCAGAACGACTTCACCCGCTCCGATGCGATCGTTGCAGTGGGCGGCGGCGCTGTCACCGACCTCGCCGGGTTTGTCGCGGCAACCTGGTTGCGCGGCGTCAAGGTCATCCACATGCCTACGAGCCTCCTCGGCATGGTGGACGCGTCTGTGGGTGGCAAGACCGGCATCAACACGGCGGAGGGCAAGAACCTGGTGGGGTCCTTCCACCCGCCCGCGGCCGTCCTCGCTGACCTGGACACGCTCCAGACACTGCCGAAGAACGAGCTGATTTCCGGAATGGCCGAGGTCATCAAGTGCGGCTTCATCGCAGATCCCGCCATCCTGGACCTCGTCGAAAACAAGCCGGAGGAAGTCACGGACCCGGGCTCGGCCGTGCTCCGCGAACTCATCGAACGTGCCATCGCGGTCAAAGCGAAAGTTGTTTCCGAAGACCTGAAGGAATCGGGCCTGCGCGAGATCCTCAACTACGGCCACACCCTGGGCCACGCGATCGAACTCGTGGAACGCTACTCATGGCGTCATGGCGCGGCAGTTTCGGTCGGCATGATGTTCGCCGCCGAGCTTGCCCGCAGCGTCGGGCGGCTTTCCGACGTCGACGCCGACCGGCACCGCACGATCCTTGAGGGGCTCGGGCTGCCGGTCACTTACCGCCGGGACCGCTGGCAGGGCCTGCTTGATGGCATGCGCCGCGACAAGAAGTCCCGCGGCGACCTCTTGCGGTTTGTGGTGCTCGACGGCGTCGCGAAGCCCGGAATCCTCGACGTTCCCGACACCTCGCTGCTTTTCGCTGCCTACCAGGAGATCGCATCATGACGACTGAAACGTTCAGCAGCGTCGGCGACTGGCCTACCGGCGGGTTCCCTGGAGTGCGCACCAACCCGGACACGCTCCTGCCGCATATCGTCAACGAGGAAGCCATGCAGTCCGCGTTGGCTGAGTCCACCGACCCCGCTGACCGCATCATGGCACTCATGCTTGAAGGCCACCCCGGCGAAGCCGCCGAGCTGCTGGCCGAGGCCCGCTACAAGGATCCCGAGTCCTTCAAACTCAGGATCTTCGAGGCCGAACTGCACCGTGCCACCAACCGCTTCGACCGCGCTGTGGAGCTCTTCCGCCAATTGCTCGGAGAAGTCCAGGGAACAGCCAAGGAACCGATCGTCCACCAATATTTGGGGCGGGCCCATTTTGTGGCCGGAAATCCCGTCGCCGCAGCGGAATCGTTCACCAAGGCCCTAGACCTGCGCGTTGCCTTGGCAGCCGATGCTTCCCTGATTTACTCCTCCGCTGTCGCCCTGCAGCGTGCCCGGAACGCCCTCGAACTTGCCTCCTGAACGGGGGCGCTCCCTGGACCGGTTCGCCTGTTGAACAGCGGGAGCGCCAGGCGGTGCGCAATTTGCCGGTAGAATGGTCTTTGGATTTTTGATAAATACGCGCTGGCGGCCGTCAAGGCACGCCTGCTTGGCATAGTCGGCTGGAAGCCAGAAGGCGTAGCTAGAACCAGTGAGAGAAACCAGAGGATATTAGTGGCAACCACAAATGACATCAAGAACGGTACCGTGCTGAAGCTCGAGGGCCAGCTCTGGAACATCATTGAGTTCCAGCACGTCAAGCCGGGCAAGGGCGGCGCGTTCGTGCGCACCAAGATGCGCAACGTCATGTCTGGGAAGGTGGTGGACAAGACCTTCAACGCCGGCCTCAAGATTGAAACCGCCACCGTTGACCGTCGCGACTACCAGTATCTGTACCAGGACGGCGCAGACTTCGTGTTCATGGACACCCAGGACTTCGACCAGATCACGGTTTCCGGTGCCACGGTGGGCGACGCCACCAACTTCATGCTGGAAAACCAGATGGTTAACATCGCCATCCACGAGGGCACCCCGCTCTACATCGAGCTGCCCCCGAGCGTCGTTCTCGAAATCACCTACACCGAGCCGGGCCTGCAGGGCGACCGCTCCTCCGCTGGAACCAAGCCAGCCACCCTTGAAACCGGCTATGAGATCCAGGTGCCCCTGTTCGTTGAGAACAACACCAAGGTCAAGGTCGACACCCGCGACGGCAGCTACCTGGGCCGGGTCAACGACTAGTGAGTGCCCGTGGCAAGGCCCGTAACAGGGCCCTCGAAGTACTGTTCGAGGCGGAGCAGCGTTCCGCTTCCGCTTTTGAGGTCTTGAAGGCCCGCCGGGAAATGACCGACCTCGTAGTCAACCCGTACACGACCGACATCGTGGAGGGTGTGGTTGCCATGCAGCCGACCATCGACGAATTCCTTCAGACCTACGCCCAGGGCTGGACCCTTGAGCGCATGCCCGCGGTTGACCGCATCATTCTGCGTATCGGCGCCTGGGAACTCCTCTACAACGACGACGTCCCGGACGGCGTGGCGGTCAGCGAGGCAGTTGCGCTGGCCAAAGTGATGTCTACCGATGAATCGCCTGCGTTCATCAACGGCCTCCTGGGACGTTTGCAGAAGCTGAAGCCTTCCCTGCTCGCCTAGGCAGGGACGGTAATAGTCGCCAAAACCCCGGCTGGGATTCCAGCCGGGGTTTTGTTTTGCGGGGCCACGGAGATTCACGATGCTCCGTCAGTACTGGTCGACTTTGGGCTGCTCACTTGTTGTCCCCGACTTACCAAGCGTGTCTTTGTAGATCTTCTTCCAGATGGCGCCGCCATCAGTAAGCATATTTCCGATGAATGTCCGCAGTGCCTTGTCGCCCTTCGGAATGCCCACGCCGTACTTTTCGGTAGTGAACGGCTGACCGACCACCTTCAGATGGTCCGGGTCCTGGGCGGTGTAGCCCATCAGGACTGCTTGGTCGGTGGTAACTGCGTCCACCTGCCCGGCCTTGAGCGACTCGACGCATTTGGCGTAGGTGTCAAGCTCAGTCGTTTGGGCCGCCGGGAAGTTGGCCTGGATGTACTTTATCGAGTCCACCCCGGTGGCGGAGCAAACGTTCTTTCCCGCAAGGTCCTTTTCGCTCCCTATGGATGCGTTGTCCTTCCTCACCATCAGGCCCTGGCCCGTGACTAGGTAAGGGCCGGCGAAGTCGATCACCTTCTTGCGGTGGTCTGTGATCGGGTAACTGCCCACATAGTAGTCAATGGCTCCGGTGGTGATAGCGGATTCACGGGTACCCGAGAGAATCGGCGTGAACTCGATCTTGTCTTTGTCGTAACCCAGCGATGCGGCGATCCACGTGGCGATCTGAATGTCGAAACCGCTGTATTCACCGGTCGTTGAGTCTTTGAAGCCCAGGCCTGGCTGATCCTGCTTGACGCCGATTCGGACTTTGCCGGTGGACCTGATCTTGTCAAATGTCGGGCTGCCAGTCAGGGCAACATCTTTCGCGACGGTGATCGCGGTGGGTGCAGGGCTTGCGGGCGCTGTGCCCGTCGCGGGTCCAGTACTGCCGCAAGCACTGAGGGCCAGAGCCGACGCCACGCAGATCCCAGCCACTCTCAACCGCGTGCGTGCAAAGATCGCCATCATGATGCTCCTTTTATCATGCTCCGCATTGGCGAGGCCCTCGCGTTGACGGTGGCGAAACTCGACTTCAGCCAAGTCATTCCCAGACGCATCCCTGCGATGCTTTGCCGACCTCAACGGCCCCCATTCTGTGAGAATACGGCCGCTGAACAACTTCTAGCTTGAGTGCCAGCCACTCGTTTGAGCGCCGCTCCGGTCCCCTCCAATCGGGTAACCACTTGGAAGGATTCGGGTCAGGCCGCCTAGCCGTCATCGATCGAACGGGTGTCTCGGGTATAGCCGGATTCGCACACCGCGCATATCATCAGGGGATGCGAGGCAAGAGCACGCACCGTTTTGTTGTCGCCAGTCTTCTCACGCTGATGCTGACGACCGGATGCGAGCCCCACGGTCCTTCAGCCGGCCCCTCGGGTTCGGGATCAGCCTCGGCGTCAATCCCCGACGTCGGTCGATCAGGTTCGGCGTCAGCGTCAGCGCCGGCGCCCCGCCAATCGAACGGCACTGTCGCTGCCGGTGCCGGTGGTTTCGATCACGTCGTCATAATCGTTGAGGAGAACAAACCCGCCTCGGACATCCTCGGTAAGGGTGCTGCTCCCTACATCAACAAGCTTGCCGGCGAATCGGCCCTGGCCAATAACTATCAGGCCCTCGCCCATCCGAGCTTGCCCAATTACCTTGCCCTGACGAGCGGCACCACCGCCGGAATAACGGACGACTGCAGTCCCGGTGGTAACTGCACAGCGGCCGTCCCCAGCATCGTTGACCGGATTGAGCAATCGGGCCGGAGCTGGAAAATGTACGCCGAGGGCATGCCGACCCCTTGTGCGGCCAGTAACTCGGGCAAATACGCAGTGAGGCACAATCCTTTCATGTACTACCCGGGCGTCACCGGCGACAGGAACAATTGCGCGGCGCACGTAGTGCCCTTCACCCGGTTCACCGCGGATCTGGCCTCCGCTTCCACCCTTCCGAACTATGTGTTCATCAGCCCGAACCTATGCAACGACATGCACGACTGCCCGGTGGACACCGGCGATGCGTGGCTTGCACAGCAGGTTCCCCGGATCCTTGCTTCACCCGCGTTCGTGACGCAGAAGTCCCTCCTGGTGATCACATGGGATGAAGGCAGCGACGAAAGCAATGCGGTAGGGGCGATTTTCGCCGGACCGGCCGCAAGGAAGGGCTACCAGTCCGGGGCCCCGTATAGCCACTACTCCCTCTTGCACACGATCGAAGCCTCCTGGGGACTCGCGCCGTTGACCAACAACGACCAAAGCGCACCCGTCATGGACGATCTATTGAACTGACGCGGTGTCATGGACGAGGCCGGGGATTGTGGCCGGCAGGAGAGTAAGGGAGTTCAAGGGAGAAGGCACGCCCAGCGCACGGTAGTCCCAGCCGGCCGCCCGGTAGGCCTTTGGATCAAGGACGTGCCTTCCATCGACGATATTTCGCCGCGCGACGAGTTGGCCGAGCCTGACGGGGTCGGCTTCCTGGAATATCGCCCATTCGGTGAGGAGCGCCACGACCTCCGCGCCGGTCACCGCTTCTTCGAGGCTGGCTGCGTAGCTTAGTTCCGGGTACTTCCTCCGGGCGTTGTCCATTGCCTGGGGGTCGAAGACGGTGACCCGGGCGCCGGCTGCGTGGAGCATCCGTGCGACGTCCAGGGCAGGGGCGTCCCGGATGTCGTCGGAGTCCGGTTTGAACGCCGCGCCGAGCACGGTGACTTTGACGTCGTCGAGGTTTCCGTAAGCGAGATCAGATATGAGGTCAACGGTCCGCTGCCTGCGGCGTCGATTGATGTGGTCGACTTCGTGCAAGAAGCTCACGGCCTGTCCGACGCCCAATTCACGCGCCCGGTAGGCGAATGCCCTGATGTCCTTGGGCAGGCACCCTCCGCCAAAACCCAATCCGGGCTTGAGGAACTGCCCGCCGATCCGGGTGTCGTAGGCGAGCGCGCTCGCCAGGTGATTGACGTCGGCGCCGGTGGCTTCACAGATTTCCGCCATTGCGTTGATGTAGGAGATTTTGGTGGCAAGGAATGAGTTTGCAGCGGCTTTGACGAGTTCGGCGGTTGCCAGGTCGGTGGCAACCACCGGGGTGCCGGCTTCAATCAGGGGCAGGTAGCAATTGGACAGCTGCGCGAGGGCCCAGTCACTGGCAGTTCCGAAGACAAGGCGGTTGGGTCTGAGCGTGTCTTCGACGGCGTGCCCCTCCCGCAGGAATTCCGGGTTCCAAGCGAGTTCCACTGCGTTGCCTCCGGGCGACAACGAACGTACCAGGGACGCCAGTCGTGCCGCCGTGCCGATGGGCACCGTGGACTTCCCGACGATCAGGCACCTCCGACGCAGATGTTGGCTAAGCCGGCGAACAGCGGCGTGCACGAAGTGCAGATCAGCTGCGTCTGAGTCGGGCGCCTGTGGTGTGCCAACGCAGATGAAATGAAGGTCCGCTGGCCCCGCCGCGGAGAAATCGGTGGTGAACTTCAGCCGTCCGGTTGCCAGGGCCTGGCAGAGGAGTTCGCTCAGCCCGGGTTCGAAGAATGGTAGCAGCCCTCGGGAGAGAGCGTCGATCTTGCTCTCGTCCACGTCTATGCCGATGACGTCATGGCCCAGGATGGCCATGCAGACTGCGTGGGTTGCGCCCAGATAGCCGGTGCCGATGACGGACACGGTAAGGTTCGAGGCCCGCGTAGGCGGCACGAGGACACCAATCTGCGGTTGGGTGCCGATGGTTTCCATAAGTGTCTCCTTCGTGTCCGTGGCTTGACGTCTGATTCCAGGTGGTGGCTGTGAAGCGGCTGAGGTGTCCCTGTCCTAGAGCGCTCTCTCCGGCGTGGTCGGTTCGCTCAGGTATTTCGTTGCCTCGGCTCCCCACGGAGGGCGGAAGGAATACAGGCACGCGAGGCGAAGCCTGGTGCACGCAGCGTAAGCGGCGAATCGTTCCGGGCTGACGTGTAGTTTCTCCGCGGTGGCCACAATGCGGCGGTGGGCGATGACATACCGGCGCGTTGTCAGGAGCTTTTGGCGGAGCCGCAGTTCCACGTGGACGTCGAGGTTCGCGAGGTCCAGGGCGGCCTCGGCACGGCAGCCCTCGTCAAAGTCCAAGAGCCCCGGCCCGCCGTTTTCGTCGGAACCGAATAACTGTTTGTCATGCAAGTCGCCATGCGCCCATCCGAGTGGATCGGCGGCCGAGCCGCTGAGCCTGTTAATGGCTGCCTCGGCGCGCGCAAGCAAGGCAGATCGTGCGGTGGCGGCTTCCGGAACCCCCTGGCTGTGCCGTAGCCAATGATTGATCCAGCGCTGGAGATTGGCCACCTCGGTCTCCGACGGGTGGGCTGGCAGGGTGTCGACGCTGTCGCGGAAGTCAGCGCCTTTGGCGACCGATGCGGTTGTGACCCAAGCCTGCGACCATTGCGCCCAGGCGGCATCAAAAGATGCGTCGGTGACCGCGGCGTGGTCTTGTCCGAGTTCGTAGTAGGGGCGTCCGCCGAGGCTACTGAAGACCATGACATCGGTCCCGGCCTCGAGGATGCGCGGGGTATTGAACGAGCTGCAGGCCAGGAGGGAGGCTGCGATGTGATGCTTGCTCGCGGCGTCCACAGCCCGGCCTGGCCGGAATACTTTGACGTACTTGTCGCCGGCTTGGATGACGGCGCGCTTGTGGGCACGGTGGACGATGACATTGCCCTGCTCAGCTTCCCGCGCAAGGGATGGAATCAGCGGATCATCGCGGGGCACAGGATCGAAATTCCCCTGCCGGAAGTGGGCGGCCCGCACTCCGGGCCCAACTGGGTCCCGTACTTCGAGGACGAACTCGCCGGCCAAGGATCCGGGCCATGCCCTACGGACTTGCCAAGTGACGCCTGCGCCGTCGCTGACCTGAGCCGGCACGGGAGGGTGCCAATTCATATGATCATCTCCCGAGCCTGCTCCGGAGCCGCCTCGGAGCTGGCCGGAGTGTTGAATTCGGAGAATGGCCCTTGCACTGCCTGTTCGTCGAGAAGACCGGACGCCACGGATCCAAGCCCCGGGCGGAAGGAGTAAAGGCAGGCTAGCCGGATACGAGTGGCATCCGCATAGGCGTGAAACCGGGCCGGACTCACGTGCAGGTCTTTCGAGGCGGCCAGTACCTGTGTGTGGGCTACCAGGTAGCGTTCAGGAGTCAGCAAGTGCAGTCGGAGCCGAAGCTTCAAGTGGACGTCAATATTGGCCAGATCCCGGGCCGCCTCAGCCTGGGCCGCTGCGTCGAAGTCCAGCAATCCGAGCGGGAATTCTCCTTCGGTCCAGATGACTTGCTTGTCGTGAAGGTCTCCATGTGCCCAGACCAAGGGATCGGGCGTTGACCGCAGGAGATCTTCGGTCACCTGATTCGCCCTGGCGCGCAGAACGTCACGTGCCGGCCACGACTCGGGGGAGCTTTCGTTGTGGTGCACCCAGCGATTCACCCACAGCCAGAGATCGGACGCTTCCTTCTCCGGCGGATGGATCGGCAAGGCGGCAATGAGGTCGTGCCTCGCCCCACCATGCGGCCCTGCGATTTGGGAGACCCATGCACGCGACCATTGCTCCCATATGCCCGCGAACGTTTCGTCGTTGACCTTGGGGTCCTCGCCAAGTTCACGGAGGGTCCGTCCGGGGATTGAACCGAAAACCATGACGTCCGTGGAACTGTCGATGATCCTGGGCGCAGTGAAACTGTCAGCGAGCAGAAGGGCACCCATTTGTTCACACCGTTCGGCCGACACGACGGCCCGCCCGGGCCGGAATACCTTGATGTACCGCCCCTTGGCCCGGATGACCGCCCGCTTGTGGGGTCGATGGGAGATGACTTCCCCTCGGCGAGCCTCCACCAGCAGGGCCGGCAGTCCAGGATCGTCCCGAGGCACCAGTTCAAAGTGGCCTCTCCGCACGTGGGCGGCCCGAACGCCCTTGCGTCCCGGTGTCAGGACTTCAAGGAGATAGTCTCCAGGGGCTTTATCCGGCCAGGCCCGCACGATGTGCCACGGAGTCCCGGAATCGTCCACTGCGTCCGTCGGGACGGGAGCCTGCCAGTTCATCTGGTCATCCCCAATGCCCGGTCAATCTGCCACGCCGCGTCAGCGGCCCAGTCGGCGGCTCGGTCCCGGAACGGATCGACGCTGCCGGTAAACAGCCTGAATGCCGCCCATGCGTTGATATGTGCCCGCGAGAACCTGCCCCCGGCCTGGAGGTAGCCTTCGATGAGGTGGGCCGTTTTCGAACCGCCCGCCGTCTGTGAACCCGGCGCCCGGGTATTGATTTCTTCGACGGCGGCGAACGAACCGATATCCGCTTCCGGCACGCCGGAGTGGGCCCGGTCAAAATCGATGATCCGGACGTCCTGATCGGCGACGAGGACCTGGTCCGGAGAGAAATCGCCGTGAAGCAGGGTTTGGTGTCGGTGGCTTGTTTGAGCTCCGAGCTGATAGCTGAGCCTGGCAGCGAGTTTCATGGCGGGTTCTTCGAGTATGGGCAGGAGCGTGCTGATCATCGACGTGGTGGCCATGAGCTGGCCGAGGAGGCTCGGCTGCGGCTCGGCGGGGTGGCTGCCTGCGTATCCCGGGGCGTTGTGGAGCCTTGCCAGGGCCTCGCCTGCGTGGCGGGCCCCATCGTCGTCGTCGATTGCTCCAAGATCCCCGGCGCCCCAGAACGGGCTGGCGCTGATGCCGTGATCAGCGCACCCCACGTCGCCGAGCCACGGAAGTACGGGCACTCCGTGCTGATGCAGCCATTGCCAAAAATGCTGTTGCCTTGCGTTGTTGAATGACTCGGCGGCGGCTTTGATGACGATGGAGCCGGCGGGGGAGTGATCCATGAGGACCAAGCGCCGTTCGGGCTTGTAGCGAACTATGCTTGCCGCACCGCTCACCAGCCTGTCTCCCGTTCGGGGGAGGACCCCAAGCCGTTCCAGGCCGTGGTCCCGGAGCCAGAGCAGGTTTCCGGTGAGTGCCCAGTCGTCTTCGAATCCGCCGACGGCGACAAGTGCATCCGGTTTTCCACTGTCCGGCTGCAGGAGCCGAATATCCCCGCCGTGGGTGCTGGAATAGCTTTCCCGCCGCCGGAGTTTGGAATTGCCGGCCGCGGTTCGGGTCATCGCCCAGCCGTAGTCGGGGTGGCCGTCGCGGGTGCGGCGAAAGGCGGCCAGCACGGACGTCCCCGGCTTGTATCGGACCCTCGTGATCCGTACCGGCTCTCCCAATAACTCTGACAGCCGGTGATTGTCGAGCAGATCAGCTAAGCAAGCAAGGGCGCTGTCACGCAGTGCGAGGGATTGGTCGGCGCCTGGCCGATTTAGCGCTGTCATGCTCATGCCGTCACCTCCAACTTTTCCGGCCGCGTGTTTCGTTGCTGTTCAACCCATGTAGCGAAACGGCTCGCCGGGTCCTTCAGCAGATCGTCCGGCAGGCCTTCTTCGATGATGCGACCGTCCTCGAGCCAGATGACCCGGTCGCAGTTGCGCGCAGAGTGTGCGTCGTGGGTGATGGTGATTGACGTCCTACCTCGGGTGAGGGCTTCAAGGGCATTCAGGATCGATTCGCGGGAGGCGGGGTCCAGTCCGGCGGTCGCTTCATCCAGGATGACGATGGGTGCCTGCCTGAGGATGGCTCTTGCAATCGCGAGGCGTTGACGCTGCCCGCCGGAAAGATCCTTCGCAGCATCGCCCAGAATGGTGTCGTAACCATCGGGGAGCTCGCGGATGAAGCCATCGGCTTGGGCGAGGGCAGCTGCCCGTTCGATTTCGTCGTCGGTGGCGTCGAGGCGGCCGAACCGGATGTTGTCCCGTACGGTGGTTCCGAAAAGGACCGAGTCCTGCAGCAGGATAGACACGTGGGAGCGTACGGACCCGATCTGGAGATCTTTGACGTCCTTGCCTCCCACCCTGACTGTGCCGATGCTTGGGTCGATCATGCGAAGGACAAGGCTGGCAAGGGTGGATTTGCCGGCACCAGATGGTCCGAGGATGGCGAGGTGCTCTCCGGCGGGAATCATTAGATCGATCCCGTGCAGTACCGTTGTGCCTTCGCCGTGGCCAGCGAAGACGTTTTCGAAGGCGATGTCCGGGTTCCGGCTCTTCAGGGCGCGGGCATTGGGCGCCTCGGGAAGATCGGTTTGCGCATCGAGGAGGTCAGCGACCCGCTCCCCGGAGGCTGTGGCGCGGGCGATTCTGCCCGTCTGCTTGGCCAGGTCCTTCAACGGTTTCATCCCTGTCTTCAAATACGTGAGGAAGACGATGAGATCTCCCGGCGTTATTGAGTGGTCCAATACCCGCCAACCGCCACCGGCCAATACGACTGCTGTTGCCAGGCCGATCAGAACATCGGTCCGGCGCTCAAGACCGGCGGCGAGCCGGAGGGAGGCAACCCCTGTGCCCAGCGTTGCCAGGTTGCTGGACCGGAAGTCTGCGCTGATCGTGTCCTCAAGTCCGTAGGCCTGGACTTCGCGCATCGCGCCGAGCGTCTGGGCGGCCGTCGTGGCCAGCTTTCCTTCACCTTTGCGGGAGTTTCCGGCGGCAGCAGTGATGGGTCCTGAGCTTTTCCGCGAAAGGAGCCCGAAGATGCCGGTCGCCAGAAAGACGACGAGTGCCATCAGCGGGTCGAGCCATAGCAGGATGATCGTCATCGCGATGAGCGTGGCCACGTTGCCCAGCAGCGGCAACCCGGCCGTGACGGCGACTTCCTGAAGACGGGAGACATCTCCAACAAGGCGTTGGACGGTGTCGCCGGTCGAGGCACGGGTATGGTGGCGCATGGATAGGCTCTGGACATGGCGGAAGGTCTCGGCTCGAAGATCCGCGGCAATCCTTGAGCCGACGAGCGCGAACGATATCGCGGACCAGTAGTTGGCGATGGCACGCACGATGGCGATGACCACAATCGCGCCACCACATATCAGGAGCGTTCCAAGGCTGGCGTCCATGCTCGGGCCAGGCCTGCGCAGAGTCGCACCGAGGAACCGGGAGACGGCGTCGACGACCAGTTTCACGGGCCATGGTTCAATCAGGCGGAAAAGGACGTCCGCCGCCAAGGCAGTGAACCCTCCGACCATCAGGAGCCGATGGCCCTGAAGATGCGGACGCACGCACCGCAACGTCCGTCGCAAGCCTGACTCGGGCTTGCCACGACGCGGAAGGGGGCGTGCGGGCTGCATTCCAGGTCTTGGACGCCGATGCCTGGGTGTCGTGGTCATGGTCATGCCACCTTTCGCGGGGCTGGCAACGCCGCGGTGATGCGCGAGAGCACGCCGTCCCAGCTGAAGCGCATTTCAGCCTGCTCGCGGGCCTGGGTTCCCAGGCGGTCTCGCAAGCCAGGATCGGCGGCAAGGACGCCCAGGGCAGCGGCGAATGCTGCGGGGTCGCCGGCCGGAACCAGCAGTCCTGTGCGTCCATGGTCGAGAATGGACGGGATCTGTCCCACCGAGGTTGCCACGATGGGCATTCCGGCGGCCATGTATTCATAGACTTTCAACGGTGAAAAGTAGTCGTCGCGTCCTGGCTCTTCAACGGGGTAGGGAGCTGCGGCCACATCGCACTCGTGAAGGAGCCCTGGCACGGACCCGGGTGCGACGGCCCCGGTAAACTCCGCTTCCAAGCCCAGCGAGGTTGCCAACTCTTCAAGTGTGGTCCGGACTGGGCCATCGCCTATGACTTTCACGGCCCAGCGGTTCGGTCCGCTCGGGCTGCGGGCCTCGCGCATGTTGGCCAGTGCGACAGCCTGAAACAGCTCGGGAACCCCGTGCCAGGGTTTCAAAGTCCCGACAAACGCAACCGTGAGGTGGCCGTCGTGGTGACGTCCGCCCGTACGGGCAGCTATTCGTTCGACGTTGACGCCGTTCGGAGTCAACACGGTCCTGGCGGTAGGTACCCTGCCGTGGACCCAGCGGACCACGGGCGCTGAAACGCAGGCCACGACGTCCGCCGCCCGGGCGTTGCGTCCAAGGGCACTTTCGGCCCGCTCCACGTCAAAGAGTTGCCGGTACCGCGCTTGTTCTTCAATGAGAGGGGCATTGACTTCGAGTACGGCCGGAACGTCGAGGACGCTGGCCACGACAGACACCACCGGGCTGAATAGCGAATAGCGTTCGTAAACCAGTTCGCAGCCGTCGTGAAGGATCCTGGCGGCGAGCGCGAACGCTGCGTCTTCCAGGGCCAGCTCGCGCGCAGGTCCCTCGGCGCACCCGCCGGCAACTTCGACGACGTCGAGATCGGCCAGATCGTCTGGACGATCGGTGCCCAGTCGGGTGCAGTAGAGCGTTACCGTCGCCCCCTTCTTGCGCCAGGCGCGTACGATTTCCTGGACATGGACAGACGATCCTTTGGTGCCAAACACCGGGACGCCTTCGTCAGCGCAAACGTATGCCACATGCATCAGGCAGCCTGCTTCCGTGCCATTGACAGCGCACGAAGCTCGACGGCCTGCTGCCTGGAATCGTAGTTCTCTTCGATGAGCCTGCGTGCGTTTCGCGTGAGGGCCGGACGGTCAATTCCGGGTCCGCAGATCTCGCGTATGGCCTCGGCCAGCCGGTGCCCATTGCCTGGGGGAACCAGGATCCCTGTGTGGCGGTCCCTGATGACCTCCGGGATTCCCGTCACATCGGTGCCGATGCACGGCACACCGATGGCCATCGCCTCAAGGAGGACGGTGGGCAGCCCATCCACGTTCCCGTCCTGGCCGATGACGCAGGGTGCGACAAACACGTCGGCGGATCTTAGGAGGGATCTGACCTGATCCTGGGTCTGGGCTCCCAGAAGGCGGACCGACGCGCGGAGATGCCGGTGGTCGATGGTCCGTTGAAGGTCGTCGGCGAGTTGCCCGTCCCCGGCGATCCTCACCTCCAGCCGGAAACCCCCTTCCATAAGCTCGGCGGCAGCGGCCAGCAGATATTCAAAGCCTTTCTTTTCCACCAGCCTTCCGACTGCGGCGATCCGGACGATCTCACCTACCGGACGTGGTTCCTCGTAAGGGAAGCGCTCCAGTTCCAAGCCATTGCGTACCAGATGCAGGCGGTCCGTTGCCCCGGGGAAGCGGCGTCGCAAGTAGCTGAGATTGTACTGACTGATCGTTATTGCGTGGTGGGCTTGTTCCAGCTTGATCCGCAGGTGCTCGCGGTCGTTCGTTTCACGGAAGATGTCCGCTGCGTGGGCGGTGAACGAGTAGGGAACCCGGGTCAACAATGAAGCAAGCCTCGCCACATTGGCGGCAATCGAACCGAAGTGGGCGTGTAAATGCCCAATGTTGCGTTGCTGCAGGGTGATGGCGAGTTGGAGCGCCTGCGCCGCGTCGTCCGGGTCCGTCCCCGTCAACTCGTTGAAGGCCCCGGCCACTGCGTGGCTTATCCCCGCTTTCTGGGCACTTCGAAAAATGTCCCAGAGATCCTCGGACTTATGGGGCCGGTCGATGTAGCTTACGGGTGCTTGGACCCTGGCCAGTTCCGGGTGGAAGCGGGGGTCTGTGGGTGGCCGCAATGAATAAATGCTGATCCTTTCTCCGGCGGCCTCCCGTGCCAGAATCTCGGAGACGATGAACGTCTCAGAGAAGCGTGGATACATCTTGAGAACATAGGCCGTTTCCGGTTCAGATTGCGACATTGCCTACCTCGGCTCTCATCTTCTTCGCCGGGCGGAGGTTGATCCGCTCGGGTGCCGGATCGAACAGAGCCGCGGCAAGCCGGGGAAGGCAGGACAAACCGTCCAAGCGGATACCACTGCGGTCAATGGCGGTCCCCGCCCTCCTGAGCAACCAGTCATGGAGAATGTCCGGGGTGAGGCTACTGATTTCATGAACGTCCACGAACCCGGCGCGGGCTAGCGATTGCGCCCTGATCCTTTGTTCGGCGCGCGCCAAAGTGCGCGGGACGATCAGAGCCGGAACATTGGTGCTCATGATTTCGCAGACGCTGTTGTACCCGCCCATCGAGATCACGGCTGCGGCGTGCCGCATGTGGTGGATGACGTCGTCGACCGTGGTGAGGACTTTTGTGCCTGGATTTGCCCGGTGACGTATGTCCAGGACTTGCTTGGCCGGCATCTGCGGGCCTGTGACTATGAGATGTCCCAAGCCCGGAGGCAGGGGAGTGGCCGCTGCGATAAGCGCCAATTGGTGACCGTCGGAACCGCCGCCAACGGTGGTTAAACAGTAAGGCCCCCGCATGCACGTCGTCGCAGATCCCGTGGGTCGTCCCTCGGCGAGATATCCAGTGAATTGAATCAGGCGGCGGAGTGAGAAGGGGATTTCGCCGGCCGCCACTGGATCGTGTATCGACGGATCACCGTAGATCCAAATCGCGTCGAAAATCCCCTTGATCACGCTAGGACCTCCAAGCCGGGCCCACTCGGCCATTGCCGGGACGGGGGCGTCGAGGATTTCCCGCAATCCCAGGACGATTCTCACACGCCCGGCAGAACGTGCTTCGCGCAGCGCGCTTTCGAGTTCCCCGTGGATTCCAGTGGCGTGTCGATCCACCACGATCAGATCGGGCCTGAACCCGGCCAAGACCCCGGATAACACCGCGGCACGCAGTGACACCAGTTCGGTCATGGTCAAGGCCAAATTCCGGGGCTTGTAGCCCGCCGGACCCTTATCCACTCCTGGCAGCAGAACCCAGTCCCAGCCCGCGGGGGCGGCAAATCCAGGGGCAACGGCCGTACCGGAGATCAGCACACCTGTGACTTCCCGTCCGATGAGGGCAGGCAAGTGGGTGGTCAGGGAATGGGCCAAGGCGAGATTTCGGCGGACGTGGCCAAGTCCTAGCGAGTCGTGCGAATACAAGACAATCCGTAGCGGTTCCACGGTGAGCCTCCGTAGTCAGTCATTCCCCAGGGCCGAGGTGAAAGTGGGATACCTATTGTCGCGACCGGACATGAGGGGGGGATGTGGCCAACATGAGGGGTTTCTCATGAACGCCCGCAACATGGGTCGCCGCCGATGATCAGGGCCTCCGTGCCGTGCCGGAGACTCAACGGAAGAAGGCCGAATTAACAGGTAGTCACTACTCGTGCGGCGCCAGGATTGGTTGACTAACATCGCTTCGGTACGCCAGAGCTGTGGCTGGCTGTACGCCAGATCGGGTCCCGCACCTTCCCAAAAGGACGGTATGCCGGTATTGATCGATGCTGTTGGTGAAAAATGGGGTGGGCCAATGCCTCGAGTTTGGCGCGTGCGCGGCATGAGGTGGCGCGGTACGGACTCCGCGGATCCGTCAAGTCCCACTCTTCGTGTCGCTGCCGGAAACGCTTGGATCGGCGTTCAGTCCAGGGTGCGGTCGGTCCGTTTCCTGGTGTTGGCCATGATGCTCCTCATGATGCTTGCCAGCCTCGTCCTGACTGGAGTCGTGACGTTCGTGGTGTCCTTCACGGAACTGAATAGCCGTGTTGATCAGAGTCTTTCCGACAAAGCACAGAATGTGGAAAAACTTGCCCGCGCCGGATCATCAGGAGCCGGCGCGCCGTCTATCTCCCAGCTCCGGTCAGCGGCACACGAAATCGATCCCGGCAGGCACGAAGTGATAGCGGCATTCGTCGATGGGCGGCTGGATTGGAAAGTCGAGGGCAATCCGGATGACCCTGTGCTCCCGGAGTCCCTATACGGCCCGGTCCTCAACATGGCGGATCCGGCACGCGTCGTCGTCGGAAGCCTGGGCGCGGACAAGGACCGAATGCGGCTGACGATCCGGCCGGTGAGCCTCGGCGCTGGCGGAAGCCAGTCATTTTTCCTGGTCGGCCGGGATACGTCGGATCAGGAGGAGAGAATTCTTTCCTCGATCCGGACCTACACGATGGTTTCCGGCGGGGCGTTGCTTGCGACTGGTCTGATCGGCACCGTTTTCGCTGGGCGCCTTCTCCGTCCGCTGCGCCGGATGCGCGAAGCAACCGAAGTAGTCAGCCACGACGACCTAAGCCAGCGCGTGGACGAGCGGTCGCGGGCCGACGACGTATCCCAATTGGCTCACAAGTTCAATCTGATGCTTGAACGGCTCGATGCGGGTGCCCAAGAACAACATCGGTTCATCGACGATGTCGGGCATGAACTTCGCACCCCCTTGACCATCTTGCGTGGTCACTTGGAACTGATGTCGGATGACGACCCGTCAGACGTCGCCGAGACGCGGGCGCTGCTGCTCGATGAACTCTCCCGGATGCAAAGGTTGGTGGATGATCTCCTGTTGCTGGCCAATGCGCAGCGTCCGGAGTTCGTCAGGCGGGAGGAACTGAACGTAGCCCGCTTCACTGACGAGGTCATGGAAAAGATCCGCGTGCTCGCCAACAGGCAATGGAAAGTGGATGAACTGTGCGATGCCGTGGTGAATGCCGACCCGCAACGCCTGACACAAGCACTCGTCCAGCTCGCGGCCAACGCCGTCAAGTACACCGATGATGAAGCCACAATAGCGTTGGGTTGCAGGGTTGAACCCGGAATGGTCAGCGAAGGCGGGGTGTCCGGTCCCGAGACCTTGGCCGTTTGGGTCCGCGACACCGGCATGGGTATCGACGCCCGGGACCAGGAGCGGATTTTTGAGCGGTTCGGCAGGGTCGAAACCGGTCGGGGCGAAGCGGGGGCCGGTCTCGGGCTCGCAATTGTTACGGCAATCGCCGAGGCACATTCGGGGCGGGTCACGGTGAATTCGGCTCCAGGCCAAGGATCTACATTCACGTTGCATATTCCCGTGATGAGCGAGGCGGCCGCATCATGAGCCGGATCTTGATAGCCGAGGACGAGGCGCGGATCTCCACGTTCATGGAGAAGGGCCTGCGCGCCGCCGGACACACACCCTCCGTGGTGGCCGACGGGATCACGGCCCTGGACTACGCCACGTCGGGCCAATTTGATTTGTTGATTCTCGACGCCGGCCTGCCCCGCCTGGACGGATTTACCGTTCTGGGATTGCTGCGCGAGACCAAAGTCCATCTTCCAGTGATAATGGTTACGGCCCGGACGTCGGTTCATGACACCGTTGCAGGCCTCGACGGCGGGGCGGATGACTATCTGGCCAAACCTTTCCGATTCGAGGAGCTGCTTGCCCGGATACGGATCCGCCTCCGCAGTCCCTTACCCGGCACGTTGGATCACATACTGAAATGTGGTCTCCTCGAACTGGACCTGCACTCCCGGAATGCAAAATTGAATGGCAAGGAAATAGAGCTGTCTTCCCGCGAATTTGCGTTGGCGGAGACGTTCATGCGCCATCCCGGACAGGTACTGTCCCGGGAACAATTGCTCAGCCGCGTATGGGGTTATGACTATGACGGAGCGTCCAACGTGGTGGACGTCTACGTGTTGTACCTACGAAAGAAGCTGGGCGCGGACCGCCTGGCCACGGTCCGGGGTACGGGGTACCGGCTGGTGGAAGTCTGACTTCTGCGTGGCTTCGCTCCGCTCCGGCCCCGGAAGCGCCTGTACCCGGACGGGTGTGAGCTAAAACGCGGTGCGGAGACCCGGGGCGCGTCGGACGGCTGTCATCCCTGTGGTAATTTTGAAGGGCAAATGTTCCTTTTTTAATTCCGTCCCGTGAGGCGGGGAAAGGGGAGACGAGCGATGACTGAAGTCACTGCGCCGGTGCCATCCCGGGTTGTCCTCAACCACGCGGACATCGACCGTGCGCTCACTCGTATCGCCCACGAGATCCTCGAGGCCAACAAGGGCTCGCAGGATCTGGTTCTTCTGGGCATCCCACGCCGCGGCTATCCGCTGGCTGTGCGGCTGGCAGAGAAGATCGCCGCCGCGGATCCGTCCGTCAACGCCTCCGCAATCGTCGGTCAGCTGGACGTCACCATGTTCAGGGACGATCTTTCCCACCAGCCTGCCAGGCCCCCCTATCCCACAAGGCTGCCGCTGTCCGGCATTGACAACAAGGTTGTTGTCCTCATCGACGATGTCCTGTACTCCGGCCGCACCATCCGGGCAGCCCTCGACGCCATCATCGACCTTGGCCGGCCCCGCATCGTTCGCCTCGCCGTGCTCGTGGACCGTGGCCATCGCGAATTGCCCATCCGCGCGGACCACGTAGGCAAGAACCTGCCAACGTCTTCCTCGGAAAAAGTCCGGGTCCACTTGGAAGAACTCGATTCGGTGGACGGTCAGCCCATCAATGAAGTTGTGATAGAGGCCGGCGCATGAAACACCTGCTCTCCACGGAGAACCTCAGCGCCGCGAACGCCATCCGGATCCTGGACACCGCCGAAGAGATGGCCGCGGTGGGGGACCGGGAAGTCAAGAAGCTCCCCGCCTTGCGCGGCCGCACGGTGGTCAACCTCTTCTTCGAGGACTCCACCCGGACCCGTATTTCCTTCGAGGCGGCGGCTAAGCGGCTTTCCGCCGACGTCATCAACTTCGCGGCAAAGGGTTCCTCGGTATCAAAAGGCGAGTCCCTCAAGGACACCGCGCAGACCCTTGCCGCGATGGGCGCAGACGCGGTGGTCATCCGTCACTGGGCCTCCGGTGCACCGCACCGCTTGGCTGCCACCGACTGGATCGACGCTGCCGTCATCAACGCCGGCGACGGCACGCACGAACACCCCACCCAGGCCCTTCTGGACGCCTTCACGATGCGCCGCCACTGGTCCAAGCTGAAAGGCTCGGCATCCAACGGAGCAGACCTCAGCGGTATGCGAGTAGCCATCGCCGGCGACGTCCTGCACTCCCGGGTCGCCCGTTCCAACGTGTGGCTGCTGCGCACCCTTGGTGCGGAAGTAACCCTGGTGGCTCCACCCACCTTGCTGCCGATCGGCGTCGAACACTGGCCGTGCAAGGTCAGTTACAACCTTGACGAGACACTCGAGGCCGGAGTGGACGCGATAATGATGCTGCGTGTGCAGGGTGAGCGCATGAATGCTTCCTTCTTCCCTTCGACGCGCGAATATTCGCGCCGTTGGGGCTTCGACGATGCCCGCCTCCGGGCCCTCGACGAACTCGGGCTCAAGGACACCATCATCATGCACCCCGGCCCCATGAACCGCGGACTGGAAATTTCCTCCGCCGCCGCGGATTCGCCCCGCTCCACCGTGCTGGCCCAGGTCCGCAACGGTGTGTCGGTCCGGATGGCCGCCCTGTACCTGCTGCTCTCGGGGGACACCCGTGAAGCCGCCGCCACACCGGGCACCGCCCGTTCCAACAAGGAGAGCAACTGATGACCGAGACCGCAACAGGTACAGCAACCGGTACCTATCTGATCCGCGGCGCGGCCATCCTGGGTGGCGACGCCGAGGACCTCTTGATCCGCGACGGCGTCATCGCTGAGCGAGGAACCGGCCTGTCCGCAGAAGGCGCCGTGGTGATCGAGGCCGCCGGCCTCGTGGCACTTCCCGGCATGGTCGACATCCACACCCATTTGCGCGAACCCGGTCGCGAAGACGCCGAAACCGTAGAAACGGGAACCCGTGCCGCAGCCCTCGGCGGCTACACCGCGGTGCACGCCATGGCCAACAGCAACCCGGTGGCCGATACCGCCGGCGTCGTCGAGCAGGTCCACAGCCTGGGCCGAGCCTCCGGCTGGGTGGATGTGCGTCCAGTGGGTGCCGTCACGGTCGGGCTCGCCGGCGAGCAGCTCGCCGAGCTCGGTGCCATGGCCGACTCCCGCGCCCAGGTCCGCGTCTTCTCCGACGACGGCATCTGCGTGCACGATCCCGTGCTGATGCGTCGTGCCCTTGAGTACGTCAAGGCGTTCGACGGCGTCGTTGCCCAGCACGCGCAGGAACCGCGCCTCACCGCGGGCGCCCAAATGAACGAGGGCACCGTCTCCGCCGTTCTCGGCCTTGCCGGTTGGCCGGCGGTCGCCGAGGAGAGCATCATCGCCCGCGACGTGCTCCTGGCCCAGCACGTCGGCTCCCGCCTGCACGTCTGCCACGTATCGACTGCCGGCTCGGTGGAGATCGTCCGCTGGGCCAAGGAACGTGGAATCAACGTCACTGCTGAGGTCACGCCCCACCACTTGTTGCTCACCGATGAGCTGGTCCGCAGCTATGACCCCGTCTACAAGGTCAACCCGCCGCTGCGTACCGACGCGGATGTCCAGGCGCTCCGCGCAGGGCTCGCCGACGGCACCATCGACGTCGTGGGCACGGACCACGCCCCGCATCCGAGCGAGCACAAGGAATGTGAGTGGGCACAGGCAGCGATGGGCATGACGGGCCTGGAAACAGCCCTGTCGGTAGTCCAGGAAACCATGATCGAGACGGGGCTCATGACGTGGGCCGACTTCGCCCGCGTCACGTCCACGGTGCCCGCGGCCATTGGCCGTGTGGCAGATCAGGGACGCCCGCTTGAGGCCGGCGAGCCTGCCAATGTGATCCTCGTGGACCCGGCTGCCCGCTGGACTGTGGATCCGCATAAGATGGCGACCATGGGCCGGAACTCACCCTTTGCGGGCAAGGAGTTGCCGGGCGCCGTCATCGCCACTTTCTTCAAGGGCCACCCGACCGTACTGGACGGCAAGCTCAATACGCCGTACCGCTACGCCGCGGACAGTGCCGGCGCAGGCAGCAGCAACTGATGGACAAAATCGCTTCCCTGCTCCTGGTCTTGTGCCTTGCCGCAGTCGCCGCCGGACTCATCGCAATGGGTTGGCGCAGCAGGCTCAAGCGGCAGGCCGGCGTCGGGCAGCTTCCGGAGGTGCCCGAACAGCTCAGCACGGCAGGCATCGTGGCTGAAGGCCAGTACGTGGCCACGACGACGTCGGGAGACTGGCTTGACCGGATCGCCGTTCATGGCCTGGGCTTCCGCGGGAACGCGGAAATCAGCGTCCATCCGGAAGGCGTCCTCTTCGATCGCGCGGGAACCGGACCACTGTTCATTCCATCGCGAGCCGTGACCGATTGCCGCAGCGCCAGCGGCATGGCCGGAAAGTTCGTGGAAAAGGACGGGCTAGTGGTCTTGAGCTGGATGCTCGGAGAACGTGAGCTCGATACCGGATTCAGGACCAGGCGCGCCGCCGACAAGCAACCCCTCCTCGAAGCACTTCAAGAATTGATCTCTGCAGCCCCCCAGGCAGATGCCGATAGTGGAAAGTAACAACGTGACGGACACCAACGCAGTGACAGGCAACGCAATGACAGCCAACCCAGTGACCACAAACAACCCAGCAGAGTCCACCGCAGCAGTGCTGGTCCTCGAAGACGGCCGCACGTTCCGCGGCCGCAGCTACGGCGCCACGGGCGTTGCCCTGGGCGAGGCCGTTTTCGCCACCGGCATGACCGGCTACCAGGAAACCATTACGGATCCCTCCTACGCCCGCCAGCTGGTGGTCCAGACGGCTCCGCACATCGGCAACACCGGCGTGAACAAGGAAGACGCCGAGTCACGCCGCATCTGGGTGGCCGGCTATGTGGTCCGCGACGCCGCACGCCGCCCCTCCAACTGGCGCTCGGAGCGCAGCCTTGATGAAGAGCTCGTTGAGCAGGGCATCGTTGGAATCCAGGCCGTGGACACCCGTGCCATCACCCGGCACCTGCGCGAGCACAAGACCATGCGCGCAGGCATCTTCTCCGGCGAGGCAGCCAAGGCCACAGACAAGGAACTCCTGGACACCGTCCTCGCCAGCGCCCCCATGGAAGGCGCCCGCCTGGCCGAAGAAGTAAGCATCGACGAGGCATACGTCGTTGAACCAGCGGACCACGGTTGGGAGGGCGAAGCGAAATTCAGCATCGCCGCGATCGATCTTGGCATCAAGGCCATGACCCCGGTGCGCTTCGCCGAACGCGGCGTCCGCGTCCACGTCCTGCCCGCGACGGCCACCCTGGATGACGTCAAGGCAGTCAACCCTGACGGCTTTTTCATGTCCAACGGCCCTGGCGACCCCGCCACCGCGGACGTCCAGGTGAAGCTGCTCCGCTCGGTGCTCGATGAGAAACTGCCGTACTTCGGCATCTGCTTCGGCAACCAGATCCTGGGCCGCGCGCTCGGATTCGGTACCTACAAACTCAAGTACGGCCACCGCGGTATCAACCAGCCGGTAATGGACCGCCGTACGGGCAAAGTGGAGATCACCTCGCAGAACCACGGCTTCGCCGTCGACGCGCCCATGGATGGCGCCACGCTGGCTCCGGAAGAGCGCTTTGGCCGTGTGGAGGTCAGCCACGTAAGCCTCAACGACGACGTCGTCGAAGGACTCGCCTGCCTCGACATCCCGGCCTTCTCGGTCCAGTACCACCCCGAAGCCGCAGCCGGTCCGCACGACGCCGCCTACCTCTTCGACCGCTTCATCGACCTGATGGAGAGCACGAAGAACGGCCGGAACGCCGCGCAGGCCGCCGCCACTCAGACATCGAACTCCGCGAAGAACGAGGACACCAAGTAATGCCAAAGCGTACAGATCTCAAGAGCGTCCTCGTTATCGGTTCCGGCCCGATCGTCATCGGCCAGGCAGCCGAATTCGACTACTCCGGCACCCAGGCACTGCGGGTGCTGAAGGAGGAAGGCCTGCGCGTCATCCTCGTGAACTCCAATCCGGCCACCATCATGACCGACCCCGAGTTCGCCGATGCCACGTACGTCGAGCCCATCACTCCCGAGGTGGTCGAAAAGATCATCGCGAAGGAGCGCCCGGATGCCCTCCTGCCCACGCTAGGTGGACAGACGGCCCTCAACACGGCCATCGCCCTGGACAAGAACGGCGTGCTCGAGAAGTACAACGTCGAACTCATCGGTGCCAACATTGCCGCGATCGAACTCGGCGAAGACCGGGAAAAGTTCAAGGGTGTCGTGGAGCGTTGCGGTGCCGAGTCGGCCCGCAGCCACATCATCCACACCATGGATGAAGCACTGACTGCGGCGGAAGACCTCGGTTACCCGATGGTTGTCCGTCCGTCCTTCACCATGGGCGGCCTGGGCTCGGGCCTGGCCTACAACGAGGACGACCTGCGCCGCATCGTGGGCCAGGGCCTGCAGTACAGCCCCACCTCCGAGGTCCTCCTGGAAGAGAGCATCCTCGGCTGGAAGGAATACGAGCTGGAAATGATGCGCGACAAGAACGACAACGTCGTTGTTGTGTGCTCCATCGAGAACTTCGATCCCGTAGGCGTCCACACCGGCGACTCCATCACCGTTGCACCCGCCCTGACCCTGACGGACCGCGAATACCAGCGCCTGCGCGACATCTCCATCGCCGTCATCCGCGAAGTCGGCGTCGACACGGGTGGCTGCAACATCCAGTTCGCGATCGAGCCGGACACGGGCCGCGTCGTCGTGATTGAGATGAACCCGCGTGTTTCGCGCTCCTCGGCGCTGGCCTCCAAGGCAACGGGCTTCGCGATCGCCAAGATCGCCACCAAGCTCTCCCTCGGTTACACCCTGGACGAGATCCCGAACGACATCACGCAGAAGACGCCGGCGAGCTTCGAGCCGACGCTCGACTATGTCGTGGTCAAGGTTCCGCGTTTCGCGTTCGAGAAGTTCCCGGCCGCGGACAACACACTGACCACCACCATGAAGTCCGTCGGTGAAGCGATGGCCATGGGCCGCAACTTCACGGAAGCCCTGCAGAAGGCGCTTCGCTCCCTTGAGCAAAAAGGCTCGCAGCTGGACTTCAGCCACGTGCCCGAGTGGGAAGTTCCGGAACTCATCGAGAAGTCCAAGCGCCCGACGACGGACCGCCTCCACCAGGTCCAGCGCGCTTTGCTCGGAGGCGCTTCGGTTGAAGAGCTCTACGCCGCCACCAAGATTGATCCGTGGTTCCTGGACCAGCTGCAGTTGCTCAACGAGATCTCCCAGGAGATCCGCAAGGCCGGTGCCCTGACCGAAGACATGCTGCGCAACGCCAAGCGCCACGGCTTCTCGGATGAGCAGATCGGCGTCCTGACGCACAACCCGGAGGCTGTTGTGCGCGGCGTCCGCCAGGCCCTGCGCATCCGTCCGGTCTACAAGACGGTGGACACCTGCGCCGCCGAATTTGCCGCCTATACTCCGTACCACTACTCCTCGTACGACGAAGAGGACGAGGTGGGCCTGCACGCCAAGCCTTCCATCATCATCCTGGGCTCCGGCCCCAACCGCATCGGCCAGGGCATCGAGTTCGACTACTCCTGCGTGCACGCCTCCATGGCGCTGCGCAAGGCCGGCTACGAGACCGTCATGGTCAACTGCAACCCGGAAACCGTGTCCACGGACTACGATGTCTCCACGCGCCTCTACTTCGAACCGCTGACCCTTGAGGACGTCCTCGAAGTCATCGCCGCGGAGGAACGCACCGGTGGGGTCATGGGCGTGTTCGTCCAGCTCGGCGGCCAGACCCCGCTCAAGCTCGCACAGCAGCTGGCAGACGCCGGTGTGCCGATCCTGGGCACCTCGCCGGAAGCCATCGACCTCGCTGAGCACCGCGGCATGTTCTCCCGCGTGCTCGACCGGGCCGGACTGATCGCCCCGAAGAACGGCACCGCCGTGTCGTTCGAGGACGCCAAGAAGATCGCCGACGAAATCGGCTACCCGGTCCTCGTTCGCCCTTCGTACGTCCTCGGCGGCCGAGGCATGGAAATCGTCTATGACGAAGCCAACCTCTCGCGCTACATCGCCAACGCGACGGAAATCACCCCGGACCACCCGGTGCTGATCGACCGCTTCCTCGAGGACGCCGTCGAAATCGACGTTGACGCACTCTTCGACGGCACGGACATGTACCTCGGCGGCATCATGGAACACATCGAGGAAGCCGGCATCCATTCCGGTGACTCCGCGTGCGTCCTGCCCCCGATCACCCTCGGCAACAACGTGATCGAAAGGGTCCGCACGGCCACCCGGGCGATCGCGGAAGGCGTCGGCGTCCGCGGCCTCATCAACATCCAGTTCGCGCTGGCTTCCGACGTGCTCTACGTGCTCGAGGCCAACCCGCGCGCTTCCCGCACGGTTCCGTTCGTGTCCAAGGCAACGGGCGTGCAGATGGCCAAGGCTGCAGCCCTGATCGGTACCGGCGTCACCATCAACCAGTTGCGCAGCGCCTACAAGATGCTGCCGGAAACGGGCGACGGCTCAACCCTGCCGCTCGACGCCCCTGTCTCGGTGAAGGAAGCGGTGCTGCCGTTCAGCCGCTTCCGGACTCCTGAAGGCAAGGTGGTGGACTCGCTGCTCGGCCCCGAAATGCGATCCACGGGCGAGGTCATGGGCATCGACAAGCACTTCGACACCGCTTTCGCCAAGAGCCAGGCCGCAGCCAACAACGCGTTGCCCACCGAGGGGAAGATCTTCGTCTCGGTCGCCAACCGGGACAAGCGCTCGGTGATAATGGGCGTCAAGCGCCTGTCCGATCTCGGATTCGAGATTGTCTCCACCGGCGGTACCGCGGACGTCCTGCGCCGCAACGGCATCCAGGCAACCCCGGTCCGCAAGGTCGCGGAGGGCAGCAGCGCAGAGGGCGAAGGCACCATCGCGGACCTCATTATTGCCGGTGAGATCGACATGGTCTTCAACACGCCTTCCGGTGGCGAAGCCCGCAGCGACGGCTACGAGCTCCGCGCGGCCGCTACGTCCATCGGCATCCCGTGCATCACCACCGTGGCAGAGTTCAACGCCGCGGTGCAGGCAATCGAGGCGCTGCGCACCTACGAGTGGTCGGTGACCAGCTTGCAGGAGCACGCCGCTAACCTGAAAGCATCTACCGAGGCCGTCAATGCCTGAGTCTGCTGTAGTAGGGCCTCCCCTTGGGCAGCCGGAGCGGGAGCCGTTCGGTTCCCGCTTGGCTGCCGCCATGGCTGCCCGCGGCCCCTTGTGTGTGGGCATCGACCCGCACCCCGGGTTGCTGGCGGACTGGGGATTGAACGACGACGTCGCCGGGCTGGAGCGTTTTTCGCTCACGGTTGTGGAGGCCGTGGCGACACTCGCTGCCGCGGTGAAGCCCCAAGTGGCGCTCTATGAGCGCCACGGCTCCGCGGGCATGGCCGTGCTGGAACGGACCCTTGCGGCTGCGTCCGACGCCGGCGTCTTGAGCATTGCTGATGCCAAGCGTGGAGACATCGGCTCCACGATGGCTGCTTATGCCGACGCTTGGCTGCGCGACGGTTCGTCTTTGGTTGCGGATTCGGTCACGCTGAGCCCATATCTCGGATTCGAGTCACTGCGGCCGGCCTTGGACCTCGCTGCCGGGTGTGGCCGGGGTGTTTTCGTCCTTGCCCTGACTTCCAACCCCGAGGGCAAGTCCGTTCAGCACGTTGGCGGTTCCGAGTCAGTGGCCCGGCGTATCGTTGAGGCGGCCGCCGACGAGAACCGTCGCTATGCCGGCGCTCTAGGTTCGGTAGGCATGGGATCCGTCGGTCTTGTGGTGGGCGCGACTATCGGCACGGCCTTGGTGGACCTTGGCTTGGACCTCAACGCGGTTCGGGGCCCCATCCTGGCTCCCGGACTGGGAGCCCAGGGCGCCACGCCGGCGGATCTGCGTGCCACTTTCGGTGAGGCCTATCCGGCGGTACTGGCGACGTCGAGCCGCGGAATCCTGGCCGCTGGTCCCACAGTTGCCGGATTGCGTTCCGCTACTGAGGCCACCCGGGACGGCTTGCTGGATGGTTAGACGAGATCTTGGTGGGTCCAGTGCATTGCGCTCCGCACTGACCACGCGGTAGCTTCGGGAGCAGTCCAAACCGCTACGCACTCGATGCCGGCCAAAGGGGGATGTGTCAGTGACGTTGAAAGTCTTGTCTGCAGAGGAACGTTCCGATGCCTTGGAAAAGGCCGCCAGAGCCCGGGCAAGACGGGCCTTGGCAAAGGAGCAGCTCAGGACCGGCGAACTCAGCATCTCCGGGCTGATCAAGTCGGCGCAGACTGAAGAGGCCCTCGCACGCATGCGGGTTTCCGAGCTTCTGGAGGCTGTTCCGGGTGTTGGTCCGGTCCGGGCCGCGGCCATCATGGCGGAGATTGGAATTGCACCCTCACGCAGGCTCAGGGGTCTGGGAATTCATCAGTCCCGGTCGCTGATAGATTTTATGGAAGACAAATACAGCGTTTAACAAGAAATGCAGCGTATAACGCCTCTCCACGAAGGACGATGTGAGCAAGAATCCGGGACTGACCGTCCTCGCAGGCCCCACTGCCGTCGGCAAGGGAACCGTATCCACTTATATCCGCGACAATTACCCTGAGGTCTGGCTGTCAGTTTCAGCCACCACCCGGGCGCCGCGTCCGGGGGAGACGGACGGCGTCCATTACTTCTTCAAATCCGCCGAGGAATTCGACGCGCTAGTTGAAGATGGCCAGTTGCTCGAGTGGGCAGTGGTGCACGGCAAGAACCGCTACGGCACGCTCCGAAGCACGGTCGACGCCGCCATCGCCGAAGGCAAGTCCGTACTGCTGGAGATCGATTTGCAGGGCGCGCGCCAGGTCAAGGCCGCTGTCCCGGACGCGAACTTCGTCTTCCTCGCGCCACCTAGTTGGGACGAAATGGTCCGCCGCTTGGTAGGACGCGGCACCGAAACCCCCGAGGAACAGCGGCGACGGCTGGAAACCGCTAAACTGGAACTTGCCGCTGAACCGGAGTTTGACCACACCGTCATCAATGACGACGTACGCCGGGCAGCGGACGAGCTCGTTTCACTCATGGGGCTTACCCCGCACCAGCGCTAAGCGCTAGCACTTGTCAGCCCGTTAGAATTTGGAGATTTCGTGTCCACGAACCTTGAAGGCATCATCAACCCGCCGATCGATTCGCTGCTTAAGGCTGCCGATTCGAAGTACGGCCTGGTGATCTTCGGCGCCAAGCGCGCGCGCCAGATCAACGCCTACTACGCCCAGCTGCACGAGGGCCTCTTCGAGTACGTTGGCCCGCTGGTCGATACGAAGCTGAACGAGAAGTCGCTTTCCATCGCCCTGCGCGAGATCAACGAAGGCCTGCTGGTTTCCACCCCGATCGAGCCCGCAGAGTAAACAGACTGCCTGTTGACGGAGGTCACGTGCGCATAGTCCTCGGAGTCGGGGGAGGGATCGCAGCCTACAAGGTTGCATCGCTCCTCCGGCTTTTTACTGAAGCCGGACACAAGGTCACGGTCATTCCCACGGAAGCGGCTACCCGCTTCGTTGGGGTCGCTACCTGGGAGGCGCTCTCGGGCAATCCCGTGAGCAACAGTGTCTTTGACGACGTAGAGAAGGTCAACCACGTCCGGCTTGGTCACGAGGCCGATCTCATCGTGGTTGCCCCGGCAACCGCCGACCTGTTGGCCAAGGCCGCAACAGGCCAAGCCGGAGACCTACTCACCAACACGCTCCTCATGGCACATTGCCCGGTTCTTTTTGCGCCGGCAATGCACACCGAAATGTGGCAGAACCAAGCAACCCAGGCGAACGTGGAGACACTGCGCAGCCGTGGCATCACGGTCCTTGAACCCGCAGTGGGCCGGCTGACTGGCGCCGATTCCGGACCGGGCAGGCTCCCCGAACCGGAGTCCATTTTCGAGGCCGCCCTCGCTTTGGTGGACGCCTCCGCGCATTCCACGCAGCTTGTTGGCGCCAAACCTCTCTCCGGGCGAACAATCACGATTTCCGCGGGCGGCACCAGGGAAGCCCTGGATCCGGTTCGTTTCCTCGGGAACAGGTCTTCCGGCAAGCAGGGCGTTGCCCTCGCCGCGGCAGCCCTCGACGCCGGCGCGAACGTGAGATTCCTTGCCGCCCATATGGACGTCCAGCCTCCCGCCGGCGTTGAGCTGGTCCAGGTTGAATCTGCTTTGGAACTTCGCGACGCTGCGCTGGAAGCCGCCGTCGGCTCCGACGTCGTGATCATGGCGGCTGCAGTGGCTGATTTCCGTCCCGCTGAAGTTTCAGACACCAAAATCAAGAAGAGCGAAGGCGAGGACGCTCCCGTAGTGCGCCTCGTACGGAACCCTGACATCCTGCATGAGCTGGTACAGCGCCGCGACGCCGGTTCAACCACACAGTTGATCGTTGGATTCGCAGCCGAAACCGGCGACGAAGACGGCAACGTCCTGGAACACGCCACCGCCAAGCTCAAACGCAAAGGCTGTGATCTTTTGGTGGTCAACCAGGTCGGCGTCAGGCGCGTGTTCGGCCAAGACGAGAATTCTGTGATCATTCTCTCCGGCCATGGTGAGGCGCCGCAGTCCGCGGCGGGGTCCAAATCCGACGTCGCCGCCGCCGTCATTGACCGCATCAGTACCGAGTTGAGTCGCGTGCACCCGGCCACCTAGGCGTGGACGCAGCTCATTCCTTAGCAAAGGGACACACGGCGGAAGCCGACCGCCCTCAACCGAGTAAGGTAGTCGAGTGACTTTACCGCTGCATCATGAATCCCACGGAACCCCGTCCAAGCTCCGGCTCTTCACTTCAGAGTCGGTCACGGAAGGGCACCCGGACAAGATCTGCGACCAGATCAGCGACGCCATCCTTGACGCGCTTCTGGCAGCAGACCCCGAGTCGCGCGTGGCTGTTGAGACCATGGCCACCACCGGCTTGGTGCACGTGGCTGGCGAAGTCACTACGGACGCATATGTAGAAATTCCGCAGATCGTCCGCGAGACCATCCTCGGAATCGGTTATGACTCTTCCGCCAACGGCTTCGACGGCGCCCGTTGCGGAGTGTCAGTCTCGATCGGCCAGCAGTCCAACGACATCGCCGGCGGCGTCTTCAACTCCCTCGAGGCCCGCGAGGGCCGCCAGGAGGACGACTATGATCTCCAAGGCGCCGGTGACCAGGGCATCATGTTCGGCTACGCGAGTGACGAAACCCCGTCCTACATGCCAACCCCCATTTGGCTGGCCCACCGCCTCTCCGAGCGGCTGACGGAAGTTCGCAAGAGCGGCGAACTGGCCTACCTGCGCCCTGACGGCAAGACCCAGGTAACGGTCGGGTACGACCGCGACCGCCCGGTTTCCGTTGAAACGGTGGTCATTTCCAGCCAGCACGCCGAAGGAACCCACCTCGATCGCTTGCGCGCCGATCTGGCGTCGCACGTGATCGAACCCGTCCTGGCAGTGTCCAACCTGGATATCTCCCACGTCGCGAACATCCTGAACCCGGCCGGCGCCTTCGTGATCGGCGGACCTGTCGGCGATGCCGGACTGACCGGCCGCAAGATCATTGTTGACACTTATGGCGGCATGGCCCGCCACGGCGGCGGTGCTTTCTCCGGGAAGGATCCGTCGAAGGTTGACCGTTCGGCTGCCTACGCGATGCGCTGGGTAGCCAAGAACGTCGTGGCCGCAGGGCTGGCGAAGCGCGCCGAAATCCAGATCGCCTACGCGATCGGCCAGGCGCGTCCGGTCGGCACGTACGTCGAGACCTTCGGTACCGAGACTGTTGACCCGGCCAAGATCAGCGAAGCAATTGCCGAGATCTTCGACCTCCGTCCGAGGGCCATCATCGACGCCCTTGACCTCAAGCGTCCCATCTACGCCAAGACGGCAGCGCACGGCCACTTCGGCCGCGACGAGCCCGATTTCACGTGGGAGCGGCTGGACCGGGTGGACGAGTTGAAGGAATTTTTCAACGCCTGATCCGGACCGTGTCGGCCAGGGACTGATCCGCCAAAGGCAAAATTGTCGGTGGTGTCTGCTTGGCTTGACCCAAGAGTGAAACAGCTGGCCATGTCCTCATGGCCAAGCCTTCACTCGCATTGAGCCCGTCGCTCGCATCCGGCACTCCAGGGAGGTGACAAGCATGAGCGATGATTCGCTGCTTCCCTTTGCCATGGAGTTGCCTTCGCCAGCCCGTCAACCGTCCTTGTTGCAGGGTTTCCCCGCTCGCGGGAGCGACTCCGCCGGACCAACCCTCGCGGCACGCAATCCGGTGGCACGGATCCTGATTGAATCGCCTCTGCCGCATTTGGACCGGCCTTTTGACTACAGTGTCCCGGCTGAGTTCGAAGACACCGCGTTGGCGGGCGTGCGGGTTAAAGTGCGCTTCAGCGGCCAGGAACTCAACGGCTACGTGCTGGAGCGTACGGAATCGTCGGAGGCAGGGCATGCATTAAGTCCGCTTCTCAAGGTGATTTCACCTGTCCAAGTGCTGACACCGCCTCTGCTGGAGCTTGCCTCCAGCATCGCGGCACGCTACGCCGGTACGCTGAGCGACGTTCTCCGGACGGCCATCCCGCCGCGGGTCGCGGGCCTGGAGAAGCTATTCCTTTCCGGTG
This sequence comes from Arthrobacter sp. FW306-04-A, assembly GCF_044358315.1. GTDB lineage: Bacteria > Actinomycetota > Actinomycetes > Actinomycetales > Micrococcaceae > Arthrobacter. Next base: position 2,304,941 of record NZ_CP084559.1, read on the forward strand.
CGTCCCTCTTGGAGGATCGAGCCGAGGCTGCCAGCCCTGCCGAGGGCGCTGTGTCCCCGGCACAAGCAACGTGGGCTTCCTACACAAACGGCGCGCCGTACCTGCAACACCTGGCTGGAGGTGGCTCGCCCCGGGCCGTCCTCGCCGCGGTGCAGGGCTTTGGAGCCGCCGGATGGCCCGAGCTTGTGGCGTCTGCGGTGGCAGCAGTCCGTTCTTCGGGGCGGGGCGCGATTGTGGTTGTGCCCGACTATCGTGATCTTGACCGAATGGAAGCGGCGCTCGACGCCGTCTTGCCGGTTGGGGAACTCGCGCGGCTGACGGCCGACGACGGTCAGTCGCCGCGGTACCGCAGCTACCTACGGCTTCTGAGCGGCGCAGCCAAGGTCGCGATCGGTACGCGGTCCGCGGCGTACGCCCCAGTCCAGGACCTTGGACTCGTCGTGTGTTGGGACGACGGCGACGACCTCCATATCGACCAGCGCGCTCCTTACGCCCACACCCGCGAAATCCTGCTTTTGCGCTCCGAACAGGAGTCTGCGGCGTGCCTCATGGCCGCGCACAGCCGCAGCACCGAGCTTCAGCGGTTGGTCGAAGGGGGTTGGGCCGTGCCAGTGGAACCCCCTCGGACGGTGGTCCGCACCATGGCGCCGCGCGTTCTCAACACGGCGGATAGCTTCGAGCAGGAGCGGGACCCCCTGGCCCGGATTGCACGCCTGCCCGGAGCCGCATGGCGGGCGGCAAAGGAGGGGCTGGAGCGCGGACCTGTCCTGGTACAGGTGGCAAGAGCCGGCTACGCGCCGTCGTTGGTCTGCGAGGATTGCCGCGAGCCCGCCAGGTGCAACAATTGCCAAGGGCCACTCGCAATCGCCGGTCAATCGGCCCTGCCGCATTGCCGCTGGTGCTCCACCCCCGCTCCGGACTGGCGTTGCCGCAATTGTGGCGGTGGCCGTCTTCGCAGAGGCGCGGCCGGCGTGCTCCGGACCGCTGAAGAGCTGGGCAGGGCTTTTCCCGGAAAGGCCGTCGTGACTTCTTCGGGAGACCAGGTCAAACCCACGGTCTCCGACGCCCGTGCGCTGGTGGTGGCCACCGTGGGCGCTGAACCCATCGCACCCGGCGGCTATGCTGCGGCGCTGCTCCTGGATGGCAATTCGCTCCTCCGCCGGGAGAATCTTCGTGCTGGCGAGGACACCGTTCGGCGGTGGTTCAACGCGGCGGCGCTCGTGCGCCCCGCGAGCGACGGCGGACTCGTCGTCATCACTGCAGACGACACCACCGCGACGGGTGCCCTGCTGCGTTGGGACCCGGCCGGGTACGCCTCCCGGGAGTTGGTACTGCGGCAGGAACTTCAGTTGCCGCCAGCGGTACGGATCGCATCCGTCACGGGCAAGCGGGCCGACGTCGTGCACTTCACCGAAGGCCTGGCCAAGAACATCCAGTTGCGCACTGCCGGCCCCGCGCCGGTTTCGCTCGCCCTGTCAGCACAGCGCGCAACAGCGCAAGACGGCGATCCGGACGTCCGGACACTGTTCTTTGTTCCCTATGCCCAAGCGGCCGAAGCCACCCGGGCCATGCGGGCAGTCAAGGCAGCCAGTGCGGCGAGGCGCACCTCGGGACCTGTGCAACTGCGGCTCGACGGCGTGGACGTCCTCTAGCGCTTGCGGCTGCGCATCGCCACGACCTCTTCGGCCACCGCCAACAATTGACGGGCCGATTCGTCCCAGTTGAAGTCGGCCGCGCGTTCCACTGAACGGCGTGATCGCGCTTGCCATAGCTCCCCATCTTCAAGTGCCCTGACGGCCGCAGCAAATTCGGCGGGCGATTCCGGGTGCACGTAGCTCACGGCATCCGCGCCGACCTCCCGGAAGATGGGGATATCGCTGGCGATCACGGGAGTGCCAAGTGCCATGGCCTCAACCAGGGGCAGCCCATAACCTTCCGCCCTGGATAGGCTGACGAGGGCCGTGGCGCGGATCAACAGGGAATCGTACTCGGCATCCGTGACGCCGTTGTGGAATTCGACCCGGGCACCTGCCGGCACCAGGGGCTCGAGCTCGGCACGGCGGTGGGGGGTGATCCTGCTCAGAAGATGCAGCGTGAATCCGGGCAATTCGGACATGCCCTGGATCAGGGTCTCCACGTTTTTGTACGGCATGAACGAACCCATGTAGAGCAGGGACTTCTCGGCGCCGCCCTCAGGATCACGCGGCGTTTGGCCTGGTTGTGGTGCGTTGCCCACGATCCGCACCGGCCGGCGGGTCAAACTGAACTTCGCTATGAGCGACTCGGTGGTGTGGCTGATGGTCGCTACGATGTCCGCCCGATTGAGAAGCAGGCGCTGCGGCCAGTAGGCCTTGTGGTAGAGCCGCCACAGCAACCGGACGGGTGCCGGCAGGAAGCCCGGGGGGGCCGGGTGCTCGTAGTAGATGAGGTCGTGCAGGGTCAGGACCAAGCCATACTTCCGGCCCAGGGTTCCCATGGTCTGCATCGGGCAAACCACGACGTCGGCCCCGAGCTTGTTTACTTCGCGCGCCACGAATAGTTCGCGCGGCGACAGCGGGCTGCTGATGAGCACGTAGGGGACGTCGGGAAGGAGCGCCAACTGGCGTTTGTCACTGATGAGCATAGTGACATCCGCGATCTTGGAGGTCGCCGCTATGAGGCTGGAACCGTAGCGGCTGATGCCGTCATGATGGTCTGTGCGGGTGAAGCGGGCGTCGATGACGATTTTCACGCGGGGTGTTCCTCCAGGAAGCTTCGGATGGCGGCGGCGGCCGGCGCCGGCGTCTCGTAATGGATCAAATGCCCGACGTCGGGAATCACTACCAGCGCGCCGTCGGGCAAGAGCTCCAGCAGTTTGTGCTGGTCCCGGAGCAGCGCGATCTCATCCTTTTCGCCGGCCACCAGCAACACCGGGAGGTCCAGTTGGCCGGCAACCTCGGCCACATGGCTGGAGACGGAGGCCCGGAAGGACTCCAAAAGGCTGGCACGGTCGGCGAAGGCGGAGAAGTAGGCGTCGTGCTGCCCATGGACGAAGGCGCGGAGTTCCTTGTCACGGGTCTTGGCCATGGTGGCGCTCATGACGCGAACAATCAGGCGGCTGCGCAAGACGGCGAGCCCAAGCCTGCGGGGGAGCTTGGCGGAGACCTGGTAGTACATGACTGCCAGCTTGGTCATGAGGCCCTTTGGTCCCTCAAGCGCGGGAGCCGCGATGGGATTGACCAGGATCAGCGGGCGGATGGCACCCGGGTTCGAGGCGGCGAAGTGGCTGGCGACAATGGACCCGAAGGAATGACCGAGCAAAACCGTGTCCGGCCCGAGACCCAGGGCCGCCATGAAGCCGGTGATGAACTTTCCGTAGCGTTCTACCGTGTGGGGGTCTCCGGCAAAAGGTTCCGAACTGCCGAAGCCGGGAAGGTCCGGCATGATGATCCTCATCTCGGGCAAATGGTCTGCTACCCGGAGCAGCCCGTGGTGGTCGCCGCGGAAACCATGGATGACCAGGATGGTTCGTGTGGCCGCCGTCGTGGCGACTGGTTCGTAGCACCAATACGCCACGTTGCTGCCGTCGAGGTCGATGTCCGAGGCGCTGGTCCGGGAGGCCAGGGCCTTGCTGAAGAACTCCTGTGGGGAGGCTGGGGTGGGTTCGGGGGAGTGGGTGTCCACTTGTTCCATTCGACGGGTCCTAGTTGACGTTGTCCGGGTGTGAACCGGTGCGGTGGTGGCGTTCGAGGGAGGCAAGGCCGTCCATGTCCTCAGCATCGAGCTCGAAGCCGAAGACATTGAAGTTCTCTTGGATGCGTGCAGAGGTGCTCGCTTTGGGAATCACGATGTTCCCCAACTGGAGGTGCCAGCGGATGATGATCTGTGCGGGTGTCTTGCCGTACTTGTCCGCCAGCGCGCGCACGGCCGGATCCTGGAGGACCTGTCCGCGCCCCAACGGGCTCCAGGCCTCGGTGCGGATACGCAACTGCTCGTGCAGGGTCCGGAGCCGGGGTTGCTGCAGCCATGGGTGCAGTTCGATCTGGTTCACGGCTGGAACCACTTCGGCTTTCTGCATCAGCGATTCAAGGTGGGCCGGCTGGAAATTGGAGACTCCGATCGCGCGCACGCGGCCTTCACGGTACAGGGTCTCCATGGCCCGGTAGCTCTCCTGGAACAGGCCGCGCCCGGCGCAAGGCCAGTGGATCAGGTACAGATCGACGTAGTCCAGGCCGAGATTGGCCATGGAGTTGTCGAAAGCCCGGAGCGTGGAGTCATAGCCGTGATCGTCATTCCAGAGCTTCGTGGTGACAAAGACGTCTTCGCGCGAGAGCGAGTGTGTGCCCTCCCCGGAGCCTCCGGTATTTCCATCCACACCGGCTGGGGGTATCACGGCGCTGCCTATGCCGCGACCGACGCCGGTCTCGTTGCCATACATTGCGGCCGTGTCGAAGTGCCTGTAGCCGGCGCCTAGCGCTGTGGCGACCAGAGAAGTGGCGTCCGCCGGTGGCACCTTGTAGAGCCCGAACCCCAACTGGTCAATCAAGACGCCGTTGTTGAGACTGAGCCTTGGCGAGGGTTTCATAGCCAAGACTCTACCTACCTCGATGCCGGGAATGATTCAGGACCAGTCAAATATTCAGGATGGGCTCCCGAAACTCACCAAGCGCTTTGCCGTGGCCTCGTCCAGGATCAGATCGGTAGCCAGCCTGGCCTCCAAGGCACCGCGCAGGCCGTTGATCTTGGATGCGCCCGAAACGACGCAGATGCGGCGCCGGACCTGCCTCAGTTGCTCGTGGCTTGGGCCCGTGGAACGCTCGTTGAGGGTGATCCCGTCGGAAGAGCCGTCGGCACGGAAAAAGACGGTGGCAACGTCCCCCACGACGTCGGAGTTGGCCAGCAGGGTCAGGTCCGTTTCATCGAGGTAGCCGCCCGCGTAGACGTGGCTGGGATAGTCCGAATGGACCGACCCGACACCGAAGATCGCGATGCTCATCCTCGCTTGGAGGTCGAGCACGCGTTGGACGCTGCGCTCATTCCACATGGCGGTCTTGGTGGAAGCGTGGTCGAAGAAGGCGGGCACTGGGAACTGTTCCACCCGTGCGCCATAGGCAATGCCGAAACGGCGCATGATGTCACTCGCATAGGTGATGCCGGTAGTCTGCATGTTCCCGGCGCCATTGAGCTGGACGATGGTGCTGTCGTGTGTGATCTTGCGGGTCAGGTGCCTGCTGACGGCGCTGATGGTAGCACCCCAGGCGACGCCGATAATGGCATTGGAATCGACAAGCGGACCGATAGTGCGTGCTGCCTGCGTCGCTACCCGGTCAAGCGTTTCCGCCTCGTTCAGGGTGTCCAGGACAGGCACTACGTGCACGTCGACGCCGTAGTGGCGGCGGATCATCCGCTCCAGTTCCGGGGCGGAGTCCAGCGGACTGCGGATCTGGATTTGCACCAGTCCCGACTCGCGGGCCGAAGACAACAACCGGGAAACCGTAGAACGCGAAGTCCTAAGTTCGCGGGCGATGGCGTCCATCGTGAGGTCCTGGAGGTAGTACATCTGCGCTGCCCGGAGGGCCTCTGAATGTCGCACTCGTGGCATCTGGTTTCCGTTCTGCACGTTTGTGCAAATAGCTTGATTTCATTTTCCACTCTTTCAAAGAATAGTTGTGCAAGGTGCGCCGTCAAGTGATGTAGCGCTCATACCAAAGCCCAAGGGAGCAGTTTTGGGACACCCCAGCATTTCCGGTTCCGCAGCAGGATCACCACGTCGAACCTCCGCTTCGGCACTTCGCGAACGGCCGAGAGCCCAAGTGCTGATCGTCGGAGGCGGCATCAACGGCGTTGGCACTTTCCGTGATCTGGCGCTGCAGGGCGTTGATGTCGCGCTCGTGGAGCGCGGTGACTACTGCCAGGGCGCCAGCGGAGCTTCGTCCCACATGATCCACGGCGGTATCCGCTACCTCGAGAATGGCGAATTCCGCCTCGTGCAGGAATCCGTGGTCGAGCGCAACCGCCTCCTGAAGATCGCCCCGCACTACGTGAAGCCGTTGCAGACAACCATCCCCATCTTCAGCACCTTTTCCGGGATACTATCCGCCCCCACACGCTTCCTCACGCACAAGCAAGGCAAGCCGACGGAACGTGGCGCCTTCCTCATCAAACTCGGACTGAGCATGTACGACTTCTTCTCCCGCGACGGCGGAAGCGTGCCGCGCCATCAGTTCCGCGGCAGGGAAAAGGCACTGGCGGAGTTGCCGCGGCTGCACCCCGGCATCAAATACGCAGCCACCTACTTTGACGCCTCCGTGCACAATCCGGAGCGCCTGACGCTCGATGTGCTCCAGGACGGCGAAAAGGCCGGCATCGGAAGTGGCCTGCCCGGTGGCAGCGCACGCGCCAGCAACTACGTCTCCCTTCTCTCGACTGACCCCACCGCCGAATCAGCTGGCCCAGCCGGTGCCGTTTTGCTGCGCGATGAACTCACCGGCGAAGAATTCAGCTTCCAGGCCGACGTCATCGTCAACACCACCGGTGCCTGGGTGGACCTCACCAACAAGGCCATGGGGGCCGCGAGCCGTTTCATGGGCGGCACCAAAGGCTCCCACATTGTGCTGGATCACCCGGAACTGCTTGCAGCGTGCGGCGGCCGGGAGATCTTCTTCGAGCACACGGACGGACGGATCGTCCTGATCTATCCGATGGGTGACCGTGTCCTGGTGGGCACCACCGACGTCGACGCCGACATGGCCCAGGACGCCGTGTGCACCGAAGCGGAGGTTGACTACTTCTTCGACCTCGTGGGGCACGTCTTCCCTTCCATCACGGTGGACCGCAGCCACATCGTCTACAGCTTCGCCGGCGTCCGACCGCTTCCGCGCCACGATGATACCCAGCCGGGCTTCGTCTCACGCGACTACCGCATCGAGCGAAGCGAGCGCCCAGCCTCCGGTGCCGCGGTCACCCAAGGCGGCAAGGACGCCGTCGTACTCTCATTGATCGGCGGAAAATGGACCACCTTCCGCGCTCTCGCCGAACACCTGAGTAACGACGTCCTCCGTGAGCTGGGCATGGAACGCAAGGTTTCGACGGCGAAGCTCGCCATCGGCGGCGGCTCAGGCTTCCCGAACAGCGAGGAGCGCATCCAAGACTGGGTCAAGAAGCACATGGCTCCCGGCCTCGACGCCGATCGCGTCAGCGGCTTGCTGACCCGCTACGGTACCCGTGCCGAGGATGTCATCGCGTTCCTCAAGGCAGGCGAGGACCGGAAACTGCGTTCCACGAACGAGCTCAGCGTCCGGGAGCTGGAATTCATGGCCGCCAATGAACAGATCGGGCACCTCGTGGATGTCCTCATTCGCCGCACCTCGCTGGCCTTCCGGGGTTTAGTGACGGGAGAGCTGCTCAACGAAATTGCCGAGGTCCTTTCCGGGCAGCTTGGCTGGGATCCGGCGAAGCGTAACGCGGAAATCCAACACGCACAGGAGGTGCTTCTACGTTTTCATGGCGTGACTGTTCACAGCCTCGTCGCTTGAACGTAATGTACGTCACATCAGCTTGATCGTCCCGGCTATGAAGCCGCGACACAAGGGTTGCGGTGCTTCGCTCCGCCAGGGATCACCGCAACCGGGACGGCGCTAACAGACGCCGGACCAACGGCCCCCAATAAATCTGCGGGGGCTGACAACAGAAGAAAATGAGGAGTCAAAGATGTCTCTCGGAATTGTTTTCCTTTCCGAAGTGTTCGGAACCGGAATGCTTACCCTGCTCGGTTGTGGCGTTGTGGCAAACGTCGCGCTGAAAGGCACAAAGGGTAACAACGGCGGGTTCCTGATGGTGAATTTTGGCTGGGGCATTGCTGTATTTGCCGGCGTATACGTGGCGGCTATGTCCGGGGCGCACCTGAACCCGGCCGTCACGCTTGGCCTCTTGGTTGACGGCAAAGCCGAGTTCGCCCCAGGGGTAGCCGTGAGCGCGGCATCCACGTTCACCTACTTCGGCGGAGAACTGACCGGCGCCTTCCTCGGCGCCATCTTCGCGTGGCTCGCCCACAAGCAGCACTTCGACGCCGAGCCGCTGGCAGCAAGCAAACTCGCGGTGTTCTCCACGGGTCCCGCTATCCGCTCATACCCATGGAACCTCGTCACCGAAATCATCGGCACTTTTGTGCTTGTCTTCGTGATCCTGACATTCGGCGGCACTCCGTCCGGCCTCGGGCCGCTCGCAGTGGCACTGCTGGTCGTGGGTATCGGTGCGTCCCTCGGCGGGCCCACGGGCTATGCCATCAACCCGGCGCGTGACCTCGGTCCGCGCATCGCCCACGCCATTCTGCCAATCAAGGGCAAGGGCTCCAGTGACTGGGCATACTCGTGGGTTCCGGTAGTCGGACCGCTCCTGGGCGGGACCATCGCGGGCCTGGTCGCCCACTCAGTGCCGATCATGGCAACCATCGCAAAGTAGTACTCCGCTCACACACCTATCCCGCATCCACACCCAAGCAATCAGACAAGGACGTCAAAATGTCGCAATACGTCATCGCCATTGACCAGGGAACCACCAGCTCGCGCGCCATCGTTTTCGACCACTCGGGAAACATCGTTTCCTCCGGCCAGATGGAACACGAACAGATCTTCCCCCAGGCCGGATGGGTGGAGCACAACCCGGTCGAAATCTGGGACAACACCCGTGAGGTCATTGGCTCGGCGCTCTCCAAGGCGAACCTGACCCGGCACGACATTGCCGCCGTGGGCATCACGAACCAGCGCGAAACCGCCGTCGTGTGGGACAAGAACACGGGCGAACCCATCTACAACGCGATCGTCTGGCAGGACACGCGTACACAGTCGATCGTGGACGAACTGGCCCAGGACGGTGGACCCGAACGCTTCAAGCAGAAGGTTGGCCTGCCCTTGGCAACTTACTTCTCCGGGACCAAGATCAAGTGGATCCTGGACAACGTTGAAGGTGCGCGAGCCAAGGCTGAAGCCGGGGACCTCATCTTCGGCAACACCGACTGCTGGGTCCTGTGGAACCTGACAGGCGGCGTCGACGGCGGCGTGCACGCCACGGACGTCACCAACGCCTCGCGCACGATGTTCATGGACCTCGATACCTTGCAATGGGACCAGGACATTCTGGACACGTTCGGCGTGCCGGCGTCGATGATGCCTGCCATCAAGTCCTCTTCCGAGGTCTACGGCACCGTGCACACGTCCCAACTGCTGCGCGAAGTGCCGGTCGCGGGCATCCTCGGTGACCAGCAAGCGGCAACTTTTGGCCAGGCGGCGTTCCAGGCCGGCGAAGCCAAGAACACCTATGGCACCGGCTGCTTCCTGATCTTCAATACGGGCGAGGAGATCGTCCACTCGAAGAACGGCCTCCTGACCACGCTTGGCTACAAGCTGGGCGATGCCAAACCGCACTACGCACTGGAAGGTTCAATCGCCGTCACGGGTTCGCTGATCCAGTGGCTGCGCGACAATCTTGGCATGATCAGCTCCGCTCCCGAGGTGGAGACGCTGGCGGCCGGGGTCGAGGACAACGGCGGCGTGTACATTGTGCCGGCGTTCTCCGGCCTGTTCGCCCCGTACTGGCGCGCCGACGCCCGCGGAGCCATCGTGGGACTGACCCGTTTTGCCAACAAAGGCCACATCGCCCGCGCGGCGCTTGAGGCCACCGCATTCCAGACCCGCGAAGTGCTCGATGCCGTCAACGCGGACTCGGGCGTTCCGCTGACCGAGTTGAAGGTCGACGGCGGCATGGTCGCCAATGAGGCGCTCATGCAGTTCCAGGCGGACATTCTGGGCGTGCCCGTGGTACGTCCGAAGGTCGTGGAAACCACGGCCCTGGGTGCAGCCTACGCGGCCGGTCTCGCCGTCGGCTTCTGGAAGGACCTCGGAGAACTCAGCTCAAACTGGGGCGAGGACAAGCGCTGGGAGCCACAGATGGACGACGCCGAGCGGGATCGCCAGATGCGCCTGTGGAAGAAGGCGGTTACCAAGTCGATGGACTGGGTAGACGAGGACGTTAAGTAGGTTCAACCCTCGGTTGAGGGAGGCCGCACTTGCCCCGCCCGTCCCCAGCTGCTCCCAACGCTCGCAAGCTCGCGTCGGGGCCCTCGCAGCTGGGGGCCCATCGCGGTGCCCACCACACCCGGGCGAAGTGCGGCCTCCTTCAACGTTCACCTACGCGCGGCGACCCTGTGTAGTGTTTATAGAAACACACAACAGACGGTAAGGTGGCTGTATGCGTGCGATCCTTCTGCTTAGCTAGCCGCCCGGCAAACGTCGATTCTTAGACAACGCGAACCGAGCGGCCGCCCCTCCTTGTCGAGGGGCTTTTGTGTGTCCGGGACCTTCCGGGGCCCGGAGCAGGAGGCAAAACCGTCATGGAAGAACAGAAGAGGGCAGCAGTGAGCGTTCAGCCGGAGACAGAAACCGGAGCACAGTCAACAGTGGCAGGCGAGACGCCCGAGGAGGGTGTCTACAGCTTCGCCTCGATGGAGGCCAAGTGGCCGCAGGTCTGGGAAGACCTCAAAGTCTTCACCCCTGTTGATGACGGATCCCGTGAGCGGCGCTATGTCCTGGACATGTTCCCCTACCCTTCAGGCGACCTTCACATGGGCCACGCCGAGGCTTTCGCCATGGGCGATGTGGTGGCACGCTACCTCCGGCAGAAGGGCTTCGACGTCCTCCACCCCATCGGCTGGGACTCCTTCGGCCTGCCGGCGGAGAACGCCGCCATCAAGCGCAATGCCCACCCCAGCGAGTGGACCTACGCCAACATCGATACCCAGGCTGCATCGTTCAAGCGCTACGCCATCTCTGCCGACTGGTCCCGCCGGCTGCACACTTCGGACCCGGAGTACTACCGCTGGACACAGTGGCTGTTCAAGCGTTTCTACGAGCGCGGGCTGGCCTACCGCAAGGATTCCCCCGTCAACTGGTGCCCGAAGGACCTGACCGTCCTGGCCAACGAACAAGTGGTCAACGGCGCGTGCGAACGCTGCGGAACCCCCGTGACCAAGAAGTCCCTGAACCAGTGGTATTTCAAGATCACTGAATACGCAGACCGCTTGCTGGACGACATGTCCGAGCTCCAGGGGCACTGGCCGGAACGAGTGCTGGCGATGCAGCGCAACTGGATCGGCCGCTCCGAGGGTGCACACGTGCGATTCGCCATCGAAGCCACGGACGGCCGCGCCGAGCGCGAAGTCACTGTCTTCACCACCCGCCCGGACACCCTGTATGGGGCAACGTTCTTCGTTGTTGCCGCAGACGCTCACCTGGCGCTGGACCTGGTCACCCCCGAACACCACGACGCCCTCATGGCCTACCGCGAAAAGGTCAAGGCTTTGTCGGACATTGAGCGCCAGTCGACTGAGCGCGAGAAAACAGGTGTGTTCACCGGCCGCTACGCGGTCAACCCCCTCAACGGCGAAAAGCTGCCTGTCTGGGCCGCTGACTATGTGCTTGCCGACTACGGCACGGGCGCCATCATGGCAGTACCTGCCCACGACCAGCGCGATCTCGATTTCGCCCGGGCCTTTGACCTGCCGGTGCGTCCGGTTCTGAACACCGGTGGTGAAGACCCTGCCGAAACGGGCATTGCGACCGCCGGCGAAGGCACCCTGATGAACTCCGGCGAACTGGACGGATTGTCCAAGTCCGACGCCATTCCCGCAGCCATCGACATCCTGGAGAAGCTGGGCACGGGGGAGAAGTTCGTCAACTTCCGCCTGCGCGACTGGCTCCTGAGCCGGCAGCGCTTTTGGGGTACTCCGATCCCCATCATCCACTGCGCCGAATGTGGCGAAGTGCCTGTGCCGGACGATCAACTGCCAGTGACCCTGCCCGAAAACCTGCGCGGAGAAGCGCTGTCGCCGAGAGGCACGTCTCCTCTCGCCGCGGCTCTGGAATGGGTCAACGTCGAGTGCCCGAACTGCGGTCGGGCCGCCCAGCGCGACACAGACACCATGGACACGTTCGTTGACTCGTCCTGGTACTTCTTGCGCTTCGTCTCCCCGCATTACACCGAGGGCCCTTTTGATCCGGCCAAGATCAACGACTGGATGCCCGTCGGGCAGTATGTGGGCGGCGTGGAGCACGCCATCCTGCACCTGCTCTACGCCCGCTTCTTCACCAAGGTCATCCACGACATGGGCCTGCTTGCGGCGGACGAGCCCTTCAGCGCCCTGCTCAACCAGGGACAGGTCCTCAACGGCGGCAAGGCCATGAGCAAGTCCCTCGGCAATGGCGTGGATCTTGGCGAGCAGCTGGACAAGTTCGGCGTCGACGCCGTTCGCCTGACCATGGTCTTCGCGTCCCCGCCCGAGGACGACGTCGACTGGGCGGACGTCTCGCCGTCGGGCTCGGCGAAGTTCCTTGCCCGTGCCTGGCGCCTTGGCCAGGACGTCGCAAGCGAACCGGGTGTCGATGTCTCCACCGGTGACCGCGCCCTCCGCACCGTCACCCACCGGACCATCGCCGACGCCGCAGAGCTGTTGGACAACAACAAGTTCAACGTCGTGGTGGCCAAGCTGATGGAACTGGTCAATGCGACCCGCAAGACCATCGATTCCGGTGCCGGTGGTGCAGATCCCGCCGTCCGGGAAGCCGCCGAGGCGGTGGCGATCATCCTGAGCCTCTTCGCGCCGTACACGGCCGAGGACCTGTGGAACCAGTTGGGCCACCCGGCCTCCGTGGCGAATGCCGGCTGGCCTTCCCACGATGCCGCCCTTCTTGTCCAGGACACCGTGACGGCTGTCGTGCAGGTTCAGGGAAAGGTCCGCGACCGCCTCGAGGTGTCGCCGGACATCAGCGAGGACGCACTTCGCGAGCTCGCCTTGGCCAGCGAAAACGTGCAGCGGGCACTCGATGGCCGTGGCATCCGCACGGTGATCGTGCGCGCGCCTAAACTGGTCAACATCGTCCCGGCCTAGCCGGGAATACGGCCGCCGGTGTTCGCCGGCGGCCGGCCAGCAGCCCAGGAGGCACCGTTGACGGACCGCGAACCACCCGCATGGTTGTGGCTCAAGGAACGTTTGGCCCGCCTGCGCCAGTCCACGACGCCGGGTCGGGCCGGAGCTGAACCGCCGCCTGTCGCCGTGCGAACTGCCGTCGTCACTGACTCGGCAGCCGCGCTCCCGGCCGAATGGGTCAAGGCGTTCGTTGCGGACGGGCGTCTCATCGTCGTACCAATGCCCGTCATGGTGGGCGAAGAAATCTACGGCGAGGGTGAAGACGACATCACCGAGACACTGGCGCTGGCTTTGGCGGCCGGATCGTCAGTGAGGACTTCGCGTCCTTCACCCGGGCAATTCGAACAGGCTTACCTTGCCGCGCAGTCCCGCGGTTTCGAAGCCGTCGTCTCCATCCACATTTCCGCAGGGCTGTCCGGCACCGCGGACGCCGCAAGGCTGGCTGCGCAGCGCGTCTCGATCCCGGTGGAGGTCATTGACTCGCGGACCGTGGGAATGGCACAAGGCATGGGTGTCCAGAGTGCGCTCCTCGCCGCGGCAGACGGCCGTTCGGCGACGGAAGTCCGTCGCTTTGCCGAGGAGCGATTGGGCCGCACCAAAGTCTACTTCTACGTCCCGAGCCTTGAGCAGCTACGGCGCGGCGGACGAATTGGCACTGCCGCGTCCTTGCTCGGGACAATGCTGTCCATCAAACCGATCCTGGCGGTCGACGGCGGCAAGATCGTGCCGCTTGAGAGGGTGCGTTCGGCGGCTAAGGCCGTCGCTCGGCTTGAAGAAATCGTTGCTGCGGATGTCAATTCCCGGCCGTCGGGACGATCCCGGCTTGCCGTGCACCATTTTGGAAACCTGGCAGAGGCCGAACGGCTCGCCTCGCGGCTGGGGGAGAACTGCCCGGATTGCCCGCCGCCACAGATCAGCGCACTGCCGGCCGTCCTCGCGGCCCACGCCGGGCTCGGAGTTTTGGCGGTGGTCGTAGGGGAAAGCAGTACGCCTGGCGTCGCGGCAGGAGGTTCCAGCGCGAGCAGTTCCGCGGCAGGCAAGAACCTCGCGAAGCCGTCCGAGGGCGGCAACTGATCCTCCACAGAACCCCTAGATGACCGCGTTGTCCACATAGGGTCGATAACGCCTGATACGTCTGGATAGGCGGTTCTAGGCTCGGAGGTATGCCTCGCAAGAACGGTGCCGCCTCTGCCGACGACGCCGCGAGTGCTGCGCGGCAACGGTTCGCGGCCCGTCTTGGTGGGCCGTTGGCGGAGCAGCGTGGCACTGTACTGCGGGACTCTGGTCCGGACGGTTCAAGTCCAGACGGTTCTGGGCGGAGCGGCGCTCATGCGGGCCTCGACGACAGTCACGTGCCGCTCTTGCCCTTGCACACTCTCATCGAAAGTAACTCTGGAGCGTGCGAGCCTGGCGATGCCTTCGGGGAAGCAGACGCCACTGGCGAGAGAAGGGACCCGCCGCGGCTTCGTTGGCGCACGCCGAGGCGAGTAGCTGTCTTGCTGACCGTTCCTTGCTTGCTGTTGCTGTTGTGGTTCACTTGGCAGGCATGGAGCGACCAGCCAACGGTCGAGCCTTTGGTCCGAAGTTCTTTTGCGAGTGCAACGCCACGCGTCAGCGGGAGCAGAGCAGAAGATGACTCGCCCGAATCGCGGCGCGGCCAGCTTACTGTCCATGTGGCCGGTGCCGTGAAGAATCCCGGGATCCTCACATTGCCGGCCGGAGCTCGAGTGTTTGATGCGATCGCCGCTGCCGGTGGCGCGGAGCCAGCCGCCGATCTGAACAGCCTCAACCTTGCCGCGGTAGTGCAGGACGCTGCGAAAATCCATGTTCCGCGGGCAGGCGAGGCCGTTACCGCTCCGGCGGCTGGTACCCCCGGCGGGGGAACTTCGGGAAGCGGTGACTCGGGAACCGGAGCCTCTGCGGGAGGAAAGCTCAACCTCAACACTGCGACGGCTGAGGAACTCGATGCCCTGCCAAAGGTTGGTCCGGTCCTGGCCAAGCGCATTGTGGAGTGGAGGCAGCAGCACGGTCCGTTTGCGGCGGTGGAAGATCTGGATGCCGTAGACGGCGTCGGCCCGAAGATGATGGAATCCCTACTGCCCTTGGTGACGGTCTGACATGGCCGGCGATCGGGCATGAAGCGAACCGGGCAGGCAAGTGCCCCGCGATCGACGCCGTCGGGGCGGGCGGACGCCGATGGGAACCGTAGCCGCATCGACCTGCGGCTGGTCCCGTCTGCCACGCTCACGTGGGCCGTATCCCTCTCCGCTCCCTTCTTGCCGTCGTCATGGATAGTGGCCCTCTGTGCGGGCCTGTGTGTTGTCGCGGGGCTTCTGCTGGGAGGCCGGCGTCAGCGAATCCCCCAGATTCGACACACCGCGCGGCGGCATCCGGAGCCCAGACGCACGGAAGCCCACGGGACCGGTAACCCGCGTTCGCGCTCAAGGACCCTTCCCGCCACCTTCGCCGTTGCGTGCTTGTTCGGTGCGGCCGTGGCGGCCCATGCAGCAGTCGATGCGGGGCCGCGCCAGGACGGCCCCGTCGCTGACGCCGCGGCGTCTCGGGGTTCCGTTGTCATCCACGTGCTGATCGTGGGAGAGCCCCGCGAACTGGGCACTGACTCGCGTGGATCGGGACGGTGGGCAGTTCCGGCAGAGGTGATTGACATTGCGATCGACGGTCAGTTGATCCGTTCCCGCACAAGAATTCTGCTCACCGGGGGGCAGGGCTGGGACCAGGTCGCAACGGGTGACCAGATCAGAACCGCGGGGAAGCTGAAGGTGGCAAAAGCAGGGCAGCTGGAGGCCGGCGTTCTCGCGGCCGCCACACCTCCCATGAAGCCGGACGCGCGGCATGACCTCGACGCACAGCACCGCCCCGAGGCACAGCACAACCCCGACGCACAGCCCAGGCCGGAAACGGAGGGCGTTATGCCGGCAGGTCCGGCGCAGTTGAAGAAGCAATTCGCCTCTGCTGCCGAATGGTTGCAGGGGGACGCCGCAGGTCTTTTGCCCGGAATGGTCACGGGCGACACCACCGGCCTGGACGAAAGCCTGGAAGCGGCTATGAAAACCACCGGCACCACCCATCTCACGGCCGTCAGTGGAGCAAATTGCAGCCTCATTCTTGGCGGTCTGGTGCTTCTGGCCAGGAGCTTTCGGCTTGCCAGGGGAGTCGCGGCAATCGTGGCCCTTGGAGGCTTGGCGGCCTTTGTCATTGTGGTCGGACCGGACGCGAGCGTCCTGAGGGCGGCGGTCATGGGTGCAATCGGCCTCGCGGCCCTGAGTGGCGGGCGACGGGGCCGGAGCCTGGGCTTTCTCTGCCTAGCGGTGACTGGCCTGCTCATCCTGGATCCTTCGCTTGGCACGAGCATCGGATTCCTTTTGTCGGTCCTCGCCACGCTGGGAATTGTTCTCTTGGCAAGGCCCATGGCTTCCTGGGCTCCAGCTTGGCTGCCTTCCTGGCTAGCGTCCGCCGTCGCCGTCCCCTTGGCCGCGCAGCTTCTATGCGGCCCGGTCATCGTGGCCTTGCAACCGCAGTTCTCCAGCTATTCACTGCTGACGAACGTCGTAGCAGCTCCGTTTGTCCCACCGGTGACGATCCTGGGGACCATCGCCGTTCCGATCGTTCCGTTGGTTCCCTGGCTAGCTGCCATTCCTATCGCCATTGCCGGAGCGAGCGCAGGAATGGTGGCGGTCATCGCCCGGTTCTTCGCAGGACTTCCCGGCGCGGCACTGCCCTGGCCGGAAGGCCTGACAGGAATAGCCACCATGCTTCTGTGGTCGGTGGTGACCATCCTGCTCGTGTGGCTGGTCCTGCATCCAGCGTGGACGGGCCACATCGTGCTGGCTTTGCACCGCCGGCTATTGCTCCTCATGAAGGCGGCGGAGTCAACTGTCCGTCGCCGATGGGCTAAGTGGCATTCCGGGGGCTCCCGGACGCCCCGCTATAGGGCCGGGGCCTTGGCGGACACTGCGCTGGACGCTGAACGTGGGAGACTGGAATTCTGCAAAAACCTTTCTGGAAGGACGCAACATTGGCTGCTGCCCAGGTCACCAAGGCTAAAGCCTCCGCGGCCAACACCATCGGCTGGCGGGACGTTACCCCGTCCGCCGTAGTGCTTATCACCGGCCCTGAGGAGTACCTCGGAATCCGTGCCATGGATCGGATCCGTTCCCAGGTGCGGGCCACCGCGCCGGATGTGGAAATCAGCAAACTCAACGCTGGAAGCTACGAGTCCGGTTCCCTCGCCATGACTGTCACGCCGTCATTGTTCGATGAGGCCAAACTCATCGAGATCGAGGGCCTTGAGTCCATGAACGATGCCTTTCTTGCCGATGCCCTGACTTACCTCGCACATCCTGAGAATGACGTCGTGTTGGTCCTTCGTCACGGTGGGGGAGTACGAGGCAAGAAGCTTCTGGACGCCATAAAGTCCTCCGGATGGCCGGTCGTGGATTGCCAGCCCTTGAAAAAGGATGCCGAGAAAACAGCATTCGTCGTCTCGGAATTCAAGGCAGGCGGCCGCCGCATCGAAGCGGAAGCGGTTCAGGCCCTCGTGAATGCAGTCGGTGCCAGCCTCTCGGAGCTCGCAGCAGCATGCAACCAGCTCATCGCGGATGCCACCACCGCTGTGGACGCAGCCACGGTGGAGCGCTATTACGGCGGCCGCGTGGAAGCCACTGCCTTCAAGGTGGCGGACGCCGCCATGGCCGGCAACGGACCGCAGGCCCTGTCCAGCCTCCGGCACGCCCTCGCCACCGGGGTTGACCCCGTGCCGCTGGTTGCCGCCCTTGCCGCGAAGCTCCGCACCCTTGCCAAGGTCGCCGGAGCCCAGGGCTCGTCAGCAAACATCGCCAAGCAGCTTGGTATACAGCCTTGGCTCGTGGAACAGGCGCAGCGGGACGTCCGGCGTTGGACTCCTGAAGGCCTGATCCGTTCCATCCAGGTAACGGCCGAAGCGGACGCCCAGGTCAAAGGCCTCTCGCGGGATCCGGTGTACGCGGTCGAGCACGCTGTCACGGTCATTGCCGCTTCGGCCCGGGGACGCTAGCCAACGCGCGACACCCAGATTGTTGGGCGACACGCACATTTCCTGACGACGCCCGAATTCCGAATTCGAGGGTCGAAGGTCCATCTGCGCGTCGTGAGTCGGAGCCACCGCCTAGTGGCCCGTTCCGCCCCCATCCGTGCCGGGCTTAAATACCTGAGGCCGGCACCCATTGGGCGCCGGCCTCACGTTCAGCTCAGTCGAACTGGATAAACCTTAGAGTGCGTTGACCTTTTTGGAGATCGCGGACTTGCGGTTTGCGGCGTTGTTCTTGTGAATAACGCCCTTGCTGACAGCCTTATCCAGCTTACGGCTGGCAGCAACAAGAGCCTTTGCAGCGACATCCTTGTCCGTGGACTCAACGGCGGTGGCAACGGCGCGGATGGCCGTCTTCAGCTCAGACTTGACAGCGTTGTTACGCAGGCGAGCCTTCTCGTTGGTGAGGATGCGCTTCTTCTGGGACTTGATATTAGCCACGTGTGTGAACTCTCTTTTTAATGCGGAAATGGTCTAGAGGGTTTTCAGGTTGGCCATCGACTGAGCGGCGTGGGGATGCCTATGGCAGCCAACCATGAGTGGCCGTCGACCTGCACGGACACACAGCCATAAATAGTATCAGACTCAGGGCTTTTCCGGGGACTTGCCGTCTACGCCGAGTCGCGTTGCCCGCCCAGTCGCCGCGCTACCAGTTGGAAAGTGCGTTTGTCCAGGACGGCGCCCTCACGCCGCACGTCCGCCGGATTGATGCGTACCACCCGGTCCACCTTGACCTCGCTGGGCCGGCCTCGGAGGTCCCAGGCGCCGGTCCCGATGTCCACGTACTCGTCTGAGCGGTGGCCGTTGTCGTGGTCTTTGCTGGTCAGCATCAGCCCCAGAAGCCACCCGCCGTCGTGCCCTATCAAAAGGACCGGCCGATCCTTCCCCTCGGAGTAGTCCTCTTCGTAGGGGACCCACGACCACACGATCTCTCCGGGATCCGGTTTGCCATCAGGGTTGGGGGAGTACCGCGGAGAGACCTTGCCCCGGAAGTCCCCCGGATAGGGCCGGGAAAGCTGCCCGACGCCGGCCGCCGCGTTCCGGGGGCGGTTCGCCTCCGCCGACACCCGGCTTTTCGGTGGTTTGCGGGGCTCTGTACCGGCGGGGGATCCGATGATCCGTCGAAGGTAACCCAGGGAGCCTTTGATGAGTCTGCCAAGCAAGTGTGTGTCCGATGCCATGGAACCACCGTACTTTCCCTTGCCGAGCCAGTGCACAAGCGGCGCCGTGTTCATGGGAGACTATAAGTTCAGATATGCGGCATCGGCCGGATTGGTCCAGATCAGTCCGGGGTTCGGCCGTGTGAGTGTCAACAGTAAGGACCCTGCGTGTCTCCCATGGCCCGCACCGCACCGGTGCCCGCCGCGACAGATCCGGCCATCATCCGGAACTTCTGCATCATCGCCCACATCGACCATGGTAAATCCACCTTGGCCGACCGCATGCTGCAGTACACCGGCGTCGTTAAATCCCGCGACATGAAGGCCCAATATCTGGACCGCATGGATATCGAACGCGAACGTGGCATCACCATCAAGTCCCAGGCTGTCCGCATGCCCTGGGAACTTGACGGCACCAGCTACGCCTTGAACATGATCGATACCCCTGGCCACGTTGACTTCACCTATGAGGTTTCCCGTTCCCTCGCGGCCTGTGAAGGTGCAGTCCTCCTGGTGGACGCGGCGCAGGGCATCGAGGCGCAGACCCTGGCCAACCTCTACCTGGCGATGGAAAACAACCTCACCATCATTCCGGTGCTCAACAAGATCGACCTTCCGGCCGCCCAGCCCGAAAAGTACGCGGCGGAACTCGCCAACCTGATCGGCGGCGACCCCGAGGACGTGCTGCGCGTGTCCGGCAAGACCGGCGCCGGCGTGGAGGCCCTCCTGGACAAGATCGTCCGCGATTTGCCGGCGCCTGTTGGCGACCCCAACGCCCCGGCGCGCGCCATGATTTTCGATTCCGTGTATGACACATACCGCGGCGTGGTCACCTATGTCCGCGTGGTGGACGGCATGCTGCACCCGCGCGAGCGGATCCAGATGATGTCCACCCGGGCCACCCACGAACTGCTCGAAATCGGCGTCAGCTCGCCGGAACCCACTCCGTCCAAGGGACTGGGCGTCGGCGAGGTCGGCTACCTGATCACCGGTGTGAAGGACGTCCGCCAGTCGAAGGTGGGCGACACCGTGACCAACCTGGCCAAGCCCGCTGCGCAATCCCTGGCCGGCTATGCCGATGCCAAACCCATGGTCTTCTCGGGCCTGTATCCCCTAGATGGCACGGACTATCCGGTGCTTCGTGACGCGTTGGAAAAACTGATGCTCAATGACGCCGCACTCGTCTATGAACCGGAGACCTCGGCGGCGCTCGGCTTCGGTTTCCGCGTGGGCTTCCTGGGCCTGCTGCACCTCGAAATCACCCGTGAACGCCTTGAGCGCGAGTACAACCTCGACCTCATCTCCACTGCTCCCAACGTTGAGTATGAGGTCACGCTGGAGGACAAGCGTGTCCTTCACGTCACCAACCCCAGCGAATACCCCACGGGCAAGATCTCGGAGGTCCGTGAGCCGATGGTGTCCGCCACCATCCTGGCGCCGAATGAGTTCGTGGGCGCCATCATGGAGCTCTGCCAGAGCCGCCGCGGCGTCATGGGCGGCATGGACTACCTCTCCGAAGACCGGGTGGAAATCCGGTACCGCCTTCCGCTTGCCGAAATTGTCTTCGACTTCTTCGACATCCTTAAGTCCAAGACCCGTGGCTACGGTTCGTTGGACTGGAAGGCCGACGGCGAGCAGGTTGCCGACTTGGTCAAGGTGGACATCATGCTCCAGGGTGAGCAGGTTGACGCTTTCAGTGCCATCACCCACCGCGACAAGGCCTACGCCTACGGCGTCATGATGACAGGCAAGCTGCGCGAGCTCATTCCCCGCCAGCAGTTCGAGGTGCCTATCCAGGCCGCCATCGGCTCGCGGATCATTGCCCGTGAGAGCATCCGCGCCATCCGCAAGGACGTCCTTGCAAAGTGCTACGGCGGTGACATCACCCGTAAGCGCAAGCTTCTCGAAAAGCAGAAGGAAGGCAAGAAGCGCATGAAGATGGTGGGCCGCGTGGAGGTTCCACAGGAAGCGTTCATCGCAGCCCTTACCACCGACGAATCCAAGGACAAGGCCAAGAAGTAATGGGGCTGTTCGCCCAAAACACTGGGGGACGGGCACACGGGGGATCGTGTGCCTAGTGTCCTTCCCCTCGGAGATCCGGCACCTGCGGACGGCCTCCTGCCGCCGCAGGTGCTTGACGGTGTCGATTCACGCAAGTTTGGACTGTACGTCCATATACCTTTCTGTGCCGTGCGCTGCGGATACTGCGACTTCAACACCTATACCGCCACCGAGCTTGGGGGCGGCGCATCCCAGGACGCCTACGCATCTACTGCGATTTCGGAAGTAGAGTTCGCCGTCAAGGCCATGGGCGCCTCCGGACTGCCGCATCGGGCCTTGAGCACCGTGTTCTTCGGCGGAGGCACGCCGACCCTGCTGCCTGCTGAAGACCTGGCGCGCATCCTGACGGCCGCCGTCGGGCATTGGGGTCTGGAAACCGGCGCCGAAGTCACCACTGAAGCCAACCCGGACTCGGTGACTCCCGAGTCGCTCCAGCTGCTGGCCGACGCCGGCTTCACGCGGGTCTCCTTCGGCATGCAGTCAGCAGTCCCGCACGTCCTCAAGGTTTTGGACCGTACGCACACACCCAGCAGGGTCCCCTTGGTGGTCCAATGGGCCCGCGACGCCGGCCTAGCCGTGAGCCTCGACCTGATTTACGGCACTCCAGGCGAGTCGATGGCCGATTGGCAGACTTCCCTTGAGACTGCCCTGTCCTACGACCCGGACCACATCAGCGCCTACGCATTGATCGTGGAAGAAGGCACCAAGCTGGCCGCCCAGATCCGGCGCGGAGAAGTTCCCGGAATCGACGACGACGACCACGCCGCCAAATACGAAATCGCCGATCAGCTGATCAGCGCCGCCGGGCTCGACTGGTACGAGGTCAGCAACTGGTCCCGCACACCCGAACAGGCGTGCAAACACAACCTTGCCTACTGGCGGGGCGATGACTGGTGGGGCATCGGACCCGGCGCGCATTCCCACATGGGCGGCGTCCGCTGGTGGAACGTCAAACACCCCACGGCTTACGCAAACAGGCTCGGACAAGGCGTCTCTCCTGCCGCTGGGCGCGAAACCCTCGACGCCGGGACCCGGGAGGTGGAACGCATCATGCTGGAGGCGCGCCTCGGCACGGGGCTCCAGGTAGACGCCCTCGACAAGGTGGGCCGCCATGCCGTGGCGGGCCTCATTGCCGACGGCCTGGTGGAGCCTGCGGCGGCCTTCCAGGGGCGGCTGGTATTGACGCTCAAGGGACGGCTACTGGCTGACGCCGTGGTGCGCCGCATCCTCCCGGAGTAGCCCGCTGGCGCGAACACTGGCGTCGCAGGCACGGGCGCGAACACTCGGGGGCCGGGGAACAGCCGCTATTTGATCCAGCGCAGGTTGAAGCGGTAGCGGTGCGGCTGTCCGTGGTTGACGCGGATGCCGGCAGACACGGAGAAGCACGTCACAGCAACCCAGATTGCCGTGGCCAGGACTGCGAACATGTTTCCAACCACAGGGAGCAAGACCAGAATGTTGGCGAGCACTGCGGCAATCGTTGGAGGCAAAGTGAAGTTCAGCGCCTCCTTGGATTCCTGCGCCGTGAAGGGGCCACGTTCGCGGAAAATCAAGTAGATCAGAAGTGAGGGGACACAGCCAAGGATCCCGCCGAAGTGCGCCAGGGTTGCCCACTGCCGGTCTTCCGAGGCGGTCAAGGGCAGCGCGTTGGCAGGAACGCCGTGGTACTGGGACTGGCCCGAGGCGCCGTCCCGATCGTCAGGAGCGTTGTCTGCCACAGTTTCTTCCTTCGAGTATCTATCGGTGCAGTGTTGCTGTCCCAGAATACTTGCTTAGCGCGCGATCAGCGGACCAACTCCCGGACCCAAAGTCCCGGAAACTGCACCGAGGCCGCTGCTGAAGCGAGCCGAAAGCTGCAAGGAATCGTCAGGGTACGGTCAGGAAATCGATCACTTCCTCCACCCGTCCCAGCAGGGAGGCCTCCAAATCCGCGTAGCTGTGGACGGCTCCGAGAAGCTTCTGCCAGCCTAGCCCGACGTCCTCGGCTGTCGCGTGCGGCCAGCCGAACGACTTCAGGATGCCGGTCTTCCAATCGGTCCCGCGGGCGATGGTGGGCCATTGCTGGATCCCCAGAACCTTGGGCCGGATGGCCTGCCAGACGTCCACATAAGGGTGTCCCACGATCAGGACGTTTCCTGCCGCACCGGGCACTGTCATGGCATCGGCGGCAATCCGGGACTCCTTCGAATCCGGCACCAGGTGGTCCACCAGGACTCCGAGCCGGCGGCCCGGGCCGGGAGAGAACTCGGCAATCGCCGCCTTGAGATCGTCAACGCCATGCAAGGGTTCGACGACGATTCCCTCCACCCGGAGGTCATCTCCCCAGACCTTCTCCACGAGTTCGGCGTCGTGTTTGCCTTCCACCCAGATCCGGCTTGCCTTGGCGACTTGCGCGCGTTGGCCGGCCACCCGGACGGATCCCGAAGCGGTCCTGCCCGTTTGTCCGGCAACCCCTCCGGCGGCGGCGCGGGGTGCCGGCGGCAGAAGTTTCACCGCTTGTCCGTCGAGCAGGAATCCAAAGCCGAGCCGGAACGACTTGTTCTTTCCCCGGCGATCCTCCAGTACCACAATGTGCATGCCGCCGGCCTTTTCGACCCTGGTCACGGCCCCGACCCAACCGGACTGCACGTCTTCGAGAACCATTCCGCGTTCAACGGGCACCTCGGGCAGTTGCCGCTTGGCAGGCGAGGAGAGGTCTTGCGGGCCCCAATTGTCGTAAGACACGGTCTTCACACCACTTTGCGCTAGGGGATCAATGACGGCCCTGGACATTCCGCCGGACCGCGCGGGAATCATGTTCGCCGCGAGCGGTACCAATGCTAACAACGTGGTGGCTCATACTAGACTTGTTAGCACTTGGGCATGTTGAGTGCTAATTGTTGAATTATCAGGTCGCTGAGTAGTAACTGTTCAGCACTGGCTGTTGAATGGAGGTGGGCAGTGAGCGAACCCCGCAAGCTTGAAGTTTTGCGCGCTATCGTGGAGGACTACGTTCACTCCCGCGAGCCCGTCGGATCCAAGGCCTTGGTCGAGCGGCACCATTTGGGAGTGTCGAGCGCCACCATCCGCAACGACATGGCCCTTTTGGAAGAAGAAGGACTCATCGCCGCACCGCACACCAGTGCCGGCCGGATCCCCACGGACAAGGGCTACCGCTTGTTCGTCGACCGTATTTCCCAGGTCAAACCGCTTTCGGCCGCCGAGCGCCGGGCCATCCATTCCTTGCTTGAGGGACCCGACGACGTCGAGGACATCCTTGAGCGCACCGTTCGGCTCCTGTCCCAACTGACCAACCAAGTCGCCGTCGTGCAGTACCCGCACCTTAGCCGCGCCCGCGTACGGCACATTGAGTTTGTGCTGCTGGCTCCGCGCCAGGTCTTGGTAGTACTTATCGCCGATACCGGCAAAGTGGAACAGGGCGTGGTGCACGCACGGGCCGATGCCACGGACGAAGATGTCATGGCCTTGCGCGCACGTTTCCTTGGGAGCATTGCCGGCTCGCAGCTTGACCTCATGCCGCAGGTCCTTCCGTCCGTGGTTGCCCTCTGCCCGCCGGCGCTTCGAGGCCTCGCCGGTGTCCTCGCCCATGGTCTGGAGAGGCTGGCAGACAGGAGCCGGGACGAACGCATGGTCATGGCAGGCACAGCCAACCTGGCCCGCTCCAATGTGGATTTCCCGCTCAGCATCGGGCCGGTTCTGGAGGCTCTCGAGGAACAGGTGGTCATGTTGCGCCTGCTCTCGGACATGGCCGAAGACCCTCGGGGAGTCACCGTGAGCATCGGCCGCGAGAACCCCTACGACGGTCTTTCCGAAGCCTCGGTGGTCGCCACCGGCTACGGTCCGGGCAGCAGCGCCAAGATCGGCATTCTTGGTCCTACCCGGATGGACTATCCCAACACCATGGCGGCCGTCCGCGCCGTCGCACGCTACCTTTCCCGCATTCTGGGCGGCTGACAGCCCCGGCCAGAAACCGTCTCGCAAGAAACGCAGTACAACAAGGAAGAGATACCGACTTTGAGCAGCCACTATGACGTTCTGGGCGTCTCACCGGAAGCAACCGGCGAGGAGATCAAGAAGGCCTACCGCAAGCTCGCCCGTAAGCTGCATCCTGATGTGAACCCCGGAGAAGGCGCGGCCGAGGAATTCAAGGCCGTGACCCACGCCTACGAGGTCCTCTCCGACCCCCAGAAGCGCCGCGTGTATGACGCCACGGGCAACGAGAATGGCACCGACAACGGGTTCGGTGGAGGTTATGCGGGCCAGGGATTCGCGTTCCAGGACATCTTCGACACCTTCTTCGGTGGAGGTGGCGGTGGCATGCAGGGACCGGCATCACGTATGCGCCGGGGCCAGGACGCACTGATCAGTGTGCGCATCGATTTGCGCGAGGCCGTCTTCGGCGTCAACAAGAAGCTTGAAGTGGATACTGCGGTGGTCTGTCCGACGTGCGAAGGCTCATGCTGCCGGGCCGGCACCCACCCGGAGCGCTGTGACATCTGCGGCGGCTCGGGTCAGGTCCAGCGCGCAGTCCGCTCCATCCTCGGCCAGGTCATGACTTCCGCGCCATGTGGCTCATGTGAAGGTTTCGGATCGATCATCAAGGATCCGTGCAATGAGTGCAGCGGCCAGGGCCGCATCCGCAGCCGCCGTTCGCTGACCGTCAAAGTGCCTGGCGGCGTGGCGACCGGAACGCGCATCCAGCTGTCGTCCCAAGGCGAAGCAGGGCCCGCGGGCGGTCCTTCCGGCGATCTCTACGTGGAGATCCGGGTCAACGCCGATTCCACCTACATACGCGAGGGCGACGACCTTCACGCGACCCTGAGCGTTCCCATGACGGCCGCGGCACTGGGAACCGAGCTGCAACTGGATACGTTTGACGGCCTCCAGGAGATCGACGTCAAGGCCGGCACCCAGTCCGGCGAAGTCATCACCATGCGCGGACTGGGCGTCACCCATCTCCGCGGATACGGCCGGGGGGACCTCAAGGTACACCTGCACGTCGAGACGCCCGGAAAGATCGACGCCGCGCAGGAAGAGTTGCTCCGCCAACTGGCAAAGTTGCGCGGCGAGCAGTTCACCGAGGGCAAGCTCGTAGCGAGCGGCGGCATGTTCGCGAAGCTGCGGGACAAGCTGGGTAACCTGTAGCGGTGAGCAACCCCGTATTTTTCACGGCAACCGGAACGCTTGACGGGCTCGGGCCTGGTGACACGTTCGTGCTGGACGGCGCTGAGGCAAGGCATGCTGTCACCGTCAAGCGTTTGGAAGCCGGTGAAGCGGTCGACATTGCCGACGGCGCCGGAAAGCGGCTCACAGGAACTGTGACCGCGTGCGGACCGGGAAGCCTGGAAGTTCTTGCGTCCGATGTCCTGGAGGAGCGCCGGCCGATAGTGCGCCTCGTTTTGGTCCAGGCCCTCGCCAAGGGCGACCGCGATGAACTCGCCGTCGAGACGGCAACGGAACTCGGGATCGACGCCGTGGTGCCCTGGCAGGCGGAACGTTCCATTGTCCGTTGGAAGGGCGAGCGGGCAGCCAAGGCCCACGCGAAGTGGCAATCGGTGGCCACCGCAGCGGCCAAACAGGCGCGGCGCGCGTGGATCCCTGAAGTGCGTGCCGCCGTCGACGGCTCCGGCTTGGCGGCGGCCGTTGCCGCTGCTGATCTGGCGATCATCCTGCACGAGGACGCAAAGCGCCCGCTGAGGGATGTCTTGGAGAAGTGGCAGGATCAGCTTTCCGGCGGGGATCCCGGAGCAGGGCGCGAAGTGCTGCTCATCGTGGGGCCGGAGGGCGGCATCGCGCCGCGCGAAGTGACCAAGCTGAGCGACGTCGGCGCTGTCACCGCCCTTTTGGGGCACCATGTACTTCGCTCGTCGACGGCGGGCCCTGCCGCCGTCGTACTGGCCAGCGACATTCTGGGGCGCTGGTAGAGCGCCATGTGCGCCGCCCGCCGAGTAGCTCGCAGTGCACGCGACTGATCAGCGGACGCTAAAAGAACGGGTATCCGTGGCGACGTCGGCGTCTCCTGGACCCACCATGGAAACGCGCAACTCGTAGCGCCCGGCTCCGAGGCCCACCGTGAAGTTGAAGGCGCCCTCTTGTCCCGGCACGGTCGAAGCAGTGGTCTGACCGGACAGGTACGATGTCCTCTCGCCGCTTGAGTTCTCGCGGAGGATCTGCCAATGCAGTTTCTTAGAAGAATCGGTACTACGCCCATTGAACTTGACTGGACCGGCAGGCAGCGTCAGGTCCTCCTGCGGGTCAATGATCCAGACGGGTGCCACCATAGTTGCGTCCCGGACCATCGGATCACCTAGCTTGACCTGACCGAACGCCATGTAGTCCGTGTGCCCGTCCACCAGGATGGTCACCTTGATCAGCTGTCCGGAGTCGATCAAGCCTGA
The DNA here is from genome assembly GCF_044358315.1 of Arthrobacter sp. FW306-04-A. Lineage (GTDB taxonomy): Bacteria > Actinomycetota > Actinomycetes > Actinomycetales > Micrococcaceae > Arthrobacter. Next base: position 2,332,604 of record NZ_CP084559.1, read on the forward strand.
GCTCGCCGCAGCAGCGGTGGCGGTGTAGACGAGTTGCTGGACCGCTCGCTGCGCCATTCCGGCGTCGAGGTTGGAATTGAACGCGTCGCGGGAAACGTCGACCGTGACTACGTTCTTGCCGGAAATCGACGTCGCAAGGTTGCTCGGATTTTGCCATGGCGTGAAGAAATCGTGATCCAACGGCTTCTGGGACATCATGATCCGCAGAGCGGTAGTGATGGGGTTCTCGTTGCCTGGGTTGTCGCGAAATTCGCGGTACAGGAAGATCTCCGCGTCGCTTCGTCCGATCCAGTACACCGGAATCTTGTTTGACGCCTGAGTTGTCTCGAGCGGCGCATTGGTGGCGGGTGCCGCCTGCAGGGCAGCGGTCGGGTTGGGGACAGGCGTCGTTGATCCCTGACTCGAACGGTCAGCAACGCAACCCGAAAGAAACAGGGCAGCGGTCAGCGCGGTCACAAGCATGGCGGAACGTCTCCGGATGCGTGTGCCCTCTGGAATGCCGGCTGGCCTGGTAATAGTGGATTCCTGCTCGTGTTCGGCCGCTATGGTGCGGGGGAGTCATGCGCCCGGGGACCGGGTGCAGGGCGTTTTTTGCCCATAAATCAGCTTGTCATAGTCCCCGCGGCGCTTGCTGGCGTTTCCATACTCCGGGGCCAACTGCAATGCGATTGATACGAGGTCGATACGGAGTTGATACCAAAGTGGCCTGAAATCGGCTGCCCGCAGCCCTCCCGAGCATGGTCTGGAACCATCCTCGAGACTGGCTGGCGTAGGATTGGAAGCAATCCGAGGCCCGTGATCCTGCGCCCATCCAGCGAACGGACATCGGAACAAATCGATGGACATAACCAAGCCGGAGGAGCACAGGCCGCAGGGCCAGCACTATGACAGAATCATTGAACGGGCGGCCCCGGGCCGGCAGCGTTGACACAGGCCCGGCCGAGTTCCCACACTCTGTCCCAGGCGCCCGGACCGAAGTTGTCGTCTTCGACAACTCTGATCAGATGGTTCAGACCCTCGGCAGCCATGACGAGGCACTGCGCTACATAGAAGCCCAGTTCCCGGGCGTCGACTTTCATGTGCGTGGCAACGAGCTCTCCTTCAGCGGACCATCCGGCGATGTTCCCCGGATCATGCGGCTCCTGGAGGAAGTCCGAGGTTTGGTCGGCAAAGGGACGGTTATCACCCCGGACGTACTCCAACAGCTCGTTTCCCTGCTGCGCAGCCAGTCACTCCAGAGTCCTGTGGAAGTCCTGACCCACAACATTCTTTCCAGCCGCGGACGCACCATTCGCCCAAAAACCCTGAACCAGAAGAGCTACGTTGACGCCATAGACGACAACACGGTGATCTTCGGCATCGGCCCGGCGGGCACCGGCAAGACGTACCTGGCGATGGCGAAGGCCGTGCAGGCACTTCAGCTCAAGGAAGTAAGCCGCATCATCCTCACGCGGCCCGCCGTCGAGGCAGGGGAGCGCCTCGGATTCCTGCCTGGAACGCTGAGTGACAAGATCGATCCATATCTGCGTCCTTTGTACGACGCTTTGCACGACATGATGGACCCAGAGTCGATCCCGCGCCTCATGGCCGCCGGAACGATTGAAGTAGCGCCGCTTGCGTACATGCGCGGCCGCACGCTCAACGATGCGTTCATCATTCTTGATGAGGCCCAGAACACCACTGCGGAACAGATGAAGATGTTCCTCACGAGGCTTGGTTTCGGTTCCAAGATGGTAGTCACGGGGGACATCACCCAGGTGGATCTACCTTTTGGAGCCACCTCGGGCCTGCGTATCGTCCAGGAAATCCTCAACGGGATCGACGGCGTGAACTTCACGATGTTGGATGCTTCCGACGTCGTCAGGCACCGGCTGGTGGCCGATATTGTGTCCGCCTACAGCATTTGGGACGAAAAGCACCGGGTGCGCGCACAGCACGCAGCCGCGCGTGACAAACGGGGAGAACGCAGATGAGCATCGAGGTCAACAACGAGTCCGGCGTCCAGGTGGACGAGGCACAACTGGTGACGCTTTCGCGTTTCATCTTTGAGCGGCTCTATATCCACCCCCAAGCTGAACTTTCCATCCTGCTCGTGGACGAAGCTGCCATGGAAAAGCTCCACATCGAGCTCATGGACGAGCCCGGCGCAACCGACGTCCTTTCCGTTCCCATGGATGAGCTAACACCGGGAACGCCAGGTAAGCCGACGCCACAGGGCATGCTGGGCGACATCGCCATCTGTCCGCAAGTGGCCGAGGTCCAGGCCGGCAATGCGGGCCATTCAACCCAGGATGAAATGCTCCTGCTTTGCACGCATGGAATCCTCCACCTCCTCGGTTTCGACCACGCTGAGCCGGAAGAGAAGGAAGAAATGTTCGGCCTGCAGCGTGAGCTGCTGTCCGCGTTCCTCGGCAAGGACGCCCCCATGGAGACCATGCAGTGACCTCACTCATCCTGGTCGGCATGGCGTTGGTGTTCCTCAGCTTCGTCGCCCTGCTGACTGCGGCGGAGGCTGCCTTTACCTTCCTGCCGCGGCACGAGGCAGAGCAAGCCATCGTCAAGAGCCGGGGGACCTCCCTTCGTAGCATCCTCGCCCAACCTGTTGCCCACATACGGGCGCTGCGATTCTGGCGGGTCTGGTTCGAGATGGCCGCAGCAGTGGCTGTCGCCGTGGTCATGCACAGTCTCCTCGACAACGTTTGGCTCGCCGGACTGGCCGCGACGGGCATCATGGCCGTCATCGGTTTCGTCTTGGTGGGCGTCTCGCCTCGTCAACTCGGGCGCGCCAACTCAGGCGGCGTGGTGCGCTTCTCGGCCCCCCTCATCAGGTTCCTCTGCTGGATCCTGGGGCCCATTCCCGGCTGGCTCGTAGCGATCGGCAGTGCGGTGGCGCCAGGTGCTCCCAGCGGCGATGAAGCGTTCTTCAGCGAGGAAGAATTCCGTGAGCTCGTCGACAGGGCTACGGAATCGGACATGATCGAGGACAGCGAGGCCGAACTCATCCAGTCGGTCTTCGACTTCGGCGACACCTTGGTCCGCTCTGTGATGGTCCCTCGAACGGACATCGTTAGCATCGAGTCGGGCTCCAGCCTGGAGCAGGCCATGGCCTTGTTCCTGCGCTCCGGCTACTCAAGGATTCCCGTTATCGGCGAGAATGCCGATCAGATCCGCGGGATTCTTTATCTGAAGGACGTCGCTGCCGCATTGCACCGTCCGGAACAGCCTTCGGTACGCCCGGACGTGGACGCGATAGCCCGTGAGGCCCGTTTCGTTCCGGAATCCAAGCCCGTCAGCGACCTCCTCAGCGAGCTTCAGCAAGAGTCCACGCACGTTGCTGTGGTCATTGACGAGTACGGTGGCACGGCGGGACTGGTGACGCTGGAGGACCTCATTGAGGAAATCGTGGGGGAGATTGTGGATGAATACGACTCCAACGATGCGGAGGTCACCGACCTGGGTGACGGCACGTTCCGGGTCAGTTCACGGATGAGCATCGACGACCTCGGCGAACTTTTCGACATTGACCTCGACGACGACGAAGTGGACACCGTGGGCGGCCTCCTGGCCAAGACGTTGGGCAAGGTGCCGATCGTAGGGAGTGCGGTGACGGTGGACGGGATCTCCTTGAAAGCCGATAGGCTTGAAGGCCGGCGAAACCGGGTCAGCCATATCATTGCGGCAGCCATTCCAAAAGAAGACACTGACCTTGAAGACCTTCTCGACGAGGCCGACACAACGCAACAGGGAGTTCCACGTGAGCAAGCACAATAAGAAGTTCGACGCCGATCAGGACTTCGGCGGCTTCCACGCGGGCTTCTCGGTTCTTGTTGGCCGTCCGAATGCCGGCAAGTCGACCCTGACCAACGCTCTGGTTGGCCAGAAGGTAGCCATTACTTCGGCAAAGCCGCAGACCACCCGGCACACGATCCGCGGAATTGTCCACCGGGAAGACGCACAGCTCATCCTCGTGGACACACCGGGTTTGCACCGTCCACGCACCCTTCTTGGCAAGCGCCTCAACGATCTCGTAGCGGACACCCTCTCGGAAGTGGATGCCATTGGGTTTTGCTTGCCGGCGAACGAGAAGATCGGTCCGGGTGACAAGTACATAGCTGCGCAGCTCGCTGCCGTTGGACGCAAACCGATCATCGCACTTGTCACCAAGACCGACCTCGTGGACCGTCAGGCCCTGACCGAACAGCTCCTGGCGGTCGCGGCACTCGGTCGCGAAGTGCTCGGCGAACAAGGTTGGGCGGACATCGTTCCTGTCTCGGCAACCGACGGCTTCCAGGTCAACACCGTTGCCGACGTGCTCATTGGGCACATGCCCGCTTCCCCGCCTCTTTACCCGGACGGTGAACTCACGGATGAACCAGAGGCCGTCATGGTCGCCGAGCTCATTCGCGAAGCCGCATTGGAGGGTGTCCGGGACGAGCTACCACATTCCTTGGCCGTAGTGGTGGAGGAAATCCTGCCCCGCGAAGGCCGCTCCGAAGACAATCCGCTCCTTGACGTGAGGGTCAATCTCTACGTTGAGCGCCCGTCCCAAAAGGCCATCATCATCGGCAAGGGCGGAAGCCGCTTGCGGGAGGTCGGTACCAACGCCCGCAAGGGGATCGAAGCCCTCCTGGGAACCAAGATCTATCTCGACCTGCACGTCAAGGTGGCCAAGGATTGGCAGCGCGATCCGAAGCAACTCGTGAAGCTGGGGTTCTAGCCACTGGGGATTTTCCCAGTTTGGGCCCGTAAAATGGCCCGAATCCCATTTTCCGAGGAAAGGTTGAGCACGTAGTGCGACGTCGCGATGCGCGCGGACAGGAGCCCGGCACCATTGGTGCGTCCGGCGCTGCACGCCACGGGGAAGCCCCCGGCACCCCCCGCCACATGAATGCTCCCAAGGGGCTCCCGCTTTGGCTCAAGATCACCGCGGTGTCGGTGTCTGTGCTCCTCGTCGCCGGCATCGCTTTCGCCGCTTTCTGGGTTATCCGGTTGCAGTCGAACATCAGCAAGGCACCTTTGTCGGCAGGCGCCACGAGAACCGAAGCCGCGGCCAACGATGCCACGGACCGCTTGCAGATCCTCATCCTCGGTTCCGACACCCGCGACGGGAAGAACTCGCAATACGGTTCCTCACAAGACTCCGCAGGCTACGGTCAATCAGATGTCATGATGCTTCTGGACATCTCGGCGGACAACAAGAGGGTGAGCCTCACCAGCTTTCCCCGCGATCTCTTGGTGACTGTCCCGAAGTGTACTGACCCCAAAACCAACACGGTTTATCAAGCCCACTCCAACGTCATGATCAACTCGGCCATGGCTGAGGCAGGCATCGGTTGCGCGGTGGACACCGTGAACAAGCTCACCGGGCTGGAGATTGACCACTTCATGATGGCTGACTTCAACGCCGTCAAGGAACTGTCCAACGCTGTGGGCGGAGTCGACGTATGCGTGAGCGACGCCGTCTACGATCCAGATTCTGGGCTCAGACTCCCCAAGGGGACCTCGAAAGTCGAAGGCGAGCAGGCCCTGGCCTTCCTGAGGACCCGCCACGGTTTTGGTGATGGAAGCGACCTTGGACGCATCCAAGCGCAGCAGGGGTTCCTTTCCTCGCTGACCCGCAAAGTCAAGGCCGATGGCACGCTCAGCAATCCGCAGAGCCTGCTTTCGATCGCCGACGTCGTAACCAAGAACCTCACCGTGGATAACGGCCTTGCATCCGTCCAGTCGCTCCTGACGATCGGGAGCCGCCTCAAAGACATTGACTTGTCCAAGGTGGCCTTCGTATCGGTTCCAACCCAGCCTGCCGCCGTCGACATCAACAGGCTCGAAATGGTCCAACCACAGGCTACCCAGTTGTTTGCGGCCATGCGGGCGAACTTGGACCTGACCAACCCTGGCGCCACCGCGGCTCCGTCTCCGAGCGCATCGCCTGCCCCGACGGCCTCCTCAGGGGCTCATCCAACGCCGGCTGCCGGTTCTCCCGCCGCCCCTGCCTACAACAAGGCGCTCCAAGCAGTGACTGTGGCCGACGGTTCGGGCGTTACGTCACGGGGCCAGGAACTCGCTACGGCACTCATTGGCGGCGGGTTCACCAAGGCCGGCCATTTCCTGGCCGCGGCTGCATCCAAGACGGTTGTCTACTACGGGACCGGCTATGCGGACGTTGCGCCGGACGTTGCCAGCCTGTTGGGCATTCCGGCCGCACAGATCGAGCCGTCTCCGGGTATCGTCGGAGTCCAGGTGTATGTGGGCTCCGACTTCACAACGGGAACAAAGTTTGGAATGGTTTCCGTTCCGGCCGACGTCGTCAAGCAGACTGCAGGCGATGTAAAGTGTCAGGCCGTCAACCCCGCCCTCATCGCCCGGTAGCCACGCGACAAAGCGAAGGGGCGTTGACCACAGCTTGTGGTCACGCCCCCCTCCCGCCGGTATTGCTTCTTACCAGATACTGACGCGGTCCTCAGGCGACAGCCACATCCCGTCCCCGGATTCCACCGCGAACGCCTCGTGGAATGAGTCCAGGTTCTTGGCGATGGCGTTCGTGCGGAACTCGTTGGGGGAGTGCGGATCCGTAGCGACGCGCCGGATGGCTTCCTCGGGCCGGATGACCTGGCGCCAGCCCGCAGCCCAGGACATGAAGAAGCGCTGCTGGCCGGTAAGGCCCTCCAAGACGGGCGGTTGCGCACCGTCAAGGCTCAGCAGGTAAGCCTTGTAGGCGATGGTCAGGCCTCCCAGGTCGCCGATGTTTTCGCCCAGCGTGAGCTTCCCGTTGACCTTATGGTCAGGAGCCGCATACGGTGCAAGGGCATCAAATTGGGCCACGAGCTTGGCCGCCAGTCCTTCGAAGGCCTTGCGGTCTTCCTCGCTCCACCAGTTCCGCAGCGCTCCGCTTCCATCAAACTGGGAGCCCTGGTCGTCGAAGCCGTGGCCAATCTCATGTCCGATGATGGCGCCGATGCCGCCGTAGTTAACGGCGTCGTCAGCCTCTGCCGTGAAGAAGGGGGGCTGCAGGATCGCCGCGGGGAAAACAATCTCGTTCAGCATCGGGTGGTAGTAGGCGTTCACGGTCTGCGGGGTCATGAGCCACTTGTTCAGATCAACCGGCTTGCCGATCTCATCAAGGTGGCGGTCGACGTCGGCGTTGTGCGCCCGCTCGACGTTTCCCAGAAGATCAGCCGGGTCGATGTCGACGGCGGAGTAATCGATCCACTTGTCTGGAAAGCCAATTTTGGGGCGGAAGGCAGCGAGCTTCTTCAGTGCTTCCGCTTTGGTGTCCTCGCCCATCCAGTCGAGGGCGGTGATGCTCTGGCGGTAAGCCTCGATCAGCTTGGCAACCAACGTCTGCATCCTGGCCTTGTAACCCTCGGGGAAGTGGCGCTCCACATAGATCTGTCCCACTGCCTCTCCGAGAGCGGCCTCGACGACGGCGACGCCACGCTTCCAGCGGTCCTTGTTCTGTGGAGTGCCGCTCAGGGTGGTGCCGTAGAAATCGAAGTTTGCATCCACAAAAGCTGAGGACAGATAGGGGGCGGCGGCGTTGAGCACGCGCAAAGCCAACCATTCCTGCCAGGTGGCAAGAGGCTCGGACTCGGCAAGGGCGGCCGCACCGGTGAAGAAGTCCGGAGTGCTCACCACCAGTTCGGTGAATTTGTCGCCCTCAATCCGGGCGGCGTCGAACCAAGCGTCCAGGTAGGGGAACAGTTCACGTCCCTCATCCGCAGTCTTGAGGTTGTATGTCTTTTGCGGATCGCGAAGCGTGACGTTATCCCAGTGGTGCGAGGCAAGGGCCTTTTCAAAGGCGACGATGCGCCCGGCCGCTGCGTCGGCGTCAGGAATACCTGCCAAGCCGAAGAGATTGGCGACGTACTTTCCGTAGGCACTGACGATCGGTGCGAACTTCTCGTCCCGATAGTAAGACTCGTCTGGAAGGCCAATGCCGCCTTGGCCGATGTAGAGCAGGACCCGGTCCGGGTTCCCGGCGTCGGGCGCTGGGTAGATGGAAAAGAGGCCTGAGACATCCGAACGGAACAGCCGCCCAGACAATGCAACAACTTCGGCGGGCGAAGCAGTGGCAAAGACCTCGTCGATCCGGGCGCGAATCGGTTCCATCCCCTTGGCTTCGGCAGCGTCCTCGTCCATGAAGCTGTTATAGAGCTCACCGACTTTGCGCTCGATTCCGCTGGCGTCCTCGCCCTTCGCGGCCGCCTCTTCGATGATCGCTTTGACCGCCAGTTCGGCGCCATCGCGCAGCGCGGTGAAAGTTCCCTCCAGCGGGCGGTCGTCCGGAATGACCGTGGCCTTCAGCCACGCGCCATTGACGTGCTGGTAGAGATCGTCCTGCGGCCGAACGCTTTCATCGATGTTGGACAGTGTGATCCCCGACTGTGGCACAAGAACTCCTTCGGACGACGAGCGGATCCGGCTCACCACCGTAACCTCGTCTGCATAGTGGACGTTGCTTCAGGTATTGCATTGTCATCATACGCACCCGTGTTATTGTGAAATGGTGCGTGCAGGAATGCTTCTCCTTAGCTGCCGTGGCGGGGCCTTGAAAGCGAATATTCGCTAGGCCAACCCTCGCTGCGGAGTTAGCTGTGCCCGGCCAATCTTCCTTCAAGACTAAGAGAAAAGGCCCTAAGTCATGCGCAACGCACAAAAGCCCTCCGGAATGCCCATCCACCGGTACCTGCCTTTCCAGGATCAGATCAAGGTCGAACTGGCAGACCGCACCTGGCCAGACAAAGTCATCACCAAGGCCCCGCGCTGGTGCGCTGTGGACCTGCGTGACGGCAACCAGGCCCTGATCGACCCCATGAGCCCGGCCCGCAAGCTGAAGATGTTCCAGCTGCTGGTGAAGATGGGGTACAAGGAAATCGAGGTCGGCTTCCCGTCTGCATCGCAGACAGACTTCGACTTCGTGCGGCAGCTCATCGAAGGCGGCCACATTCCGGATGACGTTTCCATCCAGGTCCTGACCCAGGCGCGCGAACATCTGATTGAGCGCACCTACGAGTCCCTCGTGGGCGCCAAGCATGCCATCGTCCACCTGTACAACTCCACCTCGGTGCTCCAGCGCCGCGTCGTGTTCAATCAGGACGAAGACGGGATCCTGGATATTGCCCTGCAGGGGGCGCGTTTGTGCAAGAAGTACGAGGAAACCCTCACGGACACCCAGATCACGTATGAGTATTCGCCGGAGTCCTTCACCGGAACCGAGCTCGAGTACGCAGCGCGGGTTTGCAACGCCATTGCCGACGTTTTCGAAGCGTCTGCGGACAAGCAAGTCATCATCAACCTGCCTGCCACTGTGGAAATGGCCACCCCCAACGTTTACGCCGACTCCATCGAATGGATGCACCGGAACCTGCATCCCCGTGACGGCATCATCATCTCCCTCCACCCCCACAACGATCGCGGCACGGGCGTGGCGGCGGCAGAGCTGGGCTACCTGGCAGGCGCCGACCGCATCGAAGGTTGCTTGTTCGGCAACGGCGAGCGTACCGGCAACGTGGACCTTGTCACCCTGGGCCTGAACATGTTCGTGCAAGGTGTCGATCCGATGATCGACTTCTCGGACATCGACGAAGTCCGTAGGACCGTGGAGTACTGCAACCAGTTGCCCGTGCCCGAGCGCTCCCCGTATGGTGGCGATCTCGTGTTCACGGCATTTTCCGGTTCGCACCAGGACGCCATCAAGAAGGGTTTCGAAGCCCTCGAAAAGGACGCCGTGGCCGCCGGCAAGGCCGTTGACGACTTCACCTGGCAGGTCCCGTACCTGCCGATCGATCCTAAGGACCTGGGTCGCAGCTACGAGGCCGTCATCCGCGTTAACTCCCAGTCCGGCAAGGGCGGCGTGGCGTATCTGCTCAAGAACGAGCACAGCCTGGACCTGCCGCGCCGGGCACAGATCGAATTCTCCGGCGTGATCCAGCACCGCACCGATACTGTGGGCGGCGAAGTCAGCGGGCCCCAGCTGTGGGCGATGTTCCAGGACGAATACCTTCCCGCTACCACGGCCGATGGCCAGTGGGGACGCTATTCGCTGGGCTCCATCCGCACGGAGACCGATGAATCCGGCGAGCTGACCCTGCACGCAGCCCTCCGCGTGGACGGCACCGTGGTTCAGCGAACCGGCAAGGGCAACGGCCCCATCGCTGCGTTGCTGGATATCCTGCGTGAAGACGGCGTGGACGTACGCGTCCTGGACTACTCAGAACATGCATTGTCCGAAGGCGGCAGCGCCAGTGCGGCAGCATATGTTGAATGCGCCGTCGGTGAGCGGGTCCTGTGGGGTGTCGGCATCGATCCCAACACGAGCACTGCTGCGCTCAAGGCAGTCATCTCTGCTGTCAATCGCGCCATTAGGGCTGTCCGGGCATAGCCTTTTGCCGTGCGGCGCCGTCAACACGGCGCCGCACGGCTCCGCCGGACCCGAGAAGGCCCGGTGTGGTGCGAAGATTAACTGTGGCCAATCCTTCTTCGTTCGCAGCGCGGTCCTACCGGGACGATGCCGTTGTGCTGCGCACCCACAAACTGGGCGAAGCGGACCGCATCATCACTTTGCTGACAAAGCACCACGGCCAGGTTCGCGCGGTGGCAAAGGGCGTGCGGCGGACCACTAGCCGGTTCGGGGCCCGGCTGGAACCCTTCATGGTGGCAGACCTCCAACTCGTGTCCGGCCGCACCCTGGACATCGTCACCCAGGCGGTCGCCAAAGGAGCCTATGGGAGCTCGATTGCCGCCGATTACTCCCGGTACACGGTCGCCGCTGCCATGACGGAAACCGCAGAGAAGCTGACAGACGCCGACGCCGATTCGGGAACCGCGCAATATAACCTCCTCGTGGGGGCTCTTGCCTCGCTGAGCCGTTCCGACCACCCGCCGGAACTCATTCTTGACTCCTACCTCCTTCGCGCTTTGGCCACCGGCGGCTGGGCGCCCAGCTTCACGGACTGTGCCCGCTGTGGGGCGGCCGGTCCGCACACCGCCTTCTCCGCTCCCTTGGGCGGAATGATCTGCGGTAACTGCCGCCCCCCTGGTTCGCCGGCACCGGCACCCGAGACCGTTGTCCTGTTGGGCGCATTGCTGACGGGAGACTGGGCAACGGCGGATGTGTCCGAGAGCTTGCATCGCCGGGAGGCAGCCGGTTTGGTGGCGAGCTACCTGCAATGGCATCTTGAACGAGCATTGAAGTCCCTCAAACATGTGGAGCGAAGCTGACAGTGGCACTGGGAAAAAAGAAGACGGCAACTGCGCGGAGGACTCCGGTTAAGGCCCCGTATCAACATCCCTCGGGGGCCAGGCCACCGGCCATACCCGCCGAACTGGTGCCGCGGCACGTGGCCATCGTCATGGATGGCAATGGCCGCTGGGCAAACCAACGCGGCCTGCCGCGCATCGAGGGCCACAAGGCCGGAGAACCCGCGCTGCTGGATGTGATGGCTGGCGCGATCGAACTCGGCATCAAATACGTCAGTGTCTACGCTTTCTCCACCGAAAACTGGCGCCGCTCTCCTGAAGAAGTGCGTTTTCTCATGGGATTTAACAAGGACGTGCTACGTCGGCAGCGCAACCAGCTCGATGAGTGGGGGGTACGGATTCGTTGGGCAGGACGACGTCCCAGGCTATGGGGTTCCGTTATCAAGGAACTTGAGGAAGCCGAGGATTACACTCGCGGCAACGACACGTGCACGTTGACCATGTGTGTTAACTACGGCGGGCGCGCCGAAATCGCCGATGCGGTCGCAGCTATCGCCCAGGATGTTGCAGATGGACGCCTGAAGCCCGGCTCTGTCACCGAGAAGACCATCCAGAAGTACCTTGATGAACCGGATCTTCCGGACGTCGACTTGTTCCTGCGCAGTTCCGGTGAGCAGCGGCTGTCCAACTTCCTCTTGTGGCAATCGGCCTACGCAGAGTTCGTTTTCATGGATACGCTGTGGCCCGACGTCGACCGCAGGACCTTGTGGGACGCCGTCGAGATCTATGCCAAACGGGACCGCCGCTACGGTGGTGCAGTGGACGCTGCCGCATCCCGCTGACAATTAACACGAGTGCGCTGGCAAAATCCGGTCAGTCCGGATACGAAGCCAACCAGATAGCGACGTCCCTGTAGGCCTGCTGGCGGACCGTACGCCGTGACAAGAACACATCATGGAGAGCGCCAGGGTAGCGGAACACAGCTGTCCGCCGTCCAAGTCCCAGGGCCCGGCGGGCCGTCTGCTCAACATCGATCACGGCGTCGACGCGCATAAGCTCCGCGCTCCACTCCGCCTGGATGCGGGTGCGTCCCGAAAGCAGCACGAGCACCGGAGCATCGATATTGAGTTTGCGTTCGACGGCGGTGTGTCCCGCCAGGACTGCCTTCGTCCACCCCGCGCGTATCGGGAACGAAGTTCGCGGACGCCATTCCGGGTCAAGGGTCCATTCCCCGTGGGCCAGGTTGCTCACGCTTTCCCAGTAGGCCGGCATCTCCGGAAATCGGAATGGCCGCTTGGGGTCCGTGCGAGCAAACGGTTCCACCAAATGCATCGCGATGCTGCGGATCAGGCTGCTGCCCTGAAGTTCCAGCCACGGCGAATTCAGCGTCAGGGTGGCAATGCGGCCAGGGTTCCGGTCAGCCCACAGCGCCGCAATCAGGCCACCCAGGGAATGGGCAAGCAGGTGGACGGTAGGCACCTCCGCGCTACCGGTTATTTCGGCAATGTCCTGGTGTATCGCAAGCAGCGCGGCATCGATGTCTTCGTCGTAGACCAACAGATCGGTGGTGTAGCCGGGAGTTTGCCCCGGCCGTAGGCTGCGCCCGAACTTCCGCAGGTCAAGCGCATAGAAATGGAATCCGGAGGCGCCCAGGAACTCCGCCAGTTCTGTCTGCATGAAGTAGTCGGCCCAGCCGTGGAGGTACAGCACCACCCTCGGTGGGCCCTCAGTGACGGGAACTTCCCTCCGGCGTCGGCGTCTGGTGAACGCCGTCAAGGCATCGAGAAGTCCGTGTGGCGCCGAATGGGCTGGCACCGGACGGACGTGCCGGACAAGGGTGGCGCACACCGGACCTTCTTCGTCGGGTGGAAGTTCCAATTCCAGGGCCTCGAAACCGCCGCCCAGAAAATCTTGTTGCCATACCGGCACACCCAGCTCCGTGGTCATGGCGCTTCCCTTGGCCGTCCGCGTTCCTCGCCGGCCATATGCTCCGGCGGCGGGCCGTTCGAAATATAACCGCGAATCCAGCGCGCAAGCCGGGCGTAGGCATCGGCGCGCACCGGTCCTGCCGAAAGGAACACGTCGTGAAGGCCGCCGTCCACCCGTTCCAACGTGACGGTGCGGCCAAGGGTCATGGCACGGACAGCCATGGTATTCACGTCCAGGACCGCGTCTGAACGCCTCATGGACTCCTGCCAAATCATGCCGTTCGCGCTTGCTCCGGAGATCAGCACGAGGATGGGGATGTCAATTCTCAGCCCGCGGGCCACCCTTGTGTGTCCGCTGAGGACAGCGCTGAGCCATCCTGCCCGCATGGGGAAGGCCAAGGGCGGCCGGTATTTGGGGTCGACGAGCCATTCGCCCTCGGCTGAGCTGCTTATGCTGCGGTAGTAGAACCCGCGTTCGGGCAAGCGCAGGATTGTCGTCGGGCGGAAGCGCGCAAGCGGCTTCACCATGGTCTGGGCGGCACGGCGGACCAAAGAACTTCCGTGCATTTCAAGCCACGGGCTGTTGAGTACGAGGTACTGGACGGAACCGGGGTGGCGGCTGACCCACAATGCGGCCACGAGGCCTCCGGTGGAATGTCCCATGAGGGTCAACGAACGCGGCACCTCCCCGAGAGGGTCGCCGGAGCGGATCATGTCGATGGCCTTGCCGATCTCAGCGTCGTAGTCATCTAGATGTTCCACATAGCCGCCCGGGGTGTCCGCCTGCAGGCTGCGCCCGTGGTTGTGCATGTCGAGGGCGTAGAAGTGGAAACCTTGTCCGGTCCAAAACTCTGCCAACGCGACGTTGAAAAAGTAGTCGCTCCAGCCGTGCAGGAAAAGGATGGAACCGTTGGCGGCCGGTGGCCGATCGCCACGCCCCGCACCCTCCTGAGGGACGTGGCGAACCAGTGTCGCACGCCGGACCACCCCGTCAGGTCCGGCCGCCTCGAAGGCACAACTTTCGAAGTCCGCGCCGAGGATATCGGTCTGCCACTCCATGGGAACAGCTTAGACACTCGTTGCGGCATCGCGCCCTGCTGCGCGCCCGGAGAACAGGCAGCCGCCAAGGAAGGTTCCTTCCAATGCCCGGTAGCCGTGGACTCCGCCGCCGCCGAAGCCGGCAGCCTCTCCTGCCGCGTACAATCCCCGGACGGGCGCTCCGGAACTGTCAAGGACGCGTGAACGAAGGTCCGTCTGTAGCCCGCCAAGGCTCTTGCGTGTCAGCACGGAGAGCCGAACGGCCAGAAGTGGGCCGTGTTTCGGGTCGGTGAGCCGATGCGGAGGGGCCACACGCATGATCTTGTCGGTGGCGAACCTCCGCGCCGCCCGAACAGCGGCGAGCTGCGGGTCCTTGCCCAGCCCGCTCGCCACCTGCTGGTCCCGATCGCCGATAAGGTTATCGAGTCGGCCGGGATCTATCAGGGGCGAACCAGTCAACAAGTTCATTTTTCCAGCTAGTTCGGCGGCCGTTGCAGCCTGCAGGAAATCCACGCCACGGTCCAGGAAGCTGCGCAACGGGGAATCACTGGCAGGACTGAGCCGGGAGGCCAGGAGCCGGATGTCCTTGCCTGTGAGATCCGGATTCTGTTCTGAACCTGACAATGCGAATTCTTTCAGTGCGATGGTCCGGTTGCATACGAACCACGAATGTCCGTGTCCGCTCGCCAGGATATGCCTGAGGGCACCCAAGGAATCGAAGCCTGGAAAGAGCGGGGCTGGCAGCTGACGTCCCGTCGCATCAATCCACAGCGACGACGGACCGGGGAGGATGCGGATGCCATGCAAGGGCCACACGGGGGAGTGGTTGTGGATGCCTTCGGGGTAGTGCCACATGCGGTCACCATTGATGAGCCCTCCGCCTGCGGCAGCAGCGGCAGTGAGGAACTCGCCATCGACGGACGCCGGCACGCCCCTCAGCATGTGCTCCGGCGCAGTACTGTCGGGCCATTGCCGCCTCACAAGTGCGTGGTTTCCACCAATTCCGCCGGTGGTGACGATGATGGCTCCGGCAGTCGCTTCAAAGCTCCCGACGACGGTGCGCGACGACGCTTCGCCGCGTCCGGCGCCGGACGCCTCAAGAATCTCGCCGCTGACCCCGGTGACGCGGCCCGCCGTCGTCGTTAGTTCCGTGGCGCGATGCCGGAAGTGGAGGGATACCCTGCCCCGGGCGACGCCGTCGCTCACCTTTTCCAGGAACGGTTGAACGACGCCGGGGCCGGTGCCCCAGGTGACGTGGAACCGCGGGACTGTGTTGCCGTGGCCTTGGGGCCCATAGCCGCCGCGCTCGGCCCATTGCACCAGCGGAAAGAACCGCACGCCGAGCGATCTCAGCCACCGGCGCTTCTCGCCGGAGGCGAAATCTACATAGGCCTCCGCCCAAAGCCGGGCCCAGGAGTCCTCCGGCCTGTCAAAGGCCGCGGACGCCAACCAGTCGCCCAAGGCAAGTTCGGCGCTGTCCCTGACGCCCAGCCTTCGCTGTTCGGGAGAGTTGACCAGGAACAGTCCACCGAAAGACCAATGTGCCTGGCCGCCCAGGGAGGCTGCTGGTTCCTGGTCCAGGACAGCAACCCGTTTGCCGAGTGCGTAGGCTTGGGCGGCGGCGACCAGTCCCGACAGTCCCGCCCCAATGACGACGACGTCGGCTTCAATAATTGCCTTGGAGTGAACTCCATCACGTGGATTGCTCGGCATTCGTACATGCTACCGTCCGGTAACCGCCCTGGTTTGGTGCGCGACCCGTAAACCGGAAAACTAGGAACATGCGCGTTTACCCCACATTCTTCAAGTTGGCCTTCTCCTGGATGGATGCCGAAAAAGCCCACAAGATCGGCTTCCAGGCGATCCGCTTTGCACACCGCTCGGGAGCGGGGCGCGTTCTGGCCAAAATGACGGCACCGCACCCCTCGCTGCGCACCGAGGCTTTCGGCCTGACCTTCCCGTCGCCTTTCGGCCTTGCTGCCGGCTTCGACAAAGAGGGCCACGGAATCGAGGCCCTCGCGGAATTGGGTTTCGGCCACGTGGAAATAGGCACCATCACCGGGCAGGCCCAGCCAGGCAATGAAAAGCCACGGCTTTTCCGCCTCGTCGAGGACAGGGCCGTGATCAACCGCATGGGATTCAACAACGACGGCGCCGCGGCTGTGGCCCCGCGCCTCAAGGCTGCGAGGGCGGCTCTGCAGCGCACGCATGCCGGCGTTCGCCCTGTGATCGGTGTCAACATCGGCAAGACCAAGGTTGTCGAGCTCGACGACGCGGTTGAGGACTATCTGGTCAGCGCCCGGAGCCTGGCGCCGGCGGCCGACTATCTTGTGGTCAACGTGAGCTCGCCGAACACTCCCGGCCTGCGCCTGCTCCAGAACGTCGAGACCCTCCGCCCACTGCTTCGCGCCGTCGGAGACGCCGCCGATGAATCCGCTGGACGCCATGTCCCCCTGTTGGTCAAGATCGCCCCGGACCTCAGCGACGACGACATTGACGACGTCGCCCGCCTCGCCCTGGACCTCAAGCTCGATGGCATCATTGCCACCAACACCACCATCGGACGGGAAGGCCTCGTTTCCGAACCGGGCAAGGTGGAGGCCTGCGGCGCCGGCGGGCTCTCCGGCGCGCCCCTCAAGGAGCGGTCGCTCGAGGTACTGCGCCGGCTGAAGGCCGCGGTGGGGGAGGGCCTGGTGCTCGTCGCCGTCGGCGGGGTGCAGTCCGCAGCCGACGTCCAGGAAAGGCTCGACGCCGGAGCCACCTTGGTGCAGGGATACACCGCGTTCCTCTACGAAGGTCCGTTCTGGGCCGCCGGCATCAACAAGGCCCTTGCGAAGTACCGCCGCTAGCCAGGCCCTCGATCGCCACGTGCTGACAAGCAGAAAAAGACCCTGGAACAGCTATTCCAGGGTCTTTCTGCTTAGTTGGACTCTTGTACTTGGTGGCTTGCGGCCCTAAGAGGGGTACTGGCCACGCTG
The DNA here is from genome assembly GCF_044358315.1 of Arthrobacter sp. FW306-04-A. Taxonomy (GTDB): domain Bacteria; phylum Actinomycetota; class Actinomycetes; order Actinomycetales; family Micrococcaceae; genus Arthrobacter. Next base: position 2,349,747 of record NZ_CP084559.1, read on the forward strand.
GACCTGCGGCTTCGGAAGGCGCAGGCGGCGGAATTGCAGGGAACGCATGCTGCCGTACCAGACAGTGCCGCGCTCGACGTCGCCGAACTTCTGCGTCAGGCCCTTGCGCAGCTTGCGGGAAAGGATGAACACGTCCGCGAAGACCGCCAGGAACATGACCCAGAACCCGATCAAGATATAGCTGAGGGCATCGCTTCCTGACGGAATGATGAAGGAGATCACCACGAACAGCAGTGCTCCGAACATCAGGTACTCGCCGAGGCTGAAACGGGCATCGACGTAGTCGCGGGCGAAACGCTTTTGGGGTCCCTTGTCGCGCAGCGGCAGGTATTTTTCGTCACCGGTGTCCAGTGCCTGGCGCATTTTCTGGCGCTGGTCCTGCACGGCGATACGCTCGGCTTCCTTGGAGGCCTTGCGGTCGGTTGGCACCAAGGGGCGCTTACGAGCGGCTTCCTGTTCTTTGCGCTTGGGTGTGGGTGCACCCTTACCAGCACCTGCACCTTTCGCGGCGGCATCGGCGGCTAGCTGGTCTACTGAGTCTTGAGCGCTCGGCTCATCCTTTTTACGTCCAAACACCCCTAAAGAATACCCCGCAGGAAGCGCTCTAAAGTCGACGCAACGTGGCACCCTGCGAATGAGTCCGCCACGCCGTCCATACCGGTTCCCCCGCATCACTCCCAGCGGTAGTGTTTTCGCCATGACTTCAATGAATGCGGAGATCCCGCAGACCTTTTCCGGCGGCTCCGGCACGATCAATGTCGATGCGCTCAAGTCCGCCGTCGAATCTTCTTTTGACGAGACCATGGCGCGTTTGAAGGCGCTCGTCGCGATCCCGGGTATTGCCTGGCCAAGTTTCGACCCCGCGGAACTTGAGCGCAGTGCCGAGGCCGTTGCGGCGTTGGTCCGCGAGTCGGGCTTCGCCGACGTCCAGATTCTGCGTTGCGACAAGACGGACGGCACTCCGGGAGGACCTGCCATTGTTGCGCGCCGCGTTGCAGCGCCGGGCAAGCCGACCATACTCCTGTACGCGCACCACGATGTGCAGCCGCCTGGCGACGTGAGCCTGTGGGATACCGAGCCGTTCGTGGCCCAGGAACGCGAAGGCCGCCTTTATGGCCGCGGCGCAGCCGACGACAAAGCGGGAATCATGGCCCACTTGGCCGCTTACGCCGCTGTAACCCAAGTGCTGGGAGATGATTTTGGTCTCGGCGTCACCCTGTTCTTCGAAGGCGAGGAGGAAGCGGGATCGCCAACATTCCGTACGTTCCTCGAAACACACCGTGATCTCCTCGAGGCGAACGTCATCGTCGTGGCTGACTCCAGCAACTGGAAGGTCGGCGTTCCGGCCCTGACAACCAGTCTTCGCGGCCTGGTGGACGGCACCTTCGAGGTGCGGGTCCTGCACCACGCCGTACACTCCGGCATGTTCGGTGGTCCCGTCTTGGATGCGCCGACCCTCTTGTCCCGCTTGATCGCGACCTTGCACGACGACGACGGCAACGTGGCCGTCGAGGGCTTGGTGGCCAAGGATGGCGTGGTAGAGGACGTTGACGAGGAACAGTACCGCGCGGATGCCTCTGTTCTCGACAGTGTGAAGCTTGCTGGCAGCGGCAGCATCGCCTCAAGGCTCTGGACCAAGCCTGCCTTGTCCATCATCGGCATCGACGCACCCGCCGTCGACGTCGCATCCAACACGCTGCTCCCTTCCGCGCGGGCGAAGTTCAGCCTGCGCCTGGCTCCCGGGCAAGATCCGGATGTCGCTATGGACGCCATGGGAAGGCACCTGGCGGCCCACTCGCCGTTCGGAGCGCAAGTGACGTTCGTGCCGGGGGAGCGAGGCAACGCCTTCTCTACCGACACCGGCTCGGCCGCAGCCCGGATCGCGATGTGGGCGCTGGGTGAAGCCTGGGGAGTGCCGGCCGTCGAAATGGGGATCGGTGGATCCATACCTTTCATCGCGGACCTGACCGAAACCTACCCGGATGTCCAGATCCTCGTGACCGGCGTAGAGGATCCGGACTCCCGGGCGCACAGCGCCAACGAATCACTTCACATAGGTGACTTCCGTAACGCCGTCCTTGCCGAGGCATTGATGCTGGCGCGCCTTAACGCAGAAGGCCTCTGACACTCGAGATCCCGAAGGCGTCCATATGGATCACCAGGGGAACAAGATCCACGGCGGGGAACAAGGTAACGGTCCCGGCGGTTACGTTAGAAGTTATAGCTATGCGCCGGCTCGACGTAGCATGTAGCTATAACCCGCACGTATTTTGGGTAAGGGCAGGCAGCGCGAAGGCGCGGCCGCCAAGAGCGTCATAAGAAGGTAGGCCAATGAGCACTGCAACCAACGAAAACAGCACCGGAGCGCAGCTCGCAGGCGGCGAGCTTCCTGAGCACGAGGTCAAGCTGACCGATGTCGCCGCGGGTAAAGTCCGGAGCCTTCTTGAACAAGAAGGTCGCACCGACTTGCGGCTTCGCGTAGCTGTTCAGCCAGGCGGCTGCTCGGGCCTGATCTACCAGCTCTACTTCGACGAGCGCCTGCTCGACGGCGATGCCGTCCGCGACTACGACGGCGTCGAAGTAGTTGTCGACAAGATGAGCGTCCCGTACCTGAGCGGTGCCAGTATCGACTTCGAGGACACGATCTCGAAGCAGGGCTTCACTATCGACAACCCCAATGCCGGCGGGTCTTGCGCCTGCGGCGATTCGTTCCACTAGCCGGGGTATTCGCAGGCTGTTGGCCCAGTTCAGGAACGGGTTTCAACCCGACCCGACGCACTGGGCCAGCATGTCGGCGAAAACCGCTCGGTAGCGGTAAGCTCTACATCGGGTAGTAAAACTTTAGTGTGCCCGGTGGGCCTTTGGTCTGCCGGGCTGCAGCAACAAGAGGAAGGGCCGTCTGTGAGTTCGCAGAACCGAACCGGCAGCCGACGCATAAAGATCACCTCGATCACTGGCTTGGCACTAGCCGGCGCGTTGGTTTTGACCGGATGTTCACCAGAGGTAGAGAAGGGCTGGTTGCCCACCGAGCGTGGCACCACCAACCACACCGATCGGATCATGGACCTCTGGGTCAACTCATGGATCGCCGCCCTGGTCGTCGGCATTATTACTTGGGGCCTGCTGGTCTGGTGCATCATCGCCTACCGCCGCCGCAAGGGCACCACGGGTTTTCCGAAGCAGCTTAGCTACAACCTCCCTCTGGAGGTCTTTTATTTGACCATTCCGCTGTTCATGGTCTTGGTGTTCTTCTACTTCACCGACCAGGACCAGCGCGCAATTGATGACCGCTCCCAGCCGGCCGACGTCGTCGTTGACGTCCGCGGCAAGCAGTGGGCGTGGGACTTCAACTACGTGAAGGGCTCGGTCGTCACCGAGGACCTCCACGAGGCAGGCGTTCAGGCACACCTCACGGGCAACGATGTGGACAAGGAGAAGCTCCCCACGTTGTACCTTCCGGTCAACAAGTCGGTTGATCTGGAACTGAACTCGCGCGACGTCATTCACTCTTTCTGGGTCCCCGCCTTCCTGCAGAAGCGCGACATGATTCCCGGCAAGACCAACTACATCAGGTTGACCCCCACCAAGGTGGGAACCTATGACGGCAAGTGCGCCGAACTTTGCGGTGAATACCACTCAGAGATGCTGTTCCGCGTGAAGGTCGTTTCCGAGGCTGAGTTCCAGGCTCACATGGACCAGCTTCGCCAGAGCGGCAACACCGGTCTTCTCGACTCGAAGTACGACCGCAACCCGAACCTGAACGAGAAGAATTAAGGGAAGCGACGTGGCTACTTACACTCAATCCGCCGGAGTCCTTGAGTCTCCGGTAGTACCCAAATCCAAGGGACGCATCGTCGTCAACTGGATCACCTCCACTGACCACAAGACCATCGGGTACATGTACCTGATCGCGTCCTTCGTGTTCTTCTGCCTGGGCGGCGTCATGGCTCTGCTCATCCGTGCAGAGCTGTTCGAACCCGGCATGCAGATCCTGCAGACCAAAGAACAGTACAACCAGCTCTTCACGATGCACGGCACTGTCATGCTCTTGATGTTCGCGACGCCGCTCTTCGCCGGCTTCGCCAACGTCATCATGCCGCTGCAGATCGGTGCCCCCGACGTTGCCTTCCCGCGACTGAACGCGCTGGCCTTCTGGTTCTTCCTCTTCGGCTCCACCATCGCCGTGTCCGGCTTCATCACCCCGCAGGGTGCGGCATCCTTCGGCTGGTTCGCCTATGCGCCGTTGTCGAACACGACATTCACGCCGGGTGTCGGCGGCGATCTCTGGGTCTTCGGCCTCGCGCTGTCCGGTTTCGGAACCATCCTGGGTGCTGTCAACTTCATCACCACCATCATCTGCATGCGCGCTCCGGGCATGACGATGTGGCGCATGCCGATCTTCACCTGGAACACCCTCGTGACGGCCATCCTGGTCCTCATGGCGTTCCCGCCCCTCGCCGCTGCGCTCTTCGCACTCGGTGCGGATCGCCGCTTCGGCGCCCACATCTTCGATCCGGAGAACGGCGGAGCTGTCCTCTGGCAGCACCTGTTCTGGTTCTTCGGCCACCCCGAGGTGTACATCATTGCCTTGCCGTTCTTCGGCATCGTTTCCGAGATCTTCCCGGTATTCAGCCGCAAACCGATCTTCGGCTACAAGGGCCTTGTCTACGCGACAATCGCCATTGCGGCGTTGTCGGTGACCGTGTGGGCCCACCACATGTATGTCACTGGATCTGTGCTGCTTCCGTTCTTCTCCTTCATGACGATGCTGATCGCCGTACCCACCGGCGTGAAGTTCTTCAACTGGATCGGAACGCTGTGGCAGGGCTCTATTACCTTTGAAACGCCCATGCTCTGGAGCATCGGCTTCCTGGTCACATTCCTCTTCGGTGGCCTGACGGGCATCATCCTGGCCTCCCCGCCACTTGACTTCCACGTTTCGGACTCGTATTTCGTGGTGGCACACTTCCACTACGTGGTCTTCGGTACGGTCGTGTTCGCCATGTTCGCAGGCTTCTACTTCTGGTGGCCCAAGTGGACCGGCAAGATGCTCAACGAACGCCTGGGAAAGATCCACTTCTGGCTTCTGTTCCTGGGGTTCCACGGCACCTTCCTCATCCAGCACTGGCTCGGCGTCGAGGGCATGCCGCGTCGCTACGCGGACTACATGCCGCAGGACAACTTCACCTGGATGAACCAGTTCTCCACGATTTCATCCTTCGTCCTCGGTGCGTCGCTCCTGCCCTTCTTCTGGAACGTCTACATCACCTGGCGCAGCAACAAGAAGGTTGAAGTTGACGATCCCTGGGGCTTCGGAGCCTCGCTCGAGTGGGCTACGTCCTGCCCGCCGCCGCGGCACAACTTCACTTCGCTTCCCCGTATCCGTTCCGAGCGTCCGGCCCTGGACCTGCACCACCCGGAGCTCGCACAGCACCACACAGCACAGTCGCCTGAGCCGGGAGCAACACTGCTCGGCAATGCTGATCAGAAGGACGCCAAGTGAAGATCGAATCATGGATTTTTGGAGCCGGGTCGTTTTTCTTCGTCCCCGTTGCGCTGGCCTACGGTTTCTTGACCCACTGGTCTGAGTGGGTTGGCACGCTGGGTATTCTCCTGGTCGGCGGCCTGGCTGGCATGATCGGCGGTTACCTTGGTTTCACAGGCAAGCGTGTCGGTATGCGTCCGGAAGACCGTCCGGACGCCGAGATTCACGAAGGCGCCGGCGAGCAGGGACACTTCAGCCCGTGGAGCTGGTGGCCGCTGGTCCTCGGATTGGCTTGTGCCGGTGGCTTCCTTGGTCTCGCCATAGGTTTCTGGATTACGTTCGTTGCCGCTGGCTTGGCCCTCGTAGCCTTGGTCGGTTGGGTCTTCGAATACAGCCGTGGAGATCACGCGCACTAGAAGCATCTTGAACAACGACGGCGGGCCCCACCAATTGGTGGGGCCCGCCGTCGTTGTCGTATGAGGATGGTGTCCGCCGGCACGCCTTCCCGGGGCCGTGCCTGTGCGTTTGCCCCGCTCAGCGTCCCTCTACGGCCTCCAAGACGGCCGAAAGGGCGGCTAGCGCGTCAGTAACCTCTTCAAGAGTGCGACCAGCCGGTAGCGGTTCTCCCGGGACGGATAGGACCACCTCGCAGCCATGGCCGAAGTCCTCCGTCATGACCTCAAGAAGAGACCTGGCATCGACCGCTTGCTGGCCGGGTTTCCGGATGGTCACCGGGAGCCCGGTGGCCGTCACCGCACGGACAAACACGGCGGCTGCCCGTGCATGGAGGCCAATCTCTGCGGCGACCTTGGCTTTGTGCTCGGGCAAACCGGCTCCTTTGACTCGGACGGCCAAAAGCCGACTGCGATTTTGATCCTTACAAGCGTAGCGCCGCCACACGATGGCACCGTTCACAGCGTCCAGCTGGTCTAGACCTGCGGGTAGAATGGCCTACGCTTGTTTCATGGAAGATTTCGGGGCCGGAAACCGTCATGCCTGCTGAAGCAGCACGTATCACGGGGGAGATCGACCGCAAGAACGGCACTCCTATCTACGTTCAACTGCGCGAGATCCTGCGAACCTACATCTCGGAGTCTTGCAAGCCCGGTGCTGCCTTGCCCTCGGAGCGGGACCTCTCTGAACGTTTCGGACTAGCCAGAATGACGGTGCGGCAGGCGATTGATGCCCTCGTCGGCGAAGAGGTCATTGAACGAGTGGTTGGCCTGGGAACTTTCGTCCGCAAACCGAAGCTGGACCTCCAAGTAAAGCTCACGTCCTACAGCGAGGAAATGCAGCGTCGCGGCATGGTTCCGGCAGCGAAGGTTTTGAGCTTCGAGCAGATCGCCGCGAGTGCCTTCCTGGCGCGGGAACTCCAGTTGGAGGAGGGTACTCCTTTGGTTCGCTTCCGACGGCTCCTGCTCGCAGACAACGAGCCTATGAGCGTAGACGAGAACTTCATCCCCGCCCATCGCGTGCCGGGCCTTTTGGACGGAGCGCCTCCCACTTCGCTGTACAACGTGTTAAGCGAAAAGTACGGACTCGTCATGGAATGGGGCGAGGACATGATCGAAGCAACAGCAGCTTCGCCATCGACTGCGCGGCTCTTGAACGTGGATGTCGGCACTCCGCTGCTCAAGATTCAACGTCACGCGTTCGTCGCACGCGCCATGGTGGACTATTCCGTCTCCTACTACAGGGCTGACCGGTATAAGTTGTGGGTCCCGTTGCAGCGCCCGGGCGTTCGGTCCACGCGAAGCCAGTCCACGGGGTATCGTACCCACTAGCCTCAAAGCATCAGGGAGCGGACCAACAGCCGGTACACACAGACAATGAGAGAGGGCCCCGTCCAATGCGGACGGGACCCTCTGTCATTTGCTATCGCCGAGAACTAATGGCTCAGGCTCTTGTGCTCTTCGCCGGACTCGATGGCCTCATGGTGGCCATGTCCGTGCGCGGCTTCAAGCTCGGCCGGCGTTGCCGGAGCAACACGGTCTTCGAAGAACCATTTGGAAAGTGCCGCGCGGCGCTTTTCCTTCGGAGTGACCACGCCGTGCTCGTTCGGCTCAGCCGGCAGCGGGACGGGCGACTCGAAGCCGACGAGCTTGTAGTGCTTATAGTCGTCCAGCGGTGCATGTACCTCGATGAACTCCCCATGAGGCAAGCGCACGATGCGACCGGTTTCGCGGCCGTGCAAGGCGATCTCGCGGTCCTTGCGCTGGAGCGCAAGTGCCACGCGCCTGGTCACCACGAATGCGAGGATCGGGCCAAGGAAGAACAGCGTACGCAGCCAGTACGTCACGTCGTTCAGGGCAACGTGGAAGTGCGTTGCAATGAGGTCCGAACCTGCAGCGGCCCACATGACGCAGTACCAGGTGAACCCTGCGACACCGATTGCGGTGCGGGTTGGGGCATTCCGAGGACGGTCGAGGACGTGGTGCTCGCGGTTGTCCTTGGTGATCCAGCGTTCAATCCACGGGTACATGAAGAGCACCGTGAAAATGATGCCGGCAGGAACCAAAGCCGGGAGCAGGACATTCAGCGTCAGCACGTGGCCGAAGATGACGTACTCGAAGTGGAAGTCGTTGACGACACCCGGCATAAGACGAAGTGCCCCATCGACGAATCCGATGTACCAGTCAGGCTGTGTACCGGCCGACACAGGGGAGGGGTCGTACGGCCCGTAGTTCCAGATCGGGTTGATAGTGAACATCGCAGCCATAAGTGCGACGACACCGAACACGATGAAGAAGAAGCCGCCGGCCTTCGCAGCGTAAACCGGTCCGAGCGGGTAACCAACGACGTTGCCGTCGTTGCGCCCCGGGCCGGGGTACTGCGTGTGCTTGTGGACAACCACCATGAAAAGGTGGATGACGATCATGAGAAGAATCATGGCCGGCACCAGCAGAATGTGAAGCACATACAGGCGGCCGATGATCGCCGTTCCCGGGAACTCACCGCCGAAGAGGAAGAACGAGATGTACGTCCCGATCACCGGGATGGACTTGATGACGCCGTCGATGATTCGCAGGCCGTTACCGGAGAGCAGGTCGTCGGGGAGGGAGTATCCCGTGAAACCTTCAGCCATGGCCAGGATCAATAGGACACCACCCACAACCCAGTTCATTTCACGCGGCTTGCGGAAGGCGCCCGTGAAGAACACGCGCAGCATGTGCACACCAAGGGAGGCCACGAACAGCAGAGCCGCCCAGTGGTGCACCTGGCGGAAGAACAAGCCACCTCGAATGTCGAAGGAAATGTTCAGCGAGGAGCTGTATGCCACGGACATTTCGACATTTGTCAGCGGAGTGTATGAACCCGAGTAGTGGGTCTCAGCCATGGACGGGTCAAAGAAGAACGTCAGGAAGGTACCCGACATAAGGAGGATGACGAAGGAATACAGCGCCACCTCACCGAACATGAAGGACCAGTGGTCGGGGAAGACCTTCCGGCCGAATTCACGCAGGATTCCGGATCCGCCGACGCGCTCGTCAACGAAGTCCGTGATCCGGCCAACTTTGGTCTTCGGGGCGAAGGGGACTTCAGCTGTTGATGAGGCGCTCATGCTCGTCACGCTCCCAGTAACTCGGTCCTACAGGTTCTTTGAAGTCGCTCGTGGCTACGAGGTAGCCCTCAGCGTCGACCGCGATGGGCAGCTGGGGGAGCGGACGGCTGGCGGGTCCGAAGACAACCTTGCATTCCTTGGTGAGGTCGAAGGTCGACTGGTGGCACGGGCACAGCAGGTGGTGCGTCTGCTGCTCGTACAAAGCAACCGGGCAACCAACGTGGGTACAGATCTTGGAGTAGGCAACAATTCCGTTGTAGCTCCAGTTTTCACGGCCCTTGGAGATCGTCAAGTCGCCCGGGTTGAGGCGCATGAGCAGGACGACAGCCTTGGCCTTCGCGTTCAGCTTGCCTTCCTGGAGCTCGTTAAGTCCTTCGGGGATCACGTGGAACGCAGAACCGATGGTTACGTCCGATGCCTTGATCGGAGTTCCGTCGGGGTCGCGGGTGAGGCGCTTGAGCTTGCCACCCTGGGGTGCCCACATGGTGTGTGCGAGCTTGTCGTCCGGACGGGGTCCAAGGTCACCGAAAACGGCCAGGGCCGGGAGGGGTGCCAGTGCCACAGCACCCAAAAGGGTGTTGCGGATCAGGGGGCGACGCTTGATGCCGGTTTCCTCGACGATGTCCTCGACGATCCGTACGGCGGCCTGGCGGTCTTCCTCGGTACGGATGGCGTGGCGCTCTTCCGATACCTCGTGGTCCGGCATGAGGGCCTTGGCCCAGTGCACGATGCCGGTGCCGATCCCGAGCATCGCGAATGCGGTGCCAAGGCCAAGCAACAGGTTTTGTGTACGGATCGTTGCGATCGTGGAGTCTTGCCCAAGATCGATGGCAAAGTACGACACCAGGAAGATCACCGTGCCGATGACCGAGATGCCAAACAGTATGGCTACCTGTCGTTCGGCTCGCTTAGCGGCTCTCGGGTCCGTGTCAGCCAGGCGCAAACGGTGCGGAGGAAGTCCAGGATCCTGGAACTTCTCCACAACATTCTGACCAGCCGTAGCTACGGTGCCCGAGTGGTTCGGACTGCCGTCACTATGGTTGCCCATAATTCGCCTCATCCTTCTCTCGTTGTCCCGGCCGGAACCGGGTTGATGTTCAATTCAAAACTGCTGTGGGGACAGCAGAAGCTTTTAGTGCGTCTGGACTAAGACGTACGCGACGTCAGCCAGATGGTGAAGGCGATGATGACGCCGAGGCCTGCAACCCAGACGAAGAGGCCTTCGGAAACCGGACCCAGCGAACCGAGGTCGGCGCCACCCGGCGAACCGTTGGCTTCGATCTTCTTCAGGAAAGTGATGATGTCGCGCTTGCCCTCAGGAGAAATGTTGGCGTCGTTGAAGACGGGCATGTTCTGCGGACCGGTTGCCATGGCTTCGTAGATGTGTTGGCCCGAGACGCCAGCAAGTGCCGGAGCAAACTTCCCCCGGGTCAATGCACCGCCGGCAGCTGCGGCGTTGTGGCACATAGCGCAGTTCACGCGGAAGAGTTCGCCACCCTTGGCGGCATCTCCCTTTTCGTCAAGCAGCGCTGCATCGGGAATGGCCGGGCCGGCGCCGAGCGACGCGACGTAAGCCGCCAGCTGCTGCGTCTGCTGGTCGTTGAACTGCCTCGGCTTTTCTTGTGCCTGGGGTCCGTTCATCTGCATGGGCATACGGCCGGTGCCAACCTGGAAGTCAACCGCAGCCGCACCGACGCCGATCAGCGAGGGGCCGTCCTTGGATCCGCTGGCGCCCATGCCGTGGCAGGTGGCGCAGTTGGCGGCAAAGAGCTTGCCACCCTCCTGGGCGTCGCTTGCGCTGAAGGTAGTGGTGTCTGCCTTCGCCTGGTTGACCGTTGTGGCAACGGCGTAAAGCCCACCAGTGACGAGGAGTCCCATCAGCAGCAGCGCAATGGCTGCCAGTGGATGACGTCGCTTCTGCGAGAGTGCCTTCACGTGGTGGTTCCTTTATTCGATCCTGCGTCGGCTCCGCGAGCCGCTTCTTGAAAATTCATCCTCTTGCGGAACAAGAGTCAGTGCTTGGCTACTTCAGGACGTAGATGACCAGGAAGAGCCCGATCCACACAACATCCACGAAGTGCCAGTAGTACGAGGTGACGATTGCCGAGGTCGCTTCAAAATGCCCGAACTTCTTGGCCGCGTAAGCGCGACCGATGATGAACAGGAAGGCGATGAGGCCGCCGATGACGTGGAGACCATGGAAGCCGGTCGTGATGTAGAACGACGAACCGTAGGCGTTGGCCGAAAGGGTGACGTGCTCGGAAACGAGCATGGCGTACTCGGTGGTTTGCCCGGCAACGAAGAAGGAACCCATGATGAACGTCAGGATGAACCACTCGGTCATGCCCCAGCGGGTCAACTGCAGCAAACCGCCTCGCCGGCGCGGCTCAAGTCGCTCGGCAGCGAAGACACCCATCTGGCAAGTAAAGGAACTGGCCACAAGGACGATGGTGTTGACAAGCGCAAACGGGAAGTTGAGCTTGCCGGTTTCTTCGGCCCACAACGCACCTGACGTCGAGCGCAGGGTGAAGTACATGGCAAAGAGACCGGCGAAGAACATCAACTCACTGGAAAGCCACACAACGGTTCCAACGGAAACCAGATTGGGGCGATTCAGCGTCGGGTGCGCCGGGGTACTGGGGGCATGGGTCGCAGATGTCACAAAGACATTATGTCTGTAAAAGTCCGGACTTCCCAATGCGAACCGCCTTTTGGGGGGACTTTTTCTACAAACACGCGAATTCGCGCGGAAAAGTTCCCGGAGTGCTTCGCATTGGTCATGGAGCAGGGTGGATCGCTAGCATCAAGTGGTGACTTCACAGGCATCTGCACAGCAGGCAAGCAACTCGTGGCCCGGACTCATCTCCGCCCTGATCAAAGGGCATGACCTCTCGGTCGAGAACACCGCATGGGCCATGAACACGATCATGTCCGGGGAGGCCGCTCCTTCCCAGATTGCCGGCTTCTTGGTTGCGTTGCGCGCAAAGGGGGAGACTGTGGAGGAAGTCACAGGACTGGTTGAGGCGATGCTCTCCAACGCCAATCCCGTGAGTATCCCAGGCGAAAAGCTGGACATCGTGGGCACCGGTGGCGATCAACTCAACACCGTCAACATCTCCACCATGGCTGCACTCGTGGCCGCGGGCGCGGGCGCGCGCGTCGTCAAGCATGGAAACAGGGCGGCGTCGTCTTCGTCAGGCTCCGCGGACGTCCTGGAAGCGCTTGGCGTGAGGCTCGACTTGCCGATCGAGCGCGTTGCCCGCAACGCCGAAGAGGCTGGAATCACTTTTTGTTTCGCGCAGGTATTCCACCCGTCATTCCGGCATACCGGAGTTGTCCGGGCAGAACTCGGCATCCCCACGGCCTTCAACTTCCTGGGACCAATGACCAACCCGGCCCATGTCCAGGCATCTGCCGTTGGGGTGGCCAATGCCACCATGGCACCGCTGATCGCAGGGGTCCTGGCACGCCGGGGGAGTCGCGGACTGGTATTCCGCGGAGGAGACGGCCTCGATGAACTGACCACCACGGGTCCATCCACGGTATGGGAAATCAGGAACGGGGAAGTCACCGAACTGCTGTTCTCGCCGGCCGACCTGGGGATCGCCTTGGCAACCGTCGCGGATCTCCGAGGCGGCAACGCCGAGGCGAACGCCGCCGTCGTGCGCGAAGTACTGGGCGGGAAGCCGGGCCCGGTCCGAGATGCCGTGTTGCTCAACGCGGCTGCCGGCTTGGTTGCCTTCGACACTTCTGCCGACGGACCATTCCTGGACCGCATGAAATCGGCTTGGTTGCGGGCCACCGAGTCCATTGACTCCGGAGCAGCTGCCCGGGTGCTGGACACTTGGGTCGGACTCACTCAAAACTGAGCCGGCCAGGCGGCAGGGTGTCGGCGTCTACTGCTCGAAGCCCAAGGAAAAAGCGGCGTCCAGATCGTGCTGGGAGTATGCCCGGAACGCGATGTGCGTGGTGGTGTGAACCACTGCAGGAACCTTGGAGAGCTTGTCTGCGATGACGTCTGCCAGCTCCTCATGCTTGGCGACACGTGCAACGGCAATAAGGTCCCATTCGCCCGTGACGGAGTAGACCTCGCTGATGCCCTGGATGGCGGAAATCTCCTCGGCCGTCTCCGGGATCCGTGAAGCGTCGGTCTTGATCAGGACAAAAGCGGTGATCACTGGGGGCGGCCTTTCCGAAGTGCAGCAGTGGACGATGCAAGCCTAGTGCATGGGTTGGCGCTCAGGGCTGACGGCTCGGTCGACGAACCCTGGTCACAAGGGCGATCACCGCACGGTAGCCAAGAAGCAAGATCGCCAAGCTGATCAAAGCAACGATGATGAAGGCAAGCACTACGGTCTGGCCAGTAACTGCACGCAACAGCATGCCGCCGGCCACGGTTCCGATCCATACAGCGACGCCGGACGGCCAGATCGCAAAGGGCACCCGCCAGATCCTCGCGCAGAGCCACGCGATCGCGGCACCAGCAAGAAACGGCCAGGCCGTCGAGAAGACCCCCGTCAGGACATCGGCTCGCTGGTGTGCGTCCCGGCCAATGGCCGCGAAAACCAGGATGAGAACGGCATCGACGAGGACAGCGACGAGGGCAGTCCGGACCAGGGTGGCTTTTGCAGCAGGCATGGAAACGACCCTATCCCGCACGGATGCCGAACTCTAACCGAAGGGTTCAGGTCCTGGAACGAACGCCCGGTGACAAGGCCTTGAACTTAAGCAATGCGGCGCGGAAGATGTGGCTACCAAACCTAGAGCGAAGCCAGTCCCTGGCGGCAAATAATGAGGTTGATCCAGGTTGCCCAGCGGGCCGTTGACCTCGACCGGGCAGCCGGTTTCTACTCGCGGCCGTTGGGCAGCGAGCCGACAGGAAGGTTCGATCCACCGGCCTCCTGTTCTTCAATTTTGAACGGTGTTCGGCTCCTCCTGGATAAACTTAGGGGGCGGGTCAACCCCGGTCTGTGGCGATTTTGGCCGCGAACCCGATGAGTACGACGCCGGCGATGCGGTCCGTGACTTTGCCCACCACAGGTGATTGGAGCCATCTGCGGGCAAAGTGGGTTGCGGCGATGATGCCCGCGAACCACAAGATTCCTTCAATGCTGTGGACGGTCGGCAGAAGTATGCCCATCAGCAGCGGCGGAGCGTCCGGCGGCAAAAACTGCGGGATCATCGCCATGTAGAACACTCCTACTTTGGGATTCAGCAGACTGCACGTGATGCCAGTGAGCCATGAAGAACGTCCGCTTGCCGGCCGGGGTTGCGGCCTGGATTCGGCCCTGGCCGGGGCAAGGTCCGCAGCTGAGGTGGGGGGCACTCGCCTGAAACTCTTGATCAGCATCGAGAGGCCCAGCCACGCCATATAGGCGGCACCAGCCAATTTGAGGACCAGAAATGCGGCTTCCGAAGCAGCGAGCAAAGCGGACGCGCCGACGGCGGCAGCAACACCCCACATCATCGTGCCTGTGCAGATCCCTCCGGCTGCGGCGAACGCCGGAATCCGGCCCTGGCTGATGGCAGTGCGCAGCACGAGGACCGTGTCCATTCCTGGAATGATCGTGAGCAACGCGGCAACAACGGCGAAGGAAGCCAAAGCGGCAGGGATGGTCATGCTCTATGGTAGCCAGCCGCCGTCGGGCATTGTTTTCCTGACTACGTGACTGTGGTTTGATTCACGGCCGGAAGCAGCGGCCGGGTTTTACACGTACGACGGCGCCTGGGATCGGCGTCCGGCCCGGATTAAGTCCCTGTGGATGCTTCAGGCAGGCGCTGTTAGCATGACGCAAAGGCAGCTGAATCCGCTGCCACAACAACTGAGGAGCCATGTAATGACCACGAACCTCAATCCTTACATCAGCTTTCGGGACAGTGCCGGGGAGGCCATGGCCTTCTACAAGTCGGTCTTCGGTGGAGAGCTGACCCAGAGCACCTTCGCGGAGTTCCACGCCAGCGAAGACCCAGCCGAGAGCGACAAAATCATGCACTCGGCGCTTAAGACCGACAACGGACTGCTATTGATGGCTGCAGACACTCCCAACAGCATGGACTACAGCCCGGGCAACAACATTTCGGTGTCCCTCAGCGGAGACGATGAAGCCGAGCTTCGCGGCTATTGGGATGGACTGGCCGACGGCGGGACGGTAACTGTACCGATGGAGAAGGCGCCGTGGGGAGATATTTTCGGAATGCTGACCGACAAATTCGGAATTGCGTGGCTGGTCAACGTCACGGGGGAGCAGCCCCAGTAACGGGAACCTCAAGGTAGTAGCCGCTTTCGCGCGGCGCCGCCGTCCCAAACCCCGGCGGTAAAAACAGGTCCAGCCTCTGGTCGCTTTGCCACCAGAGGCTGGACCGGTGCCCGGTGGGTGATGCGCCGTAGTACCCATGGCGCGAGGTACTCCCTCGCCCAAACGATGTCGTCTGTCCTGGCTTCCTTCCAGCTGCTCGCGGGCAATGTCTTAGGTTCAGATGGACTCAGGGAGTTCTCGACATTGAGGGACTTCAGAACCATCATCGCCACTGTGTGGTGTCCCAGGGGCGAGAAATGCAAGCGGTCCGGGTCCCACATTGTCGGACTTGCCAACTGCTGCAGCGCCCACAGATCCGCAACCACGCCGTCGTAGCGGCTTGCAATTGTCCGAAGATTTTCGTTGAAGACGGCAACCTTGCGTCGGTTGTGCCTCAGAACCGGGGTTGACCCCCAATCCGGACCGGTGAAAAGCACGATGGTGGCACCTGTGGCCACCAACTCTCCTACGGCGGGATCCAGGTCATTCGCCAAGCGGTCGGGATCGCTTCCACGGAAGACCAAGTCATTGCCTCCTGCCGAAAGTGTTACCAGATCAGGCCGCAGTGCCATCGCCGCCCCCAGTTGGCGGTCGAGTATCTGGCGCAACAGGAGACCACGGACTGCAAGATTGGCATAGGTGAATTCCGGATGGCCTTCGCTGAGCTCTTCCGCAACGCGGTCGGCCCAGCCTCGGAGGCCGCCCGGGTTGCGCGGTTCCGGATCGCCCACTCCTTCCGTGAAGGAGTCTCCGATTGCCACAAATCGATTCCACGGGTGCAGGCCCTGGCGCACAGTCACGGGGCGGCCGGGGTCGGCGTGCTCCTGGCTGGAATCGCTCATGGTCTCATACTGACCCTCATTCAGCCGCCGCACCAGACAAGCCCGGGACCACTGCAAAGATTCCGTCAAGATCGCCCGGTCGGCAGTCCGGCCGTTGGTGCTCGCAGTGGCGTTGTGTTCCGGCTATCCCGCGGGGTTGGTCGCCTGACACGTCTGGTCTTGGGCGGTCTGGGCAACCACATCGTTCGGCTTGGGCGCCGGAAGCGTCGGTTTGCTCCCTGTGGCGAAGTCTTGCCCGGCGTAAAGCTGGACTCCCTGGACACTGGGGACCTGCTGCACGCTCGCCGCTGGCAACCCGAACATGGCAGCAACGTCCGCGGCGACATCGGCAAACCCGGCACCGTAGTAGACCATGGTTTGCGGCCTCGCATCGCCCTGAATCCGGGCCACCTTCGTGAAGCCACCGGAGGAGAGCAGCGCTGCGATGTCCTGACTCCTGCCGCTCACGCCTGTTCCATTGGCGATAGTGATCGGCTGAAGCGCCTTGTTGTAGGCCGCTTTCGGAGTTTCGGTGGTCGGAGCAGGGGAGGGAGCAGCGCTAGCCGCAGGCTGGCTGAGATCAGCGCTTTGTTTCAAGGCCGCAAAAAAGTTGCTGGCAGCCGGTTGATCGAGGTCGAGCCTGTTTGGATCTGACGCCGCTGGCACGTTCGGTAACGTGATGAAGTTGACCTTTGCCGGGTCTATGTTCTTCAGTCGGTCGGCGATGGTCAGCAAAGCAGGAACGGAAGCAAGGCCGTCGTCGACGGTCAGGTTTTTGGTGACTGTGTCGGCGATGCTCAGCATCTTCTGCGGGTTGCCGAGTGTTCCATCGGCTTTGAGTTTGCGGGTCAGCGAGCCAAGAAACGCCTGTTGGGCCTTGATTCGGCCGAGGTCACCGCCATCGGCAAATGCGTGGCGAGTGCGTAGGAAGGCGAGGGCCTGATCCCCTTGGACCTGCGAGGTGCCTTTGGGCAGGTGAAGTCCAGAGTCCGGGTCGTTCACGGCCGAGCTCACGCAGACGTCCACCCCACCGACCGCATTGGAGAGTTCTTTGACTGCGTTGAAGTCGGCCATCATGAAGTGGTCCATCTCCAGGCCCGTCAGCTTGTTCACGGTGTCCACGGCGCAGCCAATGCCGGCTTCGGCCATCGCGCTGTTGATCATGGCGTTCTGGCGTTCTGCGTAGTGCTGTCCGGTCTTGTTGTCAGTGCAGGCAGGGACGTCGACCAGCAGGTCCCGAGGAAGGCTGATGACGTTGACGTGATTGTTGTCTGCGGAAATATCGAGCAGCATCATCACGTCGGATTGCCCATATCCGGATGACTGGTCCGCCGTCCCGAATTGTCCGTTTTTGCCGCTTCTGGTGTCGGTGCCGAGAATGAGAATCTGCAAACGGTCCTTCCGGTCATCTGCCGGGCCTTCCGATCTGTGGCCACCGGCACCCAGGGCAGACGTCGAAATGTTGGATTGAAGCCGCCACACCCAATATCCACCGAAGGCGACGACGGCGAGCAGCAGGACGGCCACCACTGCGCTCGTGATTTTGAACCAGCGCGGCGCCCGACGATAGCTGAAACGCCGGCTGCGGGTAGCCAATTTGCCCTGCCCCGGATAGGCGACAGGTGCGGACTGACCCGATTCCGGGTTGGGTGCATCGTGGCGAGTTACCAAAAGGGGACTACCTCTCCGGGGGAATGACGGACGGCCCCCATTGTAGCGGGGACGTCTGGGAAGGTTCCGTGCGCCCCGCTGCGAGCAGCACAAATCTCCGGGAATGGTTGAATGGGAAGATGACTCTGAGTTCACTGGCGGCGTTTGTCGGGTTGTGCGCTATTTTGGCCCTTACCCCTGGCCCGGACTCCTTCCTCGTGCTCAGGTGCAGCCTGTCAAGCGTCAAAGCCGGCCTCTCAGCGGCGTTCGGTTCCTCGCTCGGCAGCATTTTCTGGGCAGGTCTTGTGGGCATCGGACTTGCGGCCCTGCTCGAGCAGTCGGCCGAGGCCTACAGGGTCGTGAAGATCATCGGTGGTCTGTACCTGATTTACCTGGGAGTCAGCGCCTTTGTCCACAGCCGCCGCTCGCAAATAGCACCGCAACAAGAGGGCGGCCCTGGAGTCAGCGGCCAACTACGCTCAAGTTTCTTCGCCGGGCTCGTATCGTGCCTGCTCAATCCGAAGGTTGGGCTGTTCTTCCTCGCCGTTGTACCCCAGTTCCTGCCGTCCGGTGAAGCATCATTCGGCTTGACGATGATGCTCGGTGTCATCGACTTTGCGATCTCGATGGTCTACCTCGGAATCCTGTCCTTCGTGGCTACCAAGGCCGTACTCTGGCTGAAACGGCCAGCCGTGACCAAAGCTTTGGAACGGACCTCCGCTGCGATTCTCGCGGCGCTAGGCGTGGGGACTGCGGTTTCAGCGAGTAGCTAAGAGAGGCGGTGCCAGCGCACCGTCCAGGTTCAGGTCAAATGGTCAAAGTCTCCACCTGCCCATGCCGTGTGCCGTTGCGCGGAATCATGCAGCACGGTCTTAGCCCCTGAAATGATCATGTTGTTGAAGTTGCCGTATATCCGATCGAATTCGAGTTCACCGAGTTGCCTGGCGATTCGCAGCGCCACTGCGCCGGAGAGCGGAAGGTGATTCGGGTAGCTGCGCATGAACGCGACGGAGCGGCGGTCGGGATTCGGAAACACACTGTCGCCGGTCAGTATTACTCCCTTTCCGTCTGCCCCGCGAGCCCAGTGAGCTACCGCGCTGCCAGGGAAGTGACCCCCGGTCTGGTGCAGTGTGAGCCCTTCGGCGACCGTTCGGCTGCCGGACCAAAATTCGACGGCGGGTCCGGTTCGCCCTAGCCAGTCGCGATCGGCGTCGGCCACAAGTACCGGAACCCCGCCTAAGCGGTGGGACCATTCGAGTTGCGCGCCAAACATGTGCGGATGGCTTGCTGCTATTGCGAGGACGGGGCCCCGGCGGAGCACGGCGTCCACAGCGCTGCCATCGAGGTAGCCTACCGGATCCCATAGGAGCGAACCCGCTGGCGTGATCACAAGCTGCGAGGTCTGGCCGATCCCCACTACGGGCTCGGTAGTGATCCCTATCAGCCCCGGCTCGTTCTCCTTCACTACAGTGTGCTGGCCATCCTGTTCCAGTTCGTCCAGTTTGAGCCAGCGCTGTCCGCTTGCGGGTACATACTGGCGCTGATCATCACAGATCGGGCAGACCGCCGGGGTCGGCTCCTCGTATTCGACGGCACACGTTGCACAGATCAGCACTATGAGTCCCTTCTTTGCGTCATCTCTTCTGCTCCCTGCGCACACGATCGCGACTTTGGGGGAGTGATGACCGTTTCTCGGCTCGTTACTCTCGAGTCGATCCAATAAATGAGTTAACCATGTTGAGGACGGGGTTGGCGGGAATCAGGGTTTGGCCGTGAGTACGGCCAGGCAAAGCATGGAATTTGGCCTTGGGCATAAGCCGGGCCGTCCGTTCCGAATCCCGTTGCCGGGGCGGATCCTCCGTGCCGGCGAGCAGCAAGGTGGGGAGGTCGATCTTCCGGAGATCCGCTTCCGGGATTCCGGGTTCGTCCTCACAGCGCCGGAAGTAGGCGCGCAGGGCGGCGGGGTCGTTGGCCAGAAATGCTGCGGCACCCTGCGGATCGACCTCACGGCCTGCGGCGCTGCTCCACTGGCGCAGAAATTCGGGCACGCCGCCCCGGTCCAGGGCGGTGCTGGTGCAACTATAGTGGCATCCCTGCGGATTGAATGTTGGCGTATTCATTGGATCAGCGACGATTTTGCACCTCAACGTCACTAGTGGTCAGGTCCAGCCAGGAACATCTGGAGACGGCGCGAAGGAGTTAGCCAGTCCGCTCCGTTGGTAAAAGCGGTCGGCCTCCCCTTCCGGGTACTTGCTGACGCGAATTGACTCCAGAGATGGGCAGTTCTCCAAGTCGTGAAGTGTGCTGTCTTCGGGCAAGACGCCGAAGAGTTCGAGATGAGCCAGCCCGGGCAAATCAGCTAGAGGTGCCAGAGACCGAACTGTCGTATGCTTCCCGGACGAGTCCCAACTCGGCAAGGTGTGGAGCCTTATCGTGTTTAGTTCTTGCAACTGGCTCAGCGGAGCCAGTTCGGAGACTTTCGGCAGGTGCACGATACTTAAATATTCAAGAGCGCTCAGACCGGTTAGCGGTGCCAAATCTGCATTTGGATAGGTCGCTATGACGAGGGTCTTCAGGTTTACGAAATCCGATAGGCCCTCAAGTGACTTGTATTTGCAGTGCCACACCCTCAGCGCGGTCACTTCTGACGGCGTTGGATGCGTCGGGAGGGACCGAGCCCCGTCCCTCATGAATTCAGCGATCATTATGAAACCGTAGTTGAAAACACAGATGAGTTATCGCTTTGCCTTGCCTGGGTGCCGAAACGAACTTGTCAGAGCTTGGCGCGTCGTTCGACGTAGCGGGACCATGCGTCGCCTGCCGCGTCGGCGTGAAGGAATGCGACTTGGTGGCTGTAGCCGAGTGCGTCCGCGACCAGTGGTGGCGGTGTGAGGGTGAGGTGTTCGTCCAGGGCGGTGTTTCGCGCGCCGCGCAGGTCGATGCCGAGGCTGCGGAGCCTGTCCATGATGGTGTTGGGGTGAAGTGGCTGTCCGGCTCGGGTTCCGGGGAAGAGCCAGGGGCTTCGGGTGTCCGATCCGGTTCTGAGGTTCGGCCGGTTTCGCAGGTGTTCTTGAAGTAGTTCCGCGAAGGGCTGGGGCACGGGGACCGGATGCGTGCCGAAGGCGATCTTCATGTTCGCGCTGCCTTCGTTGGCCTCGACGGCCTCGACGCGGAGTTTGGCTACCCGCACGAGCGGTTGGGCGTAGAGAAGCAGCAGGATCCCGGCGAGTCTGTAGGGCAGCGATTCGCTGGTGCCGGTGAGCAGTTCCCGCAGCCAGGCCAGGCGTTGGTCCTGGGTGATTGCCGGGCGGTTTTTGGCGGTGTAATGGCCCATTTCCACGCGGGTGTTTGTTCCGGTGTTGTTGATGAAGACGATGAAGGTGCGGATGGCCTTCCTCGTCGTGGGTCCGGTGGCGAGCCAGGTTTCGATGTCTTGCTGGGTGCAGGTGGCTGCGGTTCTTTGGTGGGTTTGCCAGAGCCAGTCCAGGAATTTGACGGTTTCGGTGATCTCTTGTTTGGCCGAGTGCACCGGGCCGCGGGCGCTTGTTTCCGGTGTTGTCGTGGACCGGATGCGCCGTAGGTGGTGCCATGTGGCAAAGTGCTCGACAGGTCTTGCGACCTGTTCGGGCAAGGGGCGGAGCTTGTCTTCGATCCAGGACTCGAACCGGGCCAGGTGCGGGTCTTGGTAGGGGAGGAGTCCGTGGTGGACGAACAGTGCCCGCAGGTGGTTGGTTTCTCGTTCCGCGGACTTGGCCTGGGCGTTGAGTCCTTCGTGGGTCAAAGGTGTTGTCCCGTTTGAGAGTGAGGACAGGAGGGCTTGGACTTTGGGGGAGCGCTTCCAGGTGATGATGCTCTCGGGCCGGTCTGCCTTGCAGAGGACCTCAACGATTCTGCCCGCCATTCCTGAATCGGCAGGGTCTGTGAGCAGTAGGTCGTTGAGGTCGTCCCGGAGAGCGCAGCGGGCGCAGATACCCAGTCGGTAGAACTCGCCCTCAATACCGCGGCGGCCGCAGTGGAAGTCGTGGGGGATGCCTGCGCAGGGTGCGCATCGCGGCCCACCGATGGTCTCGGGAGGGCCCGGGAGCAGCCGGTGCTGGCCGCAGTCAGGGCAGGTCCCGTGGGTGCGGGTGGCGGTGGTGAAGCAGGGTCCGCAGATTTTGCCTTCGGGCCAGGTGGCGCGTGTTCGGCCGGCGGTTCTGCCGCAGCGTACGCAAGTGGCGGTTCCGGTGGTGCGCGGCCGGCCGCGGCTGGTGTTGCGGGGAGTCAGCCCCTCTGGAGCCTCAGTGCCCATCGTCGATGATGCGGGCCCGCCGCGGGCGGACGGTGCGGTTCAGGTCAACGACATTGGGAGCGCTGGTGCCGGTCTTGCGGGTGCGGGCGTCGGCGGCTGTCACCGTGATGAGGTCTTCGGGGCCGCAGGAGAAGATGTCACAGATCGCGGCGATGAGTTGCAGCGCGACGCGTTCGGGCTTCTGGTTGACGAGCCGGTAGACCTGTGGCCGGGACAAGGTGATGCCGCGCTCGGCCAGCAGGGGGATGAGGTTGGTCGTGTTGTGTAGTCCCCGTGCTGCCATGAGCTCGGAAAGCCGCCATTTGTATTCGACTTCGCGTCTCACCATTGGCCCCTCATCTGCACGCCCAGAACTTCGTCCATGGTGCGGTCCAGGGCCGCACGGAGGGTGGAGTTGTGGAAGTCGTCGCTGACGAATTGATAGATCCCGGTGGTGGAGGCGTGTTCGTGGCCCATTTGATATTGCACGAATCTAGGATCCCATCCGTCCTCCAGGAGGTGTGTTGCGTAGGAGCGTCGCAGTGAGTGCAGATCCAGGCCATCCAGTGGCAGTCCCAGCTCGTCCAGGTAACGCCGGAGCCGGCGCAGCAGGGTGGATTCGCAGATCAGACCGCCGCGTTCGCTGGGGAACAGGTCCAGTGTTTCAAGCGTTCCCCGCCCGTTGGCGAGCCAGTCCTCGATGACCCCGGCGGTCCAGTCGAAGACCGTCAGCACGCTGCGGGGTTTGTGAGGGGAGCCCTTGCGTGACTTGCCGAAGCGGACCTTGCAGACGCCTGTTTTTCCGAACCTCCGCGCCTGCGGGTTGGTCGCGAAATCGATGGTCTGCAGGTGCCGGAGTTCGTTGAACCTGAGCCCGTACGAGTAGGTGACTTTCAGCATGACCGCGTCGCGGTAGGCTGCTTTCCAGCCCTTCTTGCCTGAGGCCGCGATGAGTTCGACCTGGTCATCCGCATGGTCGAACAGCATCTGCAGTTCAGCCTTGGTGAACGGCCGCTTCGAAGGACGCCCTTCGTACTCTTGAGTGTGCGCAGCGGTGTTCCAGTCAAAGAAGACCTGGGACGGGTGTGTGCCAAAGCGCTGCTCACAGACCTGGTCCCAGCCATAGTCGGGGTTGGATACGTAGGACGTGAACCGGCGGAGGGCGGACTGGTAACCGCGGATCGTGGAGTGCTTCAGTTGATGGATCGAGCGCAGGTCACCGAAATACTCCTCGACATGGGCCGGTGACCAGTTCCACGGGAACTCGTTCACATGGTTCACGAACCTTCGGACACATCCGATGCCCTTATCAATCGTGTCGAACTGAAGGTTCCTGGAGAGCTGCTGGTTGCGCCAGCCCGTAAGCATGTCCTCGAGCGTCTGTTCCTCGGGATGCAGCAGCCGAACAGCACTCAGTTGCAGCACGCGCCCGGACCCATCAACCGCCATTTTTCGCCTCCAAATCACGCCAGAATCATGCTCAAAATTTGAATCAATGATTCATCAAACGCATCATCACGACAAAACCGCAGGTCAGAGGCGCGTCTCACGCCGTCACAGAAAACCACACGCAGCCGTCTGGATTGTCCGGGAAGCTGCCCGTCAGGGTTGCGGGGGTGCAAGAATCCGCGCAATCCCGGGGTGAGTGAGCCCGTCCCGGCGCATCCAGGGGATTCGGGCGAATTGATTCATCTGATGAGATACGCAGACTATTACTTTACATAATGTAGATTATCGGCGTTAAAGTAGGACGAGTTCAAACAGATTAGAGAACCCGTCCATACGCGTTTTCCCGTGTTTTCGCAGGTCAGGCTTAGCTTTGGGATGGCACATGCCAAGCGAGTGCCGCTTCGGCTCATGCGTAGTCATGCGGATTAGCGGCGTAATCTCTCATTAGATGAGAGATTCTTGCGTAGAGTTTGGTTCGTGAATAATGAAGCCGGACGGATTCCGGCCTTTCTGACCAACGCGAATGTCGGGTTGCTGCGTGCTGAGGATCGCGTCTTTGAGGCGATGTTGGATGGCTGGCGTGCCCAGATGCTGGCCCGTGGCCTCTCGACGTCGTATATCAAGAGCTCATGCGGGACGGTTCAGCGCTTTCAGGAGCATGCGAATGAATATCCGTGGACATGGTCGGCGCATCACGTGGATGAGTTCCTGGCCGACCGTCGCAGCTCCGACAAAGGTCTGGCACTGTCGACGTTGCGTGCCAATTCCGGTGCCATCAGGGCGTTTTGCTCCTACCTGACTGACGGCCGCTACGGGTGGGCAGCCTTCTGCGAATGGGTGTTTGCTGACATCCCTGTGCAGGTCGTCTTCGAGTGGAACTCGCCCCGCCACACCACCGACGATGCCATGCCAGCACGCCGCCGAGCGTTCACCAAGGCCGAACTCCAGACGTTCTTCGATGCCGCCGACGACCTGGTCGACACCGAATTCGTCAAGGGTTCAAAGCGCTGGCTTCCTGCGCTGCGAGACTCGACGGCTTTCAAGATCGCCTATGCCTACGGGCTTCGCCGGCGCGAACTGGCGATGCTCGAGTATGTCGATTTCGGGCCCAACCCTCACGTTGAGGCTTTCGGCCGGTTCGGAGCACTCCAGGTGCGCTGGGCCAAGGGAACCAAGGGCTCAGGGCCCCGCCGCCGGACAGTACTGACGGTCCCAGAGTTCGACTGGGTGGTAGGGCTCCTGGAGTACTGGCTCTCCCCTGACGGCCGCAAACGTTTCCCAACGGCCGACCGGTCCGCCAGCCTGTGGCCCTCTGAACGCTCCGGTTCCACGGTTTACCGCAACTTCGACCGCTCCTTTCAGCGCGTGAGGAAAAACGCCGGGCTCCCGGAGGAACTGACCCTGCACACGCTGCGGCACTCATACGTAACGCATCTGATCGAGGCCGGCTACGACCCGCTGTTCATACAGCAACAGGTCGGGCACAGCTACTCCTCCACCACAGCCCTCTATACTTCCGTGTCGGCGGACTTCAAACAGAAGACCATCCAAAAAATGATCGCCCAGCGGCTACGCAGCGGCGGCACTGACGAGGGGAACGGCCATGGCTGAACAGCGACGGATCGGCTACCGCTGGAACCTTCGGCAACTGATGGCCCAACGCAACCTATGGAAAACCACCGAACTTCTCCCCCTGCTGAAGGCACGCGGCATAAATCTCTCCAACGCCCAGGTCCACCGCCTGGTCACTGGAACACCCGAACGCATCCCCGCCCAGACGTTCGCAGCGCTCTGCGACATCCTCGAATGCACACCCAACGACTTGTTTGAACCCTACGTCCAGATGCGCGCTGCCAAGACAGCGAATGCACCGAAGAAGCCGGAAGACCTGGGAATCCAGCCCGGGTCACCGGTCACGCGCCGGATCCGTGTCCTACCACCGGACGAAGATGCCTAGACCCCGGAAGGCCAGCGACCCTGCAACATGGCCCGAACCCTGCGGACGCTGCACAGAACACCACCAGATCGTGGTTCGCTGGCCAGACAGCGGAATCTGCGGCTACTGCTACCAGCAAGCCAAACGAACCCGAGGCACCTGCGCCTGCGGCCACGAAGGCGTCCTGCCCGGCCGCGTGAACATGCTCCCTGCTTGTCGCCAATGCTCAGGCGTCAGACTCAACGTCGACTGCATCGGCTGCGGCAACGAAGACGAACTTCACTCAGGAAACCGCTGCTGGGCATGCGTACTCTCAGCAACAGTCGACCGACTCCTCACTCCTGAAGACCAAGCCCCCTCCCCCGAGCTCCAGGCAATTGCGACAGCCCTCAAGTCCATGAAACGCGCTAACAGCGGCCTCACCTGGATCCAGCAGGCCCACGTCACCACCTTCCTCCAAGAACTGGCAGCATCCCCTGTCATCACACATGCCAGCCTCGACCAGCTGCCCACCTCGACAACCCGCGAATACGTCCGCGGCCTCCTCGTCGAACACAATGTTCTGCCGCGCCGTGACGAACTCAACACACGATTCACCGGCTGGGCTGAGCAAGCGCTCGACCGGATCATCACCCCAAACCACCGCGACATCGTCCGCCGCTACATCCGCTGGCACCACCAACGCCGCATGAACCAGATGGACGAAGTCACACAAGGCACGTTTCTCAGGGCCAAGCAATCAGTGACCGTGGCTATCGACCTGCTGAACTGGCTCACCGAACACGACACCGACCTCGCCGCCATCACTCAAGCACACATGGACCGTTGGCAAGCAGAAGGCCCGACCACGCGGGGCATCGCAGTACGCTTCATCGACTGGGCAACCAAATCCAGCCTCATCGACCCCTCACTGAAGCTGCAGCCCCACCGCCGCGGCACGAGTCCACGACTTGATGCCACACGGCAAGCAGAAGCCGTACACAATCTAAGCCACGCGAAGGACATGACCCCGCGTGACCGCGCGGCCGGAATACTTGTGCTGATCTTCGGCCAACAAATCTCCGACATCGTGAAACTGACCTGGGACAACGTCGTGGTGACAGAGGAACTCGTCGCCATAACCCTCGGAACCGTCGAGATTGCCCTCACGCATCCACTCGATGAGCCTTGGCGGGAGCTCGCGGATGCCCCGACACATAATCAGACAGCCGCGCACCCCAACAGCAACTGGGTCTTCCGCGGGGGCTCTCCCGGAAGGCATCTGCGGGCCTCGACCCTCACCCAACGCCTCAGCACGGCCTTCAGCAGCCGCGCGGCCAGACTCGGAACACTTCACGAACTCACCAAGCTCGCACCCGTGGCCATCATTGCCGAAGCCCTCGGATACTCCCCCACCACCATCGAACGCCACGCGATCGACTCCTCAGCCAATTACGCCCAATACATGGACTCGACAACGCAGGCGCGAAACCAAACACAGTAGGGACAAAGAGAATGAAGCCGTACTGGCAACTTGATCAGCTCCAAGACGTATATCTCGAAGACAGCTGGATCCTGTCGATAAACGCGACGCCGGGACGACTGGAAATGGTCCTGGATGTCGTTCTCAGAGAAAGCCACCCGGACTACAGAGGTCCGCTACCCGGCGAGCAGTACTGCTACAAACGGGGTAGCCTCGTGTTCTCAACCGTCAGAGAACTCCACTGGACCGCACAGGGCAAGGCGAGGTCGACAACCGACGTTAATGGGGAAAGAGACTACGGATCCCTCGAAGTTCTGCAGTTCGACGACGCCCTTTGGTCGATGGACGGAGACTTCGGGGAAATTTCCGTGATCTCGATGCCACCACGAATCGAATGGCAGCCCTAATTGCTGGCGCCCGATTGTTGGCGGCGTATGGGCGCCATCACGCTGACGCTGATCGTTGACCCGCCAGTTATCCGGTTTCGACCCAGCGAGTGAACCGTTCTTGGTCCTCCTCTGCCATAGGCCAGGTAGAGGGCCTCACCCACATCACGGTGGCATGCCCACAGATGCGTGAACCCTCATACATGCGCAGCTCATCGCCCGGTGCTACATCCCGCCAAGCCGGCACACCTTCAAAGAAGAAAGGCGCGATTACAGCGCGAACTGTGTCTCCAGGCTGAATGTTCTGCCGAGAGAAACCCAATACCGGCGCACCTGCCTGCTCGCCATCGGCCCAACCAGGCAAGCCCCAGTTCGGACGGTAACGAAATCTGTCCTTCACAGCAAAGCCACCTGGCAGGGGCGTGTTCCGGCCACCTTCCGCGGTCCGGACTACATAGAGATTGATCCCTAACGCAACAGTGGGGAGGAGCTCCATGACCGCAGTCTAGTCCGCGCGACACCGATGGAAATTGAAAGGAAAGCTCTCGCCGCGGCCCAGCCTTTAGAGCGGTGTCCCACGCCATGGGCGGGTCTGTGCACCGGCAATGACTCCTTAGATCCACTGACCTTCCGCCAGCTCAGACCAGAAATCGACACGATGGTTCGGTGATTTTCGGTCAGGGGTCCTGAAGAACTCCTGTTGGAAGTATGAGACGAGATCGCTGCCGTAGTAGATCACATCAGTTTGATGCACCGAAAAGACCGGGCTGCCGGCAGGCGCTGGAGCTGCCGGCATGAAACGGTGCGAATAGATCGGGATGAGAGTAGGCACGGTGCGCAAGCGCTCACGTGCCGCCTGGAGGGCTTCCGTGACTTCAGTGGGCCGGTCGCCCCATTCCTCGGGCCAGAAGGCATTCTCCCGCACATCAAACAACACGCCATCGCGTGGCCAGTCGAGCCTTTTCTGAATCCCCTCGGGATCGCCCAGCCAATCAACCCAACTAGGGCCTATGGGCATCGCGAGACTCAGAAACCGCGCATGATCAGGACTGAACTCGAACGAAAACTGCTCTTCAACATCATCGATTTGCCAAGGCGATAAGCCCGGAGCCAATGGAACCTTCGCCGCATAAAGAACCTCTATGGCTTCTTCAACAAGAGAACTCACGCCATAAATCTAGCCGTAGGGTTACTCGTCCCCCCTCAACACGTCCCGCTGCCAGTCTTGAATGCCTCAGCAGCACCCCGGCGACGCCGCAAAACCAAACCCTCAAAACATTCCACATTTCCCCCCTCTGCCATTGTCAACAGCATCTTCGTCGCCAAAAATGAAGCATGCCGGTCTACGTGAGGTCTCTGGAAACTGCCGTACCGCCCACAGTGCTTGTTCAACCACAAGCACGCGACGTCTTTGCATCCCAACCGGGCCTGACGCGACTCGGATCCCGACTCGTGCGAACGTGCTTCGATTCAGCTGCCATTGACACCCGGTTCACTGCCGTTGCTGAACTGACCCTTGATAACCACGCCGAGAACCCGTCATTCTTCGACCCTGACTCAGGCCGGGTTCTGAGCCCCAGCACCAAGGTCCGCAACGAGATTTTTGCTGTCGAGGCTACCAAGCTGTTCATAGAGGCCGCCAAAGCCGCCGTCGGAAAGTGTCCTGATATTGATTTACTTGACATAACTCATGTCATCACTGTCTCCTGTACCGGGTTCTTCAACCCCGGGCCCGACTATAAGGTGGTCCGGGCCCTCGGTCTTAGCCCGGCCGTGCAGCGTTACCACCTTGGCTTCATGGGTTGCTACGCCGCGTTCCCCGCCCTCCGGGCAGCCCGGCAGTTCTGTCAAGCCGATCCCTCTGCCGTCGTTCTGGTTATCTGCGTGGAGCTGTGCTCTCTCCACGTGCGGACCTCGAATGACCCGGACACCATCATGGGATCGGCGATCTTTGCCGACGGCGCGGCCGCCGCCGTCGTGACCTCCCGTGAACCTGAGGGGCCGGACCCGGTGATCAGGCTTGACCATTTCGAGACTGTCCTGACGCCGGTGGGCGAAGAAGCCATGGCCTGGAACATTGGGGACGAGGGTTTCGAAATGGTTCTCGGAACGTACGTGCCGCACATCATCGAGGAGCACATCACCGGGGCGCTCGAACCGCTGCTTGCCCGCGACCCCTCCTTGGCCGGGCTCCCCTATCGGGACATCACGCATTGGGCCATCCATCCCGGCGGCCGCAGTATTCTCGACAAAGTCGAGTCGAAGCTCGAGCTCACCGAGGAACAGATGATTCCGGCACGCGAAGTCCTTCGCAACTACGGCAACATGAGCAGCGCCACCGTGCTCTTCGTCTTGAAGCACATCCTGGGACAAACTCCGGCACAGCGGGAGGAGCGTATCTGTTCCATGGCATTCGGGCCCGGCCTCACTGTGGAAACGGGGCTGTTCACCCGGGTTTCCCCAGCATTGTGATGCCTGCCCTCCCCCGCCCAGGCGGTTTTCTCGGCGAACGTGATGTGACCGCCATTGAGGACATGGACCGCCCCGATTGCGAGCTCGACAGGCTCAACCGCAGTTACGCGCGGTTTCCGCTCGTCAACGCCGTGGTGTCTGGCTGGCGGGATACGTACAGATCCCTGATCAGGCCATTACTCACGACGGCGGCGCCCACCACGGTCCTCGACATCGGCTGCGGCGGTGGCGACGTCGCCCGAAGCATCGCGCGCCGGGCCGCCGCGGAGGGATACCCGCTCGAGGTCACCGGAATCGATCCGGACGAGCGTGCCTTCCATTTCGCGAACTCCGCGCCGCCAGTCGAGGGCGTCAGATATCGGAAGGCCTTCAGCTCGGAGCTTGTGTCAGAAGGGCTCCGATTCGACGTCGTCATCTCCAACCACGTCCTGCACCACTTGACGTCCTCCGAACTCGCCTCGTTCCTTCGCGACTCTGAACGGCTGTGCGCCCGTATTGCCCTCCACAACGACCTCAGGCGCAGCCGCCTCGCCTACTCTCTCTTCTGGGCCGGCGCCTGGCCGCTCGGGCTCGGCTCCTATATCCACGGCGACGGACTCACGTCCATCAGGCGCAGCTACACGATGGCGGAATTGCGTGCCGCCACTCCCCCGGCTTGGACGGTGGAAGGCAGCGGCCTGTGGCACAACCTCCTGGTTTACCGACCCGGTGAGTCTCCACATGTTTGACGTCGTAGTGGTTGGAGCCGGGCCGGTTGGGCTGTACATAGCCGCGTTGCTGTTGCAACACGGGCACCGCGTTGCCATTCTGGAGCGACGGGCGACGTCGAGCCGCCAAACCCGGGCCATTGGAATCCATCCGCCGGCGCTAGCCGCACTCGACGCTGTAGGTGCCGCTCATTCCCTGGTCGATTCAGGCGTCCGGATCACCCACGGGGCCGCGTACAGCGGCGGCCGCAAAGTTGCCGACATGGACTTTGCCCGCCCTTCGGCCGAATTCCCCTTTATCCTTTCCGTTCCGCAATATCTCACCACCCAAGCCCTCGAGTCCAGGGTTGTCGAACTCGATCCAGACGCCCTTCTCCGCGGCGTGCACATCGAGGAGGTGGTCGACGACGGCGGGTACTTACGTTTGCGCGGACAGGAAGGCGGGGCAGCGGTGGAGTTCCTGGGCCGCTTCGTGGTGGCCGCCGATGGCGTCCATTCCGCCGTCCGTGAGGGCCTGGGTCTGGAGCCGCGCTTGCGTACTTACCCCGACTACTACATCATGGGCGATTTCCGGGATGAGTCGATGTACGGCAACAATGCAGTCCTCTTCCTTGAGCCGGCGGGAATCGTGGAGTCTTTTCCATTGCCCGGCGGTACAAGAAGGTGGGTGGTCCGGCTTGGCGCGCCCTGCCAAGAGCCAACTCCCCATGTACTCGCTGGCCTCATCCGGAAGCGGACCGGAACCTCAGTGGACTCAGCGAGCAATACGATGATCAGTGCGTTCGGCGTGACCTCCCGACTTGTCTCCCGGATGGTTCACGGACGGGTTGCCTTGCTCGGCGACGCCGCACACGAGATCAGCCCGATCGGCGGTCAAGGGATGAACCTGGGCTGGCTGGATGCGGTTGCCCTGGCGCCGATTATCAGCGAAGCGTTGCGAACGTCGGAAAGAAGGCCTGCCAGCAAGGAACTCGCGGAGTTCGAGCGCAACCGTCAGCGTGCAGCGAAGAAAGCCATCTGGCAGGCAAGTGTGAACATGGCGCTGGGCCGCCCGTTGCCTCCGAAGGTCCTGAGCGCACGGAACGCCCTGATCGGCCGGGCAATTACCTTGCCGATGTTCTCGGAGCTCGTGGCCCGCCGATTCACGATGCACTAGGCGCCGTTTGGGCGCTTCCAACGCGGCCCGCAGCACCGTGACCGGCGCGTGATTGCGTTTTAGACTGCAACCATGACCGCCAGGGACGAAAAGTGAGGGCGCGACGACGGCGGGCGGCCGCCGTCGTACTCATCGGTCTGTTGGGCATCACGGCAGCTTCTACCGCGGGATGTTCGGCGCCGCCCGGACCACAGACCACGACCTCGGCCAGCGCACTCATCGCCCAACTGAACCAGTTCCGGGATAACTACAGCACGCACATCATCGAGATCCAATTCAGCAACCCCGGACCGGACACCATCACTGTAGTTCGCGCCGCCCTGCGCACGGCGAGCTTTGGTGGAACGATCGGATGGTCTTCGAGCGCCGATGGCACAGCCATTCCGTCGGGCCAGACCAAGAGCCTGCCCGTGCAACTTCCGTCTGCGACCTGTCCCCCTGGCTCCTCGGAATCCACGGTTGACTATGTGCTGGCGGGCTCGGACCATGTGTACAGCGAGACCGTGACGGACCCTTTCGGCGTGCTGGCACGGAACAACAGCGAACTTTGCCTGGAACGCGGCGCATCGGAAGTAGCGAGCCTGGAACTCCTGCCGACGTTGGACCCAGGACCCGGGAAAGGCCTCGCAACAATGACCATCATGGTCAAACCCCGTGGCGGGACTGGGTCCATGACCATCGAATCAATCAGCGAAACCACCCTCCTTGCAGCGGACCCGGGTAGCCCGTGGCCCCATGGCGTCGTGATTCATGGCACCGACAAAGACTCGACCCTGAGCCTGAGCATCCGCCCCGCGCGATGCGACCCGCACGCCGTCGCGGAGGACAAAGTGGGCACGCTCATGCCACTTCACGTGACGGTCAATGGAGTTGCCGGGACTATCAAGGTTGCTGCCGGTAATGCGCTGCGTGGAAGCATCTACGATTTCGTCACAAAGAGCTGCGGGGACGATTGAGGTGCCATCCCACTAAGCTCAATCCATGGACTTTGAGACTCGGCCCCTGCCGCCCGGCCCGGACACGACGTTCACAGCCTCCCAGATCCGCGCCGCGGTTCAGGATCTACTCGGGCTCGAAGGACTTCCACCCATCGTCCAGGTCGGCCACCCCGTGCTCCGGCAACTCGCCGCACCTTATGATGGCCAGCTCGAGGACACCGAGCTGGCGCAACTGATCGAGCGGATGCGGGATGTAATGCACGGCGCCCCCGGCGTTGGCCTCGCAGCACCCCAGCTCGGCATTCCCTTGCAGTTGGCCGTGCTTGAAGACCATTTCGACGTTGACCCCATCGCTTCCGAAATCCGTGAGAGGACACCGCTGGGTTTCTTCGCGATCCTTAATCCCAGGTACGAGCTCGAAGGGACTTCCACGGCGTCGTTTTATGAAGGCTGCCTGTCGATGCGCGGATTCCAGGCCGTGGTGACGCGGCACCGGGATGTTCGCCTGCACTACCAACGTCCTGATGGAAGTGCAGCCTCGGAAGGATTCTCAGGCTGGCAGGCACGGATAGTCCAACACGAGACCGACCATCTGCACGGCGGACTCTATTTGGACAGGGCCGAGCTACGGTCCCTTGCCGACGATCAGCAATACGGCACCCATTGGGCGTACCCCGGAATCGACGAGGCACGCCGCGGGCTGGGCTTCCTTAACTCTTAGCCGGCGCGGATTCGCGCGATCGGTTCGCGGTGGAAGGCAGGTACTTCGCCCACCACGCGAGGATCTGTTCGAACCGCTGTCGGCGGTGATGCGGTGTACCGGAGCGCGAAAGTTCGTGGTCCTCACCCGGGAAAAGAAGCAACGCAGTCTCCACGCCTTGTGCCTTCAAAGCGGCGAAGTAGCGCTGTCCCTGCTCAACAGGGCAACGGAGATCGTTTTCGCTGTGTATCACGAGCGTAGGCGTCCGGACATCAGCCACGACAGCCATCGGGCTTTGGGCCGCCATCTGTGCGGGAGATCCACCGGTGTATTGGCCACCGAAGAACCACCCGATATCTGAGGAGCCGGCAAAACTGACGGGGTCAAGGAAACCTCGCTCCACAATGGCCGCCTTGAATCGGTGTTCATGTCCGATAACCCAGGCCGTCAGATATCCGCCATAGGACCCACCCATGATGCCGATCGATTCCTTGTCCATCGTCGGGAAGGCCTGCAGGGCGCCATCCAGGAACGTGAGCACATCCGCCATGTCCACGGTGCCCATTTTCTCCTTGATGGCACCACCATGTGCCTGACCATATCCGGCAGAACCACGGGGATTGCACATCAGGACGGCGTATCCTGCCTCTGCATACACCTGGGCCTCATCGAAGAATGCGGCCGTGTATTGAGCGAACGGGCCACCGTGGATGGTCAGCAGCACCGGATGGGGACCGTGGCCCTCCGGCAGGACCGCCCAGCCGTGGACCGGGTAGCCATCATTGCCAGTGGCGGTGAAGTCCTGCGGATCAAGGATATTTGCTTCCGCCCGGAGCGCCCCGGAGAAGTCAGTAAGCAAGCGCAGCCCGCCCTGCTCCAGGACGCCGACCTCGCCGTTGCTTGAAGCGTCGCTGACACTGACGGCCACCACGTCACCTACCGCGGAAGCACCCCCCGCAACCCGGGGTCCTTTGAGGAGGACCGCGCTCTCGCCGCCGGCCGTCCATTTGATCAGCTCAACACTCCCGCGGCTTGTGTTGAGACCAAGCATGCCATCCACTCCGAAAGGTTCGAGGGGGCCGGAAATGTCCTGGTCTTCGACATCGCTCAGCACAGTGGCTCTGCCCCCGCGAACGGGCATCACATACGCGGCCGTGTTCCTGGCGACGAAGTCCAGACCGTCGTCGCCGAGGTCCTGCGCTGTAAAGAACAGCCATTCGCCGTCGATGGATTCGCGGACCTCTTGTACTGCTTGCGGCGCGGCATCTGGCCGCACGGCTTCTGGCTCGCCACCCGCAGCCGGGACGCGATAAATCCCGGAGGCGATATCGGCGTCGTGCCCTTCATGGAGCGATGCGATAAAGTAGACGCTCCCGCCGTTGCGGCTGAAAGACGGTGACGTGTGATCAACGTCGCCGAACGTCAACTGCACCGCTGCCGGCACCAAGCTCGGCGCCTCAGTTCCGCGTTCTTTCGCAGCCCGCCCTACGGGAGCCACGGGAGGTTCCGCTCCGAGCGCCGGGACGTCGACGACGAACAGTTGGGCGGGTTTGTCCGCCGTGTAGCCAAGTCCGTTGAGTCGGTACTGGTTGTCCGTGATCAGCCGAGGGTCCTCGCCGCCCGCGCCGACGCCTTCGACCGTCCCGTATCGGCCTTCTTCGGGAACCCGCGAGGAGAACACAATCCTGCTGGAATCGGGCGCCCAGGAAAACTCCGAGACTCCCAATTTCTGTTCCGTGATCGCTTGTGGCTCCCCGCCGTCGGCTTCCACTACGTGCAGTTGCGGCTTTCCGTCCGGCGTCGCCCGGAGGAACGCCAGCACCCTGCCGTCGGGGGAAAAGGCGGGTGCCGTGTCCCGGAAGCCACGGGTGATCCGTCGAGGCGGTGTCGCACGGTCAAAAGGAACACTCCAGAGCTGCCCGACGTAGGCGTCGACGTCGAAATCGGGCCGCGTAACGGACACGACGGCGCGGGTGCCATCGGGATGGGCGGCAGGGGCAGACACGGAATTCAGCAGCGGGAGTTGTTCGGCTTTCACGCTGGTGAGCCTAGCGTCCGTCCCGTCGCGACGGTTTGTGCCACTCCGGCCACCGTAGAATTGTCCCTATGTTTGCCGACGCCGTCCCCTCCCTGCGCTGCCCGGTCTGCCAGGGTTCTTTCGGTCTCAGCGGCGCGGCGCCCTTTTCGTTGAATTGCGTCGCCGGCCACAGTTTCGATGCCGCCAAACAGGGCTACTTCAACCTGCTCACCGGCAAGGGTACGGTCTTCGAGGCGGACACGGCAGAGATGGTCGCAGCCCGCAACGACTTCCTGGGCGGCGGACACTACGCTCCCCTGGCTGATGCCATCGCGGAACTGGCATCCCCGGTCCTGTCGGGGCCGGGATCCCTCGTCCTGGATTCCGGCACGGGCACCGGCCACTATCTACATACGGTGCTGGACCGCACTCCAGCAGCAGCCATTGGAATCGATATCTCGAAGTTCGCGCTCCGCCGGGCAGCACGGCTGAATACCGGTGCCATCAACCTGGTGTGGGACATCTGGCGGCCCTTGCCGCTCGCGGACCATGCCGCGGATGCCATCATCGTGGTCTTTGCGCCGCGGAATCCCCCGGAGTTTGCGCGTGTGTTGCGTCCTGGCGGCCGGGTGATCGTGGTGACTCCCCGGAGCGGACACCTCGCGGAGATTGCGGAACGCACCGGAATGCTAAGCATAGAACCGGGCAAAGACGAGCGCTTGGCAGGGTCCATGCAGGAATTCTTCACTCCCTGGGATTCCGTCCAACTCGACGTGGAGCTCACACTCAACGGGCGGGATATTGCTGACGTCGCCTTCATGGGCCCGGCAGGCCACCATCTGGAGCGTTCGGCTTTGTTGGACTCGATCGCCGCAGAATCGTCAGTCGGAGCCACCGCGAAGTTCAACCTCAGTGTTTTCACTGCGCCGGGGGGACGCTCCTAACGCGAAGCTTCGCACCGGGCTAGGATGGAAAAACAGCGACTGGATCTTGCCGACGCTGCAGTCCGGATCAGGCCGGCTGCCGCCGCAAGTCCGGGAACAGGGGGAATGATGTTTGAATGGCTTGGCAGCAACTGGTGGGCTCTCTGGCTCACGGTTTTCCTCGCGTTTGCCGTAGTGGAGATGCTGACGCTCAACTTCTTCTTCATCATGCTCGGCGGCGGAGCGTTGGCTGCACTGGTCGCGGACTTTGCCGGAGCTGATCTCTGGCTTCAGATCGTCGTCCTGTGCGTCGTGTCCTTGCTGATGATCGCATTCGTCCGCCCTATCGCCCTGAAGCATCTGCACAAGGGTCCTGCCGAACAACGTACCAACGTGGACCGCCTGATCGGCCAATCGGCGCTCGTGATGGAGCCAGTCAGTGCGACGGCAGGATTGGTGAAGATCGGTGGCGACGTGTGGACCGCCCGCAGCGCCGCAGGAATCATCGACGCCGGCCAGACAGTGCAGGTCACCAGGATTGACGGCGCGACGGCGGTAGTCGCCTCAACGTCGGAAAACAGCCCGCGCTGAGCGGCGCCCGGGAACGCGCGCCCGCAGACTCCGCCAGAAAATGATCGGCGCGTTGCCGCACACAAGACCACATCAAATACGTAACTGGGGAATGAAGGAGATGTATGGATAGCTTGGGAGGAACTGCAGCCGCGATCGTGCTGCTAGTTCTCGTCATATTTGTGATCATCGTGTTGGTCCGCTCGATCAGGATCATCCCGCAAGCGCGCGCTGGCGTCGTCGAACGCCTGGGCAAGTACCAGCGCACACTCAACCCCGGGCTCACCATCCTGATCCCCTTCGTCGACCGCCTGCTGCCACTGTT
Source organism: Arthrobacter sp. FW306-04-A (assembly GCF_044358315.1). Lineage (GTDB taxonomy): Bacteria > Actinomycetota > Actinomycetes > Actinomycetales > Micrococcaceae > Arthrobacter. The sequence continues at coordinate 2,386,872 of NZ_CP084559.1, forward strand.
GGATCTTCGCGAACAAGTGGTCTCCTTCCCGCCGCAACCAGTGATTACCGAAGACAACCTGGTAGTCTCCATCGACACGGTGGTCTACTTCCAGGTGACCGATCCTCGGGCCGCGACCTATGAGATCGCCAACTACATCCAGGCTGTCGAACAGCTGACCACCACGACGCTCCGTAACGTGGTGGGCGGCCTGAACCTCGAAGAGGCGCTCACCTCGCGCGATCAGATCAATGGACAGCTCCGCGGGGTCTTGGACGAAGCTACGGGACGGTGGGGAATCCGCGTTTCACGCGTGGAGCTCAAGGCAATCGACCCGCCCCACTCCATCCAGGACTCGATGGAAAAGCAGATGCGGGCCGAGCGCGACCGGCGTGCTGCAATTTTGACCGCCGAAGGTACCAAGCAGTCGCAGATCCTCACGGCCGAAGGCCAGCGGCAGGCTGCAATTCTTGCCGCCGAGGGTGACGCAAAGGCGGCTATTCTGCGCGCCGACGGTGAAGCCCAAGCCATCCAGAAGGTCTTCGATGCCATCCACAAGGGCAATCCGGACCAAAAGCTGCTGGCCTACCAGTACCTTCAGATCTTGCCGAAAATCGCGGAAGGATCATCCAACAAACTGTGGATCATCCCCAGCGAGGTCGGCGAGGCCCTTAAAGGCATCGGCAGTGCGCTGGGAGGCGCAAACGGGGAGGCCGGCGCTGCAGACCTCTTCAGCGACCCCGGGAAGCCCGCAGCCGAAGTTTCCGCACCGGCGGCCGCCACGGCAGTTAGATCCGGACACTCCGGATCGACCCCCCCGGCACTGGATCCGCCAACCTAGCCGAAGGTGGCTTCGCAATCCAGTTCGAGACGAGGGACCGGCCATCTCATGTGGCCGGTCCCTCGCCGTGTGTGGGCTGCATCGGAGGTCCGTCAGGCGGGCTTTTGTCGGGGAAGGCTCCCTCGCTTTGTCTTGCCTGCATCGATCCGCGTATAATGGTGTATTTGTCCGGTCGGTTCAGTCCGAACGGAACATTAACGCTTGGTCAGGCGTTTCATCTAGTGATGCAACGTGTGCATACAGTAGCCCGGGCGGCGTCGATTCGGCGTCCGGCTAGCGCGGAGCCTGGTTCCGTGAACAGACAGAGGGAGTAATCATGAGCGATCGCAGCCTGCGGGGCATGCGTCTTGGCGCCCAGAGCATGGAAACCGAGTCGGGCGTTGAGCCGGCACCGCGCCAAAGGGTTGAATACCGTTGCGCGGACGGGGAGCAGGTCTTCGTGACCTTCTCATCCGAAGCGGAGATTCCCCCTGTTTGGGTTTCAAAGACGGGCAAGGAAGCGCTCCTGGTTGACGGCGAACGCCCCGTTGACACCAACGAGAAGGCCGTCCGCACCCACTGGGACATGCTGCTGGAACGCCGCAGCCTTCCCGAACTCGAGCAGATCCTCGAAGACCGGCTGAACATCCTGCGCGAACGCCGCGGGGAACGCCGCTCGGCATAAGGCCAGCCAAAGGCGCAGTCCTAAGACAAAGGCCGGGTCCGCACTCTTAACAGAGTGTGGACCCGGCCTTTGTTTGTTCTGGCCTACTTTGAAACCGGGGTCTTCTTCCGGGTCAGCGCGGCCCAGCGGGAGGCCAACCCCCACTTGGTCACGTTGATCATGGCCTCAACAACGATGTTGCCACTCATCTTGGAAGCCCCTAGCTCGCGCTCCACAAAGGTGATGGGGCGTTCTACGATCTTCAGTCCCAGCTTGGCGACCCTCCACGCAAGGTCCACCTGGAAGCCGTAGCCAACCGATTCGACCTGGTCCAGCTTGAGGGCCTCAAGGGTGCTCCGGCGGAAGGCACGGTACCCTCCAGTAATGTCCTTGATCTTCAGGCCAAGCATGATGCGGGCGTAAGTGCTGCCCGTGCGTGAGATCGCTTGGCGGTACAGCGGCCAGTTCACAGTGCCTCCGCCGGGAACCCAGCGTGAGCCCATGGCGAGGTCGGCGCCGTCGTTGATGGCATCCAACAACAACGGCAGTTGCTCTGGCTGATGAGATCCATCAGCGTCCATCTCTACGAGGACGTCGTAGCCAGCCGCCATACCCCATTTGAATCCGGCAATGTAGGCGGCCCCGAGGCCTTCCTTGCCCTTGCGGTGGAGGACATGGACCTGGCTGTCCTCGGCCGCAATGCTGTCGGCGAGCTGTCCCGTGCCGTCAGGGCTGTTGTCGTCGACAACCAAGACGTCAGAGGCGGGGACAGCCGTGCGCAGCCGTCCGAGGGTCTTGGGCAGCGATTCCAGCTCGTTATACGTGGGGATGATCGTCAGGACACGCAAGAAGAGGCCTTTCCTTGATGGAGCGGTCAGTGGGCCGGAGCAGCAGCGAGGCTGGGATTCTGGCGCAACTCTCCATTATAGGGCGACAACTCGGCGTGCTCAGGGCCACTTGTGGTACTTGACACACCAAGTGTGCTTTGGCCGCGGGCAGGTCCACAAGCCCAGGTCCAGTGCCGGCCCGTGTTTTCAACTCGAGGCCGAACCGTTTTCTGCTGCACTGCGGACCTGCCCACTACGAGTGCCACGGTCTGAAAAACGGGCCCATTGACTGTTTTGACACGGACCCCACCGCGGCCAGACAACCAGGTATTCCCTGTGGAAGCCTGTTGACCCTAAATGCTACGGGCTTCACAAACCCTGTCAAGCGCCCCCTGACCTGCGGCTTCATTCATAGACGCAGGTCAGGGGGCCTTCAGCATCGGCAGGATATTTACGACTATGACCGCCATGATTCCCTTGAGAAGAGCTCCCGGCCATCCCGTACGGTCTGCAGGCAGGCGGGGTCGCTTCCGCTGTCCAGCGCGGGCAGAAGGGGCGTGCGGGCGCGGGGATCAGTGGACCAGGATTGGACACGGTCATCTGCCACCTGGACCATCAGCTCTTCAACCTCCCACACTGCAAAACTCGCAGGTGCCCCGGGAACCAATTGACCCGTGAGCGGATTGCGCTGCCTGCTGGCCCGCCACCCGGCGCGGGTGTGTCCCAGGAAGGCGGCCCTCGCCGAAATACGCTGGTCCGGATTGCTGTGCTCCAAGCATGCCCGGACACTGGACCAAGGGCGCAAGGGGGTGACCGGGCTGTCGCTTCCGAAGCACACAGGCACGCCGCTGGAGTAGTACGAGGCGAAGGGGTTCATGGCCGCCCTCCGTGCGCCGCCCAGGCGCTGCTCATAGAGTTTTCCTGCCCCACCCCACGCGGCATCAAACGCGGGCTGTGCGCTCACGGTGATCGAGTACTTGGCAAGACGGGCGAAATCCGCCGCATCTGCCATTTCCACGTGTTCGAGGCGATGCGCAGCTGCACGGACCCGCTGCTCCCCCACTTCTGCCGCGGCAAGGTCCAAGGCATCCAGGGCGGTCTTTAGTCCGGCGTCACCTATGACATGGAAACCTGCCTGGACTCCCAGCGCTGAACAAGCGGCCAGATGACGGGCAGCCTCGTCCACAGAGAGATAGAGGCTTCCACGATGCCCCGGCGCGTCAGCGTAGTCGGCGTTGAGGGCTGCCGTTCGTGACCCGATGGAACCGTCGAGGTTCAAATCACCGGCCAAGCCAAGAACAGGTACGTTCAGGTCTTCCAGAATGGAAGCAACGTGCTCGGCCGAGGTGGCAAGTTCGCCCCAATAGGGCAGGATCTCGGGGACACCCTCCCGGCTTTCGTTCCACGAGGCGGACATCCGCAGGTCCTCAACACTGCAGATTTGTGGCGCCGCCATCTCTGCAAGCGCCACGTACCCGTTGGCCGCAGCCTCACGGAGGGCAAGTTCCTGGTACCGGCGGCGCTCGGCTTCGGGGAACTGCCTGGCGACCAAGCGCGAGGCCGTGTGAGCGGCCCTCAGAACGTGCGCGGAACCGTCGTAGCCGTCCAGGCCGGCGATGCCAGCAGCGGATGCCAAGGACGGTGATGCAAGGGCCGAGTGCGCGTCCACGCGCGCCAGATACACCTTGCGTCCACCGGCGGCGCGATCGAGTTCCTCCGCAGCGGGCAGTGTCCTGTCCTGCCACATCGATTCGTCCCAGCCATGACCCTGCACAGTGCCGCTGGCACCAAGCGCCTTTGCGGCCTGGGCGACGACGTCGAGCAGTTCCCGGGCCGAGCGGACCCGGTCCAGTCGGAGGGCATCAGCCGCAATTCCGGTCTCGGTGAGATGCATGTGGGAATCTACGAAGCCGGGAGCGAGTAAAGCTCCCCGCAAATCAATGACTTCCATCGAGGAATCGGCAATCGACGTCGCGGCTTGCTCTGAACCAACCCACGCAACCGTGTCTCCGTCAACCAGCATTGCCGTTGCAAAGGGGTCCGCAGCGGTATAGACGGAACCGTTCCGGTACATCGTGACCTTGCGGGGCGTAGTTTCAGCGGGCATGCCTGGATGGGTCATGGAAGTGGTCCTTACTGGGAATCTGTGGTGGGTCAGGAGACGTTGGAATAGGCCACTACGCCGCGGCGGACCAGATCGATCGCTTCTCGGCATATCTTGGCCTGGCGTCGTTCGAGCCCGGGAATCTTGGCCATCTGGTCCAGCAGATCGATCACTTGCTTCGCCCAGCGCACGAAGTCCCCTGCGGCAAGGTCGGTGCCGCTGAGCACTTCCTGAAGGTGACGGCCTTTGGCCCACTTGAAAATGGGCCAGACGAGTCCGAGTTCCGGCTCGGCCGTCAGCGGGAGCCTGTTCTTGTCCTCGACGTCCTCCAGCGCAGACCATTCATGCACCACGATGTCCACGGAGGTTTCGAGGGAGATGGACGGCATCTTGGGCCGGAGACCGCGATCGTCGCGCTTGGCTTGGTAAACCATGGTGCTGGCCAGCGCAGCCAGTTCGGTGGCGTCAAGATCCTTGATGGCCCCTTGCCGGATCGATTGTGAGATCAGCAGGTCTTTTTCGCCGTAGATGCGGCGCAGGCGCTGGCCGTCCGCGCTGATGCTGACATGGCCGGCGTCGGACGTCTGCAGGTAACCATAAGCGGCGAGGACATCGCACACACGGTCAAAAGTCTTCGCGATCGTGTTGGTACGGCCTTGGATCTGCCGGACGAGCCCATCGGTTTCATGGCGCAGTTTCCACCAACGCTCGGCCCAGCGGGCATGGTCTTCACGTTCGCTGCAGCCATGGCAAGGATGGGCGCGGAGTGCGCGCCGCAGGTCCGAGATTTTCTTTTCCTGGTCCGGCAAGTAACGGGCTCGGCCAAAGTCCTCATTCCTGCTGGTCTCCCGGGCCGGCGGCCGCCCCTCTCGCACTGCGTTCCGCATTGCCGATGCCAGGTCACGGCGGGATTTGGGCAGCTTGGCGTTGAACGACTTAGGAATGCGGATCCAGGACACGGGCGCCACTGGACCTTCGACCTCGTGGGCGCCGATCCTATGCAACTGGTTGTCTTCCGTCAGGACCGCGGGCCGCGGTTCACGCGCATTGGGATCGGCATCGAGCACGACGGCGTAACCCGGCGAGCGTCCGCCGGGAACTTTGACGATGTCTCCAGGCATGAGGCGGGTGAGGGATTCTACGGTCAGGGATTTGCGGGCTCTTGAGGTACTCCGGGATGCATACTCCTCGGCATCGCTGAGATCCCGCCGGAGCTTCGCGTACTCGGTAAAGTCGCCAAGGTGACACTTCATCGACTCGGCATAGCCGGAGAGCGACTCTTCACGGCTCCGAACCTGCCGCGCCAGCCCCACGACGGAACGATCGGCCTGGAACTGGGCGAACGATGACTCGAGGATCTGCCGCGCCCGGGGACGTCCGAACTGGGCGATCAGGTTGATGCTCATGTTGTAGGTGGGCCGGAAACTGGAATTAAGAGGATAGGTGCGCCGCGAAGCAAGGCCGGCGACAGCCGCGGGATCGGTTCCCGGCTGCCAAAGGACCACGGCGTGACCTTCGACGTCGATTCCACGCCTTCCGGCACGGCCGGTCAGCTGGGTGTACTCCCCCGCGGTGATGTTGACGTGGGCTTCGCCGTTGAACTTGTCGAGCTTCTCCAGGACGACGCAACGGGCCGGCATGTTGACGCCCAGCGCCAAGGTCTCCGTGGCGAAAACGGCCTTCACCAGGCCGTCGGCGAACAGGGTTTCGACGACTTCCTTGAAAGTCGGCAGCAATCCCGCGTGGTGGGCAGCGAGCCCTCTGAGCAGGCCATCACGCCAGCTCCAAAACCCGAGCACATCGAGGTCGTCTGCGGGAATTTCGCGGCTCGCCTCATCTACCCGGGCAGCGATGATCTGCTGTTCCCGCTCCGTAGTCAGCCACAACCCCGCTGCGGCACACTGCGCCACAGCCCCGTCGCATCCAGCACGGGAGAAAATGAAGGTGATGGCCGGGAGAAGCCCCTGGCGGTCCAGGCTCGCAATAATCTGCGGCCGGCTGGCTTTGCGCACCGGGCTCCGCTGCTCCCCGGCGGTATTGTCACGCTGACGGTCCTGCCTGCGGCGGCTGCGTCCGCCATGGCCAAAGCGGCCACGGAAGTTCATCTGGCTCTCTGCCCTGGCCATGGACAACAGCTCTGGATTGACCTCGAATTCCTTCTGCCTGGGATTCCGGTCCAACTCCTGTACTGCCACCGGCAAAGGTGCCTCGCCGTCGGTTGCCCCCGGAGCGATCTGATCAAAGCTCGTGTCCCCAGCGAAGAGATCGACGATCTCACGGCCCACCATGACGTGCTGCCACAAGGGGACAGGACGGTGCTCGGAGACAATCACATCGGTGTGTCCGCGCACGGTATCCAGCCACGCACCGAACTCTTCGGCGTTGGACACCGTGGCGCTCAGGGAAACCACCTGTACCTCGCTGGGCAGGTGGATTATGACTTCCTCCCAAACAGCGCCACGGAAGCGGTCCGCAAGGTAGTGCACCTCATCCATTACCACGTAGCCAAGGTCGCCCAGGGTGTCGGAGTCCGCGTACAACATGTTCCGCAGGACTTCGGTGGTCATGACGACGATGGGGGCTTCGCCGTTGATGGTGGTGTCACCGGTCAACAGGCCCACATTCGATGCGCCATACTTCGCGGAAAGCTCGGAGAACTTCTGGTTGCTCAGCGCCTTGATGGGCGTTGTGTAAAAGGCTTTGAGTCCGCGTTCAAGGGCGAGATAGATCGCGAATTCTCCGACGATTGTCTTTCCGGCCCCCGTGGGCGCCGCAACCAGGACTCCCTTGCCTTCCTGCAGCGAACGGCATGCGTCACGCTGGAAATCGTCAAGTTCGAATTCCAGCGACTGGGCAAAAGTGCCGAGATAGGTTTTCGACTCAGCACTCCTTTGCGCTGCAGCTTGAAAAGCTTCTGAGGGCGAAAGGGCCCCTGAATTGGAGGACATGCTTCAAGCCTAGTGGCCGGAAGACTACAGATTCTCCAGATCAGAGGCAGGTGTGGCGACGTCGGCAGTGGCTTCCGTCTCAGCGGCGACCTTCGCCTCATGGCGCGCGCGGCGTTTGTCGTTCAGGATGCATAGCCCGATTGCGGCGAAGAACAGCGCCAGCAGGGGGCCAGCGAGCATGAACATCGACAGAGCGTCGGCACCGGGAGCTGCCACGGCGGCCAGGACGAACACAAGGAAGACGGTGATACGCCACGCCTTGAGGATGGTCCTGCCGGTCAGAACGCCCGCCATATTGACGCCCACCAACACCACTGGGACCAGGAAGGCGATACCGAGGAACAGAAGCATGTGCGTGGCGAACGTCAGATACTGCGATGCGTCGATGTTGTTGGCGCCGTTTTGCGGCGTGAACTGCAGCAATGCGCGCACAACGTTCGGAATCACCAACCACGCGACATACACGCCCACCAGGAACAAAGGCACCGCCGCGGCCATGTACCCGAGGGTGTAGCGCCGCTCCTTCTTGGTCAGGCCGGGAGTGATGAAGGCCCAGACCTGGTAGATCCAGACCGGGCTGGAGATGACCAGGCCGATCTGGATGGCAATCCGGAGCTTGAAGTCGAACGGATCCGCCACGCTCGCGAAATTGAGGACGGCAGTCCGCTTGGTCTCTTCGGCGATCTTGACCAACGGATCCGACAAGCTGTTGACCACGGGCTCATAAAGGAACCATCCTGCCACGGCGCCCAGGAACACGCCGATGGCGGACTTGATCAGCCGGTTCTTAAGCTCCTTCAGGTGGTCTAGGAGCGCCATCCGCCCTTCGGGGTTGGCTTTGCGGCCCGTCTTCGTTGCCACTACTGCTTAGCTACGGGTTGCTGGCGGAACGTCAGTGTCGTTGCCGCTCTTGGAGTTGGCTTCCGGGTGGTTGACCACTTTGCCTTCAACGGGGTCCGTGTCGTCCTTGGCCGCCGGCTTCCCGTCGTTCTTCATTTCCTTGACTTCGGATTTGATGATGCGCATCGACTGACCGAGGCTCCGGGCCATGGCCGGAAGCTTGGGTGCCGCAAACAGCAGCAGGGCCACGATGATGATAATGACAATTGGCCAAGGGCCATCAAATAGTCGTCCCACGGGAAGTCCTTTCGTTGGAATACATCCTACGTCTAACTGAATTCGATGTCGTGCAGGGACTGGGGTTGGCCCCGCTCTGCTTTGCGCTTAACGCGCTTTTGGCGACGTACTTCCTGGCGGGAGGCCTGGGCCGTCACGTAATCATGACGCATCTGTTCCGGTGAGGCAAAAACGGCCTCGCCGAACGCTTTCGGCGGGGCACTGCCGCCGTCGTCAGGGTGCTCGGGAAGGTACGTGCGATGCCCCAGCCGCTCCCCCGCTGCACTCAACTCATGCACCATCGCCATGAAAGTCCGGAAAAGCCTTATGCCCAAAAGGACGTAGCAAAGCAGGGACACCGAAATCAGAGCGACCCACAGAAGGATCCAGGACCACCAAGGCATTTGAGTAGTCTATCCAGCCTTCACGGTTTGTATTGGGTCCGGTTGTTTGTACTGCCCGAGGGCCGCGGCAAGCCACTCTGCGGAGGCATCCGCCAGCTCGGCAGGCTGCAGGATCCGGGCCGCACCGCCATGCTGGGCAACGAACATCGGCAACCAGTCAGCGTTTCCGAATCGGATCTCAGCGAGCAGCCCGCCGTCGGGAAGCACGGCTGTCCGATCCGCATAGTAGTCATCCGCCAGCCCGGCACCCTGTCGAGTCAGCTGGAGGACAACCACGACGTCGTCGTCGTTGGGCGTGTAGAGCTTCACCGGAACGCCGTCCTCGGCGCTGCCAGCCCCGGAAACAACCCGGCCGTTCGGCGCGATCTCCTCGATGCGGTCCAAGCGGAAATTCCGCAACCCGGCTTTGCTGTGACAGTACGCCTCGAAATACCAGGTGTTGTCCAGCGAGTAGAGCCGGAGGGGGTCGACATCCCGTTCGGAAATTGAATCGCGTTGCGGTGACAGGTAGCGAAGACACAATTGGCTGCCTGCCTGGATCGCCCGGGTGATGGTGTCGAAGGCTCCGGCATCGGCGGGGGTGACGGGTGGGCCGGCGACAGCCGCCGCCAAACGACCGGCCTCCCCCGCCGCGCCGGTGAGCTTCAGGGTCACGGACTCCAGGGCCCGGCTCTGTTCGTCTTCCGACATTCCTGCCTGGGCGGGGAGTCCGCCCAGGGTGGCGAGGCCGGTCAGCAGAGCGCAGGCTTCGTCGACGCTGAAGCGGATGGGCCGGTTGAGTTCGAGGTGCTCCCGGATATAGACGTGCTCGTTTTCCCAATCGATATCGAACAAGTCATCCGGATAGCCTTCAGGACGGCCGGAGCAGATCAGTATCTTTAAGTCCTCGAGCAATTCCTTACGGGTGATACCGAAGCGGTCCGCCACCTCCTGGATGGGCAATCCCTGGTTGTGGACGAGGAAAGGCACCAACTGCAGCATCCGATTGAGTTGGTTCTCCGAGGTTCGCTTGCGCACCCGCGGCGCGGGACCTGCTTCGGGAAAGCGGATCTCGACGGCGGGGCGCGAGGCGAACGCGGCGGCGGCTTCAAGTCGCCGAATCACGGCTCCACGCAGCTCAGGCGGCCCGGCCACGCCCACGTGCGGACCGTAGGAGGCCAGTTCTTCGGCCAGTAGCTCACTGTCCCGGAACGGCACCGAGAGGCGGTCCGTGCCGTTCTGGAGGCCAGTGCTGCCAGCCGTGTCCGTGATGCTCACCGCCCGCTTGCGGAGCCCCAGCAAGCGGCCGTCCGCTACGTCGAGCTGGGCCTCCTGCAAGGGGAGTTCATTGAGGCTGTCCAGTTCCGTGCGGATATCAAAGCCCGTCGGAATCTCGCAGTGGTCCCGGGTCTCGGCCTGCACCTCGCTTGTCATCCGGGACAGGCGGAAGAAACGTTTGGCCCCCCGACCCCGGTCGAAGCCCACCAGGTACCACTGGCCGAAGCGGCTCCCCAAGCCCCAGGGCTCCACGAGGCGGCGCTCTTCTTTTCCGGTGCTGGCGGCACGGTAGTGGAAGGCGACGGGGTGCTGGCCATTCATGGCGGCGATGATGTCGTCAAAAGCTTGGCCCGCCGGCTTGATGCGCGGCTGGACGCCCGCCGGAAGTGCGACGTCGGCAAGGTCGCCGGAAGCCTGCAGCTTCCGCAGCGCGCTGGCCGCCGCCGAGCCCAGCGCTGCGCGTTCCCACAACTGCGCGGCCAGAAGCAATACTGTTCCCTCCGCAGGGGTCAGACGCACGTCCGGCAGGCGGTTGGATTCCCTGCCGATGCGGTAGCGCGTGGAGGCGGGATCGTCTGACCCGAAACCATGGTCAAGGAGCGTTTCGATCACGAAACCAAACTGCTTCAGGTCCGCCTTGTCCCGTTCGAACATGCGGCCAAACGCGACGTCGCTCTCGCCGGCGTCGTGGTAGACCTTGTCCCTGAGAACGGCCCGGGACAGCCCGTATTTCGTGTTCAGAAGGGCGATCAGCAGGTTCAGGAGTCGTTCGGTACGTGATGCGGACACGATTGCAACGTTACTAAATTCCTGCGCCAAAGGCGGAAAGCGCGTCTGCGGCCGGATTCCTCCGGCTGCAGGCGCGCCTTCCTAGGCTGTGGAACCTAGCGAACTGCCACGAGGTCCACAACGAAGATCAGGGCTTCGTTGGGCTTGATGGCCCCGCCCGCGCCACGGGAGCCATAGGCGAGCTCCGAGGGGATTTCCAGACGACGGCGGCCGCCGACCTTCATGCCGAGCAGCCCCTGGTCCCAGCCCTGGATGACCTGGCCGACACCGACCCGGAAGTCCAGCGGCGCCCCGCGGCCCCAAGATGCGTCGAATTCCTCGCCCGTGGACCAAGCCACGCCAACGTAATGAGTGGAGACGGTGTCGCCGGCCTGAGCCTCGGCGCCGTCACCGACGATGATGTCCTTGATGACGAGCTCGGTGGGGACGTCGCCCTCCGGGAAGTCGATTTCCGGCTTAGTGCGGTCGTAATCACGCTGACCAAATGACATGGGTACTCCTCAAATTGATAAGGGCAATGCGGTGTGAATTTAGCTGAAGGCTAATTGGCGCCGAGGATGTCCACGACGAAGACGAGGTCGCCCTTCGCGTCACCTTGACCGGCGTCGCCATAAGCAAGGTCCTTCGGGATAACCAGAAGAACCCGGGAGCCGACCGTCTTGCCGGCCAGGCCTTGGGTCCACCCCTTGATGACGCCGTTCAGCGCAAAACTTGCAGTCTTTCCGCGATCGTAGCTGGAGTCGAACTTCTTGCCGCCAACCAGGTTGACGCCGACGTAGTTGACCGTCAGAGTGTCCGTTTCCTTGACGACGGCGCCCTTGCCCTTGATGAGGTCCTGGGCAATAAGACTCTGTGGAGCCGTCGCGCCGTCGACGGAAATTTGCGGAATTCCCTTGTCATCGACCTTGACCGCGGGCAGGCCGGCGGGAGGCGTCACGGCATCCCCCTCGGGCTTGTCCAGGGCCTTGGTGGCGTCCTTGACGGAAGTGATCTTGAAGACCACCAGCTGCGACGAAGTTGCCGCTGTTGTTCCGCTCGCCGCGGTTCCGGGGACGGCGAAAGCGATGTCGGCGCCCACTTTCGCGCCGACCAGCGCGTTGTAGAGGACAGCACTGCCGGTCTTGAGTTGGTCGTTCAGTTCGACCGGCATGGGTCCCGTGGTGAAGGTGTCTTCAAGGGTCTTGCCATCTTTGCCGTCGACGGCGATGTAGGCGATCTCTGCGATCTGACCGGCCTTCACTCTATCGCCGGTGCCGTCGGTGACCAGTTTGATGGTTGGCTGTGTCACGTCCAGCGGCTTGGTGAATTCCAGGCCGGGGGCCTTCTTGTCTCCATTGTCGGAGACCTTGAGGGAATCCAGCTTGGCGACTTCGCCGGCGGACTGACTGGTGGGCTCCGGGGCTGCTGCCGGGGTTCCGCCGCAGGCGGTGAGCAGCAGGAGGCCGGGGATAAGCATTGCTAGTAGACGTCGCACAAATTGAACTTTCGTCGGGGCAAAAGGAGAGCATGGCCGGGCCAGGCTCGGCCATGCACGTAGAGGCCCGTTAAAGGCCAACCTCCAGAATAACCGGTGAAGCTGGGAGTCAGCTCATTGAGTCCAGCAGGGCATCCACCCGCTCGTCGACGCTGCGGAAGGGGTCCTTGCACAAAATCGTCTGGTGGGCGCGGTCGTTCAACTTCAAATGGACCCAGTCCACGGTGTAGTCACGGCCAAGCTCCTGGGCGCGCCTGACAAAGTCGCCGCGGAGTTTTGCCCGGGTGGTCTGCGGCGGCGCATCCACGGCGTCCTTGATGTCTGTGTCCGCCACCAAGCGCCGGGCAGCACCACGGGACTGGAGGAGGAAGAAGAGCCCGCGCCTGCGCGAGATGTCGTGATAAGTGAGATCCAGCTGCGCGATCCGCGGGGAATCCAGGCCGATTCCATGTCGACGCATGTAGCCGTCCATCAGCTTCTTCTTGATGGCCCAGTCCACTTCGGTGTCGATCCCACTGGTGTCGCCGCCGTCAATCGCGTTCAGCGTGCGCTCCCACAGGTCCAGGATGAGCGGTACGTGGGGATTGTGGGCTCCGTTCGATGACACGAAGGCGCTCACCTTCGCTAGGTATTCGCGCTGGATATCCAGTGCCGTCAGTTGCCGCCCGTTGGCCAGGCGGACCAAGGCCTTACCGCTGAGATCGTGGGAGATTTCGCGGATGCTGCGGATCGGGTTCTCCATGCGCA